>CAWJDP010000006.1:0-5349 GCA_963841715.1 uncultured Thermoleophilia bacterium | reverse complement strand
GGGACCAGCCCCGCTGATCAGTCCTCGGCGAGGACGATGAGGGCGGCGCCGGGCTCGGCGACGAGGGTCTCCGACTTCGGTGGGTTGAGCCGCACCCTCGAGCGGCCATCGGACCCTCGCGCCGAGCGGTAGCCGATCGCAACCTCGCGACGGCGGAGCGCGGACGCAACCGCCGTGGCGAAGGTGACCTCTCGGCCCGTCAGGTAGCGCTCGGCCGGCTTCAGGTAGAGCTCGGATCCCTCGGCGTCGAGCAGGTCGGCGAAGACCTCGCGGAGGTGGACGTTCTCGGAGAACTGGGCCAGCATCAGGCTGACGAGGCGGTCGCTCACGATCACGTCATCGATCCTCGCCGTCTCGGCGAGCTCGCGGTTTCGGTCGTCGAGCATCTCGCTGACGATCGCGGGTGTCGCCCCGGCGCGGTCGCAGATATCGCGGAGGTGAAGGAGGGTGACGAGCGTTCGTGCGTCGGCGCGGCCCGATTCGAGATCGTCTGAGTAGCAGAGGACGATCACCCGGTCGCATTCGGGCGCGCGCAGGGAGTCGAGCACCCGGCGGTCGGTCGTGCTCGCCCGGCGGACCTCGAGCTCGCAGTTCACGAGCTCCGACGGCGCGCCGTCGAGCGAGGCGGCGACCCCGTCGACGTCGGCCACCACCTCGACCCGCGAGCCGGGGTGCAGATACTCGTCGAGCTCGCGCACCACCGAGGGCCCGCGAGAGTTCCAGCCGAGGATCATCGTGCGCTCTGGACGCGCGGCCGGCGCGGCCTCCTCGCGGATCGCAGCCACGTCGACCTCGGCCTCGCTGGGCGGCGCCGTCGCCAGCGTGGCATCGTCCTCCGCGATCGCGATGACCCGGGTGCCGGCAGCGATCTCGCGATCGGCCGGCGGGTTGAGCTCGACTCGGTCGGAGGGGTCCACGAGCCCGATCACGGAGCACGTCTCGTATGCGGCGACGGCGTCCGCGAACGTCTTCCCCGTGAGGCTCTCGTCGTCACGGAAGTAGAGCTCGTCGCCCTCGAAGTCGAGCAGGTCGCTCATCACAGCCGACACGCCCGACTGGCGGGCGGCCTGCACGATCAGCCGCGAGATCGTTTCGCTCTTGTCGACGAAGACCGCCTCGGTGCCGCCGACGAGCCGGGCCGTGTCGAGGTTGGCGGGATCCTCGATCTCGCCGACGATCTGGTACCGCGTCTCGAGATGAGCCTCGGCCCGGGTGAGCGCGAGGACCGTCTTGATGACGTCCGCGTCGGGATCCGGGCCGTCGGGACCGAGAACGATGATCGAGCGCGCCTCCCGCGGGCTCACTATCTCGAGGTCCGCGAGGTCGATGGGGCTGCCGCTCCGGCACACGATCCGGAGGTTCGTGCGGCCCCCGAGCCGGGCGCGGATTCCATCCTCCATCTCGACCTTGTCCTCGTCGGCGAGGATCACGGCCGAGGGGTGCTCCTCGCTCGCCTTCGCCTCGGCGAGCTCGGCGAGGATCGTGAAAACCTGTTCCGACCAGCCCAGGATCAGGGTGTGGCCGCGCTCGAGGACGAGCGAGCGGCCCTTGCGGAGCTCGGAGAGACGGCCCTCGAGCCCCGCCGCGAGCACGCCGATCAGCGCGCTGAAGACGAAGAGCCCACCGATCGTCACCAGCAGCATCGCGAGCAGGAACGGCCAGCGTGCGGTGTCGTTGGCGAGCGTGCCCGGATCGATCGCGTGGGTGAGGGTGGTGAAGAACGATCCGACGATGCTGTGGCGGCCGCTCGGGGGCGTGAACCCTCCCAGCAGCACCGCCAGGGCGCCGACCCCGATCAACGCAGCGGTCGCGAGCGCGAGGTAGCCGACGAGGGCCGGCGTGCCCCGCGCCATCGTGTTGTCGAACGCGTAGCGCAGGCGCTGGCGGAGCGTCGGCCTCACGGCGCCGCAGGATATGCGCGTCGGCGGTCTGTGATCAGGATCACATTTACCGATATATCTCAGTGATACGTTTCCCCCGGGTATGGATCTCTCGCCGACGGCCTACGTCATCCTCGGCCTCCTTTCGCTCGGCCCTAAGTCGGGCTACGAGATCAAGGCGTTCGTCGACCGCGCGGTTCGATTCTTCTGGGCCGCCAGCTACGGCCAGATCTACCCCGAGCTCCGCAAGCTCGCCGAAGCCGGGCTGATCAGCGGTGAGTCGAAGCCGGCGGGAGGGCGGCGGCGAACCGTCTACTCGCTCACGGGGGCGGGTCGCAAGCGCCTGCGCGAGTGGCTCGCAGTTGACCCTGACGTCTTGGAGATGCGCGACGAGGGCCTGCTGAAGCTGTTCTTCGCCGACGCAACCGGGGGCGAATCGGCGGCCGCGACGCTGGAGGCGAAGCGCCGCCATCACCTCGAGCGCGTCGAGGCGCTGAAGGCGATCGAGTCGGCCGCCGGCGAACATGCGAACGGCTTCCCGATGATCGTCTGCCGCTACGGAATCGAGTGCAACCAGTGGATGGCCGATTGGTGCGAGCGCACGGTGCGCGAGCTGGCCGCCGAGGACTCCAGGAGCGCCGCCTGATGTTCGACGCCCTCGCCCGCTTCGTCTACCGCCGGCGGCGCTTCGTGGGGGTCGGGGCGGTGGTCTTCTTCGCGCTCGCGATCGCGTTCGGCGGCACGGTCGCCAAGCACCTCGCCCCCTACGGAAACGACGACCCGGCCACCCAGAGCGTTCGGGCCGACAAGCTGGTCGAGTCGAAGGGGTTCCGCGACACCTCGGTCGTCGTTCTCTTCAAGGGACGCGTCTCATCGCCGGCGCAGAAGGCGCGCGTCGAGCGCACCGAGCGCTGGCTTCGCGCCCGTCACGACGTCGCGAGCGTCACCGGTTATTACGACACCGGAGCGCGCCAGTTCACCTCGCGCGACCGTCGCCAGACCTACGTGGCGGTGGCGCTGCGGCCCACCGATGACAAGCAGCGCCAGGACGCGGCGGACGCGATCACCGACCGGCTCACCGGGAAGCCCGGCATCACGGTCGGCGGCTACTCGGTCGCCCAGAAGCAGGTCAACGCGCAGACGGAGTCGGACCTGCGCCGAGCCGAGATCCTCGCGTTCCCGCTGCTCTTCCTGCTCTCGCTGCTCTTCTTCCGCAGCGCCGTCGCCGCCCTCCTGCCTCTCCTCGTCGGCGGGCTCGCGATCGTTGGCACCTTCCTCATCCTGCGGATCGCCAGCGAGTTCGGATCGATCTCGATCTTCGCGCTCAACCTCACGACGGGCCTCGGCCTCGGGCTGGCGATCGACTACAGCCTCTTCATCGTCTCGCGCTACAGGGAGGAGCTCGCGCGGCGCGGGGTCGACAACGCCCACGCCGAGGCCAGCCGAACCCAGCGCTGGGAGGCGCTTCGCATGACCCTGCGAACCGCCGGGCGAACGGTGCTCTTCTCCTCCCTCACGGTCGCCGCCGCCCTCGCCTCCCTCACCGTCTTCCCGCAGCGCTTCCTCTATTCGATGGGCATCGGCGGCGCGGCGGTGGCCCTGTTCGCCGCGCTCGTCGCGCTCGTCGTCCTCCCCGCCGTCCTGAGCCTTCTGGGACCGCGCGTCAATGCCGGGGCTCCGGCATTTCTGCGCCGGCGCGCCGACCGCGACGCGCGAGCGATGCAGGAGGGGTTCTGGTACCGCCTCTCACGCTTCGTCATGCGGCGTCCCGGCCCGGTCGCGGCCGGCAGCGCGGCGCTTCTGATCGCGCTCGGTATCCCGTTCCTGCAGATCAAGTTCACCTCGGTCGATCCGCAGGTGCTGCCCGAGAGCGCAAGCGCCCGGCAGGTCGACAATTCGCTGCGGGCCAACTTCCCCCCCTTCCACGACACGCCGATCCAGGTGGTCGTCGACGGCGGCGGCGAGCGCGCCGCGACCAAGGTCCAGTCGGAGCTTCACGACATGCAAGGCGTGGCGGCCGTGGAGCCGGCCCGGCGGCTGAACGGCGGCGTGACGATCGTCGACGCGGTGTCGACCTCGCCGTTCATCGCCCAGCGCAGCAAGGACGCGGTGACGCGCATCCGCGACCTTCCGGACCCCGCGGGCTCGACGGTCCTGGTCACCGGGGCGAGCGCCCACTTCGTCGACTTCCAGTCGAGCCTCGAACAGCACCTGCCGATCGCCCTCGCGATCGTCGTCATCGCGACGCTCGTGATCCTCTTCCTGATGACGGGCTCGGTCGTGCTGCCGGTCAAGGCGCTTTTGATGAACGTGCTCAACCTCTGCGCCGTGTTCGGGATCCTGGTCCTCATCTTCCAGGACGGCAACTTCGAGGGCCTGCTCGGCTACTCCGGCCAGGGGGCGCTCGAGCAGACGATGCCGATCCTGATCTTTGCCGTCGCCTTCGGCCTCTCGACCGACTACGCCGTCTTCCTACTGTCGCGAATCAAGGAGGCCCGCGACGACGGCGCCTCGGACTCAGAGAGTGTGGCGATCGGCCTCGAGCGCACCGGACGTATCGTCACCGCGGCTGCTCTGCTGTTCGCGATCGCGATCGGCGCCTTCGCGACGTCGCAGATCATCTTCATCAAGGAGAACGGGGTCGGGACCGCACTTGCGGTACTGATCGACGCCTCAATCATCCGTGCGCTGCTGGTCCCCTCGCTGATGGAGCTCCTCGGCAAGTGGAACTGGTGGGCGCCCCGCCCGCTGCGGCGCCTGCACGCCCGAGTCGGGCTCGCGGAGGGCTGAAAGCGCCCATGCGAGTCGCCGATCTCCGCGCTCGATGAGACTCGCGAGAGCGGCAGCGGCGGTGGCGGTCGTGGCGTTGGCGGTCGTGGCCGCGGCGACCGTGGGGGCCAGCATCAGGCCGAGCCAGAATCCGGCCAACGACCCTCGGCTGCTCGGCAAGCCGATCGAGGACTTCCGCTACGACTACGCGCGGCGATGCCGCGGCACGAGCCGGGTGCCGGCGGGCATGATCGCGTTCGAACACTGGCTCGAGCGCAATGTCCGCGGGGAGTCATGGGGCATCCACAACTGCCACAAGCTCCCCGGCGGCCACCAGAGCCTGCACTCGGAGAACCGCGCGATCGACTGGCATCTCGACAAGGCGGCGCCCAAGGACCGCCGGGCGGCTATGAACCTGATCCACACCCTGCTGGCCACCGACATGCGCGGCAACAACGCCGCGCTCGCGCGGCGCATGGGCGTGCAGGGCCTGATCTTCAACTGCCATGACTGGTTTGCCGGCATGCACGGGCTCGGGCGGTACTCCTACTGCTTCAAGCCGAACGGGCACCTCCGCCGCCACCTCGACTCCACGCAGGCGCACCGCAACCACATCCACCTCGAGCTCGACTGGCCTGGCGCCCGCGCCAAGACGACGTTCTGGCGCAGTCGGCCCGGGGGCCGGTAGCCACTTCTCGTC
>CAWJDP010000005.1:0-272652 GCA_963841715.1 uncultured Thermoleophilia bacterium | reverse complement strand
TCTCAATGAAAGTGGGCAGGGCGATGTTCGGATGAGGGGGGACGTTCTTGACGCGCTTGTACTCGTCGACGATGTCGATGTCCTCCGACTCGTCGTACTGCGGCTGAAGGAACTTCGAAGCGAAGTCCTCGTAAAGCTCGGTGTCGATGAGCGCGATAGAGCATTTCGCGATCCCGCCTGAACGCGGCTCTGAGCGCACCACCCAACGGCTCTGCAGCACGTACGTTCGGTCGGAAGCCGCCCGCGACGGCCGGGCTCGCCCCGGTGTCGAGTGCCCCGAGTGCAGCCGCTGCAACATGAGCGTCGCATTCGCCCAGCGCACCTCGGGGTCGAGAGCGAGGGCGACCTCAAGCAACTCGCGTCGCTCTTCCGGGACCCGGTCCCATGCGATCACGCCGTCATCCACGGCGCCGAGGATCTCCACACAGATCCGGCCGACCGACCAGACGTCGGAGGCGAAACTCGCCCTTTGCGGCGCCCCGTCGAGTTCGGGGGCGCAGGTAGAGGACCAGTCCACGACTGTGGCAGCAGATGGGTGATCGAACTGGCCTCGGGCACCCGCGAGAAGTCGAAGTCCGTCAGGACCACCCGACCGTTCGTCAGAACATGGGCACAATCGGGACTCAGGGCACGATCGACCAGGCCCTCCGCATGGACGGACGCGACCGCCGTGATCAGAGCCTCCACCAGCTCATCGGCGTCCTCTTCATCGAGTTCATCCTCCTCCAGCTTCGACGCCAGGACCGGCCCTTGCGGCCAATCGGTCACGACTGAGATCGCGCCCTCGGTCTCCTCGACCGCACTCAGCACCGGTACGGCACCGTCGGTACCGGCCAGCCTTATCAGCGCCTCGAGGTCCTGCCTCGCCAGACGACGCTGGTTCTCTCGTTGCTCCTGCACCGCCAACCCGTCCAGGAAGTAGCGCTTGAGTCTCGCGAGAGGGGCCTGTGGGCCGATCCCGACGTGGCGGGCCGACCAGACCTCCCAGGCATCCGTCTCACTGTCCAATTCGATCAGCTCCCAGTCGTTCACCCGCCCGCTCGGCGCGATCGGCCTGGCGTGCTCGGTGATCACCCTGACCGCGTCCTCCAGCAACTCTGGGGCCACGGGGTCTCGTCCCCCCTCGGGACGGGGATCGGTCAGCGCCGCCTCAGCCAGGTCTCCGTCCGTCACGACGGCGGCCGCCGAGCTCCCTGAATTCTCGGCTCCAGGTTGCTCACCACGACAATCAGCGGGAACAGCCTGATGTCGACGAGCCTCGCGTCGGAGTCTTTGAGCCTCGACGACAGCTTCTTGAGCTTTCGCTTCAGGAGGTAGATCGGGTTGTCGACGTAGCGACGCTCGTCCGTGAACTGGTGGGGCATCGACCACTGCTTGTCGTTCCCCGTGACCTGACCGAAGAGCCACTTCGTCTCGACGACATAGGCCCAGCCCCCCGGGGAGAAGATCACCGCATCACACTCGAAGTCCCTCCTGCCCGCCGGAATCTCGAAGTTCGAGATCGCGACGTAGTCCTGGGGCAGTTCCTCCCTGATCCGCCGCAAGACGGTGCGCTCCCCTCGTTAACGGGCTCTCCGATCTTGATCAGCTGCGCCAACCCCGAGATTCCTATCGCAAGGCACCCGTGCGGTCCAGTGCGCCACGGCCCTCGACGTGAGCCGCTCGACTAGCTGCCGGGAAAATGGCGCCCAGTCGCATAACCTCGCCCTCTCCTGCGATCGACTCGTTCAAACATCCTCGTCACCGGCTGTCGATCAACCGATCAGCTTGGATGACTCATGAAGCATCGAGATCGCGGCACCAGCCAGCGCGTCGAACCGAGGTCCGACGAGACGGAGACCGTCTCCGCGCGCCGGGAGCCCGGGTCCGTGGTCGCCTCCTCCCCCCAGGTGAGCGCGCTGATGTCCCGCGTCCGGCGACGCGACACCGCGCCCGAGGTGCTCCTCAGACGTCACCTTCATGCCAGCGGTCTCCGTTACCGGGTGGACCGGTCCGTCCTGCCGGATCGTCGACGGAGAGCCGACGTGATCTTCGGGCCCTCGAAGGTCGCGGTCTTCGTCGACGGATGTTTCTGGCACGGCTGTCCCGACCATGCGACCTGGCCGAAGACCAACGCGGACTTCTGGCGCGAGAAGATCGAGCGGAATCGGCTCAAGGATCGGGACACGGATCGACGACTCCGCGAGGCGGGCTGGGAGGTGGTTCGCATCTGGGAACACCAGGACATGGGGGACGCAGCATGCCGAATGCAAAAGCTGGTTCGGAATCGCCGCGCCGGCGATCCCTCGGCTCCACTCTCTCCTTCCAGGGGTTAAGCGGCGCGCGAGACAGCCACGGCTCGGGTCCGACGCATTCCCGATTCGCGATCGAGATGATCGGCTAGCGCCACGGCGATCGCCCGGCAAGGGGCGGGGACCGCGTTTCCGAGCTGCTTGGCGACGCTCGTCATCGACTGGTGCTCCGGCAGACGAAATCGTCCGGGAAGCTCATGCATCGCGCAGCCTCGCGGACGGTGATCGGTCGGTGCGCGGACGGATGGAGATAGCGGCCCTTCTCCGGCTTGTAGAACTCGGTCCGGATCGTGTAGGCGGGCCTGTCCCACCACAGCCGCCCGAAGACGTCGGTGGTGCCGGTCGGCTTCTCGCGCCAGCAGCGCGGCACCAGGTGTGCCAGGCCGGCACGGTCGAGGTTGCGCTGCATCGCGAAACGGTCCCCCCCGTCACGCGGCACCGCCTTGTAGCGACGGACGCTCTCCGGGTCGCGGGTTGCGCGGCCGATGCCAGGCGACCCCGTCGGGTCGGAGCGGCAGCCCCTCGACCGCCTCGCGGAAGGTCCTCCACGGGGGCCGTGAGCCGGCCTCCCGGCCCGTCGGGTCGGCGTGCGTCGGCTCCGGCCAGGGCACCTCGCCGGACCTGCGTGCCGATCACGATCGCGCGCCTCCGGCGCTGCGGGACCCCGAAGTCCGCCGCGTTCAGCACCTCGTCCCTCGACCGTGAAGCCGAGATCCTCCCCGCCCGCCGCCTGAACTCCGCGTACTCCGCCGAGCGCAGCAGCTCCGGCACGTTCTCCATCACGAAGGCGCGGGGCCGCGCCTGCTCGAGTGCCCGCAGGTATTCGCGCCAGAGCCCGCGCCGCTCGAAGCCGACCGCGTCACGGTTGAGCGGCGAGAACCCCTGGCAGGGGGGCCCGCCGACGACCACGTCGGCGGGGGAAAGCTCGCCACGTCCTCGATCAGTGCCTCGGCGACGTGATCGCCGAAGTTGAGCCGATAGGTCTCGGCGGCGTCGCGATCGCACTCGACCGCGAAGATCGGGCGGAAGCGCCCGTGTCCTCGAAGCCGCGGGTGAGCCCGCCGCAGCCAGCAAACAGGTCGATCAGGGTGTACTTCCCCACGAAAATCAACATAGGGAGAAGGTCGGCTGGCAAGTGGTGACCAGAGCCTCAAAGCTCGATCCGTGACGCTTTCTTGCTTATTAAGACGACCCTCTTTCGTCACGAAGATGCGACGGAGATCACGCGGTCAGGAGCTCAAGTCGGGGAGAGTCCAGCAGTTGTAGGTGGGGTTCAAGATGAGGCCAGCCCGTTTGGCGATGGTCAAAGCGTGATTGAGCTCGTACTCAAGCTTCGATTCGTAGTGCTTCCCCTTCGCGGGTGAGGGAACGCGCCGTTGCGCCTCAGAGAAATCTCCAATCTCAAGCGACTTCACCACTAGACGCGCGCGAGTCGCTTGCCCCCCTAGCCACTCCAAGGCGCGCGGGTGGAGCTGAGCGAGCGACTCACGGGATGGAATGTGTGGCTCGTGTGGTTCCGGCATGGGCTGGAAGGGGATGGGACGCTGGCTTCGACTTGGGCCGTAGCGTAGTGAGTGCGTAAGCCAGCTAGCGCGACCAGCAAGGCCGGGAAAAACCACACGATGTAGAGGTAGAACCAGTGGTCGGCGGTGAGTTGGGCCATGATGATCACCGCGGCGGCGAGGGCGGCGATCTGGGGGAGGGTGCGGCGCTTGGGCATGAAGGCGACGAGGATCGCCAACACGGCGGTCAGTACCTGGACGACCTGCTGGCCCCAGGCGAGGCTTGGGGCCTGGCCCCAGACGCTGAACGGGACTCGCGATTGATCTGGCTGGCGATCGTGCGGTCGTAGAAGACGTGCAGCCCCGGGTTGATCGTCGGCCACGCCATGAGCGCGACCGCCGATGCCGACGAGGCCGATCCGAACAGAACGAGCGCCTTCAGGCGCGGTCTAGATAAAGGCCGGTCCCCGGTCTCGGGATCGGTCGTCGCCAGAGCCCCACCCGCGGGCCCGCGGCGAACAGCGGCGTGAGCAGGAACGGGGCGAACTTCGTCAACCCCGCTAACGCGCTGAATGCGCCGCGTGCCGCGGGCGAGGTGATGAACAGAGCGCGCCGAGCACGAACACCGCCACGAGCGAGTCGTTCGAGTTCGACTGCAGCACGTAATCCGTGTACGGGTACGCGGCCCACGCGAAGCACAGGATCACGCCGAGGTCGGTCCCGGCCCGGCCGGGCCGCATCCGCCGGCCGATCAGGAACAGCAGCACGAGCACCGCGGAGTCGAAGGCGATCGCGGCGGCGTGCGCGGCCGGGAGGTCGTCCCACGTCCCGCTCCACGGGAAGATGAGCTCGAACGGGACGTAGGCGAAGTAGTTCACGGGCCCGTACGTGTCCCCGGTCGGGTTGTCGTTCGGGAACACGCCGTCGCCGTAGAACGCGTGGCCGTGGGTGATCAGATCGGCGCCCGACACGCCCGAGTAGCCGACGTCGATCACGCCCGAGTCGAGCATGTTGAGCGCGACCCGGAAGCCGACGAGGAACCCGAGCGTGATCATCATCCACTGGATCGGGAACGTCGGCCGCAGCCCCTCGCCCGGACCGCGGAAGCCGATCCACAGCATCCGCGCCAGTAGGTAGAGGAGCGGCGGATACGCGAGCGGGACCGAGACGCCGATGTCGGCGTTGTTGAAGAAGATCTGCGAGATCCCGAAGCTCAGCAGGACGAGCAGGTCGAGATGCACGATCCGCCACGGTCGCCGCCAGTCGAGCAGGCCGAAGAAGAAGAGCAGCGCGAGCGGCAGCCACACGTAGGGCGCGTTCAGCTTGTGGCCGAACGCGCCCGAGTAGCCGCGCGCCATCTCCCACGCGACCTGGTTCCCGGTCCACGACTCGCGGATCTGGCCGCTCGGGTCGTCGACGAGGACCTGGACGACCTCCTTGCCGTTCGCGAAGTAGCCGATCTGCCACGTGAGCGGCGGCTTCGCTTCGGCGAACGCGTTCAGCTTCCCGTTCTCCGCCTTCTCCTTGTCGACGTTGGGGTCGCTGTTCGCGATCCGGATCGCCTTGCGGCCGGAGAGCTTCATCCCCTTCGGCGTCTTCGGGACCGAGTCGGGCATCACGATCCGCCCCGTCGTCGTCCCGCCGACCGCGAACGAGCCGTTGACCGGCGGCGACGACGAGCCGGCGGAGCCCGACGGCTCCGATGCGGCCATCGCCGAGGCGTGCGCGGGGAGCGCGGCGACAAGCGCCGCGGCGCAGGCAACCGTCGCGGCGATCCACCGTGTCCGCCTCGAGCGCCCGTGGGGAGAGGAACCGCGCGAGCGCCCTCGATGTCCTGGGTGCCCAAGCTCCTGAATCAACGATCCGCGATGAAGCTCTTGCGCGGTCATGGCTGGAGAATGACCGCCGGCGGCAAGCACGGAGTCAAGATGGTCAAGCCCGGTAGGCGCCCGATTACTCTGCCGAAACACAGAGGCCGGGACTACAGCAAAGGGCTGACCCGGACGATACTGAGACAGGCGCAAATCGACCCTGAGGATCTATGAGCTCGAAGGAATTCATCGCCCGCATCCACGAGGGAGAGGACGGATCATTGTGGGCCGAGGTGCTCGATCTCCCGGGCTGCTTCGCGAGCGGTGAGACTCTGGACGAGCTCCGCGACGCGCTCGAGGAGGCCATCTCGATGTGCCTCGAGGATGCTTCAGCGGCCGATTCGGAGGGCGTCACTCGTCATCTCGAGATCGACGAGATGCGCGTGAAGATCCCCGCCTAGTCGAACGTCCACAGCTTGTTGCCGATGAAGTTGGCCGGGGTCGCGGCGGCGACGGCGATCGCCTGGGCGGGGAGCTCGGAGAGGCCGGCGCCGGTGACGAGGAGCTCAAGGACGGCGAGGTTGACGCCGAGCCCGAAGAGGCTGACGGCGAAGAAGCGCGGCGCCTGGAAGCTCGCCTTGCCGGCGCCGGCGTCGAAGGTCCAGTGCCGGTTCCAGAGGAAGTTGTTCGTGACCGCGACGCAAAAGGCGCCGACCGCGGCGAGCAGGTGGCCGACGCCGAGCCCGGCGGTGAGGATCGCGAACACGATCAGGTTGACGACGTAGCCGGTCCCCCCGACGAGCCCGAACTTGAACAGCGCGACCCAGTTGTGGGGCTTCTTCGTGCCGTGGTGGATGCGGCGCATGTGCGCCCACGACCACTCGGCCGCGCGGGTCGGGAGGTCGCGCGCGCGCTGCGAGCGCGTGCGCGGGGGGGCGGCCGCCTCGGCGCCGGTCGGAGCCGGCGCGCTCATCCCGCCACCTCCTGGGGCTCGCCGGCGCGGAACCGCGGCGCGGGCGGCGCGTCCTCGTCGATCTCGAAATGCCTCAGCACTACGTCCTTGACATCGGTCAGGGCCCATTGGTCGCGCTGCGGGGGGTCGATTCCGACGAACAGCAGCGGGCACAGCGAGTCCTCGGCGCCGAGCGCTCCGTGGCTTCCGCCGGGGACGTGCGCCGCGCCGCCCCAGTCGACGCACTCGAAGCCCTTCGCGGCCGAGACGACGACGTCGCCGGAGTGCGGGGCGACGAGCGCCGACCACATCCGCCCCAGCGCGTCGGGGTAGGCGTCGCTGTCGAAGCGGCCGTCCTCGATCCGCCCGGCGAGCACCGCGAGATCGCCCTCGACCTGCCAGCTGCGCCCGCGGCGGTCGACGACGTCGCCGCCGGGCATGAAGCGCAATTCGCGCCCGTCAGACTCAATCACCGCGGCAAGCCCGCGCCCACGCGGGGCGCCGGCGCCGGTCCGCTCGGGAATCTGGCCGCCGCCCCCGCGCAGCCAGGCGACGAGGTCGACGCCGTCCATGTCGCCGAGCTTCCGGCGCACCTTCGCGTGCGCGCGGGCGTGGTAGCTGCCCTCCTGGAGCACGTAGACGTTCGCCGCCCGGGACGTCGGGCTGACCGCGAGCTCGGCGTCCTCGGGGCGGGTGCTGTTCGGCTGCAGGACGCGCCACTCCTCGCCGAGCGCGGCCGCGATCGGCAGCCGGCGGTCGACCGGTGACTGGGAGTGATCGGACAGCAGGATCACGGCGTGCTGGTCGAGGAAGGCGTCGATTCCGCCCGCGGCGACGACGATGCGCTCGAAGCACTGGTCGGCGTGGCGGATCGACTCCTCGGTCGCATCGGGACCGTTGGCGTGCGAGTACCAGTCGTTGTCGGGGAGCGAGAAGAGGAGGAAGTCGTAGAGGTCCTCCTCGATCATCCCCTCGGTGACGCACGCGGAATACTCGTCGCGGGTGCCGGGGCGGGCGAGCGTAGGGCGGCAGGGGAACTTGCGGCTCGCGTAGAGCTCGCCGTAGAAGAGCTCGTCGGGACCCCAGACCGCGTGGCGGAAGT
The DNA here is from genome assembly GCA_963841715.1 of uncultured Thermoleophilia bacterium. Lineage (GTDB taxonomy): Bacteria > Actinomycetota > Thermoleophilia > Solirubrobacterales > 70-9 > DASPWW01. The sequence goes on along the minus strand of CAWJDP010000005.1, from coordinate 264,994 downwards.
CGGCGGCGACCGCGAGCTGGCGCAGCAGCCCCTCGAGGCTGAGCTCGTGGCGGCGGCGACCGCGGTAGATCAGGAACGGCGTCACCGCGGTCCGCACCCCCGCGTCCATCAGCAGCTCGTAGATCGTCGACACCTCGTGCGAGAGGTGGCCCATGTTGAGGTTGTAGACGGTGTCGTAGAGGGTGCGGAAGAGGCCGAACGCGCGCGTCGCCTCGAACGAGGAGCCGTACTCGACGTAGCGGCGCTCGACGCGGTGGTACCAGTTCATGCCGCTGATCCGGTGCTCCGACGGCCCGGCGCCGGTCGCGATCGACGAGGTCGCGACGGGTGTGACCGAGGGGAAGGGCGAGACGCAGTCGTCGATGAGGGTGCCGCGGTCGAGCAGCTTGCGAAACGTCGGCGCGGCATCGGCCTCCGCGGCGCGGACGAGCATCCCGGGGTCGAGGGCGTCGATGGCTATCAGGGCGAGCTTCTTCGGCATGGCGGTCGGTGACTCAGCGGATCGAGCGCAGCCCGGCGTGCTTCTGGGCGGCGCGGCGGCGCTGCGCGAACCACAGATAGATGATCCCGACCAGCGCGACGAGCGAGATCGGCGGGATCACGATCACGAGGCCGGCGAGGACAAGCCCGGCGACGCCGACGAGGGCCGCGGTGGTGCCCGCGGACCCATCCTCCCCGGCCCGCTCGACCGCCCCCTGGACGAAGTTGCAGGCCACATACAGGGCGAAGAACGTCGCCACGAAGCCGACCGGCCATCCCGGCCACGCCGGGTGGTCGACGTCGGCCTGGGTCAGGCGCTGGCCCCACACGAGCCCGCCGACGATCGAGACGGCGACGCCGATGACCAACGCGAGCGCGCCGCGCTCGGCCCAGGTGCCGCCGATCGCGCCGGCGACGATCCCGATCGCGAGCGCCAGCCCCAGCCCCTGGCATGCATGGAAGAAGAGGTCCACGAGCCGAGCAAGGCTAGCGGTCGAGGGGCGGCGCGGGGTAGGGCTCAGCCGTTGCCGCGAAGGCGCTCGGTCTCGCGCTGGATCTCGTCCTCTGAGATCGGCTTGCGGCCGTAGACGTCCCAGGCGTTGCCGATCACGCCGATTCCCCAGCCGCCGATGACGAAGATCGGCCAAAAGAACCCGGGGGCCGTCGTCAATGCCCAGATCCCCACGAGCACTGCGTTGATGACGACGTACATGAGGATGTGCGTCTTGAAGTCGCGCTTCTTCTTCAGGCTCGTGAGCGCCTGATCGCGAAGCTGCTGCTCGCTCTGGCCGCCAGCTTCCACGTCGCGCATCGTATCCCCGGGGCGCTTTCACGGTCCCTTCATCTCCTGGTCTCTACAAGTGAGGGCGGCGCGAAAGCAGGGGGCCGGTCACACGACATAGGAGATGCGAGCCATGCGGTTGGATCATCAAATCTCAGTCAGACAGGCGTCGAGCGCGGTGGCCCTGGGGCTGATCGCGACGGCGCTCGCGGCGTGCGGATCATCGGGCGGCGGGAGCACGTCGTCGAGCGCGAGCAGCTCGGCCCAGTCGGCGTCGGCGCTGGCGCCGGTCCACGGCACCTACAAGCCGAGCATCGACCCGAAGAACTTCGTCACCAAGATCGATAACCCGTACTTCCCGCTGATCCCGGGAACCGGGTTCCACTACTCCGGCGTGGCGGAGAACGGGCACACGAAGCAGTTCGACGACGAGACGGTGACGAACAGGACGAAGAAGGTCCTCGGCGTCAACGCGACGATCGTCCACGACGTAGTGTCCGACTCAAAGGGCCGGCCCGTCGAGAAGACGTTCGACTGGTACGCCCAGGACAAGCAGGGCAACGTCTGGTACATGGGCGAGGACACGCGCGAGCTCAACAAGAGCCACAAGTTCGTGAAGCAGTCGGACTCCTGGGAGGCGGGCGTGGACGGCGCCGAGCCCGGGATCATCATGCCGGGCAACCCGCAGAAGGGCGACCAGTACCGGCAGGAGTACTACCCCAAGTACGCGCTCGATCAGGCGAAGGTGCTGGGGAGCGGCGGGCCGCTGACGGTCCCGCAGGGCTCCTATAAGAAGACCCTGCTGACCGAGGAGACGGCGCCGAAGCTCGACCCGGGCGTCGCCGAGCGCAAGTGGTACGTGAAGGGTGTCGGCGACATCCAGGAGCACACGATCAGCGGCAACAAGGAAGAGATCAAGCTGATCCGGATCACGCACGGTTGATGTTGCGTACTCCGGCGTGACGCGTTTGGCTCGAAGTCAGCGCCGCGCGTCACGTCCGGAGGGCGACCCTGGCATGCGTGGCAAAGAAGTACCGGGATGTCGCCCGCGCGCTTACGAAAGCCGGGTGGGTCGTCGTGAGGACGGAGGGGTCACATCAGGTTTGGCGGCACCATGATGGACGGCATGTGGTGACCGCGGGCGGCGGAAAGAGAAATAGGGAGGTACCCAAGGGAACGCTTACTAGAATCCGGCGAAGTACCGGACTGGAGCATCTGCGATGAGAACGTACGGGGTCATTTACGAGCAGGCAGACGACGGGAGCTGGAGCGCCTGCGCCGCCGACCTTCCCGTGTTCACGGTCGGCGACACGCCTGAGGAGGCGGAACGCGGGATTCGGGAGGCGATCGCGCTCTATCTCGACGTGCTCGCGCGCACCGGCGAGCCAATCCCCGAGACGCGCAGCGTCGTCGGCCACGTCACGGTCTAGGGCGCGACCCGGGACTCAGCCGCCGCGCAGGCGCTCGGTCTCGCGTTGAATCTCGTCCTCTGAGATCGGCTTGCGCCGTACACGTCAGGCGAGACGTCCGGACCGCGAACCCCGCGTTGATAGCGTGGCCGGTCGTGCGCGGGAGGCTGATCGCAACGCTCGCTGCCGGGGCGGTTCTCATGGCGGGGGCGGCTGGCTGCGGCAGCGGTAACGGCGGCTCCAGCTCGAGCTCCAACACCACGACGTCGACAAGCTCGGCGACCAAGGCGAGGGACTCGACGGGCTCGGGCAAGCCCGGGCACCGCGCGTCGGGCAAGTCGGGCGGGACGGCCGACGAGCGTGCCGGCGCGGGGCGATCGCACGCCAAGGGCTCGGGCGCGGGCAGCGGCGGCACGACGGCCGACGAGGCCAGCGGGAAGTCCCACGCCAGCGGCAAGGGATCGAAGGGCGGCGGCGCTCAGAGCGCCGACGAGGCCTCCAAGTAGCGCGAAACGGGCGGCGCCTGCGCGCCGCCCGCTCCAATGCGTCCCTTACGACCTACGGGATCTCTCCCTAGGCCAACGTTCGCGTCTAGAAGATCCAGATCGTGAACGCCTCGTTCTCGAGGCCGGGAGTGCCCGGATCGAACACACTCGTCGAGATCTGCGTGCCCGCTGGGCACGGGGCAACCACTCCGAGCTGAGTGTGGACGATCTCGTCGTCGTCGAGGTTGTCGTAGCGCACCGTCCCGAGCGCCCCGTTGGGCGTGAAACTCAAACCGCTGATGCAGTTGATTCCACTCGACGGGTGGCTGACGTTCGCGCTCGTGATCCCGGAGCTCGGCTTGTTGCTCGACACATTGCCGCTCAGGATCTCCCCGAACGCGCGGCCCGGGATCGCGCCGGCGCTGAGCTTCTCGGGAGTTACTGCTGCATCCTGAACCTTCCCGGTGCTGATCGCGTTGTCCTGAACTTTCCCGGTGCTGATCGCGTTGTCCTGAACCTTCCCGGTGCTGATCGCGTTGTCCGCGATGTCGCCGTTCGTCCAGGGAAGCCGCTTGTCGATCTGCTTGTTCGCCTGCTTCTTGGCGATCTTCTTCGTCTTGCTCTTGCTGACGCTGGTCGACGCGGTCGGACTCGCGACCGCGCTGCCGGCAAGCGCCGCGACCAGTGCCAGGATCGAGACAATCAGCACTGGACTCGGCCGAGCTCCTCTGAGCCTGCTCATGTTTCCTCCCATTCCGGCCGGCCGCGGCCCCGCCGTCCGGAGCCCGGCCCCGCCGCTTTCGTGTACCTCTCACGAACCCTACCGATCCCCAGGGCACGAGCCCGGCCGATTGCGCCACACTTGGCGCGTGGCCGAGCGACCACAGAGCCCTCCCGAGGGGGAGCGCCCGCCCGTCACCCCGAGCGCCCGCCACCGCCGCGCGCACACGAGCGCGCGCGACCTCGAGCGCTACGCGGGGCTGTTCGCACAGCGCACGCAGGTGATGCGCTCGTCGGCGATGCGCGACCTGATGGCGATCACCGAGCGGCCCGAGGTGATCTCGCTCGCCGGCGGGCTCCCCGACACGTCGACCTTCCCGCCCGAGTCGTTCGCGGCGCAGATGACGCGGATCGCGCAGACGTCGGCGGCGAAGGCGCTCCAGTACGGCCCGACCGAGGGCTTCGAGCGCACTAAGGAGTGCATCGGCGACGTGATGGCCGCCGAGGGGATGAACCCCGACCCCGACGACATCATCGTCACGACGGGCGGGCAGCAGGCGATCGACCTCGTGACGAAGACGCTGATCGACCCCAGCGACCCGGTGATCTGCGAGGGCCCCACGTATCCCGGCGCGGTGCCGGTGTTCTGTGCCTACGAGGCCGACACCCACCACGTCGAGACCGACGAGGACGGGATGAGGATCGACGAGCTCGAGCGCCTGCTCGCGCAGCTCGACGCCGAGGGGCGGCGGCCGAAGTTCATCTACACGGTGCCCTCGTTCCAGAACCCCGCCGGCGTGACGCTGTCGCTCGAGCGCCGGCGGCGCCTCGTCGAGATCGCGCGCGAGCGCGAGCTGCTCGTCGTCGAGGACAACCCCTACGGCCTGCTCCGCTACGAGGGCGATCCGCTGCCGCCGCTGTACCAGCTCGACGGCGGCGACTACGTGATCTACCTCGGGACGTTCTCGAAGATCCTCTCGCCCGGGATCCGGCTCGGATGGGCGGTCGCGCCGCCGCCGGTGATGGAGAAGATCGTGCTCGGCAAGCAGGCCTCTGACCTCTGCACGTCGACGCTGACGCAGTACTTCGTGCTCGAGTACTTCGCCGAGGGGCGGTGGCGCGAGTACATCGCCGACCTCGCGGAGATCTACCGCGAGCGCCGCGACGCGATGCTCGAGGCGCTCGAGCGCCACTTCCCGCCGCAGGCCGAGTGGAGCCGGCCCGACGGCGGCCTGTTCCTGTGGGCGACGCTGCCCGACTACATCAACACGTCGGATTTGCTCGCGAAGGCGCTGCGCGAGAACGTCGCCTTCGTCCCCGGCTCGGCCGCGTACGTCGACGGGCGCGGGTCGAGCTCGATGCGGCTCAACTTCTCCGGCTCGACCGCGGACGAGATCCGCGAGGGGATCAAGCGGATCGGCAAGGTCGTGTGGGAGCAGGTGCGGCTGTACGAGACGATCACCGGCGAGCACTCGATCCCCCGTCCTGGCACCGACCCCGCCGCTCCCGGACGCGAAGCGGAGGAAGCGGCGGGCAATGATGTTGGCGACGTCGTCCCCTTCCGCCGCGACACCGGCAGCTGATGAAGATCGCCGTGCTCGCCGGCGGGCGCTCGCTCGAGGCCCAGGTGTCGGCCCGCTCGGGGGCGCGGGTCGAGGACGCGCTGCGCTCTCTCGGCCATGACGTCGTCGCGATCGACCCCGGCGCCGACCTCGTCGCGCGGCTCAAGGCCGAGCGCCCCGACGTCGCGTTCATCGCCCTCCACGGCCCGGGCGGCGAGGACGGGACCGTGCAGGAGCTGCTCGAGATCCTCGGCATCCCCTACACGGGGCCCGGGGTCGCGGCGTGCGCGAGCTCGATGAACAAGATCGGCTCCAAGCACCAGCTTCGCGGCGCCGGGATCCCGACCCCCGACTGGGTCGCGTTCAACGCGACCGCGTTCCGCGAGCTCGGCGCCGGCGACGCGCTCGAGGAGATCGAGGGCAGGCTCGGCTTCCCGCTCGTCGTCAAGCCCGCCGCGCAGGGCTCCTCGCTCGGAGTCGAGTTCGCGCCCGACCGCGCCAAGGTCCCCGAGGCGCTCGTCGCGGCGTTCAGCTACGACGACCACGTGCTCGTCGAGCGCTACGTCAAGGGGCGCGAGCTCGCGGTCGGGATCCTCGACGGCGAGCCGCTGCCGATCGTCGAGGCGATCCCGAAGCAGGAGGACTTCTTCAACTTCGAGGCCCGGTACGAGATCGGGCGCACCGACTACGTGTGCCCCGCCGAGCTCGACCCGGACGAGGCCGACGAGGTCCGCGACGCCGCGCGGCGGACGTGGGAGGTGCTCGGCCTCGAGGGCTTCGCGCGCGTCGACCTCATGCTCGGCGAGGACGAGGGCGCGCAGGTGCTCGAGGCGAACGCGATCCCCGGGCTCACGGACACGAGCCTGTTCCCGATGGCCGCCGAGGCCGCTGGGATGTCGTTCGAGGACGCGGTCGCGCGGATCGTCGAGCTCGCGCGGGCGCGCGCCGAGCCCGCGGGCGCGAGGAGCTAGGGCAGGACCGCCGACAGCGCCGCGCCGATGATCCCGGCGCAGGCGTCGGCCTCGCCGCTCGGCAGCGTGCAGGTGATCTGCGCCGTCCCGGCGGCCTGGTTGCCAAACGAATCCGAGAGCTTCACCACCCCCATCGCGCGCTCGGCACCGCCGCTCGGCGTCCCCTGGCCCTTCACGCGGGGCGGATCGATGAACAGGATCGCGTTCGGCCCCAGACTCTGGGCCGTCTGCGCGGTCGGATTCGGAGTTGGGCAGGTCGTTCCCTGCCGCGCGTAGGTGCGGACGACGTGCGCGCTCGGGAACACCGAGCAGACGAGGTCGTGGACGCAGCCCTGGCAGCCGGTGATCAGCTGCGCCGTAACCCCCTGGCCGGTCGAGTCGCTCCCCGACGCCAGCGGATCCTTCTGCCCCGGCGGGTAGACCGACATCGTCAGCGTCCCGTCCATGCCGACGAGCGATCCGCAGCGCCAGCCCTTCGGCGCGGCGAGCGTGATATCGGTCGAGTTCACGTACGCGGTCAAGCCGTCGGCGACCGAAGCGGGCAGCGGCAGCTTCATCGAGGCCGGCGGCGGCTTCTCCGATCCCTCGACCGCGGTCTGCGTCCTGCAGCGCTGAGTCGCAAGGCTCGCGAAGCCCTGGGTCGCGCTGCCGTCGCTCGAGCCTCCACAGCCGGACACCGCGAGCGCGGCGGCGAGGACGGCGACAAGGACGGCTGCGAGAGCGCGACGACCCATGGCCGAACCGTACATCCGGCGTCCCGAGAGCCGCGGGCCTGCTAAATCTCCACGAAGACAATTATGGGCATCACGCAGGAATGGGAGCGGATCGTGCTCGCGCCCGCGCGCCAGCGTCGCGAGCGCGCGTCGGTCGTCCGCCGGAAGCGGAAGCGGAACATGAGGATGGCGCTGATCGCGATCGCCGGCGCCGTGCTCGTGGCGGCGATCTTCCTCGGTGCGAAGTTCGGCCCGTTCGCGGGCGCCTCCGGGAGCGGAAAGGCCAACGGCCCGCACCAGTCGTGGGCGGGCTCGCCGCCGCCGCGGCCGAACGAGAAGCAGCTCGACCTCCAGGCGGTCAACACCACACTCAGCTACACGCAGTTCGTGCGCGAGGGAACGGGCAAGGCACCCGAGGTCGCGCTGACGTTCGACGACGGGCCGAGCCCGGACACGCCGAAGATCCTCAAGATCCTCAACAACTGGCACGCGCAGGCGACGTTCTTCGAGATCGGGCGCGAGATCCCGACCTTCCACGCGTATTCCTCAGAGCTCGAGAAGGCCGGGATGGTGATCGGCAACCACACCTACGACCACGTGCAGATGGCGGAGCAGACCGACGAGGTGCAGTCGTCGGAGCTGACGAGCCAATCGGACGCACTCGATCGCTACGGGATTCAGCACCCGGTCCTGTTCCGCCCTCCGTACGGCTCGTTCAACGAGGAGACGTTCTCGCTGCTGAAGCAGTTCCACATGCTGATGGTGCTGTGGAGCACCGATACCGACGACTACACCGACCCCGGCGTCCAGTCGATCGTCAACACCGCGCTCAAAGGCATCCACCCTGGCTCGATCGTGCTTTTCCACGACGGCGGCGGCGACCGCGCCCAGACCGTCGCCGCGCTTCCGAAGGTCCTCGCCGGGCTCGAGAAGAGGCATCTGCGCCCGGTGACCGTCCCGCGCCTGCTCGCCGACGACCCGCCCGCGCGCGAGCAGACCTTCCCCCAGGACCTCTCGGGCAGGTAGCGGCGGCTGCGTCTGGGCAGGCTTCGGCCCGCCCGACCTGAAAGCATCCGCGCGTGTTCTGGGACCTGCTCCCGCTCGCGCTCGGCTCGGCCGCGTACCCGACGCTGCTCGCGATGGTCGTGATCATCCTCGGCCGCGACAGCCCCAGGCGGCTGCTGACGGCGTACCTCGCCGGCGCGCTCCTCGTCAGCATCGGTGCGGGCCTCGGCATCGTCGCTGCGCTCGAGGGCGGTCACGTCGTCGGCGGTTCGGACCACACGGTCGGCCCTGGGGTCGACGTCGGGATCGGGCTGCTCGCTCTGGTCCTGTTCTGGATCATGCTCACCGACCGGGACCGCGGCCTGCGCGAGCGCCGGGCCCGCAAGAAGGCCGCGAAGGAGGCCAGCGGGGAGAAGCGCGACCCGTGGTCGCAGCGGATCCTCGACCGCGGCTCGGTCCCGCTGATCTTCGGCTTGCGATCGCGCTCAACCTGCCGGGCGCGCTGTACCTCGTCGCGCTCAAGGACATCGCCGCCGCCGATCAGAGCACCGCGGCTGACGTGACCCAGGTCGTGGGCTACAACCTGATCATGTACCTGATGGCCGAGTTGCCGCTGCTCGGCTACGCCGTCGCGCCGGAGGCGACGAAGGCCCGCGTCGACGCCTTCAACGCCTGGCTCGGAAGCCACGGACGCCAGATCGCGATCGTGCTGTGCGGCGCCGCCGGGGTGCTCCTGGTCCTCCGGGGCATCGTCGACCTGGGATAGCCGCGGCGCGCGTAATAGGGTCCCGGGTTGGTGAGGCAGACAGAGATGAAGGCCGACGCCTGATGACCAAGCTCAGGGGCCCGTTCGTCGCCACGATCGGGATCCAGCTCGTTCGCGGCGGGATCCTGCGCTGCTTCGAAGGGAGCTGAGCCGGATTTCCGACGACGCGCCGCCGCCCGCGCCGCCGCCCGAGGATCGCGATCGCTCGCTCCCCGGCCGGTTGCTCGGCGCGGGCGGGCGCGGAGCGCAGCGGGTCGCCCGCGTCACCGGCGTCGAGCGCACGGTCGAGTCGGTGACCGAGGAGGCGATCGTGCGCGCGGTCGAGAGCGAGGCCGTCGAGCGTGCGGTGATTCGGCTGATCGACAGCGCGATGGTCGACCGAGTCTGGGACCGCTTCCTCGACAGCGAGGAGCTCGAGCAGATCGTCGCGCGCGTCGCGGAGTCGCAGGAGGTGCGCGACGCGCTCGCCTCCCAGAGCGTCGGCTTCGTCGGCGACCTCGGGCGCCGCGCCGGTGAGGCACTGCGGACTGTCGACGACACGCTGCAGACGTTCATCTGGCGGGTTCTTCGGCGCCCACGGCGCGAGGGGCGGGCGGAGGAAGCCGGGTTCGTGACCCGCGTCGTCGCGCTCACCCTCGACGCGACGCTCCTCAGCACCGCGTTCTTCCTCGCCTCGACGATCGTCGCGTTCATCGGGACGACGTTCTTCGGCGCCCACCACCAGGCGTCGGCCGGCGCGCTCGTGATCGGCGGGGCGCTGTGGTTCCTGCTCGCCGGCCTCTACCTGGTCACGTTCTGGGCGCTCGGCGGCGAGACCCCCGGGATGCGCTTCCTCGGGATCCGGATGCGCGGCGCGGACACGGCGGGGCTCGGGCTCGGGCGCGCCGTCAGGCGCCTGTTCGGGTTCGCGCTCTCGGCGATCCCGTTCGGCGCGGGCTTCCTGCCGGTCCTGTTCGGGCGCAACCGCCGCGGCCTCCACGACCGGATCGCCAATACCGAGGTGCTCTACGAGGAGCGGCCCGGGCTGACGGCTACTCGCCGCCCCCCGCGAAGTCCTCGGGACTCACCTCGTCGAGAAAGTCCTTGAACTTCTCCACGACCTCCTCGGTGTCCTCGACCTCCTGCTCGAACTCGATCGACGACTCCTCGATCACGTCGTCTGCGGCGAAGATCGGCGCCGAGCAGCGGACCGCGAGCGCGAGCGCGTCCGAGGGCCGCGAGTCGATCTCGAGCTCGGAGCCGTTGACCGAGATCGTGATCGAGGCGAAGAAGGTGTTGTCGCGCAGCTCGGTGACCGAGACCCGCTCGCACTTCGCGTCGAGCTGCTCGAGCATGTCGCTCAGCAGGTCGTGGGTCATCGGCCGCGGCGTCGCCGCACCCTGAAGCTTCATCAGGATCGCCGCCGCCTCGGGGTGCCCGATCCAGATCGGCAGGAAGCGGTTGCCGTCCACGGTCTTCAGCAGGACGATCGGCTGCTTCCCGACCATGTCGAAGCTGACGCCGTAGATCTGCATCTGCTGCACGCTCAAAGGTCTCCTCGGATCGTGGGCAGGAGGTCAATACTACCTGCGGGGCTTTTCGCTCCCAACGGTCGTTCCCGGGGTGCTCGAAGCGGCCTGCGACAATGCGATCAGCGTGTCCGATACGCGTCAGCAGGCCTACATCGAAGCGCCGATCAGCGTGATCTGGGAGCTGATCGCGGACGTCGAGCGGCACGCCGACTGGTGGCCGCGGGTGGTCGAGACTCAGTGCGACGAGCTCGGAGAGGGGTGCACGTACCGCGAGGTCGTGAAAACCCCGATGGGCAAAGACGAGATGCATTTGATGATCGAGGCGTTCGACGGTCGAGGAGTTCAAGATTCGCTGCCTCAACACGGGAACGTTCGTTCACTTCGGGCTCACCGAGGCGCAGGGCGGGACCTTCGTCGACGGGCGCATGGGGATGGACCCGGGTGGCCTCGCGCACCGCGTCTTCGACACCGTCGCCGGCCGAATGTACTTCCGCCGCTGGCTCGCGGCATCGCTCGACGCGATGGACGAAGCCGCCAAGAGCCACGCCGAGGCGGCGCACCAACCGACCGAGTAGCGCAACAATGGCCCCCGGCGGGGGTTTGATTTTGGATGCCGCCGCGCGCATGTCCGTAGAGTGCGCGCGTCCGCCGTTGGATGGATCCGACTGAAGAGGAGAAGTTTTGACCACTTACGCAGTTTCGCTTCGGGCTCGCTTCGCCGTCGCGATCGTCGCCGCACTGAGCCTGCTGGCCATCGCCCTGGTTCACACCGGCGCCGCCGACGCGAAGAAGCCGAAGAAGGGGCCCGCGGGGGCCAAGTTCTACAAGCCGCCGAAGCACCTCCCGAAGAAGCACGGGAAGCTGATCTGGTTCCGCCAGGCCAAGGGCGTCGTTCCGCTCACGGAGGCGAAGCGCAACGACAACGTCCTCTACTCGTCGCGGAGCACCGACGGCTCGCGAATCGCGGTCTCGGGGACGGTCAGTGTTCCGAAGGGCAAGCCGCCGAAGGGTGGATGGCCCGTGATCAGCTACGCGCACGGGACGACCGGCTCCGCCGATGCCTGCGCGCCGTCGCGCAACACGCGGGCGGTCCGGCACAACCGTACATCTCGTACACGGATGACCAGCTCAATGCCTGGCTCGACGCCGGCTACGCGGTCCTCCGCACCGACTACGAGGGACTCGGCACCCCCGGTCCGCATCCGTACCTGGTTGGCGAGTCCGAGGGACGCAGCGTGCTCGACATCGTCAAGGCGGCCCGGGGCCTGCACCTGAAGACCGGCAAGAGGTTCCTGATCGCCGGGCACTCGCAGGGCGGCCAGTCGGCGCTGTTCGCGGCCGGCCTCGCCGACTCGTGGACGCCGGGCCTGAAGCTGCGCGGCACGGTCGCGTACGCGCCGGCCTCGCACTGCTCGAGCAGGCGCAGAACGCTGAACCTGCTGACACAGCCGAGCAGCCTCAGCGCGCTCGCGGTGATGATCGTCGGCGGCGCGGTCACCGAGGACCCAAGCATCAACCCGCAGGCGATCCTGTCGGACAAGGCGCTTCCGTACTACCCGAAGCTGGAGACCGAGTGCCTGCCCAGCTCGGCAACACGGATGAGCTCGGCGGCATCCCGCCGTCCGAGCTGCTCCGTCACGGTGCCGACACGACGGCGCTGTTCAAGCGCCCTCGACGAGATGAATCCCGGCGGTGAAGACGTCGGCCCCGATCCTGCTCGCGCAGGGGACCGCCGACACGACGGTGTTCCCGTTCTTCACCGACTCGCTGAACACCCAGCTCACAAACCTGGGCGACAGCGTCGATTACAAGAAGTACGACGGCGTTACCCACGGCGCGATCGTCGCGTCCGCGGAGAACGACGCGCTGCCGTTCTTCGAGCAGCAGCTGCCGCCGACGAAGTAGTCGCGGCAACGCGTATGCGTACGGGGAGCCCGGGCAGCCGCCCGGGCTCCCTCGCGTTTCAGGCTCCGGTAGCTACTTCTTCTTCGCCGTCGTGCGGCGGCGCGAGCTCGAGGCGCGACCGCGCGCGCGCGGCGCCGGCTTGAAGAAGGCCTCGTGCGTGCACAGCGTGTACAGCATGCCCGCGTCGATGATCAGGATGACGACGCTCGCGAGCGGCGCCGCCGGGATCCAGTACAGCCACCGGATCATGCTCAGCCCGATCCAGATGATCGCGACGATCCGACCCGTCTCGCCGCCGCGCAGCACGTCGGCCGCCGCGTAGGCGAGCACGACCGCGAACACGACGTCGACGATCCCCCAGACCCAGAGGTTGTTTGTGAACACTCCGTTGGTGTGATCGAGGCGCCAAACGTTGTCGGCGAGCTCGCTGATCCCGTAGATCAGATGCAGGCCCGCGATCACAAGCAGGATCGCGACCGTGAAAACGATCATCGCCGGCGCGAGCCCCTCCGTACTCCCGCCGCTCCCCCTAGTCGCCATACCTATGCGCCCTCCTTTTCAGTTTCGGTTGACTCGTCTGGTCCGTGTTGCGAGCGGCAGGCTACCGACCCGCCCGCCGTTCGCTCCGCCTGATTGGAGCGAGCTCGAGCGTGCGGTGTTAATGTCCGCACCCGTCTTCGAGGGTATGGCAGGTCAGAGGAGAGAGTCACGGCGTGGGATCGGGATTGCGCTCGCTTGCGCGGCCGCCCTATGCGCGCTGATCGGGCCCGCCCCGGCGTCGGCGAACAAGCTGCCCCAGATCGACCTCTCGGACGCGAGCCGCTGCGACTTCATCGCCAAGCCGGACAACGGCCGCTGCCTGATGCCGTTCCCCGACAACTACTACACGGTCAAGGACCGCTCGACGAGCACGGGGCGCCGGGTCAACCTCCAGACCGACTCGATGCCGGCGAACGCCAGCGGCGTCCACGTCGACGCCGGCCCGTACAACCTCAACGACGGCTTCAGCCCCGGCCAACCGATCGTGCTCCGGGTGCCCGGCCTCGACAATCCTCAGGCACTCGCGAACACGAACGCGGCGCCGATCAACCACATCGGGGACTACAAGCGCAAGAAGACCCCGATCGTCCTGATCGATGCGAAGACGGGGAAGCGAGCGCCGATCTGGGTCGAGATCGACTCGAACGCGTCAACGCCCGAGAACACCGCGCTGGAGATCATCCCGGCGACGAACCTGCACCAGAGGCACCGCTACATCGTCGCCCTGCGCTATCTCAAGGACAAGGACGGGAACACGCTCCAGGCGCCGACCGCGTTCCGGTACTACCGCGACCGCGTCAAGTCGAGCCAGGCGCCGATCAACAAGCGCCGGCACCACTTCAACAGGCTGTTCAAGAAGCTGAAGCGGGCGAAGATCGCCCGGCGCAGCCTCTACCTCGCCTGGGACTTCACCGTTTCGAGCGACAAGAACATCGCCGCGCGGATGCTCCACATCCGCGACGACGCGTTCGCCCAGCTCGGCGACACCAACCTCGCCGACGTCCAGGTCCAGGGCAACTCGCCCGCATTCCACGTCGGCAGCGTGACCAACTTCACGCCGGCGCAGAACGCGAACATCGCGCGCGAGATCACCGGCACCGTGACCGTCCCGTGCTACCTGCAGCCGAGCTGCGCCCCCGGCGGGCGCTTCCAGCTCGACTCCCAGGGGCTGCCGACCCAGAACGGGACCTGGGACGCCGAGGTCCGCTGCATCATCCCGCGCTCGGTCGCAGGCGGCGGGGCGCCGCCGGCGCGGCCCGTCGTCTACGGCCACGGCCTGTTCGGGAGCACGAGCGAGCTCCACTCGAGCCTGCTGCAGACGTTCGCGAACCAGGACAACTCGGTGCTGTGCGCGACTCCTGAGATCGGGATGTCGTCGAGCGACGTCATCAATACCGGCGGGATCCTCCAGGACGAGTCCCGCTTCCCGGAGCTCACAGACCGCGTCCAGCAGGGAATGCTGAACGAGCTCTACCTCGGGCGGGCGATGATCCACCCGCAGGGGCTGATCTCAGATCCGGCGTTCCACGTCGACGGCACGAACGCGACCGGACCGGTGATCGACACAAGCCACCTCTACTACAACGGCAACAGCCAGGGCGGGATCCTCGGCGGCGCTCTGACCGCGGTCGCGCCGGACTTCACCCGCTCAGCCCTCGGCGTCCCGGCAATGCGCTACTCGATGCTGCTGCCGCGCTCGGTCGACTTCGACGAGTTCGCGGCGATCCTGTATCCGAGCTACCCGGACGAGCTCTCGCGGCCGCTGCTGCTGACGCTGACGCAGATGCTCTGGGACCGCAGCGATCCGAACGGATACGCGCACCGGATGACGGCGAACCCGCTGCGTGACACCCCCGCGCACACCGTCTTCCTCGCGCCGGCGTTCGGCGATCACCAGGTGACGAACTACATGGTCGACGCCGAGGCGCGGACGATCGGCGCCGAGGCGCACCAGCCCGTGATCTACGACGGGCGCTTCCCCGACTACGACATCCTCTACGGGGTGCCGCCCATCACCCAGTACCCGTACAGCGGGTCGGCGGTCGTGTACTCGGACATCGGGCCGGTGCGGCCGGACCCGGACAACCCGGGCGAGACGATCGGGGTTCCCCCGCCGCCGCTCACCAACGTCCCGAACCGCGAGGGCGAGGACCCGCACGGCGCACCGCGCGGCGTCCCGACCGCGACCGCGATGATCAACACGTTCCTGCAGCCGAACGGGTTCATCAACGACGAGTGCAACGGCGGACCCTGCTTCGCCGGCGGCTTCACCGGCCCGTAAGGCCCGCCCGACCCCGGGCCGGGCGGGCCCTCCGTGGATTCTCAGGACTGGTCGCCGCAGACGACGTCGTGCTGGCGCACGATCCGGCCGTCCCGGATCTCCATGATCGAGTTCGCGACGACCTTTCGGCCGCCCGGAAACTCACAGGTGACCGTCGCGGCGGCGCGGTCGGCGGGTTGTCGCGATCGATCTGGGTCACCTCGACGTCCGCGTCATAGCAATCGATCAGCGTCCCGACGTCCCACTGCACGTAGGCGCGCTCGAACGCATCGAGATCGAACCGGGTGTCGGTTCGGCTGGCCATGTGTCGCTCTCCAATCGCTTGGGGTTACCCTGCGCGACACACGATTGACCTTCAAGCGCACTTGAAGTCAAGGCCGGGCGTCCGGATTCAGGCCGTCCCGCCGCCGAGCTCCGGCGGAAGCGCCTTGGGGCCGTTCGGATACAGGTCGCGAAGCTCATCGTCCGTCATCTCAAGCGTGTTCGTGGGCCCCGGCGGCGCGCCGGCGACGAGCCACAGCGCGTCGCGGTCGGTGTCGTTGAAGAGCTGGCGCACGGTTCGTGGGTCGACGCGGACGGCATCCAGCGCCTCGAGCGTCAGCGCCTCATTGCCAATCCGCATCCGCCCGGTCCCCTCAAGCAGGACGTATAGCTCCTCCTCGCTTTCGTGACGATGCTTGGTCGAGGCCTGCCCCGGCGCAAGCCGCCACAGCCGCGCCCCGAGAGAGTGCGCCCCCAGTTGCTTCGCGAGGTCGGTGTTCGCGACCCGCATCTGGTTCGACGGCCGCCAGAACGCGGAGTCAGCTTTCAGGAGATCGAAGCCCATCCGGCCCGTGGACGCTACCGCCTCTGCCGTCCGGGTTCGGCCGGACGCGCGAAACGCATCGACGTCAAACATCGCGGCGGTCTGGTTGGAGACGTCTTCTGCTGCTCGCCCAGTTGCCTACGGAGCGTGCGGCGCGTACGATTCGGCGTCCAGTGCAGTCTGGGTCAAGGCTTCACTCGGGGGAGAAGGGGTGGCCCGAGTTGACGATCGGAGAGGTGGCGCGCCGAGCCGGCGTCGCGACTTCATCGATCCGCTACTACGAGTCGATCCGACCGCTGCCGGAGCCAGCGCGCGAGGGCGGGCAGCGGCGCTGCACGGAAGACCTCGGACGAGTTGCAGCGCCTGCGTCGAAAGCATCCGCATCCGCGGTCCGTGCCGCCGGAAGGGGACTGTAGGGGCGAGGATGGGCGATCGTGGACTCGAACCACGGACCTCCGCCTTATCAGAGCGGCGCTCTAACCGACTGAGCTAATCGCCCGGGAGCGCTGATTCTAGAGCGCGGGCGAGGGCCGTAGCGGCATACTCCGCTCCGGTGGAGGACGAGAACGTGAAGGCTCTGCGCCGGGTCTACGCGGAATGGGCACGCGGCGACTTCCGCCCGGTGTCCGACGTCTACGGCGCTGACCTCGAGTGGGGCTGGTCGGACGAGTTCCCGGGCATCGCCGGGGTGAAGCGCGAGCCGGTGGACACGAGCGAGCGGCTGCTCGAGTGGCTCGGCCCGTGGGAGAAATGGCGCATCGAGCCCGAGGAGTTCATTCCCGCGGGCGAGTTCGTCGTCGTGATGTGCCGCTACACGGGGCGCGGGAAGGGAAGCGGCGTCGACGTCGACTCGCCCGGCGCGCACCTGTGGACGATGCGGGACGGACGGGGAGTCCGGCTCGAGATCTTCTCGAGCCGAGACAGGGCGCTGGCGAGCGCGGGCCTCGCGTAGGGGAAGCCGCCGGGTTTTCAGCGGCGCGCGAGCCGCCGCGCGAGCGCGATCAGCTCGTCGACGTCGTCGAACACCAGTTCGGCCTTGATCCCGCTTCCGGCGACGCGGACGCGGACGTCGTGACCGATCGCGGCCTCGAGCGCGTCCTCCGCTCCGGCGATCGCGTCGCGCTCGTCCGCGCTCGATCCGCCCCTGCGCCGGGCCGGCTTGCGCTTCCCCGAGGACTGCTTCGCCTTGCGCTCGGTCTCGCGCACAGACCACCCGTACTCGGCCGCGCCGCGGGCGAGCCGGCGGCGCGCGTCCTGGCCGCGCGCCTGGAGGATCGCGCGGCCGTGGCCCTCGCTGAGCTCGCCGTCGGCGAGCAGCCCGATCGCCTCGTCCGGGAGGTCGAGGATCCGGATCAGGTTCGAGATCGAGGGGCGGGTGCGACCGAGCCGGCGCGCGATCTCCTCCTTGCTGAGGCCGAGGTCCTCGACCAGCGCCGCACACGCGCGCGCCTCGTCGATCGGGTTCAGGTCCTCGCGCGCCATGTTCTCGATCAGCGCCGTCTGCAGGCGCTCGGTCTCGCCCTGGTCGCGGACGAGCGCCGGGAGCCGGTCGAGGCCCGCCTCCTGCGCCGCGCGCCAGCGGCGCTCGCCGGCGATCAGCTCGTAGCTGCCGTCATCGAGCGGCCGCACGATCACCGGCTGGATCACCCCCGCGACCTCGATCGAGCGCGCGAGCTCGGCGATCGAACCGGAGTCGAACCGGGTCCGCGGCTGCGACGGGTTCGGCTTGATCGCGTCGAGCGGCAGCTCGCGCAGATCCGCGTCCGCGGCGCTCTCGGGGAGGATCGCGGAGAGCCCGCGACCCATGCCTCGCTTAGCCATGATCAGCCACCGTCGACCAGCTCCTTCGCGAGCTCGCGGTACGCCATCGAGCCCGGGGAGTCGGGGGCGTGATCGAGGACCGGCTCTCCGTAGCTGGGCGCCTCGGCGAGGCGAACGTTGCGCGGGATCACGGTCTTGAAGACGAGCTTCGGGAAGTGGTCGCGGAGCTCGTGCTCGACGTCCTGGGAGAGCCTCGTGCGCTCGTCGGCCATCGTCAGCAGGATCCCCGAGATCTCGAGCTTCGGGTTCATCTCGCGGCGAATCAGCTGCACCGTGTCGAGGAACTGAACCAGCCCCTCGAGCGCGAGGTACTCCGCCTGGACGGGGACGATCACGCGGTCGGCGGCAACAAGCGCGTTCACGGTCACGGGGCCGAGCGAGGGCGGGCAGTCGAGCAGCGTGCACTCGAAGCGCTCGCGCACCGGGCCGAGCATATCGCGCAGGCGCTTCTCCGACCCATCGATTCGCGGCAGCTCGACCGCGGCGCCCGCGAGGTCGCGATGGCCGGGGACGACCCAGAGGTTGTCCGGCCCCGCCGGCCGCGCCGCCTCGGCAACCGAGACCTCCCCGGTCAGGCAGTCATACGAGGACGGCGAGATGTCGCGCTCGACCCCCAACGCAACGGTGGCGTTTGCCTGCTGGTCGAGGTCGCAGATCAGCGTCTGGTGGCCGCCCGCGGCCACGCAGGCGCCCATGTTCACGGCGGTGGTCGTCTTCCCGACTCCACCCTTCTGGTTTGCGATCGCGTAGACGGTTCCCATTCGATCTCGATCCAGGGCACGGCGCCAGCCGAGCGGCAGGCCGGACAGTAGGCAGCGTGACAGCGGAAGTAAAGCCTAGGCCGGGGTCCGGGCCGCGCCGAAGGGGCGCTTCTTCGCGACTCCCGCGCGGCGCGGGAGCTCGGACGGGGTCGGTCCTTGCTTGCGCATCAGGTGCAGATGGCGGTTGCGGCTGCCCGCATACGGCCCCACCCAGCGGATCTCGAGGGGGCGCATCGCGACCCGCTCGGCCGCGCGCTCGAGCTCCGACTCCTCGGCGGGGTCGCGCCTTCCCTTCCAGGCGACGAGTACCCCTGCGTCGCGAAGCAGCGGCGAGGCGAGCTCGGCAAGCGTCGCCAGGCGCCCAACCGCGCGCGCCGTGACCGCGTCGTAGCCCTCGCGCCCGCCACCCGCGGCCAGCTCCTCGGAGCGCTCGCAGGCGACGGTGGCGTTGTCGAGGCCCATGGCGTCGATCGCGCGGCGGGCAAAGTCGCACTTGCGTCCCACCGACTCGACGAGATCGACGCGCGCATCGGGCAGCGCCGCCGCGAGCACGAGGCCCGGGAGCCCGGCGCCGGCGCCGACGTCGGCGATCCGCCCCGCCGCCGCGAGCTCGTCGAAGCTGAGCCCGGTGAGGCTGTCGGCGACATGCACCCGCCAGGCGTCCCGCGGCTCGCGGACCGAGCTCGGCGCGGTCGGGTCGCCCGCGAGCAGCTCGACGAGGCGCGTGACCCGCTCCCGCGCCTGCGGGGCGAGGCGCTGGGTTGGATCTCCGGCCGCCACAGGCCGGGCCGGCGTCACCCCGCGACCAGCGGCGCGACGACGACCCAGCGCTCGGGTTCGTCGCCCTCGCTGTACGTCTCGACTCCGGAGCGCTCGGCGAGGTGGTTGTGGACGATCCGCCGCTCCTGCGCGCTCATCGGCTCGAGGTCGATCGGGCGCGACGCCCTCAGCGCGTCCTCGGCGGCCTGGTCGGCCTGACGCTCGAGGATGTCGCGGCGGCGCTCGCGATAGCCGGCGGCGTCGACGCTGATCCGCTTGCGGTCGCCGGTCTCACCTCGGTATGCGACCCGGTAGCAGAGCACCTGGATCGCGTCGATCGTCTGACCGCGCCGCCCGATCAGGATCCCGAGGTCGTCGCCGTCGATGCTCGCCGCGATCTCCTCGTCGTCCTCGTCGATCGCGACGTCGCCGTCGATCTCGAGCGCCTCGAGAACGCGCTCGAGGACGATGCGAACGCGGTCGCCGGCCTCGGCCGGGATCTCCTCGACGGGCGCCATCAGCGGCGTCGCTTGCGCTTCCGCGGCGGCGGCGGCGGGGCCTTCGCGGCCTCCACCTCCTCGGGCGTCGGCCCGGGTGGCGGCGGGGCGACCTGCTTGACGACGAACTGCTGGCCGAGCGTCCAGACGTTGGTCGTGATCCAGTAGACGACGAGCCCGGCGGGGAAGTTGATGATGATCGGGACGAAGACGACGGGTAGAGCCATCATCATCAGCCGCTGCTGGCGATCGCTCGACGCCGACATCACGAGCCCGGCTCCGAGCTGCGTCCCGACGTAGAGGACGATCAGCACGACGAGCACCGCGCCCGTCGCCGCCTCGAGCAGGCTGGGGATGAACAGGAAGCTCGCCGCCGGGCAGTCGGTCGCCCCGCCGGTGCAGACCTCATGCGGGAGGAAGCTGCGCAGCGCGTAGTAGAGCGCGAGGAAGACCGGGAGCTGGAGCAGCAGCGGAATGCAGGAGGCGAACGGGTTGATCTGGTTCTCCTGGTAGAAGGCCATCAGCTCGCGCTGGAGGCGCTGCCGATCGTCCTTGTACTGCGCCTGGATCTTCTTGATCTCCGGCTGGTGCGCCTGGAGCGCGCGCATCGAGCGGATCTGCTTCATCGACAGCGGCAGGATCAGCAACCGCGTCAGGAACGTCAGCACGATGATCGCGACGCCCCACTCGAGCCCGATGGTGTCGTGGAGCCATACGAGGACATCGTTCGCGAGGTGCGCGAGCTGGTCGAGGACGGGGAGCAGGGCGATCGGAATCATCCGGCGACCCGCTCTGCGCTCGCTCGCTCGCGACTCGACTCAGCGCCGGCCACGCTCGCTCGTTCCCCTGTCCGCTGTCGCCGCGTGTGCGAATCCTTGAAGATCGTCCGCGCCGCGACGGGGTCGTAGCCGCCGTGGCTGAACGGGTTGCAGCGCGCGAGCCTCCACAGCGCGAGGATCGAGCCGCGGATCACGCCGAGCTCGCGAATCGCCCCGGCCGCGTAAGCCGAGCACGTCGGCTCGTACTTGCACCGGCGCGGAAGCGCGGGCGAGACGAATCGGCTGTAGAGGCCGAGCAGATAGAGCAGGGGGCGTTTCACGTTTTACGGTTCATGCGTGCCAGGCCGCCGTCCCGGATCACGTCGTCGAGGCAGGCGCGGATCCCGTCGACGCCGTCGCGTTGGGCAACCTCGGCGACGTCGGGGCGGGCGACGATGACGAAGTCGTGCTGGGGCGGGAGCCGGTCGGCGAGCGCCCAGAACGCCTCCCTCAGCAGCCGCTTGATCCTGTTGCGCTGCACCGCCTTGCCGAGCCTGCGCCCGACTGAGATCCCCAGCCGAACGCTCTCACCGTCGACGTCGCCGTCGGGGCGCGGGAACGCGTACACGACCAGGTAGCGGTTCGAGTGCGAGCGGCCGTCGCGGTACGCGCGATCGAAATCGCCGCTCCGCGACAGGCGCCCTCGCCGACGTTGTCTCCCGGCCATCGCTACGGGGTGAGACGCTTGCGGCCCTTGCGCCGGCGGCGCTTCAGTACCTGGCGTCCGCCGCGCGTCCGCATCCGCGCCCGGAAGCCGTGCGTCCGTGCGCGCTTGCGCTTCTTCGGCTGATAGGTCCGCTTCATCGATGGAGGTCCTCCGCCTCGGAACCACGGCTCGGGCGAGGGTCAGGGGTCCGCCAGTATACGCGCGCCCCAGCCGCCGGCGTCCACCACACGAGAAGGGCCAGACCGCGTTCCCCGGGTCCCGGACGCGAAGCGGAGGAGACCCGGGTGATTCTTCCCGCGAAATGCGCGCTGGCCGCGCGCGAGCATGCTCCGGGCTCTACGCCCGGCGTTATAGTCGCCGCCCCGGAGCCCGACCGTCGCGAGGCGGGACAGCGCGGCGGAGACGCGGGGCGATCCCGACCTACGATGAGAGGAGTGCGGCACGGTGCCCGATGCCGTGAGCGAAGACCTTGCCGAGATCTGGCAGCGGGTTCGCGAAGAGCTCAAGGCATCGTTCCCGTCGTCGACGTTCGACCTCTGGCTCGAGCCGCTCCGCGTCGTTGGCTCGCGCGGGTCCACGCTCTACCTCCAGGCCCCACCCACGATCCGCTCATGGGTCGACCGCCGCTACGGGGCCCGAATCCGTGCCGCGCTTCGCAAGTACACCCCGTCGCTGACCGAGATCGCCCTCGTCGCCGGCGAGGCCGCCCGCTCCCGGCCCGCTTCCGAGGCGGAGCAGGACCCGCCGCTCAACCCCGGGCACAGCTTCGAGCGCTTCGTGATCGGGGACGCGAACCGCTTCGCGCACGCGGCCGCGCTCGCGGTCGCCGAGCTCCCGGGCGAGTCCTACAACCCGCTCTTCCTTCACGGCGCGCCGGGGCTCGGCAAGACCCACCTGCTCGGCGCGATTGCCGCCTACCTGCAACGCCACCACCCCGGCCTCCGCGTGCGGCTGACGACCGGCGAGCGGTTCACGGACGAGTTCGTGACCGCGATCCGCCGCTCCGGCGCCGACGCGTTCAAGCACCGCCACCGCGACGTCGACGTGCTGCTGATCGACGACGTCCAGTTCCTCGAGGACAAGGCGCGGACCGAGGAGGAGTTCTTCCACACCTTCAACGCCCTCCACGAAGCCGGGCACCAGATCGTGCTCACGAGCGACCGGCCCCCGCACGAGCTCTCGCGGCTCGCCGAACGGCTCCGCGACCGCTTTGAGTGGGGCCTGTGCGCCGAGCTCCGCGCGCCGGATCTCCGCGCGCGAATGACATTGCTGTGGCGGCTCGTCACCGACGGCCCCTTCGCCGAGCTCCCGCCCGACGCGCTGCGCGAACTCGCGGTCCGGGTCCCGAGCAACGTCCGCCGACTCGAAGGCGCGCTCACGCGCGTGACCGCGATCGCATCGCTTACGCGCCGACCGGTCGACGCGGCCCTGATCGACGAAGCGATCGCGTCACGCGCACCCGGCGCGACAACACCGTCGGGAGACGACGCGCCAAGCGTCGAGGCAATCCAGGAGGCTGTCTGCGCCGTGCTTCATCTTTCTCGTGATGAGCTTCTCTCCACGCGCCGCACGCCGCGGGTCGCGCGCGCCCGCCAGCTCGCCATGTACCTCTCGCGTGAGCTCACCGACCAACCGCTCGCCCAAATCGCCCGCGCCTTCCATCGCGATCACTCGACCGTGCTGCACGCGATTCGCCGAATCAACACAGCGCTCGAACCCGGATCCGGGCTCGAGACTCAGGCCGCCGATGTCCGCGCCCTTCTCCATCCCACAGCGAAAGGCAGCGCCTCGACGAAGCCGTCCACATGACCAGACCTTGTCCACGATGATGGTCCACAGCCATACAAGCCGCTTCCGTCAACCTCCGGAGCCCTTATAAACCGATGTCCACACCATCAACATCACTTAGCGATTCGATGACATTGAAGTTCTCAACATCCAAAGACAGGCTCCTCTCGGGCCTTCAGATCGCCGGGCGTGCCGTCTCGGCCCGCAGCACCCTGCCGTCACTTGGCGGGATCCTGCTGACGGCAGGTGACGGCAAGCTCGGCGTTCGCGCAACGGACATGGAGATCGGGCTCACACTCGCGATCGAGGGTGAGGTCTCCGACGAGGGCAGCGTGCTGCTACCGGGCCGGCTGCTCGTCGATGTCGTCCGCACGCTGCCCGACGGCGACGTAACGATTGCGACCCGCGCCGAGCAGCGTGACGTCGAGCTCACCGCTGGCCAGTCGCGGTTCCACCTCCGCACGCTGCCGCCCGAGGACTTCCCGCGGCTGCCGGAGTTCGAGGCCGCGGCGCTGACGCTGCCGGCGATTGCGTTTGCCGACACAATCGAGCGGGTCGCACGCGCGGCCTCGCGCGACGAGGTGCGACCGATTCTCACCGGCGTGCTGCTGACCGCGGAGGAGAAGACGCTGACGATGGTCGCGACCGACTCCTACCGGCTGTGCGTCAAGCACAGCGAGCTCGAGGACGCGGTGCCGGAGGCGGTCGACGCCAACATCCCGGCTCGGGCGATGCGCGAGCTCAGCCGGATCGTGGCCGCCGAGGCCGCGGACGTCGTCGAGATCGCGCTGCTCGGCAACCAGGTCGCTTTCCGGGCCGGCGATGTCGTGCTCTCCTCGCGGCTGATCGAGGGCCAGTTCCCGAGCTACCGCCAGCTGCTCCCCGAGTCGTTCGAGCACGAGGTGCGACTTCCGCGCGACGAGCTCCTGGAGACGACCCGGCGGATCAGCCAGCTCGCGCAGCGCAACGCGCCGCTGCGCTTCGCGTTCGCCGAGGGCGAGCTGACGATCGCGGCGGAGACGCCGGAGGTCGGCGACGCGAGCGAGGCGATGCCGGCCCCGTTCAGCGGCGAGCCGCTCGAGATCGCGTTCAATCCGGAGTTCGTCGTCGCCGGGATCGAGAGCATCGACGCCGACGAGCTGACGATCGGGCTCACCTCCCCGCTTCGACCCGGCCTGCTGCGCCCGCTCGGCCGCGAGGACTTCAGCTACCTCGTGATGCCGATCCGGCTCAACGTGTAGCGGGAGAGGGAGGCGGGCCGGCCCGTGTTCGCGGAGCGCCTGGAGGCCCGCGACTTCCGCAACCTCACGGCGGTTGAGGTCGCGCTGCCTGCCGGGATCGGCCTCCTGTGGGGCCCGAACGGCGCCGGGAAGACGAACCTGCTCGAGGCGCTGTACTTCGGCCTCGTCGGCGCCTCGTGGCGGACCTCGAACGCGCGCGAGATGATCGCCTACGGGGAGAGCCTGGCGCGGGCTGAGGTCGAGGTCCGCGACGGCTCCGAGACGCGGAGCTTCCTCGCCTCCTACGCGCGCGACGAGGGCGCAAAGCGGCTCGTCGACGGCTCCCCCCGGCGTCCGGGGCGGCGGAGCTGCGTCCGGCCGTCGGCGTCTTCTCCCCCGATCGGCTCGAGCTCGTAAAGGGCCCGCCGAGCGTGCGCCGCTCGCACCTCGACCGCTTCGTCGCCGCGGTGTGGCCGGCGCGGGGCGAGACCCGCCGCCGCTACGGCCGCGCGCTCGCGCAGCGCAACGCGCTCCTCGGGCGGATCCGGGCCGGCGCTGCGGCGGACGCGTCGCTCGACGCCTGGGATCTCGAGCTCGCTCGTGAGGGTGCGGAGCTGATCGTCGCCCGCCGCGAGGCGGCGGAGCTGCTCGCCCCGCGCTTCTCCGAGCTCGCCGCGGCGATCGGGCTGGAGGGCGAGGCGCTGCTTCGCTACGCACCGCGCAGCGAGGGCCACGCCGACGAGCTCGCGGCCGAGCTCGCCGAGCGGCGCGGCTCGGACATCGACCGCGGGTTCTCGGGCCACGGCCCGCACCTCGACGAGCTCGAGCTGAAGCTCGGCGGGCGCGCGCTTGCGCCGCTACGGCTCACAGGGCCAGCAGCGGACGGCGCTGCTGGCGCTGCTGTTCGCCGAGCGCGAGGGACTGCTGGAGGCCCGCGGGACGGAGCCGCTGATGTTGCTCGACGACGTGATGAGCGAGCTCGACCCGAGCCGTCGGCTGGCGCTGGTCGAGCGGCTCGGCCCCTCGGGACAGGCGTTGATCACCGCGACCGAGCCGACGCAGCTCCCGGACAAGTGCGAGCGCACGGAGATCGAGGTCCGCGAGGGTGGCGTTCGCCCCGCCGCGGTGGCGGCGTGAGCTCCCGGCGCTCGCCCCGCCCCGCGGGCTCCGCGCTCCGCGGCGTGATCGAGACCAGCGCGCCGCGGACGCTGCTCGCCGAGGTTCAGAGCGCGTGGCCGCGCGCATGCGGCGAGGCGATCGCGGCGGAGGCGCAGCCGGTCGGCGAACGCGACGGCGTGGTGACGATCGCGTGCCGCTCGGCGACGTGGGCATCGGAGCTCGATCTGATGCAGAACGAGCTCCGCACGCGGCTCGAGGAGCTCGTCGGCGAGGGTCGGATCGCGGGGCTTCGCCTGACCGCCGACGCCTCCCGGTTTGATGCGTGATTTGCAGGGCTTTTGTCACGGATTACCGCAAATTCCGCCCGCTCGTGACTGATATCCTTATGTGAACCTGGGTGAGGCCCCGACCCCGAGGACGAGCCGGTCTTTTGCGGCACCGTCGGTCGGGGCTTCTCGCAAGATACGGGCACCGAAACAGCCCGTCGAAATCGAAAGGAGCCGAGTGGCAGCCAAGTCCCGCAGCGCCGGGTCCACTAAGAAGACCGCCAAGGCCAAGCCGGCGGCTCGCAGCAAGAGCGGCAAGGCGGCCAAGGCCAGGCCGGCGCCGAAGAAGGGGCGGAGCGGTTACAGCGCCGAGAACATCACCGTGCTCGAGGGCCTCGAGGCGGTCCGCAAGCGCCCCGGGATGTACATCGGCTCAACCGGCCCCCGCGGTCTCCACCATCTCGTCTACGAGGTCGTCGACAACTCCGTCGACGAGGCGCTCGCCGGCCACTGCGATCACGTCGAGCGTCACCCTGCACCCGGACAACAGCGCCACCGTGGTCGACAACGGCCGCGGGATCCCGGTCGACAAGCACCGCGAAGGAGAAGCGGCCGGCCGCCGAGGTCGTGATGACCACCCTGCACGCCGGCGGCGAAGTTCGGCGAGGGCGGCAGCTACAAGGTCTCCGGCGGCCTGCACGGCGTCGGGCGTCTCGGTCGTCAACGCGCTCTCCGAGCGGCTCCAGCTCGAGGTCCGCCGCGACGGCCACATCTGGACCCAGGACTACGAGCGCGGCAAGCCGCGCGCGACGCTGAAGAAGGGCGCCGCCGTGAAGCGCACCGGGACGACGATCACCTTCCTCCCCGACGCCGAGATCTTCGACGAGGTCGAGCTCGACTTCCAGACGCTCGCCGAGCGTCTGCGCGAGACGGCGTTCCTGACCCGCGGCCTGCGCATCGAGCTGATCGACGAGCGCGGCGGCGGCCAGCAGGTGAGCGTTCCAATACAAGGGCGGGATCGTCGACTTCGTCAAGCATCTGAACGAGACCAAGGACGCGCTGCACCGCAAGACGATCTTCTTCGAGAACGAGACCGATGACGGCCAGGTCGAGGTCGCGATGCAGTGGAACACCTCCTACCAGGAGTCGGTGTTCACGTTCGCCAACAACATCAACACCCACGAGGGCGGCTCGCACCTTTCCGGCTTCCGCTCGGCGCTGACCCGGACCCTGAACGCGTACGCGCGCCAGAAGGGGCTGCTGAAGGAGAAGGACGACGAACCTCTCCGGCGACGACGTCCGCGAGGGGCTGACCGCGGTGATCTCGGTCAAGCTCGGCGATCCCCAGTTCGAGGGCCAGACGAAGACGAAGCTCGGCAACCCGCCGGTCGAGGGGCTCGTCAAGGAGACCGTCAACCGCAAGCTCGGCGAGTTCCTGGAGGAGAACCCGGGCGAGGCGCGGCGGATTCTGACCAAGGCGGTCGACGCGGCCCGCGCCCGGGAGGCGGCGCGCAAGGCGCGCGACCTGACGCGGCGCAAGTCGGCGCTCGAGAACTCGACCCTGCCGGGCAAGCTCGCCGACTGCACGGTCAAGGACCCGCGCGACGCGGAGCTGTTCATCGTCGAGGGCGACTCGGCGGGCGGCTCGGCGAAGCAGGCCCGCGAGCGCTCGACGCAGGCGGTGCTGCCGCTGCGCGGGCAAGATCATCAACGTCGAGAAGAGCCGGATCGACAAGGTGCTCTCCAACATCGAGATCCAGGCGCTGATCACCGCGATCGGGACCGGCGTCCGCGAGGAGTTCAACCTCGACGACGCGCGCTACCACAAGGTGATCCTGATGACGGACGCCGATGTCGACGGCGCCCACATCCGCACGCTCGCGCTCACCTTCCTGTACCGCGAGATGCCGGAGCTGATCGAGGCCGGGTACGTCTACATCGCCAAGCCGCCGCTGTACAGGGTCCGCAACGGGAGCAGGAGCTCTACATCGAGAAGGAGTCCGAGCTCGAGGAGCTTCCTGCTGCGCGACAAGATCGAGCAGTTCGAGGTCATCGACTCGAAGGGCAAGGCGACGAAGCTCTCGCAAGCGGCGCTGGCAGCAGCTTCAACCGCCTGCTCAAGGAGTACGAGGGCTGGTCGAGCTCGCTGCAGGCCGAGTTCGGCCACGAGCTCGTCGAGTTCCTCTGCGAGTCGCAGATCCTCGACTCCGGCGCGGCGACGCTCGCCGGGGTCAAGAAGCTGATCCAGGCCGAGGACCCGCCGGAGGAGGCGTACGAGACCGAGCTCGTCAAGGCGACCAAGGACGAGCTCGTCGTCAAGGCGATCCACCGGCGCAGCGGCCTCGCGCGCACCCACCGTCTGCCGCCGACCTGTTCAAGTCGAACGAGTACCGGAAGCTCGTCGAGGTCCACGCCGACCTGCTGCAAGCACGTCGGCCGGCCGCCGTTCGCGGTCACGCTCGGCGACCGCAGCGAGGAGGCGATCTCGTTCGACGAGCTGCGCCGCGCGGTGCTCGACCTCGCCCGCCACGGGGTGACGCATGCAGCGCTTCAAGGGCCTCGGCGAGATGAACGCCGAGCAGCTCCGCGAGACGACGATGGATCCCGGGAGCCGCACCCTGCAGCAGGTGACGATCGACGACGCGACGCGACGGCCGAGCGGATGTTCTCGGAGCTGATGGGCGACAAGGTCGAGCCGCGGAAGGAGTTCATCGAGAAGCACGCCCGCGACGTCGGCTTCCTCGACGTCTGATGAGGGGCGCTAGATGGAGGGCTCGCTCGAGGCCCTGACCGGCCGAATCGAGGAGCGCGAGCTCGAGACGGAGATGCGCTCCTCGTACCTCGACTACGCGATGAGCGTGATCGTGGGCCGGGCGCTGCCCGACGTGCGCGACGGGCTCAAGCCGGTCCATCGCCGGGTCCTGTACGCGATGCACGACCTAGGCCTGCAGCCGAACCGCCCATACCGGAAGTGCGCCTTCATCGTCGGTGAGGTGATGGGCAAGTACCACCCGCACGGCGACTCCGCGATCTACGACACGCTGGCCCGGATGGCGCAGGACTTCTCGCTGCGCTACCCGCTGTCGACGGCCAGGGCAACTTCGGCTCGATCGACGACGACCCGCCGGCCGCGATGCGGTACACGGAAGCCCGCCTCGGCCGGCTCGCGACCGAGCTGCTGCGCGACATCGAGGCGGAGACGGTCGACTTCGGGCCCAACTACGACGAGTCGCACGCAGCGAGCCGCTGCTCCTGCCGGCGCGGTTCCCAAACCTGCTC
Organism: uncultured Thermoleophilia bacterium; assembly: GCA_963841715.1. Taxonomy (GTDB): domain Bacteria; phylum Actinomycetota; class Thermoleophilia; order Solirubrobacterales; family 70-9; genus DASPWW01. The sequence goes on along the minus strand of CAWJDP010000005.1, from coordinate 236,065 downwards.
GTCAACGGCTCCTCCGGGATCGCGGTCGGGATGGCGACGAACATCCCGCCGCACAACCTCGGCGAGGTGATCGGCGCGCGTGCGGGCCTACATCGAGAACCCCGCGATCGACCTGAACGGGCTGATGAAGCACATCAAGGGCCCCGACTTCCCCGGCGGCGGCATCGATCATGGGCGTCGGCCGGGATCGCGGAGGCCTACCGCAGCGGCCGCGGCAGCGTGAAAGTGCGGGCGAAGGCGCACGTCGAGCCGCTGAAGGGCGGCAAGGACGCGATCGTCGTTTCCGAGCTTCCGTTCATGGTCAAGAAGGGCGGCGACGGCGGCCTGATCACGAAGATCGCCGATCTCGTCCGCGACAAGAAGATCACCGGGATCTCGGACCTGCGCGACGAGTCCGATCGCAGCGGGATGCGGCTCGTGATCGAGCTGAAGCGCGGTGGCGACCCGCCGCAGGTGGTCCTGAACCAGCTCTACAAGCGCACGTCGATGCAGACCAGCTTCGGCATCAACATGGTCGCGTTCGTCGACGGCGTGCCGCGGACGCTCAGCGCTCAAGGAGCTGATCCAGCACTACGTCGACCACCAGCGCGAGGTGGTCATCCGCCGCACGCAGTACCAGCTGCGCCGCGCCGAGGCGCGAGCCCACATCCTCGAGGGGCTGCTCGATCGCGCTGGACAACCTCGACGAGGTGATCGCGCTGATCCGCGGGTCCGCCGACCCCGACGAGGCGCGCGACGGGCCTGATCGAGAAGTTCAAGCTCTCCGAGGAGCAGGCGCAGGCGATCCTCGACATGCGCCTGCAGCGGCTCACCGCGCTCGAGGCCGACAAGGTGCGCGCGGAGCACGCGGAGCTCGTCGAGCGGATCGAAGAGCTGCGGACGATCCTCGGCGACGAGGCGAGGATCGACGGCCTGATCGTCGACGAGCTCGCGGAGATCGAGAGCCGCTACGGCGACGAGCGCCGAACCGAGATCGCCGCCGCCGAGGGCGAGTTCGACATCGAGGACATGATCGCCGACCAGCAGATGGTGATCTCGATCACCGCCTCCGGGTACGCGAAGCGGCTCCCGCTCGCGACCTACCGCCAGCAGCGGCGCGGCGGCAAGGGCGTGATGGGGATGAACCTGAAGGAGGGCGACTACATCGAGCACCTCCACATCTGCTCGACGCACGACTACCTGCTGTTCTTCACCAACTTCGGCAAGGTCTACCGGCTGAAGGTGTACGAGCTGCCGGAGGGCTCGCGCGACGGCGAAGGGCCAGGCGCTCATCAATGTGCTGCCGCTGCGCGACGAGGAGCGGGTGATGGCCGTGATCCCGACGCGCGACTTCAAGGAGGGCAAGTACCTGGTGTTCGCGACGGCGAAGGGCCTGGTGAAGAAGACCGAGTTCGCCGAAGTACGACACCCCGATCCGCGCCGACGGGATCATCGCGATCAAGATCCGCAAGGGCGACGAGCTCGTCCAGGTCCGGCTCACCTCGGGGGAGGACGACCTGCTGCTGGTCTCGAAGCTCCGGGCCACGCCTCCCGGTTCAAGAAGAAGGCGGTCCGGGCGATGGGCCGCGACACCTCGGGGGTGAAGGGGATGAACGTGGCCGACAAGGGCAACCGCGTGCTGGCGCTCGACATCGCCCGACCCGAGGCTGGAGCTGCTGGTCGTGACAGAGAACGGGTACGGCAAGCGCACCCTGGTGTCCGAGTACCCGCCCAAGGGCCGCGGCACGAAGGGCGTGCTGACGATGAAGCTGACCGAGAAGAAGGGGGCGCTCGCCGGCGCGCTGATCGTCCGCGAGCACCAGGACCTGCTGTTCATCAGCCACAAGGGATGGTCCAGCGCACCCGTGCCGGCGGGATCTCGCTGATGGGCCGGCGACCCAGGGCGTCCGGGTGATGAACCTGAAGCGCGCGACCGCGTCAGCGCGATCGCGCCCGTGGTCGAGTCCGGCGACACGGGCGCCGACGTGGCGGACGACGCGGCGGTCGACGGGGTCTCCGCCGACGGCGCGTCGGCCAACGGGGCGGGAGCGAAGCAGGCGACGCCGAAGCAGGCGACGAAGGGCAAGGGCTCCGCGAAGCCCAAGCCCGCTGCGCGGTCGAAGCCCAAGCCCGCCGCGAAGCAGGGGCCTCGCAAGCCGGCGGCGAAGAAGAAGCCGGCGGGGCGCAGGCGCAAGTAGCCGCGGCGAGATAGCCTGGCGCGGCGATGCAGCTGCGCGGAACGAACGCGCTGGTCACCGGCGCCGCGGGAGGGCTCGGCGAGTACATCGCCGCGCGCGCTCGCCGCGCAGGGCGTCAACCTGGCGCTCTCGGACATCGCGGGCTCGGACCTCGATGACTTCGCCGACGAGCTCCGCCGCACCGGGATCAAGGTCGAGCTCGTAGCCGCCGACCTCAGCGACCGCGGGACCGCGCCCACCTTGTCGAGCGCGCGCAGACGCGGTCGGCCCCCTCGACCTGCTCGTCAACAACGCCGGGACTAGAGTACGCCGGCTCGTACCTGGAACAGACCCGCGAGGAGATCGAGCCGATCGTCGACGTCAACCTGCTCGCGGTGATGGAGCTGACCCGCCAGGTGCTCCCGGGGATGCTCGAGCGCGGCCGGGCCACGTCGTCAGCCTCGCCTCGATGGCTGGAAAGACCCCGGCGCCGATCCTCGCCTCCTACTGGCGACGAAGCACGGCGTCGTCGGCTTCACCCACTCGTTGCGAGGCGAGTTTCTCGACAAGCCGGTCGGCTTCTCGGCGATCTGCCCGATCTTCATCAGCCGCGTCGGGATGTACGGCAGGATCGCGAACGAGAAGCACGCCGAGCCGCCGCGGGCGATGCGCCGGCGACCCCCGAGGCGGTGGGAGCGGCGGTCGTGAAGGCGATCCCCGAGGACCGCGCCGAGGTGATCGTCGCCGGGCGCCGGCCTCTGCGCATCCTCGCGGCGATGTACTGGATTGCGCCGAAGCTGACGATGCGCCTCGTCTCGGGCGTCCGCGCGCGAGAGTTCCAGGAGGAATTCTCCCGCGCGCGCGGGCGCCCGCTGACCTAGAAGAGCACGATCATCACCGGCGACACTCCTCTCCCCCTGAGTCGCGAGCCTGGGCAGCGTGGACCTCGAGGCGGCCGGACCGGACGCGCCGGCCCGGCCGTCCAAGTCGCGCCGTTCGCCTAGTGGAACAGCGCCAGCTTCACGTCCTCGGGCCCGGAAAGGGTCGCGGCCCCGCCGCTGGTGTCGGGGTTGCAGAACGTCAGCCGCACCGTGCCCGCGCCCTGCGGGCCCGCGCTCAGCGTCAGCAGGCTGTTGAAGTTCGGACCGCGCCGCAGCGCGAGGACGCTGTCGTTCGCCTGCGCGCCGCTGACCGCGATGTCGACGTCCGCGCAGTCCCCGGGAACCAGCGAGGGAACGTCCGGGCTGACGTCCGCGACGATCTGCGCGACCTTCGGCAGGCTCAGCGAGCCGTCCTCAACCTTGGGTCCGTTGACCGCGTTGTCGGCAAGCTTGCCGTTGCTGACCGCGGCCTGGCCGAGCCGGCTCCCGGTCACGGCGTGCTTGGCGAGCTGCGCCTTGGTCAGCGTGCCGCTCTTGACCTTCTTGGCGGTGACCGCGCCGGTCTTGATCTTCTTCGTCGTCACGGCCCCGTTCTTGATGTTCTTGCTCTTGATCTTCGTCGCCGCCAGCGCCGAGCCGCCGAGCGCCACGACCAACGCCGTGCAGGCGACGATCATGGCGGGACTCGGTCGGCGAAATCGAAGCTTGCTCATCTTTGCCTCCATCGGTAGAGATCCCCCTGGCCCCGCTAAGACGGTAAACACGGCGGCGGCGGGTCCGGACCGGTATGGCCATCTCCACGACGGGGCAAACTGCTTCAATGGGAGCTACCGGAGAAAGGAGGTGGTCCTACTGATTCACATGCTTTTCGGGACGCCGGAGGTGTCGGGCCGCTAGGTCCGGGCGCCGGGGGTCTCGTCCCAATGAATTAGGGGACGGGGCGCCCACGAGGGCCCGGGCCACCGCGGGCGGTGGTGCGGCCGCCCGGCGGAATCCAACCTGGGCACCGGCGAGCCGGGGTGCGGGAGCCGTCCCGCCCCGCGAGTACTTGCCTCGGGCTCGCTTCGTCCGCACCGTCTTGGAAGGGTCGCCTCCGGGCGGCCCTTCCGCTGTGAGCGGCTGGGTCGCTACGCCGGGGTGGAGCCGGCGCCACTGAGAACGAGGTAGCGCTCCCAGGCGACGGGGACCTTCGGCGCCGCGATGCGTATGAACACGGTCGGCCCCGGCGGCTTCGGCCGGCGGCGGGGGTGCATTCGTGCCTCGCGGGGGAGCTGGCTCCCCTTCTTGCGGTTGCACGCGGCGCACGACGCGACGATGTTCTCCCACACCGATTCGCCGCCCCGACTTCGCGGGATCACGTGGTCGACGGTCAGCCCCGGCTTGCTCGCGCCGCAGTACTGGCAGGTCCACGAGTCGCGCGCGAGCACCGCCTTGCGGGTGATCTTGCGGCGATGGACGTCGCGCGGTACCCGAACGTAGGTGATCAGCCGGATCACGACCGGCCGCTCGAGCGCGAGGCGCTCGGAGTGGAGCCTTCCGCGGCCGCGCTCGATGATCTCGGCCTTCGACTTGAGGACGAGCACGGTCGCGCGGCGGAGGGTGCAGACGTTGATCGGCTCGTAGGTCGCGTTGAGGACGAGGACGCGGCTCGATGCCGGGGTTCGGCCACCAGCGACGGAGCCCTGAGTCGCCGGGACCCCGTTGCGGCTGGTGGCGCCTACCGCCATGGTGCCCGCGATTGTACGGGGTAGCTCCCCAGCACTCTCACGGATTCGGCCTTGCCGCGGAGCGCCTCGATCGCCGCCGCGACGCGCTCGTCGTCGGCGGCGCCCTCGAGATCGAGGAAGAACATGTACCGGCCCAGGCCGCGGCGGAGCGGCCGCGACTCGATCCGGGTCAGGTTGACCTCGCGGCTCGAGAACTCGAGCAGCGCGTCGACGAGCGCGCCGGGATGGTCGGCGCCGAGCTCCGAGAAGACGAGCGATGTCCTCCACGGTCCGTCGCCCGCCGGCCGGGTTCCCTCCGGCGCGAGCCAGACGAAGCGGGTGACGTTGTCGGGGTAGTCCTCCACGCCCTCACGGATCACGGCGCAGTCGTAGAGGCGCGCCGCGGCTGCTGAGGCGAGCGCCGCCCATGGCTCGCTCGAGCCGGCGATTTGCCGCACCGCCTCGGCGTTGCTCGATGCCGCCCGCACCGCGGCCTCCGGGAGGCTCTCGCGGATGAAGCGCGCGCACTGCGCGCTCGCCTGCGGATGCGACAGCACAGCCGTGATCTCATCGAGCCCGAGCGGCTGGCGCGCGATCAGGCTGTGGCTGATCGGATGGTCCGTCTCGCCGACGATCGACACCGTGGTTGCGTCGAGGGCCAGCGTGTCGAGGGTGACGGTGACCGCGCCCTCAATCGAGTTCTCGAACGGCACCAGCGCGCGATCGACCTCGCCGGTCTCGACCGCGAGAATCGCGTCGTAGATCGTCGGCGACGGCACCGTTTCGACGCGCTCGTCGCCGAGCGCCTCGCGCAGCGCGTCGTGAGTGAACGTGCCCTCAGGGCCGAGAAACGCGATCCGCATCAGCCGCCGCGGCCGCCGCCTGCCATCGCCTGCGAGATCGCGTCCTCCTCCTCAGGGGAGAGCCCGATCTCGGAGCGCCCGGCGACGAGCGGCTTCGCGTACAACCGCGCCTGCTCGCGATGCAGGATCGACGACAGGACGACGCCGTCGCGGCGATCGTCGAGCAGCGCGATCGAGCTTGATTGGCGGCCGCTGATCTCGCCGTGGGCGTCGTAGCGGACGACGGCTGCGTGGGTGATTGCGCCCTCGACGCGACCACCCGTCGCCTCGAGTCCGGCGGCGAGCCCGTCAACACGCTCGCTGAGCGCGGACAGCTCGCGCTCCAGGTCGCGCGCGTGGGCGACGAGGTCGCGCTCGCCGCCCTCGCCGACGACGACGCGCTGGGCCGCGTGCAGCGCCCGCACCCGCAGCGCCAGCACAAGCACACCGAGGAGCGCCACGGCGGCGACGAGTACCCCGACGAGGTCCACTAGACCATCAGCTGTTGAAGGTGACGATGTACGTCGACTCGGTGTTCGACGTGTCGGTCTGGCCGACGACGGGCTGGAGCGTGATCTTCACCGTCACCTGCTGACCCGACGGAGGCGCAGGCTCAAGCGGGATCTTCAGGCTCGATGTCGATCCTGCGGAGACCGCCGGAATCGTCTTGTCGCCGCTGATCGGGGAGGTGCCTCCGGTCACCGAGTACGAGACGAGGACGTCGGACTCGTCGGAGTCGCCGGCGTTCTGGACCTCGACGTCGAGGGCGACCGGGCCCTTCGCCGTCACCGAGGTCGGCGCCGTCGTCGACAGCGCGGTCCCGTTCACGGTCGTCTGCAGGATCCCGACGGCGTGGGTGCCCGAGGTCGCCGCCCCGGTGATCCGGCCGACCGCCTCGGCGATCGTCGCGGTGTCAAGCCAGCTGACGCTGGGGAGGAATTGGCTCTCCGGAACCTTGGTGCTCAGGCCCTGATCCTGGAACACCTGCTGGATCTCGCCCCGCGCGCGGCGGTAGATGACGTCGCTGGCAAGGAAGTCCTGCATGTCGAAGGCGATGTCGCGGATCGCCTGCGACTGGCCGGACTTGCCGAGCGCGGCTCCGATCTTGTCGGCGATCGCGGTGAGCCCGTCCGCTCGCAGCTGGTAGGCGAGCTCGATGTCGCTCTGGGCATCCGAGACCTCACCGGGTGGGTCGAGGCTGTTGACGCGTCCCGAGAGGCTGTTCGCGGCGCCGCGGTCGCCCTGGATTTCGGTCCGGACCTGGAGCGGGCTGAGGTTCTTCGGGTTCTCGAGCCGGCCGAAGAATCCGTCGCTGATCTGCTTCGACTCGGCCGCGACCGAATTGAGATCACTGGCGTAGTTCTCGAAGGCGCGCGTCTTACGCGCGTTCAGGCAGCCGCGCAGCCCGAGCAGCAGCAGGATCAGGACGAGCACGCCGACGCCGATCGCGACCAGGCGTCGGATCAGGATCTGGCGATCGTGATCGGGCGGTCCAAGCCGGCGGTCGTCCGGCTCGGTCGCGACCGGGAATGAGTCGTCGTCCTCGTCCAGGAAAGCCAACGCGTCCTCCGGGGCTGGGCATCAGAGTATGACCGCCACGCCGGGGGGACGGGCAAGTGGTTGCACGATCGAAGCGGAGGAGGCCACCCGTGCGCGGCGAACGATGAGCCGTGGCAGGAGAACGGATTCTGGGACGTTTCGCGCTTGAAGAGCGCCTCGGTGCAGGCGGGTTTGGGACCGTCTATCGCGCCTGGGACGAGAAGCTTGAGCGCCCGGTGGCCGTGAAGGCGATCGAGACCCACGGCGAGGCGGGCCGGCGGGTGATGCGGGAGGCGCAGGCGGCCGCGCGACTCAATCATGACGGAATCGTGACCCTGTTCGAGCTTGGCCAGGAGAACGGCCACGCCTATCTCGTCAGCGAGCTCGTGGAGGGGTCGACGCTGCGCCAGCTCGCCACCCAGGGAGCGCTGTCGGACCGCGACGTGGCCGAGCTCGGCGCCGACCTCTGCGAGGCGCTCGCCCACGCCCACGACCAGGGCGTCTACCACCGCGACATCAAGCCCGACAACGTGATCGCCCACGAGCCCGACTTTCCGCTCCCCTCGGGCGCCTCGCGGGCGAAGCTGATGGACTTCGGCACCGCGCGGCTCGCCGACGCTGTCTCGCTGACCGCGACCGGCGAGGTGATCGGGACGATCGCCTACATGGCACCCGAGCAGGCCGAGGGCGGCGAGACCGGGCCCGGGTGCGACGTCTACTCCCTCGCACTGACGCTGTACGAGTGCTGGAGTGGGCGCAACCCGGTCCTCCGCGCCACGCCGGCGGCGACGGCGCGCGCGCTCGGCGACCCGGTCACTCCGCTCGAGGCTCACCGGCGCGGACTGCCTCTGCCGCTGTGCGCCGCGATCGACGCCTGCCTCGATCCCGACCCCGAGCGCCGCCCGACGCTGGGCCAGCTTCGAAGCGTGCTGCTGCGCGCGATTCCCGAGCTCGACGCCCGCGCGCCGGTACCGACCCCGAGAAGCCGCCGCGCCGCCGCCGCGCGCCTCACTCCCGTGCTCGTCGCGGGCGCCGCCCTTCTGCCCCCGCTTGCGCCCGCGCTCGCGGCGATCGGGCTGGCGCCGCTGTACGCGGCGATTGCCGGCGCCGCGGGCTCGAGCGCGCGGCGCGCGGGTGCGCTCGCGCTGCTCGGCGTCGCCTCGCTCGCGATCGCGGGGGCGATCCCGCTCGGCACCGGCCTGTTCGCCGCCGCCGGCCTTTGGGTCGCGGCCTCGATCGCGTTTGGAATCCTCGTCAGGGGCCGCGCGGTCGCGCTCGTGATGCTCGGCGTGCTCGTCTGGTCCGCCGGCGTCGTGGCGCTCCATGGCACCCTCCTCCCGGGGGCGAAGCCGCCGTCCGGTGCAGCCGTAGGTGCGCTTGCGCTGACGCTTGCGGCGGCGGTGGCATGGCGCCGCAGTGGGGGCTCGTGGAGCCTGCCAATTCCCCTGCAAGGGCGGCGCGCTGCGGGCCCTCTCGCGTAGGCTTGGACAATCAGCGTCCTACGCAATCTCGAAGCCAGAATCGAGGGCCTGGTCGAGGGCGTGTTCAGCCGCGCCTTCAGCTCCCAGGTCCAGCCGGTGGAGATCGCGCGCAAGCTCGCGCGCGAGATGGACTCGCACAAAACCGCGTCGGTTTCGCGTGTCTACGTGCCGAACCAGTACACGGTCTACCTCTCGCCCGAGGACCACGAGCGCCTCGAGGGCTATGAGCGCTCGCTCGAGCAGGAGCTGTCCGGGTATCTGCTCGAGCACGCCCGCAGGCATGACTATGCGCTGCTGACGCGGCCGGAGGTCGAGCTCGAGACCGACGAACGCCTGCGCCTCGGCGAGTTCGGGATCCAGACCCGGCTCGTCAAGCCCCCCGCGCGCCAGGGTGAGGCGCCCGAGCAGGGAGAGCAGGGCCACACGATGGTCTACAGCGCCCCGCGCGAGGAGGAGAAGAAGGAGAAGCCGAAGCAGCGGCCCGGCAGCCGCCTCGTCGAGACACGCGCGATCGTCGCGCTCGACGACCGCCGCTACGTGCTGGACGGCCCGATCGCGAGCCTCGGGCGCTCGAAGGAGTGCGACTGCGTGTTCAAGGACCCCAACATCTCGCGCCGCCACGCGGAGCTCCGCCGTGCGCCGAACGGCGATTGGCAGGTCTCCGACCTCGGCTCGACGAACGGCGTCAAGGTCAACGGCCGCCGCGTCGACAGCTCGCGCCTTTCCCCCGGGGACGAGGTCGAGATCGGCACCACCCGCTTCATCTTCGACATCGAGCACTGATTCCGCCCGGCCGGCGCGACTGCGCCTCGCTCGCGCCGGGTACCTTGCCAGGCCATGGAAACCGATCCGGTCGCCGTAGCACTCAAGTTCGGCTTCCTTGCCGTGCTCTACCTCTACCTCCTGTGGGTGGCGCGCAGCGCCCTGCGCGAGCTGCGCGGGACGGCTGTGCCTGCGCCGGAGGCGACCGGCTACCACTCCGTCTCGGGGTCGGAGCCCGGGGGCGCGGACGCCTGGCTCGTCGTCGAGGCGGGCGGCGGGCTCGAGAAGGGCGAGCGCATCGACCTCTTCGGAGGCGTGTCGATCGGGCGCTCGCCGGAAGCTGACGTGAGGATCGAGGACCGCTTCGCGTCGCAGATCCACGCTCGCATCTACCCTCGTCGCGGCAACTACTACGTTGAGGACATGAATTCGACCAACGGCACCTTTCTCAACTCCTCCCGGGTCAAGGGCGAGGCCCGCCTGGAGCCGATGGACCAGGTGCAGATCGGCGACACCGAGTTCAGGCTCGAGATCGAGGACTAGACCGAATGCTCAAGGTTGCCGAAGAGGCGTACCGCTCGGACACGGGGCGGCAGCGGAACGCAAACGAGGACTCGTTCTTCGCGCGCTCACCGGTGTTCGCGGTCGCGGACGGGATGGGCGGCGCCCAGGCCGGCGAGGTCGCATCGCAGATCGCCGCCGAGGCGTTCGAGACCGGGACCGAGTCCGGCGAGTCGCCCGAGCGCTACCTCGAGCGCATCGTCCGCGTCGCGAATGAGCGCATCCATCGCCTCGCGATGCGCGACTCCGACCGCTCGGGGATGGGGACGACGCTGACCGCCGCGGTCCTGCGCGACGACGAGATCAGCCTCGCCCACGTCGGCGACAGCCGCGCCTACCTTCTCCGCGACGGCGAGCTCCGCCGGCTGACCAGCGACCACTCCCTGGTCGAGGAGATGCGGCGTCGCGGCCAGCTCACCGAGCGCCAGGCCGAGGAGCACCCGCAGCGCTCGATCATCACCCGCGCGCTCGGCCCCGAGCCCGAGGTCGACGTCGACACGATGACCTACCCGGGGCAGCCCGGCGACGTGATCGTCCTCTGCAGCGACGGCCTCACGACGATGGTCAGCGAGGCGAAGATCGAGAAGATCCTCAACAACGCCAAGGATCTCGACGCCGCCGTCAAGCGCCTCGTCAAGGAGGCCAACTCCGAGGGCGGCCGGGACAACATCACCGTGCTCGCATTCCGGCTCGCCGCGGCCGGCGAGCCCGCGGCGGTCGGCGCAGAGCCCGCGCCGGCCGACCCGGCGACCGAGGATGCGACGCTGATCGGCCCGACCGCGACCGACGCCGGCCTCGACGCCGAGGCCATGCGCGCCGCGAGCCCTCGCCGCGAGCATACCTCGGCGCTGAACAAGCCCCGGCGCTCGGCCGGACGGCGAATCGCCCGCTTGGTGATCGCACTCGGGATCATCGCCCTCGTCGTCGGCGGGGCAATCTACGGGGCGCGCCAGGTCTACTTCCTCGGCACCGATGACGGCGGGCGGGTCGCGCTCTACCGCGGGCTTCCGTACGAGCTCCCGTTCGGGGTCAACCTGTACAGCGAGCAGTACTCGGCGCCGGTCCAGGTCGATTCGCTCACCGTCGCCCGCCAGCGCTCGGTGACGGCGCACGAGCTCCGCTCCCACGATGACGCGGTGTCGCTGATCGACGACATCCAGCGCGCGGCGCCGGCGCCCAACGGCACCCCGAACCGTCGCGGGGGAGGGAACGCGACCAACCCGGGGGCGAAGGGCGGCGGCGGCAAGGGCGGCGGCGGCAAGGGCAAGTCCGGTCGCGGCAAGAAGTCGACGGGCGGCGGCGGCAAGGGCAAGTCCGGCGGCGGCAAGAAGTCGACGGGGGGCGGCAAGAGCAAGAGCAGCGGCGGCAACGGAGGCGGGGGGTCGAAGGGCGGTTGAGAGCGCGCAACCGCGAGCTCCTCGGCCTGATCCCGGTCGCCGTGCTCGTCACCGCCGGGTTCACCGAGGTCCTGCTCGTCAATGACCCGCACGTCAGCAACGTCGGCCTCGTCTACGGGGGCTACTTCCTCGCCGTCTGCTTCGCCGCCCACCTGCTGATCCGGGCGCGGCTGCCGTACGCCGACCCGTACCTGTTCCCGCTCGTCGCGCTGCTCGCCGCGGTCGGGCTCGTCGTCCTGTTCCGGATCGACGACACGCTCGCGGTCAAGCAGGCGACGCTGTTCCTGGTCGGACTCGGCCTGTTCGGGGCGACGGTGATCTTCCTCAGCGACTACACGGTGCTCGAGCGCTACCGCTACCTGATCGCGACCGCGGGGATCGTGCTCCTGATCATGCCCCGCGTGCCGGGGATCGGGGCGCAGGTCAACGGCGCCTACCTCGGAATCCGGGCCGGCCCACTGTCGTTCCAGCCCGCCGAGTTCGCGAAGATCTGCGTCGTCATCTTCCTCGCCAGCTACCTGCACGAGCGGCGGGAGGTGCTGATCGTGGGGGCGAAACGCGTCGCGGGCATCGTGCTCCCGCCGCTGAAGCACTTCGGCCCCCTGCTCGTCGTCTGGGGCGCGGCGATGGTGATGCTGGTCCTGATCCGCGACCTGGGGAGCTCGCTGATGTTCTTCGGCGCCTTCCTCGCGGTGCTCTACGTGGCGACGAACCGGCTCTCGTTCGTCGTCATCGGGATGCTGCTGTTCATTCTCGGCGCCTGGTTCCTGTCCGCGACCGTGCAGCACGTCGGCGACCGCGTCGACATCTGGCTCGACCCGTTTGCGCGCCACGCTCCGGAGGGAGCCGGGCAGATCACCCAGTCGCTCTACGCGCAGGCCGACGGTGGCCTGTTCGGCCAGGGCCTGGGCTCGTCGCTGCTCGAGCTCCCGGGTCCGTTCGCGCCGCACTGCGCGCAGCCGTTCCCCGACTGCGGCAGCATCCTCCCCGCGCCGCACACCGACTTCATCTACGCGGTGATCGTCAGCGAGCTTGGCCTCTTCGGCGCCTGCGGCGTGATCGTGATCTACCTGCTGATCGCCGAGCGCGGGTTCAAGACCGCGGTCAAGGCCCCGGACGGGTTCTCAAAGCTGCTCGCGGCGGGGTTGACGGCTGTGTTCGCGCTGCAGGCGTTCGTGATCATCGGCGGCGTCGTGCGTGTGATCCCGCTGACCGGCGTCACGCTTCCGTTCGTCAGCTACGGCGGTAGCTCGGTCGTCGCGAACATGGTCCTGGTCGCGCTGCTGCTGATGATCTCGAACCGGGCCAACCGCCCCACCGCGGCGCCGTCGGACTCGCGCTTCGACGCCGAGCGGGTGCCCGCGTGAACCGCTCGATCACGCGCCTGTACGTGCTCGTGATCCTGCTGCTCGCGTTGCTTGTCGGGTTCACCTCGTACTGGTCGGTGTTCGACGCGAGCGAGCTTCGGGCGAAGCCCGACAACCGTCGGGCGCTGATCGAGGCGCAGAAGATCAGGCGGGGATCGATCCGCACCGAGGACGGCACCCTCGTCGCTGTCAGCCAGCCGCAGGGGACCGGGAACCAGCGAATCTTCGTCCGCCACTACCCGCAGGGCGACCTGTTCGGGCATCCGGTCGGGTACAGCTACGTCGAGTTCGGCAGCTCCGAGCTCGAGCGCTCTGAGAACGACGTCCTGATCGGCCGCGACAACGAGTTCAAATCGATCATCGACCAGCTCGAGGGGCGCGTGACCGAGGGCAGCAACATCACCCTGACGCTGAACGACCAGGCGCAGCAGACGGCTCTGACCAGCCTCCAGAACGCGATCACCGTCCCCGGAACGGGCGGCGCGGTCGTGGCGATGGAGCCGAGCACCGGCGCGGTCCGCGCCATGGTCAGCGATCCCCCGTTTGACCCGAACCGGGTTCCGGCCAACTTCAAGCAGCTGAACCAGGAGAAGAGCTCGCCGCTCGTGAACCGCCCGACGCAGTCGGTGTACCCGCCGGGGTCGACGATGAAGGTCGTGACGGCGACCGCGGCGCTCGACTCGGGACAGTTCAACACATCCACGACTCTGAACGGCGACTCCGGTGTGAAGATCTCGGGCGTCCCGCTTCAGAACGCGGGCGGCGAGGACTTCGGGAACATCGACATGACCACCGCGCTGACGAACTCGGTCAACACCTACTGGGCGCAGATCGGCGAAAAGCTCGGCACCGCGACGATGGTCGAGTACATGAAGCGGTTCGGCTTCTACTCCGATCCGCCTATCGAGCTCCCGTCGGACGAGATCGCGCCGAGCGGCGCGTACAACGCGGCCCACCACCTCGTGACCTCGGGCTTCGACGCCGGCCGCGTGGCGATCGGCCAGGGCGGCGCCGAGGGCCAGGACCTGGCGACGGCGTTGCAGATGGCGATGGTCGCCTCCGCGGTCGCGAACAAGGGCCACCTCGAGAAGCCGACCCTGATCCAGAGGGTCACCGACGCCGACGGCCGCGTAACGAGCGAGCTCAGCCCGAGCGAGCAGTCGGACGTGATGAGCGAGCAGACGGCGCACACCGTCGCGGGGATGATGACCAAGGTCGCGCAGGAGGGAACCGCCGCGGGACTCTCGGTCCAAGGCGCGACGCTGGCGGGGAAGACGGGGACGGCGGAGATCGATCCCGACACGGGGCTCAACCAGGCGTGGTTCATAGGCTTCGCGCCTGCGGACGCGCCGAAGATCGTCGTCGCCGCCACCGTCGAGCGCTGCAACGGGTGCTTCGGCGGCGACACCGCGGGCCCGATCGCGACCGATGTCATGGACGTGCTGCTGAACCAATGACCTCTGAGCCAATCACCCACTGACCGATGACCCAATGACGCTTCTGGCCGAGAACACGATCGTCGACGGGCGCTACCGGCTCCTGCACCGGATCGGCTCCGGCGGGATGGCCGACGTGTGGTGCGCGGAGGACACGCAGCTCGCGCGGCCGGTTGCGCTCAAGGTGCTGAACGAGCGCTTCGCGCAGGACGAGGAGTTCATCGAGCGCTTCCGCCGCGAGGCCCAGTCCGCCGCCGGGCTGCGTCATCCCAACGTCGTCAACATCTTCGACCGCGGCCAGTTCGACGGCACCTACTACATCGCGATGGAGTACGTCGAGGGCTCCTCGCTCAAGGAGCTGATCGACCGCGGGCTGAGCGTCGACGAGGCGATCGAGATCATCCGCCAGGTGCTCGGGGCGGCGAAGCACGCCCACGAGAACGGGATCATCCACCGCGACCTGAAGCCGGCCAACGTGCTGATCGACAAGGACGGTCGCGCCGCTGTCGCCGACTTCGGGATCGCCCGCGCCGGTGTGTCGGAGATCACTCAGGCGGGCTCGGTGATGGGGACCGCGCAGTACCTCTCGCCGGAGCAGGCCCAGGGCCTCTCGGTGACGGAGGCCTCGGATCTGTACTCGATCGGCGTCATGCTCTACGAGGCGCTGACGGGCCGCGTCCCGTTCTCCGGCGACAGCGCCGTCGCGGTGGCGATGAAGCAGGTCTCCGAGGCTCCCGTACCGCCGAGCCAGTTCAACCCCGCCGTACCGCGCGCCCTCGATGCCGTCGTCCTTCGTGCGCTCGCCAAGGACCCTGCGAACCGGTACGTGAGCGCGGATCAGTTCCTCGCCGCGCTCGACGCCGCGGAGGCCGACCCCGACTCCGTCCCGCTCGGCGACACGGCGGTGTTCGGCCCTGCCGTCGTCCCGCTTCCGACGTCAACTCCGGCGGCGGCCGACGAGGGGACCTATTCCGGCCCGCCGGACGAGAGGCCGACGCGCAAGAAGGGCAGGCGCTGGCCGTGGATCGTGACCGCGATCCTGCTCGCCGCCCTGCTCGCGTTCGGGATCCACAAGCTCACGCAGCCGGACCAGCTCACCGTCCCCGACGTGACCGGGAGCACCGAAACGGCGGCCATGGAGGTGCTGCGCGCGAAGGGATTCGACGTCGCGACGAAGGCGTTCCCGAGCGACTCGCCGAAGGGCCTGGTGATCGAGCAGGACCCGACCGCGGCGAGCACGGCCGACGAGGGCTCAACCGTGACCCTGACGGTGAGCTCCGGCCCGGGGCGGGTGAAGGTGCCCGGCGTCGACGGCCTGTCGCAGAAGGCGGCGACCAAGAAGCTGAAGAAGATCGGCCTCGAGGTCAAGATCCAGCAACGCTTCTCCACCGGCGTCGCGAAGGGCGACGCGATCGGCACCGATCCGGGCACCGGCGAGACGGTCTCCGGAGGATCGACGGTGACCCTGTTCATCTCCATGGGAGCAAATCTGGTCCGGATGCCGTCGGTCGTCGGCGAGGACCAGGAGGTGGCGCAGTCGCAGCTCGAGCGCTCGGGCTTGATCGTCAACACCGACAGCAAGAACTCCGATCGGCCGGAGGGACAGGTGATCGAGCAGGACCCGACGGCCGGGTCGAGCGTGAAGAAGCACAGCACGGTGACGATCGTCGTCTCGACCGGCGCCGGCTCGATTGTCGTCAAGGACGTCACCGGCCGCAACGAGTCCTCGGCGGTCAGGGTGCTTCAGAGCCAGGGCCTGAGCGTAAAGATCACCCATTCGCAGACCACCGACCAGACGCAGGACGGCAAGGTGATCGACGAGCTGCCGCCCGCCGGAACGCGCCTGCGCGCGGGCGACCGGGTGACGATCACGGTCGGCAAGCTCTCGTCGTCGACGATCCCGTGACGCCGGGCCGCGCGCTCTGATGCGCATTGCCGTGCTCAGTGGGGGGCGCTCGAGCGAGCATGAAGTCTCGGTTCGCTCAGGCGCCTCGGTCGCCGCGGGCCTCGAGCAGGCCGGACACGAGGTCGTCGCGATCCGGATCGAGCGCGACGGACGCTGGACTCTCGACGACCACGAGGTCGAGCTCCAAGCCGGGCGGGGCCTCGTCGGTGCCGACGTCGCGTTCCCCGTCCTCCACGGGCCGTTCGGTGAGGACGGGAGCGTGCAGGGGCTGCTCGAGTGCCTCGACGTCCCCTACGCGGGGCCCGGCGTGCTCGCCGCGGCGCTGTGCATGGACAAGCTCACATTCAAGCGCCTGCTGGCCTTCCATGGGATTCCGCAGGTCGCGTTCCGGGGCATCGACGAGCCGGGTTGGCGCGAGAGGGTTGAGGAGCTGGGGAGCCCCGTGTGGGTGAAGCCGTCGCGGCTCGGCTCGAGCGTGGGGATCTCAAAGGTGGGCTCGCCGGAGCGCGAGCTCGACGAGGCGGTCGAGCTCGCAGCGCGGCACGACCCGCGCGTGATCGTCGAGGCCCACGGCGGCGGCAAGGAGGTCGAGTGCTCGGTGATCGGCAACGAACAGCCCCAGACCTCGGTCCCGGGCGAGATCGACGCGCACGCCGACTGGTACGACTACGAGGCGAAGTACAGCGAGGGGGGGATGGACCTGATCGTTCCGGCGCGGATCGACGAAGCGCAGCGCGACCGCGTTCGCGAGCTCGCCGCGACGGTGTACGCGGCCTGCGGGTGCTCGGGGCTGGCGCGCTGCGACTTCTTCGTCACTGACGCCGGTGACGTCCTCGTCAACGAGATCAACACGATCCCCGGGTTCACCGACACGAGCGTGTTCGCAAAGCTTTTCGAGGCGAGCGGGATGAGCTATCCCGAGATCTGCGACCGGCTCGCGCGGCTTGGCCTGGAGCGTCACGAGCGCGAGCGCTCGTATCAGTTCTAGGTCACAAGGCGTACTTCGGAGATCTCGGTGCTGTAGTGGCCGCTCGAGCCGGCGAGGCTCGTAATCCAGATCAGGTAGTAGCGCTCCGGCTGCGCCGGCTTGACCGAAATCGCCTGGTGCGTCTTCGTGATCGAGGCCTTCCCGATCGGCTCCCCCCACCCGTCGAGGGTCGACGGCGGTCCGCTCGACGCCGCGTAGATCTCGGCCGTCCATCCCGCCTCCGGGGTGCGGATGTCGATCGCCTTCGCCTGGACCGGCTTCCCGGCGTCGACGTAGAGGCCGACCCCGGGCTTCGCCGGCTCGAGCGTCGGGCCGGTCACATACGACTCGGTCGACCACGAGGTGCCGGGGTTCCCGTCGACCGCGAGCTTGACGTCGGCGCTGTGCTCGTCGCCGTCGCCTCCCGACGAGACAGGGTCGAAGTCGCCGGCGCTCGTCACCCGCACCGCCTTTCCGGCCGCGGCTGGGGCGGGGGCCGAGCCGCCGCCGCCGAACACGCCCGCGATCGCGGCGGCAGCGGCGCCGGCGGCGAGCACGAGCAGGACACCGGCCCACGAGATTCGCCGGCGCGTGAACAGCTTCCGCCGCGGCGGCGGGACCGAGTCGAGGACGTTCGTCACCTCGCCGGTCGAGGATCCCGCACGCGCAACCTCGACCTCGAGCGCCGCCTCGAGGTCGCGCAGCATCGCCGGGATTCCCGGGTAGCGCTGGTCGGGGTTCTTGGCGGTCGAGGTCTCGACGACCGCCGCGAGGGCGGCGGAGACGTCCGGGCGGCGCCCCTCGACGTCGGGCATCGGCTCGTTGACGTGCTTCATCGCGACCCCGATCTGGGTCTCGGCCTCGAACGGCACGTCGCCGGTGAGCATCTCGAAGAGGACGACGCCGAGCGAGTAGATGTCCGAGCGCGCGTCGATCTGATGCCCCATCGCCTGCTCGGGGGAGACGTAGTCGGTCGTCCCGAGCACGCGTCCGGTCGCGGTCAGGCCCTTGGCGTCGATCCCGCGCGCGATCCCGAAGTCGGTCACCTTCGCGCGCCCCTCGGGGTCGATGAGCACGTTCTGTGGCTTGACGTCGCGGTGAACGAGGCGCCGCGCGTGCGCGGCGCCGAGTCCGCGCCCGACCTCGATCGTGTAGGCCGCCGCCTCGTCGAGCCGCAGGCGTCCGAGCCGGTCGATGCGCTGCTTCAGGGTCTCGCCCTCGACGTACTCGAAGACGATGTACGGGTAGCCCCCGTCCTCGCCGGCGTCGATCACCGCGACGATGTTCGGATGCGAGAGCTGGGCAACGGCGCGAGCCTCGCGGCGAAAGCGCTCGATCTGCGCCGGCTGGTCGGAGATCTCGCGGTGCATGACCTTGACCGCGACCTGGCGCTCGAGCGTCTCGTCCTCGGCGAGATAGACCGTCGACATCCCCCCGCTGCCGAGCTTCGAGTCGAGCCGGTAGCGGCCCGAGAGGACGGTTCCGATTACGGATCTTGATTCCACGCTGCCCTGCTGATGTTGGTGCTGCGCATGCTGCCCGCTATTTTCGACATTTCACACGCAACCCCGCTGCGCGCCCGGCGCTGCGGGCGCTGTCTCCCGCGATGACGGTAAACGTGCGCAACTACACGGATCCTGCCTGCTCGTGGTCATGGGGCGCCGAGCCGAAGCTGCGGCGGCTGATGTGGGAGTTCGGCGACGGTCTCGAGAACACGTGGGTGATGGGCGGGCTCGCGCGCCGCTACGGCTCCGAATATCGCGACGAGGACGGCGACATCGGCTCCGGGGCCGACTGCTTCGCCGATCTGATGGCGCACTGGATCGACGTCGGCGCCAGGGTCGAGATGCCGATCGACGCCCGGCTGTGGACCCAGAACCCGATCTCCTCCACCTATCCGGCGTGCCAGGCCGTGAAGGCGGCGGCCGAACAGGGTCCGGACGCGGCCTACCGCTACCTGCGCCGGATCCGCGAGGGGCTGATGCTCGAGCGCCGCAAGCTCGACCACCTCGAGGCGCTGGTGGCCGAGGCGGGGACTGCGGGACTCGACGTCGAGCGCTTCCGGATCGACGTCTCCTCGAACGCGATCATCGAGGCGTTCGCCGCCGACCTCGAGGAGGTGCGGAACCCTCCGGACGAGGCGCGCGAGGCGGGGGCCGTGAGGCGCAGCGAGGGCCACGAGCGAGTCGCGTTCCCCTCCGCGGTGTTCACCGGCGAGGACGGCGACCGCCACGCGGTCTGGGGTACGCGACCGTACGACGACTATCGTGCGGCGGCGCTGGCCGCGGGGGCCGAGCTCGCCAACGAGCGGCCCCCCGACCCGATCGGTGTCATCGAGCGCTTTGGACGCGTGACGACGAAGGAGGTCGAGGTGATCGCCGACCGCCCGCGACCGCCGGTCGAGGCCGAGCTGTGGGCCGCTGCGCGCGACTGGAGGCTACGACCGAGCACGGTCGCGGGCGGGACGATCTGGGAGCTCGCCTAAGCGGGCTCCTTGACGGGATCCGGGCGGACCACGATCGTCTCGGCGACGGGCGTGATCTCGTCGGCGGGCATCCCGACGCGGCGCGCGTGCTCGCGGACCGCCTCCGGGCTGGTCGCCTGGTAGATGCAGATGCTGCCCACGCTGCCGTCCTCCTCGATGAGCACGTAGCTGCGGATCCAGGCGATGTCCCCCGAGAACTCGTCGTCGGCGATCTCCTTCGCGAGGGCGCCGACACGCGCGGCCTCGTTGGCGGAAGCCCACGCGCTGCTGCGTCGAATCGCGTACAGGTCCATTTGTCGTTGCTCCTTTGCTTGGGTTGGTTGATGGTTTGGTCTGTCAGTCGCACCTCGGGAGACCGAGGCGGTTGAGATCAAAGCTCCTGGTGCCCGCTAGGTCGGGAGGTCGACCTGGAGCGTGGGGTCGCTTCGGGCGCGATAGCGCAGGCGCTCGACGAGCTCGTTCGGCGCCTTCTCCGGCGAGCCGGTGTCGTGCGGGGGCTCGGGGTCGTACTCGATTGCGAGCTGGATCGCCTGGGCCGTCTCGTCGTCGGCCGCGCGGGCGGCGATGTGGAGCGCCATGTCGATCCCGGACGAGACTCCCGCGGCCGTGATCACCTTGCCGTCCTCGACCACCCGCTGGCCGCTCGGCTCGGCGCCGAACGCCCTCAGGTAGTCGCGCCAGATCCAGTGGCTGGTCGCGCGCTTGCCTTCGAGCACGCCCGCTGCGCCGAGCACCAGCGAGCCGGTGCAGACAGAGGTCGTCCAGCGCGATGTCTCGTGGGCGCTGCGAATCCAGCTCAGAATCCGCTCGTCGGTCAGCATCGGGCGGTTGCCCGCGCCGCCGGGGACGATGAACACGTCCGGCGCGGAGACCTCGTCGATCGAGCGATCGGCGGTCAGCGCCAGCGCGCCGGTGTCGGTTCGCTTCGGGCCGGGCTCAGCCGCAACAAAGCTCACCCTGGCTCCCGGCAGCCTCGACAGCGCTTCGTAGGGTCCGACTGCGTCCAGCGCGGTGATCCGGTCGAAGAGGAGGATTGCGATCTCCATGTCCATGACGGGCATCCTCGCGCGCGGCCGTCCCGTCCGCAAGAGGCAGAAACGCCTATATACGCTAGATTTCTGCCACATGGGCGATGCAAGCGATCCAGCCCAGCCTCACCGCGTCGTCGCCCTCTGCCTCGACCAGGTCGGCACCTTCGACCTCTCGTCCGCGGCGCAGGTGTTCTCGGTCGCCGGCGACTTCGGCTGGCGCTCGCTGTACTCGTTCGAGACCTGCGCCGAGCGGGCCGGCTCGGTGCGGACCTTGAACGGCTTCTCACTCGAGGGCGTCGCCGGCCTCGACGCGCTCGAGCGCGCCGACACGATCGTCGTCCCGGGCTACCGGGCCGTCGTCGACCCGATCCCGGGCCGAGTCTGCGAGGCGCTGCGTGCCGCCGCCGATCACGGCACGCGCATCGTCTCGATCTGCACCGGCGCTTTCGCGCTCGGCTACGCGGGCGTGCTTGACGGTCGCCGCGCGACGACGCACTGGCACTTCGCCGACGATTTTGCGCGTCTGTTCCCGCTCGTCGACCTCGACCCCGACGCGCTGTACGTGGACGAGGATCAGATCCTGACCTCCGCCGGCCTGAGCGCGGGGATCGACCTCTGCCTCCACGTCGTCCGCCGCGACTACGGCGAGGAGATCGGCGCCGAGATCGCGCGCGCGATGGTCGCCTCGCCTCACCGCGACGGAGGTCAGGCCCAGTTCATCGACCGCCCGCTTCCGTGCGACGACGGCTCGCTGCAGGCCGTTCGCGACTGGGCGCTCGATCATCTCGCCGAGCCGATCGACGTCGGGACGATGGCGAGGCGCGCCGGCGTCAGCCCGCGGACGTTCGCGCGCCGCTTCGTCGACGAGACGGGAACTACGCCGCTGAGCTGGCTGCTCCACCAGCGCGTGCTCGAGGCGCGCCGGCTGCTCGAGAGCACGGAGCTGCCGATCGAGGACGTCGCGACCCGGGCGGGATTCGGGTCGGCGCCGTCGCTCCGCGAGCACTTCCGCCGCGCGACCTCGACGAGCCCTACCTCCTACCGCCGCACCTTCCGGGGCGCCGCGACGACGCCGCCGATTCGCGTCGCCTCCGGATAGCGCCCGCGCAGCAGCTCGAGCGCCGCGGCCTCGTCGCCGGCCGCGACCACGCAGCAGAAGCCGCAGCCCATGTTGAAGACCGAGTGCATCTCCGAGTCGGGGATCTCCGCTCGCTCCTGGATCAGCTCGAACACGGGCGGCACCGGAAGCGAGTCGGTGATCTCGTAGCCGACCTCGGCGTCGAGCCGGAGCAGGTTCTCGAGACCGCCGGAGGTGATGTGGGCGAGGCCGCGAACGTCGAGCGGCGAGCGCAGCAGTTCGAGCGATGGCAGCAACGTAGATCTCGGTCGGCTCGAGCAGGACATCGCCGAGCGGGCGCCCGAGCAGATCGTCGTCGAGCTCGAGCCCGGCGAGCGCCTCGCGGGCGAGCGTGTAGCCGTTCGAGTGCAGCCCGGACGACGGGAGGCCGATGACGGCGTCGCCCGGCTCGATCGCGGCGCCGGTGACGATCGCGTCGGGCGGGACGACGCCGAAGCAGGCGCCGGCGAGGTCGAGCCCGGTGACGATCTCGCCGAGTTGGGCGAGCTCGCCGCCGGGGATCTCGATCCCGGCCAGCTCTGCGCCGCGGCGGAGCCCCTTCCCGAGATCGCCGAGCACGCCGGGGTCGGCCTTCGGGACGGCGATGTAGTCGAGCATCGCGACCGGCTCGGCGCCGACGCAGATCACGTCGTTGACGTTCATCGCCACGCAGTCGATCCCGACCGTGTCCCAGCGCCCCAGCCGCTCGGCGACGAGGAGCTTGGTCCCGACGCCGTCGGTTGAGAGCGCGATCCCGGTCCGCTCGTCGAGCCGAATCACGTTGGCGTAGTGGCCGCCGGGCAGCATCTGGCGCGAGGGGCGCCCGGGGTCGATCAGCCGCAGCGACGCGACCAGCGCCGCGACCGCGGCGTCGGCGTCGCCCTGGCTCACCCCGGCGCGTGTGTAGGCGTCGCTCACCGGCGCACCGCCGAGGGAACGGGCACCGGGCGGCCGTTGCCGCTCGCCACGACCTCGGCGGAAACGGCGGGCGGCGGGCGGCGGGCGCGGCGCAGCCGCCACAGGACCACCCCGGCGAGCGCGGCGCGGTATGCGGCGTAGGGCCACAGCGCGCGGTCACGCTCGACCTGCTTGATCAGGCTCTGGGAGGCGAGCGTGGAGGCGAACGAGGCCCCGATCCCGGCCGCCATCGAGCGCCGAAGCGCGGGGTCATCGCCGCGGCCGCGCAGCCGCACGCCCTTGAACAGCGCCGCGCCGACGATCACCGGCAACGCCACCGTGCGTGAGAGCATGTTCGCGTGCTCGCGGGTGAACCGCCGCCAGCGGGCGGCGGCGAGCGTGGCTCCGTTTCGCGACACGCCGGGCGCGAGCGCGGCCGCCTGGGCGAGTCCAAGCGCGAGCCCGTCGATCGGCCCCGCCGACCCGCGGCCGCGCTCCTGCGGGCGCCGGTCGGCGAGGATCATCGCCGCCGCTCCGGCGAGCAGCCCGGCGGCCGTCGCGCCGGGGCCCCCGAGCCGGCGCTCGATCGGGCGCTCGAGCGTGTAGCCGGCGATCGCGGGCGGAGCGAACGACAGCGCCAGCACCGCGGCGCGACGAAGGTCGAACTCGCGCAGCTCCTCGGCGATCACCTTCCGCTGGCCGACGAGCAGCGCGCCCGCGGCACCGGCGTGAAGCGCGACCTCGAACGACTTTCGCAGCTCGGGGTCATGGCGGTCCCAGTTCCAGCCCGCGAGCCAGGGAACGAGGTTCAGATGTGCGGAGCTCGAGACCGGCAGCAGCTCGGCGGGCCCCTGGACGATCCCGAGCGCGATCGCCCTCCGGGCTGGAATCGGGTCGCTCAGAGCCCCGACCCCGAGGCCGGCTCGGGTTCGGGCTCCGGCTCGCCCTCGCGGCGGCCGCGTCGCCACCTGATCACGGCGTAGACGACGAGCGCCACGACCGCGACGACGACGACGTAGTCGAGGAAGCCGAGCCGCCGGTGCCACTCGTCCCATTTCGGGCCCACCGCCCGTCCGAGGAACGCGAGCGCCGATCACCCACGGCGCCGAGCCGAGGAAGGTGAGGACGGAGAAGCGCCAGAACGGCATCCGCGCGAGCCCCGCGGGGAGCGAGATGAACGCGCGCACGACCGGCAGCAGCCGGGTGAAGAACACGGCGGCGTCGCCGTAGCGCTTGAACCAGCCGTCGGCCTGGGCGATCTGCTTCGGGCCGAGGTGGATGAGCTTGTTGCGTTCGATCAGCTCGACGCGCCCGAAGTAGCCGAGCGCGTACGAGACCCACGAGCCGACCATGTTCCCGGCGACTCCGGCGACGATGATTCCGAGCATGCTCATCTTGCCGTCGGAGACGTTGAAGCCGGCGAACAGCATCACGACCTCACTTGGGACGGGGATGTTCGCGCTCCCGAGCGCCATCAGCACGAAGACCCCCGGGAGCCCCGCGGAGTCGATGAAGTCGGTCGAAAGGTTGACCAGCGGATCGAGCAGTGAGGCGACTGGCATCGAAGCCGTCAGGATACGCGGCCGTGGCCCGCGTCCTCTATGTCGTCAGCCGGCACAACACGTTCACGAGCGTCGATCGCGACGCCCTCGCTGAGCGCTTCGAGGTCGAGGAGTACTTCCAGCAGGGGTTTCGGCCGCGCCCGCTCGAGCTGCTGCGAAAGCTCCGCCGCTGCGACGTCGTCTTCGGCTGGTTCGCCGCCTGGCACACGCTGCTCGCCCTGACCCTCGCCTGGGTGCTGCGAAAGCCCTCCGTGCTCGTGATCGGGGGCTTTGACACGGCCTCGGTGCCGGAGATCGGGTACGGCTCGCAGCGCGGCGGGATCCGGCGGCGCCTGTCGCGGTGGACGATGTCGCGGGCGACGCGCCTGATCACGAACTCGAACTACTCGCTCGAGGAGATCGGCCGCAACCTCTCGCTCGCGCCGGGGCGCGTCGCTGTCGTCCACCACGGCCTCCCCGACCGCTTCGCCGACCTCGAGTCGGGGGGCAAGGAACGCGGAGCGGATGGCGCTGACCGTCGGCGCGGTCTACGAGCTCAACCTCGAGCGCAAGGGTCACCTGCCGTTCGTGCGCGCGGCTTCGCGTCTGCCCGAGGTGAAGTTCGTGCTCGCGGGCGTGTTCTGGGATGACACGGTCGAGCGCCTGCGCGCCGAGGCGACGCCGAACGTCGAGTTCACCGGCTGGCTCGAGGACTCCGAGCTCGACTCGTACTTCCGCCGCGCGGCGGTCTACGTGCAGGCCTCGGCGCACGAGGGGTTCGGAATCGCGCTCGCCGAGGCGATGCTCGCGTCATGCGTGCCCGTCGCGACCGCGGCCGGGGCGCTGCCGGAGGTGGTCGGGGACGCCGGCGTGACGATTCCCGACCAGTCACCGGAGGCGATCGCCGAGGGGGTCCGGCGCGCGCTCGAGCTCGGACCGGGATCAGGTCGCGCGGCCAGGGCGCGGATCCGGGAGCTGTTCCCGTACGAGCTGCGCCGCGACGGGATCTGCGCCGAGGTCGACCGCGCGCTCGCCGGCGAGCGCTCGGGCGCGGCCTGAGGCGCGCTTTGCGGATCCCGCGTTCGCCCCGCACACGGCGAGAATTCGCCTCTAGACTTCCCGCGATGGATCGCCTCACCGATCCGGTGCACCGGCACCGGCTTGCCCTCTTCGGGGCGGACGCGGCGCTGTGCGCCCTGGCCTTTGGGCTTGCGTTCAAGCTGCGGTTCCTGGACACCCCGCACGGGATCCCGGACCGCTACTGGACGATGCTCTGGGGCTCGATCGCGTTCGTCGCCCTCGGCAAGGCGATCATCTTCGGGTTCTTCGGCCTCCACCAGCAGTGGTGGCGCTACTTCCGGATGGCGAACTTCGCTGCGATCGTGCAGGCGGTCGCACTCGCGAGCGCCGTGCTCGTCGTCGTGTTCACGGTCGCGCAGCCGTTCGGCCACAACCTCCCGCGCTCGGTCGCGATCATGGACTTCCTGCTCACGCTGCTGCTCGTTTCGGGCGTGCGGATGGCCGCTCGCCTGATCGCCGAGCGCCCTGACCGCTCGGCGCGACGCCGCGGCGCCCACGGCGTGCTCGTCGTCGGCGCCGGATCGGGCGGACAGATGGTCGTGCGCGAGATGCAGCTGAACCCGAACCTGGGCGCGAAGGCGATCGGATTCATCGACGATGATCCCCGCAAGCGCGGGATGCGCCTGCTCGGGTCGAAGGTGCTCGGCTCGACCGAGGAGATCGGCGATGTCGCCGACCGCGTGAAGCCCGACGAGATCGTGATCGCGATCCCGTCGGCGCCCGGTGTCGTCCGCGGGAAGGTCGTCGCTGCGTGTCGGGAGCGCGAGATCCCCGTGCGGACGCTGCCGACCGTGTTCGAGCTCCTGCGCGGCGGCGTCCAGCTCACCCGTCAGCTGCGCGAGGTCCAGGTCGAGGACGTGCTCGGCCGCGACCCCGTGAAGATGGAGCTCTCGCGCGTCGGCTCGTACCTGACCGACAAGATCGTGCTCGTTACCGGTGCCGGCGGCTCGATCGGCTCCGAGCTCTCGCGCCAGATCGCCCGCGTGGGGCCGCGCCTGCTGATCCTTCTCGACCACGCCGAGTCGAGCCTGTTCGAGATCGACCGCGAGATGCTCGACCAGTGGCACTTCTCCCGCGTCGAGGCCGTGCTCGCCGACTGCCGCGAGGCCGAGCGGATGCAAGAGGTGATGCAGCGCTTCAAGCCCGAGGTCGTGTTCCACGCCGCCGCCTACAAGCACGTGCCGCTGATGGAGTCGAACCCGCTCGAGGCGGTCCGCAACAACGCGATCGGCACGCGGGTGACGGCGATGACCGCCGCCGCGGCCGGGGCTGAGCGCTTCGTCCTCGTCTCCACCGACAAGGCGGTCAACCCCGGAACCGTGATGGGCGCCTCGAAGGCGATGGCGGAGTGGATCGTCGAGGCCGCCGGCGACCGCCACCCGGAGACGAAGTTCATCACCGTCCGGTTCGGGAACGTGCTCGGGTCGTCCGGCAGCGTCGTCCCGATCTTTCGCAGCCAGATCGAGCACGGCGGTCCGGTCACAGTCACCCACGAGGACATGACGCGCTACTTCATGACGATCCCCGAGGCGGTCCAGCTCGTGATCCGGGCGGGCGATGTCGACGGCGAGAGCGGAGACGTGCTCGTGCTCGAGATGGGCGAGCAGGTGAAGATCCTCGAGCTGGCACGGAACATGATCCGGCTCGCGGGCTATGAGCCCGACCAGGACGTAGCGATCGAGATCGTCGGCCCCCGACCCGGGGAGAAGATCCACGAGGAGCTGTTCAACGTCGACGAGCGCTCAATGCCGACCGAGGCGAGCCGGATCGTGCGCGCGATGCGCGATCGCCCGCTCGATCCGGACTGGGTCGAGGCAACCGTTGAGCGCCTCGAGCAACTCGTGGTCGCCGGTGACGAGACCGGGCTCGCGAGCCGGGTTGTGGAGCTCGTGGCGGAGCAGCGCGACGCCTCGGCGGTCGAGATCGACGCCCCGTAGCGCGGGCGCCGGGCGCCAAGACCCACGCCCATCGGTGCGTGTGAAAGCCGCTAGTACCTAAGATGCCCGCGCCATGCACCTGATCGAGAATCTCGGTGCCTACTTGGGGCTGATCGCATTCGTCGGCTTCGCCGTGCTCGTGCTGCTGTATTTCCAGCAGGCGCGAGACGTCCGCCGGCTGCGCGACTGGGCGGGCCGCGCCCCCGAGCGCGCCGCGGCGGCCGCGGAGGCCGCGGAGACAGCGGCCGCGGAGGCGGCCGAGGACGCCGAGGAGGCGGAGGCGGCGCCACCGGCTGCCGCGCGGGAGCCCGCGCCGCCGCAGGCTCAAGCGACACCATCCGCGCAGGCGCCCGGGGCCGCTCCGGTCCCGGAATCCGACGAGGGCTCGTCGAGCCGCGGGTCTCGGCTCTCCGGCCTGGCGCCCTCCGGGCTCGGCGAGCGCTTTCGCCGTATCCCGCTGCCCGAGCCGCGCTACCTGATCGCCGGCGGCGTCGTGATCGTCCTCGCAGTCGCTGTGATCGCAACCGGTGCCTTCGGCCTGATCGGGGGCGGGGGCGGCAAGGGAGGCAAGAAGGGCGGTGGCGGCGGCGGCGGGAAGCCCAACGTCACTGTCGCGGTCCTCAACGGGACCGGCGGCGGCGGCGCGGCGGGCGTGCCAGGGCTCGCGAGCAAGGGCGCCGCCGTGGTCCGCAAGGCCGGCTACAAGGTCGGCGCGGTCGCCGACGCCGATGAGAGCTTCACGACTAGCGAGCTGATGTTCGTGCCGAGCTCGCAGGCCGACGCCAAGGTCGTCCAGTCCGACCTCGCGAAGCCGCTCGGCACGAAACCGGAGCTGCAGCAGATGAGCCCGGAGGTCAAGGCCAAGGTCCAGGGCGCGAAGGTCGCGCTCGTGGTCGGGCTCAACAACTCGCATCTGTAATGGCGCGCTGCGCGTCGGCGCCGCGCCGAGGGCCCGCATGGATCTAGTCGTCAAGATCGGCCACTACATCGGCCCCGCCGCGGTCATCGGCCTGCTGCTGATGATCCCGCTGTACCTCTCGCAGTCACGGGACGTGAAGCGGCTGACGCTGTGGGCGGACCGCGACCCGAACGCGCCGAACGAGGTCGACGAGTTCGCCGCCGCCGAGGCGCGCGCGGCCCAGCAGGCGGCTGTCGCGCGCGTCACCGGGAGGGCAGAGACGACGCGGGCCGAGGTCCGCCAGGCGGCGCGGGAGTCGGCGGCCGCGGAGCGCGCTTCGGCGCGCCGCGCGCTCAGGCAGCGACCGGCGGGGATGGGCACCGCTGAGCACCGCGCCCTCGCCGACGAGCCGGCCTGGAGGCGGTTCTTCCGACGCGGGCCGACGGCGCGCGAGCTCGTCGTCGCCACCGCCGCCGTGTTCGCGATCGGGATCGGTGGGATCGCCGGGACGCTGCTGATTCTCCACCGCGGCGAGGACACGTCCGCGACCAGCACGCGGGGCGGCGTAGTCCCGTCCGAGATCAAGGTCGCCTCCTTGAACGGCACCGCGGTCCCGGGGCTCGCCGGCAAGGTAGGTGACGACATCAAGTCCAACGGCTACCAGCTCGGCGCCGTCACGAACAGCCCCTCGCCCGCGAACACGAGCTACGTGATGTTCGAGCGCGGGCATGAGCAGGAGGCGCAGGCGGTCGCCCATGATCTCGGGATCAAGGACGTGAAGCTGATCGACAAGGAGACATCGGCGCTGTCGCAGGGGGCACCCGTCGTCGTCGTGGCGGGGGAGGACCGCGCGTCGTGAGCGCGCTCGCGGGCTCCGGGCGCGCGACTCGCACATACCTCGCACCGCTGCTGTTCGCCGTCCTCGTCGCCGCGGCGCTGCTGTCGCTCGCGGTCGTCCTGCGCGCCCGTAGGGTCGGTGTCGTCGTCGACCTGTTCCAGGTCGAGCACACGTTCACTCCCAACGCCGCGCGGCATACGAAGGCGCGGATCCGCTTCCGGGGTCGCCGGCTTGAGGACAACGTCACCGTCGTCGTCGTCAACTCCGACCGCGACCTCGTCCGGACGCTGGGGCGCAACCTCACGATCGCGAGCCGCGACAAGCTCTACCGCTTCGACTGGAACGGCCGCACCAACTCCCGGACGATCGCCCCCGCGGGGCGCTACCGGGCCGAGATCGAGATCCCCGCCGGCGATCGCAAGATCGTCTCTCCGCAGACGATCCGGCTCAAGACCAGGGGCGGCGGATGACCGGGGCGCTGCAGTGGGTCGGACTCGCAGCGGCCTCGGTGGCGGCGGCGGTCGCGCTGCTGTCGTCGCGGCCGCGTACGCGGGCGCTGGCAATGCTCGTCGCGCTCGCCCTCGTCGCGGTCCTGATCGCCTCCGACGTCTGGGACAGCGCTCGATTCCATGACCTCCGCCACAGCCCCGCCCGGCTCGGGGCCGGGCTCGTCATCGGGGCGGCGGCGCTGGCGGCGCTGGCGGCGCTGTTCACTCGCCGGCCGCTGGCCGTGCCGCTGCTCGCGTTCGCGCTGCTGCCGTTCCGGGTCCCGGTCGACGTCGGCAACGGGAGCGTCAACCTGCTGATCCCGCTCTACCTCGTCGTTGGGGGCGCCGCGATAGCCGCCGCGCTCGCGGCGTGGAGGGGCGAGGCCGTCGACGACGCGGGTGCCGCCGACGCCCGGCCGCGCCCGCGTCTGATCGGAGTCGCGGTCGAGTGGCTGCCGCGCCTGCTGGCCGCGTTCATCGTCATCTACGCGCTCCAGAGCGCGTACTCGCCCGTCTTCTCGCAGGCCCTCGAGGACGCCTCGTTCTTCCTGATCCCGTTCGCGGTCCTGTACTCGCTGCTGTCACGGACCCGCTGGACGCGGCCGCTGCTGCTCGCGCTGCTCGGGATTGCGGTCGGCGAGGCGCTCGTGTTCGCCGCGGTCGCGATCGTCCAGTCCCAGACGCACGACCTGTTCTGGAACCAGCAGGTGATCGACGCGAACGCGCTCCACACCTACTTCAGGGTCAACTCGCTGTTCTGGGACCCGAACATCCTCGGGCGCTACCTCGTGCTCGCGATCCTCGCTCTTACCGCCGCGATGCTGTGGGTGCGCTCAGCCCGGCTCGCGGTCGCTGCGGCGCTCGGCTGCGGGGTGCTGATCGTCGCCCTGACGCTGACCTATTCGCAGTCGAGCCTGCTCGCCCTGCTCGCTGGGCTCGTCGCGCTGGCGGCGCTGCGCTGGGACCCGCGCTGGGCGCTCGGCGCGGCGGGGATCGCCTTCGCGCTCGCGGTGCTGCTGTTCTTCGTCGCAGGGTCGGGCCTGCGGCCCGGCAACTCGGGCTCGTTCAACACCGAGACGAGCGGCCGCTCCGGGCTCGTCAAGGGCGGCGCCGAGATCGCGGCGGACCGCCCGCTGTGGGGCTACGGATCGGGCTCGTTCCAGCACGAGTACCTGAGCCGGTTCAAAGCGCCGTCCGAGGGCACGGCGGGAACCGTCTCCCACACGGAGGCGATCACGGTCGCCTCCGAGCAGGGCTTCCCGGTGCTGGTCGTCTGGATCGCGCTGGTCGCCGTCGGCCTCGGGACGGCGCTCGCCGCCGGGGGGTGGACGCCCGCGGTCCGCGGCGCGCTCGTGGCCTGCCTCGTCGCGCTCGTCGTCCACAGCTTCGCCTACGCGGGCCTGCTGATCGACCCAGTGACGTGGGCGCTGCTCGGCGCCGGCGCCGCGCTCGCGCGGCGCCCGGCCGGGGCGGCGGTCGCGGCGGGGACGCGGGCGACCCCACCGCCGCGCAGCCCGCCGCCCGAGGGCCAGCCCTCGCTGGCATGAGCCCTCCTCCGGCCGCGCACGTAGCCTGAGCACGCGCGCATGGGATCAGTCAGCTGATGTTCGAGTACCTCCGCCGACTCGCGACGACGGGCGCCGCATACACGGCCTCGAGCGTGATCTCGAAGCTGATCGCGGTCGTTCTTCTGCCCCTGTACACGCACTACCTGACCCCGGCCGACTACGGCGCCGCCGAGGTGATGATCGCCGCGGTGATCGCGACGAGCATCATCGTGCGCCTGGGGATCATCGAGGCGCTCATGCGCTTCTACTACCTCCCCGAGGAGGATTCCGACGAGGTCGTGCGGACCGGGTTCGCGTCGCTGTTCGTGACCGCGACGCTGGGCGCCGCCGTCGCGATGGCGCTCGCGGCGCCGATCTCCGACGCGCTGCTCGGGCACACCGACCCCCCGCTGGCGAGGATCGCGATCTTCGGCCTCTGGGTGTTCACGCTGTTCGAGTACCTGATCTCGCTGCTCCGCCTCGACGAGCGCGCGCGGGCGTACTTCTTCTTCACGATGGCGAACGTCTTCGTCGCGATCCCGCTCACCGTGTGGCTGGTCGTGATCGAGGGCGAGGGGGCGAAGGGGCTCCTGCTCGGCGTCTACGGGAGCGCGGTGCCGTTCCTGCTCTGGCTCGCGATCGACCAGCGCCGGAGGCTCGGGGTCGTCCCCGACCGCGAGCTCCTGCGGCGGCTGTTCCGGTTCGGGTTCCCGACGATGCCCGCGGAGCTGTCGCTGTACTCGCTCAACTTCATCGACCGCGTGATCCTCGTCCGCTTCGCGGGGCTCGCGGAGGCGGGCCTGTACGCGCTCGCGATCAAGTTCGCGCAGGCGATCAACGTGCTCGTGCGGGGGTTCCAGCTCGCGTGGCCGCCGCTCGCGTACTCGATCCGCGACGACGATGAGGCCCGCCGCGCCTATTCGCTGATCGTGACCTGGTTCCTAGCCGTGTGCACGTTCGCGGTCGTCGGGATGTGGCTGCTTTCGCGCTGGATCGTCCGCCTGCTCGCCGCGCCCGACTTCTTCCGCTCCTTCGAGGCAATCGGCCTGCTCGCGACCGGGATCACGCTCTACGCGCTCTACCTGGTGCTGGTCGTGATCCTCGGCCGCACGGGGCGGACGACGTTCAACTTCCCCGCCACAGCGGCGGGGACGATCGCGAACGTCGCGCTCAACCTCGCGCTCGTGCCGCCGTTCGGGATCGTCGGGGCGGGGCTGGCGCTGGTCGCCTCCTACATCGTCGTGCTCGGGCTGATGTACGCGTTCACGCAGCGGCTGTTCCCGGTCCCGTACGAGTGGCGGCGGCTGGGGCTCGTCGTCGGCGTCGCGGCGTTGATGGTCGGCCTCGGCGACACGCTGCTCCCCACTTCGGGTGCCGGCGGGCTGCTGTCGCGGACGGCGGTCTGGTTCGCCTACCCGGCGGCGCTGTGGGGAGTCGGCTTCCCCACCCCGGAGGAGCGCGCCACGATCCGCCGTCTGATGCGCCCGTCCGCGGTGCTCGAGCGCCTGCGCACGCTCCGCGCCGCGCCCGAGCCCGCCCCGGCGGTCGCGGGCGAGGGAGCCGAGTCCGCCGCGCGCGGCCCGCAGCTCACCGAGGAGGTCTACGAGGCCGAGCTGCGCGACGAGGATCGAGGCGGCGCCTGAATCAATCCCGCGGCGTGCTCCGCTCCCGCTCGCTCGCGCTGATGGTCACCGGTCACCTCGCTCGCTCGCTCCCGCGTCCGCCGCCGCGGGGTATCCGCTCGTTGTAAGCCTCGGCGGCCTCGCGCACTCCATCGCCGGTCGGATGCGCGGCCTTCCGGGCGTGGAGCCAGTACCAGCGGGGGTCGTGGCCGGGGAGAACGAGGGCGGCGGCGGCGCGGACGACGTACGGCCAGGCGCTCAGCCAGCGGACGAGCCACGCGGCGGCCGCGCCGTGGTGCTTTCGCATGTAGCGGTCGCGGTTGCGGTGGAACTCGACCACGCGGTTGGTGCCTCCGGAGCGGTCGGTGATCAGCTGGTCGTGGTGAAACGCCTCGGCGGCGGGGACGTGGAGGATTCGCCATCCCGGCGTCGCCGAGCCGTTTGCAGAGGTCCGTCTCGTCGGTGTAGACGAAGAACTCCGGGTCGAGATAGTCGACCTCCTCGGCCGCCTCACGGCGGACGAGCATCGCCGAGGACTGCACCCAGCCCACGGTGCGGGTTCGCTCGCCGCCGCTCTCGACGGTGAAGACCCGGTGCAGGAACAGCACCCCCGCGATCGCGCTCATGACGCCCGGCAGCCGCCATGCACACTGGCGCGGCTCGCCGTCCGAGCTCAGCAGCTGCGCCCCCGCCGCGGCGGCGCCGGGGTCCGCCCGCAGCGCCTCGAGCAGGGCCGCGGTCGCCCCGGGGCGCAGCTCGGCGTCCTCGTTCAGCAGCAGGCAGAAACGCCCCTTCGCCTCGCGCAGGAGCGCGGTGTCGTTCTCGGCCTTGCCCGCCCGCGTCGAGCGCTCGATCAGCCGCACCGCGTCCCCGAAGCGCTCGCGCAGCGCCGCCGCGGAGCCGTCGTCGGAGGCGTTGTCGAGCACCAGCAACTCGCTCTCCACACCCTCGGGGTGTGTGCCCAGGATCGCGTCGACGCACGCGAGCAGGTCTTCCCGCCCGTTCGTGTTGACGACGCAATAGGAGAGCTCGACCCCCACGTTGGGCAGAATCGTCCCCGATGCGGGTACAGATCGTCGATCCGTCGGCTTTCACGCCGCCCTACGACCACGCCCTGAGCGCGGCGCTCGCGCGCGCCGGTGCCGAGGTCGAGCTCGTCACGAGCGAGTTCCTCTACGGCCCCGTGCCGCACGAGGACGGCTACCGGGTCAGCGAGAGCTTCTATCGCCGCACCGCGAGCCGGGGCCTCGAGGCCCGCGGGCGGCGCGCGTTCAAGCTCGCCGAGCACATCGGCGACATGCGCCGCTACCGCGTCCACGCCGCAGAGGCCGATGTCGTCCACTACCAGTGGCTGACCGCCCCGTCGCTCGACCTCGCGCTGCTGCCGTCGGCGCGCCCGCGCGTTACACGCTCCACTACCCGCTGCCCCGCGGGGGCGTCGCGCTCGCGCGCGAGCGGCGGCTGCTGTCGCGGATGGACGCGATCGTCGTCCACTCGGAGGACGGCGCCTCGCGCCTGGTCGAGGACGCGCACGTCGAGCCCCCGCGCGTGAACGTGATCCCGCACGGCGCGTTCGATTACCTGACCCGTCTTCGTGACGAGCGGCCGCTCCCGGACGAGCTCGCCGCGGTCGAGGGACCCGTCGTCCTCTTCTTCGGCCTCCTGCGCCCGTACAAGGGGATCGATGTCCTGCTCGAGGCGTTCAGCTCCGTCGAGGGCGCCGAGCTGTGGATCGCGGGGATGCCGCGGATGCCGATCGACCCGCTCGTCGAGCTCGCGGGAGGCGTCGACGCGACGGTGCGCTTCGTCCCGCGCTTTATCCCCGACCCCGAGATCCCGGCGCTGTTCCGCCGCGCGGATGTCGTCGTGCTCCCGTACCGCGAGATCGAGCAGTCGGGCGTTCTCTACACGGCGCTCGCGTTCGGCAAGCCGATCGTGCTCAGCGCCGTCGGCGGCTTCACCGAGGTCGCCGAGCGCCACGGCGCCGCGCGCCTCGTCCCGCCCGGCGACCCCGGCGCGCTCGCCGCGGCGCTCCAGGAGCTCGTCGCCGACCCCGAGGCGCGGGCGCGCCTCGCCGGCGCCGCCTCGGCCGCGGCGGCTGGCCCCTACTCCTGGGACGCGATCGCGGAGCGCACCCTGGCCCTCTACCGAGAGCTCAGCTCCCGATAATCCCGGGCTCGATGACGACCGCGCTCGAGATCGCGTTCTGGGCCTCGCTCGGCCTGCTCGTCTACACGCACGTCGGCTATCCGCTCGTGCTGTGGGCGCTCGCGCGGCTGCGCCGGCGCGGCGACGGTCGCAGCGCCCGGACGCGCGCCCCGACGTCTCGCTGATCATCGTCGCCCACGACGAGGAGGCGGTGATCGAGCGCAAGCTCGCGAACGCGCTCGCGCTCGACTACCCGCGCGACCGCCTCGAGGTGATCGTCGCCTCCGACGGCTCCACTGACGCGACCGTCGAGCTCGCCGAGCGCGCCGGCGCCGACCTCGTCCTCGACCTCCCCCGAGCGGGCAAGATCGCGACCCAGAACGCCGCCGTCGAACGCGCGCGCGGCGAGCTGCTGGCGTTCTCGGACGCGAACGCGTACTGGAAGCCGGACGCGCTCGAGCGGCTGGTCGCGCCGTTCCTCGCCGACCGAGCGGGTCGGCTACGTGTGCGGCCAGGTCCGCTTCTCCGCCGACGGCTCCGCGAACGAGGAGGGCGCGTACTGGCGCTACGAGATGGCGCTGCGCCGGCTCGAGTCCGAGCTCGGCGGGGTGACGGCGGGCAACGGCGCGATCTACGCCACCCGCGCCGGCTCCTACGTCGCGCTCGGGCCGTCGCGCAGCCACGACCTCTCGTTCCCGTTCGGGCTCACGAAGCGGGGATGGAGCGCGCGCTACGCGCCCGGCGCGGTCGCGGAGGAGAAGATGGTGCCGACAATCGAGGGCGAGTTCGGGCGCAAGCGGCGGATGATGCGGGGCCTCTGGGACATCGTCGTCGTCGACGGGATGATCTCCCCGCGCGGGTACGGGGCGATGTATGCGTTCGAGATCGCCTCGCACCGGCTGCTGCGCTATGCGTCGCCGCTCCTCCACGTGATTGCGCTCGGGACGAACATCGCCCTGCTCGGACACGGCCTCCTCTACGCTTTCGCGCTGGCGGCGCAGATCGCGTTCTTCGCCGCCGCCGCGCTCGGAGCGTTTGTCCCGTTCCGACCCTTCCGGCTCGCCTACTACTACGCGACCGTGACGCTGTCGGTCGCGCTCGGCTTCTGGGATCGCATGCGGCTCGGCGAGCCCGCGGCGTGGGAGAAGGCGGAGGGGACGCGGTGACGGACGACGGACATGGGACATCGGACATCCGGCCTGGGTTGCCCCAGGCTGCCGACAAGGTCATAGCTGCGGTGGTGCTGCTGCTGTCCGCGCCGTTGCTCGCCCTCGCCGCGATCGCGATCCGGCTCGAGGGCGGCGGCCCGGCGATCTACCGCCAGCGCCGCGTCGGCAGGGACCGCAGGGTGTTCGAGCTCTACAAGCTGCGAACGATGGTCGCGGGGTCCGATCCGGTCGGCGTCGGGACCGCGGTCAGCGCCAACGACCCCCGCGTCACCCGGGTCGGCGCGCCGCTTCGCCGCTTCTCGATCGACGAGATCCCGAACCTCGTCAACGTGCTCCGGGGCGAGATGGCGATCGTCGGGCCACGGCCGACGATCGAGGCCCAGGTCGACCTCTACACGCCGCGACAGCTCCGCCGGCTCGAGGTCAGGCCGGGGATGACGGGCTGGGCGCAGATAAACGGCCGCGTCCACCCGACCTGGGGAGAGCGGATCGAGCTTGACGTCTGGTACGTCGAGAACCGCTCGCCGGCGCTCGATCTGCGGATCATCCGCCGCACGTTCGCGCTGCTCGTCACCGGACAGGGCCTGGACACGGGCTGAGTGGGCGCGAGCCGCGTATCGTGTGCGCGCCGATGAGTGAGCGCGCGAAGGTCTCACTGCGCGAGTTCAGGCTCGCCGACGCGAGGTCCGTCCACCGGTGGTTCAACAACCCCGACGCGACGGCGACGCTGATGGAGACCCGTGCCGCTTTCACCGAGGAGGACGCCCGGAGCTGGACCGAGCGCGCGATGGAGCTGAACGGCGAGGACCGCAAGTGGGCGGTCGAGGTCGAGGGCCACGAGGAGCCGGTCGGGTTCACGGCGCTGTACGGGCTCGAGCGTCAGACGGCGCCGGAGATCGGCGCGATGATCGGCGACGACATCCGCGGTCGCGGGGTCGGACGCGAGGCCGAGCGGCTGACGCTGAAGAAGGCGTTCGAGGACTTCGGCGCGCACCGCGTCTACGGGCGGATCCCGGACTTCAACGAGGCCGCGAAGCGCGTCGTGACCGCGCTCGGGTTCGAGTACGAGGGACTGATGCGCCGCGGGATCAAGCGCGACGGGCGGTTCATCGACATCGAGATGTGGGGGGTCCTGCCCGACGAGTTCACCGGCTGGGACGGGCCGGTCGGCTGAAGCCGCGGTGAGCCTGCCCACGGACCTCGTCGACGACCGCGGTGCCGCGGCCGAGAGCGAGGACTTCTTCCGCTCGCGACCGTTCTACGATGCCGAGGGCGTGACCCACTCGCTGCGGGTCGAGGGCGACGGAGGCCGGCTTTCGATCCCTCTGATCGTGCGCGAGATCCCTGACTCCGAGCTCCGCGACGCGACCTCGCCGTACGGCTATCCCGGCGGCCGGCTCGACGCTGCCGGCCCGCTCGATCCCGGCGAGGTCGCGTGGGAGGGCACGGGGCTCGTGGCCGCGTTCCTGCGCGAGCGGCTCGGCGAGCCCTGCCTGCGCGGCGGCAACCGCCGCGGGACGGCGCAGCTCGCCGACCCCGCGCTGCCGCGAAAGTCGCGGATGAGCGACCGCCAGCAGATCCGCAAGAACGAGGCGCGCGGGTACGAGATCGGGCACGTCGCGGGGCCCGACGCGTCGAGCGAGCAGCGGACCGGGTTCGAGCGCGTCTACGAGCAGACGATGCGGCGCACGGACGCCGGCCAGCGCTACTTCTTCTCCGACGATTACTTCTCGACCCTGTTCGCGAGCCCGAAGCTGTGGCTGTTCGAGGTCACGGGACCCGAGGGCGACGTCGCCGCCGGCGCGCTGGCGACGCTCAGCGACGGGCTCCTGCACTACTTCCTCAGCGGGACCGCGGACGAGCACCTCTCGAACTCGCCCGCGAAGAACCTGATCGCCGCGGTGATCGACCGCGCCGAGGAGCTCGAGGTGCCGATGAACCTCGGCGGCGGGATCAGGCCCGGGGACGGGCTCGAGGAGTTCAAGCGCGGGTTCGCGAACACCGAGCTCCCGTTCCACACCCACGACGTCGTCTGCGATCGCGAAGCCTACGATCGGCTCTCCGCGGGCCGCGAGGACACGGGCTTCTTTCCCCTTTATCGGGCGGGAGCGGGAGCGGGCGCTCCGGACTGAGCCTCGGCTTGCGGCGATCCGCTGCTGGGTCAGCTTGCGGAGCTGCTTGAGCTGGTGGTTGAGCGCGTTGCCCGGGCAGCTTGTGGAGTCGAAGCGGCGGTGGCCGGAGATTCGGCGGACGTGGATCCTGTGACCCGCGCTGTAGCGCGTCAGCGATCCGCCCGCCGAGACGAGCTTCGTCTTGCCGGTCGCATGCGTGCCGGCAATCGACAGCCGCCACGCGAGCAGGCGCGCGAACGCGCTCATCTCGTCGCCGTTGATCGGCGTCTTCGTGTTCGTGCCGATCGACGCCGCCCCGGTCGTCTCCGTGTTGAATCCCTGCGCCTGCGCGCCGACGACCGGCTTGTTGACCCCGCCCGCGCGGCCGACATAGATCGTCCCGAAGCGGTCGACGAGGTAGTTGTAGCCGATGTCGTTCCACCCGTTCGCGTTGCGGTGGAAGCGGCAGATCCCGAGCACGATCCGCGGCGCCTCGGAGGCGCTGTAGCTGTTCGCGCTCACCGTGTGGTGGACGACCGCCGCCTTCACCCTCCCGTAGCTCGGGTTCGCGCGCGGCTTGCAGCCGCCCTTCGAGCGGTTCGCGCCCCAGTCGGCGCGGCTGACCATGTTCGGCTGCGACGGCGCGGCGTCGGCCGCCGGGTCGGCGATCGAGGCGACGGAGGTGAAGGCGGAGTTGATCGCGGCGCGGGCGCCGCTCAGCAGGCTCCCCGCCTCGGTCTCGGTTCCATTCACGTTCACGTAGTGGAGCCGCCCGTCGGGGCGCGCACGGCGGCTTCGGACCTCGAGCTGGTCGGCGCCGCCGAAGTAGACGGGGTCGCCGCTCTCGGTCTTGACCCAGTCGCTCCACAACCCGCCGTCGGGCCGGGCGCGGTATTCGAGCGGGCGCATCTCGTGCTCGACGCCGACGAGGTCGAAGCGCGCCGGGGCGTCGATCACACCGGAGCGGTAGCGGACCGGGCGGTCAGCCTTCCCACCGCCCCGCTTTGCGATCGCGCCCGCCTCATCCGTGACCTTGCCGAGCCGCGGCAGCTGCTGCGTGAAGTCGTCGGCCCTGGGCACGTACGGGCTCAGCGACAGGGCCGGGGCGGCCACCCAGGCCGCGAGCGCTCCCGCGGCGCACAGCGGCAGCAGCAGTCTCAGCATCTGCTTTCTCACCGTAGCCTGGAACACAGCCGCTCAGGCCGTGTTTCGGCCGCCGAGCGGCCATTCCTGGCGACCTCGCCCAGTCTTTAGAGAGGGATCGCCTCGGGGCCGTTGCCCCGGTACTGGTCGCGGAAGTCGCGGATCGCGTCCAGCGTCGCCTGGCCCTTGTACGTCTTGCAACCCATCAGCTGCGTCCAAGCGGTCGTGGCGACCTCGTACGGCATCTTGTCGTTCGGGAACATCAGCATCCCGTTCGGGTCGTCGTCGAACACGCCCTTGAGCGCGAGCTGGTCCTGCTGGAGCAGCCTCGAGCTGTACTGGATCTCGATCCGCCCGTGCTCGAGCGAGTGCACGAAGCGGATCGAATCGGGCGTCTTCCGGTAGGCGCCGTCGGCCGTCTGGTAGGGCGGGTAGATGTGGTTTCCGGACGTCGGCGGGTTGGTCTTGTAGTTCGGCGTCGGCGATCCCGGCTTGAGGTGGGTCTGCCCCTCGTTGCGGAGGTTCAGGTGCAGCACGCACCCGGCCTCCTTCGCTGCCTTCTGCAGGTCGGCCTGCTTGATCGCCGGGGGCGGGGTGCCGCTGCGGGTGTCGACCGGGTCGCCCGGCGCCGGGGTCCCGGACGCCTCGTCGATGTGCGCGGACGCCGGCTCCGCGCCGCCACCGCCGCTCCCGCCGCTGCTCGTGATCACGACCACGAGCCCGATCACGACGGCGACCGTGAGCAGCCCGGCGACGCCGTAGCCGACGTACATGCGGCGCTTCGCATTTCCCGCCGCAGCCTGCTCCTGCTCGAGGCGCTGCTGGCGGAGGCGCTCCTTCTGTTCCTTGCGACTCGCCATCTAAGGGTCCGCGAGCCTAGCAAGCGCAAAACTCCGTCACGCCGTCGCCGGCTGCGCGCTGAATAGACTCGCCGCATCGCCGAGACGAACAGCATCCTCTGGTGGGAGACCGAGCCGGTCACGCTCCGCGAGCCGCTGCGGGGCATCGAGCGCGCCGACCTCTGCATCGTCGGTGCCGGCTACACGGGGATGTGGACGGCCTACTTCCTCAAGCTCGCCGATCCCTCGCTCGACGTCGCGATCGTCGAGCGCAGTTGGGCGGGCTCGGGCGCGTCGGGCCACAACGATGGCTACGCGATGACGGTGCTCGACATGAGCCTGCACCACCTCGTCCAGAACCAGGGGCCGGAGCGAGCCGGAGCCGCGCACGAGGCGGTCGCGCGCTCGGTCGTCCAGATTGGCGAGTTCTGCGACGAGCACGGGGTCGACGCCGAGTACGAGCTCAGCGGGTTCGCGGGGATCGCCACCAATGACGGCCAGCTGTGGCGGCTCGAGAGGGACCTCGAGGCGGCGCAGAAGATCGGCGCCGATCATGACTTCAGCTTCTTCGAGGGCGACGCGGCGCGCGAGGTGATCGGCTCGCCGATCTCACGCGGCCTTCTGCGCGAGGGCCGCGGCGCGATGCTCAACCCACAAAAGCTTGCGCGCGGGCTCTCCCGCGCGGTCGAGGAGATGGGAGTGCGGATCTTCGAAGGCTCGCCGGCGAACGAGGTCACTGCGGGCCGCGTGACGACACAGCTGGGAGCAGTGGAGGCGGACGAGGTGATCGTTACGACGAACGCCTACCAGCACACTTTCCCGCAGTTCGCCTCCAAGGTCGTGCCGATCTGGAGCTACGCGATGGCGACGGAGCCGCTCACGGACGAGCAGATGGGGCGGGTGGAGTGGCCGAACCGCGAGGGGTTCGAGGACAAGCGCAACTTCATCACCATCGGGCGCTTCACGGCCGAGAACCGGGTCCTGTTCGGCGGCCGGCTCGCGCCCTACTACTGGAACAACTCGATGGATCTGCGGCACATGACGAACGAGTACGTGTTCGACGAGCTCCGAACCGCGTGGCGCCAGTTCTTCCCGCAGTGGCACGACGTCCAATTCACCCACGCGTACGGCGGCTGCGTCGCGATAACGGGACCGTTCCTGCCCTACGTCGGCCGGCTCGCCGATGGAGTCCGCTACGGGTACGGGTACAACGGCCACGGGGTCGCGCCGAGCCACACGGTCGGCAAGACGCTCGCCGACCTCGTGCTCGGCCGCGACACCGACTACACCCGGCTCCTGTTCGTCGACCAGGATGAGTCCGCGATCCCGGGGGAGCCGCTGCGCTACCTCGGCACCCGGCTGACGACGTCGCTGCTCGACCGCCAGGACCGCAAGATGGACCGCGGCGGCGGAGTCGGCAAGATGGACCCGCTGATCCTGCGGCTCGTCAACCGCCTGTAGTAGACGCGGGCTCGGCTAACCGGTGTCGCGAAGCCGGGCCTTGCCCTCGCCCCAGACTTCGTCCAGGAACTCGCTCAGCTCGGCGTTCAGCCGCTCGGGGTGCGTTCGCCACTCCATGATCGAGCTCGCGTCGACGAGGCGCCCGTTGGGGAGCTCCTCGGCGAGCTGGTCGGAGTCGGCGAACGGGTGCAGCGGGTCGGACGGGTGCCCGACGATCAGCGTCGGCTGCTCGATCTTCCGTCGCTGCTCCGCGATCGGGGCGCTGCGCCCGAGCAGCAGCCCCCGGAGGACGTTCGCGGAGCGCTCGGGATCGCGGCGCGCCCAGTCGAGCGCGATGTCGACGAGGTAGTGCGTGCGGGGAACCTGCCGCGCGAGCCCGGCCATCGCCCGCAGCACCGGACCGCCGACCTGGAGCGCGAGCATGATCGGCGTGAAGATCACGGCGACGGCGACGAGCGCGTTCTCGAGCACCGGCATCTCCATGAACAGCGCCCGCGCCCGGGTGGGGTGCCGGACGGCGAACTCAAGCGCGACGTTCGAACCCAGCGACGTCCCGCCGATCACCGCCTGGCCGACGCCGATGTGGTCGAGCAGCGCCTCGGTCTGGTCGGCGAACGCGCTCATCGAGTAGTAGCCGAGCTCCTCGGGCGCGTCTGACGGTCCGTGCCCGAGCACGTTGAGGCAGATCACGCGGTTGCCCCGCTCGGCGATCGCGGGGCCGAGCCGCTCGTACATGCGGCTGTTCATCAGCAGCCCGTGGGTGAGCACGAGCACCCGGTCCCCCGACCCGTACTCGTCGTACGCAATCCTGTGCCCCTCGTAGTCGAACGAGTCGCTGCGCGCGGACGTGACGCTCATCCTGCCGGGGAGTCTATTCGGCGGCCTGGACCGACGGCGTCGTCAGCGCCGTCGAGCCACCGGGCACCCGCTCCCACGGCCGCGCGGCGCGCAGCGCTCCGAGCACGGCACGCGTCGCGGGCGCCCTGTTGATCGTGTAGAAGTGGAGCCCGGGAGCGCCGGCGGCAAGGAGCTCGGCGGCCTGCTGGGCAGCGTACGCAACACCGAGCTCGAACTCGGCCTGCTCGTTGCCGTCGAGCGCCTCCATCGCCGCAGCGAGCGGGGACGGGATCGACGCGCCGCAGAGATCGCAGAAGCGGCGAATCTGGGCGTAGCTCGTGATCGGCATCAATCCGGCGATGATCGGGACATCGATGCCGACGGCGCGCGCGGCCGCGACAAAGTTGAAGTAGAGCGCGTTGTCGAAGAACAGCTGCGTGATCAGGAAGCTCGCGCCCGCCTCGACCTTCGTCTTCAGGAACGCGAGGTCGGCCTCGGGGCTCGCGGCCTCGGGGTGGACCTCCGGGAAGCACGCCCCCCCGATCGCGAAGTCGAAGTGCTCAAAGGCCAGCGTGACGAGCTGGGGCGAGGAGGTGAATCCGCCCGGGGCGGGGCGGAATTCGACCTCGCCGCGCGGCGGATCGCCGCGCAGCGCGAACAGGTTCTGGATCCCCTGA
Organism: uncultured Thermoleophilia bacterium; assembly: GCA_963841715.1. GTDB lineage: Bacteria > Actinomycetota > Thermoleophilia > Solirubrobacterales > 70-9 > DASPWW01. The sequence continues at coordinate 193,198 of CAWJDP010000005.1, read as the reverse complement.
GCCTCGAACTTGGCGAGCATCTCGCGCAGCATCTCGACCGGCTCCCCGACGCAGCTCAGGTGGCCCATCGTCTCGATCCCGAGCTCGTTCTTGATCTCCCCGGCAAGCTCCACCGTCCCCTCCCGGGTCGCGCCTCCGGCCCCGTAGGTGACCGAGACGAAGTCGGGCTCGAGCGGCTTCAGCGTCTCGATCGTCTCGCGCAGAGTCTCGATCCCCCCCGGCTTCCGGGGAGGGAAGAACTCGAATGAGAACACCGGCCGCTTCGTGGCGAGGATCTCGTCGATGCGCATCGTCGGGGCATGGTAGAGATGGGCCCGCGCCGGAACGCAGGCGCCTGTTCAGCCGCCCGGCGGCGGTCAGGCCGTGCGGCGGCGAAGCGTCGCCGCGGAGGCGAGCAGCGCGACGACGGCGAAGCCCGCGACGACCGCGATGTCGGCGACGAGCGCTCCCCCGATGTGAGCCGATTCTCCGGCGCGCCGCAACCCGTCATATGCGTAGGTCATCGGCAGCGCGTCGGAGATTGCGTGCAGCACCCCCGCCATCGCGTCGCGCGACACGAACAGCCCGCAGAGCAGGAGCTGCGGGAGCACGAACGCGGGCATGAACTGGACGACCTGGAACTCGGTCGCGGCGAACGCCGAAGCGAACAGTCCCAGCGAGCTTCCGAGGATCGCGTTGAGGACCGCGAGCAGCAGAACGAGAACGAGCGAGCCGTGGACGTCGAGCCCGAGCATCCCGACGCCGAGCCCGGTGACGACCGCGGCCTGGACGATCGCGACACCCGCGAACGCGATCCCGTACCCGAACAGCAGGTCGGCCTTGGCGAGCGGCATCGTCATCAGCCGCTCGAGCGTGCCCGACGTGCGCTCGCGCAGCAGCGAGATCGAGGTCACGAGGAACATCGAGATCAGCGGGAAGATCCCGATCAGCGGGATGCCGACCTGCTGGAACGTCTGCGGCTGCGAGTCGAAGATGTAGCGCAGCAGCACCATCAGCACGCACGGGATCAGGATCAGGTAGGCGAGCGTGCGGGGATCGTGGCGCAGCTGCCGCCATACGCGGCGCGTCGTGGCGAGCACGATCCGAGCGCTCATCGCGTTTCGCCCGCTTCGATCAGCTCGAGGAACGCCGCCTCGACGTGGTCCGCCCCGGTCTTGCGAAGCAGATCGTCCGGAGTCTCGTTGGCGAGGATGCCGCCGTCCCGGATCAGCACGAGGTGATCGCAGCGCTCCGCCTCGTCCATCACGTGGCTCGAGACGAGCAGCGTCGCTCCCTCGTCGGCGAGCGCGTGGAAGGTGCGCCAGAACTCCCGTCGCAGAACCGGGTCGAGCCCGACCGTCGGCTCGTCGAGGATCAGCAGCTCCGGTTTGCCGAGCAGCGCGACGCCTACTGACACGCGGGCCCGTTGCGCCGCCGGAGAGGTTGCGCACGAGCTGGTGCTCGAAGCCTGCGAGCTCGGCGGTGTCGAGAACCTCGTCCACGCGTGAGCGCGCGACGCCGAGCACGCTGGCGAAGAACTCGAGGTTCTCGCGCACGTCCAGGTCCGCGTACACGGACGGCGCCTGGGTCGTGTACGCGACCCGGCGGCGGAGCGAGGCCGACCCGGCCGGCTCGCCGAGGATCCGAACCTCGCCCGCCTCGACGATCTGGACTCCGACGATCGCCCGCATCAACGTCGACTTCCCGGACCCGGAGGGGCCGAGCAGCCCGCACACGTGCCCGTGTGGCAGCGCCAGCGAGAGCCCATCGAGCACGAGCCGCTCGCCCCGCCTCACCCGGAGGCCGTCGATCGAAATCGCGTCGGAGGCGGTCAATCGATCGGCACGACGCTGAGCACCGTGAGCTCATCCGGGGCTCCTGGCGCCTTGAGGCGGCGCCGCCTTCCGAGCCGGAACTCCTCCGCTGCGAGGCGCTCGCCGGCGACGTCCGAGGCGAGGATCTGATCGCGCTTCGCAGCGTCGACGACGCGCGCCGCGATGTTTACGTCGACGCCGAGATAGTCCTTGCCCACCTTCCGCGGATGACCCATGTGGACCCCGGCGCGGAGCTGCGGGGTATAGCCCTCGACGTCGATCTGCGCCAGGGCCCGCTGGATGTCAGCCGCGGCGCGCACCGCGTCCTCGGGGTCGTCGAAGACGGACATCGAGCCGTCGCCGAGCCGCTTCACGAGCACGCCGGAGTGCTCCGAGATCGCGTCGTGCTCCGCGCTGCCCACTTTGGCGAGGAGCTCCACGGCGGCCTCATCGCCTGCCTCGAGCGCCCAGTCCGAGAAGCCGACGAGATCCGTGAACATGATCGCCGCGCCGGCCTCGCCGCGTCTGCGGCGCTGTGCCTCGGAGAGCGCCTCCCACGTCTTCAGGACTCCGAATCCCAGCTCGCGCATCGTGCTCGGCTGCTCCGGCGGCATTTCGGCCAGGGCCTGCGCGAGCCGCGCGCGGAGCTGATTCGAGGACTTGAAGTCCTCGTCGGCAGGCTCGCCGCCGGGAAGAACCCTCCTGATCAGCTTCGCCGTCGCGACGAGCTCCGGGTTCGCGTCGGCGCGGCGCGCGCGCGCGCGGAGGTTGTCCGAGCCGGACGCAGGATCGCCATCGCCGGCGGCGCTCATCAGGCCGGTGAGCCTATCTTTCGTCGCGGGGCCGCGCACGCGATGATTGCGCCTTGGCCCACATCGAGGTCTTCCTGATCGGTCTGTTCGTCGCCGTCGCCGGGCTCGCGACCCTCGCCCGCGTGCTCTCGATCCCGTATCCGATCCTGCTCGTGCTCGGCGGGCTTGTGATCGGCGTGATGCCGGGCGTTCCGGAGATCAAGCTCGATCCCGAGCTCGTGCTCGTGATCTTCCTTCCGCCGCTGCTCTACTTCGCCGCGTTCAATTCCTCGTTGCGCGACCTCCGCCGCGCCGCGCGCCCGATCACGATCTCCGCAATTGGGCTCGTGCTCGCGACGACGGCCGCGGTCGCGGTCGTCGCGCACGCCGTGATCCCGGGGCTGCCGTGGGCGATGGCGTTCGCGCTCGGGGCGATCGTCTCGCCGACCGACCCGGTCGCGGCGACATCGATCATGAGCCGGCTCGGAGCGCCGCGCGGGATCGTCACGATCATCGAGGGCGAGAGCCTGATCAACGACGCCTCGGCGCTGATCGCGTACCGGGTCGCGGTCGCCGCGGCGGTCGGCGGCACCTTCTCGCTCGCCCACGCCGCGGGAGAGTTCGTCCTCGCGGCGCTCGGCGGGATCGCGATCGGGCTCGCGGTTGCGTGGCTGATCGGCGAGGTCCGCCGCCGGCTCGAGGACCCTCCGGTCGAGATCACGATCTCGCTGCTGACCGGCTACGCCGCCTACGTCCCCGCCCAGCGCCTCGGGCTCTCGGGCGTACTCGCGGCGGTCGCCGCCGGGCTCTACATCAGCTGGGCCTCTCCGACGATTAGCTCGGCGCGGATGCGGATCCAGGGTTTCGCAACCTGGGACGTGCTCGTGTTTCTGCTCAACGCGACCCTGTTCCTGCTGATCGGGCTGCAGCTGCGGGGGATCCTCGACGGGATCTCGGGCTACTCGCCGTTGGAGCTGTTCGGCTACGCCGCGCTGACGGGCTCGGTGGTGATCGGGACGCGGCTCGTCTGGGTGTTCACCGTTCCGTACCTGATCCGCGCGATCGACCGCCGCGACACGCAGCGGCTTCGCCGCGTCGGCCCCGGGCCGCGGATCGTCCTCGCGTGGAGTGGGATGCGTGGCGCGGTCTCGCTCGCCGCCGCGCTCGCGCTGCCCCTGCATACCGACACCGGCGCGGCGCTCCCCCGACGCGACCTGATTCTGTTCCTTACCTTCGCCGTGATCCTGTTCTCGCTCGTCGTCCAGGGGCTGACCTTGCCGGCGCTGATCCGCATGCTCGGGGTCGTCGACGACGGGGAGGAGCAGGAGCGGGAGGAGGTCCAAGCGCGGCTGACGGCGGCACGCGCTGCCCTGGGGGAGCTCGACGCGCTCGTCGGGGAGGAGTGGACGCGCGACGACACGGTCGAGCGCATGCGCCGCGCCTACGACTACCGCCTGCGCCGCTTCGGCGCTCGCGCCGGGGAGGTCGAGGACGACGGCTACGAGGACCGCTCGCTCGCCTACCAGCGCACCGTGAAGATGGTCCTGAGGGCGCAGCGGCGCGCGATCGTCGGGCTGCGAAACGGCGGCGAGATCTCGGACGACGTGATGCGCGCGATCGAGCGCGAGCTCGACCTCGAGGAGACGCGGCTGGAGATCACCCCGCGCTAGGCGGGCGCGGACTGGGGCTCCCAGCGGAACCGCCGCGCGGCTACGAAGAGCCCGATCAGCCCCCAGACGATCAGACTCTGGAGGTCGTTCCAGACCAGCCCGGTCCCCGAGCCCGCGACGGCGTTCTGGAGCCCGTCCGCGAGGTGGTAGAGCGGGAACACCTTCCCGACCTGCTCGAGCCAGTCCGGAAGCGTCGACACGGGGACGAAGATCCCCGAGATGAACGACAGCATCACGGTCACAAACGGGCCGACGCTCGAGGCTACGTCAACCGTGGGCGTGGCGATCGTCGCCGCCATCGCCAGGGTCGCAAACGCGGCGGTGCCGAGCAACACATAGATTGCAATCCCGAGCGCCGCCTCGGCCGGGACGTTGACGGAGTAGGCGAGCGCACCAATCGCGAACAGCGCGATCACCATCAGTCCCGAGAGCGTGACCGCGCGCAGCGGGTATCCGACCATGAACGTCCACGCCGGCATCGGGGTCCCGCGCCTGCGCTTCAACTGGCCCGTCTCGCGCATCGTCGTCACGATCACGACGAGTCCTGTGAATGTCTGCAGCGCGACGGCGTAGGCGGCCAGCCCCGCGGTGAAGTAGGCCGAGGCGGCGATCGTCCCGCCGGAGAAGTGCGTCGTCTCCGAGCTCCCCGAGGTGAAGATCGAGTTGAACATCACCAGCAGGATCAGCGGGAAGACGGTCGCGAAGACGATCGTGCGCGGATTGCGAATCGCGACGAGGATCGCATAGCGCGCCTGGGCGAGAACGATCCGGGCGTCACTCACCGGTCCGGCTCCCGGTCAGGGCCACGAACACGTCCTCGAGGTCGGGCTTTCGCACCTCGATCCCCTCCAGCCGCACACCGCCGCGGTCGGCCCATGACAGCAGCCGGTACAGCGCCCGTTGGGCGTCGTCGGTCTCGAGCCGGACGAAGCTGCCGTCGGGCTCGGCGGGGGCGTCGAGCGCCTCGCGCACCGTCTCAAGCGTCGTACCCGCGGGGAGTCGGAACGAGATCACCGTGCTCGCGTCGCCGTTCACGCCGAGCTCGTCCGGGGCCCCGGCGGCGACGATCTCGCCGTCGCGAAGGATCGCGACCCGGTCCGACAGTCGCTGCGCCTCCTCCATGTAGTGCGTGGTCAGGAATACGGTCTTCCCGAGCCGCTTCAGGCCCTCGATCATGCTCCACGCGCCGCGTCGCGCCGTCGGGTCGAACCCGGTCGTCGGCTCGTCGAGGAAGACGAGGTCGGGGTCGCCGATCAGCGCCAGCCCGACGTCGGCGCGGCGGCGCTGGCCGCCGGAGAGATGGGCGATGCGGGTGTCGAGCTCGCCGTCGAGGCCAACGAGCTCGATCACCTCACGGGTCGGCCGCGGACGCTCGTAGAAGCTCGCGTACAGCGCCATCGTCTCGCCGAGCGTCAGCAGCGGCTCGAGCTCGCAGCTCTGGAGCACGAGCCCGACCCGCTCGCGCCACTCGCGGCTTGGGCGCGCGGGATCGACGCCCAGCACCGAGACCTCGCCGGCGGTCCGCGGCCGGTAGCCCTCGAGAATCTCGATCGTCGTCGTCTTCCCGGCTCCGTTCGGCCCCAGGAAGCCGAACACGTCTCCGGGCTTGACGTCGAGGTCGATTCCCTTCACCGCCTCGTGGTCGCCGTACGACTTGCGCAGGCCCCGGACCGAGATCGCGGGATGGCCGGCGGCGCCGCTCACGACGCGGTCAGGCCACCGTCCTGCCGAGGCCGTCGGTTGCTCCGGTGACGAGGATCGTCTGCTCCTCGAGCGGCCCATCGGGCTACTTCTACCCACTTCGCGCCGCGGCAACTCGGCTGCGGCGCGAGGGTCAGCCGGGTTCGCTCGCCGTCGCGCCCCGCGGCAGCGAGGGCTCGACGCGGAGCAGGCGTGCCGACCACTCCGGCAGCCACCAGTTCCAGCGCCCGAGCAGCGAGACGACGGCCGGCACCAGCAGAGCGCGGATCAGGGTCGCGTCGAACAGGATCCCAGCCGCGAGCGCGGTCGCAAACATCTTCGTGTACGTGTCCGGCCCAGACGCGAGCGAGACGAACGACAGGAACAGGATCAGCGCGGCGCTGGTAACCAGCCGCCCGGTGCGGCCGATCCCGCGGATCACGGCGGTGTTGGTCGAGCCGGTGCGGTCGAACTCCTCGCGCATCCGCGAGAGGATGAACACCTCGTAGTCCATCGACAGCCCGAACAGGAACGCGAACACCATCAGTGGCAGCCACGCCGGAATCGATCCCGTCGCGTCGATGCCCCAGATCGACTCCGAGCCATAGCCCTGCTGCCAGACCAGCACCATCACCCCCCACGCCGCACCGATGCTGAGCACGTTCAGCACCACCGCCTTCAGCGGCAGCAGCAGCGAGCGGAACGCGCGCGCCAGGAGGATGAACGTGGTCAACGCAATCAGCGCGATCATCAACGGGAAGCTCCCGTAGACGGCCCCGATGAAGTCGGCGTTCAGCGCCGGCTCGCCGCCGACGCGGACGTCGGAGCCGATCGCGTGCGCGCCTTCGCGCGCACGCGATCGAGTGTGGCGCGCCCGGCCTGCGAGGCGCTGGCGTCGGTCGGAAAGACGTCGACGAGCGCTGTCCCGGCGCGGCGCCAGTCGCTGTTCGCGGGTGCGACCGCACCGTGGACGCCGTCGATCGCCCGCATCTCCGACGACGACCTGCGTCCGGGTTGCGTGGGCCGTCGATCAGCACCTCGTTCGGGAGCAGCGCGCCGGAGCCGATCCCCGAGCTCTCGAGCGCGTGAGCCCGTCTTGGCGTCGCCCTGCTTGGCGATCGAGTCGGCGTCGGCGGTCGCCCAGCTGGAGCTGGGTCGCCGCGAACGACGAGCGCGACGACGACCGCCAGCGCGGCGCCGGCGGCGAGCCAGCGCCGGCGCACGACGGCCTCGGCCCAGCGGGTCCACGCGCGGCTCGCCTGATCGTCGGTGCGGCGGTGCGGCCAGTCCAGGCGCTCGCCGATCTTCGCCAGCACGACCGGCAGCAGCGTGATCGCGACGAGCGTCGAGACGAGCGGGATCAGCATCCCTCCGTAGCCCATCGAGCGCAGGAACGGGAGCGGCAGCGCGACCAGCGCGAGGAGGCCGATCGCGACCGTGGTCCCGCTGAACACGACCGCGCGCCCCGCGGTCTCCATCGCGCGCTGGACGGCCTCGTCGCCGCTGTGGCCGTGGGCGCGCTCCTCGCGCCACCGCGTGACGACGAGCAGCGAGTAGTCGATCGCGACGCCGAGCCCGATCAGCGCGACCAGGAACTGCACGATCGGCGACACGTCGGTGAACGTGGTCAGGCCCCAGAGGAGCAGGAACGTGGTCATGATCGAGACGATCGCCATCAAGATCGGGACGATCGCCAGGAACGACGCGAACACGAACGCGAGCACGATCAGCGCGCCGAGCCCGCCGAGCAGCGCCTCGAGCAACACGCCGGGGCCGTTGCCGCCGCCGGTCTGGCTCTGGAGGGCGTCGAAGCCCGTCAGGTGCACCGGGCGCGCCGTCGACCGTGCGTCCCGTTCAGCGCCGCTCGGCGCGCTTCGCGGCATCCGGGTTGTCGCCGAACGGCTGATTCGGGTCCGGGCGGCGGATAGGCGAGCGCGAACGTCGTGCGCCCGTTCGTCGGAGACGAAGGCGCGGTCCCCGGTCGACGCGTAGGAGGCGACGCGTGCGTGTGGGATCGCGCGCTTGCGAGTTCGGGCGTCGACGCGCGCGAGCTGGGCGCGGACGCCGGGCGAGTCGACCGTCTTGCCGTCGGGCAGCGTCACGACCGGGACGAGCGGCGAGTTCTGGCCGCCCGTCCCGTGGTAGCGGTCGGCGATCGCGACGTTCGTCTCCTAGCCCTCCTTGCCGGGGACCGAGAACTTCTGCCTCGAGCGCCTTCGAAGCCGGTCCGGCGGCGCCGATGCCGGCGACCGGAGCACGAGCCAGAAGATCACGACCATGCGCTTGTGAGCGAGGACGAAGCGTGCGATCGAGGCCATTGACCACCTCCGAGGGGGACTCGAGGGATTAGAGTGGCTAGACGGTTGCCTTAGGCAAGGATTTGTAGCACAAATGATCCTTCTGACTTAGGATGGTTGTGGAGAGAGGAGCGATGGGGAACGGGGCGATGCGATTCGAGGGCCCGCCGCCCGAGCCGCTGGCGAGCGTGCCGGCCTTCCTGCTGTCGTGGAGCGGGCAGCGCACCTCGTACCTGTTCACGCAGGCACTGGAGCCGCTCGGACTGCGCCCGCAGCACTTCGGCCTGCTGAACCTGATCGACGCCCATCCCGGCGCGACCCAGCAGGAGCTCGTCCACCAGTCGCTGATCGACCCGAGCTCGATGGTCGCCGTGATCGACGAGCTCGAGGGAATGGGGCTCGCGGAGCGGCGCCCGCACGCGACCGACCGCCGCAAGCACGCCGTCCACATCACCCCCACCGGCGAAAACAAGCTCGCGCAGGCGCGCAAGCGGGCGGCGGCCTTCGCGAGCGAGCTCTTCGAGTCGCTGAACGCGGACGAGGTCGAGACGCTGCGGCTGCTGCTGCGCAAGCTCGCGGGCGTCGAGGGCTGAGCCAGCGCGGACTCGCCGGGCCCCGAGGTGCTTACGGGCTCCCCATCCAGCCCGCCGCGTAGCAGGGGCTGGCGCCGCACGGGTCGGTGATCCTGCCGTCCGGCTTGATGAAGTCGGCGATCTGCTTGCGGATAACCGGCGAGGAGCGGATCACCGTGTCATGAGGATCGATCCCGAACGTGTCATCCGGTGCGGTGTTGGCGAGCGGGGCGGGGTCGGTGCCGAACAGCGTCGGCCCCTCCATCCGCTTCGGGCCGATGTCCCACACGAACATCCCGCTCCCGTCGGCGGCCGAGCCGTTGAGGTCTCCGAGCGTCGGGATGTTGAAGAACGGCGACACGTTCCCGGGCTGGAGCCGGTTCGCGTCGAGCGCCGGCTGGCGCAGCGGCGCGCCGATCGTCCGCGCCTCGACCTGGGTCGCGACGTTGGCGACCTGGTGATCGCCCCACGCCATCTCGATCAGGACCTTGTGCGCGGGCGTGTCGGGAAGCGGGTCGTCGGTCATGTGGTTCGCGTAGCCGTCGGGCTCGCCGCGGTCCCACAGCGACTGGATCATCGACAGCAGCAGCGGACGCTCGGCCTCATTCGGGTACGACGGGTAGAGGATCGCCGCGTAGTCGCCGAAGTCGACGCTCCGCGTCAGCAGCGTCGAGTAGTTCATCGCCGGGACGTAGAGGACCGAGCGCGTGAAGTCGGGGTCGAGCGCGGTCAGCGCGCCGCCCGCGATTCCGCCCTGGCTGTTTCCGTAGTAGAAGAGGTGCGAGGGATCGAGTGCCGATTGGCCGTCGAACCTGAATGCGGGGTCGGAGGCGAACCCGCTCGGGTTGTCGAGCAAGCGCCCCAGGTACATGAAGTTGAGGAAGCCCTGCTGGAGGCGGTCCGGGAGCGCGTCGAACTTCGACAGGTCCTGCAGCGCGGGCAGCGCCTCGGGGAGCACGTCCTCCTCGGCCATTCCGCTGAAATCGGTCGCGCAGGTGATGACGTTGTTCTCGTTGCCGAGCTGGCGCACGTTTGCGCTGTGTACCTCGCTCGCGTCGCCGAACAGCCCGTGCCCGTACATCGATGGGCGCGCGGCGTGCGCCACCTTGAAACCGCCCCCACCGTCGTCCTCGACCGCCGATCGCGGGATGTTGCACGTGAAGTTCGCGGTCATCATGTTGCCGGGCGTGCGCTGCGGAAGCCCGTCCGCGCCGAGCTGGAAGCGGGAGCCGGAGGGGCAGCCGGGCTTGTCGAGGTAGCACGGGACCTGGTAGGTGCCCGTGACCTCGCGGATATTCTCGACCCCGTGCCCGGTCGGCGTCGGGTAGTCCTGCACATTGGTGACGTTGAACTGCGGTGCGTTGCCGCTCACCTGCCCGTCGGCGAGGTTGTTGTCGCCGAGCTGCGAGAAGGCGTCGTTCCGCATCGAAAGCATTCGCTCGCTGATGTTGCGTTCGCTGGCGACCGTGAAGTCCCAGGCGAGGTACAGCCGCTTCTTTGAGATCTTCGCCTTCTTCAGCGCCTTGAACGTCTTCTTGAACTCCTTGCGGCGCTTCTCGACCGCGGGGATGCCGGTCGGGATCCGGTCGCGGTAGAGCTTGAACCCGGTCGGTGCCGGGATGTTGTTCCCGTTCGCATCCTTGAGGTTGCGAAGCGCGACGGCGTAGCTGTGGCCCTCCTTCAGGTTCTGCCCGACGCGGATGATCAGGTCGGTGTTATCGGGGCTCGAGGCGAGAGAGTCGAGCTCGGACCAGATCAGCTGACGCTTGCCCGTCTTCTCGTCGATCAGCACGATTGGCTGCTTCTTCGCGAACGCCTGCGACATGTCGCCCTCGGGCACCGCTCCGGTGTTCTGGAACGCGGTCGGGTTGTCGAGCCCGGGAACGTGGAGGACGATCATCGCGCCGGGGCTGAAGCCGTCGCTCCCGTTGAGCTTGCTCGGGTCAACGTGGACGCCGTTGTTGTTCTCGGGCGTCGAGGCCTGGTTGACGTTCAGCCGCAGCCCGGTGTCGGTGCTCTTGTCTTTGCGGGTGAAGAAGTTGTCCGGCCACGGGAACATGCACTCTGAGCCCGGCGGCGAGATGAAGTCGCAGCGGTCAGCGGCCGAGAGGTCGACTCCGCGCGGCTGCGAGCCGTCGCAGCGCTTCGGATCGCGCTTCAGCGCCCTGCGCGCTTTACCAACGACCTTGCCGCCCGACCTCGCGGTCACCCTGACCTTCGTCCGCAGGCAGCTCTGCGCGCGCCCGGCGCCGCGATCCGTGAGCCGCAGCGAGAGCGACTTGCCGCCGTTGAGCACGGTGCGGCGGCGGTGGGTGAGTCGGCCGTGGCCCTTGCCCTGGCGGGCGGTCGTGGTGATCGCGACGCGGCCGTTGCCGTGCGCGGCGAGCTTGAGGTGGTTCGAGGCGACGAGCTTGCGCTGCGCGGAGGTCCGGATCTTCAGACCGACGTGACCGGCGGCGTCCGCCGCCGGAGCAACCGCGAGCAGCACCGCGACGGCGCCGGCAAGCGCGATCGAACCCACCACGTCACGCACCCCTGTGCACACCCGCCCCACGATCTCCTCTCGACCGACTGCATACACGTGCGGCAACTGGGGATGCTAGCGCGGCGAACGGAAAAATGCGCCGGGGTGACCGCGCTCGCGGTCACCCCGGCGCGATTGCGTGCGTCGCTACCCGGACTAGTTGTCCCGGACTAGTTGTTGCCGCCCTGCGACCCGAACGAGCCGGGAGGCGGGGGCTGCGTTCCCTTTTCGCCGTTTGCGCCCATGGGGGGCGGCGGCGGGCCAACCGGGCCCTTGCCGTTGACGATGTCGTCGACGTGGGAGTCGAATTCATCGAGGATCTGCTGCTCCTGCTTCGAGCTCATCTCACCCGAGGAGACCTGCTTGTCGAGATGCGACCGCAGGTCGTCCCGGAGGGCGCTCTTGAGCCCGTCGACCGACTTCCCCGCCTGGTCGGCGAGGTCGGCGAGGGTCTTGCCGCTCTCGAGCTCCTTCTGGACCTCGGAGGTCGAGATCCCGAGATAGGAGCTCGCGACGGCAATCGGACCCTCCTTGCCGCTGATCCCGCTGGGGCCTCCCGGAGGCGCACCCGGGGGAGGGCCGCCAACCGGCGGGACATCGCCGGACTGGATCTGCTGCTTGATCTGCTCGGCCTGCTTCTGGGTCAGGCGGCCGGCCTTCTGATCCGCGTTGACGCGGTCGATGGCGGCACCCTGCAGCGCGTCCGAAAGGTCGCTCTGCGAGACACCAAGCCGGTTCGAGACGTCGCTCAGGAACTGCTGGCGATCCTGCTGCAGCGACGGACCGGAGTTCTGCGCGGCCAGCGCGGCACCCCCGCTCGCGACAACCGCGAGCGTGGCTCCGAGGGCCACGACGGTCTTCGGTCGGATTTGCATGACACCGCTCCTTTGGTTGGTACTCATCTCGGTGGATGAGACCAACGGCCCCTCGGAGCGCCCTTGGGCGTTCCCGAGATTCCCCTGAGAGGTGGAGCCGGGAACCGTGGCGAGAACGGGCAGCTCGCGGTCGAGGTCCGCCGGCCTGCCGTGCGCGACGGTCTCGTCGGTCGAGAAGTCGAACTCGTCCGCGAGCTCGAAGATCCCGCGAACCGAAGTCGACTCGATCACCTCTCGGTGTCCTTTCGGGTCGCGGCGTCCTCGCCGCCCAGCGGAAGCTAGCCTGCGCGGCACGACGATGGTGGATCTCACCCGCGATCACGTCTCCTGGTGGCTCGACGCGTACGAGCGCGCGTGGCGCAGCCCCGGCACCGCCGACCTCGACGGCCTGTTCTCCGAGCACGCGAGCTACCGGATGGCGCCGTACGAGGACGCGGTCTCGGGGATCGACGCGGTCCGCCGTCTCTGGGACGAGGAGCGCGACGGACCCGAGGAGCCGTTCGAGCTCACGAGCGAGATCGTCGCGGTCGACGGCCCGGTCGCTGTCGTCCTGGCCGAGGTCGCCTACGCCGAGCCCCCGCGCGACTACCGCGACCTGTGGGTGCTCCGGTTCGCCGCCGACGGCCGCTGCGAGTCCTACGAGGAGTGGCCCTACTGGCCCGGTCAGCCGCTGAGCTCGCGCGCCGTCGACCCGGCTCAGGAGTCGTAGCGGTAGGTCGCCTGGGCCTTCGCAACCAGGCGTGCCCCGGCGCCGACGCGGACGTCGCAGAAGCACAGCCCGCCGCCGCGCCGCAGGACCGCCGCCTCGGCTGTGACCTCGCCGGCGGTTACCGCGTCGATGAAGTCGATCGAGAGCGAGACGGTGCGGCCCTTCCCCCCGCCCTTGCTCGGGTCGCCGAGCGAGACCGCGCAGCCCGCGGCCATGTCGATCAGGCTCGCGATCGCGCCGCCGTGGAGGATCCCGCCGGTGTTCGCGAGCTCGGCGTCAGCGTCGAAGGCCACGGTCGCGCGATCGTCGCCGACCTCGACGAGGCGCATCCCGAGGTGGGTGCCGTAGGGGGACCGAGACAGCGGATCGGCCATGACGCGGAATCTAGATGCACGGGCGCGAATACGATCGCCCGATGCTGTCGACTCCGCAGCCCATCCCCGGCGTGCTCGCGCGGCCGAGCGGGCTGCTCGAGGGGCCGACCGAGCTTGGCGGCGGATCGATCGCGTTCAGCGACGTGATCGCGGGCGGCATCTACCGGCTCGATGCCGGCGGTGGGCTAACCGAGCTGCTCGCGAAGCGGCGCGGGATCGGCGGGCTAGCGCGTCATCGCAACGGCGGTCTGGTCGCGACCGGGCGTTCGCTGATCCACGTCGACGCCGGCTCCGGCGCGACGCGGGAGGTCCTCGAGATCGATGACTCGGCCGGGTTCAACGATCTCGCCGCGGCGCCCGGCGGCGTCTTGATCGCCGGAGTGCTCCGCTACCGGCCGCTGGCCGGCGAGCCCGAACGCCCGGGGCTCGTCGTGCGCGTCGCGACGGCCGGCGAGTACGAGGTCATCGCGGACGACGTAATGTGGCCCAACGGGATCGCGGTAGACGGGGGGCGTGGCCGAATCTACGTCGCCGACTTCGCGCGTCGCCGGGTTCTCGTGTACGCGCTCGGCGAGACCGGAATCGCGGGAGAGCCGTTCTGCGCCTCGCCACAGGGCTCGGCGGACGGGGTCGCCCTCGACGCCGAGGGTGGGCTCTGGGTCGCGCTCGGCGACGGCGGCGGAATCGCCCGCTTCACCTCCGGTGGCGAGCTCGACCGCGTCCTCGACGTCCCGGCGCGCTTCGTCTCCAGTCTCTGCTTTGCCGGCCCTGAGCTTCGGAGCGTCTACGTAACCACCGCGGACAACCTCACCGAGCCCGAGAATGGCGGCTGCGTCTTCGTCGCCGAATCCGAGCTCCCCGGGATGCCTGTCTTCGAGTGCGACACGTGAGCCGGGGAGCTAGCGGCGGCGGTTGAGCCTGCAGCAGCAGGCAGTCGCGCTCGCGGCGTCGCGCAGCGGGTCCTCGGTCCGCGGTCCTCGGCTCAGAGGTCGGCCGTCACTTCGCGAACCTCGATCGGCTCGATCGCGCCCGAATGGAATTGGGCCGGGACGCGGCTCGCGATCTCCTCCGCGGGGACGTGCAGCGTCACCCGCGCCTCGAAGGCGTCCCGGGTGTTCAGCCGCGGTCCCCCGGGACTGGGGACGATCGTGCGCTACACGGTCGGGGGAGGCCGCACGGGGACCCTCGAGTGGGTCGAGTGGGATCCTCCGCACAGGATTGCGTGGGACGGTCCGCCGCTGCGCTGGGCTGGCGGCGGCGCGCGCCCCCGCGGCTCGCACGCGCTCACCGAGGCCGGCGAGGGGCGCACCCGGCTCGTCAGCCGCCACGAGCCGGAGTTCAGCGGCCCGCTTGTGCTGATGGCGCCGTACGGGAAGTGGTGGCTGCGGCGCCAGCGCCGCCGCGACGCGCAGACCCTGAAGGCGGCGCTCGAGGGGACTGAGACCGGCTAGCAAGTCGGCAACGGCCGGGGGCTCGCCCCGTTCTGCGCTGACGCCCGGGGTGGGGCGCTCAGCCCTCCGGGCCGCGCCGCATGCGCTCGCGCACCTGCTCCAGCGACCATTCGAACGGCTCGGTCTGCTCGATGAACCTCGTCAGCTCGTCGACGACCCGTTCGGGCGCGTCGAGCATCGGCCAGTGGCCAGAGCCCTCGATCTCGACGTAGTGGCTGTGAGCGACGGTCTCATGGGCGCGGCGGCCATGCTCGACCGGAATCACCGGGTCAGCGTCTCCCCACATCAGCAGGAAGGGGATCTGGTCAGCGAGGTAGAGGCGGTCCAGCGCGGAGACCCTCTGGCCTTCGGGCCCGATCACGCTGCGCATCGTGTCGAGGAAGGCATCGCGCGCGCCCTGGTGAACCAGCGAGGCGTAGCCGCGGCCGAACTCGGCCACGTCCGGGCCCGCCTCGACTCCGAGCATCGCCGCGACCGATCCGACTGCGCCCCCGGCCCGCACGGACCACTCCCGCGCCAGCAGCGGCAGCACCCACTCCGACCCCGGCAGCGTCGCCGCGCGGAGCAGTGGGTGTACCTCCTTGCCGAGCCCGCCGCTCGAGATCAACGCCATTCGCTCGATGTACTCGGGGAACAGGTAGGCGAGCTGCATCGCGATCCCGCCGCCGAGCGAGTGGCCCACGACGGTTCCGCGCTCGAAGCCGAGCACAGCGAGCAGGTCGCGGACCCCGGCGGCGTATGCACCCAGCGAGTAGTCGCCCCTCGGCTTGGCGGAGCGGCCGTGTCCGATCATGTCGGGCGCGATCACGGTGTAGCGTTCGGCGAGCGTCGGCATCACCTTGCGCCAGGCGTCCGAGGTCGAGGTGATCCCGTGCAGCAGCACCAGCAGCGGCCCCTCGCCGGCCGCCTGGAACCCGACCGTGTGGCCGTGCAGGCTCACCTCCTCGTAGGGTCCGAGGGGCTCGCCGGGGCCGCCCCAGGTCGGGGGCCGATACTGCGACGTCGACATACCCATCAGCTCAGGCTCCTTTCCGCTGCGCGGTGGACGGGTTGCGGATCGTGCTCGTCGAGGTTCGCCGCGGAGAGCGCGATCCGCACGCATCCGGCGCGCACCTCCTCGGCAGTGACGGGAAAGGCCTGCGCCGTGCCGCGCGAGCTCACCCGCAAGCCCACACCCGAGCGCGCGAGGTGCAGGGCCCCGATCGCCTCGAGGTAGAGCTGGTTGGCGCGCAGGTCCGGCTCCGCGACACCCAGCTCGCGCAGAAGGTCGGCGAGCCATCCGATGCAAGCGCTCATCGCCTGGCCGAGGCGCAGCCATACGGCGTCGGAGACCTGCGCGCGCAGATCCTCAGCCGGCTGGCGGAGAAGGGAGAGGGCGCAGTCGAGGAACGCCGGATGGTCGATCCCGTAGTCGGCGAAGCCCTCGAAGCCGCGGCGCAGTCGCTCGGTCGCGTCGCCCCCCTCCGCGTTGACGGCGTCGAGCATGGCGTCGATCTCGGCTAGGTAGCGCGTGATCGTGAGCGCGAACAGCTCCTCCTTGGAGGCGAAGTGCCTGTAGATCAAGGCCTTGTTGATGCCGGCCCGTCGGGCGACGCGATCGATGCGAGCGTCCTGCATCCCGCGCTCGTCGAACAGGGCGCGGGTGGCGTCGACGATCTTGCGCTCCCGCGCGCGGCGAATCGCCGCCCGGGGCTGTCTGGTCGCGGGCACCGCATCAGTGTAACCGATGGTGTAACTTCTGTTTACGATACGAGCCGAGCACGGGAAGCTTTGACGACGTGAACTCCCCAACGTCGACCCCGGTGGCCTCGCCGCCAGGCGCGCTGCCGACGCTTGTTGGACGCTACGACCGCACGGCCTTCGAGCCACCAGGCGGCCGCGCGCGGATCCGCCTCACGGTTATCGGCGGCGATGCGTGGGATGCCGTGCTCGAAGACGGCATCGCGCGCCTCGTGCCGGCCGCCGGCGAGGCCGACGCGATGCTGAGCGCCGATTTGTCCGCTTGGACGCGCATCGCCGACGACGTCCGAGGCGGAATGGCCGCTTACTACTCGGGCCGCTTGGCGGTGCGCCACAATCTCCACCTCGGCGTCGGCTTCCTGGCGGCGACAAACGGCCAGCGGCAGCCCGGGCGGCTGCGATTCCACACGGTCGCGACGCGCCGGGCCCGGCTCTCCGTGCTCGAGGCGGGTACCGGTCCGCCCGCCCTCGCCCTGCACGGACTCGGCGGCACCAAGGGATCGTTCCTGCCCACCGTGGCCGGGCTCGCGGGCCGCTTTCGCGTCATAGCGGTCGATCTCCCGGGGTTCGGCGACTCCGACAAGCCGATCGGTGCGTCCTATGACGCGCGCTTCTTTGCGCGCGCGGTGATCGACCTGCTGGACGCTCTCGAGCTGGAGCGGGTGCACGTGATCGGCAACAGCCTCGGCGGGAGAATCGCGTTGGAGGTCGGTTTGCAAGATCCAGACCGCGTCGGCCGTCTGGTTCTGCTCGCTCCCTCGCTGGCGTGGCGAACGGATCGACCGTGGGCGCCGCTGCTGCGGGTCGTCCGGCCCGAGCTCGGCCTGTTTCAGCTCGCCCCCCGGCCGGTCGTCAAAGCGATCGTGCATCGGCTGATCCCGAACGCCGACGAGGGCTGGACCGCCGCCGGCGTCGACGAGTTCCTGCGCGCATACCTGACGCCGGCCGGCCGGGCCGCGTTCTACGCGGCCGCGCGCCACGTCTATCTCGAGGAGCCGCACGGCGAGGAGGGATTCTGGCCGCGGCTTGCGGGGCTGCGGCCCGAGTCGCTGTTCGTCTGGGGCGCCCGGGACAAGCTCGTGCCGATCGCTTTCGCCCGGCACGTCGCCGACACCCTGCCGCGAGCTCGCCACCTCGAGCTCGACTGCGGACACGTGCCGCAGGTCGAGCGACCGCGACAGACCAACGACGCAACCCGCGCGTTCCTTGAGGAGAAGCTGGCATGACGCCTCCAAAGTCGAAGCGCGAGAAGCTCCCGCGTGACACCGAGAACGACTACACGCCCGAGGCGGCCGAAGCACGCAGGGCGTTCCTGCGCAGGCGAACGGGCGCGGGACTGGACCACGTCTCCCGCTACTCCTTCGATCCATCGGTTCTCCCCGGCAACGTCGAGCACTTCACCGGCGTCGCCCAGGTGCCGATCGGGATCGCCGGCCCGCTGCTCGTCGACGGGGAGCACGCACAGGGTGAGTTCTACGTTCCCTTGGCGACGAGCGAGGGGAGCCTGGTCGCGAGCTACAACCGCGGCATGAAGACGCTGCGCGAGGCCGGCGGCGTCAAGACCACGATCCTCGACGACGCGATGCAGCGCGCCCCCGCCTTCGTGTTCGAGAGCGCTCGCGAGGTGCGAGCGTTCGGTGAATGGCTGAGCGAGCATTTCGCCGAGATCAAGGAGGCGGCCGAGACCACGACCCGCAGCGGCCGGCTGCGCGGCATCGAGCAGTACTCGGCCAGCCGGATCCTGTTCACGCGCTTCGACTACCTCACAGGCGACGCCGCGGGTCAGAACCTCACCGGCAAGGCGACGGCCGCGGCGTGCGCATGGATCACCTCGAACTACGAGGGGATCGTCAACTTCTACCTCGAGTCGAACTTCGCCACCGACAAGAAGAGCTCGCAGATCAACGTGCTGCGCACGCGGGGCAAGCGCGTCGTCGCCGAGGCGACGATCCCCGCGGAGCTGATCGAGGAGCAGATGCACACCAGCGGCGCCGAGCTGTTCCGGGCGCGCCAGGTCTCGAACCTGGGCGGCTTCATGTCCGGGGTCAACAACAACGGCCTGCAGTCGGCGAACGGGATCGCCGCCGTGTTCATCGCCACGGGCCAGGATGCGGCCAACGTCGCCGAATCCTCCGCCGCCCTCGGCTTCAGCGAGCTGCTTGCCAACGGCGATTACTACGCCTCGATCACGCTCCCGTCGCTGATCGTCGCCACCTATGGCGGCGGCACGGGGCTCGCCACCCAGCGCGAGTGCCTGGAGCTGCTGGGCTGCTGCGGGACCGGGAAGGTGCGCAAGCTCGCCGAGATCGTCGCGGCCACGGTGCTCTGCGGCGAGCTCTCGCTCGGATGGGCAATCCTCGTCGCGGAATGGGTCCAGGCGCACGACCTTTACGGCCGCAACAGGCCGTAGGGGGCGGCGGCCCCGCACCGCCAAGCGCCCGCTTCGGATCGCGAATGAGGATGATCTGGCTCGATGAGCTCGCGCTCCCGGCCCTGCGTCCTGATCACGATCCCGATCAGCCACTACTGCGAGAAGGCTCGCTGGGCGCTCGACCGTGCGGGCATCGACTACCGAGAGCGGGCCCATCTCCAGCTCATCCACTGGCTCGCGGCTCGTCGCGCCGGCGGCGGCAGAACAGTCCCCGTGCTGGTGTGCGGCGATCGCGTGTTCGCCGAGTCGGCCGACATCCTCGATGAGGCCGACGCAAACGCGCCCCCGGGTCAAAGACTGTTCCCTGATGACCCGGACGCCGCCGCCGAGGTTCGAGCGCTGGAGCGCAACTTCGATGCAAGCCTCGGACCCCAGGGGCGAAGGTGGATGTACAACGAGCTGCGTGGATGTCGCGATATCGCGATGGCGTACGGTTGCACCGGCGTCCCCGCCTGGGAGCGCCGCGCCCTCAGCGTCGGATATCCGGCGATGACGCGAGTGATCGATCGATTCCTCGACATCACGCCGGCCACGGCGGCGCAATCCGAGGCGGAGGTGAAGAGGACCTTCGCCGCCGTCGCAAGGCGCCTCGGCGACGGCCGTCCGTACCTGTGCGGCGAGCGGTTCACCGCCGCCGACCTGACCTTCGCAGCGCTCGCCGCGCCGGTCGTGATGCCCGCCGAGTACGGGGTGCCGTTGCCGCAACCCGAGGAGCTGCCGGTGAAGACGGCCGCGATGGTGCGGGAGTTTCGCGCCCACCCCGCCGGCGCGTACGCGCTGAGGATGTTCCGCGACGACCGGCGCTAGTGGCCGACGAGGCGCCGGTCTCGCGCATGGAGAGTGGCGGCTCCGACGAGAGCCGAGGCCTCCGCACCGCGGGGGCTTCGGCCTTTGAAGGCGTGGGACGACCTCCCCTTCGCACGAGCCGTCTCGCGTAAGCTGATAAATGATGCGGTCGTATGCAGGCGGGATGTCTGATTTGCCGCAGCGCCGAAAGGGAACGGCGCCGCGGCACCGGGCGGTTGGGCTCGTGGCCGTCTTGCTTGTCGTGCTCGCGGTGCTCGCGGCCGTGGCGAGTGGCGCATCGGCGAGTCCGCGTCAGCGGGTCGTCGCGCGCGGCACACGTGAGGCCAAGGGCGTCGCGGAGTACTGGACGCGGCACCGGATGCGCGCCGCGAGGCCGGCGGACGAGCCGTCCGACTCCTTGGCGCCGGCAGCCCGCGCGCCCGCGCCCTCCGCAGCCCGGGGGTCGCCGGTGCGGATCCCCGGGAGGCAGCCGCGCGCCGGCGCGACGGGTGGCCGCGCAGAGATACCCGAGTCCGAGTACGCGATCGACGACCCGACCGTCTACCCGTATTCGACCCAGGGGAAGGTCTACTTCCGGGAGAAGAAGCGCCACGCGCACCGCAAGAAGCACAAGTGGGTGAAGTACGAGTGCTCAGGGACGGCCGTCCACGCCGAGAACCAGAGCGTCGTGTTCTCGGCCGGCCACTGCGCATACGACCCGCAACGCAGGCGGTGGGCTAGCCACTGGACGTTCATCCCGGGATACGAGGACTACCAGTCCCCGCTCGGCAAGTTTGCCGCCAAGAAGCTCTGGGTCATCAAGAGCTGGCGGCGGCACGGCAACCCCAACTTCGACGTCTCAGCGGCCGTCGTCGCGCCTAACGCCTCCGGCCGGCTCCTCGAGGACGTTGCCGGGTCGCGCGGACTCGAGTGGAACCAGGACCGGCACCAGCACTACGACGCGTATGGATACCCGGCCGGTGGTCCGTTTGACGGCCAGACGCTGTGGACCTGCGGCTCCGACTACAAGGGGCAGGACACGTTCAGCCTCCTGAGCCCCGGGCCCGCCGCCTCCGCGATCGACTGCGACGTCACCGGCGGCGCGAGCGGCGGCGGCTGGGTGATCTCGGGCCATTACCTCGACGGCCTCACGAGCTACGTCTACTCGTACAAGCCGAACCGCACCTACGGGCCGTACTTCGGCGGCGCCGTAGGCAAGCTCTACGACAAAGTCCGAGCGCGGTAGTTCCCGGCCGCTGAGCGCCCCCGCCACCTGACGACCGCGCCTGGCTCACCCAGCGGGCCGCCGGTTGGAGCCCACCAACGTCATCGGCCGGCGTCCGCCCCCTTTCAGGGGACGACCACCGGCCGATGGAGCTAGCCGGACTCGAACCGGCGACCTCCTGGGTGCGATCCAGGCGCTCTCCCAACTGAGCTATAGCCCCGTGATGGGGCGCGCGGGGCCCCGCGCGCCCGACCAAGAATAGCCGCAGCGCGAAGATCGCCCGCTTGCGCGTGAGTCCCGCTCAACATCGAGGCCTACGGGCCGATCTAAGCTGAGAGGACCGTGAGCTTTCGCACGCGCCTGACGCTGTTCTTCGTGATCATCGCGCTGCTGCCGATGGTCGCCGTTGCCGTGCTCGTCACGCGGTTCGCGACCGAGTCGCGAACCGGCAAGGCGGACGCGCGGCTGGCCGAGGGGACCTCGACCGCGCTCGTCCTCTACCGGCGGAACGCGGCTCAGGCGCGGGCGGACGCGCGCCGCGCCGCGCGCGAGGGCGCGTTCATGGCGGCGCTTCGCTCCCATGACCCGCGCGCGATCGCTCCCTCCGCTCTCCAGGTCGAGCGCGACCTTCACCTCGCGGGGCTCACGGTCCGCGACCCACACGGCCGCGAGCTGGCAAGCCCGGGCACCGACAACCCAATCGCGGGCTCGAGGCTCGAGATCCGCGGGCCGAACGGGACGATCGCGACGCTCAACGCCTCGGAGGAGAGCGCCGGCGCATTCGTTGCCGATGTCCATGCGCTGACGGGCCGCGACGCGGCGGTGTTCGAGGGCGATCGCCCCGTCGCATCGACGACGAACCTCGGCAACGCCGACGTGCCTGCGGATTCGGGAGACGTCGCCCTCCCGAGCGGGGACGTCCGCGTAGCCAGCACCTCACTCGCCGGCGCGGGCGGCGACCGGCTGGCGCTGTTCACTCCCCTCGCCGAGGGCGGGACGACGATCAAGCCGCTCGTCGCCGCGGCGCTCGTCGCCTTCTTTGCGATCGCGGTCCTGTTCGTGGTCCTTCTGCTGCGCACCCTCCAGGGGCAGGTGAAGGAGATGCTCGAGGCGGCGCGCCGGATCGGGAGCGGGGACTTCAGCCGCCCGGTCCCAGTCGAGGGCAGCGACGAGCTCGCGGGCCTTGCGACCGAGTTCAACAAGATGAGCGACCGGCTGAGTGCGCAGATGGACGAGTTGCGCCGCCAGCGCCGCGAGCTCGAGCAGTCAGTGCGCAGGATCGGCGACGCATTCGCCGCCGGGCTCGACCGCGAGGCGCTGCTCGAGATCGTCGCCCAGACGGCGCTCGCGGCGTGCGAGGCTGACAGCTGTCGGATCGACTTCTCCGGCTCGGACCGTGACGCAGTCAAGGTAGGCGACGAGCCTTCCCGCGCGATCAGCGACGCGATGCGCGAGGCGACCGCAACCGCGCTTCGCGACAGCGAGGTTGCGGAGGCGCGCCGCGACGGCGGCTACGCGCTCGGCCAACCGCTGATCGGGACCCAGAACGGAGGCCGGGCGGTTGCGGCGATGGCGATCGCTCGCAGCCGCGCGCCGTTCGATGCCGGGGAGCGCGAGATGCTCCGCTACCTTGCCGGCCAGGCCTCGGTCTCCGTCGAGAACGTGAACCTGCACGAGGTCGTCTCCGCGCAGGCGGTCACCGATGAGCTCACGGGGCTCTCGAACCAGCGCCGCTTCAACGAGTGGATCGGCAACGAGGCCGAGCGCGCGAGCCGGTTCGGCCACGATCTCTCGCTGTTGGTGCTCGACATCGACGACTTCAAGCGGGTCAACGACACCCACGGGCACCTCCAGGGCGACGAGGTGCTGCGGACGATCGGACGCGTGCTGCGAGACGTCTCGCGCGGCGTCGACGAACCGTCGCGCTACGGGGGCGAGGAGTTCACGGTCGCGCTACCGGAGACCGGCCTCGACGAGGCCGTCAAGGTCGCGGAGCGGATCCGGGAGAGGATCGCCCAGGCGCGCGTGCCGCTCGTCGAGGACAGCGGGATGATCCAGATCACCGCGAGCCTGGGCGTGGCCTCGCTGCGCGAGACCGGGCCGGGCGTCCAGGCGCTGTTCGGCGCCGCCGACGAGGCGCTCTACCGTGCGAAGGCGGGCGGAAAGAACCGCACCGAGCGCGCCTCCGGGCGTGCATCGGGCGAGCCGGTGGCGCAAACGGCGCAGGGACCGCCCCAAAGACGGCGAAGCTAGGCTTTGCCCGCATGCTGCGTGTTCTTTTTCGCCCATCCGCACTTGCGCGTGAGGGACGCAGGACGCAGACTTTGCAAGTCTTTACACGAGGTCGAAGATGGGAATCCTGGACGAAGCGATTCGCGATCACCTCGATCTGAAGCGCCGCCACGGGGCCGAAGGGCCGGAGCTCGAGCGGCTGGAGGACGAGGTGTTCGGTCAGCCTGCGCGTCCGGGCGAGCCCGAGAGCATGGAGTTCACGCAGGCGCCGCCCAGCGAGCCGTACACACCGCCGCCGGGCGAGGATCCGACTGCGGCGACCCAGGTCGCCATGACCCCTGAGGGGCTTCAGCAGCAGCCCGCGCCGCAGGCTTCGGCGCCGCAGACGCCCCCGCCGGGCGTCCAGTCGCAGCAGCAGCCCGCCGTGCAGCCTCCGCAGGCCGCGCCGGCAACGCCGCCGCCTGAACAGACGCCGCCGCCTGATCAGACGCCGCAGGCCGCGCCGCCGATGGCCGCGCCGGAGCAGAGCGCACCGCCGACGCCGGCCGCGCAGCAGGCTCCGGCGCCGACAGCGGCGCCCGAGCAGACGGTGCCGCCGGCCGCCCAACCGCAGCCGCCCGCCCAGCAGCCGCAGCAGCCGCCCGCCCAGCCGCAGCAGCCGCCCGCCCAGCCGCAGCAAGAGCAGCCGCCGAGTGCGCAGCTGCAGCACACGGCGCCCGCAACCCCGGTGCCCCAACAGACCCCCGCCCCCGCAGCGGAGCCGGAGCCGGAGCCCGAGTCCGAATTCGCTTTTCACGACTTCGCCGCCGAGGCGGGGCTCGTCGACCACGCCCCACTCGACGCACCGACGATCGAGCCCCAGCCCGCGGATCAGCCCCCTCCGCCCGAGGCGCCGCCCGCCCCACCGGCCGAGCAGGCGCCGCAGGCCAAGCCGGCGCAGCCGACGCCGCCCCCCGATCCCGCCCCGACGCCCGGTCCCGCACAGGGAGCCGAGCCGACGCCGCCCCCCGAGCAGATCCACGACGACACGCAGCCGCACGACATGAAGGCCGAGCTCGCGCCCCCGCCGCCCGCGCAGCCGCCGACGCCCGGGGAGGAGCCCGCGGTCGAGCTCCAGCCCGAGGACATCGAGCTCGACCTCGATGACGAGCTCGACCTCGACGAGGAGCCCCCGCCCTCGCCCGCGCAGCAACCCGCCGACCAAGCGCCGCAGACCGAGGTCAGGCCCGCGCCGCCCGAGCCCGCGCCGCCCGAGCCGGCGCCGTCCGAGCCGGCGCCGCCCGAGGACGACGACGCGGCGGAGGCCGAGGACGATGACGCGCTGCTCGAGGAGGCCGACGACGTCCTCGAGGAGACCCCGGACTTCCTTCAGGACACGCCGGAGAACGACCAGCTCTGGTTCGAGCAGCGGCCGCCGAAGGACTTCGACTTCGACGATTGATCAATCGCGCGCGAGGTGCTCCGCGGGGGAGCTCGCCTGAAAGGCGACCGAGGGGCGCAGCCCCTAGATGTATCCGCGCGTGCGCGCGGCCTCGATGACGCGCTCGATGCCGACGAGGTAGGAGGCCTCGCGGAGGGGGATCTGCTCCTCCTTGGCCCGCGATGAGACCTCGCGGAACGTGCGGCGGATGATCGTCCCGAGGCGGTCGTTGACCTCGCGCTCGTCCCAGCGGAAGTGCTGCAGGTTCTGGACCCACTCGAAGTACGAGCAGACGACGCCACCCGCGTTCGCCATCACGTCGGGGATCACGTAGACGTTCTTGTCGTTGAGGATCTCGTCCGCCGCCGGGGTGGTGGGGCTGTTCGCGCCCTCGACGATCACCCGGCACTCCATCCGGTCGGCGTTGTCCTCGTGGATCATCCCGCCGAGCGCTGCGGGGATGAACACGTCGCAAGGGACCGCAACCAGATCGGCGGGCTCGATCGCTTCGCCGCCGTCGAACTCGGGTAGCTTGCCGCCGCCGCCGATGAACTCACTCAGCACGTTTGCGTCGATCCCGCCGTCGTTGCGGATCGCCCCGTCGGCATCCGAGACCGCGACCATCGTGCAGCCGAGCTGCTGCATGATCCGCGCGGCCCACGAGCCGACGTTGCCGAAGCCCTGGACGGCGAAGGTCGTCTCCGCCGGCGTGATCCCGAGGTGGGGAGCCGCCTCGCGGAACATGTACACGCACCCGCGACCGGTTGCCTGCTCGCGTCCGTAGGAGCCCTCGAGGGCGATCGGCTTGCCGGTGCAGATCGCCGGCGTGTGCCCGTGGAGCTTCCCGTACTCGTCCATCATCCACGCCATCACCTGAGCGTTTGTGTTGACGTCGGGCGCCGGGATGTCGCGCGTCGGGCCGAGCACCTTGTCGATCTTGTTCATGAACGAGCGGGTAATCGTCTGCAGCTCGTGCTGCTCGAGATCCGAGGCGGGGCAGTTGACTCCACCCTTGGCGCCGCCGAACGGGATGTTCGCCACCGCCGTCTTCCACGTCATCAGCGATGCGAGCGCGCGGACCTCGTCGATGTCGACCTCGGGGTGGAAGCGCACACCGCCCTTGTAGGGCCCGCGAGCGCCGTTGTGCTGGATCCGGTAGCCCGAGTAGACGTGGATCTTGCCGTCGGCCTGCTTGATCGGGATCTGGACGGTCACCTCGCGATACGGCTCCCAGAACACCGTCCGCACGTCATCGGGGACGCCGAGGTGGTCGACCGCGACGTCGAAGTAGTGGCGAACGATCTCGAGGTTCGTTACCTCGGCGCGCTGCCCCGGCTGCGGTGCACCGTGCTCGGCCGCCTTGAGCTTCGCCTCCTCGACGGCCTGCGGGCCCGCGTCGGCGTCGCCACGCTCGCTCACCGGTTGCGCTGGAGTCTTGGTCTCCGTCCCCATCCGCTCTCCTACCCTCGCGCTTCTCTCGCGGAGTCTCTCACGACACCGACGAGCTCGCGGGACGCTGGACGCCCTCTCGCGCGGTAGCGACGTAGAGATGGATGCTGCCGCTACCGCCGATCTCGTAGACCCGGGCATCAAGGCCGGACTCCGTGAACAGCCCGGGCATATCGCGAATCAGATCGCCCGAGTGTCTCCAGAGGTTGGTGAGCGCTGTCCCGAGGCGATTCCCGTTACGTGGATAGCCGACGTCGATCATCACGAGCCGTCCACCCGGGCGCATCACGCGTTGAAGCTCGGAAAGCGCCCTCGTCGCATCCGGATAGCCACTGAACGACATCGTGTTGACGACGGTGTCGAAGTAGTCGGCCGAAAAGGGCAGCGCCTCTACCGTGGCCCGCCGAAGCGAGGCTCCGAGTCCCGCACGCCGAAGGTTGCGGCGGGTCACAGCGAGCATGCGCTCGTTGAGATCGATCGCGTGTGCCTCGACGTCCCCCGCGTACTGGGTAAGCAGCCACCCGGTCCCGACCGACACCTCGAGCACCCGCGGTCCGTCGATATAGGGGAGAGCCCGGCGCAGCCACGCTCTCCAGAATGGAAGATGCTTCACGGCCACGTCGTACGCGCCCGCGAATCGCGAGTAGAGCCGGTCGAATGACTCGGTGAACTCTCGTTTGTCTTCAGGCTCCCTCGAGTAAATGGGGCCGTCACCCGCGCCGCGAGGCGGAATCAACCTCATGGGCCGATCCTCCCACGCTCGTTCACGAGCCGCACGCGGCCGCAGCCTAAGATTGGCGGCACGGGGCCATAGCTCAGTTGGGAGAGCGCCGCCTTTGCAAGGCGGAGGTCGCCGGTTCGAGCCCGGCTGGCTCCATTGAAGGCCCCGGCGTGCGAGCCCGCGATAATCCCATCCGTGGCCTACGACGAGGAGCTGGCCGACCGGATTCGCGAGCTGGTTGAGGACGAGCCGGATCTGACCGAGAAGCAGATGTTCGGCGGGCTCGCGTTCCTGATCGGGAGCTCGAGGCGTGGGTCGCGCGCGGGACCGCCTACGCCCGCTCGCTTCCGCCGAAGTAGCGACGCCGCATGGAGATTCGCCGCATGGAGCCGGCCGACGTCGAGATCGCCCTCGAGTGGGCGGCGATCGAGGGATGGAACCCGGGCCGCCACGACGCGATCCCGTTTCGCGCCGCCGATCCGAATGGGTTCCTGATCGGGACGATCGACGCAGCCCCCGCCGCCGTGATCTCCTGCGTGCGCTACGGGGAGGGCTTCGGCTTCGTCGGCCTCTACATCGTCCGCACCGACATCCGCGACCACGGTCACGGGATCGAGATCTGGAACGCCGGGCACGAGCGCTTCGGCGAGCGCACCGTCGGGCTCGACTCCGTCGACGAGCAGGTCACCAACTACGAGCGCGACGAGTACCGCTCGGCGGGCCACACGTACCGCTACCGCGCCGAGAGCGGCGGCCCCGCGGCCAACCCGCCCCCGGGGATCGAGCCGGTCCGCTACGAGGACGTGGTCGAGCTCGACCGACGCTGCTTCCCGGCGGCGCGAGAGGAGTTTCTCCGGTCGTGGCTGGCACGCCCGGAGGGCCGCGCGCTCGGGCTTCGCCGCAACGGTGAGCTCGCCGGTTACGGGGTCCTCCGCCGCTGCCGGGAGGGCTACAAGATCGGGCCCCTGTTCGCCGCCGACGCAGCGGCCGCGGAGGCGCTCCTCGACGCGCTCGTCGCGGGGATCGAGCGGCCGTACACGGTCGATGTGCCGCGCGCGAACGCTGCCGGCACCGAGCTCATGGAGGGTCGCGGGATGCTGCCCGTGTTCCGCACCTCGCGCATGTACCGCGGCGAGCCGCCGGAGATCGACCACGACTCGATCTTCGGCGTCACGACACTCGAGCTCGGCTAGGAACCGCTCGTCCGCGGGCACCGGCAGCGGCTCCGATTCGCTTGGACTCTGGTCGCGTATGCGCTATATGTCGAAGGTGCACATACCGACGAGTAAAAGGGGCCAGAGAAAGTGAACGCTCGTCCTTCGCCAACGGCCGCCGAGCGGGCGGTCGCAGATTTGCTGCCGATCTACGCCGACGTCGAGACGGCGCGTCGCGTCATGGGCAGCGTGCCGCTGTGGTTCCATACCTTCTCGCTCGACCATTCCGACGACCTCTACACGCCGGGCGTTGCGCGCGATCACCGCTACCGCATACCGGCGCTCCCGGACGACTTCAGTGGGAGGAGCGTTCTCGATGTGGGTACTTTCGACGGCTTCTACGCCTTCCTCGCCGAGGCGCGCGGCGCGTCGCGCGTCGTCGCCGTCGACAACGAGCAGTACCGGGCGTGGGTGAGGTCGCGCTGGGGGATCGAGCTCGAGGGCGGCGAGGGTTTCGCGGCGATCCGGCGATTGCTCTCCTCGCGGGTCGAGTACCGGCGCCTCGACGCGTTCGACCTCGACACGCTGGGCGAGCGCTTCGATCTCATTCTCTGCTTCGGGATCCTGCACCGCGTCGTCAACCCGCTCGGGCTGCTCGAGGTGCTGCGCCGCCGCCTCAACGACGGCGGTGGGGTACTGCTCGAGACGTACGGGTCCGAGGACCCATCGCTCGAGGACTCGGGGGCGGTCCACGTCTGCGAGCCCGGCGAGGTGTACAACGGCGACGAGTTCGTCTACTGGGGGTTCCCGGCCGAGGCCCTGCGCCGGCTCGGCGTCCATGCGGGCTACGACGGGTTCGAGCTCGCGGACGCCCCGGTCATCGACGGGCTTCCGCGGATCATCGGCCGGATGCGCGCCGTGCCCGGCCCGGGCGCGGGTAACAACTCGGAAACACCCTCTTAGCAGGGGAATAACATCAGCCCGGCGTTTCTCTGGTCCGATTCGTGGTGGCCAGGGAGATGCCCACGACTCCACAGCTATACGCGCACAGGCTCGGCCGAGCCTACGGTCCCGACTCGTCGCGCGCCGCGCTCGCCGCGAGCCTCGCGCTCCCGCTCGACGGCATCGAGACCGACGTATGCCTGACCGCCGACGAGCGCCTCGTCCTGCTCCACGACCCGCTGCTGCCGCTCGGCACGACCGCGCGCGGATGGGCGCACGAGCGCTCGGCGGCCGAGATCACCGCCGCCCACATCCGCGACTCGAACGGCAATCCGACCGCCGAGCACCCGATGCTGCTCGACGAGCTGCTCGACGTCGTGCCCGAGAGCGCTCTCATCCAGCTCGACGTCAAGGCCCACGCCGACCGCCGGCTCGCCCGCCGCACCGCCGAGCTGCTCTGCGAGCGCCTCGGCAGCGATCGGCGGCGAGAGCGCGTCGAGGTGATCAGCTTCCACGCCGTGGCATGCGAGCTCGCCGCCCAGCGCGGGCTCGCCGCACGACTCGTGACCTGGGCCGACTACGCGCCGCACACGCTCGCTGCCTGGGCTAGTCGGATCGGACTCGTCGGAGTCTCGATCGAGCACTTCCTGCTCACACGCGAGCTTGTCGAGGTGCTACGCGCGGCGGGCCTGAGCGTCAACACAGGGACCATCAACCACCCGGCGCCGCTCGAGCGGGTGCTCGAGCTCCGTCCGGATGCCGTATGCAGCGACCGCCCGCATGAGCTGTGGGCCGAGCTTCCCGCCGCCGCCGGGGTCGGTCAGCTCTCGTCGGTCCTCGCCGGCGAGTAGCCGCGCGCCCGGCCGACGATCGCCAGCGCCGCGAGGGCCGGGCGCAGGACCGGGTCGGAAGCGACCGCGAGCCGGAACACGTCGCGGTACTCGGTCAGGAAGACCCCGAAGGCGAGCGCGCCCGGCATCCCGTCGTCCCGGACACGGCCCTCGCGATGGAGCGCGTCGATCGACGCGAACCACTCCTCGGTCCGCCCCCCCGGCCGCGTCCGCCACAGCATCCGTGCCTCGGCGTCGCCCGCGTTCCACATCTGGTGGGCGACGCCGCGCGGGATCTCGATCTCGTCGCCGGGACGAAGCGTGCGCTCCTCGTCGCCGACCACGACCCGCATCTCGCCCTCGAGGACCTCGAAGTGCTCGTCCTGCTCGGGGTGCAGGTGCTTCGGCGGCGGGGAGCTCGCGGGGCCGTAGACGGCCTCGACCTCGAGCAGCTCGGGGCCGCTCTCTCGGATCGTCACCGACTCGGTCGGGGTTAGCTTCAGCGTTCGGGCCATTGGAGCCCTCGATAGTAGGGTGGCGACAGGGTTCTGTGGGCTACCTCGCGAAAACCATCACCGGGCTCGGGCTGCTCGCGGGTGGGCTCGTGCTCGCGAACGTCAAGCTCGTGCAACTGCTCGACATCGGCACCTGTGCCTCGGGCAACACGCCGTACGCGATCAGCCGTCCCTGCCCGGCGGGAACCGGGACGGCGATCCTGCTGCTTACCGCGGGGATCTTCATCGTCCTCATCGGCGCGGGACTGTTCGCGGCCCGGGGCACCTCGCCGTGGAGCCGTGGCGGCAGCCCGCACCGGATCTCGACCGGATCGCTCGTCTGGGGCCTCGGGTTCAGCGCGACGGGCGCCACGGCGCTGATCGCCGCCCGAACCCACGAGTCGATCAGCGCCGGGGGCAAGCTCGGCGGCACGATCGTCGGGATCACGTTCCTCGTCATGGGACTGCCCGTGCTCGGGTTCGCGATCTGGGACTGGATCTCGAGCCTCGGCTCGCGCGACGAGCGCCCGTCGGCCGCCGCCGGTGCGGGTGCGACGGCGGGCAGCTCAATGACCATGGGCGGCGCGATGGGCGGGATGCTCTCGGGTCTCCGCTTCTCTGGCACCGTCGGCGGCTCCGCGTCGTCGGGCGCCGCGGGCGGAGACGCGATCGCTCGGCTCGAGCGCCTGCAGCGGCTGCGCGAGTCGGGGGCGCTCAGCGACCGGGAGTTCGAGCGCGAGAAAGCGAAGATCCTCGCCGAGTAGCGCTGCTACCGTGAACCCGTCGTTCGTTCGAAGCGGCGGGAGATGACCGGGGAACGCAGGACAAGACGAGCAGCGGCGGCTTCGCTGTGCGCGGCGGCTGTGCTTGTCGTGGGCGCCGTCGAGGAGGCGAGCGCCGCAACGATCGGGAGCACGGCGCCGCTCGGAAGCGCTGTCGGCTGCGCGGGCTGCAGCTACTTCCAGCACGGTTCCGACTCAAGCTCGCCGTCCTACGTTGTCCCGCCGGGCTCTTGGACGATCACCTCGTGGGCTGCGACCGGGGGCACGGGTCCTGAGTCCGGCACGGCGCGGCTGCGCGTCTTCCGCCCGTTGCCAACGGGCGCCGCCAACCGCTACCTGCTCGTCGACCAGAGCCCGGCGGCAACGGTGCCGCCGGGCGCTGTGACCAGCTACCCGGCCGACGTCGGAGTCAGCGGCGGTGACGTCATCGGCCTGCGTACGGGCTCCGAGGGCCAGGTTCCCGGCACCTTCGCCGGCGCGGGCGGGGACGAGAGCTGGCTGATCGGCGGTGATCCGGGCGTCGCGTTCACGGTCGGAACCGGCACCGCCTACCCGGGGAGCTCGCAGATCGGCAGGCGGGTGAACGTCAGCGCGACCCTGGAGCAGGACACGACTCCACCGAACACGAAGATCACCAAGCGCCCTCCGAACCGCACCCGCAAGCACCTCCAGCATTACTCGTTCACCGCGAACGAGCGCGGGGCGCTGTTCGAGTGCAAGCTCGACAACCACCCGTACCGGTCGTGCATCCCGCCGCGAAAGGTGCGGCCCAAGATCGGCCACCACCGGTTCCGGGTGCGCGCGATCGACCCCGCGGGCAACGTCGACCCGACCCCCGCCAGCGACAGGTTCCGGATCGTCAACGGCTGAGCGCCGCTGCTCTCGGCGAGAGCGGCGCGCTCGCTACTGGCGTACGCCGGCGACGTAGATGTCGACCGCCGCATGCCCCTTGTACGGGCAGCGGCTTTCGCGGTCGGTCTCAACAAGCAGCCCCATCCTCACGTCGGTCTTCGGGATGTAGCGGACGGGAGGCATCGTCGAGCGAGCCGGTGAACTCCAAAGCCAGTGCAACCGCCCCCTCGTCCTCCCTTTTTGGGGTGGTGGCGAGAGCCTATTCAGTGTCGCGAGCTACAGGCGGGCGCCCTTGGCGAGCAGCGCCGGCACCTGCTTCAGCGGATCGGGTGAGTGCAGGAGCACGACCCCGATCTCGCGACCGCCGCGGATCGCGGTCGTCACGTAGCAGCGCCCCGCGGGGTCCGTGTACCCCGTCTTGAGGCCGGTGATCCCCGGCATCCCGGCGCGGATGAAGGGGTTGTTGTTGTAGAGGTCGACGTAGCCGCCCTTGACCGGGAACGGGAGACGCGCGTGGTTCGTGCGCGCAATCCGGCGCAGCTTGTTATCGGCGAGGTCGGCGCGCGCGAGCGTCGCGAGATCGAGCGGGCACGAGTAGTTGCCCTCGTCGCGGAGGCCATTCGGGGTCGTGAAGTGGGTGCAGCGGAGTCCCATGTGGCGCGCCGTCTTGTTCATCCGCTTCACGAACGCGCCGACGCTGCCGGCGTCGTAGTCGGCCAGCGCGACGGCGGCGTCGTTGCCCGACACGAGCAGAAGGCCATACATCAGCGAGCCGAGAGAGACCCGCCTGCCGGCCTTCAGCACGCCGGTGCCGGACCCGGGCGTGCTCGGTGCGTCGGGGTGGACCATCACCTTCTCGTCGAAGCGATGTCGCTTGGCGATGATCAGCGCCGTCATCATCTTCGTCAGGCTGGCGATCGGCAGCTCGCGCTCCGGGTTCATCTCCCACAGCACCCTGCCGGTCTTGACATCGAACATCAGCCCGGCGCGCGGCTTGCTCTTGAACGCGATCCGGGCGCGCTTGTCGCGGGGTGCGACGGTGAGGGCGAACCGCGAGTCGCCGCGCTCGCGGCGGCGCTCGGCCCGCGTCAGCGAGGTGCCGCCGTCCGTCTCCGTGGTCGTCGAGTGCGTAGTGCGCGTGGCCGCGACGGTCGATCCGGCGACCGACCGCGCGGGTCCCTCGTCGCGGCCGCGGTGGATCAGCAGGCCGGCGACGACCGCTGCCGCGAGCGCGACCCCGAGGCCGAGGGCGATGATCGCGGCGACCCTGTGGGTCAGCCTCACCGCTCGAGCCTCCGGCGCGCGCGCATCAGTCGGGCGGGTGGCGGATCGCGCCGTAGAGGCCGGCCCCGATGAGCACGACGATCAGCAACGAGGTCAGCGTGAGGATGTCGATGCTGGACTCGGCGATGACCGCGATCGTGAGCATGAAGAAAACGACGCAGAACACGACCCCCAGCATCAGCAGACCGGTGCGAACGTTCGGATCCATCGTCGTCAGTACACCGGATGCTCCGGACCCGGCAGCGGCTTGTGGCGGTTCGCGAACAACTTGATCAGCGCGAGCCCGAATAAGAACCCGCCGATGTGGGCAGCGTAGGCGACGCCGCCGCCCGACCCGCTGAATCCCGAGCTCGTCAACGGGATGATGTTGACGAGCAGCAGCCATGCCGCAAGGAAGATCCACGCGGGTATCTCGACGAGGGTTACGAAGAAGATCAGGATCACGACCGTGAGCACTCTCGCGCGCGGATACAGGAGCGCGTATCCACCGAGCACGCCGGCGATCGCGCCGCTTGCTCCGATCAGCGGCACGACGCCGTTCGTGTTCAGGAGCGCGAACGCGTACACGGCGGCGATCCCGCTCAGCAGGTAGAAGGCGATGTACCGCGGCCGTCCCATCGCGTCCTCGATGTTGTTGCCGAAGATCCACAGGAACAGCATGTTGAAGACGATGTGGAGGATGTCCGCGTGCATGAACATCGACGTGAACACTGTCGCCCACCAGGGCGAGTCGACCTTGACGTCGCCCGGGCGGACCGAGCCGGGACAGCCGATCTCGGCGTCGCTACCCGCCTGACGAACGACGCAGTCGTGCCCTGGGTGCGTGATCCGGTCGGGGATCGCGCCGAGCTGCGCGACCTCCTGGTCGAACTCGGACGGCTTCTCGAGGCCGGGGCTGCCCGGGACGGGCGTCGGGTCCTTCGACAGGGTCAGCTCCCACGCGAAGACCGCGAAATTGAGCGCGATCAGGATCGCGGTCACGATCGGGAACCGCGTCGTCGGGATGTTGTCCTTGAGCGGGATCAAGGCGCGCCAAGCCTAAACAGGGCCGCCGATTGCGCCCCGGACGGAGCTAGGAGACGCCGCCGCGCTGCCGCGTGAGCCCGCCGAGCGCGCCGAGCAGCGCGCCCGCGAGCACGGTCACGACAACAAGCACGATCCCCGGGTGCGGGAGGACGGCCTTCGGATCGGTGCCGCTGACTTCGTGCGCGATGAGGATGAAGGAGCCGAACAGGAGCCCTCCGAGCACGCCGCGCAGCGCCCCCGACTTCGCGCCGACGTGATCGAGGCCGGCGAAGTAGCCGCCGAGGATCGCGAGCACGCTCGCGATCAGGTAGAGGCTCTTCGATGCGCCGAGCAGAAGGCCGCAGATCGCTCCGAAGACGGCCGGCGTCACGACCGCGAGCAGGATCTGAATGCTTCGCGGGCGCTCGGAGAGCAGGGGCGGGAGCTCCATCCCGAGATGGAACCTATACCGGAGAGCTAGATGGCGGCGGCCTCGGCGCGGTTCGGGACCTGCTCGTCGGCGTGGTAGGAGCTGCGGACGAGCGGCCCGGCCGCGACCGACTCGAACCCGAGCTCGTACGCGGCCGCCTCGAGGGCGGCGAACTCGTCCGGGTGCCAGTAGCGGACCACCGGGAGGTGGTGCTCGGTGGGACGCAGGTACTGGCCCACGGTCAG
Source organism: uncultured Thermoleophilia bacterium (assembly GCA_963841715.1). Taxonomy (GTDB): domain Bacteria; phylum Actinomycetota; class Thermoleophilia; order Solirubrobacterales; family 70-9; genus DASPWW01. The sequence goes on along the minus strand of CAWJDP010000005.1, from coordinate 158,440 downwards.
CACCTGGACGGAGTGCTCGCGCAGGATCCGGAACGCGTCGACCATCTCATAGTGGTCCTCGCCGAGGCCGACCATCAGCCCGGACTTGGTGACGACGTCGGAACCGCCCATCTCCTTCGCGAGCTTCAGCAACCGGCACGAGCGCATGAAGTCGGAGCCGCGGCGCGCCTTCGGATACAGGCGGGGGACCGTCTCGACGTTGTGGTTGAAGACGTTCGGGCGCTCGTGGATCACCTTCGCCAGCGGCATCTCCTGGCCGCGGAAGTCAGGGGTCAGCACCTCGACCTTGCAGCCCGGCGCAAGCATGCGGATTGAGCGGATCACGCCGACGAAGGCGCCGGCGCCGCAGTCGGGGAGGTCGTCGCGGTCGACGGAGGTGATGACGGCGTGCCGCAGGCCCATCTTCTTGACCTGGTTTGCGACCCGCATCGGCTCGAGCGGATCGTGCCAGGTCGGTTTGCCGGACTGGACGTTGCAGAAGCCGCAGCGGCGCGTGCAGACGTCGCCCAGGATCATGAACGTCGCCGTGCCCCGCTCCCAGCACTCGCCGACGTTGGGGCAGTTCGCCTCCTGGCAGACCGTGTGGAGGTTGTCGTCCTCGATCGCGCGCTTCAGTCGCCGGTAGGTCCGGCCACCCGGCGCCGGCACCTTCAGCCACGGCGGCTTGCGCGCCCGGTGCGGTCGCACCTCGCCGCTGTCGGCTGGGGCACCCCCCGGCCGCGCTCGCGACCGTGTCACATGGAGGCGCCCGTCGAGAGTCGAATCGGCCATCCGCCTAAGCGTAGACGCACTTGCTCAACACGGCGATAAGCTGGGTGGCGGTCGAGCTCAGGAGGGAGGAGCAATGAAGAGCTTGAGCATCGTCCGGCCGCTGTCGCGCGGAGCCGCGTTGTGCGCGCTCGCGATTGTCGCCGCCGTCGCCGGGTCGGCCATCGCCGCAACCGACGGCCAGCGTGCGAAGCGCCCGGTGACGAAGAAGAAGGTGAAGAAGATCGCCGACAAGCAGATCACGAAGCGCGCGCCGGGCCTGAGCGTGGCGAGCGCGGCCAACGCGGCGAACGCCGACGCGGTCGACGGCCACAGCGCCGAGTGCCCAGGGGGGACGTTCCTCCACAACGGTGTCTGCTTCGACAGCGCGCCGCGGTTCGCGAACGTCAACTGGACGTCGACGGACTGCGCGGACGCCGGCGGCTACACGCCGTCGATCTCCGAGCTCGCGTCGATTCGCAACGAGCCCGGGGTTGACCTCGGACCGCCCGGGGACGGGACGTGGACGGACTCGCGGTTCATCGACGCCGGGACGAACAAGGCGATGACCGTGGTCGACAACGGCACCGTCGAGTCCGACGCCGTGAGCCAATTCCGGCAGCTGCGCTGCGCGTTCCCGCTCGTTCGTTAAGCGCGCGCTGGGCTCGCGGGCGCATCCAGTCGCTGCGCGAGGCTCGAGTCCGAGATCTCCACGAAGTCGCGCTCGTAGACGCGGGCGAACTCGTGGCGGACCGTATCCATGAACGCGTCGGCGTCCTGCTCGGCGCCGAGCTCGCGGCAGACGGAGGTCACCTGGCAGTGCTCGATACCGCAGGGGACGATCCACTCGAACGGCTGCAGGTCGTTGTTGACGTTGATCGCGAACCCGTGCGTGGTGATGCCGCGGTTGACGTGGACGCCGATCGAGCCGATCTTGCGCTCGCCGACCCAGACGCCGGTCAGCCCGGCGCGCAGGCCGGCCCCGATGCCCCACGCAACCAGTGAGTCGATCATCACCCGCTCCATCCGCCGGATGAACCCGACAACATCGATACGCGCGGCGTCCTCCGCCACGTGTCCGGGCGCCGCGCGGTTCGCGAGGGCTCTCAAATTCATGATCGGGTAGCCGACAAGCTGTCCCGGCCCGTGGTAGGTGACGCGCCCGCCGCGATCGGTCGGCAAGACCTCGATCCCCTGCATCCGGTACCAGTCCTCGCCCATCGGGAGCTCGTCCGGGGTCGAGCGCCGGCCCTTCGTATACGTCGGCGGATGCTCGAGCAGCAGCAGCGCGTCGGGGATCTCACCGGCGTGGCGCAGCTCCTCGAGCCGCTTCTGCAGCGTCCTTCCCTCCTCGTAGGGGATCTGCCCGATTCGCGCGCACCAGGCCTCGGTGCTCATGGCATCAAGCCTAGAGCGCGAGCGCGAGCGGCTCCTCGAGCAGCGCCCTGATCCGGGCGAGGAACTGGGCCCCGTCGGCGCCGTAGAGGATCCGGTGGTCGCAGGCGAGCGTGACCGGCATCAGCCGCGCCGGCGTGATCTCGCCGTCGCGGACGACGGGGCGCTCGGTGATCGCGCCGACCGCGAGGATCCCGGCCTGCGGCGGGTTGATCACGGCGGCGAAGCTGTCGATCCCGTACATCCCGAGGTTCGAGACCGTGAACGTCCCGCCCGAGAGCTCTGGCGGGGTCACGCTCCCGTCGCGGACGCGAGCGGCGAGTGCGCGCGTCTCGGTCGCTATCTCGCGTAGCCCCTTGCGGTTGGCGTCGAATACGGTCGGAACGACGAGCGCGTCCTGGCCCGCGACCGCGACTCCGACGTTGATTCGCGAGTAGAGCTCGTGGCGCCCGTCGCGGTAGGCGCCGTTCGCGCGTGGATACTCGCGCAGGGCGAGGGCGCACGCCTTCACGACCATGTCGTTGAACGACGGCACGACGTCGCCCTCCGCGGCCGACGCCTTCAGCTTCGCGCGGCCCTCCCAGGCGCGGGTCATGTCGACCTCGACGGAGAGGTAGAAGTGCGGCGCGGTCGCCTTCGACTCCGCCATCCGCCGCGCGACCGTCTGCTGGAGCTTCGTCAGATCGACGACCGCGACTTCGCCCTTTGCGGTCTCAGGGCGCTCGCCCGCGCCCGCGCTCGCGGGGGCGGGCGGGGCGGGAGCAGAGGCGGGCGCCGCGGCGGGAGTTCCGGGCTGCGCGGACTCGACGTCGGCCTTGACGATCCGCCCCCCGGGCCCCGAGCCGGAGATCGCGGCGAGGTCGAGACCCCGATCGCGCGCGATCCGCCGCGCGATCGGCGACGCTTTCACCCGGCCGTCGCCGTCGGCGGCGGGCGCGGGAGGGGCTGTGGCTGGGGCCGCCGCTGCGGCGGGAGGCGCCGCGACCGGCGCGGGCTTCGGCGGCTCGGCGGGCGGCCCCTCCGTGGCCGCGCCGCTGTTTCCGAGCGGCGCCTCGCCCGGATCACCGACGCGGGCGATCACGGCGCCGATCGGCAGCGTGTCCCCCTCCCGGGCGAGGAGCTCGTTCAGCACGCCTGCGGCGTCGGACTCGTAGACCATGTTCGCCTTGTCGGTCTCAATCTCGACGAGCTCGTCGCCGACCGCTACCTCGTCGCCCTGGGCCTTGATCCAGCGCAGGATCGTCCCCTCCTCCATCGAGTCCGACAGGCGGGGCATGACGATGTCGGTCATCGTGAGCCCACCAGTGTTTGTAAGGCCGCGCTGACGACGTGCTCGGCGTGGGGGATCGCGGCCTGCTCGAGCCGCTTCGCGTAGGGCATCGGGACGTCGGCCCCGGCGACGCGCTCGATCGGCGCGTCGAGGTAGTCGAACGCCTGCTCCTGGATCAGCGCCGCGAGGTTCGCGCCGACGCCGCCGTGCGGCCAGCCCTCCTCGACGACCACAGCGCGGTTGGTCTTCCTTACCGAGTCGAGGATCGTGTCGAGATCGAGTGGGCGCAGCGTGCGCGGGTCGATCACCTCGGCTTCGATGCCGTGTTCGTTGGCGAGCGTCGTCGCCGCGCGCTCCGCCGTCTGCGCCATCCGCAGGATCCCGATCACGGTCACGTCGCCGCCCTCCCGTCGCACCGCGGCTTCGCCGAAGTCGAGCACGCCGTCCCCTTCCCCGTTCTCCGGGACCTCGCCGCGAACGCCGTAGAGGGTCTCGTGCTCGATGAACACGACCGGGTTGTCATCGCGGATCGCCGCCTTCAGCAATCCCTTCGCGTCGGCTGGGGTCGAAGGGCAGGCGACGAGCAGCCCCGGCACCTGGAGGAACATCGCCTCGAAGCTGTGCGAGTGGGTCGGGCCGAGCTGATGCCCGCCGCCCCCCGGCATCCGGACGACGAGCGGAACGCGGACCTGGCCGTTGAACATGTACGGAATCGCCGCGGCGTGGTTGACGATCTGGTCCATCGCCAGCAGAGCAAAGTTGACGGTCATGATCTCGACCACCGGCCGCAGCCCCGCCATCGCGGCCCCGACACCGGCGCCGACGATCGTGTTCTCCGAGATCGGCGTGTCGCGGACCCGCTTCTCGCCGAACTCGTCCATCAACCCCTCCGTGACCTTGAACGCGCCCTGGAAGACGCCCACGTCCTCGCCCATCACGAACACCCGCTCGTCGCGGCGCATCTCCTCGGCGAGCGCGTCCCGCAGCGCCTCGCGCATCCGGATCACCGGCATCGCGTCTAGTCCTCCTCGGGCTCGGAGCGGTCCGTCTCGACGTCGGTGTCGACCTCGGCGGCCTCGCGCTGCGGCGGGCGCTGCTCCTGCCCGCCGTACGCCGCGCCGGCCTCGGCGAGCTCGCGCGGTCGCCCCGCTGTTCCGACCTCGGGCTCGAGCTCGCCCGGATGCGGGTCCGGTGTGCGCTCGTCGACCGTGTACCACCCCGGGACCTGCTCGCCGACCACGTAGAGCTTCTCGTACAGCGACTCCAGCGGTGGCTCGGGCGAAGCATCCGCGAACTTGACCGCCTCGACGATCCGCTCGTCGGCAAGCTCGCGGGCGCCCTCGATCTCCTGCTCGGAGACGACGCCGTCCGCGGTCAGGCGCGCGGCGAAGGTGACGAGGGGGTCCTTCTTGCGCCACTCCTCGACCTCGCCCTTCTGCCGGTAGACCTCGGGGTCGGCCGCCGAGTGGCCGCGGTAGCGGTACGTGAACGCCTCGAGCAGCAGCGGCCGGCGCTCGTCGCGCGCGCGGCGGATGCTCTCACCCACGGCCTCGCGCACCGCGAGCACATCCATCCCGTCGATCCGCTCCCCGGGGACGCCGTAGCCCTCAGCCTTGCGCGAGAGGTCGGTGACGGCGGAGTGGCGCTCGAGCGAGGTCCCCATCCCGTAGAGGTTGTTCTCGACCAGGAACACGATCGGGAGGCCCCACAGCGCCGCGAGGTTCATCGTCTCGCCGAAATTGCCGGTGTTCGACGCCCCGTCGCCGAACATGCACACGGTGACGGCGTCCTCGCCGGTGTAATCGGAGGCCAGCGCGAGCCCGGCGGCGAGCGGCAGGTTGCCACCGACGATTCCGTACCCGCCCATGAACCGCCGCTCGCGGTCGAAGATGTGCATCGAGCCGCCGCGGCCGCGGTTGACGCCGCCCTCGCGTCCGAACAGCTCCGCCATCACGGCGTTCGGGTCGGTGCCGCGGGCGATCGCGTGCCCGTGCGTCCGGTAGGTGCCGATCAGGTAGTCGTGGTCGGCCATCACCGACGTCGTGCCGACGATCGTCGCCTCTTCGCCGATCGCGAGATGGAGGAAGCCGCCTGCCTTCGCCTTCTGGTACTGGCGACCCGCCTCCTCCTCGAAGCGGCGTATTAGGGCCATGATCGAGAACAGCTCGAGGCTGGTGTCGCGGTCGGGGAGCGGGCGCGGGGCGTCGCTCTGCGGCGCCTCGCCCCGGCCGTCCTCGGAGCCGGACTCGACCAACCCTCTCTGCTCGGTGCTCTCGGTTGGCTCAGCCACCTCTACCTCCAAGCTCGGGTGGGTGCCAAGGACGGCACGGCTCACGATAGCCAAGCCCCGTACTCGCCGCCAGAGCCCGAACGCGATCGAGGCGCCGAGGGCGGCGAGCTCTCTCATCGGCCGGCCTAGCCGTCCCCGGCGATCGCCGCGGCGGCTTCAAGCCGATCGTCGCCCCAGAAGATCTCCCCGCCGATGCTGATGCTGGGAACGCCGCGCACACCGAGGTCGCCCGCCTCGTCGGTGGCCCTTCGAAGCGCGCGCTTGACGGCGTACACCTCGCTCGACGCCAGCACCGCGCGGGGATGAAGCTCGCACGCGGCCGCGGCGACGAGCACGTTGTCGGGTCTGCTCAGGTCCTTCCCGGCGGCGAACGCCTGACGGAACGCCGCGAGCGAGAACGCGACGGTGCGCCCGATCTGCTTCGCGTACGTGGCGACGCGCATCGCGAACAGCATGTCGCCAGGCCACGGCACGGGCCACTGGATCGGCGGGAGACCGTACTCGGCGCCGCGCCGCTCGATCTCGGCCTTGCCCTCCTCGCGCTCAGGCCCCTCCCCCCACGAGCCGCGGTCGAAGCGCTTGAACAGCCCGCCGAGCAGGATCGGTTGCCACACCGGCGGCTCCCCGGTCGCCTTCGTGAACACCTGGTTGACCCGCTCGGCTGCGAGATACGAGTACGGCGAGCCGAGGTCGAAGTAGAAGACGGGGCGCTCGTCGCCCGGCATCCGTCCTCCCGACTACTGGTGGATCGCCCAGCCGTCGACCGAGCGCGCGGCGTCGAGCACGGCCTCCGACATCGTCGGGTGGGGGTGGATGATCCTCGCCAGATCCTGGTAGCCGCCCTCGAGCGCCTTCGTGTCGACGAGCTCGGGGATCATGTCGCAGGCGCGGTTGCCGACGATGTGGGCGCCGAGGATCTCGCCGTATTGGGCCTCGGCGACGATCTTGATTAGCCCCTGGCGATCGTCGTAGATCGGGGCGGCTCCGACCCCGCCGAGGTTGAACTTGCCGACCTTGATCTCGCGCCCGGCCTCCTTCGCCTCGGCTTCGGTCATCCCGACGCTCGCGACCTGGGGATGACAGAAGGTCGCGTTCGCGACCGTCGAGATGTCGACCGGCTCGGTCGGGGCGCCGGCGATCGTCTCGACGGCCACTACGCCCTCCTCGGAGGCCTTGTGGGCGAGCGCGGGGCCACGGACGAGGTCGCCGATCGCGAACACCCTCGGGTTCGAGGTTCGCTGGTACTCGTCGATCTTGATCCGCCCGTTGTCGCTGAGCTCGATCCCGGCATCCGCGACGCGCAGCGCCTCGGTGTCGGGCTGGCGCCCCCCGGCGATGCACAGGTAGTCGACTTCGGCGCTCTGGTCGCCATAGCTGAGCTTTACCGAGTCGTCGCCGACGGTGACGTCGCCGAGCTTGGTCCCGGTGGCGATCGTGATGTTCTGCTTCTTGAACGCACGCTCGACGACGCGCGAGCAGTCCTTGTCCTCGAGCGGGAGCACGCGGTCGAGCATCTCGATCAGGATCACGTCGACCCCGAGCCGCCCGTAGGCGGAGGCGATCTCCGAGCCCGACGCCCCGGCGCCGACGACGGCGAGGCTCTTCGGGAGCTCGGCAAGCGACCACGCACCCCAGGTGTCGATCACGCCGCCGCCGAACTCGACGCCCGGGATCGGGAGCGCGCCCGACCCCGTGGCGAGCACCACGGCCTTCCCCTCGTACGTCTTGCGGCCGACCTTGACGTTGCCGTCCGCGGTCAGCGACCCGGTGCCCTCGATGTAGTCGATCTTGTTCTTGTCGAACAGCATCGCGACGCCGCCGGTGAGGATCTTCCGCACCCGCTCGCGCCGCTTCTGGACCCCGCCCCAGTCGACGCTCACGCCCTCGACCTTGACCCCGAGGTCGGCGGCGCCGTTCCTTGCCTCGTCGTAGACCTCGGCCGAGTGGAGGACTGTCTTCGCCGGGATGCAGGCGTAGTTGAGGCAGCGGCCGCCGACGACGTCCTTCTCGATCACCGCCGTCCTCTGGCCGAGTTGAGCGGAGCGGATCGCGGCGACATAACCTCCGGGGCCGGACCCGACGACGATCACGTCGTAAGCGTCTGCCATCGATTCGAGACTATCCGACCGCCTATGGCGTCAGGCACGAGGCGGTGCGGAGAGCGCGTCAGCGGCGGAGGCGCGCGACGGTCGCGCGCTAGTCGCGCGGCAAGCGGTCGGGCATCTGGATCCGCGCCAGCGCCTTGACGAGGAAGAAGAAGAACGCGCCCGAGACCGCGAGCACGACGAAGTTTCCGATCACCTGGACCACGCTCGTCGCCTGGACCGTGCCGAGCGCCGTGGCGATGATCAGGATCAGGACGACGACCTGGAACCCGAGCACGGCCCAGTAGCGCGCCCGCCACATCCCCCACGCCATCACACCCATCAAGAGCGTCGGCACGATCACCTGGGCGATCGGAGGCCGGTCGCCGCTGACCTTCGCCCCGGCCACGTAGGCGGTCACGATCGAAGCCGCGAGCAGCGCCGAGACGACGGCGCCGAGGGTGACAACGGGCGGCCGCTCGTAGTCGTGAAGCGGCTCCAATGCCTCGCGCGCCTCGCGGTTCTTGCGCTCGGAGCGGCTTTCGACCGGGGCATCGCCGCCTCCGTCCTCGGCGGCCGCGGGCGTCTCCTGGTCAGGGCGCGGGCCGCGCGCCTTGCGCTTGCGCCGCTCCGCGCGCCTTCGCTCCCGGCTGCCGATCTCAGCCGTCCCCGTCCGCGCCCTCGAGTGCCGCGCGGAGCTCACGCGCAGCGCCGGCGGGGTCATCGGCGTCGCGGATCGCGCGGACGACGACTATCCGACGTGCCCCGGCGCCAGTCACCTCGCCGACGTTACCGGGATCGATGCCGCCGATGGCGAACCACGGCAGCGTCGCTGCGCCCGACGCCGCGATCCGAACGAGCTCGAGCCCGGCTGCGGGCCTGCCGGGCTTCGTCGGTGTCTCCCACACCGGGCCGATGCTGACGTAGTCGGGCGCGGCGCCGCTGGCGTGCGCCGCCTCGATCTGCCCGCGCGAGTGCGTCGAGAGCCCGAGCAGCGCCCCGGCGGGGAGCCGGTCGCGCGCCTCCGCAAGCTGCATGTCGTCCTGACCGACATGGGCGCCGTCGGCGCCGCTCGCCTTGACGAGGTCGGGGCGGTCGTTGACGAAGAACAGTGCGTTGTGAGAGTCGGCCGCGGCGCGGAACGGGACCGCGGCCGCGATCAGCTCGGAGTCGTCGAGCGAGCGGTCGCGGAGCTGGATCGCGTCGACTCCGCCGGCCAGGGCGGCGTCGAGCAGCGGCCCCGGATCGCGCCCGCCGGGCCGCGCCTCGCAGGCGAAGTACAGCCGCGCCGCGGCGAGGCGCTCGGTTCGCGAGTTGGTCTCGAGCACGCGGCTAAGTATGGGTCAAGGCCGGGTCGGGGTACGATTGAGGCGATACGGGAGTCCGAGCAACGGGCTGAGAGGGCGGCTGGTGCGCCGCCGACCGTCCGAACCTGATCCGGATAATGCCGGCGCAGGGAGGTGGCGAGGCACCGGCCCCGGCCGAAGTGGTGATCGTGATGCCAGTGCCGAACCGAGCCAAAGACAGCTCCAGGGGCAGCTTCGACGCGATCGTCGTCGGCGCGGGCGTGATCGGCCTTGCGTGCGCCTGGCGGGCGTCGCAGCGCGGGCTCCGGGTCTGCGTCGTCGATCGCGATCGGCCGGGATCGGGCGCGTCGCGGGTCGCCGCCGGGATGCTCGCGCCCGTCGGCGAGGCCTCCTGGGACGAGGAGCGACTGCTCGAGCTCAACCTGCGCTCGGCACGCGCCTACCCGGAGTTCGCCGCCGAGCTCGAGCGGGAGAGCGGCCGCACGGTCGGCTACCGGCGCTGCGGCGCGCTTCATGTCGCGCTCGACCGCGACGAGGCCGAGGAGCTCGGCCGGCGCTACGAGCTCCAGCGCTCGCTCGGGCTCGACGCCGAGTGGCTGCGCCCGAGCGCCTGCCGCGAGCTCGAGCCGGGACTGTCGACGGCGGTCACCGCCGGGGTCCACGTCCCCGGCGACGGGGAGGTCGACCCGAGGCGGCTGCTCGCGGCGCTCGTCGGCGCCCTCGCGCATGCGACCGCGACGCTGATCACGGGCGTCGAGGTGACCGAGGCGATCGTCGACGGCGGTCGCGTCGCCGGAGTTCGGCTCGACGACGGCCGCGAGCTCGGCGCCGACGTGGTCGTCGTCGCTACGGGCGCGTGGTCGGGCGAGGCGTCGTGGCTGCCCGCCGCTGCCCGCCCGCAGGTCCGACCCGTCAAGGGGCAGGTCGTCAGGCTCGCCGGGCCGTCCGAGCGGCCGCTGTGCGAGCGGATCGTCGCCTCGGAGCGCGTCTACGTCGTACCGCGGGCTGACGGTGAGGTCGTCGTCGGGGCGACGGTCGAGGAGCGCGGCTTCGAGACCACCGTCACTGCGGGCGGTGTGCACGAGCTGCTGCGCGAGGGCTACCGTGCGCTCCCCGACGTCGCCGAGCTCGAGCTCGTCGAGGCATCGGCCGGTCTGCGCCCCGGCACCCCCGACAACGCGCCGGTGATCGGCCCCGGGGCGCTGGACGGGCTCGTGCTCGCGACCGGGCATTACCGCAACGGGATCCTGCTCGCCCCAGCGACCGCCGACGCGGTCGCCGAGCTGCTCGCCCCCGCGTCGCGCGCGGCGAAGCGCGAGGGGGTCGCTGCGAGATGAGGATCGAGCTCAACGGGGACGCGATCGAGCTCGCAGACGGGGCGAGCGTCGCCGACGCCATCGACGCGACCGGGGCGAAGAACATGACGGACTCAAGGCGCGGGATCGCGGTCGCGGTCGACGGCGAGGTCGTTCCGCGCGGCGAGTGGGGGGCAACGCCGCTCGCCGACGGTCAGTCGATCGAGGTCGTGGGGGCGATTCAGGGTGGCTGAGCGCGTCGCCCCGGCGACGGGGCAGCTCAAGCTCGCGGAACGGGAGTTCGGCTCGCGGCTGATCGTCGGCACGGGTGGTTTCCGGCGCCTCGACGACCTCGAGCGCGCGCTCGCGGCCTCGGGGACCGAGATCGTCACCGTCGCGCTGCGGCGCGTCGACCCGCTCACGAAGGGGTCGGTGCTGGAGGCGATCGACCGCCTCGGCCTGCTTCGCGCTCCCGAACACCGCCGGCTGCTACACGGCGCGCGACGCGATCCGGACGGCGAACCTCGCCCGCGAGGCGTTCGAGACCGACTGGATCAAGCTCGAGGTGATCGGCGACGACCGCACGCTGTTCCCCGACGCGGTCGAGCTCACTCGAGGCGGCCGAGGCGCTCGTCGACGACGGGTTCACGGTGCTTCCGTACACCAACGACGACCCGATCCTCGCCCGCCGGCTCGAGGAGGTCGGCTGCGCTGCGGTGATGCCGCTCGGCTCGCCGATCGGGTCGGGGATGGGGATCCGCAACCCGTACAACATCGAGATCATCGTCGGGCGCGCCGGCGTCCCGGTGATCCTCGACGCCGGGATCGGGACGGCGTCGGACGCGGCGCTGGCGATGGAGCTCGGATGCGACGGCGTCCTGCTCGCGAGCTCGGTCGCGCGCGCCGAGGACCCGGTCGCGATGGCGGTCGCGATGCGAAAGGCGGTCGAGGCCGGATACGAGGCGCGCCGGGCGGGCCGGATCCCGCGCAAGCTGCACGCCGAGGCCTCGACGCCGACGAGGGCCTGCCCGACCTCGGCGACGTTCCGCCAACCTGCGCGGCGGGTACGAGCTTCGCAGTAGGTTCCCCGACGCGGTGCTACCGGGGCGCAGGATGCTGAGGGCCAGAGGTGTGCGGCTGGGGTCGCCGCGGTCGCGTGCACCGGGATCCTCACCGGGACGGCGCTCGCCGCGTTCCCGCAGGACCCGCCCGACGACCCCGACTACGCGCCGGCCGAGGACCCCTCGCCGACGACCTGCACGACGCAGTCGGTGAACTCGGACCAGCACTACCTGTACTCGTTCATGCCGCGCTGCGGCACGAGCGCGAAGGATCCCGAGGGCGCGAGCGGGATGTCGATCGACAAGGCGTGGAGCCAGTTCACGACCGGCGACCCCCGACACGATGATCGCCTACATCGAGGGCGGGATCAACTGGCAGAACAACCCGAAGAGCTCGCCGACAAGGTCTTCCTCAACAAGGGCGAGCTGCCGTCGCCGACGACGCCGGTCGACGACGGGGTCCTTAACGCGAAGGACTACGCCGACACGCCGGACTCGAACCACAACGGCGTGGTCGATCCCGAGGACATCATCGTCCGGTTCTCGACGGACGCGACGACGACCACAACGGCTACAAGGACGACATCTCGGGCTGGGACTTCTACGACAACCAGAACGACCCGCGACGTCGACTCCACCTACCACCACGCGAACAACCAGATGCGCCAGGCCGCCGCCGAGACCAACAACGGGATCGGCGAGGCGGGGATCTGCCCGAAGTGCATGCTCATCCCGATCAAGGCCGGCGCCGAGGCGCTCGACCGCACCGACGACCTCGCCGAGGCGTGGCTGTACGCGTCGGACATGCACGCCGACGTGATCATCTCGGTCACCGCCGACCTCGGCTACTCGTCGTTCATGAACCAGGCCGTGAACCGGGCATGGAAGCGCGGCGCGGTGATGGTCGAGTCGTCGAACGACTTCGACTCGACCGACCACCAGGGCGGGATGTTCCACCCACACGTGCTCCCGGGCAACGGCCTCGTCTCCAACACCCAGGGCCTCGACATCGCCCCCGGGTCGCAGTCGCCCGTCAACACCTCACGACCACGTACCGCGAGCGCTCCGGCGAGACCTCGTGGGGGACCGCACAACATGTTCTCCGCGTCGACGAACGGCGGCTCGACCTCGGAGTCGACGCCGACGATCAGCGGGGTGATGGCGTTGGTGCTCTCCTGGGGCAAGGAGGCCGCGCGCGAAGGGCCTGATCGACCACCCGCTGACCAACGACGAGGCGATCCAGGTCGTCCGCGCGACTGCTTCCGACATCACCCCCGACGAGGGCCACAAGTGGCCCGCGAAACCGGGCTTCGACCTCCAGTTCGGATACGGGCGGCCGAACGTGTACAAGGCGATGCAGGCGATCTCGGCCGGCGACATCCCGCCGATCGGGTGGATCAACAAGCCGGCGCTGGTACAGCCTCTACGACCCGACTGAGACGAGCAAGGTGCCGGTCACGGGGCACGTTGCCGCGCCGCGGTCGCGCGCTACCGCTACAAGCTTCAGTTCGCCCCCGGCGCCGAGCCGAGCGACGACCAGTTCAAGACCGCCGGCAAGGGCAAGGGCAAGCGGGGCTTCACCGGCAGGCTCGGGACGATCAACCTGAACAAGATCCCGCGCTCGTTCTGGGCGAAGCAGTTCGCCCTCTCCCAGGACAAGACGCTCGAGACCAGCGAGCAGTACACGGTCACGCTCCGGCTCCGCGTCACCGACGCCCGGGGCCGCGTCGGGCGAGGAGCGGCGGACGATCGCCGTCCACCACGACCCGACGCTGCTCAAGGGCTATCCGAAGCGAATCGGCCCGAGCGGCGAGTCGCAGCCGCAGCTCGCCGACCTCCAGGACCGCGGACGCCTCGCGGCCGTGTTCGGCGACAGCGACGGGCGCCTGCACGCGCTCGACGGCAAGACCGGCAAGGAGCTGCCCGGGTTTCCGGTGTTCACGAAGCGCACCGTGGTCACCGCCAAGCACAAGCGGATCAACCCCGGGCCATGAGCCGATCATCGCCAGCCCCGCCGTCGGCGACCTCAACGGCGACGGCAAGCTCGAGGTCGTCGCGACCTCGACCACGGGCCGCGTCTACATCTGGAGCTCACGCGGCAAGCGCCTCAAGGGCTGGCCGAAGCGCCTCGCCACCGGTGTCCAGACACCGGCGCAGCCACGCCCCGCGCTTGACTACACCCGGCTCGCCCAGCAGGGCTCGACCGCGCCCCCGGTCCTCTACGACCTCGACGGGGACGGAAAGCTCGAGATCGTGCAGGCGGCGTGGGACGGGCACGTCTACGCGTGGCGAGCGAACGGCCGCTCGCTGCCGGGGTGGCCGGTCGACGTCAAGCTGCCCGACTCGCACTCGAAGCCGCCGGGCTACGTCACCGTCAACGACCAGAAGCTCGATGCCCCGCCGGCGATCGCCGACCTCGACGGGGACGGCAGGCCCGAGGTCGTCGTGCGCAGCCAGTACATGGACATCAGCTCCGCGGGCGTCCAGCCGGCGCCGGTCTCGCACGTGTTCGCCTATCACGCCGACGGCTCCCCGGTTGCGGGGTGGCCCGACGACGTCCCCGGCCTGATCGGCTATTACGGCTCGGCGCAGGAGTTCATCACCGAGGGGGTCTCGATCCCCTCGGCCGCCGACGTCGACGGCGACGGCAAGGACGAGGTCGCGTTCGCGCCAGGGATCTTCTCGCCGACCGACCTGCTGAACGGCAACGGCTCGGTGCGGCAGACCTACGGGCCGCTTGCGCCGGACACCGAGAGCCTGATCACAGGGCACCCGACTCCGGCTGTCGCGCTCGGGCTGCTCCAGGGCAACCTCCCGACCGACACGCCGGTCAACTTCACGACCTCGGGCGCGTTCGGCAACTTCGGCGGCGGGCTCTCCTACGCCGAGCCTGGCTCGGGTGCGGCGAGCGTCGCGGCGTCGCTGCTGCTGACCGGAAGCGGCTTTGCGATCAACCAGTACATGCGTGTCCACGACGCGAGCACCGGCGCGGCGCGCTCCGGCTTCCCAGCGAAGGCGCAGGGCCTCGACTTCCTCGGGGGCCCCGCGATCGGCGACGTCACCGGCGACGGCCAGCCCGACATCGTTTCCGGGGCGGATAGCTCCGCGATTCACGGGTACGTGAACGGAGGTGGACAGGCGCCCGGGTTCCCGAAGTTCCAGACCGGGTGGCACGTCTACTCGCCGACGATCGGCGACCTCAACGGCAACGGCCGCAATGACGTCGTCGCGATCACCCGCGAAGGCTACGTGTTCGCGTGGAAGACCCAAGGCTCTCCGAAGGGCAACGACGAGTGGTGGTCGTTCCGCCACGACGAGCGCAACACCGGCCGCTACGGAGTCGACACGCGCCCGCCCGGAAAGCTCCGGGGCCTGAGGCTGAAGAACGGCAAGCTCAGCTTCCGCGCCCCCGGCGACGACTGGTACGCGGGCGAGGTGGACCACTACGAGGTCACCTACGCCGGCGCTGAGTCTTCCTCGGGGCGGGTCAACGCCGACGTCCCGGCGGGCTTGAGCCAGAAGCTCGAGCTACCGGACCACGCCAGGGCCGTCCGCATCGTCGCCGTCGACGAGGCGGGCAACCGCAGCCCGACCGCCCGGCTCCGGCTCCACTAGACCCCGCTATCGTCGTTCCTCGGCGGCCTGGACCGTCACCTTGCCTGCTCGAATACGACGTCCCCGGGCGGCTTGTCGTCGCGCAGGCCCTTGAACGACGGCGCCCTCAGCGTCCGCGCGCTGGTCCACTCAGCGAACTCGACCTCGGCGACGAGACGCGGCTCGACGAAGATCGTCTCCTTCGGCGGCTGGCGCCCCGCGAACGGGCCCTTCTCGATCCGCAGCGGCTCGAGCTTGTCGAGCAGCATCTTCAGGTCCTCGTCGCGAAAGCCGGTCCCGACGCGGCCCGCGTAGACGAGCTCCGGCTCGTCTCCGCGGTCGTGGTCGTAGTAGCCGACGGCGAGCGCGCCGAGCGTTGAGGAGCGGCGCCCCCTGCCGGGCAGCCAGCCGCCGATCACGACCTCCTGGCTGTGGACGTTCTTGACCTTCCGCCATGCGCCGCCGCGACGGCCCGGGGTGTAGTGGCTGTTGAGCCGCTTCGCGACGATCCCCTCGAGGCCCCGCCGGCGGGTCATCTCGCGCAGCTTCTTCCCCTCGCCGCGGTGATAGCCGGGCGTCTGCCAGCTCGGCCCGTCGAGCTTAAGGCCGTCGAGCAGCTCGCGGCGCTCCTCATAGGGAAGCTCCATCGTCGAGTGGCTGTCGAGGTAGAGGAGGTCGAAGATCGTGTACGTCACGGGGACGTCGCTGATCCGCCGGCGGATCGCGCTCTCCGAGGCGAGGTGCATGCGGCCCTGGAGGCGCTGGAAGCTCGGGTGGCCCTCATCGTCGAAAGCGACGATCTCACCGTCGAGGACCGCCTCGCGCGAGCCGAGCTCCTCGGCGAGCCCGCGGACCTCGGGATAGTGCGAGGTGATGTCGCGCAGGGTGCGGCTCTCGAGGCGCAGCGTGCCACCGGAGCAGTAGGCGATCGCGCGCACGCCGTCCCACTTGATCTCGTAGCCCCAGCCCTCGTCGGTGCGCGGGAGCGCGGACAGCGTCGCGAGCATCGGCTCGATGTGCTCGGGCATCGGCTCGCGGTCGGGGTCGAGCGGAGGGTCCATTCGGTGGATCATCCAGTTGTCGTCCTTGGTCTGGAACAGCGCGTAGCGCCCCTTGACGCGCTCGCCGTCGAAGGTTGCGATCACCTCGTCGGGCCGAAACTTCTCCGCCGTGTAGGTCCCCTGGTCCCAGATCCTCACCTTGCCCGCCCCGTACTCCCCCCTCGGGATCTCGCCCTCGAAGTCGTAGTAGTCGAGCGGGTGGTCCTCGGTGTGCACGGCGAGGCGGTTCTGCTTCGGGTCGTCGGGGACACCACGGGGGAGCGCCCATGAGACGAGGACGCCGTCGCGCTCGAGCCGCAGGTCCCAGTGGAGGCGGCGCGCGTGGTGCTCCTGGACCACGAACCGCCCGCCGCCGGCTTCTCCGGAGTGCTTCGAGCCGCGAGGCTCAGGGGTTCGCTCGAACGAGCGCTTCGCGCGGTATTTGCCGAGGCTGGCCGTGGTCAGCCGAGCCTAGATGATCGATCGCCCGGCTCGGGCGGGCGAGATGATCAGGGCTTGTTGTGCCCGGGGGCGTTGCCCGAGTTCCCGGGCGAGGTCCCCGATTGGCCCGGCGCGGCCCCGGTCTGACCGGGCGGGCCGGCGGTGCCGCCCGACTGGCCCGGGTTGAGACCGGTGTGGCCCGGGGCGCTCGCCGAGTTCCCCGGGGAGGTCGTGCCGGCGCTCCCCGTGCTCCCGGAGCCGGCCCCGACTCGGGCGCTCGGTCCCGTCGAGTCGCCACCGCCGGTGGAGGTGTCGCCCGACCCCGTTTGGCCGCCGGAGATATGTGCGCCTGCACCCTGGCCGTGGCCGGACGGGTGCTCTCCGGATTGATGCCCCGCGTCCCTACCGTTCGAGGTGCCGCCGCCGGTCCGGACGCCGTTCGCCGCCTGCGCTCCGCCGCTCCCGCTCGCCGCGGAGGCCTCGACGGCAGTGCCGGCGCCCCCGTGGCCGGACTCGACCTTGTTCGCGACCTCGTAGGCGCTGACGCCGACGACCGCGGTGACCATCGCGACGCTTCCGGCCTTCAGCGCAGCTCCGCCGGCGGCTGTCTTCGCGCCGACACCGCCGACGAGGCCGCCCCAGCCCCCGCCGCTCCCACCGGCGCCGCGCAGCAGGCCGTCGATGATCCCGGCGGCTGCGACGGCGGGTAGCGGCGGCGCGAGCGCCGCAAGCTGCGTTCGGCGGGCGAAGATCGAGTCGCGGAACGCGGTGCAGCTCTGGCATGAGCGCAGATGGGCGCGAAGCCTGCGCCCTCGCAGCACCCGCCCATCGCGGGCCGAGATCGCGGCGCGGGCGCCCTCACACTCCATCTCGCGACCCTCCGCAAGCTGGTGCAGCGCGATCCGCGCCTCGTACACGGCCTGCTTCGCCGCCGCCGGTGACGTCGACAGCGCCCCCGCGATGTCCGCGTAGCTGAGTCCGTTCAGCTCGCGCAGGACGAGCGCGCTCTTCTGCCGGTCCGGCAGCGTCCCGATGTCGCCGAGGAGCGAGCGCAGCCGGTCGCGTGTGGCACAGTCGAAGCTCGACGTCGCGTCGGCCTCCTCGAGCGGAACGTCTGGCTGGGGACTCCGCCTGCGGACGAGGGAGATCGACTCGTTGTGCGCGACCCGGAACAGCCACGGACGCAGCGCGATGTCGCGCTTCTCGCCCGGCAGCGCGTCGAGCGCGGACACGAGCGTGTTCTGGAGCGCGTCGCGGGCGTCGTCGTCGTTGCCGAGGATCGAGCGGCAGTAGCGGTACAGCGCCTGGTGATGGCGCTCGTAGATCGCCGCGAACGCACTTCGATTCCCGGCCGCGGCGAGCTTCGCCAGGGCTCGGTCGCTCAGCAGGCGCATCGCGGCGGGACGAGGATCCGCGCGTCCGAGCGGGATCGCGGCTTCTGCCATTCAGCGGACTATCGACATCCATGGCGTGAAGTTCAAGTCTCAAGCGTCAGCGGCGCCGCCGGAACGGCGCAGACGAGGCGCTGAACGGCGCGCACGAACGCGTCCGATCGGAGGTGATCGCCGCGTAGGCGTCGGGATCGAGCCCGAGCTCGGCGGAGACGATCGTCGTGTGGTCGGCGACGATGCGGCAGTGCTCCGCGATTCCGGGGCGCGGCGACTCCATCCGCGCGGTGAACGTGCGGAGCAGGGCGGCACCCGGATCGCTTCCCTCCAGGTGGGTTCCGTGATGCCTGCGACGTGGCTCTCCACCGGCCTCTGAGTCGGAAACGCGACGGCAGCGCGAAAGTCACGTGCTGGTTCGGGTTCGTGGCGACGGGATTCGAGGTCGGCGCTAGCTGACCGCTGGCCCGGGGTCCTGCCCGAGCTGCCGGCGCAGGGCGCGAGCGGCCTTCGGGGCGAGATCGCGAGCGTTGTTGTTGAACATCACGTGCGCCTGCTCGGCCTCGCTCGCGAGGCCCACGACGCGGTCGGCGATCTCGGCGAGCTCGTCGGAGGAGTAGTCGTAGTCGAAGCGCTCGGCCACGGTGCGCCCACGCATGTAGCGATCGGTGTCGCGCCCGTGGCAGCGGAGGTAGGCGAGGCGGTCGGATGTGACCGCGTCGATCGACGGCATGATCGGGACGTGGACGCCGGGGGGCGCGTCGACCGCGACGTAGACCGCGTCGCGCTCCGAGAGGTAGCCGAGCGTCGAGGCGGTGCGCTTCTCGCTCATCCACACGCGGCGTCGGAACTCGACCGCGACCGGCGTCGGCGCGAAGCCCTCGATGATCGCGTCGAGCTCGCTGAGCTTGTGCGTGTCGGGCTCGAACCCCGGTGTCAGCTGGAGCAGGAGCGAGGTCAGCTTGCCCGCGCCCTCAAGCGGCTCGAGCGCCGCGCGCGTGCGCTCGATCAGCTCCCGCTCGAGGTCGTCGGTCAGGATCACGTTGCCGCGCGGGTTGAGGTCGAGCGCGTCGCGGAGGTCCTTTGGGAGCGAGTCGGGCTTCGCGGCGTGCCGCGAGAGCGCGCGGTGGAGCTTGACGTCGAACCGGAAGCCGTCAGGCGTTGCCTCTACCCAGCGCTCGACGGCCGCCGGCGCCGGGATCGCGTAGTGGGTCGAGTTCACCTCGACCGCCTCGAAGCGCTCGGCGTAGAACGGCAGCCGGTCGCGCGCCGCAAGCCCCTTCGGGTACCACTCCTTGACGAACCCCGGGTCCGCCCAGCTCGACGTGCCGACAACGATCTCTCCGGGCATCCGGCCGTCATCATGTCAGCGCCCCCGTAGCGTAATTGGCTAACGCGTCGGGCTTTTAACCCGAAAGATGCGAGTTCGAGTCTCGCCGGGGGCACTGCGCCGTCCGGGTGGATTGGGAACATATATTCGTGGGGCGAGACCGAGTTCGTTGCGTATTCGCGGGAGATGAATGGCGCTCGGCGGCAGCGTTGCAAGCGGTGTGCGCCAACTGCCACGGTGAGATCGAGGCTGGGCTGATCGTCAGCCCGGCGGCCGGAGCCCACTTCGAGGACGTCGTCTACCGAACCCGCGGCGGCTTGTAGGCGCGAACCCCGTCGAGCTCGACGCGGCCGCCGATCTCGATCATGCCGTGGGCGAGCGGGCGGGCGTGGATCAGCGAGTCGCGGCCCTGGTGGATCTCGACCGGGCGGCCGAGCCGGTCGCAGAGAGCAACCGCGGCGGCGCCGGTCGCCTCGTCTTCGCTGACTCCGTGCTCGGGGACGAACACGCGCTCGCGGATCACCCCGGCCTCCTCGTCGACCCAGGACCAGAGCCCGCTCGAGCCCTCGCCCTCCGGCGGGCCCTCGAGCGCGTCGACCTCGGCCGGCGAGGCGAGCTCGTGGAACTCGATCTCGAACACCCACTCGGCCCGCCCCGCGGCCCACGCCGTCTCTCCCTCGCTTCGAACCGGGACCTCGCCCGCGGGCACTCGCAGCGCGTCGGCCGCGCCGACCTCACGCGCGAGCAGCCATCCCGTCCCGACGACCGGGTGCCCTGCGAACTGAAGCTCCTCCGACGGCGTATGGATCCGGATCCGGCCGGCCGTGCGGTCCTCGACGAACACGGTCTCGGCGAACCCCAGCTCCGTCGCGATCCCCTGCCGCTCCGCCTCTGGGATCGCTGCGCCTTCGAGGAACACCCCGAGCTCGTTCCCGCCCGCTCCGCCGGAGCCGCAGAAGACTCGCAGGACGTGGAGCTCGGCCAAAGTGCCCGGCTAGTGCCGGAAGTGCCGCCGGCCGGTGAGCACCATCGCCACCCCGGCCTCGTTGCAGGCGACGACGACCTCGTCGTCGCGCTTCGAGCCGCCGGGCTGGATGAACGAGGTCACGCCGGCGTCGATCGCCGCCTGGGGGCCGTCCGGAAACGGGAAGAACGCATCCGACGCGCAGGCGGTTCCGCCCAGCGCCTCGTCGGCGCCGTCGCCGCGCGCCTCGCGCGCCTTGTCGACGGCGATCCGCACCGAGTCGACGCGGCTCATCTGGCCGGCGCCGATCCCGATTGTGGCCTGGTGCTTGGCGAGCACGATCGCGTTCGAGCGCACCTGCCGCGCGACGCGCCACGCGAACAGCAGGTCGCGCCACTGCGCGTCGTCGGGCTGGACCTTGGTCACCACCTGCATCGTCTCCTTCGAGTCCGCGATCCAGTCCGGATCCTGGATCAGCAGGCCCCCGCGCACGCGCTTCAGGTCCGGTTCGCCAAGCTCGTACGCGCGCTGCTCGCGATCCTCGAGGATCCGGATCGCCTCCTTGTCGCGCAGGATCTCAAGCGCGTCGTCGTCGTAGTCGGGCGCGATCAGGACCTCGATGAAGTTCTCGTTCAGGCGCTCGGCGAGCGCGGGCTTGACCTGGCGGTTGAGCGCGACGACGCCCCCGAACGCCGACATCGGATCGCACGCGAGCGCCTCCTCGTAGGCCTCCTCGGCCGTGTCCGCAGTCGCCGCGCCGCACGGGTTGTTGTGCTTGACGATCACGCACGCGGGCTCGGAGAACTCGTTCAGCAGTCCCCTCGCGCCGTCGAGGTCGAGCACGTTGTTGAACGACAGCGACCGGCCGTGGACCTTCGCGACCCGCGAGAGCACGTGCGTGCGGGTGCCGATCTCGGTGTATAGGGCGGCGCGCTGGTGCGGGTTCTCGCCGTAGGAGAGGTCGAGGAACTTCTCGAACGCGCCGACCCAGTGCGAGGGGAAGACCTCGTAGCGGGCGCCGAACCAGCGGCTGATCGCGGCGTCGTAGCGCGCCGTGTACGCGAATGCCTCGTTCGCGAGCCAGTGCCTCGTCTCGGCCGAGATCGTCCCGTCCGATTCCTCGAGCTCGGCGATCACGGCGTCGTAGCTCTCCGGCTTGACGACCACCGCGACGTAGCCGTGGTTCTTGGCCGCGGCGCGGATCATCGTCGGGCCGCCGATGTCGATGTTCTCGAGCGCCTCCTCCTCGGAGACGTCAAGCTTGCCTACCGTGCGCTCGAACGGGTACAGGTTCACGCACACGAGGTCGATCGGCTCGATCCCCTCGGCCTCGAGCGTCGCTGCGTGCTCGGGATCGTCCCGCACCGCCAGCAGCGCCGCATGCAGGCGTGGGTGAAGCGTCTTGACCCGCCCGCCGAGAATCTCCGGCGAGCCGGTGAAGTCCTCGACGCTTCGGACCTCGACGCCGCCCTCGCGCAGCGTCTCCGCCGTGCCCCCGGTCGAGACGATCTCGACGCCGAGCCTCGCGAGGCCGGCGGCGAAGTCGGCGACGCCCGTCTTGTCGGAGACCGAGATCAGGGCGCGGCGCACGGGGACCGCCCCCTCGAGCGGGTCCCCCGTCGGCTCGGTGCGCGTCTCCTGGCTACCCATCGCCGGGGCGAGTCTAATCGCTGCCCGAGGCCCGAATCCAGTCGGGACCACGCACGGAGCGGGCGCGAATTAGGGGATTTCCCCCATGTCGGCCCGCCGTTTCTCGCGAGCAACCCGAGGTTGAGCGCCGGGACGCTCACCTCCTGGTTCCCGTTCGAGCTCCCGAACCCAGTTCGTACCGGAAGCGCTGGCGGTGCTCTGGGCGAAGATCGTGTTCCTCGCGGTGTTGAAGAAGACAGGTCAAGGTCAGCGCCGGGATCACGTTCACGCCGAGCGGCGGCTCGGCCAACACTCAGACGAGCAAGCTGACGCTCAAGAAGTCGGAGGGACGCGGACGAGGCGCGGGTTCGCCTCGTCGACGGCGACCTCGCCGGAGGCGATGAGCCGGATCGCCTCCGGCAGCAGCTCGTGCTCGACGAGGTGGATCGCGTCCTCGAGCTCGTCGCGGTCGCCGGAGTCCGGGACCGGGACCGCGCGCTGGAGCACGATCGGTCCCGAGTCGACGCCGTCGTCGACGAAGTGGACCGTGACCCCGGTCACTTTGACGCCGTGCTCGAGCGCCTGCTCGATCGCGTCGAGGCCGGGGAACGACGGCAAGAGCGCCGGGTGGACGTTGACGATCCGGTTCGGGAACCGGCCCACCAGCTCGGGTGAGAGCAGCTCCATGTACCCGGCGAGGACGACGAGCTCGACCTCGAGCCCGGCGAGCCAGTCGCCGATCGCCGCGTCGCGGGTCGCGCGGTCGGGGTAGTCGCCGCGCTCGAACGTCGCGGTCGCGATCCCCGCGCCGCGCGCACGCTCGAGAGCCATCGCGCCGGGCTTGTTCGAGCCCACCCCGACGACCTCGACCCCGTCCCTCCCGTGGACCTTGTCTAGGATCGCCTGGAGGTTCGTGCCGGTCCCGGAGGCAAGAACCGCCAGCCGGAACATCAGGAACCCGGCCGAACCCTCCGCTTCGTGACCGGCCGACATCAATCCGGCTGACTCCTCCGCTTCGCGTCCGGTCCAGCCGGGTCAGCGATTGACTGGAACCGTCTCGATGCTTTCAAGCGCGAACTTCCCGTTCGCGTCCTCGGGGTCGCCGAGCGGGTAGTCGCCCGTGAAGCAGGCGTCGCAGTGGTTCCCGGCCGGCGTCCCGATCGCCTCGTAGACGCCCTCCATCGACAGGTAGGCGAGGGAGTCGGCGCCGAGCTCGGCCGCGACCTCCTCGACCGTGCGGTCGTGGGCGATCATCTCCTCGCTCGTCGACATGTCGATTCCGTAGTGGCAGGGGTGCCGGATCGGCGGCGAGGAGATCCGAAGGTGCACCTCGCGTGCGCCCGCGTCCTTCAGCATCCCGACGATCTGGCGCGTCGTGTTGCCGCGGACGATGGAGTCGTCGACGACGACCACGCGCTTGCCGGAGACGATCTCCGGGAGCGGGTTGAACTTCATCCGCAGGCCGTGCTTGCGCAGCTCCTGCCCGGGAGCGATGAAGGTTCGCGCGACGTAGCGGTTCTTGATCAGCCCGTCGTCCTGTGGGATCCCGGATGCGCGCGCGAACCCGTTCGCGGCCGGGTTCCCGGAGTCGGGCACGGTGATCACCAGGTCGGCCTCGACGGGCGCCTCGTCCCACAGCAGCTCCCCCATCCTCCCGCGCACCTGCTGGACGACCTTGCCCTCGAGCCGCGAGTCCGGCCGCGAGAAGTAGATCTGCTCGAACACGCAGTGCGCGCGCCCATTCATCGGCACCGCCTGGCGCACATCGAGGCCCTGCCCGGTCAGCGATACCAGCTCGCCCGGCTGGACCTCGCGCAGCAGCTTCGCGCCAATGATGTCGAACGCGCAGCTCTCGGAGGCGACGACGTAGCGGTCCTCGATCTGGCCCAGCGACAGCGGGCGCACCCCGGCCGGGTCGCGGAACGCGACCACCGCGTGCTTCGTCATCACGACCGTCGAGTAGGCGCCCTCGAGGTGCGGCATCACGTCGGCGACGGCGTCCTCGATCGTCGCGCCGTCGTGGCACGACAGCAGCGCGGCGATGATCTCGGAGTCGGAGGTCCCGCGGAACTCAAGCCCTCGCTCGCGGAGCTCGTTGTAGAGCTCGACCGCGTTCGTCAGGTTGCCGTTGTGGGCGAGCGCGAGCTCGCGGCCGTCGGCCCGCCACACCGGCTGGGCGTTGTCCCACGCCCCGCCTCCGGTCGTCGAGTAGCGGACGTGACCGATCGCCATGTCGCCCTCGAGCGCCCGCAGCTTCTCCTCGTCGAACACCTGCGAGACGAGCCCGAGGTCGCGAAGCGCGGTGATGTGGCCGCCTTCGCAGGTCGCGATCCCGGCCGACTCCTGGCCGCGGTGCTGGAGTGCGTAGAGAGCGAAGTAGGCGAGGCGGGCGACGTCGTGCCCGGGCGCGAATATGCCGAACACGCCGCACTCATCGCGCGGGCCGTCGCGGTCTGGGATAGGCCGCTCGCTCGGAGTCATCGAAGGCGTTTTGCCTTGGAGGAAAGGGCGTTCAAGCAGGCGAACCACCTGCATCGCGAAGCCTAGCAGCGGCCCCGGTGCCCTCGTCCCGGCTCGATCGCCGCAAAGTGTGCGCTTTCTCACTGGCCGACGAGGCGCGGTCTCTAACCTGGACCGCTCGGCCTCTCAGTTAGTCCGCGAGCTCCTCAGGAGACGATTTGGTCCGCTGGACGCAGTGGATAATCGAGCATCGCAAGCGCGTGATCGCGGCCTGGATCGTGATCGTGATCGCTGCCGGGACCGCGTCCGCGGGCCTCGGGGACCTGCTCACCAACCGCTTCAGCGTCCCCGGGTCCGAGTCCGAGCAGGGACGGACGCTGCTCGGCGACCACTTCTCCGAGCGCGGCGACGGCGACTTCACGATCATCGCCCGCGCCACCCACGGCTCCGCGCGCACGCCCGCGTTCACGACCCGGCTCGAGGCCGCTTCGCGCCGCGCCGCGCGCCAGATCCACGGAGCCAAGGCGGGTCCCGTCCAGCAGGCGAGCCGGGATCTCTCCTACGTCCAGGTGACAACCCCGCTCGAGAACGATGACGCCGCCAAGCACACCCAGGACCTGCGCGACGCCCTCGGCGGCGACCCCGGTGCGAAGCTCTACGTTTCGGGCGCGCCGGCGATCAACCAGGACACGCAGAAGATCTACAACGACGATCTCGCGCGCGGGGAGTTGATCGCGGTCCCGATCGCGCTGCTGGTGATGCTGTTCATGTTCGGGACCCTCGGCGGCACCGCGGTCCCACTGATCTTCGCGATCGCGACGATCCCGACCACGCTCGGCTTCGTGTGGATCGTCGCCCACTTCATGAGCATGGCGATCTACGTTGAGAACATCGTCACGCTGATCGGGCTCGCGATCGCGATCGACTACTCGATGCTGGTCGTGTTCAGATACCGCGAGGAGCTCGAGCGGGTGGCGGACCCGCATGAGGCGCTTCGCACGGCGATGGCCACCGCCGGGCGAGCGACGATCTTCTCGGGGCTCACGGTCGCGGTCGGCCTCGCGCTGCTCGCGTTCATGCCGCTCCCGTTCATGCGCTCGATGGGCGTCGGAGGGCTGATCGTGCCGCTGGTCTCGATCGCCGCCGCGGCGACGCTCCTGCCCGCGCTTCTCGCCGTCATGGGACGCGGTGTGAACCGCCTCCGCCTCGTCCCGAAGGCGATCCTCGCGAGGCGCGCGAAGGGGACGGGCGGGTTCTGGGCGGGCTCGCGCACTCGATCATGCGCCGCCCGGTCCTCTACCTGCTCGCCGCCGGGCTGCCGATGCTCGCGCTGGCGCTGACCGCGACCCGGATCGACCTGACGAGCGGGGACAACCGCGGCACCCCGACGACGACGCAGTCGACGAAGGGGCTGAAGCTGCTCGAGGACACGATCGGCGCGGGCGCGCTCGCCCCGAACGAGATCGTCGTCGACAGCGGCCACAAGGACGGCGCCTACACGGCAAGCTCGATCGCCTTCCAGCGCCGGCTCGCGGCCGAGCTCCGGGGCGACCCCGAGGCCCAGCGCGGCACGATCCAGGCCCCGGCCCTGATCGCGGCCGCCGGAGCCGCCCCTCCCCGGGCAGGGCCGCCACCGAAGCAGGAGCTCGCCCAGCTCGAGCGCGCGAACCTCGTCGATCCCTCGGGCCGCTACTTCCAGTTCCGCGTCTCCGGAGAGCACGACTCGGGGACCCCGGCCGCGGTCGACCTCGTGCATCGGCTGCGGGATACCTACGTCCCGCGCGCGGAGAGGGACGCGGACGCGTCGCTCGCGACCTACGTCACCGGCGCCCCCGCCGGCGGCGTCGACTTCCTCGACAAGGCCTACGGCGCCTTCCCGTGGCTGATCCTCGCCGTCCTCGTGATCTCGTACCTGCTGCTGCTGCGCGCCTTCCGCTCCGTCGTGCTGCCGATCAAGGCCGTGTTCATGAACGTGCTCTCGGTCAGCGCTACCTACGGGGTGCTCGTGCTCGCGTTCCAAGACGGGCTCGGGAGCGTGATCGGCTTGCACGGTGCGTCACAGATCGAGGGCTGGATCCCGATCTTTCTGTTCGCGATGCTGTTCGGGCTGTCGATGGACTACGAGGTCTTCCTGCTCTCGCGGATGAGCGAGGAATACGACCGCACGCGCAACAACGAGGAGGCGGTCGCCGGCGGCCTCGAGCACACCGGGCGGATCATCACTGCCGCGGCGATCATCATGATCGCGGCGTTCTCGGGATTCACGTTCGGGTCGTTCGTCGGCCTGCAGGAGTTCGGTCTCGGGCTCTCGGCAGCGATCCTGCTCGACGCGACCGTCGTGCGGATGATCCTCGTCCCGGCGACGATGAAGCTGCTCGGGGACTGGAACTGGTACCTGCCCGAGCGCATCCGCCGCGTGCTGCGGGTCGCGCCGCGACCGCAGCCGATCACCGGCGGCTCCGAGTGACGACCTGCCACGAGAGCACACGCTCGGCTGCGACCCGGCGCCGCCTCGGTGCGCCTGACAGCCGCACCGCCGCGCCAATGGTGCAAATGCACCATTGACGTGGCGTTCACGCCCTGCGAGCGTGTGCGGCCGTTGGGGGCGCCGCGGTGGCGCGCGTCAATCGCCGGAGGTGAGAAGAGGATGAAGGCTCCGATCAGGCCGCTGTCGCTGCTCGTGGGGGCGGTCGCGCTCCTGTTCGCGGCGGGTGCCGACACGGCCGTCGCGAAGAAGCACAAGGTGCGGACCGAGGTCGTGGTGAACCCTTCCCTGTACCAGGAATTTGCCGACGAGCCGGTGACCTACTGGGTGATCGGCGAGGTGATGACGAGCAAGAAGAAGTGCAAGAAGGGCCGCACGGTGAAGGTCTACGGCGACGCGGGTGGCTCGCCGCTGGCGACGCTGAGCAGCGAGAGCGACGGAGGCTTCATCACGTCCCCGCTCGCCGACGTCGGGGGCAGCAAGAACGCCTACGCGGTCGTCCCGAAGAAGAAGAAGGGCAAGACGATCTGCAAGAAGGGGACGTCCCCGACCGTGCGGTTCGTGGACCACGGCAAGCCATATCCGGGCTGAGCCGCCGGCGTCGCCGCGACCGGGGTTCGTCGAGCCCCGGGGGCCGAGTTCACCGCTCAGGGGCCCGGGTCGACCCGATCGCCGAGCGAGCGCCACGCGGCCTGGGCGTCCGCGAGCGGGACCGAGATCGACGCCTCGGCCGCCGAGAGCTCGAGCCGGTCACCGCCGGCGGCTCCGATCGCGAGCACCGCGACGTCGCCGGCGTCGCGGGCCAGCGCCGCGATCGCCGCCGGGTCGCCGGCGAGCACGAAGCCGCCGGGACCCTCCCCGAACAGGCACGTCTCGCCCGAGCCTCCGCGCAGCTCGACGAGCGGGTCGAGGTCGACGTTCGCCCCGACCCCGCCCGCGATCGCGCACTCCGCGATCACGCACGCGAGCCCACCTTCGCTGACGTCGTGCGCGGCGCTGATGTGGCCGTCCCGCACCGCGTCGCGGACGAGCTCGATCGCGGCCTCGATCGCGGCGATCTCGACCCCGGGCAGTCCCACTCCGAGCTCGCCGCGAAGCTTCGCCAGCTCCGATCCGGCGAGCGAGGGGGCGAACGGGCCCGCGAGCGCGATCGCGTCGCCTTCGCGCAGCGCGATCCCGCCTGATCCAGCGGGGTCGGGAAGCTCGCCGACCATCCCGACGACGGGAGTCGGGTAGATCGGCCCGGCCTCGGTCTCGTTGTAGAGCGAGACGTTGCCGCCGACGACGGGGACGCCGAGCGCTTCGCACGCGTCCGCCAGTCCCTCGACCGAGCGCGTCAGCTGCCAGGCGACGTGCGGCTTCTCCGGGTTCCCGAAGTTGAGGCAGTTGGTGAGCCCGAGCGGCTCGGCGCCGACGCATGCGAGGTTCGACGCGCACTCGAGCACGGCCTCGACCGTGCCTCGGTACGGGTCGCAGGCGACCCGGCGGCCGTTGCCGTCGATCGAGACCGCGATCGCGCTGCCGGCCTCCTCGATCGCGAGCACCGCCGCATCGGCGCATTCCGGCCGGCGCACCGTCCGCGACTGGACGATCGAGTCGTATTGCTCGAACGCCCACCGCGCCGAGGCGACGTTGGCGGAGCTGAGCAGAGCCTGGAGCACCGCGCCGGGGTCGTCGCCCGCGAGCCCGTCGCCGCTGCTCGGGTAGATCCACGCCCCCGGGTCCTCCGGGTCGAGGTCGTACAGCGGGCATCCGTCGACGAGCGCCGCGATCGGCACGTCGCCGACGACGTCGTCGCGAGCCAGCACCCGCAGGCGCCCGCTGTCCGTCACTTCGCCGATCGCCGCGGCGCCGGTCTGCCAGCGCTCGCAGACCGCGATCACCTCGTCGAGGCGGGCTGGCTCGACGACCGCGAGCATCCGCTCCTGCGACTCCGAGACCATGACCTCGAACGGCTCGAGGTCATCGCTTCGCAGTGGGACGCGCGCGACGTCGATGTCGATCCCGACTCCGCCCTTCGCCGCCATCTCGCCGGCCGACGAGGTCAGCCCCGCGGCGCCGAGGTCCTGGAGCGCGACGAGCAGCCCGCGCTCGAGCAGCTCGAGGCAGCACTCCATCAGCTTCTTCTCCTCGAACGGGTCGCCGATCTGCACGCTCGGCCGCTTCTCCTCGCCCTCGGCAAGCTCGGCGGAGGCGAGCACCGAGGCGCCGCCGATCCCGTCGCGGCCGGTCGACGCGCCGAGGATGACGACGAGGTTGCCGGGGCCCGAGGCGGCCGAGCGGATCATCCGCTCCCGGTGGGCGAGTCCGACGCACATGGCGTTGACGAGGCAGTTGTGCTCGTAGGGGGCTTCGAAGTAGAGCTCGCCACCGACGGTGGGGACGCCGATCGAGTTCCCGTAGTGGCCGATCCCGGCGACGGCGCGGTCGAACAGGTAGCGCGAGCGCTCGGAGTCGAGCTCCCCGAAGCGCAGCGAGTCGAGCACCGCGATCGGCTGCGCGCCGATCGCGAACACATCGCGGAGGATCCCACCGACCCCGGTCGCCGCGCCCTGGAACGGCTCGACCGCGCTCGGATGGTTGTGGGACTCGACCTTGAACGCGATCGTCCATCCGCCGGAGAGCTCCACCGCACCGGCGTTCTCGCCCGGCCCCATGACGACGCGCGCTCCCTCGGTCGGCAGCCGCCCGAGCAGCTTGCGCGAGTGCTTGTACGCGCAGTGCTCCGACCACAGCAGCGAGAACATCGCCAGCTCGACGTCGTTCGGCTCGCGCCCAAGCAGCTCCTCGATGAGTTCGTATTCGCGGTCCGTGAGCCCGAGCTCGCGGTGTCGCGAGTCAGCCGTCGGCGTGGGGTTCCGGGCCACTAGGCGAGAACCGTCTCGGCGCGTCCGGAGATCGAGCGCAGGATGCAGAGCCCGTCCTCCGACCCGGTCGCCGCGTCGACCGCGTGCTCGGGGTGGGGCATCAGGCCGAGAACGTTCCCGGCGTCGTTCGTGACTCCGGCGATGTCGCGCGCGGAGCCGTTCGGGTTGGTGCCGGGCGCGTAGCGGAAGGCGACCTGCCCGCGCTCCTCGAGCACGTCGAGCTCGTCATCCGGGGCGAAGTAGCGCCCGGTCGTGTGCTTGACCGGGATTGACAGCCGCGACCCGGGCTCGCACTCGCGCGTGAACGCGGTGTCTGGGTTCGCGACCTCGATCTCGACCTGCCGCGACACAAACCTCAGACCCTCGTTGGGAAGCAGCGCGCCGGGCAGCAGCCCCGCCTCGCACAGGACCTGGAACCCGTTGCAGACGCCGAGCACGAGGCCGCCGCCGGCCGCGAACTCCGCGACCGACTCCATCATCGGCGAGAAGCGCGCGATCGCCCCGGCACGCAGGTAGTCGCCGTACGAAAACCCGCCGGGGACGATCACCGCGTCGATGCCGCGAAGGTCGCGGTCCTCATGCCAGAGCATCCGCGCCTCTGCGATGCGCTCGCACGCCGCGAGCGCATCGCGGTCATCACACGACCCAGGGAACTGGACCACACCAAACGTCGAGCTCATCGATCACCCGGCCGAACCGGACAAGGGGGCTTCGCCCCCTCGGCGCCCCTCTGGGGCGCCTCCCCCGGTGGAGGATTCGGCCGGAACAATGATTTCGTAGTCCTCGATCAGGGGGTTGGCGAGGAGCTTCTCGCACAACTCTCCCAGCGCGTCCGGGTCGTCGGTCTCGAGCTCGACGAGGCGGCCGACCCGGACGTGTTCGACGCCCTCGAAGCCGAGCGCCGGCAGCGCGCGCTCAACCGCCTTCCCCTGCGGGTCGAGGATGCCCTCCTTCGGCCGGATCAGGACCCTTGCCCTCATCCGTCCCGCACTAGTCCGGAAGCGATCGTCCGGAGATCCGCTCGTACGCCTCGATGTAGCGCGCGCGGGTGTTCGCGACAACGTCGTCGGGCAGCTCGGGCGCAGGCGGCTTGTGGTCCCAGCCCGTCTCGTCGGCCCAGTCGCGGACGTACTGCTTGTCGAACGAATGCTGCGGGCGGCCGGGCTCGTACTCGTCGGCGGGCCAGAACCGCGACGAGTCGGGGGTCAGGACCTCGTCCCCAAGCACGACCTCGGCGCCGCCGGAGGCCCCGAACTCGAACTTCGTGTCGGCGAGGATGATTCCGCGCTCGGCCGCGTGCGCGGCCCCGTGCTCGTAGAGCGCGATCGACGCCCGGCGAAGCTCCTCCATCAACGGCCGCGAGCCGACGATCTTGGCGGCGCGATCGAAGCTGACGTTCTCGTCATGCTCTCCGAGCTCGGCCTTGGTCGCGGGGGTGAAGATCGGCTCCGGCAGCTTCTCGGACTCGCGCATGCCGTCCGGGAGCTCGATCCCGCACACGGCGCCACTGTCGCGATACTCCCGCCACCCGGAGCCGGACAGGTAGCCGCGGACGACGCACTCGACCGGGTACATGTCGAGCTTCTCCACCCGCAGCCCGCGTCCCGCGGCCTCGGGAGGGACGTCCTGGGAGACGAAGTGGCTGAGGACGATGTCGCCCGTGGTCTCGAACCAGAACACCGACA
Source organism: uncultured Thermoleophilia bacterium (assembly GCA_963841715.1). Taxonomy (GTDB): domain Bacteria; phylum Actinomycetota; class Thermoleophilia; order Solirubrobacterales; family 70-9; genus DASPWW01. Next base: position 127,111 of record CAWJDP010000005.1, on the reverse strand, counting down.
TCTGGCTCAGCACCCGGCCCTTGTCCGGGATCGGGGTCGGCATCACGACGTCGTAGGTGGAGATCCGATCCGAGGCGACCATGAGCAGATCGCCGTCGAGCTCGTACATCTCCCTGACCTTGCCGGTCGCGAGTAGCTTCAGGTCGGATAGGGCAGAAGTCATCTGTCGGGGTCCGGAACGTCGCTCGGAGTCGCCCGGCGATGCTAACAATGGACCCGGACCAGCCAGAGACGGCGGGACGAGGCAAAAACCGGTACGAGCGAGGTCCGTATGGACGAGATCGAGCAGGGCATCTACCACTGGACCGCTTTCCACGAGGGCATCCGCCAGCGCGTCAGCTCCTACTACGTCAAGGGCGGCGCCGCGGTGATCGATCCGATGCTGCCGGCGGAGGGACTCGAGTGGTTCGCCGCCGAGCCCCCGCAGCGGATCCTGCTCACCAACCGCCACCACTATCGCCACAGCGACGACTTCCGCGAGCGCTTCGGTTGCCCGGTGTTCTGCAACCGCGAGGGCCTGCACGAGTTCGAGGGCGGGTTGCGGGTCGAGGGCTTCTCACCCGGGGAGGAGGTCGCGCCCGGGATCGTCGCGCGCGAGGTCGGGGTGATCTGCCCCGACGACACAGCGCTCCAGATCGTCGCTGGAGACGGCATGCTCGCGTTCGCCGACGCGGTCCTCCGGCACCCCGAGGGGTCGCTGGACTTCTGGGGCGACGACTGCCTCGGTGACGATCCCGAGGCGGTCAAGAGCGGCCTGATCGAGACCTTCCGCCGCCTGCTCGAGCTCGACTTCGACACGCTGCTGTTCGCGCACGGCGAGCCGCTCGTCGGCGGCGGCAAGGCGGCGCTGCGGCGCTTCGTCGAGCTCGGCTCGTAGTCGTAGCCACCCTATGATTGCCCCGATGGAGGCCCAGACGCCCGTCCTCGAGGCCCCGCCCGACCGCGCTGCCCGCACCGGCATGCCGCCTGGGCCCTCGGCGCCGACCGCGGTCCAAACGGCGCGCTTCGTCGCCCGTCCGGTCCCGTTCCTCGAGTCCTGCCGGCACCGCTACGGTGAGCCGTTCACGGCGAGTCTCGCCCGCCTCGGCAGCGCGGTGTTCATCTCCGATCCGGCGTCGCTGAAGAGGCTGTTCGGAGCCGACCGGGTGAACACGATCGCCTCGGGTCGCAACGCCGTTCTCACCCCGATCCTCGGCCGCAGCTCGGTGCTCGTGCTCGAGGACGACGCCCACATGCGCCGCCGCAAGCTGATGCTGCCGCCGTTCCACGGCGAGCGGATGCGCGCCTACGAGCGCGTGATCTCCGAGGCCGCCGACCGCGCCGTCGACGGGTGGGGGCTCGGCGAGGCATTCCCATTGCACCGGAGCATGCAGGCGATCACGCTCGAGGTGATCATCCGGGCGGTGTTCGGCGTCGAGGACGAGGGCCGACGCGCGGACCTGCGGCGGCTGCTGTCGGCGATCGTCGGCAAGACGCAGTCGCCGGCGGCGTTCCTGTTCACGTTCCCCGGGATGCGCCGCCTGCGGCCGTACAGGACGACGGAGCGAATGCTGGAGGAGACCGACGAGATCCTGCTCGCCGAGATCGCCGAGCGGCGCCGCGACCCCGACGTCGCCGAGCGCGAAGACATCCTCTCCCAGCTCGTTGCGGCGCGGTTCGAGGACGGCTCGGCGATGGACGACCGTGAGCTCCGCGACCAGCTGATGACGCTGCTGCTCGCCGGCCACGAGACGACGGCGACGGCGCTCGCGTGGTCCTTCGACCTCCTGTTCCGGGCGCCGGACAAGCTCGCCCGGCTTCGGGAGGAGATCGCGGACGGCGGCGGCGAGTATCTGCGCGCGGTCCGAGAGGAGTCGCTGCGGATCCGTCCCGTCGTCCCGTTCATCGGCCGCGAGCTGCGCGCGCCGAGCGAGCTCGGAGGCTACGCGCTCGAGTCGGGGACTAACGTCTTCGCCGCGATCTACCTGACGCACACGCGCGCCGACGTCTACGAGGACCCGTATGGGTTCAAGCCCGAGCGCTTCCTCGACGGCGGGCCCGAGACCTTCAGCTGGATCCCGTTCGGCGGCGGGACCCGCCGCTGCCTCGGCGCCGCGTTCGCGCAGTTCGAGATCGACGTCGTCCTGCGCACGATCCTCGCGCGCGCAACGCTTCGCCCCGCGACCGACCGCCCAGAGCCGATCGTGCGCCGCAACGTGACGCTCGCGCCCCGGCACGGCACGCCGGCGATCCTCGAGCGCCGAAGCTAGTCCCTGCCGAGCGTCTCCAGGCGCTCGAAGAGCTCCGGTGCGTGGCGCAGGTAGCCGTCGCGGTCGAAAACCTCATCGAGCTCCAGGTCTGGCACCGCCTCTGCCAGCAGCTCGCGAAAGCCGGTTCCGGTGTCCCAGGCGCGCTGGGCGCTCTCCTGGACGATCCGGTAGGCGTCGTCACGGCTCATTCCGGCCTCGACGAGCGCGGTCAGCGCGCGCTGGCTGTGCAGGGCGCCGTGGGTCAGCTCGAGGTTGGCGAGCATGCGGTCGGCGTGGACGGTCATCCCCTCGACGATCCGCGTTCCGAGGTGCTGCATGTAGTCGAGCAGGATCGTCGCGTCGGGAAGGATCACGCGCTCGGCGCCGGAGTGGGAGATGTCGCGCTCGTGCCACAGCGCGACGTTCTCGACGCCTGCCTGCGCGTAGCCGCGGAGCACGCGCGCGAGACCGCAGACCCGCTCCGAGAGGATCGGATTGCGCTTGTGCGGCATCGCCGAGGACCCCTTCTGGCCGGCTCCGAACGGCTCCTCGACCTCTCGCACCTCGGTCCGCTGCAGATTGCGGATCTCGGTCCCGAGCCGCTCGAGCCCGGCCCCGGCGAGCGCGATTGCCTGCAGCAGCGCGGCGTGGCGGTCGCGGGGGACGATCTGGGTCGAGACGTCCTCGCGGTCGAGGCCGAGCGCGTCCATCACCCGGCGCTCGACCTCGGGGGTGATCGAGGCGTAGGTCCCGACCGCGCCCGAGAGCTTGCCGACCGCCGCCTGCTCGGCGGCGGAGCGCAGTCGCTCGACGTTGCGGTTGGCCTCGAACGAGAACCCCGCGAGCCGAAGCCCGAACGTCGTCGGCTCGGCGTGGACTCCGTGCGTGCGCCCGACGCAGAGCGTGTCGCGGTGCTCGAGCGCGCGCGCGACGAGCGCGTCGCGCAGCGAGATCGCGCCCTCGACAAGGATTGCTCCCGCCTCGACGAGCTGCAGCGCGAGCGCGGTGTCGAGGACGTCGGATGAGGTGAGGCCGTAGTGGAGCCAGCGGCCGTCGGTGCCGATCGAAGCTGCGACGACGTCGATGAACGCCGCGACGTCGTGGCCGGTCGTTCGCTCGCGCTCGGTGACGTCCGCGACCGTGAACGACGCCCGCTCGCGGCACGCCCGCGCGGCCTCCTCCGGCACGGCGCCTTCGGCGGCCCAGGCGTCGAGCGCCGCGAGCTCGACGTCGAGCCACGCGTCCATGCGCCGCTCCGGCGTCCACACGGCACCGATTTCCTCCCGCGTGTATCTAGGGATCACGCGTTGATTATCCGCGCCGCCAGGACCCCGGCGTTCTTGGCGCCGTCGATCGCGACGCATGCCACCGGCACGCCGGGCGGCATCTGGACCGCGGACAGGAGCGCGTCGAGGCCGCCGAGGTTCTTGCCGGAGATCGGGACCCCGATCACCGGGAGGTCGGTGTGCGCGGCGGCGAAGCCGGGCAACGCGGCGGACATCCCCGCGCCGGCGATGATCACCTTCAGCCCCCGCATCCGCGCGTTGTCGCAGTACTCGCCCGTCTGCACCGGGTCGCGGTGGGCGCTGAGCACGCGCACCTCGTAGCGGATCCCAGCCTCCTGGAGCGCCTTCCCCGCTGGCTGCATCCTCGGCTTGTCGTTCTTCGAGCCCATGATGATCCCGACCAGGGGCGCGTCGACCTCGATCTCCTCGAACGCCTCCTCAACATCGGGCATCGTCGCGATCTCGGCGAGCTCCTCCTCGATCTCCCCCGAATCCTCGACTTCCATCGGGCCTCCTCTAGGTCGCGGGGTCGCTGACGGCTTGGACGGCTCTGGCGGCGATGTCGGTTCGCATCTGCATCCCGTCGAAGCTGATCTGACGGGCCGCATCGTACGCGCGCTCGCGGGCGTCACGTGGGGTCGGCCCGAGCCCGGTCACGTTCAGGACCCGCCCACCGGCGGTGACGATCTCGCCGTCGCGCTCGGCGGTCCCGGCGTGGCTCACCTCGACGTCGGGCGAGTCGATCTCGTCAAGGCCGCGGATCACGTCGCCCGTCGATGAGCTCAGCGGATACCCGGCCGAGGCGAGGACGACGGTCACCGCCCAGTCGTCCGCGAACTCGGCCCGGGCCCCGGCGAGCCCGCCGGGATCGCGCGACGCGCGGCAGAGCCCCACCAGGTCCGAGCGCAGGCGCGGAAGCACCGCCTGGGTCTCCGGATCCCCGAAGCGGCAGTTGAACTCGAGCACCTTCGGTCCGGCGGCGGTGAACATCAGCCCTGCGTACAGAACCCCGTGGTAGGGGTGGCCGTGCGCGCGCATCAGCTCCACGATCGGCCGGTGGGCGAGGTCGACGATCTCGTCGACAGCGACCTGGTCGAACCCCGGGACCGGCGAGTAGCTCCCCATCCCGCCGGTGTTCGGACCCTCGTCGCCGTCGCCGATCCGCTTGTAGTCCTGGGCCGGGGCGAGTGGGACGACGTTCTCGCCGTCACACAGCGCCAGCAGCGACAGCTCCTCCCCGTCAAGGTGCTCCTCGAGCACGACCTCGGTCGTCCCGAAGCGGCGCTCGACGAAGTAGACCTCGACGGCGTCGCGCGCCTCGGCCTCGCTCGCGCAGATGATCACGCCCTTGCCGGCCGCGAGGCCGTCGGCCTTCAGCACCGCCGGGTAGGAGGCACAGGAGAGGTGCTCGAGCGCCTCGTCGCGGCTGCGCAGAACGGCGTGGGAGGCCGTCGGGACCCCCGCCTCGGCCATCGCCTGCTTCGCGTAGATCTTGCTGCCCTCGATACGCGCCGCCGGCGCCGTCGGCCCGAACGCGGGGATGCCCGCGTCCTCGAGCGCCTCGACGACGCCCTCGACGAGCGGCGCCTCGGGACCGATCACGGCGAGGTCGATCCCCTCGACGACCGCGGAGGAGACGATCTCCTGCACGTCCTCGGCCGCGACGTCGAGGCGGCGGGCGTCGGCTGCGATCCCCGCGTTACCGGGACAGCAATAGAGCTCCGGATCCTGCGGGGAGCGCGCGAGCGCGCGCACGATCGCGTGCTCGCGCCCGCCGCCGCCAACGACGAGGATCTTCACTCTGGTCCGTGGCCTCGAGCGCTCCGCGCAGGGCCCCTAAAGAGAGCTCGTGAGGTCTTCGGCTGAGATCGCCGTCAGCGTCTGATTGCTCGTCGTGCCCCGGGATCCGAGCTCGACCGAGACCTTCGCCATCGTCTTCTCGTCGGGGGCTTCGACGACGCTGATGAAGTCGTACTGGCCGAGCGTTGCCCACTGGTTGACGACCTTTGCCCCGAGCTGCTCGACCTCCTTGTTCACCTCCTGGACGCGGGCGGGATTGTTCTTCAGCGTCTTCACCCCGTCGGCGGTGAGTCGGGTCAGCATGATGAAAGTGGCCATCCGTGCTCCTTTCTAGTGGCGTGAGATTGCGCTGCCCCCTTTTCTCGCATGTCGGGCGACTCCGCGCAAGTCCCCGTGCCCGGGGATACCTTTCCAGACGCGATGAGGAAGCTCACGCCGGTGGACCTCAAGCCATGGATGCTGCCGCTGCTGGTCGCTGCAGTCTGCATCCCGGTAATCGGCGGGTTCGCGCTTGCGGGGCCGGCCGTCGGTCTGCCGATGGGATCGCTGGCCGCGGCCGTGATCGTCATCGTCGCGATCCGCTCGAAGTTCGACGAGCCGATCGAGGTCGCGTCCTCGGACGGCGAACGGCATGTGCTCGTAGTCGCGCTGACCTCAATAGAGGACCCGGAGGTCGCCGAGCAGGTCGCGAGCGCGGTCCGCGGCCCAAGACCCGGGGCGCCTGCCGATGCGCTCGTCCTCGCCCCCGCGCTCAACTCGACGATCTCGCACTGGCTCTCGGACCTGCGCGGCGCCCGGCTCGGCGCCCAGGAGCGGCTCGCGGTGTCGCTCGGGGTCCTCGCGGCCGCCGGTGTCGAAGCCCGCGGCCGGGTCGGCGACACCGACCCGGTCCAGGCGACAGAGGACACGCTTCGCGACTTCCCGGCGACCGAGGTCGTGTTCGTCACCGGCGAGCGAAAGGGTGGGCGCACTGTCGACGATGTCCGCCGCCGACTCGACCGCCCGGTCGCGTGTCTCGTCGCCGGGGCAGACGCCGAGGGCGCCTAGCTGTAGTTCCTAACCAGGTTGTTCGTGAAGCTCGACGAGTCGAGCCCCGGGCGACTTGTGGCCGAGGGAGCCATGCCTTCGGCGGAAGTTGTAGTGCAGAAGCCAGGGAGCCAGTTGCCCGCGCCGCGCCTCGGAGCTTCCATAGAGCCGTGAGTAGGCCCACTCCCTCAACATCGTCTGGATGAAGCGCTCGGCCTTGCCGTTCGTCCGCGGGCGATAGGGCCTCGTCCTTAGGTGCCGCAGCCGGAGCTCGCGGCACGCAACGGCGTGCGCGGTTGAGACGTAGGGAGAGCCGTTGTCGGTCATCACGCGCTCGACGCGGACCCCGCGCTCAGAAAACCAGGCGATCGCGCGACGCAGAAAGCCGACCGCCGTCTCGGCGCGCTCGTCTGCCAACACCTCGACAAAGGCGAGACGCGTCGCGTCGTCGACCGCGACGTGGCAGCACTCCCAGCCGTAGCCGCGGCTTGCGTGGCGATGTCCGATCACACGCTTGCCCGCGACCCCGAAGCGGCCGAGCTTTTTGACGTCGACGTGGATGAGCTCCCCCGGCCTCGAGCGCTCGTAGCGGTTGGGCGGCTCCGGCGGCTCAAGGCGCGAGCGCTTGCCGAGCCCGATCCGACGCAGCCAGCGAGAAACGGTTGATAGCGCCATCCCGAGGATCTCCGCGATCTCGGCCGCGGTCATCCGCAGCCGCCGCAGGCGCTCGATCGCCTCGATCCGGGCTCGGTCGGTCCTCGAGGGGATCCGCCTGGGCGCTGAGGAGCGGTCCGCCATCGACTCCCCGCGCCGATAGCGCGCTGCCCACTTCGCGACCGTCCTCACCGAGACGCCGGCGGCATTAGCCGCGCTGGCGTAGCTCCAGCCCTGCTCGGTCACCCGCCTTGCGAGCAGTTCGCGAGAGTTCGGACAGGTCTTGGCGTTAGCGTGGATGTTCATCCGGTGCTCCTCCTTGGTGCTGGGTTGGTTCGCACCCCCAGCCTCCAAGGAGGCCCGGATGAACAACGTGCCGAGGAACTACACCTAGCTAGCAGTGCGGAGTCGAGCCCGAAGCGGATTCGATCCCCCGCCCGAGCGAGAAGTCGATCCCGATCTTCACCCGTCCCGGCTTCGCGACCCGGAGCTTCGTCCACCGCCCCTGCTCGCCGACGCAGCCCCGGCCGCGGTGCATCGCCCAATAAGGCGAGCTGCGGACGAGAACCGTGAACGTCCCCGGCCGGGTCACGTCGAGGCTCAGCGACTCCGGGCGCAGCGCCGTAACGCGTGCGCGCCCGTCTTCGCTCTGGACGAGCGGGGCATGATGGCGGACCGCGAACACCCGCCAGTGCCGCGAGCTCCAGACCGGCTTCAGGTAGCCGGGATCGCGGGCGACGAGAGCATGCTCGGTGACCGCGTACTTCTGCGGCGGGGCGTCCGCGAGCGCGACGTAACGCACCCCGTTGTCGCGCAGCCAGTCGTGGTAGCGCCGCGCCGTCAGCCGGTCGCGGAAGAAGATCGATCCCCGGGTCGCGTCGAGTTGGCGCAGCCATCCCCGCGCGAGCTGGAAGTCCGGCGCCAGATACGCTGACTCCCAGCTGTTCAGTGTCGGCGGGACCTCGATCCGCGCGCTCGCGCCTCCGTGTGCGCGCAGCCAACTCTTCAGCGGCTTGTAGTAGGCGGCCTGGGTGGAGGGATCGCCGGCGCTCTGGATCAGCTCCTTGGCGGCGTAGCTGACCTGCCAGTACCCTGCGAGCAGCAGCGCGATCGCCGCCACGAGGACCGCGATCCCGCGCCGCGGCACCGCCGGCCGGTGCGCGAGCAGGATCGCGAGCAGGACCGGGCCGCCGAACAGCCACAGTGGCCGCAGGACGTTGTCGCCGAGCGCGCTCGGGACCAGCCACACGAGCGTCACCGCGACCACGAACGCGATCACCGTGATCCGGAACGGGCGCTCCTCCGGCATCTCCCGGGTCAGGTAGAGCGGGCCGCCGATGCACCACAGCGGCGCGGCGATGTACGACGCGAACGAGAACGGCTGCACCCCCGTCCCCGGGAAGACGACGTTCAGCAAGAGAACCGGGGCGATCGCCGCGATCCCGACCGCGAGCGCGGTGCGGTCGAGCCGGCCCCGGCGCCCGGCGGCGCCGACCGCGGCGATGCCGGCGAAGAACGCCGCCGCGACGGGGCTCGAGAGCCCGCACGCGATCGCGCCCGCGATCGCGATTCGCGGCCGCCCCTCCTGCAGGCAGCGCAGGCTCGCGAGCCCGAAGGCGACGCCGAGCGAGTACGTGAGGTTGCCGTTCGCGATCATCGCCACCGCCCCGACGGCGAACCACAGCGCCGCGGGGCGCGCGCGCTCGCCCCACTGCTCGCGCACGATGCGGTCGAACAGGTAGGTCGAGGCGACGACCGAGAGCCCGCCGACGAGCATCGGCCCGAGCAGCGCCGCCAGGGGAGGGAAGAGGACGCTGTAGGTCAGCGTGTAATGCCCCTGGTACCAGCTCCCGTTCCAGATCGCGAACCCGACATGGTCGAATAGCTCGGCCCGGAACGTCTGCGCCGCCAGGTCGCGGACGTGCGGGTCCCAGACGACGAGGATCGCCGCCAGCGCCGCTGACAGGGCGACTGCCGGGAGCCACGCCGGTCGGCTTTCTGCGCGCGCGAAGGAAGGCATTGGAAGATGGGAGAGGGAAGGCGGTGAGGAGAGGCTAGCTAGCGCTTGCGCACCCTGAACTTGAACCGCGCCGGCGTCTGGTCGACATTGCCGGCAGCGTTGCGCGCCTCGACGAGGAACACGTGCTTGCCGCGCCGCACCTTGCGCTTGAACGGCGACTTGCAGCGCCTGAACTTGCCCTTGTCGAGCTTGCACAGGAAGACCGCGGCCGGGTCGTTCGAGGAGAACGTGAACTTGACCTTCGCCTTCGGGTGCTTCGTCTTCACGACCTTCTTCGGCGAGCGGCCGAGACTCGTGTCGGGCTCGCCGCTTGACGGCGGGATCAGGCAGCCGCCGACAACCGCCGGGTCCTGGGATTCGTCGCCGAGCCCGTCGCAGTCGGCGTCGGGTTCGACGACGGCGTTGAACGTCGTCAGCTCGTTGTCCGTGAAGATCGCCGAGGGCGCTTTGGTCTCGGAATTGGCGAGCGGCGGCTCCCAGCGCAGGCGGGTCACGCGGGGCAAGCCGTCCGTGTCCACGGCAAGATTGTCGCCGGACGGCGAGATGTCGAGGGCAATCTGATCGCCGGTCTTGATCGGCTGCCGGGTGAGGAACGGTCCATAGGTGGCCACCGTGCCGCTGCTGGGAATGTGCTGCGTCGGGCTGGTGCTGACGCCGGTGTAACCGCCGTCGGCGGGCCGGATGACCTTCAGTCGAACATCGGTGCCGCCGGTCTCGGTGTCACTCGCTCGCACGCGCCAGCTTGTCACCACGCCGCCGATCGGTGAGGCGGCCAGGTTCGTGACGGTGCAGGCGTCGGTCGCGGTACAGGCGTCCGCATTCACCGGATCGGGCAGCGAGGCAAGCCCGATCGTCGTCGCCGCGCTCGCGGGTGCGGCCGCCGCAAGCGCACCCACGACGCCGAGAACGGTCGAAATTCCCCGCCGCATCGGCAGTTAAAGGTAGCGCTTGGAGGCGCGGCTCGCGGGCGTTCCGCTAGCGTCTCAGGCGGGGATTGCGAGCGCGAAATCGAGCGCGTCGAGCGCCGCAAGCAGCGTCGCTATGGCCGATGCTGCGGATCGGAAAGCGACGCGCGGGGCGCCCTCGCGGCTGGGCTCGGCCGCGCTCGTCCAGGCGATCGCGGCGGCCTCGGTGCGCGAGCTCGCATCGAGCTTCGCGTACACGTGCTCGAGGTGCTTGTGGACGGTGCGGGTGCTGATCACAAGGTCGCGCGCGACCTCGGCGTTCGAGCTCCCTAGCGCGACGAGGCTGAGGACCTCGGCCTCGCGCGCCGTCAGCCCTAGACCTCTCAGCGCGGTCAGCATCGAGTGGATGTCCGACTCCCTGTGCATGCCTACGAGGCCAAAGATACGCAACCCTGCGTATTGACGCATGGCTCGCGGCCCCCTTTGATGCCCTCGACGCCGTTCACCGGTGCGGGTGGCCACGGCCGCCTCTCGATCCCAGGCGCATAGGGAGGGGATCGGCGTCGAAGCGTATATCGCACACCACATAGCAGTACCCCCGAAGACACAGCACACCCACGGTTCAGGGATGCGGAGGGGCGGGCGGCAGCCCGCCCCTCCCGCCCTGGCGCTCGCCGGCCGAGCGATGCACCGAGCCGGACGCTCGTTCGGACCGACGATCGAAGCTGGAGCTCGCTGATACGCATGCCTGCGTATTGACGGAATAGCGCGGATCGCGTTTAATGCTGTACGCGTCCGGCAGGGGGTGGGATCGGGCCGGGCGGGGCCTTGTTGAAAGCAACCCGGGAGGTTCGCAATGAGACGAGTGATGCACGCTCGACCATCGCCCGCGATCGTGATCGCGATCCTGGCATTGGTCGCCGGCGTGACGGGCGCCGCGTACGCGGGCGGCAAGCCGGTCACGAAGAACAAGGCGAAGAAGATCGCCAACAAGCAGATCAACAAGAAGGCGCCGAAGCTGTCGGTGGCGAACGCGGACACGGTCGGCGAGCTGGCGCCGGGCGAGCTCGAGTCGCACGCGTTCACCAACACGTCGACGTCGGCGACCCTTCCCTCGGGGGCAGGCACGACGACGGTCCAGACGCTCGACCTGGACGCGGGCAGGTACCTGATCGTGGCGCGCGGTGAGATCAACAACAACGGCGCCGCGACGACCGGCCCCAACTGCCGCGTGATCGCGGATGCCGACGAGGGGGTTCTGGCCCGCAACCTGCGGATGGCGGCCAACCTGTCGCCAGGCGAGACCTACCCCGCGTCGGGGCAGATCGTGCACACGTTCGACGCCGCGGGGCAGGCGAGGATCGACTGCACGCGTCCGGCCACGTGGAGCGCCGGGAACGTCCTCAACCCGACGATCTCGGCGGTCTCGGTCCAACCCTGACCACGCGGGACACCTCAGGTGAACCGGGAGGGGCGGGCCTCGGCTCGCCCCTCTCCTCGTCGTCGCGGCCGCGCTAGGCGGCCTCGGCGACCTTCGACGGGGCCTTCTCGAACGTCAGCTCGCCGTCCTTGGCATCGACCCGAACGACGTCGCCCTCGGCGAAGTCGCCCTCGAGGATCCGCAGCGCGAGCTTGTCGACCAGCTGGCGCTGGATCACCCGCTTCAGCGGCCGCGCCCCGTATGTCGGGTCATAGCCGAGGTTGCCGAGCAGCGTCCGCGCGTCGTCGGTGAGTTCGATCTCGACCCCGCGCTCGCTGACCACGCGCCGAGCGAGCTGCCGCACCTGGAGGTCGACGATCCGCGAGATGTCGTCGCGCGTGAGGCGCTTGAAGATCACGGTGTCGTCGATCCGGTTCAGGAACTCGGGCTTGAACGTCTGCTCGAGGATCGGCTGCACCTTCGCCCGAACCTCCTCGAGCTCGTCCTCCTGCGACCCGTCCGCGCCCGGACGCGAAGCGGAGGACGCGGACGGAGTGATCTCCTGGGAGCCCACGTTCGAGGTCATGATCATGATCGTGTTCGTGAAGTTGACCGTCCGGCCCTGGCCGTCGGTGAGCCGGCCGTCGTCCATGATCTGGAGCAGGACGTTGAAGACGTCATTGTGCGCCTTCTCGATCTCGTCGAGCAGCAGCACCGCGTACGGTCGCCTGCGCACCGCCTCGGTCAGCTGCCCGCCCTCCTCGTACCCGACGTAGCCGGGCGGTGCGCCGATCAGGCGCGCGACCGTGTGCTTCTCCATGTACTCGGACATGTCGATCCGAACCATTGCCTGATCGGAGTCGAACATGAACTCGGCCAGCGCTCGCGCGAGCTCGGTCTTGCCGACGCCGGTCGGTCCGAGGAACAGGAACGTGCCGATCGGGCGGTTCGGGTCCGCGAGCCCCGCGCGCGAGCGCCGCAGCGCGTTTGAGACCGCCTCGACGGCCTCGTCCTGGCCGACTACGCGCTCGTGGAGGCGGTCCTCCATGTGGATCAGCTTCTCGACCTCGCCCTCCATCAGCCGCGAGACCGGGACCCCGGTCCACTTCGAGACGACCTGGGCGACGTCCTCCTCGGTCACCTCCTCGGTCAGCATCGAGCCGCCGTCGCGGTGGATCTCGGCTAGCCGCGCCTCCTGCTCCGTCACCGTGCCCTCAAGCTCGGGGGTGCGTCCGTAGCGAAGCTCTGCGGCGCGCTCGAGGTCGGCATCGCGTTCCGCGCGCTCGAGGTCGCGGTTCGCCTCCTCGAGCTCGGCCTTGGCCTGCTTGATCTCCTCGATCGCGTCCTTCTCTGTCTGCCACTTCGCCTTCATCTCGGAGGAGCTCTCACGAAGCTCGGCGAGCTCCGACTCAATCGCTGCAAGTCGCTCCTTCGACGCGTCGTCGGACTCCTTCGACAGCGCCTGGCGCTCGATCTCGAGCTGTTGGATCCGGCGCTCGACCTCGTCGATCTCGGTCGGCATCGAGTCGATCTCGATCTTCAGCCGCGACGCCGCCTCATCGATCAGGTCGATCGCCTTGTCGGGCAGAAAACGGTCGGAGATGTAGCGCTCCGACAGCGTCGCCGCGGCGATGATCGCCGAGTCGGCGATGCGCACGCCGTGGTGGACCTCGTAGCGCTCCTTGAGCCCGCGCAGGATCGCGATCGTGTCGTTGACGTCCGGCTCGGAGACCATCACCGGCTGGAACCGGCGCTCGAGGGCGGCGTCCTTCTCGATGTGCTTGCGGTACTCGTCGAGCGTCGTCGCGCCGACCGCGCGCAGCTCGCCGCGGGCGAGCATCGGCTTCAGCAGGTTCGCGGCGTCGACGGCGCCCTCGGCCGCGCCCGCGCCCACAATCGTGTGCAGCTCGTCGATGAACAGGACGATCTGTCCTTCGGCCGCCGCGACCTCCTTGAGCACCGCCTTCAGCCGCTCCTCGAACTCGCCGCGGTACTTCGACCCGGCTAGCAGGCCACCGATGTCGAGCGCGATCACGCGGCGGTCGCGCAGCGACTCGGGGACGTCGCCGGCGACGATCCGCTGCGCCAGGCCCTCGACGATCGCCGTCTTGCCGACCCCTGGATCGCCGATCAGCACGGGGTTGTTCTTCGTCCGCCGCGAGAGAACCTGGATCACGCGCCGGATCTCCTCGTCGCGGCCGATCACCGGGTCGAGCTTGCCCTGCTCGGCCTCCTGGGTGAGGTCGCGGCCGAACTTCTCGAGAGCCTGGAACGTGTCCTCCGGGTTCGGCGAAGTGACGCGGTGCGGGCCGCGGACCTCGGCGATCGCCTTCATCAGCGTGTCGTGGTCGGGGAGCAGCTCGGCGACGCTCGACGATCCCTCGGCGAGCGCGAGCAGCATGTGCTCGGCGGAGATGTACTCGTCGCCGAGCCCGGACATCTCCTTCTCCGCGCGCTGGAGCGTGCGCACGAACGCCTGCGAGGGTCGCGTCTCCGGCTCCTCGTCGCCGCTCAGCTTCGGCAGCCCGTCGATCGCCTCGCGCGTGCGGGCGATGATCGCGTCGACGTCGGCGCCGAGCTTCTGCAGCACCGGCACGACGAGGCCGTCGGCGCCCTGCTCGAGCAGTGCCATCAGCAGGTGTGCCGGGGCGACCTCGGGATTGCGGCTCTCGGCCGCGATCCGCTGCGCACCGGCGACGGCCTCCTGGGACTTGATCGTGAAGCGGTCAGGTTGCATACTCGACTCCCGTGCTCAGCTCTTGGCGCTTGTCGGCTGGTAGGCACCGTAGGGGACGATCTCGGCGCGGGACGCGCGCCGCACCCGCTCGAGCTCATCGAGCATCTCGCGCTCGAGCGCGGCGGCCCGCTTTCGCATCCGCACCAGCTCCGCGCGCATCCGCTCGAGCTGCGCCTCGAGCTCGAGCACCGACTCGACGCCCGCGAGGTTCAGGCCTTGCTCGGTCATGCGCTGGATCCTTCGCAGCATCTCGACGTCCTGCTGCGAGTAGAGACGTGTGTTCTTCGGCGAGCGCTTTGGAGAGATCAGCCCGCGCGCCTCGTACATCCGCAGCGTCTGCGGGTGCATCTCCGCGAGCTCGGCCGCGACCGAGATCATGAACACGCCGCGGGCGCCGTCGATGCCCTCGACCTCGCCGCGCTTCGCACGCCGCTTTGGGCTCATGACGCGCCAACCTTGCCGCCGTCGCCGGACCGATCGCCGGACGATGACCCCGTCGAGCGCTTGGCGGCGCGCAGCACCCGCTCGCGCGGGTTGTGGTCGTTGAGCGAGTCGAGCGCCTCGGCCTGCTCGCGGGTGAGGTCCTCCGGGACCTCGAGCTCGAGCCGGTAGTGGATGTCGCCGCGTGCGCGGCCGCCCGGCTTCGCCGGCCCCTCGCCGCGGAGGCGCTGGACGGTCCCGTGCTGGGTGCCGGCGGGGACGCGGATCCGCTTCGTTCCGTGCAGGGTCGGGACCTCTACCGTCGCGCCCTGGGCCGCCTCGGCGACCGTGACCGGGATCGTGACCTCGAGGTTGCCGTCCTTGCGATGCCGGAACACCGGCGAGGGGGTGACCCGGGTGATCACGTAGAGGTCGCCCGCGGGGCCGCCGCGAGGGCCGTCCTCGCCCTTGCCCGCGAGCCGGATCCGGGTTCCGTCGCGGACGCCCGGCGGGATGTTCACGCGGTAGCGCTTGCGCTGCGTGGTCAGCCCTGAGCCACCACAGGTCGGGCACGGCTCATCGATCACCCGTCCCTGCCCGCCGCAGCGCGGGCACGGCTGGCTGATCGAGAACACGCCCTGGCTCTGCGAGTCGATGCCGCGGCCGCCGCAGCGCGGGCACACGCGCGGCTGGGTACCGGGCTTCGCCCCGTCGCCGTCGCAGGTCGGACACGTCGAGGGCTTTGGGACCGTGATCGGCACCTGGGCGCCGTCCATCGCCTGCTCAAAGCTCAACTGGACCTCTGTCTCGAGGTCGCGGCCCTTCGCCGGCGCGGGTTCGCCGCCGCGGCGGCGGTTGAACACACTCGAGAAGATGTCGCCGAGGTCGGAGAAGTTGCCCGAGAAGCCGCGCGCGCCCGCCGCGCCGGCGCCGCCGAAGCCGCCGAAGACCCCGCCGGCGTCGTAGCTCTTTCGCTTCTCGGGGTCCGAGAGCGTGTCGTAGGCCTCCTGGACCTGCTTGAAGCGCTCCTCGGCCGCGGGATCGTCGGGGTTGCGGTCGGGGTGGTACCTGCGGGCGAGCTTCCGGTACGCCTTCTTGATCTCGTCCGCGGAGGCCTTCTTCTGGACCCCGAGCACGTCGTAGAAGTCCTGCGCCACTCCCGCCCCCTTACTGGCTGACAACGACGCGGGCGGGCCGCATCACCTGCTCGCCGAGCCGGTAGCCGCGCTCGACTGTCTCCAGCACGACACCCGAGTCCACACCCTCCTGAGGACGGGTCGCGAGCGCCTCGTGCCACTCGGGGTCGAAGCGCTCTCCCTCGGGGTCGTAGGCCTCGAGCCCGGCGCGCGTCAGCGCGTCACGAAGCTCGCGATAGACGAGCCGCACGCCGTGGGCGAGGCCGGCTCCGTCGGCCTCTGCGTCCTCGTTGTCATCGGTCGTCGGGTCGATCCCCGCCGCGACGAGCGCGCGCTCGAGGTTGTCGAGCACGGGAACCAGCTGCCGCGAGAGCTCGGCGCGCCCGCGGACCTCGGCGCCGCTGGCGTCCTCGGCGGCGCGGCGCCGGTAGTTCTCGAAGTCCGCCTTCGTCCGCCGCGCGAGCTCGAGGTACTCGTCACGCTCCTTGCGAGTCTCGTCGAGCAGCTGGTCGATGTCCTCCTCGACCCGCTGCCCCTCCTCGGCCGCGCGCCCGTCATCGGGCTCGCGCGACGACTGCGGGGGTGCGCCCTCCTTGCCCATCGTTCAGACCGCGCGCCGCTCAGGACTGGCGATCGTCGTCGACGACCTCGGCGTCGACGACCTCTTCCTCGTCCTCGGAGGCTGGCCCGGCGCCGTCACCGGCACCGTCGCCGTCCGGCCCGGCGGCCTGCTGTTGGGCCTGCGCGGCCTGGTAGACCTGCTCCGAGACCTTGTGGAAGGCCGCCTGAACGGCCTCCGTCTTCGCCTTGATCTCGTCGGGATCGTCGGACTCGAGCGCGGCCTTGAGCTCGGAGACCGCCGAGTTGATCTCGGACTTCGCGCTCTCATCGACCTGGTCGCCGAGCTCGGTGAGCTGCTTCTCGGCCTGGTAGGCGGCGTTCTCGCCGGTATTCCTGGCCTCTGCCAGCTCGCGCTGCTTGCGGTCCTCGTCGGCGTGCGCCTCGGCGTCCTTGATCATCTGCTCGACCTCGGACTCGCCGAGCCCGGAGCCGCCGGCGATCTCGATCTTCTGCTCCTTGCCGGTCCCGAGGTCCTTCGCGGAGACGTTGAGGATGCCATCGGCGTCGATGTCGAACGTGACCTCGATCTGCGGCATCCCGCGCGGCGCCGGGGGGATCCCGGTGAGCTGGAACTTGCCCAGGCTCTTGTTGCCGCTTGCCATCTCGCGCTCCCCCTGGAGGACGTGGACCTCGACCGACGGCTGGTTGTCATCGGCCGTCGAGAAGATCTCCGACTTGCGCGTCGGGATCGTTGTGTTGCGCTCGATCAGCTTCGTGAACACGCCGCCCTTGGTCTCGATCCCGAGCGACAGCGGCGTGACGTCGAGCAGCAGGACGTCCTTGACGTCACCGGCGAGAACGCCGGCCTGGATCGCGGCGCCGACGGCGACGACCTCGTCCGGGTTCACGCCCTGGTGCGGCTCCTTGCCCACGAGCTCCTTGACGCGCTCCTGGACGGCGGGCATGCGCGTCATCCCGCCGACGAGCACGACGTGGTCGACCTCGGCGCCGCCGGCGTCGGAGAGCGCCTGCTTGACCGGTGAGACGACGCGCTTCAGCAGATCGTCAGTGAGCTCGTTCAGCTTCGCCCGGCTGAGCCTCATCTCGAGATGCTTCGGGCCCGCGTCGGTCGCGGTGATGAACGGGAGGCTGATCTGTGCCTCCTGGGTCGTCGAGAGCTCGATCTTCGCCTTCTCCGCGGCCTCGTAGAGGCGCTGCAGCGAGTTCTTGTCCTCGGACAGGTCGATGCCCTGGTCCCTCTTGAATTCGGCGACCATCCAGTCGACGATCGCCTTGTCCCAGTTGTCGCCGCCGAGGTGGTTGTCGCCCGCGGTCGACTTGACCTCGAACACGCCGTCGCCGATCTCGAGCACCGAGACGTCGAACGTCCCGCCGCCGAGGTCGAAGACGAGAATCGTCTGGTCGGATTCCTTGTCGAGCCCGTAGGCGAGCGACGCCGCGGTCGGCTCGTTGATGATCCGCTTCACCTCGAGCCCGGCGATCTTGCCGGCGTCCTTCGTCGCCTGGCGCTGATCGTCGTTGAAGTAGGCGGGGACTGTGATCACCGCCGAGTCGACCTTCTGCCCGAGCTTCTGCTCGGCGTCGGCCTTCAGCTTCTGGAGGATCATCGCCGAGATCTCGGGCGGCGAGTACTGCTTGCCGCGGACCTCGACCCGGACGTCGTTGTTGGGCCCGGCGACGACCTTGTAGGGGACGATCTTTTCCTCCTCGGCGACCTCCGACACCTTGCGGCCCATGAACCGCTTGATCGAGAAGATCGTGTTCTCGGGGTTCATCACGGCCTGGCGCCTGGCGACCGTGCCGACGAGGCGCTCACCGCCCTCCGTGAACGCGACCACCGACGGAGTCACGCGCCCGCCCTCGGCGTTCTCGAGCACAGTCGGCTCGTCGCCTTCGAGCACGGCGACCGCCGAGTTGGTCGTTCCGAGGTCGATTCCGATCGTCTTCGCCACTAGCTATTCCTCCAGCTTCCTAAGTTGGTATGCAACAAATCTGAGTCTGAGCGTAGCAGATCCGAATCGGACTTCAGGCACCGGCATCAGGCGTCGGGCACATTCCAGCCAACCTCTGACGTCTGATTTCTGCAGTCTGAGGTCTGAGCTACTGCCCCGCGACCCGGGCGACGAAGTCGGCGACCTTCTGCTCGTCCGCGCCCTGGAGGATGCCCTTCGGCATCCGCCCGTTGATCCCGTTCGAGACCGCATTCTCGACCCGCTGCTTGTTCGCCTGCGGGGTGCCGCCGCCGAGCAGCGTGTCGAGGTTGGGCCCGACGATCCCGTCGGTGCCGGCGCGGGCGAGCGTGTGGCAGGAGCCGCAGTTGGTTTGGAACAGGTCCTTTGCGGTCTGATCCGACGCGGCGACCTTCTCCGGCGAGGAGTCGGCGCTGCCCCCCTTGAACAGGGCCCACGCCGGGATCCCGATCGCGAACACGGCGAGGAAGATCCCGAACCAGATGAACGTGCGCTTGCTCACGGCGCCGCGCATACTACTTCCCGGCCTGCCGCCGGAACGAGCGCGGCCGGCGCCCTAATTCAGAGGCGCCGGCCGCAATAACGCCCGTTCTATTCGGGCTCGTCCGCTACTTGACCTTCAGCACGCTCGTCAGCGCGGCGTGGTCGGACGGGTACAGGCCGTTGACCGGCTCGCGCCCGTCGACGAACCCCTTCTTGAACTTGATCTTCTTCGGCTTGTTCGTGAGGACGTGATCGACCTGGTGGTCGAAGTCCTGAATCGAGTTCGGACCGCCGACCAGGAACGGGTCGTTGAGGCAGCAGCCGAGCGGGTTGTCGGTGCTGCGCTCGCTGAACCCTCCGGCGAGCAGCGCCTTGTACGCGTTGCGGTCGCCGTTGTCCTGGACGGTGTTGTCGTCCGAGTTCATGTCCCCGGCCAGGATCACGGGCTTTTTGCTGGCCGCTGCACCACCCGACCCGACGAGCTGCGTCGCCTGCGCGGCGCGGATGTCGCCCTTGCCGAGCGAGGTGTTCTGGTTCGTCGGGTTGCTCGCGGCACTGTCGAACGCCTCGAGGTGCGTGTTCACGAAGCGGAACTTCTTCTTCCCGTCCTTGACCTGGACGGCGGTCCAGCCTCGCGTCACGGGGAGGGTGGCGATGCCTCCGGCAACGGTCTCCTGCAGCAGCGTGTTGTACGTGCCGCTGGTGGGCTTCGAGGTCTTGATCCCGCTGCCCTTCTTGACGAGGATCGCGTCGCGCATCGTCAGTCGCTCGTTGTGGTTCGCCCCGAGCGAGGACGTGTCCCCGACGATTGGCGTCTCGAAGTCGAACTCGTCCTTCGACACGGCGATCTTGTACCGGAGCTTCTTGCCGCCGCCGTTGAGGTTCGTAACGAGGTCCGAGAGGAAATCACCGCCCTCGGGGTCGGTCTGCGTCGCCTTCGGCTTGCCAGGCGGGATGACCGAGAAGTCGGTCGGCGCGTAGCGCCACCACGCCATCTCCTGCAGGCCGACGAGATCGGGCTTGCGCTTCTTGATCTCAGCCGCGATCGCCGCCGCGCGAACCGACGGGTACTTGGTCGCGTGGACCTGGTTCACGACCTCGCCGGCCGCGGTCAGGAACGCGCCCGCGTTCGGCGCCTCGAGTGCCGGCGTCAGATCGGCACCGAGATAGTTGTTGCGGGTCATCACCGTGACCTTCTGGGCCTTTTTGTTCTTCTTCGCGCCCGCGGTCGCCGGGATCGCGAGCGCGCACAGAGCGACGAGCGCGAGCAGCAACCCAGCGGGCTTCCCAAAGCGAGTCAAGATCTACCTCCTCGTGGATCGGACCGGTCCGCTCCGGAGAGCGGCTGCCTCCATCCAATTTGTTAACCGTCCGTGAACCCGCATGGTTGCAGGAGTGGGCGTCTAGCGCGCCAACGTCCGCCAATACGGGCACATCCGGCGCAGCGCGCACTCCCCGCAGCGAGGGCGTGGGCGGCAGACAGCGCGGCCGTGCTGGATCAGGTTGATGTGCAGCTCCCACGCGTCCTCGGGCGCGGCTACCTCGCGGATCTCGTCGTGGGCGCGCTCGAACGAGGCCCTGGGGTCGATCAGCCCGAGCCGCTTGCCGACCCGCTCGACGTGGGTGTCGACAGGGATCTCGGGACGGCCGAAGCTGAAGATCAGCACGCAGGCCGCCGTCTTTCGCCCCACCCCCGGCAGCGCGGTGAGATATTCGATCGCCTCGTCGCGGGGCGCGTCCTCGAGCCAGTCGAGGTCGGGCTCGCCGCGTTCGTTGCCGATCTCCCGCAGCGCGTCCTGGATCCGCGGCGCCTTCGTCAGCGCGAGCCCGCCGGGTTGGATCGCCGCCTCGACGGCGTCAAGCGGCGCGTCGCGGACCTCCTCCCAGGTCGGGAACCGCTCCCGCAGTCGGAAGTAGGCGACGTCGCGGTTGCGGTCGTTGGTGTTCTGGGACAGGATCGTGCGCACGAGCTCGGCGATCGGATGGCCGTGCGGCCGGGTGTCCGGAATCCCGTACAGCTCTCGGAGGCGGTCGCGAATCGCGAGCACCCGGCGCTTCGATGGACGCCGCCAATTCACGCGGCGAGAATATGCTCGTTCGATGTCAGGGATCGAAGAGGAGACGATCGTCGTCGACGGGATCGAGACCTTCTGCCGGCGCGTGCCGGGTGAGGGTCCCCCCGCCGTCTTCCTCCACGGCAACCCGACCCACTCCGGCGACTGGGTCCCGTTCCTCGAGCGGATGCGGGGTCCCGCGGTGGCGTTCGACATGCCGGGGTTCGGCCGCTCACAGCGCCCGAGCCCGCGTGAGTTCGACTACTCGATGCACGGTCAGGCCGGGTTCTTCTCGCGGTTCCTCGATCAGCTCGGTATCGACGACTACGCGCTCGTCGCCCACGACTGGGGCGTCGTCGGTCTGATTCCGGCTCAGGACTCCCCCGAGCGGGTGCGGCGGCTGGTCGCGATCAACGTGCTGCCGTTCCTGCCCGGATACCGGTGGCACTGGGCGGCGCAGATCTGGCGCCGCCGAGGCCTCGGCGAGCTCGCCGACGCGATGACAACTCGGGCCGGCGCGGTGCTGGCGCTGAGCCAGTCGCGCGCCGACCGGCGGCAGATGCCGCGCGACTTCGTCGACAGCATGTGGCGCTACCGCGACCGCGGGATGACGCGGGCCGCCCGGCTGCTCTACCGCTCGGCGCCGCCGGACGAGCTCGAGGCGGCGGGCCGGCACCTCGAGCGCCTGTCGTGCCCGGCGCTCGTCGTCTGGGGCGTCGGCGATCCGTACATCGAGCCGGAGTTCGGCCGCCGCTACGCCGAGCGGCTCCCGAACGCCGAGCTCGTAAGCGTGCCCGACGCCGGCCACTGGCCGTGGATCGAACGCCCTGATCTCGTCGAGCGCGTGGTCGCGTTCCTCGACGGCACCTAGTCGAGCGCGCCCCAGGTCCTGCACGCTTCGGCGCTCGCCTCGATCGCAGGGGGCAGAGCTTCGTCGGTCCGGGCGGCGTCCCAGTCGAGCCTTGCGAGCCCTGCGGCGAGGGCGCCCATGAACGCATCGCCCGCGCCCATCGTCGAGGTCACCTCGACCGAGACCCCGGGAGCCTCCGCCTCGGCGGCGCCGCGGACGACGGCCCCGCCCGACCCCCGGGTGACGACCGCTACCCGCGCCCCGCGCGCCGAGATCTCCGCCGCGGCCTGTGCGGGGTCGGACTCGCCGGTGAGCAGGCGGGCCTCGTTGGCGTTCGCGCGGACGAGGAACGCGCCGTCGCACATCTCGCGGCAGATATCGATCGCGGGATCGAGCTTCGCCCACCGGTTCGGACGCAGGTTGGGGTCGAACAGCACCGGGATCCCGGACTGCATCGCCAGCCGCCGCGCCTCGAGCGTGAGCGCGCGCTCGGGCTCGCCGACGAGCGTGTTCGAGCCGAAGACCAGCGCCGAGGCCGCGTCGATCAGCGCCTCCTCCTTGCCGGCGAGTGATCGCACGCCGGCGACGATCGCCTCGCCGTAGATCTGGAACTCGGGCTCGCCGCAGGCGTCGAAGGTCACGAACGCGATCGGCGTCGCGACATCGGGGACGAGGTTGTGCCAGCGGACGTCGATCCCCTCGCGGCCGAGCGCGCCCTGCAGCCATCGTCCCCAGGCGTCGTCGCCGACCCCGCCGGCGAGCGCCGCTTCCGCCCCGGCGCGCCGGGACGCGACGGCGACGTTGGCGAGCGCTCCGCCGAAGTGGGGGCGGAACGCGTCGGCGTCGGCCAGCGAGTCCACGGGTCGCTCACAGACGAGGTCGACGATCGCCTCTCCCAGGCAGACGACGGTCATCGAAATACGGGGCGGCGAGGCCTCTTCACGAGGTGAATACAATCACCGATCGTGCGTGTGCTAAGAGCGACAGGGGACCGGCTTCCGAAGGGTTGGGGCGACCTACTTCGGCAGCTGCTGCTGTTCTTCGCCGCCTACAACGGCTACCAGCTCGTCCGCGGGATGGTCGACGGCAAGCAGCACCTCGCGCTCGCCAACGCCGAGCGTGTCATCCACCTCGAGCGGTCCCTGGGACTGTTCTTCGAGCCCCATCTCCAGCACGCGGCGCTGAGCGACCACTGGCTGATCGACATCATGAACTGGATGTATCTGAACAGCCACTTCATCGTCACGACGTCCTTCCTGATCTGGCTGTATCTGGCGCGCAACGACCACTTCTACTTCGTGCGCAACATGTTCCTGGTCGCGATGGGGTTGGCGCTCGTCGGCTACGCCGCGTTCCCGACCGCGCCGCCGCGCTTCGTACACGACGCGGGCTTCACGGACACGATCGCGCGGTTCACCAACGTGCAGCAGGACTCGGGCATCTCCAGCCTGCTCGTGAACCCGTACGCGGCGGTGCCGAGCATGCACATCGCCTTCGCGCTCATGATCTCGATCCCCGGGCTACGCTTGACGCGCAATCTCCCCGGACGCTGCCTGTGGACCGTCTACCCGGTGATCGTCTTCTTCGTGATCGTCCTGACCGCAAACCACTACTGGTTCGACGCCGCCTGCGGGGCGCTCGTCGCGGGCGCTTCCGCGGTCGTCGCGCATCGCCTCGGCGCGCTCGAGCAGGGGTGGTCGTGGCGGCGGGCGGCCGAAGAGGCGACCGCCTAGCGTCGGTGGCCACAGAGACCCCGCCGAAGCCGCCGCGGCGTCAGATCCGCACGGCCGATGACTTCCGCTCATACGCGCGCGACCGCCTGATCGAGTCCCGTCTGACGCCGAACGCGATATCGATGACCGGGCTCGTGCTCAACTTCGCCGCCGCGGTGCTGATCACGCAGAAGCTCTTCGTCCTCGGTGGGTTCGCGTTCATCATCGGCTCGGTCATGGACACCCTCGACGGACGCTATTCGCGGATGTCGGGCAAGGGATCGCTGTTCGGCGCCTTCCTCGACTCGACCCTCGACCGGATCGAGGAGGGGATCGTGCTGACCGCCGTCGCCTGGTACTTCGCCGAGCGCGGAGACGAGATCCCGGCGGCCGCGTGTGTGCTCGTCGTGCTCGGTTCGCTGATGGTCTCGTACACGCGGGCGCGGGCGGAGGCGCTGGGCGTCGAGTGCAAGGTCGGGCTGGCGACGCGCCCGGTTCGGGTAGTCATACTCTCGATCGGGCTCGTGTTCGCGAAGGGAGCCGGTCTCTTTGACATCGAGCTGCTCGCACCGGCGATCTACGCGATGGTCGCGCTGACCGCGATCACTGTCGTTCAGCGCGTCTGGCACGTCCGCAGCGAGCTCCAGGCGCTCGACGCGGTGTAACCGAACGCCGAGTGAAGTGTGGTTTGTGAACGCTTCGATCTTTAGGAGGGCTGGACCGAAAATGAGTACGAACGAGCTTTCGAACACGAGCGAGAACGGCGCCAGCGGCAACGGCGCGCGGAGCGATGACGGCAAGGTTCGCGTCGCGATCGTCGGCGTTGGCAACTGCGCCAGCTCGTTCGTCCAGGGCGTCACCTACTACCGCGACGCCGACCCAGCCGAGCGGGTCCCGGGCCTGATGCACGTCGACCTCGGCGGCTACCACGTCCGCGACGTCGAGTTCACGGCCGCGTTCGACATCGACGTCGAGAAGGTCGGCAAGGACCTCTCCGAGGCGATCTTCTCGGGCCAGAACAACACCGTCAGGTTCAGCGACGTGCCGAACCTCGACGTTCCCGTGTATCGCGGGATGACGCACGACGGGCTCGGCAAGTACCTGAAGGAGAAGATCACCAAGGCGCCGGGACCGACCGACGACATCGTCGGGATCCTCAAGGAGACGAAGACGGACGTCCTCGTCTGCTACCTCCCGGTTGGCTCCGAGCAGGCGACGAAGTGGTACGTCGAGCAGGCGCTCGCCGCCGGCGTCGGCTTCGTCAACTGCCTGCCGGTGTTCATCGCCCGGGAGGACTACTGGGACGGGCGCTTCGAGGAGGCGGGGCTGCCAATCATCGGCGACGACATCAAGTCCCAGGTCGGGGCGACGATTGTCCATCGCCAGCTAGCGCGGCTGTTCGGAGAGCGCGGTGTGCGGCTCGAGCGCACGAGCCAGCTCAACGTCGGCGGCAACATGGACTTCTACAACATGCTCGAGCGAGAGCGGCTCGAGTCGAAGAAGATCTCGAAGACGCGCGCCGTCACGTCGATTCTCGAGAACGAGATCGAGGCCAAGGACGTCTACATTGGCCCGTCGGACTACGTCGAGTGGCTGGGGGACCGCAAGTGGGCGCACATCAGGCTCGAGGGACGCACGTTCGGCGACGTGCCGCTGAACATCGAGATGAAGCTCGAGGTCGTCGACTCGCCGAACTCGGCTGGGATCGTGATCGACGCGGTGCGGATCATCAAGCTCGCGCTCAACAACGGGCTCACCGGACAGCTCGACGGCCCGTCGAGCTACCTGATGAAGTCGCCGCACACCCAGCGGCCGGACGACGAGGCGCGCACGCAGACCGAGGACTTCATTCGGAAGTACGCGCGCGGGGCCTCGGCCGGCGCGGCGAGCACGGCCGCGCCCAGCGACGAGACCGAGAGCTCCAAGGCCTGATCCGCGGCCGAAAGCACCGGGCGAGCCGATCGACCCGCCCGGTGTTCCGACCTCAGCTCGGACCGGTCCCTAGTTGAAGGGGTTGACTCCCGGCACGTAGTTGCTGTTGTCGTTGTTCGTCGCCTTCGTGCAGATCACGTAGGCGCGGATGTTGCGGGGAACTGCGCCGTTGTTTCGGATCTCGAACTCCCACGCCGTGTACCCGGCTTGGGTCTGGGTTCCGTTCGACGGATACGACCGCTCGACCTGGACGCCGTTTGCGGACGGGACCGCGCCCCCGCCGCCGGTCGCGGTCTCGCCCGGCGGGCAGGCCGCGATCGCGGCGCCGTTCGTGCTGGTGGGCACGGTGACCTGGGCGGAGCGCTGGTAGTCGATCGTGTTCAGCGCCGCGGCGCTGGCGACCGACAGGCCCGCCTCCCGCTTGTCGATCTCCTTGTTGGCGATCTTCTTCGCCTTGCTCTTGCTGACCCCTTGCCCAGGGGCGAGCCGGCGGTCGCCACTCCGGTCATCCGGCGACGAGCGCCAGAACCGCGACGATGATCGCCGGTGAGATTCGCTTCTGCTTCACGCGTCTCACGCGTGCCTCCCATCTGCGGGGCTCACTCGACGTGGCGAGGACCCCCGCACGTTCGTTTACAAGCGCTTTCGCGCCATTGACCGCGCCGCTATCGGGTCCGAACGGCCTCGGTATGGGGGAAATCCCCTAATTTGCCTCCGTGCCCTCGAGCGAGCG
The DNA here is from genome assembly GCA_963841715.1 of uncultured Thermoleophilia bacterium. Classification (GTDB taxonomy): domain Bacteria; phylum Actinomycetota; class Thermoleophilia; order Solirubrobacterales; family 70-9; genus DASPWW01. The sequence goes on along the minus strand of CAWJDP010000005.1, from coordinate 101,163 downwards.
CCTCTCGATCGCCCACGTCACCCCGCATCCCTGGGGCCCGTATCACGAGGTGAACGAGTTCGTCGAGCGCGTCACCGACGAGCTCAGCGAGCGCGGCCACCGCGTGCTCGTCGCCGCACCGTCGGACTCGCGAACGGCGATCAAGAGTGCGCGCGCCGCCGTGCGCGACGTAGGCAACGACGGATCGGCGCTGTTCGACGGCGATGGCGCAGGGCCGCGCGTGCTCGCGGTCGGCCAGAGCGTGTCGCTGCCGAGGGGACCCCGCCCGCGCTCCGCGCCCGTGCCGGTCGACGTCAGCCGCACCGTCGAGCGCCTGCTCGACTCGACCGAGCTCGACATCGTCCACGTGCACGACCCCTTCGCGCCCAGCGTCTCCTCAGTCGCACTGCGCCACTCCCACTCGCTCAACGTCGGAACCTTCCACGAGCCGACCGAGCGCCTGCTCTCGACCCAGGTTGCGCGGCCGCTGGTCGAGATCTTCTTCGGCCGCCTCGACGCCCGGACGGTGAGCTGCCGCGAGACCGGCGAGCTGCTCGAGCGCTACTTCCCCGGCAGCTACAGGCTCGTGCCGCCCGGCGCCGACGCACCCGGGCCGGGCGCGCGCTACGAGGCCTCGGAGAGTTCCGGGCTGCGGATCGTCTACTGCCAGCGCGAGGAGCGCGGCGCCCTGCGCCTGTTCCTACGCGCGCTGCGCCGGCTCCCGCCAGACGCCGAATGGGAGGCGATCGTCTGGGCCCATGGGCTGCCGGAGACGCTGCAGCGCGTCGGGCGCCGACTGCGCGACCGCGTGCGCTTCGTCGGGCCCGCCGACGGCGAGCCCGAGGATTTCATCATCGCCGCCGACGTCGTCTGCGCCGCCTCCGGCGGCCCGCGCGTCGCACCCGGCGTGCTCCGCAGCGCGATCGCCGCCGGCGCGATCCCGGTCGCCTCGCACCTCGCGGTCTACGAGGAGGTCGTCGAGGACGGGGAGCTCGGGCTGCTGTTCCCGCGCGGCGACGCGATCACGCTCGGCGGCCAGCTCCAGCGCCTGATCGAGGACGGCGACCTGCGCCGGCGGCTTGTCAGCAAGGGACGCGGCGCCGCTCGCAGCTGGGCCGATACGACCGATGTGATCGAGGAGATCTATCGGGGCCTGAGCGCGCGACGCCACGACCCTAGGGGGGATCCGACCGTCGCGAAGCGGCTCTCGTCGCGGGACTTCATCCACTGCGATCTCCACATGCACACCGACCACTCGCCCGACTGCGCCACCCCGGTCGAGGTGCTGCTCGAGGTGGCGCGCGAGCGCGGGCTCGACGCGATCGCGATCACCGACCACAACGAGGTCTCGGGCGCGCTCGAGGCGCGCGAGGTTGCCAAGCGCATGGACGGGATCGAGGTGATCGTCGCCGAGGAGGTGAAGACCGCCGAGCAGGGCGAGGTGATCGGGCTGTTCATCGAGGAGAGAATCCCGCGGGGGCTGTCGATGGCCGAGACGATCGCCGAGATCCGTCGCCAGGGCGGGCTTGTCTACGTGCCGCACCCGTTCGACCGCCTGCACTCGGTCCCCGACTACGAGCACCTGCTGGAGATCGTCGAGGACATCGACATCCTCGAGGTGTTCAACCCGCGGGTCGCGTTCTCGGCCTTCAACGAGGAGGCGGAGCGGTTCGCGGCCAAGTACCGGATCGTCCCCGGGGCGGGGTCGGACAGCCACGTCGCCCAGGGCCTCGGAAGCGTCCGGATCAGGCTGCGCCGGTTCGAGGGGCCGGAGGAGTTCCTGCAGGCGATGCGGGACGCCGACATCGTCCACAAGCACAAGAACCTGATCTACGTCCAGGCGCTGAAGTTCCTGCAGACGACGGGGCGCGCGAAGCCGACCGTCCCGCGCTCATCACGGGGGCGTGCGGCGAAGGCCCGCGCCGAGCGGCGCGGATGAGCGAGCGCATGCGCGTGGGCAAGAGTTGATGCACGCCGCAGGACCGGAACCGACACCGTCAAAGAGAGGGCGGTCCGTGCCGACGACCGACGACCAGATCAAGGAGAAGTACCTCGAGCGCGCGATCCGCGAGCTCAACCGGCTCAACCGCGAGCTCCAGGAGTGCGAGCTCTGCCCGCGCGGCCGCGTGATGCCGGTGCTCGGCTCCGGCCATCCCCAGGCCGACGTGATGCTGCTCAAGCACGCGGCGACTGCGGCCGAGATCGAGGAGGGGGTCGCGTTCTACGGCCGCTCCGGCAACGCGTTGATGAAGAGCTTCAAGCGGCTCGGCATCGACCCGCTCGCTGTCTACGGGACGCTGTGCGTGAAGTGCCCGGTCGCCGATCCCTCTCTCGCCTCCGAAGCGTGCGTTGCGCGGCTGCTCGAGGAGCTGGCGATCGTCTCGCCCCGCGTGGTCGTCGCCATGGGCGACCCCGCGCTGGAGACGCTCAACGACCTCGAGGTCCCGCTCGGCCGACCGCTTGAGCCGCGACCGGGAGAGGTCCAGACGCTGACCCCGACCGTCGATGCGATCTTCGTCCCCGACATCGACGCCTCGCTCGACTCCGACGCCGCGAAGCGCGACTTCTGGCGCGCGTTCAGGGCGCTCGGAAACTGGTACTCGGACCTGCCGCCGTACTAGTAGCTGTCGTCCGTGTCGGCCTGCTCGTCCGCGGGCTCCTGCTCGGCGGCGCAGGTCGAGCACAAAACCGTCGCCGGCTCTCCCTCGAGCGCGATCTGCTTCTCGGCGCTCGTCAGCTCGGCGCCGCAGTTCTGGCACCGGTCCGGGAGGTCCTCGATCGTGCGCTCTTCCAGCCCCACGCGACCAGCGTATCTATCGCGGCGTGACGATGAGCTCGACCTCGCTCGCGCCGCGCTTGCGCCGCAGCTTCAGGCTCGAAGCGCCCTTCTTCGACGTCCGGATCGCGCCGGTGACGTCGACTCGGTAGCCGTCCGGGTACTGGATCTCGGGAATCGAGATCACGCTCTTGGCCTTCCGCGGCAGGCGCCCGCCGTCGGGGGCCTTCGCCGAGTAGTCGAGCTTGAACGTGTGCGTGCCGGGGTCGAACCCGTAGCTCTTCGGGGTCCCGGCGACGGCCTGCGGATACGGCCGCTCGAGCACCTTCAGCTTGTCGAGCTTGACGTTGTCGCCGCTCGGCGGCTTGTGCGGGTTTAGGACCAACGCCTGGATCGCGCCGGGGCCGGAGGTCGTCGGATCGTCGCAGCCGCAGTACGCCCACTCGAGCCACGAGGTCATGTGCTTGTCGGCAAGGTCGGTGACCCGCTGCAGGTCGGTGAGGTCGTCGGTGGCCCCGAACTCGGTCATCATCTGCGCGTCCCCGGTGCTCTGCGACTGCTTGTCCGCGTTCTGGAACGGGATCTCCTCGAGCGTGTCGCAGCCGCCGGCTATCCCGACGATCCCCTGCAGGCAGTAGACGTGGAAGCTCATCGCGGCGCTGGGGTCGCCGACGTCTCCGATGTTCGTCCCCGCGCCGAAGTTGAACGTCGAGTAGGGCTCGTAGAACGCGAGCGTCTTCGAGTCCGCCTGGCGGATCGCGCCGATCGTTCGTTTCGTGAACGCGTTCAGGTCGGCGTCCGAGGTCGGGCACCCGGCCGGGTTGAAGCACGAGGAGAAGTCGGATCCCGGCCACGGCTCGTTGAGGAGGTCGTAGCCGAGCAAGTACGGGGTGCCCTTGAACAGCCCGGCGACGTGCCGCCACGCGCCTGCGTAGGCGTCCTGGAGGCCCTCGCCCGAGACCTGGTCGTTGGCCCAGAAGTGGTCGAAGGCGTGGTTCAGCGCCGCCATCACGAGGTAGTTGCCCGGGAAGCCGGCCTTCGGCTCCGCGGGCAGGCCGTCGTCGTCGACCGCCCAGTCGGGCCAGCCCTCGCCCTGGAAGCGCTCGTTGTAGAGGTCCTGGTGGAAGTCGAGCAGGCTGTAGACGCCCTGCTTGGCGAGCGTCTTTTGCGAATTATGGATCTGTCCGAGGTAGGCGCCGTCGTAGGCGCCGGCGTAAACCGGGGCGCTCGGCTCGACGCCCTTGTAGATGATCCCGAGCCGGACCGCGTTGAATCCCTGCTTGCGCAGGAACTTCGCGTCGTCGGACCCGAATCCCGCCGCCTGCGGAGTGTACGGGGGCAGCTTGTAGACCATGTTGAGGCCGTGGAAGATTGCGACGCGGCCCTTCGCGTCGGTGATCCAGCGGCCCTCGTGCGAGAGCGGAGAGGTCGGCCCCGGGAGGCGCTTCGCCTCGGCGCCGCCGCTCGTCGCGAGCACGATCGTGAGCGCCAGCCCCACTGTCAATGTGAGCACCCGCCGCACGCCCGGACCGTACTAAGGCGCGGGGCTACGGCGCGGCGGCCTCGGCGAGCGCGACCATCGCCTTGGTGTTCGCGCTCGCGAGCGCGCGCACGACGACGACGTCGAGTGCGTCGTAGCGCGCGAGCCTGGCCTGTGCGTCGTCGCGGTCGGCGGCGGCGACCCCGACGGTCCCCTCGGGCGCATCCTGGCGGTCGAAGTGGCTGCGGTACCCGGCGTGGAGGTCGCGGTAGAAGGACTCGTCCTTCGCCAGCCGCTCTTCGGCGTCTGGGCCGACGGCGGTGCGGACGTAGCCGAGCACTGGGGGCGGTTCGCGGCCCGCCTCGCGCGCCCCGGCGTGGACGCGCTCGCGGGTCTCCGCCGCGAACTCGGGCGTCATCCAGTTCAGGAACACGGCGTCGTAGGAGGCGCCGGCGAGCGCCGACATCTTTGGGCCCATTGCCGCGAGCACGAGGCGGACGCCGGCCAGCACCTCGCGGAGCTCCGGCAGCGCCTCGCGCATCCGCGTCAGCGGCTTCTCAGAGAACCCGGCGCCGATCCCAAGCCACAGCCGCTCGCGATCGATCCCGGCCTCGTCGATCTTCGCCGCGATCGCCCCGGGGTCGTGGCGGTCGAGCGCGATCACCGCGACCCCGAGGTCGATCTCCGGCGCCGCCTTCGCGAACTCGGCCAGCGTGTCGAGCCCGGCTGCGCCGGGGTGGTCGTTCGACCACATCGACACGTAGCCGAGCTCGGCGCAGCGCTCGGCGAGCGGCCGCGCGACATCGGGGTCGAGCCCTGCCGTAACCCCAAACGCCCGCATCAAACCGGCTGCCTCTGCTCTCGCTCCAGCAGCGCCACGCACTCGATGTGCGGGGTCTGCGGAAACATGTCGACGGGGCGCACGCGGCGCAGCCTATAGCCGGCCTCGACGAGCTGGGCAGCGTTCGGGGCCAGCGTCGTCGGGTTGCACGACACGTACACGATCCGCGGCGCCTCGCACTCGATCACCCGGCGCACGACCTTCTTCGAGAGCCCGGCGCGCGGGGGATCGACGACGACAACGTCGGGCCTCCCGGCGTCGGCGACGAGGGGGCGAATCGAGGTCCGGGCGTTGCCGGCGACGAAGCGCGCGTTCTCGATCGAGTTGCGGCGCGCGTTCTCCTCCGCGTCGCCGACGGCGTCCTCGACCGACTCGATCCCCCACACCTCGCCCGCCTCCCGGGCGAGGGCGAGTCCGATCGTCCCGATCCCGCAGTAGAGGTCGAGGACGCGCTCGCGACCGGTCAGTCCGGCGAGCTCGGCGGCGAACGCGTACAGGCGCTCGGCCATCTCGGTGTTCGTCTGGAAGAACGCCTGCGAGGAGATCTCCAGGCGCAGCCCGCACAGCTCCTCGGTCAGCCTCTCCTCGCCGAGGACGCCGGTCTCGCCCGCGGTGCCGCCGGCCGGGCCCTCGATCACGGTGTGGAGGTCGACCGGAGGGCGCGGGAACGCCGCCGGCGAGGTCACGAGCCGGGTCTGGAGCGCCCCGGTCCGGCGACCCTCCCGGACGACGAGGTTGCGGAGCACGCCGTCTCCGGAGCGGAGATCGTACGGCGGGATCCCGCTCCCGCGCGCCCAGGTGCGGACGGCGTTGCGGGCGGCGTTGTTGGGCTCCGAGGCGAGCAGGCAGTCGTCGACGTCGACGACGCGGTCCCAGCGCCCGCGCGCGTGGAAGCCGAGCGTGACCTCGCCGCCGTCGCCCTCGCCGAACGTGTACTCGAGCTTGTTCCGGTACCGCCACGCCTCGACCGCGGGCTCGATCGCGTCGAGCTCGAAGCCGTCGAGGCCGCCGATCCGGCGCAGCGCGTCGTCGACCTGGGAGCGCTTGTGCTCGAGCTGGCGCTCGTACGGGAGCGCCTGCCACGGCGCCCCCGGACACGGCTTGCCGCCGTGAGTGCAGCGCTCGGCGATCCGCTCCGGGCTCGGCCGCAGAAGCTCGACGACGCCGGCCTCCCCGTAGCCGCGCTTCGCGTTCGTCAGCCGGGCGCGGACCCTGTCGCCCGGAAGCCCGCCGGCCACGAAGACCACATATCCGTTCGAGCGCGCGACGCCGCGCCCGCCGTAGGCGAGATCGTCGACGTCGACGACGAGCTCATCGCCGGATCTGGGCCGCTCGGCCATTGCCGCCTATCGTTGCAGCCGCATGGCGCTCGATCTCGACGACTACCGGGCCGAAGCGGAGCGGTTCAGCGAGGAGATCGACCGCGAGTACTACCTCCAGTACGCGGGTCACAAGCCGCGGCTGGAGATCGATCCGATCTATTCGCGCCACGCGGCCCTGTTCGAGCGCGGCGCGGTCGAGGGGCTGCGCGAGGAGCTCGGTGCGGCCGGCAGCGAGGCGCTCGAGGGGCTTCGCGAGCTGCTGCGGTTCGCGGTCGACGGCCTGCTCGGCGAGGCGACGAAGACCGAGGCGCAGGAGCTCGCCGAGCTCGAGTCGTCGCTCGAGCTCGAGCTCGACGGGGAAGCAGTCTCGTACCGGACGGCGCCCGTCGTCGAGGCGAACGAGCCCGACGCGGGGCGCCGGGCCGAGATCGACGCGGCGCGAAACGAGCTCCTCGCCGAACGGCTGACGCCGCTTCACCGCGACGCCCTCGAGCGCTCGCATGGGCTGGTCGAGGCGCTCGGGTGGCCGAGCTACGCGGCCGCGTTCGCCGAGCTACGCGGGATCGATCTCGAGGCGCTGGCGGAGCAGGGGCGCCAGTTTCTCGACGCCACCGAGGCCGCGTATGAGCCGCTCGTCGGCCCCGAGCTCGAGCGCGCCGGCGTCCCGGCGCTCGGCCAGCTCCGTCGCTCCGACATGCCGTGGCTGTTCCGGGCGCCGGAGCTCGACCCTCTGTTTCCCGAGCGCCGCCTGATTGACTCCTTCGCCGAGACCGCGGCCGGGCTCGGGATCGACCTCGGCGCGCAGTCGGGCGTCCACCTCGACACCGAGCGGCGGCCGACGAAGAGCCCGCGCGCGTTCTGCGCCACGCCGCGCGTCCCCGACGAGGTCTACCTCGTCGTCTCGCCGGTCGGCGGACGCGAGGACTTCGCGGCGCTGTTCCACGAGGGCGGGCACACCGAGCACTATGCGAACGTCAATCCGGCGCTTCCGTTCGAGGCCCGCCACCTCGGCGACAACTCGATCACCGAGTCGTTCGCGTTCCTGCTCGAGCACCTGACCTTCAATCCGGCGTGGCTCGAGGCGCGCCTCGGGATCGACGACCCCTCGCCGGTCGTCGCCCACGCGCGCGCCGAGCAGCTCGTCTACCTGCGGCGCTACTCGGCGAAGATCGGCTACGAGCTCGAGCTCCACGGCGCCGACGCCGATCTCGACGCGATGCCGGACCGCTACGCGGAGCTGATCGGATCGGCCACCCGCGTCGCCGACTGGCCGCGGGAGAGCTTCCTTTCCGATGTCGACGAGACGTTCTACGTCGCCTGCTACCTGCGCGCTTGGGCGCTCACCGCGCTGTGGCGGCGCTCGCTCCAGGAGCGCTTCGGCGAGCGCTGGTTCGAGCGCGCCGAGGCGGGGGCGTGGCTGCGCGGACTGTGGAGCCAGGGGCAACGCGTGCGCGCGGATGAGCTGCTCGCCGACGTGCTCGGCACGGATCTGGACCTCGTGGTTCTCACGGATGAATTCACGGCGAGCTAGATATAGGGTTAAGCGACCCTGCAAATAAGGAGGACTTTTGATGGAAGCAAGCGGCGGTCCGGCTCAGGACCAATCAACACGAGACCGGCTCCAGAAGGCGCTCGATGACCTGCGCGAGGCGGCGGACAACGCCTCGGGCGAGGTGCGAAAGCAGATCGACGCGGCGGTCGACCAGATCAAGGACGCCTCGAACCAGGCGCAGTCGCGGGCCTCGGACCAGGTTTCAGATCTGCGCGGGCAGCTCGACAGCGTGCGCGACTGGATTCAGGACGCGACGGTTGACCTGCTGGACGAGATCGAGAAGGAGATCCGCAAGCGCCGCGAGCAGCTCAAGTCGAGCGGCGGTGACAGCGGCGGCGCCTAGCGCCGCTTCTCGATCTCCTGGCGCGCCTGCTCTAGGAGCTTCTCGAGATCTCGCAGCAGGCCCTCGGTCTGCTTGCGGCCCCGATCGACGAGCCGGCTGATCAGCTCGTTCGCGTCGGCGCGCGTCATCCGGCCGCGCGTGACGGCGTCGTCGACGACCTCCTGGAGCCGGTCCCTGGACAGCGTGACGCTGTGCTCGAGAGCGTCCCGGAACGCCTGCACGCTCTTGTCGGCACCGCCGGACTCGCGATCGCCCTTGGGATCTCCCTCTCGCTCCGCCATCACAGTGCTCTCCTCGCGTTGGTGACGCCCGGGACTATCTCACCTGGCGCTCGCGCTCGATCAGCCGTCCGACCTCGGCCCGCGAGGAGATCCCGAGCTTGGTGAAGATTCGAGAGAGGTGGTTCTCGATTGTCTTCTCGCTGAGATAGAGCTCGGTGGCGATCTCGCGGTTGCGCCTGCCCTGAGCGACGAGATCGGCGACCTCGCGCTCGCGCCCGCTGAGCGACTCGACACCCAGCTCCGCGCTCGCGCGGCGGCCGCGCTGGGGCACGCGGCGGCCGAGGCGGCGAAGCTCGCGCCCCGCCTCGTCGCGGTAGCGGCGGGCCCCGCAAGTCTCGAGCGCGTCGCGTGAGGACTCGAGCTCCCGGATCGCGGCCTCCTGATCGCCCGCGGCGGCGAGCGCTTGGCCCGCGAGCGTTCGCAACCTGGCTGCCTCGATCGGAAGCCCGTTCGAGTCCGCCTCGTCGGCCGCGGCGAGCGCGGTCTCAGCGGCGTCCGCGGCGTCGCCCGATGCGAGCAGAGCCGCGGCGCGGGCGCGGGCGGCGTCGGCGTCGCGTGGTCCGATCCCCATCCCGGCGGCGGCTTGCTCGGCCTCGTCCGCCCAACGCCGTGCGGCCTCCACGTTGCCGGCGTCGAGCTCCGCCCGGGTCAGGACCTCGTACCAGTACGCCTTGAACCCGCGCTCGATCTGGGGCAGCCGCGGGCCGCCGGCCCACTTGATCACCTCGTCGCGGCAGCTCTCGGGCGGGACTGACGCCTCGAGGTGGGCCTCGGCGAGAAAGCAGCCGGCGAGCGCCGAGACGGGATCGTCGCTGTCGCCGGCCGTCTCGGTCGCCTGCTCGCCGAGCCGCACCGCCTCGCTGACCTCGCCGGCGCGGATCGCGACCCAGCACCGCGCCCACAGCGCCCAGGTCAGGAACTGGGTGTTGGCGGACAGGATCGCCGCCTCGACGGCCTCGTCCGCGCGCGCGGCCGCGGCGGCGATCTCGCCGCGGGCGAGCAGCGTCAGCCCGAGCCCGATCGTCATCAGGATCGGTATGTGCCGCGTCCCCGCCGCGCGGGCGGTCGCGAGCCCCCGCTCGAAGATCCGCAGGGAGATCTCGTAGCGGCCGAGGTAGAGCTCGCAGATCCCGCACCAGGTGAACGACAGCAGGCGGGGCGCGAGCTCCTGATCTGACAGCTTCGCGAACTGCGCCTCGGCCTCGTCGAAGCGAGCGCGCGCCGCGGGCGCGTCGTCAGTCATGTACTGCGCGGAAGCGAGCAGGCCGGTCGCGGCGGCGGTGGCCGCGCGATCGTCGCGCCCGGACGCGTCGGCGAGCGCCTCCTCCATCCAGCGCCGCAGGCCGTCGAAGTCCCCGGTGTAGAAGCACTCGGCGCCGAGGTGGATCTTGAGCTCGGTGGCCTCGGGCGAGGAGCCGTCCGGGAGCTCGGCGAGCGCTGACTCGAGCAGCCGGCGCGCGCGGGTGTGGCGTCCGAGCACCTGGTCGATTCGCGCGCAGCTCGCGACGACCTGTCCGCGCAGCGCGAGTTGGTCGGGCGGGAGCAGGTCGAGCACTCCCTCGAGGACCTGGCGGCTGTCCTCGAAGCGCCCCGCCGATCCCAGGGCCTGCGCGCGTGGGACGAGCAGCGCGAGCCGGCGCTGGGCGTCGTCCTCGGGAACGAGCCGCAACGCCGAGTCGAACCAGTGCGCGGCGGCGGCCGGCGCTCTCGCCGAGGCGGCCTGCCCGGCCTCCGTCAGGGTCGCGATCGCGGCGCCGTCTCCGGGGCTCGCCGCGTACTCGACGTGCCGCGCCCGAGCCAGCGGCGGTGCGCCGCGCGCCTCGAGCGCGCGCGCGGCGCGCTCATGAGCGGCAAGGCGCCATCCCGGTTTCGCCGACTGGTACACGGCGCGGCAGACGATCGGGTGGCGGAAGCGGAAGCGTCGTGGCACGTCCGTGGACCGAATCAGGTCGCGCTCGAGCAGCTCGTCGAGAGCCTCGAGGTCGGGATCAGCCTCCACGCCCGCGACAGCAGCGGCAAGTTCGGGTTCGAAGGTCTGCCCGGCGACCGATGCCCCGCGAAGGAGCTCCACCGCGGGCGGGCTGAGCTCTGCGACCTCGCGGGCGAGCGCGGCCTTGACAGCGTCGGGGACGTCGCCAAGCTCCGCGAGCTCGGACGGCTGGTGCGCGTCTCGCTCGGTGAGCGCGGCGACGCCCGCCGGCGCCACCCGCATCAGCTCCTCGATGTAGAACGGGTTGCCGCCGCTCTCCTCGTAGAGCAGCGCCGCACGGCCCTGCTCCGACTCCTTGCCGATCAGCTCCTCGGTCTCGTCGCGCGTCAGGGGGTGAAGCTCGATGCGCGCGATCCGGCCTTCGCGCTCGGCCGCGGCGAGCGCGCTCTCGAGGCGCTCGGTGATCTCGCGGGGGCGAAACGCGAGCGCGATCAGCACGCCGCCGCCCGGCGGGCGGCGGAGCAGGTGCGAGATCAACTCGAGCGAGGCCTCGTCGGCCCAGTGGAGATCGTCGAGCGCGACGACTAGCCGGTGCCTCGCGGAGAGCCGCTCGAGCAGCGAGCGGACGGCGTGATGGGTGCGAAACCGCTCCTCCTGCCCGGCAAGCGGCGCCTCCGCGAGCCCGCTCAACGACGGGAACACGCCCGCTAGCTCGCCGAGCGCGTCGCCACCGAGCGGCTCGAGGATCCGCGGGTTGAGCGAGGCGAGGTAATCGTCGAGGGCATCGACGAAGACGCCGAACGGCGTCTGGCGCTCGAACTCGGCCGAGCGGCCCTCGAGCACGAGCGCCCCGCCGGTGTCGGCGCGGCACTCGAGCTCGGCGAGCAGGCGCGTCTTCCCGATTCCAGGCTCGCCGGCGATCGCGACGAGCCTCGGCGGCTCATCGAGGGCCTCGAGCAGCGTCTCGAGCGCGGCGAGTTCCCTCCCGCGTCCCACCAGCGGAGTCGTGCGTGTACCTCCCAAAGAACGACCTTCCGACAGGCAAATTAGGGGATTTCCCCCATACCGCAAGTCGGATCGAGCCTCCACAGTGAGGGCATGAGTCGCCGCCCAGCGTTGAGTCCCTCGCCTTCCCGAGCGCGGTGCGCGCGCGCGGCACTGGGGATTCTCCTCGCGTACCTCGGAGTCGCACTGGTTGGCGCCGCCGGCGCCGGCGCGTCGCTGAAGGTCGTCTCGACCTTTGGCGCTGGGGGCTCCGCAGCCGGCCAGCTCCAGTCTCCCCAAGACGTCTCCACGGACGCGGCCGGGAACATCTACGTCGTCGAGGGGGTCAACAGGCGGGTCTCGAAGTTCAGTCCCAGCGGGACCTTCCTGCGTGCTTGGGGGAAGGACGTGATCCCCGGGGGGGCGACCGGGTTCGAGGTCTGCACTACGAGCTGCCAGCAAGGGGCGGTTGGAGGCGGGGGCGGCGAGCTCAACTTCCCGACCGGGATCGCAACCGACGCGGCGGGCAATGTCTTCGTTGCCGACAACGGCAACCAGCGGGTCCAGGAGTTCACCTCCGACGGCGGCTTCGTGAAGACGTGGGGGAAGGACGTCTTGACGACGGGTGGGACCGGGTTCGAGATCTGCACGGCTGCGGCAAGCTGCAAGGCCGGGGTCGCCGGAGGCGCCGCGGGCGAGCAGAGCAGCCCGTTCGCGACCGCGGTCAACGGCAACGCCGTGTATGTCGCCGACAGCGGCAACAATCGCGTCCAGCGCTTCGACGCCGCGACGGGCGACTTCGAGCGGGCGTGGGGCCGCGACGTGTCGACGATCGGCGGGACGGGATTCGAGGTCTGCGTCGCGGCCGCGTTCTGCAAGGCGGGCATCTCGGGCGGGGGCGCCGGCGAGTTCAACCAGCTTCGCGGCGTCGCCGCCGGATCCGACGGCGTCTACGTGTCCGATCCCGTAAATAACCGGATCCAGCAGTTCACGGCCACGGGCGGCTTCACGAGGGCGTGGGGCAAGGACGTCGCCCCGGGAGGCGGAGCGGGCTTCGAGGTCTGCACGGCGAGTTGTCAGCCGGGAGCGGCCGGCGGCGGGCCGGGGGAGCTCAGCTTCCCGCAGCGGCTCGCCGAGGACACGGGGAGCGTCTACGTGTTCGACGGCAACAACGAGCGCGTCGACCAGTTCACGTCGAGCGGCGCGTTCGTGCTGGCGTGGGGGAAGGGCGTCCTTCCCGGGGGGACGGGCGGCTTCGAGGTCTGCGCGACGAGCTGCAAGGCGGGCGAGGTGGGCACCGGCCCGGGGGAGTTCAGCTCGGCGACCGGGGTCGGAGCTGACGCGAACGGCGTCTACGTGGCCGACCAGGGAAACCAGCGGATGCAGCAATTCGCCGAGGTGCCGGACCCGAGCAACGACTTCACGATCGGGAAGGTGAAGGGAAAGAAGCTGCGCGTCTCCGTCCCCGGTCCGGGCGCGATCGACATTGGTGACGCGGGCGATGCGAAGAAGAAGAAGCTGCTGAAGCCGTCGAGCGCCACCGCTGACGGCGAGGGAACGGTCAAGGTGCCACTGAAGCTCACGAAGGGGGCGAAGAAGAAGCTCAGGCGTCACCGCAAGCTGCGGGTAACGGCGCGCGTCTCGTTCACGCCAACGGGCGGAAGCGTCAACACGCGCACAGCGAAGTTGAAGCTGAGGAAGGGGTGACGGGGGCGCGACGATGGCCATGTTCATGCTCGATCACCGCCACCTGCCCGAGGAGTGCGGCATCGCGTTCGCGGCCTGGAGGGGCTTCGAGAGCCCGCTGCGCCACGACGTTGCGCTCTCCTCGTGCGCATCGGAGGGCGCCGGCCGCGACCCACACCGGATCTGGTGGGCGGTTGAAGCGCGCGACGCCCACGCGGCGCTCGCGATGCTCCCGCCGTACGTGGCGCAGCGGACCGCGGCCCGCCCGATGAGCGAGGTGCCGATCCCGTGAGGCGCCAAGAGAGGAGAACGATGACGCGCCTGTGGACCCTGGTCTCGACGCTCGCCTGTGCCGCGATCGGGCTTTCGCCCGCGAGCGCCCTCGCCGCTGACGTGTTCGTGGATCAGGACACGGGCGCCGACGCCAGCGGATGCGGGACGAGCGCCGCCAACCCGTGTCAGCAGGTCAGCTTCGGGATCGACGTGGCATCGAACCCCGGTGACACGATCCGGGTCGACGACAGCGCCACGCCGTATGGTCTCAATAGCCAGTCGCTGTATGGGGACAAGTCGCTGCTCGGCGACGACTTCCAGGCCGGCGACCACCTCGGCCGGCCCGTGCTCCGGAACACCGGCCCGACCGCCGCGATCCAGGTCAACGGGCTCGACAGCGCCGGGACCATCGAGGGGTTCCGGATCCAGCCCAACAACGCCACCGGGCTGCTGCTCGTCGGGAGCACCACGGCGGTGCGAGACAACGTGTTCGAGGATCCTGGAGCGAGCGGAAGCGACAGGGGCCTCGCCAACAACGGGAGCTCCGCGACTGTCGAGGACAACACATTCACCGACCTGGCTCGCGGTATCCACAACATCTCGGGATCGCCCGGATCGAGGGCAACGATATCTCCGGGACTCGACCGGACCCGTCGGGCTCCAGCGGGATCATCTCCGCCGCCGGATCGCCGACGATCGTCGCGAACGAACTGCACGATCCGGCGCCGGGGTTGACGACGGGGATCACGGTCGGGGGGTCGGCGAGCACGAAGCTGATCCGCAACCGGGTCTCCGGTTACTCGGAGGGGGTGAGCGTCCAGGACGCGGCGGGGCTGACGACGCTCAACGGGGACCTGCTCGCAGGCTCGACGAGCGTCGGACTCGTCGCCGAGGACAACGATGACAGCGGTGACTCGGCTGTCAGCGCCACCAATGTCACGGTTGCCGCGGACTCTGGCGCAACGGAGGACGTGCTGGTATTCGGAGCCAAGCTCGCGCTCGACTCGACCATCGTCGGCGACCTCGGCCTCACCGCCACGGACCCGGGCTCGGACCCTCCCTCGTGCACGATCGCGTTCTCGCGCGGCCCCGTTGCGACGCCCGGTGGTGCCGGTTGCGCCAACTTCCAGACCACCGCCGACCCCCAGTTCGTGGGAGCGGGCGACCTCCATATCAAGTCGACCTCGCCAATGATCGACGCCGGCAACCCGGCAGACCCCACGGTCGGCTCGATCGACCTCGACGGCGACCCGAGAAAGCTGAACGGGGTGGGCCTGTGTCGCCGCGACATCGGGGCGGACGAGTTCGTCCCCGAAACGCCTGGAGACTGTCAGGCGCCCGACACCTCGATCACGAGCGGCCCGAGTGGCGCAACGAGCGATTCCACCCCGACCTTCGGCCTCGGTTCAACGGAGCCGGGCTCGACGTTCGAGTGCCGCGTCGACGGGGGCGGATTCAACTCGTGCTCAAATCCGCACACGGTCGCGTCTCTCGGCGACGGTGCCCACACATTCGAGGTCAGGGCCACGGACTCCGCCGCGAACGTGGACGCGACGCCGGCGAGCCGCACGTTCTCCATCGATACGCTCGCCCCGGACAGCTCTATCTCGAAGGGCCCGAAGAAGAAGCTGAAGACCAAGAAGTCAAAGGTCAAGGTCAAGTTCCAGTTTGGCTCCAGCGACGACGACGCGGGCTTCGAGTGCCAGCTCGACAAGGCCGCGTTCGCGCCCTGTTCCGGGACGTTCACCGCGAAGGTGAAGAAGGGCAAGCACACGTTCTCGGTCCGCGCCAGCGATGCGGTGGGGAACGTCGATCAGAGCCCGGCGACCCGGAGCTTCACGGTCAAGCGGAAGAAGAAGTAGGCGTCGCGAACAGTCCCTCGACAGGCGCGTGGTCGGAGAGGCGCAGCTTGAGGCCGCCATGGTCACCGGGGATCTCCCGCGCCTCGGCCGGCCACTGCCGCGGCGGCTCGACGATCTCGAGTCCCCGCGCGAGCACGTGGTCGATCGCGCGCGGCGTCGTCGGCGCGCGCAGGCCGAAGCGCTGATCGAGCTCGTCGAAGATCTCCGTGTCGAGCGGCTGGAGGTTGAAGTCGCCGGCGATGATCAACGGCGCGTTCTCCGCCCATTCGACAGCGGTCTCCGCCGCGCGGCGGACCTCGGGCGTCGCGCGCGGCGGGTCGTCGTTGCTCGCGTGCAGGTTCGCGACGCAGAGCCCGGAGTCGAGGCGGCTGAACGCCATCTTCCGAAGCTCGGGGCGGCGCTGGACAACGAGCTCGCGGCGCTCGGCGATGCGGGCCCCCCTGACGAGGGTGAGGTTCGAGCCGCCCTCCCACGATCCCGAGAGGTCAGGATTGAGTTTGTGCAGGAACCCCTGGACCGGCGGGATCAGGTTGCGCGCGGTGAGCACGCGGTGGCCCTCGGCGGCGCAGGCGGTCGCCAACCGCCTGCCCCAGCTCGGCGGGCACTCCTGCAGCAGCGCGAGGTCCCACCCCGCGTTCGCGATCAGCTGCGAGAAGTCGGCGCGCAGGTCGCGGTTGACCTGGACGTGGGTGGCGTCGCGCTCGGTGATCCGCAGCAGCTTCGAGCGCAGCGTGAACAGCGCCGGGTCGGGCGGCGCGTCCCGTCCGTGGAAGAGGTTCCAGCACATCACGCGGATCTGCATGCGGTGCGTAGTATCGACCGCTTCCAATGCCCCGGGTCCGCCACTTCCTGACCGGCGAGGAGCTCTCCGCCGACGAGCTCTCGGCGCTGCTCGACCGCGCGTCGGAGCTGAAGGCTGGCCGCGAGGGCGGTGAGGGAAGAGGCGCGCTCGCGCGTCGCAACATCGCGCTGATCTTCGAGCGACCCTCGACGCGGACCCGGGTCTCGTTCGAGGTCGGGATCGTCGAGCTCGGCGGGACGCCGATCGTGCTGCGTAGCGACGAGCTCCAGCTCGGCCGCGGCGAGTCGATCGGCGATACGGCGCGCGTGCTCTCGCGCTACGTCGACGCGATCGTCGTCCGCTCGGGATCGCACGAGAGCGTCGACGAGCTCGCCGCGGGCTCCGACGTCCCGGTGATCAACGCGCTGACGCCGCTCCACCATCCCTGCCAGGCGCTCGCCGACCTGATGACGCTGCACGAGAGCTTCGGCGACGAGCTCGAGGGGATGCGGGTCGCGTTCGTCGGCGACGGCAACAACGTCGCCCGCTCGCTCGCGATCCTCGGCCGCACCGCCGGGCTCGAGGTCGTCGTCGCCGCGCCCGAGGGTCACGGGCTCGAACCCGATCTCGCCGCGGTGACGACGGACCCCGCCGAGGCGGTGGCGGGCGCCGACGCGGTCTACGCCGACGTCTGGGTGAGCATGGGCGACGAGGCCGAGGCGGAGCGCCGCCGCGAGACGCTGGCTCCGTATCAGCTCAACGAGGAGCTGCTCGCCGCGGCGAGCGATCGCGCGATCGCGCTTCACTGCCTCCCCGCGCATCCCGGGGAGGAGATCACCGAGGGCGTGCTCTACGGCGATCGCTCCGCGGTCTGGGATCAGGCCGAGAACCGGCTCCACTCCCAGAAGGCGCTGCTGGAGATGCTCCTCGACTGAGCCCTACACTCGGGGCTCCGGGCCCCGTGGTGTAACGGTCAGCACGCCAGCCTTTCAAGCTGGAAGAGATCGGGTTCGATTCCCGCCGGGGCCATTTGGGTATCCGACCAGGAGGTGTCCCATGGCGTACGCGATCACGCATCGGTTCAAGGACGGCAGCAAGGAGGACTACGAGGCGACGATCGCCGTCGTCCATCCGCCCGACGGGCTTCCGGAGGGCCAGACGTTCCACTTCGCCGGCGAGACCGACGACGGTTGGATCGTCATCGCGATCTGGGACTCGAAGGACAGCTGGGAGAATTTCCGCGACGAGACGCTGATGCCCGGCCTCGAGGGCCTCGGCGACGACGGCTTCCCGAACCCGCCCGAGGAGACATCGTTCAAGATCCACAACACGCAGACGGGTTGAGCATCCCGGCGGGCGTGCGTTGAGACGAGATATGGCGCAGAGCTACAACCGTCCCGGCTGGTTCCAGCGGCAGGTCGCCGACCGCATGGTCGCGGGCCTTACGCGGCTCGGGATCAGCGTCGCCGGCTCTCGCGTTCTCGAGGTCCCGGGGCGCAAGAGCGGCGAGCCGCGGCGCACGCCCGTCAATCCCCTGCCCCTCAAGGGCGCGCGGTACCTGGTTGCGCCGCGTGGCGACACGCAGTGGGTCCGCAACCTCCGCGCCAGCGGCGGCGCGGGCAGGCTGCTCGCGGGGCGGCGCGCGGAGGAGTTCACCGCGGTCGAGCTGCCCGAGGAGGAGCGGCCGGCGATCCTGCGCGAGTACCTGCGGCGCTGGAAATGGGAGATCGGCGCGTTCTTCGAAGGCGTCGGGCCGGAGTCGAGCGAGGAGGAGCTGCGCGCGATCGCCCCCAAGCACCCTGTGTTCCGGATCACCGAGTCGTAGAGCGGCAACGGCCCAGCGCGGGTGTCGCTTGACTCGCCGGCGAGGTTCTCCCTAAGTTCGTTCAAGCCCCTACGGGCTCGAGGGCCTCGGACGCCGGAAACCAGCTCGAACGCGCAGGGCTTCTTGATCGGCCGCCCGCGGCCGGTCACCGACTGGAACTGATTGCGCCGAATACGATCTTCGCGTGCAGCCCGAGATCCACCTCGGACCCCTGACGCTGCAGACGTTCGGGATCTGCTTCGCGCTCGCCTTCCTCGCCGCCGGCGCGCTCGCCGGACGGCGGCTGGGCGAGCTCGGCCGCCCGGCCGACTGGGCGTATGAGCTGCTGCTCGCGGCGCTGATCGGCGGGGTCATCGGCGCGCGCTTCGACTACCTGCTCCAGAACTGGGACACGGTCTCCCACGACCTGCTCGGCAACCTGTTCTCGGGTAGGGGGCTCGTCTGGTACGGCGGCGCGATCGGAGGCGCGATTGCCGTTTGCCTGTGGGCGGCGTGGCGGGGGATGCTCGGCCTCGCGCTGCTCGACCTGGCGGCTGCTCCGCTCGCACTCGGTTACGCGATCGGGAGGATTGGCTGCCAGGTATCGGGCGACGGCGACTACGGGACCCCATGGGACGGGCCGTGGGCGATGTCCTACCCGCACGGCACCGTTCCGACGACGACGCCCGTCCACCCGACGCCGGTCTACGAGACGGTCGCGATGGGGATCGTCGCGATCGTGCTGTGGCGGCTCCGGGACCGGTTCAGACCCGGGATCCTGTTCGCCCTGTATCTCATCCTTGCCGGGGCCGAGCGCCTGCTCGTCGAGTTCATCCGCCGCAACGAGGACGTGTTCCTGGGCCTCACGCAGCCGCAGCTGATCAGCGTTGGGATGATTCTCGTCGGCGCGGCGTGGATGCTGATCGTGCGCTCGCGCCGCGGCGGGCTCGGCGCCGCGACGGCGTAGCCCGGGCCGGGATCAGACAGAGCGCAGGAGCCCGCCGTCGAGCGGGATCACGGCCCCGTTCAGGTACGCGGCGCGCTCGGAGCAGATGAACGCGACGAGGTCGCCGTACTCCTCGGGTTGGCCGAGTCGCCCCGTCGGCACCTGCTGCTTCGCCGCCTCCTCGGCGGGCTCGAGCGAGCCGTTCGTGTCCGCAAGCCGCTCGGTGGCGAACCGGCCCGTGGCGACGGTGTTGACCGTGATCCCGTCGGAGCCGACCTCGTTCGCGAGCGTCTTCAGGAGCCCGACCGCCGCCATCCGGTTCGCGTTCGAGAGCGCGAGGCCGGGGATCGGCTCGCGGACCGAGCTCGAGGAGACGTTGACGATCCGACCCCACTTGCGCTCGCGCATCCTCGGGAGCGCGGACTCGGCGAGGACGAGGGGCGCGAGCACCAGCGAGCGGTACGCCGTCTCCCACTGCTCGAGGTCGTTGTCGAAGACGCCCCCGAACGGCGGGCCGCCCGTGTTGAGGACGAGGATCTCGACGGGTCCAAGCGCGTCGCTGACCTCGCCGGGCAGCGCCCCGAGGCGCTCGAGGTCCTCGGTGTCGGCCTCGAACACCGCGGTCTCGCCGTCGATCTCGTTCGCGGCCTCGGTGAGCCGCTTGCGCGAGCGGCTGACGAGCGCGACGCCGGCGCCCTCGCGCGCGAGCGCCGCCGCGCAGGCACGGCCGATGCCGCCGCTCGCGCCGATCACGATTGCGGTCCGACCCTCCAGGCCGAGGTCCATGCCGGGCACGCTATTCGCTGCGGCGGGCGGCCGCTCGACACCCAGGCTAGTGCGGCGGGCGCCTTGACGGACCGGGGGGCTCATCTCGGAACGGAACTCCGGGCCCCGACATGCCCAGACTGAGGCGCCGGCAATGGCGCGAGTTGCGAAGCGCGCTCGCTCTTTGGACCAAGGCGCGCTACTGGGAATGTGGCACGCCGACCGCGCCGGTGGCGGGGGGCTTGCTCGGCCGCGTATGCGTCGGCGTCGCCGCGAAGGCCTTCCGCCCGCTTGGTCGCTTGCCCGTCCTTCGCTTTTGAATCCCGTAAAAGCTGACCCATTTCCAAAGCCAGGCGCTGTGGGCGACGCTTTCGTATGCGCCCAATCCGGGGATACCGCAGCGCTTCGTGCCCCAGCTCGTGACACCAACCTCGACCGCGTCGGGCCCGTATCGGTAGGTCAACGGCCCGCCAGAGTCTCCAGGGCACGTGTCGGTATGAGTCTGTACGTTGCCGGCGCACAGTTCTCCAGGGCTCAGCTGGTCGGGCAATACGGCGTCGCAGCTCGTGTAGGGATAGAGATCCACGGCTCCCCAATAGAGGCGCTTCGGGTAGTAACCGCGGCCATACGAGGTGTCGCCCCAGCCCCAGGCGAAGAGCTTCAGGCCGACCGCGAGGTTTTGGACGACGTTGAGCCCGATCGGGTAGGTACGGAGCGGGTGCTTCACGCGAATCAGTCCGAAGTCGTTTCCCCCCTGCTGGCTCTTGTAGTCCTGGTTCCAGATCGACCACTTAACCCGGTCACGCACGCCGCGGTTCTTGTTCGTATTGCCGTACCTGACACTCTTGGGCGTGCGGTGGTGCCTCAGGCAGTGCGCCGCGGTTAGGACGAAGTAGGCATTGATCGCCGATCCGGTGCATCCCACATGCGGCAGATAGACCGCCCACGGGGCGTCCGCGTATCGGGCGAGGGAGCCGTTGACGACCCGCTTGTGCGGAGCGTCAGCACGGCTGGACCCCGCGCAGAAGGCCGCACTCACAGCGACGAGCGCAGCGGCAATCGCGAGCGTCGTGCGGGACCTCATGCTCAAGCGAAACCCCGTATTCAGCGTCGCGCCTCCTCCTGCCCTAACTCGCATATCCCCACGATCTTCCCCTTCCACGATTCGCCCCCTGCCTTTCCCGGATCGGGCTACGTTCACGCCGGCCAATCGGTGGCCTTTATATGCCCACTTCGCCGCGGCATAAAAAACGCGTAGGCGTGTCGCACACCACCTACGCCGATCGACGCCGTCGGCGCGCACCGTCGGTCCGACATTCCATCGCGCATGCCGCACCTTAAACGTAAACGCGCGCGAGCATGTCGCTGTCGCGCCTGCTCCACATCGAAGTCGTACCCGCCTATCGCCGGCGCGGAGTGCTCGCCTGACCGCCCCGCTCATCGAGGCGTTCTTCAAGCCGCCGCAAGCGCTCGTTGACCTCACGAACCTCAGCGAGCACGCGGTTCTCAAGGGTCTGCACCGCGCGCTCTTGCGGCTGTTCCTCCTCCCGGACGAAGATTGAGGCAATCGTCGCGGTCACTGTGGCGAGCAGCGCGAACCCGGTGACCATCAGCACCGCTGAAATCACCTTTCCACCCGTCGTCAGCGGCTCCGATCCGACGAACCCAACAGTCATCATCAGAGCTAGCGCCCACCAAGCTCCCTGCCAGAAGCCGTCGATCGTGTCGCTTTCGATCGCCGCCGCCGCACCGCCCGCGACGAGCACCACCAACCCCGCGAGCGGGATCACAAATCGAATGTGGCGGCGGCTCCACCTGATCAGTCGCATGGCATCCCACATGAGACCGCGATCGGTGCTCGCACGCCCCACACGATCTGGACGTTCTCCTGCAGCATCGCCCAGCAGTATCGCGCCCAGGCGAGGGCAAGGGGCCCCGCGCCGCACGATCATCTTCTTGCGGGTCAGCCTCAGACTACCTCTGAGCCCCGGAACGGCCTCGCCGCGTCCCGCATACAGGGACTCCGTTTCGACGGCACCCGTCTCGATCGCAGCTATCAGTAGCCAGCTAGGCCACAGTGGGGCGGCGTTCAGCCTCGACGTCTACGCCAAGGCATCGAAGTGCCGTGAGCGGCTCGCCGGCTCGCCGGGGCGACCCGAGCGGAGTACGACCGGGCCTTGAACTGGGCCGAATGGGCACCACGGCGGAATCGGCCGACTGGACAAAGCCCGCGGAGGGTGCCAAGCAACGCGGCGATTCGCCCATGCTGGAGCCGTAAACTGCGCTCCCCGGGCGGTTAGCTCAGTTGGGAGAGCGCCTGCCTTACAAGCAGGAGGTCGCTGGTTCGAGCCCGGCACCGCCCATCCGCTACCTAGGTCACCGGACGATCACTGTTGGGCGGCCGTCCCTAACCCTCGTGGGGTGGCGCGGGCTCCTGTCTAAGTTGGCGATGCGCCGCCCGGTGCCAGGCGCATTTCTGCTCCACTGGCATCGACGATTCAGCAACTCGAAGCGCTTCGCGTGATATGACTCAAGCTTCGACTAGTCAGAAGTTACTGAAGCCGAGGGGGTCTAATGGGGATGCGAAGGAAAGCCTGCCGTGGGAAGTTTCGGCTTGGCCGCCTGGCGATCGGTCCCTCCCTCGTGATCGCCATGGCGGCGCTCACGCTGCCAACTGGCGCGGCCGCAAATGTCCTGTCCCAGACCATCAGCTCGCCCGGGCCCTTCGAGAGCATCACTTTGGGCAACGATTTGAGTTGCCAGGTGAAGCTGAGCCAGGACACGGATTTCAGCTTCTATCCGCCCGACACAAGCCCCGGCGATTGCGGGACGTTCCTCAAGGTCAACGGGACCGTCTACTCGCCGGACTTCGCGAATCACGACGACACCGCGGCCGACGGCTTCTCGGCCTGGACGCCGTTCTCCCCCGCGAGCCAGACTCCCGTCACGGGGTCCGGAACAGCGTCTGACCCGTTCACCGTGGTCACAACGGCGAACGCCGGCGCCAGCGGCGTGTCGGTGCGCGAGCGCTCCACGTACGTAACCGGGTCGCAGACATACGCGAGCCAGATCACGGTCCTGAACTCGACAATAAACGCGGTTGACGTGACGCTTTACAAGGCGGCGGACTGCTACCTGGCCAACACTGACTTCGGGTACGGGGCCGTGAACCCCAGCACCGGTGGTGTGTTCTGCACAGAGAACGCGAACAACTCGCCCACCGGGCGGACTATCGGGTTCACGCCGGGGGAGGGGCCCAGTTCCCACTACGTGGAAACCTTCTGGGACGGCCGTCCCGGAGACGGAGCCGTACCTCCCGGGCTCTGGGCAAGGATTGACGGGTCACCGCTTTCCGACACCTGCGATTGCACCGTGTTTCAAGACAACGGCGCCGGCCTAAGCTGGAGCCTCAACGTCCCGAAGGCGAACGCGCAGCAGGAGGTGTCAAGCCCACAGCCGCGCCTCGCGCCCGGCGACGCGACGGTGGACGTGCGTTCCTTCCTCGACAAGGGGGCCGCGTTCACGATCGGGAAAGTGAAGGGCAAGAAGGTGAGCGTGACTGTCCCCGGCGCGGGCACAGTCGACATTCGCGACAAGAATGCGGCGAAGAAGCTCCTGCTGAAGCCCTCGAGCAAGACAGCGAGCGACGCAGGCACGATCAAGGTGAAGCTGAAGCTGACCAAGACCGCCAAGAAGAAGCTGAAGCACAAGCACAAGGTCAAGGTCAAGGCCGCGATCACCTTCACCCCGAGCGGTGGCCCCGGCAGCACTCAAAACAAGGCGCTGAAGGTCAAGAAGTAGCTCGGACGATCTCCCGCGCCGTGCGGGCAATTTCCCCCGGGGTGCCGGCCTCGCGGATCGACGTGATGCCGGCGGCCTCGGCTCGCTCCGAGTCGAGGGAGTTGCGGCCGGCGACGACGTGCAGCGGTTGGCCGAGCTCGCGGCACGCGCCGGCGACCGCGCCAAGGACCTTTCCGGCGAAGCTCTGCTCGTCGATCCTGCCCTCGCCGCTGATCACGGCGCCGGCGGCGGCGGCGCGGGAAGCGAAGCCGGCCGTTTCGAGCACGTAGTCGGCGCCGGGTCGCAGGCTCGCGCCGAACGCGGCCCACAACCCCCCCGAGAGGCCTCCCGCGCAGCCGGACCCGGGGAGGCCGCGGGGATCGCGGGGCAGAAGCTCGGCGAGCGCGTTCAGCCGCGCCGTGAGCACCACTACCTCCCCGGCGCTCGCCCCCTTCTGGGGCGCGAACACGCGAGCGGCGTCCTCGAACGGGGTCGTGACATCGCAGAGGATCTCCATCGGCGTTCCGCGGGTGCCGCCTGCGGCGAGGATCGCCTCGATCGCGCCGGCTCCGCCGTCGGTGGTCGCGCTCCCGCCCGCGGCGACGAGAACGCTGCGCGCTCCGGCCGCCACCGCCGCGACGATCAGCTCGCCCGACCCGGTCGTCGTCGCCCCGAGCGGATCGCGATCGCGCGCCGCGACGAGCGGCAGTCCCGAGGCCTGCGCGACCTCGACGACCGCGGTCGCGTCGTTGAGGAGGCCGAAGCTCGCCTCGATCTCGCGCCCGATCGGATCGTTGACCCGCACCGCCACGCGCTCGCCGCCCCGCGCCGCGATCGAGAACGTCCATCGTCCCCTCACCGCCGTCGGCAAGCGGGCACAGATCGGCGCTCGCCCCTTCCTCGCGCAGGCCGTGCGCGAGCGCCTCGGCGACCTCCGCGGCCGTCAACGTCCCCTTGAACGAGTCGGGCGCAACCAGATAGGAGCCGTGATTAGATGCGGCCATGACCGAGATGGGCAAGCGGTCCGCGATCAGGAGCGCCGAGAAGGCGCTCGAGCCCGGTGAGGAGATCAAGGCTGTCTTCCTCGCCCCGGCGGTCAAGGATCGCGATGCGCTGGTCGACGAGGTCAAGCGCCGGCGGGCCGGGGGTGAGCCGAAGGAGCTTCCCTTCTCCTCGCAGTACGACCTCTTCGCCGCGATGGCGAGCGATCGCAACCTGTACGTATTCGGGCAGACGGGGAAGATGCAGCGCGGCATCGGCGCGGCGGCGAACGTCGCCGCAACGGGCGACCTTGTCCCGCTCGACACATCGTCGGCCCAGAAATACGCGCTCGGCACGATCGAGGTCACGCGGGACGGAAAGCGGATTCACATCGGCGACGATCTCACGCTCAAGGTCGTGCTCGGGAACCGCAAGGACGCCGACGCCTTCGTCGACTTCGTCCGCGAGCGAGGCTAGGCGGCGCGTCCTCATCGGGCGCCGCTATCAGGCAGCGCCCGCGTTCAAGCGTCGCTCAGGAGCCGCCCTGCTGGCCGGCGCCCTCGTCGGCCTTCGCCTCGGTGTCGTCGCCGGGCTTGTCCTTGTTCTGCTTCTTGTTGATCGCGTCCTCGGCCTGCTTGGCGCCCTTCTTGACCGCCTCGTCCGCCTTCTTGGCGGCGTCCTTGAACTGGTCCATCAAGCCCATCTCGATCCTCCAATCCGTACAGCTTGCCTCCGCATGGGGCGAGTAGCGTAGCCTGAGGTCGAGAGATTCGCGGACGCGTCGGGGGCGACGCGTGCTGCTTGCGGCTGGTGGCGGGCTGTGCGCACGGCGTCAGGGTCCGCACAAGCCTGCGTCCACGCACGGTGCCATGCCCGACCCCGACCTGACAACGGATCAATCGCCGAGCCCTGGTGCGAGCGAGCAGCTCGCCGACGAGGGCGCCCTGCTCGTCCGCTACAGCCGCGACCGCGACTCGCGCGCGCGCGAGGAGCTGACGCAGCGGTTCATGCCACTGGCCCGCCGCCTCGCCTCGCGCTATCGAGGCGACCGCGAGCCGCTTGAGGACCTCGTGCAGGTCGCGAGCCTCGGGCTCGTCAAGGCGCTCGACCGATTCGATCCCGAACGCGGGGTCGCGTTCTCGAGCTATGCCGTGCCGACGATCCTCGGCGAGCTCAAGCGCCACTTCCGCGACCGCGGCTGGTCGGTCCGGGTCCCCCGCGACCTCCAGGAGCGGATCGCAAAGGTTGAGCGCGCCGCCACCGAGCTGCCCTCGCGGCTTGGCCGCGCACCGTCCGTGAACGAGATCGCCGAGCGGCTCGATCTCGACCCCGAGAGCGTGCTCGAGGCGATGGAGGGTGCGCAGGCCCACCACGCGATGTCGCTCGACGCCCAGCAGGGAATGGAGGAGGGCGAGGGGATCGCGATGGCCGACCGGCTCGGAAGCGAGGACCCCGGCTACGAGACGGTCGAGTACGGGGCGGCGATCGAGGAGGCGCTCGCCAGCCTCTCGGAGCGCGACCGCATGGTCCTCCACCTGCGCTTCGTCGAGGACATGACCCAGACCGAGATCGCCGAGCGCGTCGGCGTCTCGCAGATGCACGTCTCGCGCATCCTCCGCTCCGCGCTCGAGCGGCTGCGCGGTGACGTCGACGAGCCCGAGGACTAGCTCTGGCCGCTCAGCCGCGGCGGTGGTCGCGCTCGATCTCGAGCACGAGGAACTCGCCGGGACCCGCGGCTGGCTCGCCGCCCCCGTTTGCGTCGCGGTGCTCAACCGAGACGTCGCTGGCGAGGTTGCGCAGCGAGCCGCCGCCCGGCACATCGAGCTCCTCGATCAGCCGCTCCGAGCCCCCCGAGACGAGTGGGCCGACCTGAACCTGGAGCCGTCCGTCTGCGTCGAGGATCTCGATCCCGACCGCGCCGTCGCGGAAGTCGGCCGGGTTGTGTGCCGAGACGGCGTCGCCAATCAGCACCGTGTCCGAGAGGCGGTCGATCGAGAAGTCGGCCCGTGCGGCGAGCGCGCTGATCACGCGCGCGAGCACCGGCCGGACGAGATGGCCGGCGGCGATCGACATCACTGTTCCCGCGGCGGGCTCGGTGAGGTCGGCCGCGATGTCCTCCTCGCGAGGGTGCTCGAGGTTGACCCGCATCCTGATCTCGGTCCCCTTCCCTCGCGCGCCGTGGATCTGGAACCCGTCCGAGAGCGCGGCGATCAGCGGCAGACCGAGGCGCAGTCCCGGAGAGTCGGGGTCCGCGGGGCGTGGCTGGAAGCCCTCGCCGCGGTCGCGAACCGCGATCTCGAGTCCGTCGTCCACGGGCTCGGCGGTGACCTCGAGCGGACCCTCACCCTCGGCGTAGGCGTGGACGACGGCGTTCATCCCCGCCTCGGTCACGATCGTCTTGATGTCCGAGATCGCCGCGTCGTCGAACCCGACCGCCTCGGCGAGGCCGGCGACCGCCTGCCGGATCACGGCGAGGTTCTCGGGCTTCGCCGGGACGACGAGCTTGAGCCCGATCGGAGTCAAGCGGGCTCGGCCTTCAGCGCGGCGGCGATCGCGTCCTCGCGTGAGGCGTGCACCGGCAGCGTCGAGCGCAGCCCGGTCACGTCGAGCACGCGCTCGACGGGGCGGGCGCCGTTCGAGACGCTGACCGCGAAGCCGAGCCCGCGCCCCTCGGCGTTCCTCCGCGCGTCCATCACCGCTCCGAGGATCGAGGAGTCGATGAACGCGGCCCCCGAGAGGTCGACCACGACCCCAGTCCCGCGGTCGAGCGCGTCGGTGAGGCGCTCGCGCAGCGCCGGGGCGGTGTGCAAATCGTGCTCGCCGGTGAAGGTGATGAGAGCCACCCCGGGTTCGACGTCATCTAGGCCAATTTCCCCTGGCCCCACGCGTAGAACATACCCGCGCCGCGGCCTCCCCGAAACCTGCCTCGAGGCACGATCTCCGCTTGGAAGGAGTTTTGCGTGTTTAGAGCTCCGCGACCTCGGGGTAGACCCTGAGAGGAGCAAACCCCGCTCCCCCCTGTACCCGCGGCGGGCCCGGAGGTCGTCCCCTGGGCCCGCCGCTTTTTCGTGCATAGACTGGGCTTCGGAGCGCGGCCCCATTGCCATTGTCATCGTCATTGTCATTGGGGGAACCCGGATTTGGAGAGCTGGTCGAACCGGCAGCTGGCTGAGTTCCTGGCGCGGATGATGCGCATCCAGCGCCTGCTCGTCGACCGCGCGCCGCTGCACGAGGTCCTCGAGGAGGTCGTCGTCGCTGCCCGCAACCTGCTAGGCGACGACGTCGCCGCGCTGCGGATGGCGGATCGCGATGACAATCGCCGCACCACGCTCGTTGCAACCGCGGGGGCGTCGGAGGAGCTGCTGAGCGCGCACCGCCGTGCCCGCGCCGCCGACGGGCTCGGGGGCCGCGCCCTCCGCCGTCGCGAGCTGGTCTTTGTGCGCGGCGCCGAGGCCCGCGAGGCCGTTGCCGACCTCGCAGCCGAGGATCTGACCGCGGCCCTGCTCTGCCCGGTATATGAGCACGGGTCGGCAGTCGGCAGCCTCGCGGTCGGCTCGCGGAGCGGCGGCCGCGAGTACGACTCGCGCGAGGAGCTCGTGCTGCTGTCGCTGGCCGACCAGGCCGGGCTGGCGCTGAACGATGCGAAGGCGAGCGAGGACCTCGCCTACGAGGCCTTCCACGATCCCGTCACCGGGCTCGCGAACCGGGCACTGTTTCTCGACCGCGTTGACCACGCGCGTGCGCGGGCCGAGCGAGCCGGCGGTCAGCTCGCGGTGCTGTTCGTCGACATCGACGGCTTCAAGACCGTCAATGACAGCCTCGGGCACGGCGCGGGGGACTCGCTGCTCGGCGCGGTCGGCGACCGGCTCGCCGGGCGGTTGCGGCCCGCCGACACGATCGCGCGGCTCGGCGGGGACGAGTTCGGGGTCCTGATCGAAGAGCTTGAGAGCGCCGAGGAGGCCGGGCGGGCGGCGCGGCGGGTGCTCGCGGCGTTCGAGGACCCGTTCGAGCTCCACGGCCGCGAGGTCTTCGTCGCCGCGAGCGTCGGCGTCGTCGCCGGACGCGACGACGCGGGCACGATGCTGCGCGACGCCGATGTCGCGATGTCCGGTGCCAAGGCACAGGGCGGCGGCTACGAGGTCTTCAAGCCCGAGATGCGCGCCGCCGCCGTCGACCGCATGGAGCTCGGCCTCGACCTCCAGCGGGCGCTCGAGCGCGATGAGCTCGTCCTCCACTACCAGCCGATCGTGAACATGCGCAGCCGCGAGATCGTGGGGCTCGAGGCGCTCGTGCGCTGGCGGCACCCGAGCCGCGGCCTCGTGCTCCCTGACGAGTTCGTCCCGCTGGCCGAGCAGAGCGGCCAGATCGGCCGGCTCGGCGAGTGGGTGCTCGGTGAGGCCTGCCGGCACGCTGCGGAGTGGCGGTCGAGCCCGGGGCGCGAGGAGCTCGAGATCACCGTCAACCTCTCGGCGGGGCAGCTCACGGCGCGCGATCTTGCGGGCGAGGTCTCCGACGCGCTCGCGGGTGCCTCGCTCGACCCTGAGGCGCTCGTGCTCGAGATCACCGAGACCGACCTCACCGCCGATGCCGCAGCGAGCATCGCGGCCTTGAACGCGATCCGCGGCACGGGCGTGCGCCTCGCGATGGACGACTTCGGGACCGGCTACTCGTCGCTCGAGTACCTGAGCCGGTTCCCGCTCGACTTCCTCAAGATCGCTCAGGTCTTCGTCACCGACCTCGAGCCCGGGAAGGATCCACCGATCGTGCGGGCGATGATCGACCTCGCCGAGATCTTCGAGCTGCGGGTGATCGCCGAGGGCGTTGAGTGCGAGCGCCAGGTTGAGGCGCTGCTGGCGCTCGGGTGCGAGCTCGGCCAGGGGCACCAGTTCTCGCCCGCGCTCGAGGCACGCGAGGTCGGCGCCATGCTCGCCGCCGGGTCTACCCTGAGCCCATGACGCGGATCGACGACTACGGCTTCGGGCACGTCAAGGTCGACGGCGAGGAGCACTCGCGTGACGTGATCGTCCTCCCCGAGCGCGTCGTCGGGGACTGGTGGCGCCGCGACGGGCACTCGCTCGTGATCGAGGACCTCGACGACGTCGTCGACGAGCTCCCGGAGCGGCTGATCGTCGGCTGCGGGGCGAACGGCAGGCTGCACCCGCATCCCTCGGTCGTTGTCGCGCTGCGCGAGCGCGGCGTGACGATGGAGGCGCTGCCGACCGCGGACGCCGTCCGCCGCTACGGGCAGCTCGACCCCGCGCGCACGGCGGCGGCGCTCCACCTGACCTGCTGAGCGGCGCGGCCGGATGGCGCCGACGATCGGGCTGCTCGGCGATGTGATGCTGGGACGGGCCGTCGCCGGGGCGCTCGGCGAGGTCCGGCCCGAGGACGTGTGGGCGCCGGGGGTGCGAGAGCTGGCCCGCGAGTGCGACGCCGTTATCGCGAACCTCGAATGCTGCGTCTCGGCGCGCGGGGAGCCGACGGAGCGCATCCCCGGCAAGCCGTTCTTCTTTCGCGCCCCGCCGGTCGCCGTCGAGTCGCTGCACGCGATCGGCGTTTGCGCCGCCGGGCTCGCCAACAACCACGCGCTCGACTTCGAGACCGAGGCGCTGCTCGACACGCTCGACCTACTCGACGAGGCCGGGATTGCCCGGGCGGGCGCGGGCCACGATGCGGCCGAGGCGCGCCGCGGCACGGTGATCGAGGCCGGCGGTTCGCGGATCGGAATCGTCGCCGTGGCCGACCACCCGGCGGAGTTCGCGGCCGGCGACCGCGAGCCCGGGATCGCCCACGCCGACCTCGCCCGCGGACTGCCGGACTGGCTCGTCGCCGAGCTCGACCGCCTGCGGGCCGAGTCCGACCACGTGATCGCCTTCCCGCACTGGGGGCCGAACCTGACCACCGAGCCCGCGCCGTGGCAGCGTCGCGCTGCGGGGCTGCTCGAGGACGCCGGCGCCGACCTCATCGCCGGCCACTCCGCGCACGTGTTCCACGGTGTCGGCTGGGGGGACCGCGGTCCGATCGGCTTCGATCTCGGCGACGCTCTCGACGACTACGCGATCGACGCCGAGCGCCGCAACGATCTCGGGCTGATGGCGCTGTGGCGGCCTGGAGGGGAAGAGGCCGCGCTGGAGATGGTCGGCCTCCACCTCGACTTCTGCCGCACCCAGCTCGCAACGGGCGACGACGCGGAGTGGATCGCGGCGCGGCTCGAGCGGGCGTGCGCGGCGCTCGGGACCGCGGTCGAGCGCGTCGGCGAGCAGCGGTTCTCGGTTCGCCCCCGCTAAGTTGCCGCCGGCCGATGCGGCTCCGCCTCCCGATCCTCCTGCTCGTCGTCTTCGCGCTGACCGCGGGCCCCGCCCGCGCCGCCGTCTACGACGGATACGACCCCGCGAACGAGCCGCCGTTCGGCGGCGAGCCGGTGCTTCCGCGCCATCAGCCGGCCTCGCTGCACGGCGCTCCGCACGGCTTCCACCTCGACGGTGAGCAGGCGACCCGGATCGCGAACGCCACCTCGACGGTGAGGGACGAGCGCGCGAGCCACCCGGCGATGCGCCCGACTGCTTACACGCGCGATTCGACGATCTGGCAGGTCAGCTACTACGACCGCGGCACCGAGGTCGCCCAGGTGCTGATCGCCGACCGGACCGGCGAGGTCCTCGAGGCGTGGACGGGCCACCAGATCGACACCAAGCTCGCGCGCGGCTACGAGGACGCGGTCGGCGGCAACGTCAGCGAGGCCTACATCTGGATTCCGATGTGCCTGCTGTTCTTCGTCCCGTTCTTCGACCGCAAGCGCCCGTTCCGGCTGCTGCACCTCGACCTGCTCGTGCTGCTCGGGTTCGGCGTCTCGCAGTTCTTCTTCAACAAGGGAGACATCGACGCCTCGGTCCCGCTCGTGTACCCGGTGCTCGGGTACCTGTTCGCGCGCATGCTGTGGGTCGGAGTGCGCCCGTGCGAGGACCCCGGGCCGCTGATCCCGGCGGGGCGGGTGCGCTGGCTCGTGATCGGTGCCGTCGCGCTCGCCGCGTTCCACGTCGCGCTCAACGTCATCGACGGCAAGGTGATCGACATCGGCCTCGCCGGGGTTGTCGGCGCCGATCGGATCGGCCACGGCCAGGCTCTATATGAGGGGATGTTCTCCCCGGGATCGACCTCCGCGGCGACGTCTACGGGCCGTTCAACTACCTCGCCTACGTCCCGTTCGAGCAGCTGTTCCCGTGGAGCGGGCGCTGGGACGCGGTACCCGCGGCACACGCTGCCGCGATCGCGTTCGACCTGGGGACCGGGGTCGCGCTGCTCGCGCTCGGGCGGCGGCTGCGCCCGGCGCTCGAGGGGCGCGCGCTCGGGATCGCTCTCGCCTACGCGTGGTTCGCGTACCCGTACGCGCTCTACGCCCTCGAGTCGTCGACCAACGACTCGCTGATCGCGCTGACGCTCGTCGCGGCGATGCTCGCGTTGCGCTCGCCCGCGGGGAGGGGTGTCGCGATCGCACTCGGGGCGGCGGCGAAGTTCGGCCCGCTCGCGGTCGCGCCTCTGTTCGCGACCGCCGACGGCGAGCGGCGGGTGCGCTCGACGATCGTCTTCGCGCTCGTCCTCGTCGCGGTGCTGGCCGTGATCGTGATCCCGTTCCTGCCCGACGGCGGCCTGCGCGAGTTCTACGACCGGACGCTCGGCTACCAGGCCGGGCGCGGCTCGCCGTTCAGCATCTGGGACCTCGCGCCCTCTCTGCATCCGCTCCAGACAGCGGCGCGGATCTTCGCCGTAGTGCTCGGCTTCGGCGTCGCGCTCTACCCGCGATTCAAGACCCCGACCCAGGTCGCGGCGCTGGCGGCGGCGGTGCTCATCGCGACGCAGGTCGCCTCCACACACTGGTTCTACTTCTACGCGGTGTGGTTCGCGCCGCTCGTGCTCGTGGCCCTGTTCACGCTCCAGCGCGACGTCATGCGGCGATCCGAGTCCGAAGCTCGCCCAGCGTCGGCGAGCTGATCTCGATCTCGTCGCCGGGCTTCAGCCACACGCGCGGCTCGCGCACGCTTCCGACCCCCGACGGGGTCCCTGTCGAGATCATGTCCCCGGGCTCGAGTGTCATCAGCGACGAGAGATGCGAGACGAGCTCGGCGACGCCGAAGATCAGGTCGTCGGTCGCGGCCGACTGCATCGTTTCGCCGTTCAGCGCGAGCTCGAACGCGATCGCGTCGGCGGGGCCGGACTCGTCTGGGGTGACGAGCGCCGGCCCGCACGGGGCCGAGCCGTCGAAGACCTTTCCCGGCATCCACTGCGGGGTCGCGAACTGGAGGTCGCGCGCCGAGAGATCGTTGAGCAGCGTGTACCCGGCGACGTGGTCGAGCGCGGCCAAGTTCGAGACACCGGCGCAGCGCCGCCCGATCACCGCCGCGACCTCGGCCTCGTAGTCGACCTTCTCGCCCGCCTCGGGGAGCCGGACCTCGGCGTCCGGCGGGGCGAGCGCGTTGCGGAACTTGGCGAAGAACGTCGGGCTCTGCGGCGGGTCGATACCCGCCTCCTCGGCGTGGCTTCGGTAGTTGAGCCCGATCAAGATGATCTTGTCGGGGTCGGGGACCGGCGGCAGCACGGCGACGTCGTCAAGTGCGACGCTGGGGCCATCCGCGTCGGCAAGCTCCCCGACCAGGTCCTCGGCGAGGAGCGCGCGGGCAGACGGCGCGCCGCGGTCGCCGTCGCCGAGCGCGTCCCAGGCGTCGACGATCTCGTCGCCGCGCAGCACGCCGGCGCGTGGACCGCGATCGGACTCGTAGCTGACGATCCGCAAGGCGGCGCAAGCGTAGCGTCCGTCCCGCGGCAAGGGCTGCGAACGACGAGCGCGCACCGATCAGGAACCTTCGTCGCGTAGCCTAGAATCGGCTCGCGGGCCACTGCGATGACACGGCTCGCGATACCTGGGGGCGTAGCTCAGTTGGTTTAGAGCGCCGGCCTGTCACGCCGGAGGCCGCGGGTTCGAGTCCCGTCGCTCCCGTTTTTTTCGCATGGCTCTGCGGTTTTCGCTGAGGCGGCTCCGGGAATCGCGCCGAGCTGCCGCATCTGCGAGAGGACGTCGACGACTCCCCAGGTCTCGGCGATTCGCCCGTCCGCGAGACGGACGATAAAGATCTCGTTGTAAGTGATCGATTTGCCGGTTGCTGGCAGGCCCATGTACTCGCCCTGGTGGGTGCCGGTAACCGTGTCGCGGGCGACGACCTTGTCCCCCTCCGCGATGAGATCCTCGATCGTGATGTGAAGATCGGGGAAGCCCCGATGGAGCCTCGCGAACACCTCCTTCAGTAACTCCGCCCCGGTCGCTTCGATCGGCAGTGGCGTGCGGATCAGCGCGTCCGGCTCGACGACCTCGTCGATCGTCTTCGAGATGAGCTCCCAATCGCCGCTGCTCAGGGCCTCTTGGAAGCGTGTGAGCGTCGCCTTGTTGCTTGTGGCCTGGTCTGTTGGCATTTGGCTTCTCCTATGTCTCTTTGGTTTCGCTCGCCGACCTGAGCAGCGTGAGGGATGGGTAGTCGCCGACTGGCCCGAGGTGCGTCAGCTTGTCGGGGTTGACGATCGAGTTGATGCTCCTGATCTGACCGTTGGCGATCTCGAGCGCCACCACGCCGATCAACCTGTTCTGTGCGTCGAGATAGAGCGCTCCCGGGCCGCCGTTGACCTCGGCGGGGCGGATCGATGCGTGTGCTCGGGTGACCAGGCGGCCCCAGTAGTTGAGCAGCCTGCGCGCGACACGGTTACGCCCGCGTACCGACCGCGCGAGCGCCTGAACCTTGCCGCCGCCGTCGGCGGTCAGCGCCACGTCGTGAGCGAGTAACACCTCGAGCCCGGCGAGATCGCCTTGCTCGGCGGCCGCGAAGAACCGTTGCGCCAGCTCGTCGCGCTGCTGGCGCGTCGTTTGGAAGCGGGGCCGGCGCTCCTCGACGTGCCGTCTGGCGCGGGTGGCGAGCTGGCGCACGTTGTCCTCGCTCTTGCCGACGATCGCGGTGATCTCGGGATAGCCGTAGTCGAAGACATCGTGAAGCAGCAGCACCGCGCGCTGCTCGGGCGAGAGGCTCTCCAGCAACACGAGCATCGACACCGACAGCGAGTCCGCCGTCTCAGCATGAGAGGCCGGATCATCCTCGCCGTCGGTGATGATCGGTTCTGGCAGCCACTCACCGAAGTACTGCTCGCGACGAGCGCGCGCCGAGCGCAGCTCGTCGATCGCAAGCCGGGTCGTCACGGTGGCTATGAAGGCGCGCGGCGATGCGATCTGCTCGCCGTCCTCGAGCGCCCGAAACACCCGCACGAGCGCCTCCTGGACGATGTCCTCGGCGTCGGAGACGGTTCCCAGCATCCGGTACGCGATCGCGAATGCGCCCGGTCGCAGATCCTCAAGCAGTCGCTCGCGATCGGTCATGCCGCCGCGAAACCCTCCCGCCAGCTCGAGTGCACCGGTCGCCACCCCAGCTCGCGCTTGGCCTTGACATTGGAGGCGCCACGAGCCTCGGTCATCAGCATCACGCCGAAGTCTCCCGCGAACAGCCGCCCGACGAATCGGGGCACGTGAATCGGCTTCTTGGCGCCCAGCTCCTGAGCCAACGCCGGCAGCCACTCGGCGACCCGGGCGGGATCGTCATCGACAACGTTGTAGATCCCACGACTGCCGCGCTCGATCGCCGCCACCGTCGCCTCCGCGGCGTCGGCGATGTGGATGAACGACCACACGCCGCCGCCGTCGCCGACCACCGGGAACTTGCGCTTGCGGACGAGCTCGTAGGACGCCTCGCCCGGTGCCATCGAGGTGCCCGGACCGTAGAACCAGCCGTACCGCAGCGCGATCCCCTCCGTCCAGGTCGCGCCGAGAACCGCCTCCTCGAGGTGACGGATCGCCGCAGCGTTCGCGCTCATGGCGCCGTCGGGGGAGGCGTCAACAGGGTCCTCCTCGCTCTTCACCGCAGCGCCGGTGCGCGCGTACGCGGCGACGTTGCTCTGCGCCACGAAGCGCCGCACCCTCACGGCCTGCCCTGCCGAGAGCAGATGGTCGGTGCCCTCGGTCCGCAGCCGGTTGGTGAGCTCGAAGGCGAGATCGGGGTGCCGGGTGTCCAGAGCTTCGGGAATCGCAGTCAGCTCGTGGACGATCACCTCCGGCCTCGCCCTGGCCACGGCCTCCGCGACCTGGTCGGCATCGAGCGCGTCGGCCACCACCGGTATGGCGCCGAGCTCGTAAAGCATCTCCTGCTTCGACTCGCTGCGCGTCATGCCGTGGACCTCATGGCCCGCGGCGAGCAGGCGCGGCACCAGCTGCTTCCCAATCGCTCCCGTCGCGCCTGCGACGAACACTCTCATCATCGAACTCCTTGATCGAGGACCTACACCTCGAAAGACGGGATGGCCGTTCCGGCTGTGACACCGAGGCGCATAAGTGCCAGCCGAGCTCGGGGCGCTCGGGATCGGCAAGGCGAAGGCCGTGATCACGCGCGAGCTGGAACGGGCTTACGCCGGGCATCGCCCTGAATGACGGAACACCACTCGAGGCTGTGACATCCCCTTAGGTGTGTGTCACATCCGAGTCATCCCTCTCGTCCTAGGAGGAAATACGCAAGACCGAGGAGGACCCAATGGCTCGGAAATGGTGGACCCTTATCGCTGTTTGCACCGGCGTCTTCATGCTGTTGCTCGACATCACCATCGTCAACGTCGCGCTTCCCCAGATCCAGCGCGCCTTCAACGCCTCGCTTGCGGATCTGCAGTGGACGATCGACGCCTATGCCCTGACGCTGGCAGCGTTCCTACTCACAGCCGGAGCCCTCGCCGATCGCTTCGGGCGGCGGCGCCTGTTCGCCATCGGCCTCGCCATCTTCACCGGCGGCTCACTGGCCTGCGGGCTCGCCGGCGGGATTGCCTTTCTCGTCCTGGCTCGCGCCGGCCAAGGCGTTGGCGGCGCGATCATGTTCGCGACTGCCCTCGCTCTTATCGCCCAGAGCTTCTCGGGCCGCGACCGAGCCGTAGCCTTCGGTGTCTTCGGCGCGATCACCGGCGTCGCGGTCGCCGTCGGCCCGGTGCTCGGCGGCGTCATCACAACTGGCATCTCCTGGCGATGGATCTTCTTCGTCAACATCCCGGTTGGCCTCACCGCACTCCTGGTCACCCTTTCGCGAGTGGACGAATGGCGCAGTCCGTCCGCCGCACGACCCGATCTGGCCGGATTTCTAGCCTTCTCCGGCGGCCTCGCTGGACTGGTCTTCGGGCTCATCCGCAGCGCGCCCGACGGCTGGGGATCGACCACGGTCGTACTGTCGCTTTCGGCGGCGGCGGTTCTCTTGGTCGCCTTCGTCTTGGTCGAGGTCTCCGCACACGAGCCGATGTTCGATCTCCGGCTCCTGCGCAAGCCCACCTTTGACGGCGGACTCATCGCCGCCTTCGCCATGAACGGATCCCTCTTCTCCGTGCTGACCTACCTGATCCTCTACTTCCAGCAGACGCTCGGCTACTCGGCCGCCGCAACCGGAGTCCGCTTCCTGCCTCTGACGGGTGCGATCTTCCTCGCCGCCGGCATCGCGGGGCGTCTGACCGAGCGTGTCCCGATCCGGCTGCTCATCGGCCCCGGTTTCGCCCTCGTGGCCGCCGGGCTCCTGCTGATGCGCGGCATCAAGGTCGATGACGCATGGACCCACCTCCTTCCTGGCATGATCATCGCCGGGGTCGGGGCCGGGCTTGTCAACACGCCGCTCGCGGCAACGGCGGTCGGCGTCGTTGAGCCGACCCGCGCCGGCATGGCGTCGGGCATCAACACCACGCTTCGGCAGGTCGGGACGGCCACCGGCGTCGCCGTCCTCGGAGCCATCTTCGCCACCCATCTCCACGTCTCCTCACCGCTCGAGCTACGGGCCGGCGTCGTCGACGGCCTCAACGAGATCCTGCTCGTCGCCGCGGCCACCGCCGCGGTCGGGGCCGTCGCGGCGCTGGCGCTCATCCGACAGCGCGATTTCGCCGCCGCGACTCGAGAGACCGGAATCTCGAGAGCGCCGGAGCCGGCTGAGGCCGCGGCCTGAACGTGTCACAGCCGCGGCCGCTGTCTCGTCTTTTGGGTGCAGTTGGTCATCAACCGGGTGGCCATCACCCCACGAGACACGAGGAGCCAAGCCCGATGAGCATTGCAATCCAGGCATCAGACCGATTCACCTCACTGCCCAACGAGCGAATGCTCGCGGAAACCGTCGGGGCGCTCGAAGGGCG
Organism: uncultured Thermoleophilia bacterium; assembly: GCA_963841715.1. Classification (GTDB taxonomy): domain Bacteria; phylum Actinomycetota; class Thermoleophilia; order Solirubrobacterales; family 70-9; genus DASPWW01. Next base: position 63,567 of record CAWJDP010000005.1, on the reverse strand, counting down.
TGGATTCAGCGCCGAGGTAGTCGACGACCTCGACGCGGCGCGCGAGAGGGTGCTCGCCCGCATCCCGGAGGGTTCGTCCGTAATGACTTACCCGTCGGTGACGTTGGAGGAGACCGGGATCGCGCAGGCGATCGACAACGGTGGACCGTACGACTCGACGCGCACCCAGATTGTCGCGCTCGACCGCGCAACCCAGATGCAGGAGATCAAGGCGGCCATGGTCCTGCCCGACTTCTCCCTCGGCAGCGTCCACGCGGTCACGCTCGACGGAAGGCTCGTCATCGCCTCAGCCCTGGGCAGCCAGCTCGCCGCTCACGCGTGGGGCGCGGGCAATGTCATCTTCGTCGTCGGCGCCCAGAAGCTCGTCCCCGACCTCGATACGGCGCACGAAAGGATCTACGAGCGCAGCTTCAAGCTCGAGGATGCCCGCGCCCTCGAGGCCTATGGCGCGAACAGTCGCGTCGGCAAGATCCTCGAGATCCACGAGGAGGATCCTGGCCGCATCCACGTCGTCTTCATCCGTACAGTCGTTGGGTTCTGATTGGCGATCACGGGGGGGCGCATCCCGATCCCAACGTTGTTGACCAACAGGTCCAGGCCGCCGAGCATCTCGTAAGCGCTGTCGACCGCCGCCGACACCGAGCCGGCCTACGGCCACCGGGATGCTTCCCGACGAGATGCGAGATCAGCTGACCGCCCGCCTGCTCGACCCGACGATCATGGGGCCGCCAACTCGTCTGGCTGGCGTCTCCGTATGCGGCGGGAGTCCACGACGAGCGGATCGTCGCTCGCGACTTCGCCGACTGGCTGCAGGGGCGCGAGAAAGTGAACGAGTGAAGGTGGGTCAGGGTGTGTCGGTCGCTCTCGCTTCGCGCGAAAAGGCGAAAGCCTCAACGGACCTCGCGCTAGGAAACGATCGCGATCCCGGGGTGCTTATCGTGGTGCCAAGTCCCGTCGCTCCCGTTCAGAACGCAGTCCAAGTCTGGTCCGATACCGTCAGGGGTCAGCGTCTGCGGACCCGCCGTAAGCGCAGGGGGCAATCCAGCGGGTTCAGCTGAGAGCCGGAGCTAGGAGGCAGATATGCAGCCAGGGAACTCAGACGTCCGACGGAGCGCGGGAAAGGCGACGCTCCTTGCCGTGGTGGCGCTGCTGGCCGCGGTGCTGGCGTTCGCCCCGCGGGCCGAGGGATTCGTTTACTGGGGCAACATCGTCGACACGATCGGGCGTGCGAACCTGAACGGGTCGGGCCAGGCCCCCGAGTTCATCACCGACGCGTTCGGCGTCTGCGGGGTCGCGGTCAACAGCGCGCACATCTACTGGGCCGACAACGAGGACGACACGATCGGGCGGGCGAACCTGGATGGATCGGGTGCGAACCCGAAGTTCATCGCCGGAGTATCCGGTCCGTGCGGGGTCGCCGTCGACTCCCAGCATCTCTACTGGGACGCGTTTCCCGACGAGATCGGACGCGCCAACCTCGACGGGACCGCAGTGAAGCGCGACTTCATCAACGGGGCCAGCCAGCCCGACGGGGTCGCCGTCGACTCCGGGCACGTCTACTGGGCGAACAGTGGATTGGGCTCGATCGGCCGCGCGAACCTGAACGGCACGGGGGTGAACCAGAGCTTCATTCCCGGCCTCGACAGCCCGGTGGGCGTGAGTGTGAACGCGGCGTACATCTTCTGGGCCAACAACGAAACCAACTCGATCGGGCGCGCGAGCTTGAGTGGCACCGATCCAATCAAGAGCTTCATCGGCGGTGCCCACAGCCCCACTGCGACGGCGGTCGACTCGGGCCACGTCTACTGGACGAACTTCAACGGCGACTCGGTTGGGCGCGCGAGCGTGGACGGCTCCGGCGTCGACCAGAAGTTCATCAACAAGGCGAAGGGCCCGGATGGCGTGGCCGTGGACGCGCTGCCTGGATTCAGCTTCGGCAAGCTGAAGAGGAACAAGCGCAAGGGGACGGCGAAGCTCACGATCAAGGTCTCTGATCCGGGCAGCCTCCGGCTTGCGAAGACGAAGCTGGTGAAGGGAAAGACGAAGCACGCCGACGCCGCCGGCAACGTGAAGCTTCCGGTGAAGCCGCGCGGCAAGGCGAAGAGGAAGCTGAAGCACAAGGGCAAGGCAAAGGCGAAGGCGAAGGTGACGTTCACGCCCGACGGCGGCGGGAGCGCGGGCACCGCCAGCAAGCGGGTGACGCTGAAGCGGCGGCGCTAGGAGCACGGGCAGCGCCTCGGTAGCCGGCGTCCGCGCCGCGTAGGCCGGAGCCCCGGGGCGCCGATAGAGTGGCCGCGCTTGAGCGAGCATGCCTACACGGTTGCGTCGAGTCCGGCGAAGGTGGAGCGCGACGGCGGGGCGCGCGTCGACGTGACCGCGGAGCAGATGCGGATTCTCGAGGGGATCTCGCTGGCGACGCTGGAGCTCGCCCCGGGCGCCGCGCGCGAGCCGCACTGGCATCCGAACGCGGCCGAGCTCAGCTACTGCCTCGAGGGAACGGCGACGATGACGATCGTCGAGCCCGGCGGCCGCCGGGTGAGTATGCAGGCCGAGCCGGGGGACCTCGTCTTCGTCCCGTCCGGCTTCGTGCACGACATCGAGGCCGGTGCGGGGGCCGGCGCGCGGTTCCTCGTCTGCTTCGGTCACGAGCGCCCCGAGGACCTCAGCCTCACGTCGAGCCTCGCCGAGATGCCCGCGCACGTGCTCGCGGCGACCTTCGGGACGAAGACCGATGCCTTCGACTGGGTCGAGCCCGCCGAGCGCGACGCCTTCATCGTCCGCCCGGCGGCCTCGCCAGACGCAACCGCCACCCCCGCCGGTCCGTACCGTTTCCAGCTCGAGCGCAGGGAGCCGGACCTGTCGAACGCGGGCGGATCGCTGACCTTTGGGCGCGCGGACGACTTTCCGGTTCTCGACGGGCTCGCCATGTACTCGTTGCTGATGCGCGGCCACGCAGTCCGCGAGCCGCACTGGCATCCGAACGCGGCCGAGCTCAACTACCTGATCGAGGGATCGGTCCGGCTGACAATCGTCTCCCCGCGCGGCAAGGTGGAGACCGTGGACCTCGCGGCGGGCGACATCAGCTTCATCCCCCGCGCCTACTTCCACCACATCGAGACGCTCGACGACGACGACGCGCGGCTCGCTGTGTTCTTCGACCACGAGATGCCGAGCGACAACGGCATCTCCGGCGCGCTGAGCGCGTGCCCGGCCGGGCTGCTCGCCGCCGCCTTCGGCCAGCCGGAGAGTCGCTTCTCCTCGCTGCCGGACATCGCCGAGGACGTGCTGCTTGCGCCGCCCGACGGCGGGTAGACACACCGAGGAGAGTCCGCATCGATGCTTGAGAGCTAGCGCGAGTAGTAGCCGGTCAGCGTGCCGCGCGAGATCGCCGAGCGGGCGATCGCCCCGAGCACGGAGTTGACCGCGGCACCGCGCTTGAGGTCGAGCGGCCGCTTCAGCGAGTAGAGCGTGAACTCGTAGTCGTGGGGCGGGTTGCCCTTCGGCGGGCACGGTGGTCCCCAGCCGATCTTTCCGAACCCGTTCTTGCCGTCGACGGCGTCCTTAGGGGTCTGGCCGGCCTTGATCCGCGTCTGCCTCGGATCGAGGTTCCACAGCGTCCAGTGCGCGAAGCGCCCACCGGGGGCGTTGCGGTCCAGCACGACCAGGGCGAGCGAGCGCGCGTCGCGCAGGGTACCCGACCAGTCGAGCCCGGGTGAGGTGCCCGCGCCCTTGCAGGTGATCGAGCGCGGCAGCAGCTTCCGGTTCTTGAACTCGGGGCTGTGCAGCCGGATCCGGATCGGCGCCGAGGGCGAGGGGGCGACGGTCGTCTGCCCCGAGCCGCCGCAGCCGGCAAGCGCCGTCAGCGATGCGGCGAGGCCGGCGAGCGCCACGAGCCCGACCCGCCGTCGGCGCATCTACGCGCCGAGCTCCCCGCCCGCGGCCGGCGGAGCCGTCGGGTCGCCCTCCTCGCCGGGCTGCTCGCGGGCGATGTATTCCTCGACCAGGGGCAGGTTGTCCTTCGAGCGCTCGACGACCTGGAGCAGGTCGTTCATCAGCGAAACCTCCTCGACCTGCTCCTTGACGAACCACTGCATGAACTGCTCGGCGCGGTAGTCGCCGGTGTCGCGCGCGAGCTTGAACAGGGCGTTGATCTCATCCCCGACTCGCTGCTCCTGATCGAGCGCCATCTTCACCGGCGCGACCGGGTCATCGAAGCGCGTCTGCTGGGACGTGATGTCCGGGATCCGCACCTCCTCGTCGGTGTCGAGCAGGTACTGGACCATCATCATCGCGTGGTTGCGCTCCTCGACCGCCTGGCGGTAGAAGAAGCTGGCAAGACGCGGCAGCGTCTCGGCGTCGTAGTGGACGGCTGCGCCGACGTACTGCTGGTGGGCGACGAACTCGTTCGCGATCTGATCGTTGAGCGCGTCGGCAAACGACTTCTCGGGCATCGGTCCTCCTAAGCGGGATCGTTCGCCCGCAGGCTACCGCCCGCCAAACACCATCAACACCTACCTGCCACTCGCCTCGCAGTCGGCTTCGCCGATACTCGGCGCCAGCATCAATGACCCCAGCGGAACCCGGTCGCAGACGGAGCGGGCTCGAGCGGGCTCGAGGGGAGCCCATCGGGGACGGCGGGGTCGTTGTAGCCCGAGGGTGCGATGTCGTTTGAGGTGTCGGGGTGGAACAGCGACGCCAGGTACTGGATCTGTCCGCGGCCGACGCCGAGCTCGCCCTGGCCCCCGCCGTAGATCAGGATCCCCTCGCGCTCGCAGTGCTCGTATACCGCCATCAGCTCCTCGAGCGATCCGAACCGCGACGGCTTCGAGTTGATCGCCTGCGGCTGGCGCTCCAGCCCGGTGAGATCGGCGAGCGAGTGAAGCAGCGCGTCCCAGGTGATCCGGTCGGCGTACGGCTTGAGCACCGGGCGCGTCTCGTCGTTCAGATCGGGGTCCTCGAGCCATGCGTTCGGGAACGTCTCGGCGACGGCCTTGTAGAGCACCGGGTCGGTCTCGACGTCGACCGGCGTCCCGCGGTAGAGGCCCTTGAGGTCGAGGACGTCGACCGGCGCGATCTCCCTGATCTCCGCGATCAGCCGCTCGTCCCAGTCGTTCTCAGGGTCGAGCTTGAAGCGCAGCGTGGGGTACTTGGCGAGCCGCTTCCGGAGCGCCTCGGTCGACGAGCCCCGCCCGTCGTCGCCGAACGAGCCGAGGCGCGTCGAGCACACGAACGTCACCGGTGTCGGCTCGCGTCCGAGCACGGCGTGGAGCGAGGACTCACCCTGGCGCAGCGCGAGGTCGAGCGCCGCCGACTCGTATGCCCAGCGGCGGTAGTGGCGCGAGAAGTCGCGCACGGGCGGTGCGTCCTTGAACAGGTCGAGCTCACCGAACAGCTCGCACGCCTCGCCGAGCGTCGTCGGCCCCGAGAGGTCGTGCACCGGGCCGATGTCGCGGTGGGCGATGTGGTCGAGCTCGTCATAGGTGACGTCCTCGCCGAGCCCCTCCGTTCCCCCGCCCTTGAGGTGGACGATCGTCGAGGGTCGCGTGAAGTCGCCGTAGGTTCGGTCGCGGCTCTCGAGCTCGTAACCCTCGATCCTCAGCGGAAGCGCGGCGAGCTTCGAGAACTCGCTCACGACGAGCCCACCGCGACCGGCGCCGAGGGGCTGGGATCGTCGACCGACTCGAACGGCACCCGCGCGAAGAACCTCCGCTTCGCGGTGAACCGCCACGCGACCATCAGCAGCAGCCCGATGACGATGAAGGCGACCGCGACGACCAACGGGACGCCGACGCCGAGCACGGCTGTGTGCGTCTCCGACGCCCCCGGCTTCGCGAGCTGGCGTCCCGACTCGATGAGCAGGTAGACAAGCATCGCCGCGCCGGCGACGGGCGCGATCCCCATCAGGATGAGGTTGCGCGCGGACTGGAACAGCTCATGCCGGTAGTAGATCGCACACGAGACCCCGGTGAGCGCGTAGTAGAAAGCGATCAGCAGTGACAGCGAGGCGAGCGAGTCGAGCAGGAAGTCGTCCGAGACCGCGCTCGCGCCGACGTACCACAGCGCCGCGAGTACGCCGATCAGGATCGTCGAGAAGTCCGGGGTGTTGAAGCGGGGGTGGACGCGGCCGAAGATCTCGGGCAACGCCCCGTGCCTCGCCATCGACAGCGACGTGCGCGAGGAGGGCAGGATCGTCGTCTGTGCCGAGGACAGGCCCGAGGTGATGATCGCGATCACGACGAGGAAGCCGAGCGGGCCCATCGCCTGGCCGGCGACGTGCCCGAGGACGCCGGCGTTGTCGGCGAAGTTGTTTACCTCGTTCGGGCCCGCGAACGAGAGCACCGCGACCCCGACGCCGACGTAGGTTCCGAGCAGGATCAGCGTGCTCGCTATCGCCGCGCGCCCGGGCGTCTCGGCGCTGTCGGTGCTCTCCTCGTTGAGGTTGACGGCGCTCTCCCATCCCCAGTAGATGAACACCCCCAGCAGCAGGCCCGAGACGAGCGCCCCGTAGCTGGTCGCGAACGGCGAGAGCCAGTCGGGCCGGAAGCCGACCCCGTGCGGGGCGTCGCCGATCGCGACCCGGAGCAGCGCCACGCCCGCGAACGCGATCAGGATCCCGACCTGGCTCAGGATCAGGATCCGTTGCATCCGCGCCGAGAGGTCGGTGCCGATTACGCACACGGTCGTCATCACGGCGATGATCACGAGCGCCAGCAGGACGACCGCCAGCCGAGTGTCGCGAAGACCGTCGAGTCCGACGAGGTCGTAGAAGTAGAACGCGGCGACGTCGGCGAGCGAGCCGACGACGAGGATCCCGGTCGAGCACACCGCCCACCCCGCCATCCACCCCGGCATCGGCCCCAGCGCCCGCGTCACCCACGAGAAGTTCGTGCCGCAGTCCTGGTCGGCGCGGTTGAGGAAGTAGAACGCCCCCGCGATCAGGAACATCGGAACAAACGACAGCAGCAGCACGCCGGGGGCCTGGAGCCCGGTGTAGACGACGATCGACCCGATCACCGCTGCGAGCGAGTAGGCCGGAGCCGTCGACGCGAGCCCGATCGAGAGATCGTCGAGGAACCCGACGGCGTTCTTCTTCAGGCCCTTGCCGCCGGCCTCCGATCCGCCGGCTCTGGCCTCCGACGAGCTCTCCACGACAAGGGTTGTAACGAAACCGGCCGCCGCGGGCTCTTGCCCGTGTCCGGCACGCGGTCACATTGCCGGCGCTCGGCGGCTCGTAGGATTGGCCCCCTGATGCGGGAGCTGGTGTTCTTCGAGAGAGGCGTCCTCGAGTGGCAGGAAGCCGCCGAGCCGACGATCCAGGCCGGGCGCGAGGCGCTCGTGCGACCGCTCGCGGTCGCGACGTGCGATCTCGACAAGGGGATCGTCCGCGGCGCCGTGGCCGTGCCGGAGCCATTCCCGTTCGGCCACGAGGGCGTCGCCGAGGTCGTCGAGGTCGGCAGCGCGGTGGGATCGATCCGCCCCGGCGACATCGTCAGCGTGCCGTTCCAGATCTCGTGCGGCGAGTGCGCGCGCTGCCGCCGCGGCCACACCGGAAACTGCGAGCAGGTGCCGCGGTTGTCGATGTACGGGCTCCCGTTCGGACCCGACTACGGTGGCCTGCTCTCCGACCTCGTGCGGGTCCCGTACGCGGCGACGATGCTGGTCCCTCTGCCGCGCGGACTGCCGCCGGGCTCGGTCGCGAGCCTCTCCGACAACATCCCCGACGCATGGCGGACGGTCGGGCCGCAGCTCGAGGACGAGCCTGGCGCGCCGGTGCTGATCTGCGCCGGCGCCGGGTCGATCGCCGTCTACGCTGCCGCGATCGCCGTTGCGATGGGGTCCGAGCGCGTCGACTTCGCGGGCGGGAGCCTCGACGAGCGCGACCGCGCGAAGGCGCTGGGCGGGAACGTGATCGACCGCCGCTTTCCCGACCGGCTTGGCCCGTACCCGATCACGGTCGACGCCAGCGCCAGCCACGGCGGCCTCGCGTGCGCGCTCCGCTCGACCGAGCCCGACGGAGTCTGCACCTCGATCGGGATCTACTATGAGCCCGAGACGCCGGTGCCGCTGCTCGAGATGTACACGAAGGGGATCAGGTTCCACACCGGGCGCGTCCACGCGCGGCCCGCGATGGAGCCGATCCTCGAGCTGATCCGCTCGCGCGGCTTCCGGCCCGAGCTCGTGACCTCCGAGACGGCGTCGTGGGAGGACGCGCCGGAGGCGATCGCCGCCCACGACGGCAAGCTGGTGATCAGCCGCGACGGATACGGCTAGGCCGCGAGCCGCTCAGCAGCCCTTGAGGCGGTTGCGGCCCCCGCCGCCGTTGCAGTTGTCGAACCCGCTGCCGCCGTGGAGCGTGTCCTTCCCCGGACCGCCGCGCATGAAGTCGCCCCCGGGGCCGCCTCGGAGCTTGTCGCGGCCCCTGGCTCCGTTCATCGTGTCGCGTCCGACCGCGCCGGTGATGTCGTCCTTGCCCTTGCCGCCGCTGAGTCCGTCGGCGCCCTCGAGCCCGCGCAGCTCGTCGTCGCCGTTCATCCCGGCGAGGCTGTCGTCGCCCTTGCCGCCGCAGATCACGTCGTTGCCGTTGAGGCCGCGGATCTCGTCGTCGCCGCGCCCGGCGTCGATCACGTCCGGCCCGGGCGTTCCGGTGAGATCGTCATCCCCGGAGGTGCCGAGGATCGTTGCGTTGAGCCCACCGCAGCTCCCGGCGTCGCCGAGGTAGCGCGCGATGGCGAAGTCGTCCCCTGCGCCCCGCGTCGCGGTGCCGGCAGCGACGATGCGCCCATCACTCTGGACTGTGACGCCGTTGGCACTCTGCTGGAAGTAGCTGGCGAAGTTGGTCGTGGTCGTGCCGTCGTCCCCGAAGTCAGGGTCCAGCCTCCCGTCGTCGCCGTAGCGCGCAAGCGCGAACTTCCCGTTGTCACCCTGAATATCCACGCCCGAGCTTCCCGCGGCCACGATGTCGCCGTGAGGGTCGATCGCAAGCGCCCGAATCGCGTCCGCGGCTCCAATGTCCGTCTCCTGCTCGCCGGCGGTGCCGAACGACGGGTCGAGCGCTCCGCTCGGCAGGTAGCGGGCAAGCGCAAAGTCAGCCCCGCTGCGGATCGTGCTGCCTCCGACCACGAGCTTGCCGCCCGGCTGGACGACCACGGCGTTGGCTTCGTCGGAGTTGGTGACGGTCGTCGTCTGTACGCCGTCGCCGGAGAACGAGTCGTCGAGCCCTCCGTCCTTGCCGAATCGGGCGAGAATGAAGTGCCGGCCGCCGCTTTCGTCGCCCTCGGTGCCGGCGACGACGATCGCGCCGTCGTCCTGGACAGCTACGCCGCTGCCGCTCTGCGTACCGGGGACGGGCGCGGTATCGCGGCCGTCACCTGAGAACGAGCTGTCGGGGTCGCCGTCCGCGTCCAGCCGGGCGACCGCGAGGTCCTCGCTGCCGAGACCGCCGGTGGAGCCGGCGAGGACGATCTTCCCGTCCGGCGTCAGGCTGACCCCGCTTGCATCCTCGCCTGCGTCGATCGTCGAGATGCCACCGGTCCCGAATGACGGATCGAGGGCACCGCTGGGCGTGTAACGCGCGGCCATGAAGTCGCCGTCATCGCCTCCGCCGACGACGATCCCTCCGTCGGGTTGCAGCGCCAGGTCATGCGCGATCAGCGACTCACCGGGGCGGCTCGTCACCTCCGCCCCGTCGCCGCCGCCGAAGCTCGAGTCGGGCGTCCCCTCGGGGTTGTAGCGGGCGATCGCGATCTTGGCATCCTCGGAGCCGTGGTAGGTCGTCCCGGCGACGACGATCTTGCCGTCGGGCTGGACCGCGACCGCGGCGCCCGCGTCGATTCCTCCGAAGTCCGTCGTGACCCGCCCGTCGCCCGAGAACAACGTGTCAAGGTCGCCGGGGTGCTCGCTCCCCGCGCGCGCACGGGTCCCGACGCCGGCCGCGGCCAGCGCCGACATCGCTGCGACGAGCACGCAGGCTCGCCATCGCTTGTCTCTCGCTCGTACCGTCACTTCCCTGCTCCCGCACCCCTGCCGACCACCCCGAAATTCCAGGCTAGCAGCGGTTTTCCGCGCTCAGCGACGGTTCCCGGTCAGTGCAAGAAAGCCGCTCACTCGCCCTCGACGACGACCCGGACCGTGCGCAGCGAGCGATCGACGGCGCCGCGAAGGTTGCCGCCCTGGGCCAGCGCCTCGCCGATGAACGCGAGCGTCTCGGGCTCGATCCGCTCGCCGGGGAGGACGTTCGGTATCCCCGGTGGGTACGCGGCGAGGGACTCGGCGGCGATCCGCCCCCCGGCGCGCTCGACCTCGATCGCCTCGTGGCGTGCGAAGAACGCCTCCCGCGGCTCCATCTCCAGCGGGCCCCACTGCGGCGGGGGCGCGAACGGCCGCGCTATCGCCGCCTGTGGCGGGCCGAGCTCCTCGACGACATGGCGCAGCCCGGCGATCAGCCGCACCGCGTCGGCCTCCGCGTCCTCCCCGAGCCCGAACACGGCGACGATCACGGTCTCCGACGAGAGCTCGAGATAGACGTCATCCAGCTCGCGCAGGAGCTCGGCGACGCGATGGCCCGTGACGCCGAGCCCGCGCACGTCGACGGCGAGCCGCAGCGGGTCGTAGCCGTGGACGCCGGGGCGCCCGATGAGGCTCTCGTCGAGGACGTCGAGCCCGGGGATGTCGCGGATCTCGCGCCGCGCGCGCTCGAGTGCGTCGAGCGTGTGATCGAGGAGCTCGGGGCCGCGCAACACGGCGTGGCGCCGCGCGGCGTCGAGCGACGCGGTGAGGAGCGCGTTCGGGCTCGTCGACTCGACGAGCGTGACGACGCGGTCGATCACCTCCTCGGAGAGCGGCGATTCCTCGCCAAGGTGGAGCACGGCCGACTGCGTGAGGCTGCCGACGATCTTGTGGATCGAGTTGAGCACGAGGTCGGCGCCGCAGTCGAGCGCGCTCGCGGGGAGGCGGTCGGAGAAGTGCAGGTGCGCTCCCCACGCCTCGTCGACGAGCAGCGGGATCCCGCGCTCGGAGGCAACGCGCCTCAGTCCGGCGACGTCGGCGATCGCTCCAAAGTAGGTCGGGGAGACCGTGAGCGCGCCGGTTGCGTCCGGGGTCGCGTCGAGCGCCGCGGCGAGCCCCGCGGGGGTGAGGCAGTGCGCGAGCCCGAGCTCCCCGTCGAGCTCGGGCGCGACGAACGTCGGCTCGAGCCCGGCGAGGATCAGGCCGTCGATCGTGCTCGAGTGGACGTTGCGCTGGACGACGACGCGGCGGCCGTAGTGGCGAAGCGCAAGCGTCGCGGCGTGATTTCCCTGCGAGGCCCCGTTGATCAGGAACCAACTCCGGCGCGCGCCCCACGCCTCGGCGGCGAGCTGCTGGGCGCGCGAGAACGGCGTCGGCTCTGGGCCGACGTCGATGCCCTCGATCAGCGCCGGGATGTCGAGCTCCAGCGCTCGGCTGCCAAGCGCCTCGACGAGCTCGGGGTCGGCCGCCGGCCCGCCCTTGTGGCCGGGGATGTTGAACCGGCCCGGCTCGCGGCGCGCGTAGCCGAGCAGCGCCTCGAGGTACGGGGCCTCGTCCTGGTCGGTGTCAACGCTCGGCCCCATCGCGCCCAGCGTACGCGACCCCGCGCTATCCGCCCGCCCAGTCGCGGAACGCGACCAGCAGCTCGTCCCTGGCCTCGGGCGGGATCGTCTCCTCGGTCAGCCGGCCGAGCGTCCGGATCACCTCGCGGATCTGCTCGATGTAGAGATCGCAGTACGGGCACGCGGCGACGTGGCGCTCGACCCGGCGGCGCTCGCGGCGCGACAGCGTCCCCTCGAGGTAATCGGTGACGACCTCGACCAGCTCTACGCAGGTCATCTCGCGTCGCCTTCTCATGTCGGGTTGGGCTCCATCGCTCCGAAGTGGCTCTCCAGGGCCGCCCGGACCTTCGAGCGCGCCCGATGGAGGAGCACGCGCTGATTGGACTCCGAGATCTCGAGCGCGTTACGCACGTCCTTCGAGGACCAGCCCTCGACATCGCGCAGCGTCACGACCTCCCGCTGCGACGGGGGAAGCTCGCTGATCGCCTCGAGGATGCGATCCCGTGTCTCGCCGGAGAGCAGCCGTTCCTCCGGTGTCGGCCAGGCGGTCGGCGCGAGCGCCCAGCCGCCGGGGTTCCGGTCCTCGGCGGATTGGAAGCGGTCGGGGTCGAGCGACGGCTCGTCGCCGCCGAGCGGGTCGGCGACGGAGGAGAACGGGATGCTCCGTCCCTCGCGCTGGCCGCGCGTCTTTGCGTTGTTGACGAGGATGCGGAAGATCCACGTCTTCAGCGAGCTTCGGCCCTGGAACCTGTCGATTCCGCGGATCACGCCGAGCCAGGTCTCCTGAACGACCTCCTCGGCGACCGCGGCGCTCGACACGTACATCCGCGCGAGCCGCATCAGCGCGCCGCTGTAGCGGTCGACGAGGGTGGCGAACGCCGCCTCGTCGCCGGCGCGCAATTTCTCAACTAACTGCTCATCATCCACAGCGGTCACGCGGGCGGAGGCGCCCGGAGGGCGCCGAGGGGACGGAGCCCCCCTTGTAACGGATTCGCATAGGCGCGAGTCTTACGCCCGATGTCTGGAGAGAAGGGGAGCGGCGAGGAGTTTCGGCCGATCGCGGACTACGGCCTGATCTCGGACAGCAACTCGGCGGCGCTCGTGAGCACGTCCGGCTCGATCGACTGGCTGTGCATGCCGCGCTTCGACAGTCCGGCGATGCTCGTCCGGATGCTCGATCCCGAGGCCGGACACTGGAGCCTGACCCCGAGCGGCGAGTTCCGCTCCGAGCGCCGCTACCGCGACGGCACGCTCGTGCTCGAGACGACGTTCACGACCGAGAACGGGACGGCGCGGCTCGTCGACGCGCTCGCCCTCCGCGAAGGGCAGCGCGCCCACGAGCTTGGACACGAGGCTCCGCATGAGGTCCTGCGGCTGGTGGAGGGCCTCTCTGGGAGCGTCGAGATCGAGATGGAGCTCGCGCCGCGGCCCGAGTACGGGCTCGTGCGTCCGCTGTGCCGGCGGACCGAGGACGGGGGGCGGACATTCGGGGGGCCGAACCAGCTCGCGGTCACCGCCGGGGCTCCGCTCGAGGTCGGCGAGGCGACGATGCGGGCCACGTTCGCGGTCTCCGAGGGCGAGGGCGTCGGGTTCGCGCTGCGCTGGGCCCCGCCCGAGGCGACCGCGCTCGAGCCGACGCCGGCCGACCGCGTCGGCGCTCGGATCGAGGACGTCGCCGAGACGTGGCGCTCGTGGGAGGCCGAGCACGACATCTACGAGGGCCCGCACCGCGAGCTCGTGCGTCTGTCCTCGCGCGTGCTCAAGGGGCTCACCTACCACCCGACCGGCGCGATCGTCGCCGCGGCGACTACCTCGCTGCCCGAGTCCGAGGGCGGGGAGCGAAACTGGGACTACCGCTTCTCGTGGATCCGCGACTCGAGCCTGACGCTCGAGGCGCTGTATGTCGGCGCCTGCTCAGACGAGGCCGGGCGCTTCGTCTCGTTCATGACCAGCTCCGCCGGCGGGCGCGTCGACGAGCGGACCTCGCTGCAGATCATGTACGGGATCGGAGGCGAGCACGATCTCAGCGAGCGAACCCTGCCCCATCTGCGCGGGTGGCGCGATTCGAGCCCGGTCCGGGTCGGAAACGGCGCCTGGACCCAGATCCAGCTCGACGTCTACGGCGAGCTCCTGTCGGCCATCCACCAGTATCGCGAGCGGCTCGGCGAGCTCCACCCCGAGATCCAGCGCTTCGCGGCCGAGCTCGCGAACACGGCGATGTCGCGCTGGAAGGAGCCGGGCGCGGGGATCTGGGAGATGCGCGGGCCGCCCCAGCGCCACGTGTCCTCGGCGCTGCTGTGCTGGGTCGCGCTCGACCGTGCCGTGAAGCTGGCTCCGCAGCTGGGTGAGTTCGCGCGTGAGGCCGAGTGGTCCGCCGGACGCGAGGCGATCCGCGAGGCGATCATGACCGAGGGCTGGAGCGACAAGCAGCAGGCGTTCGTGCAGTCGTTCGGATCGGAGGAGCTCGACGGGTCGCTGCTGCTGATCCCGCTGGTCGACTTCCTGCCCGCGACCGACGAGCGCGTGCGCTCGACGATCGATGCGATCGCACGCGAGCTCACCCAGGACGGGCTCGTGCTCCGCTACCTGAACAGCGAGGGCGAGAACGCCGACGGGCTCGAGGGCGAGGAGGGCACATTCGTGATCTGCTCGTTCTGGCTCGTTTCCTGCTTCGCGCGCGCCGGCGAGCTCGAGCGCGCGGAGGAGCTCTTCGACCGGCTTGCCGGATTCGCCAACGACCTCGACCTTCTCGCCGAGGAGGTCGACGCGGCGAGCGGCGAGATGCTCGGGAACTTCCCCCAGGCGTTCAGCCACATCGGGCTGATCAAGGCGGCATGGGACATCGACCAAGCCAAGGAAAGGAGCTCAGCCACATGAGCGACGCCTACGACGTGATCATCATCGGGGGCGGCCCGGCAGGCGAGCACTGCGCCGGGCGGCTTGCCGCAGGGGGAAAGCGGGTCGCGATCGTCGAGCGCGAGCTCGTTGGCGGCGAGTGCTCGTACTGGGCCTGCATCCCGTCGAAGACGCTGCTTCGGCCCGGTGAGGCGCTCCAGCACGCGCGCGAGGCGCCGGGTGCGGAGCAGGCTGTGAGCGGCAAGATCGACCCCGCGGCGGCGTTCGGGTGGCGCGACTTCCAGGTCTCCGACTACGACGACGCGGGCCAGCTCTCGTGGCTCGAGTCGATCGAGGTCGACCTCCATCGGGGCGAGGCCAAGATCGCCGGCCCGGGCGCGGTCGAGGTCGAGGGCGAGACGCTCGCGACCGAGCACATCGTGGTCGCGACCGGCTCCGATCCCGTGATCCCTCCGATTCCGGGCCTGCGCGAGCTCGACGGCTTGTGGACGAACCGCGAGGCGACCGGGATCAAGGAGGTCCCGCGACGGCTCATGGTCCTCGGCGGCGGCCCGGTCGGCACCGAGCTCTCGCAGGCGATCTCGCGATTCGGTGCCGACGTGAGCCTGATCGAGGGCGAGGACCACGTGCTCCCGCGCGAGCCGGCGCCACTCGGGAAGGCGCTCGGCGAGGCGCTCGAGGCGGAGGGGATCGAGCTGCGGCTCGGCGAGCTCGCCTCCGGCGCGCGGCGCGACGGTGACGAGTTCGTGCTCGAGTTCAACGACGGGCCCGAGGCGCGCGGCGAGCGGCTCCTCGTCGCGACCGGCCGCCGCGCCAGCGTCGACGGCATCGGCCTCGACAGCGTCGGGATCGAACCCGGGCGGGGCGGGATCGAGGTCGACGAGCGGTGCTCCGCGGGGGAGAACGTGTGGGCGATCGGCGACGCGACCGGGATCTGGCCTCTGACCTACGTCGGCAAGTACCAGGGCCGGGTCGTCGCCGCGAACATCCTCGGTGACGAAGCGAAGGCGAGCTACGACGCCGTGCCGCGGATCGTGTTCACGGATCCACAGGCGGCGTCGGTCGGCGAGGCCGAGGGCGCCAAGACGGCGACCGTCGATCTCTCCGGGGTGGCGCGAACCTCGACCTTCACGCGCGAGTACGCCGAGCACAACTGGTTCCTGACGCTGGTCTCCGACGGCGAGCGGCTGACCGGCGCCTACGCGCTCGGCCCCGAGGCCGGCGAGTGGCTGCAGCAGGCCACGGTCGCGATCCGCGCGCGGCTGCCGCTCGACGTTCTCGGCGACACGATCCAGCCGTTCCCGTCGTTCTCAGAGTCCTTCCTCGACGGGCTGATCGACCTCGGAGCGAGGACGGGCGCGGCCGCCTGATGCCCGATGTCTCGTTCACAGGCCTGCTGATCGCCGCCGCCGCAGCACGTCGAGCCTCGGCTCAAGCCCAGAGCCAGGGGCAGCGCCCCCCTTGCTAGCCTTGCCCGGCCGCTGATGAACGACGACGAGCAGCCTCCGAGTCCGCGGCCACATCCCTGTCGCCTTCGTCGCCTGAGCAACTGACGACGTGAGCGTCGTCCTGCTCATCCTGCTGCTCGTCCTCGTGGCGATCAACGGGCTCTTCGTCGCCGCCGAGTTCGCGCTCGTGCGGGCGCGGCGGGCGCGGCTCGAGACGCTCGCCGGCGGCAACGCCCGCGGCGCCAAGCTCGCGCTCGAGCAGATCGAGCAACTCGACGAGTCGCTATCCGCGTGCCAGGTCGGGATCACGATGGCCTCGATCGGGATCGGCTT
The DNA here is from genome assembly GCA_963841715.1 of uncultured Thermoleophilia bacterium. Lineage (GTDB taxonomy): Bacteria > Actinomycetota > Thermoleophilia > Solirubrobacterales > 70-9 > DASPWW01. The sequence goes on along the minus strand of CAWJDP010000005.1, from coordinate 47,363 downwards.
CCTCGGCGAGCCCTCGATTGCGCGCCTGCTCGAGCCGGTGTTCGGCGGGCTCTCGCACGGTGTCGCGGTCGTGATCTCCGTCGTGATCGCGTTCACGATCGTGACCTCGATCCACATCGTGCTCGGCGAGCAGGTTCCGAAGATGCTCGCGATCACGCGCGCGGAGGGGGCACTGCGGCGGCTCGCGCGCCCGCTCGATCTGTTCGGGTCAATGACGGCCCCATTCACGCTCGGCTTGACCGCGGTCGCGAACGCGGTCGTGCGCCTGTTCGGGGTCAACCCCCAAGACCTCGCCGAGGAGCACACCTCCGAGGACCTGAAGTCGATCATCGACCAATCCCGCTCCGAGGGCCAGCTCGACCCCGGCGAGGCGGGGATGCTGTCCGGCGTCTTCCACCTCCACGAGCAGCAGGCGCGCGAGGTGATGACGCCGATCCCCGCGGTCGTCACCGTCGACGCGACCGAGAGCGTCGAGCAGGCGCTGCGGCGCTGCGTGTCATCGGGCCACACGCGGCTCGTCGTGATCGAGGACGACAACCCCGACCGCGTGCGCGGGATCGTCCACAACAACAGCCTCGCGCGGCTGTACATGAACGCCGGCGCCGCGGCGCCGATCGAGGCGGCGATCCACGAGGCGTGGATCGTCCCCGAGACGAAGCCGCTCGACGACCTACTGGCCGAGCTCCAGCGCCAGCGCAGCTACATGGGCGTGGTCGTGGACGAGTACGGGCGCACGGTCGGCATCGTCACCGTCGAGGACATCCTCGAGGAGGTCGTCGGCGAGATCGAGGACGAGACCGACCCGCGCTCGGGCTCGGTTCGCCGGCTCACGAACGGCGACTGGTACGTGCGCGGCCACGTCCCGCTCGGCGACCTCGCCGACGTCGGAATCCAGCTCCCCGTCGACACCGACGCCTACAACTCGGTCGGCGGTTACGTGTTCGGCGAGCTCGGCCGGCTGCCGAAGCGGGGCGACGTCGTCCAGGCCGACGGGTACACGCTGCGCGTCGAGTCGGTGCGCGAGAACCGGATCGTCGCCGTGCGCATCCACCCGCCCACCGAGCCGGAGCAGGCGGCCGCGCAAACAGCGTAGATCCGCGCCGCCGCTTCCGTCCGCGTGCGCGCGTAGCTTGACCTGCGTCCGAGCCAGCGAGGAGCGAGGAGGTCGCGATGTGGGTCGTGAGGCTCACCGACAAGCAGCTTGAGGTGCTGAGGGCTCTGCTGCGTGCCCAGGAGCACCTCGGCCCCGCGCTCCAGCGCTCGCTCCAGGCGCTCGACCTAGCGCGCTGGGACGACCTCCCCGAGGCCGAGCTGCCGTGGCGCCAGGTCACCCGTGACGCGAAGGCGCAGGGGATCTCCGAGGCGGATGCCGTCTGGGACCTGTGCGGCAAGCACGAGGAGCCTCCGGTGCCGAAGCAGCGCGCGAAGCCGCGCCGCAAGGGCAAGGCCGCGAGCCGCAGAGCCTCGGGATAGCGCCCGGCGGTCTAGTCGTAGTCGTGAAAGCCGGCGCCGGTCTTGCGCCCGAGCTTGCGCTCGGAGACGAGCGCGCGCAGCAGCTCCGGCGGCTGGTGAGCGGGTAGCTCGCTCTCCTCGTAGAGCGCCTCTCCGATCGCCATCGCGACGTCGAGGCCGACGAGATCGAGCAGCGCCAGCGGGCCCATCGGGTGCCCGGCGCCGAGCGTCATGCACGCGTCGACGTCCTCGGCGCTCATCCCCGTCCGCTCCATCATGTGCACGGCGTCGAACAGATACGGGAAAAGCAGCCTGTTGACGACGAACCCCGCCTGGTCGGGGACCTCGACCCCCCGCTTGCCGATCCCCTCGCACCACGCCCGCGCGCGGTCGGGGATCGAGGCGTCAAGCCCTTTCGTGAAGCAGAGCTCGACCAGCTCCATCTTCGCGACCGGGTTGAAGACGTGGAGGCCGAACAGGCGCGATGCGTGGCCGCTCATCTCGCCGATCTCGTGGATGCTGAGCGCCGAGGTCGTGCTCGCGAGCGCGGCTCTGGGGGCGGTGCGCCCGACCTCGCCGATCAGCTCGCCCTTCGTCTGCAGGTCCTCGACGATCGCCTCGACGACGACGTCGCAGTCCGAGAGCTCCGAGACATCCGTCGTGAACCTGACCCGCCCGAGGTCGGCACCGTCGAGCCTCTCGGCGATCGAGCCGAGCCTCCGCTCCGCCTTCAGCGCCGACTCGTCGCTGCGCGCGAGCATCACCACTGGGCCGACGGCGCTCGCGCAGGCGGCGAGCCCGGTCGCGACCGTGCCCGTGCCGGCGATCCCTGGTGTCTCGAACCCGGGTCCCATTTCAGGCGCGGAAGTATGCCTGTTTCTCCCTGGTTGACTGACCAGTCAACCAATTCGGTTAGTCTTGCGGGCAAGCGAAGTCGAACGGAGGGTTGGCATGAAGAACGGGAACTTCCAGGGCCGCGAGGTGGTCATCGTGGAGGCGGCGCGCACGCCTGTCGGGCGCGGCCACGAGGAGAAGGGCTACTACAAGGACACCCACCCCTCCAACCTGCTTGCGAAGACCTTCAGCGAGGTGATCTCGCGCACGGGGATCGACCCGATGCACGTCGAGGACGTCGTCGCCGGCTGCGTGCAGCAGTTCGGTGAGCAGGCGATCAACATCGGGCGCAACGCCTGGCTCGAGGCCGGGCTGCCGATCGAGACGCCTGCGACCACGGTCGACCGTCAGTGCGGCTCCGCCCAGCAGGCGGTCAACTTCGCCGCGGCGCTGATCGCCTCCGGCGTCCACGATGCCGCGATCGGCGGCGGCGTCGAGCACATGGGACACATCTCCTTCGCCGACTCGGCCGAGGTGATGAAGGAGCACGGCTTCGCGTTCTCGCCCGAGCTGATGGAGCGCTACAACCTCGTTCCGCAGGGGATCTCGGCGGAGATGATCGCCGACCAGTGGGAGATCCCGCGCTCGGAGCTCGACGAGATCGGCCTGCGCTCGCACCAGCTGGCGCACCGCGCCACCGAGGAGGGTCGCTTCGAGCGGGAGATCATCCCGTTCTCGGTCAACGGCGACACCTACGAGACCGATCAGGGCATCCGCCCGGACACGAGCCTCGAGAAGCTCTCGTCGCTGAAGCCGGCGTTCAAGGAGGACGGCAAGATCACGGCCGGCAACTCCTCGCAGGTCTCCGACGGAGCCGCTGCCGTGCTGATGATGACCCGGGAGAAGGCCGACGAGCTCGGCCTCAAGCCTCGCGCCAAGATCGTCGATCAGACGACGGTCGGCGTCGACCCTGTGCTGATGCTCACCGGTCCGATCCCGGCGACGAACAAGATTCTCGATCGCAACGGGATGAAGATCGACGACATCGACCTGATCGAGATCAACGAGGCATTCGCCTCCGTCGTTGCCGCGTGGCGGCGTGAGCTCGAGCCCGATATGGACCGCGTCAACGTCAACGGCGGCGCGATCGCGATCGGCCATCCGCTCGGCTCGACCGGCGCGCGGCTGATCACGACGCTGCTGCACGAGCTCGAGCGCTCCGACAGGGAGACGGGCCTCGTGACGATGTGCTGCGGTGGCGGGCTCGGGACGGGCACGCTGATCCAGCGGGTCTGAGCAGGATCAGCACACCCGGCGTCGGCGACGACGACGAGTACCTGCGCCGTGCCGATCACGTCCTTCGCGGGCTGATCGACGACGGCGGCCCGATCGACCCTCAGACCGACCGCAGGGCCTCGCGCCCGGATCCATTCGAGGCGATCGCGCGCGCGATCGTCGGCCAGCAGCTGTCGACGAAGGCGGCGGCGACGATCTGGGGCCGGGTGATCGACGTCGCCGGCGGCGAGCCGCTGCGGCCGAAGGGCCTGCTCGAGGGCGACCCCGATGACCTCCGCGGCGCCGGCCTCTCGGGCGCGAAGCTCCGCTACCTGACCGAGTTCGCCGAGCGCACCGACTCCGGGGAGCTCGACCTCGGGCGGCTCGGCGATCTCTCCGACGACGACGTCGTCGCGGAGCTGACCGAGATCAAGGGTGTCGGCCGCTGGACCGCGGAGATGTTCCTGATCTTCCACCTCGGGCGGCCCGACGTCGTCTCGACGGGCGATCTCGGCATTCGCCGCGCGGTCCAGCTCGCCTACGCCCTTGATGAGCTTCCCGGCCCGAGCGAGCTCGAGCGCATCGCCGAGCCGTGGCGCCCGCACCGAACCCTCGCCTGCCTCTACCTCTGGCGCTCGCTCGCGAACACGCCGCAGTAGGGCCGGGCGCACGGCACCCAATACGCGCGACGCATAGAGTCCGCGCCGGGTGTGGGGCTAGAGAGCTAAGGAGACACGATGAAGAAGCGGACCTACTCGCTCGCTGCAGTGCTGGCGGCAGCGGGAATCGCCGCTGGATGCGGCGGCGGCGGGGACGACACCCAGCCGAAGTCGGACTGGATCAAGCAGGCCGACGCGATCTGCAAGAAGGGGAACGACGAGATCAACGCAGAGGTGAAGAAGCAGTTCTCGAGCGGCAGGCCGTCGAGCCAGGACCAGGAGAAGTTCGCAACCGACACGCTGATCCCGAACATCCAGGACCAGGTCGACCAGATCAACGACCTGACGCCACCCTCGCCGGGTGAGGATCAGGCGAAGCAGGTCTTGGACGACGCCCAGAACTCGATCGACACCGCGAAGAAGGACCCGACGCTGCTGACCGACCAGGCGCAGGGTCAGGATCCGTTCGCGAAGACCAACCAGGCCGCGAAGGCCTTCGGGCTCAAGGTCTGCGGAAGCTGAGCGCGAGCAAGAGGATTAGGAGAGAAGATGAGCAAGTTCGTATCCGCGCTAGCCGCCTTGACGGCGGTGGGCATGATCACCGCCGGGTGCGGCGGCAGCAACAACAGCACGTCCACGACGGCGCTGACGAAGGCGCAGTTCGACAGCCAGGCGAACGCGATTTGCAAGAAGGGCAACCAGGAGATCAACAAGGCCGCGAACGCGACGTTCAAGAGCGGCAAGCCGTCGAGCGCCGACTTGAACAAGTTCGCCACCGACACGGTGATCCCCAGTACCCAGAGCCAGATCAACCAGATCAGCGACCTCACTCCCCCGAGCGGAGACGAGGACCAGGTGAACGCGATCCTCGCCGCTGCGAATAAGGCGCTCGACGAGGTCAAGAAGGACCCGAGCCTTGTCACCCAGCAAGGTGGGCAGGATCCCTTCGCCGAGACCAACAAGCTCGCGAACGCGTACGGGCTCACCACCTGCGCCTCGGGGGGTTAGGTCTGTCGCAAACGTTTTCGAGAGAGGGGCGCCTGCGGGCGCCCCTCTCTCCCGCCTTCGCCGGATAGGGTCCCGAGGGTGATCGGGAGGCTCGCCTGTGCCCTCGGCGTGATCTTGGCGGCGACCCTGATCGCAGCCGGGTGCGGGGGAGCGGGCCAGTCCGAGACGCCATCGAAGCAGGAGTTCGTCGCGCAGGCGAACAAGATCTGCCGCAAGGGACAGGCCCAGATCAAGCAGCAGGCGAAGAGGACGTTCTCGGGCGGCAAGCCGTCGCGCGCCGAGCAGAGGAAGTTCATCGCCGACACGGTCGTGCCGAGCATCCAGAACCAGAGCAACCAGATCAGCCATCTGACCCCGCCGCAGGGGGACGAGGGCCGGGTCGAGGCGATCGTCGCCGCGGCGAAGCGGACCGTACACCGGGTCAAGCGGAACCCGGCGCTCGCCGAGGCGGGAAGCGGCGCCAAGCCCTACGCCCGGTTCGACCGGCTCGCGCGGGCGTACGGCCTCGACACCTGCGGGAGGTGAAAACGTGACGGCGCTCGACCGGATCTCGATCGCCGCGATCGGCGGCACGACGGATGAGCTCGCCGCCGAGGCGCAGGCCGCGGAGCGGGCCGGGATCGAGTGCCTGTGGACGCCCGAGCTGTTCCGCAGCTCGATCACCCAGGCGACGTGGCTCGCGGCGCGCACGGAGCGGATCGGCGTCGCCACCGGCATCGCATGGGCGTTCACCCGCAGCCCGTTCATCATCGCCGTCTCGGCGCTCGACATCGACGAGATCTCAGGCGGGCGCTTCAGGCTCGGGCTCGGTGCCGGGGTCAAGCGCCTGAACGAGACCTGGCACGGGGTCGAGTACGGGCGCCCGGCACCGCACCTGCGCGAGACGATCGAGGCGGTGCGGCTGATCATGGCCCAGGCGCACGCCGGCGAGCCGATCCGCTACGAGGGCGAGTACCACGACATCGACATCAAGGGCTGGGTGCGCCCGCACGCGCCCGCTCGCGAGAGCATCCCGATCTACACCGCCGCCGTCCGCGAGGGAATGGCGCGCATGGCCGGCGATGTCGCCGACGGGATGATCGGCCACCCGATGTGCTCGCTGCGTTGGCTCGACGAGGTCGTGATCGCGAACCTCGATGAGGGGCTGCGCCGCTCCGGCCGCGAGCGCGCCGAGTTCGACTTCATCCCGACCGTGTGCTGCGCGATAGACGACGACCAGCAGGCCGCCTACGACGCCGCCCGCCGCACCGTCGCCTTCTACGCGACGGTGCGCACGTACATGCCGCTTTGGGAGATGCACGGCTTCGGCGAGCAGGCGACCGCCGTCCAGGAGGCCTTCCGAGCCGGCGACTTCGCGACGATGGCCGACGCGGTCGGCGACGAGATGGTCGACGCCTACACTGCCGCGGGCCCGCTCGACAAGGTCCGCGACCGCGTGTTCGAGGTCTCTGAGCGCGCCGACGGGCTGTTCCTCACGCCGCCGACCTACTTCATCCCGCCGGAGCAGCTCATGGCATACCAGTCGCGGATCGTCGAGTCGTTCGCGCCCGCCGCCGGCTGAGCGCGTCCCGAAGTCCCTAGTCCGCGGGCAGCTTCTCGGCGAAGCGCTCGAGCTTCGAGAGGTCGCGCAGCGGCGCGCCGTGGCCGACGCAGATCACCGACGGCCGCAGCTCGAGCAGCTTGCGGATCGAGCGCCGGTTCTCGACCGGGTCGAGGGTGAAGATCTTCGGCGGCTCGTGGATCCCGGGGATCCCCGTCCACAGATTCATCATGTTGATCACGTCGCCCGCGATCGCAGCGCGGTCGGAGTCGCGGAAGAAGATCACCTCGCCGCGAGCGTGGCCGGGAGCGTGAATCACCCGGAAGCCCGCGACCTCGTCGCCCTCGCTCAGCACCCGGTCGACCTTGTGCGGCGGACCCTCCCAGAACCGGCGCACGAGCCTGTTGACGGGATGGTCGCGATGCGACTCCTGGACCGGCCGGCGGCCCTCCATCGCGTCGACGTCGTCCGCGTGACAGGCGAGCGGGATGCGCTGCGCCTCGCAGATCTCCTTCGCGGCGCCCTGGTGGTCGGGATGCGCGTGGGTGAGCGCCATCGCCGATAGCTTGCGGTCGCCGATCTGGCGCGTGATCCGCCTCCCGGCGCGTTTCGTCGCGGCGTCGACCAGCACGTCCTCTGCGAGGTAGACGTTGATCCCGTTGGGCGGAAGTCCTCCCAGATGCCACAGGTCGGGGGCGATCTCCTTCAAGGCCGGCCAGCATATCCTCCGCCCCCGCGACCGAGGAGGTCGGATCGGCGAGATGAGCGATGGCGAGGCCTACAGGGAATTCGAGATCGCCGGCTGAACGCACGCGCCCCGACCTATGCCGGCGAGGGCCTCGAGATCCCAGTGTTGGCGAAGATCGGCTGGGCGCGAAGGCCCTAGCCGCGAGCCGGCCCCAACGTCGCGCCGACGAACTGAACCATTCCCGCGAGTCGCTGGTGGATGTCGACGTAGCCGAGCGCCTGGAGCGCTGCGACGATCTCCTCGGACTCGAAGATGCGGATCCCGCTCGCGCGCTGGAACAGTGGCTTCAGCGCCGGCAGCGTCAGCTCGCGGCGCACCGAGGTCATCAGCGCCAGTCGCCCGCCGGGCGCCATGACCCGCGTCATCTCGCCGATCGCCTCGAACGGCTCCGCGAACAGGTGCAGCGCCGCGAAGCAGCACACGGCGTCGAAGCTGCCGTCGCGAAACGGCAGCCGCGCGACGTCACCGCGGAGCAGTGCGAGGTTGCCGAGCCCCGACGCCTCGAGCTCCGCGGCGGCGCGCTCGAGCATCGTCGGCGAGGTGTCGATCCCGACGACGAGGCCCTCGGCGCCGACCCCGCGCGCGAACTCGCGCGCGAAGTTGCCCGGTCCGCAGGCAACGTCGAGCACGGCGTCGCCGGGTGAGAGCGCCATCATCAGCCGCGCGATCCGCACCTCCTCGGCCATCCCGGGGCCCGTGATGCCCTTCGCGACCCGCCCGAGCGCCGGGCGCCAGTAGCGCTCGTAGATCTGTGGCACGAGCCGCGTCGTCATCAGGTCCTGGGTCGGTCCCGTCGACTCCGGGGCGCAGCCGTCAGTGAGCAGGTCGAGGTAGCCGCCGACGGCCCGGCCCGGCGGGATCCGCTCGACGATCTCGGGCGGCATCAGCGCGCGCGCGCGCGCGAAGGCCCGCTCCGGCCCTGCCTCGACCGCCCCGCTCACGGCCTACTCGACTTCGCGCGCGACCGAGCGCGCCTCGGGCCCCGGCCCGCGCGGCTCGCCACTGTGCATCGCGAGCTCCTCGAGCCTCGCGATCTGGCGCTCGCCCTCGACGCGCGCCGGAGCGCCCGCGGCGAGCGGCCCGATCAGGCGCCGGATCCGGTTGCGGATCTGAAGCGCGAAGTGCGGCGTCGCGGGCCCGGCGAGGGCGCGGATATCCTCGACGCTGACCTCGTGCGCGGGGTCGAGCCTGTCCGGTCTCTCGGCTTCGCTCATGATCTTGGCGTCGAGCATCGGGCGCAGCCCGACTGCGAGGCGACTGGCAGGTGAGTGTTGGTGATTCTCGATCTCACTGATTCGGGGGCACCCGGGCGGAGCCCGACTGTACCTTGGCGACCTCCAGCAGATCGTCGACCTGGGCCTGGAAGTTGACGCTGATAGTCGCCGTGTCGCCGATCAGCCAGGCGTGGTTGTAGAACGCGCGCGTCGGATCGTCCACGTATCCGGGCTTGATGTCGAGCAGGTATGAGCGCAGCGGCGGCGGAACGGCGTTGGCCGTGTCGGTGAGCAGCAGCGGTCCCCACGTCCCTCTCCCCGACAGCGGCGCCGCCGCGGCGGCGTCGAGCGGGCGCGACGTGTTCTCGATCACGAGCCCGTGCCCGGGGTCGATGATGTTCCAGCCGAACGAGCCATCGTGGAAGCGGGCGAACGCGATCGCGTTCGTGACCGGGTCGGGGCCCTGGATCCGGGTGACGTTGGGGACCAGCTTCTTGATGTCGGCTAGCACCTGGTCAGAGGACACCGACGAGGGGCCGAGGAGGTACGCGGAGCGCGGCTTGTCGCGCTTCAGCGCCAGCAGCGTCGGCTTCGGGATCGCGTTTTGGTCGACGAACAGCACCGGGTCGCCGGAGCGGGCCGCCCAGGCGGCGGCAGGCATCGCGAACGAGGGGTCGGCTGTCGACGCGATCACGACCGCGGCGGGTCCCTCGCCGGTGAGCCGCTGGTGGAGCTGGTCGATGGCTCCCGCGAGCGTCGCGGGATCGTTGCCCGGCGCCGTGGTCGAGCGCAGTCCCTCCGGCAGCCCAGCGTTCCCGATCCGGAACGCCTGCGCGCCGCCGGTCGCCTTCGAGCCCGGCGGCGCCAGCGTCGTCAGCGCGCTGGTCGTCTGTTCGGGGACCGAGTTCGGACTGCTAAGCAGCACCGGGGCGCTGACCGGCGGCGCGGCGAGGACCGACGCGGCCACTCCGCCGGGCCAGTTGTCGGACGGGACGACGGTGACCGCCGCCGGCTGCTCGATGCCCCCCGCGGGGGGGAAGGTCGCCAGCGCGACGCTCGCGGCGTCGGCGGTCGGGTCGGCGCCCGCGACGCGGGTCGTGTTCTTCGTCGCCTCGGCCGGGTACCCGGACGTGCCCGCCGCCTGCCCGGTGAGAATCGTCGTGTGGCTGCTTCCTGAGAGCTCGATGACCGCGAACGCGGCCGCGACGACGAGCGCGAGCACGCCGAGGACGGTGAGCACGACGCGGGTCCAGCCCGCGTAGCGGGCCCTGTAGCGCAGGTCAGAGATCCTGTAGCGCAGCCGTGCGAGCACGGCGCGCAACGTTATTGGTCGCCGCCCGGCTGCGCGCGGGCCCGCATCGAGGCGCCGGGAGCTTCCGCGGCGCAGGCACGGCCCACGCACGGGAGTGGGACTTACCTGCGCCGTATGTCCGGGTAGGCGTTAGACTGGCTGACTGACCAGTCAATCGACGGCAACCACGAGCCGGCGGCGGGCCGTGACATACCTCTCGGCCGCCAGCCACGGAGGACCCGGATGGATTTCGCCCTGACCGACGAGCAGCAGGAGTTCAAGGACTACTGCCGGCGCTTCGCCACCGAGGTGATCCGTCCGGCCGCGCCCAAGCACGACGCCGAGGAGAGCGTCCCGTGGGAGGTCATGAAGACCGCCCGGGAGTGGAACCTCCACGGCCTCGAGCACATCCAGCGGCTCGGCGCCGACCCCGACGGTCAGTTCAGCATCATCTACGCGGAGGAGCTCCACTGGGGATGCGCCGGGATCGCGCTGGCGATGTCCGCCTCCTCGCTCGCCGCCGCGGGCCTCGCCTCGAGCGGCACCCCGGAGCAGATCGCGAAGTGGGTCCCCGAGTGCTTCGGCGTCGGCGACGAGATCAAGCTCGGCGCCTACGCCGTCACCGAGCCGCAGGCCGGCTCCGACGTCAAGAGCCTCCGCACGACCGCGAAGCTCGACGGCGACGAGTGGGTCCTCAACGGCACCAAGGTCTTCATCAGCAACGGCGGGATTGCCGACGTCCACGTCATAGTGGCGACCGTCGACCCCGAGCTCGGCCATCGCGGCCAGGCCTCGTTCGTCGTCCCGAAGGGGACGCCCGGCATCCACGAGGGCCAGAAGGAGTCGAAGCTCGGGATCCGCGCCTCGCACACCGGTGAGGTCGTGCTCGAGGACTGTCGGATCCCGGTCGACAACCTGCTCGGCGGAATGGACAAGCTGAACGCGAAGCTTGAGCGCGCGCGCTCGGGCCAGTCGTCAGGACGCGCCTCGAACGCGCTCGCGACGTTCGAGATGACGCGACCGGTCGTGGGCGCTTCGGCGCTCGGAATCGCGCAGGCCGCGTACGAGTGGACGCTCGCCTACCTCGACGACGGGGTCTCGATCGACCCGATCGAGGCCGCCCTCGACGAGAGCTCGACCGCCGGGCGCCCGCCGCTCGAGCGCCAGCACATCCAGCAGCGGCTCGGCGACATCGCGACCGAGATCGAGTCGGCGCGGCTGCTCGTGCAGCGCGCGTCGTGGATGGCCCGGACCGGCAAGCCGCTGACCGGCGGCCAGGGCTCGATGTCGAAGCTGAAGGGCGGCGACGTCGCGATGTGGGCGACGCGCACGTGCATGGACCTCGTCGGCCCGTTCGCGCAGAGCCGCGACTGCCCGCTCGAGAAGTGGTTCCGCGACGCGAAGATCTACCAGCTGTTCGAGGGCACGGCCGAGATTCAGCGGCTCGTGATCTCGCGGATGCAGGCCGAGGAGTACCGCCAGCGGCTGCTCCAGGCGGCCGACATCGCGTCGAACGGCGCCGCCTCGAACGGCCACACCCCGTTCAAGGACGCGGTCGCGGCGGCGACCGAGGGCTCCGGCAACGGCGCCTCGGACGCATCCGCGGCGAAGACCACCGCCTGAGCCCGGCCTGAGCCGTACGGGCAGTGGGGCGAGGACCTATCCTCGCCTCCGGATGGCGCACGCGCATGCGTATGGTGGAGGCGCGGACGGTCTCGACGCCCGCCGGGAGGACAGCGGCGCCCGGATGTGGGCGGCACTCGCGATCAACGTCGTCCTGCTCGCGATCGAGGTCGTCGCCGGGATCCTCACAGGGTCGCTGGCGCTGCTCGCCGACGCCGGGCACCTGCTCTCCGACCTAGGCGCGATCGGCCTCGCCCTGTTCGCCGCCCGGCTCGCGGCGCGGCCGTCCAGTCCTCGGCGGACGTTCGGATACCAGCGCTCGGAGATCATCGCCGCGCTCGTCAACGGACTTACCCTCGCGGGGGTCTCGGTGCTGATCGCGATCGAGGCGATCGGCCGGCTCTCCGCCCCGCCGCAGGTCGCCGGGGCCGGCGTGCTCGCGGTCGGGTTTCTGAGCCTGCTCGGCAACGTCGCCGCGACCGTCGTGCTCGCGCGCGGCGAGCGCTCCGACGTCAACCTCGAGGGGGTGCTCCGCCACTCCGCCGCCGACGCGCTCGGCTCGATCGGGGTGCTGATCTCCGGCGTCGTCCTGCTGACGACCGGCTGGGAGGCGATCGACCCGATCATCAGCCTCGGGATCGCCGCGCTCGTCCTCGCCTCGTCGTGGAGGCTGATCCGCGAGCCGTTCGACGTCCTCATGGAGGCCGCCCCGAAGGACATGGACGTCGCGCAGATCGGCGCCGCGATCTGCTCCGAGGACCACGTCCGAGCGGTCCACGAGCTTCACCTGTGGACGGTCACCTCGGGCTTCAACGCGCTCGCCGCACATGTCGTCGTCGCGCGCGGCGCCGAGCGCGACCTCGTCCGCCAACGGCTTGAGGCGCTGCTCGCCGAGCGTTACGGCGTCGAGCACACGACGCTGCAGATGGAGGAGGAGATCGAGCCCGAGCTGCTCGACGTGCAGCCGGCGACGCCGCCGGCCTGACCCGCGGCTGCAAACCCGCATTCATGCAGGCGTTCCTGTAGCGCCGCACGATCCCGTTGCTACCGTGCGCCGCCGCATGCGACCCAGGGCAGATTCGACTCGGACGCGGCGCCGGAGGATCGGCGCCGGCGTCGTGCTGGTCGCGACGGCGTCCGCCACGGTCGCGATCTTCGGCGGGCCCGCCGCCCTCGCCCAGGACCTCTCGGGTCAGATCTCCTCGAAGCAGTCGCAGCTCTCGCAGGCGCGCTCGCAGAAGGGCGTGCTGACGACGACGATCTCTCACTATTCGAGCCAGATCTCCCAGCTCTCGAGTCAGGTCGCGACGCTCCGCAGCCGCGAGGCGCTCGTCCAGCACCAGCTCGACCGCAAGCAGTCGCGCCTCGACACGCAGCGCCACCACCTCAACATGCTCAAGGTGCGGCTGAAGCGCTCGGTCCGGGTGCTGAAGAAGCGCCTCGTCGCGATCTACAAGTCGGGCACGCCGGACGCGCTCACCGTGATCCTCGAGTCGAACGGCTTCCAGGACCTTCTCGAACGCGCCGACTACCTCGACCGGATCCAGAGCCAGGACTCCGAGATCGTCGGCCGCGTGCGGACCCTGAAGCAGCAGACCGCCGACGCCGTCGACCGGATTCGTTCGGCGCGGAACGAGATTCGCGCCAAGCGCGACGAGCTCGCACAGACGCGGAGCTCGCTCGAGAGCCGCCAGTCGGCGCTGACGAGCGCGCGATCGAGCAAGCAGCACGCGCTGGGGCAGATCAACGGGAACATCAAGAACCTCGAGGGCGACCTCAGCCACCTCCAGAGCCAGGTCGCATCACAGCTCGGGCCGTCGATGGGGCCGTCGCTCCCCGCAGGGCCGATCCGCAAGGGCTCGGGCCAGTTCATCTGGCCGGTCAACGGACCGATCACCTCCCCGTTCGGCCCCCGGACCTTCAACGGCGTGACCGAGAACCACCCCGGGATCGACATCGGCGTGCCGACCGGGACGCCGATCCGCGCCGCGGCGTCGGGGATCGTCCGAATCGCGGCGCCGACCGGCGGCTACGGGAACTACACCTGCATCGACCACGGCGGCGGGATCTCCACCTGCTATGGCCACCAGCAGCGCTTCGCGGTCTCGGTCGGCCAGCACGTGACCCAGGGCCAGGTGATCGGCTACTCGGACTGCACCGGGTACTGCTTCGGCCCCCACGTCCACTTCGAGGTCCGGATCAACGGCCAGGTCGTCGATCCGATGAACTACCTCTAGGCGTCCGCGCGGGCGCGAGCACGAGCGTTTCCCCGGCAAATGTGGCGTCTTCGCGCCGGGTTTGGCACACTCCGGGAGCGGTCAGAGGGGAATTTGACGATGCATGCGATCTCGCTCAGATCCGTACGTGGCTACCTGGCCGGGCTTGGCGCGAGCGGCGCATTGATTGCCGCCGCCGTGATCGGCTTCCTCTCGGTTGCCGGCCTGCTCGCCGTCAACGGAGTCCCCGGCCTCGGTAACTCGAGCGAGGACTCCGTCACGGTTGGAAGCGGGGCGCCGCCGGGAGCGCTCGCCGGCCTCGCGGCCGCTCCCGGCGCGGTTGCGCCGACTCCGGCGCCGGGCGCCGGGGGCCCGGGCGGCGCCGGCGACCCGGGCGGCGCCGGCGGCTCGGACGGCGCCGGCCCGGGCGCCGGGACGGGGACGACCGGCACGGCTCCGGGCCTCCCGGGGTCCCCGACCTCCCCGATCACCGGCGGCGGCGCCACGACGACGCAGACCGGCGCCGTCGGCGGGCTCGTGAGCGGGGTCGACAACACGGTGAAGGGGACGACCGGGGTCAACCCCGGACTCGGCGGAGCGACCGCCCCAATCACCGGCCAGGTCGACCGGACGCTGAACGGCGTCCTCGGCCACAACGGCCGCTAGCCAGCTAGCAGACCTTCTCCAGCTCGCGTTCCAGCCACCGCAGCGCGACTCCGTGGAGCTCGGCGTCGTGCTGGGCGGAGCGATGGTGACCGCCGGGGAGCACGATCAGCTTCCGCGGCTCCGCTGCGCGCTCGTAGAGCTCCTCCGACCACGTGTACGGGATCGACTCGTCGCCGCGGGCGTGGACCAGGATCAGCGGCTTCGACCCCATCAGCTCGACCGCGTCACGGACGTCGTGCTCGCCGAGCCACGCGTCGAGCGCGTTGGTGTCGGCGCGCATCTCGAGCTCGCCGCGCCGAAGGCCGCGCTTGAGGTCGTCCTCCCCCGCGGGGCAGATCGCGATCACGCCCGCGATCTCACCAAACGCGGCCGCAGACTGGATCGCCATCAGCCCGCCCATGCTCGAGCCGCGGGCGCAGACCCGTCGTCCGTCGACTCCCTCGGTTGCGGCCAGCAGCCGCGCCATCTTCGCGACGTCGCCGAGCGCCGCCGGGACCATCTCGTCCTCGGACTCGCCGTGGCCGCGTTGGTCGAACGCGACCGCCGCCCATCCCTGCCCGGCTGCGGCGCGCGCGAAGTCGGCGTGGTTCTCCTTGCACGATCCGGCGCCGTGAAGGATCAAGATCCCCGGCCACGGCGGCGGGCTCTCCGGGAGCCAGAGCTCGTACGGGCGCCCGTCGTGAACGGAGCGCTCGTTCGCGGTCCTCGGGGCCGGGAGTCCCATTGCAGGCGGGACGCTAGCGCTCCCGGCTCGTCACAATGGCGCCCGTGGCAACCGACAACCTCACCCACCCGTCCGACGCCGGCCTCGTGCCGGCGCCGAACCGCATCGAGGGCTCCGCGCTCTACCCGCTCGGGAGCCGCGTCAACGAGCGCGGCCATCTCGAGGTCGGCGGCTGCGACGTCGTCGAGCTCGCGCGCGAGTTCGGGACGCCTGCCTACGTCTACGCCGAGGACGACATCCGCGCCCGCGCCCGCGCCTACCTCGACGCGTTCTCCGCGCGCAGCGACGACTTCGAGGTCCTGTTCGCGAGCAAGGCGCTCCCCTGCACGGCGGCGTACCGGGTATGCGAGCGAGAGGGTCTCTCGGTCGACGTCGCGTCGGGCGGGGAGCTGCACATGGCGCTCCGCGCCGGCTTCGACCCGGCCCGGGTCTACCTGCACGGCAACAACAAGACCGAGGCCGAGCTCCGGCAGGCGTTCGAGGCCGGCATCGGCCACGTGGTCGTCGACTCGTTCGACGAGATCGCCCGCGCCGATGCGCTGCTCGACCGCCCCCAGGACGTGCTGATCCGGGTCACTCCCGGGGTCGAGCCCTCGACCCACAGCTACATCCAGACCGGCGGCGAGGACTCGAAGTTCGGCTTCGGGCTCGCCGACGGGCAGGCCGAGCGCGCGGTCGACGCGGTGCGCGCGAGCGGCAACCTCCGCCTCGTCGGCCTGCACGCCCACATCGGCTCGCAGATCTTCGAGCTCGAGGCGTACGTGAAGACGATCGAGGCGCTCGCCGGGCTCGCCGACGAGGACTGCCGGATCCTCAACATCGGCGGTGGCCTGGGCATCGCGTACACGAGCGAGGACGAGCCGCCGTCGATCGAGGACTACGTCGAGATCAAGGTCAAGGCCGTCGAGCGCGTGTTCGACCCGGTGCCGAGGATCCTGGTCGAGCCCGGGCGCTCGCTCGTCGGCAACGCCGGGATCACGGTGTACACGGTCGGGACCGTGAAGGCGATCCCCGATGTGCGCACCTACGTCGCCGTCGACGGGGGGATGTCGGACAACATGCGCCCGATCACCTACGGCGCCCGCTACGAGGGGCTGATCGCGAACCGCGCAGCCGACGCCCCAGACACCGTCGCGACGATCGCCGGGATGCACTGCGAGTCGGGCGACATCCTGGTGCGCGACGCGCGTCTCGGCGCGCCGAGCGTCGGCGACGTCCTGGTCACCCCGGCGACGGGTGCCTACGGCTATTCGATGGCTTCCAACTACAACGGCGTCCCGCGGCCGCCGGTCGTCTTCTGCCGTGACGGCGACGCCCGCGTCGTCGTCAGGCGCGAGACCTACGACGACCTCGTCGCGCGCGATCTCGATTGAGGTCCCGGGTCATGGGGGGTGAGCGGTGAGCGAGCCGGCGAGGATCGGGCTGCTCGGGCAGGGGACCGTCGGGGGCGCTTTCCGCGACGTGATCGCCGATCGCGCCGACGCGGTCGCGGCAGCGAGCGGGCGCCGTCCCGAGATCGTCGGCGTGCTGCGTCGCTCCGAGGGCGACTTCGACGCGATCCTCGACGACTCGGAGATCGTCGTCGAGCTGATCGGCGGGACCGACCCCGCGCGCGACTATGTGCTCCGCGCGCTCCGCGCCGGACGCCATGTCGTGACCGCGAACAAGCAGCTCGTCGCCCAGCACGGCGACGAGCTCTTCGAGGCCGCGCGCGAGGCCGGGGTTCAGCTGCGGTTCGAGGCCGCGGTCGCGGGCGTGATCCCGGTGATCCGGGTGATCCAGGAGAGCCTCGGAGCGACTGAGATCTCAAAGGTCTACGGGATCGTCAACGGGACGACGAACTTCATCCTCACCGAGATGGAGAAGACCGGGGCGTCGTACGAGGATGCGCTCGCCCGCGCGCAGGATCTCGGCTACGCGGAGGCAGACCCGAGCGACGACGTCGGCGGCGCCGACGCCGCGGCGAAGATGGCGATCCTCGCGCGGCTTGCGTTCCACACACCGGTGCGCCTCGACGACGTCACCTTCGAGGGGATCGAGAACGTCCACCCCGACGACCTCGCGTACGCGAAGGAGTTCGGCCTGTCGCTGAAGCTGCTCGGGGTCGCCGAGCACCACGACGACGGGATCAGCGTTCGCGTCCACCCCTGCTTCCTCTACCGCGGCCACCCGCTGTCGCCGGTCGAGGGCCCGTTCAACGCGGTCATGGTCGAGGCCCCCGCGATCACCGAGATCACGATGTCGGGCCCGGGCGCGGGCGGGGTCGAGACGGCGTCGGCGGTGCTCGGTGACGTCGTCTCGATCCTCGCTGGAGAGGCCCCCGTGCACGCCGTGCGCGAGCAGCTCGACGTCGTCGGCGACCTCGACTCGGCGTTCTACCTCCACCTCGAGGTCGCGGACCGACCCGGCGTGCTCGGACAGATCGCAGCCGTGCTCGGCGACAACGAGGTCTCGGTGCGGAACGTCGTCCAGTGGGGGCTCGGCCAGGACGCGCGCCTGGTCATGGTCATGCACCAGTGCTCGGAGCGGCGCTTCTCGAACGCGCTCGAGGGGATCGCGAAGCTCGACTTCTTGCGCGCCCCGCCGCGCGCGATCCGCGTCATCGAAGAGGAGTTCGTGTGAACAAGAATCATTGCCCGCCGTCTCCTCTGCTTTCGCTCGCTCGCACTCGAACGACTGGAAGCCGTGCTCGCTCGCTCCCGCGTCCGGGGACGGCGGGGTTCGGGATTGCGCCATGACTGGAGGCGTGATTGACAGGTACCGCGACCGGTTGCCGCTCGAGGACGGCGACCCGGTGGTGACGCTGCGCGAGGGCTCGACGCCGCTCGTCCGCGCGGAGACGCTGTCGGAGCGGCTCGAGCTCGACGTCTACCTCAAGCTCGAGGGTGCGAACCCGACCGGGAGCTTCAAGGACCGCGGCATGACCGTCGCCGTCTCCCGTGCGGCGAGCGCCGGCGCCGAGGCGGTGATCTGCGCCTCGACCGGCAACACCGCCGCGAGCGCGGCCGCCTACGCCGGGCGCGCGGGGCTGCGCGGCGCCGTGATCGTCCCCGAGGGGAAGATCGCCGCCGGCAAGCTTGCCCAGGCGCTGATCCACGGCGCGCGGGTGATCGCGCTGCGCGGGAACTTCGACGACGCGCTTCGAATCGTCCGCGAGCTCGCCGACAACCACCCGATCGAGCTCGTCAACTCGCTCAACCCGTACCGGATCGAGGGCCAGAAGACGGCCGCATTCGAGGTCTGCGACGAGCTCGGCGAGCCTCCCGACGCGCTCGCGATCCCGGTCGGCAACGCCGGCAACGCGACCGCCTACTGGCGCGGCTTCAGGGAGTACGGGGTGGCGCCGATTGTGTACGGGTTTCAGGCCGCGGGCGCGGCGCCGCTGGTCGTGGGACATCCGATCGAGAATCCCGAGACGATCGCCTCGGCGATCCGGATCGGCAACCCGGCGCGCTGGGAGGAGGCGATGGACGCGTTCAACGCCTCGCGCGGCCGCGTCGCCGCCGTCTCCGACGACCAGATCCTCGACGCATACCGGATGCTCGCCTCGCGCGAGGGGGTGTTCTGCGAGCTTGCCTCGGCGGCGTCGGTGGCCGGCGTGCTCGCCCACGGCGTCCCGGCGCCCGACGGGGTCGCCCCGCCGCGCTCGCTGGTCTGCGTGCTCACCGGGCACGGGCTCAAGGACCCCGACACCGCGCTCGGCCGCGCGCCGTCGGTGATCGGGTGCGAGAACGACATCGGCGCTGTCGAGCGCGCGATCTTCGACTAGCGGCGCGCCACGCGTAGCGACCGCCGGCGGATGCTCGGCGAGTGGACGCCCGGCAGATTATCGGCGACGCAGCGGCGCTCACCGCCGGTCTCGTCGCGCCGCCGCGGTGCGCGATCTGCGCCGCGGCCTGCTCGTGGCGCGAGCGGCTGTGCCCCGGCTGCGCCGCGGCGCTGAGCGCGGCGATCCCCGTCACGACCCCGTCGCACGGGCTCGACGCAGCGTGGTCCGCCGCGCCGTACGCGGGCGTGCCGCGCGAGCTCGTCGCGGCGCTCAAGTTCGCGCGGCGGGCGCAGCTCGCACGGGTCGCAGCCGAACGGATCGCCGCAACGGCGCCGGCCGCCGCGCTCGAGGGCGTCGTCGTTCCGGTACCGGCAGCGCCGGCGCGGCTCCGGGCCCGCGGGCTCGACGCCGCCGAGGAGATCGCGATCGCGCTCGCCGAGCTCACCGACGCGCCGCTGATGCCGTGCCTCGGCCGCGCCGACGGTCCCCGGCAGGCGGGGCGCGGCCGATCGCAGCGGCTCGCCGATCCGCCGCGGGTCGGGGTCCACCCCCCGGTCCCGGCCGCGGCGCTGCTCGTCGACGATGTGATCACGACCGGCGCGACGCTCGCGGCCTGCGCCGCCGCACTTCGGGCCACCGGCTCGAGTCGGGTCGCCGCGGTCAGCTTTGCGCGGCGGCTCTAGTGGACTTCTAAACCGGCTCGGGCTCGGGCTCGCCACCCGGCTCGCGGCGCTCGGAGGACTCGTCCGCGTCCTCCTCGGGCTGGGGGTCGATCTGCGGGTCGTGCGTCACGCGCGGCAGCCACTCGAGCCAGCTCGGCAGGTACCAGTTGAGGTCCCCGAGCACCTTCATTGTCGCCGGGAGCAGCATCCCGCGGACGATCGTCGCGTCGAGCAGGATCGCCACCGCCAGCCCGACGCCCATCTCCTTGAACTCGAGCAGCGACAGCGTGGCGAAGATCGCGAACACCGAGACCATGACGACAGCGGCGCTCGTGACGACACCGGCCGTCGTCTTGATCCCGTGGCCGACGGCCTCGCTCGTCGGCATTCCGCGGTCGTACGCCTCGCGGATCCGGGTGAGGATGAACACGTGGTAGTCCATCGAGAGCCCGAACAGGACGACGAACAGGAACAGCGGCAGCCACGACGTGATTGCGCCGTTCGACTTGAAGTCGAGCACCGATTCGAGGTGGCCCTCCTGGAAGATCCACACGACGATCCCGTACGCGGCGCCGACCGAGAGCAGGTTGAGCACGATCGCCTTCAGCGGGATCACGACCGAGCGGAAGGTGACCAGCAGCAGCAGGAACGCGCAGCCGAGCACGAACAGGAACACAAGCGGCGCGTGGGCCTTCATCGTGTCGTTGAAGTCCTCCGAGTCGGCCGTGTAGCCGGCCACGTCCGCCGTCGCGCCCGGCACAGCCCCGACCGTGGCCGGGACGAGGTTGTCGCGCAGGTCGGCAAGCGCGGCGTTGGACCGCGAGTCGGTGCCGTCGCCCGCGACCGGGATCGAGATGATGACCGCGGTCCGGTCGGGGTTGACGTCGGTTGTGATCGGCTGCTCGAATTTCGGGTTCTTCGAGGCCCGCTTCTCGAGGTCCGCGATCGCGCTCTTCATCTCGCCTGACTTGACGTCGTCGGCGCTGACCACGACCTCGGCGGGAATCGGTCCGCCGGGAAAGGCGGCGACGATGCGGTTGTAGGTCTTGATCACTGGCAGGTTCTGCGGCAGCGTCTCGACGCCCGAGGTGGCCGTGTGGAGGCTGAAAGCGGGGATCGCGAGGAAGATCAGGATCCCGGCGGCGGCGGTGCCGGTGATGAACGGGTGGCGCAGGACGCCGTCGACGGTGCGCGACCAAAGGCCGCTCGGGGAGGGGTTCCACTTCATCCTCTTGATGATCGGGATGCCACCCCTCTCGACCCGGTCGCCGAGCCAGGCGAGGATCGCGGGAAGCACGGTCAGCGAGCCGACGACGGCGACCGCGACGACGATGATCGTCCCCGTGGCGAACGACTGGAAGGTCGAGGCGCCGGCGAGGTACATGCCGGACATCGCGATGATCACCGTTCCGCCCGAGATCAAGACCGCCCGCCCCGAGGTCGCCGCCGCGGCGTCGAGCGAGGCGTTCTCGCTGCGACCCGACTCGCGCTCCTCGCGCTCCCGCCGCAGGTAGAACATCGAGTAGTCGACGCCGACTGCGAGCCCGATCAGCAGGATCACCGAGCTGATCGACTCGTCCACGGCGCCGATGTGGCTGACGAGCCCGACGAGCCCGATCGTCGCGCCGACGGCGGTCAGCGCGAGCAGCAGAGGGACGAAGGCGGCGACGAGCGCTCCGAAGGCGAACAGGAGGATGACGAGTGTGATCGGCAGCGAGGTCGTCTCCGCCTTCGCGAAGTCGTCCTGGAACGCCTTGGTCAGCTGCTTGTCGGCGCTCGCGTCGCCGAACTCCCCGATCGTGTAGTCCGGGTTCGCCTGCTGTGCGCGGTCGACGGTGTGCAGCGGCGCGCCGACGTGATCCTTGACCGTGTTCGTGCCGCCGGGCAGCTCGAAGTCAATCAGTGTCGCGTGCCCGTCGCGCGAGATCTGGCCCTCGTTGCCGGGCGCGTAGGGCCCCTGGATGTCGCGGACGTGCTTGAGCCTGCCGAGCCGCTTCTCCACGTCACCGACCACGGAGCGGAACTGGGGCGAGTCGGCGCGCTGCGTCGCGGATTGGACGAGCACCTGCTCGTGCGCCTTCTTCGGGAACGCGTCGTCGATCGTGCGCTCGGCGCGACCCGACTCCCCGACGCCGGAGTTGTTCTGATCGAGCGTCTTCGTTCCGACGGCGCTGCCGGCCATGACCGCGGCGATCACGAATGCAAGCCAGCCCCAGATCGCGATCTTGCGATGCGTGGCGCTCCAATGCCCCGCACGGGCGGCGATGCTCCGTGACTTCCTCATCCCATCTCGGGGTATACCAATCTCGCCGCGGATCTTGTGTGACGCGCCCTGAAGAAGCCAGTGGCGATTGTCACACGGCTTGGCTAATCCGAGCCCGCGGCGTAGCATCTGAGGGGCCAAAGCGCCAGAAAGGAGCCACCGTGCGCATCGAGATCCGAGGCCGCAACGTCGTGCTCACAGAGGAGCTCCGCGCGCACGTCGAGAAGCGGTTCCGGCGGATCGGCCGCCAGGTCTCCGAGCTGGCGGCGCTGGAGGTCGAGCTGAGCGAGGAGCGCAATCCAGCGATCACCGACAAGGAGGTCGCCGAGGCGACGCTCTACCTGAAGGGCGTCACGCTGCGCGCCCGCGAGGCCTCTCCCGAGATGCTGCACTCGATCCACGACGCCGCCGAGGACATGCGGCGCCAGGTCAAGCGCCACCGTGAGAGGCGCCGCAAGCGCCGCCAGACCCGGCGGATGGTCGGCCGGATGCGCCGTCGCACAGTCTGAGCCAGCGAAATCGCGGTCGCCGGACGCGGCTCCGGGGGTCGCGCCGCTTCCCGAAGATGGATGACTGCGGTCAGAGCAAGGTGTTCGCCGCCCACCTCGACGACTCCGCGCCCGGCGGCGGTGGAGAGAAGGTTGCGCTAGAGGTCATCGGGTCCCGCGCGCAGCGCCGCTGCGACCGCGCTGGCGCGCGAGCCCACCCCAAGCTTCGAGTAGATGTGAGCGATGTGATTACGGGCGGTGCTGACGGAGATCGTCAGCTCCGCGGCGATCTCGGCAGCCGAGTGGCCGTCGACGAGCAGGCTCATCACCTCCGCTTCGCGCGAACTCAGACCGAGCGCCTCAAGCCGCTTGCCCGAGAGCGGATTTGACTCCTCGCGCAGATGTGCATTCCGGAACGCCTGACCGAGATGTGGCCTGATTAGCTCGACCAGCTCACGCTCCTGGGTCGAGAAGCCGCGCGTCGATCGGTTGAGCGCCACGCCGACGGTCAGCTCCGGCGGAGACGGGAGCACGAAGCTGAGCTGATCCTCGGCGCCCATCGGCTCGTAGACGTTTTGGTACAGGTCGAGCGCGTGCAGCTCGTCCTCACTCAGGAAGTCCGACAGCGCCTTCGGGGAGGGATCGCCGGTCTCCTGGTAGCGCCGGATGACCGGATGCTCGTGCGCGTAGCGCGCGAACGCCTCCTCGACGCCCGGATACGCGGCGTCGGAGGGACACAGCACGAGATAGAGCTCACCCGTGCCGAGCGCGACCTCGTTGTACCCGATCGCGTCGCACCGGATCAGCTCCCGGAGGCGCAGGATCTCGCGTCGGTAACCGTTCAGATCGAGCGCCGACTGCACCGCGAGCACGAACGCGAATGCCTGAAGCAGGACTTCGGACTCAATCTCCCTCATCGATGCGAGCAGCCCCCGGCCCGATGAAGAGCCACCCCTCTACCCTGCGCTCGATCGTAGCCGATCGTTGCGCGAAATGATGCAAATGCACCATTGACCCGCGGCGGGTGCGATGAGAGCGTGAGCGAGCGACCTCGGTCTCCGTGCTCCGCGGCGGCCGATCGATCGCAATGTGGTGCGGGAATTCGACGAGGGAGGCAAGAATGAGGACATCGACGAGGGTCGCGCTGATCTTGCTCGCGGGCCTGCTGATGCTCGCGGTGATGAGCGCGACGGCGCTGGGGAAGAAGAAGACCAAGAAGGTGAGCACCCACGTGACGCTGGAGGTTCACTACTACGCACCGAGCCCTGCCTCGATCCCGCAGCGGTGGTTCCTGGGCACCGTGTCGGCCAAGAAGGGGAAGTGCGTGAAGGGAAGGTCGGTGACCCTGGTCGGCGACTTCACCGGGCCGACGCGATTTCAGGCGAAGAGCGGGAGCGACGGAAGCTTCTTCAGCTTCGTCGACAGCGATGACTTCGGCTCCTCCGAGTTCGGAGACGACACCCAGTTCTACGCCACCGCGAAGAAGAAGAAGAAGGGCAAGACCGTGTGCAAGGCCGGCAAGTCGTCGACGGTGGGGATCAGCACCGACACGCCTCCACCCGGCTGAGCCGCGACGTTCCTGCGCTGCTGAGTCCGCGGCCGCCGTGCCGGGTTTGGAAAGAAGAAGTGCGCAACGACGATCACGGCGGAGCTGTTTCCGCTCGGGGTGCCGACCGCGGACTACATCAACGTCCCGGGGACGCTCGACTCGGAGAACGAGGGCTGCGTCCTGGTCAGGAAGGTCCAGGCCTTCCGCGGGGCGCCGCCGAACGGCACGCTCGTGACGACGACCGAGACCGGGGACACCTACCATTTCATCCCCGACGTGGTGATCCAGCCGCGGCCCGCCGACGGGACGCAGTTCTGCCTCGTCGCGCCGCAGAGGAAGCTGTCGAAGAGGAAGGTCTGCAAGGAGGGCGTCTCGAACGTCGTCACCGTCTCGTAACGGGGCGGCCAGGCGCCGAATCAGGCGGGCAGCGGGCCCGAGGCCCGCTGCTACGCTGACCCAGATGAGCTGCACCACGACCGCACGCACCCGGATGCCATGCGTGCCCCCTTGCTTCTAGATGGCGGGTAAGGGGCTCATAGACCGCGCCCTGCGGATGGGCGAAGCGCGCCAGTTCAAGCAGCACGAGAAGCGCGTCGAGGCGATCAACCGGATCGAGCCGGAGATGGAGCTGCTCGAGGACGCCGAGCTCCGGTCCGAGGCCGACGATCTCCGCGAGCGGGCTCGTAACGGCGAGGACCTCGACGACCTGCTCCCGGAGGCGTTTGCGCTAGTCCGCGAGGCGGCGAGGCGCTCGATCGGCCAGCGCCATTTCGACGTTCAGCTGATCGGCGGGATGGTGCTCCACGAAGGGGCGATCGCCGAGATGAAGACCGGCGAGGGCAAGACGCTCACGGCGACGCTGCCGATCTTCCTCAACTCGCTGCGTGGCGACTCGGTCCACCTCGTGACGGTCAATGACTACCTCGCGCGCCGCGACGCGGAGTGGATGAAGCCGATCTACGACGCGCTCGGGGTCACCGTCGGCGTGATCCAGGAGGACGACCTCCCCGACAACCCGGAGCGCCGGCACGAGGCCTACGCGTGCGACGTCGTCTACGGGACGAACTCGGAGTTCGGCTTCGACTACCTCCGCGACAACATGGCTGGCTCCCTCGACGGCTGCTTCCAGCGCGGCCACGAGTTCGCGATCGTCGACGAGGTCGACAACATCCTCATCGATGAGGCGCGCACTCCGCTGATCATCTCCGGCGCCCCGGAGCAGGCAGCCGACACCTACTACACCTTCGCGCGCCTCGCCCGCCAGCTGGAGGGCGTGCAGGCGAAGGAGAAGCTGAAGTCACGCGGCGACGAGCGCGGGACCGAGGAGGCCGACTACGACTACGAGTACGACGAGAAGCACAAGACCGTCGCGCCGACCGAGCGCGGGGTCGAGAAGGCCGAGCAGTTCCTCGGCGTCGACAACCTCTATGTCTCCGAGCACGGCACGCTCGTCAACCACCTCGTCCAGTCGCTGAAGGCGGAGTCGCTGTACAAGCGCGACAAGGACTACGCGGTGATCGACGGCGAGGTGATGATCATCGACGAGTTCACGGGCCGGATCCTCGAGGGTCGGCGCTGGTCGGAGGGCCTGCACCAGGCGGTCGAGGCGAAGGAGGGCGTGGCGATTCGCGAGGAGAACCAGACGCTCGCGACGATCACGCTCCAGAACTACTTCCGCCTCTACGGGAAGCTCGCGGGGATGACGGGGACCGCGATGACCGAGGCGACCGAGTTCATGAAGATCTACGAGATCCCGGTCATCGACATCCCGACGAACGAGCCGATGGTCCGGGACGACGAGAACGACCAGATCTACAAGACCAAGGAAGGGAAGTGGAAGGCCGTCGTCAACGAGATCGAGGAGCGCCACGAGCGCGGACAGCCGATCCTCGTCGGGACGGTCTCGGTCGAGCTCTCGGAGATGCTCTCGGCCCAGCTCAAGCGCCGCGGCATCGACCACGAGGTCCTGAACGCGAAGCCCGAGCACGCCCAGCGCGAGGGTGAGACGATCGCCCAGGCGGGCCGGCTCGGCGCGGTGACGATCGCGACGAACATGGCGGGGCGCGGCGTCGACATCAAGCTCGGCGGCAGTCCCGAGGGCCTGGCGAGGATCGAGCTCGCAAAGCTCGGCGTGACGCCGAAGGACGACAGCTATGAGTCCGAGCTCGCCGAGCTTACCGAGGGAATCGACCAGCGCTGCGCCGACGAGGGCGACCAGGTTTGCGAGGCGGGCGGTCTGTACATATGCGGCACCGAGCGCCACGAGTCGCGGCGAATCGACAACCAGCTTCGCGGCCGCTCCGGGCGCCAGGGCGATCCCGGTGAGTCGCGCTTCTTCCTCTCCGCCGAGGACGACCTGATCCGCCTCTTCGCCGGCGACAAGATCTACCGCATCCTCGACCGCCTCGGGCCGGTCGACGACGAGGGCGAGGAGTACCCGCTCGAGGCGAAGATGCTCAGCCGCACGGTCGAGAACGCGCAGAAGAAGGTCGAGGAGCAGAACTTCCTGATCCGCAAGCGCGTGCTCGAGTACGACGACGTCATGAACGAGCAGCGCCGGGTGATCTACAAGTACCGGCGCGAGATCCTCGAGGGACGCGACATGTCCGAGTCCGCGCGCGCGGAGCTCGACGGCGTCGTCCGGCGCCAGGTCGAGGCCTACACCCCCGGCGAGGTGTTCGAGGACTGGGACCTCGTCGGGCTACAGGTCCAGCTCGAGCAGTTTTGGCCCGTGAGCCTGAACCTGACCGAGCTCGATCCGGCCCAGTCGAGCGACCGCGAGGGGCTGATCGAGACGCTGACCGAGGATGCGATGAGCGCCTACGACCAGCGCGAGAACGAGTTCGGGGACGAGCTGATGCGCTACCTCGAGCGCCAGATCCTGCTCCAGATCATCGACAACCGATGGCGCGAGCACCTCTACGAGATGGATTACCTCCGCGAGGGGATCCACCTCCGCGGCTTCGCGCAGATCGATCCCCTCGTCGCGTACAAGAACGAGGGCTTCACGATGTTCGAGGAGCTGATGAACGCGATCTGGGACGAGTACGCGCGGCTGATCTTCCACGTCGAGGTCGAGGTCTCGCCGGCGCAGGCCGAGGAGATGTTCGCCCCCGTCGAGCAGCCGAGCCAGGTCTCCTACCAGGGCGGCGGCCAGGAGCAGCCCTCGGCGCTGAGCCAGGCTGGGGCTGCCGGCGCCGCCGGGGCTGTTTCGACGACCGGCGCGATCGCGGCCGGGGAGGTCACGGGCAGCGACGGGGCCACAGCGGGCGAGCCGGCGCTGCCGCAGCAGCAGACCACGCATGTCAAGACCGACCAGGAGAAGATCGGCCGCAACGATCCCTGCTGGTGCGGCTCGGGCAAGAAGTACAAGAAGTGCCATGGCGCCTGAGGACCTCTCGAGGGAAGCGGTGAGCTCGCGGCTCACCGAGATCCGCGACCAGCTGAAGCTGCTCGCGGATTACCTTTGACCCCGCTTCGCTGAGCGAGGAGATCACCCGGCTCGAGGCCGAGATGCAGCGGCCGGGGTTCTGGGACGACCAGCAGGCCGCGGCTGAGACGTCGGCCGCGCACGCACGCGCGCAGCGGCGGCTGCAGACGTTCACCTCGCTTCAGTCCGACGTGGACGACCTCGAGGAGCTCGCCGAGCTCGCGGGCGAGGACGAGGAGCTGACGGGGGAGCTCGGCGGCCAGCTGGGCTCGATCGAGGACCGCCTCGCGGCGCTCGAGGAGGAGCGGCTGTTCGGCGGCCGCTACGACGCCGGCGACGCCGTGGTCACGATCCGCGCCGGCGCCGGCGGGACCGACTCACAGGACTGGGCCGAGATGCTGCTGCGCATGTACCTGCGCTGGGCCGAGAAGCGGGGCTTCAAGGTCGAGATGATGGAGGCCTCACCGGGCGACGAGGCGGGGCTGAAGTCCTCGACCTTCCTCGCCCGGGGCGACAACGCGTACGGCCTCTTCGCCGCCGAGCGCGGCGTCCACCGGCTCGTGCGGCTGTCGCCGTTCGACGCCTCGCACCGCCGCCACACGAGCTTCGCCGAGGTCGACGTCGGCCCGCTCGTCTCCGACGACGTCGACGTCGAGATCGAGGACGCGGACCTGCGCGTCGACACCTACCGCGCCTCGGGCGCGGGCGGCCAGCACGTCAACAAGACCGACTCCGCGGTTCGGATCACCCACCTCCCGAGTGGGACCGTCGTCCAGTGCCAGAACGAGCGCTCCCAGGCGCAGAACAAGGCGACTGCGCTGAAGCTGCTGCGCGCGCGGCTGCTCGAGCTCGAGGAGCGAAAGCGCGCCAAGGAGCTCGCCGCCGAGCGCGGGGAGCAGAAGGACGTCGCCTGGGGATCGCAGATCCGCAGCTACACGCTCCATCCCTCGACCCGGGTCAAGGACCACCGCACCGGGCACGAGGTCGGCGACGCCCAGCGCGTCCTCGACGGCGACCTCGACGGCTTCGTCCGCGAGTACCTGCTCAAGGCCGCGGGCGGCGACACGGCCGCTAGCGCGAGCTAGTCCAGCATCTCGGCGAGCCGCGCGGCAGCGCGGCGGGCGCCGTCGGTCTCGACGTCGCGGTAGTCGACGTCGCGGCCGATCTCCTCCGCGATCGCGCGCGCGATCGTCTCGGGGCTGGACGAGTCGAAGTCCATCCGCCGCCCGGCTCCGTACTGCTCAAGCCGGTGGCGGACGTGGAAGTTCTGCTCGAAGTGCTCGCGGAGCGGGAAGTACAGGAACGGCCGCTTGTTTGCTGTCAGCTCCATCGACGTCGTCAGCCCGCCCTGGACGACCGCGAGGTCGCACGCCGCCAGGTGCCGGTAGAGGTTGTGGACGTAGGGGCGGACCTCGAGCCCCTCGGCCTGCGGGAGCGAGGCGGCGTCGATGCGCGGGCCGCAGACGACGATCATCCGCAGCGCCGGCACGAGCTCCTTCGCCTCGTCGAAGGATGCGATCACGCGGCGCAGCAGCGTCGCGCCGACACCCGAGCCGCCCACCGTGACGATGCATACCTGCTCGTCGGGTCGGTACCCGAGCTCGGCGCGCAGCTTCTCGCGGTCGTCGAGCGCCTTCGGGTCGAAACCCGTCACGTAGCCCGAGAAGTCGAAGTTGCGCTCGGTCCAGTCGCGGATCAGCGGCAGCTGCGGGCCGAGCCGCTCAGCGACGATGTCGTCGGGGTTGCCCACGAACAGCGCCCGATCGCGGATCTGCGGCTGCTGCGCGATGTGATCGACCATCTGTGCGTTGTGGTCCGCGGTCAGGAACGCCTCGTGCTCGCCGCCCCCGGGCATCGGCAGGAAGCCGACGAAGTCGGTCAGCCACGCGAAGTTGGCCCGCTTCTCGTTCGGGTTCTCATGCAGGTAGTAGTCGAGGTCCCACGCCTCGTCGGCGACCCAGAGGTCGTACCGCTCCGCGGTCGCGACGTCGTGGAAGACCATGAAGTTCGCGAGCAGGATCTCGTCCATGCGCCGCAGCGCCTGGAAGCAGTGGAGATCGTGCTCGGCGGACTCCGACTCGATGTGGCGCGACTCGCTCGCGAGATGCTCGCTCGCGGGATGGATGCGCTCACCCTCGCCCTCGAGCACGCGCGTCACTGGGTCCTGGGCCAGCCAGTCGATCTCAACGTCCGGCGCGATCTCGCGCAGCTCGCGCGCGATCGCGACGTCCCGCTGGGCGTGGCCGAGCCCGATCGGCGAGGAGATGAACAGCGCCCGCGGCCGGCCGTCGCCGCGGTGGACGGTGAGGTCGCGGGCGCGGCGCCCGTTCGACGACGCGCCGTCGAGCTCCTCGACGAGGTCGCGAATCGCGAGGTTCGACTGCACCGGCCTGCGCGCGTGGGGAAAGTGGCCGCCGCCGTGCACCCGCTCGAGCTTGCCGCCGGCCGCCTTCGCGAGCGCCTTGCCGTCGCGGAACGGCGTGATCTTGTCCTTGTCGCCGTGGATGACGAGGACGGGAACGGAGATCCGCTCCGCGAGTTCGGTGAGCTCGTCGCGGTCGCGACGGATCGGGGCGAGCGTCGTCGCGCCGAGCGTCTCGCCGTCCGTGTCGAGCGCCCAGCCGATCCCGTCCTCGATCGCCTTCGTCGAGTGCGGCTCGCTGATGCACCTGCGCGCCCACCAATCGACGAACCCGGCGTAGTCATCGCGCCAGCGCTTCGGGTTCATTCGCAGCCAGCCCCGGTAGGGGAGAAAGTCGGCCTTGAGCGTCAGCTTCCTCGCCGCGGGCTTCAGCAGCACGCTCCAATGCGACTTCGTGACGGGGAACATCGGCCCGACGAACACCGCGCCGTCGACGCGCTCGGGATGGTCGGCGGCGAGCTCGAGCAGCCACTGCGCCCCGCGCGAGAGCGCCAGCATCACGGCGCTGTCGGTGTCGGTGGCGTCCATGACCGCGAGCGTGTCCTCGACGAACTCGCTGATCGCATAGCGCGAGGGGTCCTTGATCCGCGACGAGCGGCCGTTGCCGACGCCGTCGAAGGTGAGGACGCGGTTGTGGCGCGCGAAGTAGGGGATCTGCATCTTCCACGTCCGCGAGTGGTGGAAGGTCCATGTCGGGAGCATCATCAGCGTCCGCTCGCCCTCCCCGTAGACCTCGTAGAAGATCCTCGCCCCGTTGCGCTCGACGAAGCCCTCTTCGTCGGGGTAGCGGGCACGCGACTGCTCGCCACCGCGAGTTGCCTGCTGCGGCGCCTCGACCGTTGCCGTCCGTTCCTCCGTGATCACTTCGCTCCCCTCTCCAGATTCTTAAGCCATTTGCCGATCCACGCAAGCAGGGCCCGGTGGCCCTGGTCGATCCCGACGAGGCGCTCGAGCGCGTATCCCTGCCCGAAGGTCATCATCAGCGAGACCAGCGCCTCGACCGGGAACTGCCTGCGGTCGAGGCCGTACTCGCGCGCGGCGTTCGAGAACGCCTCGGTGAGAACGGCCCGCCACTCCGCATTGACGCGGGCGACCCGGTCGCGGAGGTCGGGACGGTTCCATGACGCCGCCTGGAGCTCGAGCCAGATCTTGGGGTAGCCGGCCTCGAGGTCCTCCTCCTGGAAGCGCCACGCGGCCTCCCACTTCTCGAGGAACGGCACGTCGGCCGAGTACATCGCCCGCTGGCGCTCGACGAGCCGCTCGGTGAAGCGCTCGAGCACCCGAGCAAGCAGCTCGTCCATCGAGCCGAAGTAGTAGTGGACGAGGCCGTGGTTGGCGCCCGCCTCAACGGCCACCCGCCGGGTGGTGATCGCGGCGTAGCCTTCGTCGATCAGCAGGCGCTCGGCGGCGTCGAGGAACCGTCCCTTGATCGCCTCGCGGCTCTCGGCCTCGCGCTCGGAGCGCGCGGGCCGTCCGTTGGCGGGGTTCGCTTTGGCCTGGTCAGTCGTCTTAGTCATATGACTAAGTCAGGAGGAAATCACATGCGAGGGGCCGATGTCAAGCGGGCGGCTCGTATCGTTGGCCCATGACGAGGATCGCGGTTGGCCTCTCCGAGAGCTTCGACCCAGTCGAGGCGTTCTCCGAGGCGGCGTCCGAGGCGCGGGCGGCGCTCGATGCGCCGTGCGACCTCTGCCTTGTGTTCGCCGGCGCCTCCCACCTCGGCCACGCGAAGTGGGTCCTATCGACGGTCCACGATGTGCTCGAGCCGGGGAGCCTGATCGGATGCGGTGCCGGCGGGGTCGTGGGACCCGGGCGCGAGATCGAGGAGGGGCCCGGCGCCGTCGTCTGGGCCGCCTCGATGCCGGGCGCCGGGATCGCCACCCATCACGTCGTCGGCGAGCCGACCGAGGAGGGCTTCGAGATCTCCGGGCTGCCCGAGTCCGACGACGCCGCCGACTGCCTCGTCGTCCTCGCCGACCCGTACACGTTCGCCGCCGACGCGCTGCTCGGGCGGCTGAACGAGTCGCTCCCGGGGCTGCCGGTGCTCGGCGGGCTCGCGAGCGCCGGGATGGCGGGGGCGGGGACGCTGTTCCGCGACGGTGACGTCCTCGCCGGCGGCGCGGTCGCGTGCGAGCTCTCCGGCGTCTCGGTGCTGCCCTGCGTCTCCCAGGGCGCCGCGCCGGTCGGGCCGGAGATGCGGATCACCGCGGCGCGCGAGAACGTGATCGAGGAGCTCGCATCGAAGCCCGCCCTCGAGCGGCTCAGCGAGGTGATCGCGGAGCTGCCGGAGCGCGAGCGCGACCTCGCGCACCAGGGCGTGATGCTGGGCCTGGTGATCGACGAGAACCGCCCCGAATACGAGCGCGGCGACTTCCTCGTCCGCCCGATCGTCTCCGGTGACACGAGCGCCGGCACGGTCGCGATCGGCGAGCCTGTGAGGATCGGCCAGACGGTGAGGCTCCACGTCCGCGACGCCGCCTCCGCCGACGAGGACCTGCGCGCCGCGCTGGCCGCACACGGCGGCCCGCTCGACTCGGGGACCGCCGGGGCGCTGCTATTCACCTGCAACGGTCGCGGATCGCACATGTTCGCGGTCCCGGATCACGACGTGCTGACGATCGAGGACGTGCTCGGCGCCCCCGCAGGCGGGTTCTTCTGCGCCGGCGAGATCGGTCCGATCGGCGGGCGCAACTTCCTCCACGGATTCACGGCGACGATGGCGCTGTTCCCGGCGGTGGATGGCTGAGATCGACCTCGAGGGGGTGCGCGAGCTCGTCGCCCGGGCGCTCGCCGAGGACATCGGCGGCGGCGACATCACCGCTGCGGCGACGGTGCCGCCCGACGCTCGGGCGCGGGCGCGGATCGTCCAGAAGCAACCCGGGGTCGTCTTCGGACTCGACGTCGTCGAGGAGGCGCTGCGTCAGAGCGGGGAGATCGACCTGTTCGAGCGCCTCGCGTCCGAGGGCGAGTGGCGCGGGGATGTGCCGGCTGACGTCGCGAGAGTCGTCGGCTCGGCGCGCGCCCTGCTCGCGGCAGAGCGGACGGCGCTCAACCTGCTCGCGCGGTTGTCGGGGATCGCGACGCTCACCGCGCGCTACGTCGCCGCGGTCGAGGGAACCGAGGCGAAGATCCTCGACACGCGGAAGACGACCCCCGGACTGCGCGCGCTCGAAAAGGCCGCAGTCGCCGCGGGCGGGGGCCACAACCACCGCATGGGCCTCTACGACGGCGTGCTGATCAAGGAGAACCACGCCGCGGTCGCGGGCGGGGTCGGCCACGCGGTCCGGCTCGCGCGGGAGGCCGAGCCCGAGCGCGAGATCGAGGTCGAGTGCCGCGACGCGGGCGAGGTCGCCGAGGCGCTCGACGCCGCCGCCGACCGGCTCCTGCTCGACAACATGAGCCCCGGCGAGCTTCGCCCCGCGGTCGTTGCGCGCGACGACGCCGCGCGCGCCCACGGCCCGCTCGCCACGCTCGAGGCCTCGGGAGGGATCACGCTCGAAGGCGTCGCCGACGTCGCCGCGACCGGCGTCGACTTCATCTCCGTCGGCGCGCTCACCCACTCCGCCCCGGCGCTCGACCTCAGCATGCTGATCGAGGCCGCCGAATGACGGACCCGACGATCCCGATCGATCCCGGCGAGCCGCTCGAGTCCGGGGCGACGTTCGCCGGCCACCGAATCGAGTCGATGATCGGCAGCGGCGGGATGGGCGTCGTCTATCGCGTGCTCAACATGATGCTCGAGCGCGAGCGGGCGCTGAAGCTGATCGCGCCGCAGTTCTCCGCCGACCAGCGCTTCCGCCGCCGCTTCCAGCGCGAGGTGCGGCTCGCGGCGCAGGTCGAGCATCCGAACGTGATCCCGGTTCACGACGCCGGCGAGGCGGGTCAGCGGCGCGGCGCCGGTCGGGCGCGGGCCGCGCTCGGTCGCGGTCGGCGCCGGCGCCGTGGGCGGATCATCTGGCTCCCGTCACCGTCGCGGAGGTGGTGAATCTCATCCTGAGTGAGCCTCTAGAGTCTCTCCGTGGCCCCAAGCGACAAGCTGCGCGCGAAGCGCGAAGCGATCGTCATCGAGCACATGGAGTCGGAGAACCGGCACGAGTTCGACGCGACGATGGAGACGTTCGAGCATCCGCGCTACGAGCTGATCGCCACCGGCGAGGTTCACGACGGGCCCGAGGAGGTGATGGCGTACTTCACCGAGACGCGGACGGCGTTCCCCGACCAGCGCAACGAGCTGATCGCGCTCCACCACACCGACGACGCCGTGATCGTCGAGGCCAACCTCTACGGGACCCACGACGGCTCCTACCGCGGCCTCCCGCCCACCGGGCGCAAGTTCGAGATGCGCTTCTGCGCGATCTTCGTCTTCGAGGAGGACCGGCTCGTCTGCGAGCGGGTCTACTTCGACGCCGGCACGGTCCTGCGCCAGCTCGGGATCGCACACGACCCGCTCTCGCTTCAGGGACGGGTCGCGACGGTGCTCAATCACCCCCTCACGGTGGTGCGGGCGCTCGTGAACCAGATCGCGCGGCGCTGATCGCTGCTAAAACGTCTCCCTGACGCAGATGTTTAAGGCGGCAGGGACAGCTGTAATCGCGGTGCTGGCCGCGGCCTTGGCCGCCGCTCCGGCGAGCGCGACGATCGAGACGACGCGCTCGGCGCCCGCGCTCGGCTCGGCGATCGACGCGAGCGGCGACATCACGGGCGGCACCGTCGTCTCGATCCCCCCGACCGGAACCGCGGAGCCGCTCGGCATCTCCTCGACGCCGATGACCAAGTTCCCGCGCCAGGGAACGGACTTCGCGGTGCTGACGACCGGCAGCGCGCTCGCCGCGCAGCTTCCGAACGACAGCGATCGCACCGGCTCCGATCTCGGCGGGCCGCACGTCCGCGGCGACACCGACGTCGACGTCAGCATCGTTCGGCTCGATGTCGCGGTCCCCTCCGGTGACAGCTGCCTCTCGTTCGACTTCCGCTTCCTCTCGGAGGAGTTCCCGGAGTTCGTCTTCGCCGGCGACAACGACGGCTTCGTCGCCGAGCTCGACAGCTCGAACTGGGCGACGGCAAACCAGACGATCAACGCCCCCAACGACTTCGCGGTCACGAGCAGCGACCGCCCGATCTCGGTCGACCAACTCGGCTCCTCGAACGTGGCTCCCGAGCGCGCGACGACGACGACCTACGACGCCGCCACCCGCCTCCTGCGCGCGTCCACGCCGGTCACGCCCGGAACACACCAGCTGTTCCTCTCGATCTTCGACCAGGGCGACCACCAATACGACTCGGCGGCATTCGTCGACAATCTCGTCGTCGACAACCGCGTGCCGTGCACGAAGGGTGCGGCGCCGGTCGACGACATCGACCCCGACACGAAGCTGAAGCGGAAGCCGCCGAAGCACAGCACGCAACGCAGGGGCAAGTTCAAGTTCAGCTCGACCAAGCTCGACTCGACGTACGAGTGCAAGGTCGACCGCAAGGACTTCAAGCCGTGCGAGAGCCCGGAGAAGACGCGCAGGCTGAAGCGCGGCCGCCACAAGTTCCGGGTCCGCGCGATCGACCCCGACGGCAACGTCGACCCGATGCCCGCCGTCTACAAATGGACCGTCGAGTAGGGCCGCCTACTTAAGCAGCCGCGACAGCCGACGGTCCTTGAGCACGCGCCCGCCTGTCTGCTCGTCGGGGCAGTACGTCGTCAAGTGTTCGGAGAAGTGGACGGCGGCGAGCGTCGCGCCGCAGCGCGGGCACGGCTCACCCTGGCGGCGGTGGACCTGGAGCGGCATCGGCATCTTGTCGGGGACCGTGTCGCCGACCGCCTCCTCGTAGTGGTCGATCGCCTCCCCGAGCACCGCTAGCGCGCCGTGCAGGCGCTCGACCTCGTCCGGCTCCAGCTCGGAGCCCTGGCGGAACGGGGAGAGCGCCGCGCCCCACAGCACCTCGTCGACCCACGAGCGACCGATCCCGGCGATCACGCGCTGGTCGCGGAGCATCGGGTGCAGGTGGCGGGGCTGGTCGACGAGGCGCGCGAGCTCCTCGACCTCGGGCGGCGGCCACGCCTCGGGCCCGAGCGTCTCGACGATCTCGTCGGATTCGACGTCCTCGACTCCCATCAGCTTCGCCCACGCGCGCTGCTTGGTCCCGAACTCGCGCAATCGCAGCTCACGCCCGTCCGCGAGGCTGACGAGCACGCGTGAGGCTCGGTCGCGCATCGAAGCCCGCTTCTCGAACACCTGCAGCCGCCCCGCCGACATCAGGTGGACGAGCATCGCGAGCTCGCCGAGCTCGACCACCGGCATCTTCCCGATCCGTCGCACGCCGATGATCTCGCGGCCCTCGAGCGCGTCGAGCGGCGGGTCGAAGCTCTTCATCGCGACCATCCCCGGCGCCAGCGCTGATTTCACCTCGGCGCCCGTGAGCGCCGTGTTCAGGCGCCGCGCGGTGATCTCGACCTCGGGTAGCTCGGGCACGCATCAAGCGTACGGCGGTCACAGAGTTCGCCGGGCGCATCGCTGTAGACTGGAATGCAGTCATTCGCCTGGTTTCGAGATTGGCCACAAGAGCGCCAGCCGGGCCGGCGAACATCGGAAGGAGTTAGGGATGCAGGAGCTCCCCACACTTCAGCCAACGGAACTCCCGACGCTCGCGCCGGCCGAGGTCGCCGAGCTGTCCGCCGAGGTCCGCGCGCTCGCGGCCGAGCGCGACGCCGTGATCCTTGCCCACAACTACCAGGTGCCCGAGATCCAGGACGTCGCCGACTTCACGGGCGACTCGCTCGGGCTCTCGCGCCAGGCCGCCGCCACCGACGCCGGGACGATCGCGTTCTGCGGCGTCCACTTCATGGCCGAGACCGCGTCCGTGCTCTCGCCCCAGAAGACCGTGCTGATCCCCGACCCCGACGCGGGCTGCTCGCTGTCGGAGTCGATCACGGCCGACCAGCTGCGCGAATGGAAGGCGAAGCACACCGGCGCGCTCGTCGTCATGTACGTCAACACGTCGGCCGAGGTCAAGGCCGAGACCGACTACTGCTGCACCTCCTCGAACGCCGTCGCGGTCGTCGAGCACATCCGCCGCGAGCACGGCGACGACGTCGAGATCCTCTTCGGCCCCGACATGTGGCTCGGCCGCTACGTCGAACGGATCACCGGCCGGCCGATGCACGTCTGGGACGGCGAGTGCCACGTCCATGCCGGGATCCGCCCCGACGACATCACCGCGCGGCGCGCCGAGCACCCGAACGCCGAGTTCCTGATCCATCCCGAGTGCGGCTGCTCGACCCAGGCGATGGAGTACGTCGCCGCCGGCGACGTCGACTCCGAGGGCGTGAAGATGCTCTCCACCTCGGGGATGCTGAAGCAGGTGACCGCCGAGCCCGACGGCGAGTTCATCGTCGCGACCGAGACCGGGATGCTCTACCCGATGCACGAGGCGGCGCCGGAGGCGGAGCTGTTCGCGGCAAACCCGGGCGCCGTGTGCAGGTACATGAAGATGATCACGCTGCCGAAGCTGCGCGATTCGCTCGCGGAGATGAAGGTAGAGGTCAAGGTCCCGCCGGAGATCGCCGAGCGCGCCAGGATCCCGATCGAGCGCATGGTCGCGATCGGCTGACCGCGGCCGCGCGGGTTAGCCACTAGCCCTCGCGCCGCCGGACGGCGATCCCGGTGACGATCTCCCGCACGGTCCGCTCGGCGACGAGGGCGGTCGGGTCGGCGGAGCCGACCGCGGTCGGGATCACCTCGACGACCTCGGCCCCGACGACCTCGAGGCGCCGGGCGAGCTCGCGGCAGCCCCACAGCAGGTCCGCGGCCGTCATCCCACCCGGCTCCGGCGTCCCCGTCCCGGGGGCGAACGCCGGGTCGAGGACGTCGACATCCACAGACAGGAAGGTCGGCCCGGCGCCGACGATCTCGACCGCGCGGTCGACGACGGCTTCGATCCCGAGATCGCGCACGTCGTGCATGAACAGGCTCGTGATCCCGCGTTCGGCCTGCCACCCGAACTCCTCCTCTCCCGGCCAGTAGCCGCGGAGCCCGATCTGGACGTAGCGCCGCGGGTAGACGTGACCCTGCTCGACGAGGCGGTACATCGGGGTTCCGTGTGAGACCTCGACCCCGAACACGTCCTTTCCGGTGTCGGTGTGGGTGTCGAAGTGGACGAGCCCGACGGCGCCGTGGCGTGCCGCGCAGGCGCGGATGTCGGGCTCGGCGATCGAGTGATCGCCGCCGAGGACGATCGGCACCGCCCCGGCGTCGAGCACCTCCCCGACGGTGACCTCGATCGCCTCGTGCGAGCGCCCGGGGTCGCTCGGCAGCACGGGCGCGTCGCCGTAGTCGACGACCCGGAGCTCGGCGAACCCGTCGACGCCGGCCTCGAGATGGGGGCCGGGGGACAGCTCGCCGCGCGAATCCCGCGCGGACCGAACCGCGTCCCAGGGCGATCCGAGACGAGGTCGTCGGTCGGTGCACCGACTATCGCCACGTCGGCCCCGGCCAGCTCGCGTGGGTCCTCGGTGTACGGCATGCCGCTGAAGCTCGGCAGCCCCGCGTAGTCGGGCTTCTCCCCGTACTGCCGCCAGCGCTCCAGGGGGTCGATCACAGCGCCCGGATGATGTCAGCCGTCCGCAATTTGGGCTCGGTGAGCGGGCAAGTTCCGTCCGTGAACGGACATAGCCTCGACCCCATGGAAGCCGCTGCTAGCCTCGCCTCCGAGATGCACCTGAGGCCGGTACCGGATCCGAAGCCGCCGCCGAGGCACGGCGCCGCGAGCGACCGAGAACCGTCGATCGCGGAGCTCGAGCGCTGGGCGACGGTGCTGCGGATCGACTGCGTACGGATGCTCGCGGTCGCGAAGTCGGGCCATCTCGACAGCTCGCTGTCGGCGGCCGACATCATCACCGCCCTCTACTACAAGGTCCTCCGCCACGATCCCGACAACCCGGACTGGGCCGAGCGGGACCGGTTCGTGCTCTGCAAGGGCCATGCGGCGCCGATCCAGTACGCGGCGCTCGCACAGCACGGCTACTTCCCGGTCGAGGATCTGATGGGGCTGCGCAAGATCGGCGCCCAGCTCCAGGGCCACCCCGACATGCGGCGCACGCCCGGGGTCGAGGTCTCAACCGGCTCGCTCGGGCAGGGGCTCTCGATGTGCCTTGGGATCGCGCTCGCGCTCCGCCTCGACAGCCTCGACGGCACCGCGCACGTGTTCGGCTTGCTCTCGGACGGCGACTGCCAGGAGGGCGAGACGTGGGAGGCCGCGATGGCCGCCGCCCACTTCGGCGTCTCCAACCTGACCGCAATCGTCGACTACAACCACCTCCAGACCGACGGCACGACCGAGGAGGTCATGGACACCGGCGACGTGCGCGCCAAGTTCGAGTCGTTCGGCTGGGACGCGGTCGAGATCGACGGCCACGACATGGAGGCGATCGTCGAGGCGCTCGAGCGCAGCCGCACCCTCGACGGGCCGGCTGCGATCGTCTGCCAGACGCGCAAGGGCCGCGGCGTCTCGTCGATGGAGGGCCGCTTCGGCTTCCACGGCAAGCCGCCGAGCCCGGAGCAGGCCGAGGAGGCGCTCGGCGAGCTCGAGGTGACGCTCGAGCGCCAGACCGCGGCGCTCCAGAGCGGCTCCGACGGCGAGGGCTGACCGGTGGCCGAGGCGAAGACCGAGCCGACCGCGACCCGGAACGGGTACGGCGACGCGCTCGTCGAGCTCGGCGAGGCGCACGAGGATGTCGTCGCGCTCGACGCCGACCTCTCGGTCTCGACACAGTCGGCGCGGTTCGGCAAGCGCTTCCCGGAGCGGTTCTTCAACGTCGGGACCGCGGAGGCGAACATGATGTCGATGGCGTGCGGACTCGCCGCGACCGGCAAGACGCCGTACTGCTCGACGTTCGCCGTCTTCGCGGCCGGCCGCGCCTACGACCAGGTGCGGCTCGGGATCGCCCACAACGAGCTCAGGGTCCGGATCGGCGCCAGCCACGGCGGCGTATCCCTCGGCGAGGACGGCGCCTCGCACCAGATGATCGAGGACATCGCGCTGATGCGGGC
This sequence comes from uncultured Thermoleophilia bacterium, assembly GCA_963841715.1. GTDB lineage: Bacteria > Actinomycetota > Thermoleophilia > Solirubrobacterales > 70-9 > DASPWW01. The sequence goes on along the minus strand of CAWJDP010000005.1, from coordinate 7,493 downwards.
GATGCCGCGGATGCAGGTCGTCGTCCCGGCGGACTACAACCAGGCCTACCGCGCAACATTCGAGTCCTACGCCAGGGACGAGCCGATGTACATGCGCTTCGGACGCCCCGCGACCCCGGTCGTCTACGAGGACATTCCCGAGACACTCGGCGAGGGCGTCGACGTGATGCGTGCGGGCGGGGACATCTCGATCATCGCCACCGGCCACATGGTGTGGCGCGCGATCGAGGCCGCCGAGTCGCTCGACTCCGAGGACGGAGTCGAGGCCGAGGTCCTGAACGTGTCGATCGTGAAGCCCCTTCACGCCCCGGCGATCCTCGAGTCGATCTCGAAGACCGGCGTCGCGGTTACCGCCGAGGAGCACAGGGTCGTCGGGGGGCTCGCGGATGCCGTCCGCCAGGTCGCGGCGGAGCAGCACCCGATCCCGGTGTTCGCGCTCGGGATGGACGACGAGTTCGGCCTCTCGGGAACGGGTGAGGCGTGCATGGAGCACTTCGGGCTCACGGCCCGGGGAATCGCCGACCGCGCACGCGAGGCGCTTGTGCTGAAGCCGATCGTGTCGCACCCGCCGCTGTTCGGCTCGGAGTGGACCTGAGCGTCGGCTGAGCGCCGGCCTGCGTCCCGGCGCGGCTCCGGCGCGCCCGGGATTCGCGTTCTCTACCCTTCCGGGACGCGTCTTGCGCCCAAGGAGCGGATCGGAGGGGCCGCAGGAACGGGGCGGGCGCCGCAGAAAAGGCCTTTCGTAATGCCGAAGCTACGCACACGTCCGCGGGCGTCGACGCCCGCCGCAGCGGCCGACCCGTACGCGGGCCGCCGTCCGCCGATCGTTGAGCTGCGCGGCGCCACGGTCGTCTACCCCGGCGGCCACGTGGGCCTCGAGCGCGCCTCGCTCGAGGTCGAGCGCGGCGAGTTCGCGTTCGTCGTCGGGCCCACGGGCTGCGGGAAGTCGACGCTGATCAAGCTGCTGATCCGCGAGCTCGAGCCCGCCGAGGGCCAGGTGCTGATCGCCGGCCGCGACATCGCGGCGCTGTCGCGCGACCGCACTCCCTACCTGCGGCGACGGATCGGCACCGTGTTCCAGGACTTCAAGCTGCTCCCGAACCGAACCGTGTTCGACAACGTCGCCTACGCGCTCCAGGTCACCGGGGGCGCCCGGGCCGAGATCCGCGAGAAGGTGCCGGAGATCCTCCGCCTGGTCGGGTTGTCGACGAAGATCCACAACTATCCCGACGAGCTCTCGGGCGGCGAGCAGCAGCGCGTCTCGATCGCGCGCGCGTTCGTCAACCACCCCCCGCTCCTGCTGGCCGACGAGCCGACCGGGAACATCGACCCGGTGACGTCGATCGGGATCATGCAGCTGCTCTACCGGATCAACCGCACCGGCACGACCGTGCTCGTCGTCACCCACGACAACGAGATGGTCGACAAGATGCGCCGCCGGGTGATCGAGCTCGATCAGGGCCGCATCGTCCGCGACGAGGCCGCCGCGATGTACACGGATGAGGAGTCGACGACCGAGTTCGCCGTCCGCATGCGGGCGGAGATGGGCGTTGGCGACGAGGGCTACACGAACGGTGACACCCACTGATGGGCCGGCTGGTGTTCTTCTCCCAGGAGGCGCTGCGGGCGCTGCGCCGCAGCGCCGCCCCGAGCGTCGCTGCGATCGTCACGATCGTCGTCACCGTGCTGCTGCTCGGGGTGCTGATCCCGGTCCTGCAGACGACCCAGGGCAAGACCCAGGACGTCCGCGAGCAGATCCAGCTCAAGGTCTTCCTGTTCGACGACGCGACGAAGTCCGAGAGCGACTCGCTCGGCAAGCGGCTGCAGGGGCTCCCGCACGTCTCCCACGTCCAGTACGTGTCGAAGACGCAGGCGCTGAAGATCCTCCGCACGCGGCTCAAGGACAAGAACATCCTCAACGAGCTGAACTCGAACCCGCTGCCGGCGTCGTTCAACGTCAAGCCGGACGATCCCGACAACCTCGAAAAGGTGCGCTCCGAGATCGAGCCGCCGAGCGCGAGCGGGCAGGGGAAGCCGATCAGCCCGATCATCGAGGAGGTCAAGGACTCGCGGGACGAGGCGGGCAAGATCCGAGCGGTCACCGGCGCGATCAAGATCGTGCTCACGGTGATCACGGCGCTCCTGCTCGTCGCCTCGCTCGGACTCGTCGGGAACACGATCCGGCTCTCGATCTACGCTCGCCGCCGCGAGGTCGAGGTGATGCGCCTCGTCGGTGCGACCAACTGGTTCATCCGCTGGCCGTTCGTGATCGAGGGGTTGATCGTCGGCCTGTTCGGAGCCGCGACCGCCGTCGTGGTCCTGTGGCTGGGCAAGGTCACGATCGTCGATCCGCTGTCCGACCGCTTCGCTCTCGTCGCGGCCCAGAACACGATCAACTTCGTTCCGCTCGTGCTGCTGCTGATCGGGTGCGCGATGATCGTCTCCGCGCTCGGCAGCGGGATCACGCTGCGCCGCTTCCTGCGGGTGTGAGCGCGACGTGACAGGCGAGCGCCGCCAGGCGTTCATCGCCGGCGCGGCGATCGGCATCCTCGTCGGGATCGTCCTCGCCGCCGCGCTCGGGATCGGGAATCTGACCCACAACGACTCGCGCGCCGACGATGCCATCGACGCCGTCGAGCAAAGCTACTTCCGCAAGGTCCCCGAGTCGAAACTCAACGACGACTCGATCCAGGGCATGGTCACGACGCTGAAGAAGCGCTACGACGACCGCTTCTCGCACTACTTCAATCCCGCGCAGCTGAGGCGCTTCAACGAGTCGACCTCGGGGAGCTTCTCGGGCGTCGGGCTCAGCGTCAGCGAGGTGAAGAAGGGGCTTCGCGTCGCAACCGTGTTCCCGAACACGCCCGCGAAGAAGGCCGGGATCAAGCCCGGCGATGTGATCACCACCGTCGACGGTAAGTCGATCGCGGGCGTCCCCTCCGACGTCGCGACGTCGAAGATCAAGGGCCCGTCGGGAACTACCGTGAAGCTCGGCGTGATCCCGGCGTCGGGCGGGAAGACGAAGAACTACCTGCTGAAGCGCGCGCAGGTCCAGGTCCCGGTCGTGCGCGGGAAGATCATCGACGCCGGCGGGAGCAAGGCCGCCTACGTGCAGCAGGCCGGGTTCAGCGAGGGCGTTCATGCGGAGCTTCAGACGACGCTCGAGCGCCTCTACCGCAAGGGCGCCAAGGGACTGATCCTCGACCTGCGCGGCAACGGCGGTGGGCTGCTGAGCGAGGCCGTGCTGTGCGCCAGCGTCTTCGTCGAGAAGGGCGAGACGGTCGTGATCACGAAGGGGCGCACACAGCCGCACAAGGTCTACAAGGCGCTCGGCGGGTCGCTGAAGCCGCGCCCGACGGTCGTCCTGATCAACAAGGACACGGCGTCGGCGGCGGAGATCCTGACCTCGGCGCTGAAGAACCACGGGCTCGCGACCGTCGTCGGGACGCGTTCGTTCGGCAAGGGCGTGTTCCAGGAGGTGATCAACCTCGCCGCCGGCGGCGCGGTCGACATCACGGTCGGGGAGTACCTGACCTCGACCGGGCACTCGCTCGCAGGGACCGGGATCAAGCCTCAGGTCCAGGCTCGCGACATCCCGAGCACGAAGCCCGACGAGGGGCTGAAGAAGGCGAAGCGGGTGCTGGCGCGAAAGCTCAGTCAGCCGGGGTGAGCGCCGCCCGCCGGCGCGGCCGCGATGCCGCGCGGGGGAGGCGGGTCGTGCTCGTCTCCCGCAAAGGACGTTTGCTCTCCGCCGAGCCGCTGTTCGAGCCCGGTGGCCAGGTTGCGGTCGCGAAGCGCTCGGCGAAGGTTACGCCGGGGAGGATGGCGCTTGCCGACGTGCGGCCGGGCGGGGCGAAGCTGCTGCGTCAGCTCGGCTCGCCCAAGCGCGCGCGCGACGTCGTCGAGGCGCTGATGCTCGACCGCGGCATGCGGCGCGGCTTTTCGCGCGCGATCGAGGAGGAGGCTGCCGAGTCGGCGCGCACCACCGCCGCAGACCCCGGTCCGCGTCGCGACCTCTCAGACCTTGCGACGTTCACCGTCGATCCCGCGACCGCGCGCGACTTCGACGACGCCGTCTCCGCCGCCCTAGAGGGTGACGGCTTGCGGCTCTGGATCCACATCGCCGACGTCGCCGCGCACGTCCGTCCCGGCTCGGCACTCGACGCAGAGGCGTACCGGCGCGCGAGCAGCACCTACGTTCCAGGTGCCGTCGAGCCGATGCTGCCGAAGGCGCTCAGCGCCGAGGCGTGCAGCCTCGCGCCCGGGGTCCCGCGGCTGGCGGTCACGACCGAGCTCGTCCTCGACGGGCGCGGGAAGGTGCGCTCATCGAGCTACTACCGCAGCTCGATCCGGTCCGACGCCCGTTTGAACTACGAGCAGCTCGACGAGATCTTCGCGGGGCGCGAGCGGCCGGCGGAGGAGATCGCCGAGCCATTGTCCCTCGCCCGCGGCGTCGCCGCGGCGCTCGTCGAGCGGCGTCCCGACTCGGCGCTCGAGGTCGCGGGCTCCGAGCCCGAGTTCGACTTCGACGGCGGCGACGTCGTCGGCGCGCGCTCGGTCGAGCAGACCGAGGCTCACGCGCTGATCGAGCAGCTGATGCTTCTGACAAATGGCCAGGTCGCGGAGCTGCTCGAGCGCCGCAAGGTCCCGACCCTGTACCGCGTGCACGAGAACCCCGATCCGGAGCGGATCGAGCAGCTTGCCGAGGAGCTCGCCTCGCTCGACCTCCCGACGCCGCCGCTCCCCGAGCGCATCGGCCCGAGCGAGGCCGCGCGGCTCGCCGGAGAGGCGAGCAGGCTGGTCGCGGCCGAGGCGAGGCGGCGCGGACATGGCCGGCAGGCGTATACAACGCTCGTGCTGCGCGCGCTGAAACAGGCCTACTACAGCAATCGCAACGTCGGCCACGCGGGACTGGCGAGCTCCGCGTACGTCCACTTCACCTCGCCGATCCGCCGCTACCCCGACCTCATCGTCCATCGTGGCCTGCTGTCCGCAATCGGGGGCGGGGAGGATTCGCCCGACCCCGGCGCCGTGCGCGAGGCGGGCCCCTACTGCTCGGACCGCGAGCGCGGCGCCGTAAAGATCGAACGCGATGCCGACGATGTCTGCGCCGCATTCCTGCTCGAGCGCGACCTGTTCGAGTCGGGGTGGGAGCGGAGCTTCGACGGCGAGGTCACGGGGCTCGTCGGCGCGGGCGCGTTCATCAGCTTCGCCGGCGATCTCGCCGACGTCTACGAGGGCTTCCTCCCGGCCCGCCTGCTTCCCGGTGAGCGCTTCGACCTCGACGCGCTAGGGACGATGCTGGTCGGGCGGCGGACCGGCACGAAGCTGCGGCTCGGCGACCCGGTCCAGGTCCGGGTGACCTCGATCGAGAAGCCGCGCGGACGCGTCGACCTGGCCCCGGCCGGCGGGGAGTTGAGGCGATGATGGCGAAGAAGCGCGGGAAGCGCAAGGCGGCGCCCGGGGACGTGGCGACGAATCGGCGCGCGCGCCACCGCTTCGAGATCGTCGAGACTTACGAGTGCGGGATCGAGCTCGTCGGGACCGAGGTCAAGGCGCTCCGCGACGGCAAGGCGCAGCTCTCGGACGCGTACGCCGTCGTCGACCGGGGCGAAGTGTGGCTGCGAAACGCGCATATTCCCCATTACGGGCCCGCGGCGGCACGGAACCACGATCCCGACCGGCCGCGGAAGCTGCTCATGAAGCGGCGCGAGATCGAGCGCTTGATCGGTCGCGTGCAGCGGCGCGGGGTGACGCTGGTGCCGCTTCGGATCTACTTCAAGGGGCCCTGGGCTAAGGTCGAGCTCGCCGAGGCGCGCGGCAAGGAGCAGCGCGACCGCCGCCGCGAGATCGCCGACCGTGACCAGCGGCGCGAGGTCGAGCGCGACTTCAAGCAGCGCATGCGGTGAAGCCTCGCTTTCAATAACGGCTGCTCGCCCGTGGCAGGATTAGCCGCGCGATGGCCAAGGAGTCGAAGAAGGAGGCGCGCACGCGCGCCCGCGCGGAGCGAAAGCAGGCCTCCGGTGAGGCGAGGCGCGAAGCGCGCGAGCAGGCGGAGGTCGTCCGCGACGAGAAGGGCGAGATCTCCCGCGCCGAGCGCAAGGCGCTGAAGAAGCGGTTCAGGGAGCAGCGCCGGCAGCGCAGGCTGGCGCGCAAGCAGGGTGTCCCCGAGCCCGTGACGCCCGCCGAATCCCCCACGCTCACCGAGCGCCAGGCGATGGTGAAGCTCGACGAGATCGACACGATGCGAGAGCGCTCGGAGGAGCGGGCGCTATCAGCGGAGCTCGAGAAGGCAGAGAAGCGGCTCGGCGAGGAGCAGCAGCGCACCGAGAAGGCGCTCGAGGAGGCGCGCGCCCGCCTCACCGAGATCGAGGCGAAGGCGGCCCAGGCCGAGCAGCGTGCGGTTCAGGCCGAGCGCCTGGCCGAGCGCAAGGTCCAGGAGCGCGAGCGCGAGAAGCGCCTCGACGACATGCTGCAGCGGATTGATGACGCCGAGGAGCGCGCGCGCTCGGCGGAGCAGCGCGCCCAGATCGCGGCCCACGAGGCTGAGCGCCGCGGCGGCGGAATCCCGGCTGCCGAGGGCGGCGCACCGGTCGTGAGCAGCCCGCCTCCGGCGCCGGCCGCGCTCTCGTCGCAGCTCAACATCAACAGCGCCAGCTTCGACCAGCTCCGAGGCATCGGTCTCTCGGTCACCCAGGCGGGCCGCATTCTCGCCCACCGCGAGAAGAACAAGGGCGGCTTCACGAGCCTCGACGAGCTGGACGGCATGAAGGGCTTCACGCCTGACCTCGTCGCCCGGCTCAAAGACGGCCTGAAGCTCTAGCTGAGCCCGCGCGCGACGAACGTCTCGGCGATGCCGAGCGCGAGCAGGCCCGCCAACCCGAGGTAGGTCACAGCGACCGCGATCCGGGTGCTGGTCGGAACCGTGTGATAGCGGCGGCCCTCGGGCGTGTTGCGAGCGCGGAGGCGGCGGTAGGTCTCGAGCCCGCCGAGCAGGATGATGATCAGCAGGATCGGGTTCGGGAACACGAGCATCAGACCGAGCAGGGCCACGAACCCGACCAGCCACACCCACGGGCTCAGCGCCGCCATCGCGCGGCCGCCATCGAGCGGCAGGACGGGCAACAGGTTGAAGAGGTTGATCAGGAAGCCGACGTAGGCGAGCGCTCGCCAGAAGTCGCTCCCCGTCTCGAGCCACAGCGCCAGCGGGACGAGCGCGGCGACGCTCCCGAGCACCGGCCCGGCGAGCCCGACGCGCGCCTCGGCGGCCGCGTCGTCGCCCATCGAGCGCGCCGAGATCACCGCGCCGAGGAACGGGATGAACAGCGGCGCGGACGCCGTCACGCCCTCACGCCGGAGCTGGATCACGTGTCCCATCTCGTGGACGAGGAGCAGCAGCACGAAGCCGACCGCGAACGTCCATCCGAAGAACAGCGAGTAGGCGGCGATCGAGACGAGCATCGTTCCGAAGGTCGTGAGCAGCTTGAGCTTCG
>CAWJDP010000004.1:0-529157 GCA_963841715.1 uncultured Thermoleophilia bacterium | reverse complement strand
AGCGCGTTAGGCGGACTGACGAAGTTCAGTTCTCTTTCCTGCTCACGCCGTTATTTGCAGCCGGCCCAGAGCGGGGCTCTTGAGCACGGACCCCGAGACCGGCGACGGGCCCTTATCTGGACCGCGCCTGAAGCAGCTCGGCTGGTTCGTCGGCGCGTTCGTCGTCGTCGGGGCCGCGCTGATGGCGTGGCCGACGATCAACCCGGGGCTGCACGTCTTCTACGACCGCACGATCGCCAGCCAGATCAATAGAGAGTCCCCGTTCAGCGTCTGGGGCCAGGCTCCAAGCCTCGCCTGGGGCCAGCAGGTCGTTCAGGGCCTGACCGCCGCCCTGGCGCTCCTCGTCGCCTTCATCCCCAAGCGCCGCACCCTGTCCCAAATCGCCGCATTGGCCGCGGCTGTGATCATCATGGCTCAACTCACCGCGGACCACTGGTTCTACCTCTACATCGTGTGGTTTTTCCCGATCCTGATGGTCGCGATGACGGCGATCAGGACTAGTGTGAAAGCCTCCCAAGCCTCGGCGGAGAGAACCGCCCCGACAGCGGTCCCGACGGGTTCATGACCCGAAGGGCGCGGGTTAATTCCCGCCCCCACTAATTTGAGGATGCCCCGCTCAAGGGGGAGATTTCTCATGCCCCGACCGTGAACCGCACGGGGAGGGCGGGCATCAGGCGAGCATCAAGCCGTTCCCAGGCTCCAAAGCTGCGTGCACTCCCCGGCCCTGGCGAGAGTCGCTGCGCTTTGGGCGTAGTTCGCGGCGAAGCCTCCGGTATTCCACGCGAACTCTGCTCAAGTTTCGGCGTACAAACCCAACCGGCCCCAGGTTCCTGTGGAAAGGTCTCGGGGCCGGGGTAGAAAGGAGCTACTAGTCGTAGCCAACAAGATGGATCTCGCGGCAATCCGCGGGAAGATGGGAGCTCGCGATTACTACTGCGTGATGTTTCCGCTCGGTCTAGTACCCGGTATTTGAAGCTTCGGGACTGGGCCGAGATGCCGCCCGAGCAGCGGGCGCAGGGCAAGCTGGCGTCGGCGCTGGCATGGATGGACCCTACGGACTTGGGCCTGCGCAGAGCTCTAGTCGCTGTGGTCGGTTCATACCTGCGAGAACGGAACATCGGAGCGCCTAGCAACCCGAGGCCTTCGCCGGAGTGCTGCTTGCGCGAGAAGCCGCAGCCCGGAGGCCGTCGAATCGCGCCAGGAACTCCGACTCGCGGGGGCAGCCGAGTACCCCCGTTCGTTGCCACCTTTGCTCACCACGGCTGCTCTCGGCGGCGAGCGAGGTTCGTTCGGGTCGGCTCAGTCCTATGGGCTGCTAGATGGGTTACGTGAAAGTGAACCGACTTCGGCAGAAAGGTCCACGAAGTCCCAGAAGAGCGACTGGCGCGAGGTGCGCAGAGCGGCTCCGCGCTTCCGGCTGCCTGTGGCATCTGGCGGTGACTGGAGCGCTCGCGCTCGTATTGATACAAGCCGCGCATGGCGAAGCCCCATCGTTACGGCCGAGGCACCTTCGACGCACATCCCGCCTACGTCAAGTACATGGAGATGATCGTCGCCGATCCGGCGTACAAGGAAATGCCCGGCGCAGTTTCGGCCGACGGCAGGATTAGCTGGCAGGTGAGCTCGGGACAGACCACCTCGTTCCACAAGCACTACGACGCACGTGTCAAGTGGTGGAGCAAAAAGGCTGATGGCCTTGGGTTGCCTGGCAAGGGAAAGGAGAAAGAGCGCTTCTCGATCGCCGCTCGTCGGATTCATCCCACCGGATACCGGCCGTGTCGACTCTGCGGTGAAGATCGAAACGTCGGCTACTTCTATCTCAATGGTCGTCTAGCGGCCCGACTCAACGCTCTGGGGGACGAGCGCGTCTTTGAACGCGGACAGTCCATCTCAGATTCCTTGAAGGAACTCGAAGCGCTCGACCGGGAGGGCGGAACCGACCGGGTAGCAGCGATGCGAAAGCTGTTTCCGGAGCGCGAGGACGCTTTCAAGGAGCTTGGCATGAGTCGGGAAGCGTTTGAACGGACCAATCACCTCCGCTCTGTCTGGCTCAGCCCTGGCTACATGGCGAATCCTCCTGATCGTTTGGATGGATTCCACGATTACTGTCTCCACTGCCGAGGACAGCATGACCCAGGCCGGTCAGTCGAAAACCTCCGCTCGTATCAGCACGACCGGAGGGCTTTTCAATGGTGGGCTGAGGGAGACTGGGCCCTGGCAGACGCATTGTTCAACGCAGCCGGACCTGGCAGCTGCTCAATCTGCGGGGCGAGTGTGGACCGCGTTAGTCCCGGACCATGTCGGACCACTGTCATGCGGGTTCAAGCAACTGCCGTTGTTTGTCCCCACTTGTCCTTCGTGCAACTCGAGCAAAAACCGCCGGATGAGCCTCGAAGATGTCAAGCGGCTTGTTGAGTACGAGGCAAGCAGCGGCGAGTCGGTCGCGAGCTGGCAGGTTCGCGGCTTGTGGGATGCGAACAAGAAGCGTGTCCGCTCGAACCAGCAGGCCGCTGAGCTGAGCGCGTTGATGCGAGGACTTCAGGATGCATACCTGCGCCTGCTCTATCGCCTGCTCCTCGCCGGCGAGAGCCGCCTCCTCGTATCGTTACTGAACCCCGATTACGCGTATTTCACCCACACATTCGAGGATCTTGATGAGTCAAAGCTCACCTTCGCGAGGGTGGAATCCGTTGAGGTGAAGACACCACTGCGCGAGAGCTTGGCGCGGCGATCGGTCCGAATCGCCTTGGAAGAGCTCAAGCTTTATGCCGAGAAGGGTGTGGCTGACCGAAAGCTCGGACCGAGCTCCATGATCAGGTCGATGAGTTGGCCGATGAGGTAATCGAGCTCGTGAGTGGTTTGCCCGGATCTCGCTGGGACGAGGCGTGGGCGAGCTAACCAAGGGCGCCCTGCTGGCAGACGAGTTCGAAGCCTCGATCGGCGCGTTACTCGGCAAGGGCGACGGGAGCGGCGCGACAAGGACAAGGAGATTGGCAGGCTTCTCAAAGACCGGTTTTATGAGATTGGGGCCGGCATCGAGCTGGAGTGACCGGGTCGCTCGCTGAACGACTGAACGAGCTCATCGGTCCGAAGCTGCCCCCGGCACCATGCGGCGTACTCGCCACGGATAGGCCGTGCTTCCTCTGCTCCGGAATCGGGTGGCGCCCAGCGCGGGGAGGTCGGCCAGGGCTTCGGCGACAGTAACGGGTACGGGAGATCGCCAATTAGATCGGCTTGTCCGGGACGCTCGCGACGCCCCTTGCACACCTGATGCGTCGGTATCGGCGGTCTCGGCGAGTCCCTGAGCGAGTTGCAACCAGGAAGACCCGCCGTCGCATTTGGGGAACTCCAAAGCACTCAGCTCGAAGGAGCCACGGCTCCTCAAGGACACCGTAGCCGAGGTCCCGGAGTGTGGCCATGAGTTCGCGCACCACCCTTCCCTTGTCGTAAGTCAGCAGGCCTTCTACGTTCTCAAGCACCACCAGCTGGGGCTGTAGGTCATCGACAAATCGCATGAACACGGAAGCCAGATCGTTCCTTTCGTCAGCGCTCCTTCGCCAGCCAGCATGCGAGAACCCTTGACAGGGCGGGCCGCCGACAAGCGCCGTAGCCTTTCGCCAGCGAGCTTCTCCCTGCCTGCTCCATCGCCGTGATACGTTGGCCTCCAACGTCAGGTCCTCCTCCACGAACAACGTTCGAGCGGAATCCCTCGAGGGTTCCGCCTCGCACGGCCTGTTCAGTCGGTAGGTGGAGCTTGCGTGCCGGTCATTGTCGATGGCTACCGCGATGTCGCACTGCGCTTCCTCCAGGCCCAGACTCAGGCCGCCGGCGCCCGCAAAGAGGTCGATCCACGGACCGACGAAGCCGAGTCCCCGCAGATGCTTACCAAGCGCGTACCCAAGGAGGGGCGGAACAGCGTTGCCAACCTGTTTTCGAATCGACGCGGGAGTACCGGCAAACAGGAACCAGTCTGGAAATGACTGAAGGCGGGCAGCCTCTCGACTCGTAAGAGTCCGATCCACCCAAGGATGAATGTTGGTCCCGTTGCCGGGACGGTTGAAATATGTCGCGATCGTATAGGCGGGCTGATCGGGCCGGAGCCGTCCGTAGTAGGTCGTCCGCACAATCCCGCGCCACGACGTCATGTGTCGAATCTGTTTCAGGCGCTCTGAGGGAACCGATTCCGGGATGTCCTGCCAGTTGCCCCCCTGGGGAACGTGGTGAATAATTTCGCGATCCAGATCCGACAGGCTTGGCGCTACATGCTGAGGCCAACTGTCGCCGTCCAGAAGCTGCTCCACGACACTCGGCTCCATCTGCATTAGTGCGGTCATTGCGGCAACCCGCTTAGCTCGGTCTGGCTCAACTGCCGCAACCACAAGCCAGACCTCGTCTGCAGTGAGTCCCAGTGCCGTTCCGACTAGCGCGTCCGCGAGATCTTCGATACGGCTAGCCGTCTTGCCGCCGTGCGTGCCAGCATAGGCGGCATTCAGGAAGTCCGCCTGGCTCGCTAGCTGACTCACGAGTTGTTGATCCTCGAGGTTGCAGATCGGCAAATCGTCCAGCTCGTAGTTGGCAACGTGGTTGTTGCTGTTGAAGAGGCGGAAGAAGAACTCCGAGAACGCGCTGTTCAGAACGACCAGCATCGCCTTGAGCAGGGCCGGTTCCTGGTCCGCGTCGACGCTTCTGGCGGAGATGTAATTGCAGGAGTTGCCAACGACGACGTTTGCCGGCGCTAGCGCAAAGCTGAGTCGTCTTGCCTTGTTCTGATAGGAGCACTGGCGTCCGACCAGGCGTTGTCTTCGGACGTCGGACAGCTTGGGGGAATCAGCGAAATCCTCCTCGAAGGCCGATACGGCCACATAGTCCCCTTTTGCGGACGAGCCCGACGGTTGGAGCGTGTAGCGCTCGACATGTTCCCCACGCACGAGCCGCATATCCGAGCACTCCGTCTGGATAAGCCTTCGCCCGAGTGTCTGGTCGAGTTCTCCACGCGCGTTCTTGAGTTTGGGGTCCTCACCCAGCCGGGGACACCGTGCAAGCTTCACGTAGACCGCATGGAGGGCTGATGGAACGCGTGGGACGCGGCGGCGCTTGCTGTCAAGGCGCTCTATCTCCGAGTAGGTCAAGTCATACGAGTCGACCTCTTCCCGCTGACGGCCCGACATGACGCGTACGCGGAATGATTCCGGCCTGGCTCGACTGAAGACCGCGACCGCCGTGGGCTGGTTCACCGTTGCGAAGAGGCCTGATGACTCCGGGTACAGGGTGACCTCTTCCAAGAGATGACCGTCCATCACCAGACCTCTTAGTGCCTGCGCTTGGGCGTCGCCTAGCCAGGCATCCGATGAGATCAGAGCAAAACGACCCTGGCTGCTCATCGCTCGGAGTCCAAGAGCCGTGAAGACCCGCTGATAGTCCTGCGCACCCTTGCCTAGACCCAGGGCGGAAGAGATTTCGCGGAAGCGACCGGCTTTTTCTCGCGCCGCAGCCTTGCCGCGAGCATCTAGTTCATCCAGCTGATCTGGATGAACTCCGACGCGGGTTTCCGCATTGGTGAGTGTTCCGCGCAGGAATTTGAGTCGCCCGTAAGGTGGGTTCATCACGATGCAATCGAACCGCCGACCGTCCGAGTGAGAAACAAGGGAAAAGAGCGACTCGATCGCGTCTGCGACCTCGATCTCAACTGTGCAATCGAGGGAAAGGAGTTCGCGGATGCGCTCGAGTAGTGCCTTCGCAATGGCTGCGGTGAAAGAGTCGAGCTCAATTCCCATTACGCCTTCGAGTTGTCGACCCAAGGATTTGGCCTCGACCATCGTGGCCGCGAGCAAAATCCCAGCCCCTGCGGCGGGGTCCATGGCGGTTCGCACCGTCGACTGTTCGCCTAAGCCGGCGCGGGCGAGTGCGAACGCCACATCCGGCGGCGTGAAGAAGTAGCCAGCTTGCTTGGCCGCCCCCAGGAACTCATCTGGCTCGGCCGACGGGGCCTGTGGATCATGCAGAGAGTGAAGTCCGAGCTCGGTGGTGCGGGAGACTGCTGCAATCAGCCGTAGCGGATCAGTTTCATCCTCCAGCAATGAGTCGACGACGTCACGCGTTACGACGAGGTTGAAGGCGAGAGCAAGTAGCGGAACGCCATGTCGATAGGTCTCAGCGAAGCTCGCGAAGGGGGATCTTGCGACCAGCGCAGCCGCCGTGGCCGCGTCGTAGCCGCCTACGAAACTCTCCGCGATCGCTATGGCACGAGCCTCGCGTCGGCTCCGTGCCTCACGATCCGCAACCCGCTGCGCATCCACCACCACCGATAAGTCGTCGAGATGGGAAAGTCTCCCCCGGCCGTTTGAGGTAGCTGGTGGCTGAAGGGTCGTCTTTGTGGTGGTTGTAGGCATGCGCGACGAACTCAAGAACCGCCCTTCACCTAAATGGATCGCAAAGAGATCCTAGGTGTGAATGCGGTCGGTACAACATCCGGGTGAACGGCGCGAACGAGGTCCGTTGTGGCAGTAAATCGCCGCCATTAACGCTTGTCCGCCAAGCTCCGAGCGCCAGGTGCGTTGGACCATGGGAGCGCCGGTCGCCGAAACGACCGTGATCAATCGGACGCTTCTCGACCAATCCGCTGCTCAGCTCGGAGCCCCTGGCGGTAGTCCGAGATAGGCATGCAGACGGCTGCGGAGACTGCCGCGCGCGGCGAGATCGCTGCGCAGTGCCCGGCGATCAGCGAGCGTCACGGCGCGCCCTCGAGACCCAAACCGGCCGGCGCGGAGCTTTGTCACGTAGTCGGCGGCGGTTGAGCGGCCGCGGCTCACGAGCCGACCTTCGAGGCGCCGGAGGGTTGCGTCCGAATCGACCGGCCAGCCGGAAACGACGCGGGTCGGGATCCCGGACATCCGCATCATCAGCGCCATCCCGCCGGAGAACTGCTGGCAGTAGCCGATCTTGTCGCGGAGTAGGACCGGGAGGACGGTGCGGCGGCCGAAAGGGACGGCCTAGGCCAATGGGTCGGGGGATAGATCAATGCGGACCTCGTCCAGAAGCGCTTGTTGATTCGCGCGGTCCTCGTCGGATAGCTGGGCGAGAAGAAGCTCGACGAGGTCGTCTTGGCGCGGCTGCCCGAAGACCATTCGGTAGACGGCGAGCGAGCGAAGTAGATGAGTAAGGCGAGCGCTATCACTGCTCAGGGGAAGCGTCGGCACGTGGCGCTCGATCTGTGCGCCGTCGACGATTGGATAGATCCAGAATGGGACCAGATCAGTGTCTGATTCTGCCCTCGCTGCTTTGGCCAAGTCGAACATCGATGACCAAGGATCTTCGGCGTTGGTCCGAAGCGCCTGGGCACCGTGGACGGTAGCGAGGTTCTTTCGAACTGCGTGGCCTTTGTACCGATGGACCCGCCCCTCGCGCTGCTCGAAGTCGATCGGATTGGAAGGCAGATTCCAGTGGACGACGGCGTGGCAGTAGAGATGAAAGTCGAGCCCCTCCTGCCCGACCGACGTGCTCGCGAGGACAAATGGCCAGAAGGGTGAGTTAAAGGCCGAGCGGATCGCGTCCGAACGCGTCGGCTCGCTCCCGTCTTCGGGATTCTCCTCAACGCCGAAGCGAGCGGCGAAGCGGGCCCTCATCTCGCGGCGTTCAATTGCGGTCGCCCTTGGCTTTGGACAAGTCGATGTCATCGACTCGCAGCCGGCTCGGGCTGATGCCGATCGAGCGCCCCATCTCGGCGGCGATGCGCCTTATGCGGAGCTGAGCTGGTTTGTCGATTAGGCCTAACGCTTCGACGAGGACGTGCGCATACTCGTCGAGCGAACGCCTGAATGCCACCGTCGATCGAGTACTCGAAGGACACGCCGCCAGTACGGGAGCGAGGTTCGAGTTCCTCTGACTACGGCGCTGAACTCTGGGGCGTTGAATAGGCGACGGAATGCGAAGGCGGCGGCGCCGGCGGCGGTGCGACCGGGATGGCCGAAGGCCGCGTCCTCGCCACCGACACGGCGAAGTGCGCGCGAAACGCAAACCGCGGGCGCTCCGAGCGCCATGTCCGCGACGATGGCCGCGAGATCCGTCGGCGGGCGCCCTAGGTCGATCTCGCCGTCAACCAGGTTGCCGTGCCCGTTCGACGTGGTCGGCGAAGCCGGACTCCCCGGTCGTGGTGCTGATCGAGCGTTCGCCGCCAGACCATTCGCTCACTGTCACCTCGTCGAACCAGTTCCTTGTCGCCTCGGGTGCAGCGCGGCTGGTCGAGCAGGATCGGGCGCGGCCCAGTACCAAGCTTCGTCTTCGTCCCCGCCTCTGCGACGCTGTGCGCCGTCATGAGTGGTTTCAGGATCTCGGCGCAACGCTCGCGAGCCGCGGCCACAAGCTCGGTGCGAGTGGGAGTCCTGCCCTCAGCGGAGTGAAAGTCTCTCGAGAGGAGCAACGGGTCGACCTCTCGCGCGAGTGTCAGCGACGGGTACATCAGCGCGAGCACGGGCATCCCGGCGAGCCGGCCCTTTCGCCGCGCGAATTCGAGCATACGAGCGCGCTTGGCTCGCGCCTCCTGTGTGTTCATCGGCCTGCCGCCACGTGAGCGCATCATCTCGCGTTCGGCCGAATAGCTGAGAACGCTTGCAAGCGCCTTTGGCACGACCTTCCAGGCCGAGAAAACGAGGCGCTTAGTCAGCCGCTGTAGTTGGGGATCGGCGAACGGACCGCCGAGCTCGTAGTAGGGGAGGGACGGCGGCAGCCAAAGTAGGCGCCACGCCTTGCTCTCGATCATCTCTTCCTGGAGTTGACGCAACCGAGGGTTGCCGGGGTCGACGCTCCGGTAGCGCTCGATGTCTCGCCAGCTCAGCAGCGCCATCGCGCATGTCGTGATCGAGAGAGGCGGAGTCGCGTCCCGATGCTTGACCGCACTCGCGAAGTACGCTTTAGCTTGTAGTCGCCTTCGTCCATGAAGTTCAGCGGGTAGGGGGCCGACTTCCAGTACTCGAGACGTCGGGGTGGTCTAGGTCGCGCGCCGTGCGCTGAAGGCCGATGTAGGCGGAGACATCAGAGCTCTCGAGCCTCGGTGGGTTTGAGCGAACCGTCGCCAGCATTCCGTTGCGGTCGCTCGTTACCGCCAGGCCGTTCGGTGCGAACCATTACCCGCCGCAGCAAAGCCTCGATGCGTGCGCGTATTTCAAGCACGCGATCGCGGCTGGTTTCGTCGAGGCGGAGCATCTCGGTGCGCAGCTCGTTGAGCGATTCGCGCAGCTCCTCCTTAGGCTCCTCGCGCCCGAACAGAAAGCCGACCGTCTCGAGGAAGTCCTTGTAGTGGTCCTCCTCACCGGGCTCGCCGGCCGTCGTGTACATCTTGTACGGGGTGGCGGAGAGCAGAGAACCCGGCAGCGCTCGTCGAATCTGCCGGACTCGTGGACCCGCTCGTAGTTGAAGAGCTCGTGCGCCAGCCTGCTGGCCTCGTCCTGCGGGTCCAGCAGGTAGCGGAAGCGCTGGAACTCGTCGAGGATGACGAGGTCTGGCTCCAGCGCTGTCACGCAGGCGGCGGCGAGGACGGCGCGAAGGGTGGCGACTACGTCGGTGCGCTCGTAGTGAACGTCGTCGGGAATGCCCGAGTAGTCGCGGGCTCGGGGCAGCTTGGCGCAGAGCCTGCGGAAGCGGCTGCGCAGGCTCGGGCCTGCCGGCAGCGCGCGCCTCAGGCTTCGTGCTCCCGCAGGCGCTCGCGAAAGGCGCGGCGGATGACCGGGTCGATCTGTCGAGGATCGAAGGCGTGAGCGTGGCGTCGAAAGTGCTTTGGGCGTGGAGAAGCCCTGAAGGACGTTCAAGGGGGCGACTGCTTCGCCCAGCCTCCACGGGGATGCGCAGTAGCCAATACAGAAGAACGCGCTCCTCTGCGCGACCCAAGCCCCGCTTGCTTTTCAAACGAGGTGCCCGGTGTGAACGAGACGAAGTGGAGCTTCTTGTCGCGGAAGTCATGGACCTGGCTTGCGAGCATCGTCAGGCGAGAGGACAGAACCGCGTCGTCGTCCTTGGCGATGTTGAGCCGATCGAGGTTTTGCCGGGCGATGTCGGCGTTCGAGCAGATGTAGACGACGTCGATCGCGGTCCACCTTGTTCCAGAGGTGATCCACGGCCCGGGCGATTACACCCCGGGCAACGAGCGTCTTGCCTAGGCCGACCTCGTCGGCGACGAGGAATCGGTAGGCGGGGTCGCTCTTCGCGTAGAGGCGGTGAAGACGTGGTCCACCGTTCGCAGCTGAAAGTCTTTGAGGCCGTTCAGCACCTGGGCGGTGTCTGGCTTTACCTGCGGTTTCGCGCTCACCGGCGAGCTTTTCTCCTCGCCGCCCAGATCGGATCCCAGACATCGCGGAAACGTTTCGGGAGGAGGTCCGAGACCGCGCCAGCGCTCTCCAGGTCCGTGAGCAGGCGGTCGATCTGCTCGAGCTTCGCCTGGTCGCCATCGAGCGCACGCAGTAGTCCCTCCAGCAGAGGCAGATCCAGCGCGCCGCGCGGGCCGGTCTCTGATGGGGTCGGCGTGCTCAGGGCCTCGATCACGTCCGGCGCCAGAGCCGAGGCGCCGCCGGTCTCAGCCAGAACCAGCAGCAAGTAGCGAAGGATGCGGTCCTTGTCATTGAGCAGCGCCCGCAAGATGTCCTCGCGCCGACCCGCGCGGCGCGCCGCGCAGGGGCAGATGCAGCGCGAAGCGGACAGAGTGGCTGAGCTCGCCGGCCTTGGCCTCGATTTCAAACGCCATGAAGGGGGTAAGCGCGGTGGCCGGCATCGCGTCAAAGCGCGCGAGGACCTGATTGCGTGCGGACTTCAGGCGCGTCTTCGCCTCGCCCGGGTTGCGTGTTATCGGCCAGGCCGAGACCTTCACTCCTCGCGCGAGCTTCGGCCAATCAGGCTTTGGGCCGATCAGCTCGAGCGATGTACTCGCCGTCCTCGTTGGGTGCTTCTACGCTGAGGATCATTCGCTGGCGGGCGAAGTCCAGGCGAAGCGCTCTCGACATCTTCTTCGAGCTTTTCGAGTGCGGGATCCGGCAGGGTCGGCTCGACAGAGAGGTCGTAAGGGGTGAGAAGCGAGCCGAAGGAATCTGCTCCATTTCCTTTGCCGTCGAGAACTGCCTCGACGCCGCAATGCCAGCGCGAGCCGTGCAGCTCGATCAGCAGCTCCACGTTTTGGCGCGAGGCCGGCCTCCGTGGCGTTGGCCGAGCCGACCCAGATGCTCGCTCGCATGCCCCTATTCGGCGGCATAGACCTTCGCGTGCAAGCCGCGAAGCGTCTCGCGTTTCCTCTGCGAGATCTGGATTCGCCTCCTCGTCCTGTGGAACTATCGAACTCTGTCGCCGGGTCCATGTGGCGAACGTCGAACGACTGCAGCACCTCCCGATCAGGCAGCTTGTCGAGCGACTCCGGGCGCGAGACGAGGACGTGATCGTCACCAAGCTTCGGCAAGGTCGGCGAGCGCTTTCGGGCCGATGAATGGAGAGATCACCAGCATCCGCCTGATGTCTCCCTGAAACGGCCAGGCCTTTCTGTAGCCCTCGATTCCGCGCGGCCAGATAGTCGATCGCCGGATCGAAACCCTCTGGCGGCTCGAAGGCCACGCGGCGGACCTCGCGCTCCATGCGAGTCAGCTGCTCAAGGCGTTTCGCCGGCAATCGCGGCTTGAGGCGCATGTCGGGAAGCGCGGCGAAGAAGTCACCGAGCGGGTGGTTGGCCTTGAACGCATTCTTGCGCGCTGGTCAGCTCGCCGTCGAGGCGCAGGACCGTGTCCCAGGAGCGATCGAACGTCAGGTTCCTCGACAGACAGAGCAAGCGGTAGCGGACGGGTTGCGTCGGCAGCGACGAACCTGAGCAGCCAGACCTTCGGGTGAAAGAGACGGCCGCGCAAGTTGACCTGGTAGACGGAGTCCTTCGAGGTTCGCGAAGAGCAGCTGGTCGTGCGGGGGGACGGCGATCTGCCCGCCCTGGCAGAAGATCGTCACCCGATCGCCGTATTCGCGAACGGCGCGCAGCAAGGTGACCGGGTCGGTGGGCGGGCCGCCGTCCTCGCCCTCGCTGTCGAAGAGCGTGAACGCCATCGGCGCCGTCAGCAGCGCGAGAAGGTCGAGGGTGAAGGTCGTGCCTAGGGCGTGGTCGAGCTCGTACCCGATGGGCGGCCGCAGCGACTCGAGAAGGAGCCGGCGATCGTCGGGCTCAAGCACGAGCGCCTCGGGCGTTGGTCCTGAGGACGTCAGCGAGGATCCGCTTCACGTCCTCCCAGCGATAATCGAGGCGACGGGTGCCCGCGTCCCCGCCCCAAGATCGTCAGCGCTTCAGCGTTGACGAGCCTTGCGCGCGGCCCTTTGAGGCCCTGCTCTCGGCTGCAGGATCAAGGCGCGGGCACGATCGCTGCTGGGCGAGCTTGCTCGGATCACCTTTGAGGGTCAAGTCGAGCCAGGAATCGACGAAGCGCCGCGTCGGATAGGCGACTCGCGCCGGCGACTGGGCGACCTGTTCCCAGAACTCGGCGCGATCCCAGCTCCGCAGCGCGACGTTTGCCTCGACCTCAGCTCACCCATTCGCGCAGGCGTTGCTCGAAGTCCTCGTCGCCTGTCGTGCGTTCTCTCGGCCTTCTCGGCGAGCATCAGGTTGTAGAGCAGCGGCGCGCCATTCATGGCGAGCGAGAAGAGGCCCGCGTGGTGAAGGAGCTCGGTCGAGATGGCTGGGCATCGCTCGACCTCTCGAGCAACCACGGGCTTGTCGATGTCCTCGCCGTCCAAGCCCTCGGCGAGCATGTAAGAGAGCAAGGTTGAGCGCCCCTGAGCCGTCGCGCGCGGCGCCGGTCATTCGCTCTCGCAAGTAGGCCGGCGTCCTCTGCAGAAAGGCGAGAACGACGCGCCTCCGGGGAAACCCTGGTGGGGGATCCGGGCTCGGATGCCAGCTTCGCCGGCTGACGCCTACGGCGTTTCCGTCTGCGTCGATCAGCGGACGCATCGCACGGCCGCGCTGCTGGCTCACCCAGCGGTGGTACTGGCCCTGGCTGCCCCGGTAGAGGCGAATCCGAAAGACCGCGAGCGCCGCCCAGTAGATCGTGCTCGGGAAGGTCTTCAGTTGACCGCGGCGGTTGATGCCGATCGTTCCCTCGGGGTCTTCTGAGCCAGCGAGCTCGTCGATCAGGCGGACCTCCAAGTTGCGCGCCGAGCGCCACGGGTCGCGTGACTTCGCCTCAGAGGCCTCGACTTGCTGGTAGATCCAGGGGACGAAGAGCAGGTAGCCGGCGCGGGTGTGAAGGGTTGAGGTCCCCGGGAAGAGAAGGTCGGCCAGCCCATCGCGGATCGTGCCGACGCCCAGTTCGTCGACCGTTCCCTGCTGTCTGAACAGCTTGATGACGTCGAGCACCTTGCGCTGCTCTTGGTCAGAGAAATCGAGCCAGGTGAGTGCGGAAGACATCTCTATCTGCGGAACCCCGTAGTGCAGGCATTGAAAGAGTCGGTTGCACCCCGCTCGCTTCTGACGCTGGAGCGCAGCTCGTCAGGATGGCCGCCGTTGCTCGTGTACGTCCACCCTATTTGGATCGCCGGGATATGCTCGATCGATGGCCCCGGAAGCGTGGGAAGCAGCTCATGGGACGCCGCGATCGCCAAGTTGCCCGGACTACCTCGAGGAACTGCTCGCAGTCGGAGGTTTACGGGCGAGGACCGACCGTCACCCCGCGCCGAGCACCCACGGCGTCTACCTCTTCACGGAGAAGGGCAAGCACCTGTATGTCGGGCGCTGCGGCAGTGACCGAGAAGGCGAAGCTAACCGGACAGGGCTACTCGAACTTCCGAACGCGGTTGGCCGGGCCATACCGTGCCGAGTTCCGGCCACAACAAGGCCACCTTCGCGTGGCGGTTGACGCTCGACGCCCTTGGCGAGAGGAAGCTGAGCCGGATGCCGACCGGGCCGAGCCGCACGCGAGCTCCACAAGGGCTTCAAGCGGGAGTTCGAAAGGCAGAAATAGCGCGTCACCGAGATGGAGTTCCGGGTTGTCGAGATCGCCGACGATCTCGAGTGCTACGTCTTTGAGCCCTATGCGGCCGAGGTCTTGGAGACGCCGTACAACTTCTGGGCAACGCACTGACGCCGCCTTTGTGCGACATACGTCGTCGAGCGACGGAGTGACTGACTGCAAGCTGGCTTCGTTTCATCGCGCCTCCTCGGCGAGTTATTTCGACCCTGCGGCAAGCTCTACCTCAGTACCAGGGCGGCAGTAGACAAGGGCCACGCGATTGGCCGCGAGGCCGGTGGATTCACTGAGCGCCTTCATATAGACGGAGCATTGCCCAGCGTGGAGCTCCTGCGAGTGCGTCTCCGGCGTCCCCGGTAGCGACCTCGTCTGTCTTGTAGTCGACGACGACTAGGCCGTCTTCGTCCCGGTAGACGAGATCGATGCGGCCGGTCGCAAAGCCGCCATCCCACGGAACCGTGAACGGCACCTCGCGCTGGCAGGTGCCTGATTCGATTGCGCGCTTGACCGTCGGACTGCTCAAACAGCGTTCGGCCATCTCGCGAACCTCCTTGGCGCGGTCCTCGATCTCGGCCTCGAGACAGACGGACTCGACGACGGAGTCGAGGTCGGACGCGTCGGGCAGGGAGACTCGCTCCATCACGAGGTGCAGCGCGTCGCCGACCGGAAGCGGCGGGCCATCGGAGACGATCAAGGTGGAGGCGGAGTGGGAGGCCTCGGCCGAGAGCGGGCGCAGGCTCCGCTCCATGCTCGAGGCGATCGTGAGCTCAAGCTCCTCGTTGGCGCTCTTGACGAGCTCCGTGTGCTCGTCCTCCCACACCTCCCGCTCCTTTAGGGCGGCATTGACATCGGACTTGACTGGTCGGCCGTCCTTCTCCTCTTCGCCAACAACGGGTTTGATCTCGTCGGCGTCGACGAGCCAGACATTGGCGAGGGCCTCATCGGTGAGCAACGGCTCGAGCGGCTCGAGAAGGGATCCGCCCGCGAGCTTGGCTCGGAACTGAGGCACGATCAGGTAGTCGCGGGCGCGGGTGGCTGCCACGTAGAGAAGTCGGATCCGCTCCGCCTGTTGCGCTGCCTTCTCCTCCTCCCAGCGCTCGTCGTAGCCGGGCGTCGCGTAGTAGCCGTTGCGCGAGTCCGCGCCGATACGGAAGTGCAGAGCGTTCTCAGCCTCGTCCGGCACGGGCTCGCGGTCACCTCGAGGCTTCCCGCCGAGGTTGGCCAGAACGACGAGCGGAAACTCGAGGCCCTTCGCGCTTGGATTGTGAGGATCCGACGACGTCGTCGGTCTCCTCGGCGATCCCGGCGTCGACCTCGATCGCCTCGTCGTCGGTGCTCTCGACGAGCCAGCGGGTGAACGCGCGCAGCCCGCCGCCGCCCGCGGCGCTGAACTCGCGCGCGCGATCGACGATCGCGAGCAGGTTCGCCGCCGCCTGCGGGCCGCGGGGCGGTCAGCGCGACCCTCGACCAACCGGCCTGGCTCAAGAGCGCGCCGGACGAGCTGGCGGCAGGCTGAGCGCCGCTCGCCCGGTGGAGGTCGCGGAGGAACGCGAAGCCGGCACGACTTGTCCGCCTCGCTCGGCGACTCCGGCCGGTAATACCGGATGCCCGCCGGTGGCGGGGTGGACGACCAGCTCGTCGGCCGTGCAGCCGAACGCGCTCGACCGAGCGCGCCCGCCAGGCCGACCTGTCCTCCGGCCGTCGGTCGCGCGGAGGATGGAGAGGAGGCCGGGCACCTCCTGGCGCCGGAAGTACTCGCGGCCCCCCTCGAGGCGATAGGGGATCCCGCCCGCGGAGCGCATCCTCGTAGGCCTCGATCCCCGTCGCGCGGGGAGAGGATCGCCATGTCCCGCCAGCGCGCCCTCCGCTCGACGGTCTCCTCGCCCCGGCCAGCCACTGCCGCGCCGTCCACCGCCTCCTCCAGGAGGTCCGCCACCCGCTCGCCTCCTCGCTCGCGCACCGCCGTCGGCGTTCGCCTCCCGCTCGTCGACCTGCGGACGGCCACCAGGGCGGGCGCCGAGCGGCCCCGAGGGCGGCCGTCGAGCGCCACGTACTCGGGCTGGTAGGCCCCCTCGCGCCGGGTGGATCAGGGGTCGAAGGCCGGTTCACCCAGTCGATCACGCCGGGAACCGAGCGGAAGTTCCGGCGGATCCGGTCGCCGCCCGGCGGCGAGCCCGGGTCCTTCGCACCTCCTCGTAGAGCCGATGTCCGCCCTCCGGAACCGGTAGATCGACTGCTTGGGGTCGCCCACCACGAAGAGCTTCCCGGGGGCCGGCGCACCTCGCGCCAGTCCCCGCGCGGGGGCCGTCCTCGCCAGGAAGAAGGCGATCTCCACCTGCAGCGGGTCGGTGTCCTGGAACTCATCGAGGAGGACCGCCCGGAACCGCCCCTGGAACCAGCCGCGGACCTCGAGGCGGTCGCGCACGAGGTCGCGCGCCCAGATCAGCAGGTCGTCGTAGTCGGCGCGGCCCTGCTCTCGTCGCCGCATCGCTCGTACTCCCGCGACGAACTCCTCGATCAACGGGAGGAGGCCGCGAGAGCGCTCGGAGCCCCTCTCGCAGGCACCGATCGAGCATCTCCCATACTCTCGGGACGAGATCCTTCATACGCTTGCAGTCCTGAGCGTCGGGCGACTTCTCTCGCTGCCGCCACGGCTGAGGCGCGGCGACGCGATCGCCGTGGAGTCAGCCGAGCGCGGGACACGTCGCTGGTCCCCTCGATCTTGAGCGCCTCGGCGAACTCGAACACGCCGCTGAGATTTGCCGCGAGCCCTTGCTCGTCCGCGTTCGAAGCAGCGGTTCGCGATGCCCGAACTCCTCGAGATTCGCCTCGAGCCATGCGGAGGTCCTCCGCCCATCGGCGCCGCGGACTTCGAACCGACCGAGCGGGAGCAGGTATCGGAGCTCATGATCGACTTCCGCAATGTCGGCGCAGCTCGTCGAGCCCGAGCCCGAGGTTGAACGCGCCTCCCCGACCTCCGGTCGCTCCCCCGCCATGAACTCGTCGAGCCACTCTTCGTAAGCCTTATCGAATTGGAGCTCCGCCTCGAGGTCGCCGAGCGTCGGAACTCAGGATCGAGTCCGGCTTCCACCGGCCGCTCACGCAGGATCCCGGTCGCGAAGGCGTGAATCGTCTCGATGCGGGCGCGATATAGACCGCGAGTCGCCTCCTCCAGCCGCGCGCGCCGCGCTCGTCCGCCTCTTCGAGATTCCGCGTTCTCGAGCTCCTCGCGCACGCGAGCAGCGAGCTCCGCGGCCGCCTTCTGGGTGAAGGTGATCCACAGCGATCTCCTCGACCGTGCGAGGCCGCGAGCGAGGACCTCGGTGATTTGGCCGACAAGGGAGGTGGTCTTGCCGGTTCCGGCTCCGGCTTCGACGCAGAGGCTCTCGTCGAGCTCTTGCGGATCTCATCGCGCACTCCTTGGTCGATGGCTGTCACGCGGGTGTCACTCGATCTCCCGATGCGGTCTGAGCCTCGCGGCGGTCCCCGCCTTGCGCTCGATCTGCGATCGCGCGCCGTCGGGCAGAGCCGTTGGAGTCGCACCACGTGCACCGCGCTGGTCCTCGGCGGCCATCTGGAGATGCCCGCCCGGATCCGCCCGAGGATCCCGGCGAGCAACACCTCGACTCGGCGACGCTCGCTCAGCCTCGCCGGTGAAGGCCCCGCGCTTGTATCCGCCGCGCCGGGTGGAGTAGTGGTACTCGGCCTCCCGTTCTCGGCCCGATCTCGAGCAGCCGTGCCGCGGCGAGCAGTAGATCGGGAGCTGGAGCGCTCGGCCACCGCTAGCTTGCCGTCCTTCGGGTCTGTCGTAGCCCTTGCCGGTCTTGTAGTCGACGACTCGAAAACGCGTTCGGTCCCGGTCCCAGTTGAGGCGGTCGATCCGGCCCTGACATTCAGCTTCGCCCCCCGCGTGATCTCGATCGGATCGTCGGAGGAGAGCCCGCCGTCGGACCCCGGACCCCTTGGCCGTAGCCGAAGCGAATCTCGTAGGCACCCTCGGAGAGTTGCGGGGAAGCTCGGTCGGCGCGCTCATTGGCCAGCCAGCGCTGCAGGTCCTCGAGCATCTCCAGCCGATCGTACGCGCCACATCGGGGGTAGCCCGTCTCCCCGCGCTCCTCGCACCGGTCGCATTCCTCGTCGGCTATCGGCAGAGCCGCTCTCCTCGCCATCGCCGTAGAGGAGCTCCTCGCCGTCTCTTCGGGGGCTCGAAGAGGAACCGCTCGAGGATCCGGTGAATGAGGGTCCCGCGATCGCCCGCTCCAAGACGGATCGTCCGCTCGGGTTCGTCGTCCGGCTCGGCGCTGGAGCACCGAGCCGACGAAGACGCGATGGGGGCAGGCCGCGTAGTCCTCGAGCAGCGATGGGCTGACGCCGTCGCGACGGATCGAAGAGTTCGCGAGATAGGCGCGAGCGTCGGCACCGAGGACTCCGTCGAACTCGGTGAGCACGGGTTGAAGCGCGCACGTTTCGCCGCGAGCGCGCGCTCGAAGCGCGGCTCGGCCGCGACGAGCGACTGCCCGGCCCAGGTCGGGATCGAGCTCGATCAGCGTGCGGTCGTGCTCGTCGAGGCTCAGGGCGACCTCGAGCCCGGGGGCGCCGATACGGCTTCCCGATGCTCGCTCGAAGAGCCAATTCGGGAGCCGGTCCACCTCTTGCGCCGGCACCCGCCTCCCGATCGCGCCTCGGCGAGCGCGCGGTAGAAGCGCGAGGGAAGCTGCGGCCGGCTCTCTGCCGTTCCCTTGCGCGGGGTAGCTGACGAGGAGGCGCTCCTCGCGCCGCGAGGTTGCGAGCGCGAACTGGAGGGGTTCCGGGTCCGCGCCGCGCACGCGCAAGCGGGATCGGCGCCGGCCCTTTCGCGTTGAGCCGCTCGCGCTCGTGGTCGAGCAGGATCGGGTCCTGGCGGGGGGCGGCGGGAAGGAGCGCTCGGCGAGGCCGACGATCGCGACGGCGCGAAAGCGCAGGTGGCGCAGCGAGTTGACGTCCAGGACGTTGACTCCGCGCCGCCCGAAGGCCCCCGCCGGTTGCTCGAGCACGTCCTCGCTCCGTCAGAGTTCTCGATTGCTCCGCGACCACATCTGTCGAAATCGCTCGAACGTGGTCTGTCTCCTCGAGTGCGTCAAACCGACCAGGCCGGCGAGCGAGTCGAGAATCGGATCGGGTTCCTGCGACGTACCGCCGCGAGCAGGCTGCTCGAGCGCATGCGAGGTGCGTCCGACCACGGCGCGACGTCCGGGTGGTCGGCGAGGGCGCGGCTGAGGTCGGAGACGAAGCCTGCAGAGCTGTCGACTCGCTCGGCCCTCGCCTCCCACTCGCGCTCGCTCGTGATCTAGCTTGTCCGACGTGCGCGCGAGTCGCTCCACCCACTGCTCCGAGCCCTCGACCACGCCAGCTTCGCCGCGAGAGCTTGTCCCATGCGGGTGCGATGGCCTGCCGTACCTGTCCCGCGTCTTCTTCGGGCAGGTCGCGCGTCGCTGAGGAAGTCGATTACCGCGCGGCGCTCAAGGTCGCGAGCCGATCAGATCGAGGAGCGCGATCGCGCGACGACCCACGGGCGCTCGGCGAGTGGCGTGCCCTCGTGCAGGTAGACGGGGATCCCGCCTCGACGAAGACCGACTCGATCAGCGAGCCGATAGGTGATCCGGATGGCGATAGGCGATCGCCATCTCGTGAAACGGATGCCGTCACGCGCCCAACCGAGGCACGTGCCGGGCCACCTCCCGGATCTCTCGCTCCGGGTCGGGTCCCGAGAGGAGCTTGAGCGTGCCGTCGGGATCTGGCTGGCGTTGCCCTTGAGGATCGGCGAACAGGCGCCGAGCTGGCTCGGCCGCGAGGGAAGTGGTCGCGCCCTCCTCTCTCATCGACGCCTCTCCAGCCTGGTGCCTTGATCGCACAGAGCCACGTGCGCAAGACCGGCGTGGGCGGCGTCGGCACCCTCCCCGTTGTCGGTCGTCGCAAGTAGCACCGTCACCGGCAATCTCCGAGGCGGCCAGCGCGAGCGAGGCTGTCGATCAAGGCCATCGGTCGCGTCGCCAGAGTCCAAAGGCGAACCAGCGCTCGCCAAGGGGCGTTGCCCCGCTTAGCGTCGAGTAGGCATCGTCGGGCCGTAGAAACCCTTTCGCCGCGTCAAGAATTGTCGAGAGAGCTCCGCGAGCGAGTCGTCCTTCCCCTTTGCCTCAGGAACTTCGCCACTGTCGGCTCTCGCCTTGACGAGGCGCGGTTTCGTCGTAACCTGCTCCGCGCAGCTCTCGGACTAGCTCGATGGAACGCATCGGCGAACCCGGGCGTGTCCCGAACCGGCTCGAAGTAGCCCTTGTGCTCGCCGCGATCTCCCTCAACAGGACCCGGTCGGCGAGCGGCGGCAACGGCTGTCTTCCGGCCTCGACAGATGCGCCGCTCGCCCAGCTCCAACGCCAGATCGCTCGGCATTAGGAAGCGGACATTCGCTATCCCGCCCGCCGAGCTCGGCCAACCGCCGTTGAAGATACGGGCGCATGCAGCGTCCCACCGAGGAGCAACGCCTACGGGCGCGAGGGGATCGTCGGCTGGTCGAGCTTTGAACGTCGCGGGCAAGCACGCTCCTCGAGCTCCGCCGGGGCGGCATTCACGAGCCGGAGTCGCTTCCCACGAGACACCTACACACCTCAGTCGCCCCGCCCTTCGGCGATCTGACGTCAGGCCGCACTCGCCAGCGCAGCGTATTCCTACCAGACCTGGAATCCGTCTTGGAGCGAGGCTCGCTCGCAGAACTCGACTGAATTCGCGTGACTTCGCGGACCACGAAGTCGTCACATCCGGTCATGTCGAGTCGCCGCAGTCGTTCGGCGATGAACCGGGCGTCGGCTGGAGCCGACGTGCCGCCCGTCGTTGAACGTGAAGATGATCCGGATCGACTCGCTCGAAGACGCCGTGCCTCCTCTATCGCACTCTCGGATGCATCCCGCATGCCGCCGAAGGTTTGCCCAGAAACATTCCGGTTCGGAATCTCCGTCAGCTTCAATCCGATGATCGAGGCTCCTCGACCGTCTCACCCGGCCTGACTATGTACAAGTCAAAGCCCATGACCTTGTCTACCTACTGGTCTTGTCGCGCCTGGGTTCGCCTGTCTGACAGCGGAACAGTCCGTAGTGGTTGAGCTATGTACCTGCTCTTCCTAGACGAATCGGGCGCCGAGTCGGAGCCAATGTTCGCCCTCGGCGGCGTCGCGGTGCGGGCCAGCGACTGGGAGGCTCTGCGCCGGATGTGGGACGGGGTGCTTCGCGAGCACGCTTGGCCATTCGACAAGAAGGTGAAGTGGCACGGAACCCGCTCCGGGGAGGTGCCGCCCTCGCTCGCCGACGCGCTGCTCGCCGCATTGGCCGGCACGCCCATCACGTGCTTCGTGACGGTCCTGCGTCCGCTCGCCGGGAAGGAGACGCATCCGGGCCTATTCGAAACCTCCGAGGACACGTACGCGACGGCGCTCACGTTCGTAGCCGAGCGCTTCCAACGGTTCCTCGCGCGGGAGGACTCCTACGGCGTGATCATCCTCGACAGCCGTCGCCGCGAGGTGGACGATCGGATGCGCCGTTTCTTCGATCGGCTGCAGAGGGAAGGAACGCCTTTCGCCGATCTCGAGCGGATCGTCGACAGCCTTCTTCTTGGCCCGTCGCACTACTCGCTCGGCCTGCAGGTCGCCGACCTAATCGTCGGCATGACCCTTGCTGCACAACGAGGACCCGGGGACGCCACCCGCTGGTTCAAGCAGCTCTCACCGCGCTTCGCTCGCCACCCGGACACGAGCGAGATCGAAGGAGTGGGCCTCAAGGTCTTCCCGTCGAAGGCGAGCACGAGGGACCCGCCGCCTGGAAAGCTCTTCGACCTTGGCTAGGGGTGGCGATCCGGAACGCGTCCCGCGGCTCGGTCAAACCTGCGGCCTGACGCGATCCCACTCGAGCTCGTCGCCGGGGAAGGCCGTCAGCTGGATCAGCTCGCCCTCGTGGACGAGGCCGCTGCCGGCGACCCCGTTGGCGGCGAAGCGGAGCTCCTCGCCGAGGCCGATGCCGGGCTGCGGTGAGCGGGGCTCGCAGTCGCGCCAGCAGGGCGAAGCCGCGCGCGCGGTCTCGGTCGGTGCGGCGTCGCTCCCGGCTCCTCCTCGGCTCGAGCGCGTCGAGCGCGTAGCCCTGGACGAGGCGCCGTGGAGCGCGGCGTAGACGTCGGGGCGGCTGACGTAGTCGAGGCACGCGGATCTCGCCGCCGATCGCGGCGATCGCGCCGACCTGGCCGTCGGCGGAGCGCGATCGCGTCCGACATCTCGCGCGAGGCGGCCGCGGCGGTCCTCGTAGATGTCGTGCATGGCGCCGGTCGGGGAGTCGGCGCCGTGGCGGGCCGACTTGGCGGCGACCTCGTCCCAGACCTCGCCCTGGATGGCGCGCGGCTCGAGGCCGGCAGCGACGCCGCTCGCGGACCTGCATGCGCCTTCATCCGGCGCATGCGCGGGTAGGCGGTCTGCGGCGCGGCGTCGAATGTCCTCGCGCGTGGCGGCGCGCCGTCCCAGCGGCCCGCCTCCATGCAGCTCACCGGCACGCGCAGCTTGGCGCCGGCGCGCGACCAGCACCGAGACGTCGAAGGTGCGGTTCTGCTGCGCGCCGAGCACCTCCTCGCCCTCGAAGAGCAGGACGGGCTCGCCGGTCGGGTTCTCGACCATGAGGTCGTTGACCGAGGCGCCGCCCTCGAGCTCGCCGACGCGCGACGCCGCGCTCGCGGCCCTGGGCGAAGCGCGACGTAGCTCGGTCGCGGGCTCGGGCCGAAGATCGGGAAGACGGCGAGCGCGCCGGCGACGTCGGGCTCGCCGACCTCAAGCGGGGCGCTGAGAAAGCTGTCCATCGTGGGGGCAGAACTGGTTGCTTCGGGCATGTGGCAGACCTCCTTCCCCGAGTATGTCGGGCGCCGGCGGGGCGATCTGACTCAGGTGAGGTTCTCGCCACTCTCGGCGGCGGAGGCAAACCGGTGGCTGGTGAGGCGGAGCGACACGCGCGTCTCAGCGCCGACCTCGATCGCTGAGCTGTTGGCGATCTCCGAGGGGCGAGAGATCGCACCGCGCCAAAGCTCGAATGGGCCCGCGATCGGATTTGGCGCCGCGATCGAAAACGGGTTCGACCATCGCTAGGTCGAGCCACGCTGTCGGAGCTCCGCCAGGATCTCCCGGAGCAGCGCCTCGATCGTCGAAAGCGCAACCAGCAACTCGCTATGGCGCGCGTCGTCAGCGAGGCTCATGCGGCCTCCTCCCGAGAGAGGCGGGCAAGCCGATCGATCGCGTCGGTCTCCGGGTTCCCGGCCTCCTCGAGCTCGATCGCGCGCTCGTAGGCGGCGCGCGCCTCACCGAGCCTCGCCGATCTTCTCCGCGGCCTTCCCGAACCAGCACCAGGTCCAGCTTCCGTGGGGCCCGATCTCGGTGTAGTGGCGCAGGTGCCGATAGGCCTCCTGATAGCGCCCGAGGTCGTAGAGCGTGTAGCCGAGACCGAAGTGGGCCATCGAGTCACCCGCCTCGAGGCAGGCGCGCCAGAGGGGTTCGGCCTCCGGAGGATCCTCGGCGAGCGCGGCGCGAAAAAGGGCGCGATTGATTGACTGCTCGCCCTGAAAGTGTGTGCGCGCGGCGACGATGATCTCGCCGGCGGAGGCGCCGGCGAGTCCGAGCACCGGGACGTCGAACAGCGGCTCGTTCCAGATCCGTGACACGGTCGGGTCCTCGGCGTCGAACGTCGAGAAGCCGTGGACCACGAACCCGACCGGCGGACCGGGGAGCAGCAGGTAGGAGTGGTATGCGAACTGCTCGCCAATCGGGTGCCAGCTCGCGGGCGGTTGATCCTCGTCGATGCGCCCGAACTCGAGCGCGACGAGCTTGTCGAGCTCGGGGACGTGGTTGAGATACAGGCGCGTTCTCACACTGGTTAGGTCGGGCCCGGTCGGCCGGGTCTGACAGCGCTCAGTCGTCCGACTCGCGCAGGCGCGCGCGACTTCGCCTCACGGCCGCGCAGATCCTCTCGAGGTTGCTCTCGACCGTCGACATGATCTCCTCCACGTAGTCCTCTGCGCCGAGGGCGATCTCGCGCTCGGTATCCCGTGCGTCGTCGATGATGTCCTCCGCGCCTCGCTGAGCCTGCCGGTAGATCTCCTGCCCGGTCACGAGGCGCGCCTGCCGCTCGCGTCCCTCCCTGACGATGCGCTCAGCTTGGCGCCGCGCGTCGGCCAGCATCTCGGCGCGCTCCTTGGCGATCCACTGGGCCTCCCGCAACTCCACCGGGATCGCATCGCGCATCCGATCGAGGAGCTCGAAGAGCAACTCGCGGTCGATTCGCACCTGGTCGCTGAGCGGCCACGAGCGGGACTCGTCCACGAGCGCGTCGAGCCGGTCGATGAGGACGAGGATGTCCATGACAAATGGACGTCGCCCACACGCAAGGGAAGCTGACGGCCGCGTGCTTCCCGGAGTTGCCTCTGGGGTGACGCTTCGCTAAGGCTTGGCCGACTGAGTTGTCAGTCGTTGAAGCTCGTCGACGGTCCGCTTCAGCTCGCAGGCCATCGGGCCCAAACTGCGTTGCAGAAACACCTCGACCAGCGATCGGTAGTACCAGAGGTTCTCTTCCTTGGTGCTGCTGAAGCGGCCCCAGAGCGCGTCGCCCTCAGTGCGGTAATCGAGCAGGATCGCGCGGGCGTTGTGGAGCTTGTCCGCGAGCGAGACCCGCAGCACGGGTGCCGGGGCGGACTTCAGGTGCTCGATGTACCCCTCCTTCCGCGGCCGCCAATCGGGCTTGGGCTCCTCGAACGTGTCGGTGCATCCCTCGACGATCGCCGCGACCCCGTCGCCGAACTCCGCGCGAATACGTTCCAACGTCTCAACCCCGCCCTGGTCCTCCGGGCCGTCGTGGAGGAGCGCGGCGATTATCTCGTCCTCGTCGCCTCCGTAATCGATCACAAGCGAGCAGACGCCGAGCAGATGGCCGATGTACGGGGTCGACGTTCCCTTCCGCGTCTGGTCGGCGTGGAGCTCGATCGCCATCTCGACCGCGCGCACGAAGCGCTCACCGAGCTTGACTCGAACGTCGGAGTCCACACCACCATCCTTTCATTCGGACGGTCGACGGAGACCTTGCGCCTCAACCCGGCAGGATTGAAGCGTCCGCTGGGTTAACGGAAGTCCCGTCACCTTCGGCGTACGTGCCATCCTGCGGCGCGAGCGCAAGGTAGTCGGCGAGCGTCCATCCCTTGTCCAAGAACGAGGGCAGATACTTCTCGATGTAGCGGTAGGTCAGCTCGAGCCGCGGGCGGCCCGGTGGTGTCTCCGCGAACTCGGCGTGATACCTGTCGCCGGCGTCCTCGTCGATCTCGTCGACCCAACACCCCACGCACGCGTAGAGGCCCGGCGCGTCGTCGAGGATGAAGTCGGCGAACTTGGCCAGCGCCACTGTTCCTCCTTCCGAAGGTAAGGTCGCCGACAGGGCTCAGGATCTGACGCCCGAATGGCAGGAGCCTTGCTCACGCGCGCGGCTCGTCGCGTATCGGGCCCTGGACGGCGTGCAAAGCGGGCTTGGTGTTCGCGGGCGATCCCTCCACCTCCCACGTAGTCAGCTCGAGCGGTGTCCCGCAGAACTCGCACCAGAGGGCAGCCAGCTCCTCCATCGTTCCGTGAGCTTCGAAGATCGCGAAGCACCCGGGGCAGGAGAGGCTCGCCGAGTACATCAGTCGGGAATGGAGACGGCGTTCGCGGACGCCCGCCTGACATTGCGCTCGACCCCCTCGCCTCGCGGTTCGAGGCGGATCCGTGGGCTCGCGGCGACGAGCACGTGGAGCCCGACGCGTCGGCCGCTCGACCTGTCGCGCCACTCCCAGATGCTGATCGCGGCGGCGTAGCGACCCGCCCGGAGCCGTGCCGCGATCGCCGCGGCGCACCCGCGCGGGACGTAGCCAAGCTGAATCCGTTCATCGGCGTCGAACACCGCCACAGCGTCCGGGTCATGCTGATTCCCGGGCGCCGGCACGAGCTTCACCCCGTTTCCCGGAGCGAGCGCTGGATCCTGGAGCTCGTCCGCCCGATAGCGGCAGCCCGCCACCCGCAGGACGTCGACGCCGGGAAGCTCGACCCGCGCCCGATCCGCGTACGGACCGCAGTCCTCCTGCTGGCCTTCGACGACGTATCCGCGGCCCTCGATCCAGCCGCCATCTCGGCGGTTCGTGATCAGCCGCTTGGGGGAGGCGATGATGTCGCGGCCGGACAGGAACAGGTCCTCAACCGTGCGCTCAGCGAGGCCAAGGCCGTGGATCCGGCAATGATCCTCAAATCCGGACACATCCTCGAACTCGAGGATCGGGACGTCGTACGCATCGGCGAGCCGCTTGCACTGCTCGACATGAACGCGATTGAGGCCTGCGCCGCGTGGATCCTCGACGAGGATCAGTGCTTCCGGGCGCGCGTATTCGGCGCGAAACCCGTCCTCGTGTACCTCAATCGTTCCCCATGCCTTGATCAATCCGACGCTCATCCCCGCGGCGCCGCCCGCGCGCGCGTTCAGAAAGCGCCGTGCTGCGGGCGCGATCGGGTGGAGAGCGTAGAGCCCGCAGCTGCAGTTCCGTGCCGGCGGCGCGTGATCACTCGCGTCGCAGCGCGTGCATTCCGCCTTGGCAGGTCGATCTTTGGGCCAAAGGACCGGCGCCGCAGTCGTCCCCAGCCACAGCCCGTCGCCGCCCGCGACGGTATAGATCGGCCATTCGCGCAGCCCGTGGATCGGCCCGGCGACAAGAGAGGGAGGGGCCATGCCTCTTCGGTCCGCCTCAAGCGGCGAAATCTGACGATCGGACGTACGCGGAGATCGTCCGCGAACTCCGCCGTAGGCTGGTGTGGGGACAACGGACCATCTCTAGCTCCGCGACCAGCTCGCGCGCGGACCCGCCGCACCCTTCGCCAGGCCGGCGCCGCGGCGATCGCGGTACACCGACCACTGAGGGAGGTGGCCGCCGCACAGGGGACACGTAGTCGGGAAGCATCCGCCTTCGCGGACGCTGAGCCAGAAGTCCGGGTCGGCGTCGGCCCAGTCGGCGCCGCATGTCGGGCACTCGACGGACGCGGCGCGCCGGTCCGGAGGCGGCTCGAGGTCGACGACGCTGTCCGGGAGCCAGACGCGGCGGTAGCCCACCGCCGCGGCCCAGCGGATCAGGGCGTGCTCGGCGTCGCGCCGCGCGCGGCCGGCGGCGCGGAAGCGGACGATCACCTCCTCGCTGCTCTCCCCGACCGCGGTCAGGTCGGCGATCGCGATCCGCTCGCGTTCGCGGTCGCGGAACATGTTGCCGAGCGGCCCGCCGTTGGCGAGCCACGGCTGCCACTCGGTGACCGTGACGACGCCGTCGCGGACGACGACGCGCGCGCTCGGGGCCTCCGGTCGCGCCTCCTGCTCGCCCTCGTCGAAGATCTCGTCGGAATCTGCCATTGCCCCTCCAGTCGCGCGGCGTAGCGACAAGCTGACGCCGGGTGACCGGGCCTCGTTGATCAAGGCGTGGGAGGCCAGAGATCAGCGCGGGTCAGACCGGTAAGCGGTCGCGCGGTGGTGGATCGCAGCTACGCGCACGGTCTGCCCGTCGTCGGTGAGCTGATAGACGATGCGATACGCCCCGACGCGGAGCGATCGCAGGCCTCGCAGCCGGCCGCGGAGGAGGTGGCCGGCCCGTGGCTCGCGCTCGAGTAGCCCCAAGGCGTCCTCGATTGCGTCGATCAACTGCCAGTCGAGGTCGAGCAGCTCACGCCTCGCCCGCCGGGCGAGGACGACGCGCGCCATCGCTCACTCGCCGGCTCGGAGCGCTTCCAGCTCGTCGCGAAGATCCTCGAAGCTCACGACCTCCTCGCGAGACAGCTCGGCCAACCCGGCTTCGAGCGCGGCGAGCGCGTCGGGGTCGGAGAGGATCTCCGCCGACTCCTCGAGCGCCTCGTACTCGTCAGGGGCGACGAGGACGGCGGCGGGCTTGCCGTTGCGGGTGATGAGGACGTGGTCGCGGCGGTCGGCGACATCGCTGAGCAGCTCGCTCAGCCGGGTGCGGAACTCGCGCACGGGAACCGTCCTCGCCATGGCCATCAGTGTACGCAATTGAGTACGCAGCCTGCCTGCTCGATTCTCCTGCTGTGATGCGACTCCATGACCTCAGATCACCGCGTGGAGTCGCTTGCTCATCGCGCGGGCCGAGGTGCCGAAGATCGCGCAGAGCTTGTCGAAGTCGCGCGTCTTGTCCTCGTATTGCTCGCGAAGAAGGCGCGCCGGGATCAGCAGCTCGGCCGCGAACGAGTTCGCCTCCTGCTCCTTTGGCTCGAGCGGCGGGCGGGTCTCCGGCACCTCCTCCTCGGTGACCTGGCCGTGGCGGCAGAAGAGCGCCTGCTGGCCGGTGCTGTGGAGGACCCAGTGGCCGAGCTCATGGCAGATCGTGAACCGCCGCCGCCCCGGCCACTCCTCCCCCTCTGCGCGGTTGACCCAGATCTCACCCCGCGATGGAAGCAGCAGGCCGGAGATCGACTGGCCGGACGCGAGCTGCGGGCAGCCCGGCGCGGCCGCCATCTCCTCGGCCTCCTTGTCGCACACCAACAGGCCGAAGTGACTGTCGGCGATGTCCTCGACCGGGACCGGCGGCGTCTCACCATCCCAGATCCACTCGGGGACCGACGCGAGGACGCTCGTTGCTCGGCTCTCGAACTCCTCCACCAGCGACCTATCCGTTCGATTCCTCGAGCTCGAGCTCGGCGGCGAGCGCACCCAACGCGCGCAACGCCGCGAGCGACGGCTGGGCCGGTGCACCGGCGCCGCGCGTCTGCCTCAGCTCCAGCTCGAGCTGCGGGTGCGCGCCGCCCTCGCGCTCGAGGGCGCGCGCGAGCAATGCGGCCAGGACCCAGTCGCGCTCGCGGAGCGCGAAGCGGAACAGCTGCATCGGCTTCTCGGCGCTCGACGCCATCGCTCTCTCAGTCGCCGCCTCGTCGTGGCCGCTGACGCAGCGAGCGCACGATCTACTCCGCTCCGCCCCTGAACAGCTCGTCGACCTCGTCCCACTCCTCGGGCTCGGCCGGCGCCGGCTGCGGTGGGCCGGCCGCCGCCTCCTCGCGCGCGTAGCGCTCGTCGGGGAAGCCGATGCGGGCGAACGCGACCTCCTCCGCCACCCCGCCCTCAGGCGGGTGCAGGGATCTGCCCGCGCTCCGCAGCGACTCCGCGCTGACGCCGACGATGCCCGCGAGCGCGGCGAGGACGTTCTGCGAGACCCCCGCCGAGTAGATCGTCCCGTGCTCCATGCGGTTGTAGTACTCGCCCACCTTCCGCTGCTTGTCCGCGACGCCGAGCTGCTCGGCGAGCCGCCGGACGAGCTCGTCGCGCATGATCTCCGACCGCTTCCGCAGCTGGGGGAGGACCCTGGGCCACAGCCCAGCGGCGCCGTGGAGCGATTCGTGTAACGACTCCGTCAGCGCCTCCGCGGGGGAGCCGGCGAACGCCTCGGGATCCCATTCCCGTCCCGGCGCCCGCATCAGGTACGCGTCGATCAGCGCGGCGAGCTCGGCGCGATCGGCCCCCTCGACGCGCTCGAGATACTCGACGGGGTCGGCGGGCCCCCCGGCGCGGTGCTCCTGGATGTACTCGCTCAGCAGTCGCTCGACGTCGGCCATCGTCACGTCCTGTCTGCCTCCGCGAGCAGCTCGCGTACGCGCTTTCTGAACCGGCTCACGATCTGGTTCACGTTCTGCTCGCTCATCACAGGGTTGAGGTCGGGAAGCTCGGAGTTGACGGCCGCGGCGGCGTCGGCGGCGCTCAGGTCCTCGAACGCATACTTCTGGATCACGAGGCGGTGCGGCTCGCTGAGCTCGCCTAGCGCCTGCTCGATGACGCTTTCGACGTCGACTGCCGTGGTCGGATCGGGCTCTATCCCGCTCACCCCCCACACGGACTCGTCGTCCCCGTGCTCCTCCGGAAGTGGCGTCGTGTCGATCGTGTTCTTGCCGTGGTAATCGGCGATCCGCCGCGAGACGATCTTGTGCAGCCAGCCGTGGAACTCGCCCCGCGAGGTGCCGTCGAAGGCGGAGCGGATTGCGCTCGTCACCGCCTCCATCGCGATGTCCTCCACATCGTCCGCGGGGATCTTCATCCTGACGCGGCCGCGCACATTCGCGTAGTGGCGGAACACGAGCACGCCGAGCGCCGTCTGCGCATCGTCGAGCTTGTCGGCGTCACGTGCCGCCCCGACGTAGTCGATCAGCTGCTGGTCGCTGAGGGATGAGAGCTCGTGTTCCTTCAAGGGGCGAAAGTTGGCCACGGTTCTGCCGGTCGGGTGTTCGGTCTTCCTCCCGTCGGTTGATCTGACCGCGTCCGTGCGGCGCGGGCAACGATAACGCGGGGCGTCGAAGGATCGCCCGCGTCAGATCTGCGCTGCGGAGCCCGACCGAACTCAGAAGATCGCAATCAGGAGAGGAGAAGCGATGAGAAAGCTCGTCGTGGGATGCGCAATCGTCGTGTGCGCGCTGTTCGCAGGCGCTCAGCTCGTTCAGGCCGACTCAAATCCAAAGGCCGAAGCGCCGACCGGTCCGCCGATACCAAAGCGGATCGAGAAGGTTCGTCGGATGCAGGCAGCGAAGGTCACGCCGGCGATTCAGGAGGCCAAGAAGAAGCGCAGCAAGGTCAAGCTCTTCTACTACCAGGCGACGACTCCGACGTTTGTCGCGCCGTTCGGGGTGACGGACATTCATTCCCTCACATGCCCGAGCGGCCAGCTCGCCGCATCGGCCTTCTACAACACAGACCGTCTGATCACGGCGGACGTTCTGACAGCCGTCAGCGCGACCACGTTCGCGTACGGATTTGACGATCTCAGCGGCGAGCCGGGCCAGGCCGTCGAGGGCATCGTCTGTGCCAAGGGCGTCAAGTAGGCGACGTGCGGTGCGGGCCGGAGAGCTCTCCGGCCCGCACCGCGCCTCGTCAGAAACGCGCCGAGGCTGGCGACTAGATGCCGTATGAAGACCAATCTCGAGCTCGAATACGACCTGATCGCCGTTGAGAGCGAGGACACGGTTCACGCTCTCCTCGAGCTGACCGCTCCCGCGGGCGACGCGTCCAGACAGCGACCGCCGGCGACCCTCCAGGTCGTCATCGACCGCAGCGGGTCGATGGCCGACGGGCGGCTGCTCGCCGCACTCCAGGCACTCGACTCGCTGCTCGGGCGCCTGCGCCCGGAGGATCGGGTCGGCCTCGTCACGTTCGACGACAAGGTCGCGGTGCCGATCGCGGCCGGTCCGGTCGATGACGGCGTCATGGCGCGCCAGGCGCTGCACACGGTCTACCCGGGTGGGATGACGAACCTCTCCGACGGTCTGCTGCGCGGGATCCAGGAGGCGCAGCGCGCGGGGGACGGCGACGGCGCGACGCTCGTGCTGCTCTCGGACGGCCACGCGAACGAGGGCATCGTCGACCAGGCCCGCCTCGAGCGGTTCGCGGCCGGCGCGCAGCAGGCGCGGATCACGAGCTCGACGATCGGCATCGGGCTCGGCTACGACGAGGACCTGCTCGCCGCGATCGCCCGCGGAGGCGGCGGGAACACGAGCTTCGCCGAGCACGGCGACGACGCCGGCGCGGCGCTCGCCCGCGAGGTCGACGGGCTGCTCGAGCAGGCCGCTCAGGCGGCGAGCCTCACGGTGCGGCCGACCACGGACGTCGACGCGGTGCGCCTCTTCAACGACCTTCCGGCGACCGCGATCGAGGGCGGGTTCATGGCCGAGCTCGGAGGCCTGAGCGCCGGGGAGACGCGGCGCCTGCTGCTCGAGATCGACGTCCCCGCGCTGAGCGAGCTCGGGCTCGCGAAGGTGTGCGACCTCGAGCTGCGGTGGGTCGACGTCGAGTCGATGCAGAGCAAGCTTGCGACGATCCCGGTCTCGGTCAACGTCGTCCCGGGCGACGAGGCCGCGGGGCGGGCCGAGGATCCCCGGGTGAGCACCGAGCTCGCGTTCCAGCGCGCGCAGCGCGCGAAGCGCGAGGGGACGGACGCGCTACGCGACGGCGACGTTGACCGAGCGAGCGGGGTGTGGCGCACGGCTTCAGCAGACCTGCGGCTCGCCGCCACGTCCGCTCCAGCAGACTCGGCCGGCGAGCTCGACGCGGAAGCGGGGATCCTCGATGACCTGGCGGAGGGTGCGGAGATCGACGCGATGTCCGCCCGCAAGCAGGCGCGCTCCGACTACCACATGAAGTCGCGCCGCCGCGGGCGGGAGCGGTGATGACGTTCCCGGGCCCCTCGCGCACGATCATCGTCGAGCCGGTCGAGAAGCCGGCTCGTCGCGAGCCCGAGCGGGCCCCCGACGCGCCGCCCGAGCGCTCGCCGGGCGAGGAGCCCGCGCCGAAGCGCGAGCCGGCGCGGAGGCCCGCGCGTGAGCCCGAGCGCGTCCCGGGGTGAGAGCTCGGCGTCGGCCCGTCAGGTGAGCGCTTGCGCTCACCGACCATGGAGGCGTGATCAGCACTCCCTACTTCGCCTACGGCTCGAACCTCAATCCCGACGGGATGGCCGGTCGCGCGCCGGACGCTACGCGCGGCGACGTCGCGGTTCTCCACGATTGGGTGCTCGTCTTCCGCGGCGTCGCCGACATCGAGCGCCGCGCGGGCGGTCGCGTGTGGGGGCGGCCTGTGGCTGGCGAGCGACGCCGATCTCGAGGCGCTGGACCGGTACGAGGGCGTCGCGCTCGGCCTCTACCGGCGCAAGCAGGTCGAGGTGCGGAGCGCGGACGGGCCGGTCGTCGCGGTCACATACGTCATGGGCGAGGACGATCTCGCCTTGCCCTCGCCCGCGTACCTGAGGACGATCGCCGAGGGATACGAGGCCTGGGGCCTTCCCCTCGCGCCCCTCGAGGACGCGGCGGGAGACGCCTACCGCAGGATCGCCGAGCTCGGGGCGCGGCGCCTCGTTCGCGACGGCCCGAAGCGGCTTCGGCCGGTCACGCGGCCGTCTTGAACTCCTCGAAGCGAACTGCCAGCCGGTCGGGATCGGGCCGGGCGGCCGGGCGGCGCGGTCGCAGGATGGCCGCGCCGTGAAACTCCTGGATTCCTCCCCGCCCGGATCGCGTTCAAGCGCAAGCCGCGCGCCGGGCTGATGTTCGATAGACCACCGTGATCAACCGGGCTCAGCCCGGCGCGCCGGGCGGCAACGAGAAGTAGGCGCGCAGGCGGCCGCGGACGCCGGTGCGCGCCGCGAGGTCCGCGCGGAGCTCGCGGCGCTCGGCGAGGGTCATAGGGCGCCGGTTTGCGGCCGCGAAGCGGCCGACGCGGAGCTTCGCCACGTAGCGGGCGGCGGTCCGCTTGCCGCGGTCAAGGAAGCGCTGCTCGAGGGAGAACAGCGTCGCATCGGGGCCGATCGGCTCGTTCAGGCGGGCGAGGGCGGGCCGGAGCTCGCGGAGGTGCGCGTCGAGCCTCGCCTCGGGCGAGAGGCGGGCGTAGCGGAGGCGGCGCGCGATGACGAGTGCGGCGCCGCCCGCGAGCGCGATCGCCGCCAGCGCCCCGAACCCCGAGGGGAAGATCCAGAGTGGAAACGAGCCCCCCGACACGCTCGCGGTCGTGTTCGGGTTCCGCGCCGGAGTGAAGCCCTTGCGGCGGCTGCCGCCGGGATCGGTGGAGTTGAGGCTCGGGCCGGCGGCGAGCGGCTTCGCCGTCTTCGTGCTCGGATTGCGGCCGGCGGCGGGGGCGGCCGGCGGGGTGGGGTCGAACGTGACCCATCCGATCGTCGGGAAGTAGACCTCGACCCATGAGTGGGCGTCGAGGTCCTCGACGATGTAGCGGTTCGGGTTCTTGGGGTCGGGGGAGCCGGGGCTGAAGCCCGAGACGACGCGGGTCGGGATCCCGAGCATGCGCAGCATCAGCGCCATCGAGCCGGCGTACTGCTGGCAGTAGCCGATCTTGTCGCGGAACAGGAACGCGCGCAGCGGGTAGTGGCGGCGGGGCGCGTCCTCGTTGTAGGTCATGTGGCTGCGCAGATAGCGCTGGATCGACTGCGCGGCCGCATACGCGGTCGAATCCCCCGCCGTGATCCGGTGGGCGAGCCGCCAAGTCGAGCCGTACGGCGAGGCGGTGATCGCGGCCCGCGCCGCGCCCTCTCCGCGCGTCGGACCGCCACGCAGCGGGACGCGGACCTCCGGATGGCGCACCGGGGTGGACGGCAGCGTGCCGACCTCCTTCGTGCGGCCGGGCAGGCCGAGCTCGGTGTAGCGGGTGAGGATGCTCGGGTAGCGGCGCGGCGCGGTTCGAAGCTGGCGCGCGTCGGGGTTCGGTACGTATGCGATCTCGGAGTAGGAATCGCCCTGGCCGAGAGGCCCGTCACCGGCGATCGTCGACCCGTCGGGAGCGGACTCAGCGTGGTCGACGCCGTCGACCGAGATCGCCTCCCCGGTGCCGAGCACGAACCGGCTCTGCATCGGGCCGATCGTCACCCCGACCGTCGTGATCCACCCCGTGTGCCTCTGTCGCAGCGTCGCCCCCGCCGGGCCGCCCTCGACCTGGGTCGGGAGCTCGAGCGTCTCGCCGGTCGTGCGGCGGGAGCGCAGCCAGCGCGTGCCGTTGAATTGCTCGAGCACCGCGGCCTTCCAGTACTCGGGCCGATGGGTCTCCATCGCCGCCAGCGGCGTTCCCCTGCGCGGCCACCGAAGCGGCCCGTAGGTGTGGTTCCAGTCGATCGTGTTGACCGCTCTGGTGCCCGAGCTTCCACTGCGTGTAGTCGAGGAGCGGCCGCCCGCGGTCGAGCGCGCCGGCGATCGGGATCGCGACCGCGCCTGCCGCACCGACGAGGATTGCGCCCGCGATCGCGTCGCGCGGGCGCAGCGCCGGAAGCCACAGCCAGGCTGCGATCGCGACCAGCAGCGCGAGGCCCCAGACGAGCGGGTGCGGCGGAGCGACGATCGTGACCCCGATCGCGAGCGGCGCGACGATGACGACGAGCGGCGCGATGCGGCGGCCGCGCGTCCCGCGGCGAGGCCAGAAGGCGAGCGCGGCGGCGAGGCAGAGCGCGAGCGGCAGCGCGGCGAGGATCACGCTCCGCGTCCATCCGT
The DNA here is from genome assembly GCA_963841715.1 of uncultured Thermoleophilia bacterium. Taxonomy (GTDB): domain Bacteria; phylum Actinomycetota; class Thermoleophilia; order Solirubrobacterales; family 70-9; genus DASPWW01. Next base: position 494,120 of record CAWJDP010000004.1, on the reverse strand, counting down.
TCGACTCGCTGTACGGGTAGATGACGTTGCCGGCGAGGCCCGAGAGCCCGCGGCCGAGCCAGTGGGTGAGCGCGCCCCAATGCGACGGGATCAGCTGCTGCGCGGGAACGCCGACCGCGACCAGCCCGACGACGAGCGCCGCGAGGAGCGCGAGCGCCGCCGCCGCCCGGGCGCGGATCGCGCCGTCACGTTCCGCCGCGATCGCCGCGAGCACCGCGGCCGTGATCAGCGCCGCGGCGACCGTGATCGCGAGGCGGCCGTGCGGAGGCGACGCGACGAGACGCGACCACGCAGCCGCCGCGAACACGGCCAGCGCGGCGAACGCGCCGAGCCGCAGCGCCAGCCTCGGCGAGAGCCGGCGCCGTGCGCTCACGCCGCCGCCCTCCGCCGCGTCGCGCGCGCGGCCGAGCCGGCGAGCGCCTGCCCATGGCATCCGGCGACGGTGAACCGGACCGGCAGCCCGGGAACCGGATGAGGCGAGACGAGATACGAGATCGCCGCGGAGGCGGGACGCCCGCGCCGTGCCGTCACCCACAGCACCGCTCCCGGATGCCCGGCGATCGAGCTGCGCGGCGAGGCACCGCCGGCCTCGACGACGGCGAGCCGGGCGTGCGCCACCGGCCAGGCGCGCAACTCGCGATCGACGGCGAGCGGCCGCCGCGCGCGGGGAAGCAGCAGCCCGCATCCGCCGCTCGTCCGCGCGAGGTGGACGCACAGCGATCCCGCCGCCCGCACCGCGCGGTCGAGTGACTCGGGGTCATCGGGATCGCGCGCGTCGAGGACGACGAGGGGTGAGCTGTCCCCACCGGAGACGAAACGCCGCTCGATCAGCTCGCCGGTTCGCGCGACGACGGGCCAGTGGATCCGGCTCGCCGGGCTCCCCGGCCGGTACGGTCGCAGGCCGTCGATCTCGAAGTCGATCGCGCTTGCCTCCAGCGCCGAGGCGCCCGCACCCTCGCCGAGCTCCGAGGCGTCGCCGGCGCCCTCGCCTCCCCCCGCGTCGCCCGGGGCGAGGACCGGCTCGATCCGCGGCAGCACGAGCAGCTCGCCCCCGTGCTCGCTCTTCAGCCCGCGCGAGCGCAGGCCCAGCGGGTCGCGGACGACGAGCCTCGCCGGCTCGAGCGCGAGGCGACCGCGGCGCTCGAAGCTGACCGGGAGCGTGAGCTCGGTGTCGCGTGGGCGAAGCGTCGCTCCGACCGGGCGCGGTCCCTCGAGCATCGGGTCGCGCAGCTCGCCCCACAGCGGGATCGCTCCGCGCCGGACGACGATCCGCAGCGGATACGGCTCGCCCTCGACGACGCTCGCGGGCCCGCGCGGGCGCTCGATCCGCGCGCCGCGAACCGCGAGCGCGATCCACGCCCACGTCGCCGCCCACAGCAGGGCGAGCCCGACACCCGGGACGACGAGCACGGGTGAGTCGAATGCGACCCCCGCGGCGAGCAGCGCCACCGCGAGCCCGAGCGTCGACTTCGCCTCGCTCACCGCGCCCGCCTAGAGCGCCGGCACGCGCTCGATCGCGTCGCGGACGACCGCCTCGCGCTCGTCGCTCGTCGCGCCGATCCCGAGCAGCAGCCGGTGCGCGAGCACGGGGACCGCGATCGCCTGGACGTCGTCGGGCAGAGCGTGGTCGCGTCCCTCGAGCGCGGCGAGCGCCTTCGCGGCCTGGAACAGCATCAGGCCGGCGCGCGGGCTCGCGCCGAGCTCTACGCCGGGGTGCCGCCGCGTCTCCTCGCACAGCGAGACCACGTACCGGCGCAGGGGCTCCGCTCCATGAATCGCGCCCGCGGCGGCCTGCGCCGCGAGCACGGTCCCGAGCTCGGCGACAGGCTCGAGGTCGAGCACGCGGTCGCGCTCGGCGTGCTGGGCGAACATCTCCGCCTCGTCCTCGGCGCTCGGATAGCCGAGCGAGAGCCGGACCATGAACCGGTCGAGCTGCGCCTCGGGCAGCGGGTAGGTGCCCTCGTACTCGATCGGGTTCTGGGTCGCGATGACGATGAACGGCCGCGCGAGCTCGTGCGACTCGCGCTCGACCGTCACCCGCCGCTCCTGCATGCACTCGAGCAGCCCCGACTGCGTCTTCGGCGACGCGCGGTTGATCTCGTCGACGAGGACGACGTTCGCGAACACCGGCCCGGGGTGGAACTCGAACCGCGACTCGTTGCGGTCGAAGACGTTGGTCCCGACCACGTCGGCCGGCAGCAGGTCGGCGGTGCACTGCACGCGCGCGTACTCGGCCTCGACCGATCGCGCCAGCGCGCGGGCGAGGGCGGTCTTGCCGACCCCCGGATAGTCCTCGATCAGGACGTGACCGTCGGCGAGCAGCGCTACGAGCAGATTGCGGACCACTTCGTCGCGCACCTTCAGCGCCCGCCGGATGTTCTCCCGCAGCCTCTCCCCAACCTCCGCCACGGCGGGCGGATCGAGTTGTGGCGACGTGGCCACCCTACGATGGTACGGACGGGTACCTTCCTACGGATGCCTCCGAGCTATCTCGACCTTGCCGACCGCATCTGGCCGCTCACGCGCCGGGCGATGGGCCTGCACACCTACGTCTACCGGGCGACGGACGGGCTCGTCGGCCACCGGTTCCCGGGAGGGCCCTCGACGCTGCTGCTCGACCACATCGGCGCGAAGAGCGGCGCGGTCCGGACCTCGCCGCTGCTCTACATAGAGGACGGCGACGACCTCGTCGTCGTCGCCTCCAAGGGCGGCTACCCGCAGCACCCCGCCTGGTTCCACAACCTGAAGGCGAACCCCGACACGGTCGTCCAGGTCGGGTCGAAGCGCCGCGCCGTCACCGCCCGGGTCGCGACGCCCGAGGAGCGCGCGCGACTGTGGCCCCAAGTCGTCGACGCCTACGGCAGCTACCGCGAGTACCAGGAGCGCACCGACCGCGAGATCCCGCTCGTGATCCTCGAGCCGCGCCGGCACTAGCCCGGCGGCGGGTCTTGCGCTAAGGCAGCGTCTCGCACGCCTTCCCGTCGTGGTCGGCGTCGAGCAGGTCGGGGTCGCGGCCCGGCCCGCCCTTGGCGATGAAGTAGCGCTGCGCCTCGGCCTGGGTCGAGAAGTCCGAGCAGTCCTTGTCGCCGGAGGGGCCACTCGAGCCGGCACCCCCGCCCCCGGAGCCTGAGGAGGCGGCGTGGATCGGCCGGCTGACGTGCCCGTTGCACGTCGAGGGCGACCACAGCCCGCGGTCCGACTGGCGGGCCCGGGTCGCGAGGCGGTGGAAGAGGCCGGCGTAGCGCGTGTTCGGCGGAATCGTGAGCGTCGTCGCGTAGCCGTCCTTGACGAGCAGGCCGTTGAGGAACGTCCCTCCCCGCAGCCAGATGTAGACGAGATCGCGGCCGTAGCGGTCGGTCGGATCCGGCCCCCGCACGTAGTACACGCTCGTCCCGTAGGGCAGCTCGCGCGAGGTGAATGCCGAGGCCGCGTGGCCGAAGCACTCGGCCCCGTAATAGACCTCGGGCGTATCGATTCCGATCAGCCGGCTCGACCCGAGGCCGGCGAGGACGACGGTGTCGCCGTCGGTCACATGGGTGACGGTGGTGCGCCTGGCCGCCGCGGGGACCACGGGCATCGAGCCTTCCCCTGTCGGCGCCGGGCTGGATGCCGGACGCGGCTTGCGTGCGCGCTCCCGGGAGTGCGCGGGCTTGGCGCCGGCCGAGTGGCCAGGTGCAGCCGTTGTGTGCGTCGTCGAGTGATGATGTCCGGACCCGCCGCTCCCGAACAGGGACTGGATCAGCGCCCCGAGGAGCACGACCGCAACGAGCACGACCGCGCATCCGCCACCGCTTGAGCCTCCTCGGCGCATCACTCAAGAGGTCAGCTCAAGGTGACCCTTCCTTACGGACCGGGAACGGCGCCCGGCCGCCGCTCGCCCGCTCCGCCGCCTCGAGCAGCTCGTCGCGGAAGTCGGGATGGGCGATCTGCGGCGAGCGCCTCGCCGCGCTGGTGGATCGTCTTTCCCTGCAGCTCGGCGGCGCCGTGCTCGGTGACGATCACGTCGACCTGGTGCCTCGGCGTCGTGATCACCGCGCCGGCGTCGAACCAGGGCACGATTCGGGAGCGCAGCTTGCCCGCCGACCGTCACCGTCGAGGGCAGGCAGAGCAGCGCGCGGTCCTCGAGCTCGAGAGCGGGGCCGGCGACGAAGTCCTCGTGGCCGCCGATCCCGGAGTGCTGGCGCGCCGTTGATCGTGTCGGCGACGACCTGGCCGTGGATGTCGACGGCGACCGCTCCGTTGATCGTCACCACGTTGCGATTGCGCGGCGATCAGCTCGGTGTTGTTGACGAGCTCGACGGGGAGGAAGGCGACCTCGTCGTTTCCGTCGAGCCACTCGTAGAGCTCCTCGTTGCCGGCCGGCGAACGTCGACGACGGAGACGTCGTCGAAGCTCCCGCCCTTCCGGTTCGTCACCTTGCCCGCCTCGTGGAGCTTCATCAGCCCGGTCGGTGAACATCTCGGAGTGGACGCCGTAGTCGCCGCCGTCGCCCTCGGCGAGCAGCGTCGCGATCATCGACGGGACTGCGCCGATCCCGGTCTGGAGAGTCGTCCCGTCCGGCGACGTAGGCCGCGGCGTTCTCGGCGATCGCCCTGTCGACGTCTCCGACCTCCGTCGGCTCGGGCAGCGGGATGGGCGCCGCGTCGCTCTCGACGAGGACGTCGATCTCGTCGACGTGGATCGCGTGGCGGTGCTCGGGCGGGAGCCCTCGCGTGCGCGGGAAGTTCGGCGAGGTCTCGACGACGAGCAGGCGGTCGGGTCGGCCGCGGCGGCCCGAGCCATCTCGCCGATCGAGGCGCCGGCGTGGAGCGAGAGGCTGCACCACCCCTCGTCGTCGGGCGGCGACGCGACCGTCGTCATCACGCGCGGCGCCTGCTCCTGCAGCAGCGGCTCGAAGCGGCGGAAGTCGGCGGGGGCGAAGCTGATGTTCGCGCCGGCGTCGCGAAGCGCGCGCTCGAACGGGCCGTAGAAGCCGGAGAGGTAGTGGACGTTGGGGTTGCTTGAAGAGCTTGGTCGCGACCATGAGCAGCGCGCCGTACACGCGCAGCTCCGTCCCAGTCGTCGCGCTCGCCCAGCGCCGCCAGCAGCGCCGGCGGCTGTCCGGGGCCGAGCGGGATCCCGAGCGTGTCGGCGGGCCGCATGCGCTCGGTGGCTTCCTCGGGGGTGATCGTCTCGGGCATAAGGCTTGACCCTATTGCCACGCAGAGGACACGCGGCGCGCGCCAGTCGTGCGCGCGGGCTCCGCAGTCTCCCCAGACCGAGCAGTGTGAGTGCAGCGGTATGGTCGAAGTCGATCAGGTGCTTCGGAGCAGGATCGGATCGACCGCCGCGCGCCTGTTCCTCACGTCGGTGGCACGCGGCGAGCACGGTGTGATCCACCTGTCACCCGGACTCGTTCGCCGCGCGGTCGAGATCGACGCGAGGTTTCGCGAGCTGGAGCTCGGGCTGGTGGGCGCCTCGGTGATCGCCATCGCCGAGCGCCACCGGCTTCCCATCCTCACGTATGACTTCGAGGACTTCCGAGCCGCGCCGCCGGAGTACGACGACTACTGGCCGCTCGTGGTCAACGAGGCGCGCTACCGCAACGCGACCCGCTGACGAGCGCGCCCTAGCGCTCCCAGCGGTCGGGAACGAGGACGACACGGAAGCCGTCCGGGTCCTCGAACGTCAGGCCGTGCTCGGCCCAGTAGGGGTTCGCGGGCGGGACGGGCTCGGCGTCGAGCCGGGCCGCGACCTCGCGCACCGCATCGTCGTCGCCGAGATAGAGGACGAGCAGCGATTCCGGATGCGCCTCCGGCCCGCCATGCTCGCCGCCCGCCGTCAACTCCAGGTGCGCGCCGGTGCCCGGAACCTCAAGGAAGACGCCTGTATAGCCGTCGTGATCGGAGAAGCCGCCGACCTCCCTCAGGCCGATGCCGTCGCGATAGAACTCGACGAGCTCGTTGAGCCGCTCCGTGTGCCGCGCGACGCGCAGCTGCATCGAGCGATGCTACGGCGCGGTGCGCCCGCTAAACGGCCTTCGCCGCGAGGTCCTGGGGTCCGGGGCGGACGACGTCCCAGACGAGGCCGAGCTTCTCGAGGATCCAGATCACGACGGCCGAGGGGTCGAACTGCCACGGTCGGAGGCCGTGGATCGCCGAGGACGGGAACGCGTGGTGGTTGTTGTGCCATGCCTCGCCGAAGCTCAGCGGCGCGAGCCAGGCGAGGTTGCGCGACTCGTCGGTCGTCTTGTAGCTCTTGCGGCCGAACACGTGGCAGAGCGAGTTGATGCTGTAGGTGACGTGGTGGAGGACGAAGATCCGCACCGCGCCTCCCCACAGAAGCCCGGTCAGCCCGGCGACGATCGTGCCGCCGATCGCGACCCCGAGCCCGAACGGGACGGCGAGGCCGACGACGACCCAGAGCACGAACGTGCGGTCGACAAACCTGACCACCGGGTCCTTGAGCAGATCCGACGCGAAGCGCTGCTTGTTGCCGCGCTGCGTATGGATGAACAGCCACCCGAGGTGGGCGTGGAAGAGGCCCTTCAGTGTGCCGATGATCCCGCCGCCGTGGTCGACGTGCGGGCTGTGGGGATCACCTTGCTTGTCCGAGCACGCGTGGTGCTTGCGATGGTCGGCGACCCAGGAGATCACCGGGCCCTCGATTGCCGCCGAGCCGAGCCCGGCGAACAGCCCTCGCAGCCACGGGAACGTCTTGAAGCTGCGGTGGGTGAGCATGCGGTGGAAGCCGATCGTGATCCCCAGCCCCGTCAGCACGTAGGCGATCAGGGTCACGATGACGTCGCTCCATCGCAGCGCGTGGCTCCACGCCTCCAATGCGGCGAAGCCGAGGAGCAGGAACGGGACGGCGGTGACGAGACCGGTGATGATCCGGTCGAGCGTCTCGTGGGATGTCGGCTGGATCGCGTCGGCCGGCGAGCTCCTGCTCACCTTCGGAGCCTCCGCGTGATCCACATCCCGCTCCACGGCTAGTCGTCCGCCGCCCGTTCGGTTGTGGGCTTCCTACGCTGCCTTGACGTCGACGGCCCGGGGGCCCTTATCGCTGGGCTCGGTCTCGTACGAGACCTTGGCGCCCTCGGCGAGGGTGCGATGTCCATCGGCGACGATGGCGCTGAAATGAACGAAGACGTCCTTCGAGCCGTCGTCGGGCGTGATGAACCCGAAGCCCTTGTCGTCGCTAAACCACTTAACGGTTCCTGTTGCCATGTGACTTCCCTCCGCGGGATCTTGTGCTGCGACGCAGAGGATGCTGGTAAGCAACGACGGCGAACGCTGGCACTGTCTTTGCCGGGTATCCGACCCGGCCGATTACGGCGCGGACGGTAGCAGCTTCGCCTGAGTGAAACGCGCGCGCGGCCCGCTCCGCCGCCGCCGTCGTCCTTGGCGGACGGTGGCGGCTCGGCGCGGACCGCGCCGTCAGTCAGTCGGTCGTCAGCTGAGCTTCAGGTACGCGCCCATCGCCATCTCGACGACGCCGCGGGCGACGAGCCCGATGCCGACAAGCAGCGCGAGCGTCTTCAGCCCGATGTCGGGGTTGGCGAGCACGAGCACGCCGGCGGCGATCGCGAGCAGGCCGAGGAGGATGTTCCAGAACCGGCCGGCGCGGCTGTCGAACCCGCGCACGAGGTCGGCGACCCCGACGAGGCAGAACCAGAATCCGAGCGCGATCACCAGCACGAGCACGCTGGCGCCGGGCCGCACGAGGCAGAACAGCCCCGCGAGGATCGCGAAGAACCCGACGAGGATGCTCAGCACCCGGAGCCCGGCCGGCTCATCGGGCGCGAACGCCACGAAGAGCGTGAACGTGCCCCAGACGACCAGGTAGGCGCCGAAGATGATCCCGAGGATCAGAAGCGTGTAGTGCGGATACGCGAGCGCGAGGATTCCCGCGGCGGCGGTGAAGAGCCCGAGCAGGAGCAGGATCCACCACTTCCCGCGGATCGTGCCCTCGAGCGTGCTGTCCGTTGCGGCCATCAACTCCCCCTTCTGGGAGCCGAGCGACTCGGCGCCCGGCAGTTGAATCAAATAGCCAAATGGCTATTGGCGCAAAACCTAACGCTTCGGTCAGCTGTAGCCGAGCTCGGCGGCGCTCGCGCTGAGCTCGTCGCGGAACTTCGGGTGCGCGATCTCGATCAGCCGTCGCGTCCGCTCGCGGATCGACTGCCCGCGCAGCTCGGCGACCCCGTGCTCGGTCACGACCCTGTCGACGACGTTCTTGTGTGTCGTCACCGCCGCCCCAGGATGAAGCTCGGGGACGATCCGCGAGCACGACTCGTCGTGCGGCGTTGAGTGCAGGACGATGAACGACTGCCCCTCCGGCGCCATGATCGCGCCGCGCGCGAAGTCGAGCTGGCCTCCCGACGAGGACCAGTACTGGGTCCCGAGCGACTCCGACGCGCACTGGCCGAGGAAGTCGACCTCGAGCGTCGCGTTGATCGTCGTCATGCGTGGCTCGCGGGCGATGTTCGCCGAGTCGTTCGTGTAGTTCACGGGCCAGAACTCGACCCCGGGGTTGTCGCCGACAAAGTCGTAAAGCGCCGCGTCTCCGAGCGCCGACGTCGTGACGATCTTGTTCTTGTGGCCGCCCTTGCGCGTCCCGGTGATCACCCCCGCCTCGACGAGCGGTACGAACCCCGACCCGAAGAGCTCGGTGTGGACGCCGAGCTCCTTGCGGCCGCCGAGCAGCTTCAGAACCTGGTCGGGGACCGACCCGACCCCGGCCTGGAGCGTGGCGCCGTCGGGGACGCGCTCGGCGACGAGCTCGGCGATTCTGCGGTCGATCTCCGACGCCTCGGTCTCCGGGAGCTCGAACAGCGGGTAGTCGGCCTCGCACCACCCCTCGACCTCCGAGACGTGGATCTGGTTCTCGCCGAAGGTGCGCGGCATCTGCGCGTTGACCTCGACGAAGAACGGCCGCTCGCCGATCATCGCCGCGACGTACTCCGCGTGGGTCCCGAGCGAGAAGTAGCCGTGGCGGTCGGGGGGCGCGACCGCCGCCAGAACGAGCGCGCAGTTGCTCGACGCGCGCAGCAGGTGCGGGACGTCGCTGAAGTTGTTCGGGACGAGGTCGAGGGTTCCCGCGTGGTAGGCGTCGCGAATGAACGGCGACAGGAACCACGACACGTGATGGAGCCCCGAGCGCTCCCCGCGCATGTGCGGCCGCTCGCGCAGCGGGAAAACCTGCTGGATGTGGACGCCGTCGAGGCGGTGCGCGTTCTCCTCGATCGCATCGATCACCGTCGCAGGCTCGGCGTTGGCGATTCCGACGACGAGGTCGTCGTCCGGCGAGATCAGCTCGAGGACGTCCACGGCCTCCCGTCGCTTCTCGGTCAGCTGGCGCTCGATTCCGGCTGGTCGGTCCACGGCGGCGAGCCTAGCGGCGGGGGCGGAAAAGAAAGCGCGGCGGAGGGGCAGGGTGCCATCCCCTCCGCCGCTGCAACATAACGTTATTGAATAGGCGTAAGTAGGGAGCGCTCACCCTTGCCGCCTTTTCATGAGAAGGTGATGATCGGCACTAGAGCCGCTCCACTCTCTATGCTGGCCCGCTCCCGGAGAGCCGACTGACGATGGCCGTGTCTGAAGATCTCGCCCACGCGATCGAGGCTCCGCAGGAAGCCGAGATCCGCTTCCAGCTCGTCAGCATTCGCGTCGGCGTCATCTTCATGGTCCTCGGGGCGCTCGCCGGGGAGGGCTACGTGCTCTCGACCTGGTCCGACCCGCACCGGGGGATGTTGGCCGCAATCGGTGTCGTCACGCTCGCCGGCGCGGTGCTCCTGGCGCTGCTTCCCCATCGCCGCATCGTCACCGGGCGCTGGCGGGAGTCGTTCTACATCGGATGGGGCACCGTGGCGGTGGGGCTGATCACCGTCTCGGCGCTCGTCGACGGCGGGGTCGAGAGCCCGTTCCGGATCCTCTACCTGCTGCCGCTGGTGTACGCGGCGATAACGCTGCCGCTCAACCTCGTGCTGATCAACGGCACGATCACGGTCGCATGCTTGGGACTGCTCGCCACGACCGACCCCGGCCGCTGGCGCGAGAGCGTGTTCATCGGCATCGCCCTCGTCGGCGCCGTCGTGCTCGGGGCGTGGCAGGCGTACAACCGCCAGCGGGCGGCGAGTCGCCTGGTCGAGACGGCGACTGCTCTCGGCGAGAGCGAGGCGACGGCGCGACGGCGCGCGCAACAGCACCATGAGGTCGCCGCGTTCGGCGAGCGTGCGCTCGCCGGCGCGCCGCTTTCGCGGCTCCTCAACGACGCGCTCGCGACGCTCGACCGCGTGCTCGACTTCGACACGGCGGGCGTGGTCGAGTTCGTCCCCCAGGAGGGCGAGTTCGTCTTCACCGCCGCGCTCGGCCTCCCCGAGCGCGCCGTCGGGACGCTGACGCTCCCGGCCGGGAGGCGATCGCAGGCCGGGTACACGTTGATGAGCGACCAGCCGGTGATCGTCGACGACTGGGGCACCGAGGCGCGCTTCAAGCGCTCGGAGCTGTCCGAGGAGCACGGGGTCGAGAGCGGAGTCACGGTGCTGATCAAGGGCCCCGATCGGCCCTACGGCGTGCTCGGCATCCACGCGACGCGCCCGCACGCCTTCGGCGGCGACGACGTCAACTTCACGCAGTCTGTGGCGAATGTGCTCGCAAGCGCGATCGAGCGCCACCACTCCGAGGAGAAGGCGCGCCACCGCGCCCTCCACGACCCGCTCACCGGGCTCCCGAACCGGGCCCTGTTCGAGGACCACCTCGAGCGCGCGCTCGCGCGCCAGCAGCGCCGCAGCACCTCGGTCGCGGTCCTGTTCATGGACCTGGACCGCTTCAAGATGGTCAACGACAGCTTCGGCCACCAGGCGGGCGACGAGCTGCTGCGCGCTGTCGCGCCGCGGCTCAAGCAGGCGCTGCGGCCCGGCGATGTCGTCGCGCGTTTCGGCGGCGACGAGTTCGCCGTCCTGATCGAGGAGGTCGAGGACGGAAGCGACGCGACCCGGGTCGCGGAGCGGATCGCGTCCGTGCTGACGAAGCCGTTCTCGGTCGAGAGCCGCGAGCACTTCGTGACCACCAGCCTTGGGATCGCGATTGGCGGAGCCGACGGCACCGCGGCGGAGCTGATCCGCGACGCCGACGCGGCGATGTACCGGGCGAAGGAGCGCGGTCGCGCCCGCTATGAGGTGTTCGACGAGACGATGCGCGTCCGCGTCTCGCAGCGGCTGCGAGTCGAGAACGAGCTCCGCAACGCGATCGAGCGCCACCAGCTCCGCGTCTACTACCAGCCCGTGGTCTCGCTTCGCGACGGCTCGATCCACGGGGCCGAGGCGCTCGTTCGCTGGGACCACCCGACCCGCGGGCTGCTCGATCCCGACGAGTTCATCTCCGCCGCCGAGGACGGAGGGTTGATCGTCCCGATCGGACGCTGGGTGCTCGAGGAGGCGTGCCGACAGGCCGCGACGTGGCAGAACGAGCGCCCCGACGAGCCGCCGCTCGGGATCTCGGTCAACGTCTCCGCGGCCCAGCTCTCCGACGAGCGCCTTCCCGAGCGGGTCGCAAACGCGATCTCATCGGCCGGGATCGATCCGGTGACGCTCAGCGTCGAGCTCACCGAAGGCGTGCTGATGGACGAGACCGGGGCCTTCCCGTTCGAGGTCCTGAGCGAGATCAAGAGCCTGGGTGTGCGGCTGGTCCTCGACGACTTCGGCACCGGCTACTCGTCGCTCAGCTATCTGAAGCGGGTGCCGCTCGACGAGATCAAGCTCGACCGCGGGTTCGTCGCCGCGCTCGGCACCGACGGGATCGACGACGCGATCGTCAGCGCGGTCGTCACGCTCGGGCGCAACCTCGGGCTGGCCGTGGTCGCCGAGGGCGTCGAGACCGCGGAGCAGCTCGCGCTCGTGCGCGAGCTCGGGTGCACCTACGCGCAGGGCTACTACCTGTCGATGCCGCTGCCCCCCGCCGAGCTCGGCGAGATGCTCGGTCGGAAGCTCCGGCTCGGCTCCTAGGCGTCCTCGTCCGACGCGGGGACGAGCACCTGTTCGATCGACTCCGCGAGCCCGTTCTCCGCGACCTCGACGACGACGCCGTTCAGCCACACGTCCTCCTCGGCGGTCTCGAAGCGGATCGGCATCATCGTCCGGAACGCCTCCAGCGCCTGCTCGCGCTTGACCCCGATCACCCCTGCGCGCGAGCCGGTCATCCCGACGTCGCTGATGAACGCGGTGCCGCCGGGGAGCACGCGCGCGTCGGCGGTCGGGACGTGGGTGTGGGTCCCGAGGCAGGCGGCGACGCGGCCGTCGAGGTGCCAGCCCATCGCGACCTTCTCGCTAGTCAGCTCGCAGTGGAAGTCGACGATCACGGCATCGGCCTCGCCCTCGAGCCTCGACAGCAGCGTGTCGGCCTCGGCGAACGGCGAGCGCGCGACGTCCATGTACTTCGAGCCGCTGAGGTTGACGACTCCGACGCGGCGCCCCTCGACGTCGACGACGGTCGAGCCGCGGCCCGGGCTGCCGTACATGTAGTTGGCGGGCCGGATGACGCGGTCGGTCGAGTCGAGGAACGCGTAGGCCTCGCGGTGGCGGTAGACGTGGTTGCCGCTCGTCAGCACGTCGACCCCGGCGCGGAACATCTGGTTCGCGGTCTTCTCGGTGATCCCGAGTCCCCCGGCCGAGTTCTCGCCGTTCGCGATCACGAGGTCGGGTGAGTGGCGCTCGCGGAGCCCGGGCAGCGCCGCCGCGAGCCCGTCGCGCCCCGGCCTGCCGACGACGTCGCCGATGAACAGAACCTTGATCGCGGCAGCGTAGCTGCCGATACCCGCAACGCATTAGCGTTCCCGCGATGAACGCGGCCCCGGAAACCGACGCGGCGGTGATCGAGGCGCGCGGCGTCGTCAAGCGGTTCGGCGAGCGCGAGGCGCTCCGCGGCGTCAGCTTCGAGGCCCGCCGCGGCGAGCTGCTTGCGGTGATTGGGCCGAACGGCGCCGGGAAGACGACGCTGCTCTCGATCCTCGCCGGGATCCTCCGCGCCGACGCGGGAGAGATCAGCCGCCCGCCGGGGGAGATCGGCTGGGTGCCGCAGCACGCGGCGCTGTACCGCCGCCTGACGGTGGCCGAGAACCTGCGCCTGTTCGCGCACCTCGAGAAGCTCGACGACACGGACGCGGCGGTCGCGGCGATGCTCGACCAGACCGGGCTCGGCGAGCGCCGTGACGATCAGGTCGGAACGCTCTCGGGCGGAAACCAGCAGCGGGTCAACATCGCGATCGGCCTGCTCACCCGTCCCGACGTGCTGCTGCTCGACGAGCCGAGCGCCGGGCTCGACCCGCGCCAACGCGAGCGGCTTTGGGAGTTCGTGCTCGATCTCGCCGGCGCGGGGACGACGGTGATCTTCTCCTCCCACAACATCCAGGAGGCCGAGCGCTACGGGGGGCGGCTGCTGGTGATGGCCGACGGCGAGGGCCTGTTCGACGGGACCTCGCGCGAGCTCCACGAGGCCGTTCCCGAGTCGGGCGCGCGCGACTTCGAGGAGGCGTTCGTCCACTTCCTCCGCGACCGGGGGCACTAGCTATCTGATGCGCTGGCTGCTGCTGAAGGACCTCCAGCTCTTGCGGCGCTCGCCGCTCGTCACCGCGCTGCTCGTCATCTACCCGGTCGCGATCGCGATCCTGATCGGGTTCGCGCTCTCGCGCGGGCCCGAGAAGCCGCGGATCGCGTTCCTGAACGAGGTCCCGGCCGGCCAGCAGCTCAACTTCGGCGCCGGCGAGTTCAACAAGCAGGCGGGGAAGAGCAAGCTGTGCGAGCGGGTCGAGTGCGTCGACGTCTCCTCGCGCCAGGAGGCGGTCGACAAGGTCAGAAGCGGCGACGTCCTCGGGGCGCTGATCCTGCCCAGGGACCTGGTCACGAAGCTGCAGTCGCTGACCTCGCTGGATCCGCAGCAGCCGTCGGTCGAGGTGCTGGTCAACGAGGAGGACCCGGTCAAGGCGCGGCTCGTCAACGACCGCATCGACGCGCTGCTCGCGCAGGCGAACCTGAAGATCTCGCGCCAGATCTCGCAGGTCTCGCTCCAGTACCTCGGGCTGCTGATTCACGGCGGCGAGTTCAACCTCTTCGGCCAGAGCTTCAACATCCTCGGGCTCGAGGCGACCGAGAAGATCCTCACCGCGCTTCAGGGCGAGGTCCCGAAGCCCGTGCAGCCCGCTGTCCAGCGCGTGATCCGCTTCGCCAACCTCGCGCGCCAGAACCTCAATCTCGCCGACGACCTGCTGTCGTCGGTCCGCGAGCCGATCGCGGTCAACACCCAGGTCGTGAACGGCAACGCGCCGACGCTCGACGCGTTCGCGATCTCGATCGCGGCGACGATCACGCTGATGTTCGTAACCGTGCTCCTCGTCGCCGGCTCGCTCGCGCTCGAGCGCGAGGAGAACGCTTACCCGCGCCTCACCCGGGGCCTGGTCGGACGCACGCCGCTGCTGGTCGAGAAGCTGCTGCTGGGGATCGTCGTCTCGCTCGTGGTCACGATCCTGATGCTCGCCGGGCTGCAGCTGTTCGTGTCCTTGGACTGGTCGCGCTTCCTGATCTGGATTCCGGTGATCATCGCCGGCGGGGCGGGCTTCGCCGCCTTCGGAGCCGCGATCGGCGGCGCCGCGCGCGAGGTACGCGCGAGCTCGCTGCTCGCGTTCATGATCTCGCTGCCGATCGCGTTCCTCTCGCTCGTCCCGTCGGGGACGGTCAGCCCGGGCCTCTACGACGCGATCAAGGTCCTGCGCGCGGCGTTCCCGTTCCAGCCCGCCCAGGTCGCGATGTCGGGAGCGCTCGATGCCGGCGGCCCGGCGATCGGGATCCCGATTCTGCACTTGGCGCTGTTGACGATCGCCTATGCGGCGCTCGCCCGGCTGGCCCTGCGCCGATTCGCATAGATTCCGCTCGCGCAGGGCTGAACCGAGGCGAAGGAGGACTGTCATGGGAGGAAGTTGGGCGCAGCGCGCGCCGCTGTTCGGCGTGCTGGCGATCGCGCTGATCGTCGTCGGGGTCATCGTCGGTGGATCGACGCCGGACCCGGGCGACAGCGCGCAGAGCGTGAGCTCGTTCTACAACGACAACGACTCGAAGGAGATCGCGGCGAATCTGATCGGGTTTTACGGCGTCGCCGCGCTGCTCGTCTTCGTCGGGGTCCTGCGCGCGATCACGCGCCGGGTCGAGGGCGGCACGGGAACGCTTTCGGCGATCTCGTTCGGAGGCGGGCTGACGCTGATCTTCGGCCTGCTGGTCTTCGCCGGGCTCGACTTCACGCTCGCCGACCAGGCCGACAAGCTCGATCCGGCGGCGCGCAGGCGATCAACGCGTTGAGCGGGGACTGGTTCTTCCCCGTCGCGCTTGGGATCGCGATCTGGCTGATCCCCGGCGGGATCGTGCTGCGGCGCTCGAACGAGTTCCCGAGCTGGCTCGCGTGGGTCGCGATCGTGATCGGGGTCGTCGCGCTGACGCCGGCCGGCTTCCTGGCGGCGCTTGTGTCGATGCTGTGGGTGATCGTCGCCTCGATCTTGCTGACGGTGCGGCCGGCGACGTAGTCGCTGGGATCAGGTGGAAGCCGGCCGCGGGTCGAGCGTGACCTCGACCGTCGCCGTCGACCCCTCGTCGCGAACGAGCACTCCGCGACCGCTCCGCTCTTCGCCGCGGATCCGAATCCGCACCGGCGCCGCCTCGCGCAGGTTCCGCCACCACAGCTTGCGGTTCGCCCATTGGATGTGGATCGTCACCACCTCGCCGTCTTGGTCGTAGCCGACCGGGAACGTGTGCTGCTTCCCGCTGCGCCTCCCGGTGACCGTGATCAGCGCGAGCGCTCCCGCTCGCGAGACCGTGGAGCGGCGAGCGCAGGACCGCCGCGATCGCGTGGTTCCCCGACCGGTTCAGGATCGCGAACGGCGTATGGCCCTCGGGCATGCAGCCGACGCTACACGCTCGCGAGGGCGAAGCCATCCCGCTCGAGATCCAGATGCCTGTGATGGACCTCCAACAAGAAGCTCGGGGTGTCGAAGCCCGTCGCCAAGCCGCGGTCGCGCCGGCGGCCGACCAAGAAGTCGACCCGCAAGAGCTGAGCCGAGCCGCGCACCGCCGCGCCGTAGAATCGGCGGCGTGAGCTTTCCCGCGACCCGCATGCGCCGGCTGCGCAGGACGAGGGCGCTGCGCGACCTCGTACGCGAGACCGAGCTCTCGCCGGGACACCTCGTCCAGCCGCTGTTCGTCGTCGCCGGCGAGGGCGTGCGCGAGCCGATCGCGTCGATGCCCGGCGTCGAGCGGTTCTCGATCTCCGAGCTGGTCGCCGAGGCGGCGCGAGGTCGCAGCGCGCCGGCGTGCGCGCCGTGATCCTGTTCGGGATCCCGGCCGAGAAGGACGAGGTCGGCTCGGGCGCCTACGACGACGAGGGCGTCGTGCAGATGGCGGTGCGCGCGCTCAAGGAGGCGCACCCGGACCTCGTCGTGATCACCGACGTGTGCCTGTGCGAGTACACCTCGCACGGCCACTGCGGCTTCGTGCGCGACGGCGAGGTCGACAACGACCTCACGCTCGAGCTGCTGGCGAAGACCGCGATCTCGCACGCCGAGGCCGGCGCCGACGTCGTCGCCCCCTCGGACATGATGGACGGGCGCGTCGGCGCGATCCGCGCCCAGCTCGACGAGGAGGGCCACACCGGTACCCGATCCTCGCCTACTCGGCGAAGTACGCGTCGGCGTTCTACGGGCCGTTCCGCGAGGCCGCCGAGTCGACGCCCGAGTTCGGCGACCGCCGCGGCTACCAGATGGATCCCGCCAACGTCGCGCGAGGCGATCCGCGAGGCGGAGCTCGACGTCGAGGAGGGCGCCGACATGGTGATGGTCAAGCCCGCGCTCCCGTACCTCGACGTGATCCGCGCGCGTGCGCGAAGCGACGGCGGCCCCGTCGCCGCGTACCACGTCTCCGGCGAGTACTCGATGCTGAAGGCGGCGGCCGAGAACGGCTGGATCGACGAGCGCCAGGCCGTGCTCGAGACGCTGACCGCGATCCGCCGCGCCGGGCGCCGACATGATCATCACCTACTACGCGAAGGAAGCCGCGGAGTGGCTGTAGCGCGAGCCGAAGCTGCGCTCGCGCGCACGGCGGCGCCGCGGTCCCGCTCGACGAAACCGACCGGCGGCTGATGAACCTGCTCCAGTCGAGCTTCCCGCTCGAGCCCGAGCCCTACGACGCTGATCGCGGGCGAGGCCGAGATCGACCCCGACGAGATCAAGGACCGCACCCGGCGCCTGCTGGACGAGCGGATCATCCGCGAGATCACGCCGATCTTCGACACCCGCGCGCTCGGCTACAGCTCGATGCTCGTCGCCGCCAAGGTTGACTCCGAGCACCCGCAGCGCGCGGCGGGGATCATCAACGAGCACCCCGGCGTCTCGCACAACTACCTGCGCACGCACGAGTTCAACCTCTGGTTCACGATCGCGACGCCGCCCGACTCGAAGCTGGGCCTCGCAGGGCACGCTCGAGGTGCTCCAGAAGCTGACCGGCGCGACCTCGATCCGCCAGCTGCCGACGCTGCAGCTGTTCAAGATCAACATGAACCTCGAGATGCAGGGCGACACCGATGCCCTCTCGCGCTCGGTCGAGGCGGCGCCCCCGCGCGAGCTCGGAGCGCAGCCCTACGACGACACCGACATCGCCGTGATCCGCGCGCTTCAGGGGCCGATGGAGGTCACAGACCGCCCCTACGATGCCGCGGCAGCCGCGGCCGGAATGGCGACCGAGGAGCTGCTCGACCACCTGCGCGGGATGGTCGACCGCAAGATCCTCCGCCGCGTCGCCGCGATCCTCTTTCACCGCCGCGCCGGCTTCTCGGCGAACGGGATGGGCGTGTGGCGCGTGCCCGAGGACAGGGTGCTCGAGACCGGGCGCGAGATGGCCGCGGTGCGCGGGATCTCGCACTGCTACCAGCGCCCGACCTATCCCGACTGGCCGTACAGCGTGTTCACGATGGCCCACGGGCGCTCGAAGGAGGAGTGCGACGCGATCCTCGACCGGATCGCCGACGACCACGACCTCCACGGCGACGACCGCGCGGTGCTCTACTCGTCGACCGAGTACAAGAAGGTGCGGCTGCGCTACTTCGTCGATGACTACGCGCGCTGGGAGGCGGAGCAAGCTGGAACGCTCGGCTGAGCTTTACCGCGCGGCGGTGGAGCTGATGCCGGGCGGGGTGAACTCGCCGGTGCGCGCGATGCGCGCGATCGGCCGCGACCCGATCTTCATCGAGCGCGGCGAGGGCTCAGACATCGTCGACGTCGACGGCAACCGCTACGTCGACTGGGTGTGCTCGTGGGGCCCGCTGATCCTCGGTCACGCCCACCCGAAGGTGGTCGCGGCGGTCGACGCGGCCGCGAGCAGCGGGACGAGCTACGGTGCGCCGACCGAGGGTGAGGTCGAGCTCGCCGCCGAGGTCGCCGACCGAATTCCCTCGATCGAGATGCTCCGGCTCGTCAACTCCGGGACCGAGGCGGTGATGAGCGCGATCCGGCTTGCCCGCGCCGCGACCGGGCGCGACGCGGTCGTCAAGTTCGCCGGCGCCTATCACGGACATTCCGACGGGCTGCTCGCCGAGGCCGGCTCGGCGCTGGCGACGCAGGGGATCCCGGCCAGCCCGGGCGTCACCAAGGCTCAGGCCGAGGACACGACCGTCGTCCCGTGGAACGACCCCGACGCACTCGCGCACGCGCTCGCGGAGCGGCCGGTGGCGGCGATCATCGCCGAGCCGATCGCGGCGAACATGGGCGTGGTCCCGCCCGCCGACGGCTTTCTCGAGCTGCTGCGCTCGCAGGCCGACGGGCACGGCGCGCTGCTGATCCTCGACGAGGTGATCACGGGCTTCCGCGTCGGCCGCGGCGGCGCCCAGGAAGCGTACGGCGTCGAGCCCGATCTGACGACGATCGGGAAGGTGCTCGGCGGCGGGCTCCCGGCCGCCGCATACGGCGGGCGCCGCGAGCTGATGCAGCGGATGGCGCCGTCGGGCGAGGTGTTCCAGGCCGGGACGCTGTCCGGAAACCCACTCGCCGTCGCCGCCGGACTGGCGACGCTGCGCGAGCTCGACTCCGGCGCCTACGAGCGTCTCGGCGAGCTCACCGATCGCCTCGCCTCGGGCCTGCGCGAGGCGACCGCGGGGCGCCCGATCGAGGTCGTCTCGGTGCGCGGGCTCGTGACGCCGTTCTTCAGCGCCGAGCCCGTGCACGATTTCGCCGCCGCGTCGGCGTGCGACGTCGAGGCCTACGGCCGATTCTGCCGCGCGCTGCTCGAGCGCGGGGTGTGGCCGCCGGCGTCCCAGTTCGAGGCCTGGTTCGTCTCGCTTGCCCACGATGAGGACTCGATCGACCGCACGCTCGCCGCGATCACCGAGGCGCTCGACGCGGCGGAGTAGCTTTCCGGGAAATGGAGCCCGAGGGAGCGCTGCGCGAGCTCGCAAGCCGCCTGCGCGCGGAGGATTCGGTGATCTCGCCGCACGTCCGCGACACCGACGACCGGCCGTCGTTCGGCCTGCTTGCCGCCGCGGGCGAGCGCGCGCGCGAGGCGCCCGCCGAGTACTCGCTGCTCGTCGAGACGATCCGCGAGGGCTACCTGCTCCACTACGGCAGGCCGCGCGTCGTCGTCGGAGCCGAGCCCGACCTCGCGTTGCTCGCCGGCGACTACCTCTATGCGCGCGGCCTCGAGCGCCTCGCCGCGCTCGGCGATCTCGAGGGCGTCCGCCAGCTCTCCGATCTGATCAGCCTCTGCGCGCAGCTCCACGCCGAGGCCGGCGATGATCCCCGTGACGCCGCAACGGCGCTGTGGCTGGCGGCGATCGCCACCGTCGCCGGCGGGACGAGCGAGGCCTACGAAGCGGCGAAGCTGGCGCTCCGCGGCGGCGCCGAGGCGGCACCTAAGCGCTTGTGGCAAGCGGCGCTTGGATCCGCGGACGGCGCCCTCGCGACGGCGCTGGACGAGGCGGCCGACGATGTAGGCTTCGGCCTCGTCGACGAGACCGCGGACCTTGGCTGAGAACGGCGCCAGAAAGCAGGACGAGAACCAGGCTCCGGATACCCCGGACCCGCCCGGTTACTTCGAGGGAGAGTCGATGACGCGCCGCAAGGCGTTCACCGTCCTCGGCCAGGCGCTCGGCGGCGTCGCGGGCGCGGCGGTCGTCCTTCCCGCCGTCGGCTTCGCGCTCGCTCCGATCTTCAAGCAGGAGAAGGTGCTCTGGGAGCCGGTCGGCGCGCTCGCCGACTTCACCGACGAGACATACCGCTCGGTCGTGTTCACGATCGTCCCCGGGATCGGCGAGGCGGGGAAGACGACCGCGTACGTCCGCAAGGGGAGCGAGAAGCTCCACGAGGACCCGACCCAGTACCTCGCCATCTCGACCCGCTGCGCGCACCTCGGCTGCCCGGTGCGCTTCGTCTCCGCCGCGGGCAACTTCATCTGCCCCTGCCACGGCGGTGTCTACGACTTCCAGGGCAAGCGGATCGGCGGTCCGCCGGTGCGACCCCTCGACCGCTTCCAGACCCGGGTGCGCAACGGCCAGGTCGAGATCGGCCCCCGCTACAGCGTCACCTCGCAGCTCGACCCCGTTCGCGCCCGCGATCCGGGCGAGTACACCGGCGGCGCGTGGAACTACATCTATCCGCCGCGTCCATCCGTCCCACCGCCGCCGAACTAGCTCTCAGCCAGGGAGACCAGTTGAAGATTCCCGACACGCTTATCCCGTCCCCGCTCCGTAAGCCGTCGACGCCCGGCGAGCGCAAGCCCGGCGAGGGCAACGGCGTCGTCGGCGACGACGGCCAGCCGCCGAAGCTGAAGCACCACGCCAAGCACCACGGCGCCGACCTCGTAGGCTGGCTCGACGAGCGCGCGGGAGCCTCGGGCTTCCTCACCGGGATGCTCTACCGGAAGGTCCCGAAGGGGACGAACTGGTTCTACACGCTCGGCTCGGCGACGCTGTTCGCCTTCGTGATCCAGGCGATCACCGGCGTGTTCCTGGCGATGTACTACACGCCCTCGGCGACCCAGGCGTACGGCTCGATCACCCACCTGACGAACGACGTCTTCCTCGGTGAGTTCGTGCGCGGGATGCACAAGTGGGGTGCGAGCCTGATGGTGATCCTTGTCTTCGTCCACATGGGGCGGACGTTCTTCTTCGGCGCCTACAAGTACCCCCGCGAGCTCAACTGGGTGATCGGCGTGGTGTTGCTGGTGCTGACGTTGGTGATGGGCTTCACCGGCTACCTGCTGCCGTTCGACCAGCGCTCGTTCTGGGCGACCGAGGTCGGCAACAACATCAACGGCACCGGCCCGTTCGTCGGCCCCTACCTCGCCGACTTCCTACGCGCCGGGCCTGAGTTCGGAGCGACGACGCTGTCGCGCTTCTACGCGATCCACATGCTGCTCGTGCCCGGCCTGATCATCGCCCTGATCGGCGCCCATCTCTACCTCGTCGTCAAGCTCGGGACCACGGCTCCGCCGTGGCAGAAGTCCGACTCGAAGCCGAAGGGTGCGCTGCCGACCGAGCGCGTCGAGGCGGGCTGAGCGAGTAGATGAACCGCGCCGAGAAGGAGAAGTACCTCCGCGAGTACGACCTCGCGAAGAAGAAGGGCAAGCCCTTCTTCCCCTATGCGGTCCTGAAGGACTCGACGATGGCGCTGATCGTCGTCATCGTCGTCGTGATCATGTCGCTTGTGCTCGGGGCCGAGCAGGGGCCGAAGGCGGACCCGACGACAACGAGCTACGTGCCGCGGCCCGAGTGGTACTTCTTCTTCCTGTTCGAGCTGCTGCGGGTGATCAAGCCGCCGTACCTCGTCCCGCTGGCGACGATCGGGATCCCGACGATCGCGCTGGTCTTCCTGCTCCTGCTCCCCTTCTACGACCGCAACCCGGAGCGCCGGCCCGAGCGCCGCCCGATCGCGACCACGGCGGGGATCCTGGCGATCATCTCGATGGCCTTCCTCACCTATCTCGGCGCCGAGGCGGGCTCGCCGACCGAGATCGACCTCCAGGCGTCGTCGCCGAAGCTCAACGCCGGGAAGGAGGTCGCGGCCCAGTCCGGATGCCTTGCATGCCACAAGTTCGGCACCAACGGCGGGACAATCGGGCCGAATCTGACCAACGTCGGCAACCGCGTCCCACGCGAGGGGATCGCACGCTCGCTCGACGTCGGGCCCGGCGTCATGCCCTCGTATCAGAACCTCCCGAAGGCGAAGTTCAACGAGCTCGTCGACTACCTCTCGTCGCTGCGGGAATAGCCCCGCCCGCGACGCAGCCTGAACCGGTGGGCGTCCCGCGCCCGTAGGTAACCTCGCGCCATGCCCTCCGCGACCCGCGAGAACGCTCGCGCCGACACGCTGCCCGACCGCGACTCGGACGAGTTCGCCGGCCAGGTGCGGGGGATGTTCGACCGCATCGCCGGCGTCTACGACGTCATGAACACGGCGATGACCGCGGGACTGCATCACCGCTGGCGCGAGCGGGCGGTCGACCGCGCCGGCCTGAGTCGCGGCGATACAGCGCTCGACGTCTGCTGCGGGACCGGCGATCTCGCGCTCGAGCTCGACACCCGCGTCGCGCCCTCGGGGAGCGTCGTCGGCTGCGACTTCTCGGAGCCGATGCTCGAGCTCGCGAGGCGCAAGGCCGAGCGCGCCGGCGCCCGCCGCGTCAGCTTCGATCTCGCCGACGCCCTCGAGCTTCCCTACGACGACGGCTCGTTCGACGCCGTTGCGGTCGGCTTCGGGGTCCGCAACTTCGCTGACCTCGACCGCGGGCTCGCCGAGATGGCCCGCGTGACCCGCCGCGGGGGGCGGGTCGTGATCCTCGAGATCACGCAGCCCCAGCGCCCGCCGCTGTCGACCTTCTTCTCGCTGTGGTTCGACCGCATCGTCCCCCGGCTCGGGACGCTGGCGGGGGACCGCGAGGCGTACACGTACCTGCCCGACTCCGTGAAGCGCTTCCCACCGCCCCAGGGGCTGGCGGAGCGGATGTCCCGCGCCGGGCTCGAGCGGATTCGCTACACGATCCTCGCCGGCGGGATCATCGCGATCCACAGCGGGTCGCGGCGCTGATGCGCTCCTCTGCGGTCCCGGCGCCTGTGACGGCGGTGATGGACGCCGCGGCGACGTGGCTGCCCGAGCGCATGGACGCCGTCGAGCGCCGGCTCGCGGAGCTCGGCTCCGAGCATGGTGACGTGCTCGCCGAGGACGCCGGGGCGACACTCGCCGCCGGAGGCAAGCGCCTGCGCCCGCTGCTCGTCCTCCTCTGCGCGGGCCCGGCCGCGGGCGATACGGCGCTCCGCGGGGCGACCGCGATCGAGCTCGTCCACATGGCAAGCCTCGTCCACGACGACGTTCTCGACGACGCCGAGTTGCGGCGCGGCGTGCCCACGGTCGCGGCGCGCTCGGGGCGGGGGCGGGCGACCGCGACCGGCGACCTGTTGTTCTCGCGCGCGTTCGCCGAGCTCGGCGGGCCGGGCGGCGAGCGCCAGGTCGAGCTTCTCTCCGGCGCCTCGGTCTCGCTCGCGCTCGGCGAGCTCGCCCAGCGCCGCGACGCCTTCGCCCTGGAGATCGACGCCAAGCGCTACCTGTACCGCTGCACGCTGAAGACGGCACGCCTGTTCGAGTGCGCGTGCGAGATCGGGCGTGTGGGCTCGAACGGGGGCGGACCGGAGTCCGGCGTCGCCGCCTACGGCCGCGAGATCGGGCTCGCGTTCCAGCTCCTCGACGACGTCCTCGACGTGAGCGGCCCCGTCGAGCGGACCGGAAAGGCCCGCGGAACCGATCTCCTCGACGGCACGGTGACGCTGCCGCTGATCCTCGCCCGCGAGCGCGACCCCGACCTTGCCGCGATCGACCTCTCGAGCCTCGACGCCGAGAGCGCCGAGCAGCTGTGTCGCAGAATCGAGGCGACCGGCGTCCTCGAGCGCGTCCGCGGGATCGCCCGCGAGCACGTCGAGACGGCGAAGCGGGCGCTCGACGGCGACGGGCTCAGTGCCGACGAGGCGAAGCTGCTCGGCCTCGTCGCCGACGGGGTCGTCGAGCGCTACTCGTAGCCGCCGCGAGAGTGAAGCGGCTAGAAGTCCTCGGGGAGGATCGTGTCAGCGTCGAGCGCGGCGATGAAGCGCTCGACCTCCTCCTCCATGTTCGCCCGGGTGAGCTTTGTGAGGTCGTCGAGGATCTGCTCGACACCGTCGTCGAGCTCGAGATCGAAGCGGTCGACGACCTCCTGGTCGAAGGTGCCGTGCGCGATCCACTCGCACTCGGGACAGCGCAGATCGATCGCCCACTGGTCGCGGCCCGCCGGGCTCCAATCGGTGGGATAGACGAGCTGGGAGTCGCACGCCGGGCAGACATGGAGCTCGGCAATCGCGCGGCGGGCGGCTCGCTGCTCGCGGCGCCCGCGGAGGGTCTCGAGCAGACCCTCCAGTCGCGCCGACGGCACCAGCCCCCTGTTCGCGTGACGATCAGACTCCACCGCTAGGGGTATCGGCCCCGGGTCCGCCGAGCTTTAGCGGCTCGCCGGGAGTGGACATAGACTGGACGCGGGATGGTCCTCAGCGATCGCACGATCAAGGCGGAGATCGCGGCCGGTCGGCTCGTCTTCGATCCCTACGATCCCGGCCTGGTGCAGCCTTCGAGCGTCGACATGCGGGTCGATCGCCGCTTCCGCGTGTTCCGAAACGCCCGCTATCCCTACATCGACGTCCGCAAGCCGATGGAGGATCTCACCGAGCCGATCGCGATGGAGGGGGACGAGCCGTTCATCCTCCATCCGGGCGAGTTTGTGCTCGGGCAGACGCTCGAGCGGGTGCGGCTCCCGGACGACCTCGTCGCGCGGCTCGAGGGGAAGTCGAGTCTGGGCCGCATGGGCCTGCTGATCCATTCGACGGCGGGGTTCGTCGACGCCGGGTTCGAGGGCAATCTCACGCTCGAGCTCTCGAACGTCGCCAACCTCCCGATCACGATCTACCACGGGATGCCGATCGGCCAGATCTCGTTCATGCGCATGGATATGCCAGTCGAGCGCCCGTACGGGAGCGAGGAGGCGGGGAGCAAGTACCAGGGCCAGGCCGAGCCGACCCCCTCGCGCTTCTACAAGAACTTCGAGCCCTCGCGGAGCAGCGAGTAGTCGCCACCGACCCACCCGAGGGCCCGGTGGGAGTAGCATTCCCGGCGTGCCGAATATCGGACCATTGGAGTTGGCGGTTGTCCTGATCATCGCGCTGGTGATCTTCGGGCCCAAGCGGCTACCGGAGCTCGGCAAGTCGATGGGCAAGGGGATCCGCGAGTTCAAGTCGTCAATCGCCGGCGAAGACGAAGACGATGACGACGAAGAGCGCAAGGCGCCAGAGCTCGAGCGCGAGTCGGGCAAGGAAGAGCCCGTCGAGGGCGAGGTCGTAGGCGAGCGCCGCTCTTAGGCCGTGCCCCGCGTTCGGGCGGCCAAGTTCGAAGAGCAGCTGACGCTCGTCGAGCATCTCGACGAGCTGCGCTACCGGATCATCGTCTCGTTGGCGGCGCTGGGACTGGCGATCGCGCTGTGCTTCTGGCAGAACCACCTGCTGTTGCAGATCGCGAACAAGCCCCTCCCGGGGCACCTCGAGCCGATCACGTTCGGGGTGGCGGAGCCGTTCACGACGACGCTGACGCTGTCGGCATACGGCGGGATCCTGATCGCGCTGCCGATCGTCCTCTACCAGCTGTACGCCTACGTCCTGCCCGCGTTCTCCGACACCGAGCGCCGGGTCATGTTCCCGCTGTTGATGATGGTCCCGTTCCTGTTCATCGCGGGGGTCGTGTTCGCGTACTTCGTGGTCCTGCCGCCGGCGGCGAGGTTCCTGTTGAACTTCAACGACACCCAGTTCAACGTCCAGGTCCGCGCGAAGGACTACTACAGCTTCTTCGCGCAGACTCTCGTCGGGGTCGGGATCCTGTTCCAGATCCCGGTCGGGGTGCTCGCGCTGACGCGGCTCGGGATCGTGACCCCGAAGTGGCTGTCGAAGAACCGCCGCTACGCGATCCTCGTGATTGCGGTCGTCGCAATGCTGCTGCCCGGCACCGACCCCGTGACGATGCTGATCTCGATGGTCCCGCTGATCCTCCTTTACGAGCTCAGCATCATCCTCGCGCGCCTCTTCGGCACCCCGCGCGAAGCGGGTGTCGACGCCGAGCCGGCGGCGGGGGAATCGACGTAGTTTGAGCTGGAGCGCACCGCGCTTCCTCTAGGCTGAGCCGATGCTCTTCGATATCCGCGGCCGCCGCAAGCGTGTAATCCAGGTCGTCTACGCGCTCCTTGCGGGACTGTTCCTGATCGGCTTCGTCGGGTTCGGGATCGGCAACGGTGGAGGCTCCGGCGGGATCCTCGACGCGATCGGCCTCGGCGGCGGCGACAGCGGCACCGGCAGCGCGCAGTTCGACACTCAGATCTCGAACGCGAAGGCGAAGGCGAAGAAGGATCCGAAGGACCCGAAGCCCCAGCTCGAGCTCGCGAAGGTCTACTTCCTCGCCGGGAACAGCGCCGTCGAGCAGGACCCGCAGACCGGTCAGGCGACGGTCACCGCCGACGCCGCGACCGAGTTCCAGTCCTCGGTCGACGCGTGGGAGCGCTACCTGAAGCTGAACGGGAACAAGCAGCCCGACGCGGGTGCCGCGGCGCAGATCTTCCGCGCCTATCAGGGCCTCGCGCAGCAGGAGATCGCCTCAAGCTCGCCGGATACCGCGGCGCTCCAGGCCGATCTCAAGGGCGCCGCGACGACGGCGACGCTGCAGGCGCAGAACGTGCCGAGCGCGAACACCTGGTTCGCGGCGGCGCAGTTCGACTACCTGTCAGGCGACACGGCCGCCGGCGACTCGGCGGGGGCGAAGGCGCTCGCGAAGGTCAACAAGACCCAGAGGAAGCAACTCGAGAAGCAACTGCAGCAGATCAAGAAGGAGGCAGCGCAGCTGCAGAAGCAGATCAAGTCCTCGGGTCCCGGCAAGGGTGCGCTCACGAGCCCGCTCGGCGGCGTCGGCGGGACGACCGGGGGTACGAGCGGCGGTGCGGCGCCACCGCCGGGCGGTACGCCGACGCCCTAGTCCTAGTCTCGGGCCGCGCCCATCCAGCCGAGGACGAGTGCGGTCAGGGTGAGGACCGCCGCGGTTAGGCCCACGCCGAGGCGCCGGTCCGGAGAGCCGACCACGGCGCCTTTGCCGCTCGCCGAAAGCACCGAGCCGCGGCTCGCGGCGGAGAGCGTCGAGCCCGCCGAGGCGACCGAGCCGACCGAGAACGCGGACACGGCGGACCCGATCGAGCCGATCGAGAGCACCGAGCCGACGGATCCAATCGACAGCATCGAGTTCGTCGACGCGATCGAGAGCAGCGAGCTCTCGGACCAGATCGAGAGCTTCGACTCGCGGTCCGATGACGCCATGCAGCGATCTTATCCCCGCCGCCCGCGCGCGGGTCTGGTTCAAGGGGTGGCGGCCAGGTGCCGAAAACGTCGGTATGAGCAGGTCTCTCGCCGGCCGCTTCGCCGCGGTCAAGGGTGCTCTGGCAGCGCCGCGCGGCGATCCCTACGCGGGCGCCGACCTCGACAACGCCACGCGGCTCGGCGCGGCGCTGCTGACGTTGGGGCTCGGGCTGCTCGTCGCGCTGACGATCGTCGCGCCGCCGACGAAGCAGATCGGCGACGCGGGCTGGGCGATCGCCGGTGGGATCTTCGCGCTCTCGCTGTTCGGGATCCGCTGGCTGCGGCGCGGCAGGACGGTCAGCTTCGACCGCCTCTACGTGGCGAGCTTCGCCGCGGTCGCGGCGATCGCGCTCCTGGAGTGGCTGGCAGGCGGCCGCGGCTCGCCGTTCCACCAGCTCTACCTGCTCCCGGCCGTGTACGTCGGCGCGATCCACCCGGCCCGGCGCGTGCTGGTGTTCCTCGTCGCGGTGGCCGCTGCCGCGTTCGCGCCGCTCGCCTACAACGGCGGAGGCGCGGTTGCAGCCGCCGACGCCTTGACCCAGTTCCTGCTGATCGCCGGCGTGACGCTGCTGGGATCGGTGCTGATGAGCGGCGTCCGCCTGCAGCGGATCACCCTACGCAGCGACACGAATTTCGCGCAGCAGCTCGCCAACCTCGACTCGCTGACGAGGCTCGGCAACCGCCGCGCCTTCGACGACGCCGTCGCGCGCGAGATGGAGCGCGCACGCCGCGTCCGCGAGCAGCTCGTCCTTTTGCTGGGCGATCTCGACAACTTCAAGCAGGTGAACGACAACTCGGGTCACGCGAACGGCGACATCGTGCTTCGCCAGGCGGCCGGCGCGATCGCGGACACCGTGCGGGGCGGCGACGGCTGCTTCCGCTGGGGCGGCGACGAGTTCGCGGTTCTGCTTCCGGCGACCGAGTTCGAGGAGGGCGGGCGGATCGCCGATAGGCTCGCGAAGGCGGTGACCCGGCTCTGCACCCGCCCTGACGGGCTCCCGATGCAGGTCAGCTGGGGGGTGGCGGAGTTCGAGCCCGAGATGACTCCGGCCGAGCTCATCGACCGCGCGGACATGAATCTGCTGTCCGTGAAGCGCCGCCAGACGACGGGCGGCGACCGCGAGTCCTCCTCGACCCCGTAGCGCCCCGTCGCCCGGCCCGCGGCCGCCGAACGCGGGCTACCATTCCCCGCTCGGGCCGTTAGCTCAACTGGCAGAGCAGGAGACTCTTAATCTCAAGGTTGAAGGTTCGAGTCCTTCACGGCCCATCATCATCGAGGGGCGTTCAAGCCAGACGGCCATACTGAGCGGGGCGATGTCGGGTCCATGAGGTCCTGCGCCTCGAAGCAGCGACAAGGCGGTCGCGGTCAGCAGCACTTAGACGAGGTTTCGCCCCGCGGGCGAGAACGTCGGCCTGCCGCCCGGCCGTTCGGTCCACCGGGCTCGGGATCATCCCCGCACCGTGGCGAAGCCGGGAGAGATCCGCTCGGAGCCGCACGCGTTCGGCCTGCTGCTGATCGTGATCCTGTGCTCGCTTGCGTTCCAGCTCGCCGCGCCGGACGAGGGGTGGGCCCGCCTCGTGATCACCGGGTTCCAGGCCGGGACGCTGGTGCTCGCGCTGTGGGCCTCCTCGGCACGCCGCTGGGAGCTCCGCGTGGGGATCGCGGTCGCCGTGATCGCGGTCGCCGGATCGACGGTTGCGCTGCTCGGTACAGGGGATCTCAGCAGGCCGATCGCGCGCGTGACAACCCTCGTCATGGTCGCGCTTGTCCCGCCGATCATCGCCTTCGGGCTGATCCGAAGCCTGCGCCAAGACCGCGAGATCACGCTGCGGACGATGTTCGGCGTGCTGTGCATCTACCTGCTCGTCGGGACCGTTCTTCTCGTTCATGTCTCGGCCGTCGTCGACGACCTTTCCTCGAAGGGCCTTCTTCGCGCAGATCGAACCGACCCGCGCCCGGTCCGACCTCCTCTACTTCAGCTTCACGACGATCACCACGACCGGCTACGGCGACCTCACCGCGGCATTCCAGTCCTCGGGCGATCGCTGGCGATCACCGAGGCGCTGATCGGACAGATCTACCTCGTCACCGTGGTCGCGCTGATCATCGGGAACCTCGGTCCGCGCCGCCGAACGTCGAGACGCTGAGGCGGCCCAGCGCCCCGCGGCGCTAGGCTGCCGCCGATGGCCGAGACGCTCACGACCCCGGACGAGCGCTTCGCCGAGCTGCCGGACTTTCCGTTCGAGCCCCGCTATGCCGAGATCGACGGTCTGCGGCTCGCGCGCGTTGACGAGGGAGACGGCGCCCCGGTCGTGTTCATGCACGGTGAGCCGACGTGGTCGTTCCTGTGGCGGAAGGTGATCCCGCCCGTGCGCGACGCGGGCTTCCGCTGCATCGCCCCCGACATGGCCGGGTTCGGGCGCTCCGAGAAGCCGCTCGACCTCGGCTGGTACACGTACGACCGCCACTGCGAGCTGATCGCCAAGCTCGTCCAGGAGCTCGACCTCACCGGGGCGACACTCGTCGGCCACGACTGGGGTGGGCCGATCGGCCTCCGCGCCGCGACCGAGCTGCGCGACCGCTTCGACCGCATCGTCGTCATGGACACGGGGGCGTTCACCGGCCACCAGCGGATGACCGACGCCTGGATCGCGTTCCGCGACTTCGTCGAGAGAACCGAGGACCTCCCGGTCTCGATGCTCGTCCGGCGCGCCTGCTTCAGCGACCCCGGCGACGAAGTCGCCGCCGCCTACGACGCGCCGTTCCCGACCCCCGAGTCGAAGGCCGGCGCGCGGGCGTTTCCGCTCATCCTCCCGACCTCTCCCGACGCCCCCGGTGCCGAGGCCGGCCAGCGCGTCCTCGACGCGTTGCGCTCGGACGAGCGCCCGAAGCTCGCGCTGTGGGCGGATTCCGATCCAATCCTGCCCCCCGAGGTCGGCGAGGCGTTCGCCGCCGCAATCGGCGCCGAGGGTCCGCAGGAGATCAGGGGCGCCTCGCACTTCCTCCAGGAGGACCAGGGCGAGGACATCGGGCGGCGGATCGCCGCCTGGCTCGCCGCCTGACCGCTGTCCTCGCTTCCGCCGGCGCCGATCCGCGGAGATCTGTAGAAGACTGTTGAGAGTTCTTCATGCATGCACGGGACAACAGCCGGGTGAATGGGGGCCCAATTGGCGCAGACGCTGGTTAACGGAGTCTGGCTGACGGGGGCCGAGCGGGTGCACCGCGGCTACCTGGATGCGATGAAGCGGGGCCCCCGGCACCCGTATATGGGCGAGCTCTTCGAGGGCTCGATCGAGCGCCGGGCGACCGTCGTCGACGCCGGAGCGTTCCTCGGCTACTGGACGCTGCTCGCCGCCGCCCGGGTTGGGCCGCGGGGGAGGGTGTACGCGTTCGAGCCGAACCCGGTCGCGTTCTGAGCCTGCGCCGCAACCTGCGCCTGAACTCGCCCAAGGCGCGTCTGTTCACGATCCCCGCGGCGCTCGGGGAGCGCAGCGGATTGCGCGACTTCTACGTCGCCGACGGCAGCGGCGCGGACAGCAGCCTCTACAGGCCGGACGGGGTCGCGGAGCGAGTCAGGATCGAGACGACGACCCTCGATCGCGTGATCGGAGACCGCTCGGTCGACGTGATGAAGCTGAACGTCTCGGGCGGCGAGCTACACGTCGTGAAGGGGATGAAGCGCGTGATCGAGGCGAGCCCGGCCCTGCGCCTGTTCGTCGAGTGCGACCGGATGGCCCTCGCGCGCGCGGGGACCCCGGTCGGCGCGCTCCTTCACGAGCTCCGAATATCCGGCTTCTCGGTCGGGATGATCAACGAGGCACGGCGGGAGATCGTCCCGCTCGCGCCCGAGCCGTCGAAGATGCCGCAGTTCGTGAACCTCTACTGCGAGGCCAAGAGCCGCAGAGAGCAGAGGCACCCGCGCCCCCGGGAGCCGGCGGGGCGGCGCCCCGCCCGAACCAAGCGCGACTTCAGCATCATCCCGCCGTCGACGAAGATCACCGAGCCGACGCGCTAGCCGTCGTACCCGGCGACGCCGGCGCGCTCGTCGATGTATCCGAGCTCGGCCAGCTTCTCGCCCATCAGCCGCCGCATCGCCGCGCGCTCGGGCGCGGTGAGGCTGCGCCGCCAGCGCCCCGGCTCGGCGAAGCGCTTCTCCTTGCCCGAGCCTCGATTGCCGTCCGAAGTGCGGCCGAAGGCGTGGACGCGGGCGATCTCGGCGAGACGCGCCTCCGAGGCGACGAGCCCGAAGCGGTCGCGGATCCGCTGCAGCTGCCCGGCCGGGTTGCGCAGCAGCTCCTCGTAGCGGATCAGGATCCGGCGCGTGGGATCGTGGGACTCGAAGGTGTGCTGGACGACCTCGGTGCGGTAGCGCCACACGCTCGACTGCCAGCGCACGAACGCCATCCGCGCGCGCTCCGAGAGCGCGTACGCGCCCTCCTCGAGCGCCCACGAGTCGCGGCTGTAGGCGTCGAGCCAGGAGTCGACTACGTCGCGGCCGTCGCGCAGCAGCCACAGCATCCCCGAGCCCGGGAACATCTCTGTCAGCAGCTCGGCGACGTGCGAGGCGGGCTCCTTGACGATCGCGACCGGCTCGGAGATGCCCTCGGCGGCGGCGATGTCGTCGATCTGAGCCTGAAATCGGGCCTGGACCAGATCGCGCAGCGCGGGCAGCCACGTGTCGCGGTAGCGATCGGAGAAGAAGAAATCGGGCTTGTGGCGCTTGTACTCGGTCAGCGTGCTGAGGTCAGGCGGCGGCCCGTCCGAGGTCGCCCAGGCGAGCGGGATCGGGCGCCAGACGCCGAGGTGGTGGCCGAGGTGGGGGTCGTCGATCGGCGCGGCGTCGGGGAGGTCGCCGAGCATCCGCAACAGCCACGTGCTCCCGCTTCGGGAGGAGCCGAGGATCCAGATCAGGCGGTCGTCGAAGGAAAGCTTGCGGACGGGCTGCGGCATGGCATCTTCCTTCCCCGCTTGCGGGCGCCTCAAACGCCCGCGTAGCGTGGCACCTCGTGCGGCCGGACATCCGACCCGGGACGCTCCCGAATCGCGGATCCGCCCGATCCGCGAACCTGCCCGCGATGAGGGCCCTGATCGTCGCCTCCGAGTCCGCCCCGGACGCCGCCGCCACCTCCGCGCTCGCGCGCGCGCTCGACGCGGACGCGCTCGACGTGCTGGCCATGGCCAGGGAGGCTGCGGGCGCCGGCCCGGCAGCCGAGACGGCCGTCGCGCTCGTCGCGGTCGAGGAGGCGCTCGATGAGAATGACATTGACGATGACGACGACGATGACGGCGGCAGGACCGCTGCGGTGCTCGTGCACGGGGACGGCCCCGCCGCCCCGGCCGCGGCGCTCGTCCCAGTGAAGCTCGGGATCCCCGCCGTGCGGCTCGGGGCCGGGGTGCGAAGCGGGGACCGCGGCAGCGCCGAGGAGATCGACCGCATCGTGGCCGACCGCGTCTGCGACCTGCTCCTGTGTGCCGATGAGGGGAACCGGGACGTCCTGCTCAGCGAGGGCCTGGGGGAGCGCGCGCGGGTGGTCGGCGAGTGGGAATCTGATCCCGGCCCCGCGGCCCGCGAAATCCTCGCCCTGCTCGCTTCCTAAACTCCGTCCATGACCATTGGAGTGATCGGGCTTGGATACGTGGGCCTGCCGCTCGCCGTCGCCTTCGCCGAGGCGGGCCACGACGTCGTCGGCCTCGACACCGACGCCGCGCCGCGTCGACCGGCTGCGCGACGGCACAGCGACATCGAGGACGTACCCTCGGAGCGGCTACCGCGATCTCGGACCGCCTGCACTCGACCACCGACCACGAGAGCTCGCCGGCTGCGACGCGGTCCTGATCTGCGTCCCGACGCCGCTCGCGAGCAAGCGCGAGCCCGACCTCACCTACATCGTCGACGCCGGCGAGCGTCGATCGCGCGCGTGCTCCGCAAGGGCCAGCTCGTCGTGCTCGAGTCGACGACCTACCCGGGCACGACGCGCGAGCGGCTGCAGCCGATTCTCGAGGAGTCCGGGCCTTGCCGCCGGGCGCGACTTCCACCTCGCCTACTCGCCGGAGCGCATCGACCCCGGGCGCACCGACCACACGATCCGCACGACCCCGAAGGTCGTCGGCGGGCTCACCGAGGACTGCCGCGAGCGCGCGGCGGCGCTCTATCGCGAGATCTGCGACGAGGTCGTCGAGGTCTCGACGCCCGAGGCGGCCGAGCTAGCGAAGCTGCTCGAGAACATCTTCCGCTCGGTCAACATCGCGCTCGTCAACGAGCTCGCGATGCTCTGCGACCGGATGGGGATCGACGTCTGGGAGGTGATCGACGCCGCCGCGCCGAAGCCGTTCGGCTTCATGCGCTTCGAGCCGGGCCCCGGGATGGGCGGCCACTGCCTCCCGGTCGATCCGTTCTACCTCGCGTTCAAGGCCCGCGAGCACGACTTCTATACCGAGTTCGTCGAGCTCGCGGGGAAGATCAACCAGGCGCAGCCGCGCGTTCTGCGTGCGCAAGATCGAGCGGACGCTGAATGACGTCGGCAAGCCGATCAAGGGCTCGCGGTCCTGCTCCTCGGCGTCGCCTACAAGGCGGGGGTCGGCGGACCTGCGCGAGTCGCCGGCGCTGAAGATCATCCGCCTCGCTGCGCGAGCTCGGCGGCGAGCTCTGCTACCACGACCCCCACGTCCCGGAGCTGAGCGAGTTCGGCCTGCGCTCGATCGAGCTCGACGCAGGCTCGGTCGCTGCGATCTCGTCTGCGTCGTCACCCCGCACCGCGAGATCGACTACCGCCGCGTCGTCGACGAGGCGCCGCTCGTGCTCGACTTCCGCGGCATCACGCGCGGGATCGACGCGCCGCAACCTTGTTCGGCTCTAGGCGCGCCGCCGGACGCCGCAGGCCCCGAGCGCGCCGACCGTCGCGCTCGCCGGGCTCGCGGTCTCGACCGCCGGATCCGTGCTGGTCGCCGAGGCCGTCAAGCTCGCCCGGCGCCGCCGCGCAACCGCCGGCCGACCGAGAACGTGCTCGAAACCGCCGAGCGCGCGATCGAGCCGCCGGTCTCGCGCGACCCAGGACACCGTCGCGGTCGCGATCGAGGGCTACGAGGCGACGCCGCGCCGCGAGACCGTGTTGTTCAACCTCCTCTCCGGGTTCGTGGTCTCGTTCGCGCTCGTGCGGATCTCGACCTACGGGCATTCGCCACAACTGGGGCCCGTTCCGCAACGTCCGCGTCGGCGGCCGCCACATCCACCACTTCGTCCCCGGAATCATGCTCGCGTTCGGCTCCGGGGCGCTGGCGCTGACGACCGAGAGCCAGCGGGTCGAGGACGCGCTCGCGGTCCCGTTCGGCGCCGGCGTCGGGCTGACGTTCGACGAGGCGGCGCTGCTGCTCGACCTCCGCGACGTCTACTGGACGCGCGAGGGCCTGCTCAGCGTCCAGGTCAGCCTCGGGCTCACCGGCCTGCTCGGGGCGACGCTGATCGCGCTGCGGATGCTGCGCCGCGGCGAGCGCCGCGTCGAGGAGCGCGGGATCATGCCCGGCGGCGGCCCGATCGAGTAGGGCGCCTAGCCGCTCTCGTCGCGCCTGACGCGGTAGCGGCCGAACAGCTCCCCGCTCCTGCTCGAGCATCCAAACGCGCCTCGAGCTCGGTCGGGCGCTCGGGCGCGCCCGCGAACAGTCCCGGACCCGAGCCGCCGCGCGAGCTTCGAAGCCCGGGTGAGGAAGAGCTCGTCGAGGAGGTCGAGCGCGAACAGCTCCGCGTGCAGGTGCGGTCCGCCCTCGCACAGAACCGAGCGGACGCCGCGCTCGTGTCGCAGCTCCGCAGAGCAGGCGGGCGACGTCGACCTTCGGGGATGACGCACGACGCGGACGGTGGTCGCGGTCTCGGGACGCTCGGCGTCGCTCGCGGTGGCGATCAGGACGCTGCCGAGTCCCGTCGTGAACAGCGGGATGTCCCAGGGCAGGTCGAAGCGCTCGCTGACGATCACGGCGAGCGGGTAGTGGGCGAGCGAGTCGCGGTCGCGGCGCGAGCGCGCGGCCGAGTCCTCGATCATCGGGCCGTAGCGCTCGGCCCGGATCGTCCCCGCGCCGACCGATGATCGCGTCTGCGCGCGTGCGCAGGAGGTCGAAGAGCACGCGGTGTCGGCGCCGCTGCCGATCGCGCCGGAGCGCCCGGCGATCGTCGCCTGGCCGTCGACGGTCAGCGCGAAGTTGCTGACCACGTAAGGTCGCTCGCCGCCGGCGAGACCGTTGAGGTCGAGGCGGCCGACCTGCTCGTCGGCGCTCGTCGGCCCAGGGTCCGGGAACAGCCGCCGCATCCCATCACTCGATCTCGCCGACGTGGGCGACGTTGGCAAGGTCGTCCTCGTCGGCGCTCGGCTCGCCCTCGAACCAGGCGTCGAGGATCTCGACCAGCTCGGGCTCCGAGGTCGCGCGGAGCGACAGCGCCAGCACGTTGGCGTCGTTCCAGCGCCGCGCCCCCGCCGCCGTCGGCCCGTCGCCGCACAGCGCCGCGCGGATGCCCCTGACCTTGTTCGCGGCGATCGAGGCGCCGGTCCCGGTCCAGCAGCAGACGATCCCGACCTCGGCGCGGCCCTCGGCGACGTCGCGCGCCGCGGCCTCGCTCGCCCATGCCCACTCGGGTCGCTCCTCGCCCGAGAGCGCGCCATGGGGGATCGTCTCGTGCCCGCGGCGGCGCAGCTCCTCGTCGAGGACCTCGGCGATCCCCGCGCGCTCGTCGGCGGCGATCGCGACCCTCACGTCGGCTCCCCGAGCGCCTCGAGCGCCTCCTCGCGGGTGGCGTAGGCGGTGACGTGGAGCGCCTTGCCGTCGCGCAGCTCCCACACCTGGATCGCGGACTGCTCGACCTCGATCCCGGTCTCCTTCCCGGTCGCGACGACGTGCGCCGGCACGATCACGACATCCCCGTGCTCGATGAACTCATCGGCGACGAAGCGGACCTCGTCCATGATCTCGTAGAAGGTGTCGATGTAGCGGCGGGCGCCCTCGTGGCCGCGGTAGGTGTCGGGCTCGATCGACAGCGTCGCGGGAACGACCCCCTCGAAGTCCGGGTGGATGTGGTCGATCAGGGACTCGATGCTGCCGGTGCGCTCGAACTCATCGAACCAGGAGCGAACGATGTCCGCGTTCGACTCGGCCATCAGCGCTCGAGCCATCCGAAGCTGCGGCCGGTGATCGCCTCGAGTCGGGCGACGTCGTCGGAGAACAGCTCGACGAGGCGCGCGCGGAGCGCGGCCGGCACCTCGGGCTTCGCCGCCTCGCCGCTGTCCGGGTCGTGGACGATCCGCTCGACGATCCAGCGCAGGCTCTCGGGGAGGCGGTCGAAGTTGCGGTCCATCGAGCGCAGGCCGGGGAGCCGTACGGCGCGGTCCATGAGCCGGAACCCGCCGCTCTTCTTCCCCGATCCCGTCTCCCACTCGCGCGAGAACTGCGGCGAGTCGAAGCCGGCGTCGATGCCGAGGAACCCGAACACGCGCCGGAGCGTCTCGCGGCGCTCGCCGAGCAGGTCCTCGCGCGCGACGACGAGCAGCTGCGAGTCGTCGAACCGGGTGAGGTAGCGCTCGGCCTGCAGCGCGTAGCGGCTGCGATCGACGTAGGCACTGCCGGGGTCGGCGAGCGCGACCTCGAGCGGGCGGTCGTCGTAGCCCCCGGCGATGTTGTGCAGGTAGTGCGAGAGCATGCGGTCGATCGGATCGCGGACCATGTAGATGAGCCGCGCGTCGGGGACGAGCGAGTGCATCCGCTCGGCGACCCCGTCGAAGCGCGGGTAGTTCGTGTAGTGGGGCGAGGTCTCGCCGCGGACCGGCGAACCGGGGCGGAAGTGGTTCGCGTACCAGTCGGCGCCGAGTGGCCAGTTCAGCTCCTCGACGAAGAAGTTGAGCTCCTTCGGCCGTGACATCTGCACCTCGGGGTGAAGCCCGAGGTAGTGGTGGAGGCTCGTCGTCCCGCACTTCAGGCCCCCGATCACGATCAGGTTCGGGAGCGCGGAGCCGGCGCGCCGGCGCGCCGGGCGCCGATGCTCGCGGGCGAAGCGCTCCCGAGCACGCGCGACGAGCGCCTCGTCGGCCGGATCGGCGGGCCGCGCCGCCGGCGCGGCTTGCCCGGAAGCGCTCATTCCGACGTTCCGGCGGTCACCGACCGCTAGCAGCCGAGCCGCTTCGCTGCGTCGCGGAGATTCTTGACCGTAGAGCTCGCGGCCTTGCGACCCTCGAGCTTCTCGCCGTGGCGGTTGACCCAGATCACGGGCACGTTCATCTTCAGCAACGGCGCGACGTCGGCCTCGTAGCTGGACGCGATGTGGACCCAGCCCTTCTTGCCGCCCATCCGCCTCGCAGCCTCCTTGAAGTGGGCGGGGTCGGGCTTGTAGCTGCGCACCTGCTGGGCGGTGACGACGATGTCGAGCTCAGTCCGCAGGTGCCTGCGCGAGAGCCCGAGCAGCTTGTCGTCGATGTTCGAGACGATCCCAACCTCGTAGCGCTTGCCGAGCCGGTCCATGGCGGCGTTTGCCTCCCGGAACGGTTGCCAGCTCGGGACGCTGTCGGGGAGGAACTGGGCCCGGGAGGGCTCCAGCTGCCATCCCAGCTCCTCGGCGACCTGGACCGCGGTCCGCCGCAGAACCTCGGCGTAGAGCTCGTACGACCCCGCCATGATCTCGCGCTGAATCGGGAAGAAGCGCTCGAGCAGCTGGGCCGTGTCGACCGTGAGACCGTCCTTGTCGGCCTCGGCGTTGAACGCCTCGACGATCCCCTTCTCCCAGTCGATCAGGGTCCCGTAGCAGTCGGTGGTCACCCACTTGATGGTTTTCAGTCCCGGAAGCGCCATAGGCGGAGGCGGGATTATGCCAACCGGCACGTGAACGCCGTGAGCGGTCCCTGTCACGCTGCACCGCGGACGTTCGCGGTCGGATAGGCTGAGCGCGCAAGCGAGGCACCGGGGCCCCCGGGCTTGGATCTACTCGAATACCAGGGAAAGCAGCTGTTCGCCGAGCACGGAGTGCCCGTCCCGACGGGATCCGTCGCGAGCACGGTCGGGGACGCGGTAACAGCCGCCGACGCGGTCGGTTATCCGTGCGTGATCAAGGCCCAGGTCCAGATCGGAGGCCGGGGCAAGGCCGGTGGGATCAAGGTCGCCGAGAACGCCGAGGAGGCGCGCGACGCCGCCGAGGCGATCATCGGGATGGACATCCGCGGCCCCCGCGGTGAGGGGCCGTTCCGCGTCGACGAGGTCTGGGTCGAGGCCGCATCGGAGATCGAGTCCGAGTACTACGCCTCGCTGATTCTCGACCGCTCGGAGAAGAAGGTGCTGGCGATGCTCTCGGCAATGGGTGGGATGAACGTCGAGGAGATCGCCGATAGGGACCCTGACGCGCTCGTCCGCCGCCACATCGATCCGCTCGACGGCGGCCTCGACGCGAAGACCGCACGTGACCTCGCAGCCCAGGCCGGGATCCCCGACCAGGCCGCCGATGCCGTCGCCGAGGCCCTCGTCAAGGTCTACCTGATGTTCGGCGGCGCGGACGCGACGCTGGTCGAGATCAACCCGCTCGTTCTGACCAAGGACGGAACCGTGGTCGCCCTCGACTCGAAGGTGACTATCGACAACAACGCGCTGTTCCGCCAGGAGGACGTCGCCGAGATGGAGAACCCCGCCGACGAGGACCCGCTCGAGCGCATGGCGAAGGAGCGCGGCCTGATCTACGTCAAGCTCGACGGCGACGTCGGGATCCTCGCCAACGGCGCCGGGCTGTGCATGTCTACGCTCGACGTCGTCGCCCAGGCCGGCGGCAAGCCCGCGAACTTCCTCGACGCCGGCGGCGGCTCGAAGGCCGACGCGATCGTCGACGCGCTGACCGTGATCACCTCCGACGAGGCGGTCAACGCGATCCTGTTCAACATCTTCGGGGGGATCACGCGCTGCGACGAGATCGCAAAGGGGATCATCGAGGCCCAGAGCCGGATCGAGATCGACGTGCCGATGGTCGTCCGCCTCGACGGCACGAACTCCGAGGAGGGCCTGGGGCTGCTCGCGGACGCCGACCTCGACGACCTACACGTCGAGAAGACGATGCTCGGTGCCGCCGAGCGCGTCGTCGAGCTGTCGGGGGCTGATTAGCCGATGGCGATCGTCGTCGATGACGACACCAAGCTCGTGATCTCCGGCCTCACCGGCCGCGAGGGGACCTTCCACGGGCTTCGCAACCGCGAGTATGGGACCGACGTCGTCGCGGGTGTGACGCCGAAGAAGGGCGGCCAGGACGTCGAGGGGATCCCGATCTTCGACACGATCGCCGAGGCGGTCGCCGAGCGCGGGGCGAACACGTCGATGATCTTCGTCCCGGCGCGGTTCGCCGCCGCGGCAATGGAGGAGGCGATCAACGCCGGCGTCGAAACGGTGATCACGATCACCGAGGGGATCCCCGTCCACGACACGCTGCGCGTCTACTGGCAGGCGAAGCAGCAGGGCGTGCGGCTGATCGGCCCCAACTGCCCCGGCGTCCTCTCGCCCGGGAAGGCGAATGTCGGGATCATTCCCGCGCACTTCTTCAAGCCCGGCGCGATCGGGGTCGTCTCGAAGTCGGGCACGCTGACCTACCAGATCGGCAACGAGCTCGCCCAGGCCGGGCTCGGGAACTCGACGATCGTCGGGATCGGCGGCGATCCGATCATCGGCTCCGACTTCATCGACGTGCTCGAGCTGTTCGAGAACGACGACGAGACCGAGCTGATCGTGATGGTCGGCGAGATCGGCGGCGACGCCGAGGAGCGCGCCGCGGTGTACATCGCGGAGAAGGTGACGAAGCCCGTCGTCGCGTACATCGCCGGGTTCACCGCCCCGCCGGGCAAGCAGATGGGCCACGCCGGAGCGATCATCTCCGGCTCGTCGGGCACCGCCGAGGCGAAGAAGCAGGCGCTCGAGGCCAAGGACGTGCGCGTCGGGCGCAGCCCGACCGAGACCGCCCAGCTCGCGGTCGAGACGCTGAGCGCGCGCGCCTAGTTCGCGCTACGCTCAGCCTCGGTTTCCAACAGGGGGGTTGAGGATGAGGACGATGCTTCGAGGCCTTGCGATCGCGGCGATCGCGGCCACCGTGGCGCTGGCCCTGTTCGCCGGTGTTGCGGCGGCGAAGTGGAAGAAGGGGACGTACTCGGGAAGCAGCCAGCAGGCGCAGCACAACGCGGTCCAGCTCACGATCACGAACAAGAGCGTGGGGCTCGTGTTCTTCGACTTCTACGACCCGAGCTGCGTGTACCCCTGCATGCAGCCGAGCTGGGCCGGGCTGTCGGGGAAGATCCACAAGAAGGGGAAGAAGGGGAGGAAGGGCGAGTTCCAAATCAACAGCCCCGCCAGCGGCTACTACGGCTACGTCGCCGGCACCGTGAAGGGGAAAAAGGCGCAGGGGTCCGTCTACTACGCCCCCGGCGGTGTCGACCCCGACCTGCCGCCGCTCCCGATTAAGTGGGAGGCCGAGTGGAAGCCCCAGTAGGGACGGGGGCGGCGATCGCGGTCGAGCCGTAGGAGCCCTCTGGCATACTCGGCCGCGATGGCCGGGGACGTGATCAGCTTCGCGCGCGGCGCCCCGAGCGCCGACATCCTCCCCCACGACGCGGTGCGGGCCGCGGCCGAGCGCGCCCTCTCCGACGATTGGGAGCGCGCGCTCTCGTACGGGAAGGGCCGCGGGCACCTCGGCCTCGCTGAGTGGATCGCCGAAGCGCACGGGACCGAGCCCGAGCAGGTGATGTGCACGAACGGGTCGATGGAGGCGGCGGCGTTCCTGTTCCAGCACATGCTCGAGCCCGGCGACCGCGTCGTCGTCGAGCAGCCCTCCTACGACCGCACGCTGCTGCTGCTCGAGCGCCGCGGGGTTGAGCGGGTCGGCGTCGCGCTCGAGGCCGACGGGATCGACGTCGACGCGCTCGAGGCGGTGCTCGCCGAGGGCCCCGTGAAGCTCATCCACGTGATCCCCAACTTCCACAACCCCGCCGGCTGCACGCTCTCGCAGGAGAAGCGCGAGCGGCTCGTCGCGCTCGCAAACGAGCACGGGTTCTTGATCTTCGAAGACGACCCCTACCGCGAGGTCCGGTTCGCGGGCGAGGGGCTGCCGACGATGCTCGACCTCGACCGCACCGACCGCGTGATCTACGCGTCGTCGTTCTCGAAGACGGTCGCGCCCGGCGTCCGCGTCGGCTATCTGACTGGTCCTGTCGAGCAGGTTGCGACGCTCGCTGCGCGCGCGAACGAGACCTACATCTCGCCGAGCATGATCGCCGAGTCGATCGTCTGGGAGCTGTGCCGCTCGGGCGCGCTGGCCGAGAACACGAAGGTCGTCTCGGCGGCGCTGGGCGAGCGCTGCGACGCCCTGGCCTCCGCGCTCGAGGAGCACATTCCCGAAGCTGAGTTCGTGAAGCCTCGGGGCGGCTACTTCCTATGGCTGTCGCTGCGCGACGACGTCGACACTCGGGCACTGGTTGAGGTCGCGGCCGAGGAGGACGTGACCCTCGTCGCCGGCCCCGACTTCATGCTCGAGGGCGGCGAGTCGAGCCTGCGGCTCTCGTTTGCGCCGGTTCCCGCCGCGCGCATTTCGGAGGGCGTCGAGCGGCTCGCGCGGGCGCTCGACCGCGTCCGCGCCGCGAGCCCGGCCTGAGCCGAAGCTCTCACGAACTCTTTACGAACGGGTTACACCGCGTTTAGCGGCCGCTCGTAGATTCGCTCCTCGTAGCAATCGCAAGCGCAGCGCCCGACCCGAGGGTCGGCGCCCCCACAGAAGGGGACGAGATGATGAGCCCAGTCTGGATCATCGAAGGGGAAGACACGAAGCAGCAAGGGCCGGGCATCGAGGGCCCAGCCGCGCAGCGAAGGTTCCTCGATCTCGCCGCCGCCGTTCGCGACCACGAGGCCGCGGTCGGCCGGCGAGAGGTTGCCGCCCGCCCCCAGGACCTCTACCTGTACCGGCGCCTGCGCCAAATCTGCGGCACCGGGGCTCCGGCCCCCGCCGAGAAGAGGGCTTAGCCGGGTCCGCTCCACACCACACCGCACCGCACGCGCACACACGCACACACGCACGCCGGCCGTCCCCTCCGGGCGGCCGGCGGCGTTTCAGCGTCCGTACCGGTCGCTGGACAGCTCCAGCTGCTCGGGCAGCGGTGGGCGCGGCTCGGGGGCTGGGTCCGCGCGCACCGAGACCGTCTCGGCGACGCTTCGCGACACGCGGTGGCTGCCGTCGTCCGACGCGATCACGACCTCGTCGTCTCCCGAGCTCTCGAGCGTGCCGTCGAGCCCCGGGTGCAGGCCGGCGTCCTTGAGGTAGTGGAGCAGGTCCTCGGCCTCGTTCTCGAACCGCAGCACGAGCACGCTCGCGCCCGGCTCAACATCGGCGAGCAGCGCCCCCCGCTCGCGCTCGCCCGCGACCAGCGGGTGGCCGTGGGGGCAGGTCTTGGCGTCGCCGACGGCGGCGAGCATCCGCTCCTCGAGCACCGGGGACATCGCGTGCTCGAGGCGCTCGGCCTCCTCGTGGACCTCGTCCCAGGGGATCCCGAGGACGTCGGTGAGGAAGCGCTCGATCAGGCGATGGCGGCGAACCATCGCCTGCGCCTCCTCGCGCCCCTGCGCGGTGAACTCGAGTGACTTGTCGTCGGCGCGGTCGACGTAGCCGT
The DNA here is from genome assembly GCA_963841715.1 of uncultured Thermoleophilia bacterium. Taxonomy (GTDB): domain Bacteria; phylum Actinomycetota; class Thermoleophilia; order Solirubrobacterales; family 70-9; genus DASPWW01. The sequence goes on along the minus strand of CAWJDP010000004.1, from coordinate 451,014 downwards.
CGGATTCGAGCCGCCCGATCATCTCGTGGACAGTCGGCGCCGAGAGCTGCATCGCGCGGGCGATGTTCGCGCCCGTGATCGGCAGCCCGGCCTCCTCGAGCCAGTACATGATCTCCAGGTACTCCTCCTCGGCGACCGTCGCTTGGTCGGGACCGGTGACCATCGAGTTGAGTGTAGATGGGCGATCCACGGGGCCATGGATCTACCATCTAGTGCGAGGATGCCCGCGTGCTCATCGACGCAAGCACGAGGGCAATCGTGACCGGGGCCTCGCGCGGAATCGGCCGCGCGACCGCGGCCGCGCTGGCCGCGCGCGGTGCGCGGGTTGGGCTGGTGGCCCGCGACGGCGACGCGCTGGGCGCGCTCGCCGGCGAGCTCGGCGGGGGCGCGATCGCGCTCCAGGCCGACGTCACCGATCGCGGCTCGGTTGAGGCGGCGGTCGAGCGCTTCCTCGGCGCGGCCGGCGGGCTCGAGCTGGCGGTCGCGAACGCCGGCATCGCCCACTACGGGCCGTTCATCGACCAGCCGATCGAGAACTCGGAGCAGATGGTCGAAGTGAACGTGCTCGGGGTGCTGTACACGGCGAAGTCGGTGCTCCCGCCGATGGTCCACGCGGCACGGGGGCATCTCGTCGTCGTGTCATCGGGGGCCGGGGTGCGCGCGTTTCCCTGGGGCGCGACCTACGGGGCGACGAAGGCGGCCGAGCGCGCGTTCGCCGAGGCGCTTCGCCACGAGCTCTCCGGGACGGGCGTCTCGGTGACGACGGTGCTCCCAGGCGAGGTCGAGAGCGACCTCCACTCCCACCAGCGCGACCGGCTCCCAGACTGGCGCCGCGAGGAGAACACGATCCCCGCCGCCGATGTCGCCGCGGCGATTGTGCGCGGTGTCGAGGAGGACAGGCGCGCGGTCTACGTCCCAGGCACGGTGCGCGCCCTGGCGCTCAACGGCCTCGCCCCGCGACTCACCGACCGTATCGTCATGATCCTCCGCGGGCCGACCGCGGCGCCGCGGCGCGACTGAGGGCCGGGCACGCCGCCGCGGTCCGCTAGCGCTCCATCAGGCTCGAGACGACCGCCTCGTAGAAGCCGTCGCCCATCCGGCCCTCGGTCACGGTGACGTTGTCGCGGCCGACGATGGCCCTGCGCAGTCCTGGGTCGCGCTCGGGCCCGTTCGCGGGCACGAAGAAGTGGCCGACGACGTCGGCGACGCCGAGGTCCTCGACCGAGTCGCCCAGCGCGATGCACTGCTCGCGGTCATACCCGCGTGCGTTCATGTGCGTGGCGACGGCGCGCGCCTTGCTCGACCCGCCCGGGACGAGGTGGTAGACGTGGGTCACCTCGAGCTCGCCCATGCGCCGGCCGATCGCGCCGTTGTCGAGCATTCGCAGCGAGCCGTGCCCGCTCTCGGCGAGCGCGGCGTTCGCGTCCTCGAGGTCGATGAGGCCGCGGAACAGATGCGAGTGGACGCGCTCGCGATGCCACGGCGTGTGCCACTCGAGCCTTCCCGGGTAGCGCGCGAACAGCATCTCGGGGATCCCCGCGGCGATCATCCGCTCGGCGAGCGTGCCCTCGCCGTCGAGATCGACCTCGCCGAGGAGCTCGATCCGCTCGCCGTCGATCACGATCGCGCACCCGACCTCGTAGATGTACGAGCGCTGGCCGATCAGCCGCGCATCCTCCATCACCTGCGCCTCGCGGCGCCCGGACTTGATCACGACCTCGACGTCGGCGCGGTTGCACGCCTCGAGCGCGCGCGCCTGCATCATCGAGAACCCGCCGTCGGCGTCCGTGAACAGCGACCCGCCGCGCCCGAACAGCGTGCCGTCGAGGTCGGTGTACACGCAGCGCAGGGACACGTCGCTACGGTAGCCGGGATGGACGTGACCGGCACCTCGACCGCACCGACGTGGCGGTTGGGCGAGCGTGTTCTCGGCTTCCCCCGCCCGATCGCGGTCGGGATCGTCAACGTCACCGACGACTCGTTCTACGAGGGAGCACGGAGCGGGACCGCGCACCGAGCGATCGTCGACGGGCTGACGATGACCCGCACGGGCTTCGACATGCTCGACGTCGGGGCGGTCGCGGCGCGCAGCGGACCGCCCGTGCCGCCCGCCGAGGAGGCGGCGAAGCTCATACCCGCGATCCAGGGGCTAGCGAAGGAGCGCCGCGTCCCGATCACCGCCGACACGTTCGAGCCCGAGGTCGCGCGGCGGGCGCTGGCGGCTGGTGCAGACGGGATCAACGACATCGGCGGCGGGACGCTCGAGATGCTCGAGCTCGCCGCCGAGACCGGGTGCGGGCTGGTGATCATGCACATCGAAGGGCGGCCGCGCGAAGATCGCCCCCTCCCGACCTACAACGATCCGGTCGATCACCTGAAGCTGTGGTTCGCGGAGCGGATCGAGGCGGCGGCGGCGCGCGGGGTCGACGCCGAGCAGATCGCGATCGACCCGGGGCTCGACTTCGACCTCTCGCTCGACGACGACCTCGAGGTCCTGCGGCGGTTGGGCGAGCTGCACGAGCTCGGCCGCCCGCTGTTCGTGTCGCTGTCGCGCAAGGACTTCCTCGGCGCAGCGCTGGCGGGATCGTGGGAGGAGCGGGTCCCGGCCTGGGAGCGCGAGTGGGTGACCAACGCCGCCGTCGCGCTCGCGGTGGCGGCGGGCGCGCAGCTGCTGCGCCTCCACGACACGAGCTCGGTCGACGCGATGCGCGTCGCGCACAGGATCTGCCATGGCTAGTGCCGAGGAGGTGCTCGCGCGCGGCGCCCTCGGCGCGGCGTGGTCGAGCGTGATCGAGCCCGGGCGCGCGGACGAGCGCCTCGTCGCCGAGTCGTCCGAGGACGAACACGCCGCCGAGCTCGTCGCGCTGCCCGACTCGATCGACCCCGGGCTGTCCGACGCGCTTCGCGCCGCCGGGATCCCAGCCCTGTACTCGCACCAGGCCGAGGCGCTTGAGGCCGTCGGGCGCGGCAGCGTGATCATCACCAGCGGTACCGCGTCGGGGAAGTCGCTGTCGTTCAATCTCCCAGTGCTCGACGGGCTCGCCCGCGACCCGAAGCGGCGCGCGCTCTATATCTACCCGACGAAGGCGCTCGCCCAGGACCAGGCGCGAAAGCTCTCCGAGCTCAACCCCCCGTCGCTGAAGCACGCGATCTACGACGGCGACACGCCGAAGGACGACCGCCCCGCGATTCGCAGGCGCTCGAACCTCGTGCTCACGAACCCCGACATGCTCAACATCGGGGTCCTCCCCCACCACAAGCGCTGGGGCGACTTCATCGCCAACCTGGGCTGGGTGGTGATCGACGAGGCGCACACCTACCGCGGGGTGTTCGGCTCCCACGTCGCGAACGTGCTGCGGCGGCTGCGCCGCGTTGCGCGCCTGTACGGCACCGAGCCGCGCTTCGTCCTCACCTCGGCGACGATCGCGAACCCGGTCGAGCTCGCCGAGCGACTCTCGGGTCTCCCGGTCGAGCTCATCGACGGCGACGGTGCCCCGCGCGCGGGGCGCCGGATCGCGCTCTGGGATCCGCCGTTGATCGATGAGGCGTCGGGAACGCGGCGCTCGGTCCTCTCCGAGGCCTCCGACCTGCTCGCCGGGCTCGTCGCGACAGGGGTGCGGACGATCTGCTTCCTCAAGAGCCGGCGCGGGATCGAGCTGATCCAGCGCTTCACGCGGATGCGGCTCGAGGAGGAGGGGCGCGGCGACCTCGCCGCGAGGATCGCGCCCTACCGCGCCGGGTACACGTCGCAGCAGCGGCGCGAGATCGAGGCGCGCCTCGCCGAGGGCGAGCTGCTCGCGGTCGTCGCCACCGACGCGCTCGAGCTTGGAATCGACATCGGTGAGCTCGACGCGGCGATCTGCGTGACCTTCCCGGGCACGGTCGCGAGCCTGCGCCAGATGTGGGGCCGCGCGGGGCGACGCCGCGCCGGGCTCGCGATCTACGTCGCGGGCCAGGACGCGCTCGACCAGTTCTTCTGCCGCCACCCGGACGAGTTCCTCGCCCGCCCGGTCGAGGCGGCGATCCTCGATCACGCGAGCGAGCAGATCCAGCTCCAGCACCTGCTCGCCGCCGCCTACGAGGCGCCGCTCTCGGCCGAGGACGACGCCGTGTTCGGCGCCGGATGGCGCGAGCGCGCCGAGGATCTCGTCGCCTACGGTGAGCTGCGGCGAGGGCGCGACGATCGCTACCTGCCGCGCGCCCCCGGCTTCCCGGCGGGCCAGATCTCGCTGCGCTCGGCTTCGGCCGACGGCGTCGCGGTGATCGATCGCGACTCGGGCGAGCTGCTCGGCGCGGTCGAGGCCGAGCGCGCGTTCTCGACCGTCCATCCCGGGGCGATCTACCTCCACCTCGGGCGCTCGTACGAGGTCGCCGAGCTCGACGTCGACCTGCGGCGGGCGATCGTCGAGCCTTTCGACGGCGACTGGTACACGCAGCCGAAGAAGGAGACCGAGATCCTGATCGAGGGAGCCGAGACGACCCGCGAGACCGCCGGCGTCGAGCTCTCGTTTGGGTCGGTGTCAGTGACCGAGCAGGTGATCGCGTTCCAGCGCAAGAGCCTCAACGACCACGAGGTGATCGACATCGTCGGGCTCGACCTCCCGGAGCAGAACTTCCTCACCCAGGCGCTGTGGTACGTGCTCCCGGACCGGCTCACGGCGCGGCTGCCGAGCGAGGCCGTGCTCGGGTCGCTGCACGCCGCCGAGCACAGCCAGATCGCGGTCCTACCGCTGCTCGCGATGTGCGATCGCTGGGACATCGGCGGGCTGTCGACCAACGTCCACTTCCAGACCGGCCGCGCGACGATCTTCATCTACGACGGCTACCCGGGCGGGATCGGGATCGCGCGGCGCGGCTACGACGAGTTCGAGCATCTGCTCGCCGACGCCGCACGCCTTGTCGGCGAGTGCCCCTGCGCCGACGGGTGCCCGTCCTGCACCCAGAGCCCTAAGTGCGGCAACCTCAACGAGCCGCTGCACAAGGCCGGATCGCTGGAGCTGATGGCGGCGATGCTGGACGGCGTCGAGCGCGTATAGTCGCGCGCGTTCGCTGCATCGCTACCAGGAGGGGACGAGATGCTGAATCCATTCACGAGGCGCAAGGTGCTCAAGAACGGGATGCCGGGCCGCGCCACGATCGTCGAGATGAGCATGCCGGAGTCAGGCGCAAGCTCGCAGAACATCGCGATGACGCTCCAGGTCCACTGCGAGGGGATCACGCCGTACGAGGTCGAGGGTCAGTGGATGGTCTCCCGCAAGGACCCGATCGGGTTCGGCCTCGAGCTTCCCGTCAAGGTCGACAAGGAGGACCACAACAAGGTCGCGATCGACTGGGACGCGGCGCGCGGGGAGGACACGCAGCGGACCGCGGCGCGGCGCGAGGCGCTGGCCGGCGGCGGCGCAGCGGCGAGCGGGGCGAGCGCGATGCAGGGCGCCGCGCCCGTGATCGACATGCGGGGCGACCCGGAGCTGCGGGCGAAGGTCGAGCAGGTGCTGGGGCGAAAGCTCGAGCCGGGCACGACCGAGACGCTCGGCGCCGGCGATCCTCAGCTCCAGATGCAGATCATGCAGGTCGTGCAGCAGCACATGGCCGAGAAGGCGACGAGCGGAGCGACGGGATTCGCAGCCGCGCCGGGCGGCGCTGCGAGCGGCGAGGACGACAAGATCGGCCAGGTCGAGCGGCTCGCGCAGCTGAAGTCGAGCGGCGCGCTCACCGACGAGGAGTTCGAGAAGGAGAAGGCGAGAATCCTCGGCGAGTCGTGACCGGCCGCCGGCGCCAGGTCGCGGTCTCGGGCGGCGACGGCGACCCCGGCGCAGACGCCCTGGGCGCCGCCGAGGCTGTCGGGCGCGCCCTCGCGGAGGAGCGGGTGGTCGTCATCTGCGGCGGCCGCGGCGGGGTCATGGAGGCGGCGGCGCGCGGCGCGGCTGAGGCGGGCGGCGACGTGATCGGGATTGTTCCCGGCGATGACCCGGCGGGCGCGAACGAGCACTGCAACTACGTCGTCGCGTCGGGGATCGGCCACGCGCGCAACCTCGCCGTGGTCGCATCGGCGGACGCCGTGATCGCGATCGACGGGGAGTGGGGGACGTTGTCGGAGATCGCGCTCGCGCGCCGTCTCGAGCGGCCGGTGATCGCGCTGCGAAGCTGGACGCTGCGCGGAGTCGGCGCGATGGAGAACGCACCGGGCATAGTCGCCGTCGAGGATCCCGACGGCGCGGTCAGGGCCGCGCTCGACGCGATCGGCTGAGCGTCAGCAGCGACAGCACCGGTTGCCGCCCAGCAGCGCGATAATGGCCGCCGCCCGAGCCGTGGTGGGCGACCTCGCGCGGCAGCTCCTCGAACGGCCGCCGCTGAACGTGAGGGCCGCGCGACATACTCTGGGGTTGAACCCCGTAGGAGGTACCGATCAGCTCACTTCCAGGTCAAGCTGGCTCGGCCCACCCCGTCGGCAAGGCGACCGGCGGGGAGTTGGAGTCAATCGACGCCTGGTGGCGAGCCGCCAACTACCTCTCCGTCGGGCAGATCTATCTGCTCGACAACCCGCTGCTCCGCGAGCCGCTGCGGCCCGAGCACATCAAGCCGCGCCTGCTGGGCCACTTCGGCACGGTCCCCGGCCTCAACCTCGTCTACACCCATCTCAACCGCGCGATCAGGGCCCGCGACCTGAGCGTCGTCTACGTGACAGGGCCCGGACACGGCGGCCCCGGCGTGGTGGCGAACGCCTACCTTGATGGGACCTACACCGAGGTCTATCCGCATGTGACGCGGGACGAGCCCGGCCTGCGCGAGCTGTTCCGGCAGTTCTCGTTCCCGGGCGGGATCCCGAGCCACGCGGCGCCCGAGACCCCCGGCTCGATCAACGAGGGCGGTGAGCTCGGCTACTCGGTCGCCCACGCGTACGGCGCGGCGTTCGACAACCCCGATCTCCTTGTCGCGTGCGTGATCGGCGACGGCGAGGCGGAGACCGGAGCGCTCGCGGCGAGCTGGCACTCGAACAAGTTCCTCAACCCTCGAACCGACGGCGCCGTGCTGCCGATCCTGCACCTGAACGGGTACAAGATCGCCAACCCGACCGTCCTGGCGCGAATCCCAGAAGACGAGCTGACCTCGCTGCTGGCCGGCTACGGCCACGAGGCGATCGTGGTGAGCGGCGGGTTCGACGGCGAGGACCCGATCAAGGTCCACGTGCGCTTCGCCGCCGCGCTCGATCGCGCGCTGGACGAGATCGCCGAGATCCAGCGCGCGTGGCGCTCCGGCGGCGCGACCGGCCGTCCCCGCTGGCCGATGCTCGTGCTTCGCACGCCGAAGGGGTGGACCGGCCCGAAGATGGTCGACGGGCTCCCGGTTGAGGGAACGTGGCGCGCGCACCAGGTGCCGCTCGCCGAGGTGCGCGAGAACCCCGAGCACCTGCACGCGCTCGAGGAGTGGATGCACAGCTACCGCCCGCGCGAGCTGTTCGACGATCGCGGTGCGTGCGTGGCGGAGCTCGCAGAGCTGGCGCCGCGCGGCGAGCGCCGCATGAGCGCCAACCCGCACTCGAACGGCGGCCTGCTGTTGCGCGAGCTCCTGCTTCCCGACTTCCGCGACTACGCGGTGGACGTTCCGGAGCCGGCGAGTGTGCGCGCCGGAGCGACCCGAGCCCTCGGCCCCTTCCTGCGCGACGTGATCGAGCGCAATCCGGACAACTTCCGCCTCTTCGGCCCGGACGAGACGGCGTCGAACCGCCTCTCGGCCGTGTTCGAGGCGACCGATCGCGACTGGCAGGCGGAGCGGCTCCCCACCGACGAGCACGAGGACCCGGCGGGGCGCGTCGCGGAGGTCCTTTCCGAGCACCTTTGCGAGGGCTGGCTCGAGGGCTATCTGCTCACCGGTCGGCATGGTCTCTTCAACTGCTACGAGGCGTTCATCCACATCGTCGACTCGATGTTCAACCAGCACGCGAAGTGGCTCAAGGTCTCGCGCCAGGTGGCGTGGCGAAGGCCGCTTGCGTCGCTCAACTACCTGCTCAGCTCGCACGTGTGGCGTCAGGACCACAACGGCTTCTCCCACCAGGACCCCGGGTTCATCGACCACGTCGCCAACAAGAAGGCGGCGATCGTGCGCGTGTACCTGCCGCCCGACGCGAACTGCCTGCTTTCCGTGGCCGATCACTGCCTGCGCAGCCGCCACTACGTCAACGTCATCGTCGCCGGCAAGCAGCCCGAGCTCTGCTACCTGCCGATCGAGGAGGCGGTCGCCCACTGCACGCGCGGGATCGGGATCTGGGAGTGGGCCTCGAGCGACTTCGGCGGCGAGCCCGACGTCGTGCTGGCGTGCTGCGGCGACGTGCCGACGCTGGAGACGGTCGCCGCCGCGGCGCTGTTGCGCGAGCACCTGCCCGAGCTCAAGGTGCGGGTGGTGAACGTCGTCGACCTGATGCGGCTCGAGCCCGACACGGAGCACCCGCACGGCTTGCCGGATCGCGAGTTCGACTCGCTGTTCACCTCGGATCGACCGGTGATCTTCGCCTACCACGGCTATCCCTCGCTGATCCATCGCCTCACCTACAGCCGGGCGAACCACGACAACTTCCACGTCCGCGGCTATCAGGAGGAGGGGACGACGACGACCCCATTCGACATGGTGATGCTCAACGAGCTCGATCGATTCCACCTCGTGATCGACGTGATCGACCGCGTGCCGGGACTTGGAGAGGAGCAGGCGGCGCTCCGTCAGGAGATGGTCGACTCGCGGCTGCGGTGCCGCGAGTGGACCCGCGAGCACGGGGAGGATCACCCCGAGATCCGCGACTGGACGTGGGTCGCGTGAGCTCCGATCTTGAGCCGTGACCCGCGTGCCCGCGGGATCGTGACGGTGGGGGCGGAGCGCGTGCACGAGCGGTTCGCGCAAGGATCGGCGAGCGCCGCCTCGCATAACGCGATCCTCGTCGTCAACGCAGGCTCGACGAGCCTCAAGCTCCATGTCGTAGACGGGACAGACCGCGCTCGCCCCGTGGACGCGATCGAATCGATGCGCGACGCCCCCCCGCGCGCGGTCGCGCACCGCGTCGTCCACGGAGGCGCGCGCTTTCGTGCGCCAGTCGTCGTCGATCCGGAGGTGCGCGAGCAGATCTTCGAGCTCGAGGCCCTGGCGCCGCTCCACAACGCCCCCGCGCTCGCCGGCATCGATGAGGCGCGGACCGCGCTTCCGGGGGTCCCGCAGATCGCGGTCTTCGACACGGGCTTTCACGCCACGATGCCCCCCGCGGCGGCCGTCTATCCCCTTCCCGCCCGGTGGCGCGACGAGTGGGCGCTGAGACGCTACGGCTTCCACGGCCTCTCGGTCGAGTGGTCGGCGAGGCGCGCCCCCGAGCTGCTGGGAGATCCACGTTCCGCCCCGCGGCTCGTGATCTGTCACCTCGGCGGCGGATGCTCGGTGAGCGCGGTGCGCGACGGGCGCTCAGTCGACACGACGATGGGCTTCAGCCCCCTCGACGGCGTTCCGATGATGACGCGCTCGGGGTCGATGGACCCCGGGGCGATCATCTACCTGATCCGCGCCCACGGCCTCGATCCCGAGGATGTGGAGCGCGAGCTCAACGTCGACTCGGGGCTGCGCGGGCTCGCGGGGGGAGCGGGCGGAATGGTCGAGCTCGAGGCGGCCGCTCGCGACGGGGAGGAGGGCGCCCGGCTGGCGCTCGAGGTGTTCGTGCATCGGCTGGCCGGCGCCTGCGCGGCGATGGCCGCGTCGGCCGGAGGGATCGACGCGCTCGTGTTCACGGCGGGGATCGGCGAGGGCTCGGCGCTCGTGCGCGAGCGGCTCTGCGCGCGGCTCGCGTTCCTCGGCGTCGATCTCGACGCGGATCGCAACCGGGACGCGACGCCGGACTGCGAGCTGAGCGCAACGAGCTCGCGCGTCCGAACGCTCGTCATCCGGGCTCGCGAGGAGCTGGTCGCGGCGCGCGCGGCGCGGGCGCTGCTGGGCGAGGAGGGCTCGCGATGAGCGCGCAACCGGCGAGCAGCGTTCCGGCGGCCGCGGATCGGATCCGCGACGAGCGCGATCGCGGGGACCGCGAGGCGGACGCACGGCGCGGCTCCGGCGAGGGGCTGAGCGCCGCCGATGCCGCGGCCCGCCGGGAACGCTACGGGCCCAACGCCCTCGAGGAGAGCGAGCGCAGCGTCGTGCTCGAGCTGCTGTCGCACTTCTGGGCCCCGATCCCGTGGATGATCGAGGTCGCGCTCGTGCTCACCGCGGTGACCGCGCGGTGGGCCGGACTTCGGGATCATCCTCGCGCTGCTGCTGCTGAACGGGCTCGTCGGGTTCTGGGAGGAGCACCAGGCCGCGAACGCGATCGAGGCGCTCAAGGAGCGGCTCGCGAAGCGCGCTCGGGTGATGCGCGACAGCGAGTGGACGACGATCGCCGCGGAGGAGATCGTGCCCGGCGATCTGATCGTCGTCGAGCGCGGCGACGTCGATCCCCGCGGACGGGTGGATCGTCTGCCGGCACGGCCGACGCCGACGAGTCGGCGCTGACCGGGGAGTCGCTCCCGGTCGAGAAGCGTCCCGAGGACGGCGTCTACTCGGGCACCGTCGTCTCCCGTGGATCGCCGCAGGTGCGCATCGTGGCGACCGGTGCCGCGACCGAGTTCGGGCGCACGGCCGAACTGACCGGCGAGGCGGGTCCGCAGAGCCACTTCCAGCGCGCGATCTTCTCGATCGGCAAGTATCTGATCGCGATCGCGATGAGCCTGATCGCGGTGATCGTCGTCGTCTCGCTGCTGCGCGGCACGAACCTCGCGACGACGCTCGAGTTCGCGCTCGTCGTGACGATCGCCTCGATCCCGGTGGCGCTGCCCGCCGTGCTCTCGGTGACGATGGCGGTCGGGGCCCGCTACCTCGCGCAGCGCGAGGCGGTGGTCAGCCACCTGCCCGCGGTCGAGGAGATGTCGGGCGTCGACGTGCTCTGCGCCGACAAGACCGGGACGATCACCAAGAACGAGCTCGCGATCGCCGACGTCGCCGTGCTGGCCCACGGCGTCGAGCAGGAGCAGATCCTGCGCGAGGCGGCGCTGACCGCCGAGCGCGACGGGAGAGATCCGATCGACGCGGCGGTCGTCGCCGCGCTCGATCGCCCGCTCGACGGCTACGAGGTCCTCGAGTTCGAGCCGTTTGACGCCGAGCGCAAGCGCGCCGAGGCCCGCGTAAGGGGCGCCCGACGGCTCCGAGTACCAGGTCGCGAAGGGCGCCGTGCAGGCGATCGTCGAGCTGCACGCGAACCTCGACGCGCGACGCGGAGCGCCTCTCCGAGGCGACCGCTGCGTTCGCCGCCAAGGGCTACCGGGCGCTGGCCGTTGCGCGCACGGTGGACGGCGAGTGGCGCCTGAGGGGAGTGCTGGCGATCCAGGACCCGCCGCGAGACGACTCGCGGGCGACGCTCGAGCAGGCGCGCGGTCTGGGGTCGAGATGAAGATGGTGACCGGCGACCGGGTCGAGATCGCGCGCGAGATCGCCGCCGAGGTCGGAATGGGCGCGACGGATGCTCGAGTCGAGCGCGATCGAGCATCTCGAGGGCGTCCGAGCTCGAGGACAGGGTCGAGGCGGCCGACGGCTTCGCCCAGGTCGTGCCCGAGGACAAGCACCGGATCGTCGGCGCGCTCCAGGCCCGCGGCCACATCGTCGGGATGACGGGCGACGGCGTCAACGACGCGCCGGCGCTGAGCCGCGCCGACGCCGGGATCGCGGTCTCGGGCGCCACCGACGCCGCGCGCGCCGCCGCGGACATCGTGCTCCTCTCGCCCGGGCTCTCGGTGATCGTCGAGGCGATCCACACGGCGCGCGAGGTCTTCCGGCGGATGACCAACTACGCGATCTACCGGATCACCGAGACGATCCGCGTCGTCCTCTTCGTGACCCTCTCGATCGTCGCCTTCAACTTCTTCCCGGTGACGCCGATCCAGATCGTCCTGCTGGCGATCCTCAACGACGCCGCAATCCTGACGATCGCCTACGATCGCGTCCGGCCCTCCCCCGGTCCGGCGCGATGGGACCTCAGGGAGGTGCTGAGCATCGCGACCGTCCTCGGGCTCACCGGAGTCATCGAGTCGTTCACGCTCGTCGGCCTCGCCGTCGGCCCGTTCGGGATCGGCCATGCCGAGGTGCAGACGCTGATGTACTTGAAGCTCTCGGTGGCCGGCCACCTGACGCTGTTCGTCGCCCGGACGCGCGGGCGCCTGTGGTCGTATCGCCCGGCATGGGTGCTGCTCGTCGCCGTCGTGGGCACGCAGATCCTCGCGACGCTGATCGCGGGCTTCGGTGTGCTGATGAAGCCGCTTCGCTGGGAGCTCGTGGGATTCGCGTGGGGCTACGCGCTCGTCTGGGTCCTGGCGCTCGACCAGGTCAAGCTGTGGGCGTACGAGATCCTCGACCGAAGGCGAGGCGCGGCGGCCACGGGGGTGACGGGCTGACCGCTCAGGGCTCCGCCGGCTCGAGGCCCGCGTACCATCCGCGCAGCCACGCTCGCCGCGCGCGCGGCGAGCGCCTGCTCGGGCTGCGCGAGGCGAGCGCGATGGCGATCGGGGGGATGATCGGTGGAGGGATCTTCAGCGTTCTCGGGGTCACGATCGACCTCGCCGGTCACCTTGCATTCGGAGCGTTCCTGCTAGGCGGAGCGATCGCCGCGCTGACGGCGCACGCGCTGGCGCGCCTCGCGGTGCATGCGGGGCGCAGCGGTGGGCCGTTCGCCTACCTGCGCGACCTCGGCCACGTACGCACGGCCGCGTGGATCGCCTGGCTTCTGATTGTCGGATACGTGTTCGCGCTCTCCGTCTACGCGTTCACCTTCGGCCATTACCTGGCAAACGCTCTCGGTGCGTCGGCGCTCGTCGCGCGGCTTTGCGGTGTCGGCGTGTTGGGCGTCTTCGTCGCGATCAACATCAGGGGCGTTATGACCTCGGGCCTGATCGAGGACCTGGTCGTCGTCACAAAGCTCGCCGTGCTCGGAGGGATCGCGCTGATCGGTCTCGGGATGCTCTCCCCCGACCGTCTCGCCCCACTCGACAACGAGGGCATTCTCGGGGTGTTCCTCGGCGCCTCCGTGATCTTCGTCGCCTACGAGGGCTTCGAGCTCCTGCCCTACGACTACGACGACATCGCCGAGCCCCGACGCACCCTCCCGCGCGCGCTCTATCTATCGGTCGCCGTGGTCGTCCTCGTCTACGTCGTGGTGACGATCGCGGCCCAGATGCTGCTCGCCGATCGGACGATCGTCGCTCGAAAGGAGGTCGCGTTTGCAATCGCCGGCCAGCGGGCGCTCGGTGGCTTCGGACTGTGGGCGGCGACGGTCGGCGCGATCCTCTCGACCAGCTCGGCGATCAACGCGACGCTGTTCTCGACCGCTCGCCTCGTCCGCGACGTCGGAGCCGCCGGGGAGCTGCCGGCGGGGCTCGGGAGGGAGCGCGGCGGGCTCCCAGTGATCGCGATCGTCTGGATAGCGCTCTTCGGGGCGGCCTTCTCGCTGCTGCCGGGGATCACAGAGATCGTCTCGTTCGGCTCGCTGACCTTTCTGCTCGTGTTCGGGCTGATCAACCTGCTCCATGCCCGCCACACAGCGATCGGCGGCATCGATCGCGGGCTCGCCTACGCGGGCGGGATCGCATGCTTCGCGGGCGCCGTCGCGCTGCTCTACTACCTCGCGCGCTCCGACAGGCCCGGTCTCGTGCTGATCGCCGCCTGCGGCGTCGTCATCGCCCTCGCCCGGCGCGGCTTCGTCGACGCTCGGGCGCGAGCCAGCGACCCGGAGCGCGCCTGACGCCTGCCGACCATGCGCCCAACGTAGGCTGCCGCGCGCCGTCGGCCGGGCGGCCTCCCGCTAGCCTTACCGCCCCAGGCGAGGTAGCTCAGTTGGTAGAGCACACGACTGAAAATCGTGGTGTCGCCAGTTCGATTCTGGCCCTCGCCATCGCATAGACAAGCGGTTTGCGGCTCCCTCCGGGGAGCCGCATCGGCCAGGAAAGCCGGCTCTTGAGGTCGGAAAGCGAACGAACTGCGTCGGTGGCCGAGGTCGACACGGGGGTGGAAGCGCTCCAGCGCGTTGTCATGGCTGGAGCAACGGCGGCGATCGCGCCGTCGCCATCGATCTTGGAAGGCGCGCGCGGGATCTCGACGCGGCGTGCGAGCGTCCGAGATCGGCGAGCAACGACCCCGAGCCGGCTGTGGCTCAGCTCAGAGGTTCTTGCACGGCAGGGCGGATCCCGGCGTCTTCGTCTCCGTCTCCGAGCGGGGGCGCTCGTCTCGCCCGAATCGCATCGGTTAGCCTGCATGGAGGACTCTTAGGACCCGGTCATGGGACTTTTCGGACGCCGAAAGAAGCTGCTGCGCAATGGAGGCCAGGCGCAGGCGATCGTGACGGAGCGGGAAGGCGCAAACTTCACCCGCAACGGGTACACCGCCGACAAGCTCGTCCTCGAGGTCCACTTCGAGGACGGCTCACAGGCCGAGGTGCGCGACAAGGTCGACAAGGAGGACGTCGGGTACAAGCTGATCAACGTGGGAGACATCCTCCCGGTGCGCTACGACCCGAAGAATCGATCCGAAGCCGTTGTCGATGTCGCGGCGATCCGCGCCCAGGCGGAAGAGAGCCGGCAGCAGATGGACCAGGACACGCTGGCTCGCGCTCGCCGCGAGCTCAACGGCTAGGAGTTCGGCCCGGGCGTCAACGCTGGCACCGAATAAATCCGCCGGCGTCTTGCTGCCCAGAAACTCGAGGTCGCGCTGCTGCGCGTAACTGAACGCCGCTCCTTCTCATCACCGAAAGGCTCGGCCACGAAGTGTCGCAGGCGCCTGGCCCGGGCAGCCTGAAAGTGGTTCCATACGGACATGCACACTGAGGGAGGACCTCCGATAGCGATCCCCCTCGCGCTCCACCTCGTGCTGTGGCCGCTTCTCGTCGTCTGGGCCTGCGTGCTGATCCGCAAGCGGAGGCGCTGGACACGCCTGCGCTCGCGCCGGCTTTCGCTGGGGCTGGCGCTGCTCGCGTTCTTCGCCGACGCCGGAGCGTTGGCGGGCAGCCTCGCGTGGCCGGCGCCGACGGCGAACTCGTTCATCCTCACGCTGCTGTGGGTAGCGGTCCTGTTGAGCGCCACGGCGTATCTGGTCCTGCGGGTGCCGGACGATGGCGACGACGACGACGGCGGCGGCGGAACCGAGCGCCCGGAGCCGCCGTGGTGGCCGGACTTCGAGCGCCGGTTCCGCGACTACTCGCGCGGCGGCCCTGATGCGGGCCGGCCTCGGGTACCGACCTCAAGCGGGTAGGCGGGACCGGCACATGGCCGATCTCACCGCCGACTGCGAGCGGCTGCGATCGCTCCATGTCCCGGGCGAGCCCTTGCTCTTGCCCAATGCCTGGGACGCCGCAACGGCGGGCGCCGTGGCGGACGCCGGCTTCCCGGTCGTGGCGACGACGAGCGCCGGGGTCGCGGCGGCGCTCGGGTTCGAGGACCATCAGGGCGCTCCCGCCGGGGAGATGCTCGCCGCCGCGGCACGAATCGCCGCCGCGGTCGAGATTCCGGTCACCGTCGACGCCGAGGCCGGTTACCGGATGAAGCCGGCCGAGCTCGTAGCCGCTCTACGCGACGCCGGGGCCGCGGGCTGCAACCTCGAGGACACCGACCACTCGACGGAGCAGCCGAGGGATCCGTCCCGCCACGCCGCGTGGCTCGGGGAGGTCCGCGCCGCGGCCGACGCGCTCGGCTACCCGCTCGTCGTCAACGCCCGGATCGACGTCTTTTTGGCCCACCTCGGCGAGGAGGAAGGGCAGGAGCGCCTCGTCGGTGAGGCGCTCGAGCGCGCCCGCGCCTATCTCGACGCCGGCGCCGACTGCGTTTTCCCGATCCTGCTCTGGGAGCGACCGGCCCTCGAGCAGTTCGTCTCCGGCGCGGGTGGCCCCGTCAACGCGCTCGCCCTCCCGAACGCGCCGCCTCGGGCGGCGCTTGCCGAGCTCGGGGTCTCGCGGATCAGCTATGGGCTGCTGCTCCATCGGCGCTCGATGGAGCGGTTCGCCGAGGAGCTCAGCTCGATCGGGCCGTAGTCGCGGCCTCGAGCAGGTACATGATCGACTCGTAGGGCCTCCCGGTCGCGCGCTTCATCCCCGCCTCGCAGGTGCGGTTGCTCGACACGTAGGCGTCGAACTCGCGACCCGAGAGCTCTTCGGCCTCGTCGCGCGTTGCCGCCTCGGTGAGCTCCGGGTGGAGCAGCCCGCGGTCGCCGGCGAATCCGCAGCAGTGCGCAGACGGGGGCACGAAAACGTCGTCGGCGAGCTTGCCCGCGAGCGCGCTCAGCCGACGGTCGAGCGCGAGTTGGCGCGCCGAGCAGGTGGGATGGACAGCGACCGCGCCCGCCGGGCGCGGGACTTCGAGTCGATCCAGCAGCCGCTCCGACCAGGCGATCGAGTCGAGGATCTCGAGCTGCGCGTGGCGCTCGCGGTTCTCCTCGCTCAATGCATCCGGCGCGTCGGCGACCACGCCCTCGGTGCACGAGGTCGCGTCGATCATGACCGGCAGCGCGGCGCCGTCGCTCCACCGCCACATGCTCGCCACGACCTCGTTCGCCATCAGCTCCCGCCCCCGTCTGTAGCCCTTAGAGCTCCACGGCGTCGCGCAGCAGCGCCCGGCAACGTCGTCGGGGATCCACACCGGCATCCCGGCGCGCTCCGACACCTCGACCACGACCTCCGGCAACGAGCGCTGGGCCCCGCCGTTGCCCCACGGGCCGAAGATCCTGTTGATGCAGGCTGGGAAGTAGACGGCGGCGGCGCCCTCGCGCTTAGTCGCCGGCAGCTCGGAGGGGGCCGCGGGCGGGAGGCCCGCGTCCCATTCGGGGACGAGCTCGGAGCCGAAGGCGCCGCGCGCGGCGCGGGTCAGCTCGCGGAGTGGCCCCTCACCGACCGCGCCCGAGATCGCCTCCCCGATCCGGAGCCCGGTCCGGGCCCGGCTCTCGATTGTCCGCCAGCGCTTTGCGGCGCTGAGCGCAACGCTCTCGTCGCGCGCCGAGTGCTCGCGCTCGCGGAACGACTTGATCAGCTTGCCGGTGTCGATCCCGACCGGGCAGCTCAGCATGCATGTGCCGTCGGCGGCGCAGGTCTCGATCCCGTCGTACTCGTACTCGACGAGAAGCTTGCGCAGCACCGGCGAGCCTGCGGGCTGTCGCGCCATCTCGCGGCGCAGCGCGATCCGCTGGCGCGGCGTCGTCGTCACCCAGCGGCTCGGGCACACCGGCTCGCAGAAGCCGCACTCGACGCAGCTCGTCGCAAGCTCCTCGATCGGCGGGGTCGTCTTCAGGTTCTGGAGGTGGACGCCGGGATCGCGGTTGAGGACGACGCCCGGCGAGAGCACGCCGTCGGGGTCGGCGAGCCGCTTGATCCGCCACATCCACTCGGTCGCGCGCTCGCCCCACTCGCGCTCGACGTAGGGGGCCATGTTGATCCCCGTCCCGTGCTCGGCCTTCAACGAGCCGTCGTACTTATCGAGGACGAGATCGACGAGCCTGCCCATGAACTCCTCGTAGCGCTCGAGGTCCTCTGGCTTCGAGAAGTCCGGGGTGAGCATGAAGTGGAGGTTCCCGGCCGAGGCGTGACCCGCGACGCCGGGGAGGAAGCCGTGCTCGGTGAGCAGCGCGCGGATGTCCTCGGCCGACTCGGCGATCCGTTGCGGCGGAACGCACACGTCCTCGACGATCAGCGCCGTGCCCGGCGGCTTCATCTTCCCGATCAGGCCGTGGAGGCCCTCACGCACGGTCCAGTACATCTCGATCGTCTCCGGATCGCGGTGGAAGTCCGGCTCGCGGATCAGCTGGCGGCCCTCGAGGATCTCCGCCGCCTTTGCCTCGGCCGCGTCGAGCTCCGCCTCGTCGGCGCCCCCGAACTCGAGCAGCAGCGCCGCCGACTCGGGCGGAAGCTCGCGCCAGCTCTGCGGCGTGCCGCGAATGTTGTGGCTGGCGACGATCAGCGCCGGGGCGACCATCAGCTCCACGGCGCGCGCGCCCGCGGCGACGAGGGCCGGTACGAGCTCGGTGGCCGAGGCGATGTCGGGGAAGTGGAGCCACGAGACCGTCGTCCGCGCCGGCACCGGCACCGTCTCGAACACGGCCTCGGCGACGAACCCGAGAGTCCCCTCGGAGCCGACGAGCAGGCGGCGGAAGATCTCGACCGGTGTGTCCGCGTCGAGGAACGCGCACAGCCGGTAGCCGGTCGTGTTCTTGATCTCGAACTTCTTCCTGATCCGCTCCGCGAGCTTGGTGTCGGCTCGGATCTCGTCGCGGATCTCGATCAGTCCCTCGGTGAGCTCGGGCTCGGCCTCGGCGAAGCGCAGCTCGGCGTCGGGATCGTCGCTGTCAATCACAGTCCCCGACGGAAGCACGAAGGTCAGCCCGCGGACCGTCTGGTAGGAGTCGCGCACGATCCCGCAGCGCATCCCGCCCGAGTTGTTGGCGATCACGCCGCCGACGCAGGCGATGTCCGTCGACGCCGGGTCGGGCCCGAGCGCGCGGCCGAGCGGTGCGAGCACGCGGTTGACGTGCCCCAGCACCGTCCCCGGCTTGACGCGAACGCGGGCGCCGTCGTCCTCGACGCTGACGCCCCGCCAGTGCTTGCGGACGTCGACGAGGACGCCCCCGCTCTGGCCCTGCCCGTTGAGGCTCGTGCCGCCGGCGCGGAACGTGATCGGCGTGCCCGTGCGCCGGCCGTAGCCGAGCAGCTTCGAGATGTCGCCCGCGTCGTGCGACATCACGACGGCGCTCGGGATGATCCGGTACGGGCTCGCGTCCGACGCGTAGCGGACGAGGTCGGAGGCGCGGCCCAGGACTCTGTCCTCCCCGAGAATCCCGGCGAGGTCGGCTCGAAGCGGCTCCGGGGTCCCCTCCGCGACCCAGTCGGGAGCCCGGTCGTCGCTCGGCTCGGTGCCGCGCGGCGCGATCCGCTCGACGTTCGGCTCCACGAGCGCCATCGCCTCTAGATCCTCCGGCTCAGGTCAGCCACATCCCCGGGGCAACGCCGACCTCGACGAGCTCCGGGGCGTCGGAGGAGATCGCCTCGATGAGCGCGTCGCGGAGCGCGTCCGCGCCCTCGACGCGGCGGGAGTTGACCCCGTAGCCGTCGGCGATCTCGGCCGTGTCGAGCTTCGGCAGCTCGAGCCCCGGCGCGCCGACGACCTGCTCGAAGGTCGCGAACCACTTCAGGATCGCGTACTCGGCGTTGCGAAGAACGAGGAACGTCACCGGAACCGAATAGCCGACCGCCGTGAACAGCCCCGAGATCGCGTACTGGGCCGAGCCCTCGCCGATCACGCAGATGACCGGCCGGTCGGGCTGCGCGAGCTGGACCCCGATCGCCGCCGGGATTCCGTAGCCGAGCCCGCCGCCGGCGGCGAAGAAGTAACTCGCGGGTCTAGATATGCGGAGTTGGTTGCGGAGCGCGCCGGTGCTCGACGGCGACTCGACGACCGCGATCCCGTCGTCGGGGAAGACGTTGCGAAGGACGGCCATCGCCTCGGTGCCGCTGATCGGGTCCGAGTCGGGCGGGTCGTCCGGCGCCGGCCGCGGCGCGGGCGCGTCGCGGGTCGACTGGTCGAGCTCGCCGAGCAGCGCGTCGAGCGTGAGCTTGACGTCGGCGACGATCGCGTCGCCCATCGGAGCGCGCGCGGCCTCGTCGGGGTCGCTCGTGATCTGGACCAGAGAGGCGCCGTCCGGGAGCAGGGGGCCGGGGATGTAGGGGTAGTAGCTGAACACCGAGGCGCCGACGACGAGCACGAGGTCGTGGCCCGCGAGAGCTTCGGTCGCCGGGCCGATCGCCGGCGGCAGGATGCCCTGGAAGCTCTCGTGTCCCTCCGGGAAGCCGAGCCGACCACCGCCCGGCGCGGGGATCGCCCACACGGGCAGGCGCTGGCGCTCGGCGAGCTCGACGGCCTGATCCCAGGCCCCGCTCGCGTCGATGTCCGGCCCCGCGATCAGCACCGGGCTGGCTGCGGAGTCGAGGCGCCCGGCGAGCTCGCGGACGGCCTCGGGGCCGGCGGCGGCGCGACCGGTCACCGAGCGCGCGATCGCGTGCCCGGTTGCCTCGTCGTCGACCTCGGCCCTCCAGTCGTCCATCGGGATCGACACGAACGTCGGGCCCCTCGGGGGAAGCGTCGACATCGCGGTAGCGCGCGCCAGCGCCGCGGGCACGTCCTCGGCGCGGGGCGGCTCGTAGCTCCACTTGACCATCGCCTGGGGCATCCGCGTCGCGTCGCGGTTGGTCAGGTTCGCCTGCATCGTGATCACCGCGCGGTGCTGCTGACCGGCCGTGATCACGAGCGGCGAGTGGTTCGCCTGGGCGTTGAAGATCGCGCCCATCGCGTTGCCGACCCCCGGCGCCGTGTGGAGGTTGACGAGCGTCGGGCGCCCGCTCGCCTGCGAGTAGCCGTCGGCCATCCCGACGACGACGGCCTCCTGGAGCCCGAGCACGTAGGTGAAGTCGTCCGGGAAGTCGGCGAGCATCCCGAGCTCGGTCGAGCCGGGATTCCCGAACATCGTCGTCATCCCGTGCGCGCGGAAGAGGTCGTAGGTGGCTTCGCGGACCGTTGTCACGCGGCAGTGAGCCTATATCCGGCAGGCGGCAAAAGGGCCCCCAGCGAACGGGGAGCCCTTGTCCGGCTGGTCGATCTCGATCGACGCGAGTACTGACCGCCGCTGCTACCGCCGGGCGTCACCGACGCTCCGGGCGGGGGGCGGGGGCATCCCCTGCGGGCTCCTCCCCGGCACCTGCGACTTTGACCGCGACTTGCCCTTGCCCTTGCCGTCGCACGGCGGCGGGGGGCATCATCCCCTGCCGGCCCTGCCGCGGGGCCTGGCCCTGCTGGGAACGGCCTGCTGTCCCCGTTGCGCCTGCGGCGCGGTCGGCGACGGGTCGTTGCCGTTCGTTGCCGCGTATCCGAACCCGATGCCCGCCGCGACGAGGAGCCCCAGGGCCCCGGGCAGGCTGGCAAGCAGCCATCGGGCCGCCTTGCGGAATCCGCTCATGGGCTGCGTCGGGCCCAGGAACAGCGTCGTTTGCCGTCCCGGGTTTAGGCGCGGCCGTAGACCGGGATTGCGGCCCCCGAGATCGGGGCCGAGTCCGTCGAGCCCAGGAACGAGATCACGCGCGCGATCTCGGCCGGCGGGACCCAGGTCGAGAAGTCGGCGTCCGGCATCGACTTGCGGTTCCCGGGCGTGTCGATGACGCTCGGGAGGATCGCGTTCGCGCGGATGCCGTCGTCGCGGTACTCGACATCGAGCGCGCGCACGAGTGCGAGCACCGCCGCCTTCGAGACCGCGTAGCCGGCGGCGCCCGAGAACGGCTCCAGCGCGGCCTTCGTCCCGACGCAGACGATCGCGCCCGATCCCGCGTCGAGCATGGCCGGGATCGCGGCGCGGCTCGCGCGCACCGCGGTCATCAGGTTGAGCTCGATCTGGCGCTCGAAGTCGCTGACCGGGGCCTCGTGCAGGCGGCCCGGCGCCGAGAACCCGCCGACGATGTTGACGAGCGCGGCGAGCGGCGCGGCCCCGGCGGCGGCCCCAACCGCGGACTCGGCCCCGTCGTCGCTCGTCACGTCGGCCTCGACGAGTGCGAGGCGGTCGTTGTCGCCGAGCGCCGCCGTCAGCCGCCCGCGCTCGCGCTCGACGATGTACGTGGAGGTGACGTGGGCTCCCGAGGCGAGGAGTTCCGCTACGACCGCCTGGCCGAGCGCTCCGGTGCCGCCGGTCACGAGCACGCTGCCGTCGATCTGGCTCGGGCTCACTGTGCTCAGCTCCGGGGGAGATAAGGCGGTTTCACGCCGCTCATATAGGGGCGAAAGGCTACTCGCGGCGCCCGTTCGGCGGGGCCGAGCCGTCCGGCCCTGGCTCTACGGTGAATCGCCTCATGCTTCAGCAGGGAATGTTCGAAACGCAGCAGACATCGATGAACGGAAACGGACGCCGCCCCGTCCGCGACCTCGCCGACGGCGACACCGTCGCGGGCATCTTTGCGGTCCGCGAGCGCCAGCGCCTGACGAAGAAGAACGGCGAGGACTTCATAAAGCTGATCGTCGGCGACCGCACGGGGACCGTCGAGGCGGTCGCGTGGGAGGAGGTCGAAGCGTGCTTCGAGGCCGCGGCGCCGGGAGCGATCGTCCATCTCGAGGGCCGTCACAAGCTCCATCCCCAGTACGGACCCTCGATCACGATCACCGCGATCCGCGCCGCCGAGGCGGCCGAGTTCGACCCCGACGAGATCGCCGAGGGTCCGCAGGCCGACGTCGAGCGGCTCGAGCGCGACCTGCGCGAGCTCATCGCGACGGTCCAGGAGCCGATGCTGCGCGCGCTGCTCGACCGCTTCTTCGGGGCGGACTCGCCGCGCTGGAGCCGCTTCCGCGACGCTCCGGCGGCGAAGTTCTACCACCAGGCCTACCGCCACGGACTGCTCGACCACACGCTGTCGGTCGCCCAGGGAGTCGGCGCCGCGGCGGCGCTGTTCCCCGGGATCGACCGCGACGTCGCGGTCACAGGCGCCGTGCTCCATGACATCGGCAAGACCGAGGCGTACAACGACGACCCGCTCGCGATCGACTTCACCGACCTCGGCCGGCTCCAGGGCGAGATCCCGCTCGGCTATTACATGGTCCGCCGCGAGATCGAGGACATCGACGGCTTCGACCCCGAGCTCGGGCAGGCAATCCTCCACATCATCCTCTCCCACCACGGGGCACTCGCAAACGGCTCGCCGGTCGTGCCTGCGACCCGCGAGGCCGCGCTCGTCCACGCGATGGACAACCTCGGCGGCAAGCTCGGCAGCTTCGACCGCATCGAGCGCGAGCTCCGCGACGGCGAGTCGTGGTCGCGCTTCGACCGCGGAATTGACTCCGCCGCGTACTTCCGCTCGCGCGCGGCCTAGCCGCTCGGGTCCTGCCCTGACATGATCGGCGCGCGATGAGCGCGCACGAGGTCGAGCAACGGGAGATCGCCGGCCGCGAAGCGGTCGTGCTGCGCTCCGACGCCGCGGGCGGGATCGAGGCCGCCTTCGTCCCCGAGGCCGGGATGGTCGGGTGCTCGCTGCGCCACGCGGGCGAGGAGCTGCTCGGCCAGCGCGGAGGTCTCGACCACTATGTCGAGGCGCGCTCGACGATGGGGATCCCGTTCCTGCACCCGTTCGCGAACCGACTCGGGCGCGACCGCTTCAAGCTCGCCGGCGTGGAGGTCGACCTCGCGAAGGCGCCCGACCGCGTCGCGCGCGACCCGAACGGGCTCGCGATACACGGCATGCTCGCCGGGATCGCGGGATGGGAAGCCGCCGCGTCCGCTGACGGCGACGGGGCGCGGATCGGGGCCGCGTTCGACTTCACCGCGGTCCCGGAGCTCGTCGCCGCGTTCCCGTTTCCGCACTCGGTCGAGCTCGAGATCCGGCTCGCGGGGGCCGAGCTCGAGATCACGCCGTCGCTCGACGCTACGGGGAACGTCGCCGTCCCGATCTCGTTCGGCTTTCACCCCTACCTCAGCCTCCCGGGCGTTTCGCGCGCCGAGTGGGAGATCGAGGCGCCGGTGTCTGAACAGCTCGCGCTCGACTCGAGCAGCCTCCCGACCGGCGAGCGCCGTCCGGCGGCGATCGAGCCCGGCGCGCTCGGCGAGCGGACCTTCGACGACGTCTACTGCGGCGTCGAGCCGGGGACTGTGTTCAGTGTCGCCGGCGGCGGCCGCCGGATCGAGGTCGAGTTCGCCGAGGGCTTCCCGATCGCCGTCGTCTACGCCCCCGACGACGACGACGTGATCTGCTTCGAGCCGATGACCGCGCCGACGAACGCGCTCATCGACCGCCCGCCCGAGCTCCGCTTCGTCGAGCCGGGCGAGCGCCGCTCGGCGACGTGGCGGGTGCGGATCGAGGCCTGAGCAGCTCAGCCCGACTCGGCTGCGGCCTCCTCGCGGTGGACCGTCCGCCACGAGGTCCAGGTGATGTGGAAGACGATCAGCGCGATCGCGAGCCCGA
This sequence comes from uncultured Thermoleophilia bacterium, assembly GCA_963841715.1. GTDB lineage: Bacteria > Actinomycetota > Thermoleophilia > Solirubrobacterales > 70-9 > DASPWW01. The sequence goes on along the minus strand of CAWJDP010000004.1, from coordinate 427,013 downwards.
TCAGCGGGTCGGCGAGACCGAAGCCGAGCGCAACCCCGGCGGCGCTCGCCGTCACCGAGAGGCTCAGGTAGGCGTCCGCCTGGGAGTTGTTGCCCGCGGCGACGAGGGCCGGGCTGTCGAGCCTGCGCCCCGATCGGCGGCGCATCGCGGCCGCGATCGCGTTGCCGGCGAAGCCGACGATCCCGGCGAGAGCGAGCGTCAACAGGTGGTGGGGCCGGTCGGGATGGATCAGTCCGGCGACCGCCTCGTAGGCGACGTAGGCGGCGCTTGCGAGGATCACGGAGACGACGACGATCCCGGCGATGTAGTCGGCGCGCCGGGAGCCGTAGATGAACGCGCAGGCGATTGGGACCGCGGTCAGGGAGCCGGCGAAGTTGTGGATCAGGTCGGCGAGCAGGGCGATGCTGCCGGTAGAGATGTAGACCACCACCTCGATCGCGGCGGTGACGGCGATCACCGATACCGAGCGCGCAACCGCCTTCAGCCCCTCGCGAGAGCGCCTGATCTGCGGAGCGACGTGGGCGTGGCTGTATGTCTGCGCCACCGGGGCGTAACCAAAGCGCAAATTGGGCGCTAACGCGTCCGAGCGCCTCGACCCGCTGTCTATCCTGCAAACCCGAATGACGCCCACCTGCCAGTTGCCTCGCAATCGGGCTGCGCCCTCTGCTCGACACCAGAATTAGATGGCCAAGGACACCGAGAAGCTGATTCGCCAGCTTTCGCTGATCTCGTTTCTGATGGCCAACCGCCGTCCGGTCTCGGCGCTTGAGATCAAGCAGGAGGTGGAGGGCTACAGCTCGATGAACGAGGACGCGTTCGCGCGCCGGTTCTACGCCGACCGCGCCGAGCTCGAGAGCCTCGGGATCTCGCTCCAGGTCGAGAAGCCTGGCGAGGGGTTCTTCGAGGCCGAGCTCTACGCGCTCCCGCCCGAGAACTACTATCTGCCCGCGATCGAGTTCAGCGACGACGAGCTTGCGGCGCTGCGAACCGCCCTCGCGCTGCTCGACGGCAGCTTCGCCTACGCCGAGCCGCTGCGGCTGGCGCTGCAGCAGGTCTCGTGGGGCCGCCCCAGCCCGCTGACCGGCGGCGATAGCCCCCCGGTCGAGGTCTCGGTCACGGCGTCGGCGGGCGGGCGGGAGCTCTCGCAGCGGCTGTCGAAGATCGAGACCGCGATCTCGCGCCGCAAGACGATCGAGTTCGACTACTACACGATGCAGCGCGACGAGGTCTCTTCGCGCCAGGTCGATCCCTACCACCTCGTCTTCCGCGCGGGGCAGTTCTATTTGATCGGCCACTCGCACGAGCGCGAGGCTGTGCGCGTCTTCCGGCTGTCGCGAATCGACGGCAAGGTCTCCTACGCGACCAAGGCCGAGCACGACTTCCCGCCCCCCGAGGACTTCGACCGCCGCGACTACGCGCGGCGCGCCGACTGGCAGCTCGGCGATATCCAGGGCCGGGCGAAGATCTTCCTCCGCGAGCGGATCGCGTGGCTGGTCGAGCGCGATTTCGGCACCTACGGTGAGCTGCGGCCGGCGACCAAGGCCGACGGCGCGCCCGGCCGGGGCGTGATCTTCGAGACCGAGTACGCGTCGAGCCGGCTGCTCGTCTCGTGGGCGCTGAGCTGGCGCGAGAACGCGACCGTGCTCGAGCCGCAGGAGCTCGCTACCGAGGCGGAGAAGCGCCTCAAGGAGCTGCGCTCGAGTCACCGCGGCGAGTTCAAGACCGCGCAGACGGTCGCCCGCCCCGCGGTTGAGACGCCGCGCACGGCGCGCTCGAACGGCCGCGGCGAGTCGGTGATCCGCCCGGAGCGATTCGCCCGCCTCGTCACCCTCGCGGGAATGCTGATCGAGGCGGCGCGAAGCGAGCGCCGGCTCCAGGTCGCCGACGTCTGCAAGGAGCTGAAGCTGACCGAGGAGGAGCTCGGCGAGGACATCTCGGTCCTCAACGTCGTCAACTTCGGCGGCGGCACCTACGTCCTCTATGCCGAGATCATCGGCAGCGAGATCGAGGTCGACCCCGACACCTACGGCGACAGCTTCGACCGCCCAGCGCGGCTGCTGCCGCTCGAGGCAAAGGCGCTCGTCGCCGCGATCGACCTGCTCGGCGACCACCTCCCGCAGGCGGGCCTGGCGACCGCGCGGGGCAAGATCGTCTCCGCGCTCGGCCGCGACCCCTCGGAGGAGGGCCTTGAGATCGCCCCCGGCGGAGACGACTCCGAGATCGCGCGGACGGTGAACCTCGCGATCGCGCGCCGCCGCGTGCTCGAGCTCAACTACTACAAGGAGAACGAGGACCAGTTCTCGAAGCGCGAGGTCGAGCCCTACCGGCTGACAAACGGCGCCGAGGGCTGGTACGTCGGCTGCTGGGATCTGAAGCGCGACGACGTGCGCCACTTCCGCCTCGACCGAATCAAGGAGGCGAAGCTGACAGAGCGCGGCTTCGACCCGCGCGGGATCGTCGAGGAGCTGCCCGGCGCGGAGGCCTGGCTTAGGGACGGCGAGGTCGACAACGCCCAGGTCGCGCGCGTCTGGGTCTCCTCCGACCGCGCGCGGTGGATCCGCGAGGAGCGCCCGGTGATCGAGGAGCTCGCGGACGGCGCGGTCGTGATCGAGCTTCCCTACGCGGGGGTGTCGTGGCTCGTCCGCGAGGTCCTCAAGGGCGCGGGCGACCTCGTCGTGCTCGAGCCCGACGACGCGCGCGACGCGGTCCGCAAGGCGCTCGCCGCCTGAGCCGCACGGGTAGCGGGCCCCGTGGCCGACCGAGTCGAGACCGCGCCGGGGCATCCCGAGATCGTCCGCATCGTCGCGGACAACCCCGGGCCGATGACGCTCGAGGGCACGAACACATACCTCGTCGGCGCCGACCCGGCGATCGTGATCGACCCCGGACCCGCCGACGAGGAGCACATCGCCGCCGTGCGCGCCGAGGCCGAGCGCCGGGGTGGGATCGGCGGCTATGCGCTCACCCACTCGCACGGCGACCACGCCGACGGCGGGGCGATGCTGGTGGCGGAGCGGATCGAGGCGCGCGACGGCGACCGCGCGGGGCTTTTCGAGGTCGTCGCGACCCCGGGCCACGCGAGCGATCACGTCTGCTTCCTGCTCGGGAAGGTCTGCTTCACGGGCGACCTCGTGCTCGGGGAGGGTTCGACGATCGTCCCCTCGAGCTCGGGTGGGGGGTCGATGTCCGACTATCTCAACTCCCTGAACCGGCTCGTCGAGCTCGACCTCGAGTTGCTGTGCCCCGGGCACGGACCGTTCGTCACCGACCCCGCCGCGAAGCTCGCCGAGTACCTAGACCACCGCCTCGACCGTGAGCGAAGGCTCGTCGCGGCGCTCGACTCGGGCGAGCGCTCGCGCGCACACCTGCTCGACATCGCCTGGGACGACGTCCCGCAGGAGCTGCGCTGGGCAGCCGGCGAGGCGATGCAGGCCCACATCGAGAAGCTCGAGGCCGAGGGGGGCCTCGACGTGGGCGAGCTCACCGACTGAGTCGGTCGGCCCGCTCGCCGAAGCGGCGCGCCTGCTATCTACAGAGCTCGGTGGCAGTTTGGATCTCGATCCCGCGTCGGCGCGCGCGCCGGCGGCTCGCGAAGCGGCTCGCCCTCGGCGGGGCCGCGGTCTCGGCCGTGGCGGCGTCGAGCTTTGCCGCCGTCTGGTACCAGCTTCTGCGCCGGCCGCTCCCGCGCACGCGCGGGCGAATCCGGGTGACCGGGCTCTCCGGCGCGGTGGAGATTCGCCGCGACCGCTGGGGCGTGCCGCACATCGACGCCCGCACGCGTCACGACCTGTGGTTCGGGCAGGGCTTCTCCCACGGCCAGGACCGACTCTGGCAGCTCGACCTCTACCGCCGAATGAGCGCGGGGCGGATCTCCGAGATCGCGGGCGTCGAGGGGCTTCCGGCCGACCGCCTGATGCGGACGCTTGGGATGCGCCGGATCGCCGAGCGCGAGGAGCGCGAGCTCGAGCCCGGCCTTCGCTCCGAGCTCGACGCCTACTGCGCCGGCGTCAACGCCGCCGTCGAGGCCGCGCCGACGCTGCCGATCGAGTTCCAGCTGCTGCGAATCGACTTCGAGCCGTGGCGCCCGGCGGACATGCTCTCGGCGATGAAGCTGCTCACGTTCGGGCTGTCGACGAACTGGGAGAGGGAGCTGCTGCGCGCAGAGATGATCCGGGCGCTCGGCCCCGAGCTCGCGATGCGGCTCGAGCCCACCTACCCGAGCGGGAACCCGGTCGTCGCCGTCCCGGGCGGGGCCTACGGAGGCGACGGGCTCGGGATCGCCGAGCAGATCGACCGCGTGCGCGCGACGCTCGGGCTCGCGGTCGAGGCCAGCGGCTCGAACAACTGGGCGGTCAGCGGGTCGCGGACGAAGTCCGGCCGGCCGCTGCTCGCGGGCGATCCCCACCTGCCCCCGAGCATGCCGGGGATCACCTACCAGGTCGGCCTCCACCTCGGCGACCGCCACGCACGCGGCGCCTCGATCCCCGGGATGCCGGGCCTGATGATGGGGCAGACGAACGACGTCGCGTTCGCGTTCACGAACACGATGGCCGACGTCATGGACTTGTTCATCGAGCGCGTAGACGGCGAGAGCTACGAGTTCGACGGTGAGCGGCGGCTGCTCGAGATCGTCCCCGAGGAGATCTCGGTCAGGGGGCGCGACGCGCCCGAGCGGCTCGAGGTCCGCCGCAGCCACCACGGTCCCCTCGTCAACGAGGTGCTCGGCGCCGACGCGGCGGAGCCGCTCGCGCTGCGCTGGTCGGCCCTCGACATGCCGGCGCTGAGCGAGGCGAACGTGCGCGTGATGGAGCCGGCGAGCGGTGCCGAGCTCGTCGAGCTGCTCGCCCACTTCACGATGCCGGCGTCGAACCTCGTCTGGGCCGACCGCAGCGGGTCGATCGGCTACAAGACCGTCGGTCGGCTCCCGATTCGCCGCGGCGATTGCCCGGATCTGCCCAAGCCCGGCTGGAGCGGCGACTACGAGTGGGAGGGCTGGGTCCCCTACGACGAGCTGCCGGAGATCACCGACCCCGAATGCGGGTACGTCATCACGGCCAACAACAGGATCGCGCCAGATGACTATCCGCACCACATCACGAGCGAGTACCTCGACGGCTACCGCGCACGGCGGATCGAGGAGCTGATCCTCGCCGAGCAGGAGCACGACGTCGACAGCTTCGAGGCGATGCAGGGCGACAACCACTCAATTCCCGGGATCGAGACCGTCCATCGGCTGGCGCGCCTGCGCCCGCGCGACCAGCGCGAGGTCGCGGCGATCGAGCGGCTGAAGAGCTGGGACGGCCGCCTCGACGCAAGCTCGGTCGCGGCGTCGATCTATTCCGCGTTCACGCTCAGGCTCGCGCGCGAGCTGGCGCGCGCCGTGATCGGCGACCGCGACCTGGCCGAGCGCTGGCTGGACCGCTCGGTGAGCGGGTTCACCACCCACATCACCTCGCCGTGGCGGTGGCAAAGCCACATGCTCGCGCTCTGGGAGGAGGGCGACGAGGAGCTGATCGGGCGACCGTGGGAGGAGCTCGCGCTCGACTCGCTGCGCGCCGCGCTCGACGACCTCGCCGACGGCTTCGGCTCGGATCCCGACCGCTGGCGCTGGGGCAAGGTGCACCGGCTCGACTTCAAGCACCCGCTCGGCGAGGCGAACCCGCTGTTCGCGCGGCTGCTCAACCGAAGCCTCGAGGCCGGCGGCGGCCAGGAGACGGTCACCCAGATCGCCTTCGACCCGAGCAACCCATACCAGGCTGCGTGGGCTCCGTGCTTCCGCATGATCGCCGACCCCTCCGATCCCGAGCGCTCACGCTGGCAGGCTTTCACCGGCCAGTCGGGACACCCCGGAAGCTCGCACTACGACGATCTCCAGGTCGACTGGCTCGGCGGGCGCACACAGCCGATGAAGGGCGAGGGCCCGTGGCGCTCGCTGACGCTCCACCCCTGATCCGCGCTTCGCGTCACGAGCCATATGCTGCTGCGCGGACGATGAGCCGGCGCGACCAGATCAAGCTCAGCCGCGATCAGCAGCGCGAGCTGCTCGAGAGCGAGCGAATCGTCGTCATCGCGACCTACGGGCCGCGCGGGTGGCCGCATGTTGCACCGCTGTGGTACGTGCTGCGGGACGGCGAGATCTGGATCTACACCTACGCGAAGTCGCAGAAGACGCTCAACCTCGAGCGCGATCGTCGCGCCACCCTGTTGGTCGAGACCGGACACGAATACAGCGATCTGCGCGCGGTGATGATCGAGGCCGAGGCCGTGATCCATCGCCAGCTCGAGACCGTCTTCGAGGTCGGCAGCGAGCTTGCGATCCGGTACACCGAGGGCCTGTCGTCGGTTGAGGGCGAGGGCGCGGAGGCGATCAAGGCACAGGCGGAGAAGCGGGTTGCGATCCACTTCCAACCGGTTCGAACCGTCACCTGGGATCACCGCAAACTGGGCGGGACGTACTAAGCCCGCGACTTGCTCCGCTTCGCGTCCGCAGTCGCGGGGCTTGTGTCGATCTGAGTAGCCTCCCCGGCTATGGCTGAGCTGAAGGGGTTGATCCTCTCCGGAGGGGCGGGGACGCGCCTGCGCCCGATTACGCACACCTCCGCGAAGCAGCTCGTCCCAGTGGCGAACAAGCCGGTCCTCTTCTACGGGATCGAGGCGCTCGTCGAGGCCGGGATCGAGGAGATCGGGATCGTGATCGCGCCTCAGACGGGCGATGAGATCCAAGAGGCGGTTGGGGACGGCTCGGCGTTCGGCGCCAGGGTCACCTACATCGTCCAGGACGAGCCGCTCGGGCTCGCGCACGCGCTGCTGACCGCCGAGGACTTCCTCGCCGGCGGGCCGTTCGTGATGTACCTCGGCGACAACCTGCTCCGCGACGGGATCACGGAGCTCGTCGAGGCCTTCCGCCGAGACGAGCCCGACGCGCTGATCCTGCTCACGTCCGTGCCCGACCCGGAGAACTACGGCGTCGCGGAGCTCGAAGGTGAGCGGATCGTGCGCCTGGTCGAGAAGCCGAAGGACCCGCCCAGCGATCTCGCGCTCGTCGGCGTCTACCTGTTCGGCCCCGCGGTCTTCGACGCGGCGAAGGCGATCGAGCCGTCGGCGCGCGGCGAGCTCGAGATAACCGACGCGATTGACCGGCTGATCGACGAGGGCAAGCGCGTCTCCTCGCAGCTCGTGCGCGGGTGGTGGAAGGACACCGGGCAGCTCGCCGACATGCTCGAGGCGAATCGGCTCGTGCTCGAGGACATCGAGCGCAGAATCGACGGCCGGCTCACCGACTCGAAGATCGAGGGGCGTGTCGTCGTCGAGGCGGACGCCGAGCTTGACCACTCGCTCGTCCGCGGTCCCGCGATCATCGGCTCGGGGAGCAGGATCGCAAACGCCTACATCGGGCCGTACACGGCGATCGCCTCCGACGTCACCGTCGCCAACTCCGAGATCGAGCACTCGATCCTGCTCTCGGGCTCGTCGGTGAGCGACCTCGGCACGCGGATGGAGGCGAGCCTGCTGGGCCGAAACGCTCACCTCACCCGCGGCGACGGTGTTCCGAAGACCCTGCGCCTGATCGTCGGTGACAACTCCGAGATCTCGATCCCGTGACGCGGATCCTCATCACGGGCGCGGGCGGCATGCTCGGGCGCGACGTCGTCCGCGCCGGCAAGGCGCGCGGCCACGGCGTCGGTGCGCTGAAGCACTCCGAGCTCGACATCACGGAGGGCGCCGCGCTCGCCGAGGCGATGACCGAGCTGCGCCCCGAGGTCGTGATCAACTGCGCCGCCTGGACCGACGTCGACGGCGCCGAGGAGCATGAGGCCGAGGCGACGCGCGTCAACGGCGAGGGTGCCGGGCTTGTCGCGGCCGCCGCCGAGGCCGCGGGCGCGACGATCATCCATCCGTCGAGCGACTACGTCTTCGACGGCGCGAAGCGCTCGCCCTACGTCGAGTCCGACGAGGTCGGCCCGCTGTCCGCGTACGGGCGCTCGAAGCTCGCGGGGGAGGCCGCGGTCACGGCCGCGAACCCGAAGCACTTCATCGTCCGCTCGTCATGGCTGTTCGGCGTCGCGGGGCGAAACTTCGTCGAGACGATGCTCCACCTGGCGAGCGAGCAGCCCGAGATCCTCGTCGTCTCCGACCAGGTCGGCTCGCCGACCTACACGGGCCAGCTCGGCCCGGCGCTCGTCGACCTCGCCGAGCATCACGACCACGGCATCCATCACGTCGCGGCGGCGGGCGAGTGCTCGTGGTTCGACTTCGCGCAGGAGATCTTCGACCAGTCCGAGGTCGAGTGCCGGGTGATGGCGGCGACGACGGAGATGCTCGGGCGCCCCGCGCCGCGGCCCGCCTATTCGGTGCTCGGGACCGAGCGGCCGAACCCGATCGAGCTTCCGAGCTGGCGCGAGGGGCTGGCGGCGTACCTCGCCGAGCGGACGAAGAGCGGGGAGCCCGTCGCGTGAGGCTGCTGGTCACGGGGGGAGCGGGGTTCATCGGCTCGTGCTTCGTTCGCCAGCGCCTCGAGCGCTATCCCGACGACGAGATCGTCGTCCTCGACAAGCTCACCTACGCCGGCCGGCGCGAGAACCTCCAGTCGGCTCCCGAGGCGCGGCTCGAGTTCGTCGAGGCGGACATCGCCGACCGCGACGCCGTCGCGAGCGCGGTCGCGAGCTGCGACGCGATCGTCAACTTCGCCGCCGAATCGCACGTCGACCGCTCGATCACCTCGCCGGGCGAGTTCATCACCACCGACGTCTTCGGCGCCTTCGTCCTGCTCGAGGCGGCGCGCGAGGCCGGGATCCGCCACCTCCAGATCTCCACCGACGAGGTCTACGGATCGATCGAGGACGGCTCGTTCACCGAGCGCTCGCCGATCGACCCGTCGTCGCCGTACTCGGCCTCGAAGGCGGGCGGCGACCTGATCGTCCAAGCCTTCCACCACACCTACGACGCCGACGTGCTCGTCTGCCGCTCGTCGAACAACTACGGCCCGTTCCAGCACCCGGAGAAGCTGATCCCGCTGTGCATCCTCAACGCGCTCGCCGGCGACCCACTGCCCGTATACGGCGACGGGATGCAGGTCCGCAACTGGCTCTACGTAGAGGACAACACCGCCGCGATCAGCGCCGTGCTCGAGCGCGGCGAGGCGGGCCATGTCTACAACGTCGGAGGGCCCGACGAGCTTCCGAACATCGAGGTCGTGAAGGGCATCCTCGAGCTCACCGGCCGCGACGAGTCGCTGATCGAGTACGTCACCGACCGCCCCGGCCACGACCGCCGCTACTCGCTCGACTCGGGCAAGCTCAGCTCCGAGCTCGGGTGGAAGGCCGAGGTCGACTTCGCCGAGGGGCTGCGTCGCACCGTCGACTGGTACCGGGAGAGCGAAGCGTGGTGGGGGCCGATCCGCTCCGGCGAGTACCGCGAGTACTACGAGCGCCAGTACGGAAGGGCGCTCGGCTGATGGCGAGCGTCGTCAAGACCGGGATCGACGGGCTCGTGGTGGTCGAGCCGGAGGTCCACGGCGACGAGCGCGGCTTCCTCGTCGAGACGTTTCGCGACGACGCCTGGCGCGAGCTCGGGATCGACGTCGAGTTCGTCCAGGACAACCACTCGCGCTCGGGGCGCAACACGCTCCGCGGTCTCCACTTCCAGACCTCGCCCGGGCAGGCGAAGCTCGTCCGCTGCCTGCGCGGGAAGGTGTGGGACGTCGCCGTCGACCTCCGGCGCGACTCGCCCACCTACGGGCAGTGGGAGGGCTACGAGCTCGACGACGAGAGCCACCGCCAGCTCTTCGTCCCGGCCGGCTTCGGGCACGGCTTCTGCGTGCTGAGCGAGATCGCCGACGTCCACTACCGGCTTTCGAGCTACTACGACCCCGCGACCGAGGCCGGGATCGCGTGGGACGACCCCGATGTCGGCGTCGAGTGGCGGGTCACCGAGCCACTGCTCTCGGAGCGCGACAAGGCCGCCCCCCGCTTGGCCGAGGTCGCCGACGAGCTGCCGTTCTGAGCGCCTGACCCCCCGCCGCGGCGCTCCGTAAGATCGGTGGGTTGAGCACCGTGGCCATCGCGACTGCGAAATCCAACCAATCCAACCCATTGGAGCCGTTCAGCGAGCCTGTTCAGCGCTGGTTCGAGGCATCGTTCGCAGAGCCGACGCCCGCGCAGGCGATGGGATGGCCGGCGATCGCCTCGGGCGCGAATGCGCTGATCTGCGCCCCGACCGGGTCCGGAAAGACGCTCGCCGCGTTCCTGTGGGGAATCGACCGGCTCGCGCGCCAAGCCGGCGATGACCCCGGCGCCCTCGGACGCGAGGCGGAGGAGGCGCCGGGCCGTGCTTCTGGCGTCCGCATCGTCTACGTCTCGCCGCTGAAGGCGCTCTCGTACGACATCGAGCGCAACCTGCGCGCGCCGCTCGCCGGGATCGGGGCCGACATCTCCGTCGGGCTTCGCACCGGCGACACGCCCCAGAAGGAGCGCCAGGCGATGCGGCGCCACCCGCCCGACATCCTGATCACGACCCCCGAGTCGCTGTACCTGATCCTGACCTCGCAGGCGCGCGAGATTCTCACCGGCGCCGAGGCGGTGATCGTCGACGAGATCCACGCCGTCGCGCAGTCGAAGCGCGGCGCGCACCTTGCGCTGACGATCGAGCGCCTGGAGGAGTTGGTGAACCGGAACGGAGGCGATTCCCTGCAGAGGATCGGGCTCTCGGCAACGCAGAGGCCCCTGGAGCGCATTGGCCGCTTCCTCGTCGGGCCGCGGCGCGAGTGCGAGATCGTCGACGCCGGGCGCGCGAAGGAGCTCGACCTCGAGATCCAGGTCCCGGTCGAGGACATGACCGAGCCCGACGCGCACGTCGAGAAGCGGCGCGACGGCGGCGACTCGGGCAAGGCGTACAAGGGCCCCTCGCCCGAGCGGATCGACCCCGGGCCGATCGAGGCGTCGCTCGACCCGGCGACGAACGCGCGCTCGATCTGGCCGGCGATCTACCCGGAGCTCCTGCGGCTCGTGCAGGAACACACCTCGACGATCATCTTCGTCAACAACCGCCGCGGCGCCGAGCGGCTCGCGAAGCGCCTCAACGAGCTCGCGAACGAACAACCGGAGCAGGAGCTTCCCGCCACTGAGCAGGGTGGCAACCACCCGCCCGCGCCCGAAAGCGACGCGGAGGACGCGGGCGGAATTGAAGTGGCAAGGGCGCACCACGGCTCGCTCGCGCACGAGGAGCGCACCGTCGTCGAGGAGCTCCTGAAGTCGGGGAAGATCCCGTGCATCGTCGCGACCTCGTCGCTCGAGCTCGGGATCGACATGGGGGCCGTCGACCTCGTGATCCAGGTCGAGTCGCCGAAGTCGGTGACGCGCGGCCTGCAGCGGATCGGCCGCGCCGGGCACGAGCTCGGCGAGGTCTCGAAGGGGCGGATCTTCCCCAAGTTCCGCGCCGACCTGCTCGAGTGCGCCGTCGTCACGAAGCGGATGCGCGCCGGCGAGATCGAGGAGACCGTGATCCCGCGCAACCCGCTCGACGTTCTCGCGCAGCACCTCGTCTCGATGTGCGCCGACGAGGAGTGGGACGTCGCCGACGTCGAGCGTGTCGTCACCGGGGCGGAGCCGTTCACCGAGCTCTCGCGCGAGCAGCTCGAGAACGTGCTCGACATGCTCGACGGCCGCTACCCGTCGGACCGCTTCGCCGAGCTGCGCCCGCGGCTCGTCTGGGACCGCACCGGCGGCAAGGTCCGCGGCCGCAAGGGGGCGCGCCAGCTCGCGGTCACGAACGCGGGCACGATCCCCGACCGCGGCCTCTACGGCGTCCACCTCCCCGACGGGCGCCGGGTCGGCGAGCTCGACGAGGAGATGGTCTACGAGGCGCGGGCCGGCCAGACGTTCCTGCTCGGCGCGTCAACGTGGCGGATCGAGGAGATCACCCGCGACCGTGTCATCGTCACTCCGGCCCCCGGAACCCCGGGCGCGGTGCCGTTCTGGCGCGGCGACGGCATCGGGCGACCGGCCGAGCTCGGCAAGGCGATCGGAGCCTTCTCGCGCGAGGCCGTCGCGGCGAAGCCGGAGCAGCTCGCGCGCGACTACGACCTCGACCGCCGTGCGGCGGAGAACCTCGTCGCGTACCTGCGCGAGCAGCAGGCCGCGACCCGCGTCGTCCCCTCCGACGAGACGATCGTCGTCGAGCGCTTTCGCGACGAGATCGGCGACTGGCGCCTGTGCGTGCTTTCCCCCTGGGGAGGCCGCGTCCACGCCGCCTGGGGACTCGCGCTCACATCGAAGATCCGCGACGAGCGCGAGCTCGAGGCCGACGCGATCTGGTCCGACGACGGGATCGTGATCCACCTTCCCGACGCCGACGAGCCGCCGCCCGCCGACCTCGTCCTGCTCGAGGCGGACGAGATCGAGGACCTTGTCGTCGCCGAGCTCTCAGGCTCGGCGCTGTTCGGAGCGCGGTTCCGCGAGAACGCCGCGCGCTCGCTGCTGATCCCGCGCGCCTATCCCGGAAAGCGCACCCCGCTTTGGCAGCAGCGGCTGAAGGCGCAGAGCCTGCTCGAGGTCGCGCGCGACTTCCCCCGCTTCCCGGTAATTCTGGAGACCTACCGCGAGTGCCTCCGCGACGTCCTCGACCTCCCGGCCCTGAAGCGTGTTCTCGGCGATCTCTCCTCGCGGCGGATCTCGCTCGTCGAGGTCGAGACCAAGACCGCTTCGCCGTTCGCGTCCTCGCTGCTGTTCGACTACGTCGCGACCTACATGTACGAGGGCGACACGCCGAACGCGGAGCGCCGCGCGGCGGCGCTGGCGCTCGACCGCGACCTGCTCGCCGAGTTGCTCGGGCAGGAGGAGCTCCGCGAGCTGATCGATCCCGCGGCGCTCGCCGATGTCGAGGACTCGCTCCAGCAGCGCTCGGAGGCCGGGCTCGCGAAGGATCGCGACGCGCTCCACCAGACGCTGCGCCGGCTCGGCGACCTGACGACCGAGGAGTGCGAGCAGCGCGTCGTCGAGGGGTACTCGGCGGCGTCAATGCTCGAAAAGCTCGAGCGCGAGCGCCGCGCGGTCGTGATCCGGCTCGCCGGCGAGGAGCGCTGGATCGCCGCCGAGGACGCGGGTTTGTTTCGGGATGCGTTGGGAGTCCCGCCAAAGGCGGGACTCCCCGATGTCTTCCTCGATGCGGTCGAGGAGCCGATGGCGTCCCTGATGCGCCGCTACGCGCGGACCCACGGGCCGTTCCCGACGGCCGAGCCCGCCCACCGCTACGCGGTCGACCCGCTCCCCGCGCTGCGCGAGCTCGAGCGCGGGGGCGAGCTCGTCCGCGGCGAGCTGCTTCCGGGCGGAAGCGAGCGCGAATGGTGCGACCCCGACGTCCTCCGCCGCCTCCGCCGCGCGAGCCTCGCCCACCTCCGCCGCGAGGTCGAGGCCGCCGACCAGCGCGAGCTCGGCCGCTTCCTGCCGAGCTGGCAGAACGTCGACGCGCACCGCCGCGGCGGCGCCGGTGTTGACCGCCTCCGCGAGGCGCTCGTCCCGCTTCAGGGCGTGGCGCTGACGCCGCGGGTGTGGGAGCGCGACGCGCTCCCGCGCCGCCTCGGCGCCTACAGCCCGGCGTGGATCGACGAGCTGTGCACGAGCGGCGAGATCGTCTGGGTCGGGGCGGGGGCGCTGGGGAAGAGCGGCGGCCGCGTCGCGCTCTACTTCCGCGAGGACGTGCGCCTCGCGGGGCCGCCGCCCGCGAACGCGAAGCTCGAGGCGCCGCAGGGCGCCCTCCACGATGCGATCCGCGAGCTGCTCGGCCGCTCACCCTGCTTCTGGCCCGACGTCATCGCCGCGCTCGAGCACTCGCCGGACGAGATCCACATCGCGCTCTGGGATCTCGCCTGGGCCGGCGAGGTCACCAACGACGCCTTCTCGCCGCTCCGCGCCCCAAGGCTGAGCGCCGTCCAGCGCCGGCAGCGCCAGGGGCGGCGGTTCGCCTCGCGGCGAGCCGGCGCGGGCCAGGCCGTGCAGGGGCGCTGGTCGCTGACCGCGCCGCTGTTCGACGGCGCGCCCGCGGCCGGGCCGCGCCTCCGCGCCCAGGCGGAGCTGATGCTCGAGCGCTACGGGATCGTCACCCGCGAGACCGTCGTCGCGGAGGGGATCCCCGGTGGCTTCGCAACCCTGTACGGCGAGCTCTCGAATCTCGAGATGCTCGGGACCGTGCGCCGCGGCTACTTCGTCGAGGGGCTCGGCGGTGCCCAGTTCGCGCTCCCGGGCGCGGTCGAGCGGCTGCGCTCGATGCCCCAGCCCGAGGGTGACTACAAGGTGCTCGCGGCCACAGATCCCGCGAACCCGTACGGCGCCGCGCTTCCGTGGCCGAAGCTCGGGGGCGGCCGCCGTCCCAGCCGCAGCGCGGGCTCGTACGTGCTGCTCCGCGATGGCGAGCCCAGGCTCTACGTCGAGCGCGGAGGCCGCGGCGTGCTGCGGCTTGCCGAGCTCTCCGACGAGGAGCTCGGGGCGGCGCTCAGCGAGCTCGCCGACGCGGCGTCGGCGGGACTGCTGCCGAAGCTCACGATCGAGCGCCTCGACGGCGAGGCCGTGATCGGGTCGAGCCACGAGGCGACCCTGATCCAGGCGGGGTTCTCGCGCCAGCCGCGGCGCCTCGTCGCGTCGGCGTAGCGCCATGGCCGAGGGCGACACGATCCACCGGCTCGCGAGCCGGCTCGACACGGCACTCGCTGGCGCCGGGCTCACCTCGGCCAAGGCCCCAAACCCGCGCGCCGGCCTCGAGGGGCGGATCGGGTCGCTGCGCGGCCGCCCGCTCGGGCGCGCGGAGGCGCGAGGCAAGCACCTGCTGCTCCACTTCGACGGGCTAGTGCTCCACAGACCACCCTTGCCGTCTCGGGGATCGGAACGTCTACCGCGCCGAGGGCTTGTACTGGTGCGGGACATGCCAGCGCTAGACCGCCGAGCCGCCGCGCGAGGCCGCCTCCCTACCCTCTGATAGATGGTCTCGAACCCATCCGCGCTCGCCGTCGAGTCGCTGACGAAGCGCTACGACGACGGCACGCTCGCACTCGACTCGCTCGATCTCGAGGTTCCGGCGGGGAAGTTCTTTGGCCTTCTCGGCCCCAACGGCGCCGGCAAGACGACGCTGATCAGCGCGATCTGCAATCTGATCAGGATCAGCTCAGGCGAGATCCGGGTCTTCGGCCACTCCTCGACGAGCCTGCGCGCGCGCCGCCTGGTCGGCGTCAGCGAGCAGGACCCGAACCTCGACCGCTTCCTCAGCGTCCGCGAGGCGCTGCTCTACCACGGCGGCTACTACGGGCTGACCCGCAAGCGCTCGGTCGAGCGCGCGGAGGAGATGATCGACGTCTTCGACCTCCGCGACAAGGTCGATGTCCGCGCGCCGAAGCTGTCCGGCGGGATGCGCCGCCGGCTGCTGCTCGCCCGAGCGCTGCTGCACGAGCCGCGCCTCGTGATCCTCGACGAGCCGACCGCTGGCGTAGACGTCGAGCTCCGGCGCGAGCTGTGGCGCTACATCCGCCGCCTTCACGAGCAGGGCTCAACGATTCTCTTGACGACGCATTACCTCGAGGAGGCGGAGGCGCTGTGCGAAGACATCGCCCTGATCGCCGGCGGGACAATCGTCGCCCGCAGCACCCCCGAGGGGCTCAAACGCCAGTTCGACGCCCGCACGCTCGAGGACGTCTACCTGAAGGCGGTCGCGTGAGCCCGAACCCGTGGCGCGGGCTGGCGTGGCTGTCGGCGCGCGAGTGCCTGCGCGTATCGAAGCTGTGGACGCAGACGATGCTCGCGCCGGTCGTGGCCTCGATCCTGTTCATCCTCGTCTTCGGGTTCTCGCTCGGGGCGAGGATCCGGATGATCGAGGGCTTCGAGTACCAGGTATTCATCGTCCCCGGCCTGATCGCGATGGCGATGGCGCAGGCCGCGTACTCGAACAACTCGAGCTCGATCTTCCAGGCGCGCTCCGACCGCTACATCGACGACGTCCTCTCGGCGCCGATGCGACCGTGGCAGATGCACCTCGGGCTGTCGATCGGCGGCGTATTCCGGGCGCTGCTGATCGGGCTCGGGCTCGGCGCTCTCGCGGTCCCGCTGACGGGGGCACCGGTCGTCGAGCCGCTGGCGCTCGTCGCGGCGGTGCTGCTGCTCGTGATGCTGTTCGGCGCGCTCGGCGTGATCGTCGGAATCTACGCCGAGACCTTCGACCACCACACCTTCGTCAACAACATCATCATCCTGCCGCTGACCTTCCTCGGCGGGGTCTTCTACTCGGTCAACGTGCTCGCGAGTCCGTGGCATCAGCTCTCGCACGCGAACCCGCTCTTCTACATCGTCAGCGCGGTCCGCTACGGCTTCCTCGGGTCGAGCGACGTCAACGTCTGGCTCGCGTTCGGCGTCACGGCCGCGATTGCCGCGCTCGTCGTCGGCTGGGCCCAGTACCTGTTCACGACGGGCCACAGGCTCAAGCCCTGAGTCATTCCCGCGACGTGCTCAACTCCGCTTCCGCCGTCGCGGGTGAGCGGTGGGCGTTCCGCCTCGCGTCCGGGCGTCGCGGGGTTTGCGGTACTTCGGGGCATAATCGGGGCGTGGCTACGGAGGAGCGACAGAGCCCGGCCGCGCTGCTGCGCGGCGTGTCGCTGTTCGCCGAGCTCTCGGAGGAGGAGCTCGAGAGGATCGCGAGCGTCGGCGTCCCGCGAACATTCGAGCGCGGCGTCCGGGTCCTCACCGAGGGCGACCACGGGGATGCCTGCTACGTCGTCCGCTCGGGTGACCTCCGCGTGACCCGCGAGCATCCCGACGGCCGCGCGATCGCGCTCGCCACGCTCGGGCCCGGGGACGTCTTCGGCGAGCTCGCGATGCTCGACGGCGAGGTGCGCTCGGCGAGCGTCGAGGCGCTCAGCGACAGCGAGCTGCTCGCGCTCCCGGGAAGCGACGTCCGCCGCCTGCTCGCGTCGAGCCCCGAGATAACCGCGAAGCTCGTCGTCGCGCTCGCCAGGCGCCTGCGCGAGAGCAACGAGCGGATCGCCCGCCAGTCGTTCCAAACCGTGCCGAGCCGGGTCGCCGGCGTGCTGACGCGGCTGATCGCCGACGAGACGCCGTCCGGCTCGCGCGACGGGATCACGATCCGGATGCGCCAGTCGGACCTCGCCCAGCTCGCCGGGACCTCGCGCGAGAGCGTGAGCCGGTTCCTCGCCACGCTCGAGCGGGCGGGGATCGTTCGCTGTGGCCGCGGCCGCGTGACGGTGCTCGAGCCGCTGCGGCTCGACGCCTACATCTTCTGAATGGCGATGCGCCGCGATCCAGACTTCGAGGTCCAGCGCTCGACGATGGTCGATCGCCAGCTTCGCCGCCGCGGGATCGAGTCGAAGGCCGTGCTGGCGGCGATGGAGTCGATCCCGCGCGAGGCGTTCGTCCCCGAGCCCGAGCGTCGCCGCGCGTACGCTGACTCGGCGCTCGCAATAGGCCACTCGCAGACGATCTCGCAGCCGTGGATCGTCGCCGCGATCTGCCAGGCACTTGAGCTGGAGGGCGACGAGCGCGTGCTCGAGATCGGGACCGGCTCGGGCTACTCGGCCGCGGTGCTCTCGGGGCTTGCGCGTGAGGTGATCACGATCGAGCGCGTCGAGGAGCTGGCTCGCGACGCAGAGCGCGCGCTCGGCGAGCTCGGGATAGAGAACGTGAGCGTGATCGTCGGCGACGGCAGCTCCGGCTATCCCGAACGCGCCCCGTACGACGGGATCGCCGTCCATGCGACGGCGCCGGCGGCCCCGGCGAGCCTGCTCGCCCAGCTTGGCGTCGGCGGGCACCTCGTCGTCCCGATCGCGAGCGACCGCGCCGACATGCTGACCGTTCTCACTCGCATGGCCGAGATCTTCGACGTCGAGACCGGCGAGGGCCTCGAGCGCCGCAGCCTCGGCGCGTGCAGGTTCGTGCCGCTGATCGGGCGAGAGGGATTCGTCGAGGGCCGCTTCGGTCGCCGCTGGGAATAGGATCGCCTCCAAACCGGCATTGCCGCAAACGCGTAGGCTCGTACCCTCATGAGCGGCGGCGCGATCTACGTGCTCAACTTCTATTCGCCGGTCTTCATCGACCAGCTCAAGCGCGGGCGAAAGACCGCGACGATCCGGCTCGGGGACAAGTCCAAGAAGTACGACCGCGGTCAGATGGTTTGGGTCACCGTCGGCTACCGCCACGGGCCGCGCGAGAAGATCTTCTCCGCGGTGATCGACGACGTCGAGGTGAAGCGCGTCGAGGAGCTCTCGCCGCGCGACATCGAGCACGACAATCCCGAGTTCCGCCGCCTCGACGAGACGGTCAACTTCCTCGAGCAGATCTATGGCCGCGAGATCGCCCAGGACGACACCGTCACGGTGATCCGTTTCTCCCAGATCGTCGAAAGACCAGCGACGAGTCTCGGAAACGGCGAGACTCCCTCGCCGAACTGAGCCGGGTGATCCCTGGCGGTGGGTGGATCGTAGTCATGGACGAACGCCCGTGACCGAGTACATGTTCCTCACCGTGTGGTGCCTCGAGGCGCCGATCGACCCGGTCTGGGAGGCGATCGAGGACTCGAAGCGCTGGCCCGAGTGGTGGCGCGGGGTCGAGAGGGTGGTCGAGCTCGAACCCGGGGATGAGGACGGGATCGGCCAGGTGGACGAGCACACGTGGAAGAGCAGGCTCCCGTACGCGGTCAGGTTCCGGACCCGCACGACCCGCATCGAGCGTCCCAACCTGATCGTGGGCGAGGCGACGGGCGAGCTGGCGGGAATCGGACGCTGGCGGCTCTACGAGGCCGACGGCACGACGGCCGCTCTGTACGAGTGGAACGTGCGCACCACGCGGGCGTGGATGAACCTGCTCGCCCCGATCGCGCGCCCGATCTTCGCCTGGAACCACGACTGGGTGATGGGAAACGGGGCCGAGGGCCTCGCGCGCCTGCTCGGTGTCCGCCTGCTCGGCGCCAGCGGCGGCGTCTCGCGCGGATAGCCGGCCAGCTACACTTCAGACTGCGTCTGGCACTCTCATACCCAGAGTGCCAACGACCCCCAAAGACGCCGACCTAGACGCCCACCTGACGCTGAAGAACCAGAACCTGAACCTGACGGAGGTATGCGCATGAAGCTGAAGCCCCTTGGCGATCGTCTGATCGTGCAGGCGACCGAAGAGGAGGAGACCACCGCGAGCGGGCTCGTCCTCCCCGACACCGCGAAGGAGAAGCCGCAGAAGGGCAAGGTCCTCGCGGTCGGGGATGGCCCGATCGAGGACGGCAAGCGCCGCGCGCTCGACGTGAGCGCCGGTGACGAGGTCCTGTACAGCAAGTACGGGGGAACCGAGGTGACCGTGGACGGCGACGAGCTGTTGGTCCTGCGCGAGTCGGATGTGCTCGCGAAGGTCGAGTAGCGGTCCCCGAAGGACAACTTGGCATTTGATGTGGAATTTCTAGAAGGAGGAAGTGACTAGATGGCTCACAAGGAGCTGAAGTACGACGCCGAGGCCCGCGCGGCGCTCCAGACTGGAGTCGACGCCGTGGCCGACGCCGTCAAGGTGACGCTCGGCCCCAAGGGTCGCTACGTGGTGCTCGACAAGAAGTTCGGCGCCCCGACGATCACCAACGACGGGGTGACGATCGCGCGCGAGATCGAGATCGAGGACGTGTTCGAGAACCAGGGCGCGCAGCTCGTCCGCGAGGTTGCGACGGCGACCAATGACGTCGCCGGCGACGGCACGACGACCGCAACGCTCCTGGCGCAGGTCATGGTCCACAGCGGCCTGCGAAACGTTGCCGCCGGCGCCAACCCGCTCGGCCTTCGCCGCGGGATGGAGCAGGCGGTCGAGCAGGTCGTCGAGCAGCTGCGCGAGAAGCAGTCGAAGGAGATCGCGGGCAAGGAGCAGATCGCCCGCGTCGCCGCGATCTCGGCCGCCGACGACGAGATCGGCAACGTGATCGCGGACGCGATCGACAAGGTCGGGAAGGACGGCGTCGTGAACGTCGAGGAGGGCCAGACGTTTGGCATGGAGCTCGAGTTCACGGAGGGGATGCAGTTCGACAAGGGCTACATCTCGCCGTACATGATCACCGACCAGGACCGGATGGAGGCCGTGCTCGAGGAGCCGTACGTTCTGATCGCGAATCAGAAGATCGGTTCCGTGCGCGACCTGCTCCCCGTACTCGAGCAGGTGATGCAGGGCGGTAAGTCGCTCGTGATCATCGCCGAGGATGTCGAGGGCGAGAGCCTCGCGACGCTCGTCGTCAACAAGCTCCGCGGCACGTTCACCGGCGTCGCGGTCAAGGCGCCCGGGTTCGGCGATCGCCGCAAGCGCATGCTCGAGGACATCGCGACCCTGACAGGCGGTGAGGTGATCACCGAGGAGATGGGCCTGAAGCTCGAGAACACGCAGCTCTCGCAGCTCGGGAAGGCGCGCCGCGTCGTCGTCACCAAGGACGACACGACGATCATCGACGGTGCGGGCGAGAAGGAGGCGATCGAGGGCCGGATCAACCAGATCCGTCAGGAGATCGAGTCAACCGACTCCGATTTCGACCGCGAGAAGCTCCAGGAGCGGCTGGCGAAGCTGGCGGGCGGCGTCGCCGTCGTCAAGGTCGGCGCGGCCACCGAGACGGAGCTGAAGGAGAAGAAGCACCGCGTCGAGGATGCCCTCCAGGCGACCCGAGCGGCGCTCGAGGAGGGAATCGTCCCCGGCGGGGGCGTCGCCCTGCTCAACGCGCAGGACGCGATCGACATCGGTGGCGAGGGCCACAACGATGAGCGCACCGGAGCCGAGATCGTGCGCCGGGCGCTCGAGGAGCCGATTCGCCAGATCGCCGAGAACTCGGGGTTCGAGGGATCGGTGGTCGTCGACAAGGTGCGCGGGATGAAGGACGGCGAGGGGCTGAACGCCGACACCGGCGACTACGGCGACCTCGTCGCCGACGGCGTGATCGACCCGACGATGGTCACCCGCTCGGCGCTCCAGAACGCCACCTCGATCGCGAAGAACATCCTCACGACCGAGGCGATCGTCGCCGAGCCGCCGGAGAAGGAGCCCGCCGGGATGCCCGGTGGCGGCGGCATGCCCGACATGGGCGGGATGATGTAATTCGCCTCAACAGGCGAGTGGTTTCGAAGGGCCCGGCGCAAGCCGGGCCCTTCGGCGTTTCGGGAGCTACCAGGGAATCGGCTCGCGGTTGCGGAAGAAGCCGCCGGTCGGGCCCCGGTCGCTCTGGGTGGCGAGCCAAACCGCGGTGTCGGCGCCCTCCTCGACCGAGCGCGTCGCGGAGGGGCCGCCCATCTCGGTTCGCACCCAGCCGGGGCAGATCGAGTTGACGAGGATCCCGGACTCGCGCTCGTCGTACGCGAGTATCCGGGTGAGGGCGTTGAGGCCGGCCTTGGAGACGCGATACGCGGCGCGGCCTCCGTACATGTCCGAGAGCTGCCCGGCGCCGCTGGAGACGTTGACGATGCGCCCGTGGCCGCCGGCGCGCAGCAGCGGGAGCATCGCACGCGAGAGCCGCCATGGGCCGAAGAGGTCGGTCTCGACGACCTCGTGCGCGCGGTCGAGGTCGTACTCGCCGACCCCGTCGGAATCCCCGTAGACGCCGGCGTTGTTGACGAGCACGTCGAGGCGCCCCGAATCGGCCTCGATCCGCGCGCGGAGCGCGTCGATGCCCGCCTGGTCGGTGACGTCGAGCTGCGCCGCGACCGCGTCGCCCTCGATCTCTGAGGCGGCGGCCTCCGCGGCGGCCGGATCGCGCCCGCCGACGACGACGAGGAAGCCGCGCTCCTCGGCGAGCTGGCGCGCGATCTCGCGGCCGATGCCGCGATTCGCGCCGCTGACGAGGGCGACCGGGCTGTCGGTGCTCACCCGAGCACCCGCGCCATCGCGCGCGGCTCGACTCCGAGCGCCTCGACATCGGCGGGACCCCGGGGACTGACCATCGGAATCTCCATCAGCTCGGCCTCCTCCCAGGTCGCGAACACGGGCTCACCGAAGATCCGCCGCAGCCAGATCAGCGTCGAGCGCACAAGCGGAAGCGGGACATGGACGAGCGGGCGCTCGCGCCCCGCGGCGCGCGCGATCGTGCGCGCGATCTCGTCGTAGCTCAGAACCTCGGGACCGGCGAGCTCGAAGCGCTCGCTTCCGTCGCGGCCGAGCGAGGCGATCACGGCGCCCGCCACGTCCCGGGCCCAGATCGGCTGGTAGCGGGCCCTGCCCGAGCCCGAGATCGGTAGCACCGGGAGCAGCGAGAGGCGGCGCATGATCGTCACCCAGGGGTCGTCGCGGTCGTAGATGATCGACGGCGCGAAGATCGTGCTCGCAAGCGGCGAGCGCGCGACGGCGTCCTCGGCGAGCGCCTTCGAGCGGAAGAAGCGCGTGCGCTGAAAGCGCGTCGCGCCGAGCGCCGAGAAGAACACGAACCGCTCGACGCCGGCGGCCTCGGCCGCCTGGAGCAGGCGCAGGGTGCCGAGGCCGTTGATCTCCTCGACCCGGCGCGGGGGCTGGTCGCGGATTGCCGCTGCGAGGTGGATCACGGTGTCCGTCCCTCGCAGGGCGTGGCGCAGCCCGTGCGGGTCGGCGAGGTCGACCAGCGCGAGCTGGACGTGGACGCGGGTCGCTCCCAGACGTCGCGGATCACGCACGAGGGCGCGCACCGAGTGGCCCGCGTCGAGCAGACCGGGGAGCAATGCCCGGCCAACGACGCCCGTGGCCCCCGTCACCAGGATCACGCAGGCCAAGCTACCGGTTCGCCTACAATGTCCGTCCGCTCGGGGCAGACTCACGGGCGTCGTCACCGCAAGCACCACGACCAGAGGGAGCCGCAGCCCTTGACCTACGTCATCGCCGAGCCGTGCATCGGAGAGAAGGACAACTCGTGCATCGAGGTCTGTCCCGTGGACTGCATCCACCCGACCCCCGACGAGGCCGACTACGAGGGCGTGCAGCAGCTCTTCATCGATCCCGACGAGTGCATCGACTGCGACGCCTGCGTCGAGGCCTGCCCCGTGGACGCGTGCTTCGCCGAGGACCAGCTCCCCGGGGAGTGGGCGAAGTACACGCAGATCAACGCCGAGTACTACGCCAGCAAGTAGCGCCTGGGCGCGCGCGGCTGAGCGCTCCGGCTGACGACCCGACCGCCGGGGACGGGGACAACGCCACCCTGACCGGCAGCCTCGAGGTCCTCTGCGTGGCGCCGTAGCCCCCGGCAGCACGCCCATGGACGGCGCACCCGTCCGATGAAGTGCAAGCGGGCCGCTTCGGTGGCCCGCTTCGCGGCTGGGTACTAGTGCCCGCCCGCCTGGACGACCGGCAGCTCGGTGCCGCCGGTCGGGGCCTGTTCCGGCGCCGCCGCGGCCGCCGGCGCCTGCATCACAGGGAGCGCGGTCGGCGTCGCGGCGATGATCCCCCGGGCGGCGTCGCGGATCGCCTGCGAAGCCGGCGCGTCGGGTTCTGCAAGGACGAGCGGGATGCCGTTGTCGGCATTCTCGCGCAGGTCCTCCGAGAGCGGGATCTTCCCGACCAAGGGCACGTCGAGCTCGTCGGCCAGCTGCTGTCCGCCGCCCTCGCCGAAGATCGTGAACCGCTGTCCGTCCGGGGTCGTGAACCCCGACATGTTCTCGATCACGCCGAGCAGCTCGAGGTCGACCTTGCCGGCCATCTCGGCGGCGCGGCGGGCGACGCTCTGCGCGGCGGGCTGAGGGGTCGTGACGACGAGGATCTTCGCCTGCGGAAGCAGCTGCGCCAGCGTCATCGAGACGTCGCCCGTCCCCGGCGGGAGGTCGAGCAGGAGATAGTCGAGCTCGCCCCAGTCGACGTCCTCGAGGAACTGCTGGATCGCCTTGTGGAGCATCGGACCGCGCCAGACGACGGCCGCGTTGTCCTCGACGAAGAAGCCGATTGACATCACCTTGACGCCAGAGGGCGCGGTCAGCGGGACGATCTTGCGCTCGGGGGAGACCTCGGGCTTGCGGTTGACGCCGAGCATGCGCGGGATCGAGTAGCCGTACACGTCGCAGTCGAGCGCGCCCGAGTCCTCGCCCTCGATCAGCAGCGCCGCCGCGAGGTTCGCGGTCATCGTCGACTTGCCGACCCCGCCTTTGCCGGAGGCGACGCAGACCACGTTCTTGACCTGGGCGAGCGCACCCTCGGGGAGCTGCGGCCGGCCAAGGCGCTGCTGCAGTCCCGACTTCTCCTCGTCGCTCAGGACGTCGAAGCCGACGCCGACAGAGCTCACGCCGTCGAGCTCGGAGACGCGCTCGACCACCGCGTTCTCGAAGTGGGAGCGGATCGGGCAGCCGGGCGTGGTCAGGGAGACGACGACCTCGACCCGCCCGCCGTCCTTGATGTCGATCGAGCGGACCATTTCCAGCTCGACGATCGAGCGGCGGAGCTCGGGGTCGATGACCGCGCGAAGCTTGTCGGTGATCTGGTCCTGGGTCGGTTGCGCCATGCCCGCTAATTGTCGCAGGCCGGGTCTCCCCAACGCGATCACGGCCCCCGAACGTGATCAACGGGCCCGTAGGCCCGTTGATCGGGGAGGAGAGGTTGCTGCATCTGCCCGCGTTAGGCGGACAGCTCCTCCGGGGCGCCTCCTCTCCGGTGGCGACCCGGGCTAAGTGGGGTTCAGACCCCGATCCGCTCCCGAGCGTCGCGGATGTTCTGCTCGGCCTTGCGACGGTTCTCCTTCACGGTCATCTCGACGCGATGCCGCCGGTCGGAGATCTCGCGCTCGACCCGCGCACGGGTGTCGTCAACCTGCTTGACCGCCTTGCGACGAGTCGTGGCGCCACGGCGCTCGAGCTTCGAGAGCTCGCGGTTGACCTGGAAACGAATGTTCTTCAGCTCATCCGTTGCCGTCTCGCGGCTGCGCCACGGGCTGGTGACCTCGTTGACGCGGTCGACGAGGCTCAGCGCGGTGCCGACCGGAAGGTCGACGGCTGCGGCCGCGGCCTGGCGGGCGCGACCGGCGGTTGCCTCCGCGTGGCCGTTGACCGTACTGACGGCGGACTCGGTGGTGGACTGATTCTTCGCCATGTTCTGAGTTAACCCCCTGGTGGGTTGTGTGCCTTCGCACTAACGTTGTTAGCACTAAGGAACTTCAATATTAGACGATCGAACACGTGTTTGTAACCCGGAGGGGGTCGGGAGTTACAGCGTGGCGCCGACGCCGACCCGATCCAGCCACGAATCGGGGTCGGCGAGCTCGTTCGAGCTCGGCATCGCTTCGGGCGCGGACCAGACGTGGTTGAGGCCGTCGATCCCGACCCGCCCGGTGACGCGGTCGGCGAACGCCTTCCCAAGCCTGTACTGGCGCATCTTCATGTCGAGGCCGAGCAGCCGGCCGACGATCGCGTCGAGCCTGCCGCGCCGGTCGCGCTGCTCCTCGATCCGGTCGCGAAGCTCGGCGTAACGGGGATCGAGCCGGTCACCGACCGCGTCCATGACGTGCTCGGAGTAGCCCTCGATGACCGCCATCGTCGCCTGGATGCGGCGCATCAGCCGCGCCTGGTCGCTGCCGCCGACGAGGGCGACGAGCCCGCCGTCGCGAAACTCCTCCGCGAGCCGCCGCGGATCGGGCGGGATCAGCCGCCGAGCGGCCGAGCCGATGCCGCCGAGCGTGAGCCGCAACGGCGCCGACGAGCCGATCAGCTCCTCGATCATCAACCCGAGGTGGGGCCGGAGCCAGGGGACGGCGCTGAACTGGAGCGCGTGTGTGGACTCGTGCAACGCGATCCACCGCAGCAGCAGCTCGCGGTCACCGCCGAAGCGCTCGTGGGCCTCGGCGAGGTTCGGCGCGACGAACATCAGCCGCGGAGGCCGGGCGGGCCCAACGAGGGCGACCTCGTACTGCCCCAGCACCTTGCGGGCGAGGTAGCCGAGCGCGAGCCCGAGCTCGACCCCGGCCGCGATTCCGACCACCGAGCGGGTCAGCGGCGCGAGCGGGCCGCCGCTTCCCAGTGAGCCCGAGAGCCGCTGCTCGAGCTCACCCGCCATCGCGTGGATCGCGTTCGCATTCGCGCGCACCCACTCGGCGCGATCCACCGCCTCGGGGCTGGGCAGGGCCCCGTCCGCGTTGAGGCCGGTGTAGTCGCTGACGAGCTCGATCGTGCGATCGGCGGCGCGGTCGATGTCGGCCTGGTCGATTCGCGGGACCTCCGACGCGCCTCCTGCGACCGTGATTGCGACGCGCTCGCACACGTCCCACTCGATCAGGACGTGCGGAATGCTCGACTCGGCGCTCATCGCTCCTCGGGGGGTGGCGGCAGCCCCTCCCGGATCGTCGCGATGATCTCCTCGTCGAGGCCCCCGAAGACCCTGTAGCGGGCCTCGAGGCTGAGCGAGGCCTCGCCCAGCGCGAGCCGGTCGACCTCGACCACGCCTCCGGCCTCGCGGGCGACGAGCTGCGCCGCGGCGGCGTCGACAGAGCGGCTCGTGTGCGCGGTCAGCATCGCGTCGTAGCGTCCGCAGGCGACGTAGACGAGCGAGATCGCGATCGAGCCCGGGGCCCGCACTCGCCACGCCTTGCCCTTGAGGTGCTTGATCACCGGCAGCATCCAGTCCGGATCGGCCGACTCGATGCCGACGATCTCGAGCCCGTGGTCAGGGCCCCGCGCCTCGATCGGGCGGCCGTTCAGCTCCGCGCCGCGCCCCCGCTGCGCGACGAACTCCTCCGATGCGCCGAAGTCGTAGACGTAGCCGAAGTCGACGTCGGCGAGCGCGGGTCCCGAGGCGACGGCGATGCTGAGCGCGTGGCTGGGGATCGTGCGGCGGGCGTTGAGCGAGCCGTCGATCGGGTCGATCACGACGCTCTGTCCCTCGGGGGCGTCGCCGAACGCGACCTCGCCGCGCTCCTCGGAGATCGCGACGAAGTCGGATCCCGCCGCGTGCACCGCGTCGAGCTCGGCGAACACGGTGTCCTCGCAGCGTCGATCGAGGACGAGGGCGCGGTCGCCGCCCTCGCCGACCCCGGAATACTCGGTCCGCTCGGCAATGCTCGGCGTCGCCTCGAACAGCTCGCGTTGGGCGTCGACGATCCGCCGGCACAAGGACAGCCAATCGACGGCGTCCGCGAGCGCCGCGCGGCTCACTCCGCGCTCTCCCGCCGGCGCTCGTGGGTTCGGAGCCACCGCCGAGCATGCTACTCGCGCCCACACGCGCCTCCCGGGGGTGCCCGGCGTGGTCGCTAGCTTTACCGCGATGCGCGGCGCCCGATCCGAACCACCCCTCGGCGAAGCACAGCGGCGGGCGGTCGAGCACGACGGCGGGGCGCTCGTAGTGATCGGAGCGGCGGGGACCGGCCGCAGCGAGGTGATCGCGCGCAGGCTCGTGAGGCTTGCGGAGGCCGACGATCCTGCGGCGGTCCTCGTCCTCGCCAGATCGGAGACCGCGGCGGGGGCTCTCCGCCGCCGCGTCGACGCGCTGCTGCCGCGCCCGGCGGGCGAGCTCTGGATCGGCTCCCACCCTCGGATCGCCGAGCAGTTGCTGCGCGACCACGCGCTCGAGGCCGGCCTCGATCCGTTTTTCGAGCCGGTCGACCGGGCGGAGCGTCTCGCGATGCTGCTCGACCGGCTCGAGGAGCTGCCGCTCCGCCGGCATGAGATTCGCGGCAACCCGGCCGGCCTACTGGCGCGGCTACTGGCGCGGATCGACGCGCTGAAGGCGGAGGCGGTGAGCGCGTCCGCGCTGCGCAGCCTTGCGTCAGGCCGCGAGCGCGACGCGGCGAGCCCCGGCGAGCGCGAGCGGGCGCTCAGCGAGCTCGAGTTCGCCGACCTCTACGAGCGCCACGACCGGATCGTGCACGAGTCGGGCAGCCTCGACGCCGGGGATCTCGTGCTCGAGCTCGCGCGCCTGCTCCGCGACCGTGCCGACGTTCGCGAACGGATCGGCGACCGCTTCGCGCACGTGATGGCGGACGAGTACGAGGACGTCGGCCGCGCCCACCGCGTGCTCCTCGACCGGCTCGCCGTCGGCGGGAACCTCGTCGTCGCCTGCGACGACGACCAGGCGATCCGCCGCTACCGCGGCGCCGCGCTCAGCGGCCTCCACTGCTTCCGCGAAGCACACCCCGATGCCGGCGAGGTTGTGCTCGACGTCTGCTACCGCGGCGGTCCCGACATCATCGACGCCGCGGCCGCTGTCGCCTCGCTCCTCCCGCATAGGGTCGCGAAGCCCGGCGGGAGAGCCGGGGAGGATGCGCCGGGTGTGGTGCGGTTCTGGCGCTGCCGCAACGAGCGCGCCCAGGCCCAGGCCGTCGCGCGCGAGGTCGAGCACCTGCTTGCCTCGGGCGAGGCGGCGCCCGAAGACGTCTGCGTCGTCGTCGGCGCCGCGGGGCGCGAGGGGCGGCTGGTCGCGGCGGCGCTCGAGGAGCGCAGCGTCCCGTTCCGGCTCGCGGGCGCGGCGGCGTTCTTCCAGCGCGCCGAGATCCGCGACGCGCTCGCGTGGCTGCGGATGCTCGCCGACCCGAACGACGCCCCGGCGGTCGTGCGCGCATTGACGAGGCCGCCGGTTGAGCTGCGCTCCGTCGACCTCGCGCGCTGCACGCTGATCGCCCGCCGTCGCAAGCTCGACATGATCTCCGCCGTCGAGGCCGCGCTTGAGAGCCCGCAGCTGCCGCCCGAGGCCCGGGATCGACTCCAGGCCTTCCTGCGCCTCTACCGCGCCGCCGCCGGCGCGTTCGAGGAGACGCGCGCCGACGTCTTCATCCGCCGCCTGATCGAGCGCATCGGGCTGCGGCGCCAGCAGCTGTTCGCGGCCCACCCCGAGACGGCGGAGCGGCTCGTCAACCTGTCGCGGCTCGCGGAGATCGCGGCGTCGTGGACGCGGCGGGAACCGCGCCGATCGACACGCGACTTCGTCCGCTACCTGACGGCAGTCGCCGATGCGGGCGAGATTGGCGACGCGGAGCTCGGCAAGCCGCAGCGCTCCGGGGTGTTGCTCGCCGAGCCGCACCAGGTCAAGGGGATGGAGTTCGGGCACGTCTACCTGCTGGACCTTGTCGCTAGCCAGGAGGGCCCGCACCCGGACGCGGAGGCCTGGATCCCGGACGAGGCCATCGGCGAGGAGCTCCCCGCCCCGGACGCTGAGCTGGCCGCCGCGCGCCGCGTGCGGCTCGCGTACGTGGCCATGACCCGCGCGCGTGGCGCGCTCGTGCTCGCCTGGCCCGAGGACGGATCGGAGGCGGGCGCCAAGCCATCGCCCGCGTACGAAGCGGCCCGCGCGGCGCTCGGCGCCGACGAGGAGATCCACGAGGAGGAGCTGTTCGGCCCCGCCGAGGGCCTGCACGCGACCTTCCGCATGGTCCAGGACGATGTCCTCGAGGCGGCGTGGGGGGCAGGGGGGGCGCTGAGCGAGATGCGGCTCGACACCCCCGAGGACATCAACCGCGCCGTCGCCAGGTTCCTCGAGCTGGTCAAGCTCGCGGCGCTGATCCAGCGCCCGGGCTCGGAGCCGGCGGCGGACGCGATCGACGCGCTCAACCAGCTCCTCGGCCAGGTCGCGACCGCCGAGCAGCGCGCCGTGATCGAGGCCTCGGCGCTCGACGAGTACGTGCTCGACGAGGAGGGCGAGCGGACCTTGCGCCGCGAGCTCGTCGCGGCGCGCCGCGAGCCCTCGCTGGAGTCGTTCATCCCCAAGCGCGGCGAGGGCCTCGCGCTGTCGGCGTCGGACATCGACCTCTATAAGACGTGCCCGCTGAAGTACAAGTTCGCGCGCGTGTTCGCGATCCCGGAGGAGCCGACGATCAACCAGCGCTTCGGGATCCTGATCCATCAGGTGCTCGATCGCTTCCACACCCAGGAGCTGCACGAGGCCGAGGGCGGTGACGACGCGGGCGCCGGGACGGAGTCGCGGTCGGGCCTGAACCGGCTCCTGTACCTGTTCGAGGTCGGGTGGCGGCGCGCCGGCTTCGGGTCCAGCGACGACGAGCTCCAGTACCGCGACCGCGCGGTCGCGGCGCTGACGCGCTACTGGGAGCGGCACGTCGGCTCGACGTCGAGCCCGGTTTGGCTCGAGCGGCGTTTCGCGTTCGAGGTCGGCCCGCACCAGCTCCGCGGCCGCATCGACCGCATCGACCGCATGCCCGACGGCGGCTACGAGCTGATCGACTACAAGACCGGCGAGCCGAAGACCGCCGCCGAGCTCGCGGACGACCTCCAGCTCGCGCTGTACCGGGTCGGGGCGCGCGAGGCGTGGAGCCTCGATGCCGAGGCCGGGAGCTATTGGTATGTGCTCGAGGACGAGAAGGTCCCGGTGCCGAGCGCGCCCGACGACCGCGAGCGCGTCGAGCGCACCGTGCTCGAGGTCTCGGAGGGGATCCAGGCGCAGGACTTCGAGCCGCGCCCTTCGTACGAGATCTGCAGCTGGTGCGACTACCGGCTGATCTGCCCGGCCTCCGAGGCCTAGAGGCCGCTACGGGACGATCAGGACTCGCCGTCGCCGCGCTGGCGAAGGAAGCGCTGGAAGTCGGAGGCGATCGTCTCGCCCGAGGGGACGTCCTCGCCGAGCTCGACCGAGTCGGCGTGCTCCTCCTCGAGCTTGCGGACGAGCTCCTCGATCTCCGGGTTGGCGGCGACGGCGCGGTCGACCTGGGCGTCGAAGCGCTCGCTTGACTCCTCGAGGTCCGATGCCTCGACCGCGATCCCGGTCAGGCTCTCGAGCCGGCGCAGCAGCGCCAGCGCGGCCTTAGGGTTCGGAACCGCCGCTACGTAGTGGGGAACCGCGGCCCAAAGGCTCGCCGAGCGCATGTCGCGCCGGCGGCATCCATCGTGGAGGACGCCGACGATCCCGGTGGGCCCTTCGTATTGGGAGCGCGACAGCCCGAGCTCCTCGACGAGCTCGGGATCGGAGGCGAGGCCGGTGATCGGGACGGGGCGCGTGTGGGCGACGTCGGCGATCAGCGCGCCCATCGTGATCACCAGCTCGACGTCGAAGCGGTCGACTGCGTCGAGGACCGCCTCGGTGAACGTTCGCCACTTCAGGCTCGGCTCGGTTCCGCTGATCAGCAGCAGGTCGCGCTCGGCGCCCGGAGCCTCGGCGGAGATCAGCGTGTTGGTCGGCCACTCGATGTGGCGTGTCTGGCCCTCGGTCAGGCGCACGGTCGGGCGGTTGTCCTGAAAGTCGAAGAACTCCTCGGGGTCGATTCGCGCCAGGACCTCGGAGTCGAGCGTCACCGCGGCCGCCTCGAGCGCTGTCGTCGCGGCGCTCGCCGCATCGTTCCAGCCGGCGAACGCGCACACGAGCATCGGCCTGCGGAGGTCGGGCGCCTCCCCTTCCCAGATCAGCGGATCCACCAAACCGAGACTAGCGCGCCGTCCGCGCGGGCATTCAAGATTTGGGGGTGGAGGCATCTGCTGCCAGACAGCCGAGCGAGGCGGGCGTGGCGAAACCGCAGCTCGCCGCCGTCGGCGAGGGCGCCGGTCCGGCGGTCGCCGAGCTGCGCGCGGGGCAGCGGTTCGAGAGCCGCTACGCGTGCGCGCGCAAGGACCGGCTGACGGCAAAGACGGGGTCGACCTACCTCGCGCTCGAGCTTCGCGACCGGACCGGGACGATCCCGGCGCGGGTGTTTCGCGACGCCGACCGGATCGGGGGACGCTTCGAGTGCGGCGACGCGCTCGCGGTCAGCGGCCGGGTCGAGCGCTTCCGCGGCGAGCTCACCGCCGAGCTCGACGACGCGCACCGGCTCGAGCCCGGTGACTTCGATCCCGCCGAGTTCCTCCCCGCGGCATACCGCGATCCCGAGGAGCTCGAGGGATTCCTCGAGCACTTCGTGCGCGAGATCTACGACGAGCCGCTCCGCGTGGTCGTCGAGCGCGTGCTCGGCACCGAGCCGCTGGCGAGCGAGTTCCGCCGCGCGCCGTGCACGCGAGCCGGACACCACGCCTACCTCGGCGGCCTCCTCGAGCACACGGTCGCGGTCGCGACGCTGGCGTCGGAGCTGTGCATCCTGCATCCGCGTCTCGACGCTGACCTGCTGGGCGCTGCGGCGCTGCTCCACGACGTCGGCAAGGCGCGCGAGTTCAGCTACGGCGCCGAGTTCGGGCTCACCGAGGAGGGCAGGCTGCTCGGCCACGTCGCGATCGGGGCCGGGCTGATCTCCGCCCAGGCCGGCGGCCTTGCCGAGGAGCGACGACTGGCGCTCCTTCACTGCGTGCTCGCCCATCACGGGACCGACGCCCGCGGACCCGGCTCCGGCGCGGGCCGGGGGGCGGGGTCGCCCGAGGCACTCGCGCTCTACCGTCTCAACGCTCTCGACGCGGGAGTCAAGGGCGCACTCGAGCGCAACCTGTAGTGGCCCGCTAGCCGGGATCGTCGGGCCGGGGGCGCCGCCGGGCGCGCTTGCGCTCCGAGGTCCTGCGCTTCGCCTCCAGGCGCCGCTCGCGCGCCGCGCGCGAGGGTCGCGTCTTGCGGCGCGGCTTTCGAACCCTCAGCGCCGCGGCGAGCTTGTCGCGCAGCCGCTCGAGCGCCGCCTCGCGGTTCCGGGCCTGGCTTCGGGAATCCTGGGCGACCGCGGTCACGCGCGGCCCGTGGCGCTCGATCACGCGCCGCCGCTGCGACTCGCTGAGCGCATTCGACGCGGCGGCGTCGAAGCTCGCCTCTACCCGCGACGCGGTGACGTTGGCGTGCTGGCCACCCGGGCCGCTTGAGCGGCTGGCGCGAAGCTCGACCTCCGCGAGCGGGATCGCGACTCCCGGCGCCGGGCGCATCGGGTCGTCCATCAGTCCTCGACGACGACCGCGCGGAGCACGAGCCGCGCGGCGACGAACAGCAGCAGCGCCGCGAACATCAGCTCGAGCGCGCGCTGCGGGATCGCGTTTGCGATCACGAGACCGAGCGCGACCCCGAGCGGGGACAGCACGCCGATCACCAGTCCCTCGCGCAGCCGCACGTTGCCGTAGCGCTGCTGGCGCCACGTGCCCACGATCGCGACGGGGACAATCGCGAGCAGCGAGGTCGCCTCGGCGTGCACCTGGGGCTCGTCCTTGAAGATCGTCAGGGCGGGGACGAACAGCAGCCCGCCCCCGACCCCGAGCAAGCCTCCGACCATCCCCCCGACGAACCCCATCAGAGCAGCGAGCACCGCGTCCATCAGGGGATGATGAGCTCGATCGCGATCACGACGCACAGCGCCGCGAAGATCAGCGAGATCAGCCGCTCGGGGAGGCGCTGCTGGAGCGCGGTGCCGGCGACGACGCCTCCGAGCGCCGGCACGCCGACGAGCGCCGCGTTCCCCGGGTCGACGTTGCCGTACAGGCCCTGGCCCGCGACCCCGAGCAGTGCGATGACGACGATCGCCGCGAGGCTGGTGCCGGTCGCAAGGCGCTCCCCGTATCCGAACCACAGGATCAGCAGCGGCACGATCACCAACCCGCCGCCGACTCCGAACAGGCCGCTGAACGCTCCCGCGACGGTTCCGATCGCGGCCAGCCTCAAAATCTGCCCGCGGGTCATCCGGCGGCGATACTAGATGACGTGCAAGCCGCCTCCCCAACGGAAGCGCGACTGGCCGAGCTGCTCGGTCCGCTCCACGCGGCGCCCGATTCCTCGGCCGTGTTCGCCGACATCGACGGCACGCTCGCCCCGATCGTCGAGCGCGCCGGTGACGCCGCCGTGCCTGCGCCCGCGCGCGAGGCGCTGGAGCTGATCCGCGACCGCTACGCGCTCGTCGGCTGCATTTCCGGCCGCGCCGCGCTCGACGCGAAGGCGCGGGTCGGTGTCGAGGGGGTCGTCTACATCGGAAACCACGGCCTCGAGCGCCTGATGCCGGGTTCTCCCGAGCCGGAGCTCGACGCGGCGCTTCGCGGTCACGAGCATGGCCCGGCCGAGTTCGTCCACCGGCACCTCGACGCCGCCGAGCTCGAGGCGGCGGGCATCCGGGTCGAGGACAAGGGGCCGATCGAGGCCCTGCACTGGCGGGGTGCCGAGGACGAGGATGCGGCGGAGGCGAAGGCGCGCGATATCGCCGCCGACGCGATCGGCCGCGGCCTCGTCGCCCACTGGGGTCGCAAGGTGCTAGAGATTCGCCCCGCGGTGGGAGTCGACAAGGGGACCGCGCTCGGCGAGCTGCTCGAGGAGCGGCGGCTTGCCTACGCCCTCTACGGGGGCGACGACCGCACCGACATCGACGCCTTCCGCCGGCTTCGCGGCATGAAGGCGACCGGGGACCTCAAGGCCGCGGTCTGCATCGGCGTCGCCTCCTCAGAGGGGCCGGACGAGCTCGGGGAGGAGTCCGACGTCCTCGTCGACGGCGCTGGGGGGTTCCTCGACGTGCTGCGGCTGCTGATCGCCTAGATGCTGTTCACCGACCTCCTCCGACTGACCGTGCTGCTCGTCGGCGGCGAGGCGACGGCACTCGGCGCGGTCACCGTCGTCGCCTCCAACCGCGCCGACGACACCCTGACGCTGATCGTCGGCGGCGCGTGGTGGGTGGCGGCGGTCGCGATCGGCCTCTTCCTCGGGCGGCCCGGACGCGCGGCCGAGGCGATGGCGGGACCGCTTGCGGGCGCCCGCACCGCGACCCAGCTCCCGGTCGAGAGCCCGCTGCGGATCGCGCTCGTCCGCCTGTGGCCGCTCGGCGTCTTCGCTCTGATCGCGGGCGGCCTGGCGTGGATCTGGCCGCAGGTCGCGGCGATCGGGACCGGTTACGCGCTGCTCAGCGCCCTCGCCTGGCGTCACCGTGAGCCCGCGGTGACCGGGGTCGAGGATCGAGACGGGGTCCGCTTCTACGTCGAGCCCTCTTCGGCGCTCGAGCCGGTGAGGCTCGTACGCACCCCCGGCCTCGGCCGCGACCGGGACCCGGCCGGGCACCCGCCCCCTCCGCCGGCGCCCTAGCTCCCGGGCCTAAATGTCACCGGGTCCGCGCATGCTTGCGCAGCTTCGAGAAGCTGCGCCAAGGCCGGGTGTTCGCGATCTGATCGGCTGACAGCCACGCGCGGCGTGCGGTCGCGACCGCGTAGCGCATGTTCGCGAGCGTGCGGGTGCGGTGGGCATCGGTGTTGAGGACGATCAGCGAGCCGATCTCGGCCGCCAGCCGCGCGTTGCGCTCCGAGAGGTCGCGGCGGTTCGGGTTGCCGTTGATCTCGAGCATCGTCCCGTTTCCGGCCGCGGCCTCGGCGACCCGGCGCAGGTCGATGTCGTAAGAGGGGCGGTTGGGCATCATCCGGCCGGTGAGGTGGCCGATGCAGTCGACATACGGGTGCTCGATCGCGGCGATAACCCGGTTCGTCATCTTCTTGGCGCTGATCCGGAACGAGGTGTGAACGCTGGCGACCACCCAGTCCAGCTCCGCGAGCAGTTCGTCGGGATAGTCGAGCGAGCCGTCGGGGAGGATGTTGACCTCGGACCCCGCGAGGAGCTTGAACCCCTTCAGCTTCGCGTCGAGCTTTCGCACCTCCTCGATCCGGCCGCGCAGTCCCTCGTCCGAGACGGCGTTGCCGAAGCCGTGCGAGGCCGAGTGGTCGGTGACCGCGAGGTAGCTGCGCCCGCGCTCGCGCGCCGCCTCGACCATCTCCTCGAGCGTGTTGTGCCCGTCCGACAGCGTCGTGTGGCAATGGAGGTCGCCGCGTACGTCGGCCTCGGTGACGAGCTCGGGCAGCTCTCCCGCCTCGGCCGCCTTCAGCTCGCCGGTGCCCTCGCGCAGCTCGGGCTCGATGTACGGAAGCCCGAGCCGCTCGTAGACCTCCGTCTCGGTTGCACACAGGGTCACGTCCCCGCTCTCGACGTCGGCGATCCCATGTTCCGATACCGACAGCCCCTGCGCGACGGCGCGTTCGCGTAGCTGGATGTTGTGATCCGCCGAGCCCGTGAAGTGCTGGAGCAGGTTGCCGAACTCCTCGGGGAGCGCGATCCGCAGGTCGACGGCGATCCCGTTGTGGGTCACGATCCGCGTCCCGGCGTCGCCGGCGGCGCGGGTGTCGCTGACGAGCTGGTGCGAGACGAAGGCCTCCGCCAGCGCCTCGGCGTCTTTCGTCGTCGCGATCAGGTCGATGTCCTTGCACATCTCCGCCATCCGCCGCACCGAGCCCGCGACCTCGACCTTCCCCGCCGCGGGGCTCTCGCGCAGCGCCTCGGCGAGCTGCTCGGCGACCGGCAGCACCTCGGAGAGCAGGCGGCGCTCGCCCGCGCCGTCGTCGGTGACCTTGGTCACGCCGCTGAGGATGTTCTCCTCGGCCTTTCGCCCCAGCCCCTTCACGGCGCGCAGGCTCCCCGACTCCGCGGCCTCGCGGAGCTGCTCGAGGCTGTCGATCCCGAGCTCGTCGTGGAGTCGCCGCGCGGTCTTCGCCCCGAGCCCGGGTACGTGCGTGACCTCGATCAGCGACACCGGATAGGTCTGCTTGAGCCGCACGGCGGACGGGATCTCGCCCTCGTCGAGCAGCGTCACGACCTTGGCCTGGAGCGTCTCGCCGATCCCGGGGAGCTCGGTCAGCGTCCCCGCCCGCGCCATCTCCTCGGCCGAGGTCGGGCTGTCGCGAATCACCCGCGCAGCCTCGCGGTAGGCGAGCACGCGGTAGCGAACCGCCCCGTCGAGCTCGTACAGCGTCGCCAGCTCGGCGAGCGCGTCGGCGATCTCGGAGTTCCTCATGCCCTCAAGGTATTGACCACCCGCCGGAACTGGACGCGAAGCGGAGGATTCCAGCGGACTGACAAATAGCATCGGCCAATGGCTGAGGCCCCTAACACCTGGGTCGTGCTGCCGACCTACAACGAGGCGGAGACCATCGCCACGATCGTCCGCCTCCTCGGCGAGGTGCTGCCCGACTCGCACCGGATCCTGATCGTCGACGACGGCTCGCCCGACGGCACCGGTGAGATCGCCGACCGGCTCGCGGCCGAGCGCGGCGACGTCGCCGTTATGCACCGCTCCGAGAAGCTCGGGCTCGGTCCCGCCTACATCGCCGGGTTCGAGGCGGCGCTCGCCGGAGGAGCCGAGACCGTCGTGCAGATGGACGCCGATCTCTCGCACGACCCGGCCGACTTGCCGGGGCTGCTCGCAGCGGCCGGCGACGCCGACCTCGTGATCGGCTCGCGCTACGTCCCCGGAGGCGGGGTCAGCGACTGGGGGCCGGGTCGCCGAGCGATCAGCCGCTGGGGAAGCCGCTACGCCAGGGCGACGCTCGGACTCGACGTCGAGGACCTCACCGGCGGGTTCAAGTGCTGGCGCCGTCGCGCCCTCGAGGCGATCGACCTCGACGTGATCGAGTCGCGCGGGTACGCGTTCCAGGTCGAGATGACATACCGCGCCGCCGGCACCGGAATGCGCATCGTCGAGGTGCCGATCACGTTCAGGGAAAGGCGCGGAGGGGAGTCGAAGATGACGGGCGCGATCGTGCTCGAGGCGGCGTGGCGCGTCCCCGCACTGCGCGTCCGGCGGCGCGATCGAAGCTAGCTACTTTATTTTGTATAGTGATGCTCACGACTTGAGTAACGGGTGAAGATCCGGCCAGCAAGACCCGACACGGAGCAAGGAGACCAAAAGTGCCCGGCAAGCTTCCAGACGTCACAGACGCGAACTTCAAGGACGAGGTCCTCGAGGCCGATGGTCCCGTCCTCGTCGACTTCTGGGCCCCATGGTGCGGCCCTTGCCGGGTGGTCCACCCGATTCTCGAGGAGATGTCGACGGAGCGCGACGACGTTCGCATCGTCAGCCTCAACACCGACGAGAATCAGAACACCGCCGCCGAGTACGAGGTGCTCTCGATCCCGACCCTGATCCTGTTCAAGGACGGCGCGGTGACGAAGCGCGTGATCGGGGCGATGCCGAAGAAGCGGCTCGAGGCCGAGCTCGAGCCCGCGCTCGCCTAGCCGCGCCCCGGCTCAGAACAAACTCAGTCAGAGGATCTGTTCGGCGACGAAGCCGGCGACCAGGACCGCGAAGCCGCCGATCTCGGCTGCCGACAGCGCGAGCATGTACGCGTGCGTCCCGGGCACCGGGTCGGCGAACTGGTTCTCGGTGTCGCGGCGGATCCCGTGCCAGATGTAGGTGCCGACGGCCGTGACGAAGAAGCCGATCACGGCGAACGCCGCG
This sequence comes from uncultured Thermoleophilia bacterium, assembly GCA_963841715.1. GTDB lineage: Bacteria > Actinomycetota > Thermoleophilia > Solirubrobacterales > 70-9 > DASPWW01. The sequence goes on along the minus strand of CAWJDP010000004.1, from coordinate 389,006 downwards.
ACGAGGTTGATCGCCTCACTCCAGCCGCTGAGCTCGACGAAGGTCGCGATCAAGAGCGTCGCGAACGAGTACAGGAGCGCGGCGCGGTGCGCGATGTCGACGTAGGGGTGTGCGCGGGCGTCGCGCGAGGTCGCGATCTGCCGCCACTTCCACACCCCGAGCACGAGCGCGCCTAGGAAGATCAGCCCGGCCGCGAGCAGCACCGCCTTCGTGTCGTCCCCAAGCGTCAGGGTCTGCGCCGCGACCGCCACCGTCAGCTCCTCCCGACCGCGATCACGAGGTCGCGGCCGTCGATCGTCGCCCTCGCGCCGTCGCCGTCGACCTCGTAGGCGACCGAGCTCGCGAGCGTCTCCGCGGCGAGATAGCTCTCGTGCGCGCGGGCGGCCTCGAGCAGCTTGTCGTCGCCGCCGAGCCGAAGCGCGATCCGGTCGGTGATCTCGAGCTCCGCCTTGCGGCGCGCGCCCTGGACGGCGTGAACGATCTCGCGCGCCAGCCCCTCGCGCCGGAGCTCGTCGTCGAGCCCGAGCGCGAGCGCGACGGCGCGGCCCGACTCGGCCTCGACCTCGTAGCCGTCCAGCGGCTGCATCACCAGAGTCACGTCGTCGGGCCCGAGCTCGTGCTCCGAGCCGTCGACCTCGATCCCGAGCTTGCGCTCGCCGGCGAGCGCGGACGCGACCGACTCGGGCTTCAGCGCCTCGACCGCGGCGGCGGCCTGCGGCATCGCCTTGCCGAACCGCGGCCCGAGCGAGCGGTAGTTCGGCTTCACCTCGTAGCGCACGAGCTCGGCCTCCTCGGCGACGAACTCGAGCTCCTTCACGTTCAGCTCGGTGGACACGAGCTCGGACAGCCGCTCGATCGCCTCGCGCTCGGCCCCGCGGGCGACGATCACCGCCTTGCGCAGCGGCTGGCGGACCTTGACGCCGGCCTGCGCCCGCGCCGCGCGCCCGAGCTCGACCGCGCGCCGCACCGCGTCCATCCCGAGCTCGAGCTCCTCATCGACTCGCGCCGGGTCGGGCTCGGGGAAGTCGAGCAGGTGCACCGAGTCGGGCCGGCCGCCGAGCTCCTCGTCCTGCCCGCCCGCCAGATTGAGGTAAATGTCGTCGGCGATGAACGGCGTGAACGGTGCGAGCAGCGCCGCGACGTCGAGCAGGCAGTGGCGCAGGGTCGCGAACGCCGCCGCGTCTCCCTCCCAGAAGCGCCGCCGCGACAGCCGCACGTACCAGTTCGAAAGCTCGTCGACGCAGACGGCGATCGCGCGCCCGGCGCCGGTCGTGTCGAAGTCGTCGAGCCGCTCGCGCACCGTCGCGATCGTTCCCTGGAGGCGCGAGAGAGCCCAGGCATCCAGATCATCCCCGTCTGGTGTCTGATGTCCGGTGTCCGGTGTCTGGGCGAAGTCCGAAGGACTGAGCCCCTCCGCGTTCGCGTACAGGACCCAGAAGTGGTACGTGTTCCACAGCGTGAGCATGAACTGGCGCACAGACTCGCCGACCGTGTCGATCGAGAACCGGTAGCCGGCCCACGGCTGCTGGGCGGTGAAGTAATACCAGCGGAACGCGTCGGCGCCGTGGCGGTCGATGACGTCGTTCGGCTCGACAACGTTGCCGCGGCTCTTCGACATCTTGAACCCGTCGGGGTCGAGGATCAGCCCGAGGCAGACGCAGTTTCGGTAGCTCGAGGTGTCGAACAGCAGCACCGACTCAGCGAGGAGCGAGTAGAACCAGCCGCGGGTCTGGTCGATCGCCTCGCAGATGAAGTCGGCGGGGAAGCGCTCGTCGAACAGCTCCTCGTTCTCGAACGGGTAGTGGAACTGCGCGAAGGGCATCGCGCCCGAGTCGAACCAGGCGTCGATCACCTCGACGACGCGGTGCATCTCCGAGCCGCAGCTCTCGCACTCGACCGTGACCTCGTCGATGTAGGGGCGGTGGAGGTCGTCGGGGACCTCGCCCGCGCGCTCGCGAAGCTCGGCGATCGAGCCGGCGCAGAACCGATCGCCGCAGTCGCGGTTCTCGCAGCGCCAGATCGGAAGCGGGGTGCCCCAGTAGCGCTCGCGCGACAGCGCCCAGTCGACGTTGTTCTCGAGCCACTTCCCGAACCGGCCGTGCTTGATGTGCTCGGGATGCCAACCGATCTCCTCGTTCGCGGCCAGCATCCGGTCGCGGACGTCGGTCGTGCGCACGTACCAGCTCGCCTCGGCGTAGTAGAGCAGCGGCGTGTCGCAGCGCCAGCAGTGCGGGTAGGCGTGCTCGTAGATCTCGGACCGGTGGAGCGCCCCGCGCTCGCGCAGGTCCTCGATCAGCGCCGCGGTCACCTCGGGGTCCTTGACGAAGCGGTCCTCGAACCCGACGACGCGGTCGTCGAAGTGGCCGTTCGGCTTCACGGGGTTGTAGAGCGTCGCCGGCCGGTCGGGGTCGAAGATGTCGTTCTGCGCCGCGACGTCGAAGTCCTCCTGACCGAACGCGGGCGCGAGATGGACGAGCCCGGTCCCGTCGTCGGTCGTCACGAAGTCCCCGCCGAGGACCGGGTAGCCGCCGGGCTCGCGGTCGCTCGCCTTGAACACCGGGCCCTCGTAGCGCTGTCCGATGAGCTTGGACCCCGAAAACCGGTCGAGGACCTCAGCCTCCTCGCCGAGCACCCGCTCGACCCGCGCCGCGGCGAGCACCAGCGTCTCCTCGCCGATCCGCGCGCGCACGTACTCGACCTCCGGCGCGACCGCGACGGCGACGTTGCCGGGCAGCGTCCACGGCGTCGTCGTCCAGATCAACAGAGCGTCGCCGTCGCCCAGCGGCTCGGCGGGCGATGCAACAGGAAGGCGGACGTAGATCGACGGGTCCTCGATGTCCTTGTAGCCGAGCGCGACCTCGTGCGAGGACAGCGCCGTGCCGCAGCGCGGGCAGTAGGGAACGACCTTGTTGCTCTCGTATAGCCGCCCGTCGTCCCAGGTCCGGCGCAGCGCCCACCACACCGACTCGATGTACTCGTTCGTCAGCGTCACGTAGGGGTCGTCGAGGTCGATCCAGAACCCGATTCTCTCGGTGAGACGGTTCCAGTCCTCGACGTAGCGGAACACCGACTCGCGGCAGCGGGCATTGAACTTGTCGATCCCGTAGTCCTCGATGTCGGCCTTCGAGGCGAGCCCGAGCTCGCGCTCGATCTCGAGCTCGACCGGAAGCCCGTGGCAGTCCCACCCCGCCTTGCGCGGGACCCGGTAGCCACGCATCGTCTTGTAGCGGGGAAAGATGTCCTTGAACACGCGCGAGAGAACGTGGTGCGATCCGGGCTGGCCGTTTGCGGTCGGCGGCCCCTCGTAGAAGCTCCACGTCGGCGCGCCCTCGCGCTCGGAAAGCGAGCGGCGGAAGACATCGCGCTCTCGCCAGCGCTCGAGCACGCGCAGCTCGAGCTCGGGGAAGCTCTGCTTCGGGTCGACGGGTCGATATCGCGCCATCGCGGCTGATTCTGACAAGCGCCGAGCGCGTAGCATCGGCGGAGTGCGTCGCGGAATGATCCTGATCGCGCTTCTCGCGGTCGTCCTCGCCGGCTGCGGGTCGGGAGACTCTTCCTCGAGCACCCCCGCCGCGTGTCTGGCGCCGGCGAGCGCGTACCTGAAGGCGCTCGACGCCGCGCCCGGCAACGTCCGGCTCCACGGCGCGACCGCGATCAGCGAGTGCGTGACGAACGGGCAGGAGGGGGGCGAGCTCGCGCGGGTGGGGACCTCGGTCGTCCAGGCCGCCACACAGCTGAACGCTGAGGCGCGCACCGACCCCGGCGGCGACGCCACGGTCGAGCTCGGCTACCTCGACGGGGCGATCAACCGCGGGGCATCGGAGACCGGCGGACAGCACGTCGACTTCGTCCGCCGGCTCGATGCGGCGGCCCGCTTCAGCGAGGGTGGCAGTCCGCTCCCGGCTGACTTCAAGCGCGCGTTTGCGCGCGGCTACTCGGCCGGGCGGAGGTCCGGCTAGCGATAGCCTGAGATTGGGAACCGAGACGACGAAAGGACGCGATGGCGACAGAGGTATCGGACGAGCTCTGGGGCGCTGAGACCGTGAAGGCGGTCGAGAACTTCCCCGTCTCCGGGCAGCCGGTCCCGGCGCCGGTGATCCGCTGGCTGGGCCGGATCAAGGCCGCCGCGGCGCGCGTCAACGCCGAGCTCGACTCGAGCTTCGACCCTGAGCTCGCGGAGCGGATCGCCGAAGCGGGCGACGCGGTCGCGGCAGGTGAGCATGACGACCAGTTCCCGATCGACGTCTTCCAGACCGGGTCGGGGACATCGTCGAACATGAACGCTAACGAGGTCATCGCCAACCTCGCCGGGGATCCCGCGCACCCCAACGACCACGTCAACAAGGGCCAGTCCTCGAACGACGTCTTCCCCTCCGCCGTCCACCTCGCCGCGCTCGGGGAGGTGAGCCGCGACCTGCTGCCGGCGCTCGACAGCCTCACCGGCGCGCTTGAGGAGAAGGGCGAGGAGTTCGCCGAAATCGTCAAGGCGGGGCGCACCCACCTCATGGACGCGGTCCCCGTGACCCTCGGCCAGGAGTTCGACGGGTACGCGGCACAGGTCCGTCTCGGTGCGGAGCGCGTGCGCTCGACGCGCCGTCGCGTCGGCCAGATCCCGCTCGGCGGCACCGCGACCGGTACCGGGCTCAACACCCACCCCGACTTCGCCGAGCGCGTTCGCGCCCGGCTCACCGAGGACACGGGCTTGGAGATCTTCCCGCCCGCGGACCGCTTCGAGGCCCAGGGCAGCCGCGACGCGCTCGTCGAGCTCTCGGGGATGCTGAAGGTCGTCGCGGTTTCGCTCGTCAAGATCGCCAACGACCTCGCGCTGATGGGCTCCGGCCCGCGCACGGGGCTCGCCGAGCTGCGGTTGCCGGCGCTCCAGAAGGGCTCGTCGATCATGCCCGGCAAGGTCAACCCGGTGATCGCCGAGGTCGTGATCCAGGTCGGCGACCAGGTCGTCGGCAACGACGCGGCGATCACGATGGCCGGATCGCAGGGCCAGTTCGAGCTCAACGTCCGCATCCCGCTCATCGCGCGCAACCTGCTCGACTCGATCAAGCTGCTCGCATCTGCGGCGCGCCTGCTCGACACGAAGCTCGTCCGCGACGTCGAGGCGGACGTCGAGATGTGCGAGCGCCACGCCGAGGCGACGCTCGCGACCGCGACCGCGCTCAACCTCCACATCGGCTACGACCGCGCAACCGAGATCGTCAACAGGGCCGCGGAGACGGGGCGGCACCTGCGCGAGGTCGCGCGCGAGATGGGCGTCGACGACGAGATCCTCGATGAGGCGCTCGACCATCGCAGGCTGGCCCGCCCGCATGGCTAGTGGAATCGCGATGACTGAGCACAAGATCGGAACGCAGGAGGAATGGCAGGCGGCGCGCGACGCGCTGCTCGAGAAGGAGAAGGAGCTGACGCGCCGCAACGACGAGCTCGCCAGGGAGCGCCGGGAGCTTCCCTGGGTGGCGGTCGAGAAGGACTACGTCTTCGAGACGGAGGGCGGGACGAAGCCGCTCGCCCAGCTGTTCGACGGCCGCTCCGAGCTGCTCGTTTATCACTTCATGTTCGGCCCCGAGTACGAGGCGGGGTGCCCCGTGTGCTCGTCGATCGCGGACAACCTCAACCCGAACCGGGTTCATCTCGCGGCGCGCGACGTGACCCTGATCCTCTCCTCGAGGGCGCAGCTCGACAAGCTCACGGCCTACAAGCAGCGCATGGGCTGGGGCCTCGACTGGGTCTCGACCGTGGGCAGCGACTTCAACCGGGACCTTGGCTTCCTGCACACCCAGGAGGAGCTGCGACCGTTCCTCGAGGGGGAGATTCCCCCGACGGTCGAGCAGATGGCGAAGGCGTGTGGGACGGACCCTGGGACGTACGTCGCCGAGGGCCCGGGGCTCAGCGCCTACGTGCTCTCGGACGGCGTCGTCTACCGCACCTACGTGTCGACCGCCCGCGGGCTCGAGCTGGCGATGGTCTACTACGGCCTTCTCGACCGCTCGCCGCTGGGACGCCAGGAGGACGGCGAGCAGCAGTTCTGGCTTCGCCGCCACGACGAGTACTGAGCACGAGCGGCGCTCGGGCGCGCTGCCGGCGTCCCGTAGCGCGGGTAGCGTTGAGGCCATGGCCACGCGAGGGAGGACCTCGCCGGAGCTGGGAGTCGCGTACGGCGAGCTGATCCGTGACGCGCTGGCGTCCCGCCGCGCGCGCGTCGCCGTGGGCCTGTTGGTCGCCGTGCTGGTCGTGTTCGCGATCTACGGGACGGTCTCCGGGGTCGAGGTTGGGGGCCTCGGCGCCGCCGCCGTCGCCGGAATCGCGCTCTCCGGGCTGGTCATCATCGGCGGCTCGTTCCTCGCGATGGCGCTGATCATCGTCGCGATCCTCCGCCTGCGCCGTGAGCAGGCGCTCGCGGATGAGGAGCCGGCAGAGGAAGCGTCGCTCGGCGAGGCCGCAACGGTGGCGATCGCCAGCCACCCCGGCCAGGAGCAGCTCGCGCACAGGATCGAGCGCCTCGGGGTGGGCGACCGCAGGCTGCTGGCGGCGTTGCGGGCCGTCCCACGGGCGGCATTCGTCGCCGCAGACTCGGTCCACGACGCCTACGTCGACGAGCCACTCGCAATTCCGCACAACCAGGTGACGACGCAGCCCTCGCTGATCGCGAAGATGCTCGCCGCGCTCGAGCTCACGGGGGAGGAGCGCGTGCTCGAGATCGGGACCGGGTACGGGTTCCAGACCGCCCTGCTCGCCGAGCTTGCGGCGAGCGTGTGGAGCATCGAGCGCTGGCCCGACATCGCGATGACCGCGCGCGCGAAGCTCCACCGGTTCGGGGCGCGCAACGTCGACGTCGTCGTCGGCGACGGCAGCGAGGGCCTTCCCGACCATGCGCCCTACGACGCGATCGTCGTCTCCGCCGCCTACCCGAGCGTGCCCGAGCCGCTCGTCGAGCAACTGCGCTGGGGCGGGAGGCTGGTGCAGCCGATCGGCGAAGGCGGCGCGGAGGACGTGGTCGTGTTCGAGAAGAGCCGCCTCGGGCGGCTTCGCCGGCGGGAGTCGATCACGGGCGCCCACTTCGTCCGCCTCCACGGCCGCCACGGCTACCCCGATGCGTAACGAAACGCCCGTTTCCGAGACTGAAGCTGTGACGGTGCGATCATTGGCGCACCAGAAGGAGGAAGTCTTGGAAGCCAGCGACAGGCATGAGAACGCCACCAGGCCGGAGGTGACGGAGAAGGCAACGTTCGGCGCCGGATGCTTCTGGCAGCCGGAGGCCGCATTCCGCGACACCCCCGGAATCGTTGATACCCAGGTCGGATACGAGGGCGGCCATGTCGACAACCCGACCTACGAGCAGGTGTGCTCCGGGACGACCGGCCACGCCGAGGTGACGCAGGTCGAGTTCGACCCGAAGCAGATCTCCTATGACGATCTGCTCGACCTGTTCTGGGCCATGCACGACCCGACCCAGGTCAACCGCCAGGGCCCGGACGTGGGCGACCAGTACCGGACGGTGATCTTCACCCACTCGCCGGAGCAGGAGGCCGCGGCGAAGGCTTCGAAGGAACGGGTCCAGTCCCGCCTCGACAAGCCGGTCGCGACCTCGATCGAGCCGGCGACGGGATTCTGGCGCGCGGAGGAGTACCACCAGTGCTACCTCCAGAAGCGCAGCGAGGGCGGGATGATGGGCATCCTGCGCTCGGCACTCGGCTCCTAGCCATCAGTTCAAAGCGATAGCGTCGCCCGCCGGAATGGCGGGCGACGCGCGCGAGCAGGACAAGTCGGGCCGCTCGGACGAGGGCCCCGACGATCTCGCGCGTGGCGTCTCGCATCGCCAGATCCAGCTGATGGCGATCGGGGGCGCGATCGGCGTCGGCCTCTTCCTCGGGTCGGCGGACGCGATCCACGACGCGGGCCCCGCGGTCCTCCTCTGCTATGTCGTCGCGGGCGCGGTTGTGTTCCTGATGCTGCGCGCGCTCGGCGAGATGGCGATGGAGCGCCCGATCTCGGGCAGCTTCGCGAGCTACGCCGGGGAGATGATCGGCCCCTGGGCCGGCTATGCGACCGGATGGACGTACTGGCTGATGTGGATCACGACCGTGATGGCCGAGATCACAGCGATCGGGATCTACACGGATTACTTCTTCCCCGGGGTCGCGCAGTGGATCCCGGCGTTAGCCGCGGTCGTCGTGCTGCTCACGGCGAACCTCCTCTCGGTGAGCGTGTTCGGGGAGGTCGAATTCTGGCTCGCACTGATCAAGGTCGTGGCGATTCTGCTGTTCATCGCCTCCGGCGCCGCGATCGTCGCGTTCGGGCTCGGCGCGCTCGGCGACCAGGCAGCGGTCTCGAACCTGTGGTCCCACGGCGGCTTCTTCCCGAAGGGAGTCATCGGACCGCTGGTCGCGCTCCAGATCGTCACCTACGCCTTCCTCGGGATCGAGATGATCGGCGTCGCGGCGGGGGAGACGAAGGACCCGAAGCGCGAGCTGCCGATCGCGATCAACCGCGTCGCGTGGCGGATCCTCCTCTTCTACGTCGGGGCGATCGCGATCATCGTGATGCTGATCCCGTGGAGCCATGTGACCAAGAACGAGAGCCCGTTCGTACTCGCCTGGTCGAGCCTCGGGATCCCCGCGGCCGCGGGGATCCTCAACGGCGTCGTCCTCGCGTCGGCGCTGTCGTCGTGCAACACCGGGATCTTCACGACGGCGCGGATGCTGCACGCGCTCGCCGGGAGTGGCGAGGCGCCACACGGGCTGCGGAAGCTGAGCCGGCGGCGTGTGCCGGCGCGCGCGCTGGCCGTCTCGGGGGTTGCGCTGTCGGTCGGCGTCGCGCTCAACGTCCTCGTCCCGAAGCAGGCGTTCCTCTACATCACCAGCGTCGCCACGGTCGCGGTGCTGTGGGTGTGGGCGATGGTCGTGGTCACGCATCTCCGCTACCGGGCTCGGGTCCGCCGCGGCGACTACGAGTTGCAGTCGTTCCGGCTCCCGGGGTCGCCGTGGACGAACTACGTGGTGCTCGGCTACATCGCGCTTGTGGTCGTCCTGCTTGTCGTAACCCCGTCGCAGCGCGTGGCGCTGATCGCGGGCGCGATCTGGACCGTGCTGCTGTGGGCGGGCTGGCGGTTCGACGTCGGGCGCCACTTCGATCCCCGCCACGTCGGGCGGCCGCTCGTCGAGGTCGTGCGGCGCTTCCGGCCCGCGCCCCGCGACTGAGCGCGCCGAACCGAGGCGTCTTAGCCCGAGGGCCTAGCCCTGGAGCGTGATGAAGCGCTCCTCGGTCAGCTCGCGAACCGCGTACGCCGGGCCCTCGCGGGTGTTGCCCGAGTCCTTGACGCCGCCGTAGGGCATCTGGTCGGCGCGGAACGTCGGGACCTCGTTGATCAGCACGCCGCCGAACTCGAGCCGGCGGCCGGCGTCGATCCCGAGCCCGATATCGCGCGTGAACACCCCGGCCTGGAGCCCGAAGCGCGAGTCGTTCGCCATCGTGATCGCCTCGTCGAAGTCCGAGAACGTGTGCACGGTCGCGACGGGACCGAAGATCTCGTCGCACCACACCTTCGCGTCACGCGGCGGCTCGCGCAGGACGGTTGGCTCGAGGCAGCGTCCCTCGTCGGTCAGCTCTCCACCGGTCAGGACCGCGCCTCCCGCGTCCTTCGCCTCGTCGATCCACGACTTCACGCGGTCGCGGTCGCCAGGTGAGATCAGCGGCCCGACGTCGGTGTTCTCGTCGAGCGGGTCGCCGACGACCAGGCTCTCGGCGTTGGAGACGAAGCGCTCGGTGAACGCGTCCGCGATCTCTTCATGGAGCAGGATTCGCTGGATCGAGATGCAGCTCTGGCCGGCGTGGGAGAAGGCGTGGAGCTTGGCGCCGTCGGCGGCCTTCTCCCAGTCGCCGTCGGAGTGGACGATCAGGGGCGCGTTCGAGCCGAGCTCGAGGTTGACCTGCTTCCGCGCTGCCTTCGCGCGGATGTCCCACCCGACCGGGGCCGAACCCGTGAAGCTGATCGCGCCGATGCGGTCGTCCTCGACGATCGCGTTGCCGACCTCGGAGCCCGGTCCGCAGATGACGTTCAGCCACCCGTCCGGGATCCCGGCGTCGACGAAGATCTCCGCGAGCTTGATCGCCGAGATCGGCGTCTGGCCCGCGGGCTTGAGGACGACGGCGTTCCCCGCCGCGATCGCGGGGCCGAGCTTGTGGGCGACGAGGTTGAGCGGGAAGTTGAACGGGCTGATCGCGCCGACGACCCCGTACGGCAGGCGGAGGACGATCCCGAGCTTGCCGGCCCCGGTCGCCGACGCCTCCATCGGCACCGACTCGCCGCTGAGCGTCCGCGCCTCAACGGCTGAGAAGGTGAGCGTGTTGACGCAGCGCTGTGCCTCGACGCGCGCAGTCTTCACCGGCTTGCCGGCCTCGGCGGCGATCGCCAGCGTGAGCTCGTCCTCGCGCTCGGCAACCAGCCGCGCGGCACGGTCGAGCAGCTCGGCGCGCTCGTATTGCGCGAGGTCGCCGCGCTCGAACGCCGCCTGGGCGAACCCGATCGCCTCGGCGGTCAGAGCCGCGTCGCCCTTCGGCACGCGCCCGACGACGGTGCCGTCGTAGGGGCTGTGGACCTCCGACCACTCCCCGGTCTCGATCCGCTTCCCGTTGACGAGAAGCTGGTGGTCGGTCGCTACAACGGTCTCGGTCGCCATTGCTCGCCTCCTCGCTCGGCCTGCTTCGTGCCTACCCCCAGCCTAGAGAACGCAATACCCCGCGCGCTCGTGGCTGTTCCGGCTCGCCGACGGCTTCATCGTCGAGCAGCGCACGCACAGTGACCTCGCGCAAGCCCGCCGCGAGGCAGGCCTCAAGCCCGCCGGCTGACGGCGGGCCTTCAGCCGTCCGCGTACGGCTGCAGCGGGACGCCGTGGTCGGTCTCGCGCATCCCGATCTCGTACGCCGCGCCGGCGTTGACGCGGAGCTGCTGAGGTTCCGCGCCCTTGCGTTCCACCGTCAGCTCGAGGTCGGCGATCGAGGAGTTGAGGGTGTTGTGCTCGCCGCCGTCGGGGTCGGCGTAGACCCAGGCGACGACGTTCCTGTCCGGGGCGCTGACGCGCCCTCGCACCGCGAGGTCGTCTCCCTCCATCTCGAACCGGCACGAGATCGGCTCGTCGTCGATCTTGGTGCTTCGGATCCGGTCGAGCCCGCCCAGCCTGTGCCTTTCGCCGTCGAGAATCAGGAACCCGTTGCCGACCCAGGGGGTCGTCCACGGGCCGACCTTGATCCTGCCGGCTGCGAGGTCGAAGCGCGCGTCCGGGTGGCCGGCGAAGTCGGCGCCGTGAATCCACGTCCAGCGCTCGGCGTGCTCGCCGCCCCAGTTGTGGCCGATCATCCCCGGCCATTCCTCGAGCGTGATCTCGCGCTCGCCGACCTTCAGCGGACCGCTGAACAGGGCCTCCGCGTACGGGCTCAGGAACTTCGTTCGCGGCAGCGGCGCCGAGTACATCCACTCATACGGAAGGTGGTTCATCGGCTCGCCGTCGTCGGTGAATGTGAGATCCCAGCTCGCATCGAGCGCGTGGGTGCGAATCTCGCCGGTCGCCCGCCCCGGTACGAGCATCGCGCCGTCGACCTTGATGTAGGTCCTGGCGTCGTTCGCGAGCTCGGTGTGGGGGAACGTCGCCTTCGTCGCCGTCACGGGCTCGTCGGCATCGGCGTCGAAGAGCACGAACCAGAGCGCGGCGGTGGGGTGTGCGCGCGGCCGCTTGTGGACCGTGTGCCGGAGCCACAGCCCGAGGCCGCCGCCGGGCCGCACGGCCTTGATGTAGAAGCTCTCGTAGTGCCCCGACTTCTCGCCGACGTCTGGAAATCTGGCCCGGCTGCGCACCGCGTGAACGTAACATGAGGTCCGTGAGGTGGACCGTGATCGTCGCGATCGTCGGTCTGGGCCTCGCCGGCGCGATCGCCTTCGAGCGGGACAGCTCCAGACCGGGCGTGGCGCCGATCGGCCCCGGCGGCGACGCCCTTGCCTACGCTCCGGCCGAGCGCGCGGAGTTCGAGGCGCGCGCCGCCGCGGGCGAGTCCCACGCCGTCTACGTCAACAGCCCCGGGGGCGTCCTCGCCTCCGCGCGGCGGACGGCGAAGTGGCGGCCGCAGATCGAGCGCGCGGCGGCGCGCGCCGGAGTCGACCCGGACCTGCTCGAGGCGGTGATCTACCTCGAGAGCGATGGGCGCCCGGACGCGATCGCTACCCGCGACCCCGAGTCGGCTGCGGGGCTCGCCCAGATCGTCCCGAGCACGGCGACCGCGCTGCTCGGAATGCACGTCGATCTCACGAAGAGCCTGAAGCTGACGGCGGCGATCCGCCGCGCCGCGAGCCGCGCCCGGCCCGGCCAGATCCGCCGGCTCGAGCAGCAGCGCGCGCGCGTCGACGACCGCTTCGACCCGGCGAGGGCGATCGAGGGGGAGGGGCGGTACCTGGCGATCGCGAAGCGCCGCTTCGGCTCCGAGGACCTCGCGATCGAGAGCTACCACATGGGGATCGGGAACCTCGAGCGCGTGATCCGGACCTACCTCGGGCACGGCGCCGGCAAGGGGAAGATCGCCGGGCAGGTCGCGGCGAACGGGCTCACCTACGGACAGCTCTTCTTCGGCTCCTCGCCGCTCCAGCACCCGAAGACGTGGAACCTGCTGGCGGCGTTCGGGGATGAGTCGTCGACCTACTACTGGAAGGTGCTCGCTGCGGCGAACATCATGACCCTGTACCGCAGCGATCGCGCCCGACTCGCGCGGATTGCCCGCCTCCAGGAGCAGCGCTCGACGCAGGAGGAGGTCTTCCATCCGCCGGACCAGACCGACACCTACGCCGATCCCGGGGAGCTCCAGCGCGGGTGGGTTCTGGGTCAGCTGTGGCCGATCCCGGAGAGCTCGGCGCTCAACTACACGGTCTCACCCGGGCTCGGGAGCCACGCGCCAAGGCTCGGCCAGAACCCGGCCATATACCGCGGGCTCGAGCCGCAGGCGCTGGCGACGCTCGTCTACATGTCAAACCTCGTGCACAAGATCGGCGGCGGGAAGCTGATCGTCACGAGCGCGGTCCGCGACGGCGACTACCAGGCGCTGCTCGCCGGCTCGAATCCCGAGGCGACGCAGTCGTACTCGCTGCACACGACCGGGTGGGCGTTCGACATCGCCCGCCGGTACGAGAGCGGCCGCGAGGCGGCGGCGTTCCAGTTCGTCCTCGACCGCCTCCGCGCCGAGAACGTGATCGACTACGCCGTCGAGCCAGACGCGATCCACGTCACGGTCAACGACGCGGGCTAGCTGTAGGACCGAGGAGCGCTAGCGGCGGATCGTCAATACCTCGCCGTCGTCGACGACGTAGTCGCGCCCCTCGGTGCGGAGGATGCCGCGCTCGCGGGCGGCGGCGTAGCTCCCGGCGTCGACTAGCTCGCGCCATCCGATCACCTCGGCGCGGACGAAGCCGGCCTGGATGTCGCCGTGGACGAGGCCGGCCGCGTCCCACGCGGTGCCGCCGCGCGGCAGCGAGCGCGCGGTGGCGTCGCTTCCCTCGTGCGCGGTGAAGAACGTGACCAGGTCGAGCAGGTCCCACGCGGCGCGCACGAGGCGTGCGAGCGTCGACGCCTCGAGTCCAAGCTCCGCGCGCATCTCCTCCGCCTCGTCGCCGGCGAGCTCGGCGAGCTCTGACTCGATCCGGGCGCTGATCGCGACCGCGCCGGCGCCGGCTCCCTCGGCCGCGCTCGCGACGTCGGCGGGAACCGCGGCCTCGCCCTCGTCGACGTTGACGACGTAGAGCACCGGCTTCGAGCTCAGCGCCTGCAGCCGCTCCGCCGCGCCCTCCGCGGCTTCGGGCACGGGGACGCTCCGCACCGGGCGGCCCTCGCCGAGCGCGGCGATGACCTCCTCGAGCCACCCTTCCTCGGCGATCGCCGCCGCCTCGCCGGAATGCGCCTGCTTGCGGACGCGCTCCAGCCGGCCCTCGGCCTGTTCGAGGTCAGCGAGCAGCAGCTCCGCCTCGACGGTCTCGATGTCGCGCGCGGGGTCGGCGCTTCCTTCAGGGTGCGGGACGCCGTCGTCACCGTGCGCACGGACGACGTGGCAGATCGCATCGGTCTCGCGGATCGCGGCGAGGAACTTGTTCCCGAGGCCCTCGCCCTCGGCCGCCCCGCGCACGAGCCCGGCGATGTCGTGGAACTCGATCGTCTCGAAAACGAGTGGCGACGCGCCGGCCGACGCGGCGACGGCCGGGAGGCGTTCGTCGGGGACGGCGACGACGGCGACGTTGGGATCGACGGTCGTAAACGGATACCCCGCCGTCTCGGCGCCCGCCGCGGTGAGCGCGTTGAACAGCGTCGTCTTGCCGGCGTTCGGCAGCCCGACGATCCCGATCTTCACTGTGTGGCTGGAGCGCCGTCGGGATCGTGCTCGAGCCCGGGTACGGCGCGGCCTAGCGCGGCGCCGAGCGCGACACCGGCGAGGACATCGGAGGGGTAGTGCATCCCGAGGTATGGGCGGGTGACGCACATCGCCGCCGCGAGCGCGAACAGCGCCGGCGCCGCGCCTGGAGCGACGCGCGACATCGCGATCGCCGCCGCGACGGACGAGGTCGCGTGCGCGGAGGGGAACGAGTGCCTGCTCGGGGCGCCGGCGAGCGGCGGAAGTCCCTTGAGCTCCGGCCGGCTGCGGTGGACCGCGAGCTTGACCGCGTAGTTGAGGCCGATCGCGACTGGGCCGACCGCCGCCGCCGTCAGCCACTGCCGTCTGCGCCGCGGGTCGACAGCCGCTGCGGTGACGCCGGTCGCGGCCCAAATCGCGCCCCACTCGCCCGCGGTCCCGAGCGCCTGCATCGTTCGCTCGACTGCGGGCTGGTGGCCGCGCGTGCGCATCGCGCGCAGCGCGCGCATGTCGAGATCCGCGAGCACGGGATGAGGATACGTGGGGGCGTCCGCGCGGCCGGGTGAAATCCCCCGCATGCCTCGGAAGACGAAGGCCGAGCGGCTGAGCGAGTACGAGCAGGGCTTTCGCCGCGCGGGCCTGCCGCTGTTCATCGAGGGCTACCGCGCCTCGACCGACGTCTTCAACCGCGTCGTGCCGCTGCTCGCGTTCATGTTCCTGGGCGAGACGCTTGTCGCGACCTCGTTCAACTTCTCGCTGCTCGGCAACGTCGCCGCCGCGGCCGGCGGGCTCGCGATCCTATTGACCGCGATCGGGATCGTCAACCGAGTCCGCGGGCGGGCGTTCTTCGCCATCCCGCGTTCGGTCGGGCGCGTCGAGCTCGCCGCGTTCGTGCTCGTGCCCGCGATCCTGCCGCTGGTCTTCGGGGCCGAGTTCGGCGTCGCCTCGCTGACCGCTGGGGCGAACCTTCTGCTCCTGCTGCTCATCTACGCGATCGTTGGCTACGGGATGTTCGCGATCGTCCGCTGGGCGGTCGGGCGCTTCTTCAGCCAGCTCGGCGCCTCGCTGGCGCTGATCACCCGTGCGGTGCCGCTGCTGATGATCTTCGCCGTCGTCCTCTTCCTGACGACCGAGATGTGGCAGGTCTTCTCCGACGCGTCCGGCGCCGAGCTGGCGATCCTCGCGGCGATCTTCGTCGGGCTCGGGTCGCTGTTCCTCGCCGTCCGACTGCCGCGCGAGGTCGAGGAGATCGAGCGCGAGGCGGGGAAGATCGCGCTCGATCGCCGCCAGCGCATCAACGTCGGCCTCGTCCTGTTCGTGAGCGAGGCGCTCCAGGTGCTGTTCGTCGCGGTCGCGGTCGGGGCGTTCTTCGTCGTCTTCGGCGTCGTCGCGGTCCATGCCAACGTCCTCCAGCAATGGATCGGCAACTCCGGCGACGTGATCTTCAGCTTCGAGTTCGCGGGCGACCGATTCCAGCTCGCCGGCGAGCTGCTGCGGGTCTCGGGCGCGATCGCGGCCTTCACGGGGCTCAACTTCGCGGTCGCGATGCTCACGGACTCGACCTATCGCGAGGAGTTCATCGACGGGCTCAACGCCGAGATGCGCGACAGCTTCCGCGCCCGGGTCGCCTACGTGAGGCTGCTCGGGGGCGCGGCGCGCGCCTGATCGCCAATCGGGAACAATCCACCGCGATGGCGGCGACTGAGACGACGATGGTCGCCGGGTACACCCACGTGCCCGGCAACCACTGCGGCTCGACCGCGCTCCGCAACCTGCTCGCCTTCCACGGCCGCGAGTACTCGGAGGCGATGGCGTTCGGGCTCGGCGCGGGCGCGTGCTTCTACTACGTCGTCCTCGACGGGCAGTCCCCGTCGCGGTTCACCAACGGGCGCACGGCGCGGCTCGAGGAGCAGTTCGTCGAGCTGACGAGCGCGCCGATGCAGCTCGAGACGGACGAGGACCCCGAGCGCTCGTGGGAGCTCGCCCGCGAGGTCGTCGACTCGGGCCGTCCGGCGCTCCTGCTCACCGACCTCTACCACCTCGACCACTACGGCCGCTCGGCCCACTTCCCCGGCCACGCGGTCGTGCTCGTCGGGTACGACGGCGAGCTCGCCTACCTGTCGGACACCGGGTTCGAGGAGCTGCAGACGACGCGGCTCGAGAGCCTCAAGGAGGCGCGCCACGGCGACTTCCCCGTCTTCCCGCTCGCCGGGAACATGTTCCACGTCCCCGACGGGACCGAGGTGGCCGACCTGCGCGAGGCGATCCCGCGCGCCGTGAAGCGCGCGGCGCAGACGATGCTCGAGCCGCGGGGGAGCTCCCCCAAAGAGGGAGCGAGGGGGCAGAGCCCCCATGGCGACTTCGAGGGCCTGCCGGCGCTGCGCCGGTTCGCGGTCGAGGTCGGGGATTGGCCCGAGGCCGCCGAGGACTGGGAGTGGTGCGCGCGCTTCTGCTACCAGGTGATCGAGCGGCGCGGGACAGGCGGAGGCAACTTCAGGCGCATGTACTCGGAGTTCCTCGACGAGGCCGGCTACGACGAGGCCCGCCTCGCGGCCGAGGCCTCGGCGGACTGGACAGCGCTCGCGGCGACGCTTCAGGAGGCGAGCGAGAGCGACGAGCCCGACTCGGCGCAGTGGGCGCGGATCGCGGAGCGGGCCCGGGCCGTGCTCGACGCCGAGGAGCGCCTGTGGAGTTCGCTCGCGTGACCCATCGGCGCGCGCTCGGTCAGCGAGTGCGACTCGACGGGGGAGAGGGCCGATATGCTGGCGGCCGGTCTGGGGGGTACGACCAAGAGAAGAGAGAAGGTAGGGACGCTGGGCGTGGCGGACGGAGAGCAGCCGGGCTCGATCAAGTTTGAGGGGGGTTGTCGCAGTGGCCGCGGGGTGTTGGCGTTCGCGCTCCTGCTGCTCGTGCTCGTCGCGGCGATCCTGGCCGTTCCCGCCTTGAGCGCGCCGCCGCGCGCGGCCGGGTCCGCGGCGGGCGGAGACCGCGCGCGCCTGTTCAAAGTCCTCTCCCCGAGTAACGGCGGGCTCGTGCGCGGCGGGACGGTGAGGCTGCGGCTGCGGCTCTTGGGTGGGGCCTCGCTGAAGACCGCGCGCCTCAACGGGCGCAAGGTCACGCGGCTGTTCAAAACGCGGTCGCGGGGAATCGTCGTCGGCAAGCTGAGCACTCGCAAGCTCGGAAAGCGTCTCAAGAGGGGCCGCAACTTCATCCACCTCACCGTGAGCAGGGGCAAGGATCGCGAGTACCGGACGCTCGCGATCAATCGCGTCCGGCGAGCGCGCTCGCTGGTGCGGCGGTTCAGGGTCGCGCACAAGCCGGGGGAGCCGGTGCGCGTGACGCTGGTGCCGAGCAAGCTCCACACGACGATCAAGGCGACGCTCAATGGGCGCCACGTCTCGAAGCTGTTCCGCCGCAGCCGGCAGTTGAAGCGCAAGGTCAGCCTCGGAGCGAGCGACGGCCTCAGGCACGGCCGCAACCGCCTGCGGCTCACCGTGTCCCACTACAGCGGCCAGTACCGGCGGCTGCAGGCGAGCTTCACGATCCCTCGCGGCCGTACGATCGCGGGCGCCGGGCGCGACCGCACCGTTCCGGCCGGCGGGCTCCCCGTGCGCCTCAACGGGAAGGCGTCGAAGCCCGGGCGCCACCGCGCGGGCAAGGGAAAGGGGAAGCTCCGCTACAAGTGGAAGGTCGTCTCCAGCCCGACGGGGAGTCACCCCGATCTCGAGGGACGCAGCGATCGAAAGCCGAGGCTTCGAACCGACGTCCCGGGGACGTACAAGGTGCGGCTGCGGACGAGCGGCGGTGCGTCCGGAAGGGCGAGCAGCGGCGGTGGCGGCGTGGGCACCTCAAGCGACGTCGTCGAGACCCAGGCATCCGCCCAGCCGTTCGTCCAGTACGACGCCTTCGCCACCGAGGGCGGCCAGAGTGGGATCAGCGTCCAGCAGACGCGGGACTGCACCGGGGGCACGGCGGGCGACGCGCCGCCTTGCTTCTATCCCAACACGGGGCAGGACGACGACCTTCAGGTGGTGGTGGTCGACCGCGAGGCGCTGAACGCGCAGACGAGCTCGTACGGCGGCAGCTTCGCGTCGAACACCTCCTACGACACGAGCAACCTCGCGGGCTTCGCCCAACAGATGCAGGAGCTAGTCGGGCCCGGGACGACCGGCCCCGATGCATGCCCCGAGACCTTCGACGACCAGAAGCTCGTGCTGCTCTCGCTGCGCTCCGGAGGCATCGCCGACACGGCGAACTGGGAGAAGGCGATGGGCATCTTCAACCAGGTGACGAGCGGCAACAGCGCCTGCACGAGCGCCGGCGGCGACGCCAACGTGCCGACCGGCGCGTTCGCGGGGATCGGCATCCCGGGGATGCTGCAGGGCAAGATGTGGACGAACTACGGCAACACCCTCGATTCTGACCCGACCCACCAACCCGGCAACCTCGTCGGTTATCTCTCGCAGACGGCGGACGACCCGACGAACCTGGGGATCCTCGGCTACACGTTCAGCTACCAGGACGCGTTCGCCTTCAACACGCGAGACACCTCGGGCGGGGGAACCGACTTCACGATCGGCAGCGCGTCGGCCGAGGTCCCGGATGGCAACGGGCTCGCGGTCTTCAGCTTCGACCCGATCGACCCCGAGGGAACGCTGCAGCGGGTCGCGTTCGTGGGCGCGAGCGGCCCGGATTCCGGCCTGGCGTGGGCGAATCTCAACGGCACGCTCGAGAACCTGATCGACAACGGCATGGACATCGGGATCGTGTCGAGCGGCCAGATCGGGGATTACGGCAGCGAGCCGCAGAGCGGCGCCTTCCTGGACGTGCAGCAGAAGCTCAACGCCCTCGGCGCCAATGCCGACACGTTCGCGCGCGCGGTGAACGCGAACGAGCCGTACTCGATGGTCTCGACACTGTCCTCATCGGGCCGCAACGCGTACCAGTCGAGTGGCGTGATGGCGGTCACGAACTCCTCTCCGAGCAGCCTCCCGCTGTCCAACGCACGCATCACCGGCGTGCTCGAGCGCGGCCCGGACGCCCGCTTCTACCCGGTCAAGGCCGATCCGTCGGGATACGACCTCGCCGCCCCGTTCGCTCAGACGGTCCAGCAGACCCAGCACGACTGGCAGCTCACTCCCGCGCCGAGTGCGAGCGGCGCAACCTGTCAGGAGCTCGCGTTCGCGTACATCGTCTGGTCGCTGTATCCGGACGCGGTGCCGGGGAACGGCGGCCTCGACGCGCTGTGGCAGGGATCCGACGCCCAGAACTGCGAGGGAGTCGACCACACGGGCACGACCGGCCCGGCCAGCCCGGACAACCTCGACGGGGACCAGTGCGCGAGCGCCGATCCGGACGCGACCGGGGCCGAGCCCGTGAACGTGCGCGAGACGTCGCTCACCCTGCGCGCCAGCTACCAGGATCTGTCGTTCAAGCCGAACGACGACGGCCTCGAGCAGGTCTCGATGCCGAGCGATCCGAAGGCGCCGTTCACGCAGGCGGACCTGACCTGCGCCAAGAACCAGATGGGCGACGAGTTCGCCGCCCAGGAGGCCAGCAACACGTGGCTCAACGCAATCCAGGCGCCGTTCACCAACGGCCAGCTCTCGATCGAGAACAATCTTCAGAGCGCCTCCAACAGCGCGCAGAACGCGGCGCTGAGCGGGGTCTCCCAGAAGCTCGACGAGCCCCCGGCCGACGGCACCGCCTCGTTCTGGGCCCAGTGGGGCCTGAACGAGTTCTCCTCGCTGGCCGACGTAGGGGTGTTCGTCGCCGGAGATTCCAACCCCGTCGCCTCGTCGGCGTTCACGATCCTGTCGCTGAGCGGATATCAGGCGGAGAACATCTTCTGGGCCGCGGAGGGACCCGGCGGCGGCAACCCGGCCGCGGCGGCCGACCAGTACCTCCTGCTGCAGTCGCAGCTGAGCACCGACGAGGTCTCCCTCGACAGCCAGATCGCGAACGCCGTAACGGCGCAGGCAAACGGGATCGAGCAGACCGCGCCGCTTTTGAACTCCGATCCGGGCAAGCTCGCGACCGTGTATACGAATACGGGCCCGAACGGGCCGTGGCAGTTCGACGACTCCGTCTACACGAACGCGCAGGCGGCCTACCAGTACCGCGTAACCCAGCTCGCCTACCAGCAGCTGTGGCCGCAGCTCTACACCGGGGTCCGCTACAGCTGGAACAACGGGTGCTGGTATGGGAGCGGGACCGCGCCGGGGTGCTTCAACAACGGGATCTGGGACGGGCAGTACGGGGGCATGCAGCCGATCCAACAGGCCGACCAGATCCACAGCTGCAAGTCGGATGCGGTCAACGCGCATCCGGTCTTCAGCCCCTACACGGGAACCCCGGTCGGACTCGGCGCGGGCGCCGAGTACCAGCCGCAGATCGGCGTCGCGGCGAGCGGCCAGGACCCCCAGGTCGAGGACTACATGATGCTGGAGTCGGACAACTTGAGCCAGAACTACGTCAACAACCACAAGCCCGGGGTAGCCACCCAGGCGAACGTGGAGCCGTTCTTCACCCAGCCGACCGGCCCCACCGACACGACCGCCGCGGGCTTCTACCCGCCCGACTTCTGGCAGCAGAATCTGCCCTTCGCCGACCGCATCGGCTGCTCCGGCGGCAACAACAAGAAGTTCGATCTCAGCGATATCACGGCCGCTGGGAACGCAACCCAGGGAACGGCCTCGATCTACCAGGGTGTCTCGAACCCGACCGACATCTGGCCGACGCTCGCGCCGCCCGCGACCAGCTTCCCGGGCGCGGGGCGCGGGGCGGCGGGTCAGCCGGCGCCGAGCCGCGCGAAGTAGCCGAGCCTCGGCCCGGAGCGGCGCTCGAACGCGAACCCGGCGGCGGCGCCGCGGTTGCGGAGTGAGCCCTCGGTGACGAAGTGGGGATCGCCGAACAGCTCCCCGACGATCAGGCGCCCGGCCGGCTTCAGCACCCGCCGCAGCTCGCGCAGCGCCGCGTCCTGGTCGGGGACCTCGCCGAGCACCGCGGTCAAAAGCGCGGCGTCGAAGCTGTCGTCCTCGTACGGGAGCTCGCGCGCGTCGCCGCGCGTCGGGAACACGTTTGCGATCCCGCGCTCGTGGGCCCGCTCCATCGTGTGGTCGAGCATCTTCTGCTGGATGTCGAAGATCGCGACGCTGCCGCCGGGGTCGAGCCACCCGGCGAGGTCGAGCGTGTAGTAGCCCGTCCCCGGCCCGACCTCGAGCACGCGTTCACCCGGCCGCGGGTCGAGGATCTCGCGCAGCCGATCGCGCGTGATCAGCGGATGCGGCGCCTCGACCCAGAACCGCTGGCCGTAGGGGCAGGCCGAGGGGTGGGTGCGCCACCACAGCGCGGCGCCGAGGATGCCGAGCGCCCCCGCCCCGAGGAGCTTCCTCACGTCAGCCTCCGGAGAAGCCGATCGTGTGCGCGCCGCCCTCGACCTTGACGAACACGACCTTGCGGAGGTCGACCGCGAGGTCGCCGTCCTCGGAGCTGAGGTCGTGCCACCCGTCGCCGTCGTCAAGCGCCTTTCGCAGCCCGTCGAGCTGCTTCTGGGTCAGCCGCACCGCGGTCACCTGGCCGCCCTCAAACCCGATCTCGACTCTCTTCGCCTCCGCCATGGCCAGGTATCAGTGTGCCACCGGCTCGACGATCTCGGTCAGCACGGTCCCGGTCGCCTTCGGATGCAGGAACGCGACGCGGCTGCCGCGGATCCCGACCCGGGCCTGCTCGTCGATCAGCTTCACGCCGGCCTTAATCAGCTGGCTCAGCGTGGCGTCGATGTCGTCGACGGCGTAGGCGACGTGGTGGAGGCCCTCCCCGCGCCGCTCGAGGAACTTGCCGACAGCCGTGTCCGGGCCGAGCGGCTGCAGCAGCTCGATGTGCCCGTCGCCGACGTCGAGCAGCACCGCCTCGACGCCCTGCGACTCGACCGTTTCACGATGAACCATCGGCATCCCGAAGGTCCCCTCGTAGAGGGGGATCGAGGCGTCGAGGTCCGCGACCGCGACGCCGACATGATCGATCCGGTCGAGCATCGGCCGAGGAGTCTAGGGACTACGCCGCGGCGCGCTCGGCCCGGAGGATCTCCTCGAGCGCGGCCGAGCCGACCTCGAGCTGCTCGTGGGTCGGCTCGCGCGTCGCGACGCGGCGCTGGATCTCGAATCCGGGCCAGCGGAACGCGCGCGTGACCCTGGAGTCGGGGTGGCGCTCGCCCCACGCGAACATCTCGACCGCGATCGACGCGCCGGCGAGGCCCGCCGTCGAGCGGGCCACGCGCCCCGGGTTCTCGAGCAGGCGCTCGACGAGCAGCTGGCCGGCGATCGAGAGGATCAGCAGCGGGACGACGAGGTGGGAGCCGCAGCGCTCGTGCTCCTTCGGGACCCCGGCGGGGTCGGCGCGCCCCTGCTCGTAGGCGCCGATCGCCTTGTGCTCGACACCGTGATATGCGGCGAGGTCGCCGTCGCTGAGCGCGACGAGCGCCGGCGCCGCGCCGAGCACGCCCGCGACGGTCTCGCGCGCCAGCGACGTCGGTCCGGAGCGGCGGATCGCACCGCCGATCAGGCTGACCGCGATCGCGGTCGCGATCACGCGCGAGTCCTCGAACGGGAGCTGGGCCTGCGGCAGCTCGCGGCGTGCGATCGGGATCACCGCGAACGCCTCGGCGAGCCGAAGCGGCCCGCGCAGCAGCGGCACGGCGGCGGTCGCGCCCGGCGCGAAGGTGGGCTTGCGGCCGGAGGCGACGGCGATCTCACCCTCCTCGGTTCGCGCCGCGACCGACCACGACGTCGGGCCGTGGATCAGGAGGCCGTTGCGCAGCGCCATCCCGCCGAGCCGCAGCTTCGGCTCCGCGCCGGCGCCGTTCGACGACGCGGCCGCGGCGTGCGCCCCGTTGTCGCTCATCCGAGCACCCGCTGCGGAAGGTCGAAGAAGAAGCTCGCGGCGAGCTCGAGGTCCGCGACCGCGACGCGCTCGTCGGCGCCGTGGACGAGGGGGGTGACCTCGCCGAGGCTCATCGTCCGGTAGGGATAGAAGCCGTACACGGTCGCCGCGTCGAAGGCCTGACGGAAAGCATGGCTGTCGGAGAAGCCTGCCATCACCATCGGCGCGATCCCGGCTCCCGGATCGACCTCGGAGACCCAGTCGCGGATCGCGTCGGTGAGCGGGCTCTCGATCGGCGAGCGGTTGCCGGTCACGACCTCGACGAACTCGATCTCCCAGTCGCCCTCACCGAGGATCTCCGCGACCGCCTCGCGAACGTCGTCCTCGGATCCCCCGGGCGGGACGCGGCAGTCGACGAACGCCTCGCACGTGGCGGGGATCACGTTGTCCTTGTCCGAGGCCGTGATCCGGGTCGGCGTCAGCGTGATTCCGAGCATCGGTCGGGCGATGAAGTCGGCGACCTCCGGCGAGAGCTGGCGCAGCCGGCCGACGGCTGTGGCGAGCTCGGTGGACGGGACGCCGGTGAGGTCCTCATGGAGGACGGCGGAGAGGAACGCGACCGCTTCGGGGGTGACGCTCGGCTGTGGCTGCGACTCGCGCAGCCGGGCGATCAGGGGCGCCATCTTCGTCAGCGCGTTGTCGCCGATCCACGGCAGCGACGCGTGCCCCGCCTCGCCCTCGGTCCGGAGCACAAAGCGCGCCGGCCCCTTCTCACCGACGCTGATCGGATAGAAGCGCCTGCCCGCGACCTCGATCGCGATTCCCGCGCCCTCGTTGACGACCATGTCCGCGCGCGCGAGCTCCGGCCGTTCCTCGCACAGCCATCTCGCCCCGTAGTTGCCGGTCGCCTCCTCGTCGGCCGTGGTCACGACGAGCAGGTCGCCGGCGGGTGGGCGCCAGCCGTCGCGCGCCAGCGCGGTCGCGGCGGCGACCTCGGCCGCGACCTGGCCCTTCATGTCGATCGCGCCGCGGCCCCAGATCTGGCCGTCGGCGATGTCGCCCGACCACGGGTCGTGGGTCCAGTCCTCGGGGGCGGCGGGGACGGTGTCGACGTGACCGAGGAGGCACAGGGTCGGGCCGTCGGAGCGGCCGCGAAGCCGCGCGACGAGGTTCGGCCGCTCCGGGTCGCGCGCCGCGAGCTCACACTCGAACCCGACGTCGGCGAGCAGATCGCGGAGCATCTGCTGCGCTGGCCGCTCGTTGCCCGGCGGGTTGACGGTGTCGAAGCGGATCAGCCGCTGGAGCAGCTCCGTCGCCTCGGTCCCAAGCCCTTCCGGCGCCGCAACCGCTGTCTCTCCGCTCATGGCGCCCAGGTTACCCAGCGGCCTGCCACGCTCCCTCGTCGCGGCTGCGCCGGGGGGCATACTGGAGGTCGATGGAGGGGCGGCTGTTCGACACCGGCGAGGAGCGGCGGGAGCGGACGGCGGTCCCGGCCGCCGAGGTGCCGCTGCCGGCGCGGATGCGGCCGCGCGACCTCGACGAGTTCATCGGCCAGCACCACCTGCTCGCGCCGGGCTCGGCGCTGCGGACCGCGATCGAGTCGGGCGAGCCGCACAGCGCGATCTTCTACGGGCCGGCGGGGTCGGGGAAGACGACGCTGGCGCGGATCCTCGCCGAGCGGGCGCGGGGGGCGTTCGAGGAGGCCTCGGCGGTGAATGCGGGGCGGGCTGAGGTCCGGGCGGTGATCGAGCGCGCGACCGAGCGCCGCCGGGCGACCGGAACCCCGACGATCTTCTTTCTCGACGAGATCCACCGCTTCAACAAGGCCCAGCAGGACGCTCTCTTGCCGGCGGTCGAGGTGGGGCTGATCGAGCTCGTCGGGGCGACGACCGAAAACCCGTACTTCGAGGTCAACTCGGCGCTCCTTTCGCGCTGCCAGATCTACGAGTTCCGCGAGCTCGAGCCGGGCGATGTCGAAGCGCTGCTCCGTCGTGCGCTGAGTGACGAGCGTGGGATCTCCGAGCCGCCCGAGGTCGCCGACGACGCGCTCGAGCTGATCGCGACCCGTGCCGGGGGCGATGCGCGTGTGGCGCTCGCGGCGCTCGAGCGCGCGACCGAGACCGCGCGCCGCGACGGCCGCGCCGTCGACGTCGCGACCGCACAGGACGCGCTCCAGCGCAAGGCGATCAGCTTCGACCGCGAGGGCGACCGCCACTACGACTACATCTCTGCCTGGATCAAGGCGACCCGCGGATCCGACCCCGATGCATCGCTCTACTACCTCGCGGTGATGCTCGAAGGCGGCGAGGACCCCCGATTCATCGCCCGCCGCATGGTCATCTTCGCTTCCGAGGACGTCGGTAACGCCGACCCCCAGGCGCTGCTCGTCGCGACCGCCGCCGCCCAGGCGGTTGATCGCGTCGGCCTCCCAGAGTGCCGACTCAACCTCGCCCAGGCGGCCGCGTACCTCGCGCTCGCCCCGAAGTCGAACGCCTCCTACCGCGGGATCGTCGCGGCGACGGCGCATGTCCGCGAGCACGGCGCGAAGCCGCCGCCTCCGTACCTCCAGGACGCGCACTACCCGGGCGCGGCCAAGCTCGGGCGCGGCGAGGGCTACGTCTATCCCCACGACGAGCCCGGGGGGATCGCCGACCAGCCGCTGGCTCCCGAGGGCCTCGAGGGCGAGCGCTTCTACGAGCCGACCGACCGCGGCTTCGAGGCCGAGCTCCGGCGCCGCCTGGAGGCGATCCGGCGCCGCGTCGGCTAGCTGCAGCGACACCGCAACTTCGCCGCGGTCCCCCTGTTTAACCCAGGGACAACGCCAACCGAAAGGCAGGAGATCCATGGGATCGATGCGTTGGCGGGTACGGGGAAAAGTGGCGTTTGCATCCGGGCTCGCGTTGCTGACGTTCGCGTCCGCGGCGTCGGCTCTGACGATCGGCGGCACGCGCGGCGATGACCACATCGTCGGCTCGCCGAAGCGTGACACGATCAGGGCCAAGGCGGGCAATGACACGGTTCGCTCGCTATCCGGCGCCGACCGGGTCGGTGCCGGATTCGGCGACGACACGGTCGCCGGTGGGCCCGGACCGGATCTGCTGCGCGGCGGGGACGGCGCCGATCACATGGCCGGCGGTCGGGGTCCCGACGCCATGGCGGGCGGTCCGGGCAACGACGTCCAGGACGGCGGGCCGGGGAACGACCTGATCCTCGCCAACCAGGGCGCGGACCAGTCGTTCGGCGGCCCCGGAAACGACAGGCTCTGGGGCCTCGTCCGCAAGGACGTGGACGAGCCGGGCGTGGACTCGCTCAGCGGCGGGATCGGAAACGACACGATCCACGCCCGCGACGGCGAGGCCGACGAGATCGACTGCGGCCCAGGCAGGGACAAGGCCGTTCTCGACACCGTCGACGTGATCGTCGACGCGACACCCGAGAACCCCAACGGCTCCTGCGAGAAGGTAAAGAGGGCCGAGCCGAAGCCCAGGCCGACCGGGCCGGAGTCTCCGAGCGGACACGGGGTCTGATCGGGCTTACCTCAAGAAAAGCCGTCCCTTCACCAGGAAGGGATGCCGGGATCGGGGTCGTGGGGGGCCCCGATCCCTCTTTTTTGGGGTCCACCGACGTAGACTTCCCCCAATGGCAAGTGGGGCAAGTGGGGCAAGTGGGCAGCTGGAGTCGTTCAACCCGGCGACCGGGGAGCTGGTCGGAAGCGTCGAGACGATCACCCCCGAGCAGGTCCAGGGCGCCGTCGACGAGGTCGCCGAGGTGCAGCCGTTCTGGGGCCAGCTCTCGCTCGAGGATCGCGGCCGCTACATGCGCCGCACCGCCGACGTCCTCCTCGATGACCTCGATGAGGTCGCTGAGCTCCTCACCCGTGAGCAGGGCAAGCCGCGCGTCGAGAGCTACACGATGGAGCTGCTGCCGACCATCGACCTGCTCAAGTGGTGCGCCGACAACGGCCCGAAGATCCTCGCCGACGAGAAGCTCACCTACCCGCAGCTGTTCCTGAAGTCGAAGAAGAGCTTCTTCAGCTACGAGCCGATCGGCGTCGTCGGCGTGATCGCGCCGTGGAACTACCCGTGGTCGATCCCGTTCGGTGAGGTCGCGATCGCGCTCATGGCCGGGAACGGCGTCGTGCTGAAGCCGGCCAGCCTCACCCCCCTGCTCGGCGAGCGGATCCGCGAGGCGTTCGAGAAGGGCGGCCTCCCCGAGGGCCTCGTGCGCGTCGTCCACGGCGGCGGCGTCGTCGGCCAGGGGCTGGCCTCCTCGTCGGCGGGGAAGATCTTCTTCACCGGATCGGTCGAGGTCGGCCGACGGGTCGGCGAGGCGTGCGCGAAGCTGCTCAAGGGCTCGGTGCTCGAGCTCGGCGGCAAGGACCCGCAGCTCGTCTGCGCCGACGCGGACCTCGCGAACGCCGTTTCCGGCGCCGTCTGGGGGGGGTTCGCGAACGCGGGTCAGACCTGCTCCGGAATCGAGCGCACCTACGTCGTCGACGACGTCGCCGACGGCTTCCTCGAGGGCGTCGTGCGCGAGACCGAGCGGCTCGCGGTCGGCGACCCGCTCGACTGGGACACGGAGATCGGCCCGATGGTCTCCGCGGATCAGGCGGCGATCGTCGAGGAGCTGGTCGACGATGCGATCTCGAACGGAGCCGAGCGGCTGACCGGCGGGCCGCGCGAGGTCGACGGGTTCAGCGGCAAGTTCATTGCCCCGACGGTGCTCACGGGTGTCACCCCGGAGATGCGGATCATGCGCGAGGAGATCTTCGGCCCGGTGCTCCCGATCGTCACCGTCGACAGCGAGGAGTCGGCGCTCGAGCAGGCTAACGACTCCCAGTTCGGGCTCGGCTCGTCGATCTGGACCCGCGACCGAGCCAAGGGCGAGCGGATGGCGCGGCGGATCGAGTCAGGGATGGTGTGGATCAACGACCACTCCTACTCGCACGGCGCCTGCCAGTGCTCGTGGGGCGGCGTGAAGGAGTCGGGGCTCGGGCGCACGCACTCGAAGTTCGGCTTCTACGAGTGCGTGAACATCAAGCTCGTCTCGTGGGAGCCGGGGATGACGCGCGACTTCTGGTGGCAGCCCTACGACGCGACGCTCGGCGGCGCTGTCCGCGCGTCGGCGAAGCTGATCTACGGCCGCAACGGCACGCGGCTGAAGGCGCTCCGCGAGGGCGCCGGCCCGCTGCTCAAGGTCGGCGCCAGGACCCTCCGCAAGGGCCAGTAGCTACCGAGTAGCTACCGTGAAAAGGCGCGCGGCCGGATGGCGCGCCGGCTCAGGCCAACGGGACGTCGACCGCGAGCGCGGGCGAGTAGCCGCTCTTCTTCTTGCCCTTGCGCGAGCGGACCTGGATGCTGATGTGCTGGCCCGGCTTGACTTTGACCGGCTTCTTCTTCTTGCCGAAGGTGGCGGAGCTCTTCTTCGTCTTCTTGAGCCAGGTCTTCGACTTGCTCCCGAGCTTGTATTTGACGCCGTACTTGTTGCCGGTCTTGGTGCCGCTGTTCGCCCACGTGACCTTGAACGACTTCGAGCTCAGGCTCGAGACGGTCGGCGCGACGGACACGGTCCCGACCATGCCCTGGAGCTCGTGCACCGTGCAGTGGTACTTGAAGGTTCCCGCCGAGGCGCTGAGGCTGTAGCTCCCGCTGTGGGTGGGGCTGCCGGAGTCGAAGAGGCCGTTGTCGGAGGCGACGTCGTGCTCGTCGAGGGTGGGGCCGCCGTTGTCCCAGTTCCAAGTGAACGTCGTCCCCGCGGCGACGGTCTGCTGGGGCGCGGCCTGGGGCGTGAAGAAGTCGTCCTCGACGCCGATGCTCGTCGATGCGGAGGCGGCGGCGGGAACCGCCAAGGCGGCCGTCACGGCGATCGCGGTCGCGAGTATTCGCTTCAAGTCTGTTCCCCCTGCTGAGTGGTTCCCTGCGCCAGGCAGCCTAGCACCGCAATTCTCGATCCGAGCCGGGGCGATATAGCGATTACAGTCGCGAGTGGTGATCGATGTGGAGCGTGGCGAGAAAGCCCAGCCGGGGATCGCGCTGCGCGGGCTGCGGCGCGACTTCGATGAGGTGCCCGCCCTGCACGACCTCTCGATCGCGCTGCCGCGCGGGGAGACGCTGATCGTGCTGGGACCAAACGGGTCCGGGAAGACGACGCTGCTGCGCCTGCTCGCGGGCCTGCTGCGCCCGAGCGCGGGCGAGGCGCGGGTCCTCGGACGCGAGCTGCCGCGCGAGGCGTGGCGCCTGCGGGGGCGGGTCGGCTATCTTGGCCACGAGCCGCTCCTGTACCGCGATCTCACCGTGCGCGAGAACCTGCTCTTCCATGCGCGGCTGCACGGCCTCGAGCGGCCGCACGAGCGAATGGCGGCGCTGTTGGAACGGGTCGCGATGTCGCGCCGCGTCGAGGAGCGCGTCCAGAGCCTCTCCGCTGGGATGCTCCAGCGCGTCGCCGTGTGCCGCGCCGTCCTCCACGACCCCGAGCTGCTGCTGCTCGACGAGCCCCTGACCCACCTCGATCCGGAGGGCGCGGGGCTGGTCGAGCCCCTGCTCGCGGCGGCGCCGGGTCGAACGCGCGTGCTCGTCTCGCACGACCCGCGCGCCGGGGTCGCCGGCGGTGGGCGCATCCTCGCGCTCACCCACGGCGGCTCCGTCGCCTACGAGGGGCCGGCGTCCGGGTTCGCGCCGGAGCGCGCCGGGGCGATCTACGCGGGGGAGCCGGTGTGAGCCGCGTCACGACCACGAGCGCGGTGGCGACGATTCTCGCCAAGGACCTCCGGGTCGAGCTGCGGACGCTGCAGTCGATCCCGGCGATGGCGCTGTTCTCGGTGACGACGTTCGTGATCTTCCGCTTCGGGCTCGACCGCACACACCTCGCGGGTGGGCTCGCCGCGGGTGTGCTGCTGGCGACGCTCCTGTTCGCGGCCGTGCTCGCGATCAACCGCCTGTTCGTCGCGGAGCGAAACGACGGCGGCTTCGATGCGATCCGGCTCGCGCCGATCGACCCCACGGCCCTGTTCATCGCCAAGACGGCCGCGGTCGTGATCTACCTCGTCGTGCTCGAGGTCGTCACGGTGCCGATCTTCGCCGTCTTCTTCCTCGACGGCCTTGGAGGCCTGGGCCCCCTGGCGGGCGTGCTGCTGCTCGCCGACATCGGCCTCGCCGCCACCGGCACGGTTATCTCCTCGATGGCGGTCCAGTCGCGTGCGCGCGACGTGCTCGTCCCGCTCGTACTGCTGCCCCTTCTCGTCCCGCTGATGATCGCGGCGGCGGGCGCCGCGCGCCCCCTGCTCGAGGTCGGGGGACCCCATTTCGACGAACTCGGACGCTGGCTTGCGGTCCTCGGCCTCTACGATTCGGTGTTCCTCCTCGTGGGATATGGCGTGTTCGATTTCCTCGTGGAGGACTGAATGTTGAGCCTGCGCACACTCGCCCTCGCCACGGTCACCGTCCTCGTCGGAGCCTTCGCGCTGGTCTTCTTCTACGCGCCGCTCGACGCCGACCAGGGCTTCATCCAGAAGATCTTCTACCTCCACGTCCCGCTCGCGATCGTCGCGCTGGTCGGGTTCGTCGCCGCCGCCTTCCACGCGATTCGCCACCTGCGCACGGGCGACCCGGTCCACGACGCGCGCTCCTACGTCTCGATCCACATCTCGGTGATCTTCGGCGTCGGAGTGCTGCTCACCGGGGCGATCTGGGCGCGGGCGTCGTGGGGCAAGTGGTGGGTCTGGGACGAGCCGACGCTGACCAGCTTCCTGATCGTGTTCCTGCTCTACGCGACCTACTACCCGCTGCGCTACGCGATCGAGGACCGCGACCGTCAGGCCCGCTACGCGTCGGTCTTCGCGATCACGGCCGGGGCGTTCGTGCCGCTCAACTTCCTCGCCGTGCGGCTCGCCCAGAGCCTCGTCCACCCGCGCGTGTTCGCGACCGCGAACGGCGGGCTCCCGGGCTCGATGATGTTCACGTTCCTCGTCGCACTCGCCGGGATGGCGCTGCTGTGGTTGACGCTCGTTCGCTTCGAGCTGCTGGCGAAGGGCACCTCGGCCGAGCTCTCGCGCCTGCGCCGCGCGCTCGAGGGAACCCAGGTCCAGACCGCCAGCCGCGTTGCCCCGAGCCCCGCCGCGCTTCCCGGGCAGCCGCTCCCCGGAGAGCGGTGATGCCCGCGCTGCCGCTCGACGAAGCCGGCAAGTATGTCGCCGGCGCCTACCTTGTCTTCCTGGCGCTGATCCTCGTCTACGTCGCGATCATGGCCGGCAAGCTGGCGCGCATCCAGCGCGAGATTCGCTCACTAGCGGGGCTCGCCGAGGAGAAGGAAAGGCAGCGGTGAGCGAGCTGCTCGCGCTCGGGATCTCACACAGGACGGCGCCGCTTGAGCTCCGCGAGCGGCTCGCGTTGCCCGAGGGTCGCGCCGCCGGGATTCTGCGCGAGCTGCTCGGCTCCGAGCAGATCCACGAGGTCGTCGCCCTGTCGACGTGCAACCGGACCGAGCTCTACATGCTCGCCGACGACCCCGTCGAGGCCGAGTCGGTCGCGCTCTCGATCCTGGCCCGGGTTGCGGACATCCGCCCGACCGAGCTCCTCGGCCATCTCTACTCGCTGCGCGGCCCCGAGTCCGCCCGCCACCTGTTCGTGGTCGCCGCGGGGCTTGACTCGATGATCCTCGGCGAGGCCGAGATCCAGGGCCAGGTCAAGCGCGCCTACGAGCTCGCGCTCGTCGAGGGCGCGACCGGCCCGATCCTCAACCGGCTGCTGCGCGGGGCGCTCGCGGCCGGCAAGCGCGCTCGCACCGAGACGCGGATCGGCGAGCGCGGTGTGTCGATCCCCTCGGCCGCGGTCGAGCTCGCCCAGCGCGCGCTCGGCGACCTTGCGAAGCGCACGGTGCTGCTGGTCGGCGCCGGCGAGACCGCCGAGCTGACCGCGCGCGCTCTCTCGGCGCGCGGTGTCGCGACGGTGTTCATCGCCAACCGCCACTACGACCGCGCGATCGGGCTCGCGCAGCGCTTCGGCGGGCGGGCGGTTCGCATCGACGAGCTCCCCGAGCAGCTGTCGAGCGCAGACATCGTCGTCTCGACTACGAACTCGCCCCACCACCTGATCGAGCGCGCCGAGCTCGACCTCGTCGAGGAGCGCCGCGAGCGCCGCCCGCTGCTCTGCCTTGACCTCGCGGTGCCGCGCGACATCGACCCCGCGTGCCGCGAGGTTCCAGGGGTGACGCTCCACGACGTCGACGATGTCCAGGCGGTTGTCGAGCGCAACGCGTCCGGCCGCGAGGCCGAGGCCGGCCAGGCCGAGCGGATCCTCGACGCCGAGCTCGAGCGCTTCGAGCGCTGGCTCGCGTCGCTGCAGGTCGTCCCGACGATAGCCTCGCTGCGCGAGCGCGCCGACGAGATCGTCGACCGTGTGCTGGCCGAGAACGAGTCGCGCTGGGAGAGCCTCTCGGCCGCAGACCGCGAGCGGATGCGGGCGATGGCGCACGCGATCGCGAACCGGCTGCTGCACGAGCCGACGCTGCGGATCAAGCGCGCGGCCGAAAAGGACGGCGCCTACGAGTACGTTCACGCGCTTCGCGAGCTGTTCGGCCTCGACCCCGATACCGCCCCGCTCGACGGCGAGGACGCGGAGGTCCACGAGATCCGCGAGCGTCGCGAGCCCGGCTAGCGGCCGGCCCCGATGGCCACGCTCAGGCTCGGCACTCGGGGCAGCGCGCTGGCGCTTGCGCAGGCGGGATCTGTCGCCGAGGCGCTCGACGACGCCGAGGTCGTGCCCGTCGAGACCCCGAGCGGGGACGGCCCCGGCGGCGACAAGTCCCGCTTCGTCCGCGGGGTCGAGGTTGCGCTGCTCGCGAACGAGGTCGACCTCGGCGTGCACTCGGCCAAGGACCTGCCTTCGGAGATGTCCGACCAGCTCGCGCTCGTCGGCATCCCGGCCCGCGAGGACCCCGCCGATGCCCACGTGGGCGAGGCGGGCTCGCTCGACGATCTCTCCGAGGGCGCGCGGATCGGCACCTCGAGCCTGCGGCGCCGCTCGCAGCTGCTCGCGATCCGGCCCGACCTCGAGATCGTCGAGCTGCACGGGAACGTCGACACGCGGCTCGCGAAGCTCGCGGAGACGAGCCTCGACGGGATCGTGCTCGCGGCGGCCGGCCTGCGCCGGCTGGACCGCGAGGCGGTGATCGCGTTCCGCTTCACTCCGGAGCGGATGACGCCGGCCGCCGGGCAGGGCGCGCTCGCACTCGAGGCGCGGCGGGGTGACGCCGCCGCCGCAGCGGCGGGGGCTTCGCTTACAGACAGGCGCGCGATCATCGAGTTCACGGCTGAGCGCGCGGCGCTCGCGGGGCTCGACGCGTCGTGCAACACGCCGGTTGGCCTCCACGCCCGGCTCGAGGGCGACGAGCTCAGCGTCGAGGGCTTCGCCGGGCTTCCCGACGGCGGCGAGTGGGTGCGCGACCGCGTCGCGGGCGATCCCGAGCAGCCGGGCGCGCTCGGAGCGGAGCTCGCGAAGCGGATGCGAGCCGCCGGCGCCGCGGAGATCCTCGAGCGCGCGGAGTCGACGGCGTGAGCGCCCGGCCCGGCGCCGTCTACCTCGTCGGGGCGGGCCCCGGCGACCCGGGTCTGATGACGGCGCGCGCGCTGGAGCTGATCGCGGGCGCCGACGTCCTCCTCTACGACCGCCTGATCCCGGCCGGCGCCCTCGACGGCGCGCGCATGGATGCCGAGCTCGTCGACGTCGGCAAGCGCCCCGGCTGCGAGGAGCGCCGCTCGCAGCGCGAGATCGAGGAGCTGATGATCGAGCGCGCCCGCGCCGGGCGGAGCGTCGTCCGCCTCAAGGGCGGCGACCCGTTCGTGTTCGGGCGCGGGGGCGAGGAGGCCGAGGCGCTGAGGGAGGCCGGGATCGAGTTCGAGGTAGTTCCCGGGATCACCGCCGGGATCGCGGCACCGGCATACGCCGGGATCCCGGTCACCCACCGCGAGGACGCGTCCGCTGTCGCGTTCGTGACCGGCCACGAGGACCCCGACAAGGACGACCCGGCGCTCGACTGGGAGGCGCTGGCGCGGTTCCCGGGGACGCTCGTCCTCTACATGGGCGTGAAGCGGCTGGGCGCGATCGTCGAGCGGCTCGTTGCCGCGGGGCGCGAGGCCGCAGAGCCCGCGGCGACCGTCGAGCGCGGGACGCAGTCCGGCCAGCGCACCGTCTCCGCGCCGCTCGTCGAGCTCGCCGCCGAGGTCGAGCGCGCCGGCCTGCGTCCCCCCGCGGTGACGGTGATCGGACCGGTCGCGGCGCGCCGCGAGGCGATCGCCTGGGTCGAGCGCCGCCCCCTGCACGGGCTGCGCGTCGTCGTCACCCGCGCCCGCGCCCAGGCGAGCGGGATCGCGCGGACGCTGCGCGCCCTCGGAGCCGAGGCGATCGAGCTGCCGGCGATCCGGATCGTGCCCCGGATCGACACCGACGAGGTCCGCGCCGCCGTCGACGACCTCCACTCCTACGCGCTCGTCTGCCTGACGAGCCCGAACGGCGTCCGCCTGCTGTTCGATGCGATGGCGGCCGCCGGACGCGACGCGCGCGCGCTCGCCAACGCGACGGTGGCGGCGATCGGCCCCGGGACCGCGGCCGCGCTCCGCGAGCGCGGGGTGATCGCCGACGTCGTTCCCGAGCGCTCGGTCGCCGAGGGCCTGGTCGAGGCGCTGGAGCCGATCGACGTAGCCGAGCGCCCGGTCCTCGTTGCCCGCGCCGCCGAGGCGCGCGACGTGCTTCCCGACGCGCTCCGCGCGCGCGACGCCCGCCTCGAGGTCGTCGCGCTGTACGAGACCGTCGCCGAGGATCCCGAGCCCGACGCGGTCGAGGCCGCCGCCGACGCCGACTATCTGACCTTCACCTCCTCCTCGACGGTGCGGAACCTCGTCGCCGCGCTCGACGGCCGGATGCCGAAGCGCGCTCGGATCGTCTCGATCGGCCCGGTGACGAGCGAGGCTGCGCGCGGGGCGGGGCTCGAGGTCGACGTCGAAGCCGAGCGCCACGACCCCGAAGGGCTCATCGAGGCGCTGCTCGCAGACGTGATGGCTCGGGTCACGGCGCGGGGCCCGGGTTGATCGCCCCGCTCCCGATCACCTTCCTCTCCGACTACGGCCACGACGACGAGTTCGCCGGCGTCTGCCGCGCGGTGATCGCCGGCATCGCGCCCGAGGCGCGCGTGATCGACCTCACGCACGGGATCCGGCCCGAGGCGATTCGCGAGGGCGCGGCCGTGCTCGCGAAGGCGCTTCCGTACGCGCCGGCGGGGGTTCATCTTGCCGTCGTCGACCCCGGCGTCGGCGGTGAGCGGCGCGGGGTCGCAGCCCGCGCCGCCAGCGGGCGCCTGCTCGTCGGGCCCGACAACGGGCTCCTGACCCGGGCGCTGGCGCGATTCGGCGGCGCCGCCGAGGCCGTCGACCTCGCCGCCTCGCCGTTTCGCCTCGAGCTGGTCTCGGCGACGTTCCACGGGCGCGACGTGTTCGCTCCGGTCGCCGCGCGGCTCGCCCTCGGCGCCGAGCTCGCCGACGCCGGGACAGCGATCGACCCCGGCTCGCTCGTCGAGCTCGAGCCGCTCGTGCCGCGGATCGACGCCGGCTCGGTGACGGCGCACGTCACCCAGGTCGACCGCTTCGGCAACGCGGCGCTCGACCTGCGCGCGGAGCGTGCGGGGGAGCTTCCCTTCGGCCGCGGCGATGCGCTCCGTGTCGAAGCATCGGGCGGTGGGGCCGAGGCCGACGCCGCCTTCGAGACCACGTTCGCGTCGGTCGAGCCGGGGCGCATGCTGCTCTACGAGGACTCCTACGGCAACCTCGCACTCGCGGTCAACCTTGGAAGCGCCGGCGAGCTCCTCGGCGTCGCCGCCGGCGACGCGATCGTGCTGCGCCCCACCGGCCGATGACCGCCCCTTGATGACGGCGGCGTTCGGCCTCCCGCGCCACCACCACCGGCTCACCGACTCGACGAACGAGCGCGCGCGCGAGCTCGCCGCCGCCGGCGCGCCGCACGGCGCCGTCGTCACCGCCACCGAGCAGTCGGCGGGACGGGGCCGCAGGGGCCGCGCCTGGAGCGCCCCGGCGGGCAAGGCGCTGCTGAGCTCGTTCGTCGTCCGCCCGCTGACCGAGCGCCACGCCCTGCTCCCGCTCGCGGTGCCTGTTGCGGCGTGCGAGGCGATCGAGGCCGTCGCGCCGGTCGCGTGCGAGATCAAGTGGCCGAACGACGTCTGGCTCGACCGCCGCAAGGTCGCCGGGATCCTGATCGAGGCCCGCCCCCCGGACTGGGCGGTGCTCGGGATCGGGATCAACGTCGCTGTCGAGGCCGAGGAGTTCCCCGGCGAGCTGCGCTGGCCCGCGATCTCGATCGGGCACGGGGCCGGCGTCGATCAGACCCTTCCCGCGCTGGCCGCCGCGCTCGGGCGCACGATCGAGGCGGCGGAGGGCGATCTGCTCGCCGCCTATCGCGACCGCGACGCGCTGCGGGGCAACGCGGTCGAGTGGGAGGGCGCGGGCTCGGCCTCAGGCGATCGCGGCAGCGGGACCGCCGAGGGGGTCGACGCGCGGGGGATGCTCGAGGTGCGAACGGCGGACGGCGAGCTCGTCAGGCTCGGCGCCGGCGAGGTCAGTCTGAGGCCGGCGGACTAGTCGAGGCCTCGGGCTCCTCCGCCTCCGGCTGCTTCTTCCTTGCACGCTTTGCGCCCTTCGCCCCGGAGGCGCCGTTCGCGGACTCATCCTCCGGAGCGTCCTTGGCCTCGCCTCCGTTCTTCTTCGCCTCCGCCTTGGCGCCGTTGTGGCCCCCGCCGCCCTTCGCGTTGCCGTTGTCGCGCTTGCGGCGACGCCGGCGCTTGCCGCCCGACTTCGGGAAGTTGCGAAGCAGCTCGCGGGCCACGGCCGAGGGCTTGCGTGCCATCCGCATCCGCGCGCCGCGCAGGACCTCCTCAGCCTCCGGCGTGTGCGCGACCGCGGCGGCGAGCAGCGCGACCGCGAGCCGGCGATCGTGCTGGCGCGCGGCGTGGACGATCCGGCGCGCGTTGCGGCCGTGGGCGCGGCCGGAGGAGTTCACGAACAGGCCGAGCAGGCGCTTCGTCTCCGGCCAGCGCTGGACCGCGTACTCCTCGTGCAGCTCGCGGGTGTACGAGGCGAGCCTCCACACCCACGCCTGCGCTTGGTCGCGGCGGCCGATCCGGCGCTCCGCGAGTGCCTGGAGCAGGGCCTTGACGCCGGCGCGCTTCTCGTCGCGCGACCAGGTCCCGACCATGTCGACCGCCTCGTCGAACGCCTCGGCCTCGCGCATCGTCGCGATCTCGCCGAGCGCCTTCAGCCGCAGCTGCTGGTTGCGGTTGCGCTGGACGCACGTGAGCAGGAAGCGCCTGCGGAGCTCCTTCGCCTGGTCGTGCTGGAGCATCGCCTTCGCGCGCCGCCACCCGTTCGGCGTCACCCGCGCGCCGGCGAGCGCCGCCCACGCGTGCTGCTCGGAGTAGTTGAGGTTCTCGACCGCGATTCGCCACAGCTCGCGCTCCAGCACGCCGAGTCGGCGCTCGGAGTCCGCGGAGACCGGCAGGACTCGGCGCTCGACGCGTATCCGCCGGCCGCGGCCGCGCCGTACGGGCCCGACGACGATCGCCCCGCCTCGGTAGACGTCGCGGTCGAGGAGGCTGTGCAGGGTGACGATCGTCTCGTCGTGGGTCGTCGCCGGGTGGACGAAGTCGATCACGATTCCGGCCTCCTTGCCGGGCGCGCGCCGCGTCACGCGGCCGACACGCTGCTGGTAGACGCGGCGCGAGGCGGTCGGGGCGAGGTGCATGCAGATCGTCGCGCGCGGGGAGTTCCACCCCTCGGCGAGCAGCATCGCGTTGCACAGCACGTCGACCTCGCCGCGCTCGAAAGCGGCGAGGATCTCGGCCAGGTCGCGCTTCGGCGTCTCGCCGGAGACCGCCTGCGCCTCGAGGCCCTCCTCGCGCAGCGCCGCGGCGAGGTTGTTCGCGTGCTTGACGCCGGCGGTGTAGATGACGCCCGGGACCTTGCGGAACCGCGACCTGTAGAGGTCGGCGAAGGCGACGTTGAACGGGCCCTGGTCGAGGAGCTTCGCGAGCTCCTCCTGGTCGAAGTCCTGGTCGACCTCGCCCTTGCGGAGCGGAACCTTGGCGAGCGTGCGCACCCCCGGGCCCGGGGGGATGCGGATGCACCGCAGCGGCGCGATCACGCCGCGGCGCGCCGCCTGAGCGAGGTCGAAGCGCGAGGTCTGGGTCGGGAACAGATCGGTGACGTGGCGGGCGATCAGCGCGCCGGTCGCGGTCATCCCGATGTACACGGGGCCCTTCCAGTTGCGGATGCAGGCGCTCGTCTTCTCGCCGAGCGCGGTGTGGGCCTCGTCGCAGATCACGATTGAGTACGCGTCCGAGATCCGGCCCGCGTTGCGGACGAACCACTGGTAGGTCTCGACCGTGACCGGGCCGTACGGATAGTCCTTGCCGTCGAGCAGCGGCGGCGAGAGGCGGTCACCGTAGCCGCGGTCCGAGATCTCGCCGATGAACTGGTCGACGA
Organism: uncultured Thermoleophilia bacterium; assembly: GCA_963841715.1. GTDB lineage: Bacteria > Actinomycetota > Thermoleophilia > Solirubrobacterales > 70-9 > DASPWW01. Next base: position 350,200 of record CAWJDP010000004.1, on the reverse strand, counting down.
GGTTGCGGCGGTGGGTGAGGATCAGCACGCCGCCGGTCCGCGACGCCTCGACGAAGCCGACCGCGGCAACGGTCTTGCCCGACCCGGTCGCGTGCTCGAACCAGAAGCGGCGGCTGGCGCCCGGATCCTCGGGTGCCTCCTCGATCACCTCCTCGGTCTCGGCCGCGGCCTCGTCCCAGTCCTGCGGCTCCTCGTCGGGGTCGAGGACCTCGTCCTCGGCGCCGTTCTCGTCCGCGTCGCCGGCGTCGGCATCACCCGGGTCGCGCGTCGCGGCCGCGCCGTTCGAGCGCCCGTTCCCGTTCGAGCGCTCGAGCTCTGAGATCAGCGCCGCGAGCGTTCCCGACAGCGCGTCGACCTGATGGCCGGAGAGCTCGGCCCCGTCGGCGAGCTCGGGGCGCTCATCGGCGAGCAGGCGCTCGAGCCCGAGCACGAGCGAGTAGTCGCGCCGCCACTCGACCGAGGGGTCCTCGCGCCCCTCGTCGATCTCGGCGAGCGCGCTCTCGACCGCGCGGCGGCGCGCGGTCCCCGATGCCAGCGCCTCGGGGCCTTCGCCGTTGACGAGGATCGGCTCGCGCGTGAACTCGGCGACGCGCTCGATCGCGTCGGCATCGATTTTGGGGCCGCGGCGCGCCTTCGAGGCGCGCGCGGCGACATCGCTTTTGTCAGCCATCAAGAGACATCCGTCTCGAGTTCAAAGGATGCGAGGGTCCGGACAGGGAGCGCAGTAAGCTCGTGGAGATCCGCCGGCGCCCGGTGGCAATCAGCTACTTGCCGGGGTCGGCGCTCCCCTTTGCGATCCAGAATCCCCGTTGGACCGTAGCTAATTAAACCACCGCCGCCGTTCGACGGGCGAGTCGATGAGGCGAATTACGAGCAAATGCACATCAAATGGCCTCGGCGGGTGCGCGCGAATCGCCGTCGCGCTGGGGGCGCTCGCAGCGGCCGTCGCGGTCGCGGCGTGCGGAACGTCGACGCCGAGCGGGGGCAAGGCGCCCGACTACACCGCCGACCTCAAGGGCTCGCCGCCGAAGCTCTCGGCGCTCCACAAGCAGTCCGACGAGCTGCTGAGCGGGGGCACCGCCGCGTTCGAGAAGCAGCTCAAGGAGCTGCGCGGCTTTCCCGTCGTCGTCAACAAGTGGGCCTCGTGGTGCGGGCCGTGCCGGTCCGAGTTCCCCTACTTCCAGTCCGTCTCGGCGAAGGACGGCACCGATGTCGCGTTCCTCGGCGTGAACTCGAACGACGGCGAGAACTCGGCGAAGTCGTTCGTCGACGAGTTCTCGGTCCCGTACCCGAGCTTCGTCGACCCCGACCAGTCGATCGCGAAGCTGATCGGGGCCCCGCAGGCGTTCCCGGCGACAGCGTTCTACGGAAGCGACGGCAAGCGCGTGTTCGTCCATCAGGGGACCTACGCGAGCGAGCAGCAGCTCACCGCCGACATCAAGCGCTACGCGGGCGCATAATCAGGGCATGATCTCCCGGCGGCTTCGCATCGGCTTCGCGGTGTCGCTGATCGCCGCCGGTGTGCTGCTGCTCGGGCTCGATCACACCTCGGCCCAGGGTCAGGGCGAGACGAGTCAGGGTCAGCCGGCCGACGCCGAGGTCGCGTACTCAATCGAGCTCGACGGGACGATCGACCCCGCGACCCAGAAGTGGCTTGACTCGGCGCTCGACGACGCTGCCGATAACGACGCCAGGGTCGTGATCATCCGTCTCGACACTCCGGGCGGGCTCGACACCTCGCTTCGCGAGATGGTCAAGAAGATCGTCGCCGCGCCAATGCCGGTGATCGTCTATGTATCGCCGAACGGAGCCCGCGCGGCCTCGGCGGGTGTGTACATCACCGAGGCCGCGGACGTCGCGGCGATGGCGCCGCAGACCAACATCGGCTCGGCGACGCCGATCTCGGTCGGCCCCGGTGGGGCTAGCGGCATCAAGGGCGTCGAGGGACGCAAGATCAAGAACGACGCGTCCGCCTACATCCGCGCGCTCGCCTCGAGCCACGGCCGCAACCCGAAGCTCGCCGAGCAGATGGTCCGCAAGGCGACCAACGTCACCGCGCGGGAGGCGAGGAAGGCGGGGCTGATCGACGTCATCGCGCCGGACCAGCGCACCCTGCTCGATCAGCTGAACGGCTTCCACGTCAAGGGCCCGAAGCACCAGACGCTGCACACGGCCGGCCTCCAGATCCAGAACCACGACATGCCGCTGCAGTACCGGCTGCTGGAGATCATCGTCAACCCGACAGTCGCCTATCTGCTGCTGCTCGTCGGGCTCGTCGGGCTCGCGATTGAGTTCTTCACCGGCGGGAGCACGATCGCTCCCGGCGTGCTCGGGGGGATCTCGCTTCTGCTTGGCCTCTATGGGACGGCGCAGCTCCCGGTGACGCTGGTCGGGGTGCTGCTGCTCGTCGGCGGCGTCGCGCTGATCGTCGCCGAAGCGCATCTCACGAGCCACGGGGTGCTCGGCGCCGCCGGGGTGATCGCCCTCGTGGCATCGGGCCTGCTGCTCTACAACACGGGGTCGAGTGCGTTCGAGGTTTCCGCGCCCGTCGTGATCTTCGTTGGGCTGCTGCTCGGCGTCGGGATCGCGTTCGCCGTCGAGCGCGCCGTGCGGGCCCGCGGCGAGCCGAAGCGAACCGGCTGGGAGGAGATCGTGGGCTCGGTCGCAGAGGTCCGGGTCCCGCTCGACCCGATCGGCCAGGTGTTCGTTCAGGGTGCGCTGTGGCGCGCCCGGCTCACCCCCGGCGCCGCGCCACGGGAGCGCGGAGAGCGCGGGTATAGAGTGCGCGTCGAGTCGGTTGACGGCCTTACGCTGCACGTCCGGCCGACGGGAGACCGCGCCGTCGAGGCGAAGCAGAAAGCGGAACAAGGAGCTCGATAAGTGGCAGTTGCGCTCGCGATCATCGCCGTACTGATCATCTTCCTCCTGATCGTGCTCGCGTCGGCGGTTCGGATCCTGCGCGAGTACGAGCGCGGTGTGATCTTCCGCCTCGGGCGGCTGATCGCCCAGAAGGGCCCCGGGCTGATCTTCCTGATCCCGATCGTCGACAGGATGGTCCGCGTCGACCTCCGGACGGTGACGCTGAACATCCCGCCGCAGGAGGTGATCACGCGCGACAACGTCACCGCGCGGATCAACGCGGTCGCCTACTTCCGGGTCATCGACCCGAACAAGGCGATCACCGAGGTCGAGAACTTCCTCATCGCGACGTCGCAGATCGCCCAGACGACGCTCCGCTCCGTGCTCGGCAAGGCCGAGCTCGACTCGCTGCTCTCCGAGCGCGATCGGCTCAACACCGAGCTCCAGCAGATCATCGACGACCAGACCGAGCCGTGGGGGATCAAGGTGACGACGGTCGAGGTCAAGGACGTCGAGCTCCCCGCCGACATGCAGCGCGCGATCGCGCGCCAGGCCGAGGCCGAGCGCGAGCGGCGGGCGAAGATCATTGCCGCCGACGGCGAGTTCCAGGCCGCCGAGAAGCTCGCCCAGGCCGCGGACATCATCAGCAAGAACCCCGCCACGCTCCAGCTCCGCTACCTGCAGACGCTGCTCGATCTCGGCGTCACCAACAACTCGACGATCGTTTTCCCGCTCCCGATCGACCTCATCAAGGGGTTCATGGGCGGCGGGGGCGGTTCCGGCGGCGGCTAGCGCCCGCCGGTAGAAGCTGAGCTCGCCCGAGATCCGCATCGACCAGCTGACCGGTCTGCGGACCGTGCTCGCGCCCGGGCGCGCGGGACGCCCGGAGGCCTTCGCGCGCGAGCCGCCTGCCGTGAGCGCGGACGAGGAGTGCCCGTTCTGCGCCGGCGAGGAGGACCGCGCGCCGCCCGAGGTCTACGCCGTGCGATCGGGCGGCGGCGAGCCGAACGCGCCGGGGTGGACGGTGCGCGCGGTCCCGAACCTGTATCCGGTCTTCGAGCCGGCCGAGGACTCCGAGCAGGACGCCGGCGGATTCGCGAGCCTCGACGATCCGCTCGCGAGCTCCGCCCGGACCGAGCCCGACCTGTTCTCGAGCTCGCCGGCGCGCGGCGCGCACGAGGTGGTCGTCAACGCCCCCGCCCACGTCGCCTCGCTGGCCGAGCTCGACGGGACGCAGTTCGCCGCGGCGGTGTCAGCGTGGCGGGCGCGGATGCGCGCCCACGCCCGCGCCGCCTGCCGCCACCTGATCGTCAACGAGGGCCCCGACGCGGGTGCCTCGCGCGAGCACACTCACGCCCAGCTCTACGCGCTGAGCTTCGTCCCCGTCGACGTCGCCCGCGAGCGCGAGCGCTTCACCGCCTACAACCAGCGCACGATGGGCGGCCACCTGCTCTCCGACGTCGCCTCGGAGGAGGTGCGCCGCCGCGAGCGCCTCGTCGCGATCGACGACGAGGCGCTGCTCGTCGCGCCGTGGGCGTCGCGCGGCCCGTTCGAGCTCCGCGTGATCCCGCGGCGCCCGGCGCCGCGGTTTGAGGACGACGGCGAGATCGGCACCGCGATGATCCGCACCGCGCTGGATGCGCTCGCGAGGCTGTTCGACTCCCCGCCGCAGCTCAACCTCTGGGTGCGCAGCGCGCCGCGCGGTGCCGACGAGTTCCACTGGCACGTCGACATCGTCCCCCGGCTCACGGTCCGTGCCGGCTTCGAGATGGGGACCGGCGTCGACGTCAACGTCTACCCGCCCGAGCGCGCCGCCGAGGAGCTCCGCGGCGTCCTCGAATAGCCTCCCCGATCCAATGAGCCCTCCGATCGCGCGCCCGATACCCCGCTTCATCGCCGACACGCCCCAGGAGGGGAGCGCCTATGGGCGCTGGCAGGAGCTCCTGATCGGCGAGTTCGAGACCGCGTGCGAGCCGTTCGCATCCGAGGCGGGCGCGGCGCTCGACCCCGAAAGCGCCGCGTGGTTCCCCGACCGCAGCTGGGGGGGTCGGGTCTACGTCCCGGTGTCGGCGCGGGGGGTCGGCGACGAGGGGAAGGGGATTGAGTACTTCGGCTTCGTCTCGTTCTCGCGCGATGACGACGGCGAGCCGCTCGAGCTCGAGGCGTCGGCCGAGTTCACCGACGTGCTCGCCGACGACAACCCGGACTGGAAGATCGACCTCAACGACGAGGTGATCGGGCCGTGGCGCGCCGAGGCGAACCGCGGCGGCGAGGTTACGCTCGTCTGGGGCCGGCCGCTGGTCCGTGGCGCGCTCGCCGCAACGGCCGAGCTCGACGGCGAAGTGATCGACCAGGCGGCGGTCGAGAAGGGTCGCTTCACGCTCGTCGCCGTCGACGCGGTGAAGGGCTTCGGCGACGACCTCTTCGTCGAGATCAAGCTCTGGGACCGCACGCTGCGCGAGCTCGCGGCGGAAAGCCTGTACGACTAGCCCGAGTCGGGCCCCGACGGCGCAGACGGACAGCGAGCGTCAGGACGCGAGCAGCTTGGCCTTCTGGGCCTCGAACTCCTGCTCGGTGAGGGCACCCTGAGCCTTCAGGTCGGCCAGCTGCTGGAGCTGCTCCGGCACCGATTGAGCGGGGGCGGCCGCGGGAGCCGCCGCTGCTTGCTGCTCATCCTGATCCGCCCAGCGGCCCGCTTGGCGGCGTGAGACACGATTGCTCACCGCGGTCGCCGTTCCGGCGACTACGGCCGTTCGCGCAACACCTCGAATCAGTCCCGGCATTTCAGATCCTTTCGTTCGGGATCAGGCGGCTTCGTCGGCCGCGTCGAGTGCGGCGAGCAGCCCCTGTACGGAAATCCGCCCGTTCGCAACGAGCTGGCCGCCCGATCGCCGCACCGCGGCGGCGAACGGCGCCGCCCATCGGTTCTCGTACACGAGTATTCCCGCCGAGGTGCCCGGCTCGAGCGCCTTCGCGGCCTGCTCGATGTCGTCGTCGCCCAACAGGCCCGAGGAGGCGCCCTCGAGATCGCCGAGCTCGGGCACGACGCTCGCCAGCTCGGACATCTCGAGCATCGCGACAGAGCCGTCGTCCGCCTTGGCGACAAAGGTCAGATCGATGATCCGGATCAGTCCGCGGTCGACGAGGTCGAGCAACAGCGGAGCGGCCTCACCCGTGGGCTGGCGCCCCGGCCACTCGATGATCAGGTAGTCGATCGGCCCCAGTGCGTCGAGGTCGTTGGCTTCCACGCTCGCTCCTCTCCGAGTCCAATCAGGCTACGCGACGCTCGGCCTCGTGCGGTCGTCGACCATGTAGGCCACGATCAGCGCGAGTGGGAAGAAGATCACGCTGAATATGAAGAAGCCGAAGAAGCTGTGGCCCTTGCGCCCGGCGAATCGCGGGCCAGAACGCGAGCGAGATCCAGATGATCGCGACGATGATCCAACCGATGATGCTCACTTGCAAACCCTCCGAAATCTGGGCTGATCGCGCGGGAGCCTCTCAGAGGCCCTGCCTGACCACATCACCCCGATCGGGTGAAACCCCGACGCCGCATGGGATCACCCGAGACCCCGAGGCTGCTCAGATGTCCGTCTTCGCCTCAAGACGTCCCTCCGCAACGGCCCGCGCGAACTCCTCGTAGTCGCGGTCGTTCTGTTCCGCGTAGGCCTCGGAGAAGTCGCGGATCGCGCGGTCGAACACGTCACCCTTGCCCAGGTACGCGGCGATCGCGATCCGGTCCCCGGAGCGGGCGTGCGCGCGGGCGAGCGTCCAGCCGCAGAGCCGTGCGTAGAGCTCCATCGTCTTCGGGGTCATCCTCTCGACCTGCGCTGAGCCCTTGCCGTCCCAGAGCTGGCGCACGTAGAAGTCGCGGTTCTTGCCGTCGGGGCCCTCCGCCGTCACCCAGCCGAGGAAGATGTCGCTCGCCGCCTGCATCAGCCGCTGACCCTCGACCACGCGCTGGCCCTGATGCTCGAACGCGCTCGCCCCTGTATACGGCTCGAGCACGGAACGCTGCGCCTCCTTCGCCTGAAGGAAGAGCGGATCGTGTGAGTCACGGCCGAGCAGGAGGAGAATCCACGCGCGGGTCCCCACGCTTCCCACCCCGACGATCTTGTGTGCAGTGTGCACGTATCGGTAGGCGTTCACGAGATGACGCACATCGTGGTCGAGCGTGTCTGTGTAGGCCGAGAACACCGCCCGCAGGCGCTGCTCGACCACCGCCGGATCGAGATCGAAGACCTCCTCGATCGGGACTACCAAGGGTGGGTCGCTGATGATCCGGATCTCGCCGTCCTTCTCTCGGGTGAGCTTGCTGAAGGCCCGCAGGCTGTTCTTGCTCTCCGCCTTCGCAACCGCCTTGTCGAAGTTCCTCACCTGACTGCGGCTCACCTGCGAGCGGTACTGTTCCAGGGCCTCCACGTCGAGGCGCTCGTACCAGGCGTCGATCGTCCGCATCGACGCGAGCCGGCGGATCTCCTCGCGGTACTCGCGCACCGCCGTCTCCACCGCCGCCCGGCTCTGGCCCCCCTTGAACCCGAGGTCGCGACCCGCGACCGCAAAGCTCGCGGCCAGCCGCTTGAGGTCCCACTCGAAGGGGCCGTGGTGCGTCTCGTCGAAGTCGTTGATGTCGAAGATCAGCCGCCGGTCGGGGGCTGCAAACCCGCCGAAGTTCGACAGGTGGGCGTCGCCGCAGAGCTGAACCTTGAGCTCGGAGCTCGGGGTCTCGGCGAGGTCGGCCGACATGATCGCGGCCCCCCCGCGGTAGAAGGTGAACGCCGACGCGAGCATCCGGCCGTGGCGGATCGGGACGAGATCCTGCACGCGAGTCTGATCCTGCCGCACGAGAGTGTCGACGGGGTCCGGGCGATCCGACGTCTCCTCCCAGGCGGCATGGCTCGAGCGAGGCGTCCTCCGCCGCGCGGCCTTGCCCGCCGCCTCGCGCTCGCGCGGCGTCATTCCGCCCGCCATCACTCAACCCTCCCGATTCCGCTCGTCGCCGAGCAGTCCGTTGGTGCTCGCCCGCTCGACCGCCTCGGAGCGAGAGGAGACGTCGAGCTTGCGGTAGATGGCCTGCGCCTGGGTCTTGACGGTGTTGGGTGAGACAAAGCTCCGCTCCGCGATCTCCCGGAACGACAGATGGCTGGGCAGGTATTGAAGGGTCCTGAGCTCGGCCGGTGTCAGCAATCGACGATGCTCAATTCCCGAAGCCCGGGAGAGCGACTCCAGAGACTCGGAGAGCCAGCGCTGGAGGGTGGGCCCGTCTGTGACCCGATCCGCGAACCGAGCCGCCTCGTCCAGCAGCGACCTGGCTCCGGCGGCATCGTCGAGGCTCAGCGAGGTCCTTGCGAGGAGTATCCGCGTCTGGGCCAGATACCAGTCCGGGAAGCCGGCAAGGTGCCCGAGCAGCTCGATCGCACGCTTTCGGTCTGCGACCGCCTCCTCGACCCGGTGCTCGCGCGACCGGGTCAGCGATGACGCGGCGAACGCGAAGGCCATGACGGGGTAGACGTCGAGGTGGAACCGGTCGCGCTGCTCGCGCGCCTGGGCGACGACCCGCAGCGCGCTATCCAGGTCGTCGCGATCCAGGTGCAGCACCGTGAGCTGGGTGAGGCAGAAGACCTGGACCAATGGGGCATGCGCCGAGCCTCGGCGCGCTCCTTCCTCGAGCACCTCCCGGCCTTTCTCAGAATCACCGCTCAGCTGCCAGGCGACGCCCGAGTAGAAGCATGAGACTGCGCGCCACGGGCTGTCGGGGGGATGGAGCGCGGCGGCGCGCGTTGCATCGCTGCCCATCTGCGCGATGCCGTCCTGCGGCAGCGTCACGCTGAGGATCAGCAGATCGGCCCGCAGGTCGGGGTCGTCCAATGCTGCCTCGTCGAATCCCTCATGCGCGACCGAGGCCCAGTGCAGCCCGAGCTCCCCCTCGCCCAGGGTCAGATACAGATGCGCCGCGCAGAGCGCGAGCTCGGGGGAGCCCGTGATCCCCCGCTCACTGAAGCGATCCAGCCACCGCCGCACCGATGCGCGGTCGCCCTCGGCGAAGGACGCTCCGGCGCGCGCCCAGATCAGCTCGGCGGCGCGGGTCTGGTCCTGGGCCGCGAGGGCGTGGTCTATCGCCTGCTCGAACCGCTCGCGCACTGCGAACCAGGCGCAGGCGCGCCGATGGAGCCCGGCCTCGAGATCGGGCTCGCGGCGGTGCAGCTCGGTGCGCAGCATCTGGCTGAAGAGCGGGTGATAGCGGTAGGACCCATCGGCGTGATCGAGTGGCTCGAGGGGCAGGTTCGCGCGTGAGAGCTCGCGCAGCACCCGGGCCGATCCGGACCGCTCGAGGATCTCGTCACAACTCTGCCCGGTCAGCTCCTCGAGGATCGACGAGCGAAGGAGGAACTTGATCCGCGCCGCGGAGATGCCGGCGAGAAACTCGTCGCTGAGGTAGTCGGCCACGAATCGGTCGTTGCCGCCGAACCGCGCGACGTCGACCCCTGAGCCGGGCTCCTCGCCCAACGCCAGACCGGCGAGAAAGAGAGCCGCCGGCCAGCCCTCCGTCTGCTCGAAGAGCGTCTCCGCCTCGTTCGCGTCGAGGTCCAGCCCGACCGCCTCGAGAAGGGCGGCGCTCTCGGACCGGTTCATAGCGAGGTCGCGACGCGTCAGCTCGAACACCTCTCGCCGGGCACGCATCCGGCCCAGCGGCAGCGCGGGCTCCATCTGCGATGCCAGCGCGGTCTGGCCGTCCGGGCGAAGGCCGACGATCGTGTTGGCCAATGCTTCGAGTGCGCCCTTGCTCCGGAGCACGTGCACGTCGTCGACGACGAGCACGAACGGACGCCCCTTGAGACTGACGCCGTCGACGGCCTCGACGAGCCGATTCAGCAGCCGCGTCGCGTCGTCATCCCGCCGGTCGAGTGTCACCCAGGCGAACGGACGCTCGTCCTGCTCGGCCCATTCGGTGAGAACGCTCGTCTTCGCGTACCCGGCCGGGGCCGTGACCAGCACGAGGGGGTAGTTTCTCGACTCGCGAAGGCGCGCGACAAGATGGGGTCGGCGGACGTAGCCGGCGTAGTGCGTCGACGTCGGAGCGGCCGCCGGCCTCGGGAGGTCCGCCGGACCGCCCGGAGATCGCCCATGGCTCGAAGCCGCCCCGTCTCCCCCGCTGCGGTTCATGGCTCCGGTGGCCCCCGACGGGGCTGGCGTTCGCGAACCCTCCAAACAACCGCGCTCACGCACACACGCTCGATCATTGCAGGCGGCGACACATCCGGAGATCTCGCTGATCTCGCCTCAGGGCTCAGTACCGAGGCCGGGGTAGCCTCTTCCGGACCAATCAGCGCCCCCGAGCGGCTTCGGCGCCGACCGTGACGAGGTCCTTCGGGTGGATCCAGGCGTCGGCCGGATGCATACCGCCCGCGTGCATGATCGCGTCCCGGAGCGGTATCGCCCAGCGATGCTCGAGCAGCGCGATTCCGGCTGAAGAACCCGGCGGAATCGCGTCGGCGAGGTACCAGACGTTGTCCGGGTCGACCACGGAGCCCCTCTCGTCAACGCCGCCCCCGCCCAGGGCGCCCCCGGGTTCGGCGCCCGTCTCCCCGTCTGCCCCTAGGCCGAGCAGGGCGCCGGCAAGCGCCCCGAACGCCTCGACCTCGTCCTTGGGAAGGTCGCTGTGCTCAATCGCCGCAAGCTCGCCGCTCTCATCCTTCGCGACGAACAGCAGGTCCACAAGGCGAACAACGTCGTGCTCGCGCAGTCTCCGCAGCTCAGCGAGGATCTCGCCCGGGAATCGCCCGTCCTCGAAATCGATCACGAGCACCTGAACCGGACCGAGCTCCATTCAGATCAGCTTTTCCTTCTCCGCCTCGAATTGCTCGTCGGTGAGCACTCCCGTGTCGTGCAGATCGCCCAGCTTCTTGAGCGCGTCGAGCCGGTCCATCTCGGACATCGCTCCCTCGGTTGCCGCCGCCGGAGCCGACCGGGATAGCGACGGCGGAAGATCCTGCTGAGGACCCAGTCCAGCGGCCTGCGCTTCGTGCCCGCCGGCAGCGTGCGCGGAGTCGCCAATCATCACCGCCCTCAGGAGCGGCCGTCCCTTCCTCGACACCGTATCAGTCCTTTCGTTTGGAAGGCGCGGGCCTTCCATCCAACACCAGCGACGCCGGCCCGGCATCACTCGGACAGGGTGAAATCGGATCAGCGGGCCAAATATCACTCGAATTGGGGGATGCGAGAGCGCGGATCTGGTGCGAGCTTGTCGGGCTGAGGACCGCGTGTTAAGCGCTGCCTCGACCACGGCCGCCAATGGAAGCGGCCGGGAAGAAAGGAGAACTCCATGCGAGGTGCAGGCCGCGTCGTTTTCGCCGCAGTCTTCCTGCTGATTGTCGGGATCCTGAACATCATCTACGGGATCGGAGCTCTTGGCGATGCCAGCTTCTACGCCAATGACACCAGGTACATCCTCACGAATCTCCACACCATGGGCTGGGTGCTGATCATCCTCGGTGTGATCCAGTTGACGGGCGGCCTCTCGTTGTTGGCCGGCAACGTCTATGGCCGGATCATCGGTGTGATCGCCGGCAGCCTCGGAGCGATCGGGGCGCTGCTGTCGATGGGCAACTCCCACCCGTTCTGGGAGCTCGCCATCTTTTTCCTGTGCGTATGGATCGTCTACGGGATCCTCGTCTTCGGTTCCGACGAGCCCGGCGCCGTCGGGCCTGGCTGAGGAGCGTGACCTCGGCGCGGGAGCCCGGTCCATGGGGCCGGGCTCCCGACCGTCGATACGGCCGTATCGCGGCGATACGATCGAGAGCCACAAGCCCCGATAGCTCAGCTGGATAGAGCGACTCCCTCCTAAGGAGTAGGCCGCAGGTTCGAATCCTGCTCGGGGCGCTCGATCGCAATGGCCGCAGACGCTTCCAAGCCCGGTCTCGAGGCGCTGCTGGGACGACAGAGCGCCGACGGCTTCCTGCGCGATCGCTACGGGAAGGCGTTTCATCACAGCCCTGGGTCGGGGGAGCGGGTCGAGTCGCTGTTCTCGCCGGCGGCGCTGCTCGAGCTTCTCGCCAATCGGGCGCTCGAGCCCGAGAAGGTGCGGCTCGCGACCGAGGGACGCGCGGTCCCGCCGCGCGAGTACGTCCGCGAGTCAAAGGCGCGGCGCGGGCAGCGCCGAGCCTACGTCGACGCCGACGCGGTCGATCGCCTCACGGCCGAGGGCGCGACGCTCGCGGTCGTCGCGGTCGACGGCGACGATCGCGCGGTGCGCGGGCTGGTGCGCTCGCTCGAGGACGAGCTCGGCGACCCGATCAGCGTCAACGCCTACCTGAGCCGCTCGGCGACGAAGGGCTTCGACACGCATTGGGACGACCACGATGTGTTCGTGATCCAGGTCGCGGGCGCAAAGGCGTGGCGGGTATTCTCGATGTCGACCTCCTCCTCGACCGACGACCGTGGCGACGCCGCGGGGCCGGCGGGCGAGCCGATCTGGAGCGGCGAGATCGGGCCCGGTGACGTCCTCTACATCCCGCGGGGCTTCTGGCATGACGCCTCGACAACGCAAAGGCCGTCGCTGCACCTGACGCTCGGAGTGTTCAGGCCGACGGGTGTCGATCTCGTGCACTGGCTCGCGAGCACGCTCGGCGACGACGCGCCGGAGCTCCGCAGAGACATCCCGAGGTTCTCATCCCCCGCCGAGCGGGCGGAGTTCGTCGCCGTGCTTCGCGAGCGGCTCCTCGGCCGGCTCGACGCGCCGGACGAGCTGATTGAGCGATTCCTCGCCCACCGGGCCGAGAACGCGCGCGTCGAGCCCGCGTGCTGGTCGGCGCTCCTCGATCCGCTCGCGGCGCCGGTCCCCGAATAACCCTTCCTCCCAGTCCCGCCTCTAGAACTCGGTCTGCGGAGCGACCGGGACGTCGACCACCGGGCTTTTCAGCTTCGCGCACTTCGCGCGCTTCAGCCCGCGCGCGACCCTGGTCTTCTTGGCGCTCGCCTGGAAGCTGTAGGTGCCCGGCTCCGTGGGGACGTTGACGACGTCGCCGTAATCCTTTGTCTGCGTGCCGTAGATGGCCCCGAGCTGGCGGTACCCGGGGGGAGGATCCAAGAGCTTGACGCGGATCGCCCGCAGGTCCGCGCAGATCTTCTTCGTCTTGATCTTTCCCGAGACCTCGGCGAGGCCGAAGTCGGCCTCTCCGACCTTCAGCGTCAGCTCGCCCTTGATCGCGTGCTTGGCGGCACCGTTCGAGATCGACGCTGTGAGCGCGCAGGCCGCCAGCGCGCAGACCGTTATCGCCGTGACGCTCCTCCCCAAACCGTCCCTCCTTGGACGCTGGGGTCACTGTAGCGCGATGCAAACCGCGGTGGAAATCGGTGCGTCGGGACGAGTAGGGTGACGCCATGTGCGAGGCGTGAACCGAGCCTCGCCGATCGACTCAGAGGAGCGACTGAATGTCCAAGCTGAGGAAGTTTCGACCCAGCCCGGCGATGATCGTCGCGGTGCTGGCGCTGTTTGTGGCGCTTGGCGGCAGCGCCTATGCGCTGAAGAAGAACAGCGTCAAGACGAAGAACATCAAGAACAACGCCGTGAAGACGAAGAAGATCGCCGACGGCGCGGTGACTACGCCGAAGTTCGCGGACGATGCCACCGCGCCCGACGCCGCGAAGCTCGGCGGCGTCGACGCAACCGGCTACCAGGGCTTCTGCAAGCCCGGTGCGATCAAGGACTCGCTCGTGATCGTCACCAATCCGGCCATGAGCGCGACGTACACGAGCGTTGGCGGTTTCAACTGCTCGAGCACGGCGGGCGATGCGGTCCAGATCAGGCGGGCCGGCCTGAATGACTACAACGTCAAGTTTGCCGGCAGCGACAGCGGCAGCGCCGTTGTCTCGCCGCTCAACAGCGCGGGCGTACCCGTGACCGCGAGCAAGATCGCCGACGGCGAGTTCGATGTGAAGATCACCGACGGTGGTGGCTTCGCCCTGCTCGCCTTCTAGGCAAGCGGTAGAACGATCTCGACGTACCGAGGCGGCCTCCGGGCCGCCTCGGTGATGTCGGGGTCGGGCTAGCCGGCCTCGTATGCCGGGTCGCCGGGCGCGTCCTCGTCGAGGTGCGCCTCGGTGCCGGGCAGCGCCGCGGGGCGCAGCACCGTGACCGCGATCACGAGCGCCGCCGCGACGAGCGCCGCTCCGACGAGATAGGCAAGGTGGTAGCCCGAGTTGAGCGCCGAGGGCGATGAGACGCCGTCGGCGAGCAGGCCGTTGGTGTGCTCGGTCGCGATCGTCGCCAGCACCGCGAGGCCGATCGCGCCGCCGACCTGGACGCTCGTGTTGACGAGGCCCGAGGCGAGCCCGGAGTCGCTCCGCGTCGCGCCCGACATCGCCAGTGTCATCAGCGACGGGAACGCCGTCCCGGCGCCGAACCCGAACAGGATCATCGCCGGCATCACGTCGGTGACGTAGCTGGCGTCAACCGGGGTGCGCGCGAACAGCAGCATCCCGGCGCCGATCAGCGCCATCCCGGGGATCAGCGTCGCCCGCGGCCCGAACCGAAGGTTGAGCCTGCCGGTGAACCGGAACGACATCGCGCCCATGCAGATCGTCGCCGGCAGGAACGCGAGCCCGACATGGAGCGCGTCGTAGCCGAGGATCTTCTGCAGGTAGAGCGCCCCGAGGAAGAACATCCCGAACATCCCGACGACGAGCATCGCCTGGATCAGGTTCGCGCCGCTGACGTTCCGCGAGCGGAACAGCCGCAGCGGCATCAGCGGGTTCGCGATCCGCGACTGCCGGAACACGAACGCCGCCAGCAGCACGATCGCCACGGCGCCGAGCCCGAGCGTGTGCAGCGAGCCCCAGCCGTACTTCTCGACCTCGAGGATCGTGTACACGCCGAGCATCAGCCCGCCGGTCAGAAGCACGGCGCCGGGGATGTCGGCGCCCGCGCGCAGGCCGAGGCCCTCGCTCGGCTCGACAAGCCGCCGCGCGGCGAGCCAGGTCGCGATCCCGATCGGGACGTTGATGAGGAAGATCCAATGCCAGCTGATCGCCTGGGTCAGCGCGCCGCCGGCGAGCAGGCCAATCGTGCCCCCGGAGACGGCGACGAAGGTGAACGCGCCGATCGCCTTCTGCTGCTCGCTGGGCTCGGGGAACATCGTCACGATCATCCCCAGGATCACGGCCGAGGTCAGCGCGCCGGCGACGCCCTGGAGGAAGCGGGCGCCGACCAGGAACTCCTGGGTCGGGGACACCGCGCACAGCAGCGAGGCGGTGATGAACACGACCAGCCCGGCAAGGAAGATCCGCCGTTGTCCGATCAGGTCGCCGAGCCGTCCGGCGAGCAGCAGCAGGCCGCCGAACGGGATCAGATAGGCGTTGACGACCCACGCGAGGTTGCTCTGCGAGAACCCGAGGTCGGTCTGGATCGAGGGCAGGGCGACGTTGACGATCGTCACGTCGAGCACGATCATCAGCATTCCCGTGCACAGCACGTAGAGCGCCAGCCAGCGCCTGCGATCGTCGTGGGAATCGCTGCTCGTGATCTCGCTTGGTGCTTGGGCGGTGGTCATCGCTTCGAGCTCCTCGTCGTCGGGTTGGTCGCGTGCCGACCACTTAGACCGCGAGGCGGTCGCTAACTCATCGCTTTGCGGGTGTTCGGCCGAGCTCTTCGCCGAGCGCGTCGAGCAGCGAGCCCGTGCCGTGCTCCCGCGTGTCGGGAGTGTCGAGTCCGTCGAGGAAGGCGCCCTGCTCCGTGTAAGCCAGGCGCGCGCCGACGCCTTCGGGGGCGAATTCTACCGTCACGAGGGAGACCGAAATCCGCGCCTCCTCCTGATGCATGTCGTACGTGTAGACGATGCGCTCGTCCTCGACAATGTCCTGGTAGACGGCCTCGTAGGTGTAGACGTGGCCGTCAGGGCCCGAGCCGCGGTTGCGCTCGTGCCCGCCGATGCGGAAGTCGAGCTCGAAGTCCTCGCCGATCTCGTCGGCGGCCCCGAACCAGCGCAGCTTCGCCTCGGGGTCAGCCCAGGCCGCGAACACGCGCTCCGGCGCGGCGTCGTAGCTGCGCGAGATCGCGAACGTCGCGTGGGTCACTGCGCGGTCGGTCATCGCTTCCTCCTGCTCGGTCTGTCCGCTTCCTCTTCCAGATAATCGCCGAGCCGGTCGAGGCGCCGGGCCCACTCGGCGCGGCGCTCGGCGATCCAGCGCTCGGCCGTCGTCAGCACCCGCGGCTCGATCCGGCACGTCCGCACCCGGCCGACCTTCTCGGAGCGCACGAGGCCGCTGTCCTCGAGCACCGCGAGGTGCTGGACGACGCCCGAGAGCGTCATCTCGAGCGGGCGGGCGAGCTCCGAGACCGAGGCCGGGCCACGCGTCAGGCGCTCGACCATCGCCCGCCGGCTCGGGTCCGCCAGCGCCTGGAAGGCGTCGTCGAGGCCGGGATCGGCTGCTGCCGCCGCATGGTTAAGCATCGACTTAAGTATATCCCCGATCGTGAATTCGCCGAGGTTTCCGGGTCCCCCACGGATGGGACTCGGGGACGCACCTTCTTGACACGTGACTTAACAGTCACCTATTATCCCGACCGATGAACAAGTTGGACGAGGACGAGGTGTTCAAGGCGCTCGCCGACCCGACCCGACGCGGCCTGCTCGACGAGCTGTTCGAAACCGACGGGCAGACCCTGACCGCACTCGAGCAACGGCTTCCGATGACGCGATTCGGCGTCATGAAGCACCTCCGGGTGCTCGAGGAGGCCGGGCTCGTGACGACGCGACGACGCGGCCGGGAGAAGCTCCACTTCCTCAACCCCGTCCCGATCCGGCTCATCCACGACCGCTGGGTGAGCAAGTACGCCGAGCCCTGGGCCGCCGCGCTCACCGGGCTCAAGGACGAACTGGAAGGAGAATGAGATGGAGAGGGTCTACGAGATCTACATCCGCGCGACTCCCGAGCGCATCTGGGAGGCGATCACCGACGGAGAGCTGCGCCAGCAGTACACGTTTGGCGCTCGCGTCGCGTCCGAGTGGACGCCGGGCTCGAATTGGGAGCTGGCGGCGAAGGAGGGCGAGCTCGACCTCGCCGAGGGCGAGAACCTCGAGGTCGACCCGACGCGCCGGCTCGTACAGAGCTTCCGGGCGCTGTGGAGCGACGACGTCCGGGCCGAGGGCACCTCGCGGGTCACGTACGAGATCGAGCCGGTCGGCGACAGCGACACCTGCCGGCTGACCGTGATCCACGACCAGCTCCGCGACGGGGCCCACGCCGAGATCTACGGGGGGTGGCCGCAGATCCTCTCCGGGCTCAAGACTCTGCTCGAGACGGGCGACCGGCTCGTCACCCCCGGCGACCTGATCTACCGCTAGATCGAGGCGTCAGTCGGTGAGCCGCTCGGGGAGCCCGAAGCGCTCGAACGCGGCCCGCGTCGTCATCTCGTCGGCCTCCTGCTCGGGAAGCCGGAGCATGACGGCGCGGTCCGGGTCCGCCATCGTCCGGGTCAAAAACGCGGTCACGTCGACGATCTTCTCGCCGCGAAACGTGAGCACGTTGAGCGCGAAGCGCAGGTAGGCCTCCTCGTCGGGGTCCCACGTGTAATAGGCGATCGCGGGCTGGCCGTTCGCGGTGACCTGGATCGTGCGCCACCGCCAGTCGCCCGACATCGGCGCCAGCGCGAGGAACGTGGCGATCTCGTCGCGGGGACCGAACCAGCTCCGAAGCGGGGGCATCGTGAAGCTCGCGTCCTCGGCCAGCATCTCGACCACGGTGTCGACGTCATCGCGTTCCCACGCGTCCGCGTAGCGTTGAACGAGCTCGCGCACGCGCTCGTCGCCGAGCTCGCGCAGCGTCGCCTGCTGGCTCTGCTCCGGGAGGCGCTCATCGACGGCCTTGCGCGCGCGCTGGAGGGCGCTGTTCACCGACGCGGTCGTCGTCTCCAGCGCCTCGGCCGTCTCGTTCGCCGAGAAGCCGAGCACCTCGCGCAGGATCAGGACCGCGCGCTGGGTCGCGGGGAGCTCCTGGAGGGCGACGATGAACGCGAGCTCGACGCTCTCGCGCTGTTCGTAGCGCGCCTCGGGACCCGCGAGCCCGTCCTCGAGCCCCAGCGTCTCGTCGGGATAGGGCTCGATCCAGATCTGCTCGATCACCGGGTCGCCGGGTCCGTCGTGAGGGTCGGTCGCCGGCCCGTAGTCCACCGGCAGCACGCGCTTCGGCCGCCGCCCGATCGCGTCGAGGCAGGTGTTGGTCGCGATCCGGTAGAGCCACGCGCGCAGCGAGCTTCGGCCCTCGAAGCGGCCAATCCCGCGCCACGCGCGCAGCATCGCGTCCTGGAGCGCGTCCTCGGCGTCGTGGACCGATCCCAGCATCCGGTAGCAGTGCGCGTGGAGCTCGCCCCGGTAGGGCTCGACGAGTGGCGCGAACGCGTCCTCGTCGCCGCCGCGCGCGGCCTCGAGGAGCTCGCGCTCGCGCACGTCTGTGGATCCGGGCGCCATTGTCCACCAGGGTAGACGGATGTTGGCCTCTGCATTCGCTGCGCCGGCGATGAGTTTTCACGCCCGGAGCGGTCTCAACGGCGGGACAGGACACATCCCTTGAGGCCCGAAGCCACCAATCCCGTCGTCCATCTCGAGCTGCACACGGGCGACCTTCCGCACGCGAGCGAGGCCTGCGAACAGCTCTGCGGGTGGCGCCCGGAGCGGATCGAGATCGGCGCGCGCACGTACCACGGTCTCGAGCTCGGCGGCGGCCTCGGCGGCGGGATCGTCGAGTGCGCCACCCGGCGGCCGATCTGGCTGCCGTACGTCGAGGTCGCCGAGATCGCCGCCGCGACGGAGCGGGCGCTCCTCGTCGGGGGCCGTGTGCTGCTCGACCCGCGCGAGGGGCCGGCGGGGTGGCGAAGCGTCGTCGCGACCCGCGCCGGTGGCGAGATCGCGTTCTGGCAGCCGAAGCGCTGATCGATCGGCTCTAGCCGGCCGGCCACCGCCGCACGTAGTCGGGCGCCTCGACCGGTGGCGGCTCATCCTCGTCCGGGAGCGGCTCACCCGGGGATACCGCGAGCGGGATCTGGCCGGCCCATATCCCGAGCTCGAGGTCGCCCGGCGAGTCCGCCGGCCCGCCCTCGCGGACCTTGGCCGAGACCTCCTCGAGCGGGAGCGAGACGAGCCGCGTGCTCGCCAGCTCGGACTCGGTCGGCGCGCGGGCGTCGCGCGCGCGGCCGGGGACGATGTGCTCGACGATCGCCTCGACGGCGGCCTCGCGCTCGTCTGGATCGGTGACCTCGGCCGCGGTGCCGAACAGGACGACTGAGCGGTAGTTGAGCGAGTGCTTGCGTGCCGCCCGCGCGAGCACGATCCCGTCGACGAGCGTCGCCGTGACACAGCACTCGGCGCCCTCGACGAGCGCGCCGAGCGTCGCGCTGCCCGGCGATCCATGCAGGTAGAGGCGTTCGCCGAGGCGGGCGTGGATCGTCGGGATCACGACCGGGAGCCCGTCGTGGACGACCCCGACGTGGCAGATCAGCGCCTCGTCGAGGATCTCGTCTACGAGCGCGCGCTCGTAGTGGCCGCGCTCGCGCTTTCGCTGCACTCGGGTGCGCTCGGTGGGGCGGTACCGCGGCTCGGCCATGCGCGCCGAAGCTACCGGACGTCCGAGATCAACCGCCGCAGCGCGATGCCGGCGGCGAACGCCGCGTCCGCCAGGGCGATGTAGACGAGCGCGACGAAGACCCACGGCCAGGAGGAGCCGCGTGCGAGTGCAAGCACCAGAGTCGCAAGAGTCGCGGGCACGATCAACAGCGGCCAGCGGCCGATTAGGAACCCGGCGAGCACGCTGACGCCGAGCGCCAGCAATGCCGGGAGATCCCCGCCGTCGTCGATTGAGCCGAGCCAGAACACGGCGACGAGCCACGCGACGACAACCGCGCACCAGTAGGCCCACTGCGGCGCGCGCCTCACCTCGCCCTACCGGAGCACCTTCCAGCGGAACTTGGCCGGTGTGGCGTCCACATTCCCCGCCGCGTCGGTGGCGCGGGCGCGGAACCGGTGGCGGCCGGGCTTGACGCTCACCTTCGCGCGGCGCTTGCACGGCGCGAGCGCGGCGCCGTCGATGCCGCACTCGAAGGTCGAGCCGGGCTCGCTGGAGCGGAGGCGCAGGGCGAAGCGGCGCCTGTGGGTCCTGCGCCGCGGGCGGTGGGCGATCCGCGTTCGGGGCGGCGTGACGTCGGAGATGAAGACCGCGTAGACCATGTCGGTCTCGGGATCGGCGAACTGGCCGAACGGACCCGTCTGGGAGGCGCTCTCGTACATCGCCCCGGCGCAGTCGTTTCCGGTGCGATAGCCGACCCCGATCGCGCTTGCGCCGGGGCGTGAGACAACCAGGTCGTACTCGCGGTCGAAGCTCCCGGACGCCTGCACCGGCGCGGGTTCGGCGAACGTACCGTGCAGCGTCGACTCGCCGACGGGCACCTCGGAATCGGGGATCCGCGCCGTCGCCAGGAGCTCGGTGTAGGGAGTCCCGAGCGGGGACGGCACGCCGGCCCGGATCGGATGGATGTTGTCGGCGAGGATCGACATCGTCCACTCGCCGCTCGAGCCGGGCGGCTTGGTGACGTCGGCCTCGGCGCTCGTCACCGTGCCGTCGACCGAGGGCGCGAACGTCTGCGAGAAGCGGGCCTCGCCGGCGGCCGACGCGGTCGCCTCGCGCGGCCCCGCGCAGCTCGCCGCGAGCGTCGCGGGCGCGGCGTGCGCCGGGGAGAGCGGCAGCGCGTGCACCGCGGCGGCCGCCGCAGTGCACACGGCGACTCGCGCCACGCCCGGCCGCAGTCGTCGAATCAATCCCACGATCGCCCCTCGGGCGCAACTGTACCGGCGGCCGGGCACTGCGCCGCGGCCGCATGAAGCGGGTGCCCGACGACTCGGCGCCGCCGCGCCACCTTCTCAGTCGTAGTCGTAGCCTTCGAGGAGCTCCTCGGCCTCGCTCCAGCGTCCCGGCGGGACGCGGAGCGCGATGTCGCCACGGCCGAAGCGGTCGAGCGGCCAGTCCGATGTCAGCTCCGCCTCAATCCCGGCGTCATCGAGATGCCGGCGCCACGCCTCCGCGGTCTCGCGGTCCTCGAAGTCGCGCACGACCTCCCACTCGTCGAAGCGAGGGTCGCCGACGTGGACGCTCACGGGCCGAGGTAGGGGAGGGCCGGGATCGGCTCGCGCATCCGCGGGATCACCTCCCACGAGCGCGCCCCGATGGCCCCGCCCGGCCGCGACTCCTCGGGATAGCGGTCGAAGTGCTCGATCGAGCGCTCGGAGCTGCAGCCGACCATCGCCAGCGATCGCCTCGCGGCGGCGTCGCCTTCGGTGCCGAAGCAGAAGCAGCTCTGGATCGGGAGGTCGGTGGCGGGGCGCCCGCCGCGGATCCCGAGCGGCTCCCACCACGACTCGTCGTAGGACCGGCGCGCGGCGCTCTCCACATCTTGATCGTATTGACCGCCTCGGCGCGTCCGCGCCGGTCGTCTAGCCTCGCTGCATGGCCGAGCGGGAGCGCCGCCTGATGGTGATCAAGGGCCTCGCAGGGCCGGCGATGACGCTGCTGTGCCCGCTGACGGGCGATCTGCGTCGCCGACAGCATCGACGAGCTGCTCGCGATCCGCGACCGGTTCGTGAACACGTTGCGGTTCGAGATCGAGGGGTCGGGGTGAGGCGGCCCCGCCTGCTCGCGCCGGCCCTGTCCGCGGCGCTTCTCGCCGCTGCTGCGGTCGCCACGGGCTGCGGCGGAGGCGGTGACATGACGACGACGACCGCGGTGAAGCGCGAGACCCCACAGCCGCTTCCGAAGCTGGCCCCTAGGTGGCGCCACTACATCAACCAGCGCGCCGGGTTCGCGATAGGTGTGCCGCCGCGCTGGAAGATCGCGCCGCGCAGACGCGCGACGCTGCTCCGCTCCCCGGATCGGTTGATCGCAGTGTCGGCGACCGCGGATCGCTCGCCGGCCGGCCGCGGCGGCTCGCTCGATGCGTACGCGAAACGGACCCTGCAGGGGCTCAGCGAGGGCCGCCCGGAGCCGGACGGGGGGCCGGCGCTGTACGAGCACCTGCGGCCGGGCCGCGCGCGCCGCTTCCGCGACACCTACGACGCGGTCGCGATCCCGGCTCTCGGCCGCGGCGCGAAGGGCGGGGTGCCGCAGCGGCTGCTGCTCGTCGTCGAGCGCCGCGACGCGCTGGTCACCTATCCGATCCTCGTCGCCTCGAACGCGAGCCACCGCTCGCGGTTCGCCGGTCAGGTGCCGACGATGCTGCGGACGCTTCGGGGCCGCCCGCCGGGCGAAGGCGGCAGCCGCCGCTAGCCTGAGGTGCGTGCAGCAGCAGATCCGCTTCTGCAGCGCGGACGATGGCGTCCGCCTCGCATACGCCGCCCACGGCCGCGGTCCGGCGCTCGTCAAGGCGGCCAACTGGCTTACGCATCTCGAGCACGACTGGGACAGCCCGGTTTGGCGCCACTGGCTTCAGGATCTCGGCCGCGGAAATCGCCTCGTCCGCTACGACGAGCGAGGGTGCGGGCTCTCGGACCGAGATCCGGACCGGCTCGATTTCGACGCGTTTGTATCCGACCTCGCCGCCGTGGTCGACGCCGCCGAGCTCGAGCGGTTCGCTCTGCTCGGAGTATCCCAGGGCGGGGCGGCGGCGATCGCGTATGCCGTCGAGCACCCCGAGCGCGTCAGCCACCTGATCCTCTGCGGGGCCTACGCGCGGGGTCGGCTTAAGCGCGGCCTGTCCTCCGAGCAGCTGGCCGAGGTCGAGCTCCTGCAGTCGTTGATCCGGGTCGGTTGGGGAAAGGACGACCCCGCGTTCCGGCGCGTGTTCACGATGCGGTTCATGCCCGAGGCTACGCCCGAGCAGATGGAGTGGTTCGACGAGTTGGAACGGGTCTCCACCTCGCCCGAGATGGCGGCCCGCCTGCGCTCGACGTGGTCCGAGATCGATGTCCGCGATCGCCTCGCGGAGGTTGCGGTGCCGACGTTGGTCGCGCATTCCCGCGACGAGCTCGTCGTCCCCTTCGAGGAGGGGCGCCTCCTGGCGACGCGGATTCCGAGCTCCCGGTTCCTTCCCCTGGCGAGCCGAAACCACCTCCTGCTCGCGACCGAGCCCGCGTGGACCGAGTTCGTGGCCGAGGCTCGGGCCTTCCTCGGAACGACCGGCGAGCCCGCCGGTGCCGGGCTCGATGAGCTCAGCCCGAGGGAGATCGATGTGCTCCGACTCGCGGCGGAAGGGCTGAGCAACGAACAGATAGCGGAGCGGCTCGTCCTCAGCGTGCGCACCGTCGAGCGCCACCTCTCGAACGTGTACGCGAAGCTCGGCGTTTCGGGAAAGGCCGCGCGAGCCGCCGCCGCCGCGCGGTTCTCGGAGCTCGAGTCGAGCTCCGCCGGCTGAAGCGCGCACGGGCTACGTCCACGCCGCCACTCCGGCCTTGTGAGGTTGGGTGGTGCAACGGATGCGAAAGGGGGTCGGCGGCGCGTACGGTCGCCGGCATGAGCGATTCGCTCAGAGACGGCGAACGATCGGAGCCCGAGCCGCGGCTTGCGCCGCTGGTCCTCGCGGCGATGGCGTCGCAGTCTCTGATCGTCGTGTTGGCGCCGACGATCGTCGCCGTCGCGAACGATCTCGGGGTCTCGGTGGGCGCCGTCGGCCAGGCTCGGTCGATCGCCGCGGCGGTCGCGGTGGTTGCCTCGATCGCGATCGTGCCTCGCATCGACGCGATCGGCCTCCACCGGCTGCTCGGATTCGGAGCCGTGCTTGCGATCGTCGCGAGTGCGACCCTCGCGGCCTCCCCGGCGCTGTGGGCGTTCTTCGTCGGCCACGTCCTCGTCGGGCTCTCGGTTGCGTCCCTGCTTGCGGCGGGGTTCGCCGGGGCGGCCGCGTTTCCGAAACATCGGCGGAGCTGGGCCGTCGGTTACGTGGCGGGGTCGAACGCCCTGGCGTGGATCGTTGTCAACCCAGTCGTCGGGACCGTGACCGATTCGCTCTCGTGGCGGGCGGCCGAGGCGGTTCCGGCGCTGATCGCGATCGCGGCGCTCGCCGCGGCGAGACGAGCCGAGGCGCCGGCCGGCGGACGGCTTGCCCCGCGCGTGGCGACTCTCCTGGCCTCGGCGTCGGTGCGGCGCTGGCTGCTTGCCGAGGTGATCGCGTACGCGGCGTGGACGTCGCTGTTGACCTTCGTCGGCGCATTCTTCATCGAGCAGGTAGGCGCGGGGGAGGTCGCTACCGGATGGTCGCTTGCGGCTGGCGCGGCGGCCTTCTTCGTGGCCTCGAGTCGCAGCGGCGCGCTCGCCGCCGCCGCCCCGCTCCGCTACCTGGTCGCGGGCGCGGCCCTGCTGATGGCACCGCTGTCGATGCTGCTGCTCAACGCCACCGCGTCCGTACCGACGGCGGTCGGGATCTTCTGCCTGCTCGCCGTGGCAGCCGGAGTTCGAACCCCCGCCTCGAGCGCGCTTGGGCTCGAGCAGCTGCCCGACCATCCGGGCGCGATGATGGCGGCCCGCACCGCCGCGAACCAGCTCGGGTACCTGCTGGGCGCGATCGTCGGTGGTGCCGTGATCGCCGGAGCCGGATTCGCGACGCTCGGCATCGTGTTGGCCGCGGGCCTCGCGTCGTCGTCGCTGATCGCCTTCCGGGTCGTCGACGGGTCGCCCGCCTAAGCCCCGGAAATCACTCGACTTCCGCCGCCCCGCGAGCCGTCTCCAGGCGCGGTCGCCCGGTCGAGCCGCGCGGCGTCGTCGAGGGGCGGCGGCCGATCGCTCGACCGAGGAGCGCGCCGGCTACAGGCGGCGGAGCGCCTCGGCGATCTCCCACTCGCCGCTGAGGAGCTCGAATGTCCTGCGGATTGTCTGCGGCTCGTCGAGCACTCCGACCAGCGTCGCGGCGACGTCGTCGCGCGGGATCTCCCCGAACCGGTCGAGGTCCTCGGCGACGTCGACGAGCCCGGTCCCCTCGTCGTCGGTCAGCCGCCCGGGGCGGACGATCGTGTAGTCGAGGCCGCTCGTTGCGAGCGCCTCGTCGGCGGTGGCCTTCGCCCGCAGGTAGGGCCCCATGCCCTCGGATCCACTCGGCGGGTTGCCGGCGCCCATCGAGCTGACGATCACGTAGCGGTCGATGGCGCTCGCCCTTGCGGCCTCGATCAGCTTCATCGCGCCGCCTTCGTCGACGGTCTTCTTGCGCTCCGGCCCGCTTCCCGGGCCGGCCCCGGCCGCGAACACGACGGCATCCGCCCCGGTGATCGCCACCCCGAGATCGACGTCTGTCTCGAGGTCGGCGATCACCGCCTCCGCGCCGGCGGCCTCGAGAGCGGCCGCTTGGTCGGGATTGCGGATCAGCCCCCGGGCGCGATCCCCGCGCCCGGCGAGCAGCCGCAACAGGCGCAGCCCGATCTGGCCGTGGCCGCCCGCGACGACTACGTCCATGGCTGTCGGGAGAGTCCCGTTACTCCTTTACGCACACCGGCCGATCCGCCATCGGAACCTGACCCGCCGGGCAGGGGTTGCCGTTCGAGTTCGTGTTCACGCACGTGTGGCTGACCTGCGAGAAGGCTTGGTTCGGGCCGCAGCTTCCGGGTCCGGCGGCGGTGGTGGTCGTCGAGTGGGGCGCCGTCGTCGCACCAGTCGTCGTCGGCTGCGTCTGGCTCGACGTCGTCAAGGTCGAAGTCTCGGTCGTGGTCTTGGTGCTCCCGCACGCCGCGACAAGTACGGCGAGGGCGGCGATCGCCACCAGGACGAGGCCGGTCCGGATCACTCTGCGCACGGCTTTCCTCCTCTATCGCTTGCGGCGCGATCCTACCCGTCCGCGTCGGGCCGGTCCGGATAGAGCTCGTCGATCGTCACCAACGCTCGGTGCGGGGCCCCCGCAGCGGCCTCGATCGCCTCTCCGCCGCCCGCGAGGCGATCGACGACGCAGACCGAGCCGACGACCTCGTGGCCCTCCTCGATGATCCGCTCGATCGCCCTCACGGTCGAGCCGCCGGTCGTGACCACGTCCTCGACGACGAGGCACCGGGTCCCCGGCTCGAGGACGGGGCCCTCGATCCAGCGCTGCAGGCCGTGCTGCTTGCGCTCCTTGCGGACGAAGAACGCGACCAGGCTGTCGCCTCCGGGTGCTGTCAGGGCCGCCGCCGCGATCGGGTCGGCGCCCATCGTCATTCCCCCGACCGCCGCCGCGCCGAGGCCCCGCGTTGCCTCGACGACGAGCTCGGCGCAGGCGCGCAGCCCAGCCGGGCGCAGCAGGGCCCGCTTCGCGTCGACGTAGTAGGAGGCCTTCTGCCCGCTCGACAGCGTGACCTCGCCGATCACGAGCGCGTGGGCGCGAAGCTCGCGGAGCAGGGTCTCGCGCGCCTCGGTGCTCAGCCGAGCGCCTCCTTGAATCCCTGGCGCCAGCTCGGCCACTTCGGTTGCCAGCCGAGCTCGCTGATCGCCTTGTCGTTGGCGGCCCCGCGGAGCTCGGTCATCGTGTAGGCGGGAAAGCGGCCGACCAGCAGGCTCGCCATCCACCGCGGAGCGCCCCATGGCGGCTTGGCGCCGAGTGCCTCGGCGTACGCAGGCAGCCACTCGCGGACCGGGGCGGGATCGTCGTCGGCGACGTTGTAGACGCCCGGGCGGCCGCCCTTGACCGCGGCGACCGTCGCCTCGACGACATCGTCGATGTGAACGAACGAGAACACTCCGGCGCCGTCGCCGATGATCGGGAATCGGCGTTTGTTGACCTGATTCGCGATCGAGCCGTCGGACGCGTATGCGGTGCCGGCGCCGTAGAACCATCCGAAGCGCAGTATCAGGCCCTCCATCCCGCCGCCCGCCTCGAGCACCGAGCGCTCCATCGATGCGACCGCCCTCACCGCGTCGTCGAAGGGCTTGGGAGCGTTGAGGAAGAGCCGGTCGTCCTCGCGCCTCATCGTGCTCCCCTCGGGGGCGTACGCGAACGCGATGCTCTGGCAGACGAATCGCCGCGCCCCCGCCGCCTCGGCGCCGGCGACCAGGTTCGGGGTCCCCTCCTGCCGCAGCCGGTCGTTGGCGGCGTACGCGTCCTTCATCTTGCGCGGGTTGACGTTCGCGGGGAGGTCGGTGAGATGGTGGATGACGACCTCGGGCCGCGCCGCCCCGATCGCCTCGTGGATCGCGGCGCGGTCGTGGACGTCGCACACGGCGGGCTCCGCCCCTGCGGCGCGGATGCGCTCGACTTTCTCGGGCGAGCGAGTCATCCCGGTCACCTCGTGCCCGTCACCGACAAGACGCGTCAGCAACGGGCGCCCGACGACGCCCGTCGCGCCCGCGAGGAAGACCCTCACGATGCGGGCCTTGATCCCGGTCGGATCGCCGCCGCGACTCGGGCCAGATAGGCCTGAACGACTGCCGCCGCGGCGAGCGACAGCGTGTCGAAGATGCCGCGCGCGTCGGAGCTTGCCTCGCCGACGTCGAACAGGTGGTTGATCGCGTGGAGGCCGTACCAGACAGCGCCCAGGAGCAGCAGCGGCTCGCGCCACGACACCCTGCGAACCGACGCCAGCAGCGTCGCCCCGGCCGCGATGTAGAACGCGCCTACGTCGCCGATGTAGTGGTGGTTCTCCGGCGGGTACTTGCCGATGTGGTCGTAGAACGGTCCCGGCGCGAAGAAGGCGGCCAGCCCGATCGCGAGGTTGACGACGCCGAAGAAGACGATCAGCGCGCGAAGCGCCCGCTCACTCAACCGTAGACGTTGATCGGCTCTCCCAGGTGGATCCAGTTGTAGATGAAGTGGGAGAACGTGATCGGGTTGCGAACGCAGCCGTGGCTGGCCGGGTAGGTTGGCACCGGCGTGTAGCCGTGCGTGGCGTAGCCGCGGATGAAGTAGACCGAGTAGTACATCCCCTCGCTGTTGTAGCCGGGGGTCTTGCGGTAGAAGTGGAACGTCCCGCGCACGGTCGGCGTCGAGGGCTTGCCGCTCGAGATGTGGACCGTGTACTGGGCCTTGCCGTGGTCGGCGAGCGCCATCACCTGGCGTGAGAGGTCGACCTCGACGTGGCGACCCTCACCCGGGTACTTGAGCTTGAACCCGCCGCGCCCGTCGGCGAGCGTCTTGAACGCCTTCGGCGGGGCCGACATCGTCCTGGCCATCCCGTGCACCTTGCGATAGGCGAGCGAGGCGAGCCCGGTCGGGGTGCGGAAGTGGCTCCCATGCGAGGTCAGATAGCCCTGCTTGCGGAGCAGCTTGTTGTAGATCGACACCTTGGGGCCGTGGCTGCCGCGGTGCAGTCCGGGGTAGTGGATCTTCCACTTGCCGCTTCGCGCCTGGCTCGACTTCAGCGTCGACGAGCCGGAGTAGTCGGCCTCGGCGAGGTAGTTGCCGGGCTTGATCATCCGCCCCGTCTTGGTCGAGAACACGCCGACGTCCGGGTTCTGCTTCGACTGCCGGATCTTCAGCGACTTCTTCCCGTTCACCTTGCCGCCGCGAAGGATCGAGAGGGCAATCGTCTCGTTCGGCGCGTACGGGGTCAGCGTGCCGACGAGCTTCGCCTTGTTGCCGACGGTGATCTTGTGGCCCTTGCCCTTGAGGCGGACCGTGAGCTTGGAGTCGGTCGTCGCGGTTGTCGGCGATCCGGGAAGGTCGGCCTGGGCCGGGATCGCGAACAGCAGCGCGGCCGCTACGGCCCCCGCAAGCGTGAACAGTCCTCCCCGTCCGGTCCTAAGCACGGGCGGATTCTTTCAGATCGGGATCACGCGGCTGGTAGGGAGACCGCCGCGCTGGTGGCCGTTGTCATTACGCGAGGATGCGGTTGCGCAGCGCCCGCACCGGGACCGTGAACAGCGCCGCGCTGACGACGACGAGCCACGCTGAGTGGATCAAGATCTGCACCGCCTCGGGCCCGGTGGCGAGACCGCGGGTGATCTCGACGAGGTGGTAGAGGGGCGTGAACCAGGCCGCGACCGTGACCCAGTCGGGAAGCCGGTTGAGCGGGAAGAAGATTCCCGAGAACAGGAACATCGGCGTGATCACGAGCGTGAAGTAGTAGCTGTAGAGGTCGATCTTCGGGATCAGCGCCGTGAACGTGTAGCCGAGGACCGAGAAGCAGAGCCCGCCGAGGAAGATGAACGGCGGGATCGCGATCGCCCACCACGAGCTCACGAGCCCAAGCGCGCTGATGACGATCAGGAACGCGCATCCGTAGATCGTCGACCGCGTGGCCCCCCAGATCACGTCGCCGGCCGCGATGTCGGGAACCTCGATCGGGGTCGCGAGGATCGCGTCGTAGAGCCGGTTCTCGTTCATCTTCAGGTAGACGTTGTAGGTCGTCTCGAATGACGCCGCCCACATCGCCGCCGAGGCGATCAGGCCGGGGGCGATGAAGTCGCGGTAGGGGATCCCGTTCACCGACGCGAGGTAGGTGCCGAGCCCGAACCCCATCGCGACGAGGTACAAGAGGGGGTCGAAGAAGGTCGGCAGCAGCGCGCCCTTCCACACCTTCGAGAACACGCGCGCGTTTCGCCTCCAGACGCGGATCGCGTAGCGCGGCGACGGCACCAGCTCCCGCAGCGGCAGTCGCCGTCCGAGCCCGGTGTACATGCGCGGTTGGAAACTCACAACGTCAATCCGCCCGCGTGCTCAGCTCCGCTTCCGCAGCGGGCGGGGGGTCTTCACCCTCATTCCCTCAGCGACCTTCCCGTGATCCGCAGGAACACGTCCTCGAGCGTCGCGCGGCGGACCATGGCGGACTCGGTCGGGAAGCGCTCCTCGTCGATCGAGGCGAGCAGCTCCTCGGCGTCGGGCGTGAACAGCAGCAGCGACTCCTCGGCCGCCTCGTGGCCGTCGAGCCCGCCGTCGAGCGCTGCGACGAGCTCCTCGGCGTCGCAGTCGTCGCTGACGCGGAGCTCGAGCACCTCGCGCCCGACGTGCTCGAGGATCAGCGCCTGCGGCTCGCCCTCGGCGACGATCTTGCCGTGGTCCATGATCACGAGCCGGTCGCAGAGCCTCGCCGCCTCCTCCATGTAGTGGGTCGTGATCAAGAGCGTCACCCCACGGCGCTTCAGCCGGTCGAGCGCCCGCCACACCGCGAGCCGCGCCTGCGGGTCGAGCCCAGTCGTAGGCTCGTCGAGCACGACCATCTCCGGCTCGTTGATCAGCGCGCGGGCGACCAGCAGCCGCCTGCGCATCCCGCCCGACAGCGCCCACGGGAGCTCCTCGGCGCGCGAGTCAAGCAGTGAGAACCCGAGCAGCTCCTCGGCGCGCTCGGCCGCAAGGTGGGGGTCGATCCCGAAGTAGCCCGCGTGCATGAGCAGGTTCTCGCGCACGGTGAGCTCGCCGTCGAGGTTCGTCTCCTGGGGGACGACGCCGAGTCGCTCCTTGATCCTGCGTCGCTCGCGGACCGCGTCGAGGCCGAGCACCGAGAGCTCGCCGGCGTCGAGCAGCGCGAGCCCGTAGATCATCTTCATCGTCGTCGTCTTGCCGGCTCCGTTCGGTCCCAGGAACCCGAAGCAGATCCCCGGGTCGACAGCGAAATCGATTCCGTCGACGGCCGGGCGCTCCCCGTAGCTCTTCCGCAGCCCGGAGGCGATCACCGCGGGCCGCTCGCCGTTGCCCTCCGGCGCGGTCACTTCGTGACGACGTAAATGAACGCGAGCGAGTTGTTGAGCATGTGCACGGCCATCGTCAACCAGATCGAGCCCGTGTACTCGTACAGCCACGCGAGCAGCATCCCGAACACCGCGAGCTGGACGCCGACGCCGACGCTCCCGGCGCTGAGGTGGACGAGGCCGAAGAGGACGCCCGAGATCACCGCCGCGGCCCAGAGCGGAAACCGGCGCCGCAGCCCGCCGAAGATGAACCCGCGAAAGAACATCTCCTCGGAGAACGGCGCCGCGCCGACGATCAGCACCCCCGCGGCAATCGCCCCGAACACGCTCTGGCCGAAGCCGAGGTCGCGGGTGACGTCCTGCTGGTGGGGATGGAGCAGGGGCGAGATCAGCAGCGCGACGATCACATAGGCGACATAGGTGGCAAACGCGATTCCGATCGCCGAGGGCTTGAACTTGCGCAGACCGAGCTTCGGGAGCGCGGAGAGGATCGAGCCGCCGCGGCGCGCAAACCCGATCGCGACCCCGACGAGTGAGATCGCGAGCAGCGCCTGGAGTGTGAGCTCGGCGGCGAGGCTCTTCAGCTTCGGATCGAACGCGGCGACGACGATGCTCTCGACGATCAGCAGCCCGATCAGGACGAGGATCCCGTACACGACCTGGATCGGGGTCCAGCTCCCGGGAGGGATCCCTACGCCGTCGCGGGGCGGGGGCGCAGAGGCGGTCGGCTGCGCCGCCCGGGGGACGGGAGCGGGTGCCGGCTGCGGGCCGGCGGCCGCGGTCGCGAGCGCCGGCTGCGGCCCGGGCGGCGGCGGCGCGGGCATCTGTGCGGCGGGCATCGGAGCGGCCGCGGGGTTGGCGAGCGCGGCCGCGCGCGCTCGGGTGTGCGCCGCCGTCGACCCGGCGAGGACGACAACGCTGTGCCCGGCCCTGTCGCCGAGCCGCTGATGGCGGCGTGTCGTCGCGATCAGCACCGGCCCGATCACCAGCACGTCGAGCAGCCGCAGCAGGTTCCGCGTCGCGGCGGCGTTCCAGCCGATGCCCTCGCCGGCCTCGGTCGTCACCTTGACCCCGAGTGCTCGCTTGCCGATCGTCTGCCCCCACCGCCACTCGGTGATCCAGAAGTAGTTGAACCAGGCGTTGAACAGGATCAGCACGAGGGCGATCGTCAGCGTCTCCGAGATGTCGTTCGGGACCAGGCCGACGATCACCAACACGGCGACGAACCAGACGAGGTTGTCGAGCGCCGCGGCCCCGAATCGGCGCCCGAGGCTCGCGTACGCGACCGCGTCTGTGCTCGACTCGCTCATCGTCGGGCCAGATGGTCCTCGATCTCGTCCAAAGAGGCGATGTCGCCGCCCCCGTCGCGGTCGAGCAGCAGCGCGTCGAGCCCCGCGGCGCGGGCGCCCTCGACGTCGTCGCGGCGGGTATCGCCGACGTGCAGCGCCTCGGCCGGCTCGCAGCCCGCAGCCGCCAGCGCGGCGGTGAAGATCTCGGGCTGCGGCTTGCGCGCGCCCGCGATCGCCGACGCGATCACGACGTCGAGCGCACCGCCGAGCCCGCAGCGCTCCAGCACGCCGGGCAGCGAGCAGTCCCAGTTCGAGACGCATACGAGCGTCATGCTCCGGTCCCGCAGGGCGGCGAGTGCGGGCGCGGCGTCCGGGTAGGCGCTGAAGCAGATCGCCGACATCAGCTGGCTCTCATCAACCTCGCGGCCGAGCTCTCGCGATAGCACCCCGGCGCAGCGCGCGCGAAGCGCCGCGAGCGAGTCGGGATCGGCTCCCTCATGGCTGTGCTCCCGGTAGTAGGCCATCTCCGCCCGAAACGCGGTCTCGAGGCGATCGCGCGGGATCGAGTTCCCGATCGCCTCGGCGTGCTCCCAGGGCGGCTCGAGCTCGACCAGGGTGCCGAGCGCGTCGAGCGTGACGGCGCGGGTTCGCGGGCTCATTCACCACATTCTGGAGGAGCGCTAGGTTGGGCCCGTGGATCAGAGCTTCTGGCAGCAGCACGGAAACGAGATCTCGGCCGCGCTGACGATGGCTGGGGCGATCCTGCTCGCGATCGGCGTCGACCGGTTTGTGCTCAGTCGCGCGCGCCAAGTCGCCGGCCGCTTCGGCGGCCCGGGGATGTCGCGCACGGCCCAGACCCGGCTCCAGGTCGTGCGCCGGCTCGTCTTCGTGATCATCCTCGTGATCGGCGCCGCGCTGGCCCTGAGCCAATTCGGGTCGATCAAGAAGCTTGCGACCGGGATCCTCGCCTCGAGCGCGGTGCTCGGACTGGTGATCGGCTTCGCGGCGCGCCAGACGATCGCGAACATGGTCGCCGGCGTGCTGCTCGCGGTCACGCAGCCGATCCGGATCGGCGACCGGGTCACGTTCGAGACCGAGACCGGCCGCGTCGACGACATCACGCTCTCGTACACGTATATCGACCCCGGTGACGGCAGGCTGATGATCGTCCCGAACGAGAAGATCGTCGCCGGGACGCTGTTCAATCACTCGACCGGGGATCCGTCGTCGCCGATCGCGGCCTCGGTCTGGTTGCCGCCCGGGGGCGACATCGCGGCCGCGCACAGCGCGCTTGAAGCTGCCGGCGCCGAGAGCGTCAGCGTCGCCGAGGTGACGCCGGAGGGGGTTCGGATCGAGATCCGCACGGGCCACGACGGTGCGCGCACCCGCGCTGGGGGCGAGGAGGCGGCGCTGCGCGAGCGCGCGCTCGAGGCCCTGAACGCGGCTGGCCTGCTGCAAGGGCCCCGCCCATGACGCCGCCGCGGTGGCGAGCCGAGATCCGCCGGTAAGTACCCTTTTTCCGGCACATGACCTACCGGGCGCGCAGAAGGCATCGGCGCTCACAGAAGAAGCGCAGCAAGATCCTTCTGGGGCTGATGGTCGTCGCGATGGCGGTCGCCGTCGCGCTCGTCAGCTTCGGGATCTGGGTTCTCAGCGTCGCGGCTGAGGCCCCGCCGATCGATGAGCTGAAGCCGATCAACAACGGGGCGAGCTCGGTCGTGTTCGCGGCCGACGGCACCCGCCTGGGCTACATCCAGTCGGACGAGAGCCGGACGCCGATCGCGCTCGACAAGATCCCGGAGAACCTCCAGCACGCGACCGTCGCGATCGAGGACGAGCGCTTCTACCAGCACGGCGGCATCGACATCAACTCGATCGCTCGCGCCGCGGTCAAGGACGTCGAAGCCGGCAAGACCGTGCAGGGCGGCTCGACGATCACCCAGCAGCTCGTCCGCAACCTCTACATCTCCGACCCCCAGCGCGATCTCGAGCGAAAGATCAAGGAGGCGAAGCTCGCCGAGGAGCTTGAGGCGAAGCACAGCAAGGCGTGGATCCTCGACCACTACCTCAACACCGCCTCCTACGGCACGATCGATGGCCGCACCGCGGTCGGCGTCGAGGCGGCGGCGCGGACGTACTTCGACAAGTCGGCGATCGACCTGACGCTGCCCGAGGCGGCAACGATCGCCGGGCTGCCGCAGTCGCCCTCCCAGTACAACCCGCTGCTCAACCCGCAGGCCGCGCTCGAGCGCCGCAACGAGGTCCTCCAGGCGCTGGCGAAGCAGGGCTACATCTCGAGTGCGGCCGAGCAGGCCGCGCTCCGCAGCCCGCTCGCGATCCACCGCGGGTACCAGTACGAGACGATCCGCGAGCCGTACTTCTTCGACTACGTCCAGCAGAAGCTGATCGAGCGCTATGGCGTCGCGACGGTGCGCCAGGGCGGGCTCAAGGTCTATACGACGATCGAGCCGGGGCTCCAGAACGCCGCCAACGATGCGATCGCGAACCGCAGCTCCGCCGCGCCCGCCGCCGCGCTTGTCTCGATCGACCCCAACAACGGCCACATCGTCGCGATGGCCTCGTCGACGTCGTACGCACAGAGCAACTTCAACCTCGCCGCGGACGCCCACCGACAGCCGGGGTCCTCATTCAAGGTCTATGTCCTGACCGCGGCCGTCCGCAAGGGCATCGACCCGTACAAGACGAGCTACGAATCGAAGCACCTCGACCTCAACCTGCCCGACTACGGTCACTGGTCGGTCGACACCGCGGAGGGCAGCGAGTGCAACTGCCCGCTGACGATCGCGAAAGCGACGGCGGAGTCCGACAACACGGTCTACGCGCAGCTCGACCTCGACGTCGGCCCGGACTCGGTCACCCAGACGGCGCACGACATGGGGATCACGAGCCCGCTCGACAGCCTCCCCGCGGAGGGGATCGGCGGACTCAGGGTCGGGATCTCGCCGCTCGAGCACGCGAACGGATACGCGACCCTCGCCGACGGCGGGATCCGCAACACTCCGACGGCGATCAGCCGCGTCGAGTTCCCCGACGGCAAGGTCGACGAGCCCGGGGAGGGAGCCCGGACGAGGGTGTTCTCGGACGGGGTCGCGTACGAGGTGACGAAGGTCCTGAAGAGCGTGATCACGGGGGGAACCGGGACCGCCGCCGACTTCGGCTGCCCGGCGGCAGGGAAGACGGGGACCACCGACGACTTCACCGACGCATGGTTCGTCGGCTACACCCCGCGCCTCTCGACCGCGGTTTGGGTCGGGTATCCGAACTCGCGCACGTCGATGGGCGGTGACGCGTTCGGCGGCACGCTCGCCGCGCCGATCTGGCACGACTTCATGTCGACCGCGTCAAACGGCTACTGCGGTGACTTCCCGCAGCCGCAGAACCCGGCCCAGTTCCATCCCTTCTTCGGCAAATACACGACCAACGGCGGCAGCGGATCGTCGGCGTCGACGTACTCCGCGCCGACGACGACGACGCCGAGCACGGGTGGCTACAACCCGCAGCAGTACGCGCCGGGCGCCGGCGCTCCGCCCGCACCCTCGCCCGGCGGCGGCGGCGGCGGCGGCGGTGGTGGTGGTGCCGGCGGCGGCGGAGGAGGAGGAACCGGCCACTGACGGCGTGGCCCGGCCGGCGCGCGGCCGGGGTCCTCGGGCTGATCGTTCTCGCCGCGGCGGCGGTCCCGCTCGCGGCGCCGGGTGACGCGTTCGTCCCCGGGGCGCACGGCGCCGCCTGGGTCCGCGGGATCTACGGGTCGGGCCTCGGCGTCGGGCGCGGCGACTACCTGGCGCTGCTGTGGGCGGCCTTCGGCGCCTACCTGGTTGTCGTCTGGGCGGCACCGGCGCTCCCCGCGCGCCTGCTCTGGGCCGCGATTGCCCTGCTGATCAGCGGTTTCACCCTCGCCCCGCCGCTGCACTCGCTCGACGTCTTCAGCTACCTCTCGTACGCGCGAATCGGCGCCCTCCACGGGCTCAACCCCTACGACGTGGCGCCGGCGGCGATTGCGCACGATCCTGCGGCATCGCGGGTCGAGGCTTTCCACGACGCCACGAGCGTCTACGGGCCGCTGTTCACGCTCGCGAGCTACCCGCTCGCGCTAGTCGGCGTCTCGGCGGGCCTGTGGATCCTCAAGGCCGTCGCTGGCGTCTCGGTGCTGGGCGTCGCGTTGCTTACCGGGCGCGTCGCCCGCGCCCGGGGGGTTCTCCCCGCGACCGCCGCGGCGTTCGTGGCGCTGAACCCGCTCGTCCTCGTCCAGGTCGTCGGCGGCGCCCACAACGACGCGACGATGATGCTGATCGCTCTCGCGGGCGTCGCGGCGATCGTCGTCGCACGCGAAGCGCTGGGCGGTGCGGCGCTGGTCGGCGCGGTCGCGGTCAAGGCGTCGGCGGCGGTGCTGGCGCCGTTCGCGCTGCTCGGCGCGGGCCGGCGCCTGCGGCTGCTCGCCGGGATCGTCGTCGCCGCCGTCGCGCTCGCGGCCGTCACGTTCGCAGTCTTCGGGAGCTCGGGGTTCGACCCGCTCGTCAACCTCGAGAGCCAGCGCCGGCTCAGCTACCACGGGATCCCGGCCACGGTCGCGCGGATCACCGGAATCGCAAGCGAGGGCGTCCGCGCCGCGTTCGTGGTCGGCTACGGGGCGCTGTTTGCCTGGCTCGTCGTGTGGACGCTCCGCGGCGGCGACTGGGTCCGCGCCGCGGGGTGGGCGACCCTCGGCCTGCTCGTCGCAAGCTCGTCGCTCACACCTTGGTACCTGATCTGGGCGCTGCCGCTCGTAGCGCTCAGTCGCGACCGGGTGCTTGTCGCGGCAACGCTGGCGCTGTCGGCGACGCAGATCCCCGCCGCCCTTCCGTGACCTGACAAACCTGGGGAACGCCGCCCGAGCCGCCCCCGGACGCGAAGCGGAGGAGGCGGCGAATTCATGCGTGTTTTCTTCCCCGGGCGACCGCCCAGCGTCGGTTCCAGAGCAGCAGCGGCGCGTCGGTCTCGAGCCCGGCGTCGGCGAGGAAGGCGCGCAGCTCTCGCGAGCGGTACATGCGCACGTGGCTGCGCTGGACCATCCGGAGGACGAGGT
Organism: uncultured Thermoleophilia bacterium; assembly: GCA_963841715.1. Classification (GTDB taxonomy): domain Bacteria; phylum Actinomycetota; class Thermoleophilia; order Solirubrobacterales; family 70-9; genus DASPWW01. Next base: position 313,420 of record CAWJDP010000004.1, on the reverse strand, counting down.
CGAAGGCGCGCATCCCGAACCGGTCCGTGCACGCGTCACCGATCACGACTCTGCCCCCGGGCTTCAGCACTCGCGCCATCTCGCTCACGGCGCGACGCGGGTCCGGGTAGTGGTGGAACGAGGTCGTGCAGAGGAGCGCTGTGAACTTCTCGTCCTTGAACGGCAGTCGCTCGCTGTCCGCCTCGACGAACTTCACGTTCTTGAGCCCCTCGGCGAGCTCGTTCGCACGCGCGATCATCCCCGGTGAGAGGTCAACCCCGGCGGCGCGCTTCACCACCGGCGCCGCGTCGCGCACCGCGGCGCCGGTGCCGCAGCCGATGTCGAGCAGCCGGTCCTTGGGCCCGAGCTCGAGCGCGCCGAGCGCCTTCGTCTGGACCTCGGCCAGCCGGCGTGAGGTCTTGTCGTCCTCGTAGCTGCGCGACCAGCGGTTGAAGTGCCGCTTTGACTTCTCTTTACTCCGCCTCCTCCGCACTCGCTCGCTTGCTCGCACTCACATCACCGGCCGTCCTGCTCGCTCGCTTCCGCGTCCGGGGGCGGCTTTGCGCACCCTCGGCCACTCTAAGGTTGGTTCGTGGAAGCTACCGGTGAGTTCGAGCTCATCGCCCGGATCGCGGAGCGAGTCGGGGCGCCGCGGCGGCCCGAGGTCGTTGTCGGCCCCGGCGACGACGCGGCGGTGACCGGCTGTGATGGCGCTGCGGTGACCTCGGTCGACGCGGTTGTCGACGGAGTCCACTTCCGGCGAGACTCCGCCCCGCTGCGCTCGATTGGGGTGAAGGCGCTCTCGAGCGCGCTCTCCGACATCGCCGCGATGGGCGCCGCGACCCACCACGCGCTCGTCGTGCTCGGCGTCCCCGACGACCTCGACGCCGATGGCTGCCTCGAGATCTACGAGGGGATCGCGGCGGTCGCGACAGAGACCGGGACGGAGCTCGTCGGCGGCGACGTCACGGCTGCCCCCGCGCTGACGATCGCGATCACCGCGGTCGGCGCGGTCCCCTCACCCGGCGACGCGGTGCGGCGCGGCGGAGGCAGGCCGGGCGACGTGCTCGCGGTCACGGGCGAGCTCGGCGGCGCTGCGGCCGGGCTGGCGCTGATCGAGCGCCCGGAGATCGCCGGTTCGATCGACGTGGCGACCGCCGATGTGCTTCGCTCGCGCCAGCTCGAGCCTGCGCCTCGCCTCGATGCCGGTCGCGCGCTGGCGGAGGCGGGGGCAAGCGCGATGATCGACATCAGCGACGGGCTCGGGGCCGATTGCGGGCACCTCGCGAAGGCGAGCGGGTGGGCGGCCGCGATTCAGCTCGCCCGGGTGCCGGTGGCGCCGGGCGTCGAGGCCGTTGCCGATGCGGCCGGCCTTGACCCGCTCACGCTCGCCGCGTCGGGGGGCGAGGACTATGAGCTGCTCGCGGCGCTGTCGCCGGACGTGCTCGAGAGCGCCGAGGCGGCTGTCGCGCGCACGGGGTCGACGCTTACGGGGATCGGCGAGCTTCGGGACGGCCAGGGGGTCGAGCTTCGCGACGCCAGCGGGGCGATCCGGGAGGCAGCGGGCTTCGACCAGCTTCGGTCGCGGCGATTGAGCGCCTGAGGCGGCCGACCTCCCGCAGCTTCCACACGATCGCGCCCGCGACGCGCTGAGCGTCGATCGCGTACTCGCCGCCGGCGACCTTCCGCCGGAGGTCGTTGAACTCGTCCGTCCTCGGGGACCTGGCTGTCATCGGCATCTCGCGACCAAACGTCGATCTCACCCACTGGGGGGATTCCCCTCCCCCTGATCTCTAATCGGCTCGCGGGCGCTCTCGCCTTATTTCTGTCGAGGCGGAGATCGTCGGAACGTCCACGCCCTCGAGATCGGAGTTGGGCTCGGGTTCAACAGCGGGCTCCGAGCTCGGGCCTGGGACGGCGAAGCGCGGACCGCCGTCGGGCCGCTCGGGGGCGCGGGCGATCGCGAGCGAGGCGACGATCGTGCCCGCGAGCACGCACGCGAACAGCGCCACGGCGAGGCCGATCTGGCCGCCGTTCAGCATCAGCACCAGGTGCCAGGGAATCGCCGGCCCGACTCCGAGCCGGCTCCCGAGCGAGATCACGGCGATCAGCGCCGGCAGCAGCGCGATACCCGTCCCGGCGAGCGTCACGCGGAAGCGGCGCTCGCGACCGGGGATCGTCGTCAGCAGCCAAACGTGGGCGATCGGCACGAGCAGCAGCGCGAGGTACGGGTTCTCAAGCCAGACGCCGAGAACCGCGAGGCAGGAGAGGCTCCCGACGGCGGGCGCGAGCGCCTCGGTCGAGATCGACCGAGGGAGCCGGAGCGGGCGCGCGAACCGGAGCGCCGCCCCGAGCGCGCCGGCGAGCAGGGCGAGCGTGAGCACCGCTCGCCATCCGTCCGCGTACGCCCCGGGGTCGTAGGGGAAGTCGGGCGAGGAGGCGATTCCGACGAGCGCGAGCAGGTAGGCGAGCAGCAGCACGCCGATGAACGGGAACGCGCGCCCGAGCCCCCAGGCGAGCGTGCGCGGGCCTGCCTCCCCGCGACGCCAGGCGCGCCCGAGCGCGGCTCCGGCGACGAGCGCGGACGGCAGCAGCAGGACGAGCGCGAGCAGGACCGGCGCCCAACCGGGGACGACCCTGCCCCCGGCGAGCAGGTAGGTGCTCGGGCCGTGGACGAGCGGCTTCGTAGTCTCGTCGAGGGTCTGGACGACGTTCAGCGTCGCGCGGCCGAATTCGCCCAGCGTCCGCTGCGAGAGACCGTTCGCACTCCCACCTCCACTGTCGCTGGGTGGCAGCGGGCGCTCGCCGGCGGAGCTGATCGCGACCGAGTCGAGCCCCGCGTCGACAAGCGGTGCCTGCTCGCCGAGCCCGGTCGGGAGCGCGAGTCGGGTCAGGGACGCGAGCAGCCCCGGGGGCCGGGTGCGATCGCCGGTTTGGTCGTCGACGGCGGCCTCGGCGGTGCGGACGAGCTGGAGCGAGGTCTCGGCCCTCCCGCTCGACCACGGGATCACGTACGGCGGGTGGGGGTCGGCTGCCGCCGGCTGCGAGAGCACGATCGCGGCGTCGATCAGGTCGCGGTCGGGATATCGGGCGGCGAACTCACGGGCCCCGGAGGCGCCCTGGTCACTTCCGTCGGTGGACACAAACACGAGCGTCTTGCGGTGTCGGGTCGCGTCGTAGGCGCCGACGATCTCGAGCATCGCAGCCGTGGCGGCGGGGCTGCTCGCGGCGCCGGTGCCTCGCGCTGAGTCTCGCGGTGCCAGCAGGACGATGCGGCGCTCGGACGCGCCCGGCAGCACCGCGACCACGTTCCGGAGCTCGCTGCCGCCGCTCGCGTAGCGTTCCTCGGTGACGTCGGCGCCCTGAATCCCCTTCAGCTCCCGGGCGACGAACTCGGTGGTCGCCGCGTCGCCCGCGCTGCCCGGCATCCGGACCGGAGCGCGGTGGACGATCTTGCGCGCAGTCGAAGCCGCGCTCGTGGAGTCGAAGTCGCTCGTCGCGAGGTCAGAGCCAAGCGGCGGGGGCGGCGATTGGAGTGAGAAGCTGACCACCGCCAGCACGACCAGCGCAGGCACGAATGCGAGCCGGTAGACGCGACCGGTGGCCGGCTGAGCGGACACTAGTCTCTACAGGATGGCCGACGCAGCGGCGCGGATTCTCCTCGTCGACGACGAGCAGGCAATTCAGCGGCTGTTGACCTACCCCCTGCGCAAGGAGGGCTACGAGGTCATCCCCGCACGCGACGGGCGCGAGGCGCTGGACCGGTTCGCCGAGCAGCGGTTCGACCTCGTCGTCCTCGACGTGATGCTGCCGCAGCTCGACGGGATCGAGGTCTGCCGGCGGATGCGCAGCCGCAGCCAGGTCCCGATCATCATGCTCACGGCGCGGGGGGAGGAGATCGACAAGGTCGTCGGGCTCGAGATGGGGGCCGACGACTACATCACGAAGCCGTTCTCCGTGCGCGAGTTCCGAAGCCGCGTCAAGGCGGTGCTCCGGCGGGCCGAGATGCTCGGCGGGCGACCGGCCGGCGAGCCGCTCGTCGTCGGCGAGCTGAAAATCGACTTCGAGCGCCGCTCGGCCTCGTTGCGGGGCGAGGACGTCAGCCTCACCTACGTCGAGTTCGAGCTCCTCGCGGCGCTGGCGACGACGCCGGGCCGCGTCCACACGCGCGAGGTGCTGCTCGAACGCGTCTGGGGCGACTCCGGCTACCGCGATCCGCGCACGATCGACGTCCACATCCGCCACCTCCGCGAGAAGCTCGAGCGTGACTCGAAGCAGCCCGAGTACCTGTTCACGGTCCGCGGAGTCGGCTACCGGTTCCGCGATCCGGAGGGTTGATGGATACCGCGGCCGAGCGCGGCGCGCGACGCTACACGCGACTGAACAGCGTCCGCAACCGCCTGCTGCTGCTGTTCTTTGCGATCACGAGCGCCGCGGTGGGGTTCGTCTACCTCTACGTCGTCCCCCAGCTGCGCTCCAGCCTCACCGGCGAGAAGCTGCAGCGGCTGGAGTCGTTCGCGCTCGAGGACAAGCACCGGCTCACCTCGGCGATGAGGAACGGAGCCTCGCAGGCGAAGCTGCGCCAGCTCGCCCGGGAGCTCGCCCAGCGCAGCCAGTCGCGGGTGACGATCCTCGGCCTGCGGGGCTCGCGGACGGGGTCGTCGCGGACGTTTGTGCTCGTCGACTCGGGGCTCGGGCGGACCGCAGTCGCGCCGAGCTACGTCGCCGCGGCGACCGCGGCCTCGACGGGGACCCTGACCTCGGCGGTCGAGCTCGTCGGCGGCGGCCGCGTCGGCGAGACGGCGATTCCGCTCGCGGGTGGCCCCGGGGGGCGCCCGCGCTGGGTCGCGGTGCTGTCGACGCCGCTCGGCGACGTCGAGGACAATGTCGCCCTGATCCAGCGCCAGATCCTGATCGCTGGGGCGATCGCGCTGACCGCGGCGCTGCTCGCGGGCTGGTTCGTGGCCCGCGCCCACGCCCGGCGCCTGAGCCGCCTCGAGCGGGCGGCAGAGGAGGTCGCGCGGGGCAACTTCTCGGTCCCCATCCCAGTCGACCCTCCGGACGAGGTCGGGCAGCTCGGGATGGCGTTCAACGAGATGCAGCAGCGCCTCGCCCGGCTCGACAGCGCGCGCAAGGAGTTCATCGCCAACGCCTCGCACGAGCTCCGCACTCCGATCTTCTCGCTTGCCGGGTTCGTCGAGCTGCTCGAGGACGAGGAGCCCGATGCCGCGACGCGCGACGAATTCGTGACGACGATGCGCGAGCAGGTCCAGCGGCTGACGAGGCTGACCGCGGAGCTGCTCGATCTCTCGCGGCTCGACGCCGACGCGATGGAGCTTCGGGTCGAGCCGGTGCGCCTCGACCGCGTCGCCGGCGAGACCGTCGACGAGTTCGGCCCGCTCGCCGATCTCCACCGCTCGCGGATCGAGGTCCGCACCGAGGGCGATTCCACGACCGCGCTCGCCGACCGTGATCGGGTGGCGCAGATCATCCGTATCCTGGTTGACAACGCTCTCACCCATACGCCGGAGGGAACAGGGATCACCCTGACCGCGAAAGGGCAGGACGGGACCGCGGAGTTCGTGGTCTCCGACAACGGGCCGGGCATCTCCCCCCAGTCGAGGGGGCGCGTGTTCGAGCGCTTCTTCACCGGCGACTCAGCGAGCGGCTCCGGGCTCGGGCTGGCGATCGCGCGCGAGCTCGCGCAGCGGATGCGCGGCGATCTCGATGTCGCATCGCACCGCGGGCGCACCGACTTCACGCTCGTGCTCCCGTCCGCCCGTGGACGTGTCGGGGGCGAACCGCAGTGAAGGTGACCGGCGGATCGCGCCTGCGGCTGGCCGTTTGCCTGGCCGCGGTCGCCGTCGCGCTTCCGATCGCGGGCTGCGGCGGGGGTGACGGCTCGACATCGGGCTCGGGCACGACGACGACCTCCAGCTCAGGGCGCGAGAAGGTGATCGTCCAGGCTTCGAACGGCGCCTTCAGCCCGCAGGCGATCTACGACAAGGTCGCACCGGGCGTGGTCACGATCCGCTCCGTGTTCGGCGGCGGCGGGTCGAGCCTGCTCGGCGGCAAGCCGAGCGGGGGCCAGGGCTCCGGGTTCGTGATCGGCTCCGACGGCGAGATCGCGACCAACGCGCACGTCGTCACCGACGCCGAGGCGGGCGGCGGTGGGCCGATCCATGCGGCGAAGGAGGTCTACGTCGAGTTCCAGGACCGCAACCAGGTCGCGGCGCACATCGTCGGCTACGACCCGCAGAGCGACGTCGCGCTGCTGAAGATCGACACCTCCGGCCTCCATCTCGATCCGCTCCAGCTCGGCGACAGCACAAGCGTCAAGGTGGGTGACCCGGTCGCGGCGATCGGGAGCCCGTTCGGGGAGGAGCAGTCGCTCTCGGTCGGCGTCGTCTCCGCGACCGACCGAACCGTCGACTCGCTGACCGACTTCCAGATCGACAACGCGATCCAGACCGATGCCTCGATCAACCCCGGGAACTCCGGCGGCCCGCTGCTGAACGCCGACGCACAGGTGATCGGAATCAACCAGCAGATCAACACGACATCGGGCGGGGGCGAGGGCGTCGGCTTTGCGGTGCCGGTGTCGCTGGTCAAGCGCTCGCTCGACCAGCTGCGCCAGAACGGCGAGGTCAAGTACGCCTACATCGGCGTCTCGACGCAGGCGCTCTACCCGCAGCTCGCGCAGAGGCTCGGGATCGACAGCCCCGCCGGGGCGCTCGTCTCACAGGTCGTACACGGTGGGCCCGCGGCGAAGGCCGGGATAAAGGGAGGCAACCAGAAGATCCGCTTCCAGGGACAGGAGGTCGACGCCGGAGGCGACGTCATCCTCGCGGTCGACGGCCACAAGATCGTCAACCCTAGTGATCTCTCGAGCCTGATCGCCCAGCACAACCCGGGCGACACGGTGACGCTCCAGGTGCTCCGCGACGGCGACACCTCGGATGTCGACGTGACGCTCGGCGAGCGGCCCCTGCACACCCCCGCGGGGTGAATCGGGGGGAGCTCGCGGAGCTCGCCGCCGCGCTCGCCGCGGCGATCCGCGACGAGGTCGCGCCGCTGATCGGGCGCCGCGAGGGCCGCGAGCATTCGGGCGGCGCGGTCGGCGGGGACATCACGTTCGCGATCGACGAGCGCGCAGAGTCGTTGATGGAATCGTTCCTCGCCGAGCGCGCGCCCGAAGTCGCGTTCTACTCCGAGGACCGCGGGCTCGTAACTCCCGCCGGCGATGCGGAGTGGGTGCTCGTCGTCGACCCGATCGACGGCACGCGGCCGGCGATCGCGGGTTTCGAGGCGGCGTGCGTGTCGGTCGCCGGCGCCCCGATGCGGCCCGAGGCGACGCTCGGCGACGCCGAGGTCGGCTGCATCGTCGAGATCAAGTCGGGGACGCGCTTCCTCGCGCGTCGCGGCGAGGGCCTCGACCCGCCGGCGGCGCTGTCGGCAAACGAGGACGTAGATCGGATGCTGTGGGTGTACGGGCTCCGCGGCCGCCCGGCGGTCCCGATGGCCGAGGTGATCGGGGAGCTGATCGACGCCTCGTCGACCGGCGGCGCGAGCTTCGAGCTCGGCTCGGCTTGCTACGACATGACGCGGATCGCGACCGGCCAGCTCGACGCCTACGTCGAGCCCGGCCCGCGACTGGTCGAGGAGGTGCCGGGGATGCGCGAGCGCTTCGAGCGTGTCGGGCGCGGGGCGATCCTCAACAACTCCCCCTACGACGTCGCGGCGGCGACGCTGTGCCTCGAGGAGGCGGGCGCGGTCGTCACCGACGCGCGCGGCGAGCCGCTCGGCCCGCGCCGGCTCCTCGGTGCCGGCCCCGAGTTCCAAATCTCGGTGATCGCCGCGGCGACCCCCGCGCTGCACGCGAAGCTCCTCACCGCAGTCGACGCGGGGATCGAGCGACTGAAGGCGTAGGCCCTACTCGCGCGCCCCAACGGCGTCCAGGGCTTCTCGCATCGTCTGGTAGAGCGTCAGCGAGGTCTGTTGGCCGTCCCGAAATGTGATCAACAAGGCGCTTCGTGCCTCGGTCTCGATGCCGTCGCGCCCGCGAAGGTACGTCACGTTCTCCACCACCACGACGCCGTCCTCGACCTCTACCGGGTCATCCAGCTCAACCCGAACCACCTCCCATGTCTCAAGGAAACGCCGCCAGAACGCCCGGATTTCCTCGAGCCCTCGATAGACGCCCGTATCGGGTCCGCGTGAGTTGGACCAGTCCAACACCGCATCGGGCGCCCAGTTCTCGAAGGTCCCGCCGAGGTCACGTCGGTTGTACGCGTCGGTGGCCCGGCGCACCTCCTCGACGTTCTCCTGCGACATCGCCGGTCAGTATCCCGCTCGCAGCATGCGCGTGGCCGCCAACCAGGGAGGGCCGCCCTCCGCCTGGCGTCCACGCACCCGCCAAGTAGCCTTGCGCCGTGCTCCAGGAGATCAGTCTCGGCCAGCGGCCGCTCGCCGACTACACGCACCTGTGCGGGCGCGACCTCGTCGCCGAGATCCGCGAGCGCGCGGCGGCGCTCGAGGGCAAGCGGATCCTCCACGTCAGCGCGACCGCGTTCGGCGGCGGCGTCTCGGAGATCCTCTACACGCTCGTGCCGCTGATGAACGACGTCGGGCTCGACGTCCACTGGCAGGTGATCCTCGGCCGCGAGGAGTTCTTCAACGTCACGAAGCTGCTCCACAACTCGCTCCAGGGTGACGAGGAGACGCTGAACGAGGAGCAGTGGGAGGTGTTCTTCGCGTACAACGCGATGAACGCGGGCAGCCTCGACAGCGACTGGGACGCGATCGTGGTCCACGACCCCCAGCCGGCGGCGCTGCGCCGTAACGCGCTCGAGCGCGCGAAGCGATGGATCTGGCGCTGCCACATCGACCTCTCGGAGCCGAACCCGGCGACCCTGGATCGGTTGAAGCCGCTGATCGCCGAGTACGACGCCTCGGTCTGGCACATGGAGGAGTACGTTCCAGCCGGGCTCGACGGTGGGGTGAGGAGGATCATGCCGCCCGCAATCGACCCGCTTTCACCGAAGAACATGGCGCTCTCGCCCGAGGACGCGGCGTTCGTCTGCGACCAGTTCGGGATCGACGTCGACCGGCCGCTGATCTGCCAGGTGTCGCGGTTCGATCCCTGGAAGGACCCGATCGGGGTGATCGATGCCTACCGGCTCGTCCACGAGCGCCAGCCCGAGGTCCAGCTCGCGCTCGTCGGCTCGATGGCCACCGACGACCCCGAGGGCTGGGAGTTCTTCCACAAGACGCTGCGCTACGCGGACGGCGATCCTGACATCAAGATCCTCAACAACCTCAACAACGTCGGGGCGATCGAGGTGAACGCCTTCCAGTCGCAGGCCGACGTCGTCGTCCAGAAGTCGATCCGCGAGGGCTTCGGTCTCACCGTGACCGAGTCGCTGTGGAAGGGGAGGCCGACGATCGCCGGGAAGGTCGGCGGGATCCCGATCCAGATCGACAACGGGGTCAGCGGCTACCTCGTCTCCACACCGGAGGAGACCGCCGAGCGCTGCGGGGAGGTGCTGCGCGATCCCGAGCTCGGCAAGCGGCTCGGACGCGCCGGGAAGGAGAACGCGCGCGCGAAGTTCCTCACGCCGCGGCTGCTGCGTGACTGGCTCGTGCTGCTCGGGGAGCTCGACCTGTGAACGACGAGCGCCTCGTGATCGTCTCCAACCGCGGCCCGGCCCAGTTCGAGCTCGGTCCCGGCGGCGAGCGGACCGTGCGCCGCGGCGGCGGCGGGCTCGTGACCGCGCTCTCGGAGCTCGTCTCGCACCGCAAGGCGCTGTGGATCGCGTCGGCGATGACCGACGAGGACATCGTCGTCAGCTCCGAGGCCGGGGGGCCGGTCGACGTGTCGCTCGGCGGGATCGACTACGAGGTGCTGATGGTCGAGAGCGACCCCGACGCCTACGACCAGTTCTACAACGTGATCGCGAACCCGATCCTGTGGTTCATCCAGCACTACCTCTGGGACCTCTCGAACGCTCCCGACATTCGCCGCGAGGAGATCGACGCCTGGGCGCAGGGCTACAAGGTCGTCAACGAGGACATCGCCGAGGCGGTCGTGGGCCAGATCGAGGGCCAGCCGTCGCCGCTCGTGATGCTCCACGACTACCACCTCTACACCTGCCCCGCGGAGATCAGGGCGCGGCGCCCGGACGCGTTCCTGCACCACTTCGTCCACATCCCGTGGTCGCAGCCGGACTCGTGGCGGATCCTCCCGGGTGCGATGCGCGAGGAGGTCTACCTCGGGATGCTCGCCAACGACATCATCGGCTTCCACACCAGGGCCTACTGCCGCAACTTCCTCGCCTGCTGCTCCGAGTTGATGGAGCTCGACGTCGACTACGAGCGCGGCGTCGTCCATCACGCCGGCGGCGAGACATGGGTCCGCGCCTACCCGATGGCGATCGATGCCGGGCGGCTGCGCGCCGCGGCCGCCTCGGAGGAGGTCGCGGTGTACGAGCGCGAGGTCCTCGCGCGGCGCCGCGACCACCTGCTGCTGCGCGTCGACCGCGCCGACCTGTCGAAGAACGTCCTCCGCGGCTTCACGGCCTTCGACGTCTTCCTCGACCAGCACCCCGAGTTCCGCGAGCGGGTCACGTTCGTCGCCCACCTCCAGCCCTCGCGCCAGGACGTGCCGCAGTACGCCGAGTACCTGGAGCGGATCGAGGCGCTGGTCGCCGTCGTCAACCACCGCCACGGGACGACAGACTGGATGCCGATCGACCTGCGGATCTACGACAACTTCGAGGAGGCGGTCGCACGCTACAAGCAGTGCGACCTGCTGATCGTCAACGCGCTCTTCGACGGCATGAACCTGGTCGCGAAGGAGGCTCCGGCGGTGAACACCCGCGACGGCGTAGTGATGCTGTCCGAGAACACGGGCGCCCACGAGGAGCTCGGCGACTGCGCGCTGTCGGTGAACCCGTTCGACATCCAGGAGCAGGCCGACGCGATCTTCCGCGCGCTGACCATGGACCCCGAGGAGAAGGCGATCCGCGCCAACAGGCTGCGCGAGATCGTCGAAGACCGCGACCCCGGGGTCTGGGTCGACGACCAGCTCGCCGACATCCGGGCAAAGCAAGAGGGCCGCTCGCCGGTCAACTGACGGCGCGTGACGAGGAGGAGAGGGAGATGGGGATCGGATACGAGGTCGACGGTTCGGTTGTCGTCGTCACGATCGACCGCCCGGACGTCGCGAACGCAATCGACCGCCCGACCGCCGAGGAGCTCGCGGACGCGTTTCGCAGCTTCGACGCCGACGACGCGCTCGCGATCGCCGTGCTCACCGGCGCCGGCGGCAAGTTCTGCGCCGGCGCTGATCTCAAGGCGATGCGGGAGGAGGGCGCGCCGCGGGCGAGCCGCGTCGAGCCCGACGGCGACGGGCCGATCGGCCCGACCCGAATGCTGCTTCGAAAGCCGGTCATCGCCGCCGTCGAGGGCACGGCCGCGGCGGGCGGGCTCGAGATCGCCGTCTGGTGCGACCTCCGCGTCGCCGCCGCGGACGCCGTGTTCGGCGTCTACTGCCGGCGCTGGGGGATCCCGCTGATGGACGGCGGCACGATCCGGCTCGCGCGCCTGATCGGCCACAGCCGCGCGCTCGACATGATCCTCACCGGGCGCGGTGTCGGCGGCGAGGAGGCGATGAGCATCGGGCTCGCGAACCGGCTCGTCCCGAGTGGCGAGGCGCTCGCCGCGGCGACGGCGCTCGCGCACGAGATCGGGGCGAAGCCTCAGGCCGCGCTGCGCAGCGACCGCATGTCCTCGTACGAGCAGTGGTCGCACTCGCTCCCCGACGCGCTCGCGAACGAGTACCGCCACGGGATGGACACACTGCGGACCGGCGAGATGTTCGGCGGCCTCGAGCAGTACGAGTCGGGCGCCTGGCGGCGCGGCGAGGGGATCTAGGGGCCGAACTCGCGGCGGCCCGGCGGGGCCTGCGGACGCGGCGCGGGGGCGGGGGCCGGCCCCGGCGCGGCGGCGGCGGGCGGGGAGGAGGGCGCCGGTGCCGGGTTCGGCGCCGGCGACGAGGTCGCCCGCGTGGGCGAGGCGTGACCCCCGTGACGGTGATCGTCGTCGTGGTGATCGTGATGGGGTGACGGCTTCGGCGACGGACGGGTGTGCGCCGCATGGTCGTGGCGCCGGTGGGAGTCGCGCCCGTTCTTCTTGCCCCGGTGCTCCGAGTCATCCTCGTTCGCGAGCGAGCCCTGCGGCCCCGTCGCCCCGGTGGTGCCGGTGACCGACAGCCCGACGTCGGGATCCGGCGCGGGCGCGGAGCTTCCGCCGAGCAGCCGCGGCCCGAACGCGACCGCGGCGCCGATCGCCGCCGCGACGCCAGCGATCCGCGCCACGTTTGGCCATCTGATCCGCCTTCCCCGCACATGTGAGGTAAGCCCGGGGCGGCGCTCCGCGCCCCCGGTCGCGGGTAGCATCGGCGGCGATGTCGCACGGGGGAAGGGCAGGTCTGCTCGGATTCGTCGCCGCGCTCGCCATGGCGGTCACGGCCCAGGCCGCCTCCGCCGCCACCGTGAAGGCCGACTACCGGTTCGAGGACACGTTGGCCTCGTCGGTCTCCGGCGCGCCGGACATAACCGACATCGGGTCGGGGAACACGATCGAGGGCGGGCTGATCGGGTGCACCCCGAGCGCGGCCCGTGGCTTTCCGCAGGGCAACGGTCTGCGCCTCGACACGAGCTCGCTCGTCGCCCCCAACGACTACTCGATCGCGGTGCTGTTCCAGCTCGCCGACGTCTCCGGCTTCCGGCGCCTGATCGACTTCCACGACGGGACCTCGGACGACGGGCTCTACGTCCATGACGGCCGGCTCGACTTTCGCGCCGGCGGGGATCACGAGGCCGCGACGCCCGCGATCGCCGCGAACGAGTACGCGGAGGTCGTGCTCGCGAACAGCCCGACGGCGGACGACGTGTATGTGAACGGTCAGCGCCAGCTCACGACCCCGAACGCCGGGATCCTCACCGCCGGGAGCGTGCGGCTGTTCAAGGACAACACGAGCGGCGGTAACACGGGCGAGGAGTCGGGCGGGCAGGTGGCCCGCGTGCGTCTCTATGACGGGACGCTGAGCGAGACGAACGCCCTCCAGCTCAACTCGCAGAGCCCGCTCGAGGCCACGTGCGCGACGACAGCGGCGAAGCCGGCCGCGCGCAGGGGCCCGAAGCACACGATCGTCGTCAGGACCGGCGTCGACGTGACCTGCCCGATGACGATCGGGACCAGCCACTGCGCCGGCTCGGCGGCGGTGGACACGAGCCGACCGAAGCTCCCGAAGCGCCTCGGGCAGACGAGCCTCATCGTTCCCGCGGGCGAGATCCTGGAGCCGACGGTGAGATTGACGAAGCGCGGCGCGAAGGCGCTGCGGCGCCACCGCCGCCTCGACGTCGCGACCAGCGCCGCGCTCGGTGGCGGCGGCGACTCGTTCGCCGAGGCTACCGCGAGCGGCAGGATCAAGTTCCCGAAGAAGGGGCACTAGGCGGCGCGAAAGCTGCATCCGCGGCCCCCGCGAGCGGCTGTTCTCTAAAGTAGGCGACCGTTTTGGCCGGTGAATACGAACTAGTGCTGATGCTCGATCCCGACGCGCCCGAGGATCGACGCGACAAGATCACCCAGGAGACGCGCGGCCGGATCGAATCCGGTGGCGATTTGCGGCATGCCGAATCGTGGGGGATGCGCAAGATGGCGTACGAGATCCGCCAGCGGACCGAGGCCGACTACCGCTTCTTCCGCTTCACGACCGACGGCGGGCTCCTCGACGACCTCGATCACAACCTCAAGATCACCGACGGGGTGATGCGCTTCCGCGTCTTCAAGGTCGACCCGCAGGCGCCGATCGCCTCGCCGCCGGCGACGACTCAGCCCGCCGGCGTGAGCGCGCGGGCGGAGCGCGGCGAGCGCCGCACCGCGGAGGCCGCGCAGATGGCCGAGGAGCGCCAGGCCGAGGAGGGGCTGACGCGCAGCCCGAGGCGACCGAGAACGGCGCTCCCGCGGCTGAGCCCGAGGCGGCTGAGCCCGCCGAGCTCGCCGAGGCAGCCGAGGCAACCGAGCCGCCGAGGCCCCGGCGGCCGAGGGCGCGAACGGCGCCGACCCTTCCGAGGGCTAGGAACCGCGCAAGCTGCGGCTTCAGGCTCCTCGCCGACCGCCAGGGGGGCGAAAGGCGGCCGGGCCGCGACTTAGACTGGAGCCTGGTTCAAAGACTTAGGAAGGGGACTTTCGGATGGCAGCGTCCAACATCAATACGGTGGTCGTCACGGGCAACCTGACCCGCGACCCCGAGCTCCGCAGCACCCCGAGCGGTACCTCCGTGTGCAAGCTTCGGGTCGCCGTCAACAGCCGCCGCAAGGACGGCCAGACCGGCGAGTGGGTCGACAAGCCGAACTACTTCGACGTCACCGTGTGGGGCGCGCAGGGCGAGAACTGCGCCAACTACCTGTTCAAGGGACGCCCGGTGGCGGTCGAAGGCCGGCTCGACTGGCGCGAGTGGGAGGCCCAGGACGGCTCAGGCAAGCGCCAGGCGGTCGAGATCATCGCCAACTCGGTCCAGTTCCTCGGCTCGCGCGGCGACGCGCCGTCGGGCGGCGGCAACGGGATCGCGGCGCAGTCCGACGTCCCCGCGGACACCTCGGACTTCGAGACCGAGAAGGCGGGCGCGACCGCCGGCTCGGACGACGACATTCCGTTCTAGGCAGAATCAATTCCGCCGGAATCCTCCGCTCCGCGTCCGGTTCCGGCGGGTGGTCGGTGGGACGTGGGTATCATTCCCCGCTTCATGCGGCGGAATTTGCGCCTGAGCGCTGACCGATCGGAGAAGTCCTAGTGGCCCGCAAGCGGGGACCGAGCCCGAGCCCGCGGCGCCGCCGCGGCCCCAGCGATCGCCACCGTCCGCGCAAGTACACGCGGATCAACGTCGATCACATCGACTACAAGGACCTCGGGACGATCCGCCGCTTCCTCTCCGACCGCGGCAAGATCCGCTCGCGGCGCGTCACGGGGCTGTCGCGGAAGCACCAGCGCCAGCTCGCGGTCGCGGTGAAGCGAGCCCGCGAGCTCGCGCTGCTGCCCTACGTCGGCGAGCGCTGAGCCCGACCCCCGCGCGTTCGATGGCCCAGGCGATCCTGCTCAAGGACGTTGACGATCTCGGCGGAGCCGGCGAGGCGGTCGAGGTGTCCCCGGGCTACCTCCGCAACTACCTGATCCCGCGCAAGCTCGCCCAGCCCGCGACGACGGGGGCGCTCGAGGAGGCCGCGCGGCGCCGCGAGGCGGCCGAGCGCGCCGAGCGCGAGCAGGCCGAGCGCGCCCAGGAGACCGCGGCACTGCTCTCGAAGACGGTGCTGACGATCAGCCATCGCGCCGGCGAGGACGGCAAGCTGTTCGGCTCGGTGACGACGAAGGAGATCGCCGAGGCGATCCGGGACGCCCGCGGGCTCAAGGTCGACCGGCGGCGGATCAGGCTCGAGGACCCGATCCACGAGATCGGCACCTACATGGTCGAGGTCGAGCTCAGCGGGGGGACGACCGCGAAGCTCAAGACCATCGTCGCCGAGCAGAAGTAGCTCCGCAAATCGCGCGAACAGGTCCCGCGCCTCGCGCGGGCGTGTGATTTTCTGGACCGGCGTCCGTCCGGGGCGGGGCTAATCCTCTTCTCCGTGGCACTTGAGGCAAACGGAGGGCCGTCGGGGCGGGCGACGACGAACCCCAACCGCAAGACGATGGCGATGGCGATGGCCGAGACGAAGACACCAGCTCACCTCCCGCCCCAGAACCTCGAGGCCGAGGAGTCGGTGCTCGGGGCGATGATGGTCTCGGAGAACTCGATCGACCCGGTGATCCTCGAGGTCCGGATCCAGGACGAGGACTTCTACCGCGAGCGCCACCGGACGATCTTCCGTGCGATCAAGACCCTGTACGAGCGCTCGGAGCCGGTCGACGCGGTGACTGTCCGCGAGCTGCTCTCGCAGCGCGGCGAGCTCTCCGACGTCGGCGGCAAGGAGGTCGTGGACACCCTCGCCTCGACCGTCCCGGCGCCCGCCAACGCGCCGTACTACGCCCAGATCGTGAAGCAGAACGCGCTCCTGCGGCGGCTGCTCGGCGCCGCCCAGACGATCCAGCAGTCGGTCCACGGGCACGAGGGCGAGCCCGACGACCTCGTCGAGGAGGCCGAGCGGCTGCTGTTCCGCGTCGCGCACGAGGACCGCGCGAGCGAGTTCCAGCGCGTCGCCGAGGTGATCGCGCGCGAGACGGACCGCCTCGAGGCGCTGTCGCGGGGCGACGTCGGCGTCACCGGGGTCCCATCGGGGTTCAAGGACCTCGACGCGCGCACGGGAGGCTTCCAGCCCGGGAACCTGATCGTGATCGCCGCCCGGCCGGCGATGGGCAAGAGCGCGCTGGTAGCGAACATCGCCGACCACGTCGCGGCCGAGCAGAACCTGCCCGTGGCGCTGTTCTCGCTCGAGATGTCGGAGACCGAGCTCGCCCACCGCTTCATCGCATGCCGGGCGCGGATCGCCAGCGACAAGCTCAGGCGCGGCCAGGTGAAGTCGGAGTGGCCGAAGGTCGTCCGGGCCGGGAATGAGCTCGAGCACGCGCCGCTGTGGATCGACGACTCCTCCGACCTCGGGATGCTCGACCTTCGGGCGAAAGCGCGGCGGCTGGCCGCCTCGGAGCGCAACCTCGGGCTCGTGATCGTCGACTACATGCAGCTGATGCGCCCCGCGGACCCGCGCCAGAGCCGCGTCGAGCAGGTCGGCCAGATCTCTCGCGGGCTCAAGATCCTCGCCCGCGAGCTCAACGTTCCGGTGATCGCGCTGTCGCAGCTATCGCGCGCGCCGGAGCAGCGCCAGGGGGCGAACAAGCGGCCAATCCTCTCCGACCTGCGGGAGAGCGGGAACATCGAGCAGGACTCCGACCTCGTGATGTTCATCTACCGCGACGAGTACTACAACGAGGACTCCGAGGACGAGGGCGTCGCGGAGCTGATCATCGCCAAGCACCGCAACGGGCCGATCGGCAAGGTCCGGCTTGCGTTCCTGCATCCCTACCCGGCGTTCCACGATCTCAGCCGCAGCGAGAAGCCGGTCGAGCAGCCGGCGGGCGAGGGCCCGCCGATCGACGAGGCGCTGGGCGAGGCATGAGCGAGTCCCGCAGGCAGCGCGGGTCGCTGCGGCCGGTCGACGGCGGCGTCGGCGCCGCGACCGGGATCGCGGGGGGCGAGGGCCGCACGTGCACCGTCGGCGTCTGCGACGGCACCGGGTGGATCCTCGGCCCAGACGACGTCGCGCGCCCGTGCGAGTGCCGCGAGCGCCGCGTCGCCCGCGCCCGCTCGCGCGGCGTCGCCTCGGTGATCCCGCGCCGCTACCGCGGCGTCAGCTTCGACCGCCCTCCGATCTCCGATCTCAACCCGCCCGTGCTCGCGGCGGTCCGCGGTTGGGTGCGCGATCTCGACGACAACCTCGACTCCGGCCGTGGCCTGTGGCTGATGGGCGACGTCGGGACCGGCAAGACCTCGCTCGCGATGCTCGTCTCGCGCGCCGCGCTCGAGTCAGGCCACTCGGTCGCGATCTATTCGCTCCCGAAGCTGCTGGCGCGAATCCGGCGCACCTACGACGCCGACGCCGGCGAGCAGTCCTACCTCGAGTTCTTCGGGCGGCTGACCTCGGTCGACCTCCTCCACGTCGACGACCTCGGCGCCGAGAAGCGCTCCGACTGGGTGCTCGAGCAGCTGTACGCGATCGTCAACGAGCGCTACGAGTCCGAGCGCTCGGTCGTCGTCACAACCAACCTCGACCAGGCCGCGCTCGAAGAGCAGATCGGGGCACGGACGGTCTCGCGCCTGGTCGAGATCTGCGGCGATCCCGTGCCGCTGTTCGGCGAGGACCTGCGCTACCGCGTCGAGCCCGCCTGACCCAGGATCGGGTCGGTCCGGGTGCCGCCGCCGACGTTGAGCGGGTGGTGGCAGGCGGCGACGTGGTCGCGGCCGTGATCGGTCAGCGGCGGCTCGTCGGTGCGGCAGACCTCGGTCGCCCACGGGCAGCGGGTGTGGAAGCTGCATCCCGGCGGCGGGTCGGCGGGGCTCGGGACGTCGCCCTCGATCACGAGCGGCTCGCGGTTGCGGTTCTCCTTCGGATCGGGGATCGGAACCGCCGACAGCAGCGCCGCCGTGTAGGGGTGGATCGGCCGCGCATAGAGCTCGTCGGCGGGCGCCAACTCGACGATCTTGCCCAGGTACATGACCGCGATTCGGTCGGACATGTGGCGGATCACCCCGAGGTCGTGGGCGACGAAGATGTAGGTGAGCCCGAAGTCGTCCTGGAGCTCCTCGAGCAGATTGAGGATCTGGGCGCGGATCGAGACGTCGAGCGCCGAGACGGGCTCGTCGGCGACGATCAGCTTCGGGCGCAGCGCGAGCGCGCGCGCGATCCCGATCCGCTGCCGCTGGCCGCCCGAGAACTCGTGCGGGTAGCGGTTGTAGTGCTCGGCGCTGAGCCCGACGCGCTCGAGCAGCTCCTGGACCTGGCGCCGCAGCTCGCCCCCGGAGGCGATGTCGTGGAGCCGCAGCGGGTCGCCGACGATCTGCCCGACCCGCTTGCGCGGGTTCAGCGACGCGTACGGATCCTGGAAGATCATCTGCATCTCGCGCCGCAGCGGCCGCAGGCCGCGCCGCGAGCGCCCGACGAGCTCGGTCCCCTCGAAGCGGACCGAGCCCGAGGTCGGCGCCAGCAACTGCAACAGCGACCGGCACAGTGTCGACTTCCCGCATCCCGACTCCCCGACGAGCCCCAGCGTCTCGCCCTGGCGGAGATCGAAGCTGACGTCGTCGACGGCGCGCACGCGGCCGACCTCGTGGTCGAACAACAGCCCCGACTTGATCGGGAAGTGCTTGACGAGCTCCGAGACCTCGAGCAGCGGGGTGCTCACGTCGCTCATGCCGGCGCCTCGAGCCCGATCCCGCCCTCGACCTCGCGCAGCTCGCGCTTCTTGATCGCCTCGAGCCAGCAGCGGTCGAGGTGGCCCGGCTGGTTAGGGAGGCGCGCGTCGAGCGGCGGTACCTGCGTGCAGCGGCCGAACTCGTGCGGGCAGCGGGGGCGGAAGTGGCAGCCGGACGGCGGCGCGAGCAGCGACGGCGGCAGGCCGCGGATCTGCGCGCAGGCGCTCGGGCCGCGGACGGTCGAGCCGTGTCAGCGAGCCGATCAGCCCCCACGTGTACGGGTGCTGGGGGTCGTAGAAGATCTCGTCGAGCGTCCCCTGCTCGACGATCCGGCCTGCGTACATGACCGCGACGCGGTCGGCGACCTCGGCGACGACGCCGAGGTCGTGGGTGATGATCACCGTCGCGAGCCCGCGGTCGCGGTTGAGGCGCTCGAGCAGCTGCAGGATCTGCGCCTGGATCGTGACGTCGAGCGCCGTCGTCGGCTCGTCGGCGATCAGGATCTCGGGCTCGAGCGTCAGCGCCATCGCGATCATCGCGCGCTGGCGCATCCCGCCCGAGAACTCGTGGGGGTAGAGGTCGAAGCGCTGCTCGGGGTCGGGGATCCCAACCGCCCCGAGGAGCTCCACGGTGCGCGCCTTCGCCTCCTCGTCGCTCGTCTTGCGATGCGCCTGGATCTGCTCGACGATCTGGTTGCCGACCCGGTAGACGGGATTGAACGAGGTCATCGGGTCCTGGAAGATCATCGCGATCTCCTCGCCGCGCACGTTCTGGAGCTCGTCGTCGGAGGCCCCCGTCAGCTCGCGGCCCCCGTAGCGGACCGATCCGGCGATCCGCGCGTTCGTCGATCGGGTCAGGCCCATCACGGTCAGCGCGGTGACGCTCTTGCCGCACCCCGACTCGCCGACGATCGCCAGCACCTCGCCGGCGCGGAGCTCGAACGAGACGCCGTCGACGGCCTGCAGCGGCCCGTCCTCGGTCGTGAAGCGGACCGAGAGGTCCTCGACCTCGAGCAGCGGGCCCGCGCCCGCGCCGTCGCTCATACCGTGCTCAGCCGGATCCGCGGATCCAGGTACGCGTAGAGAATGTCGACGATCGTGTTGAAGAGGACGATGAAGAAGGCGCCGAACAACGTCACCGCCATCAGCGGCGGGAGGTCGAGGGTGCCGATCGCGTCGCCCGCATAGAGCCCGACGCCGGGGAGGCTGAACACGGTCTCGGTGAGGATCGCGCCGCCGCCGATCACCGCCCCGAAGTCGAGGCCGAACAGGGTCACGATCGGGATCAGCGAGTTGCGCAGCACGTGCCGCATCCGCACCTGGCGCTCGCTCAGCCCCTTCGCCCGCGCCGTGCGAACGTAGTCCTCATCCATCGCGTCGAGCATGTTCGAGCGCAGCAGGCGGCTGTAGAAGCCGATGAACAGGATCGCGAGCGTGATCCAGGGGAGGAGCAGGTGCGTGAACCACTCCCACGGGTTGACCGTGAACTTCACGTAGTCGCCGGTCGGGAAGATGCTGACCTTGAAGCTGAACTAGGTACAGCAGCATCGCCCCGAGCCAGAACACCGGCAACGAGATCCCGACCAGCGCCAGGATCGTCAGGCTCTTGTCGGTCAAGCCGCCGGCCCTGACCGCGCTCAGGTAGCCGAACATGATCGCGAACGCCATCCAGATGATCGCCGCGCCGATGCAGAGCGAGAACGTCACCGGCATGCCCTTCCAGATCTGCTGGTCGACGTTGAGCTGCGACTGGTAGCTCTTCAGGCTCGCCGCTGAAGACCTTCTTCATCATGTCGACGTACTGGACCGGCAGCGGGTCGTTGAATCCCCACTCCTTGTTGATCTGGTCGATCGGCTGCTGCGTCGCGTTCTGCCCGGCGATCCGCCGCGCGGGGTCGCCGTTCGGGATCACGTTGAAGATCAGGAAGGTGACGACCGAGATCGCGAACAGGACCGCGACCATGCCGACGAGGCGCCGGGCGATGAACGCGCCCATCCCCATCGGTCAGGCGTCCGTCCTCAAGCTGACGCGCGCGGGTTGAGCGCGTCGCGGAGCCCGTCGCCGAACACGTTCAGCGCCAGCACGGTGAGCACGATGCACAGGCCCGGCAGGATCGTCAGGTGCGGGGCCGAGAAGATCAGGTCGTAGCCGTCCTCGATCATCGTCCCCCAAGAGGAGTTCGGCGGCTGGACGCCGGCGCCGAGGAACGACAGCGCCGACTCGAGCAGCATGTTGTTGGCGATGTTGAGCGTGAAGAAGACGATGATCGTCGTCAGCAGGTTCGGGAGCAGCTCCGAGAACATGATCCGCAGCGGGCCCTTGCCCTGAGCGATCGCGGCCTCGACGAACTCCTTCTCGCGCAGCGCCAGCACCTCGCCCCGGATCGGGCGCGCCATGTAGGGCACGAACACGAAGCCGATGATCAGGATCGGGATCCACAGCGAGTCGCCGGCGATCGATAACGGGCCGATCTTCAGCCCCCCGAGCGCGAGCGCGGTGCCGAGAGCGATCCCGAGCAGAAGCACCGGGAACGCCCACACGATGTCCATGAAGCGCGACAGGACCGAATCGGTCCAGCCGCGATAGAAGCCGGACAGCAGCCCGGTGGCGACAGCGAGGATCGTCGTCACCAGCGCCGCCATCACCCCGATGTAGATCGAGGTCCGCCCCCCGTACATCAGCCGCACCATCACGTCGCGCCCGTTGTCGTCGGCGCCGAGCAGGAAGCGCCAGTGCGGCCCGGGCCCGAGCGGCTTGCAGGCTCCGAACGTCGTTGAGCCGTTCGAGGACGGGTTCAGGTTCGGGTGCAGGCAGGTGTCGCTGACGACGTCCGTCGGCTTGCCGTTGATCGTGACCTTGTCCGAGAGGTGGTTCGTGTTCGGCCCTGTGTGCGCGACCTGCGTCGCCCACAGCGGCGCCGCCAGGCACCACAGCACGATGACGACGAACAGGACCCCGAAGCCGAGCGAGACGCGGTCGCGCCGCAGCCGCCGCCAGGCGAGGTACCAGGGGCTGCGGCCCTCGATCTTCTCGCCGGGCGGGGCGCTCGGCTCGCCCGGGTCGGGGACCCCCTTGTCCAGGAGTACCTCGGCGTAGGGGTCAGTCGCCACTCGAGCTCACCCCGTGACCACCGACCCCGCCGCTCAACCCCTATCCCGTCAACGCGAAGCTCGTCCAGTCCTGCTGGAACAGGAGGTGGAAGTAGACCTTGTTGAAGTCCAACCGGTTCGAGGTGAACGTGCTGAACTCCTGATTCCCGTACGGCGCCCAGACCGCCTTCTTCATGTACGCCTTGTCGAGGTCGGCGTACTGCTGCTCGACCGACGGGCTGAGCTGCTCCTGGTCGAGCTTGCCGATCTTGCGGTTGAGACTCGGGATGTCCACGTTGCCGTAGTTCTGGTTGTTCTCCGGGAGGATGTTCTTCCCGTTCAGCAGCGGGTCGAAGAAATCGTTCGGGTGCGGATAGTCCTGGAACCAGTCCGTGAACCCCGTGTCGAGGTTCGGGGTCTTCTGGTTCCCGAGCGTCGCGAAGTAGACGTCACCCGAGATCACCTTCAGCTGGGCGTTGAAGCCGAGCTTGTTGAGCAGGTCCTGGTAGTAGGCGGCGCTCTGCTTCGCGGGCGCCTCGTCATCGGTCCAGACGGTGATGTCCTTGTCTGACGGGTTCGCCTGCTTGAGCAGCGCCTTCGCCTTCTTCATGTTCGGCCCCGGGTACAGCGTGTACTTCTTGTAACCCCGGCATCCCCTCGGGGAGGATCTGCTGCGTCGGGGTCATCAGCCCACCGTAGATCCGTTCCCGATCGCCGCCGGGTCGATCGCGTAGTTGACGGCCTGGCGCACCTTGACGTCGTTGAACGGCGGCGTGTCGTTGCTCATCCAGAAGTAGTAGGTGTTGATCGCCTTCTCGGTCCGGAAGCGGTCCGAGTAGCGGTTCTCGATCTCGGGCAGCCGGTCCGCGGGCGGGTTGTCGATCATGAAGTCGAGCGTGTTGTGCTCTATGTCGGTGACCTGACTCGAGAGGTTCTTGATCTCCTGGACGTTGATCGTGTCGACGTTCCCCGAGGGGATGTCGGCGCCGGCGTCGGTCACGGTCTTGAACTCGGGGTTCTTCTTCATCGTGAACGTGCGCCCGGGATCCACCTGGGTGATCTCGTAGCGGCCCCGTCGCCGGCGGCGGGTTCTTGGTCTGGTTCGACTTCGGTGTGTTCTGCGGCACCGGTGCCACGAACATCAGCCCGAGCTCGTTGTTGAACGTCCCGCTCGGGTTGACGAGCTGGATCGTGATCTCACCCGTCTTGTCGTCCACCTGGATCCCGGATATGTCCTTGGCGCGGCCCTTCTGGTAGTCGGAGGCGCCGACGATCTTCGTGTAGAAGCCGGAGCCGCCGGAGTTCATGTCGAGCATCCGCTCGACGGCGTACTTGAAGTCGGAGGCCTTGATCGGCTTTCCGTTCGAGTACTTGATCCCGTCGCGGAGCTGAAGCTTGTACGTCTTCCCGTCCGAGGAGATGTCGGGAAGGCTCTTCGCGAGGCCGGGGATCACGTGCGTTCCGGCCTGACCCGGAGCGTGCTCGTAGGTGAGAAGCGGCGTGTAGACGAGCCACAGCGCCTCCCAGCCCTCGACCGTGTACGAGATCGCCGGGTCGAGGTAGTCCGGGTACGAGGTGACCGAGACCTTGACCGTCCCGCCCTGCTCGGTGCCGCTGCCGCAGGCGCTGATGCCGATTGGCACGGCGACGGCGATCACGAGTACCGCCGCGAAGCCCTTGGCCAGCTTCCTCAAGACGCTCTCCTCCTCTGCTCGAAAGCCCTCGGCGGAAGCCTATTCCGATACGGCGATCCCGTGCGGTTCGCTCATAATGCCCCGGCCATGCCTGGAACGGTCATCGTCGGCGCCCAGTGGGGCGACGAGGGAAAGGGGAAGGTCACCGACCTGCTAGCCGAGCAGGCCGAGATGGTCGTGCGCTTTCAGGGCGGCAACAACGCCGGCCACACGATCGTCCGCGACGGCGAGGAGTTCAAGTTCCACCTCATCCCCTCGGGGATCCTCTACGCGGGCAAGACGTGCGCGATCGGCAACGGCGTCGTCATCGACCCGAAGGTCCTGATCGAGGAGCTCGAGGGGCTGCGGAATCGCGGCGTCGAGGTGGGCGCGCTGCGGATCTCGGCCGGCGCACACCTGATCATGCCCTACCACGTGATGCTCGACACCGCGGGTGAGGCGAAGCTGGGGAGCCTGTCGATCGGAACCACGCGTCGCGGCATCGGCCCCTGCTACGCGGACAAGGCGTCCCGGCTCGGGATCCGCGTCCAGGACATGCTCGACGAGAAGATCCTCCGCAAGAAGATCATGGCCGCGCTCGAGCCGAAGAGCCAGACGCTGCGCCCGTTCGCGAAGGACCCGGCGCTCGACCTGCACACGATGACCGAGGAGTACATGAGCTACGGCCACAGGCTCGAGCCCCACATCGCCGACACGGCGCGGCTGTG
The DNA here is from genome assembly GCA_963841715.1 of uncultured Thermoleophilia bacterium. Taxonomy (GTDB): domain Bacteria; phylum Actinomycetota; class Thermoleophilia; order Solirubrobacterales; family 70-9; genus DASPWW01. The sequence continues at coordinate 288,987 of CAWJDP010000004.1, read as the reverse complement.
CTGGTCCGCGCTCGACAGCGGCAGGAGCGTGCTGTTCGAGGGCGCCCAGGGGACGCTGCTCGACCTCGACCACGGGACCTACCCGTTCGTAACCTCGTCGAACCCGATTGCCGGCGCGGCGTGCGTCGGCGCGGGCGTCGGCCCCGCGGACATCGACGAGGTCTGGGGGGTCGCCAAGGCGTACGCGACCCGGGTCGGCGCGGGCCCGTTCCCGTCCGAGCTCGACGACGAGATCGGGCGCACGATGCTCGAGCGCGGGCACGAGTACGGGACGACGACCGGCCGCGAGCGCCGAACCGGATGGCTCGACCTCGTCGCGCTGCGCTACGCCGTGCGGCTGAATCGCATGACCGCGCTGACGATCACGAAGCTCGACGTGCTCTCGGGGATCGACCCGCTGTGCGTCGCGGTCCGCTATCGCCATCCCGAGGGCGCGGTCTTCGACGAGTTCCCATACCACCAGTCGATCCTGCACACGGCGAAGGCCGAGTACGAGGAGCTGCCCGGCTTCGAGGGCGAGATCGGCGAGGCGCGCCGCGAGCAGGACCTGCCGCGCGAGGCGCGCGACTACCTCGCGTTCGTGAGCGAGTTCGCCGGGGTTCCGGTGCGGCTCGTCGGCGTCGGCCCCGGCCGCGACCAGGTCGTGTGGACCGGCGAGCAGGCCGGGCCGCGGCTTCGCGCCGCGTAGCGGTCCGCTAGCCCGTCGCGGCCAGTGGCAGCTCGCCGCGGTAGCGCGAGAGCGCCTCGAGCGCGAAGTATTCGCAGTCGACCTCCGAGCGCTGGAGGTCGTGCCTGTACTGGTGGATGTGCCGCGCCTCGTGGGCCGCCAGCTTGACGAGCACCTCCTGCCACGAGTCGAGGACGAAGAACGGGAACCTGTTCCGCGGCCCGACCTGGTCGGGGCGCTTGAGGTTGTAGTTCAGCGGCCCGATCGGCAGCCCGAGCCGGCGCCCGGGGGCGATTCGCAGCGTCACCAGGTACTCCGCGCTCGCCGGCGCGTTCGAGATCTCGGGCACGCCCAGGTAGGCGTTGCCGCCATAGCCAGCGCGGCAGCCCTTGACGTTGACGCAGACGCGCTCCATGTCGACCCCGTCGACCGCGAGCTCGACGAGCTCGGAGACCTCGCGGGTCGGATACGCGCTCGTGTTGCGGATCACCATCAATCGTGGACCTCGTTGGGTCCGAAAAACTAGGGCACCGGGCTGACGCGACTCGGCGGCGCGCTGCGGGTATCGTGGCCGCCCATGTCGGTCTTCGACAAGGTCCTGATAGCGAACCGCGGCGAGATCGCGATCCGCGTCGCGCGAACCCTGCGCGAGATGGGGATCGTCTCGGTCGCCGTGTACTCCGAGATCGACCGCGAGGCCCCGCATGTGCGCGAGGCCGACGAGGCGTACCTGCTCGGCCCCGCGGCCCCCGGGGAGAGCTATCTCGCGGTCGAGAGGATCCTCGACGCGGCGGATAGGTCCGGAGCCGAGGCGGTCCATCCCGGGTACGGCTTCCTGGCCGAGAACGCCGAGTTCGCCGCCGCGTGCGAAAACGCGGGCGTCGTCTTCATCGGCCCGCCGGCGAGCGCGATCGAGGCGATGGGATCGAAGACGCGCGCCCGCGAGCTGATGTCCGACGCCGGGGTCCCAATCGTGCCCGGGACGACCTCGCCGGCCGATTCGGTGAGCGAGGCGAAGAGGCAGGCGAAGGAGATCGGCTACCCGGTCGCGTGCAAGGCGGCCGGGGGCGGCGGGGGCAAGGGCTTTCGGGTTGCGATGTCCGCGGACGAGCTCGAGGACGCGTTCGAGGGCGCGTCGCGCGAGGGGGAGAAGTTCTTCTCCGATCCCACCGTGTACCTCGAGCGCTACCTCGAGGATCCGCGCCACGTAGAGGTTCAGGTGCTCGCCGACTCGCACGGCAACGTGATCCACCTCGGCGAGCGCGACTGCTCGGTACAGCGCCGCCACCAGAAGCTGATCGAGGAGGCTCCGGCGCCGCTCGTCGACGCCGAGATGCGCGAGCGGATCGGCAAGATCGCCACCGACGCCGCGGCCGCGGTCGACTACCGCTCCGCCGGCACCGTCGAGGGCCTCCAATCCGGGGAGGACTACTTCTTCCTCGAGATGAACACCCGCGTCCAGGTTGAGCACTGCGTGACCGAGATGGCGACCGGGATCGACATTGTCCGCGAGCAGGTGCGGATCGCGGCCGGCGAGGAGCTCGGCGCTAAGCAGGACGAGGTCGAGCTCCGCGGCCACGCGATCGAGTGCCGGATCAACGCCGAGGCCGCGCACAAGAACTTCGCCCCGGCGCCGGGGGCGATCACCGAGTACCGCGAGCCCGCGGGCCCGGGCGTCCGCGTCGACTCCGGAGTCGAGCCGGGATCCGAGGTCACGCCGATGTACGACCCGATGATCGCGAAGCTGATCGTTTGGGACACGGATCGCGAACGCGCCACCGCGCGGATGCTGCGCGCGCTCGACGAGTACGAGATCGGCGGGATCGAGACCCTGATCCCGTTCCACAGGGCGATGCTCGTGACCGAGCAGTGGGTAAACGCGGAGACCGGGCGCGACCTGATCTCCGATCGCAGGTGGCTGAAGTCGCTGAAGCCCGAGACGCCCCCCGAGCCGGGCGACTCCGAGGACGCCTCGGCGGACGGCAAGGCCGAGCGCGCCTACCAGGTCGAGGTCGACGGGCGCCTGTACGGCGTCAAGGTGATCGGCGCCGCGGCGGCGGCCCCCGCGGCCGGCGGCGGGGCGATGCGCCGTCCGGCGAGGCGCGAGCGCGCGGGCGGAGGCGGGGGCTCAAGCGAGCAGCTGGCCTCGCCGATCCAGGGCACGGTGCTCAAGGTCGCAGCCAAGGCGGGCGCCGAGGTCGACGAGGGCGATCTGATCTGCGTCATCGAGGCGATGAAGATGGAGAACGAGATCACCGCCCACCGCTCCGGCAAGCTCACGTCGCTGAACGTCGAGGAGGGCGGATCCGTGACCACGGGCGACGTGATCGCAGTGATCGAGTGAGCGATCCGCCCGCCACCGCTAGCCTGCCATGGCGCGGACCGGGGCCGGACCGTCCCGAGCTGCCGCTGCCTCCTGAGCGGATGCCGCTGCGGCGCGGGGGTCGCAACCTGAAGCGCTGGCGCTACCTCGGCGCGTTCTGCGACGAGTTCCTGCTCTGCTGCGCGCGCGTCCAGGTCGGCATCGTCGGGCAGACGTTCTGGGCGATCGTCGACCGCGAGGCGGGCGAGCTCCACGAGCGCACGCGCCTGCGCCCTCCGGGCGCCCGCGGCGAGGTCTGGACCGAGGACGGGGTGGTGCGGCTGCTGCGCGGCGACGTTCGCGCCGACCTCCGCCCGGGCGAGGGGACCTGGGTCGAGTCGATCTGCCCGTCCGACGGCGAATACGTGTGGACGCGCAAGCGCGCCGACATCCCGGTCGGCTGCGACGTGCGCCTGCCCGGCGGAAAGCGGTGGCGCATCGAGGGGCGCGGGATCGAGGACGAGTCCGCCGGCTACCACCCGCGGCACACGGTGTGGAGCTGGTCCTCGGGCGTCGGCCGGACCAGCGATGGACGCTCGGTCGGCTGGAACCTGGTCAGCGGGATCAACGACCCTCCGGAGCGCAGCGAGCGCGCGATCTGGATCGACGGCGAGCCGGGCGAGCCCGGCCCGGTCCGCTTCGAGGGGCTCGAGGGGATCTCGTTTGAGGACGGCTCGCGGCTCTCGTTCGTCGCCGAGGGCGAGCGCGACCGCAAGGAGAACCTGCTCCTCGTCCGCTACTCGTACCGGCAACCCTTCGGGCGCTTCACCGGGATGCTCCCGGGCGGGATCGAGCTCGAGCACGGGCTCGGCGTCATGGAGCACCACGACGCCGTTTGGTGAGGCCGCCTCGTGGCTAACCTCAGTCAGTGGGCCGAGACACCTGTGGGCGAGCTGACCTAGAACCGAAGGGCGGTGGCAATGGAGCGCAAGTGGTGGACGCTGATCCTGATCTCGGTGGCGACGTTCATGTTGCTGCTCGACATCACGGTCGTCAACGTCGCGCTCCCCGACATCCAGCGCGAGCTTGGCGCCAGCCTGTCGAGCCTGCAGTGGGTCGTCGACGCTTACTCGCTGATGCTCGCATCGGTGATGCTGACGGCGGGATCGCTCGGCGACCGCCTCGGCCGGCGAAGGGTGTTCTCGATCGGGTTCGGGATCTTCACGCTCGCCTCGTTCCTGTGCGGGATCTCGCCCAACCCGACGCTTCTCAACCTCGCCCGCGGCCTCCAGGGGGTCGGGGGCGCGGCGATGTTCGCGACCTCGCTGGCGCTGATCGGGCAGGAGTTCCACGGTCGCGACCGAGCGACCGCGGTGGGAGTCTGGGGGGCGACGATAGGCGGGGCGGTCGCGGTCGGCCCGCTCGTCGGCGGGCTGCTGACCGAGCATTTCGGCTGGGAATGGATCTTCTTCGTCAACGTCCCGATCGGGATCGTCGCGATCGTCCTCACCGAGATCCGGCTCGTCAACGTCGCCGCCCAGGACGCGTCGCCGATTGACATCCCGGGCCTGATCACGTTCTCCTCGGCGCTGTTCCTGCTCATCTTCGGCCTCATCCGCGGCAACCCCGACGGCTGGGGGAGCCCGGTGATCCTCGCGTCGCTGATCGGCGCCGCGGTGCTGCTGTGCTCGTTCGTCGCCGTCGAGCACCGCAGCACCTTCCCGATGCTCGACCTGACGCTGTTCCGAAAGCCCGCGTTCGACGGCGTCTCGGCGGTCGCGTTCGCGCTCTCGGCGGGGATGTTCGCGATGTTCCTCTACATAACGATCTACGTGCAGAGCGTGCTCGGCTACTCGCCGCTCGAGGCCGGGCTGCGGTTCCTGCCGCTGACGCTGACCTCGTTCTTCGTCGCGCCGATTGCCGGAAGGCTCTCAGCGCGCGTGCCGGTGCGGGTGCTGCTCGGGGTCGGGCTCGGAACGACCGGCGTCGGGCTGCTGCTGATGCGCGGCGTCGGCCTCGATTCGACCTGGACGGCGCTGCTCGCCGGGTTCATCGTCGCCGGGATCGGGATCGGGATCACGAATCCCGGGATCGCGACGGCGGCGATCGGCGTCGTTCCCGCCGCGCGCGCGGGCATGGGCGCCGGGATCAACAACACGTTCCGCCAGGTCGGGATCACGACCGGCGTCGCGGGGCTCGGGGCGATCTTCCAATCTCGGATCTCTTCCAAGCTCGGCGAGCTCCTGCCGCACGCAAGGCCCGGGTTCTCCGAGCTGGTCGCATCGGGCGGGACCCGCGCCGCCGTCAAGGCGGTGCCGCCGCACGCGCAGGCGCAGGTCGCGAAGGCGTCGACGCTCGCGTTCACGAGCGCGCTCAACGACCTCCTGCTGATCGCCGGGCTGCTCGCGCTCGTGGGCGCGCTGCTCGGCTTCGTGCTCGTGCGGCAGCGCGACCTCACGGTGCCCGGGCAGGCGCCGGAGGCCGAGTCGGAGGGCGAGCCGGAGGCCGTGCCGGCGTAGCGCTCAGCCCGGGTACGCGCTCTCGATCGAGGCAGAGGCCATCGAGTAGCCGAATGAGCACGTGCGAACAAGACGGTGCTGCTTCTCGGGCGAGGCGAAACTGATCCTGCGCTACTCCCGCAGCCGGGCGGCTTCGAGGGCCTCGGCGGGGTTGGAATAGAAGCTGAGCTTCGACACTTGGCTACCGGTGGTCAGCTCGAAGAGGAACCACCAGTCCTCCTCCACACGGACGCCGCTGCTTCTCCCTTGCGCTATCTGGAGGACCCGAACCAGGACCCGCTCGCCCAGATCGGTGAACTCCTGGGGAAGCACCTGCCACTCGGTGAAATCCTCCGTCCAGTCGGCGACAGCGTCGCGGAATCCCGCCTTGCCGTGGAGGGTCGCTCCGTCCGGCTCGGGGCGGTAGGTGATGACGTTGTCGCTGAACAGCTCCAGCATCGCCTCGGGTCCGCCCCGCTGGAAGGCTTCGAAGCCACGGCGCACAACCTCCACGTTCTCCTTCGACATCGCCCGCGCAGTATCGCGCTTGGCTTTTCGCCCAGCGACTCACGGTGGGCGGCTGGGACGTGCGTCCCTTTGCTTCCCCCTTTCGCGTGCGACCGGCAGTTCTTGCGAAGGTGCGATAGCCGCGCCACTGCCGCTCTGGAGGGAGAGCGGGCGCCTCTTACGGCGCCCGCCCGCTGAGTCCGAGCTAGTGCATGAGTGCCGCCGACCACGCTGGTCTTGAGCCCGAGGCGATCACGCCGCGTGAGGCATGCCGCCGTCTCGGGCTGCCGCTGGAAGAGACGTCTTAGACCCCGGGTTGCACCCGCTCCTCGCGCTTGGCGGGAGCGGCTCCGCGGAGCCGATCGGCCACTGCTTCGCATGGGAGGCGCAACCCTCGCGACGGCGACTGGGATGGACGCGGCCGAGGCGCGCTACCGAAGCTCTTCGAAGCCCTCTCCCGGGAGGTGAAAGCGCGCACCTCGCTGATCTTCCTCTGCGTGTCCAGAGGTGATTCGCACCCCGGCCGTCGGCGCGGCGCCGTTCTTCGCGCGTACCGGCAGTCCGCCTACTCGCTGGGCCCGGCGGCTTCGAGAGCCTCCTCCCATGTCCCGAAGAGTCGCGCTCGCTGGAGCCTGCCATCGGTGACTTCGACCACCTGTGCCATCTGGCCGGGAGCGTCAACCCCGCTTTCGGCTCCATGGATGGTTACCTCCACGCGCAGCACCACCGTGTCTCCTCGCGTTCTCGCATCGACGACAGTCATGTCCAGGTCGCCGACGGCGTTGACCTGTTCCGTCAGGTAAGCCGCGACCGCATCCCGCCCCCGCACTACCCGCGGGTCCGGGAGGTTCGGAGGATCGTGCCACTCGATCGCTTTCGCCCAGAGCTCCTTTGCGGCATCCGGGCCGCCCTGGTTCCAGAGTTCGATCGCACGCTTCACGATTTCGACGTTCTCCTCCGCCATCGCCCGCTCAGTATTGCGCTCTGCCGCCAACAGGCCGCTCACGATGAGCGGCCAGAGCGCGCGATCGCTCGCCCCCGTTTCCACGTGAAGCAGGCGCCCCGAGCAGGCGTACCCCGGCGTGGCCGCGGTATTCGCGTCCCTCCATGATCCCCTCGAGCGGCAGAGACCACACGCCTTCGGGATCCCCGAGCGCGACCACCGCTTCCGCGTCGCGCGGGCCCCAGGCACTCGTGACTCCCTTCGCGTGAATGGAGCAGCGATCCCCCCGCGAGGGCGCTCGCTCGTTCGTGACCCCGCTCAGCCCGGGTGCACGCTCTCGACCCTCCACCGCCACGGTGGCTGCTCGCCTCGCGCGAACGCATAGTGGTTGCGGCCGGGGAGCGTCTCGAGCGGGACGAGGCGGGGGTCGGCCGTGTCGAGCAGCGGCGTCCGCGCCGCCGCCGCGACATCGGCCGAGCTCGCACGGCGGACGACCCGGTCCCAGCCGAGTCCCGGACGGTAGAGCCAGTAGCTGACCTCGACCGAGCCGCCCGCGCGGCGGCGGTCGGCGATCGACGTGAAGGCGGTGACGCGGCGGTTCGACGCCGTCAGCCCCGGACGCACGCCGGGCGCGGCGCAGCTCGCGCGGCGGCAATAGCGGAAGTCGACCGGCACGACGCCGCCGCGCGCGTCCGGGGCGGGCGCGAGGGATCGCACGAGCCCCGCGAGCGGGCGCCCGTAGGCCTCGGTGAGCGGGTCGCGCCAGCACGGCCCCGGGAGGCGCGGCGCGCAGCGGAGCTTGCGCGCAATGGCGCCTCCGAGCTCGCGCGCACCGCGCGGCGGGGGCCCCGCGGCGAGCGCCGCGATCGCGGCCAGCGCGAGGAGCGCGATCAGGAGCGTCAGCCCGAGGTGCTCGACCGAAGCCGCGCCGCCCCCGCCGCAGTCACCTGTTCGCCGCGTGCGCACACGACGAAGCTAGGGCGGCGCCAGAGACGGGTTGCGCGCTCGTTGTAGAAGCTTCGCTACGCGAGGCCCTCGCGGGCCTCGCGGACTAGCGTCACGGCCTCGGGGAAGACGATCCGGATCGCGTCGCGGACCTGAACCGCCTGCTCGTCGCTGCCGCCGGCGAGATCTAGGCGGTTGATCGCGGCGACGGTCATGTCGACCGCGAGCTTGATCGCGTTGTCGGCCCAGGCGACGCGCTGGTTGCTGGAGAACTGCTCCGCCATCGCCTCGAGCTGGCGACGAAGCTCGTCCGGGTCGCCGCCGCCCCCGAACAGTCCCCCGAATCCCTCGCTTCCTTCCATGCGTTAGATCATACGAGCCCTCGGCCCCCGGACGCGAAGCGGAGGAGATCGGGACCTTATGTAGGGTTGCGGCCGTGAGCCTGCCCGCGCCCGCAGAGACATCGACCGCGCTCGTCACCGGCGCGTCGTCGGGGATCGGTGAGGCGTTCGCCCGCGAGCTCGCCGCGCGCGGGCACGGGGTGACGCTCGTCGCCCGCCGCGAGGAGCGCCTGCGCGAGCTCGCCCAGGGCCTCTCGGCGCAGCACGGAGTGCGCGCCGACGCGATCGCGTGCGACCTCGCCGACCGCTCCGACCGCGACCGGCTCGCGGAGCGGATCCTCGAGCTCGGCCGCGACGTCGAGATCCTCGTAAACAACGCCGGCTTCGGCGCCTACGGCCAGTTCGCCGAGATCGAGCCCGGGCCGCAGCTCGGCATGGTCCGGGTCAACGTCGAGGCCGTCGTCGACATGACCGCGCGCTACGTGCCGCACATGGTCTCGCGCGGCCGCGGCGCCGTGATCAACGTCGCCTCGGCGGCGGCGTTCCAGCCGATGCCCGGCGCGGCCACCTACGCTGCCTCGAAGGCGTTCGTGCTCTCGCACGGCGACGCGCTGCACGAGGAGCTGAAGGGAAGCGGGGTGAACGTGACCACGGTCTGCCCGGGCCCGGTGAAGACAGAGTTCATCGGCGTCGCCGGCGTCGAGCGCAGCGAGCAGACGGTCCCCGACATCGCCTGGGCGAGCGCCGAGGAGATCGCGAAGAAGACGCTCGACGCGTCCGACCGCGGACGCCGCGTCGTCGTCCCGGGTCTCGCGACCCAGGCGAGCGCGCTGCTAGGCCAGCACAGCCCCCGCGCGCTCGCGCTGCCGCTGATCAAGCGGGTCTGGGACCGGGCGACCTAGGCTCGCCCTCGGGCGCGAGCTCGACGACGATCTCGCCGCCCCGATTCAGCACCACCGCGATCAGCTCCAGCGGCAGCGAGACGATCGCGAACGGAAGCGCCGCGAACACCGTCAGCAGCGCGTCGATGGCGAACGCGGCGATGCTGCGGGAGCGGCGCGGATTCAGGCGGCCGCCGAGGACCTCGCGCGCGAAGTTGTCGTGGAACGTGAACGCGTTCAGCAGCGTCTGCCACATCCAGAGCTGATTTCGTCCGAACACCGTCTGGCGCTCGCGCGCCGCGCGCAGCCCGCGCTTCGGCAGCAGGAGCTCGAGCGCGCGCGGGTTAAGCACCACGCGCTGCGCCGGGAGGTCGAGCCCCGCCCAGTGCTCGCCCCCGATCCGCGCCTGCCAGCTTGCGCCGTTCGGGAGCCGGAGCTCGGCGCCGGCGGCGAGCTCGGGGGCGGGATCACCACCGCCATCGACCCGCCTCGCGACAAGGCCGCAGTTCTCGCAGCGGTCGAGCACGTAGGTCTCGTCGCGCGCGGGGTCGGTCGCCGCCGCATTCACCCAGCCGAACAGAGGCTCCCCGCAGGCGGGGCACCTGGGAGGGGAGCTCACCCGCGGTGAAGCGCCCGCTCGGCGGGCTCGGAGTCCGCTCCCTCGTCCCCCGGCGGCTCGACCTCGTATGCGACGCCGTGCCCGGCGAGCGCGTCGAGGTAGTCGCCGGGGTCGAACGCCTGCGCGGGGGCGAGCGCTCCGGCGTGCTCGTAGCCGGGGGCCGCAGCGCGCAGCGCGCCCTCGACCGTCGTCGCCGCCGTCAGCCCGTAGACGTCGGTCCCGGTCACCGTGCCGCGGCGGCGCCGAGCACCCGCGCGCGCGTCGCAGACGACCAGGAACCGGCTCTTGCGGCGGGCATCCTCCCCCGGCCCCTCGGGCAGCCGCGACACCAAACGGCCGAACACGCCGCGCGCGGGGGTGCGCATCGCAAGCCCCAGGGCCGGCATCAGCACCGGCGCCGCCGCGGCGACGTGGCGGTTCGGAATCATCGTCGTCGCGGTGATCTTCGTCGTCACGCGGTGCGTGTCGACGTGGCGCGGGACGGTGATCTGCTCGCCCGAGGGGTAGCGGACCATGCGCTGGTGGCCGAACGGCTCCGGGAAGTCGAAGCTGCCGCGATCGGCGCGCTGCGAGGCGGGGTGCCAGGCCCCGGCGCGGTACTCGACGTCGCCGCCGCGCATGATCTCCAGCGCCGAGAGCATCGTCCCGTGGGTGGCGCCGAAGTCCGAGACCGCATAGGCGAGCTGGAGGTCGTCGAGCCGGCCGAGGCCGCTCGCGGTCAGCGCCGCGATCATGTCTCCGGGCGCGTAGTCGAAGCCGAGTGCGGAGACGGCGATCGAGCCGGCGCGCTCGGCGAGCTTGCCGTAGCGATCGAAGGTCATGCGGATGTACGGCTGCTCGCCGGTGGTGTCGACGTAGTGGGTTGCGGTGTCGACGGCGGCCGCGAGCACGGGCTCGCCGTGAAGCGTGAACGGCCCCGCACAGGCGATCACCGCCGCACACGGATCGAGCAGCGCGCGCAGCCCGGCGGCGTCGTCCAGCGCGACCGGCGTCGTGCGCACGCCGCCACCGAGCTCCTCTGCGAGCGCCCCGAGCTTGGCCGCGTTTCGGCCCGCGAGCAGAAACTCGGCGTCGCGCCGCCGCAGCTCGGCGGCGATCAGGCGGCCGGTGTACCCGGTCGCTCCGTAGACGGCAATCGGCCCGCTCTGATCGGCCACAGTGGCGTTACGGTATCGCTGACGATGCGTCTGAGCGAGATCATGACCTCGGGGGTGGTGACCGCGGAGCTGAACGACTCCGTCTTGCGGGTCGCGCGGCTGATGCGCGACAACAACGTCGGCTCGGTGGTGATCTGCGACCCCGAGGGCGCGCCTGCGGCAATGGTCACCGACCGCGACCTCGCGGTGCGCGTGGTCGCCGACGAGGGCGGGCTCAGCGACCCGATCGGCGAGCACGCGTCGAAGCCGTTGGTCGCCGGGGACCCCGAGATGGACCTCGAGGAGGCGGCGGCGCGAATGGTCCAACACCGGATCCGGCGCCTGCCGGTGACAAGCGGGGAGCAGCTGGTCGGGATTGTCACCCTCGACGACATCGCGGTTCGAACCGGAAATCTCGAGGTCGCGCAGCGGATGAGCGCCGAGGTGATCGAGGGCGCGCTTCCCGAGTTCTTCTTCCACGACCGGGGTTGACGAGGTGGCGCGTACGAACCTCGAGCAGCAGCGCACCGTGGAGCGGTTCGAGGAGCTGATCGGGGCGATCGCGCCCGGGCTCGACTTCATCCTCGGCGTCGGCGAGCGCCTATCGAACTTCGTCCAGCCCGAGGACCGCGACTACTACCCGGTCCGCTCGGGTCCCGACTCCTCGCTGCTCGCTCGGGGCGAGGGCGAAGCGCCCGGCACCGCCGACTGAGCACTCGGCCACGCCGGCAGCGGGCGGGCGCGAATAGGATTCGCCGCCCGTGACGCCCGAGCAGACAGTCGAGCGCGAGAGCGAGCGCGGCCGATCGGTCGCGGTCGCGACATTCGGCGGGATCGCCCTGATCGTGCTCTCGATCGTCCTCAGCCGGAGCGGCGGGATCGGCTCGGCGTCGGACGACGCGCAGTTCCTGAGCCAATTCCCCGACCACCGCGCGACCCTGCTCGCGGCCTCGATCCTCCAGGCCGCGGGGATCGTCTGCCTGGCGGCGCCGCTGTTCTTCCTCTTCCAGGCCGCCCACGCGCGCAGCGACCGGATGCGCTCGGGGTACCTAGGGATAACGATCGCCGGGCCGCTGTTCCTCGCGATCGGCGCGATCCTGCAGTGGGTCGGCTTCGACGCCGCGGCGGGCGCTTTCACCGGCGGCTCCGCAGACCACGCCCAGAGCGTGATCCGCGACCAGAGCGCGTACACGGCCGCGCAAGGGTTCAGCTTCGCGGGCACACTCGGGCTGATCGTCGGCGTGATCTACACGTCGCTGTACGCGATGCGGGTCGGCCTGCTGACCCGGCTGTGGGGGGCGCTCGGGATCGCGCTCGCGGTCTCGATGCTGTTCGTGTCGCTGATTGGGGTGCTGATCTTCTTCGTCGTCATCGGCCTGCTCGCGGCCGGACTGTGGCCGGGCGGGCGGCCACCCGCGTGGGAGGCGGGGAAGGCGATCCCGTGGCCGAGGCCCGGAGGGGGCGAGGAGGACGCGTCGGAGCCAGCCCGATCCGAGGAGCCGGCGCTGCCTCCCGGCGCCGCCGACGGGGACGGCGCCGAGGCCCCGAACGCGCCGCGCCAGCCCGGCGGGCGCCGCAAGCGCAAGCGCCGCGCCACGGAATAGCTTCAAGGGACGCGCAGTTCGAGCGCATGAAATGAGACGCGGTTTAGGTTGCGTTCCTAGGATCACCGCGATGCGCCACCCCCGACTCGCCACCGGGATCCTCGCCAGGGCCGCCGTCGCGGGGGTCGCAGTCGCCGGCTTCGCGGTGGTCTCGCAGGCGCCCGCGAAGGGCGGCAACAGCGATAACGTCGTCGTGTGCTTCAACAAGGCGGGGAACAACGGCTTCCCGAAGCCCGTCTACCGGACCACCCCCGGCAGGTGCATGTTCGTGCACAAGGGCGGGCAGCCGATCTCGGCCAACTCGGTGACGACGAAGAAGCTGAACTGGAAGAGCTGGGGGAACGGGCACGCGCGCGCCAAGGGTCGGGAGCTGATCAGCACGGCCGGACCGGTTCGCGTCGTCGTCCGGTTGAGCAGAGCGCGACACCGCTGCGGCAACACGGTCTTCACGCGGGCCCAGTTCACGTCGCCGAAGTCAGGCCTGTCGACGACGCTGCCGCTGGATCCCTGTACCCATTGAGGCTGAGGCGACGGGCTACCTGGGCAGCGACGATTGCAACGACCGCCTGCGCGGCGGCCGTGCTCGCGGCATGCGGCGGCAGCGGCGGCGGCACGCTGTCGAGCACCCAGACGGCCGATGTCAGCTTCAAGAAGGGCGAGCAGATAGTCGCGGCCGACGATTCGGTCTTCTCGGCCGCGAACGCGACCTCGAACATCGTCGGTCACCCGCAGAACGTCGCCAAGGCGAAGAAGCTGCTGAAGCCGCTCACCGTCGCGAGCACTCTCAAGGTGAAGCCGTCGAACGACGTCGCCGGGGGCCTCGTCACGTCGCTGACCGCGGACCTCGACAACACCGTTCCCGGGCTCACCACCCAGAGCGGCAAGCTCGACAACGAGGCCGTGCACCGGTTCCTGCTCTACGGGGGGAGCAAGCCCGAGCTCGTGTTCGAGCCGAAGGCGGCGAAGGGGGTCGGCGAGCTGGAGAGGCTGCTCAAGGGCGCGAAGGCGAATACGAAGGTGACCGATCAGACGCCGCCTGCGGTCGCGGGCCCGCTCGTCGCGCAGGACATCAAGTCGACGCGGCCCTATTGGCCGCAGCTCGCAAAGCGCCTCGAGGCGCTCCAGCGCTCGCTGGGCTGAGCGCCTAGCCCTCGTTCGCCTCCTCGGCGGCGATCTTGCCCTTGAGGGCGTCCATCACCGTCGGGTCGCGCAGGGTCGTGACGTCGCCGAGCGCCTCGCCCGAGGCGACGTCGCGGAGCAGCCGGCGCATGATCTTTCCCGAGCGCGTCTTCGGCAGGTCGTCCGCCCAGATGATCCGCTTCGGGCGCGCGAGCTTGCCGATCTTCTGCGCGACGTGCTCGCGCAGCTCGTCGACCATCTCGTCCGAGGGCTCGTCGCCGCCCTCCAGGGTCACGAATGCCTCGATCGCGTTTCCGGTCGTCTCGTCCGGGGCGCCGATCACCGCGGCCTCGGCGACCTTCGGGTGCGAGACGAGCGCCGACTCGACCTCCATCGTCGACAGGCGGTGGCCGGAGACGTTGATCACGTCGTCGATCCGCCCGACGATCCAGAAGTAGCCGTCCTCGTCGCGGCGTGCGGCGTCGCCGACGAGATAGGTCTCGTTGCCGTACTTGGCCCAGTACGTCTCGATGAAGCGCTCGCGCTCCTTGTAGAGGGTGCGCGCCATCCCCGGCCACGGCCGCGTGAGGACGAGGTTGCCGCCGCCCTCGGCGACCTCCTCGCCGTGGGTGTCGTAGATCGCGGCCCTGATTCCGGGAAACGGCACCGTCGCCGAGCCCGGCTTCGTCGTCGTCAGCCCGGGGAGCGGGGTGATCATGATCCCGCCGGTCTCCGTCTGCCACCACGTGTCGACGATCGGACAGCGTCCGCCGCCGATGTTCTCGTGGTACCACAGCCAGGCGCGGGGGTTGATCGGCTCGCCGACCGACCCGAGCAGGCGCAGCGAGCTGAGGTCGTGCTTGCGCGGGTGCTCGACTCCCCACTTCATGCACGCCCGGATCGCGGTCGGCGCGGTGTAGAAGATCGACACGCCGTAGCGCTCGATGATCTCCCACCAGCGGTCCTCGGCCGGATAGTTCGGCGCGCCCTCGTACATCACGCTCGTCGCGCCGTTCGCGAGCGGGCCGTAGACGATGTAGCTGTGGCCCGTGACCCAGCCGATGTCGGCGCCGCACCAGTACGTGTCCGAGTCCTTGAGGTCGAAGACGAGCTTGTGCGTCGCGCTGACGTGGGTCAGGTAGCCGCCGGTCGTGTGCAGGATGCCCTTCGGCTTCGCGGTCGAGCCCGACGTGTAGAGGATGAACAGCGGGTCCTCGGCGTCCATCGGCTCGGGCGGGCATTCGGCGTCGGCCTTGGCCACCTCCTCGTGCCAGAACACGTCCCTGCCCTCGGTCATCGGCGGGTCGGTCTTGCAGCGGTCGACGACGACCACGTGCTGCATATTCGGCAGCTCGCCGAGGACCGCGTCCACGGCCGGCTTCATCGGCACCGGCTCGCCGCGCCGCAGGGTCGCGTCCGCGGTCACGAGCACCTTCGCGTCGGAGAACGCCATCCGCTCCTTCACCGACTCGGCGGAGAAGCCGCCGAAGACGACGTTGTGGATCGCGCCGATCCGCGCGCACGCGAGCATCGCCGCGGCCGCCTCGGGCAGCATCGGCAGGTAGATCCCGACGACGTCGCCCTTGCCGACACCGAGCCCGCGGAGCACGTTCGCGAACCGCTGCGTCGAGTCCAAGAGCTCGGCGTAGGTGACCTCCCTGCGCGTGGCGTCCTCGCCCTCCCAGCGGTAGGCGACGCGACCGCCGTTGCCGGCGGCGACGTGGCGGTCGAGGCAGTTCGCGGACGCGTTCAGCGTCCCGCCGACGAACCACTTCGCGAACGGCGGTTCGGACCAGTCGAGGATCTGGTCCCACGGCTTCATCCACTCGAGCTTCTCGGCCCACGAGGCCCACCACACCTCGGGGTCGGCGTCGGCGCGTTCGTAGATCTCGGGATCGCTCGCATTCGCCTGCGCGGCGAACTCGGGTGGGGGCTCGAAGGTCTGCTCCGTCTCGAGCAGGACGTCGAGCTCGGGGGTGTTCGCCGTGGTCCCGTCAGACATCGCTCTCCTCCTTCTCTTCTGCGCGCCCGGAGCGGGCGATTGACCGAAAGCTATCTTCCCGGGAGGGCTGTGCGGGTGACGCCCCGGTGTTGGGAAGACTCTACGATTCAGCGGTGCGGCGCTTGACGGGCAGGGTCCCCATGATTGGCACCGTGAGCGTGCTCGCGGCGTTGTTTGCGCAGTCCGCGATGGCGAGCGCGGATCACCCCGGCGTCCTCGACAAGCGGCCGCTCGCGGGGCCGAAGTCGGCCCGCGACGTGCGCGAGTACTGGACGCCGTCGCGGATGCGCCACGCGGCTGGGCGCGTTCTCGCGGTCGCCGGCGGGCGGAATGCGAAGCGCGGAGCGGGAGCGCGCAGTGGCTCGCCCGCGGCGACGCGGGCCGTGGCGGAGCCCGACACGACGTCGTATCCGAACCGGGCGGTGGGACGGATCTTCGCGACGATCCCGAAGGTCGGCAACGTGAGCTGCACAGGCTCGGTGATCAACACCGAGACCGACTCGTTCGTGCTCACGGCCAGCCACTGCATCTGGGCTCAGGGCTTCTTCACCAACGTCACGTTCGTCCCCGGCTACCACGACGGCCAGAGCCCGTTCGGCCAGTTCCCGGCGACGAGGCTCAGCATCCCGTCGCTGGTCGCGCAGGGGTTCCAGCTGCCCAACGACCACGGCGCGATCGAGGTCGCGCCGTCGGGCGGGCGCACCGTCGAGGACACCGTCGGGGCGTTGGGAATTGCCCTCTTCCAGCCTCCCCACCAGACGTGGCGCGCCTACGGCTATCCGGCCGAGCCGCCGTTTGACGGCGAGACGCTCGAGACTTGCGGGGGGCGAACGGCCGCCGAGGACATCAGGCTGGCGCCGCGGGGCGTCGGGATCGAATGCGACATGACCGGAGGCTCGAGCGGCGGCCCGTGGACGATTCGCGGCAACCTCGTCGCGTCGAACACCGGATACACCGACGCGGAGGACTTCCCCGGGATACTGTTCGGCCCCCAGTTCGCGCACAGCGCCGCAGAGCTCTACTACCCCGCGGAACCCGAGCGCTGCGGCCACGCCCGCCCGACGATCGTCGGCACCGAGGGAGACGACCGGCTCGTGGGCACCAAGAAGCGCGACGTGATCGTGGGCGACGCCGGCAACGACGTGATCATCGGCAAGGGCCGCAACGACAAGCTGTGTGGCGACGCGGGCGCCGACACGATCAACGGCGGGGGCGGCAAGGACCTGTGCGACGGCGGGCCCTCGCATGACCGGGCGCGCAAGTGCGAGAAGCGGAGGCACCTGTGACGCGCGCCGCGCGTCGCGCTCTGCGATCCGACCGCGGTTGGCAGTGAGCGGGAGAGGGATCTCAGATGGCGGATGAGGGTGACCTGCCGCTGGCCGGAAGGCGGGCCGCGGTGATGATCGGCCCCCTGTTCGAGGACGCCGAGGCGATCTATCCCTACTACCGCCTCCAGGAGGCTGGGGCGCGCGTCGCATTCGTCGGCTCCGAGGCGGGCGCGTCCATGACGGGGAAGCAGGGGGTGGAGCTGACCACGGACGACGCGGCCGCCGAAATCGCCGCCGCCGACCTCGACCTGCTCGTGATCGCGGGCGGATTCGGGCCCGACAAGCTGCGCCGTGACGACAGCGTGCTCGAGCTCGTGCGCACGATGAACGAGGCCGGCAAGCCGATCGCGTTCATCTGCCACGCGGGATGGGTTCCGGTCTCGGCCGGGATCGTCGAGGGACGGCGGGTCACGTCCGTCCCGGCGATCGCCGACGACATGCGAAACGCCGGCGCGGCCTGGGAGGACTCCGAGGTCGTCGTCGACGGCAACTTCGTCACATCGCGCCGGCCGCCGGACCTGCCGGCGTTCATGCGCGCGACGATCGAGCTCGCCGCCGGCTCCTAGCTCATCCAGCGGCTGCGGGGCCGCAGGCGGCGAACGACCGCGCCCGCGGTCAGCAGCAGCGCGCCCGCGACCGCGAGTCCGCCCAGGTCCTCGCCGGTCATCGGCAGGCTCGAGCTCGAGCCCGCGGCGCCCGACGACGAGCCGGCGGCCGACTCCGAGAGCCCCGTGCTCGACGAGTCGGTCGACGAGGAGGTCGAGGCGCTCGTGCCGCCGCCGCCTCCAGAGCCGCCTCCGCCTCCTCCACCACCACCGCCGCCCCCGCCGACGACGACGGACGCCTTCATGCTCGGGTGGATCGTGCAGATGTAGCTGTAGGTCCCGGCCTTGCTGAACGTGTGCGAGCCGCTCTGGCCCTGCTTCAGGTCCCCGGTCTTGATCCCGTCGCCGGTCGCGTTGTGGGTGACGTCGTCGTTGTTCGTCCACGTCACCGTGTCGCCGACACCGACCGAGATCTTTTTCGGCGAGAACTCGAAGTTGACGATCTTCACCGAGCTCGAGGTCGAGATCCCGGCGGTCGACTTCGCGCGCTTGGAGCCGTAGGCCGGGCTCGTGGGGGGGGAGGTCGAGGCAGCGGCCGAAGAGCTGACGCGCGCGCTCGGCTGGACGACGTCGGCGCCGCTCGACGGGTCCGCCTGGGTCGCGGTCACGGGGGACGAGGGGTCGCCGCTCGGCGCCTGCGCCGCGACGAGCGACGGCACGGCCAGCGCCGCCGCGACGAAGTAGGCGCCGATCGCTGCCTTCCTGCCTCTCATCCCCCTCCTCAACCTCTACATCATTCCACGTAAACGTATACGCACGCGGAAGCCGCGGGGATCGCCTCGGCGGGAAGGTTCGCGCTCGCTTCGGCTATGCGGCCCGCGCCGCGGCGAGGCGACGGCGGTGGGTGCGGATCTCGCTCAGGATCCGCTCGAGGCGCGGCTCGACCGAGGTGTCTACGTAGCTCATCGCCGCGGCGATCCCCGGGTGGACGTCGGCGATCCGCTCGTGCATGGCCTGGGCCACGGCGCGGTAGGTCGGATGGCCCTCGCGCCCGGAGCGGAGCTCGCACAGGTGCATCGCCTCGCGGGCGTTGAGGTCGAGGACGTAGCGGATCCGGTAGCCGAGGCAGAGCGCGTACGGCGCCGCCTCGCCGAGCCCCGCCGCCGCGAGCCGCTCGAACTCGGTCCGCGAGATCTCGAGCGCGCGCTCGTACTCGTCGCCGAACCCGGCCTCGCGGACCTCGCCCGGGGTCCCCGCCCCGAGGTCGGGAGAGAGCCGCTGCCACTGGCAGGTCAGCATCCGGTGGCGCTGGAGGTCGCGGAACCCGCCGTAGTCGGAGACGATCTCGAACCGGTAGCGGACCGCCTCCCATCCGCGCCCCGGCCGGTGGCGTCGGTTGCGGCGCTCGCCGGCGAGCTCGCCCAGCATCCGGGCTCGCTCCTCGGGCTCGAGGGCCCCGACGGCGGCGTGGATCTCGGCCTCGGGCACGCCGGCGGCCTCGAACAGCGACGAGGCGAGCAGGTCCTCCTCGGTCCCGTCGACGTGGACGAGCTCGAGCGAGGGGTTGTCGCTTCGGTGCTCGCGGTCGAGGCCGAGCCTGCCGACCCAGCGCTCGGTCGCCTCGCGGCGCTCGCGCAGGTATGCGATCCAATCGCCGCCGCGGTCGGGACGCTCGACCCGCCCGACGAAGCTCGGGATCACCTTCGCGAGCTCGGTCAGCATCATCTCGGCGAACTGGCGCGCCTCGGGAAGCGGCGAGGCGAGCATCCGGAGCAGGAGCTGCTCATAGGCCTGCCCGTCGGCGAAGATCCCGACGTGGCTCAGCGTCGAAGCGGGCAGAAGCCCGCGGAGGAGGTCGAGCGCCTTGGCCCGTATCGATCGCTCCCATGCCGCCTGAGGCTCCTCGGCGCGCGGCCACTTCTCCGCCGCCCACGCCCGGACCCGCTCGAGCCCGCGCGAGTAGATCGCGAAAAGATCATCCATCGCAGCCCGATACTCGCCCCCGAGCTCCGCGTCGGAGAAGTAGCGGTGGCCGCCGTCCGGCATCTCCCGGTCGTAGGGGATGTAGCGGGTCGACTGCTCGAGGTACGCCGCGAGGCGGCCGCGCTGGAGCAGCTTCGTGACCACGTTCGAGACCCACTCGCAGGCGATGTGGGCGCCTCCGACCTGGGCGATCGAGTCGTCGCCGAAGCCCATGAACACGCGCTCGTAGAGGCCCGCCGCGCGCTCGCCCTCGACGCCGTCGAACGGCCGCCCGCCGTCTGGGACCTCGGCGGCGAACTCCTCGAGATAGAGGCGGCGGAGCGTCCCCGGGTAGCGGGAGTAGCGCGCGAACAGCGCTCCCTTGACGGTCTCAGGGAGGTTGACGAGGCAGAACACCGGCAGGTCGAGATTCGTGAAGCGGGGCTCGAGCAGAGCCCGCTCCTCATCGCTGAACGACTCGACCGGATAGCGCATCCGGTCCATCTTATGAACCGCCCCCGGCGTCAACCGGCGCCGGGTGGCGCGGCCATGAGCTCGACCTTCTGCCCGCCGGGCATGACGGCGAACGCGCGGGGCTGCCCCCACAGCTCCTGTGCCTCGTGGACCTCGAAGCCCGCGCTCCGCAGCCGCTCGACGGTGGCGTCGAAGTCGGGGGCGACGACGGCGGGGTGGCCCAGGGAGGGCACGGTCGGCTCGGGGGTGTGAATGAAGTGGACCTGGTTGTCGTCGCGCTCGAGCCAGGTCACGTAGCCGGCGATCGCGTCGGGGGCCGTGACCTGGTCGAAGCCGAGCTTCGACCAGAACTCGATCGAGCGCTCGATGTCGGCCTGGGGGACCTCGAGGGAGACGTGGTGGAGCATCGCGCGCAGTCTAGGTCAGCAGCGTGACCGCCCCGGCGACCGCGACGGCGATCGTCGTCGACCACGTGACCGACTCGGCGGTGAGCCGCAGGTCGAGCCCGTAGGCGTGGGCGACGATCATCGAGTTGATCCCGCACGGCATCGCCGCGAGCAGCAGATACGGCCCCGGGAGGTCGATCAGCGGCGCCGCGAGCAGATACAGCAGGCCGGGTGCGACGGCGAGCCTGACCGCCACGGTCGCGGCCACCGGGCGCTCGAACGGGGGCGGGATCGGCAGCGCGCCCTCGTCGGCCTCCTCGGCGAGCGCGGCGCCGACGGCGAAAAAGCCGAGCGGGAGCATCGCCACGATCACAATCCGCGACGCGTCGACGAGCACCTGGGGCGCAAGCGAGCTCGGGGCGACGAGCGCGAGCAGCGCCGCGTACAGGGGCGGATTGCGGGTGAAGAACGAGCGCACACGCTCGGACGCACCCGCTCCTGCCGAGCTCCCGAACGCGGCCCCGACCGAGAACGCGCCGAGCAGCAGTGACGGGGTCGCGACGAGGACGTCGTAGGCCACCGCGGTCGATAGCGCGTCGAGGCCGAGCAGCGCGGCAACCGCCGGGTAGCCGAGGTAGGCGGTGTTGGCGATGAGCGTGCAGCAGATCATCGACCCGACGGCCGGCCGCTCGAGGCGGAGCAGGCGCGCGCCGATGAACCACGACAGCGTCGCGGCGATCGCCAGCGCGACCCACGCGAGCCCGATCCCCACATCCTCGTTGAGACCGATGTTCGCGTGGGCAAGGTTGAAGAACGTGACCGGCGGCAGGACCACGTAGAGGACGAACAGAAGCGCGCGCCGCGTGAACACGCCGGCCCGGCCGCCCCACCGCCGCTCGGCCCAGACGCCGCCGGCGCTCGAGACCACGATCGCAAGGACCACTGCGAGCATCGCGCGCTTCTAGCAGGCCGCACCCGGCGGCGCTCCGCAGACGGCGCCATACTGCGGCGTGGTGGGGAGCCTGCTGAGGGATCGTGATTTTCGCCTCGTCGCCGGGTCGGTCGGCGTCTCGGCGCTGGGCGACTGGGTCGCGATCGTCGCGCTCGGTCTCCACGTCAGGGAGACGACGGACTCCGGGATCGCTGTCGCAGCCCTGTGGGTATGCCTCTTCGGGCCCTCCGTGGCGATCGCGGCCCATGCCGGGCTGCTCGTCGACCGGATCGAGGCGACGCGCCTTCTCGCGTCGATCTCGGCGCTCGGCGCCATCGGCTCCATCGCCCTCGGGTTTTCGAGCGGGATCGCATCGGCGCTGGCGTTGACGGCGCTGCTCGGCGTGGTGTTCGCTATCTCTCAGCCGACGGAGTTCTCCCTCGTTCCGCCGCTCGTCGGGCAGGAGCGGATTCAGGAGGCGAACGGGCACGTCGAGACCTTCCGCTACATAGGCTTCGGGATCGGCCCGCTGCTGGGCGGCGTCCTGTTCTCCCTTGGGGGCCTCGAGCTGGCGATGATCGTCGACGCCGCGACCTTCGCGATCGTCGCCGGCGGCGCGCTCGCGCTTCGCGTACGTCGCGAGCCGAAGGACCTCGCCGACGGCGAGCGCGCGCTGCGGGCGCGCGACGGCATCGCGGAGCTCTCTCGCGACCGCGTCTTGTCCCTGGCGATGATCGTCGCGTTCAGCTCGCTCCTGTTCATGTCGGCGGTTTGGGTTGGCGAGCTGTTCTTCGTCGAGGACGTGCTCCACAGGGGCGATGTCGCCTACGGGCTGATGCTCTCGATCTGGACCGCCGGGATGGCGCTCGGCGCCCTGCTGCTGTCGCGGCGAGTGGGGACCCGGGCCGTCGCCTCCGCGGGGCTCGCCGCCGTCGCGATCCAGGGCAGCGCGCTGGCTCTCCCGGCTCTGTGGCTGAGCTTCGCATTCTTCCTCGCGTGCTCGCTCGTCGGCGGCCTCGCGCACGGCGTCAAGAACGTCATGTTCCGCAGTCTTATCCACTTCCGGGTTCCGGACCGCCTACACGGACGTGCCTTCGCGGCCTACAACGGGATCCGGAACTCGGCCGAGCTCGGTGCGTTCGCGGCGGGCGGGCTGCTCGTCGCCGCGATCGGACCCCGCGGCACGCTCGCCTATGCCGGCGGCCTCTCCGCCCTTGCAGGGCTCCTCGGCCTGTTGGCGCTGCTGCGGAGGTACCGCGGATGGACCTACCGTGGCCCAATCGGAGCGCGCCTCGACGTTGCCGGAGCGAGCGGCGAGCCTCCAGGACCCGGGCAGACCGCACTCGATGTCGAGACGGGTGCGCCTCCCACCTCCGAACCCGAGGAACGGTAGGCCGCGGCGGGCGAGCCCCCGACGCTTCTACCATCGGTGGCGTGCCCGCGGTACGCGTCGAGCAGCTTGGAAAGCGCTTCGGAGAGGTCGTCGCGGTCGACGGCGTGGACCTCGAGGTCGAGCGCGGCCAGGTGCTCGGCCTGCTGGGCCCGAACGGCGCCGGCAAGACGACAATCGTTCGCATCCTTGCGACGCTGCTCGCCCCCGATGCGGGGCGCGCCGAGGTCCTCGGACACGACGTCGCGCGCGATCCCGAGGCCGTGCGGCGGAAGATCGCGCTCACCGGCCAGTTCGCGGCCGTCGATGAGATCCTGACCGGTCGCGAGAACCTGCGCATGTTCGGCCGCCTCGCGCATCTGGCGAGCGACGATGTCCGGACGCGCGCCGACGATCTGCTCGCGCGCTTCGACCTCGCCGACGCCGCCGACCGCAGCGTCAAGACCTACTCGGGGGGAATGCGACGCCGCCTCGACCTCGCCTCGAGCCTGCTCGCGCGCCCCGAGGTCCTGTTCCTCGACGAGCCGACGACGGGGCTCGACCCGCGAAGCCGGACCGAGATCTGGAAGGTCGTCCGCGGCCTCGTCGCCGACGGCACGACCGTGTTCCTCACCACCCAGTACCTCGAGGAGGCCGACCGGCTCGCGAACCGGATCGCGGTCATCGACCATGGGCGAATCGTCGCCGAGGGAACCGCCGACGAGCTCAAGGACAACGTCGGCGGCCAGATGCTCGAGGTCAGGCTCGCGGATCCCGGCGATCGCGAGCGAGCGGGCGAGGTCCTCGCAGCGCACGGCCTCGGCGAGCCCCAGCCCGGGCGCGACGGCACCGTCTGCGTCCACGCGCAGAGCGACGGGGTCGGGATCGTCGCCGCAGCCGCGGGGGCGCTCCAGGAGGCCGGGATCTCCGCGAGCGAGCTTGGCCTGCGGCGTCCCACCCTCGACGACGTCTTCCTCGAGCTCACCGGCGAGCCGGTCATCGAGGAGGTGGAGTGATGAGCGCGAGGCTCGAGTCGCTGCGCTGGACGCTCAACGACTGCGCGGTGGTCATGGGGCGCAACCTGCGCCACTTCCGACGCCAGCCGCAGCTCGTGCTGTTCTCGACCGTGCAGCCGATCATGTTCGTGATCCTGTTCGCGTTTGTGTTCGGCGGCGCGATCGAGGGCTCGCTGCCGCCGGGGATTGACTACACGGAGTTCCTGATTCCGGGGATCCTGATCCAGGCGACCGCCTTTCGTGCCACGCAGACCTCGATCGGGCTCGCCGAGGACCTCGACCGCGGCGTCGTCGACCGCTTCCGCTCGATGCCGATGGCGCGTTCGGCCGTCGTCGTCGGCCGGACGCTGGCCGATCTAGCCCGCAGCCTGTTCGTGATCGTGCTGATGATCGGTGTCGGCTATCTGATCGGGTTCCGCTTCCGCGAGGGCTTCCTCGAGGCGCTGGCGGCGATCGGCATCGTCGCCCTGTTCGGGTTCACTCTGTCGTGGATCTTCGTCTTCGTCGCGCTGACAGTGCGCGGCACCGAGGCGGTTCAGTCCTTCGGCTTCATTGCGATCTTCCCGCTCGTCTTCGCGAGCTCGGTGTTCGTCCCCGTCTCGACCATGCCCGACTGGCTTCAGAGCTTCGCCCGCGTCAGCCCGGTCAGCGTCAGCGCCAACGCCGCCCGGGCGCTGTGCATCGGAGGAGAGGTCGCGACGCCGTTGCTCCAGTCGATCGCGTGGTGCGTCGGCATCCTCGCCGTGTTCATCCCGCTGTGCGTGTGGCGCTATCGGAGGATGGGGTGACCCCGATGCGCGACGCCCTCGGACCATCCCTGAAGGCCGCGGCGGTGACCGCGTTCCTGACCGGCTGCGTGTTCCTGTTCCTCAACCCGCCCTCGTTCTCTGGGCTCGGCGGCCTGTTGACGATCATCGTCGGGGCGGTCGCGATCGTGCTCGTGACCGCCTCGGTCACGGTCGCGATGATCGGCAAGGAGATGCCGGAGCCGGAGTTCCGCCGGCTCGTCGACCGCAGCGAGCTGCTCGCGTCGCTGCCGCCCCCCGACCTGCCGCCGAGCGAGTTCGACGAGCTCGTGATCGAGGCGATCGACGACCTCCCGCCCAGGTTCCAAGACCTGCTCAAGGACACGCCGGTCGTGGTCTCGGGACGCGGGCACGAGTTTCACGCCTACGGCCATTACATTGGCGGCACGATCGCCCGCGACTACTATCCCGATCGGATCGTGATCTACCAGGACACCCTCGAGCGAGACTTCGGGCACGACCCCGCACTGCTGCGGGCCCAGGTCCAGCGCACGGTCCGCCACGAGCTCGCGCACCACATCGGCTGGGACGAGCGCGGCGTGCGGGGGCTGGGATTGTGAGCGCGGCCGGCGAGGTCGAGGCCCCGCGGGGAAGCCGCTTCTCGGCCTTCATCTACGACTACGTCCTCGCGATCGGCGAGCGCGCCGGGATGCGCGACCGTCGCCGTCGCGTGCTCGCGGACGCGCGCGGCGATACGCTCGAGCTCGGCGCCGGGACCGGCCTCAACCTCGAGCTCTATCCGCCGAGCGTCGAGCGGCTCGTCCTCACCGAGCCGGAGCCGAACATGGCCCGCCAGCTGAGGAAGCGGGCGGAGCGCTCCGGACGCGACCTCGAGGTCGTTGAGGCGCCGGCGGAGGCGCTGCCGTTCGGGGACGCGAGCTTCGACACCGTCACGGGGACCCTCTTCCTGTGCACCGTCGGCGACCCCGGCGGCGCGCTCGCCGAAGTCCGCCGCGTGCTTCGCCCGGACGGATCGTTCCTCTTCCTCGAGCACGTGCGCTCCGACGAGGAGGGGCTCGCCCGGTGGCAGGACCGCCTCCACGGGCCGTGGCGCGCGTTCGCGGACGGGTGCAACTGCAATCGCCGCACCCTGGAGTTGATCCAGAGCGCGGGTTTCGAGCCCACCGGTGTCCAGCATGAGCGCTGGCGCCGGATGCCGTCGATCGTGCGCCCGCTGGTGAGCGGCCGCGCGACGCCCGCGTAGCCCGGGGCGGGGTTGACTAACCTCCGCGACATGTGCAGAAACATCCGAACCCTCTACAACTTCGACCCGCCGGCGACCGAGGACGAGGTGCGGGCCGCGGCCGAGCAATACGTCCGCAAGGTCAGCGGCTTCAACAAGCCGTCGCGCGCCAACACGCAGGCCTTCGACCGCGCCGTCGAGGAGGTCGCCGAGACGACCGCCCGCCTGCTCGGCGAGCTCATCACCTCGGCGCCGCCGAAGGACCGCGAGGTCGAGGCGGCGAAGCGCCGCGCCCGCGCCGAGCAGCGCTTCGCAGCATAGGCGGAGTTCCGGCGGGCGCACCCACCCCTGCTGGGGACGCGCTGCGAATGACCGATTCGCCGCATTCCTCGCGCCATGCGCGACTGCTTGGTTGTTCTCCGCTTCAGCCTCGAGCGGCCCGCTCCGGCGGGCCGCTCCTCTTAGGGCAGGTACGCGCCGAGCGCGTGGCCGGCGTTCGTCGCCCAGTCGACGAGCGGCGACGGGATGATGCCGAAGAACACGGTCGCGGCCGCGGCGAGCGCCATCGGGGTGAGCACGAACGGGCAGCGCCCGCCGCTCGGAGCCGTCTGAGCCTGGGGCGCCTCGGTGTCGGCCTCGGGTGAGCCGCCGGCGATCGCGGCAAACGCCTGGCCGGCCTGCCCCGCCGACTCGCTCTCCGGGCGCATCCACACCGCGGCGACGACGCGGAGATAGTAGGCAAGGGAGATCATCGCGCCGACGACGATCGCGACCCCGAGCCACGTCTTGCCGTCCTCGGCCGCGGCCTCGATCAGGTCGAGCTTGCCGATGAATCCCGTCGTGCCGGGGAGGCCGGCGAGCGCGAGCAGCCCGATCGTCATCGGCCACGCGAGCGCCGGGCGGTCCCGCCCGATTCCCGCCACCGCTCTGATGTCGTCGCCGTACGGCGTCTCGCGCTCGCGGATCGCGACCGCGGCGAACACGGGCAGGTTCATCAGCGCGTACGCCGCGAGGTAGAAGACGAGCGCCTGGAGGCCGAACTGCGTGCCGACGAGCAGGCCCGTGAGCATGTACCCGGCCTGGGCGATCCCCGAGTAGCCGAGCAGGCGCTTGACCGAGCTCTGGCCCAGCGCGCCGATGTTGCCGACCGCGATCGAGACGACCGCGATGACCGCGAGCGGGTCCTCCCAGTCGGAGATCGAGCCGCCGAGCGCGACGAGGAAGAAGCGGGCGAAGACCGCGAACGCGGCCGCCTTCGTCGCCACCGACATGAACGCGGTCACCGGCGTCGGGGCGCCCTGGTAAACGTCGGGCGTCCATTGGTGGAAGGGGGCGAGCGAGGCCTTGAACGCGAGCCCCGTCGCGGCAAGCCCGATCCCGACGAGGATCAGCGGGTCGTCGGCGAGCGAGCCGCCGACGGCGTTGCGGATCGCGACGAACCCCGTCGCCTTCGAGCCGCCGTAGATGAACGCGAGCCCGTACAGCAGCGTCGCCGAGCCGAGCGAGCCGACGATCAGGTACTTGAGCCCCGCCTCGAGCGATTCGCGGCGGCGCAGCGCCGAGCCGCAGAGGATGTAGAGCGGGACCGAGAGCAGCTCGAGCGAGACGAACAGCGTGATCAGGTTCTGGCTCTGGGCGAGCATGACCATGCCGAGCGTCGAGGCGAGGATCAGCGCCTGGAACTCGCCGTGACCGGCCTCCTCGGCGGCGGGCTCGCGCAGCGTCAGCGGGACGACGAACGCGGCGGCGGCGATCGCGATCAGCGCCACGGCGAGGCCGAGGTCGTCGAGGCGCAGCGCGCCGGCGACGAGGTCCTGGCTCGAGTTCCACTCGATGATGCAGCGCGCGGCGGCGACCGCGAGCGTGATCAGCGACACGGCGCTGACCGTCCAGCGGCTGCGCGGCCCGCCGATCAGCCCGACGAGCAGCACCACGCACACCCCCGCGGTGAGCGCGATCACGGGCCCCAGGCCGGAGTAGTCGATGTGCGGGGCGACGAAGTTCATCGCTCGGTGACCGTCGTCACGGGGACCTGATTGGCGGCGTCGATCGACTGGGTCACCGAGGTGTCCGCGCGATGCAGGATCAGGCCCGGGTAGAGGGCGATCGCGACGATGCAGGCGACGAGGCCGCTGAGCACGATCCCTTCGCCGAGCGAGACCTCGCGCGACTCAACCCCCTCGGGGAGGCGGTTGTGCATCGTGCGCTGGTAGAGGCGGATCGCGTAGAACGCCGCCAGAACGACCCCGATCGCGGCCACGAACGCGAACCCGATCTTCGACTGGAAGGTCCCGTTGAGGATGAAGAACTCGCCGATGAAGTTCGACGACCCCGGCATCGCGAGCGTCGCCAGGGTGACGATCAGGAACAGCGCCGCGAGCAACGGCGCGCGCTTCGCGAGCCCGCCCATCTCCCGCAGGTCGTCGCTCCCCGCCCGCTCGACGAGCAGCGCCGCGACGAGGAAGACCCCGGCGACGACGAGCCCGTGGTTGAACATCTGCAGCACGCTGCCGTCGGCGCCGTCGCTGCGCAGCGAGAAGATCCCGAGCGTGATGAAGCCGAGCTGCGCCAGCGACGAGAACCCGGCGATCAGGCGCACGTTCGTCTGCGTGAACGCCATCACCGAGCCGTAGACGATCCCGGCGACCGCGATCACGAGGATCACGGTCTGGAAGTGGACCGTCGCCGTCGGGTAGAGCGGGAGGACGATGCGCAGGAACCCGTACGCGCCGACCTTCGACAGCACCCCGGAGAGCAGCATCAACACCGGCAGCGGCGCGGCCTTGTAGGCGTCGGGCATCCACCCGTGGACGAGGAACGCGGGCATCTTGACGAGGAACGCCGCGGCGAAGAACCAGAAGATCCAGTACTGGCTCCCGGTCCCGACCACGTTCGCCTTCAGGTCCGAGAGCGCGAAGCTCAGGTGCCCGATCTGGTCCTGGGCGAGGACCGCGGTGGCGATCGCCGCGACCAGCATCAGCAGCGAGCCGATCAGCGTGTAGACGATCATCTTGATCGTCGCCGGGATCCGGTTCTCGCCTCCCCAGGCGCCGATCAGGAAGTAGAACGGGACCAGCATCAGGTCGAAGAAGAGGACGAACAGCAGCAGGTCCTGGGCGAGGAAGGCGCCGAGCGCGGCCGTCTCGCCGAGCCCGAGCATGAAGAAGTAGGTCCGCTGCGAGCGCTCCGGCGGCTTCAGCGCCGAGTACAGCGTCGCCGCGAACCACAGGATCGCCGTCAGCAGGATGAGGAAGATGCTGATCCCGTCGACCCCGAGCTCGTAGCGGACGCCGAGGTCCGGGATCCACGCCTGGTTCACGGTCTGCTGGAGGCCGGCGCGGGCGGCGTCGAAGCCGAAGACGATGATCGCCGCGAGCACGAGCGCGACGACCGCCCCGAGCACCGGCACGACGCGCACCGCGCGCGCTGGGACCGCGAAGCACAAAAGGCCCACGGCGACCGGCAGCCACAGCATCACCTGGATCAAATTCCGCCCGCCTCCTCTGCTCCCGCTCGCTCGCGCTCACAATCACCGGAGGTCTCGCTCGCTCGCTCCCGCGTTCGGGGGTGGGCGGGTATGTGGTTGGTCCGGCGCATTACGTGCTGCTGACGATCAGGAAGTAGAGGCCGAGGCCGGCGAAGCCGCCGACGAGCAGGAGCGCGTAGAAGCGCACGAATCCCGACTGCGCGCCGCGCACGACGACCCCGACGCTGCGGACGACCCCGACCGCGCCGGCGACGAGCCCCTGGACGACGAAGCGCTCGAACACTGAGCTCGCGAACCTTCCCGCGGCGATCGTCGGCTTGTAGGCGATCTCGTCCTCGAGCTCATCCCAGTACCACTTGTGAAGCAGGAACTCGTACAGCCCGTGCAGGCGCGAGCGCAGCCGCTCGGTCGTCCCCGGGGCCATGACCCAGAGGTAGTAGGCGAGCCCGACCCCGGCGAGGCTGAGCGCGGCGCCGACGGCGAGCCCCGTGTACGCGGTGCTGTCGGGGACCTCGATCGACTCGAACGGCGAGCCGGCGAACGTCGGCCGCAGGAACTTCGTCACCAGGTCGTCGACGCCGGGGATCTGGATCACTCCGAGGAAGATCGCCCCGAACGCGAGGATCGCCATCGGGATCTTCATCGGGATGTCGCGCTCGGCGATGTGGTGCTCGGGGCCGGGGAACCCGACGTCGGTGTCCTCGTGCTCGCCGCTCTGCGGGTTGAACGGCTCGGCGTGGGCGAGGTGGCCCTGCTCGAGCTCGCGCGCCTCGGGACACGGCTCGCCGGAGCGGACCCGGAACACGATCCGGAACGCGTACACCGCGGTCAGGAAGGCGCCGACGTAGCCGCCGATCGCGATGATCCAGTAGATCCCGCCGCGCTCGACGGCGAACGCGAGGATCTCGTCCTTCGAGAAGAAGCCCGAGGTTCCCGGGAAGGCGGCCAGCGCGAGCGCCCCGCACGCAAGCGTCACCATCGCGAACGGCATCGCGCGCTTGAAGCCGCTCATCCGGTCGATGCTCTGCTCGCCGGCCATCGCGCCGATCACCGAGCCGGCGGCCATGAACAGCAGTGCCTTGAAGAACGCGTGCGTCAGCAGGTGGAACATCCCCGCCGAGTAGGCGCCGATCGAGACCCCGACCACCATGTAGCCGATCTGGCTGATCGTCGAGTAGGCGATGATCCGCTTCAGGTCGGTGACGACGAGCGCGACGGTGGCGGCGAACAAAAGCGTTGCGAGGCCGGTGAACGCGGCGATGTCGGCGGCGGTCGGCGCGATCGTGAACAGGACGTGCATGCGGGCGATCAGGTACACGCCCGCCGTGACCATCGTCGCGGCGTGGATCAGCGACGAGACGGGCGTCGGGCCCTCCATCGCGTCGGGCAGCCACGTATGGAGCGGAAGCTGGGCCGACTTTGCGAACGCCCCGACGAGCAGCAGCACGCACACGAACACGATCAGCGTCCCGTTGGCGTCGAACGCGTTCGGCGCCGCCTTGAACACCGTCAGGAAGTCGAAGCTCCCGATCTCGCGGAAGATGAAGAAGGTCGCGAACACGAGCCCGACGTCGCCGATCACGTTGATCACGAACGCCTTCATCCCGGCCGTCGTCGCGGTCGTGCGCCGGTACCAGAAGCTGATCAGCGCGTAGGACGCGAAGCCGACGAACGCCCACCCGACGATCAGCAGCACGAAGTTCCCCGCGAGGACGAGGAGCAGCATCGAGAAGACGAAGAAGTTGAGGTAGCAGAAGTAGCGGTTGAAGCCCCGGTCCGAGGTCATGTACGAGATCGAGTACATGTGGATCAGGGTCGAGACCCCGGTAACGACGAGCGTCATGTACACGGACAGCGGGTCGGTGAGAACCCCGACCTTGATGTCGAGGCCCGCGGCCGAGGCATAGGTCCACAGCGTCGAGGTCAGCTCGCGGTCGCCGGTCGAGTGGCCGAGCAGCGACAGCATCGACCCGACGGCGCACAGGAACGCGGCGAAGATCGCCCCGGTCGCGAGCCAGCCCGCGCTGCGGCCGGGGAGGCGGCCGTGGGCGAGCGCGATGACGACGCTCCCGGCGAGCGGGAACGCGAGCACGAGCCAGGACCACGTCGTGGCGGTCACCCGCGGAGCTCTCTGATGTCATCGACGTTGAGCGGGATCCGGCGCCGGTACATCGCGACGATCAGGCCGAGCCCGACGACGACCTCGCACGCGGCAACGACCATGACGATCAGCGAGAACACCTGGCCGTCCTGGTTCCCGGCGCTGCGGCTGAAAGCGACCAGCGCGAGGTTGCCGGCGTTCAGCATCAGCTCGAGGCAGAGCAGGATCACCAGCGGGCTGCGGCGGATCAGCACGCCGCCGGCGCCGACCGCGAACAGCAGCGCCGAGAGGACGATGTACCAGGCGGTGTCCACCTACAGCGTCGCCTCCTCCGCGCCCGTCTCGGGCGCGGTTCGTCTGCGCGCCGCGAGGACGACCGCGCCGACCGCCGCGACCAGGAGCAGCATCGACGCCGCCTCGAACGGAATCAGGAACCGCTCCAGCAGCAGCTTCCCGATCGCGCTCGGGGCGCCGAAGTTCGCCGCGATCTTCGGGCCCTCGCTGTCGAACGCCGACAGCGACGTGCCGAGCACCGCGATCGAGAGCTCGAGGAACAGCGCCAGCGCGAGTGCCGGCGCGATGAAGCGCTGCCCCGGGATCGGCTCCCACAGCGGCTCCTCGATCCCGCCGACGTACGCGGCGACGAAGACATACAGGACGACGATCGCCCCGGCGTAGACGACGACCTGGACGGCGGCGACGAACTGCGCGTGCAGGAGCAGGAACAGGCCCGCGAGCGAGACAAGGTGGACGACGAGGGCGAGGACGCTGTAGAACGGATTGCGGAGCGCGATCACCGCGATCGCGCCTCCAAGCGCTCCTATCGCTCCAACGAAGAACGCGACCTGGACCATTCCGGCGCATCCTATTCCGGCCCTGCTCCGGCCGCCGGTTACGCTCAGCGCCGATGGTGACGAACGGCACGACTGGCGAGACGAGGATCGAGCCGCTCGACTCGCCGCGACGGCGGCGCGCCGTTCGCGCCCTCTCGCGGGCGCTGGTCGGCTCGGCCCTGAGCGCCCGGGTGCCGTTCGACGTGCAACGGCGGTGGATGGGCCTGCTGGCGCGGATCGCGCGCATCCCTGAGAGCGTCGCGGCGACCCAGACCGAGCTCGGCGGCGTGCCCGCGGAGCGGATCGAGACCCCGTCGCAGGACGGCGCGGGCCCGCGGCCGGCGCTGCTCTACCTGCACGGGGGCGCGTACGTGATCGAGCATCCGCCCAGCGTCCGCGCGGCGACGATCACGTTCGCCGTCGCGACCGGCGCCGTCGTCTACTCGCTCGACTACCGGCTTGCGCCCGAGCACCCGCTGCCGGCCGCGATCGACGATGCGATCGCCGCCTACGACGCGATCGAGGCGCCGCGCGTGGCGCTCGCGGGCGACTCGGCGGGCGGCGGCCTCGCGCTCGCGACCGCGCTTCGGGCGCGCGGCGAGGGCCTGCGCGCCCCCGCGGCGCTCGCGCTCCAGTGCCCGTGGCTCGACCTCACGCTCTCGGGGAGGAGCATCGAGTCGAACCGCCGCGTCGAGCCGGTGCTGAGCCGGGGTTGGCTGGCGAAGTCGGCCCGCGCTTACGCCGGCTCCGCCGCGATCGACGACCCTCGCTGTTCTCCGCTGTTTGCCCGGCTCGCCGGGCTTCCCCCGATCCTCGTCCAGGACGGCGCCGACGACCTCCTCCGCAGCGACTCGAAGCGGCTCGCCGACCGTGCGCGTGAGGCGGGCGTCGAGCTCGAGCTCGAGCTCTACTCCGAGATGTGGCACGACTTCCAGCTCAACGCCGGGCTGCTGCACACCGCCGACGCCGCGCTCGCGAGCGCCGCGGAGTTCGTGAGGCGAGAGCTCGCTACTTCTTCTTCTTGACGAGCTTCAGCGAGTCCGTCTGGGTGTTGGCGGTGCCGCCGCTGGGTGTGAAGGTGATCGAAGCGTTGAAGGTCTTCTTGCCCTTCTTCTTCAGCTTCTTCTTCGCCTTGCCGGTCGCCTTGATCGGGAGCGAGACGTCCCCCGGCCCGGACGCGTTCACCACGGCCCCCTTCAGCCCCTTGCCGGCGACTCCCACGTCTCCGGAGTCGGTGACGTTGACGTCGAGCGATCCGGTGCCCTTCTTCTTGTTCTTCTTCAGCTTGCCGAGCGTGAACGCGTTGGACGGGTAGCTCAGGCTTATCGATGCCGTCCCGGTGGTGTCTGGGACGATCGAAGTATTGGTGGCGTCCGGCCCGAACGAGCTCGAGCCGCCGCCGCCGCCGCCTCCGGTGGCGCCGCCGCCGCTTCCGGTGCTGCCGCCGCCGCCGCCGAAGACGCCGCCGCCGCCGCCGCCGCCGCCGCCGGTGCCGACGGCGGGTGCGCCGGAGCCACCGTTTCCGCCGATACCTGCCGAGCCGCCGCTCCCGTTTCCGCCGCCCGCGCCGGGCGCGATCGGGGTCGCACCGGTTCCGGGAGCGCCGCCGCCGACGCCGGTGCCCGTGCCCCCGGTGCCTCCCGGCCCGCCCCCGGCCCCGCCGCCGGAGAAGCCACCGCTGCCGCCCCCGCCCGCCGCGGTGATCACGCGGGAGGAAAGTGAGAGTGGGGTGGTGCGGATGTCACTCGCGCCGCCGCCGCCGCCACCACCCTTGCCTGTGTTGCTCGTGGAGACGTCCCCCGCATTGCCGCCCGTGCCGCCGCCGTTGAAGCCGCCGGTGCCTCCCGTCCCGGTCGAGCCGTTGGCGCCGGGCCCGCCCACGACGATGATCAGCACCTGACCGGGGGTTACGGCGAGGTCGGCCGTCGCCCTGGCTCCGAACCCACCCGCGTTGCTCGACGCCGCGCCGGTCCCGCCCTTGGCGCCGGTCACGACTGCGTGGACGCTCGTCACCCCATCGGGAACCGTGAACGTCTGCTGGTCTCCGGTGAAGCCGAACGTCTTCGTGACCGCGGCCTGCGCCCCGCCGGCGCTGGCGCCGATGCAGATCGCGCCGAGAGCCCCGACGAGCGCAAGTCGGTGGGCGAATCGACGGTGACCGGAGGAGCGGCGCATCGACGCGGCACGATATGGAACCGCTTGACCGCGTGTCAAGCGATCGCGGCAAGGTTTTAGGTTCGCGGTGAGAGGCTGTTCCGCGCCGCGGAGGCCTGCGTGCAGATGTTGCACCGCGTCGTTAGCCACCGCTAAGACTCGCGCGCCACAATCGAAAGCCATGGGTACGGAAGCCCTCGTCGACGTCGAATGGGTCGCCGCGCATCTCGACGACCCAGACGTGCGGATCGTCGAGCTCGACGTCAGCCCCGCCGCCTACCAGCAGGGCCACATCCCCGGCGCCGTCCTCTGGGACGCCTACGTCGACCTCCGCCACCCCGACTTCACGCCGGTCGACCGCGGCGAGCTCGAGGCGCTGCTGTCGAGCGCGGGGGTGACGCCGGAGACGACGGTTGTCACGTATGGGTACGCGTCGCACCTCGGCGCGTGGCTGCTCGACTCGATCGGCCACGAGCGCGTACGGGTGATGGACGGCCCGCGCGAGGCGTGGACGGCGGCGGGCCTCGAGTGGAGCGTCGAGACGCCGGCGTTCGAGGCGACGCGTTACACGGCGCCCGGCGACGGGAGCGCTCTCGGCCCTTCGCTCGACGCCCTCCGCGCGGCGATCGGCGACCCCGCGACGCAGATCGTCGACGTTCGCTCGCCGGAGGAGTACGAGGGCGAGCGCTTGCTGGCCCTCGGGAGCGACCGAGAACGCCGGCCGCCCCGGCCACGTGCCGGGCGCGGTCCACGCCCCGATCGATCTCTTTCGCACCGACGACGGGCGGCTCCGCGATCCCGACGCGATCCGCGCCGCGCTCACCGACCGCGGCGTCGATCCCGGGCGCAGGGTGGTCCTCTACTGCACGATCGGCAACCGCGCCAGCCAGGCCTGGTTCGCGCTCACCCGGATGCTCGACTTCCCCGACGTCGACGTCTTCTACGGCTCGTGGTCCGAGTGGGGGAGCCGCGAGGACACGCCGGTCGAGAACTGACCGCGCCATCGGAGTAGCTTCAGGCCGAGGTGGCGACGTTCGGCCTCATCCACGGCTCCTGGCACGGCGCGTGGTGCTTCGAGCGCCTCGTTCCGCTGCTCGAGGCCGAGGGGCAGCGAGCGGTCGCCGTCGACCTTCCCTGCGAGGACGTCGACGCGGGATGCGGCGAGTACGCGCGAATCGTCGCCGACTCGCTCGAGGGCGCCGACGACGTGATCCTCGTCGCGCATTCCTTCGGTGGGCTGACCGGACCGCTCGTGGCCGAGCTGCGTCCAGTGCGGCACCTGGTCTATCTCTGCGCGCTGCTCCCGCTGCCCGGCGCGTCACTTCGAGACCAGCTCGGGAGCGACCCGTCGATGCTCGGGCAGGCCGAGTCGGGCACGGTGCGCGACGAGGAGGAGCGCAGCTACTGGCCCGACGAGGACTCCGCGATCGATGCCCTCTACCATGACTGCGACCCGAAGGTGGCGCGCGCCGCGGCCGCTCGCCTGAGCCACCAGGCCCGCAAGCCCGCGATCGAGGTGTCGCCGCTTCGGCGATATCCCGAGCTCGCGCTCACGTATGTGCTCTGCGCTGAGGATCGGATCACGAATCCAGAGTGGTCACGCCGCGCGGCGAAGGAGCGGCTCGGGGTTGCGCCCGTCGAGGTTCCCGGCGACCACTCGCCGTTCCTGTCGCGCCCGGACCG
Source organism: uncultured Thermoleophilia bacterium (assembly GCA_963841715.1). Taxonomy (GTDB): domain Bacteria; phylum Actinomycetota; class Thermoleophilia; order Solirubrobacterales; family 70-9; genus DASPWW01. The sequence goes on along the minus strand of CAWJDP010000004.1, from coordinate 253,165 downwards.
CGTCGCCGAGCTCCTGCTCGGGATAGCGGACGCGTAGTCGGTGGCCGACTACTCTGCTGCGAGCCCGGCCCGGCGGAGTGCGTCGTCGCGCTCCGTGTGGATCACGAGCGGGGTCCCCACTCACTCGCGCTGCGCGGCGGCTCAGTCCTTGCCCGAGATCCGGTCCCAGGCGCGGCGGAGCTTGTCGCGCATCTCGTCCCTGACCATGTCGTCCGGCCCGACATCGATGTCGCCCGGATTGGCGCTCGGCTCGGGCAGATCCCCGGCTTCGGCGGCGTTCAGGGTGAGCAGCACCCCGCGCTCGTAGATCTCATCGACCTGGGAGGCGTCCACGAATCTGTGGCCGCCGGGGAGGACGCTCTTGTCGAGCACGATCCCGTCGAACAGGTCGAGGTCGGGAGCGGCGAGGACGTGCTCGACCTTGCCGAGCTCCCTCTCATCGCTCGAGTACACGGACGCGCCGTCCTGGAGGGCGAGGTAGGAGCTCGGCTGTCCGAGGTCGATCACGCCGTCACTCCCCGGCGCGGCGGAGCGGGGCCTTCTCGAGCGGCTCGGCGAGCAGCATCTCCTTCGTGAATATGAGGTCGGAGCGGTTGTAGTCCGACATCTCGTACTCGTGGCCCATCGTGATCGCGTCGAACGGGCACGCGACCTCGCAGTAGCCGCAGAAGATGCAGCGGCTGAGGTTGATCTCGTAGACCTCGGCGTAGCGCTCGCCGGCGGACTTGCGGTCGTCGACCGGGTTCTCGGCCGCGACGACGCGGATGCAGTCGGCGGGGCAGGCGGCGGCGCACAGCGAGCAGCCGACGCACTTCTCGAGCCCCGTGTCCTCGAAGCGGTGGAGCTTGTGGCGGCCGCGGAATCGGGGGTAGACCGGGGTCTTCTCCTCCGGGTACTGGATCGTCACCGGCCCCTCGATCAGCCGCCCCATCGTCGTCCGCATTCCCCGCAGCGTCTCGCCGAAGGCGCGGTAGGCGCCCCCGAGCCCGCCGGGCTCGGGCCCGCGCTGGACCGAGACGACCTCGTCGCCGTGCTCGAGATAGGGGAACGCCGACCAGTCCGCGTGCTCGATGTTCGCGCGCGCCTCCACTTACGTCACCACCACGAGCACGGCGGTGACGAGCACGTTCAGCGTCGCGACCGGCAGCAGCACCTTCCACCCGAGCGACATCAGCTGGTCGTAGCGCGGGCGCGGCAGCGTCGCGCGGATCCAGATGAAGAAGAAGATCAGCGCGAAGATCTTCAGCGAGCATCCAGATCGGGTCGAGCCAGCCCGGGCCCGGGCCGTGCCAGCCGCCGAGGAAGAACGCCGACGGCGATCCCGGCGACGACGATCAGCTCGATGTACTCGGCGAGCAGATACGAGCCGAAGCGCATCCCGCCGTACTCGGTGTTGTAGCCGGCGACGAGCTCGGCATCGGCCTCGGGGAGGTCGAACGGCGCCCGGCTCGTCTCGGCGAGCCCGGCGACGATGAAGACGAGGAAGCCGACGATCTGCGGGATCACGTACCAGATCGATGCCTGGGCCTCGACGATCGAGACCAGCGACAGCGACCCCGCCATGAAGATCACGCCGAGCAGCGACAGGCCCATCGAGACCTCGTAGGAGACGAGCTGCGCGGCCGAGCGCATCGCCCCGAGGAAGCTGTACTTCGACCCCGAAGCCCAACCGCCGAGCAGAAGGCCGTAGAAGGCGATCGAGCCGAAGGCGAAGAAGTAGAGGACGCCGATCGGGACGTCGATGCCGTAGAAGCCGACTCCGTTCTTGACGTCGCCGAACGGGATGATCGCGATCGCGCAGACGCCGGAGATGATCACCAGCGCCGGCGCGATCGCCCACAGCATCCCGACCGCCTCGTCGGGCTTGTAGGGCTCCTTCGAGATCAGCTTGCCGACGTCGGCGAGCGGCTGCAGCAGCCCGACGGGGCCGACCCGGTTGGGGCCGTAGCGGCCCTGGAAGCGCCCGATCAGCTTCCGCTCCACCACCGTCAGCACCGGGACGATGAGGAAGATGACGATGAAGATCACGATCGACTTCACTACCAGGATCCAGGTCGCCTCGGCGAAGCCGGTGTCGGCGAGCGGCAGGCTCACTGCGGCTCCTCCGCGGGGGCGAGCTCGACGACGGAGGCGCCCGCGAGCACATTCGCGTTGTCCTTCTCGGTGCCCTCGATCACGAACGCCACGCCCTCGGGGCCGCGCTCGCGGATCGCGACTCTGGCCTCGACGCTTGTCCCGTTCGAGCTCAGCGTCACGCGCTGGCTGTGCTCGACGCCCAGCCGCTCGGCGTCGGCCGGCGCCAGCTCGATCCTCTGCCCGGGCGCGAGGAAGCGCAGCGCTGGGCTCTTATCCGTGACCTCCGATGCCCACAGGTCTCGGTACCCCGCAAGTCGGATCGGCCTGTCCCCATTCTGGGAGGGGCCGGGGGCCCGCTCATCCGGGATCCTGCGCGGCGCCGCCCTCAACTCTGGAGCGACGCGCCCGTTACTCGGCGCCGTCGCACCCGGGGAGCGGGTCCCTGCCCCTCCCCGGAGAGGAGGCCTCCGGCCCTCCCTTCAGAGATGTCGCCGCGTCCCGCTCTTGCCAGCGGATCCCGGTCCCGCCGATCTCGGCCTCGGTGATCCCGGAGTAGAACGGCGACCTCGCCGGCGATCGCCTCGAGGACCTCGGCGCTCGTCTGGTAGCCGAGCTCGTCGCCGAGCCGCGCCGAGAGCTCGAGCAGGACCTCCCAGCCGGGCTTGACGCCGCCGGGGTGGGGGACGTTCGGGCGCAGGCGCTGGAGGCGGCCGTCGGGGTGCGTGACGGTGCCCTCCTTCTCGGCGTGGGTCTCAGCCGGTAGGACCACATCCGCGAACTTCGTGGAGTCGTCCTCGAACATCGCCACCGAGACGACGAAGTCGGCGGCCTGGAGCGCCTCCGCCCATAGGTCTCCGTTCGGGTAGTCCCGGACCGGGTCGGAGTTCAACAGCAGCAGCGAGGACAGCTCGCCCTCGCTCAGGCCCTCGCAGATACCCGCCGCGGCGCGGCCGCGCTTCGCCTCGCCGAGCCCCGGGCCGGCGTTCGAGACGCAGCCGACCTCGCGCAGGCCGCGCGCGTTCGCCTCCTCCGGGACCTCGAGCAGGCCCGAGCCGTCCTTGCCGGCGATCCCGAGTGCCTCGGCGAGCGCGAGCAGCTCGGGGGTGGCGCAGCGCTCGCCGTAGACGACGACGACGTTGTCGGCGTCGCGAATCACCGACGCACGGCCGAGGGCCTCCTCGCGCGCCTTCGGCGCCGCGCCGCCGCTCGACGCCGCGGGTGAGCGCCTCGAGCAGCTCGACCGAGTTCGCCGGGCGCGAAGCGGGCGACCTCGGCTGCACCGCCGTCGAGCGCGGTCGGGCGCTCGGTGGCGACCGCGAGCTTGGCGCCGTTGCGGCGCACGGCCTTGCGGATCCGCAGGTCGAGGATCGGCATCGAGTGCAGCGGGTCGGTGTCGAGGACGAGGATCGCGTCGGCCTCGTCGAGTCGCCGAGATCGGGACCGAGAGCTCGGGCCGCGAGAGCTCGAGCATCAGCCGGCGGTCGACGGCGCCGCCGCCGCGCGAGTCGACGTGCGCGGAGCCGAGCGCCCCGCGGATGATCCGCTGCGACAGGTAGCCCTCCTCGTTCGAGGTCCGCCCGCCGACGATCGCCGCCGACTTCGCCCCCGCCTTGCGGAGGCCGTCGGCGGCGGCGTCGATCGCGCCCTGCCAGTCGACGGGCTGCAGCCGGCCGCCGACGCGGATCATCGGCTCGGTGATCCGGTCGGGCGCCGACATCATCTGGAAGCCGTAGCGCCCCTTGTCGCAGAGCCAGCCGTCGTCGACCTCGGCGTTGTCGCGGGCGAGCACGCGGGCGACGCGCTCGTCGCGAACCGTGAACTTGACGTTGCACTGGCTCGGGCACAGGGTGCAGATCGAGCCCGCGTCCTCGATGTCCCAGGGCCGGGCGCGGAAGCGGTACGTCTCCGAGGTCAGCGCGCCGACCGGGCAGAGCTCGGTGATGTTGCCGTGGAACGGGGCGATGTACGGGCGCTCGTCGAACGTGCCGACGAAGGTGCGGTCGCCGCGCTCGAGCAGCTGCAGCTGGTCGTCCTCGGACACCTCCTGGCTGAAGCGCACGCAGCGGTAGCAGAGGATGCAGCGCTCGCGGTCGATCCTGACGAGCGGCGACAGCGGGAGCGGCTTCTGGAAATGGCGCTTCGGGTCGCTCATCCGGTTCTTTCCCGGGCCCCACCCCATCGAGACGTCCTGGAGCGGGCACTCGCCGCCCTTGTCGCAGACCGGGCAGTCGAGGGGGTGGTTGACGAGCAGGAACTCGACGACCGACTCCTGCGCCTCGTGCACGCGGTCGGTCTGCGTGTAGACGACCATCCCGTCGCGGATCGGGGTCGAGCACGCGGTCTGGAGCTTCGGGATCCCCTCGATCTCGACCAGGCACATGCGGCACGCGCCGACCGGGATGGCCGAGCTTCGGCTCGTAGCAGAACACCGGGATCTCGATGTCGCCGTGCTTGGCCGCGTCGACGAGCATCGTCCCCTCGGGGGCGGTGACCTCGACGCCGTCGACGGCGAGCGTGACCGGATCGTGCTGGGCGCTCACGCGGACACCCCGAGCGTCGCGACCTGGTCGGTCGCCGCAAGCGGCGGCGGCGCGTCCTCGCGCGCGGTCTCGATCGCGGCCTCGAACTCGCCGCGGAACTTCTTCACCATGCTCCCCGACCGGCATCGCCATCGAGTCGCCGAGCACGCACAGGCAGTGGCCGATGATGTTCTCCTGGACCGAGGCGATGATGTCGAGGTCCATCGGCGTCGCCATCCCGCTGACGACGCGCTCGAGCATCTTCACGGTCCAGTTCGTCCCCTCGCGGCACGGCGAGCACTTGCCGCACGACTCGTGGTGGTAGAAGCGCGCCGTCCGCAGCGCCAGCTCGGGGATCGACACCGTCTCGTCGGCGACGATGATCGCGCCCGAGCCGAGCATCGAGCCCGCGTCGGCCATCGCCTCGAACGTGTACGGGAGGTCGAGCTCGGCTGCGGTCAGGACCGGCGCCGAGGAGCCGCCCGGGAACCAGGCCTTGATCTCGCGGCCCTCGGGCGGTCCGCCGGCGAGGTCGTAGATCAGCTCGCGCGACGGGATCCCGAGCTCGATCTCGTAGTTGCCGGGTCGCTGGACGCAGCCCGAGACCGAGACGACCTTGGTCCCGGCCGACTGCTCGGTCCCGAATCCCTTGTACCAGTCGGCGCCGTGCTCGACGATGTGGGGGACGTTCGACAGCGTCTCGACGTTGTTGATCAGCGTCGGCCCGTCGTAGAGGCCCTGGATCGCGGGGAACGGCGGCTTCAGCCGCGGGTTGCCGCGCTTGCCCTCGAGCGAGTCGAGCAGCGCCGTCTCCTCGCCGCAGATGTACGCGCCGGCGCCGCGGTGGACGACGAGCTCGACCTGGTTGCCGGTGTCGAGCACATTCTCGGCCGAGGAACCCGGCCTCGTAGGCCTCGCCGACCGCGCGCTCGAGGATGTCGGCGGCCTCCGCGTACTCGCCGCGGATGTAGATGAAGCAGCGGTTGGCGCCCGCCGCGAGCGCCGCGATCGCGATCCCCTCGATCAGCTGGTGGGGGTTCTTCTGGATCAGCTCGCGGTCCTTGAACGTCCCCGGCTCGGACTCGTCGGCGTTGCAGCACAGGTACTTGTCCATGTCGCCGCGGGGCAGGAACGAGGCCTTCTTGCCCATCGAGAACCCGGCGCCGCCGCGGCCGCGGAGGCCGGACTCCTCGAGCTCGTTCAGCACCTCCTCCGGCTCCATCTTCCTGTACGCCTTCTCGATCGCCGAGTAGCCGCCGAGGCGCCTGTAGGTGTCGATGTCGGCGAGCCCGGGCTCGTCGACGTTGCGGAACAGCATCCGTACCTCGGGCATCAGAACCTGTCCTTGACCCGCCTGTCCGGCGCCGGCTCGGGGCCGCCGGCGGTGCCGCGCCTGACGATGTCCTTTTCGGGGACCGGCTCGGCGCCGGCGCGCAGCTGGTCGACGACCGTCTGCGCGTCGTCCTCGGTCAGCGGCCCGTAGTAGCGCTCGTCGATCGACGCCATCGGGGCGATGTCGCAGGCGCCGAGGCACTCGAACCCGGACACGAACACCTCGCCGTCGGCCGAGCTCGCGCCGCCGTGGGCGGCGGAGTGGGCATCGATGCCGGCCGCGTCGCAGAACGCCCCCAGCAGCTCGTCGGAGCCGCGCATCCAGCACGAGAGGTTGTGGCAGACGAGCACTCGGTGGCGCGCCAGCGGCTCGAGCCGCAGCAGGTCGTAGAAGCTCGCCACCGACTCGAGGTAGGAGGGCGTCACCTGCATCACCGCGGCCGCCTGCTCGATCCCCTCCGGCGTGCACCAGCCGTAGCGGCGCTGGACCGCCCACAGCGCCGGGATCGACGCCGAGTGGCGCTCGGGGTAGCGCGCCATCGCGGCCTCGATCTCCGCCCGCAGCTCGGGTGGGCAGCCGACCTCGTGCAGCTCGGGGACCCGGTCGCCGGCGTCGCGCGCGCCTCGCGGCGGGCGGTCGGCTCGGATCGGCGGCTCACCGGTCAACGCCCCCGAGGATCGGGTCGAGCATCGCCAGGTTCTGGATCATGTCGGCGATGTAGCCGCCGATCGACATGTCGCGGAACATCTGCAGGTTCACGAACGAGGGATCCCGGAAGTGCACCCGGGCCGGGCGCGAGGAGCCGTCGGCGACGACGAAGCAGCCGAGCTCGCCGCGCGGCGACTCGACCGCGTTGTAGACCTCGCCCGGCGCGACCCGGTAGCCCTCGGTGACGAGCTTGAAGTGGTGGATCAGCGCCTCCATCGAGGTCGAGAGCTCGTCGCGCGGCGGCAGCACGTACTTGCGGTCGTCGGCGATGAACGGCCCGCTCGGGGAGCTTGTCGAGCGCCTGGGAGATGATCCGCGTCGACTCGCGCATCTCGGCCATTCGCACGCGGTAGCGGTCGTAGCCGTCGCCGATCGTCCCGACCGGGATCTTGAAGTCGAGGTCGCCGTAGACGAGGTACGGCGTCGCCTTGCGTAGGTCCCAGGGCTCGCCGGCGGCGCGGAGCAGCGGCCCCGTCACCCCGAGGTCGAGCAGCCGCTCGCGCGACACGATGCCGACGTTCTTCGTCCGCTGGAGGAAGATCTCGTTGCGGTCGAGGATCGCCTCGTACTGGCCGATCCGCGTCGGCATCTCGTCGACGAACGCGCCGCAGCTTCGCCTCGAAGCCGTCGGGGATGTCCTCGAAGACGCCACCGACCTGGAAGTAGCGCGTGTGCATCCGCTGGCCGGCCGACATCTCGAACAGGTCGAGGATCTTGTCGCGCTCGCGGAAGCAGTACCAGAACATCGAGATCGCTCCGAGGTCGAGCGCCGAGGTCCCCAGCCAGACGAGGTGCGAGTGGATTCGGTTGAGCTCGAGGTGGATCACGCGCAGATACTTGGCGCGCTCCGGGATCTCGAGCTCGATCAGCTGCTCGACGGCGGCACAGAACGCCTGCATCTGGAAGAAGTACGAGAGGTAGTCCATCCGCTCGACGTACGGGATCACCTTCCAGTACGGCTTGTCCTCGCAGTTCTTCTCGATCCCGGTGTGGAGGTAGCCGACGATCGGCTTCACGTCCTTGACGACCTCGCCCTCGAGCTCGACGAGCAGCCGCAGCACCCCGTGGGTGGCGGGGTGGTGCGGCCCCATGTTCACGGTCAGCAGCTCGCGGTCGCCGTCGGCCTCGGCGGCGGTTCGCTCGAGCGGCGAGGTGCCGATCACCTCGCCCGGGCGCTCGAGCGTCTCGCGCTCGGCGAGCGTCGGCTCGTCGAGCGTCCCGAGCGCCTCGTGGTCGCGCTCGTCGCGGTCGCTCACTCGTACCACCTCGGCGTCTCGTTCTCGTTGTGGGTGAACAGCACCGGGTCCCCGCCGATCGGGAAGTCGCGCCGCTGGGGCCAGCCGACGTAGTCCTCGGGCATCAGGATCCGCCGCAGGTCGGGATGGCCGCGGAACTCGATCCCGAAGAAGTCGTAGGCCTCGCGCTCCTGGAACTCGGCGGTCGGGAACATCTCGACGCAGGAATCGATCCCCGGCAGCTCGTCGCCGTCGGGGTCGGGGAGCGCGGCGCGGACGCGCAGCCGCTCGACGCGGTCGCGGCAGATCAGCTCGTAGTGGACGCCGAACCGGGGCTCGGCGGGGAGGTAGTCGGCGGCGTGGACGCTGGACAGGAACCGGTACTCCTGGCCCGGCGTGTCGCGGAGCCAGCCGAGCACGTCGAGGATGTTCTCGGGGTTGACGACGAGCGCCGCCTGATCGTGCTCGTAGTAGGTCGTCATCACCGACCCGGGGTGGGCCTCGTTCAGCGACTGCGCGATCAGCTCCAAACCCGGAGCGTCAGGCATCGGACCGGCCGTTCGTGGGGGCGCCCCTGAGGTCGGCCGAGCCCGGGCTCGTCAGCCCCCGCGCCCACTCCTCGGTGCCCTCGGCGTTGTAGCGCCGGCGCCACCCGAGGTCGGGGTTGCCCTGGATCATCCGCTGCAGCTTCAGCACCCCGTGCAGCAGCGCCTCGGGGCGGGGCGGGCATCCGGGGATGTGGATGTCGACGGGGACGAACTTGTCGGCGCCCTGGACGACGGCGTAGTTGGCGAACATCCCGCCCGACGACGAGCACGCGCCCATCGCCAGCACCCAGCGCGGCTCGAGCATCTGGTCGTAGATCCGGCGCACGACCGGCGCCATCTTCAGCGACACGCGTCCCGAGAGGATCAGCATGTCGGCCTGCCGGGGCGAGGCGCGGAAGACCTCGGCGCCGAACCGCGCCGAGTCGTAGCGCGCCGAGACCATCGACATCATCTCGATCGCGCAGCACGCGAGCCCGAAGGTCGCCGGCCACATCGCGTTCGAGCGCGCCCAGCTCTGGGCCTTCTCGAGCGTCGTCGTCAGCACGCTCTCCTCGACGTGCTTGTCGAGGTCGGTGCCCTCGAGATCGCCGCGCAACAGGTCGCGGGCGCGAAGCTGGCGGACGCGAAGCTCCTCCGGGGTACGCGGCTGCTCGAGCGGCTCCAGCGCGCGCAGCTTCCGCCGCTCTACCTCCAATCGAGTGCCCCTCTGCGCCACACGTAGACGAGCGCGACGAGCAGCAGCGCGACGAAGATCAACACCTCGACGAGGACGAAGACGCTGTCGGCGACCCGGAGAATCACCCCGACCGGGTACAGGAACACGACCTCGATGTCGAAGAGGATGAACAGCATCGCGATCATGTAGAAGCTGATCCCGAAGCGGAACGTGCGCGAGACCTCGCTCGGGAGGCCGCACTCGTAGGGCTCGGTCTTGACCCGGCTCGGCCGGCGCGGGCCCAGCAGATGGTTGAGGACCGTGAACACGCCACCGACCGTCAGACCCAGCACGGCGAAGACGATCACGGGGAGATAGCTGCGCAGCAAGGTGGTGCCCGTTATACACCAACTTTGTGGCACAGTGTTACATAGTGATTTTCCGCATCAGTACGCGGGATTCGCGCCCTCGATCGCCGTTGTCCGCGAGCTCCGGGCCGAGCCGCTGATCGCGCCGATCGATGGTCACCGTCCACCTCGTAGTCGGCATCTCGGTCATCGTCCTCAACCTGATCGCCGGCGTCTGGGGAGGCCTCGCTTGGCTGTACCGCCGGCCCTCGGTCGGGTTCTGGTACGCGCTCCGCGCCGCCCAGGCCGCGGTCGTCGTCCAGGTCCTGCTCGGCGGCCTGCTCGTCTTCCTCGGCCACCAGCCCGAGGACAAGCTCCACTACGTCTACGGGATCCTGCCGCTGCTGGTGACGCTGCTCGCCGAGGGCGCGCGCTCGGGTGTCGCCGAGCACGAGCTCGAGGGGCTCGACTTCGAGGGCCTGCCGCCCGACCGCCGGCGGGCGATCGCCGCGGCGATCTCGCGCCGTGAGACCGGGATCATGGCCGTATCAGCGCTCGTGATCCTGTTCCTGGCGCTGCGCGCGGCGCAGACGGGCGGCGGTCTCTAGCCGCCGCGGGCGGACTCGTCGAGCGCGGCGCGCACGGCCTCGGCCGCGGCCTCCCCGGCGATCTCGACCGGCTCGGTGCTGCGGAGGGCTCGGCTGAGCACGAACGCCCCCTCGAGCGAGGCGAGCATCGAGATCGAGAGCTCGCGCGCCCGGGGCTCGGCGATTCCCGCGGCCGCGAAGCGAGCGGTCGCGCCGTCGATCCAGAGGTTGAAGACATCGGCGGTAGCCTCGCGCAGCTCCTCGTTCGAGCTCGCGACCTCGAGCGCCACGGTCGCGATCGGGCAGGCATCGGCGTAGTCGGTCTCGCGCAGAGTCTCGGCGGCCCCGGAGAAGAAGTCGCGGACGCCGGTGACGGCGTCGGGGGCCGGGTCGAGGATCGCCGCGAACAGCTCTCCGTACATCCTCCCCGCGCGGCGGATCACGTCGGCGCCGAGCTCGATCTTGCCGCCGGGGAAGAAGTGGTAGATCGACCCGAACGGCGCGTTCGCCTCGGCGACGATCTGCTTCATCCCGGTCCCGGTGTAGCCGTAGCGGCGAAACAGCTCCCCGGTGGTGTTGAGGATCCGGTCCCTGGTGTTGACCGCGGTCGCATCCACGGTGATAGCGTACCGGTTGCTAGAGCGATCACTCTAGTCGCAGGCGGATTTGATTGGAGGCGCGAGATGCTGTCCTGGCTCGGAAAGAGGATCCTCACCCGGAACATGGCGCGCACGAGCGCCGGGGACTACGGGCCCTCGCTCGCGATGAGCGCCGAGGACGTCCACTTCCGGTTCCCCGGCGACAGCTCGTGGGCGGGCGAGTACAACGGCAAGCGCGAGCTCGAGCCGTGGCTGCGGCGCTTCGTCGACGCCGGGATCCAGATCTCACCCGACGAGGTGGTCGTCCAGGGGTGGCCGTGGAAGGCCACCGTGTGCGTTCGCGGGACCGACTACCTGAACTCGCCCGAGGGCGAGGCCGTGTACGAGAACCGCTACGTGATCTGGGGCCACATGGTGTGGGGCAAGCTCACCGACTACGAGGTCTACGAGGACACCCAGGCGGCGGCGGCCCTCGACGAGTACCTGGAGTCCCGCCAGCCAGTCGGAGCCTAGGGGGCCTCGCCCAGGCTCATGTACTCGCCGCGGTAGAAGACGAGCGGGTCGAGGTCGTTCGCGGCGAGCTCGATCACGGTCCCGGTCGCGACGACGTGGTCGCCGCCGTCGTGGAGGTCGCGGAGCTCGCACGCGGCCCAGATCACGACCCCGTCGATGATCGGGATCCCGTGGCGCTCGCTCCACTCGACCCCGGCCCACTTCTCCGGGTGCGGCGCCTTCGAGCCGAACTGACGCGCGACGTCGGCCTGCCCGGCGGCGAGCACGTTGAGCCCGAAGCGCCCCGCGCGCTCGACGAACGCGAGCGTGCGCGAGCCGCGGTCGAGGCAGGCGAGCATCAACGGCGGCTCGAGCGAAAGCGACGCGGCCGCGCCGACGGTCAGCCCCGCGGGCCCGGCGTCGCCGCTCGCGGTGACGACGCTGACCCCGGTCGGCAGCCGGCTCATCGCGTGGCGGAGCTCGCGCGTGTCCTGTGAGCGCTCCGAGGCGGGAGTCGGAGTCGAAGGCGTCGGGGGATCGGCGGCGGACATCGAGTCACTCATCAAGGGGGCGAAAGTATGATGCCGCGCGCGTGCGTCCCGTTCTTGTGCTCATCCCGGCCGCCCTCGCCGCGCTCGCGCTGACCGCGTGCGGGACCGAGGACGTCTCGGTGCCCCAGGATGCACCGACGCACAAGGGCGCGGTCCTGTTCTCGCAGCGCTGCGCCGGCTGCCACACGCTGTCCGCCGCCGGGACGCAGGGCTCCGGGAAGCGCGCGCTGCGCCAGCAGGGGCCGAACTTCGACCAGCGCTTTGAGACCTACTCGAGCGTGATCTTCGCGATCCGCAACGGCGGCTTCTCCGGCGCGATCATGCCCCAGAACATCGTCGTCGGAAGCCAGGCCAAGCAGGTCGCCCACTTCGTCGCGAAGTGGGCGGGCTCCGACGTGCATGAGACCCCGACACCGACGACCGGCGGCGGCGGCACGAGCACGTCGGGGACGCAGCCGTAGCCGGTCCCGGCGGGCCTTGCTCGACCTGAAGAGCATCCGTGAGGATCCGGAGGCCGCGAGGAGGGCGCTCGCGCGCCGCGGCGCGGCCGACGAGCTCGACGAGTGGCTGCGGCTCGACGAGCGCAGGCGGCTGCTGATCCCCGAGATCGAGGGCGGGCGCGCGCGCCAGAACAGGGCCTCCGACGCGATCGCCGAGGCGAAGCGCGCGGGGGACGACGCCTCGGAGCTGCTGGCCGAGATGCGCGGGCTCTCGACCGAGCTCAAGCGGATGGACGGCGAGCTGTCCGAGATCGAGGCGGAGCGCGATCGGATCGCGCTCTCGCTGCCCAACATCCCCGAGCCCGACGTCCCCGACGGCGAAACCGATGAGGACGCGGTCGTCATCCGCGAGGTCGGCGAGCGGCCGAGCTTCGAGTTCGAGGTCCGCGACCACGTCGAGCTCGGGGCCGAGCACGGGACGATCGACATCGAGCGCGCCGCCCGCGTCTCCGGGGCGCGGTTCGCGTACCTGCTCGGCGATCTCGTGCTCGTCGAGCTCGCGCTCGTCCGCTTCGCGCTCGACGTCGCCGGCGGCGAGGGCTTCAAGCCCGTCGTCCCGCCGGTGCTCGTCCGCGAGCCGGCGCTCGAGGGGACCGGCTTCTTCCCCGGCGACCGCGATCAGATCTACGAGATCGAGCGCGACGAGCTGTTCCTCGTCGGCACCTCGGAGGTCTCGCTCGCGGCGCTGCACATGGAGGAGATCCTCGAGCCCGGCGAGCTGCCGCTGCGCTACGCCGGCGTCTCGACCTGCTTTCGCCGCGAGGCCGGCGCGGCCGGCAAGGACACGCGCGGGATCTTCCGCGTGCACCAGTTCGACAAGGTCGAGATGTTCTCGTTCGTCGAGCCAGGGGAGTCGGGCGCGGAGCACGAGCGGCTGCTCGCGATCCAGGAGCGGATCCTGTCCGCGCTCGAGATCCCGTACCGGGTCGTCGACATCCCGGTCGGTGACCTCGGCGCCTCGGCGGCGCGGAAGTTCGACTGCGAGGGGTGGATCCCGAGCCAGGAGCGCTACCGCGAGCTGACCTCGACCTCGAACACGACCGACTACCAGGCGCGCCGCCTCGGCTGCCGCTTCCGCCCCGAGGCCGAGGCGCCGCCGGTGCATCCCCACACCCTCAACGGCACCGCGGTCGCGGTCGGGCGGACGCTGATCGCGATCGTCGAGAACCGCCAGCGCGCCGATCGGTCGGTGGAGATACCTCCGCCGCTGGTCGAGCGGGGGGCGCCAGAGCAGATTCCCGCCGCGGCGCGTTAGGATGCCGGGCGTGCGGTTGAGGGTTCTGGCAGGGATCGGGGCGGCGCTCGGAGCGCTGGGCCTCGGAGCGAGCTCCGCGAGCGCGGCGATCCTCTACGAGCAGATCCCGAACGGCAGCTTCACGGTCAAGACGGTGCCGTCGATCAGCGGGGCAGGCGCGAACTTCGAGAGTCGGGCCGCCGATGACTTCAGCGTCCCCGACGGCCAGGTGTGGACGCCGAACAGCATCGACGTATTCGGCGGTGTTTACATCAACCCCAACCCCCCCCCTCCCAAGACGGACAAGGGCGCCGTGTCGCTGTTCGCGAACTCCGGCACGACGCCCGGCAACCCGCTGCTGACGCAGAGCGGGATCACGCTTCAGAACGGCGGCACCTGCGGCGCGGCGGGCTCGTCGTGCGACTTCACGGTCCCGTTCTCGGGCTCGCCGGCGCTGCAGCCGGGGACGTACTGGATCGGTGTCCAGGGACAGGTCGCAGGCGGCCCGGGCTATGGGTGGGCTTGGGCCACCTACCCACCCGGCTCGGCGTTCGGCAACCCGGCGGTATGGCAGAACCCGACCGGGATGTTCCCGATGCATACGAACTCCTGCCAGAGCTTCAAGACGCTGCTCGACTGCGGCTGGACGACAGCGAGCGACGGCAAGGACCTGATCTACCGCCTCAACGGCGATCTCATCGACAGCCAGTTCACGCTCGGCGGCCTCGAGGGGCACTCGTTCAAGAGCCTCGGCATCGACGCGACGTTCCCCGGCGGCGGCCAGGCGGTGCTCGTCGACGCGAAGGCGAAGAGCAAGTCCGGCAAGTCGGGCCCGCTTCACACCGGTCGCGGCAAGGCGGCCTCGGCGACGATTGCCTCCGGCGGCGCGCCCGTCCCCGCCTCGAGCGCGAAGAAGAAGAAGAAGAAGGTTTCCGTGAAGAAGGTCAAGAAGACGATCGGCGGCTCCGGGACGACGACGCTGCCGCTGAAGCTGACCTCGAAGGCGAAGAAGAAGCTCAACAAGGGCCACAAGGTCAAGTTCAAGATCGTCGTCACCTTCACCGCCAACGGCGGCGTGCCGTTCACGGTCGAGAGCGGCAAGCTCACGCTCGTCCCCCGCTGAGCGGTTGCGCCTCGCGCTGAGGCTGATCTCGGGGGCCGTCTTCCTCGGCTTCGGCGCCGGCAAGTTCCTCGATCACGCGACCGAGGTCGACTCGTTCCGAACCTACGGGCTCCCGTCCCCGGACGCGTTCGTGTACGCGATCGGGGCGATCGAGGTGGTCGGGGGCGCGCTGCTCATCCTCGGGCTCGGCACCCGGCTCGCGTGCCTCGTCCTGGCCGGGGACATGGTCGGCGCGATCCTCGTCTCGGGGATCGGCGAGGGCGAGGCGATCAGCCTCACGCTCGCACCCGCCCTGCTCGTGGCGATGCTCTACCTGCTCCGGGCCGGCCCGGGCCCGCGCTCGCTCGATCAGCGCCTCGCGGGCGGGCCGCCCGGCGAGCGGCGCTCGCCTTGACCGAGCGCTACTCGGAGCCGCTCGCGTCCGACTCGCCCTCGTCGAGGTCGAGCGCGGCCGAGTTGATGCAGTAGCGCAGGCCGGTCGGATTCGGCCCGTCGTTGAAGACGTGGCCGAGGTGCCCGCCGCAGCGCGCGCACAGCACCTCGGTGCGGCGCATGAACAGGCTGTTGTCCTCGCGGGTGACGACGTTGTCGTCGCCGACCGGGTCCCAGAAGCTGGGCCAGCCGGTCCCCGAGTCGAACTTCGTGTCGGAGTCGAACAGCTCCAGGCCGCAGCCCGCGCAGCGATAGACGCCGTTCTCCTTCGTGTCGTGGTAGAGGCCGGTGAAGGGCGCCTCGGTGCCCGCCTCGCGCAGCACGTCGTACTGCTCGGGCGTCAGCTCCGAGCGCCACTCCTGCTTGGTCTTGTCGATCTTCTCCATGCTCTTAAGTCTCGCAGCCGCCGATTTCGTTACGCCTGCGGCGCGTACGATGCCCGCCGTGCCCGAGGCCCTGTACACGTCGGACGGCGAGCGCTTCGTCCCGACCGAGCTCACCCGCGGGCCGTGGGATCCCGACTCGCAGCACGCCGGCCCGCCGTCGGCGCTGATCGCGCGCGAGATCGAGCGCATGGACATTGACGGTGGCGGCGACGGTCGCGACCGGCCGCCGCCGTTCGTCGCCCGGCTCGCGTACGAGATCCTGCGCCCGGTCCCGATCGCGCCGCTGACCGTCTCGACGCGCATCGCCCGCCCGGGGCGCAGCGTCGAGCTCGTCGAGGCGACGCTCGCCGACGAGCGCGGCGAGGTGATGCTCGCGCGCGCGTGGCGGATCCACTCGCCCGGAGTCGAGCTGCCGGCCGGGCTCGCGAGCGAGGATCCCGGCAGCCCCGCGCGCCCCCACGGCCGTCCCGGCGGCCCCGGCGTGCCGGCGCCGCTCGCCGAGGCCGAGGCGAGGCCGTTCGTCGCCACCGGCCAGAGGGTCGGATACCACACGGCGATGGAGTACCTGTTCACCGCGGGCGGGTTTCGCGAGCCTGGGCCGGCCACGGTTTGGATGCGGATGCGCTGCCCGCTGCTCGAGGGCGAGCAGCCCTCGCCGCTCCAGCGCGTGCTCGCCGCCGCCGACTCCGGCAACGGGATCAGCGCCACGCTCGAGTGGGGGAGCTTCCTGTTCATCAACGTCGATCTCACCGTCCACCTGCACCGGATGCCGGTCGGGGAGTGGGTGTGCCTCGACGCGGTCACGATCCCCGAGCCGACCGGCGTCGGCCTCTCGGACACGGCCCTGTTCGACGAGCGCGGGCCGATCGGCCGCGCCGCGCAGACGCTGTTCGTCGCCGAGCGCCGCTGAGCGGCGCGATCAGCGCGCCGCCGCGCGCCCCTCGCGGACCCCTCTCCAGAAGCGGATGTACTCGCGCTCGTGTCCGATCCCCGACTCGAGCGCGAGCCGCATCCCCTCGGGCATGTCGGTCATCGAGTCGCGGAGCGTCTCGTAGGAGTGCAGGCGGCGCTCGTGCGAGGCGAGCTGGGTCGCGGCGAGCGCGGCGGGGTCGCTGCCGGCGAACAGCTTCAGCAGCCCCGGGTCGCGAAGCTCGTAGAGGTCGGTGTGCGGATCGTCGCGCCAGCGCCGCAGCTCCCTGCGGCCCGCCGCGGTGAGCCGGTAGACGCGGCGGCGGCGCCCGCCGCTCTCCCGCTCCTCGTCGAGCAGCCCGGCGTCGGCGAGCCTGCGGCACTCGGTGTAGATCTGCGTGTGGGGGATCGTCCAGAAGTGGAAGATGCTGATCGAGGCGACCCGCTTGAGCTGGTACGGCGTCGAGGGCCCCCACTGGTCGATCAGGCCGAGCACGGCGTGGGACGTGTCGGTGAGGCGCGGGCTTGACATCGTGGCCACCATACCCTACGGTTCGGATCGTTCGATCCGTACTATTTAGGAGGCCCAACCAGGATGAGCACGGTCGCCGAGACACCCGTCGCCAGCGCCCGACACGGATTCGACGACCTGGAGGACGAGACTCGCATCGAGAGCCTCCCGGTGCGCGGCGCGCTGCCGCCGTGGCTCACCGGATCGCTCCTTCGCACCGGACCCGCCAAGTGGGACGCCGGGGAGCGGACGATGAACCACTGGTTCGACGGCCTCGCGATGCTGCACAGCTTCACGTTCGCGGACGGCGAGGTCTCGTACGCGAATCGCTTCCTCGAGAGCAAGGCCTACCGCGCGATCAGGGACACGGGGCGCATCTCCTACTCCGAGTTCGCCACCGATCCCTGCCGGTCGCTGTTCCAGCGGGTGACGGCGATGTTCTCGCCGAAGCTGAGCGACAACGCGAACGTCAACCTCGTCAAGCTCGGCGAGCGCTTCATCTCGATGACCGAGACCCCGATCCCGGTCGAGTTCGACGCCGAGACGCTCGCGACGGTGGGCGTCGCGTACAAGCCCCCGGGCCATCTCACGACCGCCCACCCGCACCTCGACCGCGCGACGAAGGGGATGCTCAACTACGCGGCGAAGCTCGGACCACGCTCCTCGTACAGGTTCTTCCTGCTGCGGCCGGATCGCTCGAAGCCCGAGGTGATCGCGACGAAGTCCGTCCGCGAGCCCGCCTACATGCACTCGTTCGGGCTCAGCGAGCGCTGGATCGTGCTCGCCGAGTACCCCTACGTGGTCAAGCTCAGCGACCTCGCGTTCAGCGGTCGCCCCTATATCGAGAACTACCGCTGGGAGCCCGAGCGCGGGACCAGGTTCCACCTCTTCGATCGCGCCACGGGCGAGAGCGTCGGTCCCTTCGAGGCGGAGCCCAGGTTCGGCTTCCATCACGTGAACTCCTATGAGGAGGACGGCGACGTCGTCGTCGACATCTGCACCTTCGAGGACGCCCAGATCGTCGAGGATCTCTACCTCGAGCGCCTGCGCGACGGAAAGGGGCTCTCCCGCCCCAGCCTCGAGCGCTTCCGGATCTCCCCCGGCGCGGGGACGGTCTCGAGCGAGCGCCTGATCGACGAGCCGTTCGAGCTGCCGCGGACCAACTACGGCCGCTGCAACGAGCGCCCCTACCGCTACGCGTGGGGCATCGGCGACAGCGGCGGCTGGATCGACCGCATCGTCAAGGCCGACGTGGTCGAGCGGAGCTCGAAGGTGTGGGCCGAGGCCGGCCGCTATCCGGGCGAGCCGGTGTTCGTCCCCGCCCCCGACGGGGCCGCCGAGGACGACGGCGTTCTGCTCTCGATCGTCTTCGACGGCGAGCTCGGCAACTCGTTTCTGCTCGTGCTCGACGCCGCCGATCTCCAAGAGCTCGCGCGCGCCGAGGTCCCGCATCAGATTCCGTTCGGCTTCCACGGACAGTTCGCGCGCGCCTGAGGGTTGCGATGGCGACCGCGACGCCGACGCTCACACGCGCGGAGCGCCGCCCGCTGCGCGGCGCCCGAGCCGGCCAGATCGACCGACTGTGACCGGAGCGCGCCGCTAGCCGGCGTCGGGTGCGCCGATCACCCCGGCGACGAACCCGCGCAGCTGCGGCACGAGCTCGGGCGGGACCCAGTGCCCCGCGTCGGTTTCGAGGTAGGCGACGTCGAGGCCGCCCTCGGTCAGGAGCTCGTTCGCGGCACGCCCGAGCTCGACCCCGATGACCGGGTCCGAGCGCCCGTGGTGCGCGATCACAGGCAGCCCCTCGCGGCCCTCCAGGTGCGCCTCCCAGCCTTCGACGGTGGGGACGAACCCGCTCAGCGCGACGATCCCCGCCGGCGAGGGCCTTCCCTCGCCGAGCGAGACCGCGTACGACATCACCGCCCCCATCGAGAAACCGCCGATCACGGTCCGGTCCCAGCCGATCCCGGCCTCGGCGAGCGTCTCGTCGAGGAACCCGGTGAGCAGGCGATAGCTGGCCGCGAACGTCTCCGGGTCCGGATAGCCGACTCGCTCGACGAGGTACCAGTGCCGGCCGCCCGGCGGGACGTTCGTCAGCGGAGCCCCCGGCGTCAGCCCGAGCAGCCTCCGCTCGGGGTCGAGCGCGTCGAGCAGGCCGTGAAGGTCGCTCTCGTCCGTTCCCCGACCGTGGTTGAGGACCAGCGCACCGTGCGGCTCGCCGGCCGGCTCGCGAATCAGGTGGACGAGGCTCACGGCCCGATAGCTTGCCCGGCTCGGCGACGGTTGGTCGCGCCGCTCAGCCCGTTGCGACGGCCCAGTCGCCGGGCTTGCCGTGGCGCGCGCGGAGCGAGAAGCTCGCCGTCGCTCCGTGAACATGCGCCTTGACGCGCTCGCCGTTGACGAACGCACGGGCTTTAGCGCGCCGCCCACCGGGCGGCAGCGCCACGGTCATGCGCAGGCGCCTTCCACCCGCGAGCCGTACGTACCCGCGCGCCACGCGCCTGCCGTACTCGACCCCGATCCGCGGCATCCGGACCGAGAACCGCTTCATCGGCAGGTGCGGATCAACCGAGTACCCGCGCCGCGTCGGCTCGATCCCCGCGAGCCTGATGACGTCGAAGAGGCTCCACGCCGACTGATGCATGATCTGCGTGTCGTACCTGGTCGTGAACCCGATCCCGCACCGCGAGGGGTCGGCCTCGTAGTGGGCGTAGCAGACGTCGTCGACCGAGGTCACGCCGTCCCAGTGATCGGGATAGGCGCTCGCGTGAGCCGCGAGGGTGTTGCGCCGCAACTCGTCGAACGCGTAGCGGCGAGCGTGCGGCACGGTCCCGTCGAGCTCGCCGAGCGCCCAGGTCAGCCAGCCGTTGACCGAGTACCACGCCTCGCCCGGGAAGACCGCATTGTTGGCAGCGAGCCCGGCGAAGGCCGTTCGCTCGGTGACGTCCGGATCGTTGCGAGCCGGTGACATCGAGGAGCCGATCTTCGCCGGGCCGTGCGTCTCGGCCGGAGCGCCGATCCCGGTAAGAAAGCGGCGAATGTTGGCGACGAGCGTCGAGTCCTGTTTCCGGTCGAGGACGCCCGCGAGCAGATCCCAGGGTTGCGGCTCACCGTAGATCACACCGTGGCCGACCTGCTGGTTGCCGTAGTAGCCGCGCGAGGCCCAACCTGCGCCCGTCCACTCCCTCCTCAGCACCGCACGCGACTTGCTCGCCGCGTCGCGCAGGCGCACAGCGAAGCTGTGGTCGCCTCGGGCGTCGGCGAGCTCGGCCAGGCGAGGGTAGACGTACGCCGTCTGGGCCGTGACGAGCATGGACTCGCTGATCGGGATCAGCGTCGTCGAGAGGTCGGACCAGTCCCCGTCGGTTCCCGCCGTGAGGTAGCCGCCGTGCGGACCGCGCAGGCTCTCCTGGTGGTCGAAGGCGCGCTTGAGATGGGTCCACAGGGTCGCGGTGCCCCCGTCGCGCCACGGGACGCGGGCATTGAAGAACGAGTTGTCGCGACTCGCGAGCCCATACTCGGAGGCTGTCAGCAGCAGCCACAGGTCAAGGTCGTTGGACGTCGCCGGGGAAAGCCGCCGGCACATCTCGGTCATCCCGTACGGGATCTCCCCGGTCGAGAGCGCCTGCTCCTGGGCCGAGTAGAGGAGCACCTCGCGGGCGAGCGACGGGTCGGAGTAGATCAGCGGCAGCGCGTGCTGGAGCGGATCGCGGAACGCGGCGTTCCACCCGAAGTCGTACTGGTAGTAGCCGCCCTGCGAGACGATGTGGTGGCCGCAGCTCTCCTCGTTCGTCGCCCCCGATCGCAGCATGTATGCGTCCCACTCGAGCTCGCGCGAGAGCCACGCATAGCGCTTGCCGAAGCGTGCCTTTGGCACGTAGCGGGCCCACGCATGCTGACTGCGCTCGAAGGGGCGCCGCGCCGCGCGCTCGCGCTTGACCTCGCGGGCCATCCGGTCGTGGTCGGAGATCCCATAGGCGTAGCGCAGCGTCACCGACTGTCCGGGCCTCAGCAACACGGGCGACCGGAAGGCGAACATCGTCGAGCCCGCGTTCGGCTCCTCGACCGAGGGAGCAATGGACCTGCCGAGACTGTCGGCGGTGACCTCGTCGGGAGCGGCGCGGCCGCCCGACCCGAAGAAGCGCGATCCATCGGTCTCCCAGCCCGCGACCTTGCCGCGCAAGGCCGAGGCGAAGATGCTCAGCGGCGCATCGTCGGCTGCATCCGCTCGCTCCGCGACCGACAGGGTCCGGGTCGACTTGGAGTAGGTCGGGGATTCGAGCCCGAGATGGAGGTCGCGATACTGGTCGTAGGGGTTGGCGTCCCAATATTCGAACCAGCTCGCGCGCAGCGGCGTGTTCGAGGTGTTGCGGATCGTGACGTCGTGCAGGAGCAGCGGGGCGTCGCCGAACGGCGCGTACACATGCTCGTTGATCGCGGCCGGCTTCGCGATCGTCGCGCGGTGGAAGTAGCCGGCGCCGAAGTCGCGTCGGGTCCCGGCGCTGGCCGCCCGGTCGGCGTAGAGCGTGCTGATCGTTCGACCGCGAGCGCGCAGATACCCGTAGCCGCCGGCGAAGTGACCGCTTCCCGGCTCGTACTTGTTGGCCCACTGATAGGCGCGATCCTGGCTCCACAGCTGCACGAAGCCCTCGTTGTGCGCTGTCGCCACGATGTGGTCGTTGCCGAGCTGATGCCATGCGTCGGTGCCGCCCGCGAGCTCGGTCTGCCGGGCCTGAGGCGCGACCGCGGGGTCGATCGCGTAGCGGTAGGACGGAAGCCCGAACCGATCCGCCCGCCAGCTCCCGAACGAGCCGCTCCCGTAGCTCGAGCGAACGTCGACGCCGGCCTTGGAGTGCGACAGCAGCGCGGGCCCGGCCGCCGAGGCGCCGGCCGCGAAGTGTGTGCCCGCAGCGAGCGTCAGCGTCACGACAGCGGCGAGCCGAAGCGGCGTGCTCACCTCGAGCGCACCTCCATCGACGCGAAGGCGCTCGCCACCATCGCGCGACCCAGTTGCAGAAAGCTCGCGACCACGTCCGCCTTCGGAACATCGCGCTGGTTCAGCCACCAGCGTCCGACCTGCTCGCCGGCGCCGATCAGCCCGTGGGCAAGGACGGCGATCCCGTCCTCGCTGGGAATGCGACCGGCCGCCTCGGCGGCGGGATAGAAGATCCCGGCCACCGTGTGTGCGTTCCGCTCGCGCATCTTGTCGATCATCGCGCTCGGGGCCTCCCCGTACAGGATCCAGGACAGGTCGCGGTTCTCGTCGAGATAGGTGAAGTAGCCGTTGACGAACACGTTGAGCTGCTGCCAGCCCGGCTCGAGCTCGTTCACCCGGCGCTCGAGCTCCGCGAACAGGCGCGCCCGCCCGCGCTCCATGCACTGCTCGTAGAGCCCTTCCTTGGACCCGAAGTACTGATAGAGGAGCGCCTTGGTGACTCCGCTTTGCTCGGCTATCGCCTCCATCGAGGCGGTGCGAAAGTCGCTGTGCCCGAACACGCTCTCGGCGGCGTCGAGGATCACCGCCTCGCGCTCGCCTCGCGGCATGCGCCGGGACCGGCCCTTGGCTGCGAGCGTGGCGGCGTTCACATTCCCCTCCTGATCGCGGCTGAGAGGTTAGACTAACTCACCGACAGTTAGTGAATGCGCGGAGGAGGGGAGCGGTGTTCGAGGACCCCACGTACGGATCGGAGCTCACGCGCCGGCGCCTGTTGGGCGCCGGGCTCTCGGCGGCGGCGACCGGCGCGCTCGGTTCGCTCACCGTCCCGCGGACGTCCGCGATCGCGCTGCCGCGATCGCAGGGGGCGGGCGCGAACGTCGATCCGCGCGACTTCCCCTCCAGCGCGCGGTTTCGCAAGTGGCAGCGCCAGCTCGACGCCCTCGGCATGCGCGCGACCGGGACCAGCGTGCACGAGCGCTATATCGACAGGCTCCACGGACGACTCGCGCGTGCCGGGGTCAGGCGCCTGCGGTTTGAGCCGGTTCCGTTCGAGCGCTGGACCACCCACTCGTGGAAGCTGGAGATCGTCGGCGGCGCGAACGCCGGCCCGGTCAAGACGGCGTCCTACATCCCGTACACCGGGCACACGTCCCGCTCCGGTGTTGGCGGCGAGCTCGTCCACGTCGAGGGGACGCCCGCGCCGGGATCCCTCGCGGGGAAGATCGCCGTGTTCGACATTCCGCTGACGAGCCTCACTTACGGCGCGTTCGCGGCGATCACGTACGGCGGCAAGGCGTATGACCCGCACGGCGACTTCGCACCCGACGCGCCCTATGCTCGCTCGTGGCTCGGGGTCGGGGAGATCATCGACATGCTCGACGGGCTTGGCCGCAGCGGCGCGATCGCGGCGGTCGGAGTGCTCGACCTGCCCGCCGACGCGGCGCATGGTGCCTACTACCCCTACGACGGCACGATCCGCGACGTTCCGGGCGTCTACGTCGACCGAGTTGTCGGCGCGAGGCTGAAGGAGCTCGCGGCGTCGGGGGCCAGCGCCAGGGTGACCGTGCCGTCGAAGATCGTGAAGACCAAGTCCCGAAACCTGATCGGCGTCATCCCGGGTGCTTCGGACGAGCTGATGATCCTTCACTCGCACACCGACGGCACGAACGGGATCGAGGACAATGGCCCCGACTCGATCGTCGCGATGTGCCGCTACCTCGCGCGTCTGCCGCGCAGGCGCCGCCCCCGCACGATCCTGGTTCTGCTGACCACAGGACATTTCATCGGCGGCGCCGGCGTCGAGGCGTTCGTCTCCCGGCACCGGGGAGATCTCGTAGCGCGCGCGGCCGCGGCGGTGACGCTCGAGCACCTCGGCGCGAAGGAGTGGAACCCGGGCTCCGACGGCCACTCGCACCTGACCGGGAAGTTTGAGCCAGGGACGATGTTCACCCCCGAGAACAGCTCGCTCGTGGACGGCGCCTACGAAGCGCTCGTCAAGGCCCGCGCCGCGCCGTCGAGTGTGCTGAGGCCGTACGTGCCGGCAGCGTCGAGCCCGGACGGCGCCGGGTGGCCGGCCGAGGGAACCCAGCTCTGGACGCAGGGGGCGATCCCGACGACGAACTTCATCACCGGCCCCACGTACCTGCTGAACTGGGGCACATCGACGACCGGCAAGTACGACGCCAAGCTCGCGCGGCGCGAGGCGATGGCCTTCACTCAACTGCTCCTCGACCTGTCTGCGGTGCCGAAGGGCAAGCTCGCGCGGCTCGATCTGCGTTGAGCGAGCGCTTTCGCGCTGCGCCGAAGATCGCCCTGCTGTTGGGGTGGCTCGCGCTCGCGCTTCTGGTTGCGAGCGCCCCCGCTTCGGTCGCCGCGGCGAGAAGCCCGCTGAAGCTCGTCGCCAAGCGCGGCATCGACCCCCGGCTCTCCGAGCTCCAGTTCCAAACGCCGGAGGTGAGTGGCGAGACCGGCGTTCGGGTCCTGATCCCCTCGGGTTACGCCGGCTCGCACCGCCGATATCCCGTCCTCTACCTGCTCCACGGCTGCTGCAACGGCAGCGAGGGCTACCGCACCTGGACCGACAAGCTCGACGCCGAGGAGATCACAGCCGGGCAGCGGCTGATCGTGGTCATGCCCGACTCGGGCCCCGGCGGCGGGTACATCAACTGGTGGAACGGCGGCGCCGGAGGCCCGCCGCAGTGGGAGACCTACCACGTCGGTGAGCTGATCCCGTGGGTCGACGCCCACTACAGGACGATCGCGAAGCGGCGCGGTCGCGCGATCGCCGGGCTGTCGATGGGCGGCTTCGGCGCGCTCACCTACGCCGCCCGGCACCCGGACATGTTCGTGGCAGCATCGGCCTACTCGGGCGCCGTCGACCTCAACGTCGTCACGCCGGCGCTGAACGCGATCGGCGGCGGCGACGACCGCGCCAGCGGCCCGTATGACACCGAGCAGGTGCGAACCCGGGCCGTCAACCCCTGGGACCTGGCCGCGAACCTGCGCGGGATGCGGCTCGCGCTCCGGACCGGCAACGGGCGCGATTCGAACGGCAACCTCGTCGACATCGTCGAGTCAGTGGTCCACGCCGCGAACGTCTCGCTCCATGACCGGCTCGATGATCTCGGGCTGGCGCACGTCTGGGACGACTACGGCCCCGGCACCCACACGGGCCCGTACTGGACCGCTGACCTGCGCCGCGATCTTCCCGGGATCATGGACGCGTTCCGTAACCCGCCGCGGGCCCCCCGCCGCGTCACCTTCAAGGCGGCCGAGCCGAGGTACCAGGCCTACGGCTGGCGCGTGCGCATCAAGCGCAGGGCGATGGAGTTCAGCCGGCTCGTCGACGCCGGACGCTCTGGGTTCACCCTCGTCGGCAGCGGCAGCGCGGTCGTTCGCACTCCGTCTCTCTACCGGCCCGGATCGCGCCACGTCGTTGCGATTCGCGGCGGCGGGACGATTCCTCGCGCGAAGCACCCGCGGCGGGAGGCGGTTAGCGCCAGCCGCCGGGGCTCGCTGCACGTTCGGCTCCGGCTCGGGCCGGCGAACCCGTTCCAGGAGTACACGCCGCAGGAGCGCGCCGCACCGGATCGCTTCTACCGCGCCGGCGTGAGCGTGAGGCCGGGCGGCTAGGTCAGGACGTCGCCGGCGCGGGCGTTGTGGTCAGCGCCTGCTCGTCCGGATCCTCGGTGTCGCTGCGGCGCAGGGCGAGCCCCGCGAACGGGTAGACCAAGGTCGAAACGATCGCCGCTCCAACGAGCGCCGCTGCCGTGGAGCCGCGCATGTCGCCGGCGTCGACCGCGATTGTCGTGATCGCGACGACGAGCGGCAGCTCCGTCGCCGAGAAGAACGCGAGCGCTAGGCGCTCGCGCGCGGACAGGACCCTGCCGTACAGCAGCATCGCCGGTGCACCGCGGACAACGAGGAAGAGCACGAAGAACATCGGCACCTTCAGCGCCGTGGCGGGGCTCGACGTGAGCGCACCAAGATTGAACGCCATCCCGCTGGTGACGAAGAAGAACGGAATCAGGAATCCGTAGCCGATCGCGGTCAGCTTCGATTCCAGCACCGAGACCTCATGTCCCCGCAGCGCGAGCCGGGTGACGATCCCGGCGACAAAGCCGCCGAGGAGGATGTCGAGGCCGAGCGAGCTCGCGAGCGCGACGAGCCCGAATACGAGCACGACAAGGACCCGGACGGCTGGCTGGCTGCTCGCCTCGAGCGTTCGGTCGAGAAGCGGGTAGCCACGCGGAGCCGAGCGCACGGAGAACACCGCGAGCCCCACGGCGAGGACCGTGAACGCGAGCAGGATCGCCGTCTCGTGCAGGGCGCTCCGCGTCGAGAACACGATCGTGACGAGCAGGATCGGTCCGAACTCTCCAATCGCGCCGGCGGCGAGAAGGTACGTGCCGAACCTGCTCCGCAGCTCCCCGGCGTCGCGGAGGATCGGGACCAGCGTCCCGATCGCGGTCGTCGCCATCGCCGACCCCGTGTATAGGAGGGACAGCACGATCCCGAGCGCGAACAGAACCCCGCCGATCCCGTACGCCAACCCGAGCGACAGAAGCCACCCCACCACCGCGAGCTCAAGCGGTCGGCCCTCGATGCGCTCGAAGTCGATCTCGTAGCCGGCGAAGAAGAACAGCATGCCGAGGCCGAGGTTCCCGAAGAAACTCGTGAACGCGTCGATGCTGGCCAGCCCGAGGATCTGCCGGCCCACCACGATCCCGAAAACAAGCTCGAGGACGACGACGGGAATCGCGACGCGCTTTGGGAGCGCGGAGGCCACGAGCCCGGCAATCGCCGCCGTGACCGTGATCACGAGGAAGGATCCGGCGTCGACGCTGATCATTGCAGTGCGACGGCGCGGTCCCGACTCAAGCGCTTCGCCTCGTAGAGCGCGCCGTCGGCGCGGGCGACGAGCTCGGAGGAGGACTCTGAGCGGTCCCACTCGGCGATCCCGCTCGACACCGTTTCGCCGCGCGGAACCGAGGCGCGGAGCCGCTCGACGATCTCAGTCGCTCGGGTCATCGAGGTGGCCGCGAGGATAACCGCGAACTCCTCACCGCCGTAACGAGGCCGACCTCGGCGACTCGGACCTGACCGGGGCGAAGACGAACACGGTCACGAAGTTGACGACGGCCCACCGCCGCAACGCGACCATGACCGACGGCAAGGTCAACGACCGCGACTGTCCGCCCTCCGGGCCGTAGTAGCGGCGTCGCCGGCCGGCCTAGATCGAGCCGGTGAGCAGCACGAACAGGAACGCGACCGCGACCGCGCTCCCGAGCACGGCGCCGAAGCCCCAGGCAACGAAGCTTTGCCCGGGCGCGAGTCGTTCCTCACCGAGACGGTTGATCAGCGACGTCATGGCAACCCTCTTTCTCTTCAGGCCTGCGGGGTTAGCTGACGGACTCGCGCTGAAGAAGCTGCGCTATGGACGCGGTGCGCCCAATTCGCCCCGATGGAGCAACGCTGCCCCATTTGTTTTGGGTCCCCCGCTCCCCGGTCGTGGCCGACCGGGGACTCGGCAGGTTCTCGATGCCGCGACTCTAGCCCGAGTCGAGGACGCGATGCAACCCCTAAGCCGCACCTGCGCTCCGTGACGGCGGCGGAAATCGGGCATCACCACCACGACGACGCGCCCGGATAGTCGCTCGCCGCGAGCGGAGCCGTTCTCGCGCTCGGGATCGTTCGCAACGATCGTGTTTCACCTCCACGCCCCCCACGCACCCGCAGGCGAGGGCGGCTTCGCGGTCGCGATCGTCGTCGTATTCGGCGTCGCGCTGGCGCTCGTCGCGGCGCTGGTCGCCGCGCTCGACGCCGAGGATGCCCGGTGAGGCGAACCGGCGTCTAGCAGCGCTTGCCGGTCGGGTAGTCCGGGCCGTCGCCGGGGCGGTCGCGGAGCTTCGCCCCGAGTGAGTGCAGAAAGCGCGCCATCTCCTTGCCGGAGTTGGTCTTGCGCCCCTCGTGGTAGCACGAGGCCGCGCGAGGCTGTCCGTCGCGTTCCGCCCACCCGGTCTCGATCCCCGTCGAGCTGGGCATGGCAAACCCGAGTCGATCGCCGGCGTCCACCCTTCCCTTCGGAACGAGATGCTTGATCTGCTCGGCGATGTAGATGATGTCGCCCTTGTGATCGCCGCTCAGCAGCTTGTAGTAGAGGTAGGCGCCCCCGGGCCACCCCGAGTGCTGGTTCGAGCCGAGCACCTTCGCGTCCCCTATCGCGACGAACGGAACGCGCTTGTGGGGCTCGTAGTCGACCCCCATGTCGATCCGGCTTGCGTCCCAAGCCTTGCGCTTGAACGGGTTCACGTAGCTGGGGTCGCCGCAGCTCTTCGCTGCGCTGACCCCGCCGCCACCGCCGCTGCAGCCGCCCGCTTGCGCGGTGGCGAGTGCCGCGGTAAGGAGCAACGCCGCGGCTCCAAATCCGGCGACGATCGACCGGCGCAGTCTCATCAACCCTCTTTCCGTTGCGCCTACGGGGTTAGCTGACGGGCTCGCGCTGAAAGAGCTGCGCTATGGATGTAGCCGTCCAATTCGCCCCCGGAGCCCTGGCTCCAAGCGGGTCCCCCGCTCCCTCATGCGGCGACGCACGAGGGATTCGGCAGGTTCTCGATTGCGGAACTCTACTCGCTGGCGAGGTCGGCCGCGCGAGCTCCCCGCCGCCATTGAGACGGCGTCTCCGACTCCCTGATAGTTTCGCCCGAGTGGGAGCCGGGGGTAAGAAGGCGAGCAGGTTCCGTGGGCGTGCGCTGGGGATCGCACTGCTCACCGTCCTCGCGACGGTGGCCATGTTCCCGGGTGGGGCGGCGGCGAAGCAGGGCCAGCGCGGCCTCTTCGACTCCCGCTATTGCGAGATCTTCGAGCTTCGAGGCGCGATCCCGAACGCGAAGGTGGTCGTCTTCAACACGATCGGGCTCAACAAGTGCCCGGCGGCGAAGTGGGCCGCGATCGATCCGACGCAGCTCGCGACCGACCTCGGCGTTCCGCTCGTCGTCCTCAACGGCCCCCGCCACTGGGTATTCGACTCGGCAAGCGGGCGGATCGGAAAGCCGCGCACGATCGCGGGGATCCGAATGCGCAAGGTCGCGTCGATCCCGATCATGTCGCCCGCCGAGCTCGTTCAGACTCCATACACGGAGCGGACGATCGAGCGCCACAACACGTGGCGCTGGAAGCGGGGCCGCCGGATCTACGAGCTGATCTCGCCCGACGGTGCGAAGTACGTGATGCAGGCCTTCTCTCAGCAGAGGGATTCCGACCTCGCAGTCCAGGACCTACGCTCGCTCGGCGGGCGCCTCAACCTCCCCGCCGGCTGGCGCTACCGGTCGCGCCGTCTCTCCCACCGCCTAGTGATGCGCGCGCGGGGGCAGGCGACGATCCTCCAGGACGACCTCCTGGACACCTACCAGCGGCTGCCGTAGCTGGGCAACGCCGCGTGGGCGGCCCCGGGTCGGCTGGCTCGACAACCCAGCCGACTTGGCTTCGGTCTCGGGCGGCACCATTGCGGTCGTGCTTTGCTCCTAGCCGACGTGTGGGCGCTCTTCGTGACAGCGGGATCGGCGATCCGGGACCGCATGCCCGCTGGCGCCGGCTGGTATCGAGATCCCGCGGCGCTGAGGGCCGGGGCGCGGCTGGCCCTCGTCGTGGCGGTGCCGTTCCTTGCGCTCTACTTCGCCGGCGCCCAGCTGGTCGCGATTTGGGCGATGCTCGGCGCCCTGAACATCGTCCTCAGCGGATATGGGGGCTCGCGGCGTCTGATCGTGCTCACGATGACCGCGCTGGCCCTCGCGATGGCGACCGCAGCGCTTGTCGGTCCGCTGATCGCGCACTCGTCTGTTGCGGTGGTGCTGTCGACGCTCGTG
This sequence comes from uncultured Thermoleophilia bacterium, assembly GCA_963841715.1. Lineage (GTDB taxonomy): Bacteria > Actinomycetota > Thermoleophilia > Solirubrobacterales > 70-9 > DASPWW01. The sequence continues at coordinate 223,619 of CAWJDP010000004.1, read as the reverse complement.
GCGGGCTTCGCGGCCGGCTGGCTCGGGCTGCTCAGCGACTACTGGCGGGTTGGAGGACCCCTTGCGTTGATCGTGTTCGTGATCAGCGTCAGCGTTCCCGGCAACATCGACACGGGCCTCGAGGCGGCGATCGGGGTGCTCGTCGGCGGTGGTGCGGCGCTCGCCGGCATGCTGCTCCTCCCCGGCGCCAGCTCCGCCGGCCTCCGCGACCCCCTCGCGGCGAGCTTCGAGTCTGCAGCCAGCACTCTCGGGCGTCTGGTCCCGGCGAGAGGCGGTGAAACCGGATCAGGCCCAGCGAAGGCGGCAGCTGGGGGAGCCGCCGTCGGCCTCGAGGCGCTCCGTAGCCGACTCGAAGAGACCCGGGAGCTCCTAGCCGCGAACGCCTGGGCCACAACCGGCCGCGCTCCAGGGGAGCATCTCCGCGTCGCGCTGATCCACGACGCGGAGCGGATCGCCGGGGACGTGGGGCGCCTGGTGGCGCTGCTCGGCGAGGAGCCCCTCGGGCGCGATGAGCGCCGGCTCGCCGCGCCGCTGGTCGAGGCCGTTGTCGAGGCGAGCCATGACCTGGCCGCCTCGATTCGCGACGGGCGCCCGGCCGAGACGGCTCGCCTGCGAGCGGCCGCCGCGCAGCTCGGGGACGAGCCGTCGAGCCCGGCGCTGATCGCCCTCCGAGGCTTGGCCGACGACGTGATCGCCGCGACGGCGAACGCGGCCGAGCTCGCACGCCCTATCGCCGCCCCGGGCGCTGTCCGGGTCATCGAGCTGGGACGAAGTGAGGTCTATGATCGGCGCGCCGAGAGGCGCTCCGTCAGGCGCGCCCTGCGACGGGAGCTGAGCCTCGAATCGCCCTACCTCTTGTACGGGTTTCGGCTCGGAGTTGCCGTCGCCGCAGCCACGGCGCTCTATCTGACGCTGGGGCTGAGCAATGCGCACGGGCTCTGGATCCCGGTCACCGCTGTCGTCGTGATCCAGCCCACGCTCGAGGCATCGGTCGAGCGGGCGCTCGAGCGCGTGGTCGGCACGCTTGTCGGCGTGGCGATTGCCCTCGGATTGCTCGCGCTGATCGAAGGAGAGGACGCCGTCATCGTTGTGCTCTTCCCGTTCCTGCTCTTCGCGACCGTCTATTTCGGGCGCATCAACTACGGCGTCGCGGTGGTCTTCATCACGCTCTCGGTTGTCCTGCTCTTCGACTTCCTCTCACCGGCGGGCGCAAGCACGGGGCTCGAGCGGCTCACCGGGACCGCGATTGGAATCGCGATCGCGGCGGTCGCAACTTTCGCGCTGTGGCCACGCTCGCTGCACCGGACGCTAATCGCGTCCGCCGCCGGACTGATCGATGCCTGCGCGCGCTGCCTCGCAGCCTCGCCGGAGACCGGAGGCGACCCGCCCCGAGATTGCGGCGCCGCGGCCGAGGCCCTGTTTCGCTATCGCTCCGCCGAGCGCCTCTACGTTCGCCAGCCTGGTGATCTCGCGCTAGACCGCGGCGCTCTCTACGAGCTCGACCGTGCGTCGCAGCGCCTGTTCGAGCTCGGCACGACGATCCGTTCCTTCGCTCAACCCACACGGCGCGGCGTCTCGACATCGATGGCAGACGACGTCGCGCGGCTGGAGGCGCTCGAGCAGGTGGTCCGAGACGGTGGCGGAGGCGCGATTCAGGAGGACTCGAGGACGGTGGACGCAGGTGCCGCCGCCGAGGACGATGCGCGCACGAGGTATCTGGCCCAGACCGCACGGGCTGAGATCGACGGTGTCGAGCGGGCTGTCGCTGGGCTCAGACCGTCAGCCTGACCCCCTTCGCATGCTGCCGGTCTGATAGCCCTCGTGCCTCCGCGTCCTGATCACAAGCACGCGCATGCCCTACGCGCTCCGCGTCGTCCGCGCATTGAGCTCGCGACCTCGATCCTCGGCGACCCCCCTTCCGAGCCGCTGTTGATAGAGCCCGGTACGGCGGCCCAGTTCGACGACGCCGTCCTGACCGAGAGCCTTGACGGGATTCGCTCAATCCCCCACGCCATCAACGAGCTGCTGGCCACGTCCGGCGCGTTCTTGGATCCACGCGATCCACGCGGCGACCTCTTCGGGTGGCTGCGATTCCGGCACGACTCCCGGATCGCATCCCGAGAGCACATCGCCTACGCCGCGCAGAAGCTCCGCGACATCAGGTGGAACGGGGAGCCGCTCGCCTGAGGCTCTTCAGGGTCGAAGCTGAGAGGCGATCAGATCGGCGGCCGCCCCGGGCAGCTGGGCCGGGAACGCGTGACCGGCGCCGGCGAAGAGCTCGATCCGCGCGCCCGGGAAGTTCGCCGCGAGCAATTCAGCGTTACCCGGCGGGATGACGACGTCATCCGCGCCGTGCCCGATCAGGACCGGTGCGATCCGTGACGAGCCGTCGGCGCCCGGCGGCGCCGCCCACCATTGCGCCATCGCCCGCTCCTCCGCGGCGAGGGCGGCCGGATCGAGCGCCGCCTGCGACGCCGCCACGACGTCGCCGAACTCGCGGTCGAAGCGGGGAGCGACGTCGGGAGGAAAGATGACCGAGATCGTGCGCGATGCCCGTTCGCGGGGGGTCCCGGAGTGGTCGACGAGGCGGCCCCAGTCGGCGGGTCTGGCTCGAATCGCGTCCGGGCCACCCGGGTCAGTGGAAAGCAGCGCGAGCGACCCAACCCGCTCGGGGGCCCGGACGGCCAGGGCCTGGGCGATGAACCCGCCCATCGAGAAGCCGACGACCGGCACCCGGTCGATCGCCAGCTCGTCGAGCAGCGCCTCGAGGTCGGCGGCCATCGAGTCGATCGTCACCTCGGCCGGATCGCCGAGATCGGAGCCGCCCATCCCTCGGTTGTCGGGGACGACGAGCGCGAACGAGCGCCCGAGCGCCGCGAGGAAGTCCGGGGGCCAGTCGTCGGCGCTGCCCGCGTAGCCCTGCACGAGCAGCAGGCGCGGGCCGGACCCGAGCGCGCGCCAGGTGAACCGGCGCCCCGCAAGAGCCACAGTCCCGTCCCGCTCGAGCGCGCTCACGGGCCGAGTGGATGCACCCGCCGCATGGCGCTTGGCTCTCGGCGCGCGGGGGCGTGTTGACGGTGGGGTCGTGACTGCCGAGCGGAGCTCGCCTCAGCCGAATGTGGCGCAAACCGTGGCACCGTCGGGCAGACGCATCCGGTCAGCCCGATTCTCGCGAGCGCCGCCGATCGAGTTCGCGCATCCGCTCGATCGCGGGCCCGACATGGGTCACGAACCGCTCGATCGCAGCCTTGACGGGTGGGTCGGCGGCGTGCTCGGGGAGGCCCCGGAGCAGGTTGAGCCGACTCTCGGCCACCCAGCCGGCGACGTCCGGTTCGCGCTGCCATCGCTGCTCGATCTGCCACGTGCGACGGCTGAGGCCCGGCCAATCGTCAATGCTCCGCGGGTAGGGATTGGGTGGGCAGAGCCGATTCTTGTCGGCGTCCTCGCTGCGGTGGGCCTCCACGAAGGCGATGAGCGCCGCGTTGAACGCCGGGGAGTTCTGTCTGACCTGCTGGAGCACGATCTGCCCGCGCTGAAAGACGGGGATCGCTTCTGCGTTGCGCAGGCCGAGCGCCGTGCAGTCGACGTGGAGGACGTCGGGGCCGGTGTCGGTCTCGCCCTGCTCGAGCACGATCCGGTCGCCCTCGATCCGTCGCACGCGGCCGAGCCTGACCACATCCTCGATCTGCCGCAGGGCATCGATCTCGCTGGGGCTGAGCATCGTGATGCGGTACATCGTCGCGTGAGCCGACGGGTCGATGCGGACCAGACGTCCCGATGCTTCCAGGCGATCGAACAGGTCCTCGACGTCCGCCGCCTCCGCACCAGCCTCGGCGTCGAGGGAGATCCCGTCGATGTTGTCGCCAACGAGGTCCAGCGGCTGGAAGTGGCGCCGGTGGTGAAACCAATGGTCCCGTGGGCGGACCCAGCGGATCCGATCTGGCGCCACGTCGTTGTCCAGAAGCCAGGTGCAGGCGTCGACCGCCGTCTTACCCGACCCGAGCACGGCGTAGCGGGTCCCCGACCGTGCGGCGGCCGGTAGGTCGTTGACGGGCACGACGCGGGCACCCGGCGCAACATCGAAGGACGGTTCGTGAGTGGCCGGGATCGAGGCTTCGAGATAGCGGGCGTCGACCAGCTTGCGGCGCACCTCGACGTCATGAAGCGCTCCGGTGGCCAGGTCGCGGACCTGCGCTCCCTCCTCTCGCGGCCCCAGGTGCTCATGCCCGGTCAGGATGCGCACGCGCCCCGTCTGCGTCAGGCGGGACGCCACCTCGGCGAAGTAGTCGCGGACCTCCGCGCCCGTTGCTCGTTCGTAGAAGCCGGCGTTCTCGCCCGACTGGTCAATTCGGTCTTCGCCGAGCGGCAGTGAGTTGACGCCGTAGTACGCCGAAGGCGTGTGTAGGCGAACGAAGGGGTACGCGTCGAGCCAGTGGCCACCCGACCCGGCCCGGCGATCGACGAGCGTGACCTCGACATCGGGTTCCTCCGCGACCAGTGTGTCGGCGAAGGCGAGGCCACTCGCCCCTGCTCCGACGACCAGATAATCGGTGCTGATCAAGCCTCCTCCTTGAATGTGTCAGCCGGCGATCACGGTGCTGTTCGCTTGAACTATGCCCGGTCTGGACACTCGCTCCCCGCTGCGAGCGGGTCGATCGATGCGTCCTTCCACCGAACGACGACCGTCGTTCAGCCGAACCGCCGATGACACCTCACAACTATCTGTGAACTGTCACTGAAATGACAGTGGTCGCGACGTGGGGAGTTCAGCGCCGCTGTCCCCCGGCCTACAGGCGGCTCAGGTGGCTGGGGCTCACAGCGCAGACCTCTCAAGCGACAGAAGCTGCGTTGGGGGAGGTGTCGTTCATTCGGACCCCAGAGGCAGAGCTTCCGCCTCCGTCGGTCCCGGTTTGGCCAGGTGTTCCAGGCCGTGGTGCGCGACCTCGATAGGGAGGCACGCGAATGTGGTCCTCGAGCTCCTGGATCCGACTCGCGCGGCTGTGGACATTGAAGGATCAGCGGGTGGACAGCGAAAGCTCGTGCGCCGGACGCGGTAGCGCCGGGGCGGCGCACCCCTCACCTCTTCTTCAGCTTCAGCTTCTCGCCCTGCTCGCTCTGCGTCCCGCCGTCGGGGGTGAACGCGAGCTCGACCGAGACCTTGACCCTGCCCCTTCGCTTCAGGGTGCGCTTCGCTTTGCCGCGCGCCCGAATTCCGGCATTCACCTTCGTATCGCCCTGCCCGCGCGGCCACTTGCTGCGCGAGCGCACCTTGTCGCCCGAGATCACGAGGTGGCCGGGGCCGGGGACCTCGACCGTGAGCTTCACGGTGCCCTTTCGCCGCTCGCGCTTTCGCTTCGCGACGGCGAACTGCGCCAACGGCTCGCTCGTCTGCGAGGCCGAGCCGGCGTGGTTGGAGGCCGTCTCCTTGCATGTGTAGAGGCCGACCGAGCTCGGGGTGAAGCTCGCCTGATCGGCGCCCGCGACGTCGGCTCCGTCCTTCTGCCACCGGTGGGCGACGCTGCGCGGGGCGCGGTACAGGAAGGCGCCGAGCAGGTTCGGCGCCCACTGCGCCTCGCTGCACGCGAGCTGCTCGCCGACCGCGCCGCCGCCCGAGACCTCCGGCGCGCCCGCGGGCGCGGGGAGCGCAGCAGGGCCAGGAACGCAAGGGACGTGCTTTCGCCCGCGAACAGGTCCTGCGGGGAGCCCGAGCCGTCGAGGTTCCCGACCCGGATCGCGCCGGGGCTGGTGCTGTCTGCCCAGTAGATTCTCCCCGCCGCGGGGTCGATCGCGACGCCCTCCGGTTCGGGCTCGCCCGTGAACAGGTCGTGGGGGGAGCCCGAGCCGTCGAGGTTCCCGACCCGGATTCTGCTCGAGTCGTTGACCGCCCAGTAGATCCTCCCCGCCGCGGGGTCGATTGCTACGCCGCCCAGGCCGGTCTCGCCCGTGAACAGGTCGTGGGGGGAGCCCGAGCCGTCGAGGTTCCCGACCCGGATCGCACCGCTGCCGACGTTCGACCAGTAGATCTTCCCCGCCGCGGGGTCGATCGCGACGCCGTGCGGGAAGCTCTCGCCCGTGAACAGGTCCGCCGCCGATCCGCTGCCGTCGAGGTTTCCGACCCGGATCCCGCCCGAGGCTTGGCTCGCCCAGTAGATCTTCCCCGCCGCGGGGTCGATCGCGACGCCGCGCGGGTTGCTCTCGCCCGTGGACAGGTCGTGGGGGGATCCCGAGCCGTCGAGGTTCGCGAACCGGATCGCGCCGGAGTTCGGCGAGTTGCCGGCGTTCGCCCAGTAGACCCTCCCCGCCGCGGGGTCGATCGCGACGCCGGTCGGGTTTTCCTGGCCCATGAGAAAGTCCTCGGCCGGACCCGCGCTCGAGCCCGCGAGCGGCCCGACCCGGATCGCCCCGGGGGAGCTGGTGTTCGTCCAGTAGACGCTGTCGGCGGCGCGCGCCACGCCGGGGCAGAGCAGCGCCGCGACGGTCACGGCGAGCGTCGCCGCGCGAAGCCTTCCCGTCCCCCGAGCCCTAGCCTGTGCCATGGCCCGTTTCCTTTCCTTACACTCAGCGGAGAAGCGACCTTACCACCGCGGGGCCGGGGTGTCAGCCGGTCCCTGCCGGTGGGTGCCCTTCCACCTTCAGCTATCCGCAGCCGGTGTTGGCGCCGCAGCTCGAGCAGGTGTAGCACGAGCCGGTGCGCTGCATCATCCCGCCGCACTGCTCGCAGGCGGGGCCGAGGTCGAGGCCCTTCATCTTCGCCGGGACGACGGGCGGCGTGTCCGTCATCGCCTCGGTCGGCGCGACCGCGTCCGTTGCGGGCCCCTCGCCGCCGTTCGTATGTCCGTTGCCGCCGCTGCCACCGCTCTCGCCGTTGCCCGAGCCGTTGCTCTCGCCCGCGAAGAGCGACTGCTGCGCCTCCTTGCGGGCGCGGATCTCGGGGGTGAGAATGCCGAGGTCCTCGAGCATCTCGAGGTCATCGACGAACCGGCTCGCGAGCCAGCGCATGATGTAGTCCGGCATCGACTTCGCGAACGGGATCTCCGGGTTCTTCGTGATTCCCTCGGGGTCGAAGCGCATGTAGCTGAACTTCTTCACGAACGTCTCCAGAGGCACGCCGTACTGGAGCCCGATCGAGATCGCGGTCGCGAACGCGTTCATCATCCCGCGCAGCGTCGAGCCCTCCTTCCCGATGTCGGTGAGGAAGATCTCGCCGACGCTCCCGTCCTCGTACTTGCCGGCCGTGATGTAGCCCTCGTGTCCGGCGATCGAGAACTTGTGCGTGAGCGACTCGCGCTCGCGCGGCATCTTCCGCCGCTCCGGGCGCGCCGCGGTCTCACCCGGATGCGCCGCGGCCTCCGTCGGCTCGTCCTTGCCCTCGCCGGCGTCGGTCTTCAGCGCCTGCGCGGTCTTCGAGCCGTCGCGGTAGATCGCGAGCGCCTTCAGCCCCAGCCGGTGGCCCTGCTCGTAGGCGTCGGCGATGTCCTCGACGCTCGCCGACTCGGGCAGGTTGACCGTCTTCGAGATCGCCCCGGAGATGAACGGCTGCGCCGCGGCCATCATCTTGATGTGGCCGGTGTGTGAGATCGCCCGCTCGCCGACCGCGACATCGAACACCGGCAGGTGCTCGTCCTTCAGCCCCGGCGCGCCGATGATCGTCTGCCGCTCGGCGATGTGGGCCTCGATCTGCTCGATCTCGGGATCCGAGTAGCCGAGCGTGCCCAGCGCCAGCGGCACCGAGCGGTTGATGATCGTCATCTGGCCGCCGCCGACGAGCTCCTTGAACTTCACGAGCGAGAAGTCGGGCTCGATCCCGGTCGTGTCGCAGTCCATCAGGAACGAGATCGTCCCGGTCGGGGCGAGCACAGTCGCCTGGGCGTTGCGGTAGCCGTGCTCCTCGCCGAGCTCGACGGCCTCCTCCCACGCCTCGCGCGCGGCGCCGATCAGCGCCTCCTCGACGAGCTCGTCGGCGATCTCATACGACGCGTCGCGGTGCATTCGCATGACGTCGTTGTGCGGCTCGCGGTTGGCCTCGTAGCCGTCGTAAGGCCCCAGCGCCGCGGCGACCTCTGCCGACTTGCGGTACCCGCGCCCGGTCATCAGCGCCGTGATCGCGCCGGCGACCGCGCGGCCCTCCTCGGAGTCGTACGGGATCCCGTCCGACATCAAGAGCGCGCCGAGGTTCGCGTACCCGAGCCCGAGCTGGCGGAACGCGCGCGCGTTCGCGGTGATCTCCTCGGTCGGATAGCTCGAGAACCCGACGATGATCTCCTGCGCGAGGAAGACGACGTCGACCGCGTGGCGGAAGTCGTCGACGTCGAAGCGCCCGCCCTCGCGGCGGAACTTCATCAGGTTGAGCGACGCCAGGTTGCATGCCGAGTCGTCGATGCTCATGTATTCGGAGCACGGATTCGACGCGGTGATCGGCCCCGTGTTCGGGTCGGTGTGCCAGCGGTTGATCGTCGTGTCGTACTGGACGCCGGGATCGGCGCAGCGCCACGCCGCGTCGGCGATCTGGTTCATCAGCTCGCGCGCCTTCACGGTCTTGATCGCGCGCCCGTCGGTGCGCGCGAGGAGGTCCCAGTCGGCGTCGTCGGCGACGGCCTGCATGAACTCGTCGGTGACGCGGACCGAGTTGTTCGCGTTCTGGTACTGGACCGAGGCGAACGCCTCGGAGTCGAGGCGCATGTCGAAGCCGGCCCGCTTCAGCGCCTCGGCCTTGCGCTCCTCGCGCGCCTTGCACCAGATGAAGTCCTCGACGTCGGGATGGTCGACGTCGAGGACGACCATCTTCGCCGCGCGGCGGGTGCCGCCGCCGGACTTGATGGCGCCCGCCCAGGAGTCGGCGCCGCGCATGAAGCTGACCGGGCCGGAGGCGATCCCGCCCTTCGACAGCGGCTCCATAGAGCCGCGGATCTTCGACAGGTTGATCCCCGAGCCCGAGCCGCCCTTGAAGATGATCCCCTCCTTGGTGTTCCAGGAAAGGATCGACTCCATGTCGTCCTCGACCGAGAGGATGAAGCACGCCGACGCCTGCTCCTCGCCGGGCCTGCGCCAGCCGATGTTGAACCACACCGGGCTGTTGAAGGCCGCCATCTGGTGCAGGAGGATGTGCGTGAGCTCGGCCTCGAACGCCTCCGCGTCCTCGTCGCTCGCGAAGTAGCCGCCGTCGCGCCCCGCCGCAGCGATGCGCCCCGCGACGCGGCCGATCATCTGCTTCACCGAGCGCTCGCGCTCCGGCGTCCCGGGCCGGCCGCGGAAGTACTTCTGGGCGACGATGTTGGTCGCGTTCTGCGACCACGAGGTCGGGAACTCGACCTCGCGCTGCTCGAACGCGGGGCTCTCGGGGTCGCCGATCACGGCGTCTCGGAGCTCCCAGGCGACCTCGTCGAAGGGGTCGGCGCCGGGGGTCGTGAAGCGGCGCTCCACCGTCAGCCCGAGCGTCCGGGCCTTTGCGTTCTTTGCAGCGGTTTTACTCATCTGTCCCTCTCCTGGAAGCAGCCTTAGCGGGTAACTCCGCATCCTTTCTCGCGGCGCGGACAGAACCACCGAGGGCGTGGATGCCGGAACCCCCGGAAATTGCGGCCGCCGGCTCGGCGAGGGTTCCCGCGTACTGAAGGTAGGCGCCGACGTCGAGCTCGCGCAGCTCCGCCATGCACAGCTCGCCGATCCGCGCCGCACCGAGCTCGCCCGAGCTGCCCGCCTCGTGCTCGACGCGGCGCACGATCGCGTCGATCCGCTCGCTGGAGACGGGGCGCTTGTGCGCGGCGCGCGCGAGCGCGGCGCGGAGCTTCGCGCGCTCGAACGGCTGGCGCTCGCCGCTGCGCTTGCGGACGAACACCGGCTCGGGCGCGCGGCGCTCGTAGGTCGTGAACCGCTCGCCGCAGTGCTCGCACTCGCGCCGCCGCCGCACCGCGTCGCCGTCCTCGGCGGGACGGCTCTCGAGCACGTGGCTGGGACCGCTGCAGCTGGGACAGTTCACGGCGACCATTCTACTAACGATGGTGTTTGCGGGTCCTGGTGCCACGCTATATGTGGCGTTGGCACGCTCAACGTGGGCGATCCCACACTCGCGCCCGCCCGCTCGGTTACGCTCGCCCCTGTGAATGAGCGGATCGAAGCGGCCGCGGACCGGGTGGCCGGGGCCCGCGACGCCGCCGCCGAGCGGGTCGCCGACGCGCGCGAGAGCGCGGCCGAGTTCATCGAGCGCCAGAAGCCGCGCCTGCGCGGCGTCTCGCACGAGTGGGCGTTCTTCATCTCGCTCGCCGCGGGCGGCGCGCTCGTGATCGCCGCCCCCGCCGGCACCGCGACGCTCGTCGCGGTGATCTACGCGTTCTCGCTCTCGGCCCTGCTCGGGACGAGCGCTCTATATCACCGCGTCAACTGGCGACGGCCGGAGATCCGCCGCTGGATGCGCCGCCTCGACCACTCTATGATCTTCCTGCTGATCGCGGGCACGACTACGCCGTTCGCCGCGCTCGTGCTCGGCGGCGCGCTCGGCGAGGCGATCCTGATCGCGGTCTGGGCGGGCGCCGCGGCGGGAATCGTCGTCGAGCTGGTCTGGGTCGAGGCTCCGAAGTGGGTCAGCGTGCTCGTCTACCTCGCGGTCGGCTGGATCGGCGCGATCGGCTTCCCCGCGATCGTTCTCGACGCGGGGATCGGCGCCGGGATCCTGATCGCCGTCGGCGGCGCGCTGTACACCGCGGGCGCCGTCGTCTACGCGCGCCAGCGGCCGGACCCGAACCCGGCCGTGTTCGGCTACCACGAGGTCTTCCACGTCTTCGTGCTCGCCGCGATCGCGGCGCACTTCGCGGCGGTCGCGCTCTACGCGCTGCCCGCGGGCTGACCCGCGGCGCTAGCCGTGCGCGAGCACGGTGACCAAGACCGCCGCGATGCCCGCGATCAGCCCGCCGCCGAAGCGGAGCGTGAGGCTGCGGAGTTCGCCGATGTCGGCCCGGAGCTCCTCGCGAGTTGTGCGCAACTCCGCCCAAAGCTCGCGGATGTCCGCGTCGACGCGCTCGAACCCCGCGTCCATCCGACGCGCGAGGTCATCGAGGCGCTCGTCGGTCCAGGCGGCACGCTCCATACGAGGAGGTTAGCCCTCCAATCTCGGACAACCGGTGGCGGTCGCGACCGAGAGTGAGACGGACCTGCGCCTACGCCGTCGTCCTGGCCCGCTCGCTGTGTGACTCCCTCGCCGCGGAGATGAGCTCGAACAGCTCGTCCTCTCGGTCGGAGCGGAGGAGCTCGACCGGGTCGGGCTCGCCGTTGACGATCGACTCGAAGAACAGCTTGCGGTCCTGGTAGGTCGGCAGCGTGCCCTTCGCCCAGCCGCGCTCCTCGTTCAGGATCACGGCCAGACGGGCGTACTCGTCGCCGAACAGCTCGGCGATCTCGCGCTTCATCCGCTTCGCGAGCGCGGGCGAGGCGCCGGCGGTCGAGATTGCGATCGCAAGCGGCCCCGTGCGCACGATCGCGGGGAGGATGAAGTTGCAGAGCGGCGGCACGTCGACGACGTTGACGAGCATCGCCCGCGCCTCGGCGTCGGCGTGGACGGCGATGTTGACGTCGGTGTCGCTCGTCGCCGCGATCGCGAGGAATGTGCGCTCGACATCGGAAGGGAGGTATTCGCGCCGCTCCCAGGCGATCGATCCCTCGCGCGCGTAGTCGCCGAGCTGATCGACGGCGTCGGGGGCGACGAGGGTGACCGCGGCGCCGCACGCGAGCAGGCCGTCGACCTTCTCGAGCCCGACCTCGCCGCCGCCGACGACGAGGCAGGGGCGGTCCCTGAGGATCAGGCACGCCATGTACAGGGGGGTCTCGAGCATTCCGCGCACGCATGACTGGTCGCAGATCCCCTTGCGGAGCTGGCACACGCACGGCTTTCCGGCGTAGGCCTGGGCGGGCATATGAGAAAGGGTAATGCGCGCGCTCCGGCGCGCCGCGGCGTGGAACGGCCCGCCCATTCCTCCGCTAGAGTCGAGGCCGCGCCAAATCGGGGAAGCGCACAGCAAGCCTCGCCCGTGGGGGGCGGTCCCGGCGCAGCCGGAACGGAAGGAGGAGCATGGAGGGTCCGAAGAAGGGGTGCGCCGGAGGAGTCGCCGCACTGCGCAAGCTCGCGGTCCTGCTCGCGGTGGCAGGGATCGCCGCCATGGCCGCGCCCACGCTCGCGAGCGCCGCGGACGGGACGCTCTCGGGGACCGTCACCGACGAGGCAGACGGCACGCCGCTCCAGGACATGTGTGTGCAGGTGTTCGGCCCAGCACCCAGCGGCGACAGCCCCGCGCAGCCGGGGACGAACGCGGCCGGCGTGTACTCGGTCGACCTCGCTCCCGGCTCCTATTACCTCCATTTCGCCCCCTGCTTCTCGGGCAACTACGAGCAAGAGTGGTACGACGACGCGCCGACCTTCAACAACGCCGATCTCGTTACGGTGACGAGCGGCCAGACGACCGAGGCCGACGCAAGCCTGCGCAGCGGGGGGAAGATCTCCGGCACCGTCACCGACAGCACTGGGGCACCCTTGCCCGACATCTGCGTGAGCGCCCAGGGGATCAACACCAACACCGGCGGCAGTGGGGGTCAAACCGACGCAAGCGGCCACTACACGCTCGAGGGGCTCCGGACCGACTCGTACAAAGTGCAGTTCAGGCCGTGCACTACCGGGAACTACGTGACCGAGTTCTACGACGACAAGCTCGACTTCCAGTCGGCTGATTCAGTCGCGGTCACCGAGGGTCAGACGACCACGGGCATCGACGCAAACGTGAGCACTGGTGGCTCGATCTCGGGAACCGTCACCGACAGCGACACCGGCGACCCGATCTCAAACATCTGCGTGGCCGTGTACGGACCCGGGAGGAACGGCCTCATCTCCGACACCGACGCGAGCGGTCACTACTCCGTCACGAGGCTCGCCACGGGAGATTTCGCTCTCACGTTCACCGACTGCCATAACGACTACGCCCACCACTACGAGTTCGAGGCGTACAACGACAAGCCCGACCTCCAGTCCGCCGACCCGATCAGCGTGACCCAGGGGAACGACACCCCCAATATCAATGTTGCGCTGTCGCCGGATACGACGCCGCCCGGGGTTTCGTTCTCGGCGGGGCCCGTCGGGACGACGAACTCAACCTCGGCCACGATCGCGTTCCACTCGGAGGCGGGCGCCAGCTTCACGTGCAGCCTCGACGGGGAGGCGTTCGCGCCCTGCACCTCCCCGGTGACCTACACCGGACTCGACGACGGCGTGCACACGTTCTTTGTCAAGGCAAAGGATCTCGCCGGCAACGAGTCCGACCCCGTCGGGGGCAGCTGGACGATCGATACCGCCTCGCACTCGACCACGACCCAGGGCGACGCCGATCCCGGCGGGACCGTGACAACCGACGTCGACGGCACCGGGCCGACGAGCTCGAACCCGCTCACGACCGCGGTCACCACGCCGACGGGCGGGACGGTCACCGTCACAGACAGCTCCGACACGACGACGACGCCCCCGCAGGGCTACTCGCTGATCGGCCACGAGGTGACGATCACGGCGCCCGACGCCACGGTCGCAAACCCGCTCCACATCACCTTCACGGTCGACGCGTCGAAGATCCCGGCGGGGTTCGACCTCAGCAGGGCGACCGTGCTTCGCAACGGCAGCCCGGCCGGCGACTGCACCGGCGGCGGCACCGCCACGCCCGATCCGTGCGTGAGCTCGCGCCAGACGCTCGCCGGCGGCGACTTCCAGATCACCGTGCTGAGCTCGCACGCGAGCACGTGGAATATCGCCCAGGCATCGGCCGCAAGCGGCGGCGGCGGCGGAGGTGGTGGCGGCGGGGGCGTCGACCCGGCGAAGTGCAACGCGGCCAAGGCTGCGGTGGACAAGGCCGACAAGGCCGTGACGAAGGCCAAGAAGGCGGTCAAGAAGGCGAAGAAGAAGGGCGGCAAGAAGCTCAAGAAGGCGAAGAAGAAGCTCAAGACCGCCAAGCACAAGCTCAAGGACGCCGAGCAGGCCGAGCAGGAAGCCTGCTAGCGGGCGCCTTCGGCGCCCGATCGTCGAATTGGCTGACCGGTCGAGGCCGGTTGCTACTCTCGCCCGCCAATGCGTCTGATCGTCACAGAGAAGAACAACAGCGCGACGAAGATCGCCGAGATCCTCAGCGGGGGCGAGGCGAAGCAGGACAAGGCCTACAAGGTCCCGTTCTATACATGGAGCGATTCCGACGGCGACACGCTCGTCATCGGGCTCAAGGGCCACGTCCTCAATCCCTCCTTCCCGGAGGGCTACTCGAACTGGCAGAAGACGCCTCTCCACGATCTGATCGACGCCGACCTGATCAAGGAGCCGACGGACAAGAACTACCTCCGCGCGCTGAAGAAGGTCGCCAAGGACGCGACCAGCCTCGTGATCGCAACCGACTTCGACCGCGAGGGCGAGCTGATCGGGATGGAGGCGCTCGACGAGGTCAGGAGCGTGAACGCGAGTCTCGACGGCGAGATCAAGCGGGCGCGGTTCTCGGCCCTGACCAAGGACGAGATCGAGAGCGCGTTCTCGAATCTCGACGATCTCTCCCTTGACCTCGCCTACGCGGGCGCCGCGCGCCAGGACATCGACCTGATCTGGGGCGCGACCCTGACCCGTGCGGTCTCGCTGGCGACGCGCCGCTTCGGCTCCAACTTCCTCTCGGTCGGCCGCGTCCAGAGCCCGACGCTGGGCCTGATCGTTGAGCGCGAGCTCGAGCGGCGCGCGCACAAGCCGGTGCCCTACTGGGAGGTGCTGGCGCGCTTCGAGCATCCCGACGGGGCGTTCGAGGCGCACCACAAGGAGGACCGGTTCTGGAAGAAGGCCGAGGCCGACGCGGCGGTCGCGGGCACGAAGAGCCCCGGCGTCGTCGCCGAGGTTGCCTCGCGCCGCAACACCCGCAAGCCCCCGGCCCCGTTCAACACGACCTCGTTCAGCGCCGAGGCTTCGAGCAGGCTTGGGATCACGCCGTCGCGCGCGATGCGGATCGCCGAGGACCTGTACATGGACGGGTTCATCTCCTACCCGCGGACCGACAACACCGTCTACCCGAGCTCGCTGCCGACCCGCGAGCTCGTCTCCTCGCTCGTCCGGATCCGCGAGTTCGAGGCCGCGAGCGGTCTGCTCGACGGCGAGCTGAAGCCGACGCGCGGGAAGAAGGAGACGACCGACCATCCCCCGATCTACCCGACCCAGGCGGTCCACCCCGGCGCCTTCGAGGGCCCGAAGCTGCGCGTATACGAGCTGATCGCGCGGCGCTTCCTGGCGACGTTCTCGCCGCCGATGATCACCGAGTCGACCCGCGCCGACATCGAGGCCGGCTCGGAGATGTACTTCGTGCGCGGCAGCGTCGTCGTCGACCCCGGCTTCGCCGGCGTCTACACCTACGCGCGCTCGTCCGACGAGGAGATCCCGAAGCTCGAGCAGGGCCAGGAGCTGGCGCTCGACGGCGAGCCGTGGATCCTCGACAAGGAGACGCCGCCGCCGAACCGGATCAGCCAGGGCAAGCTCATCGAGCTGATGGAGGAGCGCGGCCTGGGGACGAAGGCGACGCGCCCCGACATCATCCAGAAGCTCTTCGACCGCGGCTATGTGTACGGGAACCCGCCCGTCCCGAGCGAGACCGGGATCGCGATGTACGACGCCTTCAAGCACTACGTGCCGCGGATGGCGACGCCCGAGATGACCGCCGAGCTCGAGCAGGACATGGACCAGATCGCGAGCGGCGAGACGTCGAAGGACGAGGTGCTTCGGATCAGCCGCGAGATGCTCCACGGCACCTACGACGACCTCCACAAGCAGGAGGAGGACCTCGCGAAGGTGATCTGGAAGGGCATGGACGAGGATCGGATCCTCGGCCCCTGCATCGTCTGCGAGCGCGCCGGCCGCAAGCACGAGGACGGCTCCCCGAACATGCTGCGGATCATCCGCGCGCGCAAGTCGGGCAAGCGCTTCGTCGGCTGCCAGGGCTGGAAGCCCGACGATCCCAACGCCTGCGACGTCACGTTCCCGCTGCCCCAGCGCGGGAGCGTGTTCCGACTCGAGGAGCGCTGCTCGATCTGCGGCGAGACGCCGCGCGTGAAGGTGATCCCGTTCCGCGGCCGCCCCTGGAACCTGTGCTTCAACGAGGAGTGCCCGTCGATGCAGGAGATGCGCCGCCGCCGCGCCGAGCGCGAGGCCGCGAAGGCGAAGAAGGAGGCCGAGGAGAAGGCCGCGGCGACGGACGGAGCGTCGGCGGACGGAGATGGGCCCGCCGGCGCGGAGCAGCCGGCCGAAGATGGTTCCGGTGACGACGCGAAGCCGGCACGCCGAAGCAGAAGCGCCAACGGCGCCAAGCGGCGGCCCAAGCAGCCGACGGGGACGACGCAGCGCCGGCGCGCTTCCTCGAAGAGCCGCGCCGAGTCCAACTAGCCGGCTCCGGGCTCCATGGTGTTCATCACGCTCGAGGGAATAGACCGGGCGGGAAAGAGCACCCAGGCCGCCCGGCTAACCGACGCGCTCGGACCCGAGGCCGTGCTCGTCCGCGAGCCGGGCGGGACCGAGGCGGGCGAGCGGATGCGGGCGCTGCTCAAGGATCCCGACGTCGAGCTCGACCCCCGAGCCGAGTTGCTCTTGTTCTGCGCCGCGCGCGCCGAGCTCGTCGCGCGAGTCATCCGGCCCGCCCTCGACGATGGAGCCGACGTGGTCTGCGATCGCTTCATCGACTCGACGGTCGTCTACCAGGGCGTGGGGCGCGGGCTCGGCGCCGAGAGCGTCGAGCGGATCAACGCACTGGCCGTCGCCGAGGCCGTGCCCGACGTCACCGTGCTGCTGCGGATCGAGCCCGAGGCGGCGCTCGACCGCGGCCAGCAGCGGCTCGCGGCCGGGGCCGAGGACGGCGGCGACCGCTTCGAGGCCGAGGGGATCGACTTCCAGCGCAAGATCGCCGCCGCCTACGACGAGCTGGCGCGCGGCAACCCGGAGCGAATCGCTGTCGTCGACGCGAGCCGCGACGTCGACGCGGTCCACGCCGACGTGCTCGAGGCGGTCGAGTCGGTGAGGGCGCATGCGCACGGCTGAGCTGCCGAGGCCGCTCGCCGAGGCGACCGAGGCCCAGCCGGCGGCGGGGCAGGCGCTGGGCGCGGCGCTCGCGACCGGCCCGACGCACGCCTACCTGTTCACCGGCCCGCGCGGGACCGGCAAGCGCGCCGCCGCGCGCGCGTTCGCGGCCGAGCTGCTCGCGATCGGCGCCGACGAGCCCGACGACGCCCGCCGCCGGGCGCTGCTTGACCCCTCGCCGCATCCCGACCTCGTGTGGATCCGCCCACCGGGAACCCAGCACCTCGTCGAGGAGGTCCGCGACCGCGTGATCCGCGGCGCCGCGTACCGCCCGTTTGAGGGCGCGCGGCGCGTGTTCGTGATCGAGGCCGCGGAGGCGATGCGCGACGAGAGCCAGAACGCGCTTCTGAAGACGCTCGAGGAGCCGCCCCCCTTCGCGCACCTTGTGTTGCTGAGCTCCGAGCCGGCGATGCTGCTCGAGACCGTCGTCTCGCGCTGCCAGCCCGTCCGCTTCGGCGCGCTGTCTCCCGACGTCGTCGGGCGCCGCCTCGCCGAATTGGCCGGGGCCGGGGACGATGTCGGCGCCGGAGCGGAGGAGCTCGCCGCCGCTGCGAGGCTGTCCGGCGGCGATCTCGACACGGCGCGGTTCCTGGTCTCCGAGCCCGGCCGGGAGCTCCGCGCGCGCGCCGAGACGGCGGCGCGGGCCGCCCGCGCCGGTGAGCTCGCCGACGCCCCCTGGCGCGGGATGCTCGAGGCCGCCGAGCGCGCGGGATCGCTCGCCGCCGACGAGGTCGCGGCGGAGATCGCCGAGCGCGCCGAGCTGCTCGGCGATGGAAAGGAGGCCCGGCGGGTCTTGCGCGAGGGCGAGGAGGTCGGGCGCCGCGCCGCACGGCGGCGCCGCACCGAGGCGCTCGACCTCGCGCTCGCGCTGTGCGCGGCATGGTTACGCGACCTCGGCGCGCTAGCCGAGGGCGCGCCGCAGCTGGCGATGAACTCGGATCGCGCCGAGGCGCTGAGCGCCGACGCCGAGGGTCTCGATCCCCGCGCCGCGCGGAGCGCGGTCGCGCTCGTCCTCGACACGCGCCGACGGCTGCGGGTCAACGTCGCCGAGGAGCTCGCGCTCGAGGCGCTGTTCTACCGGCTCGCCGACGCGCTCGCCTGACGCCTGAGAGCCCCCTCGCCCGCCACGAACCGCCCTGCGCGCGCCGCCTTTGTGTTAAGAGACTCTTATGGCGAGCGGACTGCGCGCCAACCGCGACACGATTCCCCCGCGGCGGCGCCTCGGAGTGCGTCTGTGGCTCGCGCTCGCGTTCGCGGGCGTCGGGATCGCCACAGCGGCGATCGTCTACGTGATCGTCAGCGGCTCAAGCGAGCAGGCCGCGACCGAGCGCTCCTCCGATATCGCCGTCGGACGGACCGTCCGTCTCGCCGACAAGATCGGCCAGACCCGATCGAAGCTCGGCCCGACGATCCTCGCCGGGAGCCAGAACGAGAACTACGCCGCGTTCCTGTTCAACCGCAAGGGCCAGCTGACGAGCCCGGACCAGGTTCTCGGAATCAGCCTCGGAGCCGTCCCCAACCGCCACGATGCGGTGCGGCTGGCCGAGCGAGGGGGGCGCTCGGTCAAGGGCTTCCCGCACAGCGTCACCGTCGCCTCGGTGCCCGTGTTCCGAAAGGGGAAGATCGACGGGGTGGTGCTGGCGCGGGCGACGCGTCCCGAGGAGGTGACGAGCGCGCTTGCCGCGGTTCGCGACGACCGTCTCACCGCGCTTGCGATCGCGGTCGGAATCGCGGTGCTGACCGCCGCGGCGATCGCGAGCGTGATCACCGCCCGCGTGAAGCGGATGGCGACGAGCGCGGCGCTGATAGCCGAGGGCCGCCTCGATGTCCCCCTCCACCCGCGCGGCCGCGACGAGATCGGCGATCTCGGTCGGGCGCTGGAGCAGATGCGGATCGCGCTCCGCGACAGCTTCGGGCTGATCTCGCAGGAGCGCGACACCCTGTCGGCAATCCTCGACGCGCTCAGCGAGGCCGTGATCGTCGTCTCCGAGCAGAGCGAGATCCGGTTCTCCAACCCCGCCGCGAAGCCGCTGATCGGCCCCGACCGCAAGGTGCTCGAGGCGCTCGAGCCGTGGCTCAACCGCGCCGCGGAGCGCGGTGAGGCGTCGAGTGACGCGCTGCGGATCGGCGACCGGGTGTACGCGCTTCAGGCGCGCGAGCTCGCCGCCGAGGGCGGGGGGGTGCTCGCGGTCGTCCGCGACCGCACCGAGGAGCTCCGCCGCGAGCTCGCCGAGCGCGAGTTCGTCTCCAACGCGGCGCACGAGCTCCGCAACCCGATCGCGGGGATCTCGGGCGCGATCGAGGTCCTGCGCGGGGGCGCCAAGGACGATCCCGAGGCGCTCGAGCACTTCCTCGGCCGCCTCGCCGAGGACGCGGAGCGGATCAGCCGCCTCACGCACTCGCTGCTGACGCTGGCGCGAATCGAGGCCGTCGGCGAGGCCGGGGCCGAGGTGGTCGAGATCGAGGTCGCGGCGCAGGAGGCGGCGCGCGCCGTCCTCGCGCCCTCGGAGCTGCAGCTCGAGCTCGACGTCGAGCCGGGGGTGTGCGCGCGGGGGGACCCGGTGCTGCTCCGCCAGGTCACGATCAGCCTGCTGACGAACGCGTACAAGAACACGCCACCGGGGGGCGTCGTTACCCTTCGCGCCCACAGCCGCGGGGAGAGTGACGTGGTGATCGACGTAAGCGACAACGGCACTGGGATCCCGCCCGAGGAGCAGGCGAGAGTCTTCGAGCGCTTCTACCGCGGCAGCAATTCGCTCGACAAGGAGGGCTTCGGGCTCGGCCTTTCGATCGCACACCGTATGGTCGAGGTCATGGGTGGCGAGATCTCGGTGTCATCCGAGCTTGGGAAGGGCAGCACGTTCAGCGTCAGGCTCCCGGTGGCGAAGCCGGCCGCGACCCCGCTGGCATGACGATGAGAGACGGCATCGAGAGGACAAGTCAGGCCGAGCGCACCGGCGAGGCGGTGTGACCACATCGTGGAGGCCGCGGTGAGCATCGGCAGGATCCTGATCGCCGACGACGAGCCCTCGGTTCGCGACTCGGTCAGCTACGCCCTCCAGCAGGAGGGCTTCGACGTCACGCTTGCGTTCGACGGCAACGACGCCGACCAGAAGCTCGGCGAGGGCGAGCCGAGCTTCGATCTGCTGATCCTCGACATCATGATGCCGGGGCGAAGCGGGCTCGACCTCTGCCGCGACGTCCGCGGGCGAAGCCCGGTGCCGATCATCCTCCTGACCGCGAAGGACGCCGAGGTCGACAAGGTCGTCGGGCTCGAGGTCGGCGCGGACGACTACGTGACGAAGCCGTTCTCGGTCCGCGAGCTGCTCGGCCGGGTCCGCGCCCAGCTCCGCCGCCGCGAGCTCGACCGCGCCGCGACTCCCGCGGAGGGGGCGACGATCGAGGCGGGCGCGGTCAGCATCGACCTCGCTCGCCATCTCGTCACCGTGCACGGCAAGCCGATCAACCTGACGCGATCCGAGTTCCAGGTCCTGCGCCTGCTCGCCGAGAGCCCTGGCCAGGTGTTCAGCCGCCGCGAGATCATGGAGGAGCTGTGGCAGAGCGAGTTCGAGGGCGATGTCCGCGCCTGCGACGTCCACATCTCGAACCTGCGCCAGAAGATCGAGCGCGACCCGCAGGAGCCCGAGCTCGTGCTCACCGTGCGCGGTGTCGGCTACAAGCTCGCGGAGGGCGAGGACGCCTAGATCGAGCTTGGAGGACGGCGGGCCGAGGGCTATGCTTGCCGAGCCGGGGCGGAGGGAGCAAGCCTTCCGCGGACGAGAGTGAGAGGCAGATGCCGTCAGGGCCGACGCCGAACCGCAGCGCCAAAGTGAGACGGCGACGTCGCGCTTCCATCCTCGCGACCCTCGCCGCCGGCCTCACCCTCGCCGCGGCCCCGAGCGCCGGCGCGAACACGGTTACGATCGGGAGCCCGCTGACAGCGACGTTCTCGGGATCAGCCGTATGCAGCAGCCCGTGCACCGTGTCCCAATCAGCGCTCCCGGGGGCCAAGCTGACATCTCCCGTCGACGGCACAGTCGTGGCCTGGCGGGTCAAGGGCGCATCCGGACCGGCGATGGAGGGGTTCAAGCTGCGCGTGCTGCATCCAGCCGGCTTCGGCACGTTCATCGGGGCTGGAACGAGCACGACGGGGTCGCCGCAGAGCGTCGGCACGGAGGCGTTCCCGACCAACCTGCCGATCAAGGCCGGCGATTCGATCGGCCTCAACCCCACGAGCAACACCGAGCAGATCGGGACGGCGTCAACCGCTGGCGCGGGCTTCGTCACGTGGGACCCGCCGCTCGCCGACAACACGAACCCTCGTGGGCCAACCTTCGGACCGTTCCCCCCCGAGATCGCGTTCAACGCCGACATTCAGCCGCTGCCCGGAGTCTCGTCGCTGAGTCCGGCGTCCGGTCCGGCGGCGGGGGGGACCTCGGTCACGATCCAGGGGCAGGACTTCACCGGCACGACCGCGGTCAGCTTCGGAGGCACCCCGTCGGCCAGCTTCAACGTCGACAGCGACGCTCAGATCACCGCCGTGTCGCCGCCCGGCCAGCCGGGTGCGGTGGACGTCGGCATCGAGAACCCCGGCGCGAGCCCGACCGTAGCCGCGGACCAGTTCACCTACGAGGGCTGCGTCGTCCCCAACCTCAAGCGCAAGAAGCTGAAGAAGGCGAAAAAGGCGCTGAAGGGCGCCCAGTGCAAGATCGGCAAGGTCAAGGGCCGCAAGGGCGGCAAGGTCAAGAAGCAGAGCCCGAAGCCGGGGACCGTGCTCCCGGTCGGCGGAAAGGTGAAGGTCAAGCTCAAGTAGCACCGGCGCGGGGTCCGAGCTGACGAGCCGGTTTCGTCAAGAAGCGCTGGCCCGGTCCGCGCGCAGGGTTGGCGCCGAGCGGTGATCGAGGCAGCCGCCGGGGTGGAGGCGGCCGTCGACCTTGAACACGGCGACGGGCCCACTGCGCCTGATGATCCTCGTCGCCGAGTCGCGCCCCGCCCAGCCGCGCTCGGGCGAGAAGCCGGGCGCGAACAGGTCGACCGAGTTCAGGCGCGGGGCCGTGACGATGTAGGTGAAACGGCCGCGGTTGGCGGCGCGCCGCCACGAGGCGCAGTCGTCGATTGCGGTGAACGAGCCGTGGGCGCCGCGGTGGGCGATGTAGCGGACGGCGTTCGAGAGGTCGTCGCCGTAGAACGGGTACTGGAAGAACGCCGCCGTCGTCCCGGCGAGCCCGATCCGGGCGTCGCTGATCCGCTTCGCCCAGCTGAACGACGAGGTCATGTGCGTCCCCGGGCGCAGGTCCGTGTAGCGGTCGCGCTCGTATCTGCTCGCGGTCGGCCAGTAGGCGAGCGCCGCGAGCACGGCCAGTCCCGCGGCGCCGGCGGCGAGCGCGAGGCCCGAGTGTCGCCGTGCGATGACGACGAAGGCTGCGGCGAGCGCGCCGGCGACCAGGACGGCGGCCAGCGCGGCCGGGAGGTGGGGATCACCGAGCGCTCCGATCGGAGCGAGGCTGAGCGCGAACAGCACGGTGAGCGCGACGGCGAGCATCCTGCGGGCCCGCGTCGCCTCGACCGGCACCGACGTCGCCAGCAGCGCCACGCCGAGCGCCAGGAACACCACGACCCAGCGCAGGTTGGTCGCGAAGATCAGCGGGCTGCCCTCGTAGCCGCCGGCGCTCAGCGGGGTGACGAGGTAGGCGAGCATCCCGACGAGCGCGCAGGCGCCGAGGGCGCGGCGCACGGGGTCGGAGACCCGGAAGGCGGCGAGAGTGGCGCCGGTCGCCGCAAGCGCAATCAGTGCCGCCCACGCGGGCCCGAACGAGATGTGGAGCCCGGGGAGGAAGAACTCGCGCCAGACGGTGAATTCGGTGACGTAGTGGACGACCGTGTACCCGGGCCTCAGCGCGTCCGTGGTCGGCGTCGACGGCAGCGCAAGCGGACCGATCCCGAGCTTGAACCACGGCAGCGGGTTTCCGGTCGCGACGAGGTTGCGCGCGTACCAGTAGCCGCCGGTCGCGAGCGCCGCCGCTCCCCATGCGACCCCGACGCGCAGCCGCGACCCGCGCTCGGCGACGATCGCGATCGCGACGCCGAGCGCGATCACCGCCGCGAGCACGTTCAGCTTCGTCCCCGCCGCGAGCCCCGCCGCGAGGCCGGCGACGACCACAGGTCCGAGCGCAGCGGCGGTGGGCCGCCGCCCCCATCGCGAGCCGGGTCCGTACGCGTTCGCGAGCACCGCGGCGCTCGCGAGCAAGAGCGCCGCGGCGGCGACGTCGCTCATCGCGTTACCGGGCTGGCGCGAGGTGAAGCTGTGCGAGACGAGCAGCACTGCGACCGCGAGCAGCGTCAGGGGCGCGGCCTTGAACGGCCGCCCCAGCGACCACGCGGCGAGCAGCGCGAGCGCGACCCAGCCGAGGTTGAGCACCGGCGACAGCAGGTCGCGGTGCAGGACGGTGATTCCGACGCCGTGGACGAGCTCGGAGTTCGCCGGGTAGTAGCGCGCCAGGGAGACCGGGTCGAGCAGCGGGATCTGGGTCACCGATCCCGTCTGCGCGAACCCCGCCGCGAGCGGCATGTGGTACCAGGTCGCGTCGAACGCCCAGATGCCCTCGTCGAGGACCTGGATCATGCCGACGAGCCAGCGGACGGCGACGAGCGCGCAGATCCCCGCGACGACCGCAAGCGTTCGGCGGTCGAGCGGGCTCCACGGCGGCGCCTGCGCGTCCGGCGCGAGCGGCGTGGCGCGGCGGACGAGCACCTGCGAGCCGGCGGCGAGCGCCGTCGCCCCGGCGAGCAGCGGCAGCTCGGAGAGGGCGCCGACGATCCCGAGCAGCTCGGCGAGGACAATCAGCAGCGCGACGCCAATCGTCGCCTCGACGAGCCGCGCCCGCGCGCCGCTCCAGCCGGGGGTGAGCGTGGTGCGGAGGCCGGTCGCGGCGAAGCTGAGCGAGCCCACAAGCAAGAGCAGCGCGCTCGTCCCGACCAGATAGGCGCCGATCGTCACGGTCGGCGGATGAAGTTACCAGCGCGCGGGACTACCGCAGCCGGGCGATGCGGTCGCGGATGACGCGCCACGGGTTGGCTATCACCGTGCCCGCCGCCGCCTCTCGCAGCGCATGGCCGAGGCCCGTGCGCGGCAGGCGCCTCCCGGGCTCGGGGAGCGGGATCAGCAGCTCGACGTTTCCCGAGTCGCTGTCGCGCACGCTCATCTCGGGGGCCAGGTGCTCGAACAGCTCGATCACCTCGACGTTGTCCTCGAGAACGAGTGCGAGGAAGTGCTCCACGCCCTCCTCGCGCGCCCGCTCGACGAGGCGGTTCAGGAGCGCCGACGCGGCGCCACGGCCCTGCCAGTCGTCGATCACGGTCACCGCGACCTCGGCCTCGCTGCGATCGTGACCGCGCACAAAGCGCGCGACCCCGACCGGGCCGCCCGTCTCGCGGTCGAAGCCGATCAGCGCCTCGTGGTTGTGGTGGTCGACCTCGGTCAGGTACTCGAGGTCGCGATCGCTGAGCCTGTGGAGCGGCGAGAAGAATCGCCGGAAGCGCGACTCGGCGCTCATGCGCTCGAAGCCGGCGACGATCGCGTCCTTGTCCTCGGATCGGATCGGGCGCACGACGAGCCGCGAGCCGTCGCGAAGCGCGACCGTCTCAGGATATGTGGTCTCGGGGGAAGCCAAGGCCGCGCGTGGCTGACAATAGACTGAGGTGGGTCGCCGGCGTAGCTCAGCTGGTAGAGCACTTCATTCGTAATGAAGGGGTCCCCGGTTCGAGTCCGGGCGCCGGCTCTCGGTCTGTGCGAGCGCGGTGGGAGCGCGGCGCGGACGAGGTGGAAACGAGATACTGCCGCGCAGCGGAGGAACCAGATGGCGCAGGACAACGTAGATGTGATCGAGTCGGCGTGGGAGGCGTTCCGCAAGGGAGACCTCGACGCCGCCGCGGAGGCGATCGACCCGTCGGGGGAGCTGATCACGCCCGACTCGCTGCCATGGGGAGGAACCTACGTCGGGCCGGACGGCTTCAGGGACTTCGTGGCGAAGCTGAACGACAGCTTCGACCAGTTCAAGCCGGTTCCCGAGAAGGTCCTCGGGGCCGACGACGATCACGTCGTCGTCGTCGTCCGCGCCGCGGGTCAGACGAAGAGCGGCAACGACTTGGAATTCGAGGTCGTATGGGTGTACCGGCTGCGCGGGGGCAAGGTCGTCCACGCTCAGGTGTTCACCGACAGCGCCCCGATTCTCGAAGCCCTCGCCTGAGCAGGAGCGCGAGTTGAGCGCCGGCGACGGCGCGGCCGGGGGCGGCATCTCGGTCGTCATTGTCACGTTCAACAGCCGCGACGCGATCGAGCACGCGCTCCCGGCCCTCGACGCCGAGCTCGAGCCCGGCGACGAGCTGATCGTCGTCGACAACGCCTCCGAGGACGGCTCGGCGGGCGTGGCGCGGGACCTCATTCCCGGCGCAACGGTGATCGAGCAGTCGCGGAACCTCGGCTTCGCGGCGGCCTGCGACGCGGGCGCGCGCGCCGCGTCTCGGGAGCTGCTCGTGCTGCTGAACCCCGACGCCGTCCCCGCGCCCGGGTTCGCGGCCGCGATCCGGAGACCGCTTCGCGAGGGTCGCGACTGGGCGGCGTGGATGGGGCTGGTCACGACCGGCGCCGGAGCCAGGGTCAACAGCTCCGGCGGCATTGTCCACTTCACGGGAATCGCCTGGGCCGGCGGCGCCGGCCTCCCCGCCGCCGAGGTCTCCCGCGGCGAGGTCGCGTTCCTCTCCGGCGCATGCCTCGCGGTCCCCCGTGCGAGGTGGGAGCGGCTCGGCGGCTTCCCGGAGCCGTTCTTCCTCTACCACGAGGACGTCGATCTCTCGCTGCGTCTGCGCCTCGACGGCGGGCGGATCGGGATCGAGCCTGAGGCGGCGGTCGAGCACAGCTACGAGTTCGAGAAGGGCGCCGCGAAGTGGCTGTACCTCGAGCGCAACCGCTGGGCGACGCTGATCAGGACCTACCCTGCGGCGCTGCTGGCGCTGCTGGCGCCGGCGCTGCTGGCGACCGAGATCGCGCTGCTCGCGATCGCGCTCGCGGGGGGTTGGGGGCCTCAGAAGGTCCGCGCCTGGATCGAGGTGGCGAGGTGGATGCCGCGCCTGCGGCGCGAGCGCCGTGAGATCCAGGCCCGGCGTCGGATCGACGCGAGCGAGTTCGCCACCGCGCTCAGCGCCGATCTCTCCTCGCCGTACCTCGGGCGCGCGGCGACGTCAGCTCCCGCTGCGGTGGGCGCTTCGCACCTACTGGTCGCTGGTCCGGGCGCTGCTCGCGGTCTCGTCCGGATCGCGCGACTCGTCGTCGTCCTCGGGCTGATCACCGTTTCGCGAGCGGCGCAGCGCGCGCAGCCGCTCGTCGAGCCGCGCGACCTCCTGGGCGAGGATCTTCGTCTCCTCGGAGAGCCGCGAGGTGACAACCGAGAACTGGAGCAGGAGCAGGAACGCGACCCCGAACGCGGCGAGGAAGAGGAAGTTCGACGGAACCTTGATCCCGAGGTGGTCGGCGGCGAACGAGAGCAGCTGGTTCCAAATCGCCAGCACGAGCAGCGCGACCGCGACAATCATCCACAGCAGCGCGTAGCGCTCGATCAGCCGCCGCCGCCGCACCAGCTCGAGCACGACCCCAAGCATCACCGCCGTGACGATGATCGCCGCGACCTGGACCCGCGTGTCGAGCCCGCTCTGCGCCGCGACGAGCATCGCTACGCGCCCTTGACCGCGGTGTGCTCGTCGGTGATCGGCGCCGCGGGCGCGACACCCTCGCCTTCGGGCCGGTCCGGCGGCTTCTCGTCCGGGACGGGTCGACGGCGAAACAGGCCGACGAAGATCGCGAGCAGGACCTTGGCCATGTAGTAGGCGCTGCGGGGGTAGTCGATCGACGAGCGCCCGAACCCGCGCGCGTTCATCCGCACCGGCACCTCATGCAGGCGCAGTCGGTGGGCGTGGATCATCAGGATCGCCTCGACCTCGGGGTAGTCGTGGGGATAGTCGCGCGCGAAGAGCTCGATCCCGCGCCGGTTGGTCGCCCGGAAGCCCGAGGTCGGGTCGGTGATCCGCCGGCGGACGATCGCGCTCAGCACGACCGAGAAGATCAGGTTCCCGATCCGGCGGCCGATCGGGACCTTGTACCCGGGGTTCTCGAGAAAGCGGCTGCCGCAGACCATGTCCGCGCTGCCGCCGGTGCGCAACTGCTCGACGAGGTCGGCGAGGTGTGCGGGCTTGTGCTGTCCGTCGCCGTCGACCTGGGCCGCGACGTCGTAGCCGTGCGCGAGCGCGTACTTGAATCCCGACTGCACGGCGCCGCCGATCCCGAGGTTGAACGGATGGCGGATCACGGCCACGTCCTCGGCCTGCGCCTCGATCACCGTCCGGTCGGTCGATCCGTCGTCGACAACGACGATGTCGAAGTCGGGAGCGTGGCGGCGGATCTCGCGCACGACTCGCCTCACCATCCGCTCCTCGTTATAGGCGGGGACGATGGCGAGCTTGCGCAGGTCATTCTGCTCGTCGGTCATCAGCGAGGGGGTGCGACCGCATTCGGGGCGCCGAGCGCAGGGTAGCGCTCCGGGGGCGGATCAGTGGGCGTGTGCGACCCGCTCCCGGTGCGCCTCGGGTCGCGTGGTGAGCCAGAACAGCACAGCGAAGATCACGAGCCCGAGGGTGTTCAGGAACAGCTTGTAGTTGACTGCGATCGAGCCGAAGATGTCGCCGCGCGACGGTCGTGTCGACGGGATGATGTCGAGGGCGCTGAACAGTCCGTCGACGACCAGCGCCGCCGCGACCATCGTCACGAACATCAGCGCCGTGATCCGCAGCGCGTACGCCCAGCCGTAGTACTTGCTGTACGCGATCACGATTGGGAGCACGATCAGGTCGGCGAAGATGAACGCCATCACGCCGGCGAAGCTGATCCCGCCGGACCACAGCACGGCCGCGAGCGGGACGTTGCCGACCGAGCACACGAAGCTCAGCACCGCGATCAGCGGCCCGGCGATCACGTTCTCGATCGTCCGCAGCCACGCGGGCGCGTCCTCGATGAACAGGAAGTTGAAGAAGTCGTTGCCGAGCAGGCCGATGAATCCCGCGAGCAGGAAGCCGATCATGATTTCCTTCCACAGCATCCCCCAGTCGGCGCGGAAGTTCTGCGCCACCTCGGTCCACGAGCCGACCGAGGTCAGGCGCTCGCGCCAGCCATCCGGGTCCTCCGTGGGGCCATCGTGGTGGGTCTCGACCCGCTGCGCGTTGCGTCGCGCGATCTCCTCGAGCCGCGGCGAGACGAACAGCCGCAGGATCAGCGCCATCAGCACGATCATCACGATCCCGCCGACGTACTCGCCGAGCGTGAACTGCCACCCGATCAGGACCCAGAGCACGAGCCCGAGCTCCCAGACGAGGTTGGTGGAGGAGAACTGGAACGCGATCGCCGACGCAGCCGAGGCCCCGCGCGCGAACAGCGAGCGGGCGATCGCGATCGCCGCGTAGGAGCAAGACGACGACGCCGCCCCGAGCCCGGTCGCCCAGGCGATCGGCCCCGGGCCGCGCCCGGACAGCGTCGCCTCGATCCGCTCGCGCGGCACCCACGCCTGGACGATCGCCGAGATCGCGAACCCGAGCACGAGCGCCCACCAGACCTCGTACGCCATCAGGAACGACTGCTTGAAGCCCTCGCCGATCGTGCTCATTACCTCGCCCACGGGAGACATCGTGACGCACCGGACCCGCCGGGCAGGGTTTCACGGCGCGCGCCCGTAAAGGAGAACGGGATGGACCCGGATCTCAAGGCTGCGCAGAAGGCGCGCGACGTCTTCACCAACTCCCGGCACCGGGACGAGTACGGGCTCGAGTTCTCGCGAATCGTCGCGTTCAGCGACGGCGTGTTCGCGATCGCGATCACGCTGCTCGCGCTGACGATCGAGGTCCCGACCGACCTGCCGGCGTCGAAGGCGATCGGCGACGTGCTCTGGGACCGCCGCGGGGACCTGCTCGCGTACGCGATCAGCTTCGCCGTCCTCGGTCGGCTGTGGCTCGCTCACCACCGCTTCTACTCGAGCCTCCAGCGCTTCGACAACAAGCTGATGAGCCTCAACATCCTCTACCTCGCCTGGGTTGCGCTCGTCCCGGTGACGAGCGACGTGCTCGGTGACTTCGGCGACAAGCCCACGGCGGTGATCCTCTACGCGGGGATCATGCTTGGGTTGAACACGACGTTCGCGGTCAGCATCTACTACGCGCACCGCGCGAAGCTGCTGCGGCCCGAGGCGGCCGAGATGGAGCGCCGCTTCGCGGCGCCGGCGACGACGGCGATCGCGGCCGTGTTCGCGCTCTCGATCCCCGTCGCCGTGCTGAACCCGACCGTCGGGATCCTGATGTGGCTGGCGATCTTCTTCGTCGGCCACCGCGCCGGCGACCTCTACGCGCGGCTCAGATACCGCTGAGGGCCGTCCGGGCAGCGGTCGGCATCGCGGAGGGAGAATCATGTTTGGCGATGACGACCGAGCCCGGCGACTCGCTCTCGGATCTCGCGCGGCGGGTTCATTCGTGCCGGCGCTGCCCGAGGCTCGTCGAGTGGCGGGAGCGGGTTGCGGCCGATCCCCCGCGACGGTTCGCCGGAGAGCCGTACTGGGCGCGGCCGGTGTCCGGGTTCGGCGACCCTGCGGCGCGCGTCGTCCTCGTCGGGCTTGCGCCGGCGGCGAACGGCGCCAACCGGACGGGGCGGATGTTCACCGGCGATCGCTCCGGCGACTGGCTGTACGCGGCGCTCCACCGCACCGGGTTCGCTAACCGGGCGCAGTCCGTCGACCGCGACGACGGGCTGCGGCTGCGGGACGCCTACGTCAGCGCGGTAAACCGCTGCCCGCCGCCCTCGAACCAGCCGACGCCGGCCGAGCGCGACAACTGCCTGCCCTACCTGGTCCGCGAGCTCGAGCTGCTCGACCGCGCCAGGGTGCTGCTTGCCCTCGGGAGCTTCGCCTGGGACGGGGCGTTGCGCGCGGGGCGCGCGCTCGGTGCCGAGGTGCCGCGCCCGAAGCCGCGCTTCGGCCACGGCGCCGAGGCGAAGCTGGGCCACTACCGGTTGCTCGGCAGCTATCACCCCAGTCAGCAGAACACCTTCACCGGCAAGCTGACCGAGGAGATGCTCGATGCGGTGCTCGCCCGGGCGCGCGAGCTCGCCTCCTCAGGCTGAGACCGGGGCGCCGGGCCGGACCATCGACCACAGCGGGACATCGCGCGGAAGCGTCGACTCGGAGAGCAGCCTGAACCCGAAGCGGTGGTAGTAGGCGAGGTTCTCGGGCGCGCTCGTCGTCAGGTGCACCGCGAGCCCGCGGACGTCGGCGCTGCCGGTCAGCGCGTCCATCAGCGCCCTCCCGGCTCCGGCGCGCTGATGGGCGGGCGCGACCCCGAGTGTGTGGAGGAAGAAGTGGCGCTCGGGCGGGTGGGCGGCGTCGACCGCCGAGCTCGCGACGAGTCCGCGGACGGCGGGAGCCGGTCCGGCGGCTGCGACCCCCCATGCCTCGCGCAGGAATGAGCGCACGGGCGGCGGCCAGCGGTCGGGCCCGTAGACGATCGCTACGGCGACCGGCCGCCCGGCCTCGGTTGCGCACGCGACCGGGCCGCCCCAGCGCTCGGCGCGCGCGATCGCGCCGGAGTAGAAGCGGCGGAGCATTCGCCGGCGCCCGCGCCGCGAGGTCGGGCCGATCGAAAGCCAGGCCGGATAGTCGACAAATGCCGCGGCGAGCAGCGAGGCGCCGGCGGCGCGTTGGGACATGCCGAGCTCGGCAACCTCCATCTCGGCCTAACCTACCCCGAGCAGACCGTGTTCCCGCTCAACGTCCCAAACGTCCTCACGGTGCTCCGCATCCTCGCGGTGCCGGTGATCGTCGTCGCCCTGCTGGGGGAGACGCCGAACGGCGACGCGCTGGCGGCGATCGTGTTCGCGCTCGCGGCGCTGACCGACGGGCTCGACGGCTACATCGCGCGCTCGCGCGACTCGGTGACCACGTTCGGGAAGCTGATGGACCCGGTCGCCGACAAGCTGCTGATCGTCGCGGCGCTCGTCTCGCTCGTCTCGCTGGGGCGGCTCGCCGCCTGGGTGGCGATGGTGATCATCGCCCGCGAGGTCGCGGTCACGGTCATGCGCGCGGTCGCGGTCGAGGAGGGGGTCGTGATCTCGGCGAGCTGGCTCGGGAAGCTGAAGACCGCGCTCCAGGTTGGCGCCGTGTTCGGGCTGATCATCTGGGACCCGGCGCCGGTCGCGATCGACGTGCTCGTCTACGTCGCGGTCGCGGTGACCGTGATCAGCGGCGCCGACTACTTCCTCGGGCTCCGCCGGCGGATCGACGAGGGGCGGGCCGAGCAGGCGGCGCGACGGGAGCGCAAGAGCGCGGCGAAGCAGGCGCCCCAGGCCTGACGCTGGCGGCGGTTAGCCGGACGGGGCCTCGAGCCACTCGCGCATCGTCATCTGGCGGCGCGAGTGCTCGCCGGAGTCGAGCTCGGAGCGGATCTCCGACAGCAGGCCGAACCGTTCCGCGACGACGTTGTGGCGGTGGATCGTCTCCAGGTTCTCCTGGCGCGCGTGGACGAACCCGCCTGCGTCGAGCTGTGGATATGCCTCGGCGATGCGCCGGATCATCTCCCGCACGCAGTCCTCGACGAAGCGCGGCTGGCGGTGCGCCGCCTCGACGACCGCGAGCTCGTCGGAGCGCTTCATCAGCCCGTAGATCTCTGAGCTCATCGAGCCCTCGACGATCGCGAGCAGGTCGCGTGCCTCGATGTCGGTCGTCGAGCCCTCCGGGCAGCCAACGTGGAGGGTGCCGATGCCGCGCTGGTTGTGTGTGGCGACGGGAACGGCCTCGAGCACACGGTCGATCTCGTCGGGGTCGAATCCCTGGGCGGCGAGGCGCTCGCGTGCGGCCTCGGCGACGAGGCCCTGCGCGCACGGGCAAGCGGTCATGCCCTGGGCCTGGACGCCGGTGAGCGTGCGGGTGCCGCGCTCGGAGGCGACCGCGGTGCCGAACAGGGTGTAGATCTCCTGCGTCTCGAGTCCTGAGACGGGGGTGGCGACGGTCTCGGGGTAGCGGGCGGCGATCGTGACCTCGGCGCGGAGGCCGTCCTGGCGCTCGCGGACCCGGCGCGCAATGTGCTCGGCGAGCGTCTCGGCCTTGAATGCCTCCCCGAGGACGACCTCGTCGATGACCTCGCCGGTGACCTCCTCGAACCGCGACATGTGTACGCCCGCCTGGTTCGGGTTGAGGTCGACGAAGCACTCGAGCTCGGCGTAGTAGAGCTGCTCGAGCGGCTCGCCCGCGCCCCCGTCGCCGTCGGGGCCGCCACCCGACTTCACGCGCAGGACCTTCTCGACCCCGGTCACCCCGACGCGGGAGAGGCTGACCGCCGTCGCCGGGCGCCCGGCCTGGACGTCGGGCCCGGAGGGGGAGAGAACGTTTGCGGTTTCGCTCATCGGCTAGTAGTGGGGGCCAGGTGGCGGGACGACCAAGACTAGCGGGGGAAAACGCCCGGTCGGACGAGGGTCGCCGGTCTATACTCGGCGCCCCCGTGAGCCAGTGAGGGGCTAGGGATTGGCTAGGAAATCAGAGGTTCTCGGATCGCAGGAGACCGGCGAGGACCGTGCTCAGCCGGGTGCCACTGGTTTCGACGACGAGCATCCGCTCAGCGATGCCGCCGCGCTCCAGGGGCTGATCGCGCGCGGCCGCGAGCGCGGTTACCTGACCTTCGACGAGATCACGGTCGCGCTCGAGGAGGTCGACGTGACCAAGGAGCAGGTGCGCGACCTGCACGGCTTCCTCGTCGAGCACGGCGTCGACGTCGTCAACAAGAACGGGCTCACGGCGTGGAAGGAGTCGAAGTCAGCGGGCGAGCGCGGGGAGGGGCCCCGCAAGCCCGAGCTCGATCTCACCGTCGAGCCCAGCCTCGACTCGCTGCGCCTGTACATGAGTGCGATCGGGCGGGTCGACCTGCTGACGGCGGAACAGGAGGTCGAGCTGGCGAAGCGGATCGAGCGCGGGGACATGACCGCGAAGCGCCAGATGGTGGAGGCGAACCTGCGCCTGGTCGTGTCGATCGCGAAGGGATATCTGGGGCGGGGGCTGAGCTTCCTCGACCTGATCCAGGAGGGTTCGCTCGGCCTGATCCGGGCGGTGGAGAAGTTCGACTATCGCCGCGGATACAAGTTCTCGACCTACGCGACGTGGTGGATCCGCCAGGCGGTGACGCGGGCGATCGCCGACAAGGCGCGGACGATCCGGATTCCGGTGCACATGGTCGAGCGGCTGAACAAGGTCGCTTCCGCCGAGCGCCGGCTCGTCCAGAAGCTCGGTCGTGAGCCGGAGCCGAGCGAGATCGCCGAGGAGGTGAAGTGGCCGGTCGCGGAGGTGCGCGAGATCCAGCGGATGTCGCAGCAGCCGATCTCGCTCGAGAAGCCGATCGGCGACGAGGAGGACGCCCAGCTCGGCGACCTCGTTCCCGACGAGACCGCCGAGTCGCCGCTCGAGACCGCGACCGACAGCCTCCAGCGCGAGGACGTTCAGCGCGCGCTCGAAGCGCTTCCCGAGCGCGAGCGCCAGGTGATCGAGCTGCGCTTCGGGCTCAGCGGCCACGATCCGCTGACGCTCGAGGAGGTCGGAAAGGCATTCGGCGTCACGCGCGAGCGCATCCGCCAGGTCGAGACGAACACGCTCAAGAAGCTGAAGCAGCTCCCCGAGGCCCAGAAGCTCCGGGACCTCGCCTAGCGGCTCTACACCGTCTCATCCCGCGCGCCACATGTGACGGTGGCGAACATATGGTCGCGCCATGTCACTCGGGCGGCCGAAGTACGCGGAGTTCGAGATCGAGTTGGGACGCTCGATCGAGCGATCGAGCGCATCGTCTACGGCCAACGTCCGTCTTTAGAATCGCAATCGCCCGCGGGGGAGTATCCAAGCGGTCAAAGGACGGCGGCTGTAAACCGTCAGGCTCAGCCTTCGGAGGTTCGAATCCTCCCTCCCCCATTCCGACCCAGGCCCGGATTCCGCACCTCCAGGTACGACAGAAGCAACCAGCCGCGCAGGGCAGGCGCTCGGCCGGCGCCGGTCAGCTCCTCGAGCGAACCGAGCCACCTCCCGCCTCGTCGGCCGAGCGCTGAGGCGATATCACTCCGGCGTGAGCCTCAACCCCCGCGGCTTCGCGAGCGACAACGCCTCCGGCGCGCACCCCGAGATCCTCGAGGCGATCACGGCGGCGAACGAGGGGCACGCCGCGGCGTATGGCGACGACCCCTGGACCGAGCGCGCCGCGGTGCTGTTCCGCCGCCACTTCGGTGACGACGCGGTCGCGTTCCCCGTCCTCACCGGGTCGGGCGC
Source organism: uncultured Thermoleophilia bacterium (assembly GCA_963841715.1). Taxonomy (GTDB): domain Bacteria; phylum Actinomycetota; class Thermoleophilia; order Solirubrobacterales; family 70-9; genus DASPWW01. Next base: position 189,137 of record CAWJDP010000004.1, on the reverse strand, counting down.
CAACGTGCTCTGCCTGCGTGCCGCGCTGCGCCCGTGGCAGGCGGTGATCTCGCCCGAATGCGCGCACCTCGCGGTCGACGAGTGCGGCGCCCCCGAGCGCATCGCCGGCGTCAAGGTGCTGACCGTCCCCACGCCGCACGCGATGCTCACGCCCGAGCTCGTCGCGCTGCGGCTCACCCACATCGGCTTCGTCCATGCCGCGCAGCCGCGCCTCGTCTCGATCTCCAACCCGACCGAGCTCGGCACCGTCTACACGGCCGCGGAAACCCGGGCGCTGGCTGACTTCTGCCACGAGCACGATCTGCTGCTCCACGTCGACGGCGCGCGGCTCGCCAACGCGGCCGCGAGCCTCGACGCCGCGCTGCGCGAGCTCACCACCGACGCCGGCGTCGACCTGCTGTCGTTCGGCGCGACGAAGAACGGCGCGCTCGCCGCCGAGGCCGTCGTCCTGCTGCGCCGCGAGCTCGCCGACGACTTCCCCTACCTCCGCAAGCAGACCACCCAGCTCGCGTCGAAGATGCGCTTCGTCTCCGCCCAGCTCGAGGCGCTGCTCGACGGCGACCTCTGGCGGCGCAACGCGGAGCACGCGAACGCGATGGCGGCGCGGCTCGCCGCGGCGGTGGCGGACCTCGACGGCGTCGCGATCACCCACAACGTCGAGTCGAACGCCGTGTTCGCGATCATCCCCCGCGCCGCCGCCACGCGCCTCGCGGATGCGCTCGACGCCGAGCCCCCATTCCACGTCTGGGACGAGCACACCGGCGAGCTGCGCTGGATGTGCACGTGGGACACGACCGAGGACGACGTCGACGCGTTCTGCGCCGCGATCCGCGACGCCGTCGCCACAGCGTGACCACCGCCTTCCCCCGCCGCTACAGTGACTCGAGCCGCCCGGATAGCTCAGTTGGTAGAGCACTTCCATGGTAAGGAAGGGGTCGCCGGTTCGAGTCCGGCTCCGGGCTTGAGATGAACTTCGAACTCACCGACGAGCAGAACGACTTCGTCGCCGCGATCCGCGACTTCTGCAGCCGCGAATGCGGCACCCAGCAGCAGCGCGAGCGGCTGACCAACGGCTACACCGAGGCGCACTCGCAGGAGATCTACTCGAAGATGGCCGAGCTCGGCTGGCTCGGGGTGACGATCCCCGACGAGTTCGGCGGCTCGGGCGGCGGGATGCTCGACGCGTGCCTGTTCATGGAGGAGACCTCGCGCGGCCTCGCCCCGGTCGGCGGCTACGCGACGACGCTGATCGTCGCCGGCGCGACGCAGCGCTTCGGGACCGACGGCCAGAAGTCGGACATCCTCGGCGGGATCGCGGGCGGAACCGTCGAGGCGATCGCGATGACCGAGCCCGAGGCCGGCTCCGACGTCGGCGGGCTCAGCACCGAGGCGGTGCGCTCGAACGGCGGCTTCGTCCTCAACGGCCAGAAGGTCTTCTGCTCCAACGCCCGCATCTCCGGCCACATCCTCGTCGTCTGCCGCACGACCAAGGGCGAGGACAAGCACGAGGGCCTGTCGATGATCTGGGTCCCGACCGACGTCGACGGGCTGCGGATCGACCCGATCGAGACTATGGGCGGACGCGAGACAGCACACCTGTACTTCGACGATCTCGAGGCGCCCGAGGACGCGGTTCTCGGCGAGGTCGACCGCGGCTGGATCCAGCTCATGGCGGGGCTCAACGTCGAGCGCCTGATCCTCGCCGCGACGATGCTCGGGATCGCTGAGCGCGCGCTCGACGACGCGCTCGCCTACGTCAAGGAACGGCGCCAGTTCGGACGCACGATCGGCTCCTTCCAGGCGCTCCAGCACCGGCTCGCCGACCTCGCGACGGAGGTCGAGGCAGCGCGGCTTATGACCTACTGGGTCGCGTCGAAGGTCGACGAGGACCCCGATCGGATGCTCCCGCGCGAGGCGTCGATGGTGAAGCTGTACGTGACCGAACTCGCGAAGAAGACGACGCTTGAGGGGATGCAGATGATGGGCGGCTACGGCTACTCGTCGGAGTACGACATGGAGCGGCTCGTGCGCGCCAGCCTCGTGTCGACGATCTACGGCGGCACCTCCGAGATCCAGCGCAACATCATCGCCAAGACCCTCGGTCTGTAGCGCTCGCGAACGGCGCTCCGGCGCGGCGGGGATCGCGGCGGCCGGACGCTATGCTTGCTGTCGCCTCGGGCGTGCGCCGGGGTCTTTTTTCTGACCGGCCGCCGCGGCGGCCAATGAACACATCGACTTGGTAGCGAGGAGCAGATGGCTCGCGGAGACGTTCGCATCGCGGTGACGATGGCCTGCGAGGAGTGCAAGCGCCGCAACTACGAGACGAACAAGTCGCGCCGGAACACCCCGGATCGGATCGAGCTGCGCAAGTACTGCCGCTGGTGCGGTCGCCACACCCCGCACAAGGAGACGCGTTAGCCTCGGGTCACCGAGCAGCGACGATGGCGAAGACGCGAGCACAGCGCAAGGCCGAGCGGCGGGCACGCGAGGCGCGCCAGGCGCGCGATCCCGAGGCCGCCCGCGGCGAGGACTCGAACGCGCAGGCGCGAACCCAGGTGCCCGAGTCCGGCGACGTCGCCGAAGTCGAGGCGGTGCTGGAGACCGGCGCTCCCCCGGAGGAGCTCGGCGAGCACGTCCGCGAGCGATCCGAGGACGGACCGACCGTTGCCCCGGAGGCGCCGCCCGAGCTCGAGCCCGAGCTGGAGCCGGAGGCGCCCGCGCCGTCCCGCGCCGAGACCGCTCCGGTGAAGGAGAGCCGTCGCGAGAAGCGCAAGAAGGAGAAGGAGCGGCGTCGCCGCGCCCGCGACCAGGAGCGCCGCCGCAAGCCGGCCGAGCGCGAGGAGCAGCGCCGGCGCGGCGGGGTGATCGGCTTCCTTGCCTCGTGCTGGGCCGAGCTCAAGCGCGTCCAGTGGCCCGACCGCGAGACCCTGATCCAGGCCTCGGCCGTCACCGTCCTGTTCATCGCCGTGGCCGCCGCCTACCTCGGCGCGCTCGACGCCGCGTTCAATTGGCTCGTCAAACAGATCCTCTACTAGCCGCGCCTCGGGGGCAATTAGGCATGTTTCGTTGGTATGTGATCAACACCTACTCTGGGCACGAGAACAAGGTCAAGCAGAACCTTGAGCACCGCGTGCAGACGATGAGCCAGCAGACCCACGTCCGCCAGGTGATGGTCCCGACCGAGCAGGTCTCCGAGCTCAAGGACGGCCAGAAGGTGCAGATCGAGAAGCGGACGATGCCCGGCTACGTGCTCGTGAACATGGAGATGACCGACGACGCCTGGAACCTGGTCAAGAACACGCCCGGCGTGACCGGGTTCGTCGGCTCGCGCAACAAGCCGGTTCCGCTGTCGGCGCCCGAGGTCGACCGGCTGCTCCATCGCGAGACCGCGGAGCGCCCGCGCAGCCGCGCCCAGTTCGAGATCGGCGAGGGCGTGAAGGTGATCTCGGGGCCGCTGTCCGACTTCTCCGGCGAGATCGCGGAGATCAACGAGGACGCGGCGAAGCTCAAGGTGCTGGTCTCGATCTTTGGCCGTGAGACGCCGGTCGAGGTCGGCTACGACCAGGTGAAGAAGGTCTAGGGGGGCGCGCGATGGCGAGGAAGGTGCTGACGATGATCAAGCTGCAGATCCCCGCCGGGGCGGCTAACCCCGCGCCACCGGTCGGCCCTGCGCTCGGCCAGCACGGCGTCAACATCATGGACTTCTGCAAGGCGTTCAACGCCCAGACGCAGCAGGACGCCGGGACGATCATCCCGGTCGAGATCACGGTCTACGAGGATCGCTCGTTTGAGTTCATCACCAAGACCCCGCCGGCCGCCGTCCTGATCAAGGAGGCCGCCGGGATCGACAAGGGATCGGGCGAGCCGAACCGCGAGAAGGTCGGGCGGATCAGCTCCGCCCAGGTCCGCCAAATCGCCGAGCGCAAGATGCCGGACCTGAACGCGAACGATCTCGACGCGGCGTCGCGGATCGTCGCCGGCACAGCGCGCAGCATGGGCGTCGAGGTCGACGAGTGATGGCGCACGGCAAGCGATATCGCGCCGCGTACGAGAAGGTCGACCGCGACCGGCGCTACTCGCCGGCCGAGGCGGTCGCGCTGCTGAAGGCGACCGCGGGCACGAAGTTCGACGAGACCGTCGAGCTCCACATCCGGCTCGGGGTCAACGTCCGCCATGCAGAGGAGCAGCTCCGCGGAACGCTTGCGCTCCCGCACGGGCTCGGCAAGGACGTCACGGTGGCGGTGTTCGCGAAGGGCCAGAAGGCGCGGGACGCCGAGGCCGCGGGCGCCGACTTCGTCGGCGACGAGGACCTCGCCTCGCGGATCGAGGAGGGATGGACGGACTTCGACGTCGCCGTCGCGACCCCGGACATGATGCCCGTGGTCGGAAAGCTCGGGCGCATCCTCGGCCCGCAGGGCAAGATGCCGAACCCGAAGGTCGGCACCGTCACCGACGACATCGAGAAGGCGGTCGGCGAGTCGAAGGCGGGGAAGGTCGAGTACCGCACGGATCGCCAGGCGGTCATCCACCTGACGATCGGCAAGGCGAGCTTCGACGAGCGCCGCCTGCTCGAGAACTACGCCGCGGTGATCGAGGAGATCGTGCGCGCGAAGCCCGCGGCCGCGAAGGGCCGCTACATCCTCTCGATCACCCTGACGACGACGATGGGGCCAGGAATCCGCGTCGACGCGAACCGCACCCGCAGCTCGGAGATCGTCGAGGATGCGCCCCCCGCCGAGGGCGAGTCCGAGCCGGCCGAGGCTGCCGCCGCGCCCGCCGGCACCTAGAGGGCAGGAGCCCGGCGGCCGCTACAATCGCGCCTCCACAGATTCGCTTGCCGAAGACCACCGGCGGGGCCGAGGCCCGGAAGTCCGGTGCAGGTGGAGCGCGAAGCCGTCCTTCGCGAGCCCGCCTGCGTGCGGGCTTTTTCAATCTCAAACGGAGTCAGAGTCAGATGGACAAGGACCAGAAAGCAGCCGTAGTGGAGGAGATCGCGGGCCAGCTCGGCGACGCCGAGGCCGTGTTCGCGGTCGACTACCGCGGGATCACCGTCACCCAGGCCGCGGAGCTGCGGGCGAAGCTCGCGGAGGCCGATGCGAGCCTCAGGGTCGTCAAGAACCGGCTCGCGAAGCGGGCCGCGGAGAGCGCCGGCACCGATGGAATCGCCGAGCTGCTCGACGGCCCGACGGCGCTGACGTTCGTCAACGGCGACCCGGTTACGGTCGCGAAGGCGATCTCGGGCTTCAACCGCGACCACGACGTGCCGACCTACAAGGGCGGCTTCATGGAGGGCGCGCCGCTCGATCCCGAGGGCTTCACCCGGATCGCGCGCCTGCCGAGCCTCGAGGTGATGCACGGGCAGCTCGTCGGGATGGCGGCGAGCCCGCTGACCGGCGTCACGCGCGGACTCGCGTCGCTGCTCTCCGGGCTCGCGAGCCAGCTCGGCCAGATCGAGGAAAAGGGCCTGGTCAGCGGCGAGGTCGCGCCGAAGGCGGAGCCGGCTGAACCGGACGCGCCAGCGGAGGACGCCGAGAGAACTGAAGCTGAAGCTGACCCGGCTGAACCGGACGCGGGAGCGGAGGATTCAGCCGGAACCGATAAGGAGGAAGAAGGCTAGATGGCAACCAAGATGAGCACAGAGGACTGGATCGAGGAGCTCAAGGGCATCTCGGTCCTTGAGCTCTCGGAGCGGATCAAGGCTCTCGAGGAGGAGTTCGGCGTCTCCGCGACCGCGGTCGCGGCCGCCGCCCCCGCAGCGGGCGTGCCCGCCGAGGACGGCGCCGGGGCCGAGGAGTCCAGCACCGTCGACGTCGTCCTCACGGGCGCCGGCGAGAAGAAGATCCAGGTGATCAAGGCCGTCCGGGCGGCGACCGGGCTCGGCCTCAAGGAGGCCAAGGCGCTCGTCGACGACGCGCCCAAGGCCGTCAAGGAGGGCATCGAGCGTGACGAAGCGGACAAGCTCAAGGCGGAGCTCGAGGAGGCCGGCGGAGAGGTCGAGGTCAAGTAGCCGTTTGCGCCGCAAATCGGCGCTTGTTACGACCAGATTCGGCGCTAGTCTTCAGGCAGGCGTCGCGAGTGTGATATTTTTTGCGGCCGCGCGCCGTTGAGCCTTTGCTGCCGGATTTCCTCGCGCAATCCTAACCCTTCGACCAACTGAGGAGTCGCCGAGTTGGCCCGAGTGAACGCTGCCCCTGTAATGAGGAGGAGTTTCTCCCGACTTCCGAAGCCCCTTGACGTCCCACACCTGATCGACATCCAGCGCCGTTCGTTCGAGGCGCTGACCGACCCCAAGTCGGGCCTGCTGAGGGAGACGATCGACGACATCTCGCCGATCGAGGACTACACAGGCAATCTCGCGATCGAGTTTGGGGCCTTCCGCTTCGAGGAGCCCCCGCACGCGGTCGCCGAGTGCCGGGAGAAGGACATGACGTATTCGCGACCGTTGACGGTGACGGTCGCGTTCCAGAACCGTGAGACGGGTGAGATCCGCGAGCAGTCCGTGTTCATGGGGGACTTCCCGTGGATGACCGATCGCGGCACCTTCATCATCAACGGGACCGAGCGCGTCGTCGTCACACAGCTCGTGCGCTCGCCCGGCGCCTACGTGATGGAGCCGAAGGACCGCGAGAAGCAGGTCTTCATCGCGAACCTGATGCCGGCCCGTGGCTCGTGGCTCGAGCTCGAGATCGACAAGAAGGGCCGCGTGTTCGCGCGCATCGACCGCAAGCGCAAGCTCCCGGTCACGATCCTGCTCCGGGCGATGGGCTTCACCGAGGACGACGAGATCCTGAAGCTGTTCGACAACTCGGTCTACATCCGCAACACGATCGACGCGGACACCGAGCAGACGAGGACCGAGGAGGGCGCGCTGATCGAGCTGTTCAAGAAGCAGCGCCCGGGTGAGCCGCCGTCGGTCGACGCCGCGAAGCAGCTGCTCGAGCAGCTTTTCTTCGACACGAAGCGCTACGACCTCACCCGCGTCGGGCGCTACAAGCTGAACGCCCGCCTCGACCTCGACGTCGACCTCGACACGCGCGTCCTGACCAGGGACGACATCGTCGCCCTGATCAAGGAGCTGGTCACGATCCCGCGGCTGCTCGGCATCCCCGAGGAGATCGACGAGGAGAACCCGATCAAGGACTACGCCGCCGAGGCGCAGTCGTATCCGCGGGACCCGATCAAGGACCACCTCGACGAGTACGAGCACTTCGGCAACCGCCGCCTACGCACCGTCGGCGAGCTGATCCAGGAGGCGTTCCGGATCGGCCTCTACCGGATGGAGCGCGTCGTCCGCGAGCGGCTGACGACCGAGGACGTCGACGCGATCACGCCGCAGACGATCATCAACATCCGGCCCGTGGTCGCGGCGCTGAAGGAGTTCTTCGGCTCGTCGCAGCTGTCGCAGTTCATGGACCAGACGAACTCGCTCGCCGGCCTCACGCACCGGCGCCGGCTCTCGGCGCTCGGCGCGGGCGGCCTGACCCGCGAGCGCGCCCCGATCGAGGTCCGCGACGTGCACCCGACCCACTACGGCCGCATGTGCCCGATCGAGACCCCGGAGGGGCCGAACATCGGCCTGATCGGCTCCCTGTCCTCCTACGCGGAGGTCTCCGAACACGGTTTCGTCACCACCCCCTACCGCGTGGTCGAGGACGGCGTCGTCAGCGACAAGGTCGTCCACCTCGACGCGACGCAGGAAGAGGAGATGGTGATCGCGCAGGCGAACGCTGAGATCGACCCGAAGACGAACCGCCTCAAGGGCGCGCGCGCGCTGTGCCGCTCGCGCGACGGCGAGGTCGTCGCGGCGCCGCCGAAGCAGGTCGACCTGATGGACGTCTCACCGACGCAGATCTGGTCGGTCGCGACGGCGCTGATCCCGTTCCTCGAGCACGACGACGCGAACCGCGCCCTGATGGGCTCGAACATGCAGCGCCAGGCGGTCCCGCTGGTCAAGCCCGAGCCGCCGCTGATCGGCACCGGGATGGAGCGCCGCGCCGCGATCGACACCGGCGACGTCGTGCTCGCCATCGCCGACGGCGAGGTGAGCGCGGTCGACGCAGACCGGATCACGGTCACCCGCGGCTCGCAGAAGGACGAGTACGAGCTGCACAAGTTCATGCGCTCGAACCAGGGCACGATCATCCACCAGCGCCCGATCGTCGAGGTCGGCGACAAGGTCAACGAGGGCGACGTCCTCGCCGACGGCTCCTCGACCGCCGGCGGTGAGATCGCGCTCGGCAAGAACTGCACCGTGGCGTTCATGTCCTGGGAGGGCTACAACTTCGAGGACGCGATCATCATCTCGGAGCGGTTGGTCAAGGACGACGAGCTGACCTCGATCCACATCGAGGAGTACGAGATCGATGCGCGGACGACGAAGCTCGGCGACGAGGAGATCACTCGCGATATCCCGAACCGCTCCGAGGAGAGCCTGCGCAACCTCGACGAGCGCGGCATCGTCCGCATCGGTGCCGAGGTGATCTCGGGCGACCTGCTGGTCGGAAAGGTGACGCCGAAGGGCGAGACCGAGCTGACCGCGGAGGAGAAGCTGATCCGCGCGATCTTCAAGGAGAAGGCGCGCGAGGTTAGAGACACCTCGCTGAAGGTGCCCCACGGCGAAGGCGGCGTCGTCATCGACGTCCTCACCTTCAACCGCGACGACGGCGACGACCTGCCGCCGGGCGTCAACGACCTCGTTCGCGTCTACGTCGCGACGAAGCGCAAGATCGCCGAGGGCGACAAGCTCGCCGGTCGCCACGGAAACAAGGGCGTGATCTCGAAGATCGTGCCCGAGGCCGACATGCCGTTCATGGAGGACGGCACCCCGGTCGACGTGATCCTGAACCCGCTCGGCGTCCCGTCACGAATGAACATCGGCCAGATCCTCGAGACCCACCTCGGGTGGGCCGCGGCAAACGGCTGGTACGACGACGGCACGCCCGCCTACAGGCAGGCCCAGGAGAACGGCGGGCGCGTGTTCGTCTCCACCCCCGTGTTCGACGGCGCGACGGTCGAGGACGTCGACAAGGCGCTGGTCGCGTGGCAGAACGAGCACGCGTCCCGCGGTATCGACCTCGGCGTCGATCGCAGCGAGCGCGAGGGCAACCGCTGCACCGGCGCGGTCACGCTCTACAACGGCCGCAGCGGCGAGCCCTACGAGGGCCGCGTAACGGTCGGCAGCATGTACATCCTCAAGCTGCTCCACCTCGTCGACGACAAGATCCACGCCCGCTCGACCGGCCCGTACTCGCTCGTCACCCAGCAGCCGCTCGGCGGTAAGGCGCAGTTCGGCGGCCAGCGGTTCGGTGAGATGGAGGTGTGGGCGCTCGAGGCCTACGGCGCCGCGTACACCCTCCAGGAGATGCTGACCGTGAAGTCCGACGACACGGTCGGCCGCGTAAAGGCGTACGAGTCGATCGTCAAGGGCGAGAACATCCCCGAGCCCTCGATCCCCGAGTCGTTCAAGGTCCTGCTGAAGGAGATCCAGAGCCTGTCGCTGGACGCGAACCTGGTCTCCGAGGGCGGTGCGGTGGCGCTCGAGGAAGAGGAGGACGACCTCCTGCGTGCGGCCGAGGAGCTCGGCATCGACCTCTCCGGCGTCCGCGCCGGGGACGGCGATGGCGACGGCGCTGCGGACGAGCGCGAGGAGCAGGTCGTCGCCGAGGGCGACGGCGGCGCCGACAACGGCGCCAAGACGGGCAAGGCCGGCAAGGCCGCGGACAAGAAGAAGTGACGACGACGGACGCGACCCGAGATATCCGCGAACACAGAGCTAAGGACCAAAGGGACTAGATGGACATCAACAACTTTGACGCAATCGAGATCGGCCTCGCCTCGAGCAAGAAGATCCGAGGCTGGAGCCACGGCGAGGTAACGAAGCCGGAGACGATCAACTACCGGACGCTGAAGCCCGAGAAGGACGGTCTGTTCTGCGAGCGCATCTTCGGTCCGACGAAGGACTGGGAGTGCTACTGCGGCAAGTACAAGCGGGTCCGCTACAAGGGAATCGTCTGCGAGCGCTGCGGCGTCGAGGTGACGCGCTCCAAGGTCCGCCGCGAGCGCATGGGCCACATCGACCTCGCGGCCCCCGTGTCCCACATCTGGTTCTTCAAGGGCGTGCCGAGCCGGATCGGCTACCTGATCGATATGGCCCCGAAGGAGCTCGAGAAGGTCCTCTACTTCGCCGCCTCGCTGATCACGTGGGTCGATGAGGAAGCCCGGACGAAGGACATGAACAAGCTCGAGAAGGAGGTCAACAAGGTCCTCGACGGCTACGAGTCCGAGCGCGAGCAGCGCACCAAGGAGCTCAGCGAGTCGCTCGAGCGCCGGGTCGAGTACCTCCAGACGGGCAGGCAGGCCGACTTCTCCGACGAAGACCATCTGTGGGCGGACTCGCTCGACGTCAACGTCAAGAAGCTCGCCGAGGCCGACCGCGAGAAGCTCGAGAAGGACGTCCGCAAGGCCGTCGGCGGCGACATCAACGACACCGAGGCCTATCTCGAGGACGCGGCCGAGCGCATGCGCGAGGTCTGGAAGATCTTCCAGGAGATGAAGGTCAAGGACGTGATCAACGACGAGGCGACCTTCCGCGAGCTCAAGGACCGCTTCGGCTCGCCGTTCGGCTGGGGTGAGTACTTCCGCGGCGGCATGGGCGCGGAGGCGGTTCGCGACCTGCTCGACCAGGTCGACCTCGAGGCCGAGTGCGAGGAGCTGGAGCAGACGATCAACACTTCGAAGGGCCAGAAGCAGGCCCGCGCCGTGAAGCGGCTCAAGGTTGCCTCGGCGTTCCTGAACTCGCAGAACCGGCCCGAGTGGATGATCCTCGACGCCGTCCCGGTGATCCCGCCGGAGCTGCGCCCGATGGTCCAGCTCGACGGCGGCCGCTTCGCGACATCGGACCTCAACGACCTCTATCGCCGGGTCATCAACCGCAACAACCGGCTCAAGCGCCTGCTCGACCTTGGCGCGCCCGAGATCATCGTCAACAACGAGAAGCGGATGCTTCAGGAGGCCGTCGACGCCCTGTTCGACAACGGCCGCCGCGGACGCCCCGTCACCGGACCGGGCAACCGGCCGCTGAAGTCGCTCTCGGACATGCTCAAGGGCAAGCAGGGACGATTCCGCCAGAACCTGCTTGGGAAGCGCGTCGACTACTCCGGCCGCTCGGTGATCGTCTCGGGCCCAAGCCTGAGGCTGCACCAGTGCGGGCTGCCGAAGCTGATGGCGCTGGAGCTGTTCAAGCCGTTCATCATGGCGCGGCTCGTCGAGCGCAAGGCGGTCCAGAACATCAAGGCCGCGAAGAAGATGGTCGACTCGATGATCCCCGAGGTCTGGGACGTCCTCGAGGAGGTGATCCACGAGCATCCGGTGCTGCTGAACCGCGCGCCGACGCTGCACCGCCTCGGGATCCAGGCGTTCGAGCCGGTGCTCGTCGAGGGCAAGGCGATCCAGATCCATCCGCTGGTCTGCCATGCCTTCAATGCCGACTTCGACGGCGACCAGATGGCCGTGCACCTGCCGCTGTCCGCCGAGGCCCAGGCCGAGGCGCGGATCCTGATGCTGTCGGCGAACAACATCCTCTCGCCGGCGCACGGCTCGCCGCTCGCGACGCCGACCCAGGACATGGTGCTGGGGCTCTACTACGTCACCTACTCGCACGAGGACGTGACCGAGATCGACCGGTCCAAGCTCGAGCAGCGGCCGCATCCGTTCCGGACGGCACAGGAGGCCGAGCTCGCGTACGAGAACGGGATCGTCGAGCTCCACGACTACGCCGAGTACCGGCGCGAGGGCCACGAGCACTTCCTGACCACAGTCGGACGGATCATCTTCAACGACCGTGTCGAGCGCGCGCTCGCCGACGCGCTCGGTGACGAGTTCGACCCCGAGGGATATGACTTCGTCAACAAGACGCTGAAGAAGCGCGGCGTCAACGACATGGTCACCGACCTCGTCGACGCCTACGGGGCTCCGGCGGTCTCGCTCGTGCTCGACGCGTTCAAGGAGCTGGGCTTCCACTTCGCGACCCAGGCGGGGATCACGATCTCGAAAAACAACATCGTCTCCCCGCCGAACAAGGAGGAGATCCTCGAGCGCTACGAGAAGGAGGCCTCGGAGATCCAGGCCCAGTACGACGACGGGTACATCACCCAGGAGGAGCGCCGCGAGGCCGCGACCGCGAAGTGGAAGCAGGCCTCGGAGGAGGTCGCCCAGGCGATGGAGGCGAACCTCGACGAGCTCAACCCGATCTTCATGATGGCCAACTCGGGGGCGCGCGGATCGTTCAAGCAGATCCGCCAGCTCGCGGGCATGCGTGGCGTGATGGCGAACCCGAAGGGCGAGGAGATCGAGCGCCCGATCAAGGCCAACTTCATGGAGGGCCTGTCGGTGCTCGAGTACTTCATCTCGACCCACGGGGCCCGCAAGGGACTCGCCGACACGGCGCTGCGGACTGCCGACTCGGGTTACCTGACCCGGCGCCTGGTCGACGTCGCGCAGGACGTGATCATCCGGATCGAGGACTGCAAGACGAAGGACCTGATCGAGATGCCGCTCCGCGCCGAGGACGGGAGCCTGAACGAGAACCTGATCGGGCGCCTGGCGGCGAAGAAGTTCACGACCAAGCGCGGCCGCGAGCTGCTGAAGCGCGGTCAGGAGATCGACGTTCCGGAGCTGACCGAGCTCGCCGAGGCGTTCGGCGACGAGCAGGCCGGGATCCCGGTGCGCTCGGTCCTCAAGTGCGAGGCCGAGTCGGGGCTGTGCCGCGCCTGTTACGGGCGCGCGATGGCGACGGGGGCGATGGTCGAGATCGGCGACGCGGTCGGGATCATCGCCGCGCAGTCGATCGGCGAGCCCGGCACGCAGCTGACGATGCGCACGTTCCACACCGGAGGCGTCGCGGGCCAGGACATCACCCAGGGTCTGCCGCGTGTCGTCGAGCTGTTCGAGGCGCGCAAGCCGAAGGGCCTCGCGAAGATGGCCGAGGTCGACGGCAAGGTCGCGGTCGAGGAGACCGAGAAGACCGCGCGCGTCGTCGTCACCGACTCGAAGGGCGAGGACCACGCGTACTCGTTCCCGCGCGGGACCCGCCTCGACGTCTCGAACGGCGATCGCATCGACGCCGGCCATCAGCTCAACGAGGGCTCGCTGTATCCGGCCGAGCTGCTCGATATCCGCGGCCGGACCGAGACCGAGCTCTATCTCGTCGCCGAGGTCCAGAACGTCTACCGGACGCAGGGCGTCGACATCAACGACAAGCACGTCGAGGTGATCGTCCGCCAGATGCTGAAGAAGGTCCGGATCGAGGGCAAGGGCTCGACGACGCTGCTCCCCGGGCAACTCGAGGACCGCCATCGCCTCAAGCGCCTCAACAAGCAGGTGAAGGAGGACGGCGGCAATCCCGCGAAGGCCGAGGAGGTGATCCTCGGGATCACCAAGGCGTCGCTGGCGACCGAGTCGTTCCTCTCCGCGGCCTCGTTCCAGGAGACGACGAAGGTGCTGACGGACGCGGCGCTCGAGGGCAAGCGCGACCGTCTCCAGGGTCTGAAGGAGAACGTGATCATCGGCAAGCTGATCCCGGCCGCGACAGGGCTGAAGCGCTACCGGACGATCGAGATCGAGCCCGTGGAGCCCGCCCAGCGGCCCGAGGAGGGGCTGCTCGACGAGGACGAGCTCGCCGCCGAGCTCGGGCTCGGCGAGGAGGGCGAGGTCACGGAGCTCGAAGGATTCGGCCCCTCGTTCGCCGAGGAGCTCGAGGAGCTCGCCCAGGAGATCGAGACGGGCGACGGCAGCGGCAGCGGCTCTGGCGGCGGCGGCGCCGCAAAGAGCGACTAGCCCCAACTAGGCCCTGGGCGCGACCAGCTCGGTTCTGCTCAGTCCGGCTCGCCGACCGGGACGCGCCGCGAGGCGCGAACCGGGGCGGGCGGCGCGACGACGCGGAAGCGGCCGCCCGGCGGGCAGTCGGGCAGAGGCTGCGCGTCCGGCTGATGCGGTCCACGACGGGGTCCGCGCGGCTCGCGCGGCTCCCAGCGCCAGCGCCTGAAGCCGTGCTCCTCGCCGCCGGGCGCCTCCTCGACCTCGGGCTCGGCCCGAATCGCGAACCAGACGAGGTAGAGCAGGAAGGCCACGGGGATCTTCAGGATCACCGCAAGGAAGAAGATCGGCCAGAATCCCTCCATCCGTGCGCAGTGTAACGAGCGTTCGGGGCAGGCTCTAGCCGGGCTCGAAGCCCGAGCGCACCCAGTCGATCAGCGCGTCGACCTGGGCCTCCTCGAGCCCGCGGTCGGACTCGACCGGGACGAGCAGCGTCGGCACCTCGCGGGCCTGGGCCCAGTAGCGGCAGCTGTCGTCGATGCAGTCGTCGATCCAGGCGACCGGGCGATCGCCCGCGTACTCGTCGATCGCGTCGATCTTCCAGTGCGCCGTCCCGAACCGCGCGTCGCCGCCGAAGGTCAGATAGGGGAGCTCCTCGGGGAGGCCGAGGATATGCGGCAGGTGGTCGTTGGCGCGATCCTCCCAGCCGGTGGCCCAGACGAGGTCGTAGTACTTGCACAGGCGGCGCAGGCGGTCGCCGGAGTCGAGCGAGATGCAGTGGGCAACGCCCTCGATGAGGTGGAACTTCCCCGGCGCATCCTCGACCGACTCCTCGAATCCGAACAGGCTGATCACCCCGTCGACGTCGACGGCGAGAATGGGGCGGATTGCTTGCTCGGGCATCACGGGTTCCAAGGCGGCGAAAACGAGTGTGACAAGGACGCAGGGAGGGCGACGACGCGAGCGCACCTAGAACGTGCGTGAGCAAGGCGCCCGACCGAGGACGAAGTCACGGGAAGGTTTGCAGCCGCCTTGTACTATTCGCCGCCGTGCCGAGTACGAACCAGCTGATACGGAAGGGCCGCGTGCGGCCCCGCAAGAAGGTCGCGACCCCCGGTCTGAAGTCGGGCCAGGGCCGCAAGCGCCGCCTCGCCGCACCGCAGCGGCGCGGCGTGTGCACGCGGGTCTACACCGCGACCCCGAAGAAGCCGAACTCGGCGCTGCGCAAGGTCGCCCGCGTGCGGCTCACGAACGGGATGGAGGTCACCTGCTACATCCCGGGCGAGGGCCACAATCTCCAGGAGCACTCGGTCGTGCTCGTCCGTGGCGGACGCGTCAAGGATCTGCCGGGCGTGCGCTACAAGGTGATCCGCGGGACGCTGGACGCGGCCGGGGTCTCCGACCGCAAGCAGGCCCGTTCCCAGTACGGCGTCAAGTCTCGATAGTGCCCCGCCGAACGCGCGCTCAGCTACGCCCGATCGAGCCCGACTCCAGGTACCGGAGCCGGCTCGTGCAGCAGGTCGTGAACAAGGTCATGGCCGACGGCAAGAAGTCGCTGGCCGAGCAGATCGTCTACGACTCGCTGGCGCTGATCGCCGAGCGCACCGGCCGCCAGCCGGTCGAGGTGCTCGACGCGGCGATCAAGGAGCTCACCCCCGTGCTCGAGGTTCGCTCGCGCCGGGTCGGTGGCGCCACCTACCAGGTCCCGGTCGAGGTCCCGCCCCGGCGGGCGCGGACCCTCGCCGTCCGCTGGCTGGTCCAGTTCGCCCGCGCGCGCCGCGAGAAGTCGATGGCCGACCGGCTCGCGAACGAGATCCTCGACGCGACCAACCAGCAGGGCAACGCCTGGAAGCGCAAGGACGACATCTACCGGATGGCGCAGGCCAACAAGGCGTTCGCCCACTACCGCTGGTGAAGCCGGGCTCACGGCGCTGCGAATCGTCGCCCGCCCGCGTCCTCGGCCGACCGTCTCGCTCACGTAGGTTCTAACTTAGGGCGCCCGCTCGCGCTCCGGCGGCGGTTTCTCCTCGCCGATGACCTCGTCGCCGGGGACGCTCTCGCTCGGTGCCGCCGCCGGCCGGGGAGAGCCGCCGGCGCCGCGATCGCGAATCTCGTCGAGCGGGCGCCGGAGCTGCTCCGAGCGCAGGCTCGCGAGCACGCCGCCGGACAGCGCGAGCCCGACGGTGCCGACGAGCGCGAACCAGAACCCCGCCGCCGGCTCCGCCTTGCTGGCGAAGAACTCGAACGACGGGTCCTCGAGCGATCCCTGCTGGTTGACGTCGGGGAGATCGACGGTGAGGAAGATCAGCAGCGCGATCCCGCCGGCGATCGCGACGCCGGTCGCCGCCGGCCGCGAGCCGGTCAGCATCGCGAGGACGAGCAGCAGGATCGCGCACACCGCGAGGACGAGGAGCGCGTAGTGGTGGCGGTCCGAGGCGTCGATCACCTTCAGGACCTGGTCCCCGTTCTTGAACACGAACATCCGCATCAGCTCCGAGGCGCCGACGCAGATCGCGGATGCCGCGACGGCGAGTGGGGCGAGGTACTCGACCCTGAGCCGCTTCGCGCGCCTCACGCCCGCGCCCCCGCCATGGGGCGCGAGCCGATACGCCCCCGGGCGCCCGCGCCGGCCTGGTCCCGGACCGAGCGCGCGAGCAGCAGGCCGGTGACGACGAGCACCGCCGATGCCGTCAGCTGGACCCAGAACCCGCCGAGCAGCACCGCGTGCGCGCCCTCAAAAGCGATCCCGGCGGATCCCTCACGCAGGCCCTTGGGGGCGTCGACGACGAAGCTGACCCCGATCCCGAACAGCCCGATCGCGGCGACGAGCTGGCCGAGGCGCCAACCGCTCCGGCCGCTGCCGCGCAGGCACCACAGCGCCGCGCCGATCGCCGCCAGCGCCGCCGGGAGGAGGACGTAGGCGTGGGCGCTGCCGGTCACGCGGCGGGAGACCTCGGGGGCGGGGGCGACGGACTGCACGCCCTGGTATTGGGGCGCGCCGACGCGCACGCCGCGGTAGTCGACGAACTGCGAGACCGCGATCAGCACCGCGGCGGCGACGATCACCGCCGCGAACGTCCGCTCGGGGGTGATCTCGGCCCGCGCCCAGGCGTAGGCGCGCTTGACGGCGCCGGCCACGGCGAGCGCCGGCCGGCGGAACTTCCGCAGAACCCACAGCTCGGCGTTTCCGAGCCGCTCGGCGATCCGCAGCCAGAAGCGCCCGATCTCCGTCAGGCCGGCCCAGACCGTCTCGACCGCGAGTCGGATCGCGGCGTAGATGCGGTTCGATCGAAAGCCCCCGCGCGGGCGACGCCGCGACGGCTTGCTGCGCGGCGGGCCGAGCGGCTCCCTGCGCGACCTCCCCAGCGACGCGCTCGACTTGCTGCGCTTCCGCTCGCGCTCCGCCTCGCGCTCGCGCTGGAGCGCCCGCTCCGCCTCGCGCTCGCGCTGGAGCGCCCGCTCCGCCTCGCGCTCGCGCTCGACCGCCGGATCGGCGCTCTTGCGGTCGCGCCTCAGCGCCGAGCCCGCGCGCTCGCGGCCGCGCCTGATGGCGGAGCGGATGCGCTCGCTCCTACCCCGTCGTTCGCTCGTCATGCCGTTGCTATCATTTCGCGTCGCTCGTGCCTGGCGCCTGCATGGTCCCGGGCCGAGTAATCATTCGATGGAGAGCCGCACGACATAAGCGGAGAATCGGGCCCAACCAAGCGGTTGCACAGAGGCCCGTGAGGGCCTTTTTCATGCCCTGACCTCGCTCGTGACGCGATCGCTCTCCCCTCGGCCGCGGAGGCCTCAGGCGTAAACCCACCGGACTGACTGACTGGAAGCTCGAAAAGCTCAATAGACATGGCACGGACTTTCCCACTCGAGAAGACCCGAAACATCGGGATCATGGCGCACATCGACGCCGGTAAGACGACGACTACCGAGCGCATCCTCTACTACACGGGCAGAACCCACAAGATGGGTGAGGTTCACGAGGGCGCCGCCG
The DNA here is from genome assembly GCA_963841715.1 of uncultured Thermoleophilia bacterium. Lineage (GTDB taxonomy): Bacteria > Actinomycetota > Thermoleophilia > Solirubrobacterales > 70-9 > DASPWW01. Next base: position 171,337 of record CAWJDP010000004.1, on the reverse strand, counting down.
TCATGGACTGGATGGAGCAGGAGCAGGAGCGGGGGATCACGATCACCTCGGCCGCCACCGCCTGCGAGTGGGAGGACCACCGGATCAACATCCTCGACACGCCGGGCCACGTCGACTTCACGGTCGAGGTCGAGCGCTCGCTGCGCGTCCTCGACGGCGCGATCGCGATCTTCGACTCGGTCGCCGGAGTCGAGCCGCAGTCGGAGACCGTGTGGCGTCAGGCGGATAAGTACCGCGTCCCCCGGATCGCCTACGTGAACAAGATGGACCGCACCGGGGCCGACTTCTTCGGCGCCGTCGAGACGATGAGGGACCGCCTCGGCGCGCACCCGCTCCCGATCCAGCTTCCGATCGGCGCTGAGGCCGAGTTTGAGGGCATCATCGACCTGATCGAGAACAAGGCGCTCGTCTGGACCGACGATCTCGGGACCGAGTTCGAGTACCGCGAGATCCCCGACGAGCTCGCCGACACCGCCCACGAGCACCGCACCCACCTGATCGAGGCGTGCGCGGACTACGACGACGAGCTCATGGAGGCGTACCTGAACGAGGAGGAGATCCCGCACGAGCGGATCGCGAAGTCGCTCCACCGGGCGACTCTCGACATCAAGGTGACGCCGGTCCTGTGCGGCTCAAGCTTCAAGAACAAGGGCGTGCAGCCGCTGCTGGACGCGATTGTCGAGCTGCTTCCGTCGCCGCTCGAGGTCCCGCCGGTGACGGGAATCGAGCCCCCCAAGAAGGGCGAGAACGGCGGCCCCCACGAGGCCGAGCGCCCGCCGAAGGACGACGCGCCATATGCCGCGCTGGCGTTCAAGGTCATGGCCGACCCCTACGTCGGCAAGCTCACCTACTTCCGCGTCTACTCGGGCAAGCTCTCCGCCGGAAGCCGCGTCCTCAACGTCTCCACCGGCAAGACCGAGCGCGTCGGACGGCTGCTGATGATGCACGCGAACCACCGCGAGGAGATCGAGGAGTGCTACGCGGGCGACATCTGCGCCGGCGTCGGGCTCAAGCACACGGCTACCGGCGACACGCTCGCGGCGCCCGACGCGCCGATCGAGCTCGAGACGATCGAGTTCCCGGAGCCGGTGATCGCGGTCGCGATCGAGCCGAAGACGAAGGCCGACCAGGAGAAGCTCGCGACGAGCCTCGCGAGGCTCGCCGAGGAGGATCCGACGTTCCAGGTCGAGACCGACCAGGAGACCGCCCAGACCCTGATCCACGGGATGGGGGAGCTCCACCTCGAGGTGATCGTCGACCGCCTGCTGCGCGAGTTCAACGTCGACGCCAACGTCGGCCGCCCCCAGGTCGCCTATCGCGAGACGATTCGCGACGACGCGAACAAGGTCGAGGGCCGGTTCGTGCGCCAGTCCGGCGGCCGCGGCCAGTACGGCCACGTGGTCATCAACCTCGAGCCCGCGCCGGGCGAGGGCTTCGACTTCGTGAACAAGATCAAGGGCGGCGTGATCCCGACCGAGTTCCTTCCCGCGGTCGAGGAGGGCGTCGAGGAGGCGCTGCAGAGCGGCGTGAAGGCCGGCTACCCGATGGTCGACGTCCGCGTCGAGCTCATCGATGGCTCCTACCACGACGTCGACTCCTCGGAGCGCGCGTTCAAGATCGCCGGCTCGATGGCCCTCCAGGAGGGGGCGCGCCGCGCCAAGCCCGTCCTGCTCGAGCCCGTGATGTCGGTCGAGGTCGTCACGCCCGAGGAGTTCCTCGGCGACGTGATCGGCGACCTCTCGAGGCGCCGCGGCGAGGTCCAGGGCCAGGAGCCGCGCGGAAACGCGCTCGCGGTCCAGGCGTTCGTCCCGCTCGGCGAGATGTTCGGCTACGCCACCGACCTGCGATCCTCAACCCAGGGGCGGGCGACCTTCACGATGCAGTTCGAGCGCTACGACCAGGTGCCCGCGAAGGTCGCCGAGGAGATCACGGAGCACCAGGCCGGCGAGCCTGTGGGCGCAGCATCGTGACTTTGATCGTGCCTAATTTCCTATATTTCATCGGTTCGCCGTAAGACGGCGAGAGACGCAACGATTCGAGACACCAAAGGAGCGAGATGTCGAAGGAGAAGTTCGAGCGAGATAAGCCGCACGTAAACGTCGGCACCATCGGTCATATCGACCACGGCAAGACGACGCTCACGGCGGCGATCACCAAGGTGCTCGGCGACAAGGGCGGGACCGAGGTGAAGTCGTTCGAGGAGATCGACAACGCTCCCGAGGAGAAGGAGCGCGGGATCACGATCGCGACTTCACACGTCGAGTACGAGACCGACAAGCGCCACTACGCGCACGTCGACTGTCCCGGCCACCACGACTACGTGAAGAACATGATCACCGGCGCGGCGCAGATGGACGGGGCGATCCTCGTCGTCTCCGCCGCCGACGGCCCGATGCCCCAGACGCGCGAGCACGTGCTGCTGGCGCGCCAGGTGAACGTGCCGTACGTCGTCGTCTACCTCAACAAGACCGACATGGTCGACGACGCCGACCTGATCGAGCTCGTCGAGGAGGAGGTCCGTGACCTGCTCAAGGAGTACGAGTTCCCGGGTGACGACACGCCCGTGATCAAGGGCTCGGCGCTGAAGGCTCTGGAGGGCGACGAGGAGGCTCAGCAGTCGATCGTCGAGCTCGCCGAGGCGCTGGACACCTACATCCCGGAGCCGGAGCGCGACCTCGACAAGCCGTTCCTGATGCCGGTCGAGGACATCTTCTCGATCACCGGCCGCGGCACCGTCGCCACCGGCCGGATCGAGCAGGGCATCGTCAACACCAGCGACGAGGTTGAGATCGTCGGCATCAAGGACACCGAGACGACCGTCGTCACCGGCGTCGAGATGTTCCGCAAGATCCTCGACCAGGGTCAGGCTGGCGACAACGTCGGCTGCCTGCTGCGAGGCACGAAGCGCGAGGACATCGAGCGCGGGCAGGTTCTCTGCAAGCCGGGCTCGATCACCCCGCACACGAAGTTCAAGTCCGAGGTGTATTGCCTCAAGAAGGAGGAGGGCGGCCGCCACACCCCGTTCTTCTCTGGCTATCGCCCGCAGTTCTACTTCCGGACCACCGACGTGACCGGGGTCGCGCAACTCCCGGAGGGCACGGAGATGGTGATGCCGGGCGACAACATCGAGATGGAGATCGAGCTGATTCAGCCGATCGCGATGGACCAGGGCCTGCGGTTCGCGATCCGAGAGGGTGGCCGCACCGTTGGCTCGGGGGTCGTGACCGAGATCATCGAGTAACGAGTGAAGCGAAGGGCCGGCCCCAGCGTCGGTCCTTTCAGCGGCCGCGGGTCACCGGCCGCAACGAGACGAGTTGAGACATACGACCGGGGCGGCGCCCCCCAAGGGCGGCGCCCCAAGTGCGCGAAAGGGCGCATTTGCGACACGCACTGAAATGGCATCGATAGCGACAGGAAAGATCAGAATCCGGCTCAAGGCGTACGACCACGACGCCATAGACCGGGCTGCGCGCGAGATCGTCGAGACCGCGCAGCGCACCGGTGCCAGCGTGTCGGGCCCGGTCCCGCTGCCGACCGAGAAGAACGTCTACTGCGTGATCCGCTCGCCGTTCAAGGACAAGGACTCGCGCGAGCACTTCGAGATCCGCACCCACAAGCGCCTGATCGACATCCTCGAACCGACCCCGAAGACGGTCGACGAGCTGCAGCGGATCGACACCATTCCGGCGGGAGTTGACGTTGAGATCAAGCTCTAGACAAAAGACATCAGATATCCGACGTCTGAAGCCCGAGGTCTGAGGTCCCTGCATGGCGGCAATCATCGGCACCAAGCTCGGGATGACCCAGGTCTTCAAGGAGGACGGCACCCTCGTCCCCGTGACCGTGATCGAGGCCGGGCCGTGTCCCGTGACCGCTGTCCGCGATCCCGAGCGCGACGGCTACAGCGCCGTCCAGCTCGCGTTCGGCGAGACGAAGGAGAACCGCCTCACCGGCGCCGAGCTCGGCCACCTGAAGAAGGCCAACGCGGGCCCCCTGCGGACCCTGGTCGAGTTCCGCGACGACGACGGTGAGCACAGCATCGGCGACGTCGTCACTGTCGAGCAGTTCGAGCCCGGCCAGAGGGTCAAGGTCTCGGCGACCTCGATCGGGAAGGGCTTCCAGGGCACGATCCGGCGCCACCGCTTCAGCCGCGGCCCCGTGAGCCACGGCTCGCACAACGTCCGCCCGCCGGGCTCGGTCGGTGCGAGCGCCGATCCCGCGCGCGTCTTCCCCGGAACGCGGATGCCCGGGCAGATGGGCGCCCGCCGGGTCACCCAGCGCCGGCTCGAGATCGTCGAGGTCGACCCCGAGCGCAACCTGCTGCTCGTCAAGGGTGCCGTCCCGGGCGCGCGCAAGGCAACCGTCGAGGTGAGGACCGATGCCTAAGGCCGCCGTGCTCGGCAAGCAGACGAAGGCCGACCTCCCCGACGCCGTGTTCTCGGAGCCGTTCCATGAGTCGCTCGTGCACGAGGCCGCCCGCGCCGACCTCGCGTCGCGCCGCCGCGGGACGGCGTCGGCGCAGACCCGCGGCGAGGTCTCGATGACGACCGCAAAGGCCTGGCGCCAGAAGGGACTCGGCCGCGCCCGCGTCGGCGCGCTCAGCTCTCCGACCCGGCGCGGCGGCGGTGCGGCGTTCGGGCCGAAGCCCCGCCACTACACGGTCAAGGTCAACCGCAAGGCGCGGCGCCGCGCGCTGCGGGCCGCGCTCTCGGTCCACGCCGAGCGCGGCACGATCGCCGTCCTCGATGCCTCCGGCTTCGACGAGCCTTCTACCGCGGATGCGGCTGACGGCCTCGACAAGTGGGACGCGCGCCGGCCGACGCTGGTCGTGCTCGGCGAGGACGAGATCGCAGCCCTGAAGAGCTTCCGCAACATCGCCGACGTCCTCGTGCTGCCCGAGCACGAGGTTGGGGTCGCCGACGTGATCGGCGCCGGCTCGATCGTCGTTTCGGAGCCGGCGCTCGACGCGATCTCGACGCGGCTCGGTGTCAAGGGGAAGAGCTGATGGACCCCCGCAACGTGATCATCGAGCCGGTCGTGTCTGAGAAGAGCTACGCGCTGATGTCGGACGGCAAGTACACGTTCCGCGTCCACGAGCGCGCGCACAAGACCCAGATTGCGCGCGCCGTCGAGGAGATCTTCGGCGTCACCGTCGTCGGCGTGCGGACCTCGAAGGTGCACGCGAAGCCGAAGCGCCGCGGCCTCCACAGCGGCGCGACGCGGTCGTGGAAGAAAGCGATCGTCGAGCTCGGCCCGGCGATCGCATCGAGCTGTTCGAGGGCGCGGCGGTCGAGGGCTAGGGCTGAGGTGACGAGAGATGCCTAACCGGAAGACAAAGCCGACGAGCCCCGGGCGCCGCTTCGCGACCTACCAGATCCGCGATGAGGTGACCTCGGATCGTCCCCACAAGCCGCTCGCCAGCGGAAAGGCCCAGAGCGGCGGGCGCAACTCCAAGGGCCGGATCACGAGCCGCCACCGCGGAGGCGGGGCGAAGCGCCGCTACCGCGAGATCGACTTCAAGCGCAGCAAGGACGGAGTGCCCGCGAAGGTGGCGACGATCGAGTACGACCCGAACCGGACCTGCTACATCGCGCTGCTCAACTACGCCGACGGCGAGAAACGGTACATCCTCGCGCCGCAGGGCCTCGTCCCCGGGGCGACGGTCCAGTCGGGCGAGGGCGCCGACATCCGGCCGGGCAACGCGCTCGCGCTGTCCGGGATCCCGACCGGGACCGTGGTCCACAACGTCGAGCTGATCCCCGGCCAGGGCGGCCGCCTCGGCCGCGCCGCCGGCGGCGCGATCCAGGTCGTCGCCAAGGAGGGCCCGATGGTCAGCCTCCGGCTGCCCTCCTCGGAGGTGCGGATGGTGCGCGCCGAATGTCGCGCGACGGTTGGCGCGCTGTCGAACACGGAGCACCAGAACGTGAAGCTCGGCAAGGCGGGCCGCAACCGCCACAAGGGCCGCCGGCCGCAGACGCGCGGCGTGGCGATGAACCCCGTCGACCATCCGCACGGCGGCGGCGAGGCCCACCACACGCCCGGAGGCCACCCGGTGACGCCTTGGGGCAAGCCGACGCTCGGCTACCGCACACGCAAGAAGGGCAAGCAGTCAAACGCGCTGATCGTGCGCGGGCGCCGGCGCGGGAAGAAGAAGAGGTAGAGAGCGGTGAGAAGCAATGGGTAGGTCGACCAAGAAGGGCCCGTTCGTCGAGGAGCGCCTGTTGAAGCGCATCCAGGCGATGAATGAGGGCGGCCAGAAGCAGATGGTGAAGACGTGGTCGCGGATGTCGACCGTGTTCCCGGAGATGGTTGGGCACACGATCGCGGTCCACGACGGCCGCAAGCACGTGCCCGTGTTCGTCTCCGAGTCGATGGTCGGCCACAAGCTCGGCGAGTTCGCCCCGACGAGGACGTTCCGCGCCCATTCGGGCGCCGGCAGCCGCGCGGAGGAGCGCAAGTGAGCGCGAGGCTCTACAAGGGGTGGGGTGCGGCGGGGCACCCTGATATTGGGCCGAGCGCGAAGAAGGAATTGATGTGAGCGCGAACGATCAGGACACCAAGCCGATGGTGCGCGCCAGCGCCCGCTTCGTGCGCGTCTCGCCGCGCAAGGTCCGCCAGGTCGCGAACCAGGTCCGCGGTCTCGACGTCGACAACGCGCGCTCGCAGCTACGGTTCTCGACCCACGCCGGCGCGCGGGATGTCGCGAAGCTGCTCGACTCGGCGGCGGCGAACGCCGAGAACAACCACGACTTGATCGCGGACGATCTCCGCATCGCCGAGATCCGCGTCGACGCCGGCCCGACGCTGCGCCGCTGGCGCGCGCGGGCGCGCGGACGCGCGACGCCGGTGATGAAGCGAACCAGCCACCTGACCGTGGCGCTGACTCCAACCGAGGACGAGTGATGTTGCGCGGGGCCAGAATCATCAGCGATAGGACCCGACCATTGACTGGCCATATTGGCGACGCGACAGACAGGTGGGTGATGTAGCAATGGGCCAGAAGATTCATCCCGAGGGCTTCCGTGTCGGCTACATCCACGACTGGAAGTCGAACTGGTTCAACGAGCGCGAGTTCTCCGAGTACCTGCTCGAGGACCTGACGATCCGCGAGCACATCGACAACCGGCTCTCGCACGCGGGGCTGTCCGACATCGAGATCCGCAAGCAGCGCGGCGAGGTCACGGTCGACATCCACACCGCACGGCCGGGGATCGTGATCGGCAAGTCCGGCGCCGAGGTGGACGCGCTGCGCCGCGACCTCCACCGGCTGACCGGCAAGCCCGTCAAGGTCAACATCCGCGAGATCAAGCGCCCCGAGCTCGACGCGAAGCTCGTCGCGCAGTCGATCGCCGAGCAGCTGCAGAACCGGGTCGCGTTCCGCCGCGCGATGAAGCGCGCTCTGACCTCGGCGATGCGCTCCGGCGCGAAGGGCGTCAAGGTGCAGGTGTCGGGCCGCCTCGGCGGAGCCGAGATGGCGCGGACCGAGGGCTACTCCGACGGCCGCGTGCCGCTGCACACGCTGCGCGCCGACATCGACTACGGCTTCACCGAGGCGAAGACGACGACCGGGCGGATCGGCGTCAAGTGCTGGATCAACAAGGGAGAGGTGATGCCCGAGGGCTTCGGGTCCGACCGGGACGGCGAGAACGACACTCCCCAGGGCCGCTCCGCGCCCCCACGGGGTAGAGGAGGCCGCCGCTGATGCTGATGCCGAAGCGGGTCAAGTACCGCAAGCAGCAGCGCGGCCGCATGAAGGGCAACACGAAGGGCGGGACCTCGGTCGCGTTCGGCGAGTACGGCCTGAAGTCGCTCGAGCGCGGCTGGATCACGAACCGCCAGATCGAGGCGGCGCGCGTAGCGATGACCCGAAAGATCAAGCGCGGCGGCAAGGTCTGGATCAACATCTTCCCCGACAAGCCGTACACGAAGAAGCCGGCCGAGACGCGGATGGGGTCCGGGAAGGGCAACCCCGAGGGCTGGGTCGCCGTCGTCAAGCCCGGCCGGGTGATGTTCGAGCTCGCCGGCGTCGACGAGGAGCTCGCGCGCGACGCGATGCGGCTTGCCGGGCACAAGCTTCCGCTGAAGACGAAGTTCGTGCGGCGGGAAGGCGGAGGCGAATGAAGGCCTCAGAGGTGCACGCGCTCAAGGACGACGAGCTCGTGGAGCGGATCAAGCAGGCGCGCGAGGAGTCGTTCAACCTGCGCTTCCGCCACGCAACCGGCGAGCTCGAGAACACGGCGAACCTGCCGGGCTCGCGGCGCGACGTCGCGCGGCTGATCACGGTGGCGCGTGAGCGCGGAATCGATCTCAACAAGGAGCTGGGCCAGTGATGGCCGAGGACAACGAGAAGAGCCAGGACGAAGAGGCGAAGGACGAGGCCACCGAGGCCGCCGACGAACAGCCGGCGGCCGAGGAGCAGGCTGAGGACCGGGGCTCCGACGAGGAGGCCGCGGATGCGCCTGCCGAGGAGCCGGCCGCGGATGTCCCTGCCGCTGCGGAGGCCTCAACCACTGATGGCGAGACTCCGGAGGAGGAGGAGCTTTCGCCGAAGCAGAAGCGCAAGCTTGAGCGCTCGCGCGCCTCGGGCCCGCCCGGCCAGCAGCTCTCACACGAGCAGCGCGCCGAGCAGCGAGCCGAGCGCCGCAGCCACGCGGCCGAGCAGCGTAGCCGGCACCGCCGCCGCCGGCGCGAGAAGCGCGGCACGGGGGGCTCCCCTCGGGGCACCGGCACACCGGCCGCCGAGCGCGCGCCCGGCCCGCGCAAGATCCGCCAGGGCACCGTGGTCTCGACGCGCTCCCCGAAGACGATCACGGTCCGGGTCGAGATCAAGCGCCGCCACCCGACTTACGAGAAGGTCGTCCGCCGCTCGAGCACGCTGCGCGCCCACGACGAGGCCGGCGAGGCTAATGAGGGCGACGTCGTCCGCGTCGTCGAGTCGCGTCCGCTGTCGCGGACGAAGCGCTGGCGCCTGCTCGACGTCCTCGAGAGGGCCCGGTGAGCGAGTGATCCAGCAGGAGACAAAGCTCCGCGTCGCCGACAACTCGGGCGCGCGCGAGATCCTCTGCATCCGCGTCAAGGGCGGCTCGCACCGCCGTTACGCGGGCGTGGGCGACATCATCACGGCGACCGTCAAGCAGGCGACGCCGCACAGCGCCGTTCGCAAGGGTGAGGTCGTCCAAGCCGTGGTCGTCCGCACGCGCAAGCAGCTCGGGCGCCCCGACGGCACCTACATCGCGTTCGACGAGAACGCCGCGGTGCTGATCGACCCCCAGGGCAGCCCGCGGGGCACGCGCATCTTCGGGCCCGTCGCGCGCGAGCTTCGCGACCGCAACTTCATGCGCATCGTCTCGCTCGCTCCGGAGGTCTTGTGATGGCAAGGCGAGAGCAGACGACCAGAGGGGGTGTTCTGACAAAGGATGCGGATCCGAAAGGACGACACGGTCGTGGTCCAGTCCGGCAAGGACAGGGGCAAGACCGGGCGCGTGCTGCGCACCGAGCCGAAGCGGCGCCGCGTCTACGTCGAGGGCCTGAACATGGTCAAGCGCCACCAGCGCCCGACCTCGGTCAAGGACACCCAGAAGGGCGCGGAGGCCGGCGGGATCATCGAGAAGGAGGGGCCGATCCACGTCTCCAACGTGATGCTGCTCGACCCCAAGGACAACAAGCCGACCCGCGTAGGCTCGAAGCGACAGAACGGCATCCGCGAGCGCGTCGCAAAGCGAACCGGAACCGCGATCGACTGATTCAGTGATGGAAGCAGCCACAGAGACATCCCAGGCGCAGGCATCGCCGCCGCCGCGGCTCCGCGACCACTACCGCGACGAGATCGTGCCGCAGCTGATGGAGCGGTTCCGCTACGGGACCGTGATGGAGGCCCCGCGTCTGGAGAAGGTGACACTGAACATGGGGATCGGCGAGGGCTCGCGCACCGACGCCTCGCTCGAGGCCGCCTCCGAGCAGCTCGGGACGATCACCGGCCAGCGCCCGAGCGTGCGCCGGGCGCGGAAGTCGATCGCCTCGTTCAAGATCCGCGAGGGGATGCCCGTCGGCGTCGCGGTGACGCTCCGCCGCGCGCGGATGTGGGAGTTCACCGACCGCCTGATCACGATCGCGATCCCGCGGATCCGTGACTTCCGCGGGCTCAACCCGCGCTCGTTCGACGGCCGCGGCAACTACTCGCTCGGGATCCGCGAGCAGCTGATCTTCCCCGAGATCGACTACGACTCGATCGACGAGGTGCGCGGCCTCGACATCACCTTCACGACCAGCGCCAACACCGATGAGGAGGCCTTCGAGCTGCTGCTCGCGCTCGGGTTCCCGTTCGCGGCCGAGGGCCGCCCGGGGCAGGAGGACGTTGAGGCGGCGGCCGAGGAGGAGCGGCGCAAGGAGGAGGCGCGCCAGCGCGCCGAGGCCGAGGCGGCCGCGCTCGAGCAGCTCAAGGAGGAGAACCCCGAGGCCTACGAGCGCCCGCAGCGCACCGACGAGCCCGAGGAGGGCGCCGACGGCGCCGAGGGCGCACCGGAGGGCGAGGCGAAGCCGAAGCCAGAGGGCGGCGAGGGCGACTCGCAGGAAAGCGAATAGAGAGGGACGATGGCGAAGACATCAAAGATCGTCAGGCAGGGCCGCGAGCCGAAGTACAAGACGCGCAAGCACAACCGCTGCGCGCGTTGCGGCCGTCCGCGCGCCTACTACCGCAAGTTCGGGCTCTGCAGGCTGTGCCTGCGCGATGCGGCGCACCAGGGTTACATCCCTGGAATGACGAAGTCGAGCTGGTGACGGGTGGATTGACCGATGCTGTCTGACCCCGTATCCGACTACCTGACCCGGATCCGCAACGGCCTCCACTCGCAGCGCGAGGGGGTTGAGATCCCCGCGTCGCGGCTGAAGCGCGAGATGAGCCGGATCCTCAAGGAGCAGGGCTACATCAACGACTTCGCGGTCGAGCCGACCGCGGTCGGCGACGTGATCCGAGTCGAGCTCAAGTACACGCGCGACCGGCTGCCGGTGATCAGCGGGCTCGAGCGCGTGTCGCGCCCGGGGCGCCGGCGCTACGTGGCGAGCGACAAGGTCCCGCGCGTCCAGGGCGGGATGGGGACGGCGATCGTCTCCACCTCGAGCGGCGTGATGACCGGCCACGAGGCGAAGCAGCGCGGCGTCGGCGGCGAGGTCGTCGCCTACGTCTGGTGAGCGGCGAGCGCCCCCTAACCTGACTTGAGATCGAGATGAGCCGGATAGGAAGAAAGCCGATCGACGTGCCTGACGGGGTCAGCGTCGACATCAAGCCCGGAGTGGTCAGCGTCAAGGGCCCGAAGGGCGAGCTCAGCCAGTCGGTGAGCGAGGCGATGGCCGTGAAGCAGGACGACGGCACCGTGACCGTCGAGCGCCCAACCGACCGCGGCGAGCACCGCGCGGCCCACGGGCTGACGCGGACGCTGATCGCGAACATGGTCGACGGGGTCACGAACGGGTTCGAGAAGCGGCTCGAGATTCAGGGCGTCGGCTATCGCGCGCGGCTCCAGGGCAAGGCGCTGGAGCTCTCGGTCGGCTACTCGCATCCGGTTTCGATGCCGCCGCCCGACGGGATCGAGTTCGAGGTCCCGCAGCCGACGGAGGTAATCGTGCGCGGGATCGACAAGCAGCTCGTCGGCGAGGTCGCGGCCCGAATCCGCAAGCAGCGCCCGCCCGAGCCCTACAAGGGCAAGGGCATCCGCTACCAGGGCGAGCATGTCCGCCGCAAGGTCGGCAAGCGCGCATGACGGTGCTCACGAAGCAGAACCGCAGGCTGCGGCGGCGGCGCCGCGTCCGCGCCAAGGTGCGCGGCAGCGCCGAGCGCCCGCGCCTATCCGTCTACCGCTCGAACCGCGGCGTGTTCGCGCAGCTGATCGATGACACGGCCGGCCGCACCGTCGCCCAGGTGAGCTGGACCGAGGGCGAGCTGCGAAAGCTCGGCTCGATGGACCAGGCGAAGCGGGCCGGCGAGCTGATCGCCGAACGCGCGAAGCAGGCCGGAGTCGAGACGTGCGTGTTCGACCGCGGCGGCTACCGCTACCACGGCCGCGTCCAGGCGCTCGCCGAGGGCGCCCGCGAGCGGGGTCTGAGGTTTTGATCCACTACCTTGGAGAGCGCAATGCCTAGGGTCAGCAACGCACCGGCTGAGAGCGTCAGCCCCCAGGGACTCGACCTGCAGGAGCGGGTGATCGAGATCAACCGCGTCGCCAAGGTGGTCAAGGGCGGCCGGCGGTTCTCGTTCACGGCGCTGGTTGCGGTCGGCGACGAGGAGTCCGTGGTCGGGGTCGGCTACGGCAAGGCCCGCGAGGTCCCGCTGGCGATCCAGAAGGGCGTCGAGAACGCCCGCAAGAGCCTGATCAGGGTGCCGAAGTTCGGCCAGACGATCCCGCACCGGATCATCGGCCGATTCGGCGCCGGACACGTCGTGCTGCGCCCGGCGAGTCCCGGTACCGGGGTGATCGCGGGCGGCGGCGTCCGCGCCGTGCTCGAGCTCGCGGGGATCCGCGACGTGCTCTCGAAGAGCATCGGCACGCAGAACCCGATCAACCTCGTCAAGGCGACGATGGAGGGCCTCGAGGGCCTGCGCCGGCCCGAGCAGGTCGCCGAGCTTCGCGGCCTCTCGGTCAAGGAGGTCCTCGGCCTCAACGATCTGACGAACGGCGCCGCGAAGGGCGCGAACGGCGACGCCGAGAAGGCGGACGAGCCGCCGGTTGCCGAGGCCGCTCCGGCACCCGAGACGGCCGCCGAGCAGGCCACGGACGAGGACTCCGAGACCTATGACTGATCTCACGATCAAGCAGGTGCGCTCCGCGAACGGCGCCACTCCGCGCCAGCGCGAGACGCTGCGTTCGCTGCGCCTCGGCCGTATCGGGCGCACGGTGACGAAGCCCGACGGCCCGGCGCTGCAGGGGATGCTGCGGCGCGTCGAGCACCTAGTGGAGGTGTCGAACGATGTCTAGGTTGACTCCGGACGAGGTCGGGCTGCACACGGTGAGGCCGAAGCCGGGCTCGCGGCGGCCGCGCAAGCGCCTCGGCCGCGGCAAGGGCACGGGTTGGGGCAAGACCTCGGGCCGCGGCCACAAGGGCGCCGGCGCCCGCTCGGGCGCGAAGCGCAAGCCCGGCTACGAGGGCGGCCAGAACCCGATCCACATGCGGATGCGCAAGCTGCGGGGGCCGAATAGCAAGATGTCGATGCCGTTCGAGCAGTTCCGCACCCAGACCCAGCCCGTCAACGTCGCGACGCTCGAGGAGCGCTTCAAGGCCGGGGCCGAGGTGACGCCGGAGTCGCTTCGCGAGGCGGGCCTCGCGAAGCGCCGGGTCCCGGTCAAGGTGCTCGGCAGCGGCGAGCTGAAGAAGAAGCTGACCGTGAAGGCACACGCCTTCAGCGCCACGGCGCGCGAGAAGATCGAGGCCGCGGGCGGCACCTGCGAGGTGCTCGAGGACTGATGCTTCAGACGATCCTCAATTCGTTCTCCGTCCCGGAGATCCGCAAGAAGCTCCTGTTCACGGCCGCGATGCTGGCCCTGTACCGGCTCGGCGCCTACATCCCCTCCCCGGGGATCGACGTCAGCGCGGTCAAGGACATCGAGTCGAGCTTCCAGGGCAACAACATCCTCGGGTTCCTGAACCTGTTCTCGGGCGGCAGCCTGTCGCGGCTGTCGCTGTTCGCGCTCGGGATCATGCCCTACATCACTGCCTCGATCATCCTCCAGCTGCTGACGGTGGTCGTCCCGTCGCTGGAGCGGCTCCAGAAGGAGGGTGAGGTCGGCCAGCAGAAGATCACGCAGTACACGCGCTACCTCACCGTCGCGCTCGCGTTCCTGCAGTCGCTTGGCTACGTGTTCCTCTTCCGCTCGTTCCAGAACCAGGCCGGCACGAGCGTCGTCGGGACGCTGACGTTCTCAAAGGTGTTCCTGATCGTGATCTGCCTCACCGCGGGCACGACGCTGCTGATGTGGCTCGGCGAGCTGATCACCCAGCGCGGGATCGGCAACGGGATCTCGCTGATGATCTTCGCCTCGATCGCGTCGCGGATCCCGAGCGGGATCCAGGCGTGGTGGACGAACCCCGACCAGGTCTTCGTCGTGATGATGCCGTTCATCGCGCTCGCCGTGATCGTCGGGATCGTGTTCGTCCAGGAGGGCCAGCGCCGGATCCCGGTGCAGTACGCGAAGCGCGTCGTCGGGCGCCGGATGACGACCGGCGGCTCGACCTATCTGCCGCTGCGGGTCAACATGGCCGGCGTCATCCCGGTGATCTTCGCCGCATCGATCATGGCGTTCCCGCCGACGATCGGCCAGCTCCTGAACACGCCCGCCGCGCTCGACTTCGCCGCGTTCTTCAGCCCCAACCGCTGGGCCTACGTGGTGGGCGAGGTGTTCTTCATCATCATCTTCACCTACTTCTACACCGCGGTGACCTTCAACCCGGTCGACCAGGCGGACAACCTGAAGAAGTACGGCGGTTTCATCCCCGGGGTCAGACCCGGGCGACCTACCGCCGAATATCTGGACCGCATCCTCTCGCGGTTGACCTTCCCGGGCGCCCTCTACCTCGGGGCGATCGCCGCGCTGCCGACGATCCTGATCAGCCAGACCTCGGCGAACTTCTTCTTCGGCGGGACGTCGATCCTGATCGTCGTCGGGGTCGCGCTCGACACGGTGAAGCAGTTGGAGGCGCAGCTGATGATGAGGAACTACGAAGGGTTCTTGAAGTAGCGGGCGCCACCGCGGCCGTTCGCGGGTCGTAGATGTCTGAGCTGAACCTCGTCTTGCTTGGCCCGCCCGGGTCCGGAAAGGGCACCCAGGCGGAGCGCCTGAAGGAGGACTTCCGGCTGCCCTACTACGCGACCGGCGACATCCTCCGCGCCGCCGTCCGCGACGGCACCGAGCTTGGCCGCAAGGCGAAGGAGTTCATGGACCGCGGGGACCTCGTTCCCGACGAGGTGATCATCGGCGTGATCGTCGAGCGGATCCAGAGCTCGGAGGCCGCCGACGGCTTCCTGCTCGACGGCTTCCCGCGCACGACGCCGCAGGCCGAGGCGCTCGACTCCGAGCTCGATGGGCTCGACAAGCGGCTCACCGTCGCGCTCGCCATCGAAGTCTCCGACGACGAGGTCGTGCGCCGCCTCGGCGGCCGCCGCACGTGCTCAAACGACGGCAGCCACATCTTCCACGTCGAGTTCGACCCCCCGAAGCAGGAGGGCGTCTGTGACGTCTGCGGCGGCAGGCTGATCGTCCGCGACGACGACAAGCCGGAGGTGATCCGCAACAGGCTCGCGACCTACCATGAGAAGACCGAGCCCCTGATCGACTACTACGACCGCCAGGGGATCCTGCGGCGCGTCGACGGGACACTGGAGCCCGACCAGGTCGAGGCTGAGATCAAGGGCCTGATCGCCACGATCCGGAAGGCGGGCGAGCAGTGATCCTGACGAAGACGCCGGACCAGGTCGACGAGATGGCTGCCGCCGGCGCGATCCAGGCGCGGTGCCTGAAGCTGCTCGCCGAGGTCGCTCGCGAGGGAAGGACGACGGCCGAGCTCGACGAGGTCGCGGCGAAGTTCATCGCCTCCCAGGACGCCGAGGCGGCGTTCAAGGGCTACCGCGGCTTCCCCGGCTCGATCTGCACCTCCCCGAACTCGATGGTCGTGCACGGGATCCCCGGCGCGTACAAGCTCGGGCGCGGCGACATCATCTCGCTCGACGTCGGCGTCGTCTATCGGGGATGGGTCGCCGACGCGGCGATGACGATCCCGATCGGCCCGATCGCCGACGACGTGGAGGTCCTGCTCGACACTACGCGCGAGGCGCTGTTCGCCGGCGCCGAGGCGGCCCGGCCCGGCAACCACCTCGGCGACGTCTCGGCCGCCGTCCAGGCGCGCGTCGAGCATGACGGCCTCTCGATCATCCGCACCCTCGTCGGCCACGGGATCGGCCGCGACATGCACGAGGATCCGCAGATCCCGAACTACGGCGAGCCCGGCCGCGGCCCCGAGCTGCACCCGGGGATGGTTCTCGCGATCGAGCCGATGGTCAACGCCGGCGGCCCGGGCGTGCGGATGGGCAACGACGGCTGGGCCGTCTACTCCGAGGACGACTCGCTCGCCGCCCACTACGAGTTCACGGTCGCCGTGACCGAGGACGGCCCCCGCATCCTCACCCCCTGGCACGAGGACTAGCTCGGGGTGTCGGCATGGGCAACAGGGTGAGGGCGAGCGGCGGGAGCGCCGCGGCGACCGTGCTCGTCAGGTGTTTGCCGCGCGGCACCGCGAGCACAGGCCGCGGACGACGAGCTCGGCGCCCTCGGGCTCGAAGCCGTGCCGCCTGGCGAGCTTCAGCGCCGGCGTCATAGCGACGTCGGCCTCGAGGTCCTCGACGCGCCCGCAGCGGCGGCAGACGAGGTGGTGGTGCTCGGGCCCGGCGTCGTACAGGGCCGGGCCGCGGCCGGCGGCGATCCGACGGACGAGCCCCGCGTCCTCGAGCGCGTCGAGCGCGGCATAGATCGTCGGCAGCGAGACGCCGGGCAGGCGCTCGGCCGCCTCGCCCGCGATCTCGTCGGCGCTCGCGTGGTGGCCCAGCGACTCGACGACCTCCTGCACGGCGAGGCGCTGCGGGGTGACCCGGTAGCCGTGCGCGCGCAGCGCGGTCGCCGTGCGCTCGGCCTGGGCTTTCTCGGTGGTCGCCATTCGGTCTCCTAACTACATCTTAGGCGTTCCTAACTTTAACTCATTTGTCATAATGGGGGCATATGGAGATGAGCTCACCACTGGCCGGATGGAGGGGCGCGAGCGATCGCGTCCGTCTGCTGCAGTTCGTGCAGCCGGCGCTGATCGGGCTGATCGACGGCACGGTCTCGACGCTGGCGCCGATCTTCGCCGCCGCCTACCTCGCCGGCTCGCACGCCGCGCTGCTCGTCGGCGTCGCCGCCGGGCTCGGGGCCGCGATCAGCATGGGACTCTCGGAGGCGCTCTCGGACGACGGGCGCCTGACCGGGCGCGGCGACGCCGCCAGGCGCGGGCTGATCACCGGCGGCGCGACGTTCGTCGGCGGGACGGCGCACGCGCTCCCGTTCCTGATCCAGGACATCAACACGGCTCTCCCCGTCGCCTACACGGTCGTAGCGTTCGAGCTCGTCGCGATCGCCCTCATCCGCCGCCGATTCCTGCACGTCTCGCTCAGCCGCTCGCTCACACAGGTCACGCTCGCGGGCGTCCTCGTGGCGCTCGTCGGCGTGTTCGTCGGCCAGGCCTAGGCCAGGCACGGCTCACGCACGGCTGCGACCCTCCCCCTGCTACCATTTCCCGTCGGCCGAAAGGCCATGCCGTAGTGCCCTTGGCCCGACTCCTGGGGCCGGAGGGCCTCCTCAAGTCCGATACGACCAAGCGCTGAGAATGAGGCGATGAAAGTTCGAGCGTCCGTAAAGCCGATGTGTGAGAGGTGCCGGGTTGTCCGGCGCCGCGGCGTCGTGCTCGTGATCTGCTCGAACCCCCGCCACAAGCAGAGGCAGGGCTGATGGCTCGCATCGCGGGCGTCAACGTCCCGCTCAACAAGCGGACCGAGGTCGGGCTCACATACGTGTACGGGATCGGCCCCTCGACCTCGCGCAAGATCCTCGCCGAGACCGGTGTCAGCCCCGACACCTACGTCAAGGACCTGACCGACGATGAGGTCGTGAAGCTCCGCCAGGCCGTCGAGTCGAGAACCGTCGAGGGCGAGCTGCGGCGGGAGCGCTCGCAGAACGTGAAGCGGCTCTCGGAGATCGGCGCCTATCGCGGCGTCCGCCACCGCCGGGGCCTCCCCGTGCGCGGCCAGCGCACCAAGACCAACGCCCGCGCCCGCAAGGGTCCGAAGAAGATGAGCGTCGCGGGCAGGCGCAAGGCGCCGACTCCGGGCTAGGGACAGGCGATGGCGCAGCGCAAACCGGCGAAGACGCGATCCCGGCGACGGGTGAAGAAGAACATCTCCTACGGGCAGGCGCACATCAAGACTTCGTTCAACAACACGATCGTGACGCTCACCGACACCGACGGCAACGTGCTCGCGTGGGAGTCGGCCGGAAGCGCCGGATTCAAAGGCTCGCGCAAGAGCACCCCGTTCGCGGCCCAGGTGACGGCGGACAACGCCGCCCGCAAGGGCATGGAACACGGGCTCGAGCGCGTCGAGGTGCTCGCCAAGGGCGCCGGCTCGGGCCGCGAGACCGCGATTCGCGCGCTCCAGGCCGCCGGACTCCAGGTGACCACGGTCAAGGACGTCACCCCGCAGGCGCACAACGGCTGCAGGCCGCGCAAGCGGCGGAGGGTCTAAGTCCATGGCCCGCGACAGCTCACCGCAGTGCAAGCAGTGCCGCCGCGAGGGCCAGAAGCTGTTCCTGAAGGGGCAGCGCTGCCTGACCGACAAGTGCGGCGTCGAACGGCGCTCCTACCCCCCTGGCGAGCACGGCCGCGGCCGCGTTCGCGCGTCCGAGTACCGCCAGCAGCTGCGCGAGAAGCAGAAGACGCGGCGCTACTACCAGCTGCTCGAGAAGCAGTTCCGCAGCTACTACGACAAGGCCAGCCGCCAGCCGGGCGTCACCGGTGAGAACCTGCTCCGCCTGCTCGAGCGCCGCCTCGACAACGTGCTCGTGCGGCTCGGCTTCGCCGCCTCGCGCCGGCAGGCGCGCCAGATGGTCCGCCACGGGCACTGGCTCGTCAACGGCCGACGGGTCGACATCCCCAGCTACCAGGTGCGCCCCGACGACGTGATCTCGATCAAGGTCGACAGCAACGCCGGCGACGTCGTCCGCGCCGCCACCGAGCTCACCGCGACGGTGCCGGCCTGGCTCCAGGCCGATCACGACTCACTTACTGCCAAGGTCCTGCGCCTGCCCGAGCGGAGCGAGATCTCCGCTCCCGTGCAGGAGCAGCTGATCGTCGAGCTCTACTCCAAGTAGAGCCGCAGAAATCTCGAAGTACCCAACCCAAGGAAGACGATGACCACCCTGCCTGAATTCCAGATTCCCAAGATCTCCAGCGACAAGGGGGACGACACCAGCGGAGCGTTCACGATCGAGCCGCTCGACAAGGGCTTCGGCTACACGTTCGGGAACAGCCTCCGGCGCGTGCTGCTGTCCTCGCTCGGCGGAGCCGCGATCAAGAGCGTGCGGATCGAGGGCGTCGCGCACGAGTTCTCGACGATCCCGGGGGTGAAGGAGGACGTCACCGACCTCGTCCTCAACCTCAAGGACCTCGTCGTGCGGATGCACACCGACGCCGACGAGGTCGAGGCGCCGCTCGTAGTCTCCGGTCCCGGCAAGGTCGTCGCCAAGGACATCGACCTCCCGGCCGGCGTCGAGGTGCTGAACCCGAACGCCCCGATCGCGACGCTCGAGAAGCGGACGAAGCTGGAGATGTACCTGACGATCGGCCGCGGCCGCGGATACTCGCCCGCCGACGAGAACAAGGTCGAGGACGCGCCGATCGGCGTGATCCCGATCGACTCGATCTTCTCGCCGATCCGCCGCGCGTCGTACGCGGTCGACTCGGCCCGCGTCGGACAGCGGACCGACTTCGACAAGCTGACGCTCGACATCGAGACCGACGGCTCGATCGAGCCCGGCTCGGCGCTGCGGGAGGCGGCCGAGATCCTGATCAAGAGCCTCGCGATCTTCACCGACGCGGACCGGGTCGAGGAGCTGACCGCCCGAGACGGCGCGGGCGCGGCTGAGGCCGGCGCTCCGGCCGCGGTGGCGGCCGAGGGCGACGACCGGCTGATCGAGGAGCTGGACATCGGCGTGCGGGCGTACAACTGCCTCAAGCGTGCCGGGATCCAGACGATCGGCGACCTCGTCCAGAAGTCGGAGAACGAGCTCAAGGCGATTCCCAACTTCGGCGATCGCTCGATCGACGAGGTCAAGGAGTCGCTGATTTCAATCGGACTCGGGCTGCGGGACGACTAGGCTGCGCCGATGCGCCACGGACGAAGCCGGCACAAGCTGAGCCGCGACGCCGCGCACCGGCGGCTGTTGCTCCGCAACCTCAGCCGCGACCTCGTCGAGCACGAGCGGATCAAGACCAGCCAGGCGAAGGCGAAGGCCGTCAAGCCCGAGGTCGAGAAGCTGATCACGCTCGCGAAGCGCGGTGATCTCCACGCACGTCGCCAGGCGCTCTCGGACCTGGGCCAGGACAAGTTCCTCGTCCACAAGCTGTTCCAGGAGATCGCTCCGCGGTACTCGGAGCGTCCCGGCGGCTACACGCGGATCGTCAAGCTCGGACCGCGCCGCTCGGACGCGACCGAGATGGTCTTCCTCGAGCTCGTCTGACCGCGGTAAGGCTCGACCTCGCCTACGTCGGCACCCGCTTTGCCGGGTGGGCGGCGCAGCCGGGCCTCCGCACGGTCGAGGGCGAGCTGAGCACGGCGCTGGGGAGGATTCTCGGCGCCGAGGTGCGGCTGACGGTCGCCGGGCGGACCGACGCCGGCGTCCACGCCTGGGGCCAGGTCGCAAGCTTCGAGCACGACGGCGCGCCTCCCGAGGGCCTGGCGGCGCGACTGAACGGGGTCGTGCCCGAGGACCTCGCGGTGAAGCGCGCCGACGCTGTCGCCGACGGCTTCGATGCCCGCGGCGACGCCCGCTCGCGGACCTACTGCTACCGGGTGCTCGTGTCGGCGGCACCGAACCCGTTCGAGGACGGCCGCGCGCTGTGGTGGCCGCACCCGCTCGACGTCGACGCGCTCGACGCGTGCGCGGCGCTGCTCGCCGGCAACCATGACTTCACGGCGTTCACTCCGACCGAGACCCACCACACTCGCTTCGAGCGCGAGATCTACAACGCTGAGTGGCGTGCTGTCCGAAACCCGGCCGAACCCAACATCATTCCGGCCGAATCCTCCGCTGACGCGTCCGGTTCGGCCGGGTATGAGCCTCTCCTGGAGTTTTGGGTGGAAGGGGACACGTTCATGAGGCACGTGGTCCGCGTTCTCGTGGGAACCATGTTGGAGGTGGGGAGGGGGCGGCGCACCCCGGAGGACTTCGGGCGGCTGCTCGAGGGCGCGCCGCGCGACGCGGCCGGCGACACCGGGCAGCCGCACGGCCTCTACCTCGCCTCCGTCCGCTACTGACTACTCGCCCTCGGCGGTGCCGAGCTCGACGTCGCCGAGGCTCGCGGGCCGGCCGGGCAGGTACATCGTCGAGCCGGTGGCGAGCGCGACCGGCTTGCCGTCGGCGTTCTCGACCGTCGCCCGCGTGATCGCGATCGTGCGCCCGGAGTGGACGATCTCCGCGCGAGCCACCAGCTCCCGCCCGTCGGGCATCACCGGCCGCAGGTAGTTCACCTTCAGGTCGAGCCCTGCGATCGCGGTCCCCGCGTCGATCTTCGTCTCGACCGCGTTCAGCATCGCGAGGTCGGCGAGCATCGCGGTGACGCCGCCCTGGACCGTCCGCGCCGGGCTCGTCAGCCATTGCGTGCACGGGATCGACATCGTCGCCGTCCCGTCGCCGATCTCGCGCAGCGTGACGCCGGTCAGCCAATGGATCGGCGGGCGCGCGAGATCGCCCGAGAGCTGGCCCTCGAGGATCTCGCGGCCGCTGAGGCTTCCCCAGACCTCCTGCGGGAGCACGGTGTCCGGCGGCGGCCGCCTGAAGGGATCGCTGTCGGCGTCCGTGACCGGCTTGACGATGTCGATCTCCCCCGACGGCCCCGTCTCGACCGGCGGCAGCACCGCGCAGCGCGAGGTCCCGTGGGCGAGCATCTGCTCGGACTCCTTCTCGATCACGAACACCTCCGAGAGCGCGACCGTGCGGCCGACGTGGAGCGCCTGGCCGCCGGCGACGAGCGTGCCGCCGGGACGCGCGGGGCGCAGAAAGGTGAGCGAAAGCTCGGCGGTGGTGTACGGCGTCGCGGGGGGCAGCTCGGTCTGGATCGCGCATCCGAACGAGATGTCAGCGACGATCGCCAGCGTCCCGCCGGTGATCACGCCGGCCGAGCCGAGCAGCCAGCCGGTCGCAGGCATCTCGGAGGTCGTCGTCCCGGCGCCGACCTCGGAGAACATCGCCCCCGTCAACCGGCTCAAAGGTGGCGGCGGCACGAGCCCGCGCCCCCAGCTCCGCAGTCGCTCGAGCCCGGTCAGGCCGAGCAGCCCGGGGTCGGGATAGCCGCCGCGCGAGGGCTCACGCCAGATCTCGGGCGGCGTCTGCTTCGTCGCAGCCACGCGGCAAAGCTACAGGGAGGCGTCACGCAGCCGTCCCTAGAATCGGACGGCGTGAGAGTTCTGCTCACCAACGACGATGGGATCGGCGCCGAGGGGATTCAGGCGCTGCGCCGCGCCCTGCGCGAGGTCGAGGGCCTCGAGGTGCACGTGATCGCGCCCGACTCGAACCGCTCCGCGACCGCGCGCAGCATCACGACGCGCTCCCCGCTGTGGGTCGACGAGGTCGAGTTCGACGACGGAACCATCGGCTTCGCGACCGAGGGCACTCCCGTCGACTGCGTCCGCTTCGGCGAGCTCGGCCTGCTGGGCGAGCGGCCCGACCTGATCGTCTCCGGGATCAACCACGGCGCCAACCTCGGTGACGACGTCACCTACTCGGGCACCGTCGCCGCCGCGCTCGAGGGGATCGTGCTCGGGCTGCCGGCGATCGCGATCTCGCAGCAGTCGGCGACGCGCGAGATGGACTTTCGCCTCGGGCGCCAGTTCGACTTCTCGATCGCGGGCAGCTTCTGCGCCCAGCTCGTGCGGCTGCTGATGAACGATGACCTTCCCGCCGGAACGCTGATCAACGTCAACGTGCCGACCGGCGAGCCCGAGGGAGTCGAGGTCACCCACCTCGGCAAGCGCCTCTACAACGACGAGCTCAAGCTTGTCGAGGAGGACTCGGAGACGGGCCGCCGCCGGTACCAGATCTACGGCTTCGAGCCCTCGTTCGAGGACGAGGCGGGCTCCGACCTCTCGGCGGTCGCGCGCGGGAGGATCTCGGTGACGCCGGTGCACTTCGACCTCACCGAGCGCGCCGGTCTCGGCCACCTCCGGCGCTGGGATCTGGACGCGATGCTCCGCGCATCACTTCCGAGCGCGACGCCCGGGCGTTGACGCCGGCCACCCGTCAGGGGCCGGCGGACCGGGTCCGCGAGCTGCGCGAGTGGATCGCGCGACACGACCACCGCTACTACGTCCTCGACAACCCGGAGATCTCCGACGATGCCTACGACGAGCTGCTCGAGGAGCTGCGCGAGCTCGAGCAGCGCAACCCCGAGCTGCGCACGCCCGACTCGCCGACGCAGCGCGTCGGCGGTCGGCCGCTCGACAAGTTCGACCAGGTGCGCCACCGCGAGCCGATGCTCTCGCTGGGCACGGCGCGGAGCCCCGATGAGTTCCGCGCCTGGGAGAACCGGCTCCACAACCGCCTCCGCCAGCTCGACATCGAGCCCGGCGAGCTGCGGTTCGTCTCCGAGCCGAAGATCGACGGCCTCGCGATCTCGCTCACCTACGAGGACGGCGTGTTCACGCGCGGAGCGACGCGCGGCGACGGCGTCACCGGCGAGGATGTGACCCAGAACCTGCGCACGATCAGGTCGATCCCGCTGCGGATCGAGGACGGGCCGGCGCTGATCGAGGTCCGCGGCGAGGTCTACCTGCCCCGGTCGGCGTTCGCGAGGCTGAACGAGTCGCGGACCGCGGCGGGCGAGCCGGCGTTCGCGAACCCCCGCAACGCCGCCGCCGGCGCGATCCGCCAGCTCGATCCCGAGATCACGGCCTCGCGGCCGCTGTCGATCTGGTGTTACGGGACCGCCGCGCAGCAGGGAGTCGAGTTCGAGACCCACGCCGGCGAACTCGAGTGGCTGCGCGACCGCGGCTTCAAGGTCAACGACGACGCCGCTGTCCACGACGACGCCGACGACGTCGCCAAGCGCTGCGAGTGGTGGGCCGAGCGCCGCGAGGGCCTCGACTTCGAGATCGACGGGGTCGTGGTCAAGGTCGACCAGCGCCGGTTGTGGCGCGAGCTCGGGGTCGCGGGGCGCGAGCCGCGGTGGGCGGTCGCGTGGAAGTTCCCCCCGATCACCGCGACGACGAAGCTGAACAGGATCGTCTGGAACGTCGGCCGCACCGGGCGCCTGCTCCCGTTCGCGATGCTCGAGCCCGTCCACGTCGGCGGCGTGACGGTGTCGACGGCGACACTCCACAACGAGGAGGACCTGGCGCGCAAGGACGCGCGCGAGGGCGACGAGGTCGTCGTCACGCGGGCGGGGGACGTGATCCCGCAGGTGATCTCGCCGCTCGTCCAGAAGCGCAAGGGCAGGCGGCTGCGAAAGGCGCGGCCGCCGAAGAAGTGCCCGATCTGCGGCACACCGACGATCAAGCCCGTGGACTCGGTGTGGACGATCTGCCCCAACCGCCGCGGCTGCCCGGGCCAGACCTTCCAGCTCGTCAAGCACTTCCGCGGCGTGATGGACATCGAGGGCCTGGGCGAGAAGAACGCCGAGCGGTTCCTCGCCGAGGGGCTGATCTCCGATCCGGCCGGCATCTACGACCTCGACGCGGAGCGGATCGCCGCGCTCGAAGGCTTCGCCGAGCTCTCGGCCCAGAACCTCGTGCGCGAGATCGAGCGCTCGAAGGAGCGGCCGTTCGGGATCGTGCTGTTCGCGCTCGGGCTGCCGGGAATCGGCTACGTCAACGCGAACGCCCTCGCCGAGCACTTCGGCTCGATCGACGCGCTGCTCGCCGCCGAGCCCGAGGAGATCGAGCAGGTCGAGGGGATCGGGCCGGTGCTTGCCGAGCAGCTCAGGGACGAGCTCTCCGAGGACGCTGTGCGGGAGCTGATCGAGCGCCTGCGCGAGCGCGGACTGCGGTTCGAGCTCTCCGCGGACGAGCGACGCTCCGAGAGCGGGCCGCTCGAGGGCAAGAC
Organism: uncultured Thermoleophilia bacterium; assembly: GCA_963841715.1. Taxonomy (GTDB): domain Bacteria; phylum Actinomycetota; class Thermoleophilia; order Solirubrobacterales; family 70-9; genus DASPWW01. Next base: position 146,453 of record CAWJDP010000004.1, on the reverse strand, counting down.
GTTCGTGCTCACGGGGACCCTGCCCGATCTCACCCGCGAGGAGGCGAGCGCGATGATCAAGCGCGTCGGCGGCAAGGTCACGAACTCCGTCTCGAAGAAGACCGACTACGTCGTCGCCGGGGACAACCCGGGATCGAAGCTCGCGAAGGCGAGCGAGCTTGAGATCGAGATCGTCGATGAGCGGGGGCTGCGCAAGCTCGTCGAGGCGGATGGCGCGTGAGGTTCGGCCGCCGAGGCGGGTTCTGGGTGCTCGTCGTGACGTTGGTGCTGCTCCTGTTCGCGTCGAGCGCCCCCTCGCCGCTGTACGTCGTCTACCAGTCGCAGTGGGGCTTCTCGGATATCACGCTGACGAGCGTGTTCGCGGTATACGCGATCGCGCTGCTGGTCACGCTCGTCACCGCGGGCTCGGTCTCGGACCACGTCGGCCGGCGGCCGGCCCTGGTGAGGGCTCTCGTGCTGGAGATCATCGTGATGGCGATCTTCGCCGAGGCGAGGAGCGTCGAGTGGCTGTTCGCGGCGCGCATCCTCCAGGGCGTCGCGACCGGGATCGCGATGGGGACCGGCAGCGCAGCGCTGCTCGATCTCCAGCCTCCCGACCGACCGCGGTGGGGGGCGCTCGCCGGGGTCGCCGCGCCGCTCGCGGGCCTCGCGCTCGGCGCTCTCGTCGCGAGCGTGCTCGCCCAGTATGCCCCCGACCCGACGCGGCTCATCTACTGGTGCCTGTTCGCGTGCTTCACGGTGCTGTCGCTCCTCGTGACCCGCATCCCCGAGACGGTCCACGCGCGCGGGCCCTGGGTCGGGGAGCTCAGCCCGGAGATGGCCGTCCCGCGATCGCTTCGCACCGCGTTCATCGCGACGATCCCGTGCATCGTTGCGGTGTGGGCGCTCGGCGGGCTGGTCCTCTCGCTTGCTCCCTCGCTGGTCGCCGTCGTCCTCGGCCACCCGAGCCACCTCGCCGGCGGCATGCCGATCTTCATCATGTCGGGCGTCAGCGCGATCGCGTCGGTGCTGGTGGTCGACGCGCACGCGCGGACGACGGCGCGGGGCGGGCTGATCGCGCTGATCGCCGGCGTCGCGCTCGTGCTTGTCGGCCTCGAGGTGGACTCCATCGCCGTCTTCTACCTCGGCTCGGGGATCGCGGGGTTCGGGTTCGGTCCCGCGTTTGCGGGCGCCTTCCGGGCGCTGACGGCGCGGGCTCCGAGCGACCAGCGGGCCGCGTTCACCTCCTCGGTCTTCACCGTCTCCTACCTCGCCTTCAGCGTCCCGGCCGTGGCCGCGGGGGTCGCGGCGACGCGGATCGGGCTCGAGAGCACGGCGCTGGTCTACGGCGGCGTGCTGATGGCCCTCGCCGCGGTCGCGGTTCTGCTCTCAGGCCATCTCGAGGACCCGCAGTCCTCGCCGGAGCGGGCCGAGGCAACTACCACGGCCGATCGCCGAGCAGCGTCTTCAGGTTCTCGCGGTGGACGTCCTCGTACGGCGCGTAGTAGTTGAGCGCGCCGGCCTCGAGCGAGTTGGCGATCAGATCCCGAAGCGGCAGATCGCGCAGCGCAGACTCGTCGCGGCAGCGCTTCAGCGCGCGGATGTAGTCCTGCGTTGCGGCGATCAGATCGGCCGGGTAGCCGCCGGCCGCGATCACCTCGGGGTCGCCGTGGTTGGGGAGGATGCGTTCCGGCCCTAGCTCGGCAAGCCGGTCGAGGTTCGCGACATGGACGTCGAGGCTGCCGGGATCGTCGACGAACGTGATCGTGTCCTCCATCGTGTCCCCGGCCAACAGCAGGCGCCGCTCAGGCCACCACACGAGGGCGGCGTCGTCCGAGTGGATGTCGGTGTGGATCAGCTCGAGATGCACCGCGCCGATCTCGAGGCCGAGCCGGTCTCGGAACGTCCGCGTCGGCATGATCAGCGGCTCGATCCCCGGCGGGCCCTCCTGCTCGCCGCGCTCGATCGCGCTCCGCAGCCTCGCCATCATCTCCGCCGTTCGCTCCGACGCGATCACCTCGCAGTCCGCGAACGCCTCGGTCCCGGCGATGTGATCGAGATGCCAGTGGCTGAGCACGACCGTGAACGTCCGCGCGCCCCCTGCTTCGAGCGCCTTGCGGACGATGCGCGCGTGCTCGACCGAGACATGGGTGTCATAGACGAGCGCGGCGTCGCCTGAGACGATCGCGTAGCTGGCGATCCCGACCGACAGCGCCCCCTCGTCGACCCAGTTCGGCTCCTCGGCGTGGCGGTAGCCCTCGACGCGCCCGTCGTAGAACGCATAGACGCCTTCGAGTGGGCGAAGCACGCGCATATGGGCGCCGGTGAGACTACGGCGAGCCATCGCCGGCACCGTAGAACAGCGGTGAGATCGCGTTGAGCTTTGCCGACCAGGCTTGGAGCAGCCGGCGCGCGCGCCGAGTCTGGGTCACGGAGGCGCTGAGCCGCCCGGCCCCGAATTCGGCGTATCCGCGAGCGAACAGCGCGAGGGCCCGGCGCAGGTCGTCCCCCGACCGGCGCAGCGCGGCCGTATGGGGCGCCGGCACCGCCTTCATCTCCTTGAGCGCATGCGAGAACGCGATTCGCTGTCGTTGCGCCTTCGAGCGGAGCGCCGCCGAGTCGCCATGGTGCAACGCGCGGCGGCGAAATGCCGCATCGGCTTCATAGGCACTGCGAAGACCGCTGACGATCGGGGAGATTCGGGCCGACCAGGCGCGCGCCCGCTCGGTGCGCAGGCGCTGCCTCGCGGCGTGGTCACGGGAGTGCGACGGGCCGGTCGCCCAGTCGATGATCGCCCACGCGCCCGCCGCGACCAGGAGCGCGCCGAGGATTGCCGCGCCGCCCAGCAGCGCCGGACGCCGGACGCGGCTCGAGGGTCCGGGGAGTGGATCGCTCGGATCGCTGACCATCGCCTTGGCCATCGTAGGACCCGGGGCTTGAATCATGGCGCCGGGGGGTTTAGTCTCCGCTTTCGTCATGGGCGCGACAGCGCCGGCGGCGAAAGGAGGAGGTCCGTTTGCGACAGAGCTCGTGCTCATCGTTGAAGACGCTCGCGGCGATCTCATCCTTGCTACGGGACGATTTGCGTTGTAGTTCCAGGGGAGGAGTGATTTCGAGGCGCGCCCCGTGAGCTCGCTCCTCGGGCGTGTGGTTGCTGTGATCGCCGCGGTGGTGGTCGTTGGCGCGGGGATCGCGATCTACGTCGCCAAGTTTGTTCGCGCTCCGACTCCGTTCGCCGCCGCGGAGACCGCCCCTCACACGGCGAAGCTCACGCTCGGCACGACTCCTGCCGTCGGGAAGCTCGGCGGCAACAAGTCCTGGGTCTCCTATCTCGTCCGCGAGCACGGGCAATGGAAGCACACGACGATCTTCGACCTGCCGGCGTATTCGCGCGTTGACATCACCGTCTACAACTTCGACGGCGCCAGCGCGCTCCGCAACCCGTTCCTCTCCCAGGTTCAGGGCACGATCGGGAAGGACATGCGCGTGAACGGCGGCAAGCCGATCAAGTCGATCAATCCCGACGACGCCTCGCACACGTTCACGGTGCCGCAACTGGGGATCAACGTGCCGATCAAGGGAGTCGCGGACGACGCCAAGCACCAGTGCGCCGAGATGCCGTGTTCGCTGAAGAAGGCGCACGAGACGATCCAGTTCACGATCCGCACCGGCAAGCCGGGCCGTTACCGCTGGCAGTGCTTCGTGCCGTGCGCGGCGGGCTTCATCGACGGGTTCGGCGGCCCGATGCAGACGATTGGATACATGGACGGCTTCCTCCACGTGACCTGAGCCAGCGCAGCGATGCCCCAATCCCCACATATGCGCCGCATCCTGATCGCGTGGGTCGTGGCGAGCGTGATCGCCACGCCGCTCGCCGTGCTGCTGTTTGCGCCCAATTTGCCGCCGGGCGACGCGACCACCCAGGCCCACGGACAGGTCGTCGACAACACCGTGCTGCTCGGCGTCGTGACGCCGATCGCGATGCTGATCATCGTCTACTTCGCGTACGCGCTGGTCGTCTTCCGCCGCACCCCGGAGGCCGAGGAGGGCGTCGCGGTCCGCGGCGACAACAGGACCCAGAACGTCTGGATCGTCGCGACGAGCGCCGTGGTGCTGTTCGCGGCCGTCTACGGGACCGTGCGGCTGCTCGACAACGGGGCGGGCGGAGGCCAGGGGCCGAAGCCGATCTCGAAGCCGTCAGGTGACCGGCTCAACGTCCAGGTGATCGCCCAGCAGTGGGCGTTCACGTACCGATTCCCCTCTTTCGGAGGGGTGGAGACGCCGCACCTCGAGCTCCCGGTTGGCCAGAACGTGGCCTTCCATGTGACCTCACTCGACGTCGTGCACTCGTTCTGGGCGCATGACCTCGGGGTGAAGGCCGACGCGAACCCCGGCGTCGCCAACGTCGCCTACGCGCACCCGACCGAGACCGGGCCGTTCGACATCCGCTGCGCGGAGCTGTGCGGGCTCTGGCACGGCCACATGTTCGACACCGGGCAGGTCGTGAGCGACGGGGCGTTCAAGGCCTGGATCGCGGGCCAGAGGCGCCAGTTCGCCCCGGCGACCAAGAACCTCCCACCCTACAAGCCCCACTACAACCCACATCCTCACCGGAGGGCCGGATGAACGCCGAATCAACCGCCCGCTCGCCCGAGCGCCGCCTGCTCGGCTTCAACCTGCTGACAGGGATCGTGGTCGGGGTTGTCGGCTTCTACATCGGCTGGTGGTTGGGCCACCAGATCCACGCCCCGAGCCTCGACTACATCGACGACACGAACCAGAACGACGTCGCACTGCTACTCGGCTATCTGTTCTTCGTGATCGGCTTCCTGGTTGGGCTCGGGTTTGCGCGCTACCCGCTGAGCAGGATGCTGGGGCGCGGGCACTCGTACCACGAAAACGAGGAGGCGGGGCGCGGCCGCTACTTCGGCCTCTGCACCGACCACAAGGCGGTTGGGATGCAGTACCTGATCGGGATCGGGTTCTTCTTCTTCATCGGCGGCGTCAACGCGATGCTGATCCGAGCCGAGCTGCTGCGACCATCGCCGCAGCTTTTCGGTGCCGGGAACTACCTCACGATCGTCGGGATCCACGGCGCGATGATGATGGGGATCATGAGCTCGGCCATCCTCGGACCGTTTGCCAACTACTTCGTCCCGCTGATGATCGGCTCGAGGCGGATGGCGTTCCCGCGCGTCGAGTCGCTCACCTTCTGGCTGCTGATGGCGGCCGGGACGATCCTCGTCAGCGCGATCTTCTTCGGCGGGTTCCCGACCGGCTGGACCGGCTACGGGCCGCTCAACGACCAGTCGAACTTCGGCTACGACTCGTACATCTTCTTCTTCGGCCTCGTCGGCGTCTCGATGACGCTGCTCGGGCTGAACCTGATCGCCACGATCGTGAGCATGCGGGCGCCGGGCATGACCTGGGGACGGCTGCCGATCTTCAACTGGGGCGCGCTCGGCACGTCGAGCCTGATGGTCCTTGCGGCGCCGATCCTGATCGCCTGTCTGCTCATGGCCGCGTTCGACCGCAGCGTCCAGACCTCGTTCTTCCTCTCCAGCTCGGGAGGCAGCCAGTACCTGTTCGAGAACCTGTTCTGGTTCTTCGGCCACCCCGATGTCTACATCCTCGCGCTGCCCGGCTTCGGGATCGTTCTTGAGTTGCTCCCCGTGTTCTCGCGCAAGCCGCTGTGGGGCTACAGGCTCGCGGTCGCCGGGATACTCGGCGTGACGCTGCTGAGCTTCTTCGTCTGGCAGCACCACCTGTTCGTGAGCGGGATCAACTCCGCCCTGCGCCCGTTTTACATGCTCTCCACCGAGCTGATCTCGATCCCGACCGGGTTCATCTTCCTGTGCGGGATGGCGACGCTGTGGAGGGGGCGGATTCGGTTCACGGTCCCGATGCTGTTCTGCCTCGCGTGGTTCTTCAACTTCTTCGTCGGCGGGATCTCGGGATTCTTCCTCTCCGACACGCCAAGCGACGTCAGCACCCACGGCAGCTTCTTCGTCATGGCCCACTTTCACTACACGATCATGGGCGGGCTGATCTTCGCCTTCTTCGCGGCGATCTACTACTGGGTGCCGAAGATGACTGGGCTGCGGTTCAACGAGCTGCTCGGGAAGGTCCACTTCTGGTCGATGTTCCTCGCCTTCAACTCGACCTTCGGCCCGCTGTTCGCGCTCGGCTTGATGGGGATGCCCCGGCGCGTCTCCACGTATCCGTCGCACCTGCAGGCGCTGAACATCTGGGTGTCGGTTTCGGCGTTCGTCCTCGGCGCCTCGATGCTGATCTTCCTCGCCAACGTGGTCTACTCGATGGTCTTCGCGCGCAAGCCGGCCGAGGCCAACCCGTGGGACTCGAAGTCCCTCGAGTGGCAGCTCCCGACGCCGGTTCCCGTCAACGACTTCGACCAGATCCCGGTCATCGACACGGACCCCTATGACTACGGCGTGCCCCCCACGCGGCTGCGGCCGGCGCCGGCCGGCGCCGCCGGGGGTGGGGGCGCCTACCCGGAGAGGAAATGAGCAAGTCCGACAATCCCACCGCCGATCGTCTCGCCGAGCCACCCGAGGTTCACGAGCGAAACCTCTGGATCGGCGCCCGCATCCTCGCCGGGGCGACGATCATGTTCTTCCTCTCGTTCGCGTTCGCGTACTTCTACCTGCGCTCACTGAACAGCTCCAACGATTGGCGTCCGGACGGAATCGACCCGCCCCAGGCCTACGGCGTGGTGATCGTCGTCCTGTTCACGTTGAGCGCCGCCGCGCTCGCGTACGCGGCGTACGCGGCCCGCGGCGAGCGCCCCTGGCACGCGGCGGCCGGGGCGTCGCTTGCTCTCGGTCTCGCCGGATGCGTCGTCCAGGCGTTCGAGTACGCGCACCTCGGCTTCGGGCCCCAGGACGGCGGCTATGCGAGCGTGTTCATCGGCTGGACGATCCTCTTCGCCGTCCTCGTGCTCCCGGCCATGTACTGGGTGGAGATCCTGCTCGCTGAGGGGCTGCGCAACCGCGGCACCTCCGGAGCCGGGGTCCCCGCGGGCCTCCCGGCCGCCGCGTTCTACTGGACCCTTCTCGCGATCATCGGCGTCGTCACCTGGGTCATCCTCTACCTCCTTTGAGGCAGCCGGGTGCCCGTTTCATCGACGGTGCTGGACTGGACCGGCGGACCGGCGCTCGCCTGGGTGCTGTGCGCGGCGTGGCTCTACTGGCTGGGCGGTCGTGGCATCGCGCGGCCACGCGGCGACGCGACCGGCCGCTGGCGCACCGGGTCGTTTCTCGCGGGCCTCGCGACGATCGTCCTCGCGCTGGACTCTCCGATCGACGATCTGGCCGACCGCCTCCTCTGGGTTCACATGATCCAGCACATCCTGCTGCTGATGGTCGCTCCTCCGCTGCTGGCGCTGGGGCGGCCGTGGAACCGGATGTGGCACGCCTTCCCGCTCTACTTCCGGCGGCGGGTCGCGCACACCGTCACCGAGTCACCGCGCTGGGCTCCCGCTCGGCGCGCCGCGCGGATCCTCGGGGACCCGGTGCCGTCATGGCTGCTGTTCAACGTCACGCTCGTCGCCTGGCATCTGCCGGCGGCCTACGATGCGACGCTCACCTCGTCGTTCGTTCACGCGCTCGAGCACGCCTCGTTCTTTGCCACCGGACTGCTGTTCTGGACCCGCGTGATCGACTCGCCGCCGTGGCGATCGCCGCTCGGAGAAGCCGCACGTGCCGCCTACCTCGGGCTCGCGATGATCGTGGGCTGGCTCCTGGCGATCGTCCTTGCGACGTCTCCGGTGCCTCTGTACGCGCCCTACGCCGCGGAGGCGACCCGACCGGGTGGGATCTCCGCGCTGGCCGATCAACAGCTCGCGGCGGGCGTGATGTGGGTCCCGGGCTCGATCCCGTTCGCGATCGCGATCGTCGTCATCGCCTACCGCTGGCTACAGCCGAAGCAATCTCGAGCCGCTCCGCGGGAATCCCCGATCTAGGAGAGGAAGGATGGAAGCGCTGCTGAGCCCAGTCGTCGCGACATCGGTGGTCGCCCAGGGGATCCTCACCTGGGCGATGCCGCTGGCCGTGCTGATCGCCGTCGTCATCTGGTACGTGCTGCTGCTGCGCGGCCGCCACCCGGAGTGAGTGGCGACCGACGCGTGCGGCGTCGGTGATCCGAACGCGGACGAGGCGCCGCGCCGCCGCGGTCGCGATTCCGGTCGCGGCGGCGGTTGGCGTCGCCGTCGGGATCGCGATCCATCTGATCGGCCCCGGGAGCGGGAATCGGCCGGGGCGCATCCCACCGGGCCTTCACGGCCAGGCGAGATGGCCCGCGGGTGTTCGTCCCGCCCCGCCCTTCACGCTCCGCGACCAGAGCGGCGAGCGCATGTCGCTGGCATCGATGCGTGGTCGCAGCGTCGTTCTGGCATTCCTGAGCTCTCGCTGCCGGGGGTCCTGCGCCCGGATGGCGCGCGCCCTCGGGACGGCGTTCCGGCTGGTGCCACGGCCTGCCCGACCGGACCTCGTTGTCGTGAGCGCGGATCCGCGATACGACACGCCCGCTTCCGCGCGGGCCGCCGTCTCACGCTGGGGACTGAGCGCCGCGGCGGCCTGGCATTGGCTGCTCGGGTCGAGATCGCGGTTGACGGGAGTATGGAGCTCGTATCGAGTCTCACCCCGGGCGGCGCGGGACGGCGCGGCGCCGGTCTACCTGATCGACGGGCGCGGCTTCGAGCGCGCCGGCCTGATCTACCCGTTTCCTCCGCCATGGCCGGCCGGTGACCTCCGCATCCTCGCGCGCGAGCGGTGAAGAGGTCGCGCGGGTGGCCGGCGCGCCGGGGAGTCGACGTCGTCATACTCTTGGGGCGCGGGGTTGCGCTCTTCCCGACGTGAGCTTGTCTCGGGAGTGTGCAAATGCAATCACCAAGGAGCAGATGATGATCTATCCGTTCGGCAGCCCGGGTGGACGCCACGCGCCCGCTCGGCGTCGCCCGGTCCTCCTCGTGCCGATGCTCGGCGCGATTGCGGCCCTCGCGGCAGGCTGCGGCGGCAGTGGGAACGCGACCGCCGGCGGCGGCACGACCGCATCGAACGCGAAGCTCGTCGGCATGGCGGCCAAGCCGCAGAAGCCGGCGCCGCCGCTCCACCTCAAGGACTCGCTCGGCCATCCCGTCAACCTCAAGCAGTACCGGGGCAAGGCGACGCTCGTCACCTTCATCTACGACCATTGCCCCGACGTCTGCCCGATCATCGTCGGAAACCTCCACACGGCGCAGCAGAAGCTGGGGCCCGACGCGAAGGACGTTCAGATCGTCGCCGTCTCCGTCGACCCGAAGGGCGACACGCCGAAGACCGTGAAAGCGTTCCTGAAGCAGCACCGGATGACGGGTCGGATGCAGTACCTGATCGGCTCCAGGCCCCAGCTCGAGCGAACCTGGAGGGCTTGGAACATCGTCTCGAAGTCCTCGCCGAAGAAGGGCGACCCGGACGCCGTTGAGCACTCGGCGCTGATCTACGGGATCAGCGGCAGCGGCAAGATCACGACGCTGTACCCGGCCAATTTCAAGCCACGGCAGATCGTGCATGACGTGCCGATCCTGGCCTCCCAATAGGGAGGCTTGCCGTCCGCCGCCGCGTGCTGATCGGGGTCGGGATCCTCGGCGTGGTCGCGGCCCTGATCGGCGCCGAGCTGCTGAGCGGGAGCTCGAGCGGATCGCGGACGGGCCGGCCCGCGCCGGAGCTTCCGGCGAGCGTGCTCGTCCCGCCGAAGGTGACACTCGACGCGCTCCGCGGAAAGCCCGCCGTGGTCAACTTCTGGGCGAGCTGGTGCGATCCGTGCCGAAAGGAGGCGTCGGCGATGGAGCGCGTGTCGCAATCACTTCACGGCCGGGCGCGCATTGTCGGCGTTGATTGGACGGACGGCACAGAGAGCGCTCGCTCGTACATTCGCCAGTACGGCTGGTCGTTCCCGATCCTCCGCGATCCCGAGGGGGCGGTGGGCACCCGGTACGGGATCCAGGGCCTGCCGACGACGTTCGTCCTCGACTCCCGCGGGCGGATCAGCGACGTCCTGCGCGGCCCGCAGTCTGTAGGCAGCCTGCGCCAGGCGATCCGTCGGGCGAGCTGAGCGCGCTCGGGCGCGATCCTGAGCGAAATCTCAGCAAGAGCTTACGTCGCGCTCATGGTCCGCCTTCAGATTGGGGTGCTCCCGAAAGCGGCGGTCTCGGGGCCCGTCTCAACGCCCCGCCCACCGCATCGAAGGAGACGATCCCCTACCAGGAGGTGAACCGAGATGACGATCGCACAGACCGTAGCCCTCAACGCGACCGCGGTCGCCGGGCTCGTAGCGATGCTGACCGCGACGATGCGGCTCCCCTATTGGCTGCCGAGCGCCCCGTCCGGCGAGCTCGAGCGGTTGCCCGATCAGATGAGCAGCGAGTCGAGCGCCATCGCGGCGAGAGCGCCGCGAGATAGAGCAGCGAGAAGTGGAACAGCCGCCCGGCGCGCGCCGCGTCGTGTCGCGCGCGAGCTCGAGCGCGAGAAAGATGAACACGGCGTCGAGTACGCAGCGCGGCAGCGAGATATGCGCCGCCGAGCGTGTGCCACAGGAACGGAAGCAGGGTCGTCGCGGCGAGCACGAGTGAGTAGGCGACTATCCGGTGCGACGTTTCGCGATCCCCGCGCACGACGGGCAGCATCGGGATCCTCGCCGCGGCGTATTCCGCTTGATCAGCAGGGCCAGCGCCCAGAAGTGAGGCGGTGTCCAGAAGAAAATGATCAGGAACAGAAAGATCGCCGGAAGCGTCAAATTGCCGGTCGCGGCGGACCAGCCGACCAGCGGTGGCACGGCGCCCGCCGCCCCGCCGATGACGATGTTCTGGACCGTCGACCGCTTCAGCCAGCGGGTGTAGACGAGCACGTAGAACAGGTTCCCGACAAGCGCGAGCGTCGCCGTCAGCACGTTGACGAGGCTCGCGAGCAGGACGAACGAGAAGGCGGAGAGGACAAGCCCGAATTCAAGCGCCCGAGGAGGAATCAGCCGGCCCGCGACGATCGGTCGGCCCGCCGTGCGCTCACCCATCAGGGCATCGATGTCGCGGTCGAGGTAGTGGTTGAGCGCGCTTGCTCCGGCGCACGCAAGCGCCCCTCCGATCAGCACGACCGCGAGCTGCGCCAGGTCCGGGAGCCCTGCCCGCACCGACGAACATCCCCGCCGCCGCCGTGATCAGCAGCAGCACCATGATCCGCGGCTTCGTCAGCGCGATGTAGTCGCGCCATGAGCCCGCGGGCACATCCGCCCCGCGGAATGCCCCCGCGGCCATAAGCAGGGTCGCGGCGAGAGCGAGGGCGGCGAGGGAAACGTGCAGCACGACCGCCCACCCAGGTCGCCCGCCGAGAGCGACGATCCCGCCGAAGGCGCTCTCCGCGAACAGGAGGGCAAGGTCGCGACCGAGACCCCGAGCAGCGCCGGTGGGCGCCCGCCGCGGCGATGACCACGGCGACCGTCGGTGGTGCCGCGAGGAGCACCAAGAGCTCGTGGGACAGTCCGAGGTTGAGCGCACCGCTGACGACGACGAGGGTGGTCGCGCACGCCGCTGCCAGCGCCGCGATTCGCAGCCAGGCGCCCGGTGCCGGCTCTGCCGAATCGCGTCGAGCGTCGCCGATCGGCGCGAGCCGGGCGTGAAAACGCCCAGCGAAGAATCCGCTCGTGCTCGGCCGAGAAGTGCTCAGAGCGGAGTCACCCGCCCGTGAATCGCGTTTCAGCCCTCGGGTGCGACCGATGCCAGCCTCCTCCGCGGAACGCCGTTCCATGGCCAGTACGGTGGCCCGGATCGGCTTCGAGTATCCCCCCGAGGCCGTCCCCTGTCAACCGCCGCGGGCGCTCAGCGGTGATTCAGCTCAGCGCGCGCGGAGGCCGGCGAGGCGGGAGCGCGGAGGCGGCCACCCGGCAGACGCTCCGCCCCGCCCGCGTGTGGCCCACGACGGGGGCCGCGAGGATGCCGCGGATCGCGCCGCCACCGACGCGGATCGTGGCCGTCGTCGCCGGGCGGCGCCTGGTCTGCCTCGGACGTCCGTCGGATCACGCACCAGGCGACGTAAACCAGATACGCGACCGGCACCACGGAGGGAAAGAAGATCGGTAGGACGCTGCCCACTACCTCGGCAGTCTAGCTCGCGACCGACGCGAATGGGCACAAAGTCGGGGCTCAAATCGAGGCCGGCTGATCGTGGAGCCGGGTGCGCGCCTAGGGTCCACCCGCCGCGTCTGGGGCGTATGATCGTTGGGGAATGGTCGTCGCGTGCGCCTATCACTGGTATATCGGGGCTCTCTACGCGGCCCCGGTCGTGCTGATCGTGATTCCGATCGCGCACGGCAAGTTGCGGGATCGGCGCGCGCGCCGGAGCCGGGGCCTCACCCCGGCATCATCTCGCTGAGCCGGCGCGAGCCCGGACGGCGCGGAATTCAAGCCCGCTCCGGGCGGGCGTTGCCGCAGCCGAGAGGAGTCGGCTGGGGTGGTCGCCGCCGGGGTCCTAAGATCGGGCCATGGCTCCGATAGCGGCAGGGATCGCCACCACCGCGTGGACGGTCGCCGAGGTCCTGGTGCCGGTCGCGATCGTCTTCTGCTACCTGGCGCGTGCACGACGGCTCGCCGCCGAGGGGCGGCCAGTTGAGGCATGGCGCCAGCTTTGCTTTGCGAGCGGGCTCGTGATCGTCGCCGTGGCGACCGCGTCGCCGGTTGAGACCCTCGCCACCCAGCTCGTCTCCGCTCACATGGTCCAGCACCTCCTCCTCGCCGACCTCGCCTCGCTCCTGTTCGTGCTCGGGCTCACCGGGCCGGTCCTCCAGCCGCTGCTCTCCAACCGCTTCCTGCGCCCGCTCCGCGACCTCGCCAATCCCGTGCCGGCGCTCGGCCTGTTCACGCTCAACCTCTACCTGTGGCACATCCCGGCGCTCTACCAGGCCGTCCTCGTCTCGACACCCCTGCACGTCCTGGAGCACTTCTCGTTCATCTTCTTCGGCGTCTTCCTGTGGATGCCGCTGTTCGGCCCGTTGCCCCGGCCGGAGTGGTTCGGGCGCGCCGCTCACGTCGTCTACACGGCGGGAATCTGGCTCACCGGCATGGTGATGGCGAACGTCTTCATGTGGTCGGGCACCGTCTTCTACCCCGACTACTCTGCCGGCGCCAGGACCCACGGGTTCTCGCCGCTCGCAGACCAAAGCGCGGCTGGAGGCGTACTCATGGGCTGGTGCATGCTGATGGCGCTCGCGATCCTCGCAGTGGTCTTCCTGCGCTGGGCGCAGGACGATACGGAGCGCCAGGAGCTTCTTGACCTCGCCGACGCGCGAGGGGTACCGCTGTCAAACGCTCGCGCAACCCGCGCCGCGAACGCGGGCGCGGGCGAGCGAGTGCGCGCCCGGATCGAGCGCGAGGCCGCTGCGAAGGGGCCCTCCAACAGGCAATGACGTGAGTCAGGGCTTGTAGCGCGCGATCAGGGCCGCCATTCGGTCCTGGATCTGGTGCGCGGTGATGATGTTGCCCACGCCGTTCATCAGGATCGAGAACGCGACCGTGCCGTGGCCGGCCCCGAAGCAATACCCGGACAGTGCCGAGACCCCGGTCAGGGTGCCGGTCTTGGTGTGGCAGTGGCCGGCGGCGGCGGTGCCGCGCATTCGGCCCGCGACCGTGCCCTCGCGCCCGGCGATCGGGAGCGAGTCGGCGAACGCCTGCTTCGCCGAGTCGTGGCGCATCGCGACGAGCAGCTTGCCGACCTGCTGCGGCGAGGCGCGGTCGCGCCGGCTGAGGCCCGAGCCGTCGTGGGTGTGGACGTGGACGCCGTGGGCCTTCGCGAATCGGGCCACGACCTTTGTGCCGCGGCGGGTCGTCCCCTTGGCGCCGCCTGGGTTCGCGCCGAGACGCTTCAGCAGCATCTCGGCGTAGTAGTTGTTCGACGGCTTGTTCGTCGCGGCGACGATCCGCGACAGCGGCGGCGAGTGGACACCGCCGAGCGGGTCGGTGTGACGCAGCGAGCCCGGCATCCGGCGGCGGTCGACCTTGCCCGAGACCTTGACGCCGACCTTGTGCAGCGCGGCGCGGAACGCCTTGCCCGCTTCGCGCGCGGGGTCGCCCGCGTAATGCCCACCGGCGAGGCCGGAGTTGTAGGTCAGCCCCGACAGCGGTCCGAGGTCGGCGCTGGTGTGGAAGCCGGTCGCGGGGGTCCCGCGATGGGCGTCGAAGATCGACGCGTCGGCGTGGATCGGTCCTTTCACGCGGCGCACGCCTGCGTGGCGGACGTCGAGCGCGAGGTCGCGGAGCCGGGTCAGCGGCGTGTTGTGATGGCGGGCGAACGAGGCGCTCGACAGCGTTGGGTCGCCGTCTCCCACCAGGTAGATGCCGCCTGAGATGGCGCCGTCGTACGGTGAGCCCTTCGCGTACGCGGTCGTGCGCAGCTGGTGGTCGGGTCCCATGCGCCCGAGGACGGCGGAGGTCGTGAACAGCTTCGTGTTCGAGGCGAGAATCCTGCGTGTCCGGGGATGGAAGCCGAACAGAGAGCGGTGGTCGTTGGCGTCTGCGTCGTAGACCCAGACTCCGGTGCCGCCACCCGCCCGGTGGGCGAGCGAGCCGAGGCCGCGGCGCAGACCCGTGAGCGAGAGTGAGGAGTCGGACGCGGCGGCCGAGCCCGCCTTCGCGACCGGTGTCTTCACGGGAACGTCGGGTCCGATCGCCTCGGCCGAGGCAGCGGGCAGCGCGAGGCCGACGACGGCCACAGCCACGAGCGCGCTTCCCCTGGCCCAACGCACGCAAAGAAGCGTAGATGAGCTCGTCACGCTACGAACCCGCTCATCGCGGCCGGGGAAGCGAGCGAGCAAGGCTGTCGGTGATTTGACTGCGAGCGAGCGGGACCGGAGCACGTGAGCGGAATGATGCTGGCTGGCCGTTCAGCCTGCCCAGCCTGGTATAAACGCCAGCGGCCGATGGGAGAGGTGGTCCAGCTAGACACGCCAGCAGACGGCGAGCAGGAACAGCGGGCCGCCCGCACGCGCCGCCGCCGCAGGCGCCAGTCGAAGACCGCGCTCGTCCTCGGCGGCGGCGGCTTCACCGGCGGCGTGTACGAGATCGGCGCGCTGCGCGCGCTCGACCTGCTCGCCGTCAACCAGACCGTGAACGAGTTCGACGTCTACGTCGGCACGAGCGCCGGCTCGTTCGTCGCCAGCCTGCTCGCCAACGGCGTCACGCCCGAGGAGATGATGCGGGTGCTGAACCCGAACCTCGCCCTCGCCGCTGCGGGACATGGACCTCAGCGATGCTGCTGCGGCCGAACTACCGGGGCTTCGCCACGCCGTCGGTCGCTGTTCCCGTTCCGGCTCGCCGGCATGGCCCGCGAGCTCGCGGGCCGCGTCGGCGAGATCTCGGTCGATGGACGTCTGTCGACGGCCTCGCCGCCGGCCTGCCGAACGGCCTCTACGACGGCCGCGGGCATCGAGCGCTACGTCGCCGAGGTCGCTCGCCGACCCCGATCGCACCGACGACTTCCGGATGCTCGAGCCGCGAGCTCTACCTCACCGCGACCGACCTCGACACCACCGAGCGCGTCGTCCTCGGCGAGGGCGAGTGGGCCGAGCGTGCCGATCTCGACCGCGGTCGCCGCATCGAGCGCGCTGCCGCTCGTCTACGACGCCGGTCGAGATCAAGGGCCGCGAGTTCATCGACGGCGGCATCCGCTCGACGACGAACGTCGACATCGCGGTCGAGCGCGGCGCCAAGTTCATCGTCGTCGTCAACCCGATCGTCCCGTTCGTCAACGACTTCAGCAAGCGGATGCCGACGATCTTCGGCGACCGCGTCCGGCGGGTCTCCGACATGGGCTTCGTCGCGATCGCCAACCAGGCGTTCCGCATCATCGCCCACGACCGCCTGCACCGCGCCGTCGAGGACTGGGAGGCAACGCTACCCCGGCGTCGACATCATCCTGATCGAGCCCGAGCTCGACGACGAGCTGATGTTCGGCACCTCGATCCTGGACTACTCGGCGCGGCTCGAGATCGCCAAGCACGGCTTCGAGTCGGTGACGCTGCGGCTGGCGCGCGACTACGAGCGCTACCGGGCGATCGCCGAGCGCCACGGCATCGAGATCTCCGCGGCCCGCGTCAGCCACGTGCTCGACCAGGTCGAGCGCGAGCGCGGAGCAGACCTCGGCCTGGCGGCGCGTCCTCGAGCAGACGACGAGCGCGCTGCTGCGGCAGACGCGCGAGCTCGGACGTAGGCGCCGCCGTACAGCTTCTCGATCTGCGGCGGCGTACTTGTCGGCGACGACGTTGCGCTTGACCTTCATCGTCGGCGTCAGCTCGCCGCCCTCCTGCGAGAGGTCGCTGCGGCAGGATCTCGAACTTCTTCACCTGCTCGACGCGGGCGAACTTGTTGTTGATCTCGCTCGATGTGGTCCCTGATCAGCTCGCGGACGCGTTCGCACCTCGGCCATCGAGGCGGGCTCCTCCGGCATCGCCGGGATCCTCCTTCGCGATACGTCGCGACCTCCTCGGGGTCGAGGGTGACGAGCGCGACCAGGTAGGGCCGCCGGTCGCCGATGACGACGCACTGGGAGACCAACTGGCACTGCTTGATCTCGCCCTCGAGGTTCGCGGGGGTGATGTTCTTGCCGCCGGCGGTGATGATGATGTCCTTCTTGCGGCCGGTGATCTTCAGATAGCCGTCGGCGTCGATCTCGCCGATGTCGCCGGTGTGCAGCCAGCCGTCGACGAGCGTCTCGCGCGGTCGCCTCCTCGTTCTTGTAGTAGCCCTGGAAGATGTTCGGCCCCCTGACGAGGATCTCGCCGTCGTCGGCGATCTTCACCTCGACGCCGGGGAACGGCTTGCCGACCGTGCCGAACTTGAAGTCCTCCGGGGTCGAGATCGTCGCCGCGGTCGACGTCTCCGTCATCCCCCAGCCCTCGAGCACCAGCACGCCGGCGGCGTCGAAGAAGCGCAGGATGTCGGGGTTGATCGGCGCGGCGCCGGAGACGGCGAGCTTCAGCCGGCCCCCGAACAGCTTGCGGATGTTCGACAGCACGAGCCGGTCGGCGATTGCGTGCTGGAGCCTCAGCAGCGGCCCGGACGAGCGCCCCGGCGCTCGTCCGCGCGGACCTTCTTGCCGACGCTCGATCGCCCACCAGAAGATCCGTCTTCTGGATCCCGCCCGCCTGCTCGGCCTTGGTCGTCGCGGCCGTGTAGATCTTCTCGAAGATCCGCGGCACCGACGGGAAGTAGGTCGGCTTCACCTCGGCGATGTTGGGCATGATCTTCAGCGGGTCGCGCTCCCAGAACGCGAGCGCCGCGCCGAGGTCGAAGGTCCCGAGCTGGACCAGGAGCGCAAACGAGTGCGCGAGCGGAAGGTAGAGGTAGGTCAGCTCGTCTTCGGTGAGGACGCTGACCGAGTGGATCATGTCGAGCATCGAGCGGTAGTTGCCGTGGCTGATCACGCAGCCCTTCGGCGGCCCGGTGGTGCCCGACGTGTAAATGAACGTGCACATGTCGCCGGGGCCGACCGAGCGCCACCGCTCCTCCCATTCGGCCTCCGTGTGGGCGGTCCCGCGGGCGACGAGCTCGTCGGTCGAGATCGTGTCGTCCGACTCGCCCGTCATCCGGATCACGAACTCAAGCTTCGGCAGCTTGTCGCGGACGGCGCGGATCTTCTCGAGCTGCTCGTCGTCCTCGACGACGACGGCGCGCGCGTCGGAGTTCTCGAGCACGTACTGGCACTCCTCGGGGGAGTTGGTCTGGTAGATCGGGACGACCGTCGCGCCGACGCTGAGCGCGGCGAAGTCGAAGTACGTCCACTCGGGACGCGTGTTGGCGAGGATCGAGACCTTGTCCCCGGGCTCGACCCCGAGCGTCGATCAACCCGAGCGCGAGGCTGCGGACGATCTCGCCGACCTCGGCGTAGGTCTTCGAGATCAGGCGGCCGGAGTCGTCCTTGTAGAGAACCGCGCGCCGGGGCCCGTTCTTCGCCGCGGCCAGCGGTAGCAGGTCGGCGATCGTCTTGCTGCCCGTGCTGGCGTGACTGGCCTCGCCGACAGCCTCGACGGTCGCGGTCTCCATTGTTCTCCTTCCCCGGTCGTCAGATCGTCAGGTGCGGGCCTCTCCGCACCGGGAAGGAGTCTATTTGAACCCCCCAGGTACCAGGGGACTAGGCGGCGGTCGCCGGGCCGCTCTTTCCGGCGGCCTGGATCCGGCGCAGATTGGAGATGAACAGAGTCTTGTCGATGCGTCCGTTGAAGATCGGTACGCCCATCTCCATGCACTTCGAGATCACCTCCCGCCGCCTCATATTGACCTCCTGCGCGAGCTCGGTGGGCGTCAGGTGATTCGCCACTTGAAAATTGTCCTCCTCTGTTTGCTGCAGCAGTTGCATGTATATCGCTCCGCCCCGACGTGTCAACCGAAAAGCTCGCAATTTCCGGCATAGCCGCCGGGTTCGGCCGGGCGACTAGGATTCCGGCGTGAACGAGGCCTCGTTCATCGAGTCGCTGATGGACACGGACCTGTACTCGATGGGTGCGTTCTTCTGCGACGAGCACTCCGACCTCGTCGACGAGGTCGTCGAGCGCAGCGCCGCGATCGAGGCACAGGGGCTCGAGGCGTACTCGAATGCGGCCAAGGTGCCGATCGAGGAGGCGTTCGGCACCCTGCTGACCGGGCTCGCGGTTCGCTACTACAAGGCGGTGGCAGGGTGACTTGGGCGGCGAGCAGCGGGCCCTGCCCGATTGCGAGGCGAGGGGCAGGTAGGCGTTCATGAATCTGAGGAGCCGCCTGTTCCCGATTCTCGGGATGGGCATCATCGCGGCCGCGATCCTCGCGGCGATCGTCTCGCTGTCGATCGGCGAGAAGGGCCCGCCGCCGCCGATCAGCGGCTCGGGCACTGTCCAGCGGCTGTTCGGGGGCATCGAGCAGAACGGTCCCGACCTCGGCGATCCGAATGCGCCGGTCTCGATCTCGATCTTCAACGACCTCCAGTGCGGAGAGTGCGCGACCTACGAGGTCAGCACCGTCCCGCGCCTGACCGAGGACCTCGTGCGCTCGAAGCAGGCGAAGCTCACCTTCCGGAACTTCTCGATCGGGCCCACCGACACGACGCTTTCGCAGTACGCCGCGACGGCCGCCGGCCTCCAGGACTTCGAGTGGCAGTACGCGTACCTGGTCTTCCTCAACATCGACGACGTGAAGACGAGTGGGGTCAGCCAGCACTTCCTCGACGGCGTCGCCGCGGCGATCCCCGATCCGCAGTGGGATGCCGAGAAGTGGCAAAGCGACCTCGACTCGCCGCAGGTCAAGGCGCGGGTTGAGTCCGACGCCAAGCTCGCGGTCGACCTGAGGCTGACGGCCGAGCCGGCGGTCGTCGTCGACGGGCCCGGGGGCACGAAGCAGCTCGAGAATTCGCCCTCGGTGACCGAGATCGAGGCCGCCGTGCGCGAGGTCGACTGAAACAATCCGTCACCTGATGCATAGGTGTCCTGTTGGCTGAAGTTGCGGCCCAGTCGGAGACCACGGCGCTCGATGTCATCGTCGGGCTTGTCCCCGAGCTCGAGAACGAGTTCGAATCGCGGGGGACCGGCTTCTTCGACCGCCTCTGCGAGGTCTTCTGCAGGCTGACCTCGCTCGAGCGCGCGGGGCTGATGCTCTACGACGAGGCGCGCAAGCTCGTCGTCCCCGCGGGCAGCCACGGGCTCGACCGCGAGCTTCTCGCCCCGGTCTTCGGCACCCTCGACGAGACCCCGATCGCTCAGGTCGCGCTGGCGGAGAACCGCGTCGTCGAGGTCTCCGACGATCTCGCGCGCCACGTCCCGCAGCGCTACGCGCGCTTCGCCGGGATCACCACCCTCACCTGCACGCCGGTGTCCGCCGCCGGGCGCTGGCTCGGGGTCATCTTCGCCGACCGTGGCGGCGGCCACTTCGAGCTCACCGAGGAGGAGCGCCAGACGATGCTCACGCTCGGTAAGGCGGCGGCGCTCGCGGCGAGCTCGCGCCGCGGGGTCGGCCAGCAGATCCGAGCCCGGACGCTGTCGGCGCGGCTCGAGCTCGCGCGCGAGCTCCACCAGCGCGTCGTCCAGCGCCTGTTCGGCGTCTCGCTCGTGCTCGGCTCCGAGCACGAGCTCAGCGAGCAGGAGCGGCGCCGCTGTGCCGACGAGATCCAGGAGGCGCTTGCCGACATGAGGGCCGCGTTCGCGCGCCCGGTGACGGCGCCGTCGCTCGACACCGGCGCGACCCTGCGCGAGGAGATGACGCGCCTCGGCGGCCACTACGCGCACCTGCCGCTGCGGCTCGACTGGGAGCCCGGCGCCGAGGTCCCCGAGGGCCTCGAGCCGCTGACCCAGTCGGTGCTCGCCGAGGCGCTTCGCAACTGCGACAAGCACGCCCGCCCGACCCGGGTGGACGTGCGGATCGGCGAGCAGCAGGGCGCGTTCTCGCTCGAGGTCGAGAACGACGGCGTCGCCGGGGAGCCGGACGCCGGCGGGGCGCGCGGGGCCGGGATGGGCCTGCGGCTCGCGATGCTGGAGGCGGTGCAGCTCGGGGGCATGGTCGAGTTCGGCCCGCTCGGCGAGGACTCGTGGCGGGTGCGGCTGGTGCTGCCGGCGGGGGAGAGCCGATGAGCGCCGCGGAGTCGATGCGGATCCTCGTCGTCGACGACCACGACGTCGTCCAGTGGGGGTTCCGGATGCTGCTCAGCGAGCAGCGCTGGGTCGACCGCTGCGTCGCCGCGTCGAGCGTCGAGGAGGCGATCGATGTCGCCGGCCGCCTGAAGCCGCATGTCGCGCTGATCGATCTCTTCCTCGGCGAGGAGTCCGGTGCCGAGCTCTGCGAGGCGGTGAAGGAGGTCTCTCCCGACACCCGTGTGCTGCTGATCTCCGGCGCCGGATGGATCTCGCCCGAGGCGGCCCGGGTCGCGGGGGCGGCGGGATTCGTGAGCAAGGACTGGAGCGCCGCCGACGTCGCTCGCGCGGTCCGCATGGTCGGCAAGGGGATGACCGTGTTCGCCCCTCGCTCCGAGCCCGCCCCGGCGAGCCTCTCCGGTCGCGAGCGCGAGGTCCTGGCGCTGATCGCGAACGGCGCCACGAACAAGGAGATCGCGCACCGGCTGTTCCTCTCCCCGCACACGGTCAAGGACCACACCAGCGCGCTGTATCGCAAGCTCGGGGTCCGCAACCGGGCCGAGGCCGTGCGCCGCGCCGAGCGGCTCGGGCTCACCGCCTAGCAGCACTCATCTGGGCCGACACCCCCCGCCCGGGCCCCACCCTCCCCCCGATCGGGGGATTGCGTGTGCCGGGGCGTTCCACCGAGGGCTCGGCGGGGCTAGGTTCGCCGAC
The DNA here is from genome assembly GCA_963841715.1 of uncultured Thermoleophilia bacterium. GTDB lineage: Bacteria > Actinomycetota > Thermoleophilia > Solirubrobacterales > 70-9 > DASPWW01. The sequence goes on along the minus strand of CAWJDP010000004.1, from coordinate 125,132 downwards.
CCGTGCCCACCCCCACGACCGGCACGGAGAACCCACGCCCAATGACGATGACGATGACAATGAGCGCGCTGATGTTCCCCGGGCAGGGGAGCCAGACGGCCGAGATGCGGGAGCTCGTCGCCGAGCGGCGGCCCGACCTGCTCGAGGCTGCGATCGAGATCATGGGGACCGACCCGTTCGAGCGCATCGACGAGGGCACCCGCTTCGCCCAGCCGGCGATGCTGTGCGCGAGCCTCGCGGGCTGGGACCGGGCCGGGCGCCCGGAGGCCGACGTGATCGCGGGGCACTCGCTGGGCGAGCTCGCGGCGCTTGTCGCCGGCGGCTCGATCGACGAGCTCGACGGGCTGCGGCTCGCCGTCCGGCGCGGCGCGCTGATGCAGGAGGCGGCCGAGTTGGGCCCGCACGGCGGGATGATGGCGCTGCTCGGCGACGACGAGGGCGTGCACGCGCTGGCGGCGCGAAGCGGCGTTCTCGTCGCAAACGACAACGCTCCCGGTCAGCTTGTTGTCTCGGGCTCCGACGAGGCGCTCGAGGAGACGATTGCGCTCGCCAAGGATGCGGGCGTGCGGACGATGAAGCTTCCGGTCCAAGGCGCATTCCACTCCCCGGCGATGGAGCCGGTCGTCCCCGAGTTCCGCTCCGAGCTCGACGTGGTCGAGTTCGCGGAGCCGCGGGTGCCGGTGTTCTCGTCGATCAGCTCGAGCCCGTTCACGGACATCCGCGAGCAGCTCGCGAGCGCGCTGACGAGGCCCGTCAACTGGCGCCAGACGATGGTCGCGATCCGCGACCTCGGCGTCGAGCGCTTCCTCGAGGCCGGCCCGGGCAAGGTGCTGACGAACCTCGTTCGCCGCACCCTCGACGGGGTCGAGTCGGCGACGCTCGAGAAGGCGGCCGCGGGCAATGCCTGAGCTCGCCGCCCCCGACGCCGCCACGGCAACCGAGCCGCGCGCCCTCGCCGGCGCGGCGATCGTCTCGATCGGCGCCGCAGCGCCCGACTCGGTCGTCGGCAACGCTCCGATCGCCGAGCGCCTCGGGGTCGCCGAGCGCTGGATCGAGACGCGGACCGGCGTCCGCGAGCGCCGGGTCGCGCTGCCGGGCAAGCGCGTGTACGAGTACGCGGCCGAGGCAGGCAGGCGCGCGCTCAGCGCGGCCGGGCAGGGGGCCGAGGAGCTCGACCTGGTCCTGGTCGCGACGATGAGCCACGAGCAGCTGACGCCGAGCGCCTCGGCGCTCGTCGCCGCCGAGCTCGGCGCCGTCCGGGCCGGCGCTCTCGACGTCGGCGCGGCGTGCACGGGATTCATCGGGGCGCTCGACGTGGCGGTCGGACAGATCGAGAGCGGGCGGGCCCGTGACGCACTCGTGATCGGCGCCGACCTGATGCACGCGCTCACCAACCCTGACGACCGCGGAACCGCGGGGCTGTTCGGCGACGGCGCCGGTGCGGCGGTCGTCCGCGCGACCGAGGCACCGGGGCTGATCGGCCCGATCCTGCTCGGAGCCGACGGCTCCAACGCCGACCTGATCGAGTGCGCGCGTGACGGCCTGATCCGGATGAAGGGGCCGGACACATTCCGCCTCGCGGTTGACCGGCTCAGCGAGTTGACTCTGAGCGCCGTCGAGGCCGCCGGCCGCGAGCTCGGCGACGTCGACCTGTTCGCCTACCACCAGGCGAACAGCCGCATCATCGCCGCGGTCGGCGAGCGGCTCGAGCTGCCTGGCGACCGCGTGATCGACTGCGTGCCCCGCTACGGCAACACGTCGGCGGGGTCGATCCCGATCGCGCTCGCCGAGGCCGATGCCGCGGGAATGCTTCGTAATGGCGCAAGCGCGCTCCTCGCCGCGTTCGGCGGCGGACTGACGTGGGGCGCGACCATCGTCGAGTGGGGGGGCTCCCAATGACTTTGACCTCGGCGCCGGCGCCTGAGAGGCGCCAGGGCTGCTCCCTCGTGACCGGCGCCGCGCGCGGGATCGGCGCCGCCTCGGCGCGCGCGCTCGCCGCCGACGGCTGGCCGGTCGCGATCAACTACCGCGCCGACGCCGAGGGCGCCGAGCGGGTCGCCGCCGAAATCGTCGCCGAGGGCGGCGAGGCGATCGCCTGCCAGGCCGACGTCAGCGACCCCGCCTCCACCGAGGCGCTGTTCGAGGAGCTCGGGGAGCGTCTCGGGCCCGTGCTCGTGCTCGTCAACAACGCCGGCGTGCGCGCCGACGGGCTCGCGCCTCAGCTCGGCGAGGACGAGTGGGCGACGGTGATCGAGACCAACCTCTCGGCCGCGTACCGGACCTCGCGACGCGCGCTCGGGCCGATGCTGCGGGCGCGGTTCGGGCGCATCGTCAACGTCGCCTCGGTCGTCGGCCCGCGCGCGAACGCCGGCCAGGCCAACTACGCGGCGTCGAAGGCGGGTCTGATCGGGTTCACGAAGACGGTCGCGGTCGAGGTCGCCCGGCGCGGGATCACGGTCAACGCCGTCGCGCCCGGGCTGATCGACACGGCGCTGACCGCGGACCTGAACGGCTCGCTCACCGATCGCGTCCCCGCGCGGCGCGCGGGGACGCCCGAGGAGGTCGCGGCGTGCATCCGCTTCCTCGCCTCGGAGCAGGCCTCGTACGTGACCGGGACGACTTTGACGGTAGACGGCGGAATGTCCGCGTGAATCAAACGTCGCCTCCTCCGCTTCGCGTCCGGGGGCGACTTGCACTCAGCAACTCGAAAATGAAAGGAAAAGGACGATGGAGACGACGGTGACCGCTGACGCGGTCGAGAAGACGATCCTCGATTCGCTCGAGGAGATGGGCGCCGAGCGCTCGCAGTTCTCGCGCACGGCGACGTTCGAGGACCTCGACGTGGACTCGCTCGATCTCGTCGAGCTGGCCCAGGTCGTCGAGGACGAGTTCGGCGTTGCGCTCGAGGGCGAGGACGTCAAGGACCTGAAGACGATCGGCGACGCGATCGACCTGGTGGTGGCTCGCGCGTCATGACAAAGGTCGTCGTCACAGGCCTCGGCGCGGTGACCCCGCTCGGACTCGGTGCCGAGACGCTCTACCGCCGCTGGGCGGCGGGCGAGTGCGGGATCGAGGACGGCGCGGCGCGCTGCGAGGAGTTCGACCCGGCCGAGTTCCTGTCGAAGAAGGAGGCTCGGCGGTCGGACCGGTTCACGCAGCTCGCGCTTGCGGCGTCCGACGAGGCGCTCGCCGACGCCGGAATCGAGGACGGCGCGCTCGAGGGCGGGCGCGAGATCGGCTGCGTGATCGGCACTGGGATCGGCGGCCTCGGCTCGCTCGAGCGCGAGCACACCGTGCTGCTCGAGCGCGGCCCGAAGGTCGTCTCGCCGCTTTCGGTCCCGCTGATGATGGGCAACGCGGCGCCGGCCGCCGTCGCGATGCGTCACGGGCTCCGCGGACCCACGTACGGGGTCGTTTCGGCGTGCGCCGCGGGAGCCCATGCGATCGGCGACGCGATGCGCATGATCAGCGCTGGCGACGCGCAGGTGATGGTCACGGGCGGCGCCGAGGCGGCGATCACCGGACTCGCGTCCGCCGCGTTCGCGGCGATGGGGGCGACCTCCCCGACGGGGATCTCGCGTCCGTTCGACCGCCGCCGCGACGGGTTCGTGATGGGCGAGGGGGCCGCCGTACTGGTGCTCGAGAGCGCGGAGTTCGCCGCGGAGCGCGGGGTCGAGCCGCTCGCCGAGCTTCTCGGCTACGGAGCGAGCTCGGACGCGTTCCATCTCACCGCGCCCGAGCCCGACGGCGACGGGGCGGCGCGCGCGATCGAGCTCGCGCTCCGCGATGCCGAGATCGGCCCCGAGGAGGTCGACTACATCAACGCCCACGGCACGTCGACGCCTCTCAACGACGCCGCCGAGACGGAGGCGCTGAAGCGCGCCTTCGGCGCATCGACCAGCGTTCCCGTGTCGGCGCCGAAGTCCGCGATCGGCCACCTGCTCGGGGCCGCGGGTGCGGTCGAGATGGTGGCGACGATCCACACGCTGCGTGAGCGCCTGATCCCGCCTACCCTCGCCTACGAGGAGCCCGACGAGGGCCTCGACCTCGACTACGTCCCCGGCGAGGCGCGCGCCCTGAACGGGGCCAGTGACACTGGAAACGGAAACGGGCGCGCGACTGCGATCTCGAACTCGTTCGGCTTCGGGGGGCACAACGCCGTGTTGTGCGTGGGCGTCTCGGCATGAGCCTCGTCGCGGTCGAGGAAGTCCGGGCGCTCGGCGGCGCGGTCGCCGTGCCCAGCAGGCTCGAGCAGCTGTGCGATCCCGGCTCGCTGGAGCTGATCCGCACCGGCGTCGTCTCGAGGCGGATGGGTGATCGCGCGCGGCCTGACGACGGCGTCCTCGCCGGCGCGGGCACGGTCGGCGGGCGGTCGGTGTTCTGCTACGCGCAGGACCCGTCCTACCTCGGCGGGTCGCTCGGCGAGGCGCACGCCGACTCGATCGTCCGCGTGATGGAGCTCGCCGGCCGGCGCCGGGCGCCGATCGTCGGCTTCGTCGAGTCCGGCGGCGCGCGGCTCCAGGAGGGACACGCAGCGCTCGCCGGCTACGGCCGCATCTTCAGCCGCAGCGTCGAGCTGGCGCGGATCGTCCCCCAGATCTCGGTCGTGACCGGGGTCTCGGCCGGCGGCGGCGCGTACTCGCCTGCGCTGACCGACTTCGTGGCGATGACCTCCGCGGGGCGGATGTTTCTCACCGGCCCGCGCGTCGTCGAGGCCGCGCTCGGCGAGCGGGTCTCGATGCAGGACCTCGGGGGCCCGCGGATCCAGGGCCGGAACGGCGTCGCCGACTTCGCGCTCGGCACGGAGGCCGACGCGGTCGCGCTCGCGCGCGAGCTGCTCGGCCTGCTTCCGCAGCGGATCGGCGAGGCGCCGCCGCGCCTTGCTCCCGAGCCGCCCGCTGGCGACCCGCAGGCTCCGGTCCCGGCCGAGTCGCGCCGGGTCTACGACGTCCGCGATGTCGCCCGCGCGCTCGTCGACGGCGGCCGCCTGCTCGAGCTGTCGCCGCGCTGGGCGCCGAACATGGTCACGGCGCTGTGCCGTCTCGACGGCCGCCCGGCGGCGATCGTCGCCAATCAGCCGCGCCGACTCGGCGGCGTGATCGACGCGCAGGCGGCCGAGAAGACCGCGCGGTTCGTCGAGCGCTGCAACCGCTTCGGCCTGCCGTTGATCGTCCTCGTCGACACCCCGGGGTTCATGCCGGGGCGCAGGCAGGAGGCCGCGGGCGTGATCCGTCACGGCTCGGACCTGCTGCGGGCGTTCGCGGGCGCAACCGTCCCCAAGCTCACCGTCGTGCTGCGCAAGGCATACGGCGGCGCCGTGATCACGATGAACTCGCGCGACCTCGGCGCCGACGTCGTCTTCGCGTGGCCGGGGGCCGAGCTCGGGATCATGGCCGCCGGACAGGCGGTCGAGATCGTCCACGGGAGGAGCTCCCCGGTGTCCGACGACGATCACCGCCGGCTCACGGCCGAGTACGCCGAGGAGCACCTCAGCGCCGGCGCCGCGGCCGCGAGCGGGTTCGTCGACGAGGTGATCGCGCCCGCGTCGACGCGTGACCGGCTTGCGCGCGCGATCAGCCTCCTGGAGGGACGATGACCGCGCCCACGATCACAGGCTTCGTGGCGCTGGGCGACAGCTTCACGGCCGGCACGGGGTGCCTGCCGGGCGAGAGCTGGGCCGACCGGCTGGCCGCCGCGCTGCGCAGTGGCCATCCCGAGCTCGCGTACCGGAACTTCGCCCGCGATGGGGCGACGAGCGGCGAGGTCCTGGAGCAGCAGATCGGACCCGCGCTCCAGCTCGAGCCCGACCTCGCCGTCGTGATCTGCGGCGCCAACGACGTGATCCGCTCGGTGCGGCCCGACGCCGATGGCTTCGGCGAACGCTACGCCGAGATCCTCGACCGGCTCCGCGACGCGCTTCCCGGGGGCCTGATCGCGACCGCGACCCAGCCCGAGGAGTGGCGCTTCCTCGAGCTCCGGCCGCGGACGCGGCGGCGGATCCTCGATGGGCTGCGGGCGATCAACGAGCGCACGCGGACGATCGCCGCCGAGCGCGAGATCCCGTGCCTCGACGTCGCCGGCCACCCCGGCCTCGACGATCGCGAGAACTTCTCCGCCGACGGCCTGCATCCCTCGGCCCTCGGCCACGCGCGTGCGGCGGCGGCGTTCGAGCGCCTGCTCCGCGATCGCCTCGCCGCGACCGAGCTTCGAACCGAGGAGGCGTCATGAGCGCAGAGGGCGTACTGGGTCGCGACTTCGACCAGCTCCACGAGGGCGAGGGGTTCGCGACCGTGGGAAGAACGATCACCGAGGCCGACCTGGTCTCGTTCTCGTCGCTGACCGGCGACTGGCATCCCCAGCATGCGGATGCCAGCTGGGCGGCTCAGAGCCAGTTCGGGGAGCGGATCGCGCACGGGATGCTCGTGCTCTCTTACGCGGTCGGACTGGCGCCGATCGACCCCGAGCGGGTCGTCGCGCTGCGCTCGATCGACGACGTCGCGTTCAAGCGCCCGGTGCGGATCGGAGACACGATCCACCTCGAGGGGCGGATCGAGGCCGTGCGCCCGATCGGCGACGGGCTGGCGCTCGTCGTGATGATGTGGCGGATCGTCAACGAGCGCGGCGAGCTCGCGGCGCGGGCGCGGGTGAGCGCGGTGTGGCGCGGCGGGGACGGCGGCGCGGACGCCGACGGCGTCGCGGCCGACGGCGTCGCGGCCAAGCGCCCGACGCCGGCTAGGACGACGGCGGCCGCCGAGCCGCCGTTCGAGGAGGTCTACCTGTGATCCTCGACGGCAAGCGAATCCTCGTCACCGGCGTCGTCAACCGGCGCAGCATCGCCTACGCGATCGCCGAGCGCGCCCAGCGCGAGGGTGCCGAGGTGATCCTGACGGGCTTCGGGCGCGTGCGGCGGATCACCGAGCGCGCCGCTACGGGGCTTCCCGAGCGGGCCGAGTCCTCGAGCTCGACGCGAACAGCGACAGCGATTTCGACCGCGCTCGCAGCTGAGCTCGGAGAGCGCTGGCACGGCGTCGACGGCGCCGTGCACGCGATCGCGCACGCGCCGTCGGACGCGCTCGGCGGCGACTTCCTCGACACCCCGCGCGAGAGCGCCGCGGATCGCGTTCGAGACCAGTGCCTACTCGCTGAACGCGCTCGCGCGCGCCCTCGCCCCGCTGATGAACGGGAACGGGGCCCCGCGGACTCGGGCGGCGCGATCGTGGGGCTCGACTTCGACGCCACCGTCGCCTGGCCCGGCTACGACTGGATGGGGGTCTCGAAGGCCGCGCTTGAGTCGGTGTGCCGCTACCTGAGCGCGGCGACCTCGGCCCGTCGGGCGTGCGCGCGAACCTGGTCTCCGCCGGGCCGATCGCGACCGCCGCGGCGAGCGGCATCGACGGCTTCTCGGCGATGTCGGAGGGCTGGAACGCTCGCGCGCCGCTCGGCTGGGACACGCGCGACCCCTCGCCCGTCGCCGACGCCGCGATCTTCCTGCTCTCGGACCTCTCGCGCGGGATCAGCGGCGAGATCCTCCACGTCGACGGCGGCGCCCACGCGGTCGGGGCGAGCTTCGTCGGCGATTCGCAATACTGATCCCTCTCGGGGCGTGGCGCAGCCTGGTAGCGCGCACCGTTCGGGTCGGTGAGGTCGCTGGTTCAAATCCAGTCGCCCCGATTTACAACCCGGAACAGAAGAGACGCGAAATCCTGCGCCGACTTCCGCGACGCCTCCATCCGCCCGCTCCCCGGCGGCATCCCTCGCCCGGCGGCGGTCGTCGGCGCGACGGGGTGCTCGCGCTCGGCCAGCCGATGCGTCATTATGGGTGACCGGTCACCCATAATGATGGCGGCGCGAGGATTGCACGGGTAACGAGCGAGCAAAAGGCGAGCAACCGCGCTCGGCTGCTCGAGGCGGCGGCGGCGGAGTTCGCGAAGTCCGGGATCGACGCGGCGAACGTGAACCGGATATCGCTCGCCGCCGGGCTGGCGAAGGGCACGGTCTACAACCACTTCGCGTCGAAGCGCGAGCTCTTCCTCGCCGTAGTCGCGGAGGCGTGCCGGCGCGCCGAGCGGAGCGCGCATCCCGGTGCCCGGACGCCGCGCCGACCGCAAAGCGCCTCGTCGCGAACGCTCGAGCCGACGTCGCGCTGGGCGCGCCGCCGAGGAGGCCTTTGCGCGCGTGCTCGTCCGCGAGGCGCTCGGCGGCCGATCCGCGAGCTCCACCCGAGATCGTCGAGGCCGCGGCGCCGTTCATCGATCGCGTCGTGGCGATCCTGCGCCGACGGCGTCGAGCGCGGCGAGGTGCGCAGCGACCTCCCGGCCGAGCGGCTGGCGCTGCTGTTCGTCGGCCTTGGCGACCTGGCGCTGCGCTCCACACTGGGGCTCCGGTCGGCGCCTGGCCGCCGCTCGAGGAGATCCCGGCGCTCGTCACCGGTTTCTTCCTGAGCGGAGCGGGGGCGTGAGCGCGCCCGCAGCGCCGCCGCGACCGCTTGTCGCGCTCGACGATGTGCGCAAGAGCTACGCGAGCGGCGGCGCGCCGCCAGCTCGTCCTCGACGGCCTCTCGCTGTCGGTCGCCACGGGCGAGCTCGTCGCGGTCCTCGGGCCCTCGGGCTGCGGGAAGACGACGCTGCTCAACCTCGTCGGCGGCCTCGATCGGGCCGACGAGGGACTGTCCGCGCGTGCGGGCTCGACCTCGGCGCCGCGGCGCGCGGCGGCGCTGACCGCCTACCGGGCGACGCTCGGTCGGGTTCGTCTTCCAGTTCTACAACCTGCTCCCGACCCTGACCGCGCTCGAGAACGTCGTCGCCGGCGTCACCGTCGGCCGGGGTCCCGCGCGCGAGGCGGAGCCCGCGGGCGCGAGTTGCTCGCCCGCGTGGGCGTCGGCGGAGCTCGCCGACCGCTTTCCCGCCGCAGCTCTCCGGGGGCGAGCAGCAGCGCGTCGCGATCGCCCGCGCGCTCGCCAAGCGGCCGGCGCTCGTGCTGGCCGACGAGCCGACCGGCAACCTCGATGAGGAGAGCGCGTCACAGGTGCTGGCGCTGATGCCGCGAGCTGAACGAGGACGACCGGCGTCGACGTTCGTGATCGTCACCCACAATCCGGCGATCGCGACGATCGCCGCGCGGCGCGTGCGGCTCTCAGGCGGACGCGTCGCCGAGGACATGCGGCACCCGCCGCCGCAGCGCGGCGCCGTCGCGCGATGAGCCTCTTCGCGCGCAAGGCCGTGCGGGACGTGCGGGCGATGGGCCTGCGAGCCTTGATGATCGTGCTCGTGATCGGCGCCGGGGCGGGCACGGCGGCCGGGATCTCGCTCGCCCTGCACGACGTGCGCGCGACCGCGCGACGCCTTCTACTCGAACCACCGCCTCGCGGACCTCGACGTCCGCCTGCGGCGCGCCGCTCCCGGCGCGGGCGCCTGCTCGCGCGCGGGCGCGCCGCGGGGGCGCGCGTCGCCGAGGCGCGGCTGATCGCCGACGGCGAGGCGTCGCTGCCCGGCGGCGGCGAGCGCGCCGCGGAGGTCGTCGGGATGCCGCCCGCGCCCGCGGCTCAACCGGCTCGCGCTGGTGGACGGCGGAGCGCTCTCAGCGGCGACCGCCGCGGATCGCGCGCTGCTCGAGTCCGACTTCGCGAAGCGCTCCGGCGTCGGGATCGGCGATCGGCTGCGGCTGCGTGCTCGGCGGGCGGCGCGTGACGGTGCGGATCGCGGGGCTCGCCCGCAGCCCCGAGTACCTGCTCGCGACCGCCAACCCCGAGTACCTGCTCCCGCGGCAGGGTTCGCTCGCGGTCGTGTTCCTCCCACTCGGGCCGCTGCGCCGGGCGCTCGGCCAGCCAGGCGACGCGAACGACCTCGCGCTCGACCTTCCCGCCGGGACCGCGGCGCGCGACGAGGCGCGTCACCCGGGGCCTGCCGGTCGAGCGAGTCACGCCTCGCTCGCGTCAGTTCAGCCTCCTGTTCACGAACGCCGACATCCAGAGCTTCTCTACGTTCGCCCCGGTGATGGGGGGCGTGTTCGCGATCGTCGGCTTCCTGCTCGTGATGCTCAGTCTCCGTCGGCTCGTGCACTCGCAGCGCCGTGAGCTGGGCGGGCTGCTCGCGCTCGGCTACGGCCGCGCGACGGTGGCGCTCACCGTGCTCGCGCCGGCGGCGCTGCTCGCCCTCGCCGGCGGACTCGCTCTCGATCGGCGTCGCGCTGCTTGTCGCCCGGCTCGTTGCCGGCGAGTACACGCGCGCGGTCGGTTTCCCGACGATCGAGACGACCCTTGCCCCCGGCCCGCTGCTCGGAGGGGCGGGGCTCGCCGTTGCGGCCACGATGATCGCGGCCGCGGCGCCCGACGTGGCGGCTCACCCGTATGCGGCCGACCGAGGCGATGCGGGGCGAGCGCTGAGCTCGTTCATGCGCGCCCGCGTGGCTCGAACGCGCCACCGCGGCGGGCGGCACCGCGCTCGCCTACGCGACGAGGTCGCTTCTGCGCCGTCCACTGCTGAGCGGGGCGACGGTGCTCAGCATCGGGGCCGCGATCGGGCTCGGCGCGGCGATGAGCGTCATTCTCACGTCCACCAACCACGCCGTCCTCGGCCTCGTTCGCAGGCCGAGCGCTGGTCGCATTCGGTCGACCTCGCGCGGCCGCTGCCGCGGCGGCGCGCCGCGGCGCTGGCCCGCGCCGCGGGCGCCGAGCGGGCAGAGCCGATCGCCAAGGGGCCGGCCCGGCTGCGCTCCCCGGATGGATCGTCGGCGCACACGACCTCGCCGCGCTGCCACCGAGGCCGGCGCTCGAGCGTCTTACGATCACCGCCGGGACGGCGCCCGGCCCCGATGGGATCACGATCACTGAGCAGACGGCGTCGAATCTCGACGTCGGCGTCGGCGATCGGCTCGAGGTCGTCACATCGCGCGGCCGCGAGCGCGCGACGGTGTCGGGCGTCGCCCGATCGCTGGCCGGCGATCAGACGTATGTCCGCTCTCGGGGCGCTGCGCCGCTGCTCGGGAGGCATCCACCGGCGACGACCGTGCTGATCAGCTCCGATCGCGCCGCGGCCGATCGGATGCGCCGCGCCCCCGCGGTCGCGCGCGTGACCTCACGGGGCGCTGCGCAGCACGACGCGCACGACCTCGTCGACGAGCTCACATCGCTCGTCGACGTGCTGCTCGCGATCAGCCTCGGCGTCGGCGCCCTGTTCCTCGTCTCCAGCCTCGCGATCTCGTTCTTGGACCGCCAGGGCGAGTTCGCGACACTGCGGGCGCTCGGCAACGGGCGCCGCCAGATCACCGCGATCGTTGCCGGCGAGGCGCTTGCCCAGACGCTGCTCGCCGCGGTGATCTCCATCCCGCTCGGGCTGCTGATCGCGTGGCCGCTCTCGGAGCGCATTGGAGAGGCGTGGTTCCGGATCGGCCTCACCTCCGAGCCGCCCGACTTCGCGATCGCGATCGTGCCCGCGATCGCGCTCGCGCTGCTCGCGACCACGCTCGCTGTGCGCCGCGTGCTTCGCCTCGACATCGCGCGCGCCGTGCGCGCGCGGCTGATCGGGTGAGAAGCGACGGCGCCAACGTCGAGCCGGGCCCTATCACGACCACTCCGTCTCCAGGCGGCGTGGGGGTCGGTGGCGATGGCAGGCCGGGCGTGCTCCTGGGTCAGCGAATGCCGCCGCCGCGCCCGTATGACGAGCGCGGCGGCAAGGGCGAGCGGCGGATCTAGATCCGGCCGTCGCCGTCGCTCGGGCCGCCCCGGTTGTCGGCGTCGTGGTCGCCGCCGTTGTGCTGGGGGATGCCGTGATGGCCACCGTGATGATGATGGTGGTGCGCCAGAGCGGCCGGCAGGCCGACGGCACCGGCGATCCCGAGCACGGAGAGGCCGAGAGCGATCTTGGCCCTCGTCTTCGTGAGCATCGCTGTCTCCTTGTTGGTGGTGCTTGCGTTGTTCATGCGAGGAAGCTCGATACGGCACGCTCGATCGCGGGCTTCTGCTGGCGCCACTGGTCGGGCGGTGAGGCGCCGACGACGACGCTCGTGCCCCGCTGCCCGCGGACGATGCACGCGACCTCGCGGAAGCTGCGGTTGGCGGAAGAGCGGTAGTCGTCAATCACGCACGAGCCGCGCGCGCCTCGAAAGCGGAGGTCGTTCGCCCACGCGACGGGGGTCACGTCGCTGTCGCCCTCGTCGCGGTTGTGGGCGATCCGGAAGCCGCTCCAGTTCGCGAGCGTCTCGTTCGCCTGTTGCGGGGTCGCGTTGAGGTAGCCCCGGATCTTCCCGCTCCGCGCCCTGAGCGCGGCCGTGACCGTGCCCGGGTCGGACTGGATCGATCGCCAGTCGCGCGGGTAGGCGAGTCGCGCGACCTCGTGGGGGAGGCTGCTCGCGCGCCATCCGCGCGGAGCCGCGGTCGGGCGCAGCCACGCGAACACGTGGTCGTTGCTCGGCATCGACAGCGCGGTGGGCGCGGGCTCGTCGGAGCCTCTACCGCCGCCCCCGGTACCGCAGCCGGCAAGGGCGAGCGCCGCAGCCCCGGCGGCGAGGACCCCGATCAGGGATGAGCGGCGTCCGATCCGACCACCGCCGCGCGCATCTCGGTGAGCTGGCATGTGCAGTTGTACGGGGCGGAGCCCCCCGCGGGATTCGCAAGGGCCTCTGAAGAACCGTGACGTCGGACACAGATCGCCCGACTACGATGCCCGCGTGTCCGAGCGCCGCGAGGTCGCCGACCCACGACCATCGCTGGCGGTTCTGCTCCGGGAGTGGGGTCGGATCGGCTGTCTCGGGTTCGGGGGGCCGCCGACCCACATCTCGCTTCTCCGCGACCTCACGGTGCGCCGCCGCGGCTGGCTCTCGGCGCACGAGTTCGAGGACGCGATCGCCGCGACAAATCTGCTTCCCGGACCCGCCTCGACTCAGCTCGCGATCTTCACCGCGTGGCGCCTGCGCGGCGTAGCCGGAGCGCTCGTCGGCGGGCTGGCGTTCATCGTCCCGGGGTTGACTCTGATCCTTGCCCTCGCTGCGCTCTTCCTCGGCAACCCGCCGCTGTGGGTGCGCGGAGCGGGCGCGGGCGCGGGGGCGGCGGTCGCCGCCGTCGCCGTTCAGGCCGGCTCGCGGCTGGTGCCGTCGAGCTGGGAGCGAATGCGCGAGCACAGCCGCACCCGCTGGATCGCCTACGCGCTGCTCGGCGGCGCTGCGGCGGCGACCGTCGGGCCGTGGCTCGTGATCCTGCTGATTGCCTGCGGCGTCGTCGAGGTCGCGTGCCAGCGGCTGGAGCGCGGCCGGCAGCCCGGGGTCGCCGGCGCCGCGATCCTCATCGCGATTGGATCGGCTGCGACGGGCGGGATCGGGGCCCGGCATGGGTCGCGCTCAAGGTCGGCGCGCTCTCGTACGGCGGGGGGTTCGTGATCATCCCGCTGATGCAGGGGGACGCCGTCGACTCATACCACTGGATGACCAGCGCGCAGTTCCTGAACGCGGTCGCGCTGGGGCAGATCACGCCCGGGCCCGTCGTCCAGACGGTGGCGGTCGTCGGCTACGCGGCGGGCGGCCTGGGAGGAGGCCTGCTCGCAGCGGCGATTGCGTTCGGCCCGTCGTTCGCCTTCGTCCTCCTTGGAGCGAGCCGCTTCGACCGGCTGCGCGGCGATGTCGACATCCGCGCCTTTCTCTCCGGCGCGGGCCCGGCCGCGATCGGCGCGATCATCGGCTCATCGATCCCGCTCGCGCTGGCGCTCCACCAGACGTGGCAGGCGTTCGTGCTCGCCGGAGCCGCGGTGCTGCTGCTCGCGCTGCGGCGAGGCGTCGTCCCGACGCTGCTGGCCGCGGGCAGTGTGGGCGTTGTCGCCGCCGCGCTCGGCGCGTCGGTCCCGGGCTAGGCAGAGGCGGCCGCGGCGGGCGGCGCGTTCTCCGCGCGCCGCTTCAGATTCCTGAGCTGGCGCGTCTCCATCAGCCAGTGCGCCGGCTCCCAGGCTAGGACGTTGCCGATCGCCTGCAGCAACCGCGGGCGCGCCGCGGCATGGCCGCTGACCACGAGGCGGGTTCGATGGTCCGGCAGCTGGGTCAGCAGGAAGCACCACAGCGAATCGACGAAGAAGCGCGGCCGGGGGGTCGCGGTGTCGAAGGGGCGACCGCGGAGGTCGAGCGGAGCGCGCAGCGCCAGGAATCGCTCCGGCTCGACGTCGGCGACCTCGAACCACGCTGCGCCGCTCGGGGTCGAGGCTAGGCGGTCGCCGACGGAGATCCGCTGCCACTCGGGGTGGACGCGATCGGCGCTCGGCACGCCGCCGTTGTCGAGACGGTCCCAGCTGTACCAGCCGGCGCGATCGCAACCCATCTGGACGAGCCACGGCCACACTCGCGACGGCGGAGCGTCGATCGTTACGGCCATCGTGGCGCCGCGCTTCGAGCCCTCGATCAGCTTCGCTCCCGGATAGGGGCTCCCCACCTCTTCGTCGGTCGCCCCCCAGCGCAGCATCCGCGGGCGCACGACGAGCGCGTACAGCCCAAACAGGGCGCCCAGCCCGAGCGTAAGCTTGCGAGCGCTCGTCATTGGCGGCAGCGTAGCCCGCTCGTATCCTCGACTGCGTGGGAGCGCTGGATCTCCCGAGGTGGGCAATCGAGCTACTCGAGGCGGCACGGGTCGCTCATCTCGGGCTACTCGATGACGACGGAGCCCCGCGCGTGCTCCCGGTCACGTTCGCGCTCGACGGCGGCGCGGTGTGGAGCGCCGTCGACGACAAGCCGAAGCGCGTCCCCGGCAACGAGCTCGCGCGGGTGCGGTGGCTGCGCGCCGATCCTCGCGCGAGCCTGCTCGTCGACCGCTATTCGGATGACTGGAGCCGGCTGGCGTGGGTGCAGCTGCTCGGCGCGATCACCGTCGACGCCGACGCACCGGCGCCGGCCGCCCTGATCGAGAAGTACGTGGCATATCGCGAGCGCCCGCCGCAAGGGCCGCTGCTGCGGCTCGAGATCGAGCGCGCCCTGCACTGGCGCGCCGCGGAGTAGCCGCCGCCGACGCCCTCAGCCGATCTCGAGCACGCTGCCTTCGCGCGCGAGGTCGATCGCCGCCCCGTTGCCGAGCTCGCTCCAGCGCTCGGCGGCCTCGCGCTCGAGCGCGTCGAGGCGGGAGTCGTCGTGCGCCGGGTCGTGGTGGAAGAACGCGACCCGCTCCGGCTCGCAGCGGTGGGCGAAGGCGAGCGCGTCGGTGATCCGCGAGTGCCCCCACCCCCGGCGCCCCGAGTACTCCGCGTCCCCGTACTGGCAGTCGTGGACGAGCAGCGTCGCTCCCTTCGCCAGCTCGTGGCCGGAGATCCACGTCCCCGGCTCGCGGTCGAGATTCGCGCCGAGTCCGGGCTCGTGATCGGGCAGGAAGGCGAGGCTCACGTCCCCCTCGCTCAGCCGGTAGCCGAGCGTCGGGCCGCGGTGGGCGACGAGCGAGGCGCGAATTTCGACATCGCCGATCCGCCACGGCGTCACCGGCGCGTCGACGAAGCGGACCCGTGCCGCGAGGTCGCGGATCTCGATCGGCGACAGCGGCGCCGAGATGTAGCGGGCGAGCCGCTCCTCGAGCGAACGCCCGGCACCGGGCGGGCCCCAGACCGTGACCTCGGCCTCGGGGTCGAAGAACGGGGTGAAGAACATCAGCCCCTGAATGTGGTCGAGGTGGAGGTGGGTGAGCAGGATCTCGTAACGGCCGCCGCGGCTCGAGATCGCCGACCCCAGCTCCCTGATCCCGGTCCCGGCGTCGAGGATCAGCTCGGTGCCGTCGCCCGCCGCGATCTCGACGCAGGTCGTGTTGCCGCCGAACTCGGCGACCGCCGGTCCGGGCACGGGAACGGAGCCCCGCACACCCCACAGCGTCGCTCTCACCGGCTCAGCCCCCGACCTCGTCGCCGACCGGCCAGAAGACGAGGATCGCCCCGTGATAACCGGCCGGCCCGACGAGCGGCAGCGCGCCGGCCTCGATCTCGGTCAGGCCCGCTTCGCCGCGGACGTGGAAGCGCGCGTACGCGGGACGTCCCTCACGCAGCGCGATCGTCAGCGGCAGCTCCTCCGAGCGCACCTGGTGGCCGCTGGCGTCGAAGGGGCCGAACATCGCATTCCAGCGCTCGCGGGGCATCGTCCCGAGCTCCTCGAACGGGGACCCGATCACCTCCGCCGCGGCGTCGTTGAAGAAGACGACCTGGCCGTCGACGTCGAACACGAGCGCGGGCAGGGCGATGATCGAGACGAGGTTGCGGGCGAGGATCAGCTCCAGGGGCTGCTCGCCGGGGGCCGTGCTGTCGGCCGGTGCGTCCGCCATGCATCCAGTTTCGCAACCCGCGCGCGGCGCCAGGCGCGCCCGGGGTGCTCGCGCACGCCGCCGCCCGGCGGCGTCCCCCGGTTAGGCTGGCTGCGATGACGGCGACGGTGACGATCCCGGAGGGATTCAACGGGCCGCTCGGCAGCGGCAACGGTGGCTACGGGTGCGGGCTCGTGGCGCGGCTGATCGACGGCGCGGCCGAGGTCAACCTCCGCTCGCCGCTGCCGCTCGGCCGCCCGCTGGAGGTCGCCGTGGACGAGGGCGGCGAGGTGACGCTGAGCGACGGCGCGACCCAGATCGCGGACGGGAGCCCGATCGACGCCCCCGACGTCGAGTTGCCGGCGCCGGTCGGTCTTGACGAGGCCCGCGACGCGAAGGGCCACTACGCCGGCATGAGCGAGGGGCCGTTCAGCCGCTGCTTCGTGTGCGGGCGCGGTCGGGAGGACTCATTCGGGGTTTTCGCGGGGCCGGTGGAAGGGCGCGACATCGTCTCGTCGCCGTGGAGGCCCTTCGAGTGGACCGGGGACGCGGACGGCATCGTGCGGCCGGAGTTCGTGTGGTCGGTCCTCGACTGCCCGAGCGGGTACGGCTCGCTGCTGCTCGGCGTCTCCGGAATCGGGGTGCTCGCTCGCCTCGCCGCCGAGATCCTCGCGCCGGTCCCGGTCGACGCGGAGTACGTCGCGATCGGCTGGCCGATCGAGCGCGACGGCCGCAAGCACCACGCCGGCTCGGCGATCCTGACCGCGGACGGCGAGCCGCTCGCGGTTGCGCGCGCGCTGATGATCGAGCTACGCGGCTGACCGTACGCTGCGGGTGGCGAGCCACAGCGCCGCCGCGCCGGCGACGAGCAGCGCGGCGCTGAGGAGGTAGGGGAGATCGGCGCCCGAGACCTCGAGCAGCGCGCCGCCGATCACCGGGCCGATCGCGTACCCGGCCGCGTAGAGCAGGTTCAGGACGCCGTACGCGAGGCCGCGCTCGGACTCCTCGAAGGCCTCGTCGAGCCACGGGATCGCGGCCGCGAAGGAGAAGCTGAAGCCGATCCCCATCACCCCGAGCCCGACCCCCGCGCCGGCGATTCCGGGGAGCGCGGAGAGCAGCACCGTCGACGCGGCGAGCGCGATCAGGCCCCAGACCGCCGGCCCGCGGCGCCCTCTCCGGTCACCCCAGCGTCCGCCGATCGGCGCGGAGATCGCGTCGACGATGATCGAGGCGCCGAACAGGAGACCGATCGCACCGCTCGAGAGCCCGAGCCTCTCGTTGAGGTCGAGGGGCGTCACGACCTCGATCAACCCGAGCAACCCCGCGGCCGCGAAGATGATCGCGCTCGCGTACGCCCCGAGCCCGGAGCGCGTCGAGCGCGCGATCGTCGCCAGCGCCCCCGTCTCGGGCGGCTCCTTCGGGGCTCCGTGCGGGAGCACGAAGATCCCGGCCACGAGCAGCGCGACCGAGGCCGCCGCGACGATCAGGAACGGCGCCGCGAACGAGATCAGCTCCGCCGTGACTCCGCCCAGCGCCGGGCCGGCGATCGCCCCGAGGCTGGTCGCCGCCAGCGCCGCGCCCAGGGACTCGCCGCGCTTGCCCGGCGGCGCGAGGTCGGAGACGAGCGCGAGCGCCGCGATCCAGGTCGACGCCGAGCCGATGCCCTGGACCGCCCGTCCCGCCATCACCAGCGCAAGCGAATCGGAGAACGCGATCAGCACCGAGCCGGCGGTCACCAACGCCATTCCCTCGATCAGCAGGATCCGGCGGCCGACGACGTCCGCCGCGCGCCCGAGCGGCAGCGACAGCAGCGCGATCGGGACCGCGTAGACGGCGAGCGCGATCCCGAGCGCGCTGTCCGAGGCGCCGGTCCGCTGCTCGATGTCCGGGAGCAGCGGTGCGATCAGTCCCAGCAGCGCGGAGTCGATCGTGATCGCGCCGACGGCGATGACGAGGATCGGGAGGCGGCGAGGCATGCACGGCCACCCTAGATATCGATCAGGCGCCGCCTCCTCCGCTGGGCGAGCGGCCGAAGGCCGCGAGGGGGCGAAGCCCCCTTGTCCGGGCCGGCTGGAGGTATCTACAGTGCCGTGGATGCGCGCGCTCGCAATCGTCCACCACGGAGACGCCGGCCCCGGCGTCTTCGCCAACGCGATGCGCGAGCGCGGAATCGAGCTCGACGAGTGGCAGATACCCGGCGGCGGATCGCCGCCGGGTGATCCGTTCGGCTACGACGCCGTCCTGACCTTCGGCGGGGCGATGCACGCCGACCAGGAGGACAGGCATCCGTGGCTCCGCGACCAGAAAGCGCTGCTTCGCGAGCTGCTCGACCGCGGGGTGCCGCTGCTCGGCGTCTGCCTCGGCTCGCAGCTCCTCGCCGAGGCCGCAGGCGGCCGCGCGGTGCGCGCGAGCGAGCCTGAGATCGGCTGGCTCGAGATCGAGCTCACGCAGGCGGGTGCCGATGACCCGCTGATCGGCCCGATGGCGCCCGGGTTCGTCGGCTTCCAATGGCACAGCTACGAGTCGGAGCTGCCGCCGGGAGCGACGGCGCTCGCCCACAGCCCCGTCTGCCTCCAGGCCTACCGGGTGGGCGAGCTCGCATGGGGGATCCAGTTCCACGCCGAGGTCGCGCTCGCCGACCTCGAGTCGTGGATCGACGACTACATGACCGACGATGACGCGGTACGGATCGGGCTCGATCCCGAGGCGCTTCGCCGGGAGTCGCGCGGCAGGATCGAAGCGTGGAATCGGGTTGGCCGCGCGCTCTGCGGCCGCTTCGTAGAGCTCGCCCTCACTCCGGCGTGACGTAGGCGTGCGAGAGCCCGCCGTCGACGAGAAAGGTCGTCGCGGTGACATACGAGGAGTCGTCGCTGGCGAGGAACAGCGCCCCCTGCGCGATCTCGCTCGCCTCGGCGAATCGGCCCATCGGCAGGTGGACGAGCCGACGCTGCGCCTGCACCGGGTCCTTCGCGAACAGCTCCTCGAGCAGCGGCGTGTTCACCGGCCCGGGGCAGAGCGCGTTCACGCGCACGCCTCGGCGCGCGAACTCGATCCCGAGCTCGCGCGAAAGCGCGAGCACGCCGCCCTTCGACGCCGTGTACGAGATCTGGGAGGTCGCAGCGCCCATCGTGGCGACGAACGAAGCTGTGTTGATCACCGAGCCGCCGCCCGTGTCGAGCAGGTGGGGGATCCCGTGCTTGCAGCACAGGAAGACCGACTTCAGGTTCACGTCCTGGACACGCTGCCAGGCCTCGTCGGAGGTCTCGAGCACCGAGACGTCGTCCGCCGGAGATATCCCGGCATTGTTGAAGAGAACGTCTATGCGACCGAGCTCCTCACGCACCCTGGCGTAGGCGTCCTCGACCTGTTTCGCGTCGGTGACGTCGGCCTCGATCGCAAGATCGCCGGCCGCGCCCGCCTGCAGGTCGACGCCGGCAACCTTCGCCCCCTCCGCGCCGAACAGCCGCGCCGAGGTGGCGCCGATCCCGCTCGCGGCGCCGGTGATGACACAGACCTTGTCCTCAAGCCGCCCCGCCATCGTCACTCGGTCGCGTAGTAGAGGTTCTTGACCTCGGTGTAGGCCTCGAGCGCGTCGGGGCCGAGCTCGCGGCCGACGCCCGACTGCTTGAAGCCGCCGAAAGGCGTCGACACGCGGACGGAGGTGTTCGAGTTGATCGACAGCACCCCGGTCTCGATCTCGCGCGCGACTCGCAGCGCCCGGGCGCCGTCGCGCGTCCAGATCGAGCCCGAGAGACCGTAGATCGTGTCGTTCGCGATCCGGATCGCCTCGGCCTCGTCCGAGAACGGGATCACCGAGGCGACCGGGCCGAAGATCTCCTCGCGCGCCTGGCGGTCGTCGTTCGAGACCGGGCACAGAACGGTCGGCGGGAACCAGAACCCCGGGCCGTCGGGCGCTGAGCCGCGGAGCGCGACCGGAGCCTCGTCGTCCACATACGAGGACACGGTCTCGAGTTGGCCTGCCGAGATCAGCGGGCCCATCTGCGACGAGGGGTCGAGCGGGTCGCCCACCTTGAGCGCGTCGAGGGCGTTCTCGAGCGCCGACATGAACTGGTCGAGGACGGGCCGCTCGACGAGGATCCGCGAGCGGGCGCAGCAGTCCTGGCCGGCGTTCCCGAACACCGCCGGCGGCGCCTCGGCCGCCGCACGCTCGAGGTCGGCGTCGGAAAAGACGATGTTCGCCGATTTGCCGCCGAGCTCGAGCGTGACGCGCTTGATCGTCGACGCCGCGCTCTCGGCGATCCCCCGGCCGACCTCGGTCGAGCCCGTGAACGCGATCTTGGCGACGTCGGGATGCTCGACAAGGCGCTGTCCGCAGACGCTGCCGGGGCCGGGGACGGTATTCAGGACGCCCTCGGGAATCCCGGCCGTGAGGGCGATCTTCTCGAGCTCGATCGCGGTAAGCGGGGTGAGCTCGGCCGGCTTGAGGACGACGCAGTTGCCCGCGGCGAGCGCCGGGGCGACCTTCCACGAGGCGATCGTGAGCGGGAAGTTCCACGGCACGATCAGGCCGACGACGCCGAGCGGCTCGCGGAAGGTCATGTCTATGCCCCCGGAGACCGGAATCGTCTTCCCCGTCAGCCGCTCGGGCCCGGCGGCGTAATAGCGGAAGCACGAAGCGACCATCGCGATCTCGCCGCGCGCGTCGCCGATCGGCTTGCCGGCATTGCGTGCCTCGAGCGTCGCAAGCTCGCCCGCCCGTGCCTCGATCTCGTCGGCGAGGCGGTGCAGGAGCGCG
The DNA here is from genome assembly GCA_963841715.1 of uncultured Thermoleophilia bacterium. Taxonomy (GTDB): domain Bacteria; phylum Actinomycetota; class Thermoleophilia; order Solirubrobacterales; family 70-9; genus DASPWW01. The sequence goes on along the minus strand of CAWJDP010000004.1, from coordinate 104,136 downwards.
CTGCGGTCGGCGGGCTCGACCGCGCGCCAGGCCGGGAACGCCCGCTTCGCACGCTCGACGGCGGCGTCGGTCTCCTCGACGCCCGCGCGCGAAACCTCCGCCATCACATCTGCCGTGGCGGGCTCGACGACTTCGATCTGAGAGGCCGCGGTCGACACCATGTAACCCGTCGGGGAAGGTATAGGTTGCCGGTAGGAGAGAGGGCGACGATAGGAGGTCGGATGGCGACGGGAGGAGAGCGGCCCGGCGGACCCGGGGGAGGCCGGGGCATGCTGTCGCTGGATGAGCTCAGGAGCGCGGCCGACGACGGCTCCATCGACACGGTCGTCACGGCGTTCACCGACATGCAGGGGCGCCTGTTCGGGAAGCGGATCCAGATCGAGTACTTCCTCGACGAGGTCGTCGACCACGGCGTCGAAGGCTGCAACTACCTGCTCGCCCTCGACATGGAGATGGAACCCGTCCCCGGCTACGAGATGGCGAACTGGGAGGACGGCTACGGCGACTTCGGGATCGCCCCCGACATCACGACCCTGCGGCGGATCCCGTGGCTCGACCGCACCGCGCTCGTGCTCTGCGACGTCGTCAACCACGACGGCTCGCCGGTCGTCGCCTCGCCGCGCCAGGTCCTGATCCGCCAGTACGAGCGCGCCCAGGAGATGGGGTTCACGCCGCTGTTCGCGACCGAGCTTGAGTTCTACCTCTACAAGGAGAGCTACGCCGAGGCGCACGAGAAGGGCTACAAGGACCTCAGCCCGACGATCCCGTACATCCTCGACTACCACATCCTCGCGACGACGATGGACGAGCAGTATGTCGGCGCGATCCGCCGCGGGATGCACGGCGCCGGAATCCCGATCGAGTTCTCGAAGGGCGAGGCGTGGTACGGCCAGCATGAGATCAACACCCGCTACGCGGACGCCGTGACCGTTGCCGACCGCCACGCGATCTACAAGAACGGCGTCAAGGAGATCGCGTTTCTGAACGGGGTCTCGGCGACGTTCATGGCGAAGCCGTCGGAAAAGGACATCGGAAGCTCGTGCCATGTCCACTCGAGCCTGATCGGCAAGGATGGGAAGAGCGCTTTCGTCGACGGCAACGGCGAGGAGACGGACACGTTCCGCCACTACCTCGGCGGGATGCGCTACCGGATCCGCGACCTGGCGCTGATGATCGCCCCTTCGATCAACTCGTACAAGCGCTACGCGGCCGAAAGCTGGGCGCCGACGTCGATCTCGTGGGGGCGCGACAACCGCACCTGCGGGTTTCGGGTCGTCGGCCACGATCAGTCTCGCCGCGTCGAGTGCCGGATCCCCGGCGCGGACATGAACCCGTACCTGGGGATCGCGGCGCTCTTGGCCGCCGGCCTCGACGGGATCGAGAACGAGACCGACCCCGGACCGGAGCTGAAGGGCAACGCGTACGAGGCCGGCGAGGCGGAGCCCTTCCCGTCGGCGCTGCGCGAGGCGCTCGGCAACTGGGAGGGCAGCGACTTCGCGAAGAGCGCGTTCGGCGAAGCCGTCCAGAAGCACTACGCGAACTATGGGCGCTACGAGCAGAAGGAGTTCGACCAGGTGGTGACCGACTACGAGAAGCGCCGGATGTTCGAGCGCGGCTAGTCGGCGGCGCGTTCGAGCAGTGTGGGAATGATCCGGTCCTCCGGGTCCTCCTCTGGATGCCAGAGCACGCCGAGCGCGAACGGGGGCTCGGCGATCTCGATCGCCTCGATCGTCTCGTCGTCGGCCGACCATGCGGTCGGGACGACGCCCTCGCCGAGCCTCGCGACACCCTGGTGGTGATGGCTCTTGACGCTCATCCGCTCGGCGCCGGAGGCCCGCGCGGCGAGCGATCCCGGCTCGATACGGACCTCGTGCTCGGCCCACGAGCCGGGGATGGGGCGGTGGCCGTTGTGACCGATCAGGTCGGGAATGTGCTGCTCGAGCGTCCCGCCGCGGGCGACGTTGAGGATCTGCATCCCGCGACAAACCCCGAGCAGCGGGATGTCGCGCTCGAGCGCGCGGTGCGCGAGCGCGAGCTCGAAGGCGTCGCGGGCGGGATCGGTGTTCCCCGTCTCCACATGGGGCTCGGCCTCGTGGGTCGCGGGGTCGACATCGACGCCCCCGCCGAGGACGAGCGCGTCGAGGTGGTCGAGGACGTCGTCGGGCGCGCGCGTCGCCCGCTCGTCGGGCGGGAGCATCGACGCGATGCCGCCGGCCCGCTGGATCGCGCGCGGGTAGGTCACGGGGATCATCGCGATCGGCTCGTCGACCCAGGCTCCGAAGCTCGCCTTCTCGACGGCGGCGCAGATTCCGATCACGGGTCGTCTCTTCGACACGGTCATGAAGCGAATTTACTTGGGGGCGCTTGCCAATGACCTCGGGCAGCTCGCTGCGCGACGGCCCCGCGCCCGAGGGCCCATTCGACGTAGCGATCGTCGGCGCGGGAGTCGTCGGCTGCGCCGTCGCGCGCGAGCTCACCCTCCGAGGCGCCTCGTGCGCGCTCGTCGACGCCGCCGCCGACGTCGGCACAGGGACGAGCAAGGCGAACACGGCGATCCTCCACACGGGCTTCGACGCGACCCCGGGGACGATCGAGTCCGCGCTCGTCGCCGAGGGCCACGGCCTGTTGGGCGACTATGCCGCGAGGGTCGGGATCCCAACCGCACCGACCGGCGCCCTGCTCGTGGCCTGGAGCGCCCAGCAGCACGAGGCGCTTGACGGGATCGCGGCGAAGGCGGCCCAGAACGGCTACCGCGCCTCGCGGCGGGTGGGCACAGACGAGCTGTACGAGCGCGAACCCGAGCTCGGCCCCGGCGCGCACGGGGCCCTGGAGATACCCGACGAGGGGATCGTGTGCCCATTCACGACCACGCTCGCGTACGCGACCGAGGCCGTGCTGGGCGGATGCGAGCTCGTGCTCCGCGCGCCGGTGCTCGGGATCGAGCGCGGCTCGCGCTATGAGCTGCGGACGCCGCGGGGGACGATCGCCGCCGAGCGGCTCGTCAACGCCGCCGGGCTGCGCAGCGACGAGATCGACGCGATGCTCGGCCATCGCGAGTTCACGGTCACCCCGCGACGCGGCGAGCTGATCGTCTTCGACAAGCTCGCGCGCGGGCTGATCAACCACATCCTGCTCCCCGTCCCGACAGCGAAGACCAAGGGGGTGCTCGTCTCGCCGACGGTGTACGGGAACGTCCTCCTCGGGCCGACGGCGGACGACGTCCCCAACAAGGACGATCGCTCGACGACTGCGGACGGGCTCGCGTCGCTGCTCGCCGACGGCGAGCGGATCATGCCGCCGCTGATCCGGCATGAGGTCACCGCGACCTACGTCGGCCTGCGCGCCGCCACTGAGGACCGCGACTATCAGCTCCGCGTCCACGCCGAGGAGGGGTATGTGTGCGCGGGCGGGATCCGGTCCACCGGCGTCTCGGCGTCGATGGCGATCGCGAGGCGCGTACGCGAGGGCCTCTCGGAGTCCGGGCTGGGGCTCGCGCGGGAGCGCGAGGGGGCCGAGCTGCGGATGCCGAACATCGGCGAGCTGGCCCCGCGGCCCTACGAGGATGGCGGGCTGATCTCCGCCGACCCCGACTATGGCCGCATCGTGTGCTTCTGCGAGCGTGTCACGAGGGGGGAGATCGAGCGCGCGATGGCGAGCCCGATCCCGCCCTGCGACGCGGACGGCCTGCGGCGGCGAACGCGGGCCCTGATGGGCCGCTGCCAGGGCTTCTTCTGCGCCGCACCGATCACGACCGAGCTCGGCGACCCTGGAGGTGGAGATGGCGGACGCGAATGACGGCGCCGTGATCGTCGGCGGCGGGCCCTCGGGTCTCGCGGCCGCGATCGAGCTCCGGCGGCTCGGGGCCGGTCCCGTGACCGTGATCGAGCGCGAGCGCGAGCCGGGCGGGATCCCGCGCCACAGCAATCACGCCGGCTTCGGCGTCCGCGACATGCGGCGCCTGATGTCGGGCCCGCGCTACGCGCGGCGCTACGCGGAGCTCGCCGCGAAGGCCGGGGTCGAGATCGTCACCGAGACGATGGTCACCGGCTGGGCGGGAGGGCGGCGGCTGGAGCTCACGGGTCCGGACGGACGGCGCGAGATCGAGCCGCCGGCGGTGGTCCTGGCAACGGGCTGCCGTGAGCGTCCGCGCTCTTCCCGGCTCGTGCCGGGATCCCGCCCGGCGGGTGTGATGACGACGAGCACGCTGCAGCAGCTGGTCCATCTACATCGGGCGCGCGTGGGAACACGCGCCGTGATTGCCGGTGCCGAGCACGTCAGCTTCTCGGCGGTTGCGACGCTCGCCCACGGGGGCGCATCGGTGGCGGCGCTCGTCACCGAGCTCACCAGGCACCAGTCGCTCGCCGCGTTTCGGATCGGCGCCGCGATCCGCTACCGGGCCCCGGTGCGGACCCGGACCCGCCTGGCCGCGATCGACGGCGGCGAGCGCGTCGAGGAGGTCGAGCTCACCGACCTCGACTCGGGTCGCAGCGAGCGTGTCGCGTGCGACATCGTCGTCTTCACCGCCGACTGGATCGGTGACTTCGAGCTCGCCGCGATGGCGGGCTGCGAGCTCGACCCCGGGACCCGAGGACCGCGCGTCGACGCGGCTCTGCGCACGACCGTCCCCGGCGTGTTCGCTGCCGGCAACGTCCTCCATCCGGCCGAGACGGCCGACGTGTCCGCGCTCGACGGGCACCACGTCGCCGGCGCGGTTGCGCGCCATCTCGATGCCGGCGACGGCGCATGGACCTCGGGGGTTGCGATCCAGGCGGAGGCCCCGCTGAGCTGGGTGGCGCCGAACCTCGTCGCTGCGGTGGCGGCGAGCCCGCCCCGCGGCCGCTTCCTGCTGCGCTGCGCCGAATTCATGCGCTCGCCACGGGTCGAGGTCGTCCAGGGCCAGGACCGGCTGTGGGAGGGGCGGCTGCGGCGGCTGATCCCGGGTCGCTCCGCCCACATCCCCTCCGTGTGGGCCGACCGCGTCGACCGCGACGCCGGTCCCGTGACCGTCCGGCTCGCCCAGCCAGCGCACTGATACGGTCGCGTGCGGATGGCCGACAGGCTGCTACTCGGGGTGGACGAGGGGACGACCGGGGTCAAGGCCGCCCTCTTCGACGAGCGGCTGAAGCCCGTCGCGGAGGCCCGCCGCGAGAAGGTCAACCGCCATCCCGAGGGAGGGTTGGGTCGAGCAGGACGGCAGCGAGGTCCTGACCGTCGTCATCGAGGCGATCGGCGAGCTGCTCGCTGACCCGCCCGGCGAGATCGTCGCCTGCGGGCTCGACCACCAGGGCGAGTCGATCCTCGCCTGGGACGCGGACAGCGGCGAGCCGCTGTCGCCGATCGTCGTCTGGCAGGACAAGCGTTCGCAGGAGATCCTCGACCGGATGGGCGACGACGAGGCCGAGATCCAGAAGCGGAGCGGGCTCCCGTTCGACCCCTACTTCTCGGCCGCGAAGATGGCTTGGCTGCTCGAGAACGACGACGGCGTCCGCAAAGCGCTCGAGGCCGGGAAGCTGCGCATGGGTACCGTCGACTCGTTCCTCTGCGACCGGCTCGGGGCCGGGTTCGCGACCGACGCCTCGACGATCTCGCGCACCCAGCTGCACACGCTCGGCAAGCCCGGCTTCGATCCGTGGCTGTGCGAGCGCTTCGGGATCCCGCCCGAGGTCCTGCCCGAGGTCCGCGACACCGCCGGCGACCTCGGCACGCTGAGTCACGACTCGTGGCCGACGGACGTGCCGCTGCGAGGCCAGACGGTCGACCAGCAGGCGGCGCTCGCGGGCTCCGGCTGCGTCGTCCCCGGGCGCGTCAAGGCGACCTACGGGACCGGCGTCTTCGTCCTCGCTCACGTCGGGGAGGAGATCCCGAAGCCCGCGGGCGGCCTGTTGCCGACCGTGGCGTGGCGGATCGACGGGCGGACCGAGTACGCGCTCGATGGTGGTGTGTTCGCCGCCGGGGCGATGCTCGAGTGGATGTGCAGCGAACTCGGCGTCGCCGAGAGCCCTCCGGCGCTCGGGGAGCTCGCACGCGAGGCCGATGGCTCAGCGGGCGCGCGTGTGCTGCCCGGCCTTGCCGGCGTCGGAGCTCCCTGGTGGCGCCCCGACGCGCGGGCGGTGATCTCCGGCATCTACGGCGGCACGACGCGAGCCAACGTCGCCCGCGCGGCGCTCGAGGGGATCGCGTGGCGGGTCGCGGACATCGTCGCCGCCGTGCGCGAGAGCGTCGACGTCGACGTCCTCCGCGTCGACGGCGGGGTCACTAACGAGCCGCTGATGCTTCAGCTCCAGGCGGACGCCATCGGCGCTCGCGTCGACGCCGCCGGCGCCGACGCAACCGTGCTCGGCGCCGCGGCGCTCGCCGCGGTCGGCGCGGACGTGATCGGCTCGCTCCCCGAGGCCGCGGAGTTGCTGCCCGCCGACCGCAGTGTCGAGCCCGAGCGAGACGACGCCTGGCGAAGCGCCGAGCACGAGGCCTGGCGCGAGTTCGTCCACGCGACCGCCGCGCTCGACCCCCACTGACTCAGTGACAGTGACTTAGGGCGGGTCGCGCCCCCCCTCCCCGCCGTCGGGCCGCGGCGGGCCGGTCAGTCGGCCGTTACTTCGTCCTCCTCGAGTGTCCTCACGGGCCCCTGGTACTTGTTCTTGGCCGAGACCAGGTACCAGACCCCGAAGATCAGCGGCAGGATGATCGCGAACGGCGTGTAATTCACGAGGCTCGCGTCGAAGTCGCTGTTCCACGGCAGCCCAGCCGGCGTGTACGGCAGGTCGAGCGAGAACACGACCAGGATCACGAACAGGATCGCGATGACGTTGACGATCTTGTATCGGCCGCCCAGCGTCCACGGGCCCGGACTGAACGAGCTGCCCGCCCGTAGCCGCAGGAACACCGGCAGGATGTAGGCGAGGTACAGCCCCACGGTGCAGATCCCTGTCAGCGCGAAGAACGCGAACGGGATGTCGTTCTTCCCAAACAGCGCCGGGATCGCGATCACGAACGAGAAGAACGACACCGCGATCACGGCGTTGAACGGCACCCTGTCGGCATTCACGCGGCGGAAGAGGTTCCAGCCGGGGATCGCGCGGTCGCGCGAGAACGCATACCAGGTCCTCGAAGCACTGGTCAGCCCGGCGGCGCCGCAGAAGAACTGCCCGACGGTTGCGATCAGGATCACCAGCTTCGCCGCCCACGAGTCGAGCGCGCTGGTGAAGATCGCGCCGACGAAGCCGGCGCCGTCGTTCACCGCGCCGACGTCCGTCGCCGCGAACAGGAACGCGAGCAACACGATCCACCCGATCAGCGCCGACCAGAAGACGGCGCGCCAGAGGCCCTGAGCGGCGCTGATCGCCGCGCCCTCCGTCTCCTCGGCCGTATGCGCCGAGGCGTCGTAGCCCGTCTGCGTGTACATCGCCAGCAGGAAGCCGACTGGGAGCACCAGAACCCAGAAGCCGAGGCTGCTCGTCGAGCCGCCAAAGGCGCCGTTGTTGTTGATCTTGTGACCGAAGACGAAGCTGGCGCTCTGGTGGTGATCGGGGACGAAGATGAGGATCCCGATGATCACCGCGACGCCGAGCAGGTGCCAGCCGACCGAGACGTTGTTCATCAGCGCCAGGAAGCGGTCGGCGAAGATGTTCACGAGCGTGTAGAGGAGAAGGATGATCAGGAACAGGAGGAACGTCTCGCTGAGGATGTGGACGTCGTCGCCGAAGTTGATCCCGAAGACGTTGACCGCGTAGAGGCTGAGCAGCGTGTCGAGGAAGAACGCGCAGCCGTAGGCGACCGAGGCGACGATCCCGAGCAATCCGACGATGTTGAACCAGCCGGTCATCCAGCTCCAGCCCTTGCCGCCGAGATCGTGGGCCCACCAGTAGGGGCCGCCCGCCGTCGGATACTTCGACGTCAGCTCGGCCATCGAGAACGCCACCATGAGCACGAAGCAGCAGAGGACCGGCCAGCCGATCGAGGCCGCGATCGGGCCGCCGTTCTGCCATGCGAAGGCGAAGGTCGTGAACGTCCCCGCGAGGACCGAGATGATCGTGAACGAGATCGCGAAGTTCGTGAACGCGCTCCAGGTGCGGCTCAGCTCCTGCTTGTAGCCGAGCTCGGCGAGGCGCTGCTCATCTCGTCTCGTCTGATCGACGTCCGACAGGCCCTCAGGCGGCATCTCGTCACTCCCCCTCATAACGGCCGGTCCGCATCCTGGTCGCCGCGATCCGGCCTGGTGCCCGGCAGCCTATGCCCCGAAAAGCACAAACGTCAAGTCGATTTTCGCGACGTTGTACGGATCGATGCAGCGCAACGCGCTCGGTTGTCCCAACGGTGTGGCGCTCAGGCGTGAGAGAGGCTCGCGAGGCTGCCCACGGTCTGCGGCTCGTCCTCGTCGAGACGCGCGATCAGGGCCAGAAACAGCTGCGCTGTGGTCAGCGCGTCGCCGTCGGCGCGGTGCGGACGGTGGGAGGGGAGGTTGAGCTCCCTGACGGCGTCGTTGAGTTGGACGCCGCGGTCATCGGCCTTCCCGGTGAGCACACGCTGCGCGAGCACGGACGTGTCGATCACGGGCTCGCGCACGCGCAGCCGCGCGATCCTCAAGGCGCGGTTCAGGAACTCGCGCTCGACCCAGGCGCCGTGGGCGACCAGCACGTGGCCGGTCAGCGACGCGAGGATGACGTCGAGCACGTCCGAGATCGCGGGGGAATCCGCAAGATCGTGGGGCCGCAGCCCGTGGATGCGGATCGTGTCCACGCCCGGCATCCGGCGCGGCTTCACCGTCGCCGTGCGGCTCTTGGCGACGACGATGAGGCCGTCTTCGATCGGAACCGATGCGAACGAGATGATCTCGTTGCGGCGCGGGTTCAACCCCGTGGTCTCGAGGTCGACGACCGCGAAGCGAACATCGCGCCACGGCGCCTCCGGATCGGGACGCGCGGCGCGCCTGTACTCGAGTGCGCGCGCCGAGTCGACGCGGCGCGAGCCGGGGAAGAGCGGCGGCGCCATCGCTCAACCGAAGGTCAGCTCGCCGCCGAGCGCGTGCTGCACCCCACGGACGGAGTGAAACGCTTCCCGCAGGTAGCTCCTCGTCAGCGGGTTGAGCGCCATCGGGTCGATGAAGTTGTCGGGCTCGCTCCCTCGGCGCATCTGCTCGACCTGGTGCTCGAGGCGAAGGCCCCAGAACAGGTCGTAGGCCTCCTCGAGTGCCCGCGCCTCATCGGCCTTCAGCGTGCCGGCCTCGGCAGCCGCTCGCAGGCGCGCTCGCGTCGGCTCGGTGACGGCGCCGGCGGCGAGACCCGCGTAACGTGCGATTGAGGCGATCGGGAGCATCCCGCCTTCCTTGATGTCAAACCGCCCCCGATGCTCGCCCGAGTGCTCGACGACCACGTCGCGCGGCGGGTCTCGGAAGCGCATGAACCCGGTCGGGGGACGGTGGACGAGGGCGAGCCGCATCAGCAGGCGGAGGAGTCCCCGGCGGCCCCGCGCGCGGCGGAACTCATCGAGGATGTCCTGCGGGTTGCCGTACCGGTACGACGTCCGCCCGTCGTAGACCAGCGAGATCAGGATCAGGGCCTTCTCCTCGCCCGGGCGCTCGAGGCACTCGCGGATCGTCGCGCGCCACGCGTCGGCCGAGCGCTCGAACAGGGCCTGGGCCGCGGAAGCGCCGTGCGCGTCGGCAACGAAGCCGAGCGCGCCAAGCCCGTCGGCGACGCGGCCCGCTAGCGCCTTGACGTAACGCTGCAGCTCGGGGTCCTCGTCGTCGCCGTCCCAGGCGATCGCCGTGTCGAGGTCCGAGGAGGGCACCATCTCCCGCCGTCCGAGGCTGCCGAGCGCGAGCCACGCCAACGCGCAGGGCGGCTCACCGAGCTCGTCGATCGTGAGCTCGATCAGCCGCCGGGTCAGCGCGTCGGCGACGATCGAGATGATCGCGCTGGTCTGTGTCGGCGCCGTCTCTGCGTCCTGGAGCGTGATCACGGTCGCGTTCAGCTGCTCGGCAATCCGCTCGAGGTCCTCGGTGCCGGTCGCGCGGTCGATCGCGCGCCGCAGCCAGAAAGGAGTCCGCGTCTCGACCGTGAGCAGGTCGACATCGGTAAGCACTCCTGCCGCCTCTCCCTCAACCGTAATCACGGGCACGTGCTGGTATCCGCGGTCGAGCATCTCCAGCATCACCTCGGTTCCGACGCTGTCGGGGTGGGCGCTGTACGTGGGCTCGCTCATCACCGCGGTCACCGGTGCGTCGATCGCGGCACCGTCGGCGACGACCCGCGCGCGCAGGTCGCGGTCGGTGAGGATCCCGAACCGCCCCCCGCCGAGCCGGATCAGCGCCGAGCTGGCTCCGGCGGCGGTCATCGCCGTCGCGGCGTCACGCACGGTGGCGGTGGGCTCGCAGACGACCGGGCGCTCGCGAATCAGGGTCTTCACGGGCCTGTGCGTCGGGTCAACGTCGGTCAGCCACGCTGAACCCTCGGGCCGGGCGGCCAGCGCGACGACGGCCTCGGCGGGCAGCCGGTAGCACAGCAGGTCCTCGCCGGCGCGGGCCTCGAATCCGGTCGGCAGACCCGAGAGCATCGAGGGGTGGCCGAACAGCTCGGCCTCGCCCAGCACGTCGAGCACCCGCCCGGCGTCGAGGAGCTCGACGGTGCCCGCGCGAATGATCCGCACGTGCGGCAGCGGCTCCTCGCGCCGGCGGAAGATCGTCGTGCCCGCGGGGAAGTACTCGACCTCGACCCTGTTCGAGAGCGCCTCCAACTCCGCCGGCTCGAGGTCGCAGAACGGCGGGTGCCTCCCGAGGAACTCGGCTACGTCCTCCACGGTCAGTCGCCGGCTGTCATCACCGTCGTCTGGCCGACCTCGATCAGATGCCCGTCGGGATCGCGCAGGTAGCAGCGGATCTCGGTCGCGTGCTGCTTCGGCTCGGTCAGGAACTCGCCGCCGCGCGCGCTCCACTGCCCATAGACGGCCGCGATGTCGGCGACGCGGATGTTCAGGAACGCCGAGGTCCTGTGCGGGTCCTTAGGCGTCTCGAGCACGACGTCGGGCTTGTCGTCGGTCGGTCCGCCGCCGGTGTTGATGATCACCCAGCCGTTCGCGAGCTTGACGATCGTCGGCACGGGCTCGAACACGATCTCTCCCCCGAGCACGTCGGAGTAGAAGGCAGCCGAGCGCTCGATGTCCTCGGCGACGATGAAGTGCGTGAGCAAGATCCCCTCGCTGGGGGCGGGCAGATTTGACATCGGGGCTCCTTTCTGAACCTGCCGGATTGATAGCGGGTCCGTCGATTCGCGAACCAGCAGCCCGAGCACGCGCGAGGACCGCGGTGCGACACAGACTCCGGATGTCGCGCTATATTCCGCGGCCTGAGAGTGTGGAGTGTGCGGGGCAGCTAATCCATGTGGGCAGGGGAAGGCGTGCAGCGCTTTCGCCGCACATGGTTTCGCGCCCTAGCCCGGGCTAAGGAGTGAGTGCATGAGGCGTGTCGCTGGAGTCTTCGTCGCCATCGTCGCGATCGCGGTTCCGTTCTGCGTTCTGACCGGTACCGCCGACGCGAAGAAGAAGCACAAGACCTACAAGGTCTGTAAGCACGGCTGCAAGTACAGCAAGATCCAGAAGGCGGTCAACAAGTCGAAGAAGAAGGCGAAGATCAAGATCAAGCCCGGCAAGTACTCCCAGGGCGCGATCGTCGACGGTCACAGGCATGACGGGCTGACGATCATGGGCACCGGCAAGAAGCCGAGCAAGGTCGTCCTCGACGGCAAGAACGCCCACAACCAGAACGGGCTCGCCCAGAACGCGATCGAGGGCGAGAACGTCAACAACCTCAAGATCAAGAACATGACGGGGCAGAACTTCGTCGCCAACGGGTTCTTCATCCACGACTGCAACGGCTATCTGATGAAGGACCTCGTCGCGAAGTTCAACCGCTCCTACGGACTGTTCGCGAAGAGCTGCATCGGCGGCCGGATGACCGACAGCACCGGCCTCGGCCACGGCGACTCCGCGTTCTACGTCGGCGAGACGCCGCCGCAGGACAACCCGGTCCACACCTCGCTCGACCACCTCGACGGCCACGAGAACGTCCTCGGGTACTCCGGGACGAACTCGAAGTACGTCGACATCACGGACTCGAACTTCTACAACAACGGCGTCGGCGTGGTCCCGAACACGCTCGACTCGGAGAAGTACGAGCCGACGAGCGACGGAACGATCACGGACAACAACATCTTCTGGAACAACTTCAACTACTTCCTGCCGAACTCGCCGGTGAAGACGGTGTCCAACGGGCTCGGCCAGTTCATGGGCCTGACGCTCAACTACCCGACCGGGGTCGGCGTCGCGATCTTCGGCGGGACCGGCTGGACGATCAAGGACAACAACATCTTCGGGAACTGGAAGTGGGGCTCGGCCGCGTTCTCCGATCCGCTCGGTAACGTGGGCGACAACGCGATCAGCAGGAACAACCAGTTCGTCGACAACCAGAACGGCCGCAACGGCGGCGACCCGAACGGAAGCGACTACTTCTTCGACGGGTCGGGGAGCGGCAACTGCATCTCGGGCAACACGAGCTCGACGCTCGACAACCAGACCTCGGGTCCGGCGGTGTCCGACTCCGACCTCTACCCGACCTGTCCGGCCCCGCCGGCGCCGAACCCGGGTGCGACCAACGGGAGCACCGGCAACATCGGCCAGCAGTTCGGTGACCTAGCGGGGTATGTGGCCACAAGCCCGCCTGAGAACCAGCAGTGCAGCTGGAAGGTCCACGACCATCCGGCGTTCAAGAAGTACGAGCCGCTGAACGTCACGCCGGGCCCGACCTGCCCGTGATCCGACGCGCAAAGAGAATCGCCCTCGTCGCGCTCACGCCCGCCCTGGTGCTGGCGGCGAGCGCGATCCCGGCCAGCGGGGGAGCCACCCCGCTGGCCAAGCACAAGAAGGAGAAGAAGGTCAACGTCGCCGACGACTACTACGCGCCCGTCGACGTCTCGATCAAGAAGGGGACGAAGGTGAAGTGGAAGTGGTCGAAGCAGAACATCGACTCGCACAACGTGCGGCTGACCAACACCCATCCCAAGGGCGTCAAGAAGGGCGACTTCAAGTCCGCCACGGGGACCTACGGGATCAAGTTCAACCGCAAGTTCAAGAAGCCCGGGACGTACGGCTTCATCTGCACGATCCACCCGACCGTGATGCAGATGACGGTCACGGTGAAGAAGTAGCCGCCGCGGCGAGTCGCGCCGGCTGACCACGGAGGACTGAGGATGGACGTCGATCGCCGGGACTTCCTCTCGGCGGGGGGCCTGTTCGTGTGCACCCTCGCCGGCCACCGGCTGCTCCGCGACCAGCCCGCCGACCCGGCGAAGCTGTCAAAGCAGCTCAAGGTGCCGCCGAAGGTGGCGGCGGCGGAGCGCAACGGCACCGCGTACGCCGCCCAGACGACGCTCGCCTCCTCCGGCAACCGAGTCGAGTACTGGATTCGCGCCGAGAAGGCGCCGTGGCAGACCGTCCCGACCGGCCGCGACCAGATGATGGACGAGAAGGTCGGCGGGGGACGGAAGTGGTTCGACGCGTACGCCTACCGCGCCTACTCCGAGAACTTCGGCTCGCCGCTCGGGCCGGCGACGATCCCCGGCCCGCTGATCGAAGCCGAGGTCGGCCAGCAGGTGGTGATCAACTTCCAGAACACGCTCCCGTCGCCGGTGACGGTCCACCCGCACGGGATCTTCTACCCCGAGGAGATGGACGGCGCCTACAAGGGCAAGTACACCGACCCCGGGGGCTTCGTGCAAACGAATCAGACGTTCCAGTACGTGTGGGAGGCGCACGAGGGCACGGAGGGCACCTGGCTGTACCACGACCACGGCCCGATCGACCCGGTGGGCGTGTTCAAGGGCCTCTTCGGGACGATGATCATCCGCCCCGCGGGTGCGCCGCGCCCCGACAAGGAGTTCTTTCTCGTCCTGCACTCGTTCGAGCCGCTCGCGACCGGGTTCAAGAAGGCGTACTCGTGCATCAACGGGCACGCGTACGCGGGAAACACGCCGACGCTCGAGTCGAACGTAGGCGACAAGGTCGCGTTCCATGTCTTCGCGCTCGACAACGACTTCCACACCTTCCACATCCACGGGCACCGCTGGACCGATCCCGACGGCGGCGCGATCATCGACAACGTCACGCTCGGCCCGGCGGACGCGATCACGGCCGAGTTCACCGAGGACAATCCCGGCCGCTGGTTCTACCACTGCCACGTGTTCAGCCACCTGCATATGGGGATGAACGGTTGGTACGTGGTCTCGGGCTGACCAGGCTCGCGCTCGCGGCGCTCACGGGCCTGGCCCTGCTGGCGGCGGCGGCCACGGTGGCGCATGCCGCGAACCGCCGCGTCGCGATCGCCAACTACCGGTGGTCGACCGAGGACGTCCACGTCAACCTCGGCGAGCACGTGACCTGGTATTGGACCGGCCCCGACACGATCCACTCGGTGACCGGGAACAACCCCAACCCGCTAGGGGTCGACTCCGATCCGCTCAGCGAGACGCCGCGGCACAACGTCGGCGACAGCTTCCAGGTCACGTTCAACAAGCCCGGCGTGTACGCGTTCCACTGCAAGCTGCACCCGTTCGTGCGCGGCACGGTCACGGTCGCGTCGAGCCCAGGCGATCCGACGAGCGAGCCCGACCCGATCCCGAAGAACAACATCGACCTCACGCGACCGACTCTCCGCGAGGTCCGCCTCGCGAGTAAGCGCTTCCGTCGGCGCGGGACGACGCTTCACCTCGCGCTCGACAAGCGCGCCGACCTCGACGCCGAGATCTATCGCGACCCGAAGCACGGAAGGGGTGAGTTCGCCGGCTACCGGAAGTGGAAGGACGCCCACGTCGGGTACAACGACGTCGACTTCGGCGGCGCGAGCAAGCACTTCAAGCCGCGCCCGGGACGCTACGTCGCGAAGCTGACGGCGACCGACGACGTCAACAACGAGAGCCGCAAGACGAAGCTGCGGTTCCGGATCCGGCGCTGAGCCCAGTGGCAGCGGTTACTCGACCGACTTGATCGTCGACTCGAGCTGGCTCAGGGTCGGCACATTCGGGAGCGGCTTGTGCCCTCCCGGCCCCTCGACGAGGATCGACGGCGTGCCGCTGAACCCGAGCGCCTGCGCCTCGCGAGTCGTCTTCTTGACCTCGGCCGCGAGCTTCGGGCTCTTGCGGTCGATGTTCCACTTCGCGATGTCGGGAACGCCGGCGCCCTTCGCGATCGACTCGAGGAACGAGTCGGTCACGTAGCCCGAGTTCTCCTCGCCCTGGTTGCGGTAGAAGAGCTCGACGAAGTTCCAGTACCTGCCCTGCTCCGCCGCCGCGAGCGCCGCCTCTGCCGCGGTCGGCGACTGCGGGCCGATGATCGTGAAGTTTCTGAACTCGTAGTCGGCGGAGCCGTCCTTGACCGGGCCCGAGATCAGTCCCGGCGCGACCTGGAATGAGAACGCCTGGCAGACCGGGCACTGGAGGTCGCCGAACTCGATCACCTGGACCTTCGCGCCCGGATCCCCGAGCACGGTGCCGTGCTGGGGGATGCCCTTGAGCTGGTTCGAGACCAGCGCTGTGTCCTCGACGCTCGTGTCGCCCCCCGAGCCGCCGCCACTCTGGCTCACGATCACGAGCACGACGACGACGCACACGGCGAGGAACCCGGCCCCGCTGCCGTACTGGACGAGGCGCCGGCGCCGCTCCTTGCTTCGGTCGGCTTGCTCGCGCTCGAGCCGCTCGGCTCGCAGGCGCTCCTTCTGCTCCTTGCGTGAGGCCATCTCGTGTCGTTCCTCCTAGTGTCCGGCGCCGCTTGCCTCGGCGCCGAGCTCCGCTCCAAGGTATCCGATACCGCGCACCCCGTTGATCCCCAGCTGCGCCGTCATCAGCACCGCGCTCGCAACGCACCACTGACAGACCGCGTCGATCACGAACAGCTCCAGGTAGGTGAGATAGGCGCTGAACCCGAAGCCGACGAACGCGAGCAGCAGGCCCCCGAAGCGGCCCGGATCGCCCGGGACGGCCGCCGCGGCGAGCAGGAGCACGTAGCCCGTGATCCCGAACAGGGCGACGTTGACGCCGGCGAGGTGCGAGTAGTGGCTCGAGGCGACGGTTTCGCAGCCGCTGCCGCCCGCGAGGCAGACAGGTGCCCCGCCGCCCGAGTCGGCGATCGCGATGTACGTGGCGACGCCGACGCCGACGATCGCGAGCACGGCGGACAGGATGCGCAGCGTCCGCTCAGCGGGCATCTCGCAGGGAGGGTTCGTCCACCGGGTTGTGATCTTGGCAGCGCATCTTCAAGGGAACCTCAGTCCCGTGCGCGCGAGACCGCGGGGATTCGCGAAGCGCGCCGTTGCTTAGTATCAGAGTCCGGACGCTCAACCCCAGCACAAGGAGATGAGATGGCCTACGAGGTTCCGCCGCTTCCCTACGACTACGACGCGCTCGAGCCGCACATCGACGAGGCGACGATGAAGCTGCACCACGACAAGCACCACCAGGCCTACGTCGACAAGGCGAACGCCGCGCTCGAGGGCACCGAGTGGGCGGACAAGCCGGTCGAGGACGTGCTCGAGGAGCTCTCGAGCCTTCCCGACGACATCCGCGCCGCCGTCCGCAACAACGCCGGCGGCCACGCCAACCACTCGATGTTCTGGGAGATCATGGGCCCCGACGGTGGCGGCGAGCCCGACGGCGACCTCGCGTCGGCGATCGACGACGCGTTCGGAGGCTTCGACGCGTTCAAGGACAAGGTGAAGGCGACCGGCGTCGGCCAGTTCGGCTCGGGATGGTCGTGGCTGGTCCACGACGGCTCCGGCCTCGCCGTCGTCGGCTCCGCGAACCAGGACTCACCGCTCTCCGACGGCCACACGCCGTTGCTCGGCATCGATGTCTGGGAGCACGCCTACTACCTCAAGTACCAGAACAAGCGCCCGGACTACATCGACGCGTGGTGGAACGTCGTCAACTGGGCCGAGGTCGCAAAGCGGTTCGCGGGCGCCTAGCGGGCTCCGGGCGGCGCGCGCGGCGCGCCGCCCGACCGAGCCGTTCCCAAGTTCGCATACGATTCAACCGGTTCCAACGCGGGAGAGAAGAGGTTTGGCTTACTTCGAGAACGCCGACGCCGTCTATGCGACGCTCGGCAAGCTGTTCCAGGACCTGGCCGACGACGAGGAGCTGGGGCCGAAGTTCCGCAAGGCGAACACGATCGTCCGCTACGAGTTCCGCGACCCGGATTCGGCGATTACGACGCGGCTGCAGGAGAACCAGCCGAGCCAGGTCGACTTCGGCGACACCGACATGGAGCCCGACGTGACGATGAGCATGGAGGCGGACACCGCGCACAGGTTCTGGCTCGGCGAGGTCAACGTCACCGTCGCGATGGCGCGCGGCCAGATCAAGGCCAAGGGCCCGGTTGCGAAGATCCTCAAGCTCGTGCCGCTGACGAAGCCCGTCTACCCGCGCTACAAGGCGCAGCTCGAGCAGCAGGGCCGTCAGGACCTGATCGACGTCAAGTGATCGGGTGAGGGCGAGCCGCTAGCCCGCGTGGAGGCCGATTCGGCGGCCGTCGACGGCGGCCAGATGACCGGGTTCAAGGACTTCTACCAGTGGAAGTCCTCGACCCGGGTGATCGCGGGCCGGGGCCTGATCGAGAGCACCGGGTTCGAGTTCTCGAAGGAGGGCGCGGCCCGGGTGATGATCGTCACCGACGAGGTGATCCGCGGCACCGGCCTGATCGACAAGGTCGACGCGGGCGTCGCCGACGGCGGGATCGAGGTCGTCGGCGTATTCGACGCCGTGCCCCAGGACTCCGACACCGAGGTCGTAGCGGCGGCAGCCGAGGCCGCGAAGGACGCCGGCGCCGACAGCTTCCTCGCCGTCGGCGGCGGCTCGGTCATGGACACCGCGAAGGCTACGAACGTTCTCTTCACCCACGGCGGCACGGTCCGCGAGTGGGAGGGCTTCTTCGGGCTCCCGCGCGAGAACGACGGGCTCGGCAAGCCGCTGCCGCTGGCGCCGTTCGCGGCGATCCCCACGACCGCCGGGACCGGCTCCGAGGCGAGCTTCGCGGCGGTCGTCAAGGACCGCAGCGAGAACCTCAAGGTCGAGATCGCCGACTTCCCGCTGTTCCCCGACGTCGCGATCCTCGACCCCGCCGCGACCGAGACGCTGCCCGCGAGCGTCGCCGCGGCGACGGGGATGGACGCGCTCACGCACGCGATCGAGGGGTACGTCTCCTCGGAGTGGAACCAGCATGCCGACGCGTTCGCGCTCCACGCGATCCGGCTCATCCGCGCCAACCTCGCCCGCGCGGTCGAGGACACCTCGGACGAGGACGCGCGCGGTGGGATGCTGATCGCGGCCGACCTCGCGATCGCGCCGAGTGGCTCGGGCGCGATCGGGATCACGCACTCGATGTCGCACCCGTGTGGGGGCCACTACGACGTCCCGCACGGGATCGCAAACGCGATCAACCTCCCGTGGGTCATCGAGTACAACGCGGCCGCCGGCTCCGCGATCGCCGAGCGCTACCGGACTGTCGCCGACGTGATGGGGATCGACGCCGCGGGCGGCGGCAAGCAGGTCGGCAAGGACCTCGCCGAGGGCGTCCGTGAGCTGACTGGGAGGCTCGGGCTCCCGCAGCGCCTCTCGGAGGTCGGCGTCCCCGAGCAGGGGATCCCCGCGCTCGTCGAGGGCGCGATGGGGGACGGCTGCACGCTCGTCAACCCGCGCGAGCCGACCGAGGAGGAGTTCGCCGAGCTCTACCGGCTGGCCCTGTGAGCGCCAAGATCAGCTCGAGTGATTGGGCCGACGCGGTGCAGGGGCTGGGGCGCAAGCGCGACCTCCGCTACGAGCCGGTCGGCGGGATCAACCCGAAGGGCGCGCCGGCGTCGCTGTGCCCCGGGGGAACGAACCGGCTCACAGGGGAGCTCGTCGACGAGTTCTGGGGAGCGTCGTGCGACGCCGACGAGCGCGAGACCGGGGGGCTTTTCCGCGGCCACGACGTGCTCCCGGGAGCGGTGATGGTCAAGGCGCACATGCCCGACCTGGCGACGGTGGTCCCGGTGTTCCACGTCGAGTCGGTCGAGCACACGCCGAGCGACGCGCTCGCCGGGCGGTCGCGGCGCCGGGTCGAGTTCGAGAGCGTCGAGTTCAACAGGCGCTTCATCGCGACGGTGCCGAAGGACCACGATCCGATCGCGCTTCGCGAGCTGTTCAGCCCCGCGTTCATCGACTGGACGACGCAGATCCACAACGAGGTCGACTTTGGGATCACCGAGGCGCAGCTGTTCCTGTTCTGGCGCCTTGCCGAGCTCAGCGCCGACCAGCTCGCCGAGGCCCAGCAGGCGACCGCGGGGCTGTTCAAGCGCCTCCACCGCGAGATGGAGGAGAACAACCTCGCGATCTACAGGCCCGGCCCGTGGAACGCCGGGCTCGAGCCCTTCCCCTGATAGCCCGCCGCGTCCTCCGCTTCGCGTCGGGCGCGGCGGGGTTTGCGTAGGACTGCTGGGGCTTGCTCAGGACTTCTTGTAGGCACGGGCTGTCTTGTAGAAGCGCCATGACTTGCCGGCGTTGCGCCGGTAGCGCGCCATCGCGCTCTCGTCGGGAAGCTCGAAGCCGCCGACGAGGCGGTGGGGCTCGAGCCACCAGCGCCCACCGTCCTCGGCGAGGTTGCCGCGGACCTGGAAGTTCTCCTGCCACTCGAACCTCGGCCCGTGGCTGTGCGCGGTCAGGCAGGCGCGGCCCTCGGCGAGCGGCAGGCCCTCGGGCACCGCGTCGATCCCGATCCGCTTGCTCGACGGGTCGAGGCTGACCGGGACGCGCACGGCGATCGGAAACCCGTCCGGCGCGACCCAGGCGAGCACGGCGCTGTCGTAGCGGCGGCCGAGCTCCTCGATCCGGCCGTCCCAGGCGATGCTCCCGCCCGCGGAGGCGATCTCGGCGCCCCCCGGTTCCTCCGCGTGGCCCGAACGGACCTCCTCCACGTGCGCGTCGAGCAGCTCCGGGGGGAGGAGAGGTCGCCGTCGGGCCACACGAAAACGCGCTCGGGCCGGATCCTGATGTAGAGGCGCGTGTAATACCAGTTGAACGCTCCGCGAATCAGCTTCGGCGGGTGCATGTCCTTCGTCGCGGGGAGCTTCTCCCCGGACTCGCGCCAGTAGCGCTCCCGGTTCGCGACCAGGTCCTTGTCGTCGATCTCGGCGGTCCCCTGGACGAGGACGCGGATCCCGGACTCGATCCCCGACCCCGTCGGATCGGAGAACAGCGCCGCCACGTAGGGATTGTGGCGCGCGTCCTCTGCCTTCTTCGGGTATCCGAGCCCTGTCGTGACCTCGATCGCGGGAGCGCCGGCCGTGTAGTAGGGGGTGACGGGCCACGCGATCGGCTGGCGGCGCGAGTCGATCGTCGTGTACTCGCAGGTGATGAAGCGCTCGAAGACGTCGCGAACCGGCTGCGGGAGGCTGCTCGTCACGGGTGAATCCTAGGCCTCGTAGTCCGGATCTCCCGGGAGCACGACGCGGTGGCCGTCGCCCTCGCGGACCACCTTCGGCAGGATCGGCTGCACGTCGCGATCGTCCGCGGCCTCGAGCGCCTCCTCGGAGGTCGCGTACGGCGCCAGTGCCTCGAGGTGCTTGATCGTCGGGAAGACGAGCGACAGCTCACCGGCGCGATGGCGCTCGAGCGCCGACGGCGGCTCGAACCAGTCGGCGGCGACGGTCTCGGTGCCGTCGGGCTGAGGCGGCGAGTGCGCGGGAGCGAGCGCGACGTAGAAGCGGGTGTCGAACCGCATCGGGACGAACTCGGGCGTGATCCAGCGCGACCACGGTCGCAGCTCCTCGGCCGGGATCTCGATCCCCGCCTCCTCCGAGAGCTCGCGCACGGCGGCGGCGCGATGGGCGAGCTCGTCGGCATCGTCGCCGTCCCCCTCGCGCTCGTCCTCCTCGACCACTCCTCCCGGGAAGACCCACACCCCGGGCATGAAGCTCGCCTCGTGACTGCGCTGCACGAGCAGCACCTCGAGCGCCCGGTCCGCGTGCTTCCCGCCCCGCCGCATCAGGATCACGGTCGCGGCGGGCCGGGGAACGGCGGGAGTTTGCGAGGCCATCGACTGAAATCTAACCGCCCTCGGTTCGGTTACCCTGCCCGTCCGTGGCAACCGAGACCGAGACGAAGCAGCTCTGGGTCTGCACCTCGTGCGGGTTCATCTACGACCCCGACGAGGGCGATCCCGACGGCGGCATCCCGCCGGGAACTCCGTTCGACGAGATCCCGGACGGCTGGTTCTGCCCCGTGTGCGGGGCGCGCAAGGCCGACTTCGAGCCCTACGAGGACTAGACCCGCCGACCTCTGGAGAGGTGAGCGCGTTGCGTCGGCGAGCCGGCTAGGCAGCCTGGCGCAGGGCTGTCGCGGCGGGGGAGACCGCGGGCTCGAAGGACCCCGCGGTGGGCCCCTCCGCGTACGCCGACCGCGTCGCGGCGCGGACCGACTCCGCGGTGATCCGGACCAGCCGCCGCAGGTCGGGCTTCGAGATCGCGAGCGGCGGCATCAGCACGATGACGTCGCCGAGCGGGCGGATGATCGCGCCGCGACGGCGCGCCTCGACCGTCACCCGGTGGCCGAGTCGTAGCGCGGGGTCATGGTCGCCGAGGTCGATTCCGACCATCGTCCCGCAGGCGCGGACCTCGGCGACCTCGGGCATCGCCGAGACCTCGAGCAGGAGCTCGTTCAGGAGCCGGATCTTCGGCTGCAGGCGCAGCAGCGTGCGCTCGCTCTCGAACGCGTCGAGGTTGGCGAGTGCCGCCGCGCAGGCGAGCGGGTTGCCGGTGAAGGTGTGCCCGTGGAAGAAGGTGTGGAAGTCCTCGTGCGCGGCGAGGAAGCCCTCGTAGACGCGCTCGGTCGTCATCGTCGCCGCCAGCGGCATGTAGCCGCCGGTCAGCCCCTTGCCGAGGCAGAGGAAGTCGGGGGCGACCCGCTCGCGCTCGCACGCGAACATCGTCCCGGTCCGACCGAATCCGGTTGCGACCTCGTCGCAGATCAGGAACGCGCCGTGGCGCGTGCACAGCTCGCGAACGTCCCGCAGGTAGCCCGGCCGCTGGGTCCGGATCCCGGCGGCCCCCTGGACGAGGGGCTCGACGATCACCGCCGCGACCTCCTCGCCGGCGCAGTCGAGGATTCGCTCGAGCGCCGCCGCGTCCCCGGGAGGCGCGCGGTGGGCGCCGAACAGCAGCGGCGCGTAGGCGCCGTGGAAGAGGTCGATTCCGCCGACCGAGACCGCGCCCAGTGTGTCGCCGTGGTAGCCGCCGTCGAGGCACACGAACGAGGTTCGCCGGGCATGCTGGCCGCCTC
Organism: uncultured Thermoleophilia bacterium; assembly: GCA_963841715.1. Lineage (GTDB taxonomy): Bacteria > Actinomycetota > Thermoleophilia > Solirubrobacterales > 70-9 > DASPWW01. The sequence continues at coordinate 81,790 of CAWJDP010000004.1, read as the reverse complement.
GGTGCTGCCAGTACTGGAACGCCATCTTCAGCGCGACCTCGGCCGCGGTCGACCCCGAGTCGGAGTAGAAGACGCGCTCGAGCCCCGGTGGGGCGAGGTCGGCCAGGCGGGCGGCCAGCTCGGCCGCACCCGGGTGCGACAACCCGAGCATGGTCGTGTGGGCGACCCGGTCGAGCTGGTTGCGCACCGCCCGGTCGATCAGGGGGTGGCGATGGCCGTGCACGTTGCACCACAGGGAGGAGACGCCGTCCAGATAACGGCGACCCTCAGCGTCCACCAGCTCGGTGCCCTCGGCGCGCTCGATGACCACCGGCTCCTCGTCGCACCAGTCGCGCATCTGCGTGAACGGGTGCCACAGGTGCCGCTGATCGAGCTCGCTCGTCGTTGCCGACATCGCCGCGGCCGACGATAAATCGCGCCCCGGCTGGAATTCCGCGCTCCGGCTCGCCGTCGCTTCTGTGACCGATGTCACAGTAGTTGCGATTCAGAAAAGCTTTCAGAGCTGCAATAATTGAGTTGTGGAAGCAGCAACCGGCACCAAGGCGAAGCCGCGCAAGGTCGTCAAGACCAAGGCCACCGGAAAGGGCGGAGACCGCGAGCTCGCGGTCCAGCTCGGCTCGTTCATGCTCGCCACCCTCGGCTCCGATGGGGGCGCCGTGATGCGCGCGATCGACGAGACCGGACTCGGGTTCATCCAGTTCAAGGCGCTCGTCGCGATTGCCGGAGACGAGAGCGAGGAGCGCTGCACCGTGAAGCTGGCCGCGGAGCGGCTCGGCGTCTCGGTGCCGTCCGCGAGCCGGGCCGTCGACGAGCTCGTCAAGCGCGGGCTCGCCACCCGGGTCGAGGACCCAGACGATCGCCGCGTCCGCCGCGTGTCACTGACCGCCGCCGGGCGCGAGCTCTCGGATCGCGTCATGGACGCGCGCGTCGCCGGGCTCGAGCGCTTCGTCGAGACGCTGAGCGCGACCGAGCGGCGCAAGCTCGAGGCCGCCCTGGAGGTGCTGCTGAAGCGGGAGGAGATCGCCGATCTGCACCGATCTCACGGAAGGAGGGTCGCCCGATGACCCGCTATCGCCATCTGATCACCGAGTCGAACGCGAAGTGGTGGACGCTCGGAGCGATGTGCACGGCCCTGTTCATGTTCATGCTCGACAACACGGTCGTCAACGTCGCCCTGCCGTCGATTCAGCGCGATCTCGGATCGAGCATCTCCGGCCTCGAGTGGGTCGTCAACGGCTACACGCTTCCCTTCGCTGTCCTGCTCGTCACCGCCGGACGCCTCGGCGACATCCTCGGGCGGCGGCGGATGTTCATGTTCGGCGTCATCGTCTTCGCCCTCTCCTCAGCGACCGCCGGGCTCGCGCCGTCGACCGGCGCGCTGATCGCCAGCCGCGTTGCCCAGGGAGTCGGCGCCGCGTTCATGATGCCCGCGACGCTGTCGATCATCACCGACGCCTTCCCGGCCAGCGAGCGCGGCCGCGCGATCGGTACCTGGGCCGGCGTCTCGGCGCTTGCGCTCGCGATCGGGCCCGTGGTCGGCGGGGTGCTGACCGAGCACGTCTCGTGGCGCGCGATCTTCTACCTCAACCTTCCGGTCGCGGCGGTCGCCGTCACCGCGGCGCTGTTCGCGGTGCGCGAGTCGCGCGACGCGACCGTCGAGCGCAGCATCGACTACGTCGGCGTCGGCATCCTCACCGCCGGGCTGACGGCGCTCGTGCTGGCGCTGATCGAGGGCAACGGCTGGGACTGGGGCTCAACCCGCATCCTCGGCCTGTTCGCCGCCGCCGCGGTGCTGCTGACCGCGTTCGCGATCGTCGAGGACCGGATCCGGGTGCCGATGGTCGAGTTCGCGATGCTCCGAGACCGCAGCTTCATCGGTGCGATCTCGGTCGCGTTCGTGGTCTCGTTCGCGATGCTCGGGATGTTCTTCTTCCTTGCCCTGTACATGCAGAACATCCTCGGCTACAGCCCGCTCGAGGCGGGCGTGCGGTTCCTGCCGACTACGCTCGTGATCGTCGTCATCGCGCCGCTGTCCGGCCGGCTCACCGACCGCATCGGACCGCGATGGCTGATCACCGCCGGGCTGTCGCTGGTCGCGGTGTCGCTGTACATCTTCACGACGATCGACGCCTCGACGACGTACGGCGACCTGCTGCCCGGGTTCATGCTCATGGGAGCGGGGATCGCGATGACGATGTCGCCGATGTCGACCGCGGCGATGAACGCCGTCCCGGTCGCGAAGGCCGGGATCGCGTCCGGCGTGCTGACGATGTCGCGGATGGTCGGCGGGACGCTCGGCGTCGCGGCGATCGGGGCCCTGTTCCAGGCCGAGGTGCGCTCGAAGATGTCGAGCACCTTGCACGCGCTCGGCCTCGGGGCTGCGCAGCGCGATCAGCTCACCAACCAGGTCGGCTCGGGCAAGACGACCGCGGGTATCCACGGTCTCAATCACGAGCAGGCCGCGGCCGTCGGCCGCGCCGCCCACGACGCGTTCATCGACGGACTCGCGTCCTCGATGCGGCTCTCGACCGCGGTCGCGGTCGCGGGAGCCGTGGTCGGATGCGCGCTTATCCCCACCCGCCGCGACGCGGGCGCGGGCGACACCGTCCCCGCCGCGGCGGTCGAGGCCTAGGGCCGCACGGCTCAACCGCCGCGAGCGCTACAAGTCGAGGGTGTCGAGAGCCGCCTCTACCCGCGTGCGCAGCCCGGGCCCGGTCGGCTCGGGCCCGTGGACGGGCTCGGGCGCCAGGTAGAGGGGGCTCTCGCCGTCCCTCAGCAGGCAGCTGACGATCGCGACCCCGCGCGGGTTCACCGGCGCGTTGTCACGCAGCCGCTCGGCGATCTTCACCAGGTCCGACTTGACCGCCAGCACCGCCGAAATGTCGACGGCCAGGTTGGGGCGGAACGGCCCCCGGACCGGGTGCTCCGCCGCCTCCATCGCGTCGAGCACGCTGCCGGCGAGCTCGTCGCGGGACCGCTTGCTCGTCAGCTCGCGCGCGCGCAGCGCCAGCGCCGAGCTCTCCTCGGGCGGATGCCCGTCCGCCAGCATGCGGTCGAGCTTGTCGTGGCGACCGACGACCCTGAGCCTGGTCGCGATGTCTCGGAGGGGCGTCACGCCCCAAGTTTCCTGGGTTCCTGGATCCTAGGCGGCGCGCGCAAGTGAGCCGCGACCGAGCCAGCTTTCGAGCGGGAGCGCGGCTCCGGAGCGCGCGAGCGCGACGCGGTCGGGTGAGGTCATCGGCAGCGCGGCGACGGGCACCCCTGCCAGCCGCGTCAGCGTGTCGCGGTTCGAGCGCGCGACTTCGTCCGGATGCTCGGGCCACGGCGTCAGCACGATGCCCGCAATCGGGATCCGGGCGGCGCGGGCCGCCTCGACGGTGAGCAGCGTGTGGTTGATCGTCCCGAGTCCGGGGCGGGCGGCGATCACGAGTGGGAGCCGCAGCCCCATCGCCAGGTCGCGCATCAACGCTCCCTCGGCGAGCGGGACCATCAGCCCCCCGGCGCCCTCGACGATCAGCGCGTCGCAGCGGAGCGCGATCCGCTCCGCCCCGCCGATCAGGACATCGATGTCGATCGGACGCCCCGCGAGCCCGGCGGCGAGATGGGGAGAGGTGGGGGGTCCGAAGCGAAGGGGCGCCACCTCGTCCGAGCGCTGGCCCGCACTGGCGACGGACGCGAGCAGCTCGTGGTCACGCGGCCACTCACCCGGTTCGTCGTCGAGCCCGGTGACCACCGGCTTGTAGGCGGCGACGCGCTCGCCGCGCGCCGCGAGCGCGGCGCAGATCGACGCGGCGACGACGCTCTTGCCGACGCCTGTGTCGGTGCCGCTGACGAACAGTCCGCGCGCGCCCGCGGTCACCGTCGTCAGGCCGCGCGCTTGAGCGGCCGCTCGACGGCCGCGGAGCCGGCGACGTCCCGCGCTGCCTCCGCGAGCGTCTTCGCGGCGCGGCGCAGCTCGCCGGCGCGGTGGGTGGCCATCACCGCGAGCCGCAGCCTCGAGGTCCCCTCGGGGACGGTGGGCGGGCGGATCGCCTGCGCGAACACCCCGCGCTCGAGCGCGAGCTCGCAGGTCGCCATCGCGGTCCCGGCGTCGCCGATCTGCAGCGGCAGGATGTGACTCCGCGAGCGACCTGCCGCGAGCCCGTGCGAGGCAAGCGCGTCGCGGAGCGCGGCCGCGTTTGCCTGCAGGCGCTCGACGCGGCCGGGGCCGCACGCGAGCAGCTCGAGCGACGCCGACGCCGCGGCGACCGCGGGCGGAGGCGGCGCGGTCGAGAAGATGAACGGGCGCGCGGTGTTGACGAGCAGCTCGACGATCTCGGTGCGGGCGCAGACGTAGGCGCCGTAGGAGCCGAGCGCCTTGCCGAGCGTGCCGACGATCACGTCGACCTCGCCGCCGAGCCCGGCGGCGGCGACCGTGCCGCGCCCGCCGGGGCCGATCGCCCCAGTCCCGTGGGCCTCGTCGACGAGCAGGCGGCAGCGGTGGCGGCGCGCGAGCTCGACGAGCTCGGGGAGCGGGGCGATGTCGCCGTCCATCGAGAACACGCCGTCGGTGGCGATCAACGCCGCCCGGCCGCCGGCCTGGCGCAGTCCCCACGCGAGGTGCTCGGTGTCCGCATGGCGGTAGACGAACGTCTCCGCGCGGGCCAGCCGGCAGCCGTCGATGATGCTCGCGTGGTTGAGCTCGTCCGAGAACACGACCTCGTCGCGTCCCGCGAGCGCTGCGACGGTGCCCGTGTTCGCGAGGTAGCCGGAGCCGAACAGCAGCGCCTCGCCGGCGCCCTTGAACTCGGCCAAGCGCTGCTCGAGCTCGCGGTGGATCGCCATCGTCCCTGAGATCAGGCGCGAGGCGCCGGCGCCGACGCCCCACCTCACGGCCGCGTCGGCGGCGGCGCGGCGGACGCCGGGATGGTCGGCGAGGCCGAGGTAGTTGTTCGAGCACAGCAGCAGCACGCGGCGCCCGTCGAGCAGCACGCGCGGGCCCTGGGCGCCGTCGACGACCCGCATCCTGCGGTGGAGGCCGGCGTCGCGCAGATCGGCCAGGCGCTCTGAGATCTCCACGGGGCTAATCGCCCCAGCCCGCGACATCACTCCAGCCGCGTGCTCCGCTGCGCGTCCGCGCGCGGCGGGGTTTCTCGTCGGCCGGGTAGGGCGGCGGCTTCGCCTTCTTCTTCACGACCCGAAGCTGAGTCGACGGGTCCCAGAAGTTCGCCTCGGCCTGCCTGTCGATCAGCTCGTCGATCGGCGTCTCGGGCGTCGAGCCCTCGAGCCAGCCGGAGCGGTTGTCGGGCCGCGGGTCGGTGCCGTTGTCCTCTTGGCGGGCGACGTTCAGCCCCAGTTCCTCGAACATCTCGCGGTCGTCCGCCGGCTCGGCACCGAGCGTGGTCAGGAAGTTCCCCATCATCACCCCGTTCAGCCCCGCCTTCACCGCGAGCGGCTGGAGGTCGTCGAGGTTCTCGACCCGCCCGCCGCAGAGCCTGAACAGGGCATCGGGGATGATCAGCCGGAAGATCGCGACCCACTTCACGACCTCCCACGGGTCCATCAGCTTGCGATCACCGAACTTCGTCCCCGGCCGGGGATTGAGGAGGTTGATCGGGACCGAGGTCGGGTTGACCTCGGCGAGCTCGAACGCCATCTCGACGCGCTGCGCCGGCGTCTCGCCGAGATTCAGGATCCCGCCCACGCAGGTCTCGAGCCCGGCCTCCTTGACGGCGTCGATCGTCCGCAGCCGGCCCTCGTAGCGGACCGTCGTCGAGACTTCGTCGTAGTACGAGCGCGCCGTCTCGACGTTGTGGTGGACCCGCTGGACGCCGGCCTGCTTCAGGGTCTTCGCGCGATCCGCCGACATGTGGCCGATCGAGACGCAGCGCTTGAGGTTCGTGTTCTCGGAGACGAGCTTGGCGCCCTCGACGATCTTCGCGAAGTCGCGCTTCGACAGCCCCTGGCCCTGGGTGACCATGCAGAAGCGGTGCGCGCCCGCCGCCTCGGCCGCTCTCGCGTGCTCGAGGATCTGCTCGGGCTCGAGCATGGCGTGCATCGGCGTATCGGCCTCGGCGTAGCGGGACTGGGCGCAGAAGCCGCAGTCCTCGGCGCATCCGCCCGACTTCGCGTTCACTAGCGAGCACATGTCGGTCGAGTCGCCGAAGCGCTCCCGGCGCACCTTCCACGCCCGCTCGACGAGCTCCGCGATCTCGTCCTGGTCGACGATCTCCCCGAGCGCGAGCGCTTCCTCTTGGCTGATCAGCGAGCCCAAGCAGGCGCAAGGCTAGGCACGGGCCCGGACGGCGACCTTCACCGGCGAATGGCGGCAGCAGGTTCCGCTACCTTGCGCACTCGTGGCACGCAGGGGTGTCAACGCGATCCTGGGCGGGACGGTGGTCCTGGCCCTCGCGCTGGCCGCCGGCCTAAGTTTCGATGTCAATGCCACTGGGGTCGCCGCCGGCGCCGATCACGCGCGCGCGAAACCGGCGAAGAGGGATCGCCCCAACGTGCTCGTGATCATGACCGACGACGAGCGCAACGACTCGATGAACCTGATGCCGAACGTCGAGCACACGATCGGCGACCACGGCGCCCGATTCCAGAACAACTTCGTCAGCTTCTCGCTCTGCTGCCCGTCGCGGTCGACGTTCCTGACCGGACAGTACGCGCACAACCATGGGGTGATGGGGAACAGCGGCCCCGACGGCGGCTTCCACGCGCTCGACTCCTCGAACACGCTCGCGGTGTGGCTGCAGAACTCCGGCTACTACACCGGCGAGATCGGCAAGTACCTGAACGGCTACGGGCGCAAGAAGCCGAAGAAGGTCCCCGACGGGTGGAGCGAGTGGCACGGGTCGATCGACCCATCGACGTACAACTACTTCGGCTACACGCTGAACGACGACGGGACCCTGGTCACCTACAACCGGCCCGACCAGTACGGCACCGACGTCTACACGGACAAGGCGGTCGACTTCGTCAACCGGCGCGCCCCGAGCTCGAAGCCGTTCTTTCTGTGGCTGAACTACCTCGCGCCGCACACCGGCGGCGGCAACGACGACGATCAGGGAGCCGTCGGCCCCGACTGCACGAACAGCGCCCAGCCCGCGCCGCGCGACCTCGGCAAGCTCGCCGACGCGCCGCTCCCGCAGCCGCCGAACTTCAACGAGGCCGACGTCTCGGACAAGCCCGAGCTAATCCGCGAGCTCCCGCTGCTCTCCGAAGCCGACATCTCGGAGGTCAAGCGTCTGTACGAATGCCGTAGCGAGTCGCTGCTGGCCGAGAATGACGACATCCCGAGGATCATCAACGCGCTGCAGGCGAGCGGAGAGCTCAATGACACGCTCGTGATCTTCACATCCGACAACGGCTACTTCCAGGGCGAGCACCGGGTCAAGAACGGCAAGTCGAAGCCCTACGAGGAGTCGATCCGTGTACCGCTGGAGATGCGCGGCCCGCACATCCCCTCGGGGACAACCGTCCACGATCTCGCGATCAACGCCGATCTCGCGCCGACGATCCTCGACGCGGCCGGCGTCAAGCCCGACGCCATCGTCGACGGGCGCTCGCTGCTGCCGTTCACCCGCAGGCCGAACGCGTGGCACGGCCGCGAGCTGATGCTGGAGACGAAGCTGTACAAGGGCATACGAACCGAGCGCTACAAGTACATCGAGAATGACAGCGGCGAGAAGGAGCTCTACGACCTCCACAACGATCCCTACGAGCTTCAGAACGTCAGCGGCGATCCCTCCCACGCCGCGGTCGAGGCCGACCTCGCGAAGCGGCTGCACAAGCTCCGCAACTGCAACGGCAAGAGCTGCCGCCGCGAGCCGCGGCTGAAGCTGAAGTTGTCGGGGAACTGCCGCATGGCGAGCGTCTCCGGCAAGGACCGCCGCCGCATCGTCGACGTCGATTTCGCCGCCGGCGGCAACCACCTGGGCACCGTGACGAGCGCTCCGTTCTCGCGTGCTGTCCCGCTGAAGGCGATCAGGGGCAAGAAGCGCGTCGAGGCGACCGCGGACGTGCTCGACGGGCGCAGGTTGACGCTCACCAAGCGCCTGCGCTGCATTCGCGGCTGAGGTCCTTTCCCGGCGCCGCAACTCCCCGCCCCCGGCCGTGTTTGGCGGACTGAGGGCGAGGGAATTGAGAGACATCGCAGGGAGAATCCAGCTTCGATCGCTGTTCGCGGCGCTGGCGCTCGGCGTGCTCGCCGTCGCCGCGATCGCCGCGGGCAGCGCGAGCACCACGGGCCCGGGTCGGGCCGAGGCGAAGGACAAGCGGCCGAACGTGCTCGTGATCATGAGCGACGACGAGTCGACGCCGCAGATGAGCGTGATGCCGAAGACGAACGAGCTCATCGGCGATCACGGCGAGACGTTCAATCACTTCTTCGTCAGCTTCCCGCTCTGCTGCCCGTCCCGGAGCACCTACCTGACGGGCCAATACTCCCACAACAACGGGGTGTTCGGTAACGGCCCCCCGGAGGGGGGGTTCACGAAGCTCGACTCGACCTCGACGCTGCCGGTGTGGCTGCAGAACAACGGCTACTACACGGGCCAGGTCGGCAAGTACCTGAACGGCTACGGCAACCCGCTGACCAAGAACCTCGTCCCGCAGGGGTGGAGCGAGTGGTACGGAGCAGTCGGCAGCGTCCAGCAGGTCTACGGCTACAACCTGAACGAGAACGGGACGATCGTTCACTACGGCACGGCGCCGGAGGACTACAAGGGCAGCGTGATCACATCGAAGGCGCTGAGCTTCATCCAGCGCCGCGCTCCCTCGAGCCAGCCCTTCTTCCTCACCGTCGATTACACGGCCCCGCACAGTGGCGGCCCGAACCCGAACCCGCAGCCGCCGTCCGACTGCCAGGGGACTACGAAGCCGGCCCCGCAGGACGCGGACGCGTTCGCTAACACGCCGCTGCCGCAGCCGCCGTCGTTCAACGAGGCCGACGTCTCCGACAAGCCGGCGGCGATCCGCAACCTGCCGCTGCTCGACGCGAAGGACATCTCCGACATCACCCGCTTCTACCGCTGCCGGCTCGAGGCGCTGCTCGGCGTCGACCGCGGGGTCGACACGCTGATGCAGGCGCTCAAGGCGTCAGGCGAGCTAAAGAACACGCTCGTCATCTATACGTCGGACAACGGCTTCTTCCACGGAGAGCACCGGATCAAGACCGGGAAGAACAAGCTCTACGAGGAGGCGAACAGCGATCCGCTGCTTATGCGGGGGCCCGGGATCCCGAAGGGCCGCAACGTCAACGACATTGTCGTCAACGCCGACCTCGCGCCGACGATCCTCGACGCCGCCGGGACCAAGCCGGGGCGGGTCGAGGACGGGCGTTCATTGTTCACGTACGCGAAAAAGCCGACGGCTAAGCGCGGGCGGGCGCTGCTGTTCGAGGTCGGCTACGGCGAGGGCGTGCGTACCTCGCGCTACGACTACATCGAGCGCCAGACGGGCGAGAAGGAGCTCTACGACCTCCAGAAGGACCCGTACGAGCTCCAGAACCTCGCCGGGGACCCGGGGCACGCGGTCGTCCAGGCGGCGCTCGCGAAGGACCTCGCCGGCCTTGAGACCTGCGCCGGGCAGTCGTGCCGCGGAAAACCGGACCTGAAGCTGAAGCTGAAGGCGCCGAAGCACGGGTGCGCGCCGCGCTCGGTGAAGGCGATCGTAAAGGGCCACGACCGCGGCCAGCTCGACGAGGTCGACTTCTCGATCGACGGCAAGGACGTCGGCACGCGCGGCCGCAAGCCGTTCAAGAAGCGCCTCTCGCACAAGAAGCTGCGCAGGCACAAGCGCGCCAACGTGCGCGCCACCGCGCACACGATCGACGGCCGCGTGCTGACGCTCGACCGCTCGGTCCGCGCCTGCCGCTAGCGGCCGACTCGGCGGCACACACTCGGCAGCCCATTGCCCGGCATCGGTGAGGCGGCGCCCAGCCCTCGTGGCTATCGGCGGGCTATTCTCGGCGGCATGGAGCGCACCGCATGGTCCGACGAGCGTCTCGACGATCTGTCGACCCGGATGGACGCCGGGTTCGCGCGCGTCGACGCCGACATCCGCGAGCTACGCCGTGCGGTCCTCGATCAGGGTGTGGAGCTCCGCGGTGAGATCGCGGCGCTCAGGGTGACGATGATCCGCGTGGGTGGCGCGATGGTCGGAGCGATGCTCGCTGGCTTTCTCGGGGTCGTCGCGGCAGTGCTCGCGGGCGGCTGAGCCGACCCTCAGCGGCCGGTCCAGCGCGGCCGGCGCTTCTCGCCGAACGCGCGGATGCCCTCGCGGAGGTCCTCTGAGCTGAAGCACGAGCGGCGGAGCTCGACAAGCTCTTCCTCCTGCTCCGCGGTCAGGCGCGGGAAGCCCGCGAGCGTCTCGATCGCGTGCTTGTTGCCGCGCATCGAAAGCGGGGCGTTGGCGGCGATCTCGGCGGCGAGCTCGACCGCCGCCGCCTCGAGCTCGCCGTCCGGGACGGCGTCGTTGACGAGCCTGATCTGATCGGCGCGAGACGCGGCCAGGTTGCGCCCGGTGAGGAAAAGCTCCTTGGTTCGCGCGACCCCGATCACGTCGATGAACCGGCGCAGGCCCGTGTGCCCGTAGATCAGCCCCAGCTTCGCCGGGGGCATTCCCAGCTTCGCGCCCTCGGCGGCGATCCGGAGGTCGCAGCGCACGGCGAGCTCGAGCGCGCCGCCGAGGCAGTGGCCGTTGATCGCGGCGACGGTCGGGTACGGATGGCCGCTGATCGCGTCCATCGCCGCGTGGAAGGGATGCGCTACGAGCGCCTCGGCCTCGTCCTCGAACTCGTCGTCCGAGAACCCAGCGATGTCGTAGCCGGCCGAGAACAGGGATCCCGCACCGGTGAAGATCACGCACCGCGTCTCGAGCCCCTCGGCGAGCGTCGGCAGGGTCGCGGCGATCGCGTCGAGGACCTCGTGGTCGAGCGCGTTGCGGCGCTCAGGGTTGGCGAGCGTCAGGCGGGCAACCGCGTCCGCGGGGCGGTCGAGGAGCAGCTTGCCCCCGGCGAGGCGCTGCTCGGCGGCCGATGATGCCATCGGGCTACTCGAGGACGACGAGGACGTCGCCCTCGGAGACCGACTGGCCCTCTTCACAGCGAATCTCGGAGACCTTTCCGGGATCCTCGGCCTCGACGGGCATCTCCATCTTCATCGACTCGAGGATGACGACGGTGTCCCCCTCGTCGACGTCGTCGCCGACCTTGATCTCGATCTTCCACACCGTTCCGGTTATGTGCGCCTCGATATCGGCCATTGTGGCGCGGCAGAATACCCACCCGTGTCACCGGAACCAACTGAAGGGGGCGTGGAGGGGCCAATCGCGGTCATCGTCGCGGCGCGCAACGAGGCCGAGCGAATCGGCGCCACGCTCGAGGCGCTGGCCGCGGCGCTTCCCGACGCGTCGATCTGGGTCGCCGACGACGCGTCCACGGACGGGACGTCGGAGATCGCGCTCGCGCGCGGTGCGCAGGTCGTGAGCAGGGGCAGGCCGCACGGAAAGGGCGCGAACGTGACTGCCGCCGCGCGCGCGGCGCTCGACGGTCGCGATCCCAGCGACCGGGACGGAGACGGGAACTTTCTCGTCCTGCTCTGCGACGCCGACCTCGGCGGCTCGGCGGGAGAGGTGGCGCGGCTGCTCGACGCCGTCCGCGACGGAGAGTGCGATCTCGCCGTCGCCGCGTTTCGGGTTCGCGCCGGCGGAGGGCTCGGGATCGCAGTCGGCTTCGCACGCTGGGCGATTGAGCGCCGCTGCGGCTACCGCGCGACGGCCCCGATCTCGGGCCAGCGCGCGATGCGAGCGCCCACGCTCGCGAGCCTGCTCCCGTTCGCCGACGGGTTCGGGCTCGAGACCGGGATGACGATCGACGCCGTCCGCGCCGGGTACCGCGTCGCCGAGGTCGAGCTCGATCTCCGCCACCGAACGACAGGCCGGACGCTCGGCGGCTTCCTCCACCGCGGCCGCCAGCTTCGCGACTTCGCCCACGTCTACATCTCGCGTCGCTAGCCTGGCGGCCGTGATCCTCGCGATGGACCAGGGGACGACCGGGACGACGTGCCTCGTGTTCGATGACGACGGGGCGATCGCGGGTCGCGCCTACAGCGAGTTCGAGCAGCACTTCCCCCGCCCGGGATGGGTCGAGCACGACGCGGCGGAGATCTGGGAGGTGACGAGGCGGATCGCGGGCGAGGCGGTCGCGGACGCCGGGATCAAGGGCGACGAGCTCGACGCAATCGGGATCACGAACCAGCGCGAGACGATCGTCGCCTGGGACCCCGCGACCGGGGAGCCCGTGCACAACGCGCTCGTGTGGCAGGACCGGCGCACGGCCGCGCGCTGCGACGAGCTCAAGGACGCCGGCCACGAGGCGCTCGTCCGCGAGCGCACCGGGCTCGTCATCGACCCGTACTTCTCGGGCACGAAGATCGAGTGGCTGCTCCAAAACGCGGACGGGGACGCGATCAATGGCGCGGTCTTCGGGACGATCGACTCCTGGCTCACCTTCAAGCTGACTGGCCGCCACGTCACCGACTACTCGAACGCGTCGCGGACGATGCTGTTCGACATCCGCGAGCTGCGCTGGGACCCCGAGCTGTGCGATCTGCTCGGCGTCGATCCGGCACGGCTCCCCGAGCCGCGCACCTCGGCCGAGGTATACGGGACGACGAGCGAGCTCGGGGGGAGGTCCCGGTCGCGGGGATCGCGGGCGACCAGCAGGCGGCGCTGTTCGGACAGGCGTGCCACAACCCCGGAGACGCGAAGAGCACCTACGGCACCGGCAGCTTCGTGCTCCTCAACACCGGATCGGACGCGCCCACGCCGGGGGAAGGGTTGCTGACGACGGTCGCGTGGGGGCTCGAGGGCCGGACCGACTACGCGCTCGAGGCGGCCGTGTTCGTAACCGGGGCCGCGGTGCAGTGGCTGCGCGACGGGCTTGGGATCATCGCCGACGCCGCCGAGACCGAGACGCTGGCCCGCTCGCTTGACTCGAACGACGACGTGTACTTCGTCCCGGCGTTGACGGGCCTCGGCTCCCCGCACTGGGACCCGTACGCGCGCGGCGTGATCGTCGGGCTGACGCGCGGCACCGGGCGGGCCCACCTCGCGCGGGCCGCGCTCGAGGCGATCGCCTACCAGACGGTCGACGCGGTGCGGGCGCAGGAGGCGGCGTCGGGCGAGCGCCTGAGCTCGCTGAAGGCGGACGGGGGCGCCGCCGTCAACGCATGGCTGATGCAGTTCCAGGCAGACGTCCTCGGCGTGCCGGTGACCGTCCCGGAGATCGCTCAGACGACGGCGCTCGGCGCCGCCTACCTCGCCGGGATCGCGACCGGGACCTGGGACATCGAGGAGGTCGAGCGGATGTGGCGCAAGGCGGCGCGCTACGAGCCCGCCGTGGACGACGACGAGCGCGAGGCCCTGCTCGCCGACTGGCATCGCGCCGTCGAGCGCTCGCGCGAGTGGGCACGGCCGGCTTGAGCGCGCGCGCACCATGATCCACGACGCGTAACCCGCGCGCGGGGAAGGGGTAGAAACCGCCAGGAGCCGGCAAACGCCGGCTCATTCGCTTACCCACATGCCGAGCACCGAGCTCAAGCCCCAGGTCTACAAGGACCCCCGCCCGGCGGAGTACTTCGACAAGTACCACGACCGAGCGCGGCGCCGCAAGCCCGACTGGGTCTACGACATCGCCCGCGTCATCCTCACCCCGCTGTGCATCCTCTTCTACCGCGCCCGCGCGCTCGGCGCCGAGAACGTCCCCTCGAGCGGCGCGGTGATTCTCGCCCCGAACCACTTCAGCCAGTGGGACCACTTCTTCGCGGCGCTCTACATCCCGCGCAAGGTCCGCTTCATGGCCAAGTCGCAGCTGTTCACGAACCCGGTGATCCGCTGGATCCTGCGCCACGGAGGCGCGTTTCCGATCCGCCGCGGACACCGCGACGAGGAGGCGTTCAAGACCGTCGACGCGATCCTCGACGGCGGCGGCTGCATGCTGATGTATCCGGAAGGCGGGCGCTCGCGGAGCGGCCGGCTCGGCGATCCGAAGCCGGGGATCGGCAGGATCGCGCTGTCGAGCCGCGTCCCGGTGATCCCGCTTGCGATCCACGGCTCGCTCGGCGTTCGCGGCTGGAAGCGGTTCCGGTTTCCGAAGGTCACGATCCAGTACGGGACGCCGATCAGCTTCGCCCAGGTGGTCGACCCGACCCGCGAGCAGCAGCTCGAGGTCGCGACTCAGGTCTTCGACCGCGTGCGCGCGATGTACACGGCGCTCGACGAGCAGGGCCGCGCCGGCGTCATCAAGTCGCTCCGCGACGGCCTCCCGGCGGGATCGGCCGCCGACGCCTCGGCGAGCCCCGAGTCGCGGTAGCGGCGGCCGCCGCCTACTCGTAGCGCTCGGCGAGCTGCGGCCAGAACTGCGGGTCGTGGCCGGGGACGATGACCGAGCTCGGATACTCGCGGCGGAAGTGCTGCAGCTCGCGCATCGAGCGGCGCCAGTTGTGGCGGTCGACCGGGCGCGGGGGCTCGGGGCCTCCGTCCAGCTGTGCGATCGTGTAGGTCGCGTCGCCGGCGATCACGAAGTCGCGGTCGCGGAGGCGGAGGATCACCGACTGGTGGCCGACCGAATGCCCCGGGGTGAACGCGAGTCGGATGCTGCCGTCGCCGAGCAGGTCGAAGCTGCGGCCGAACGTGCCGTAGGACGTGATCCCCTCGCCGCCGTAGTCCAACGTCCGGTAGTCGAACACGAAGTCGAAGTGGGCGGGGCGGTAGCCGCGCATGAACGGGCGGCTGTCGGTCGTCGCCGCGGTCCACTCCGGCTCGGTGATCACAAACGTCGCCCCGGAGAACTCAGACATCGCCGAGGAGTGGTCGAAGTGGAGGTGGGTCATGACGACGATCGGGATCCGGTGCGACTCGAGTCCGCGGGCGCGGAGCTGCGCCGGGACGTCCTGGCCGGCGGCGAGCCGCGGGTGGCTGAAGGCGGAGATCGCGCGGCCGAGGTTCTCGCGCGGCGTCGCGGCCACCGAGGGGTGAAGGCCGGTGTCGATCATGATCGGCCCGACGCCCGGATGGCGGACGAGGAAGGCCGGTACCGGAAGCCACACCCACTGCGAGCGCGGCGTCCCCATGCCGAGCATCTTCAGCGTCTCGAGGCGCCCGCCGGCGCGCTCGACGAACGCCATCGGAGCCTGCATCTCGCCGGCCAGCAGCGGCTCGACGCTCACCGTCGCGCCCGGCTGCCCGCCGCGAAGCGGCCCCTGTAACGCCTTCACCTCCGCGTGCATCTTCATGGGGTCGGTCAGCGTACCTGCGGTGAGCGGCGGGTAAGCTGGCGCCGCCGATGGCTGACAGAGGACAGTCGCGGATCTTCGCGCCGGGCCTGCTCGACGGGCAGGTATGCGTCGTTTCGGGCGCGGGCAGCGGGCTCGGGCGCGCGACGGCGCTCGAGCTGGCCGCCCTCGGCGCGACCGTCATCGGCTGTGGGAGGCGCCGCGAGCCACTCGACGAGACCGTGGCGGTGATTGCCGAGAGCGGCGGAACCGCGGAGGCCGCCGATATGGACATCCGCGACGAGGACGCGGTCGACGGGCTGATCGGCGGGGTGCTCGAGCGCCACGGTCGCCTCGACGTGCTCGTCAACAACGCCGGTGGCCAGTTCATGAGCCCGGCCGAGGCGATCAGCCCGAAGGGCTTTCGGACCGTCACCGAGCTCAACGTCCAGGGGACGTGGCAGATGACCCACGCCGCGGCGACGAAGGCGTTCATCCCCCAGCAGGACGGCAGGGTGATCAGCATCACCCTCTCGCCTCACAACGGGATGCCTGGAATGGCGCACTCGGGTGCCGCCCGCGCAGCGGTCGAGAACATGATGCGCACGCTGGCGATCGAGTGGGCGCGGTTCGGGATCCGCCTCAGCGCTATCGCGGTCGGCCAGTTCGACACCGAGGTGCTGCGGACCAAGTACCCGAAGGAGGTGAGTGAGAACGTTGCCCGCACGGTCCCGCTCGGGAGGCTCGGCCGCCCCGAGGAGATCGCGTGGCTCGTCGCCTATCTTGCCTCGCCGGCGGGCGACTTCTTCTCCGGCTCCGTGCTGACCATCGACGGCGCCCGCGACGATTGGTTCGGCGTCTGGCCCCCGTCCGGGGTTGCCGGCGAGGCCGGCGAGCCGCTCGCCGAGGAGCGGCGGGCGCGCGAGTGATCAGAACGCTTCGCCGAGCGCACTGACGAGCGCGCGCCCACAGGCTCGATCGGGGTCCTTCTCCGGGTTGTAGCATGCGACCGAGGCGCCGATCAGCTCCGGCGAGGAGGCGAGCGGAGCAAGCGTCTCGCGCAACTCCCCCCACGTCATTCCGCCCGGCATCAGGTAGTCCGTCGCGGGGAAGACGTCCTCGTCGAGCACATCGACGTCCAGGTGGACCCAGAACGGCCGCCCCGAAAGCCCCGCGGCGACGCGCTCGCCGATCCGTGAGGCGCATTCGGCGCGAACCTCCTCGATCGGGACGTGGGTGAGGGCGGGCCCGACCCAGTCGAGCTCGAGCATTCCCGAGGCGAGCTCGTCCTTGTCGCGGTGGCCGACGAGCGCGACGTCGGCGAGCTCCAGCGAGGCACCGCCTGCGACATCCACCCACGCGTCCGGCCCATGGCCGAGCGCGACGGCGATCGGCATGTCCGCCGCCTCGCCGGTGGGTGAGGTGACGCCGTCATAGAGGTCGAGGTGGCCGTCGAGATACGCGAGCGCCACCCGTCCGAGCGCGTCGCGTGCGCCGGCGAGCGCGCCGGGGAGCTCCGTGCAGCAGCCGCCGAGCAGGAACGGGCGCGCACCGGCGGAGATCGTCTCGGCGACCGCGCCGCGAAGCACCGCGGTCGTGGTGATGACGTCTGAGCTGCCCACAATCCCGGTCTCCGGATCACGCTCCTCGCCGTGCACGCGTACGTCGAGGTCCCCCCGATCCTCCGCGTCCAACGCGCCGACGACACCGAGCTCGCGCAGCGCCCCTGGCGCGAGCTCCGTGCCCCCGGCACGGCCGACGGAGTCGATCGGAACCCCGAGTGTTGCGCACGCATCCATCGCCGCGGCCCCGCCTTCCCTACATGTACATGCCTGCGAACTGGCCGCCGGTGACGTTGATGACCTGGCCGTGGACGTAGTTCCCGAGCGGTGAGCACAGGAACAGCACCGGGCCCGCTGCCTCCTCGGGCTGGGCCGCGCGGCCGAGCGGGATCATCATCGGGGCCATCGAGCGCATCTGCTCGGGGATCCCGAGCTCGACCTGCTCGCCGCCGCGCTCGACGGTCTCACCCTTCTCCTTCGCCTGCGTCAGCCGCGTCTCGACGAACCCGAACGCGACCGAGTTGACGTTGACCTTGAACTGGCCCCACTCCTTGGCGATCGTCTTCGTCAGTCCGACGACGCCCGCCTTCGCGGTCGAGTAGTTCGCCTGGCCGGCGTTCCCCATCGTCCCCGAGATAGAGGTCACGTTGACGATTTTGCGGAACCGCTCCTCGCCGTTCGCCTTCTCCTGCTTCGCCGCCTCGCGCCACTGCGGGGCGAGCGCGCGGATGATGCGAAACGGGACGATCGTGTGGATGTCGAGCATCGCCTGGAACTGCTCGTCGGTCATGTGGTGGACGACGCCGTCCCACGTGTAGCCGGCGTTGTTGACGACGATGTCGACGCCGCCGAACGCGTCCGTCGCGCTCTTGACGAGGTCGTCGGGCACGCCCTGCTCGGTCAGGTCGCCGGCGAAGACCGCGGTCTCGCCGTCGAGCTCACCCGCCGCCTGCTCGGCGACGTCGCCGTCGATGTCGTTGACGAGTACCTTCGCGCCCTCGCTCGCGAACAACTCCGCCGTCGCGCGGCCGATCCCGCGCGCCGATCCGGTGATGATCGCGCTCTTGCCGTCAAGCAGTCCCATGCGTCGCTTGCTCCTTTTCTGAATTCGAAAGCCTGTGGACGGGCGCGAACGCTATACAGTCGCCGCGAAGCAGGGACCCTCAGGAGGAGGAAGGAACGAATGAGGAGGCGGAAGCTCGTGCCGTCGCCGGGCAGGATGTTCGCCGGGATCGGGGTGATCGCGGTGGTCGCGCTGATCGCCGCGCCCGGCGGGACGGCGTAACGCGGCCAAGATCAGGAAGGACCCGGCCCGACACTCGGTGTTGCCGACGCTGATCGTCGCTTGGGCCGTGTTGCTGGTCGAGGCATCTGCGCCGGTCGCTTGGTGGGTGAACGGTCCGCACCGCTGAACTTGCTGGAGAGAGCAAGACCAAGGACGCGACCTTGAGGGTGACCAAGGCAAGGTGATAGGCGGACGGCAGTGCCGTACAGTCGCCGCGTACGTCGTCGTGCTGTCCGGTAGCTCGGTCGCAGGGAGGTACGCCTGGACGGGCCCGGCTGTTCCTCGGCGCCGCGGCGCAGGCTCCTAAGCGCTCACGTCCGCGGCCTCCAGTGCCTCGCGGTGCGATTGAAACCACTGGAAGCGCACGGCCGGCCCGTCCTTGACAGTCCACACGTACCCGTGCTCCCCTTCGACGGGCACGCCGCTCACCCGCCCGGACGCCCGGTAGCGAGCGAGGACGACGACCTCCTGCTCGCCGGCGTCGACATAGCGCTCGATGTCGAGCTCGAAGTCGTCGTAGGTGTCGCGGACCACGGCGAAGCTCCTGCGGCCGCGACGCGTTCCAGGCTCGACGGCGTAGCTCGGGTTGACGTACTCGACGTCGGCGGCGATGAGATCGCGCGCCGACTCCTCGCGACTCCAGGCGTCGTAGATGCGGCGAACGAGCTCGACGTTCTGCTCCGACATCGCTGTGGAATTGTCGCTGACGACGGCGCGGCGGCGAGGTGCTATTCGAGCCAGCGCGGCGGGATCGGGCCGAGAGTGAGCCGCTCGGGTCGCTCGCCGAGTGCCCAAGCCGCGGCGCGAAGTCCCGAGGTGAACGCCGCCTGCACGGTCCCGTAGTGCTCCGGCACGGTCGCCTCTCCGGCGAGCGAGAGCCGGTTCGAGACGGGGTTGGCGAGGCGGCGCATATCGTCGGCGGAGGCGCCGATCGGGATGTAGCTGTACGCGCCGTGCGACCACGGGTCTCGCGTCCAGTCGCTCGCCAGCGCCTCCTCGGGGTCCGGAACTCGCCCGAACATCGCCCGCAGGCACTCGAGCGCGCGCTTGACGCGCTGCTCCGCCGAGCGGTCGGCGAGCGCCGGCGTGATCGCGGGGTTGTAAAACGCCATCAGCGTCGGCGCGCCGACGTGGCGAGTGAAGTCGAGCCAAACCGGCACCGTCCGCTCCTCGCTCACGTGCGTGATCTGCCACACTTCCTCGGGCCAGAAGCGCTCGCCGAAGCGGAGCGCGATCTTCTCCAGCGTCGCCATCTCGAGGCGCTCCAGCGCCGCGGCGTGCTCGGCGCCGAGCGGGGGGTCGAACGCGATCTGGCCCGCCTTCAGGACCCCGAGCGGGACGGTGACCACGGTGCGGTCGGCCACGAAGGCCTCGTCGCCGGAGTGAACAATGACGCCGCCGTCGCCGTGCTCGATCCGCAACACGGGCCCGCCGAGGCGCACGTCCAGCCCCGCGGCCAGACGCTCGACGAGCGCTCGGTACCCGCCCGCGGGAACGAGGTTGCCGCCCGACCCCTCGCCGTATTCCGCCGCGCCGGCGAGCGAGATCCGCTCCGGCGGCCCGGCGATCACCAGCGCCCCGTTCATCCACAGCAGGCCGAACCTGGCGAGCTCGCCGAGGGACCCCTCGAGCTCGCGATCCTCGAGATACCACTCGACGCCGTCGACGTATCGGTCGCTGCCGTCGAGGGCCGCCAGCGCCTCGGCCGGGTCCCAGTCAGCCTCGACCGCGGCCGTGAAAGTGGTCGCCTCGGGTGCCTCCACCCAGCCGTCGCGCCACACGGCCATCCGCGAGCAGTACGCCCCGTCGTTGCGCGTCCCGATCCCGGCCGCGGCGAGCGCCTCGGCGACGGGGTTTCCGAGCGGGGCGTGAACCCACGATGCGCCGAGGTCGGTCGAGCCTGGACCCAGGGGCTCGGTCCGGATTCGCCCGCCCGTTCGCTGCCGCGCCTCGAGCACGACCACGTCGGCGCCGGCGTTCCGCGCAGCGTCCGCTGCGGTCAGCCCCGCGACCCCGGCCCCGACGACGATCAGCCTCATGCCGCGCGCCGCTCCCACCCGTCAGAGGCCGATCCGGCGGCCGAGGATCTCCTTCATCACCTCGTCGGTGCCGCCGCCGATCGGGCCGAGGCGGGCGTCGCGCAGGGCGCGCTCGATCCCGTACTCGCGCATGTAGCCGTAGCCGCCGTGGATCTGGAGGCACTCGTCGGCGACTTCGACCGCGGCGCGCTGCGTGAAGAGCTTCGCCATCGTCACCTCGCGCAGCGCGTCGTGGCCCTCGTGGAAGAGGCGCAGCGCGTTGTAGGTCATCGCGCGCGCGGCCTCGATCGTTCGTCGCCATCTCGGCGATCTTGTGGCGGATCGCCTGGAAGCGGCCGATCGGGCGGCCGAAGGCCTCGCGCTCCTTCGCGTAGTCGACCGTCGCCTCGATCAGACCCGCTGCATCCCGCCGACGCGCGCCGAGCGCCATCAGCAGCCGCTCCCACTGGAAGTTGGCCATGATCAGGTAGAAGCCCCCGTTCTCCTCGCCGAGCAGGTTCTCCTCGGGCACCTCGACGTCGGTGAACGAGAGCTCGCCGGTGTCGGAGGAGTGCCAGCCGATCTTCTCGAGCTTGCGCGAGACCTCGTAGCCGGGCATGTCGCGCTCGAGGACCAGGAACGAGATCCCGTGGTGGCCGCCGTCCTCGGTCGTCTTCACCGCGCAGACGAGGAAGTCGGCGCGGACGCCGTTGGTGATGAAGGTCTTCGAGCCGTTGACGACGTAGCCGCCGTCGACCTTGCGCGCGAAGGTCTGGATCCCGGCGACGTCGGAGCCGGCGCCCGGCTCGGTGATCCCGAGCGCGGCGATCTTCTCGCCGCTTGATCGCGGGCACGAGGAAGCGCTGGTGCTGCTCGGGCGTGCCGAACTTGAAGATCGGCGGCGTCGCGATCCCGGTGTGGGCGCCGAGCCCGGCGCCGACCCCGCCCGAGCTGCCGCCGCGGGCGAGCTCCTCGGCCCAGACCGCGTCGTGGAGGTAGTCGCCGCCCTGGCCGCCGAGCTCCTCGGGGTACTTGAGCCCGAGGAAGCCGAGCTCGGCCGCGCGCGTGTAGAGCTCGCGCGGGAACTCGCGCGCGTCCTCCCACTCGTCGACGTTGGGGGCGATCTCGGTCGCGCACCCAGCGGTCGATCGTCTCGCGCAGCTCCTCGTGCTCGTCGCTGAACGGCGGGGGGATCGCCCGCTCGCCCGTGTCCTTGATCACGACGTCAACCCGCCCTCCTCGCTTCGCCTGCGGGGCCGGGGGTCTGCGAGTGCGTCCAGTCCTCGAGCATCGGTAGCCGCGCTTGCCTTGTGGTCGAAGCCGAGCAGGTCGCCCTGCGGGTTCTTCTTGCCGCCGTGGTGGTAGGCGCGGACCTCGGCGATCTTGCCGTCGCGCATCTGGAACCACTCGGTGCCGCGGTCGAGCCGCTTGCTCGCCCGAGCGCGGGTCGCGCCAGGTCATCGTCCACTCGATCACGGCCTCGTCGCCCTGCTCGATCCCGTGCTCGAGGTACCACTGGCCGTCGATTTGCTCGACGCCCCAGCTTCGGGTTCGCGGCCGATCCGCTCGGCCCCCTCGTGCGGGCCGAGCCGCGTGTAGTAGTGGTCGGCGTCGTCGGTGAAGTGCGAGGCGACGAGCTCGGCGTCGCCGGTGTTGAGCGCCTCGTAGTAGCTGCGGATGTGGTCGAGGTTGGAGACAGCGCGGACCGTAGCTAATCCCCGCTCGCGAACCCGGTCGGCTTGCGCGCCAGGTCGTGGCTGTCGATGACGCGGTCGATCAGCCCGTACTCGAGCGCCTCGGCCGAGGTGAAGAAGCGGTCGCGCTCCATGTCGTCGTGGAGGTCGTCCACCGCCCTGCCGGTGTGTCGCGCGTAGATCTCGTCGATCCGGCGCCGCTGCTCGAGCATCTCGCGGGCGTGGATCTCGACGTCGGTCGACTGGCCCTCGAACCCGCCGCTCGGCTGGTGGATGAGGATCTGCGAGTTGGGGAGCGCCATCCGCTTTCCCGGCGCGCCGCCGGCCAGCAGCAGCGAGCCCATCGACATCGCGATCCCGAAGCAGATCGTCTGCATGTCCGGCCGCACGTACTGCATCGCGTCGTAGATCGCGAGCCCGCCGTAGACGATCCCGCCCGGCGAGTTGATGTACATCGAGATGTCCTTGCCCGGGTCCTCGGCCTCGAGGTGGAGGATCTGGGCGACGATCAGGTTCGCGATCTCGCTGTCGACCGGCTGGCCGACGAACACGATCCGCTCCCCGAGCAAACGCGAGTAGATGTCGAACGAGCGCTCGCCGCGCGCGGTCTGCTCGACGACCATCGGGATCAGCGGCATTCGGGGCCTCCTTTCGCGTGTGGACGTGATCAATGCGAACGTGCAACCTTACGGTTGCATATTCACACGCTATCATGCGCAACCAAATGGTTGCGAGATCTGACGCCGAGGCCAAGGCCGAGGCACAGGAGGCCGGGATGGGCGAGCGGCGACAGGTGGAGCGCGAGGCGATGATCGACGCGCCGCCCGACGAGGTCTGGAGGGCGCTGACCGACGACGAGGTCCTGTCCGAGTGGCTCGCTCCGGACGCGGAGGTCGACGCCGTCCCCGGGGGCGAGGTCAGCTTCGCGTTCGAGGACGGCGAGCGCCGCGGGACGGTCCGCGACGTCGAGGAGGAGCGCAGCCTCGCGTTCACCTGGGAGCGGCCCGGCGAGGGCGAGAGCCTGGTCGAGTTCACGCTCGAGCCGGCGGTCTCCGGGACGCGGCTGATCGTCATCGAGCGCGCGCTCCCTGGATCTGGGCCGGTCGCGTTCGCCGGGGCGGCGTGGAGCTCGCGCCTGCGCGCGATGCCGATGGCAATGGCCGTGGGGCTCGTGCTCGTCCCCGCCTGACGGTGACGGCGGCCTCGGTCGACGCCGTGTTTGCGGCGCTCGCCGACCCGACGCGGCGTCGCGTGATCGAGCGCCTCGCTGCCGGCTCGACCGCGACCGCGACGGCACTCGCCGCCGAGCTCCCGGTCAGCCGCCAGGCCGTCGCCAAGCACCTCGCCTCGCTGCGCGACGCCGAGCTCGTGCGCTCGGACCGGGTCGGCCGCGAGACTCGCTACACGCTCGACGCTCGCGGGCTCGAGGACGCCGCGCGATGGATCGCGCGGGTCGGCGCCGAGTGGGACGGGCGCCTCGGGGAGCTGCGGAGGGTTCTGGAGCAGCGGGCTTCGGCCCGGTGATCAGAGTCCGTAGCTGCGGCCGATCACCTCGAGCATGATCTCGTCGGTGCCGGCGCCGATCCGGTTCAGTCGAACGTCGCGGTAGGCGCGCTCGATCTCGTACTCCTTCATGTACCCGTAGCCGCCGTGGATCTGGACGCACTCGTCGGCGACCTCGCACGCGACCCGTGAGGTGAACAGCTTCACCTCGGAGATCTCACGCACCGGGTACTCGCCGTTCGCGAACCGCCACGCGGTCGCGTAGTTGAACTGCTTCGCGGCCTCGATCTTCGTCGCCATCTCGGCGAACTTGTGGCGGATCGCCTGGAAGCGGCCGATCGGGCGCCCGAACGCCTCGCGCTCCTTCGCGTACTCGAGCGTGCGCTCGAACATTCGCTCGCACGAGGCGACGCACCCGGCGGCGGCGACCATCCGCTCTCCCTGGAGCTCCCAGGAGATGTGGTAGAAGCCCTTGCCGACCTCGCCGAGCATGTTCTCCGCCGGGACGCGCACGTCCTCGAACGACAGCTCGCCGGTGTCCGAGGCGTGCATGCCCATCTTCTCGAGCTCGCGCGAGACCGTGAACCCGGGGACGTGGTCGCCGTTCTCATCCCGGAGGTCGACGACGAAGCAGCGTGATCCCGTCGTGCCGCGCGTCGGGGTCGGTCTTCGCCACGAGCGACGATGAAGTCGGCGCGGGCGCCGTTGGTGATGAAGATCTTCGACCCGTTGATCACGTACTCGTCGCCGTCGCGGATCGCCGTCGTGCGGATCCCGGCGACGTCGGAGCCGGCGCCCGGCTCGGTGATCCCGAGCGCGCCGATCTTCTCGCCCTTGATCCCGGGAACGAGGTAGCGCTGCTTCTGCTCCTCGGTGCCGAGCAGGTCGATCGGCGGCAGCACCATGTCGGTCTGGACCGCGAAGCCCATGTTCAGCCCGCCGCTGCCCGAGTAGCTCATGCACTCGGCGCGGACCAGCGAGTAGAAGTAGTCGCCGCCCTGCCCGCCGTACTCCTCGGGGAAGCAGAGGCCGAGGAAGCCGAGCTCACCGGCGCGGAGCATCATCTCGCTCGGCCACAGGGTCTCCTCCCACTCGTTGCGGTGGGGATGGAGCTCCTTCTGCACCCAGGAGCGCATCGACTCGCGCAGGTCCTCGTGCTCGTCGGTGAAGATGAAGTGCCGCTGCCGGCTCTCGTGGTCCGGCCTGATCACTGTCGAGGTCGCTGTCGCCACTGGGGATTGGCCTCCTGAGTTTCGTTCGCGCGGGGATCGGTATCGACCGCGACGGCGCCGCGGTCGCAATAGCCTACACGAGTAGAAAGTACGCAGTTCTACTTCCTACTTTGCCAGGTCGTGCTCGCGGGCGCCGCCTGCCGATGGCCTAGCTTGCACCCGGGTGCGACCGGGATCCGCAGACCAGATCGCCCGCGTCGAGCGAGCCCGCGAGGAGCTCGCGAAGGCATGGCTGCAGGGGATGATCGAGCGAACCCCGCTCGACGAGCTCGACGGGCTGCCGATCGACTGGATCTCGCGCGAGGCGCCGGAGCTGATCACCGACGTGCTTCGTGCGCTCGGCGACCCGTTCGGGTCCACCGACAGGCGGCTTGCGGCACAGGCGCGCGACCGCACCGCCCGGCTCGGACGGCTGTGGCCGAGCAACCCCGTCAAGACCCTGCCCCGCGACCTCGCCGCGCTCCAGGCGCTGCTGATCGCGGCGCTGCGGCGCGAGGTCCCCGAGGCCGAGATCGGCGCCTTCGCGCGTGCGGTCGAGCGCCTCGCCGAGGTCTTCGGCGCGATGCAGGCGACGGTGACCGAGTCGCTGGTCGAGGAGCGCAGCGGCGGCGCGGCGCGCGACGAGCTCACCGACCTGGCCTGCGCCCCGCATCTGCACGAGCTGCTGCGGATGCTGACCGCCCGCGATGGAGCGGAGGGCCGCCCGCTGGCGCTGCTCGCGATCCAGGTCGACGGCCTCGACCGGCTGCGCAGGGTCTACGGCGACCGCGTCTCCGACCGGATGCTGATCGCGGTCGCGAACATGACCAGGCAGCGGATCGATCTCGAGGACGAGGCGTTCCGGATCGCCGACGACGAGTTCTGCGTCGTCTCGCCGGGCCGGGATGCCGCGCAGGCGCTGCCGCTCGCCGAGCGGCTGCGCGCCGCGATCGACGGCTGGCAGTCGCGCGAGGGCCCGCGCGCGTCGATCTCGATCGGAATCGCCGGCCACCCCGAGCATGCGCAATCGGGTGACGAGCTGCAGCGGGTGGCCGAGGAGGCGGCGTACCGGGCCCGGGCGACGGGCGAGGGGGTTGCGGTCGGCGGTGCGCCCGGTCCAACGTCGTTGCAACCTTTGTAGCGGAGGCTGGAAAAAACCCGCAGCAGGCGAAACACTCCTGCGAGGGTCTTACCGATGAACGGTGGAATCAGGACCAACGCCGCCGCCACGCTGCTCGGCGTCAGCCCGAGCACGCTGCGGAGCTGGGAGCGGCGCTTCGGCTACCCGCGGCCGCGGCGGACGCAGGGAGGGCACCGCCAGTACGAGCTCGCCGAGCTTGAGGCGCTGCGGGAGGCGCTGCGGGAAACCGGCAACATCTCCTCCGCGGTCGAGATCGCCCGCCGCCGCGGGCGCGCGGTCGCATCTCCCGGGCGCCTGACGCGCGCGTTCGACCGCTTCGACGAGGCCGCCGCCGACCGCGAGATGGAGGAGAGCCTCGCGCTGCGCTCGGTCGAGCGATCGGTCGAGGAGCTGATGCTGCCCGCGATCGAGATCATCGCCCGCAGAGCGGGGCAGGAGGCCGAGCTCGAGCACGCGTGCCGCTGGGCGACCGGATGGCTGCACGCCGCGCGCCGGCTCGCTCCGCCGGCAAGCCGCGCCGACGGCCTGTTGCTGCTCGAGTCCGGGAGCCGCCTCGGGGTCGAGGGCGTGTACGCGCAGGCGCTCGAGCTGGCACTGCGCCGCGCCGGGTTCCCGGTGCTCGTGCTCTCCGCGAGCCTCCCCGACAGCAGGTTCCAGAGCGCACTCCGGGCCCTGCGCCCGGCGGCGGTCGTGCTGTGCGGAAGCGAGGCGCGGCTCGACATCGTCGGCGCGCCGCTTTCGCGGGTGCTGAAGGGGCCGTACGGGGCGCGCCTGTTCGGATACCGGACGGCGCGGCTCGTGTCCGGGCGCGGCGGCGTGACGCTGCTCGGGACGACGCCGATCGAGGCCTCCGGCGCGCTCGCCGACGAGCTCCAGGGAACCGCGACTTCCGCAGGCCGCCCGGAGCCGGGCGCCGCGCGGGCTGCGGGCGCCGCGCGCACCTCGCGCTGAACCCGGCTGGACAAACGTCCTCGGCCGCAAAGCATTCGTGTAGGTTCGCCGTCGAAAGCTGCACATCTGCTCGTCGCACCCGATCTCACCCCTTGACGCCGGCCCCAAGGTGGCCGAAAAGGAAACAGGCACCTTTGATCAACTTTTTCAACCTTTGAGTCCCAGCGTGTGGAGATGCGAGTCAGCGATCACGACAGCAGGACCAATGCCAACGGCGATTCCGCCGAGGAGCGCGGCGCCGCGACGAGGTTGATCAACGTCGGCCAGGCCGCCGAGCTACTCGGCGTGAGCCCGGCCTCGCTGCGCAAATGGTCCGACGAGGGGCTTCTCGCCGTCCACCGGACGCCCGGCGGACAGCGGCGCTACTCGCAGGCCGACCTCGACGAGTTCATTCGCTCGATGCGTCAGCCTCCGCGGAGCGCGGCGACCCGGGCTGCAAACGGAGCCGGCGCCAAGTCGAGCTAGCCGGATGTCCGGTCGGCCCACCGCGCGGATGGTCGGGCTGATGGGCGCGGCGCTGGCCGCCGCGGTCGCCGTCGGGATCTGGCGTGCGCCGTACTCGAACTGGGACCTGCCGCTGCTCGCGTTCCTGCTCGGACTCGCCGTCGTCGGTGACCTGACCGCGATCGAGACCGCGGCGCATCGGATCAAGGTCTCGGCCGGCTTCCTGGCGATCGTGATGGGGATCGTCTTCCTCGGCGGGACCGCGGCGGCGCTGATCGGCGTCGCCTCGATCGTGTGCACCTATCCCCGCTGGCGGTACTCGGTTCACGACCTGCTGTTCAACCTCGCGGCGTATGCGTGGTTCCCGCTCGCCTGCGGGATCGGCTTCCACGCCGCGGTCACGGGAACGGGCGCCGGGTACTCGGACGGCCTCTTCTACCTGCTCGTCTTCTGCGTCTTCGTCGTCGCGCTCGCGATCGACTTCACGCTCGTCGCCGCCTACTCGTGCTACCTCGAGCGCAGCCGGTTCTTGGTCAAGGTGCGCCGAGTGCTGTTCCCGGTGCTTCCCTCAGAGCTCGCCTCGGCGCTGATCGCGGTCGGGATCGCCTACGTGTACGCACGCATCGGGCTCGCGGGCATGACCCTGTTCGGAATCGTTCTGATCACCTTCCAGTACCTGATCGGAGAGCTCTTGACCTCGCAGCGGCGCGGTGACGAGCTCGAGCTGCGCGCGCGGCAGCTCGCGGGCTTCCAGGTCGCGCTGCTGAGCGCGCTGCTGCGGACCCTCGACCTCCGAGACCGGATGACCGCGCGCCACAGTGCCGCCGTCGCCCGCTACACGCGCGAGATCGCCGCCGCCGCCGGGCTCTCGGAGGAGGACCAGGAGCTTGCGCACACCGCCGCGCTGCTTCACGACATCGGCAAGTTCGTCTTCCCCGACGAGCTGCTGAAAGCCAATCGCAGGCCGACGGACGTGGAGTGGGAGACGATTCGCCGCCATCCCGAGGAGGGGGCGCGGATCGTGTCGAAGATCGACGGATATCGGCCGGTTGGCGAGATCATCCTTGCCCATCACGAGCGCATCGACGGCGACGGCTACCCGCGCGGCATCTCCGGCGACGAGATCCCCGAGATCGCGCGGATCATCTCCGTCGCAGACGTCTACGACGTGATGACGGCGCGCGACTCGTATCGCAAGCCTGTCTCCTCGTACGAGGCGATCGAGGAGCTCAGGCGCGTCTCCGGCACTCAGCTCGACGGCCGCTTCGTCGAGGTGTTCGGGAAGATCCTCGCGAGCAAGGGGCTGGCGTATCGCCATGGCGCCGACGCCGACTTCGACGCCGAGCTCGGGCTCGAAAAGCGGATTGGCGACTACGTGCGCGGTGGCACCGGCGCGCGGGCGGCCGGATCGCCGCGCCGCGGCGCTCCGCTCGGCGTCTAGACGGCACGAAAACGCGGCCAACGCTCGCGCCTCAACTTTCGGCACCCGGCGCGCCGGCCGCGCTCAAAAACGATCCTGCTGACGGTTCTAACCGCGCCTGAAGCCCACTTGAACCCTCCTGCTGGCGGTGATAGCTGGAGACGACCCTACTAAACCCTCATTAGATCTGCCAAATAATCAGAACAAGTGCCATTAACCTTTACTGGCTATCAGGAGTTCCGTAACGTTGCATCGCGCACATGACCGCGACGCTTCGTCCCCTGCGACTTCCGGGCTTTCGCCACCTCGCCTCCGCCTACGCGGTCAACGAGCTCGGCGACTGGCTCGGGTCGATCGCGCTCGCGGTGCTCGTCTTCGACGAGACGGGCAGCGCGCTGGCGACCGCGGCCCTGTTCCTCGCGACGCAGTTCCTGCCGGCGCTGCTGGCGCCGCCGATCGTCGCCCGCGTCGAGATCCTCCAGCGCTGGCGCAGCCTCCCGGCGATCTACGCCGCCGAGGCGGTGGCGTTCGCCGCGCTGGCGCTGCTGGCCGGTGACTTCGTCCTCCCGGCGGTGCTCGGGGTCGCTGCGATCGACGGAGCGCTCGCCGGATCGGCGCGGGCGCTGACGCGGGGCGCGGCCGGTGCGCTGCTGAAGCCGGCCGGACTGCTGCGCGAGGGCAACGCGATCCTCAACCTCGCCTTCACCGCCGGCGCCGCGGTAGGCCCCGCGCTCGCGGGCCTCGTCGTCGCCGGCGCGGGGCCGCGCGACGCTCTCCTGGGGGACGCGGTGTCCTTCCTCCTTGTGGCGGCGCTGCTCGCGGCGGCCCGCGACCTGCCGCGCAGCGAGCCCGAGGCCGCCTCGTGGCGCGAGCGGCTGGGCAACGGTCTCCGCTACGTCCGCGAGCGCCCGGCACTGCGGCGGCTGCTGATCGCCCAAGCTGCCGCACTTGTTTTTTTCTACGCCGTGATCCCGATCGAGGTGGTGTTCGCGAAGCGGACGCTCGACGCCGGGGACAGCGGCTACGGCCTCCTGCTCGCGAGCTGGGGGGCGGGGATGGTTGCCGGGAGCGTTGTCTTCGCGGCCGTGCGCCGCCGCTCGCTGCTGACGCTGCTCGTGCTCAGCACCGCCGCGATCGGCGGCGCCTACCTGTGGACGGCCGTGGCGCCGACTCTGCTCGTCGCCTGCATCGCATCGGCAATCGGCGGGACCGGAAACGGGATCCAGTGGGTGGCGCTCGTGAGCGCGATCCAGGAGCTGACGCGGACGAGCTTCCAGGCGCGCGTGATCGCGCTCCTCGAGTCGCTCGCGAGCGCGATGCCCGGCGTGGGGTTCGTGCTCGGCGGCGTCGCCGCGACCGCGCTCGGCGCGCGGGCGACCTTCGCGCTCGCGGGCGCCGGTGTCCTCGCCGTGCTCGCCGTCGCCGCGCGCGCGCTGCGGGGGCTCGAGTGGGGCCGCGCTGGGGGGGAGGAGCCGCCGCGGCCCGACGTCGCCCCGGGTCTCGCCGACGAGCGGCGCCCGGCGAGCGATCCAGCACTCGTCTCCTGACGCCGCAGCCTGCGCAGGTGAGAGCGGCGTCCCGCCAAAGTAGGAAGTAGGACTTCCCACTTTGCGAAACCTGTAGGGTCCGGTCGGGCGCGAAATCCGGCGCGTCCGCCGATCTCCAGCCAATGCCCACGGACTACGAGCAGCTCCTCTACGAGGTCTCCGACGGCGTCGCGACCGTGACGCTGAACCGCCCCGAGCAGCGAAACGCGCTCTCGGGACAGATGCTCGGCGAGCTCGTCGACGCTGTCGAGCGCGTGCGCGACGAGGACGAGGTGCGCGCGATGGTGCTGACGGGCGCGGGCGAGAAGGTGTTCTGCGCCGGCGCCGACCTCGGCGGCTTCGCAGCGGACGCCCCGCTGGTCCAGAAGCACTTCGCCTCGGACCGGTTCCTCGAGTTCTTTCGGCTGATGCCCCAGCTCGGCAAGCCGTCCCTCTGCGCGGCGAACGGTCACGTGCTCGCCGGCGGGATGGGGCTCGCGCTCAGCTGCGACCTCGTGATCGCGAAGGAGCGGGCGACGTTCGGGACGCCCGAGATCAACGTCGGGGCGTTCCCGTACATGATCATGTCGATCATCTACCGCAACGTCCCGCGCAAGAAGGTCAACGAGATGGTCCTGCTCGGCGAGCGGCTCAGCGCCGAGGAGGCGAAAACGTACGGGCTCGTCAACCGGGTCGTCGCGGACGAGGAGTTCGACGGCGCCGTTGCCGACTGGGCCGCGAAGCTGGCGTCGAAGAGCCCGCTGCTGATGCGCCTCGGCCACGACGCGATGTACCGCCAGCAGGACATGGCGCTCGACGACGCGCTCGAGTACCTGCGCTCGCAGCTGTCGCTGACGTTCACGACCGAGGACATCCTCGAGGGCGTGCAGGCGTTCTTCGAGAAGCGCGAACCGCAATGGAAGGGGCGCTGATGGCGACCGAGGAGAAGAACGCGACCGAGGAGACCGAGGACAAGAGCGTGCTTCGAAAGCACTCGGAGGAGCTGAGCGCGCGGCGTGAGAAGGCGAAGCTCGGCGGCGGCGCGGAGAAGATCGCCGTCCAGCACGAACGCGGCAAGCTGACCGCGCGCGAGCGGATCGACCAGCTCGTCAACCCCGGGAGCTTCGTCGAGCTCGGGATCCACGCCGGGCCGCATTTCTCGCAGCGCGCGATGGAGGGCAGGGAGGCACCGGCCGACGGCGTGATCACGGGCTGGGGCGACGTCGACGGCCGCACCTGCTGCATCGCCGCCTACGACTTCACCGTGATGGCGGGATCGATGGGGATGACCGGCGAGCTCAAGGTCGCCC
The DNA here is from genome assembly GCA_963841715.1 of uncultured Thermoleophilia bacterium. Taxonomy (GTDB): domain Bacteria; phylum Actinomycetota; class Thermoleophilia; order Solirubrobacterales; family 70-9; genus DASPWW01. The sequence goes on along the minus strand of CAWJDP010000004.1, from coordinate 50,468 downwards.
GCCTGCGCGAGATGGCGCTCCAGAAGCGGATGCCGTTCATCTGGCTGCTCGATTCGGCCGGGGCGCGGATCCAGGAGGCAGCCGGCTCGATGTTTGCGGGCTCGGGCCACCTGTTCCGCGAGGAGGTGACGATGTCGGGCGTGATCCCGCTCGTCGCCGCGATGCTTGGCCCGTGCGCGGCGGGGACCGCGTACATCCCCGGGCTGTCGGACTTCGTGCCGATGGTCGTCGGCCAGGGCGCGATGGCGCTTGCGGGCCCGCACCTGACCAAGGCCGTGACCGGCGAGGACATCTCGATGGAGGAGCTTGGCGGGGCCAAGGTCCACTGCCGCAAGTCGGGCGTCGGCGACCTCGAGGTGGCCGACGACGCCGAGTGCATCAAGGCGGTCAAGGACTACCTCTCGTACTTCCCGTCGAACTGCGACCAGCCCCCGCCGGTCCGCCCAACGAACGACCCCGACGAGCGGATGTCGGAGCGGCTGCTCGAGATCGTCCCCGAGTCGTCGCGCCAGCCGTATGACATGTACGAGCTGATTCGCGAGATCGTCGACGACGGCGAGATCTTTGACATCAAGCCGAAGTTCGCGAAGACACTGATCACCTGCCTGGCGCGGTTCGGCGGCCAGCCCGCCGGGATCGTCGCCAACCAGCCGAAGCAGCTGGGCGGAATCCTCGAGAACGACTCGGCGGACAAGGCGGCGCGGTTCATCAACCTCTGCGACGCCTTCAACATCCCGCTCGTCTTCCTCCAGGACGTCCCCGGGTTCATGGTCGGCTCGAAGGTGGAGCACGCCGGGATCATTCGCCACGGCGCGAAGATGCTGTACGCGGTCTCACGCGCGACTGTGCCGAAGATCACGGTCGTGGTCCGCAAGGCGTACGGGGCCGGCTACTACGTGATGTGCGGCAAGGCCTACGAGCCCGACCTGATCGTCGCCTGGCCTGGCGCCGAGATCTCGGTCATGGGCCCCGAGGGCGCGGTCAACATCATCGGCCGCTCGGCGATCGAGGCCTCAGACGATCCCGAGAAGACGCGCCAGGAGATGCTCGAGAACGTGAAGAAGAACATCGACCCCTACATCGCCGCCCACAACGCGGTAATCGACGACATCATCGACCCGCGCGAGACGCGGCCGACGATCGTCCGCGGGCTGCGGATGGCGGCGGGCAAGCGCATCGAGCGGCCGCACCGCAAGCACGGGGTGATGCCGGTCTGAGCGCGAAGAGGGTGGCCCTGGCGAACGAGAACCCTGCCTACGCCGGCGTCGTCTCGTTCGACGGCGAGACGGTGGAGGCGATCGGGTTCGCCGACGCCGTCGGCCAGCGGCTGCCGATCGAGGTCATCGACGAAGTCGCGCTCGCGGACTCGATGCTGCATGTGCTCAGCAACCCGGCGAAGGGAGATTCGTACGGGATCGAGCTGCCGATCAAGCCGAGCGACGATGAGCGGCTCGGCCTCGAGGAGCTCGCGGGTGCGATCCAGGGCGCGATCGGAGCCCTCGAATGAGCCGCTTCGAGGACCCGGTGATCATCAGCTGCAGCATCAGCGGCGCGGTCGCGAACCGCGACCAGTGCCCGGCGATCCCCTACACGCCGCAGGAGTACGCCGCCGAGGCACGGCGGATCGTCGACGAGGGCGGCGTCCAGATCCACATCCATGCCCGCACGCCCGAAGGGGTGCCGTCGTACGAGATCGAGGACTTCCGGGCAATCACCGAGGCGATCCGGGGCGAGGTCGACGACGTGATCATCAACTACTCGACCGGCGCGATCGGGGTTCCGATCGCGAAGCGGATCCAGTACCTGCGCGAGCTGCGCCCCGATGTCGCCGCGCTGAACATGAGCTCGATGAACTACGCGAAGTACTCGCGGCGGCGCAAGGACTTCGTGTTCAAGGCCGTGTTCGAGAACAGCTTCGACACGATCATCGAGTTCCTGACGGCGATGCGCGAGTTCGAGATCAAGCCCGAGCACGAGTGTTTCGACGCCGGCCACGTCGCCAACCTCGATCCGCTGCTCGACATGGAGCTCCTGCTGCCGCCGCTTCAGGTCTCGCTGGTCATGGGGGTGAACGGCGGGATCCGGCCCAACGCGCGCAACCTGGCGATGATGGCCGACCAGATTCCCGACGGGCCCGAGGGCCGGAACGCGTGGCAGGTGATCGGGATCTCGCGCGACCAGTGGCGGCTGATCGGCGCGGCGCTGGCTCTCGGCGGCAATGTCCGCGCCGGGCTCGAGGACAACTTCTACCTCCCCGACGGCGAGATGGCGAAGTCGAACGGCGATCTGATCGCAAAGGCGCGACAGATGGCCGAGGACGTCGGCCGCCGCGCCGCGACCGTCGCCGAGGCGCGCGAGATGCTCGGGCTGCCGAAGAAGGTGGCCGCGTAGCCGTGCCCGCGTTGACGGCGACGCGGCACGGGGCGCGCGTGGTCTGGGACGCCAACAGCGACGACCTCCGCGCGCACACGGTCCACGTCGGCGAGCTGACGGTCGCCGCGTCGTCGGCAGCCGAGCTCGGCGGCAACGGCGCGAAGGCGAATCCCGAGGACATGCTCGTCGCTTCGGCGTCCGCGTGCCACATGCTGTGGTTCATCGACTTCGCGCGCCGCGAGCGGCTTCGGGTCGCCTCGTACTCGGACGACGCCGAGGGAACGATGGACGGGGTGCGCTTCACGCGCGTCGTGCTGCGGCCCGCGGTCGCGTTCGGGTCCGAACCCGGGCCCGAGATCGTGTCCGAGCTCCATGCTCGCGCGCATGCGGCCTGCTTCATTGCCAACTCGCTCAACTGCCCGGTGGAGGTCGAGCCGCGATGACAATGAACGACGGCGAGCGGCCGCTCTCCGACGTCAAGGTCCTTGACCTGACCCGGCTCCTGCCCGGCGGATTCTGCTCGCTGATGCTCGCCGACTTCGGCGCCGACGTGCTCAAGGTCGAGGACACGGGCGGCGGCGACTACGTTCGCTGGGCGCCGCCGTACTACGGCGACGACGAGGACACCCAGATCGGCACCCGCTCGGCCCTGTACCTGTCGCTGAACCGCGGCAAGCGCTCGGTCCGCCTCGACCTCAAATCCCAGCAGGGGCGCGAGGCGCTGCTGCGGCTCGCGCGCGAGCACGACGTCCTGCTCGAGAGCTTCCGGCCGGGGGTGCTCGACCGGCTCGGTGTCGGCTACGAGCGCTTGCGGGAAGAGAACGCCGGCCTCGTCTACTGCGCGATCACGGGCTACGGCCAGACGGGGCCGAACACCCAGCGCGCCGGCCACGACATGAACTACCTCGGCCTCACAGGCCTGCTCGGGCTGACCGGCCAGCCGGACGGCGCGCCGATTCAGGCCGCGGGGCAGATCGCCGACCTTGGGGGCGGCGCGCTGATGGCGGCGTTCGGCGTCATGGCGGCGCTCCACGAGCGCGGGCGCTCGGGCGAGGGCCAGTTCGTTGACGTCTCGATGACCGATGGGTCGCTGTCGTGGCTGGCGATGGTCGCCGGCCGCTTCTTCTGCGACGGCGAGGTTCCGCAGCGCGGCGACCTCGAGCTCGCGGGGCGGCTGATCTGCTACCTGCCGTACGAGGCGGCCGACGGATGGGTGACGTGCGGGGCGCTGGAGACGAAGTTCTGGAAGGCGCTGTGCGAGGGCGTCGGGCGCGAGGACCTGATCGAGAAGCAGTACGAGCGCCCCGGCTCCGACGCGTGGCGTGAGATCGCCGCGATCTTCCGCTCGCGTACCCGCGTCGAGTGGAAGCAGTTCAACGACGAGCACGACGCGATGATCGAGCCGGTGCTCGACCTCGACCAGGCGCTCGAGTCTGACCTCGTCCGCGAGCGCGAGATGGTCGTCGAGCTCGATCAGCCGCCGTACGGCGCGATCCGCCAGCTCGGGGTCCCGATCAAGATGGACCGCACGCCGGGCGCCGTCGAGCGCCCCGCGCCTGGGCTCGGCGAGCACACGCGCGAGGCGCTGCGCGGGGTCGGCTACTCGGACGACGAGATCGACGCGATGATCGAGTCCGGCGCCGCCGCGGGCCCGAGCGCGAGCGCCGAGACCTCGTTCATGGCATGACTCGACCCGCGGCAAACCCGGCCGCTGCGGAAGCGTCAGCCGAGCAGGCGGCCGGTGATGATTCGAAGCCGCTTCTCAAGATTTCGGAGCTTGCCGAGGCCGCGGGCGTGCCCGTCGCGACCGTTCGCCATTACCTGCGCGAGGGGCTGCTGCCGGACCCGGTGAAGACGAGCCGCAACATGGCCTACTACCCGCTCGAGTTCGTCGAGCGGATCCAGCTCATCAAGCAGCTCCAGGAGGAGCGCTTCCTGCCGCTGAAGGTGATCCGCGAGCTGCTGCGCGAGGGCGACGGAGATCCCGAGCGCCTGCGGGCTCTGATCGAGCTCGAGGACCGGATCCTCGACCAGGCGCTCGAGGGGGAGCGAAAGCGGATCCCGGCGAGCGAGGTCCGCGAGCGCTACGACGTCCCCAAGGACGTCCTCGACCGCCTCGCCGAGCTCGAGGTCCTGAGCCCGACCCGGCGCGGCTACTCCCCGTCCGATGTGCGGATCGTCGAGGCGATCAGCCGCTTCCGCGCCGGCGGCTACGACGAGCGGATCGGGTTCACGGTCTACGACACCCTGCGCTACAAGCGCGCGCTTGAGCCGCTCGTCGCCGAGGAGGTCAGGGTGCTGATGGAGCGCCTCGCGGGCGAGATGGACCCCGACCGCGCGGTCGAGCTGATCGAGGCCGGGAGCGCGCCGCTACAGGACCTGATCGCGGCCCTGCACACGAAGGCCCTGGTCGCGGAGCTCGAGCGCCACCGTGCGAGCAGGGATGATTGAGACGGCCTCCGAGCGCACCGCGCTGATCACCGGCGCTGCGACCGGGATCGGGCGCGCGACCGCGCATCACCTCGACTCGCTCGGATGGTGCGTGTTCGCCGGGGTACGCAAGGAGGCCGACGCGGACTCGCTGCGCGAGGCCGACGGGCGGGTCGAGCCGGTGACGATCGACGTCACCGACGAGGCGTCGATCGCCGCCGTTGCCGAGCGGATCGACTCCGAGAGCCCCGGGGGGCTGGCCGGTCTCGTCAACAACGCGGGCGTCGCGCTCGCCGGTCCGCTCGAGGGCCTCCCGGTCGCGGAGGTCCGCGAGCAGATCGAGATCAACCTCATCGGGCAGGTTGCCGTCACGCAGGCGATGCTGCCCGCGCTGCGCAAGGCGCAGGGCCGGATCGTCTTCCTGAGCTCGATCGGCGGCCGGATCGCGCTCCCGTTCAACGGGCCATACAGCGCGTCGAAGTTCGGGCTCGAGGCGATCGCCGACTCGTGGCGCCAAGAGCTTGCGCCGTGGGGGATCGAGGTCTCGCTGATCGAGCCCGGGGGTGTCGCGACGCCGATCTGGGACAAGGGCGTGGCCGAGGCGGAGCGGATCAGCGAGGACATGCCGCCTCAGATCGACGAGCTGTACGGCGAGCGGATCGAGAAGTTCCGCAAGCTCGCGGCGGAGGCCGGAAGCAGCGGCATCGCGCCGCAGGAGGTCGCTGAGGCGATCACCGAGGCGCTGACCGCGCGCCGTCCGAAGACGCGCTACCTCGTGGGGCGCGACGCGAAGATGCGGGCCCGGGTGAAGGGCCTGATCCCCGATCGGACCTTCGATCGCCTCGTAGCACGCCAGATCGACTCCTAGCCGCCGAAAGGAGGGCCGCGACCGGAGCGGTCGGGCGCGAGGAGGTGCGGCGCTTCTACGAGCAGGACTTCCTCCATTGCTGGCCCGAGGACACCGAGACCGAGCTCCTCTCACGGACGGTCGGGAGCGATCAGCTTGTCGATGAGCTGATCGTGACCTTCACGCACGACCGCGAGATGCCGTTCATGCTCCCCGGCGTCGCCCCGACGGGCCGCCCCCGGTCGCGCTCCCGCACACGGCGGTGATCGGCTTCGAGGACGGCAAGGTCGCCCGCGAGCACATCTACTGGGACCAGGGATCGCTGCTCGTCCAGACGGGGCTGTTCGACCCCGCCGGGCTGCCCGTCAGAGGCGCCGAGCAGGCGACGCGCATGCGTGAGCTGACCGGGCGGTGAGCTCCGGAACACTCGTCCGCACGCATGCGTGCGCGGTCAGGTGCCGCCGCGAAGCTGTCGAAATGAGCATGCGTGAGGACGTCGTGGCTGCGTCCGAGCGATCGCGCCCGGGCGGGCTCGGGGTGCCGGTGTCGCTCGGGGTTCCCGCCGCGAAGGGCGCCGACGTTGCCCAGGGGCAGTTGATCGCCGTCGCCGACGAGGCGCTCTACGAGGCGAAGCGCAAGGGGCGCAACCGCGTCGTCTCGCGCCAGACGGCGCGGGTCGCCGAGCTCGAGCGCGCGCTGAAGGCGCCCGAGCCGAAGCTCGCCTGAGTGTCCGCGGCCCCGCCACGGCGTCCGGGGGCGCTCGCCGGGAGCGCTCCTATACTGGGGCGGGCAGATTGACTGGTCAGTCAGCCAGCTTCGAAGCGAGCGAGAGCGAGGCCGCAGCAATGGCGATCAGGGTCGCCGCAGTACAGCTGAACAGCCGCGAGGACAAGCAGCGAAACCTCGCTGCGGCCGAGCGCCTGGTTCGAGACGCCGCCGCCGACGGCGCCGAGATCGTCGCACTGCCCGAGAAATGGAACCTGCTCGGCCCGCCCGAGGCGCTGGTCGCGGGCGCCGAGCCACTCGACGGGCCGAGTGTCGACGCGGCGCGCTCGTGGGCGCGCGAGCTCGGGATTCAGCTCGTCGCCGGGAGCATCTCCGAGCATGTCGAGGGCCGCAAGCGGCTCGCGAACACGTCGCTGCTGATCGATCCCGCGGGGAAGATCGCCGCCGCGTACCGCAAGATCCACATGTTCGACGTCGACGTCGGGGGTGTCTCCTACCGCGAGTCCGACGTCGAGGAGCCGGGCGACGAGATCGTCGTCGCCGACGCGGGCGGCCCCAAGGTCGGGCTGAGCGTTTGCTACGACCTCCGCTTCCCCGAGCTCTACCGGATCCTCGCCGTTCGCGGCGCGAAGCTGATCACCGTTCCCTCCGCGTTCACGATGCAGACCGGCAAGGATCATTGGGAGGTCCTGCTCCGCGCGCGCGCGATCGAGAGCCAGGTGTTCGTGCTCGCGCCGGACCAGATCGGCGAGGCGCCGCCGCACTACAACTCCTACGGCCGCTCGATGATCGTCGACCCGTGGGGGGTCGCGCTCGCGACCGCGCCCGACGAGGAGTGCTTCGTCGCCGTCGATCTCGATCTCGAGGCCCAGAAGCGGATCCGCGAATCGCTTCCCTCGCTCGCGAACCGCCGGCCGCAGGCATACCGCTGGCCCAAGCAGCAGCCCACTGACGCGGTGAGCGGCTGATGGCGAAGGCGCCCCCCGTCGACAAGCGGCGCCTGATCCTCGACGCGGCGATTCGTGTGTTCGCCCGCCAGGGCTTCCACAACTGCCGCGTCGCGGACATCGCCGACGAGGCCGGCGTTGCCTACGGGCTCGTCTACCACTACTTCCGCTCCAAGGACGAGGTCCTGAACGAGCTCTTCACCGAGCGCTGGTCGCTGCTGCTCGCCGCGAGCGAGGAGGCCGACGCCGAGAAGATCGCGCCGCGCGAGAAGCTCGCCAGGGTGTCGGGATTCATCATCGACTCCTATCGCCACGAGCCCGAGCTGATGAAGGTGATCATCGTCGAGGTGACGCGGGCGGCGAACTCGTTCGGCCGCACGCATCTGCCGGAGATCCGCCGCGCCTACGAGATCATCGCCAAGATGGTCGCCGACGCCCAAGCCGACGGAAGCTTCCGCTCCGACGTCGACCCGATATTCGCGTCGATGTGGTTCTACGGCGCGATCGAGCAGCTCCTCTCCGGCTGGATCTTCGACGTGATCCCGGGCGAGGACGGCGATTTCGACCGCGCCAAGCAGATGGTCGTGGAGACGATCTGCGGCGGGCTCGAGGCCCGGCCGGGCGAGTAGGCGGCCGCCGTGTGGGAGTCGCTCGCAACCTCGCGGCGCCAGGATCGCGTGCTGCACGGGATTGCGAAGGTTGCGCAGGCGATCGTCGGCGCGATCGTGATGCCGATCTGGCTGATCGGCCAGTGGCTGAGCGCCCCGGTCCGTCGCCTGATGACGCGGCTCGAGGCCGAGCCCGGGCCGCTGCCGGTCCCGCCCCGGGGCGAGCCCTCGCTGGACGCGCTGCTGGAGGAGCTGCAGGCGATCCCGCACAAGCTGCATCCGTCGCGGACGGTCGACCTCCGCAAGGGGATGCTCGACTGGTCCCCGTTCGTGCTCGCCCAGCATCACCACACGCTGGGGTTCGGCTACGCCTACCCGCGCCAGTTTCGCCATGACCATTTCGAGGGCGCCGACGGGGAGCGGATCGCAGCCACCGTGGCGATCCACGATCACCCGCGGCCGGGTCTCGTGGTCGTACATGGGCTGTTCTCGAATCGCCTCTTCGACTACGTGCGCGAGATCGCGGTCCGCGCCTACTTCGACTGGGGCTTCAATGTCGCCGCCGTCGATTTGCGCAGCTTCGGTCTCACCGACCTGCTCAGCCACGCGCCGAGCACCGCGGGCTGGAAGGAGGGAGAGGACATCGTGTGCGCGGGCCGCTACCTGAAGCAGCTCGGCTCGACCTCGGTCGGCGCGCTCGGGATCTCGCTCGGTGCCGCCTCGGCCCTGAACGCGTCGCACTCGCCGGGAGCCGAGGACGCGCTTGACGGCGGCATCCTCGCGATCTGCGGCCCCGCGGACACGCGGCGCGCCGCTGAGCGGCTCTCGCGCGCGCTGCCGCGGACCCACCCCGCCTACGGGATCAACCGCTTCTTCGCCGCCGTGCTGCGCTCACGGGTCCGGACCGGGCGCTGGCCCGAGTCGATCACGAAGCTCACCGAGCCGATCGAGGCGATCTCGGCTCCCTACTACGGTGTCACCCCGGATGAGATCTGGGAGCGGTCCTCGCCGCGCAATCACATCGCCAAGGCCAAGGTCCCGGTGCTCGAGATCCACTCCGAGGACGACATGATCGTCCCCGTCGAGCACGCAAGGATGCTCGCCGAGGCGGCGGAGGGCACCGACAACGTGCGCGTGTGGATTCTGCCCGGCGGCGGCCACGCGGCCTTCGACCGCCTCGACTCGAGCTGGACCTACTCGGTCTACCGCCGCTTCTTCGAGCGCTGGGCTCGCTACGCCGGGCGCGACGCCTGCGACGAGCTCGAGCCGCCCGGCGAGCCGGCGCTGCGCGAGCGCGAGCCGGCGTAAGACTTGGTTTACTCTCCCGCCCCGCCCGGGAACCCGAGGTTCGGGGGGCTAGACGGTGAACGACATGACTGAGAACGAGGTCTTCAAGCGGCTGATCTGGGCCGGCCTCTTGGCCGGCGTCGGGGCGCTCGCCAGCGTCGCGGCGAACCGCGCCGCCGGCGCGATCTGGAGACAGCTGTTCCGCGAGGATCCGCCGGAGTGAGCACGCCCGAGGGTCCAGAACCCGGTCGCGACAGATCCGACCGCTCCGAGAAGACGGTCGGCGAGCTCGTCTTCGAGATCACTGACCACACGAGCTCGCTCGTCCGCGAGGAGATCGAGCTCGCCAAGGCGGAGGTCTCCGAGAAGGTCAACAAGCTGCTCCGTGGCTCGGTCGCGGGGATCGTCGCCGGCGTGTTCGTGCTCATGGCGCTGGCGATGCTCATGCACGGGATCGCCTGGCTGCTCGACGACCTCTTCTTCGACGACCACGTCTGGATCGGGTTCATGATCGAGGCCCTGTTCTGGCTCCTCGTTGGAGTCGGCGCGGGGCTGTTCGCGTGGCGCTCGTTCAAGGCGGGCTCGCCGCCGACGCCGGACCAGGCGATCGAGGAGGCGCGGAAGACGAAGGAAGCGTTCGAGGAGGAGCTGACCACGTGAGCACGACACCGACGACCCCCCCGCAACGCTCCGCCGCCGAGATCAGGGCCGACATCGAGCAGGCTCGCGGGCAGCTGTCGGGCTCGCTCGACGCGCTGCGCGGCCGCGTCAACGAGCTCACCGACTGGCGCGGCCAGCTCCAGAAGCACCGCGGCGAGCTGATCGTCGGCGCGGCCGTCGCCGGGTTCGTGATCGGCGGGCTGATCGCGCTGCGTCGCCGCGGCTGACACGCACCGACCGGCCCGGCGAACACGAGATCGTCACTATCCTCTCCGAATGGCCGATTCAAGCCCGCCACCGATGAGGCGGCTCGTTTCCGATCCTCAGCAGGGCGCCGGTGGCGCGACCCCAGTCGCGGCGACCACGCCCACGGAGCACCCGTGTCCCTCCTGCGGGGCGACCGTCGCCGCGGGCCAGCGCTACTGCACGAACTGCGGCGCGCGCGCGACCGCGCCCAGGGTCGCGTACCAGGACTACCTCAAGGGGGAGGGAAACGGGGACCAGCCACCCGGGACCACAACGACGTCTGCGCAAGGCGGCCGCGAGTGGTCGCCGCTGCTAGCGCTTGTCGCCCTCGCGGCGCTCGGCGGGATGCTCCTCGTCGGGGTGCTGATCGGCAAGAGCGCGAACGACAATCCCAACACGGTCACGCTCGCGACGGCGACCGGCGCCGCGACCCCGAGCGCGAGCGCGAGCGCGAGCGCGACCTCGACCGGCTCCTCGAAGTCGACGGGCTTCACGAGCGACTGGCCGGCCGGCAAGCAGGGCTTCACGGTCGAGATCACGACGCTGCCGCAGAGCGGAACCAGCACCGCCCGGGTCGACTCGGCGAAGTCGGACGCGAGCGACAAGGGCGCCCCCGACGTCGGCGCGCTCGCCTCCGACGAGTACACGGGCCTGCCGGCGGGCAAGTACATCGTCTACTCGGGCATCTACAGCACGAACGCCGACGCGACGAAGGCGCTCGCATCCCTGACGAAGGACTTCCCCGACGCTAAAGTGATCGAGGTCACCCCCGGCACGGGCCAGCTGCCGCCGGCGAGCGGCGCGACAAAACCGGGGGCTGGCGCGCTGGGAGATCTAGGCAAGTGAGCTGGAGGCAGAACCTCGCGTACGCGATCCGGCCGCCCAAGAACCGGGGCGGGGTAGGCGCCGTGCAGCAAACACCGGCCGCCCCCACAGCGGCACCTCAGGTGGGCGCCGCCCCGGCCGCTCCCGCGCAGCCGGGTACCCAGGCCGGCGCGCCCGTCGCCGCGGCGCCGGCGCGCAAGCGGAAGGGCTTGCGCAAGCGCGGCCAGCCCCAGGCCCAGCCGCAGGCCCCGGCGGCCACGAGTGCTACAGCGGCCGCGGTGGCGCCGGGCGCCGTCGCGCCGACCGAGCTCGCCCAGCGGCGCGAGCGCGCTGCGGCGCAACTCGTCGAGCTCCAGTGGGACCTCGGGGGGCTGACGTATGAGATGGCGAGGCGCGACGACTTCCGGCTCGACGTCCTCGTGCGCCAGGCGGCGAAGCTGCAGCAGGTGGACGCCGAGCTCGGCGAGATCGAGCGCCTGCTCCACCTCGAACAGGCCGGCGCGGCGGGAACGTGCCCCTCGTGCGGCGCGCTCTACGCGCGCGGAGCGGTGTACTGCTCGCAGTGCGCGACGCCGCTGATGCGCCGCGAGCAGGTCGCGGGCCATACCGCCTACCCCGCACAGGACCAGCCGAAGCCGGCGCAGCCGACCGAGGCGACGCCGCCGCCGGCGGCGCAGAAGGACGCAGTCGGAGGCTCGCAGGCCGCGCCCGCCGAAGGGAAGTCCTCACCCGAGCCGCAGTCGGCTGGCCGCCGTCAGACGGGCTGATGCCGGGATTGTCCCCGAACGCGGACGCGCCGCGCGTGCCGTCGTGCGAGGAGTGCGGGTCCGAGCTTGCGCCCGACCAGGCCTACTGCATCACCTGCGGCCACCGCATCGGCAGCTCCCCGTTCGTCACGCCCGCGGCCGCCGCGGCGGCGCTGTTCGCCGCGCCCGCCGCCCCGCGCTCCGCGATCACCAAGGCCGCTCCGGTTCCGCCGCCGCGTACAGCGCTCGTTTTCGCTGCGATGACGATCGGGTTTGGGGCGTTCCTGGGGCTCACGCTCGGGCCCTCGATCGCCCAGACTCACTACGTCATCGGCCCGGACACGCTCGCGAGCATCGGTGCTGCGCCGAGCGGCAAGACCGCCGGCGGGGGCGGCTCCGGCTCCGGCTCCGGCTCGTCCTCCTCTCACGGCTCCTCGGGCCTCGGTGGCGCTGGAGGCGGCGGCCTCGGCTCGCTCGGCTCCGGCTCCTCCTCGGGCGGTCTCGGAGGGTCATCGGGCCTCGGCACGTCCTCGTTCCCGTCCGGCTCCAGCGGGTTCACGAGCCCGCCCACGACCGTGACCGGCGGGGGCTCCAGCGGCGGCAGCGGGGGCAGCACCGGCGGTGGGGGCAGCGGGAACACGGCGACGAAGGGGACCGTCGTGCACACGAGCGCGGTCTCGAGCAGCTACACGCTCGCGACGACGGACGAGAAGCTCGTCGCCGTGCACGCGAAGAAGCTCCCCGACCCCGGGATGAAGCTGACCGTCAACCTGATCAAGCTCGCGAACGGGACCTACAGCGAGCAGGGCGATCGCACCCATCGCGGCAAGACGAGCCACGCCGACTTCACGGGCACGGCGACGTGGCGCGACCAGGCGACCGGCGCCTACACGGTCTCGGCGCGCGGGACGTCGATGCTCGTCACCGCCAGCGGGTCAAACGCCCCGAAGCCGCCGACGGTCGGCCGCAGCGTCACCGTCGACGCCGGGATCCACCCGCTTTCCGCCGCCGCGGCGAAGCGCTGGAAGCACGACGCCGCGCGCGCGACGGCGAAGAACGCCGACGCCTCGGCGAAGGACAATCCGTGCGCCGACGAGACCCCGCCGGCGACGCCGGCGCCGACCGCAAGCCTCAGCCAGCGCAGTCGCAAGATCGGCGACAAGGTTGGCTCCACCGATCTCGCTGGAATCATCGAGGGCGGGGCCTGCGCCGACTCGCACGAGCTGACGATCACGGCCGACGACGTCGGCCAGTCGGGCGCCTTGATCACGATCAAGGCGGCGCGCAACCTCGAGCTCGGGAAGTTCAAGGTCGGGGACGCACTGGTCTCGCTGGCGTCGATCGACAAGCAGGACAACGCGCTCAAGGAGCTCACCGGCCTCTCGCTGAACAACAACGAGAAGGACGCCGACAACAAGAAGCTCCTCCAGGGCAGCCTCGCGCCGTCGCCGACGTCCGCTAAGCGCGGCGGCTGAGCCCTCCCAGACGCGGGGGCTCGCGGCCTACTGCGGCAGGCTCGAGCCGGCGAAGGCGAAGAACCAGACGACGAGCGCGACCAGCGCCGCGATCGCGGTGCCGACGAGGATCACGTCGAGCGCCGAGGTCGGGGCGTGGGGGTCGCGGGCCTCGCTGAGGCTTCGCCGCCACGCCGGCGGGAGCGTGTCGTGCTTCTGGCTTCCGGTGATCCGCTGGTGCATGAGGTCGAGCCGGCGCAGGAGCCAGAACATGAACAGCATCGACAGCGGGACGCCGACGACGACGACGAGGTAGGCCTTCATGCTCGCCTCGATCGAGTCGTCGATTTGCGAGGCGACCCAAAGCCACGCGACGGGCACGGCAAGCCACAGCACGAGGCTGCCGGCGACCATCACCGCGATCAGCCCCGCCGAGAGCGCGTTCGTCCGCCATACGTCCATGCGATTCGAAAGTTAGCAAGCGGCCTGCGGCCACCCGCCGTGTCCGAAGGCGCCCCTAAGGTGGCGGCGGCATGCAGCCCTCCGATATCTCGACGGGGCTGGTCGCGCGCGTGGTCGTGGTCACCGCTGCGGTCGTCGGGACGATCTACTTCCTCTACCTGATCCTGAGCGTGATCGGGCTTGTGCTGATCGCGATCTTCTTCGCGCTCGCGCTCGCGCCGGCGGTCAACTGGCTCGACGAGCGCAAGGTCCCGCGATCGCTCGCGATCCTGCTCTGCTACCTCGGGATGGCGGCGGGGATCTTCGGGATCGGGCTGCTGATCGTCCCGCCGCTGATCACCGGCGTCAACGACCTCTCCCACGATCTCCCCGGCTACGTCCACGACCTGCGCACGAACGAGACCTTCCGCGAGTACGACGACCGCTACCACATCACCAACAAGCTCCAGCAACAGTCCCGCCAGCTCCCGAGCAAGCTCGGCGCCGCCGCGGGGACGCTGCGCGACGTGACCGTCGGGGTGTTCTCGAAGTTCGTCGAGCTGTTCTCGATCCTCGTGATCACCTACTTCCTGCTCATGGACGGGGGCCGGATAACCGAGTTCATATTCAGGAACCTGCCGGACCACCGAGAACGCAGGCTGCGCTCTGTCTCCGGCGACGCCTCGGACGCGATCGCCGGCTACGTGTTCGGCAACTTCGTGATCAGCATCCTCGCCGGGCTCGTGACCTACGCGACGCTGGCGGCGCTCGGAGTCCCGTTCGCGGTCCCGCTTGCGATCCTGTTCGGCTTCTTCGACCTCGTGCCGCTCGTCGGAGCGACGATCGGCGGGATCGTGATCGGGATTGTCGTCGCGTTCGTCGACTTCCCGATCTCGCTGATCGTCTGGGTTGCGGTGCTGGTCATGTACCAGCAGATCGAGAACAACATCATCCAGCCGTTCGTCTACGGCAAGACCGTCCAGCTCCACCCGCTGGTCGTGATCATCGCGATCCTGATCGGCGCCTCGCTGCTCGGGATCCTCGGGGCGCTGCTCGCGATCCCCGCCGCGGCGACGCTGCAGAGCATCGTCCGCGACTACTGGCACTTCTACCGCGGCGAGTTCAAGTCCGACGCCGAGCCCAAAGCCGCCGGGGAGGCGGGTTAGCCGAGGTCCACTACTCGAGCAGGCTCGCGGGCAGCCCGCCAACTCCGAGCATCCCCGGGCCGATGTGGGCGCCGATCACCGGCCCGACCTCGGACACGAACACCGGCTCGCAGCCGAAGATCTCACGGCACTCGCCGACGAGCTGACGCGCCGTCTCCGGGTCCTGGACGTGCTGGACGACCCACCCGTCGGCGCCGTCTGCCTGCAGCTCGCGGGCGTACTCGACCAGGCGCTCGAACGCGCGCCGCCGCGTGCGGACGCGCTCGATCGGCGTGATCTCCTCGTCCAGCGTCAGGATCGGCTTGATCTTCAGCGTCGTCCCGAGCATCGCGCGCGCGGCGCCGATCCGGCCGCCGCGGCGCAGGTACTCGAGCGTGTCGATCGCAAACCAGATCCGCTGAGCATCGCGCGCCGCCTCGGCGCGCTTGAGCGTGGCGGCCCCGTCCGCTCCGCCGGCCGCCGCCTTCGCCGCGACCAGCGCCTGAAGCGCCATCCCGCCGGCGCCCGTGTGGCTGTCGTGAACGCGAATCCGCTCCCCGCCCTTGCCCTCGTCGGCGAGCCGCCGGCCCGCCTGCATCGCCGCCTCGCACGTGCCCGAGATCCCCGCGGCGATGTGGATCGAGACGACGTCCTTGCCGGCCGCGAGCAGCGGCTCGTAGACCGAGACGAAGTCGCCGATTGAGGGCTGCGAGGTCGTGACCGCCTCCCGGCTCTCGGCGAGGCGGGTGTAGAAGTCGGTCAGGTCGCCGATCTCGGACTCCGCCTGCTGGTGTCCGTCGAGCGAGACGTAGAGGCTGACGAGGTGGAGGTCGTGCTCCGCGACGATCTCGGGGGGCATATAGCCGGTCGTGTCGCAGACGACAGCGGTCTTCGGTCCCCCGTTCACCGGCGCGGTTCTACCATCTTCGGCCAATGGGCACGACTCTGGTCACGGGCGGGACCGGGTTTCTCGGCTCGCACGTCGTCCGCGCCCTCGCCGAACGGGGTGACGCGATTCGCGTGCTCGTCCGCAGGCCGGGCCGCCTCGCCGCGCTCGCCGCGGTCGAGCTGGAGGCGGCGGAGGGCGAGCTCGGCGACCGCGACTCGCTGCGCCGGGCGATGGACGGGGTGAGTCGCGTCTTCCACGTCGCCGGCGTCACCTCGATGCGCCCCGGCGACACCGAGCGGGTGCGCGAGATCAACGTCGGCGGAACGCGGAACGTGATCGCCGAGGCGAAGCGAGCCGGGGTCGAGCGGCTCGTGTTCACCTCATCGGTCGGCGCGATCGGCCCGGTCGAGCGCGGCGAGACGGGCGACGAGTCGCAGGAGTACACGGGTGCGGCGCTCGGGATCAACTACCTCGAGACCAAGCGCGAGTCCGAGTCGGAGGTGCTCGCCGCGGCCGCCGCCGGGCTGCCGGCGGTGGTCGTCAACCCGACGTTCGTGCTCGGCCCGGAAGATCCGCATCCGTCGGGGACCTCGAACGGGCTCGTCCGCCGCTTCCTGCTGCGCGAGATCCCGA
The DNA here is from genome assembly GCA_963841715.1 of uncultured Thermoleophilia bacterium. Taxonomy (GTDB): domain Bacteria; phylum Actinomycetota; class Thermoleophilia; order Solirubrobacterales; family 70-9; genus DASPWW01. Next base: position 34,211 of record CAWJDP010000004.1, on the reverse strand, counting down.
TCTACGTCGACGGCGGGCTCAACATCGTCGACGTCCGCGACGTCGCCCGCGGCCATCTGCTGGCCGACGAGAAGGGGAGCGCCGGCGAGCGCTACATCCTTGGCGGGCGCAACTTCAGCCTCGGCCGGCTGTTTGCCGACCTCGCCAGGATCTCCGGCGTCGCGCCGCCGCCGCTGAAGCTCCCGGGCACGGTCGCGGTGACCGGGGTCGAGCTCGCGCAGCGGATCGGCCTCACCCTGCCCACTACGCCCGACGAGGCGCGCTCGGGGACTCTGTGGTGGACGTTCCGCTCCGACAAGGCGGAGCGCGAGCTCGGATTCGCCGCGCGCCCCCACGAGGAGACGCTCGAGGAAACGGTGGCGTGGATGCGCGAGAAGCTCGGCGACCGCGTCGCCCCGTCGCACCCCTACGACATCCCGCTCGGCGTCGCAGGGACCGCGATGCGGCTCGCGAACAGGGTGATCGGCCGGTGAGCGACCCAACACCGATCGAGGAGCCGACGGCTGAGCAGCCGGTGCTCGACGAGCCGCCGCCGCGGCTGTGGCGCCGGTTCCTCGCCGCATCGCTCGTCGTCTTCATCGCGATGGCGGCGGCGACGGCGCTCACCGCACTCCACTATCTGAACGCCGTCGCGAAATCGGAGGTCCACGTCCGTGCGCATCGGGTCGAGCCCGGTGCGCCGCAGACGATCCTGATCCTCGGCTCCGACAAGCGCGCGAGGATCCACACCCAGGGGCTCTCCGACACGACGATGCTGCTTCGCGTCGATCCCGCGCAGAAGGCGATCCGGCTGCTCTCGCTCCCGCGCGACCTCAAGGTCAGCATCCCCGGCGCCGGGGTCGGGAAGCTGAACGAGGCGTACACGCTCGGCGGCCCGAAGCTGACGACCCAGGTCGTCCACGATCTCACCGGGTTGACGATCAACCACGTCGTCAACGTCGACTTCACCGGGTTCGCGCGGGCGGTGAACGCGATTGGGTGCGTTTACGTCGACGTCGACCGCCATTACTTCAACCCGACGGGAGGGAACTACTCCGCGATCGACATCCCCGCCGGCTACCAGCGCCTGTGCGGGTACCAGGCGCTCCAGTACGTCCGCTACCGCCACACCGACAACGACATCGTCCGCGCCGCGCGCCAGCAGGACTTTCTCCGCGACGCCAGGGCCAAGGTCGCCCCGGCGAAGCTGTTCGGCGAGCGCGACAAGCTGATCAAGATCTTCACCGACTACACGTCGTCGAACTTCGGCAACCTCAGCGACGTGATCGGGATCTTCAAGACGCTGCTCTTCCTGCGCAGCGCCCCGATCCAGCAGGTCCACTTTCCGGCCCAGCTCGGCCGCAGCTACGTAACCGCCTCGCAGCGCCGGGTCGACGCGGCTGTGCGCGAGCTGATGGGACTCGCGCAGCCCGGGGCCCGCGCACCGGCGGCCCGGAAGCCGAGCGGTGGCGGCAAGGGGAAGCGCAGACGGGCCCCGGCAGCGCCCGTCCCCCTGATCGACGCCACCGGCGCCGCGCAGCCGTTCGTCGCCGCGACCGAGAAGCGCGACACGCTCCCGATCTACTACCCGACGAAGCTCGCGCCCTCCTCGGTCTACGACGATCAGTCGCGCCCCGCCTACAAGATCCTCAACCCCGACGGGAGCTTCAAGTACCAGGCCTACAAGTACGTGTTCTCGCGCCCCTCGCCGTCGGTCGTGACCGAGTACTACGGCTTCCAGGGCACGAGCTGGACCGACCCGCCGATCCTCGACGACCCCGACCAGACGAAGAGCGTCGGCAGCCGCGACTACCTGCAGTTCTTCGACGCCGACCGCCTCCGCCTCGTCGGCTGGAAGACGAGCAAGGGCTCCTACTGGGTCTCGAACACGCTCGGCGAGACGCTCAGCACCCCGCAGATGATGGCGATCGCGCAGTCGGTGCGGCTGGCGAATCCGCCACCGTCGCCGAAGGCAAAGCCGAAAAGAGGTAAGAAGGGGAAGTGACGCCTGGCCCGGAGCCGCGATGAGCGAGATCGTTCTCTACCGCTGTCCGACGCGGACGAACCTGCTGTGCCCGTGCGGGGCCGTCGCCAGGCGCCTGGGCAAGCTCGGGATCGACTACCGCACCGAGCGTGTGCCCTACAGGCGCGCCGCGCGGCCCGAGATCGAGGAGCTGACGCGCCAGAGACGGGTACCCGTGCTCGTTGACGGCGACGAGGTCATCCACGACTCGCGGCGGATAATCCAGTACCTCGACCACGCGCACGGGGCCGGGGACGGCAACGACTGATGGGCCTATACAATTGAAAGCCATGGATACGCCCAAGGCCGCTGTCACGCTCACAGACAAGGCCGCCGAAAAGATCAAGGAGCTGCTCGCCGGGCAGCCGGACGCGTCGGATCAGGCGCTCCGCGTCGCTGTCCGCGGCGGAGGGTGCTCGGGGTTCCAGTACGCGCTCGCGTTCGACCGCAAGAAGCCCGACGACCACGTCTTCGACCACAACGGCGTCTCGGTGGTCGTCGACAAGGTCAGCATGCAGTTCGTGTTCGGCTCCGAGGTCGACTACGTCGACGGCCTCCAGGGCGCCGGGTTCGCGGTCAACAACCCGAACGTCGTCGCCGCCTGCGGCTGCGGCTCCTCGTTCCAGGTCCGCGAGGACGCGGACCAGGAGCAGGCGGCCACCGTCTAGAGCGGCCGCCGCGCTGGTACTGAGCTAGTTGTCGATCTGAAGCGGTGGGCTCTGGCCCATGGGCCGCTGCTCCGCACCGTCCGCAGACGCCGCCGCCGAGGGCTGCTCGACGCCGGCCGGCTGCTCGACGTCGAGCAGCTCCGCGAGCTCGCCAGAGAAGAACATCTCCTCGACGATGTCGGCGCCGCCGACGAGCTCGCCGTTGACATAGAGCTGGGGGAAAGTCCGCCAGTCTGAGATCTCTCCGGTCGCCTCGCGCAGCGGCTCGAGCGCGGCGAGGACGTCGATCGCCCCGTACTCGACGTCGAGCTCGCCCAGCACCTGGACGACGCGCATCGAGAACCCGCACCTCGGGGCGTCGGGGGTCCCCTTCATGAACAGCAGCACCGGGTTGTCCCGGATCAGCTCTTGGACCTTGTCGCGAAGCTCTGCGTCGGCCATCGGATTCCTCTCGATCAGCTTTCGGGGTCGGATTCAGAGGTTACGGAGTCGGGCGGCTCGGACGCGGACGCCGTCGTCTTCAGGGACAGCGCGTGGATCGCCCCGTCGTCCATCCGCTCGCGGACCGCGCTCCTGACCAGCCGGTGCTGGTCGATGCGGCGCAGGCCCGCGAACTGGGGCGCGGCAACGATCGCCCGCAGGTGGTCGCGGGTCCCGGTCTCGTCGATCACCTCGACCTCGGCGCCGGGGAGCGCGCTCTTGATCATCGTCTTGATCTCGTCCAGGTCCGCCATCTGCCAACGAGGCCCGATTCTAGGAGGCCGCGGCTTGGGCCTCGCCCGCGGACGCGGCCGGCGAGTGCTCGCGAAGTGTGATCCGCGACGTCTCCGGGGTCCAGCGCAGCAACGCGAGGACGATCACCGAGGCAGCGATCAGGTACCAGGACGGCGCGGTGTGATCCCCCGTCAGCGATATCAACGCCGTCGCCACGAGCGGCGCCGTGCCTCCGAAGATCGCCATCGCGAGGTTGTAGCCGACCGAGAGGCCGCTGTACCGGGTCACGGTCGGGAGCAGCTCGCTGAACACCGCCGAGACCGGGCCTGACCAGCCGACGACCAGCGCCATCAGCCCGACCTGGCCGGCGATCGCGGCGCCGGTGGTGCCCGCATCCATGAGCAGGAACGCGGGCAGCGTTATCAGCCCCAGGCCGGCCGCCGCCGCCGCGAGCACCCCGCGCCGACCGACACGGTCTGAGAGCGCTCCCGTAAGCGGGCAGCCGACAGCGAAGGTGACCGATGCGAGCGTCGCGCCGAGCAGGGCGCCTTCCGGGACGACGTGGACCTCGGTTTGAAGGTACGACGGAATGTAGGTCGCGACAAGGAAGTAGGCGAGCCCGCCGTACGCCGCGAGCCCGAGCACGAGCAGCACGCCGCGGCGCTCGCGCGTCACCGCGTGGCGAACAGGGGAGCGATCCAGCTCGCCCGCGGCTCGCGCTCGCGTGAACGAGTCCGTTTCCGACATCCGCAACCTCATCACGAGGGCGACGAGCCCGATCAGCGCACCGAGCACGAACGGCACTCGCCAGCCCCAGTCATCCATCTGACCGGTCGTCGTCGTCGCCTCAAGGATCGTCGTCGTCAGCGACGCCAGCAGGACGCCGCAGCCGGACGTTGTCTGGGCGAGTGCGGCGACTGCGCCGCGGCGCCCCGGCGGGGCGCTCTCCGCCATCAGCACGAGAGTGCCGCTGAACTCTCCTCCGACCGAGAAGCCCTGGACCATGCGCAGAGCGAGCAGCAGGATCGGGGCGGCGACGCCGATCGTGCCGTAGGTGGGAAGCAGCGCGATCAGGAGCATCGGCACGCTCATCATCGTCACGGCGAGCATCAGCGCGCGGCGACGCCCGCGACGATCGCCCATGGAGCCGAACGCGATCGCCCCGATCGGGCGCATCAGGAAGCCGGTCGCAAAGACCCCGAAGGTCGCCAGCAGCGCCGTGTGGCCGTCGCTGGCCGGGAAGAACAGCTTCGCGATGATCGGCGACACGTATGCGTAGAGCGTGAAGTCGAACCACTCGAGCGCCGACCCGAGCGAGCCGAGGATCGCCGAACGCACGCGCACGCAGCGAGTCTATGAGCCTTAGCTGCGGCTTAGCGCGCGGCTCTAGATTCCGTCGCGCCCCGAGGGACGACTGCGAGGAAGCGATGTCGAGTCCGCATCCCGTCGCGCGAGCATCCGGCCAACGGCTGACCCCGCCGCGCTCGTGGCCCTCGCTCCCGCCGTTGCCGAGCCCATGGCGCTGGGTCGCCGGGATCGCAGCGGCGCTGCTCCTGCTCGCCGTCGGGGCGATCGCCGCTGCGTGGCTCGACACCCCGGCGCCCAGCGCGCTCCGTGCCCGGATCGAGGCCCGGCTTCCGGCCGGCGCCGGCACCGTCCCGCTGCGCCGGATCTCGCCCGCGATGCGCGACGCGATGGTCGCCGCCGAGGACGAGCACTTCTACCGCAACGATGGCGTCGACTTCGACGGGCTCGGCAGGGCGCTCGCCTACGATGCCAGCCATCTGACGGCGAGCCAGGGCGCCTCGACGATCACCGAGCAGCTCGCGGCGATCCTCTATCTCGATCCCGACGACGCGAGCCCGTGGGAGAAGCTGCGCGAGGCGGCACTGGCGCTGCGGCTCGAGTCGCGGTACTCGAAGCCGCGGATCCTCGACGCGTACCTGAACTCGGTCTACTTCGGAGCCGGCGCGACGGGCATCGGGGCGGCGAGCCGACGGTACTTCGCGGTGCCGCCGTCCGGACTCAGCCTCGCGCAGGCGAGCCTGATCGCCGGGCTCCCGCAAGGTCCGAGCCTCTACGACCCGCTCAGCCATCCACGCGCGGCGCGAGCGCGCCAGGTCGAGGTCATGCGCTCGATGGTCCGAAACGGCCTCGTGTCAGGCGCCCGCGGCCGCCGCGTGCTCGCGCGGCCGCTGCGGCTGGCGCGCGGCGGGTCTCTCGCGCCCGTGAGGCTCACCAGCCTCGCCTCGGGCCCCGCGTTCGTCGCCGGGGAGCTGTGGGCCGGGCTCACGATCCTCGCCGCCGGGGTGATCGCCGGGGTGCTCGCGCGCCGCGAGGGGTGGAGCCGGCTCGCCGTCACCGGCGCCGGCGTGGTCGCGCTCGGCGGCGCGCTGCTCGCCGCGGGCTCGGTGCGCGTGCTCTAGATCGGCTAGGCGCGGACGCCGCCGCGCGCGACTTCGACCATCTCGTCGATGCGCGTGAACTTGACGCGCGGGCGCCCCTGCGGCTTGCCGCGTTCCTGCTCGGCGGCGTCGATCGCCTCCCAGCCCCCGAAGCTGACGAACTCGGGACGGCGCTCGCGCAGCAGCTCGACGATCGCGTCGGGCCCCCCGCCTTGCACCGCCGGCAGCCCGCCCGTCGCGGCGTCCTCGAGCAGGCAGTCGACGGTCTCCTGGGCGTCCTTCTTGTTCGTCCCGATGACGCCGCTCGGGCCGCGCTTGATCCAGCCGACGGCGTAATGCCCGCGGACCGGTTCGCCCGTGTCGGGCTCGGTGACCCTTCCACGCTCGTTCGGGATCACGCCGCGGCGCTCGTCGAACGGAACGCCCTCGGCCGGCACGCCCTTGTATCCGATCGAGCGCAGCACGAGGCCGGCCTCGATCGTCTCCCGCTCGCCGGTGTCCCGGGCCCGGATCGCCCCCGAGTCGTCGCGGTAGAGCTCGTTGCGGCCGATCACCACCCGTTCGACCTTGCCCTCGCCCTCGATCTCGATCGGCGAGGCACAGAATCGGAGCACGATCCGCTTCGGCTTGCCCTCGGGCTGCTTGTTCGAGAACTCCTCGAGGATCTCGACGTTCTTGCGCGCCGTGATGTCGGCCTCGTCCTCGAGGAACTCGCGGCTGAGCACGTCGAGCTCGATCTCGCCGGCGTCGACCTCGATGTCGGCGTCGACCATCTCACCGAGCTCGCGCAGCTCGGGGTTCGTGAACGCCGCCTGGGCGGGGCCGCGGCGGCCGAGCACGACGATCTCCCGCACGCCGCAGTCGGCGATCGCCTCGATCGCCTGATCGGCGGTGTCGGTGACCGTGAGCTCGTCGCGGGTAAGCGCCAGCATCCGTGTGACGTCCGCAGCGACGTTGCCGTTGCCGATCACGACCGCGCGCTCGTGTGAGAGGTCGAACTCGAGATCGGCGTAGTCGGGGTGGGCGTTGTACCAGCCGACGAAGGCCGTCGCCGGGCCGCTCCCCGCGAGCTCCTCGCCCGGGATCCCGAGCCGGCGGTCGGTCTCGGCGCCGTACGCGTAGACGACGGCGTCGTAGCGCTCGGAAAGCTCGGCGGCCGCAACGTCGCGCCCGAGCGCGACGTTGCCGAAGAAGCGGAAGCCGTCGCGGGCCGCGGTCTTCTCGTAGACGCGGATCACCGACTTGATCTTCGGGTGGTCGGGGGCGACGCCGCCGCGCACGAGGCCGAACGGCGTCGGCAGCCGATCGAGCATGTCGACCTCGACCGCGTGGTCCTCGTTTCGCAGCAGCTGCTCGGCGGCATAGAAGCCCGCCGGTCCCGACCCGACAATCGCCACGCGCAGCGGCCGCTCGCCTGTGAATTCAGCGTTCAAGAATCCCGGAAGGGTAGTCGCACCTAGGCGATTGCGCGAGCGGTCCTCGACGTAGCCTCGCCGTCGAGGGCGTCGAGCGCCTTCCCCACCGACATCGCGATGCAGGTGAAGATCGGCGTGTCGCGGAGCGTGTACGAGCTCGATTCGGAGCCGCGAAGCTCGTGGACGAGGTCGAGGAACTCGCCGGGGTCGTCGGCCTCGAACGAGACCACGAACTCCTGGTCGTCGAGCCCGAACGAGTACGCGGTGTTGATCGTGATCTCGGGATAGCGGCGGCCGATCTCGATGTGGCCGCTCATGATCCGCTGGCGCTCCTCGTCCGCGAGCGCGTACCACTCGCGCTTCTTCCAGAACGGGTACACGAACACGTACTTGCGCGACGAGGTGCAGATCTCCGGCCGAACCTCGGCCTCGGAATAGGGCGAGCGCTTTGTCATCGCGAGATACGAGTACGGGATGCTCGCCCAGCGCGCGAGCCCGCTCTGCGCGAGCACGACGTGAAAGGTGTGGATGTCGTCGAGGATCGGGCTCTGCGAGAGCAGCAGCAGGTCCGTGTCCCCGCGCGTGCCGACGGTCGAGTAGGCGCGCAGCGAGCGCTCGACCGCGAAGTCCTCGCAGGCAGCGAGGAACTCGCGTTTATCCTCCGCGCGCAGCTCGGGCTCCCGGCGCTGCCAGGCGGGAACGAGCTTGAAGAAGGTGAACTTGGCGAAGGTGCGCGCAGCCACGACGGCGATTATCGCAGCGGCGCTCGCCTCGGCGGCGATCTCGCCCCCTTCGGCGAGCGCTGATGCGGGCGATGCGAGTGGTTCCCGCGGCCGCGTAACGCTGGCGCTGCTGCCGAGCCACACGAGCCCGGCCGCGCTCGGGCGCGTGCGGGGGCTCTCGCCGGGCCTCGTCAGCGCCGGCCTCGGCGACGTCTCTGCGGCCCAGACCTACCTCGACATCGGGCAGGGGAACCGGACCTCCTCGTCGCTGTACCCGAGCGCGCTGCCGCCTCTGTTCACGCTCGAAGGCGGCGTGCCGGCGCGGCTGTGGCGGCGCGTCGTCCACCGCGCCGACAGCGTCCCTGCCGACATCGTCCCCGGGCTGCTCGGCTCAACGATCGAGCGCCGAGGCTCCGGGCGCAGGCTCTCGGTCTGCGCCGAGACAGGGGCGGGGCTGGGAGCGCTCGCCGTCGTGAACGAGCTCGGCCGCGTGCGCGAGGCGCGCCGCTGCCCCGACGCGCCGGGTCTGCGCGTGGTCCCGGCCCGGATCGGGCAGCTTGGCGCGCTTGTCCGCGGGCTGCGCGGCAACGACATCCTTATCGCGCTCGAGCGTCCGCCGCCCGCGGCGGGCCACGAGCTCGCCGCCGGAATCGCGGGAAGCGGATTCGACGGCGAGCTGACCTCGGACAGCACGCGGCTGAGCGGGCTCGTGCTCGCGACCGATCTCGCGCCGACGATCCTCGAGCGGCTGGGGATCCCGGTTCCCTCGGACGTCGGCGGGACCGCGATCACCACCGAGGGCTCGCCCGACGCCGCCGACGTCGCCTCGCTCGCGCGCCGGCTGCAGGAGATCGGGCCGCGCCGGGGGAGCGTGATCGGGCGCAGCTTCCTCGTCTGGTGCGCTCTCGCCGCCCTTGCCGCCCTCGCCTTCCGCCGCCGGGGCGCGCGGATCGCGCTGCCGATTCTGGCCCTGAGCTCCGTGTACATGCCAACGGTGCTGCTCGTCACCGCTGCGCTTGAGCCGAGCGCCAACGTCGAGCTCGCGATCCTCGCGATCGCGGCGCCGCTGCTCGCCGCGGTGACGCTGGCGCTGGCACGGCCCTACGCGGCACTGGGGATCGCCTGCGCGGTCTCCGTGCTCGCGTGCGCGATCGACGTCGTCGCCGGATCGCCGCTGACGCCGCTGTCGCTGCTTGGGCCCAACCCCGAGTTCGGCGTTCGCTTCTTCGGGATCGGCAACGAGCTCGAGGCGGCGCTCGGGGTGCTGGTCCCGATCGGAGTCGGGGCGGTGCTGGCGGCGCGCGGCGCGGACCGTCGCTCCGCGTGGTGGTTCCTCGTCGCCGCCGCGGCCGGGGTGCTCGCCTTCGCCCCCGGCCGCTTCGGGGCCGACGTCGGGGCGGCGATCGTGCTCCCTGTCGGTGGCGCCGTCGGCGCGATCGCGATGCTCGGCCCCGCGGCGGGGACACGGCGCGTGATCTTGATCGCCGCGGCCCCGCTCGCGGCGCTGGCCGCAATCGCGGCAGTCGACCTCGTGATCGGGGGCGGGGCGCACCTGACTCGGTCGGTGCTCGACGCGGGAGGGCTCGACCGCGTCGGCCAGGTCGCCCAGCGGCGGCTCGAGCTCTCGGCGCACAGCTTCTCGATCAACCTCCTCTCGCCGCTGTTCCTGCTCGTTGCGGCCATGATCGTGCTCGCGACCGCCCAGCGCCGGCGCGTGTTGGGGTGGCTCGGACACCCCGCGTTCACGGCGGGCTTCGCGGGCGCCGCCGCGGCGACGCTCGCGGGCACGCTCTCCAACGACTCCGGGGTCCTGCTGCTGATGATCGGGACCGCGTATCTGACCCAGATCGCCGGACTCGCCTGGGCGCGCTCGAGGGGCGCCGAAATCCCCTCCGAGCCGCCCTCATCGGGGGCGTGAACGGGGGCCGTCGCTGTTAGCATCCGCTCGGTGCGCGTTGCTCTAGTCACGCCCTACTCGTGGACGTACCAGGGCGGCGTCAATCGGCACGTCGAGGCGTTGGCCGAGCAGTTCTCCGGCCGTGGCCACCATGTCCGTGTCATGGCGCCCTGGGATCCCCCCGACCGGCTCAGCCGGGTGCTCCACCGAGCGTCCGCGGAGCGGCGAGAGCTCCCGGACTACCTCGTTCCGCTCGGCCGCACGATCGGATTCTCCGCGAACGGCGCCGTGTCGAACCTCTCGCCCTCGCCTGACGCCGTGACGACTATGCGGCGCGAGCTCCGCGCCGGCCGCTTCGACGTCGTCCACGTCCACGAGCCCCCGGCGCCGATGCTCGGCTGGGACGCGACGGTGTTCGGCGGCGCCCCCGTCGTCGGCACCTTCCACGCCTACTCGACGAAGCCGGTGCCGAACCACATCGCGACGCTTCTCGGAGCCCGCCGCCGCTTCAACCAGCTTGCGGCACGGGTGGCGGTCTCGAAGGCGGCGGCCTGGACCGGCCGGCGCTTCTTCGGCGGCGAGTACACGATCATCCCCAACGGGGTCGACCTCGAGGCCGCGCCCGATGGACCGAAGCCGGGCTCGGATGAGCTCCGGATCCTGTTCGTGGGCCGCCCCGAGGAGCGCAAGGGCCTGCCCGTGCTGCTGGCCGCGTTCGAGGCGCTGGTCGAGCACGTCCCGTCGCGGCTGACCGTCGTCGGCGCCGGCCCCGAGGACGTCGCGCGCTACCTGCCAGACCCCGAGGTTGGGTCGCGGATCGACGCGCTCGGCCGCGTCTCCGCCGATCAGCTCTGGCGCCGCCTGCACGAGGCCGACGTGATGTGCGCGCCCTCGCTCGAGGCGGAGAGCTTCGGGATGGTCCTGATCGAGGCGTTCGCGGCGGGGACGCCGGTGATCGCGTCGGAGATCGCCGGCTACGCCGAGGTCGTCAGCGACCGCGTCGACGGCGTGCTCGTTCCGCCCGCCGATCCACAGCGCCTTGCCGAGGAGCTTCAGCGCCTGCACGTCGAGCCTGACGCGAGGCGCGAGATGGGACGTGCCGCGCGCGCCTCCGCCGAGGAGTACGCGTGGCCGCGGATCGCCGACCAGCTCGAGGATGTCTATGCCCACGCCGCCTCGCCGGTGCCGGCGGCAGCCGGCAGGCCGGAGCGGATCGCGCGCCGGATCGGGCTTGTCCCGTCGCACGGCGGGCCGGGAAGCGCCCCGAGCGCCTGCCCTCGCTCGACCCGGCGCCGGCGGCGGGAGCGGATCGCAAGCGCCGCGCGGCGAGGCGGATCGGCCTCGGCCTCGCGGGCGCGATCGGAATCGGACTTACCGCGCTCGCCGCGCACAAGATCGGCTTTCAGAGCGTCGTCGCGAGCGTCGTCCGCTCCAACTTCACGCTGATCCTGGTCGCCGTCGGGCTGATGATGGCCTCGATGCTGCTCCGCGCTGTGTCCTGGTACGCGATCGCTAAGGCGGCGCTGCCGCGGCGCCCGGTGCGCCGCCGCGACGTCACCTCGGCGACGATGATCGGCGTGCTGATGTCGGCGACGCTTCCCGCCCGCCTCGGCGAGCCGGCGCGGGCGATGGTTCTGTCGCGTCGCACGGGGCGGATGCGCGAGACGCTCCCGGTGCTGCTCGGCACGCTGGTCTCGCAGACGACGCTGAACCTGATCGCGCTGTCGATGCTCGGCGCGATCATCGTCGCGACAACGAACCTCTTCCACTCGGGCTCGGAGAAGCTCTTCGTCGCCAGCTTCGTCCCGCTCGTCCTGCTCGTCGCGGTCGCGCTCGCCCCGGTGCTCGTGCGTCAGAACGGAACCGGGCGAATCGCGCGCCTCGCGGGGAACGTGCGCCGGGCGCTGGTCCAGGTGCGAAGCGGCCTGCGGGTGTTCCGCGACGCGCGCTACGGCGCGATGGCGGCCGGCGCGCAGCTCGCCGCCTGGGGCCTGCAGCTCCTCGCGTGCTACATGCTGTTCCCGGCGATGGGGCTTGACGTTCACTCCAGCATCGGCGCCGCCGCCGCGGTCCTGTTCGCGGTCAACGTCACCGCGGTCGTCCCGGCGACGCCGTCGAACATCGGCGTCTTCCAGCTCGCGGTGATCAGCGTGCTGACGACGGGCTTCGGCGTCAGCGGCGCCGACGCGCTCGCCTACGGCGTCATCCTCCAGGCGGTTGAGATCGCGACCGCCGTCGCGCTCGGCCTCCCGGCCCTCGTCCGCGAGGGCATGACGTGGTCGGACATGCGCCTGCGCGCGCTGTCCGCCGCGCCGGTGCGGCTGTCCCCGGAGGAGAGCAAGGCCGGGGACACGATCTCGTGATCATCTAGCGCGGCCCGAGTAAGTACCCTCAGGCGGCCATGGCCCAGTCGAACGTCCCGTCCAATATTTCCGGCTTTCCGCGGATTGGCGCCGAGCGCGAGCTCAAGTTCGCCACCGAGGGCCACTGGAAGGGCGAGGTCTCCGAGGCCGACCTGCTCGCGATCGCGAAGCGGATCCGACTCGAGAACTGGCGCTTCATGCAGGACGCCGGGATCGACATGATCCCCTCGAACGACTTCTCGCTCTACGACCAGGTCCTCGACGCGATTGCTCTCGTCGGCGCCGTCCCCGATCGCTACGGCCACGACGGCGGCCGCCCCGTCGACGAGCAGACCTACTTCGCGATGGCGCGCGGCCGCCAGGAGGGCGGCGTCGACGTCACGGCGATGGAGATGACGAAGTGGTTCGACACCAACTACCACTACCTCGTGCCCGAGCTCGGCCCGGACACCGAGTTCTCGCTGTCGAGCGAGAAGCCGTTCGCCGAGCACGCCGAGGCGATGGAGGAGCTCGGGATCGACACCGTCCCGGTGCTCGTCGGCCCGGTCTCGTTCCTGCTGCTCGGCAAGTCGGCCGACGGCGTGCCCGAGGACTTCGACCGCCTGACGCTGCTCGAGCCGCTGATCGAGGTCTACGGAGAGGTACTCGAGCGCCTCGCCGAGCAGGGCGCAACCTGGGTTCAGCTCGACGAGCCGTGCTTCGTCGAGGACCGCACCGAGCCCGAGCTCGACGCGCTGCGGCTCGCCTACGAGGAGCTCGCGCGGGTCCACGAGCGCCCGAGCATCCTCGTCAAGACCTACTTCGACGAGGTCGGCGACGCCTACGGCGTCCTCCGCGACCTGCCGATCGAGGGCGTCGGCCTCGACTTCCACCGCGGCCCGCGCAACGTCGAGCTGATCGCGAAGGAGGAGAAGCTTGGCGAGGGCGGCGGCCTCGAGGACAAGACCCTGTTCGCCGGGATCGTCGACGGGCGCAACGTGTGGATCTCAGAGCTCGAGCACAGCCTCGACGAGCTCGGCGGGCTGCGCGACCGCTGCAAGGAACTCGTCGTCTCGACCTCGTGCTCGCTGCTGCACACGCCGGTCGACATCGAAGCTGAGCCCAATCTCGACGACGAGCTCCGCTCGTGGATGGCGTTCGCGCGCCAGAAGGTCGGCGAGGTCGCGACCCTCGCCAAGGGCCTCACCGAGGGCCGCGACGCGATCGCGGCCGAGCTCGACGCCAACGACCGAGCGCATGACGACCGCCGCGTCTCGCACCGAACCCGCAACCCCGCGATCCGCGACCGCGTCGCGGCGATGAGCGACGACGACGCGCGGCGCACAAGCGACTGGGAGATCCGGCGCGACGCTCAGGCCGAGCGGCTCGCGCTTCCCCTGTTCCCGACGACGACGATCGGCTCCTACCCGCAGACGGCCGAGATCCGCAAGGCGCGCGCCGAGCTGCGCGCCGGTGACATCGACCGGGCCGGCTACGAGGAGCGGATGCGCTCGGAGATCGAGCGCGTGATCCGGTTCCAGGAGGACGTCGGCCTCGACGTCCTCGTCCACGGCGAGCCCGAGCGGAACGACATGGTCCAGTACTTCGCCGAGCAGATGGAGGGCTACGCGTTCACGCAGAACGCCTGGGTCCAATCGTACGGGTCGCGCTACGTGCGCCCGCCGATCCTGTTCGGGGACGTCAGCCGCCCCGAGCCGATGACGGTCGACTGGACGCTGTACGCGCAGTCGCTCTCCGAGCGCCCGGTCAAGGGCATGCTCACGGGCCCGGTGACGATGCTGCAGTGGTCATTCGTCCGCGACGACCAGCCGCGCTCGGAGACGTGCGAGCAGCTCGCGCTGGCGATCCGCGACGAGGTCGCCGATCTCGAGGAGGCCGGGATCAAGGTGATCCAGGTCGACGAGCCGGCGATTCGCGAGGGCCTGCCGCTGCGCAGGGCACGCTGGCGCGAGTATCTCGAGTGGGCCGTGTACTGCTTCCGGGTTGCGACCGCCGGGGTCCGCGACGAGACCCAGATCCACACCCACATGTGCTACTCGGACTTCGGCGACATCATGGAGCAGATCCAGCAGATGGACGCCGACGTGCTGTTGATCGAGGCGGCGCGCTCGCGCATGGAGCTGCTCCACGATTGGGAGCGCACCGGATACGAGCTCCAGATCGGCCCCGGCGTCTACGACATCCACTCGCCCCGCGTTCCGCCGTCCGAGGAGATGGCGGAGCTGCTCGAAGCGGCCGCCCGGGTGCTGAAGCCCGAGCAGCTGTGGGTGAACCCGGACTGTGGGCTGAAGACCCGCGCCTGGCCCGAGGTCGAGGCGAGCCTGCGGAACATGGTCGACGCCGCGGGCCAGCTCCGCGAGCAGCTCGTCCCCGCCGGCGACTAGCGCCGCAGCCCAGCCTCTTCGAGGGCTTCGGCGCGGTCAAGAAAGCTCTGCACCTCACTGATCCGTCCGTCTCTGAGCGCAAACAGGTGGCACCACGGCCAGTCCACCGGCGGGGCACCCGCGGGGACCCCGTGGAACCGGGTAATGGCCAGAGTCCTGTCGTCGAGGTCGATGATCTCCTCGACGGCGATCGAGACCTCGTCGTAGATCCAGAGCTGTTTCAACGAGCGGTCAACGTTCTCCTTGCCGTCGTGCCTGCCCCCACACGTCGATTCCTTCCGGCCTCAACCAGCTCGTAGATCCGGCGCACGATCTCCACGTTCTCCTCCGACATCGCCCGCGCAGTATTCCCTGCCGCTCGGCGAAAGCGTCTCGGCCGGCCTCCCCTCAGGCGCCCGCAGGCAGCCTGTCCGGCGGGTTGAAGTTTTTACGAGTGCTTTACAAGGCTCGTCTTAGCAAGCGCTAATATGGCCCCTGGCCGATCAGCGATCTTCCCCGGAGGCGGGGAGAGGAGGGCGACAAGATGAGCGAGCGAACGAACGGGATGACGCGGGGCGTCGAAGTCAGGGGAATGGAGCCGAAGGACTTGCTGCTGAGCGACGGCACGCGGCTGTGCCTCGAGACCGAGGCGGAGGATCGCGGCCGGGTGATGTGGCGGCGCGACGAGGGTGAGGCGAGCGACGACGGTGCGATCAGCGTCTCCGACGCGATCGACCTCGCCGGCGACGAGTACACGAGCTACATCGTCGTCCGAACCCGCGCGGAGATCGAGTGGCTGCGCGCGACCGCCGAGTGGTTCGCGGACCAGGCCAACGGGCTCTCCGACGAGCTCAAGACCGCCGGCCCCGCCTCGGCCCGCGCCGCCTAGCCGGCCCGGCCGCGGGCAACCCGCTCACGGTCGTATGGCGAGCCCGAATATTCGCCGGGTTTGGGGCGCGGGCTAGCGGCTGCGCAGCCCGCGGAGCCGGTTCGCGAGCCCGCGCGCGTTCAGGAACCCACCGAGCGCGTGCAGGATCCGCGACTTGCGGGCCGTGTACGGGAACCACATCGGCTCCGACTTCGCGCGGTCGAGCTTCGCGATCGTGATCGCCTCGGTGCGGCAGTACTTGCGGATTCCGCCCGCGCCCCAGCGCTGCCCGATCCCCGACTCCTTCCAGCCGGCCATCGGCAGCGAGTAGGCGAGGTAGTTGCTGAACTGGTCGTTGACGTTGCAGGCGCCGCTGTCGATCCGCCGCGCGACCGCCTCGGCGTGGTTCTTCTTCCCGAACACCGACGCCGAGAGCCCGTAGCGCGAGTCGTTGGCGAGCTCCACGGCCTCGTCATCGTCGCGGACCTTCATCACCGGGATCACCGGGCCGAAGGTCTCGTCGCGCATGATCTTCATTGAGTGATCGACGTCGACGAGTACCGTCGGCTCGAAGTAGTCGCCGGGACCCTCGCGGCGCTTGCCGCCGGTGAGGATCTTGGCGCCCCTGTTGATCGCGTCCTGGACGTGGTCCTCGACGATCTCGACCTGCTTTGGGGAGACCATCGCCCCGATCTCGTGGCTGTAGGCGGGCTCGTCGCGGCCCTGCTTCAGCTCCTTCACTCGATCGACCAGCTTGCCGACGAAGCTGTCGTAGATCGGCTCGGCCGCGTACACGCGCTCGGTCGACATGCAGATCTGGCCCGAATTTGCGAGCCCGCCCCACGCGGCGCCGTTCGCGGCGCGGTCGGGGTCGGCGTCCTCGAGCACGATCATCGGGTCCTTGCCGCCGAGCTCGAGGCTGACGGGGGTCAGCGTCTCGGCGGCCTGGGCCATCACCTTCTTGCCGGTCGCGATCGAGCCGGTGAAATGGACCATGTCGGCCTCGCTGACGACGGCGGAGCCGCACTCACCGAGCCCGGTGACGACCTCGAACACGTCGGGAGCCCCGACCTCCTCCTTCCAGCCGCGCACGAGCTCGACCAGCGACAGCGGGGTGAACTCGGACGGCTTGATGATCACCGCGCAGCCGGCCGCGAGCGCGGGAATCGCGTCGCCCGCCGAGAGCAGCAGGGGGAAGTTCCATGGCGCAATCACACCGACGAGCGGGTACGGCTTGTAGACGACTCGCAGCGTCTTCATCCGCATCAACGGCGAGTGCGGGGGCGCCTGCTCGTCGGCGAGGAACCGCTTCGAGTTCGAGCCGAAGTAGTTGATCGCGTCCTCGAGGCCGGGCGTCTCCATCGTCGCCTCCTGGCGGACCTTCCCGGTCTCGGTCTGCATGATGTCGGCGAGCTTCTCGCTGTTCGCGTGGATCCAGTCGCGCCACCGGCTCAGCCAGCGGTAGCGGCCGTCGTGGCCGAGCTGCTCCCACTGGGGCTGTGCGGCGCGCAGGCGCTCGGCGGCGGCGTGGACCTGGGCCGGGTCGTGAACGGGGACCTGGTCGACGACGGTCCCGTCGGCCGGGTTGAAGACGTCGAAGGTCTCGCCGCTTGCCGCGAGTCCGTTGCCGCTCGCCCCGTTCGTCGTTGCCGTTCCCGTCTCAGTCGCACGCGTCGCCATGACTCGTCCCCTCTCGGTGGTTGCGAGGACTGTAGTGGACGCCGCTACTTGAGGCGGTAGACCGGACCCCCCTGGGACGCGGCGTAGATGTGCCCGTTGCGGCCCTCTCCGAAGGAGGTCAGGCTGGGCACGTTCGGCCCCAGCGGTCGGTCGTCGCTCGCGCTGTGGGCGCCGCGATTGGGGATGAAGCTGCGCAGGTCGCCGACGCAGTAGTCGCCGTAGAGGTAGCGGCCGTAGAGCGTCGGCAGGCTGTTGTCGCGAACGACGTAGCCCCCGGTGACCGCGCACGCGCCCCCGTTGTGGCTGTACTCGAGCACGGGCGGGTGGTAGTTGGCCGGCGTCGGACCACCCGCGTAGGGGTGGTTGCCCTCGAGCACGTTCCAGCCGAAGTTCGCCCCCCTGGCGTTCGTCTCGTAGTCGATCTCCTCGTACTGGTTCTGGCCGACGTCGCCGATGATCAGATCGCCGGTCTTGCTGTCGAACGAGTACCGCCACGGGTTGCGGAGGCCGAGCGCGTAGATCTCGTCCGCTCCCGGAGTCGAGCCGGCGAACGGGTTGCTCGCGGGGATCCGGTACGGCCTGCCGCCGCCGGCGCGCGGGTCGATCCGCAGCAGCTTGCCGAGCAGCGTGTTCACGTTCTGACCGTTGTGGAGCGTGTCACCGCTCCCGCCGCCGTCCCCGGTCCCGATGTAGAGCAGTCCGTCGGGGCCGAACTGGAGCAGGCCGCCGTTGTGGTTCGGGAACTCGCGGTGGCTGAACGTGATCACCCGACGCTCCGATCCCGGGGCTGCGTGGGTGCGCGAGCGCTTGCTGCGCTTGAACTCGTCGACCTCGTTGTCGCCGGTGTGGTTGGTGAAGTAGGCGTAGAAGCGGCGGGTGCGCTTGTAGTCGGGGGCGAAGGCGACCGAGAGCAGGCCCTCCTCGCCGCAGCACTTGACCTGGTCGCTGATGTCGAGGAAGTCGTGGCCGAGGATCTTCGAGCCGCGCAGGACCTTGATCCGGCCCGGCTGCTCGGTGACGAAGAGCAGGCGCTTCGACCCGGGCGCGTTGTCGACGTAGGTCGGGTTGTCGAAGTTGCCGATCTTCCGCAGGTGAACGCCGCCGTCGCCGCTCCCGATCGGCGGATCGGCGAGCGCCGAGCCCGTCGCCGGCGCCAGTGGTGCGGCCGCGACCGCGCACATCGCGATCGTCCTCCGTGCGATCCCCGCCATCGCGCTCAGGTTAGCGGGGGGCGAGCCGGTACACGGGACCGTCGAGCGAGGTCACGTAGATGTGTCCGGCGTCGTCCTCGCCGAACGAGCTCAGCTGCGGGACCGAGGGGCCGAGCGGGCGGTCGTCGGTCGCGTGGCGATCGGGGCGGGCGGGAAAGCTGCGGAGCGCTCCGGTGCAGAAGTCGCCGTAGAGGTAGCGCCCGTAGAGCGTCGTCAGCGAGCGGTCGCGGACGACGTAGCCGCCGGTGATCGAGCACGCTCCCCGGAGTGCGTGTAGGTGAGCACCGGCGGCACCGCGCCCCGCGCGTGCTGGTCCCGATTGAGGCGATCGGTGCCCTCGAAGGCGGACCAGCCGAAGTTCGCGCCCCGGCCCTCGCCCCTGCGGACGAGGTCCACCTCCTCGAGTCGGTCCCCGCCGACGTCTCCGATCGTCAGCGCGCCGGTGCGGCTGTCGAACGAGAACCGCCACGGGTTGCGAAGCCCGTAGGAGTAGATCGTGGGGTCGGCGCCGGCGCGCCCCGTGAACGGGTTCGAGGCCGGGATCCCGTACGGCCTGCCGCCGGAGGGGCGCGGGTCGATCCGCAGCAGCTTGCCCAGCGGCGTCGCCAGGCTCTGGCCGTTTCGCTGCGGGTCGCCCTCCGAGCCCCCGTCGCCGCTGCCGACGTACAACAGCCCGTCGGGCCCGAAGACGAGCAGACCGCCGTTGTGGTTCGAGAACGGCTGCGCGATCCTCAGCACCTGGCGGGCGCTCGAGGGATCCGCCCGCAGCGGGTCGCCCGCCGAGCGTCGATACTCGACAACCCGCGTGTCGCCGGCGCGGTCGATGAAGTCGACGTAGAAGCGCCCCGAGCGCCTGTAGTCCGGAGCGAACGCGAGCGAGAGCAGCCCCTGCTCGCCGCCGCTCGTGATCTGCGAGGAGAGGTCGATGAACGGCTGCGGGCGCACCGAGCCGTCGTGGACCACCTTCACCGCCCCGCCCTGCTCGACGACATAGAGGTCGGCCCGTTCCCCCAAGGGCTGGGTCACGTACAGCGGTGCCTCGAAGTCGCCGACCTTCGCGAGCCGCACGCCACCGACGCCGCTCGCGGCGCCCCCGGATGCCCGCCTCGTGGTCGGGGCGGTTGACGATCCGCCGCCGCCGCAGCCCGCGAGCGCGAGTACGGCAACCGCGAGCGCGGCGAGGGCGCGCCGGCGGGGCTCAGCCCTTGATCGTGACCTTGCCCGCGCTATTGACCCTGGCCTTCGGCGGCTTCGTCGTGATCGTCGCGGCGAACTTGCCGTTTGGCTTCCCGCCGCCCGGCGTCACCGCCTTCGCCTTGCCGCCGAGCCCGGCCGCGACCTGGTAGTTGATCGTGTAGGTGCCGCCCTGGACCGCGGTCACCTTCCACACGATCTGCTTCGTCTCGCCGGCCTTCAGCGGCCCGAACGCGAACGTGTTGGTCGTTGCGGTCTCGGCGCCCGCCGTCTTCGTCTCGCCCGCGAGCTTCGGGAACTTGTTCTCGAGGATCCACACCGGCCGGCTCGGGTTCTCAAGCCCCGGCTGATCGGAGCGGGCCATGAACGATCCCTGCGCATCGGGGTCGATGAAGATCGTGATCGCGAGGTTCGGGATCGTGTCCTGGCCGACGTTCTTGACCCCAAGTTGGAGGTCCGTGGTCTCCGCGAGCCGCTGGCGGGTTGGGAACTTCGCCGTCACGACGTCGACCGGGAACTGGCCCTCGGGCTCGTTCGCGTCCTGACGCGAGCCCCCGCCGCAGGCGGCCACGGCCAGCACGGTGATCCCCGTGGTCACGCCTGCCGCGACCCTCCTCGCGTGCCGCCCCCGGGTGATCTTTGCGTGGTCCCCCAAGGCGCGCGCAACATACCACGGGCCGAGGGCGCCGATTCACCGCTCATGGGTAGCGCCCGGCCGCGCGATGAACTAGATTTCTCCCATCGACCCCTCGGGGAGGGGTTCGGAGGAGAGAATGGTTAGAGCGGTCGCCGACAGGGCATTCCTACCGGCCAAGTCGCTGTTCGAGCAGGTCGGGAACATGATGATCCTGACCGGGAAGACGCTCGTCGCGACGGTCCGCCCGCCCTACCCCTACGGGGGCGAGTTCATCGGCCAGTTCCTGTTCGCCTTGCAGCTGTGCTGGTTTCCGATGCTGATCTCGACCGTCGCCTTCGGCTTCGGAGCCCCGGGGCTGCAGGCGGCGAACTTCCTGTCCCTGTTCGGAGCCCTCGATCGCCTCGGCGGCTTCTTCATCCTCGCCTCGGTCCGCGAGTTCGCCCCGTTCGTGACCGCGGTCGTCGTCGCCGGGGTCGCCGGGACCGCGATCACCGCCGATCTCGGGGCGCGCAAGATCCGCGAGGAGCTCGACGCATTGCAGGTCCTGGGCGTCGATCCGATCAAGAACCTCGTCGTCCCCCGCTTCCTCGCCTTGATGCTGATCACCGGCCTGCTCGACATCTACGCGCTCCTGTTCGGGATCTTGGGCGGGCTCTTCGCCGAGCTCACCTACGGCCAGCCGCTCGGGGGCTTCTTCGCGACGCTTTTCAACAACGCCTCGGTCACCGACCTCTGGGGCTCGGTCCTGAAGACGACCCTGTTCGGGGCGATCGTCGCGATCGTCTGCTCCTACAAGGGCATGAACGCCTCCGGGGGCGCCGCCGGGGTCGGCCGCGCGGTCAACGAGGCGGTCGTGATCGCGTTCATGGGCGTGTTCGCGTTCAACTACGTCTTCACCCAGACGCTGCTCGCCACCCACCCCGAGATCTCGGTGATCAAGTAGTGCATCAATTCCGCCAGAATGCTCCGCTTCGCGTCCGCTTCTGGCGGGGCCGCGTCGAACGGGTGGTGTTCTGATGCCCGGCTGGCTGGCGGTCCCCCGCGACTGGCTCGGCTCGCTGGGCGAGATCGCGCGCTTTTGCGCCCGCGTCATCGGGCTCGTCTACTCGGGCCGGGTGTTCCAGTTCTTCGGCGAGGCGCTGAGGCAGGCCGGGATCCTGATCTTGGGCTCGACGATCGTGATCTGGGGGCTCGTGTTCATCCTGGGCCTGCAGTGCGGGATCGAGGGCGCCTACTTCAACCGCTCCGTCGGCTCGCCCGCCTACGCGGGCGTGTTCGCCGCCTGGTGTGACCTGCGCGAGGTGATCCCCTACGCGTTCGGCTACATGATGTCGGCGAAGATCGGGACCGGGATCGTCGCCGAGCTCGGGGCGATGCGGATCTCGGATGAGATCGACGCGCTCGAGGTGATGGGCGTTCCCCCGATGACCTTCCTCGCCGCGACGAGGCTGCTCGCCGCGTGGATGACGCTTCCGTTCATGTACCTGGCCGCGGTCGGGGTCGGCTTCTTTGCCTCCTGGCTCGCGGTCGTCAAGCAGATCGGCGAGGTCTCCCAGGGCGGCTACTTCCTGATCTTCTGGATGTTCCAGAACCCGCCCGATCTCTTATTCAGCCTCATCAAGGCGATGGCGATGGCAACCGCGATCGTCCTCGTCGGCTGCTACTACGGCTACACCGCCTCGGGGGGGCCGGTCGGCGTCGGCACCGCAACCGCGAAGTCGATGGTCCTCAACATCGTCCTGGTGCACCTGATCGGGATGATGGGGACGCTCGTCTTCTGGGGCGCCAACCCGAGGGCGCCGATCGGGGGGTAGCGGCAGAAGAATGGTCATCAGGCAAGCGAGCTAGGAGAGCGATGCAAGAGGAACGCAGCGAAGGGTTCGAGGTGCGCGAGCAGGCTGAGACGGCCGACGAGACCGAGGCCCTCGAGGTCGAGCAGGAGGTCGAACGCGACGAGCACCGCGCGCCCGACGACTCGTCTGCGGCCGGGGCGCGTGACTTCGTGATCCCCGGCGTCGATCCCGACGACACCGACCCCTACCGTTGGCACACCGGTCGGAAGCGCGATCACGGCGGCGAGGACGCGGTCGAGGTCATCGACCTCGTGAAGCAGTTCGGCCGCGTGCGGATCCTCAACCAGCTCAACCTCGGCCTGCCGGACAACCAGATCTCGATGGTCCTCGGCCCCTCGGGTACGGGCAAGAGCGTGCTGATCAAGCACATCGTCGGCCTCCTCTACCCGGACTCGGGCGACCTCCTCGTCCACGGCGAGTCGGTCCCGGGCATGAGCGACGACGAGCTGTTCGAGATGCGGAAGAAGTTCGGGCTGCTGTTCCAGGACGGGGCGCTGTTCGGCTCGATGAACGTCTACGACAACACCGCGTTCCCGCTCCGCCAGCACACCGACAAGGGCGAGGAGGAGATCGGCGAGATCGTCAACCGGCGCCTGCGCGAGGTCGGGCTCGGCGAGGCGATGTACCAGATGCCGAACGAGCTCTCGGGCGGGATGCGCAAGCGGGCGGGCTTCGCGCGCGCGCTCGTGCTCGATCCGGCGATCGTGATGTTCGACGAGCCCGACTCGGGCCTCGACCCCGTGCGCACGGCGCTTTTGTGCGAGCTGATCCGCGAGGTCCACGCCGAGAACGGCGGCTGCTACGTCGTGATCAGCCACGACATCAGCTCGGCGCGGCGGATCGCCGACTTCATCGCCGTTCTGTGGAAGGGCAAGATCGTGGAGAGCGGCCCGGCCGACGAGCTGTTCAACTCCGACAACGAGTTCATCAATCAGTTCCTCCACGCCGAGAGCAAGGGCCCACTGGCGATGGACTGAGCCGGGCGGCTGCAGAGCGTCGCCCGCCTTGTTTCCCGTCCGGCCACCTCGCTGACGCACCCCGCGCCGTAATCTGCCTGCGATGAGCGAGTTCTTCGGCAGGCTCGCGGCGCGCTCCGTGCGCCGGCGCGCGGCGGTGATTGCGGCGGCAGGCTTCCTCGCTCTGCTCGGCGTCGCCGGCGCGTCCCGACTCGAGACCAACACCGGCACCGGCACCTTCGTCTCCCACGGCGCGAGCGCCTACGGCGACACCCAGCGCTTCGACGACCAGTTCGGGGACGAGCCCGTGCGGATCCTCGTCAAGGGCGATCCCGCCCAGGGCGGGCTTCGCCACATCGTGCTGACCCAGAACCTCGGCTCCCTGTTGCGGCTCGAGGGCTGCCTCTCGGGGCGGATCCCGCAGGGACAGCAGCCCGCCGCCCCGGTGTGCGGCGAGATCGCCTCACTGGACCCGAGCCAGGTCGTCTACGGGCCGGCGACGTTCCTCAATCAGGCGGCCATCGAGGCCCAGAAGTTCCTCGGCGGCGCACTCCAGGGGGCCCAGCAGCAGGCCCAGGTCGCGGCGAGCGTGGCGCGCGCGAAGGCCGCGAAGAGCGGCGCCGGTCCCGCCGCCCAGGCGCAGGCCGCGCAGGCCGCGGGGCAGGGCACGCTCCAGCAGGCGCAGGCGCAGCTGCTCGCGCTCGGATCGAAGTACGGCCAAACCAGCCTTCCGAACATCGACAACCCGAAGTTCGTCGAAAACGTCGTCTTCGACTCGCGCTACGGCGGCGGGGTCCCGAAGGCGAAGTTCGCCGGCCTGTTCCCGAGCGCCGACGCGGCGATGATCACGGTCCGCCTCCGCCCCGACCTCAGCGAGGCGGACCGGCGCAAGGCCGTGGGGCTGTTCCGCGAGGCCGTTGACGATCCCACGTTCAAGCTCAACGGCGGCAGCTACGTCGTCGGCGGCGACCCGGTGGTCGCGGCCGACCTCTCCTCGCGGCTTGACACCAACATCGCCAAGGGCTTCGGGAGCGAGGTGTTCACCCTGCTCGTCGCCGCGCTGGCGCTGATGGCGGTCGCGCTGATGATCGTCCTGCGGCCGCCTCTGCGGCTGCTCCCGCTCGCGGTCGCGGTCGTCGCCGTAGCGGTCGTCTTCGGGACGCTGGGGATCGCGGGAGGGGCGCTGACGATGGCTTCGCTCGCGGCGCTGCCGATCCTGATCGGGCTCGGAGTCGACTACGCGATCCAATTCCACGCCCGCTTCCGGGAGGCCCTCGCGGGTGGCGCGTCGCGCGCGGAGGCCGCGGTCTTGGCCGCCGCGCGGGGCGGGCCGGTGATCGCGATTGCGGCGCTCGCCACGGTGGCGGGGCTGCTGGTTTGGCTGGCGCCACCGGTGTCGCCGATCCCGATGGTGCGCTCGTTCGCGCTCCTCGTCGTGCTCGGGCTGGTGATCGCGTTCGCGCTCGCGCTGACGCTGGGCTCGGCCTCACTGAGCATGGCGGGTCGCGCCGCCGCCCCCACGGGCTGGCTCGCGGGGCTCGCCTCGGCCCGCTCCCGCGCCGCCGCGAGCCTGGGGCGGATCGGGAAGGGCGCGGTCGCGGTCGCGATCACGGCGCCCGCCCGGGTGCTGCTCGTCGCGCTCGTCATCGCCGCCTTCGGTTGGGTCGTCGGCAGCAGCACCGGGCTCGTCTCCGACGTCACCAAGCTCGTCCCCGCGGACCTCGCCGGGCTGCGCGCCTCGCGCGACATCGAGCACGAGACCGGCTCGAGCGGCGAGCTCGACGTCCTCGTCGAGGGCAAGGACGTGACCGACCCGAAGGTGATCGACTGGATGGCCGGGTTCAAGCGCCGCGTGCTCGCCGCGCACGGGTTCAAATCCGGCGCGCGCAGCTGCAGGGGCGCCGAGCTCTGCCCCGGAATAACGCTCTCGGACCTGTTCGGAGACGGGACAAAACCGCCGAGCAAGGCGCGCGTGAAGTCGGTACTCGGCGCGGTCCCGCCGTACTTCTCGCAGGCGTTCCTGGCCCGGGACGCGAACGGCAAGCCGACCGCGGCCAACGTCGCGTTCGGGATCCAGGTCAACTCGCTCGACGACCAGGAGCGGCTGATCGACGACGTCCGCTCCGAGATCGGCACGCCGGGGAGCGCGAACGGCCCCCCGCCAGGAGTCTCCGCGAGCGTCGTGGGCTCGCGCGTGCTCACCGCCGACGCGCTGTCATCGCTCGAGTCGAGCCGCTATTGGCTGCCGCTGGCGAGCCTCGTCGCCGTCGCCTTGGTCCTGTTCATCGCCTACCGCCGTCCAGCGCGCTGGATCGTCCCGTTGATCCCCGTCGTCCTCGCGACGGGATGGTCGGCGCTGCTCCTCGCCGCGAGCGGGATCGACCTCGATCCGATGTCGGCGACGCTGGGGGCGCTCGTAATCGCGATCGCGACCGAGTTCAGCGTTCTGCTCTCTGCCCGCTTCCACGAGGAGCGCGAGGCCGGACACTCGGTCGGGGAGTCGCTGCGGCGGACGTACGCCCGAACCGGGGCGGCGGTTGCCGCGTCGGGTGTGACCGCGCTCGTCGGGTTCGCGGTCCTCGTCGTCAGCGGCGTCCCGATGCTGCGCAGCTTCGGCGCCCTGACCGTGCTCGACCTCGCCGTCGCGCTGCTCGGCGTCATGCTCGTGCTCCCGGCGGCGCTCGTCTGGGCCGAGGGCGGCTTCGAGCCCCTGCCGCGACTCGCGGCGAGGTCGCGTCGCCCGGCCCCGCCGGCCCGCCCGCAGCGTCGCCGCCCGGCGCGGGGCGCGCGCGATGCCGCCTGACGATCCGCCCCCGGGCCGTGACCGCAGCAAGCCGGGCCGGCTCGGCCCGGCCCCGCGCCCGGGACGCGGGTACTCGATCGCGGTCGGGGTCGCATTCGTCGCCCTGGTTGCGTTCGCGACGCTGAACACCCTGCGCACTGGGGAGAGGACGATCCTCGGCGCCGGGGGGGATCGCGGGAGGCCCCTGGAGCAGTTCGCGGTCCCGAAGGCGTTGAGCTCGCTGAGCGGCGACGCGAACATCGCCCAGGACGACTGCTCCTCGTCGCAGATCCCGTGCCCGGCCGGCGACCGCCGCACGCCGGCCTGCGACGTCGGCGGCCGCGATGTGATCCGGGTCTGTGACTTCTTCGACCGCCCGCTCGTGCTCTCGTTCTGGTTCACACGGGGCGGCAACTGCCTTCCGACCCAGGACGTGGTCAACCGGGTCGCCCGGAAGTTCAAGGGCCGCGTCAACTTCCTCAGCATTGACGTCCGCGACAGCCGCGGCACCGTGCGCCAGATCATCCGTGACCACGGATGGATAATCCCGGTCGGCGTCGACGCCGACGGCGCGGTCAGCGACATCTACCGCGTCGGAGTATGCCCGACGGTCGCTTTTTCCTACCCCGGCGGGATCCTGATGGGTGCCAAGGTCGGAAGCGACGAGCTCACCGGCCGCGACCTCACGGCCGACGTCGACCGTCTGCTGCGCAGCTCGCGGCGCCGCGCCGCGACCGCAGATTGAGCGCGGGCGCGGTCGCCCGTTACCGTGTTGTCGTGGCTCAGGTCACCGACACGGAGGCGGGATACCTCGAGCCTGCGCTGGCGGAGGAGTTCCCGGGGCTCGGGCTTCGATACCTGAACGTCGATCGCGGGTCGGGCCGCAGCCCGCGCGCGGTCAAGGACCGGCTCGGGACGATGAGCGACCGCTTCAACGGCGCGCAGGCGATCGCGCTGCGCCACAAGCCGATCCCGTGGGCCTACCGGGTCTTCTTCCGCCACATCGGGCTCGACCCGGATCGCACCCTGACGCCGGTCGAGAAGCTCTCCCTCGAGCGGATGAAAGCGGGCGCGTTCAAGAGCCACAGCCTGCTCGACGACGCGCTGACGATCGCGATCATGGAGTCGGGCGTCGCGCTGCGGGCATTCGACGCCGACGGGATCGAGGGCCGGCTTGGGATCCGCGGCTCGCAGCTCGGCGAGATGCTCGAGGGCAGGCCGGGGGAGCTGCCGGCGGGGACGCTCGTGATCGCCGACGGGGCGCGGCCGGTCGCGCTTCTGTTCGGCGCCGTCGCCTCGGGACGCGGCGTGCGGCCGAAGAGCAGGCGCACGCTGCTCGCCGGGGTTCAGGTCAAGGGGGTGCCCGATATCTCGGTCGAGGAGGCGCTGTGGCTCGCCGTGGGAGTGATGGAGACGCCCGCCTAGCCGCCTAGCCAGACTCCGCGGCGCGGGTTAGAATCAAGCCTCCAGCTATCGCGGAAGGGAGCCGATGCCCGAGCTGCTCGAGGAGACCGCCCAGGCGCACCGGGGCGCACCCGCAGCGCCCCCTGGATCCGGCGTTCCGCCGCCGACCGGCGGAGTCCGCGTCCGCGAAGACGCTGCCCGCCGCGCCCGCAACGACCTCCGCGGGCAGATCGCGAACCTGGAGCGCGAGCTCGGCGAGCTGTTCGCGAGCGCCTTCCCCCGCCGCGGGATCGACTTCAGCGTCGCCGCCGCCGGCGGGCCGCGCGTGCTCGGGATCCGTGACCTCGAGCTCGTCCGGGATGCGCTCGCGGACCGCCTGCACGAGGCACGGGGCGAGCTCCACGACCGGGCCCACGTCGAGGAGCGCAATCGCGGGGAGCTCGAGCGGATGCTCGCCGAGCCAGAGGAGCACCGCTGGGTCAGGATCTCGAACGAGGACATCGGAGAGCCCGGGTGCCGTCACTACCACTCCCGCCCGCGCTGGGGCCTGCTCGGCATGGTCCTCGGTTGGTGGCGGGTCAAGCTCTCATCCGGCTGCCCATGACCGCAGGGGCGCGGCTCGGTCGCGTCCCGCCCCAATCCGCAGCCGGGACCTGATGTCGCGTCGCACGCGAAAGCGTCGGCGGCCGGCCGCCGGGCCGCAGCCGAATCCGGCCGCGAAGCAGCGGGTCGAGCGCGCGCAGGCGTCTCGGCCGCCGAGCCGCCGAGCCGACGACGAGCGGCCGCCCGCGCCGTGGGGCTCGTTCCCGCTCGTCGAGATCGTCGTCCTGATCGCGGTCGTGCTGCTGATCGGCGGCTTCATCGTCTCCGGCAGCCAGGGCGCGGTGATGATCGGCACCGGGCTTGCGCTCGGGTCACTCGGCGGGCTTGAGCTCTCGATCCGCGAGCACTTCGCCGGCTACCGCTCGCACACGCTGCTGCTCGCCGGGGCGCCCGCTGTGATCGTCCTTGCGGCGCTGTTCTTCCTCGCACCGGCGGCGCTCCCGCCGATCGCCCGGCTCGCCGTCGTCGCGGCGGTGTTCGCGCTCGCGGCGTGGGGGCTCGCGGCGGTGTTCAGGCGCCGCTCGGGCGGCTACGCGTTTCGGATCCGCGGGTTCCGGGGCTGAATGAATCAAGCACCCACCGGCGAGTCGCCTCACAATCGCGCGGCGTCCCCTGCTCGACGCCAGGATCACCCCGTGCGCGCGATGCTCGGCGGCTCCGTCAGCGGGGCGCTGGTGATCGTGATGCTCGCCGGATGCCTGTTTCTGTGGCTCGGGGTACCGCTCGCCTGGCTGTGGATTGGCTCGCAGATCCAGGGCTCGGCGTCGCTGGGAACGGCGCTGATGGTGACGATGATCGGGATCCTGCTCTCCGTCGTCCTCATCGTCATCGGACTCTCGTGGGTGAATCGGCGCCACGTCGAGCTGCGTGCGTCGCGCAACCTCCCCGCTCCCGAACCGTCGGCGCTCGAGGCGATGCTCGTCGTCAGCGCGGGCCTCGCGCTGCTGATCTTCGGTGTCTGGTTCTTCGGCTTCGCTGGCTCGAGCCCGATCCCCCTGAACATCGGGTACTAGCCGCGCCCGTCCGGGGGCGGCTTGGGTTTCGCAAAATGCGACGGCCCCCCGTTTCGGGAGGCCGCCTGACCGGCACGCGCGCTGACCGCAGGATCAGACGGTCTCGAGCCGCTCCGCGAGCTCGTTGCGCTGCCGGTCGGTGAGCTTGCCGATCGTGCGGTTCTCGTTGATGGAGAACGGGGTGAGGAACTTGCGTGCCCGCGTCCGCCCCCACCGCTTCTGGCTTCTGAGCAGCTCGCTCACCGTCATCGTCTCCACTTCGCCCGGATTTGCGCGAAAGACCTCCGGGACGGACGCCGTCCCGGCCTTCACCCGGCGCTTCAGCTCGGCGCGCGCCAGTCGGATCTCGTTCGCGTGCTCCAGCGCCTGCATGTGCTGCGGCGTCGGGGCCCCGATCGTTCGGGGCATCGGCACCGAGGGCGAATGGGCAGGGACGGCAGTCGAGGCAGCTTCCATCGTCACTCCTCCTCCGAGTGTTGCGAGGTTTCCCAGGGGGCTGGCTTTCCGTCCGTGACGACCGCGTGGCTCTCCCCTACGGAGAGGGACCTGAGGGGGCCTGTCGCCCTCACTGTCCACTTCCTGGCCCCGGGGTGCGTCCGGCGTGGGCGCGAATCTATCTCGCCGGGACACGCGGTCAAGCGGGTTGCCCCCCTCGCCCGCCGGCGCGTTCGCTATGAGCACCCTTTTTCTCGGAGACGCAACTTGTCCAGAACTGGACAAGCGGAAACTACCCTCAATGGGGGAAGGTCAAGCGGCCGTCTGGGGGCCTAGGAGCTGCGAGGAACTTCGGGGAAGTCCTTGATCACGTCGCCGATCACCCCGAGCGCTCGATCGAGGTGGGGCCGCTCGTGCGTCGCCATCAGGCTCGTCCGCAGCAACGCCCCACCGGGCGGGACCGCTGGGTGCAGGGCGACGTTGGTGTAGACGCCGGCGTCGAACAGCGCCTTCCACAGCAGCACCGCCTGCCAGTCCTCGCCGACGACGACCGGGACCACGGGGGTTGTGGCCTCGCGGCCGTCCGGGAGCGTCCCCGGCTCGATGACCTTGAGCCCGAGCTCGCGGAAGCCTGTACGGAGGTAGGCCGCGTTGTCGAGCAGCCGGGCGAGCAGCTCGGGGCCCTCGGAGCGGATGATGCGGAGCGCGGCGAGCGCGGCCCCCACCGCGGCCGGGACCGCAGAGGCGCTGAAGATGAACGAGCGGGAGGAAACCCGAAGGTACTCGACGACCTCCTCGGAGCCGGCGATGAAGCCTCCGCACGAGGCGAGGCTCTTCGAGAACGTCCCCATCCTCAGATCGACCTCGTCCTCGAGCTCGAACAGCTCGCAGGCCCCAGCGCCGCGCGCGCCGAGCACGCCGACGCCGTGCGCCTCGTCGACCATCAGGCGCGCTCCGTAGCGGCGGCACAGCTCGACGATCGCGGGCAGATCGCAGACGTCGCCCTCCATCGAGAACACCCCATCGACGACGACGAGGACGCCGCCGCCGTCGCCGGCCGCGCGGTCGAGCATCCGCTCGAGCTTGTCCATGCGGTTGTGGCGGAACGGCCGCAGACGCGCCCCCGAGAGCTTGCAGCCGTCAAGGATCGAGGCGTGGTCGCCCGAGTCGCAGATCACGGTGTCGCCGGGCTCGAGGATCGAGCCGATGCAGCCGAGGTTGGTCTGGTAGCCGGTCGTGAACACGATCGCGTCCTCGGTTCCCATGAACTCGGCGAGCTCGCGCTCGAGATCGAGGTGGAGGGGGGTGGTGCCGTTGAGAAGTCTCGAGCCGGTGACGCCGGTGCCGAAGTCCTCGAGCGCGTCGCGCGCCGCCTGCTTGACGCGCAAGTCGGTCGTCAGCCCGAGATAGTTGTTGGAGCCGAGCATGATCGTCTCGCGCCCCTCCATCTCCACGACCGGGCCGGCCTGCGATTCGAGGATCCTGAAGTAGGGGAGGAGGTCGCCCTCCTTCGCCTGCTCGAGCTGCTCCTTGCGCTCGTGCGTGCGGGCCTTTTCGAATACGTCGGCGGGGGTGCCGGCCGTCTGCGGCATTGCGGGAAGTGTCCCAGAATTACCCCGCCAGCCTGCTCCGCTCTCGCTCGCTCGCACCTAAATCACCGGTCCTCTTGCTCGCTCGCTTCCGCGTCCGCGGCTGGTGGTTTCGGTTGAGCGGGCGGGTCGAATTTCCGGGTCCGGAAGGTGCGCATTTCGTATAGCTTGAGCGCATCGAGGCTTCCACGACCAAGTCGGGCGCCCCCAGCGGGTCGAGCGCGGCGCCGCTCGTCGTGCGGCCCGTCCGCGGGCGGCGCGACCTCACCTCGTTCATCAAGCTCCCCTTCCGCCTCCACGCGAACACACCCTGGGTCCCGCCGCTGATCTCCGAGCGGCGCCAGTTCCTCGACAAGGGCAAGAACCCCTACTTCGATCACGCCGAGGCGGAGTTCTTCATCTGCGAACGCGCCGGACGGCCCGTTGGCCGGATCAGCGCCCAGATCGATCGCCGCTGGGACGAGTTCCAGGGCGGCAACGACGGCATGTTCGGGTTCTTCGACTGCGAGAACGACATCGCCGCCGCGAGGGCGCTGATCGGCACCGCGGCCGAGTGGCTGCGCGAGCGCGGACGCGAGCGGATGATCGGGCCGATGGACTTCACGACCAACGACGAGTGCGGGCTGCTCGTCGACGGCTACGACCTGCGCCCGATGATTCTCGAGCCGTGGCATCCACCGTACTACCGCGAGCTCGTCGAGTCGCAGGGGCTGACGAAGACGATCGACCTGTGGATGTGGTGGCTGCACTTCGGCGAGCTGGAGCAGGGCGAGCGCTTCCACGAGGCGATCCACGCCGCCGCAGACAAGGTCGAGGGTGAGCACCGCGTGTCGATCCGCAACATGCGCAAGCGCGACCTCGAGGCCGAGGTCGGCCGCTTCATGGAGGTCTACAACTCAGCCTGGAGCAAGAACTGGGGCTTCGTCCCGATCACCGACGAGGAGGTCGCGTTCCAGGCCTCGAACCTGAAGCAGATCCTCGACGAGCGCTGGGCGTGGATCGCCGAGCGCGACGGCGAGGTCCTGGGCGCCGCGCTCAGCCTCCCCGACATCAACCAGGTGCTGGCGAAGATGAACGGCCGGCTGCTGCCGCTCGGGTGGCTGAAGTTCCTGCGCGGGCGCGGGAAGATCAACCGCATCCGCGTGTTCGCGCTCGGGGTCAAGCCCGAGTACCAGCACCTCGGGATCGCCGCCGCCTTCTACATAAAGCATCTCGAGAACGTGCCGAAGGGGATCATCGACGCCGGGGAGACCGGGTGGATCCTGGAGACGAACGAGCCGATGAACCGCGCGATGGAGGGGATGGGTGGGAAGGTGATCAAGACCTACCGTCTTTACGAGCTCTCGCTGGGCACGGGCAAGCCGAACGCCATCTGAGCCGCTTGACGCGGGGTTAGACTGAGCCGCGATGGCCGATGTTCTTGAAGGAGAGGCGATCGAGGAGGGTGCCGCGGAGTCGGACCGCGCGGCCGAGACGCGCCCGCTTCCCGACCGCGTCGACGGGGGCACCGAGATCGATCAGTGGCGCGGCGAGGTCCGCAGCGCCGCCCTCGCAGCGGCGGGCGGGATCGTCGCCGGGGTCGCGACCGTCGCGGTCGTCAACGCGGCTCGGAGCGTCGGCGGGCGGCGTGGCCGCACCCGCCTCCCGCGCCGAGCGCGGCGCGATAACGTCGTCGCCAGCCGCTCGTTCCTCGTCGACGTCCACGTGCTCGGAAACAAGTAACCGTGTCCTCGGCGACGGTGGGGCCCCCCCTCGAGGTCGAGGTTCGCCCGCCGTGGCCGTGGCGGATGCCGTCGCGGGGAGGGAACCTGTTCCGGGTCCACTACGGCGTCCTCGATCGCCTCGTCCACGTCGAGGGGCGGCCGGTAGTCGTCCGCACGTGGCGGCGGCGCGACGGGACGGTCGTGCTCCGCGCCGCGGGAGCGGGCCGCGAGGCGCACGAGACCGCGATCGAGCGGATGCGGTTCGCGCTCGGGCTCGACGAGGACCTGCGCGACTTCTACGAGGCGTTTCGAGGCGACCCGCTGTTGGGGCGTGCGATCCGGCGCCGGCCGTGGCTCCGCCCGCGTCGCACCCCGTGGCCGTGGGAAACGTTGATGATCGCGATCGCGAAGCAGCTGATCGAGTCCTCGCGCGCAAACGAGATTCTGCGGCGGATGTACGCGCGCTGGGGCCCGCGACTGACGACGGCCGACGACGTCTTCCTACGTGATGCTCCGGGGGCGGAGGTGATCGAGGGCGTCGCACCGGCCGAGCTCGCGTCGATGGATCTCGCGCCGGCGCGGGCGCTGGCGCTGATCGCGTGCGCGCGCGAGGCGGCGGCCGGCCGCGCCCGCCTCGACGACCCCGCTTCGGACGCGCGGCTGCTGAAGATCCCCGAGATCGGCCCGTGGACGGTTCAGTGCCTCGGGTTGTTCGGGCGCGGCGAGCCCGACGCTCTCCCGGCCGGCGATCTCGGCTACGTGAAGCTGATCGGCCGACTGACCGGGATCGGTCGCCGGGCGACGGTGGAGGAGGTCGAGGCCTACTTCGAGCCCTACGCGCCGTTCCGCGGCCTCGCCGGCACGTTCATGCTGTCCTCATACCACGGGCTCGTCGCGAAAGGCCCGCCGCTCCGCCTCGCCGCCTAGGGCTCTGCCCTACTCCGCGCTGCGCTTGAACACGAGCAGATGGCCGTCCTTGCCGCGCTGGACGTTGACGTTGAGCGCCAACCCCGCCAGCTCCCACCCGTCCTCTCCGTGCTTCTTGAGCGAGTCTTCGAGGTCGCCGAGGTGGAGCTTCTCCTCGGAGAAGACCGACGTCAGGACGTCGGTCGTGTACTCGAACTTGGCCATCGTCTCTCCTTTCGGTGGGATCGTCGGACGAGGGATCGTATGGCTGCGAAGCGGAGAGGGGGTCCGCGCTAGCTTGAGCCGGGCGATTGGAATGGCGAACGCTGCGAAGGACTTCCGCAAGGCGCGCTGGTACGCGATCCGGCCGGCCGCGAACCGCAAGCCCGCGACGTACCGCTGCCCGCTGTGCGGAGGCTTCCTCCCGGCGCTCAGCGAGCATGTTCTCGTCGTCCCCGAGGGCGACTCGGCGCGCCGCCGCCACGCGCACTCGGCGTGTGTCGCGAAAGCGCGGCGGGACGGCCGGCTCCCTCTGCGCGAGGAGGTCGAGCCGCGCCGCCCCGGTCCGCTCGCGCGCCTCTTCGGGCGCGGTCGCAGCTCAGACAGCTAGTCGCACGTCCGCGTCACGTAGCAGGCGAGTGGCGGCTCGCCCTGGGCCTTCGGCCCGTTTGGGCCCAGCGGGTCGACGAGGGTGCCGGTGTACGCGGCGAGCTTCGCCTCGCCCTCGTCGTGCGTCGTGCCCGGCACCGACGGGAGCGCGCACGCCGCCCCGGCGTCGATCCGATCCAGCTTCGCCGGGCCCTTGTGGTCGAGCGCGTCGGTGACGAT
>CAWJDP010000003.1:0-574564 GCA_963841715.1 uncultured Thermoleophilia bacterium | reverse complement strand
ATGTATCGCCGACGTGATCGACCCAATCGTCAACGGCTGGCGCGCCGGAGACCACAATGGAATCACGCTCGTCGAGGCGGGGCTGGCGGGCGATGACCGCTCGGGGACCAAGGGCCGCTTCGTCGTCTTTCGCGAGCGTGAGCGCCCGTTTGCCCAGAACATCGACCTCGTCGACGTGCGTGGCTCAGGGGCGTTGCGGATCACGCGCGCGCCTGCCGGGGCCGGCGCGTCGAGCACCGCACAGCGCGAAGGCGAGCTGCGCTTCACGAGCGCGCGCGGGGTCACGGGCACGCTTCACCTCTCGAGCGACACGGTGACGATCGACTCGCGCGCGGCCGATCCCGGTAGCGTGTCGGCCCCTGCGGCTCCGCCTCGTCCCGCTCGTCCTTCGATTGGCCGCCGTCGCGGCGATGCTCCTGTTGGCGCTTCCCATGCTCTGCATCGCTCGCGGCAGCGGCTTCGCCAAGCGCGCGAAGCACGCGAAGGTGGCGATCAGCGGCACGGCGTACGCGTTCGACGGCTCGCATCCCCCGATCCAGGGGGCGACGATCCGCGCCAAGGGCGCGGGCGGCGCCTCGGCGACCACGGCCGCGGACGGCTCCTACCGGCTCAAGGTCCCCGACCGCGACAAGGTCACGCCGTACATCGAGGCCTCCGGCTACCACCGGCTCTACCTCCAGACCTTCTCCACCCACGGACGCAACCTGAAGCGGGTCAACTTCCAGACCCCGAGCGAGTCGATATACGGCGCGCTCGCCTTGCTGCTCCATGTCCAGCTCGACGCGAACGGCGACCCGGCGATTGCGCGATCGTCTCGACGGCGAACACGATCAAGATCCGCAAGCTGAGCTTCGCCGACTTCATCGCCTTCGGCGCGCACGGGGTGCCTGGCGCGACCGCGCGCACGAAGCCGGCGTTCCGAACCCGATCTACTTCAACGACAGCGTGATCCCGGATCCCTCGCTGACCCAGACCTCCGGGGACGGCGGGGTGATTTGGACCGAGGTCCCGCCCGGCTCGTACAAGGTCAGCGCGAGCTCGCCGACGGACCGCTTCGCGAGCTTCCGCGCGACGTGCCGCGACGGCCGGATTGTGAACGCGAACCCGCCCTGGGGCCTTCGCGAGCTCAAGGCGAGCGAATAGGGGCCGCCTCGTCCACGCGGCGCAGCGCCGCGACCTCGGGTCCCCTGCGACCGCGGCACCTCGTCCGGGACGCTCCGAGATTCGCGCGGCGCACGAACGTCTCTCGGTCGCCGAGCGGCGCGAAGAAGTCGTCGTAATGGGTGGGGACGACCACCCGCGGGTCGAGCCGCGGGAGGATCCGCTCCCAGTAGCGCGGCGTGACGCTGCGCCCGGCGACGCCGGCGAGGAAGACGTCCACCGGCTCGCGGCCGAGTTCGTCGTCGTCGAGGTTGGCGCTGCCCTGGTGGTAGAGCTCGTGCCGGCGACCTCGATCCGAATTCCCCACACCTTGCCGCACTTGTAGGCGCCGGGCGAGAGCCCGTGGAGGTCCTCGCAGGTGAGCTCCCCGTCGAACGGGACCTTGCGCCCGAAGAGCAGCTTCGAGTGGCGGCTGGGGATGAAGCGGACGACGAACGGCCCGAGCTCGTAGGGCTCGCCGGGGCACGACCTCGACCGCGAGCTCGCCGAGCCCGTGCAGGCGCATCAGCGCGCGAGCGAGTCCGACCCGTACGCGTTGGTCCCGTAGCGCCGCGCCATCGCGGGCGCGTCGACCGCGTGGTCGAAGTGGGTGTGGCCGACGAGCACCCCGGCGACCTCACCCGGCGGGATGTACGGTCGACGAGCGCGGTGTCGGGCAGGGCCGGCGCCGCAGCAGCAGGACCGCAGCGGCGCCCGCGAGACGTACGGGTCGACGAAGATCGAGACGCCCTCGAATGTCAGCCGGTAGCCCGAGACGCCGAGCCACTCGATCTCGAGGCCGGCCGGCAGTCCGAGCGACGGGACCTCGAGGTCGCGCGCCGCGGCGAGATCATTCGGCGGGCTCACGCTCCAGCCCGAGCGCGTCGAAGGCCTCCTCGACCGGCCCGTACATCCGCCACTCGACGACCTTCCCGTCCTCGACCTTGAGCGCGTGGGCGAAGTTGTCCTCGACCCTGAGCCCGCTGCGCTCGGCGACCCCGACCTCGCGGACGTCGACGATCACGTACTCGCCCGCGTCGATGTAGCGCTCGGCCTCGGCCGTGTAATCCTCCCACCCGCTGTACCAGTTGGTGAGGTACTCGAGCATCTCATCCCAGCCGACGTAGCGATCCTTCACGCCCGGCTCCTCGCGCCGCGGGTGGACGGCGATCTCGGTGCTCGCGATCGCAAAGAAGGCTTCGAAGTCGTTGTCGATGAACGCGTCGAATGCGCGGCGGACTGTGTCGACGTCGGCCTCGGCCACGGCGCGAGCCTACTCTCACCGGCGGGCGGCGGATCGATCGCCAACGGGGGCGTCCTCGGCGACCGTCAGCAGGCACTCGGGCTCGGCCTGGAGCGCGATCGTCGGCGCCGTAACGTGAGCCTGAGCGTTTGGTTATATTCCTGATCGTGCGATCAGTTGGCGCCGCGCTCGAGCGTTCACCGGACGAGGACCTGACGGCTCGGGCCAAGGTCCGCGACGCGGCGCTCGAGCTGTTCGCGCGCAACGGCTATGCCGCGACCTCGGTGCGGGAGATCGCCGCCGCCGCAGGGGTATCACCGGCGCTCCTCTTCCACCACTTCGGCTCCAAGCAGGGGCTCCGCGACGCGCTCGACGCGTGGCTCACCGACACCGTTGCGGCCGCCGTCGCCGGGACCGCCGCGGACGCCGAGGGCGCGGGCGGCCCGGCTGCGCTGACCTCGCGCTTTCGCCGCTTCGCCGAGGTCGGGCGCGGGCACCCGGCGATCAACGACTACGTGGCACGGATCCTCACCGAGGGCGGTCCGTCGGCGCGCGACCTCTTCAACCGCATGATCGAAACGACGCAGGGCGAGCTCGCCGAGCTCGAGGGCCGCGGGATCGTCCGCGGGACCGACGACGAGGTGGGCCGGGCGATGCTGCTGCTCTTCCTCGAGCTCGGCCCGATCCTGCTGCGCCCGCTCGTCGAGGCACGGATGGGCGGCGAGCTGTTCTCCGAGCGCGCCGTCGAGCGCTGGGTGACCGGGTGCACCGAGCTGCTCGCCAACGGGGTCCTCACCGCGCGGGGGCGGCGCGGATGACGGCGTCGTCGAAGGTCGTCGACGTGCTGGTCGCCGGCGGGCGCTGCGCCGGCGCGCCGCTCGCGACATGGCTCGCGCGCGCCGGGCTCTCGGTGATCGCCGTCGACCGCTCGCGGTTCCCGAGCGACACGCTCTCGACCCACGTCTTCCAGGGCGGTGGGATCGCCTCGCTCCAGCGCCTCGGCGCACTCGAGGACGTGCTGGCGACCGGAGCTCCGCCGATCAATCGGAGCCGGGTCCGGCTCGTCAACGGCGACGATCGGATCGAGGGCGAGCTCCCGATCCCCACTCCCGCGCCGGGCCTGCCCGCGATGCTGTGCGTGCGCCGGGTTGCGCTCGACGCGATCCTGCGTGAGCGTGCGGCCGACGCCGGTGCCGAGCTGCTCGACGGCTGGGCGCTCACCGACCTGCTGCGCGAGCGCAAGCGCGTCGTCGGAGCGCGGATCCGCTCCCGTGACGGAGCCGAGCGCGAGATCCGAGCCCGCGTCGTCGTCGGGGCCGACGGACGGGGCTCGACCGTGGCGCGGCTCGCCGGCGCGCGTCGCTACGGCGTGCTGCCGATGGAGCGCTTCGGCTACTTCGCCTACTACGAGGGCGTGACGCCGCCCGCGCCGGGAACGGTCAGCGTCGCTCGCGACGAGCGCCTGTTCGGGTTCGCGAGCCCCGCCGACGACGGGCTCTTCCTCGCCTGCTTGATGCCACCGGCGGCGGACTACGGCGAGTTCATGTCCGACGTCGACGCGAGCTGGGATCGCGAGGTCGCGCGCCTCGAGGGCGTCGGGGACGCTGTCGCGACGGGCCGGCGGGTCGGCCGTCCGCGTGGCCTGCACCCCGTCGACACCTACATGCGCGACGCCGCGGGACCGGGCTGGGCGCTGGTCGGCGACGCCGGGCACTTCAAGGACCCGGCGCCCGGCCAGGGGATCGCCGACGCGTTTCGCCATGCCGAGAGCCTCGCCGAGGCGGTCGCGGCGGGGCTCGACGACGGGAACCTCGACCGGCGCCTGCGCGCGTGGTGGCGATCGCGCGACCGCGAAGCGATGCAGCGCCACACGTGGGCGCACGCGTTCGGCTCCGCCGGGCCGGCGCAGCACGTCATCGTCGAGCTCCAGCGCGATCTGCTCTCGCGCGACGACGGCCTGGAGCGCTTCTGGGGTCCGACGCTGCAGAGGCTCGCGCCGCAGAAGGTGCTCAACGGCCGCGCGCTGGCCCGGTCGGTCGGGCGCTCGATCGCCGGCGACCGCGTCTCGGCCCGCGAGCTCGCGAGGGAGCTCGGCGAGGTCGCGCGGCGCGCGGGCTCCTACCGCCGCGCGCGCGGGAGCGCCCACCTCCGCCCGGCCCACCGCCGGCTCCATTGGGCGCTCGCAGGGGCGGGGCAGTGAGCGACCAACCCGGCCTGCCGCCGATCCCCCATCTCGATGGGGTCACGCACCGCGACGTCGAGGCGGGCGGGGTCCGTTTCCACGTCGCCGAGGCGGGCGAGGGCGACCCGGTGATGCTCGTCCACGGATGGCCGCAGCACTGGTGGGCGTGGAGGAAGGTGATCCCGTTGCTCGCCGCGAGGCACCGCGTGATCTGCCCCGACCTGCGCGGGATGGGTTGGAGCGACGCCCCGCCCGGCCGATACGACAAGCAGACCCTTGCCGACGATCTGATCGCGATCCTCGACGCGCTCGAGCTGGATAGCGTCGATCTCATCGCCCATGACTGGGGCGCATGGAGCGGCTATATCGTGGCGCTCGACCACCCGGAGCGGGTCCGCCGCTACGTTCCGCTGAACATGCCGACGCCGTGGCCCGATCCGCCGTCGCTCCGCGGCGCGCTCGGGATCTGGCGGATCTGGTATCAGGGGGCGCTCGCCTCACCCCGCCTCGGCCGTGCGCTGATCCGCCGCACCGACTTCGTGCGCCGGATGCTGACGACGGGGGCCGTGCAACCGGACGCGTTGGACGAGGCCGACATCGAGGTCTTCGTCTCCGTCGTCCGCGAGCCGGCACGCACCGAGGCCGCGGTGCACCTCTACCGGACGTTTCTGCTCCACGAGGCGCGGCCCTATCTCGCCGGGGCGAACAACGGCCGCCGACTGCGCACGCCGACGCTCGCCATCCACGGGACCAAGGACCCGGCGATGGACTCGAACCGGCTCGGCGACTGGGAGCGGTGGGCCGACGAGATGGCGCTCGAGCTGCGCGACGACTCCGCGCACTTCATCGCTGAAGAGCTGCCGGAGCTCGTCGCGCAGCGCGCGCTTGCGCTGTTCGCGGGGGCAAGCCCCGCGGAGGCGATCTCCGCCTAGCTTGCCGCCCTGCTCGGGCGTGCGACGCGAATTCTGTGCGTCGGCTGTCGGCGCTCGCGCCTGCGCAGCGTGACGATCAGGTACGCGCCGAGCAGGATCGCGGTTGCGGCCTCGGCGACTACCGCGATCACGATCGCCGTGCGCCACGTCACCTCGACGTAGCCGAACAACCCGTGCGGGGTGCGGGCGATCATCAGCGCGACGATCGAGCTGATCCCGAAGCCGACCCCGCCCAGCGCACCGAGGATCCGGGTGAGCCGGAACGGCGCGACCAGCATCACCGCGATCAAGACGGCGCCGGCGGCGTTCAGCAGGAACAGCGGCCCCACCGTCGGCAGATAGCGAATGCCGTAGG
The DNA here is from genome assembly GCA_963841715.1 of uncultured Thermoleophilia bacterium. GTDB lineage: Bacteria > Actinomycetota > Thermoleophilia > Solirubrobacterales > 70-9 > DASPWW01. The sequence continues at coordinate 568,712 of CAWJDP010000003.1, read as the reverse complement.
CGTAGTACTGCTGCAGGTGAACTCCACCGACGACGAGGACCGCGGCGACGCCGAGGTATCGGAGCCAGGCCGTGAGGCCGGCCTTGGAGAACCAGTTCATGGCTCCACCGTCCTTTCGACGTCGTTGATCCTTCATCGCCCGGGTAGTACGGCGCTCCCCCGGTGCGGGATTGCCCGCCGCCGCGCGCGGGCGCGAAGAATTAGCCGGCGTTCATAAGCCAGGCGGCGGAGCGGCCAATCGGTCTAGTCGTCGAACTCGCCGGCGTAGAGCGCGAACGTCGCACCCTGAGGATCCTGGACGATGCCGATCTTGCCGACGCCGATGTCGATCGGACCGGCCATCTTCGTCCCGCCGAGCTCTTCGACCTTTGCCAGCGCCGCGTCGATGTCGTCGGTGCCGAAGTAGGCGAGCCAGTTCGGAGGCTCGCCCTCCTGGAGCTGACGGATCCCGCCTGCCCGCGCGTCGCCGCGCATGATCGAGAGGTACGGCATCGGGGTGCCCTCGAACGGGGAGATCTCCCACCCGAACAGCCCGCTGTAGAACGCCGTCGAGGCATCGAAGTCGGGCGAGCCGAGCTCGTTCCAGGCGAGCGCGCCTGGCGCGTTGACGAGCTCCGCGCCCTTGTGCTCGTTCGGCTGCCAGAGCATGAAGAACGCGCCCTGAGGGTCGGCGAGCACGGCCATGCGGCCCGCCTGCATGACGTCGAACGGAGGCGCGTGGAGGTTCCCGCCGAGCTCCTTCACCTTCTTGGCGGTCTCGTCGGCGCTCTCGACCCAGACGTAGTTGTTCCACAGCGGCGGCACGCCGGCTTCGGCCTGCTGCTGCGGCTGCGCGGCGATCGCGCCGACGCGCTTGCCGTTCAGGAGCTGCATCGAGTAGACGCCGCCCCCGTCGACCGGCATGTCGTTGGCCTCCCATCCGAACAGGCCCGAGTAGAACTGCTTCGCGGCGTCGGGGTCGGTCGTTGAGAGGTCGACCCAGCAGAAGGTCCCCGGCTCGAATCCGTTGCGCTCGCCCATCGCGCGACCTTAGCGCAGTCGCCGCCTGCGGTTGTGAACGCCTCGGGACTACGATCGCTCGCCATGGCCGCGGTCCTGCTGGCGCTCGTGGCGGGCCTGATCTTCGGGCTCGGAACCGTCCTCGAGCAGCGCGAGGCGATGACGCTGACGGACTCCGAGGACGCCGACCCGCTGATCGTGATCCGGCTCGCGCGGCGCCCGGTGTGGCTCGCCGGCGTCGGCTGCTACCTCCTCGGCTACCTCGTCCAGGCGACGGCGCTCGCGAGCGGGCGACTTGTCGTCGTGCAGCCGATCCTCGCGACGAGCATTGTCTTCGCGCTCCCGCTCGGGGCCTGGCTCTCGGCACAGCGAATCTCGCGTCGAGACGTCATCGCCGCGTTCGCGGTCATCGCCGGGCTCGCCGCGTTCCTCGCGATCAGCGATCCGGGGGGCGGCCGCGACGATGCCCCGTTCGACGAGTGGGCGATCGCCGGCGCGATCCTGATCGCCGCGACGGCGCTGTTCGCGCGCGCGGGCCTTTGGCGCTCTGGCGCGATACGGGCGGCGCTTCTCGGGACCGCCGCCGGACTTCTGTTCGCGCTCGTCTCGGCGCTCACCAAGGGCGCGGTCGAGGGACTCACCGACAACGGCGTCGCCGCGCTGCTCGGTGACTGGCATCTCTACTCGCTGATCGCGATCGGGTTTGCCGGCCTGACGCTGACCCAGCTCGCGCTCAAGGCCGGGGTCCTCGCGCCCGCAATCGCTTCGACCTCGATCGTCAATCCCGCGGTCAGCGTCGTCCTCGGCGTGACGCTGTTCGATGAGACGCTCCACCACACGGCGCTGGGGTCGATTGCCTCCGGGTTCGCGCTGCTGGTGATGTTCGGCGGCATCGTCGCGCTCGCGAACTCCCGTCGGCCGGACTCATGAGCGCGTTGGAGGCCGTCGCGCAATCGAAGCGGGCGCTGGAGCTCGCGCGCGTCCCGCCGGCCGAGGCCGACGGCGGTGCGCTCGACGAGGCGCTGGACGCCCTCGGCGCGGTGCGCCCGGGGGAAATCGACGAAGACGCGGCGCGGGTCGCGTTCTGGCTCAACGTCTACAACGCGTGCCTGCTGCGCGAGCTCTCTGCCCGCCCTCGTCGCGGTCACCTGATCCATCATCGGCGTCTGTTCCGAACCGCGATTTGCGTCGTCGGCGCCGAGCCCTACGCGCTCGACGACATCGAGCACGGCGTGCTTCGGGGCAACCGTCGCCCTCCCACCGCCGTGCGCAGGCGCTTCGGGCGCTCGGATCCGCGGCTGAGCGCGACGCCCGCGGCGTTCGACCCCAGGATTCACTTCGCGCTCAACTGCGGAGCCGCGTCGTGTCCGCCGATCCGCTCCTACGACGCCGAGCGACTCGACAGGCAGCTCGCGGAGGCGACGCGCTCCTACTTCGCGACCGAGGCGAGCCTCGATCGGGCGCGGCGAATCCTTGAGCTTCCTGGCCTGATCAGGTTCTATCGACGGGACTTCGGGGGTCGGGCGGCGCGGGTCGCGTTCGCGATCGACCAGCTTGGCGCCGCTGACGCGGAGTGGCTGCGCCGCAACCTGGCTGGGGTGCGCATCCGCTATGCGCGCTTCGACTGGACGATGCTCCCCGATCCGGTCTGAGCCGCCCGCCAGCTGCGGCTCTACGATCATGTCGATGAATTACGTCGCGCCTGAGCTTGCGGAGGCTGCGCTGGTCACGATCGACACCCAGGTCGACACTCTCGAGGGCCGGCCGCTCGAGGTTCCCGGGACCTCGGAGGCGCTGCCGCGGATCGCCGCGCTCGCCGCCGCGTTCCGTGAGGCGGGTCGGCCGATCGTCCACATCGTCCGCCTCTACAGGCCGGACGGAAGCAACGTCGACCCGTGCCGGCGCGCGACCGTCGAGGCTGGCGCCGAGATCCTCGCGCCCGGGACGCCGGGCTCGCAGCTGGCGCCGGGGCTCACGGCGACGCCGATCGAGCTCGACGCAGAGCGGCTGCTGGCGGGGGAGGCGCAGGAGATCGGACCGGGCGAGGTCGCGATCTACAAGCCGCGCTGGGGCGCGTTCTACGAGACGCCGCTCGCGGGCCACCTCCGCGCGCGCGGCGTGTCGACGATCGTGTTCTGCGGGGCCAACTTCCCCAACTGCCCGCGGACGTCGATCTACGAGGCGAGCGAGCGCGACTTCCGCGTCCTGCTCGCCGACGACGCGACCTCGGGGCTGTACGAGCGCGGCCGCGTGGAGCTCGAGTCGATCGGCGTCACGCTGATGCCGGCGGCGGAGGTCGCCGCCGCACTCGAGCGCGCCGCGGTCGCCTGAGCCGAGTCGCGATGCGCATTGGAGGGTCGCTTGTCGCGCCGCGACGCCGCCGCCTACGGCAGTCCGGCGTGCGGTACGTCGACACGGGTAGTGACGAGCACTCCCTGACGCTTCCCCTCGCGGTTGTGCTCGAGGAAATCGGGCGCCGAGCAGATCAGCAGCGTCCGCCCGTCGGCACCGCCGAGCGCGCAGGCGAAGTAGCCGAACCCCTCCGGCGCCCGGATCTCCTCGACGATCTCGCCGCCCTCCGCGATGAGCGCGCAGCGCCCGCCGACCGAGTCGGCTGACCAGATCCGGCCCTCGGCGTCGAGCGTGCAGCCGTCGGGGCCGAACTCGAGCTTCGGCAGCGTCTCGGCCAGCGGCCCGATCTCGGGCGCCTCGGCGACCTGGGCCCAGACGCGTCGGCCCTCGAGCGACCCGTCGGGCTGGACATCGAAGGCCGTGTAGCGGGAGCCCGCCGTCTCGCCGACGATCAGGGTCTTGCCGTCCGGGGTGATCACCGAGCCGTTCGGGAACAGGAGCTCCTCGGCGGCGACCGAGGCGGCCCCGTCCGGCGCGACGTGGACGAGGTTCGCCGGCTCGGGGTCGGCGAAGTTCATCAGGTCGAAGCCGAAGTTCCCAACGTACGCGTGACCGTCGGCGCTGACGACCATGTCGTTCGCGTTCCCGCCGCAATGCTCGCTGATGTCGGCGTGTTCGGTGACCTCGCCGTCGGCGCTGCGGCGCAGCACCCTCTTGTCCTTCATCGAGACGAGGAGCAGCGATCCATCGGGCATCCAGCCGAGCCCCGAGGGCTGCTCGTCGACGGTCAGGATCTCCTCGGTCTCACCCTCGGGTGTCACGGTCTGGACGCTGTGGCGGTAGAAGTCTGAGACCCACCAGCGCCCGTCCCGCCACCGGGGGCCCTCGAAGAAGTCCCCTCCGCTCAGCAGCTCGTCCGTGCCCACGGGCGGGGACAGTATGCGAATCGGGCTCAGTAGGCGTGGCGCTCGACCCGATGGCCGTCCTCGCCGCACAACGAGGCCGAGCGGTCGCGGTCGCTGGCGCTGAGGGCGATGTGATTGCGGCGCATCGGGCGGATCCTCGTAGTCAGCAGTGGACGGCGGCGAGCCGCACGTCGGCCGCCGGGACCGAGTACACGTGCGAGTACAGCGCCGCAAGCGCGTCGACGAGCGGGTTGCCCTCGTCGTTGCCGGACTGCCGCCGACGCGAAGCGGATTGAGCGGGCGCGCTAGATCAACTGGGCAGCGACTCGATCCCGGGGTCGAGCGGCACGCCGAGCGAGTTGAGCGCGAACGCGACGAGGTGATAGTGGCCAACGAGGATCGTGACCTCGATCAGCTGGCGGTCGTCGTAGGTCGCGGCGAGCGCCTCCCACGTCGCATCCGAGATCCGCGCGTCGTCGTGGAGCTCGTCGACGGATCGCATCAGCGCCGCCTCATGAGGCGTCCAGCCGTCCGCATCCGATCCCTCGATGGCGCGGGTGATCGCCTCGCGATCGATCCCGACTGCCTCCGAGATCCGCACGTGCTGGCCCCACTCGTACGAGGACCCGCAGCGGACCGCGGTGCGGAGGATCAGCAGCTCGCGGTCGCGGTCAGGGAGGGTGCTCTTTCCGAGCAGATGCCCGCCGAACGGCAGCCACGCCCGGAACAGCTCGGGATGCCGGGCGAGGGTCAGGAAGATGTTGTAGGCGCCAACGGGGCGGTCCTGGCCGTCGGGGACCGTTTCGAACATCGGCGCGAGCTCGTCGGCGACCTCGCTGGGCTCGAGCGGGGGAATCCGGGGGTCATCGCTCATGCGCGCGCCGCGACCGAAAGGCCGCCGTCGACGATCAGCGTCTGGCCGGTCACGTACGAGGACTCGGCCGAGAGCAGGTACAGCGCCGCGTAGGCGATCTCCCAGGCGTTGCCCTGGCGTCCGAGCGGGATCTTGACCTGGTCGCGGCGCGGGCTGATCTGCGATGCGAGGCGCCCGATCGAGGTGTCGATGAGGCCCGGGTGGAGGAGGTTGACGCGGATCGAGGGCGCGCCCTCGATCGCGGCCTGTCGGCACAGCGACTCCGACCCCGCCTTCGAGGCAGCGTAGGCGGGCATCGGCATCACCTCGTGCGCGGCGATCGAGCCGAGGAGCACGATCGCCCCGCCCTCGTCCATCGCCTCGATCGCGTGCTTGCAGCCGAGGAACTGCGAGCGCAGGTTCACGGCCATGACTCGGTCCCAGTCCTCGGCGCTCGTCCCGCGCAGCAGCAGCCCGGCGCCGATCCCGACGTTGAGCACGAGGCCGTCGAGGCCGTCGAGCGCGTCCGCGGCGCCGGCAAGCATCGCCGCGACGTCGTCGTCGTCCGCCGCGTCGCCGGTCAGCACGGTCACGTCGGCGCCGGGTTCGGCGCGGGCGAGCCCGGCCGATCCCTCGGCCGCGTCGCGGTTGATGTCCGCGATCGCGACAGCGGCGCCCTCGCGCGCGAACAGGATCGACATCGCGCGGCCGTTCCCGATCGGCGGGTTGTCGAGGCCGTGGGTCTGCTGGCCGCCGCCGACGATGAGGATGCGGCGGCCAGCGAGCCGGCCGCGGCCCGGCGCCTCCCCGCGCGCCTCGTCCGGAGTTGGCGCGGGAGCGGTCCCGACGCTCGAAGCGGAAGTGGTCTCCTCGGCGCTCATCGCACTCGCTGTCCTGTGCGAAGCAAAACAGATCGGAGCGGGCGCCCACGGGCAGGAAGCCGTTCGCGCGACCGAGCTTCGAGTAGCGAGCGCTCAGCCGGGCGAGAGGACATGCGCGACGGCGGGGTCGATCCCGCCGTCGAGGAGCTGGCGGTAGACGCGCTCGATCGCCTCCGGCCCGCTCGCGTGCTCGACCTCGAGCCAGCCCTGCGCCCACTTGACGTACGGCTTCCAAGCCTCCGCGACCCGCTTGTCGAGCTCGTCGCGCCCCCAGTCGGCGCTGCGCCGGGAGACGTGGTCCGGGGCGAAGAAGAACGCAGGCGGTGCGCCGGGCAACTCGCCCTCGTCCTCGTCGACGTTGTCCCAATGCGTGTCGCCGACGACGGCGCTGTGCTTGAGGCGGTCGCCGTAGCGGCGGTGGATGTCGCCGCGCAGCGGCGCGTTCCCGGCGATGTCGACGAGGACGGCGTCCCCTTCGGGCAGCGAGTCGAGGTCGTCGTAGGAGACGACGCGGTCGTAGACACCGAGGCGCTCGACGAAGGCGACGTTGCGGGGCGAGGTCAGCCCCACCACCTCGACGCCGCCGCGACGCGCCAGGAGAAACGCCGCCGCCGACGCGGTCTTACTCGACGCGCTCGAGATCACGACCACGTCGGCGCCGAAGAACTCGTTCGAATCATTGGAGCCGATGAAGTCGTCGAGCAGGAACGAGGTGAAGAACAGCGGCCGCAGCAGCATCTGCGCGTCCTCGGTGTCGGCGTCGTAGAACGAGTCGCCCTCGGTCCGCAGGTAGCCGTTGTAGGCGGAGGGAAGGGCGGCGCGGTGGGGAGAGGAGTCAACGAAGCCGCGTTCGTCGACCGGGTCCGGCTTGACGACGAGATGCGAGGACGGGGGCAGGTAGCCGTAGATCCGCACCCCGGCTTCGAGCCCCGGCTGGTTCGAGGCGGCAACGTCGGCGAAGCCCCACACCGGGACCCGGCCCCAGCCCTCCGCGGCGGGGAAGAAGTCCCAATACGACATCGCGTCCCCGAACACGGCATAGGTGACGTTGTTCGAGGTCAGACCGAACGCGCTCACCGACAGCAGCGCCTCGCCGGGCTGGAGCTCGGGCGGCTCCGAGTCGGCGATCCGGCACTCGTGGAGGTCGTCGCGCTTGACGAGAAAGTCCATCGGCGTGCCAAGACTATGCTGCCGCGGCCTCGAGTCGCGGTGACGCGCGCCCGCTCTCCGGCGGTCTCGAATCAGGCTCGTATTTGATAGAAACAAATTCTAATGGACGCGACAGCCGCCAAGCGGGCGACGGGATCGCGCGAGCGGCTGCTCGACGCCGCGCTCGCCGTGTTCGTCGAGCGCGGGCTCGTCGGGGCATCGATCGAGGAGGTGTGCTCGCGGGCCGGCGCGAGCGTCGGCAGCCTCTACCACCACTTCGGCGACAAGTCGGGGCTCGCCGGCGCCGCGTATGTCGCCGCGCTCGCCGACTACCAGCGCGCCTTCCTCGCTGAGCTCCGCGAGCACGCCACGGCGGAGGAGGGGATCCGCGCCGGCGTTCGCCGTCATATCCGCTGGTGTCTTCGCGGGCGTCCCGAGGCCGCCCGCTTCCTGCTGTTCGAGGGCGGCGCCGCGCGCGGGGCCGCCGGCAACGCGCTGCGCGCCGCGAACCGCGCCTTCCTCGCCGACGTGCGGGCGTGGTGGCGACCCCACGTCGCCTACGGTGCACTCCGCGATCTCGACCTCGACGTCGCCCACGCGCTGTGGCTCGGCCCCGCGCAGGAGTACTGCCGCATCAACCTCGCGTCGCGAACCGGCACTCCGCCGAGGCGCGCCGAGGCCGAGCTCGCGGACGGCGCCTGGCGGGCGCTCCGAGATGGAACCCAACCTCAACCTCAAGGAGGTCGAAGATGACCATGACCAGCTACGACGAGGTGATCGAAGACGCGCTCGCGGACGAGCGTGAGCTCGTTTCGGTCGAGCGCGCGCCTGGCCGCGCGATCGTCACCCTCAGCGACCCGGACAAGCGCAACGTCCTCAGCGCGCCGCTGATGCTCCAGCTCCGGACACGCTGCGAGGAGCTGGCCGCCGAGCGTGGGGTGCGCGCAATCGTCCTCACCGGCGCCGGGTCGGCGTTCTCGACCGGCGGCGATCTGCGGATGATGCACGGCGTCATCGACCAGCTCGGCGACGACGACGAGGGGGCGACGCTGCCGTGGCAGTGGATCCGCTACCAGTTCGGCGCCATGGCGCGCCTGATCGCGCGCACCGACAAGGCGTTCATCGCCGCGCTCAACGGTCCCGCAGCGGGCGTCGGCCTCGCGTTCGCGCTCAATTGCGATCTCGCGATCGCCTCCGAGAACGCGATCCTGGTGCCGGCGTTCGGGCGCCTCGGCCTCGTCCCCGAGGTCGGGACGAGCTGGGCATTGACGCGGGCGCTCGGTTACCGGCGCGCGTTCGAGCTCTACGTCGGCGGCGAGCACATCGACGCCGCCCGCGCGGCCGAGCTCGGACTCGTCAACGAGATCGTTCCGGCCGACCGACTCCTCGACGCTGCGGTCGAGTGGTGCGAGCGGATCGCGGCACTGCCGCCGCACGCGCTCGCGATCGCGAAGCCGCTGCTCCGCACGTGCGCCGACGCGTCGTGGGAGCAGGCGCTTACGATCGAGGAGTTCGCCGAGCCACTGTGCTTCACGACGCGGGGGTTCGCCGACGGCGTCGCGACTGTGACGGCGGCGACCGCCGGCGCCGGGTCATAACATCGGTGGTGTGAGCGAGGCAAAGTCCGCGTCCGATCAAGAGCAGGGCTCGAGCGACGAGGAGCTGCAGGGCGCCCCGCGGCGCACGCAGCTCGCGAGCGAGCGCACGGAGCTCGCATGGTGGCGGACCGGGATGACGGCGCTCGCGGTCGCGCTCGCGGTCGGGCGCGTGATCCCGGACCTCGGCAACAGCGGCGCGAGATGGCCGTACGCGACCGCCGGCGTCGGGTTCGCGCTCTACGGCGCGGCGTTGATCGCCTACGGGAGCTGGCGGAGCGCTGAGTTCGAGCGCGAGCTCGACTCCGGGGGCACGGACCGCGGACGTTCCGCACTGCTCGGGCTGGCGGCGTTCGGGATCGTGCTCAGCCTCGCGACCGTCGCGCTCGTGCTCGTCGACTGACGGGGGCGATGACTCAGTCGTAGCCGGCGCTGCGGCACGCGGCACGCGCCGCCCGCGGATGTCGCGCGGCGCTTCGAGGGAGTCGACGCCTGAAGGGCGCCGCGCAGGGGGACCCCAGCGCGCGACCGCCCCCGCGATGCGGCGGGGGCGGTCGGCACTCGTCGCACTGAGAGCCGGGGCGCTCTAACCGCTGCTCGCCCCAGGCGCCGCGCCGGCGACCCCGGAGGGGAAGGCCAGCGACGGCACGTCCGAGGGATAGACCTCGTGGCCGTGAACGGCGAGGTCGCCCTCCTCCATCTCCTTCTCATCCATGCGCAACGGCACGACCAGCTTGATCAGCCGCAGGATGATGAAGGTGAACACGGCGGAGAAGACGATCACCCACAGCGCGGTCAGCGCCTGCCACCCGAGCAGGTGGCCGCCGTCGCCCGAGATCAGGCCGGGGGCCGAGCCCATGGCCTCGTTGGCGAAGACGCCGACGAGCAAGCCGCCTGTGAGGCCGGCGAATCCGTGCGTGTAGACCACGCCCAGCGTGTCGTCGACGTTCCGGAATGGAGATACGCGGCTCAGGTAGTTGAGCGCGAAATAGACAACGGCACCGGCGATCACGCCGATCGCGATCGCACCCCAACCGTTGACGAAACCGGCGGAGGGCGTGATCGCGACGAGTCCGGTGATCATGCCGTTGACGCTCGAGATCAGGCTCGGCTTGTGACCGGTGAGGTAGTCGCAGGCGACCCAGGTCAGGAACGCAACGGCGGTGCACAGGTTCGTGTTCAGCACCGCCGCCGAGGCGATGTCGTTGACGAGGTAGGGGTCTCCCCCGTTGAAGCCGTTCCAGCCCAGCCACAGCAGGCCGGCTCCGACCGCGACCATCGCCAGGTTGTTCGGCGCGTCGACTTCGCGATCGCGTTGGAGGCGTGGTCCGACCACCGCCGCCGCGACGAAGCCCGAGACACCGGCCGCGAGATGGATCACGTAGCCGCCGGAGAAGTCAAGGGCGCCATGAATCGCGAAGAAGCCGCCACCCCAGATCAGGAAGGCGTTGATCGTGTACACGAAGCTCGACCAGAGCAACACGAACGGGATCCAGGCCTTGAAGTTGATCCGGCCGAGGACCGAGCCGAGCATCAGGATCGGCGTGATCGCCGCGAACACGAACTGGAAGTACGCGAGGGTCGACTGCGGGAAGACCACCTTCCCGACGTTCGGGATGTCCCCCTGTCCGCGCAGCGCGGCGCTGCTGAGGATCGAGCCGGGCCGGCCCCACAGATTGGCGAAGAAGCCGCTCTTCGCTCCGAAGATGTGAATCGGTTCTCCGAAGCCAAGCTTGTACGCGAACAGCACCCAGACGATCAACACGAGCGCGAACGCGATGAACGCCATCATCATCGAGTTCACCGACCAGCGCTTCTGCATCACGCCGCCATAGAGGACGACAAGTCCAGGCACGCTCATCAGGCCGACCAGAGTCGCGGCGGTGAGCTGCCAAGAGTTGTCGCCCGGACTCAGCCAGTGCAAATCCATAGTCCAGTGCCTTCCTTTCCGCTCGACGAGAGCACGATTAGAACCGACCTGCCGACTGGCAGTGGCGCAAGCGTGTCGGAGCGACGAGGCGGTGACTACATACACGCGTCCAAAGATCGGCGGGGGGACTTCGCCACAGTGTCGAATCCACGCCTGGGTTACGCGCCGGCCACGGCCGGGCGCCTCTCGAGCGACCCTGGCTAGCGGCGCGAACCGCTAACCTGGCCGCGCCATGCCGCTGGAGGGACACTGGCACCGCGTCAATACGCCGCTGCGTCGTCTGACCCGGCGCGAGCGCGGCGTCGCTATCGCCGTGGTCGCACTCAGCCTCGTCGCGGTCCTTGCCTTGGTGCTGGCCACGGTCGGCAACTCGAGGCCGGAGCCCTCCCCCGGCTGCATCCGCGCGATCGTCCCCGGCGTTATGGGGGCGACGCCGGTGGAGGCCTGCGGAGCGCGGGCGAAGCGCATTTGCGCCGCGCGCGCGACTCGCACCGACCCCGGATCGCAGGCGATCAAGGCGAGCTGCCGGGACGCCGACCTCCTCTAGGCCGCCCGGCGGGCGGGATCGGGACCGCGACGGGCCCGGGCTGGGAGATTCTTCGCGGCCCTACGGCGACTGCTCGGCGAAGCGCGGCGCCGCGCTGCGAAGCACGTCGACCATCGTCGCGACGGCGGGCGTCACCGCGGCTCGCCGGCTCACCGCGAGCACCTTGCGACGCGGGCCGGCCGGGCTCAGCGGCCGGATCGTGACGTCCTCGCGCACGCCGATCAGCGCCAGCCGTGGGATCAGTGCGACCCCGACGCCGGCCGCGACGAGCCCCTGCACGGTCTGAAAGTCGTCGCTCTCGAAGCTGACGTCGGGCTCGAAGCCCGCGGCGTTGCACGCGCGGACGACGTGGCGCGCGAACGGCGCCGGGGCCGAGGTCTGGATCCACGACTCCCCGGCGAGATCGGCGAGCCGCACGCCGTCGGCGGCGGCGAGCGGGTGGCTGAGCGGCAGCGCGACGCGGATCTCCTCGTCGAGGAGATCGAAGCGCCGCAGGCCCGCGCCGAGTCGCTCGCCCACGTCCGGGAACTCGTACGTCAGCGCGAGGTCGAGCTCGCCCCCGCGCAGCCGCGGGACGATCTCGCCGGGCTCCCCTTCCGCGAGGCTGACGGCGACGCCCGGATGCGCGGCGCGAAACGTCGCGATCGCGACCGGCATGAGGGTCGCGCCCGCGGTCGGGAACGACGCCATGCGCAGGCGCCCGCCGCGCACGCCGGCGATCGCGGCGACCTCGCTCTCGGCGGCCTCGATGCGCGCCAGGATCCCCTCCGCGTGGTCGACCAGGGCTGCGCCGGCGGCGGTTGGCCGCACCCCGCGCCGGTCGCGCTCGATCAGCGCGACGCCGAGCTCCGCCTCGAGCGTCGCAACCGACTGCGAGACGGCCGACTGCGTGTACGAGAGCGCCTCGGCGGCGCCCGAGAACGAGCCGCGCGCCGCCACCTCGCGGAGCACGTTAAGACGCTGCGCGTTGAGCATCGAATCGCGACCTCAGATCATCCGGTGCCAATCAGGAACGCTAATGCAACGCATCGTAGATAGTACTTGTGCTGATCGACGGTGGGAGCGATGATCGCAGCGTAGAAGCATCGAGAAACCGGACAAGGGAAGGCACGAGATGGCGAAGATCATCGTTTCCTACGACGACACCGACAACGACCGCGACGCGCTCGCGCTCGGGCGCCTGCTTGCGGTATCGGGCGGCGACCTGTCGCTCGCCTACGTCCGCCACGCCGAGCAGAGCGAGCGCCGGCGCGAGGCGCTCGAGGAGAAGCAGGCCGAGGAGCTGCTGGAGCACGGCGCCGGGTCGATCGGCGCTCCCGACGCGCCGCGCCACGTCGTGATCCACGCCTCGACGGCCGAGGGCCTGATGGAGCTCGCCGAACACGAGCACGCCGACGTCCTCGTGTTCGGCTCCGACTACCGCACCGCCGCCGGGGCCGTGATCCCGCAGCGCACCGCGGAGCGGCTGCTGAGCGGCGGCTCGGCCGCCGTCGCGATCGCGCCCGCCGATCTGCGCTCGCGCTCGTCGGTCAGCGTGGGTCGGGTCGGCATCCTCGACGAGGGCGATGACGCCGCGCGCCAGACCGCGCTCTCGCTCGCTGGGGCGCTCGGTGCCGACGTCGTCGGCGCGGACCAGGAGCGCGTCGACCTGCTCGTTCTCGGCTCGCGCGAGGGCACGCCCGACGGGCGGCTGGAGCTGAGCGCAAAGGCCGAGCACGCGCTCGAGACCACGACCGCTCCCGTGATCGCGGTGCCGCACGGCGCGCCGGTCGCGTTCGGGGCGACCGTCGGTGCGAGCGCGTAGCGCACCGCGACACCGACGTATCGAGACGCCCCGGGCCCGGGGCGTCTCGCGTTACGGGGCGACGGCGAGTCGCAGGCGCTCGGCGAGCGCCTGCGCGGTGGCCGGATCGGCCGGGTCGAGGCGGAGCACGGGAAAGTCGTCGAGCGCCTCGGGCGCTCGCGCCTCGCCGATCCGGGCGACTATCGCGCGGCGTCCGAGCGCGCCGAGCGCGAGTCCCGCGTCGAGCATCCACCCGGAATCCGGGGTCTGCTCGGCGACCAGGATCGCGGCCGCGCGCTCGAGGCCGGCATTACCGCCGGCGAGGATCCTGGCGCGCATCGCGCCCCAAGCGGCCGCCTCGAGCCCGAGCGACTCAAGCAGCGACGCGATCGCACCGCGAGCCTCCTCGCTCCCGGCGACGATCGCGACCGCGTCGGGGCGCGACAGCGCCTCCGTCCCGACGAGCGCCTGGGTGACGTTGCGGCCCGAGCGTCTCGCGTTGTGCCAGCCCTGACCGTGGGCGAGGTCGGGCGGCGCCAGCTCGGGCCCCTCGAGGATCTCGATTGCGCACTCGCGCGGGTCCCACTCCTTGTCGGCGAGCTCGAATGCGGCGCCGCGGAGCCACGGCTCGACGATCGTGCGCCGCAGCCGAGCCTCGTCGAGGTTGTAGACGTTGGCGCGGTCGCGAAACCCGCTCATGATCTCGGCGTGGAAGGGCACTGGCGCGAATCGAGGCTACTGGTTGCTAGCCTCGCCCCTTCGACATGCGGGGGATGCGCATCACGGTCAGGGGAGTGTTCGGTGTGGGGCTGGGAGCCGCGATCCTTTCCGTGGCCGCGGCGCCCGCGTCTGCACAGGTGAGGGCGACGAGCGTCGAGGGGGCCACGGGCCCCGGGCCCGCGCAGTACAACCGCGTCTTCGTCGACAAGGTCGGATCGCGCAAGGCGAAGCGCGTGCTCGTGCTGATCCCGGGGACCTCCGGCGGCGCCGGCGACTTCACCCTCGACGCCGAGCGGCTCGTGAAGAAGGTTCCGAACCTTCAGGTGTGGTCGGTCGACCGCCGCGAGCAGGCGTTCGAGGACACTAGCGAGTTCCAGAAGCTCGCTGATGGCAACGCCTCGCTCCCGAACGCCTTCGACTACTACCTCGGGTGGGTCGCCAACCCCTCGGTCCAACCGCACTTCCAGCCGCTCGACGAGAGCACGGTCCCGTTCGCGCGCGAGTGGGGCCTCAAGGTCGAGCTGAACGACGTCCACAAGGTCGTCCGGGCTGCGTCGAAGCACGGGCGGAAGGTGATCCTCGGCGGGCACTCGCTGGGCGCCTCCTCGGCACTCGCGTATGCGACCTGGGACTTCAACGGAAAGCCCGGCTACAAGGGCCTCGACGGCGTCGTCTTGATCGATGGCGGCCTGCTCGGCTCGTTCGACGCCTACAACCTCCAGCAGGCGCAGCAGGCGGTCCAGGACCTGAGCAGCTCATCTCCGTTCCTCGACGTGCTCGGGCTCAACCTCCCCTGGGCGGCGGGTGTGTTTGCCGAGACGGGCGGGATGTTCGCGAAGCTTGCCCCAACGGACTCGGCGACGACGCTGCAGTCCTTCCCGCTCCTGCCGTCGAGCCTCAACCCGCCGTTCCCGGTCACGAACCGCGCCCTGCTTGGCTACGCGCTCGACGAGACGACGTCCGCGCTTACTCCGGACCTCCACGTTCGCGCCGGGCAGCTCGCCGACTCGGGCAGCCCGCGCGATTGGGTCGACGGGGAGGCGTCGACGATCGCGCGCGTCGCCGACACCTTCGGCCAGGAGCCCTCGAACGCCGTCGAGTGGTACTTCCCGAAGCGCCTGACGATCGACGTCAACGGCGCCGACCAGTTGAAGCGAAACGACGTCGAGAGCTTCCTCGGGCTGCGCACGTGGCACACGAGCAAGGTCAACACTCCCCTGTACGCGCTTCAGACCTCGCTCACCGACGGGCACGTGCTGCAGGGCGCGCGGGAGTTCGTCAAGCGCTCGAGGGTGAAGAGAAAGCACGCCGACCTCGTCGACGCGTCGTCGACGATGAGCCACCTCGACCCGCTGACCGCGCCGCCGAAGACGAACCGGTTCCTTAAGACCGTCGTCCCGTTCCTCAAGCACTCCTACCGCTGAGGAGCGCCGGCTGGTACACGAGCGCGCTCCGGTACCTCAACCGCTACAAGCTCCCGTCGGCTCTGCGCTGAGCTGACGCCCCTCGGCGCGCCGGGCGTCTACGGTTTCGCCGTGGCCGCCAAGGAAGAGCGCGATCGCGAGCCGGGGACCTGGGAGCCCGAGCTCGCCGAGCTCCGCCGCCGAGAGGAGCTCGCACGCGAGATGGGCGGCCCCGAGCGCGTCGCGCGCCAGCGCGACGCCGGACGTAAGACGGTCCGCGAGCGGATCGAGCTGCTGTTCGACTCCGGCAGCTTCCACGAGACGGGGGCGCTCGCCGGCAGGGGCACCTACGACGACGACGGCGAGCTGACGGAGTTCCTGCCGGCCAACGTCGTCATCGGCCGCGGACGGGTCGAGGGGCGGCGGGCGGTTGTCGAGGCCGACGACTTCACGGTCCGCGGCGGTGCCGCCGACGCGGCGATCTGGGAGAAGATGGTCTACGCCGAGCGGATGGCCCACGACCTGCGGCTGCCGCTGTTCCGGCTCGTCGACGGAACCGGCGGCGGCGGGAGCGTGAAGACGCTCGAGCAGATGGGCTTCACATACGTGCCGCCGCTGCCGGGGTTCGACCTCGTGGCACGAAACCACGCGATCGTCCCCGTGATCGCCGCCTCGCTCGGACCTGTCGCCGGCCTCGGCGCCGCGCGCGTCGTCACCTCGCACTTCTCGGTCATCGTCCGTGGCACGGCGCAGCTGTTCGTCGCCGGGCCCCCGCTCGTCGCCGCGGCGATGGGTGAGGAGCCCGACAAGGAGGAGCTCGGAAGCTCGCGGCTGCAGACCCGCGCCGGGGCGGTCGACAACGAGGCCGTCGACGAGGAGGATGCGCTGGCGCAGATGCGCCGCTTCCTCTCCTACCTCCCCGACAACGTCTGGGAGGCGCCGCCGATCGCCGCGCCCACCGACCCGGCCGACCGCCGCGAGGACGAGCTGATCGGGATCATCCCGCGCGATCCGCGCAAGACGTACGACATGCGGCGGATCCTCGAAGCGGTGCTCGACCGCGGCTCCGTGTTCGAGATCGGGCAGCGGTTCGGCGGCTCGCTGATCACCGCCCTCGCGCGTCTGAGCGGCCGACCGGTGGGAATCCTCGCCTCGGACCCGACCCACTACGGCGGCGGGCTCACCGCCGACGCCTCGGAGAAGCTCGCGCGGTTCACCGACATGTGCGACCAGTTCCACGTCCCGGTCGCGAACTTCGTCGACCAGCCGGGGTTCGTGATCGGGACCGAGGCGGAGCGCTCCGGGACTATCCGACGCGGAGCCCGGGCGCTGTATGCGGTCGCGCAGGCGAGCGTGCCGTGGGTGTCGGTGCTCGTGCGCAGGGTCTACGGGGTCGCCGGCGCGGGCCACGGCGACGGCTCGCGGCTGAACCTCCGCTACGCGTGGCCGTCGGGCGACTGGGGCTCGCTGCCGCTCGCGGGCGGCGTCGAGGCCGCCTACCGGCGCGAGCTTGAGGCGGCCGAGGACCCGGAGGCGCTGCGGGCCGAGATCGCCGCGCGGCTCGACGCCGTCACGTCACCGTTCCGAACCGCGGAGCGGTTTTCGGTCGAGGAGATCATCGACCCGCGCGACACCCGGCCGCTGCTCTGCGACTGGGCCGAGCGCGCCCACGAGCTGATCCGCCACGAGCTCCCCGCCGGCCCGAAGTCTCGCGGCCCGAGGCCGTAGCTAGCCGGCCAGGGGAACGGAGACGTGAACGCTCGAGAAGTCGACGGCGCCGGCCGAGCGCTGGATATCCCACAGCGATGACGACGGGGTGAGCTGGAGCTTGTAGCCGCCGCCGGCCGGGGCGCGGCCCGCGACCATCTCGAGCTCGTGCGAAATCGAGTGCTGCTGGCCGTCGAGCGTGATCGGAATCGGCGTCGAGATGTTCCCCAGCACTTCGCCCGTGCGCGGGTTGACGATCTGTGCATAGACGAAGGTCCTCTCCGGCGCGCCCGTCCCCCTGTAGGTGAGGTCGATCCGCGGGGCGCCGAGCGCGTTCGCGTCGCTGGACGGCCCGGGGATGTCGACGTTGAGCGCGTTCGCCGCCTCGGTCGCGAAGATCAGCCCGCCGCTGCCCTGACCGGGCGTGATCGGCAGCGTCCCCGAGCCGCTGCCGCGAAGCGTCCCGGTCCGCGGGAGCGGGAACTGCCCGCCGGTGCGCAGTTGGCCGTCGTCGGCGATCCAGGCGAACTTCGGCCCGGTGTCGACCTTCTGGCCGCGCAGGTGGCGGTCGAACCACGCGAGCTGGCGCTCGTCCGTGTAGCCGGCGGGGCCGTTGCCGGTGAAGCAGGCTCCGTGGCCGCCGCAGAACCAGATCATCTTCGTCGGCACGCGGCGTTTGACCGCGTGCCCGTGATGGCGCTTGACGAGACCGTTGCGGACGACCTTCGCCTTGTTGCGGCTGATCACGTCATAGTTGGCAACCGCCTCGTCGAGCGGGAAAAGCGTGTCGACGGTGCCCTGGATCAGCAGCGTCGGGACCTTGATTCGCTTCGTGAGGTTCCCCGGCCCCTTCGACGAGAACCAGTCGAGGTCGTCCTGGTTGACGCTCCCGGTCGTCGTGCCCCGGGTGAGCGTGTCGTAGAAGTGCTGGTCCTGGCGAGCGGGGGCGTTCGCAGGATCGCTGAGGCCGCCCGGGACGGTCGCACCCTCGATCCCGAGGCCGATCAGCAGCGATCCCCAACCGAGCTTGATCGAGTTGTCGGGGAACAGGCTCGAGATCAGCGAGTGCCAGGCGATCGTCGGCGCGATCGCGTCGATGCGGTGGTCGGTCGCGGCCGAGACGAGCTGGATCCCGCCGCCATAGCTGCCGCCGGCCATCCCGACCCGGGGGTCGTTCGGGCTCCGGCGGCAGACCCTGCGACGACGGTGGTGCCCGTGGTGGCGGTGCTTGCGCTTGCAGGTCTGGTCGAGCTGGGCCTCGGGCTGCTTCGCTACGTAGTCGATAAGCGCCGAGACGTCGCGGCCCTCGTATTTGGGGTCGTCGATCTCGACCGTGCCGCCCGACTGCCCAAAGCCGCGCGGGTCCCAGGTGAGGACGTTGTAGCCGTGCGAGATGAACGTGTCGATCCCGGTCAGCCCGAACGCGGCCTCGGGCCCGCTCGCGCCCCCGCCCGAGGTGTCGCCGGGGCTGCTCCAGCCGGGGCCGACGAGGATCGTCGGCGCGCGCTGGCCCTCGCCTACGCCCTGGCCGGGGTAGAAGTGGGTGAAGATCTTCGTGCCGTCGAACGAGGTCACATAGGCGTCGCGCGCCTGCGCGCCGGAAGCGAATGCGAGCGCGGCGAGCAGCGCGAGCGATGCCGCTGGCGCGGCGTGAAGGCCCGTCCTCCCACGTGATCCGGCGCGAGACCCCATTCGGAGGGCGATTCTCTTCGAACCGCACGGCGGCGTGTGTAAACTCTTGTTTACGTGAACGTCAACTTCAGACGCCCGGGCGTCTCGGCCGAGCACCACCGCTACAAGTGGTGGGCGCTGTCGTGCACCAGCCTCGGGATGCTGCTGGCGACGATCAACTCGGGGACGCTGATCATCGCCCTGCCGGACCTCGAGCGCGAGCTCGGGACGACGCTGCTCCAGCTCGTCTGGGTGATCCTCGCCTACATGATCTCCTCCACCGTGCTCGTGCTCACGGCGGGCCGGCTGTCCGATCTGTTCGGCCGCAAGCACGCCTACGTCGGCGGCTTCGTCGTCTTCTCGCTCGCCTCGCTCGGCGCTGGGTTTTCGGCCAACGGGACCGAGCTCATCCTGTGGCGAATCCTGCAGGGAATCGGCGGCGCGTTCCTGTTCGCGAACGCGGCGGCGCTCGTCACGGACGCTTTCCCGAAGCAGCAGCTCGGGCTAGCGATGGGGACGAACACGATGGTCGCCGCGGTCGGGCTCGTTTTCGGCCCCGTGCTCGGCGGCGTTCTCGTCTCGATCTCATGGCAGTGGGTGTTCTGGTTCAACGTGCCGCTCGGGCTCGCCGGCGGGCTTTGGGGCGCGCTCGTCCTCCACGAGCTCGCGCGCCAGGACACCACGCGGGGCCTCGACCTCGTCGGCACCGGCGTCTTCGTCGCCGGGCTGACGGGGCTCGTGTTCGGCGTCTCGCGCGGCGGGATCGACGGCTGGAACGACCCACTCGTCTACTTCTCGCTCGTGCTCGCGGTGATCCTGCTGCCGACGTTCGTGCTCATCGAGCGCGTCGGGCGGGCGCCGATGCTCGACTTGACGATCTTCCGCAACAGGATGTTCGCCGCCGCAACCGGGGCCGCGTTCATCAACGGGCTGTCGCGGTTCGCGCTGCTGTTTCTGTTCGTCTTCTACTTCCAGGGCGTCGACGGCGACGACCCGATCGTCGCCGGGATCAAGCTGACGCCGATGGCAATCGGGATGCTGATCGCCTCGCCGCTCGCTGGCGCGTGGGCGGACAAGCACGGCTCGCGCATGCTCGCCGCGCTGGGGATGCTCGTGAGCGGGATTGCGCTCGCGCTGATGACGACGCTCGGCGTCGGCAGCCCCTATTGGGCGACGACCGCGTGGCTGCTGCTCGTCGGGATCGGATCGGGGATGTTCAACTCGCCGAACACCGCCGCGATGATGGGGACGGTCCCCGCGCACCGCCGCGGAGTCGCCGCCGGGGCGCGGATGATGCTCCAGAACGTGGGCGCCGTGCTGTCGATCGCCTTCGTGCTCGCGATCGTCACCGCCGCGATCCCGCGCGAGGTCCTGTTCAAGGTCTTCTCGGGGCTCGCCGGCAGCCTCACGACCGCGCAGCTCGAACCGTTCATTCACAACATGCACACCGCGTTCTGGGTACTCGCTGCGACCTCGTTCATCGGCGCCGGCGTGTCGCTGATGCGCCCGTCCCACGAGGGCGCCGCGGAGGCGCGCGCCGAGGGGCCGGCGGCCGACGTGCTCGCCGGCGAGGGAGCGCGATGAATCAAAACGGCGGCAGACTGCGGATCGGGGAGGTCGCGGAGCTCACCGGGACGACGCCGCGCACGATCCGCTACTACGAGGAGATCGGGCTGCTGCCCTCGGTGGCCGGGCGCCCGCCCGGGTCGCATCGCGCCTACGAGCAGGCCGACGTCGATCGGCTGCGCGACGTGCTGCGTCTGAAGGAGGCGCTCGGGATCCCGCTCGAGGAGCTGCGCGAGCTCGCCGTGGTCGAGGACGCAAGGGCATCGCTGCGGCGGGAGTGGGACGGCGGGATCGACGACCCGGTCCGCCGCCGCGAGGTGCTCGAGGAGGCGCTTGGCTACGTCGAGCGCCAGCTCGAGCTCGTGCGCCGCCGCCGCGAGGAGCTGACAAGGCTCGAGCGCGAGCTGCGGGCGAGGCGCCGCCGGTTGCGCTCGCGGCTTCGCGACCTCGAGCGCTCGCGCTCCGCCGACTGATCCGCGCGGCGCCTGCGAACGCTTCCTGAGTTGGGGCCGGTGCGGCCCCGGCAGATCCCACGCATGTATCCCGAGCCTTGTGGTAGGTTTTCGGCCCGCCTAATTAGGGTGCCCTAAGTCATCTTCATCTGGCTCTTCACCCGCCGACAAGCACCGGAAACCGACAGGAACCAAGCCACCGATGATCCCGACGCTCGTCATCGCCCTCCGCGAAGGCCTCGAGGCGTCGCTGATCGTCGGCATCGTCGCCGCCTTCCTCGTCCGCGAGAAGCGCAACGACGCGCTGCGTTGGATGTGGATCGGGGTCGCGATCGCGGTCGTGCTCTGCTCCGCGGTCGCGGTCGCGCTGCGCGTCGTCGGCAACGAGCTGCCACAGCGACAGCAGGAGGGGCTCGAGACGGTCGTCGGGCTGATCGCGGTCTCGATGATCACCTACATGATCGTCTGGATGCGGCGCAACTCGCGCGGGCTGAAGACGACGCTCGAGGGCAGCGCCGCCGAGGCGCTCGCGGCCGGCTCGACGATCGCGCTCGTCGCGATGGCCTTCCTCGCCGTGCTGCGGGAGGGCTTCGAGACCGCGGTGTTCATGCTCGCGGCGTTCCAGGACACGACCGACTCGCTCGCGGCAGGGTTCGGCGCCGTGATCGGCCTCGCCGGCGCAATCGCGCTCGGCGTCCTGATCTACCGCGGCGGGGTTCGCATCAACCTGTCGAGGTTCTTCCGCGCCACCGGCCTCGTGCTCGTGCTCGTCGCCGCGGGCCTGTTCGCGACCGCGATTCACACCGCGCACGAGGCCGGCTGGTTCAACGACCTCCAAGCGCAGGCGGTCAGCCTCAGCTGGCTCGTCGTCCCCGGGACGATCACCGGCTCGCTGCTGACCGGGATGCTCGGGCTCCAGCCCGAGCCCACGGTCGGCGAGGTGATCGGGTACCTCCTTTACGCGATTCCGATGGGCCTGTACGTGATCTGGCCCGATCGCTGGACCCCGAAGCGCCGCATCGCCGTCCGCTCGCGGACGGCCGCTCCGGCCTGAGCCGGCACCGGCAGCCGAGCGTTCACACGAACTCGTCCCCGACCCCGGCGCCGGGTGATATAAGCCCGCCGCAGTGGAGCGGGTGCGGTGATCGGCAGGCCCGAGGACCATTCCTCGAAGCTCGCGAAGGGCGAGCTTGCCGACCCCGAGGACGCCGAGCGCCTCGAGGCAGAGAACCCGGACGAGTACCTGCGCCGCCGCGACTTCCTCGGCCGTACCGCGGCGATCGCCGGCAGCGCCGCTCTCGCGGGCCTGCTGCCGGCCGACACCCTCGTCGCCGAGGCGGCGAAGAAGCATCACCACCACCGGCTGCCGCCGCCGCGCAACCTTCCGATCGACACAGTCGTCGTGCTGATGATGGAGAACCGCTCCTTCGACCACTACTTCGGGTGGTTCCCGAAGGCCGACGGCAAGAACGCCGGGCTCTCCTACCGCGACCCGAGCGGTACGAAGGTCCCGACGCATCACCTCGACCAGGGAATGGACTTCCAGGGGTGCGCGTTCCGCGATCCCGACCATTCGTGGAACGGCGGACGATTCCAGTACGACGGCGGCAAGATGGACAACTTCGTGAAGGGGAACGCGGCCGGCACGGGAAGCGATTCGTACGCGGCCGGCTACTTCCTCGAGGACGACCTCCCGTTCATCCCCCACGCGGCGCGCGCGTTCACGCTCTATGACCGCTGGTTTTGCTCGATCATGGACTCGACCTACCCCAACCGCCACTACCAGTGGGGCGCGCAGGACGGCGGCACGATGGGCAACAAGCTGCCGTCGAACTTCACCCAGGGGTACACGTGGGAGACGATCTTCGACCGCGCGATCGCGCACGGGGTCAGCGCCCGCTACTACTACTCCGACATCCCGTTCGCCGCGCTCTACGGGACCCGCGGCGTCGCCTGGGGTCACCCGGTGTCGCAGTTCTACGACGACGCCGCGTCCGGGAACCTCCCCAACATCTCGTTTGTCGACCCGGCCTTCGTCGGCGAGGACCAGGGAATCTCCGGCGACGAGCATCCCCACGGCGACGTCCGCGTCGGCCAGGCGTTCATGTCCGACGTCGTGCATGCCTTCATGGAGTCGCCGCAGTACCGCCGCGGAGCGCTGTTCATCGATTACGACGAATGGGGCGGCTTCTTCGACCACGTCAAGCCGCGACACGTCCCCGACGACCGCGCCAGCAGCGACCTGAGCCAGGACTGGGGCTTCACCGGCTTCCGGATCCCGGGCGTGTGCGTGTCGCCGTTCAGCCGCAAGGGCGGGGTCAGCCACATGCGGGTGACTCACGAGTCGATCCTGAAGCTCATTTCGTACCGATTCCAGATCGGCTACCTCAACCTCCGCCACAAGAGGGCCTCGAACATCGGCAAGAGCCTCAACTTCCGCAAGCCGCGCTACAAGCTGCCGTCGCTTCCGGATCCGACGGCGATCGCCGCGCAGCCGTGCGCCCCCCAGCTCCCGCTCGACCAGCAGGCGGCGCGCCCCCAGCCGCACGACCTCGAGCGGCTGAAGAGCTCGGGCCTGCTCGAGGCGAGCGGGATGCCGGAGTACAAGCCGAGCTACGACCAGCTGTTCAGGCAGCCCGACACGATCCGCAAGGCGCTTCAAGCAAGGGGCCGCTGCGGTGAGCCGGCGCCCCGGCGCTGTTTCGCTACGCGGCCGTGTTCGTCGCCGGGCTCGCGGTCGCCTGGGTGGCGAGCGCGGCGCTCGGCGCGAGCGAGCCTGTTCCTGACCTCCAGCGACGGCACGCCGATCTACGGCGAGCGGCCGACCGGGCTCGGGCTGCCGCTGGTCGGCGCGACGGGTACGACCGGCGCCGGCGACTACTCCTCGGCGCTGAAGGCGTACCACGACTCCGGCGCCTACCAGCAAGACCTGAAGACGGTCGACGCACAGGCGCGGGAGTACCTGACGAAGCGCGTCAAGAAGCTGCGCAAGAAGGCGAAGAAGAAGTGCCACAAGCACCACGCGGTGTCGGCGAAGAAGTGCCGGGAGCCGAAGCTTGCGCTCGTGCTCGACATCGATGAGACCTCGCTGTCCAACTACTCGAACATCGCGGCGACGAACTTCACCGGGACGACCGCGGCGCTCGCGATCGGCGCCACCTCGGGCAACGACCCGGTGATCCAGCCGACGCTCGACCTCTTCAACCTCGCGCGGAGCAAGGGCGTCGGGGTGTTCTTCATCACCGGTAGGCCGTCCGACATCTCTCTGATCCAGACGGCGACGGTCAACAACCTCACCGCCGCCGGCTACCACGGCTGGCAGGGGCTGGAGATGAAGCCGCTCTCGGACAAGACGCTCGCGTTCAAGACGGCCGCGCGTGCCCAGATCGAGGCCGCCGGCTACCGGATCGTCGCCAACGTCGGCGACCAGGAGAGCGACCTCGAGGGCGGCCACGCCGACCGCGCGTTCAAGCTCCCTAACCCCTTCTACTTCATCGGCGACACCTAAGCCGGCACGTAGGGGCCGGGGCAACCGAGGCCATAGGCTTCGGCAATGGACTTCGGCGTCGGCTACTTCCCCACCGACGACGGCGTCGACGCGCCGACGCTCGCGCGGCTCGTCGAGGAGCGCGGCGTTCGAGTCGCTGCTTTTCACCGACCACACCCACATCCCGGTCAGCCGCGAGACGCCGTACCCGGCCGGCGGCGAGCTGCCGCGCGAGTACTCGCACACCTTCGACCCGTTCGTCGCGATCACCGCCGCCGCCGCAGCGACCGAGCGGCTCATGCTCGGCACCGGCGATCTGCCTCGTCATCGAGCGCGACCCGATCGTGACTCGCGAAGCAGGCTGCGAGCGCCGACCGGCTCTCCGGCGGGCGGCTGCTCTTCGGCGTCGGCGCGGGCTGGAACCTCGAGGAGATGCGCAACCACGGCACCGACCCCGAGCGGCGGTTCGGGATCATGCGCGAGCGCGTCGAGGCGATGAAGGCGATCTGGACTGAGGAGGAGGCCGAGCTACCACGGCCGCACGTCGACTTCGACCCGATCTGGTCGTGGCCGAAGCCGCTCCAGCGCCCGCATCCACCGATCATCGTCGGCGGCAACGCGAGCGGGGCGATCGACCGCGTGCTTGCGTACGGCGACGAATGGATGCCCAACCGGATCGGCGACGACGAGCGCGTCGCCGCAAGGGTCGAGCGCCTGCGCAAGGCCGGGGAGGACGCCGGCCGCGGCCCGATCCCGACGACGCTCTGCAACGCGACCACCGACCCGGCCGTGCTCGAGCTCTACGAGGCGGCCGGGGTCCACCGGGCGGTGTTCTGGCTCGCGCAGGGCGACGCGTCCGACTGCGTGCGCCGCCTCGACCGCATCGCCGAGGGGATCGCGGCCTACGCGGGCTGACGCCCGCGCCGCTGCTGGTGGATTAGAGCTGCGAGGCGTCGAACTCGAGTCCGAGCAGCGAGCGGCCGCCGAGCTCCCACGTCGAGGGCCCGACGAGCATGTGCTGGGTCGCGGCGTGGACGTCGCGGAAGCGGCGTTGGAGCGGACTCGTCTCGTAGATCGCGCTTCCCCCGCCGAGTCCGTAGGCGACGTCGACGACCGCGCGCCGCCGCCTCGATCGCGTGCGTCGCCGCGATTCGCAGCCCGGCGCGGAGCTCGACCGAGATCCCGCTCGCCGGCGAGCGCTGCCTGCCATGCTCGCTCGACCGCCTGGAGCAGGCCTGCACGTGCGGCGCGGAGCTCGGCCTCGGCGCGGGCGACGCCGGACTGGGTGTTCGCGCGCTCGGCGAGCTTGCGCGTGCTCAGCGTCGGGGTCTTGACGCCGGCGAGCTCGCCGAGATCGTCGAGCGCGCCGCGGGCGATCCCGAGCGCTACCGCGGCGATCGCGATCGCCAGTGATCCGAACGGCGGGAACGCGTACAGCGGGCGGTCGACGAGCGGGTCGTCGGTGATCAGCGACGCCGAGCGATCCTCCGGGACCTCGAGTTCGTCGAGCGCGATGTCGTGGCTTCCGGTTCCGCGCAGCCCGGAGACCGACCACGTGTCGATCACCTCCGCCTCGCCGGCGGGGAACAGCATCAGCCGCATGTCGGGACGCCCGCTCGCCACGATCCGTGGCGCGTCCCCGTCGAGGACGACGCAGCCCACCATCAGCCAGTCGCAGTTCGCGACGTTGCTCGAGAACCGCCACCTGCCGCCGACCGTGTAGCCGCCGCCCGCTTGCGTCGCGCGGCCCATCGGCGCGAACACGCCGCCGACGACGCCCCCGGGATCGCCGTAGACCTCGCGCGCCGTCTCCTCGGGCAGGTACGCGGCGAGCATCCCCGCGGTCGCGCATACGGCTGCGCACCAGGCGGGCGAGGCGTCGCCGGCGGCGAGCGCCTCGAGCGCCTCGACCATCTCCCGCGGCGGGTTCTCGCCCCCGCCGAGCGTCTCGGGGACGCACATCCGGTACAGCCCCGCCGCCGCGATCTGCTCCGAGAGCTCGGCGGGAACGCGGCGCTCGCGCTCCGTGATCTCGGCGAGCTCCGCGGCGCGCGGCGCGAGCTCGCGAGCTCTCGGAAGCGCACCGGCGGGGTTCATCGCGGCGATACTACGACGACAGTGAGGCGGGCCTCGTGAACATCGCCGTCCTTGTCGGCGCGATCGCGGTCGCGGTCGCGCTGTCGATCGCCATCCTCTACGGCTTCCACCGCTTGGGCAAGCGCGATGTGCTGCTCGCCGACACGACGCGGGGAGCGGGCGTGTACGCCGTCGTCGGGACCTCGTTCGCGGTTCTGCTCGCGTTCGTCGTCCTGGTTGCGTTCGAGTCCTTCAATGACGCCCGCTCGGGCGCCCAGAACGAGGCCGACGCGACGCTTGAGATGTCGCACACGCTTGAGTTCTTCCCCCGCGCCGACCACCAGCCGATCCAGGGCGTGCTGATCTGCTACGCGCGCGGCGTGATCGACCAGGACTGGCCGGCGATGCGCGACCAGACGATCAGCCCGGAGACGATCCACTGGGGGCTGAAGCTCGACAACAGCTTCACGAAGCTTCCGGTCGACAACCTCAGGCAGCAGGCTGGGATGGCGAGCCTGCTGAGCATCAACGACGATCGCATCAACGCCCGGCGCGATCGCCTCACTCAGGCCGAGCCATTGGTCACCACCCCAGTCTGGATCATCCTCCTGATCGGAGCGGCGCTCAACATCGGCTTCGTGCTGGTCTTCATCGACCGCCGCAGCGAGGGCTTCGCGGTGCAGGCGTTCATGATCGGAGCCTTGACCGCGGTCGTCGTCGGGGGCCTGCTGCTGGTTCGCTTCCTCGATCATCCCTACGAGAACGCAAACGGCTCGGTGAAGCCCGTGGAGATGCGCCGGACCCTGACCTCGATGGAGACCGAGCACCGCGACGTGCCGGTTCCGTGCACCCCAAGCGGCGCCCCCCACAAGCGCCTCAGCCGCGTCGACGTGGGAGAGCAGCCGAGAGCGGCGCATTAGCGGACGAGCAGCCGGTTCGCCGACGGGTCGGCGAACTCGAGGCCGGCGCCGGTCCGCGAGAGCGGGACGCCGGCGCCCGCAAGCGCGCGCTCGACTGCGTCGATCTGCGCCTTATCCGGCAGCACGATCTCGAACCGGTCGAGCCCCAGCGCCCCCGGCGGCGCGGCCGGTGCACCGGCTCCGTTCCAGGTGTTGAGCCCGATGTGGTGGTGGTATCCGCCGGCTGCGAGGAACAGCGCCCCCGGGTAGCCGCGGACTGTGACCTCGAAGCCGAGACTCCCTGCGTAGAGCTCCTCCGAGGCCGCGAGGTCGGCGACGTTGAGGTGCACATGCCCGATCCGGGTTCCCTGCGCGACGTTTTGGCCGCCGGAATCGTCCCCTTCGAGCTCGCCGAGCACGGCCGCGATGTCGAGCGGCAGGGTCGACATTCGGATCTCGCCGTCTTCGTCACGCTCCCATTCCTCCCGCGCGCGGTCGCGGTAGATCTCGATCCCGTTCCGTTCCGGGTCCGAGAGGTAGAGCGCCTCGCTGACGAGGTGGTCCGACGCGCCGCTGAACCGCCACCCGGCCTCGGAGACGCGGCGCAGCGACCGCGCGAGCTCGCGGCGGTCGGGGACGAGAATCGCAAGATGGAAGAGCCCGGTCGTCCGCGGTGGACGCCGGGGAGCGTCGGGGCGCGCGGCGAGCTCGACGACCGGCTCGGCGGCGCGGGGGGCGCCGAGGCGGACGGTCTCGCCGTCGCGCTCGAGAGTCCGCAACCCGATCGCCGACTCGTAGAATCGGGTCATCGCGTCGATGTCGGAGACGTTGAGGCGGACGGCCCCGAGGCGTGTGCCCGGGTCGATCACGCGCATATCCTGGCGCACCGCCGCGATCGGGTAGGGTCGCGGGCCGAATGAGCACGCTGCGGGGCGGGATCGATCTCGGTGGGACGAAGATCCAGGCGGCGGTCATCGAGGACGGCGGCCGGGTGATCGGCGACGCGCGCCGCCCGACGCCGACGAGCGGCGGCCCCGAGGACGTCGCGGGCCAGATGATCCAGGCCCTCCAGGAGGCGGCTACGGACGCCGAGGTGAAGCCGCAGGAGCTGCAGGGAGTGGGAGTTGGCTCGCCCGGTGACGTGAACGAGGCGACCGGCGAGGTATCGAGCGCGAAGAACCTGCCCGGGTGGTCCGGGATGTTCCCGCTCGCGAGAACGCTCTCAGACGCACTCGGCACCCAAATTCGCGTCGGCAACGACGTTCAGGTCGGCACAACGGCGGAGTTCGAGCTCGGCGCGGGGCGGCCGTACGGGACGCTGCTCGGTGTCTTCTGGGGGACCGGCGTCGGCGGCGGGCTGATCCTCGACGGCAAGCCGTGGCTCGGCCGCGGGGCCGCGGGCGAGATCGGTCACATGGTGATCAAGGAGGGCGGCGCGCGCTGCCCGTGCGGTCGGCGCGGCTGCGTCGAGGCTTATGCGGGCCGGGCCGCGATGGAGGCGAAGGCGCGCAGGGAGCACCGGGAGGGGCGCAAGACTGACCTCTTCACGATCATGGAGGACAAGGGCAAGCCGCGCCTGACGAGCGGGATCTGGGAGCGGGCCCTGAAGAAGAACGACAAGCTCGCAAAGGAGCTGATCGACCGCGCCATCGTCGCGCTCGGCGCCGGGATCGCGTCGGCCTGCAACCTGCTCGACCCCGAGGCCGTGATCATCGGCGGTGGGCTCGGAGTCAGGTTCGGCGAGCCGTACGCGAAGCGGATCGAGAGGCGAATGATGAAGAACCTGTTCGCTGACAAGAACCCGCCCGACATCCACGTTGCAGGCCTCGGCGACTTCGGCGGCGCGATCGGCGCCTCGCTGCTGTTCGAGGATCAGACGCGCGCGGCGGCGAGCTGAGCGGCCTCGGACCCCGCCGGCGCCGGCGCCGGCGCGAGCGGGCGATCGAGGACGATGCGGCCGTCACGCGCCGGTGCGAGGGTGATGTTGCGGATCTTGACCCGTTCCGGGGCGGGCTCGGCGGCGCTGATCGCGGCGCGCTCGAAGATCGCCTTCAGCACGACGCGCATCTCGTACTCAGCGAACGCGGCGCCGATGCAACGCCGCACGCCGCCGCCGAACGGGATCCAGGCATAGCTTTCGACGTCCTCGTCGAGGAAGCGCTCGGGCCTGAACTCCCGCGGGTTCGGGAACAGGTCCTCGCGGTAGTGGAGCGCCGCGATTGCGGGGAGCACGAACGCGCCCGCCGGCAGCTCGTAGTCGCCGAGCCGGGTCGGCGCAGTCAGCTTTCGCGCCACGTCCATGACCACCGGGCGCGCGCGCAGTGTCTCCTTGATCGTCGCGTCGACGTAGGAGTCGTCGCCGTCGGCGACAGACTCGCGCAGGCGCTCGAGCGCCCGCGGCGTGCGAACGAGGCGCTCGAGCGCCCAGGTCAGCGCCGTCGCCGTCGTCTCGTGGCCCGCGCCGATGATCGTCACGAGCTCGTCGCGAAGCTCGCGGTCGCTCATCGGCGTGCCGTCGTCATGGGTTGCGCGAAGCAGCAGCGAGAGCACGTCGTCGCGCTCGTCCGCAGCGGGCTCGGCACGGCGCGCGGCGATCTCCCCATGGACGAAGTCGTCGAGACCGTCGCGGGCGGCGAGGAACTTCCGCCACGGGCTGATGCGCCCGAAGTCATAGCGCAGGAACGGGAGCTCGGTGATCGTCGTCGCCCGGCGCGCGAATTCGCCGATTGCAGCGAACGCCCGCCGCGAGCGCTCTTCGTCGCGGACCCCGAACACCGCGCGCAGGA
This sequence comes from uncultured Thermoleophilia bacterium, assembly GCA_963841715.1. Lineage (GTDB taxonomy): Bacteria > Actinomycetota > Thermoleophilia > Solirubrobacterales > 70-9 > DASPWW01. Next base: position 538,951 of record CAWJDP010000003.1, on the reverse strand, counting down.
TCACCGACAGCGTGATACGGGTCATGTGCGGGCGGACAGCGAACGGCTCGCCGACCGGCCATGTCTCGAAATCGCGCTCGGTGATCTCGCGGATCAGCTCGCCGTAGCGCCGGACGCGCTCACCGTGGAACGGCGGCAGCAGCAGCTTGCGCTGGCGCATGTGCTCGCCCTCGTCGAGGGTGAGCAGCGAGTACGGTCCGAGGCTCGCCTCGAGCACGGTCGCGTTCGCCTCGCCGGCGTGCATGAGCTCGGGTCGCCCCGTGAACACGCGCTTGACCAGCTCTGGGTCGGCGACGTAGGTGACGCGGCCGAAGAACGGGAAATTGACCGAGAACACGTCGCCGTAGTGGTTGCGGAGATCGATCAGCACCCCGAGCGGATCGCGGGCGAAGCGAAGGCCCTGGAGGAAGCGGGGAAGCCGCGAGGCCGGCGGGGTCGAGCTCGATCCGGACACCTGACGGATCCTAGGGGGCGCCGCGCCTAGGCCGCGATCCGCTCCGGCTCAGGCTCCGGAACCCCCTCGGCCTCGGCGGCGAGCTCGCGGACGATCTCCGCCAGCCGCTCTCCCAGCTCGGGGTCGCGGAGCTCCCCACGCTCGTCGAATGCCATATTCGCCGCCGCGACGGGCAGCTCGCGGTCGAGCGTCCGGGCGCCGGCCGTCGACAGCACCTTGCGGAGCTCGGCCTGGGCCCACACGGCACCGAACGTCCCCGTGCTCGCCCCGATCACGGCGGCCGGCTTGTCGCGAAGCGCGTTGTCCGGATAGGGACGCGAAACCCAGTCGATCGCGTTCTTCAGCACACCCGGGATCGAGGAGTTGTACTCGGGGGTGCTGATCAGGATCGCGTCGGCCGGCGCGATCGCGGCGCGCAGCCGCTCGGCGGTCTCGGGCGCCGCCCCCGGAACGTCGAGGTCCTGGTTGTAGTGGGGCACCTCGTCGAGCCCGGTGAACAGCTCGAGCTCGACCCCGGGCGGCAGTCGGTCGGCCGCCGCCCGGAGCAGGGCGGTGTTGTGCGACCCGCGCCGCAGGCTCCCGGAGATCGCGAGGATCCGCATCGCGCTACGCCTCACCCTCCGGGGATTGCAGGAGCTCGAGATGCGCGCTAATCGTGATCTCGTACTCGGCCGCGTTGCCGCCGCCGGGCAGCTCCAGCTGCCAGTTCATCCCGAAGTCGCGGCGATCGACCGTCGCCTCGAGCTCGAGCGCGCCTCGCATGCCGCCCAGCGCCTCGCGCGGGGCTACCCAGCTCCCCGTCGCGTGGACAGGCTTGGTGATCCCCTTGATCGTCAGCTCGCCGTCGATCTCGGCCGAGCCGTCGTCGTCGAGCGCGACGGCGCTCGAGCTGAACGCGATCTCAGGGTGGCTCTCGGCGTCGAAGAACTCGGCCGAGAGAACGTGCGCCCTGAACTCGGGCGGATCGACGATCGAGACGCTCTCGACCTTGGCCGCGCCCTGGAGTGCGATCCCGTCGGGGCCCGACTCGAGGCTCGCGCGGACGTCGGAGAACGAGCCGCGGAACGTCGACACGCCCATGTGCGTGAGCGCGAACCCGAACGAGGAGTGGACGGGGTCGGCGGCGTAGCCGCCGGCGAACGGTCGCGTCGTGGTTTCGGTGGTCATTGCCGTCTCCTCTCGAAGTAGATACTGGTTATATACCAGGATCATAGAGTACCATAATGGGTTCAAACCATGGTCTTCCACCACGACAGCGACAGCTACGCTCTGCGGGCGATGGCGACGAGTACGAGACCGCGCTCATCGGGCGCCGAGGACGCGACGCAGATTCCGGTCGGCGCGTTGCTGGCGCGGCTCGGCCAGCTCTCGATGACCCGCTTCCGGCGCGCGGTGCGCCCGCTCGGGCTCAGCGCGCAGGAGTTCATCGTCCTCAAGCAGCTCGAGGTGATGGGGGGTACCTCGCAAGCCGCGCTCGCCGACGCAGTCAGCGTCGACTACAGCAACCTAGCCGCGCTGGCCGCGCAGTTCTGCGATCGCGGGCTGATCGTGCGGACCCGCGACGAGAGCGATCGCCGCCGTTACGTGCTCGAGCTGAGCACCGAGGGCGTCCGCCTTCTCGCTGACTGCGATCGCGCGATCGCGGACATCGAGGAGGAGATGGTCGGCGCCCTCGACGCGAACGAGCGCGAGGTGTTCTACGGACTCCTCCGTGCCGTCGCCGACGGCGCCGAGCTCTGCCCGAGTGCCGTCGAAGCCTGCGCCGAGGACGCGGCGGAGTCGGATCGCGCCTGAGCCTCGACCCCGAGGCGAATATTCGCGGCATCGGCGAGCGGCGACGCCGACCACTACATCGTCCGCCTTTATCGGGCGTTCCCGTCGAGCATGTGCGAGCCGTCGCACATCTCGTTGTTCAGGCGTGAGCGGGGTCCGGCTGACCCGGCGGCCGCACCTGCTGAGATCGTCATTGCGGCGAGCGTCACCAAGCGCGCCCGGCTGCTCACCTTGGCGTCCGGCTCCCCTTGCGCCATGGTCGGGATACTTACTGACTGCGCGTGCTCACGACAGCCTCATTCATCTCCAAGTACTGGCACGACCAGATCGTCGCCAACGATCGCCAGGCGCTGTTCCTGCTCCTGTGCGGGTTCATCGCCTCGTTCGCGTTCATCCGTCTCAGCACGCGGCTGATGCGAAGCCCGCGCGTCACGTGGTGGCCGGGGAGCGTCGTCAGCGAGGGCGGTCTCCACCTCCACCACCTCGTGTTCGGGATCTGCACGATGCTCGCCTCGGGGACGGTCGCGTTCGCGCTCTTCGACAACCACCCCTACATCGAGATCTGCGCGGCGTTGTTCGGGATCGGCGCCGGGCTGACAATCGACGAGTTCGCGCTCTGGGTCTACCTCGACGACGTCTACTGGGCGAAGGAGGGCCGCAGCTCGGTCGACGCGACCGTGATCGCGCTCGCCGGGATGGGACTGGTCTTTCTCGGCGTCGTCCCGATCAGCTTCGAGACGGGCAGCCTGTGGCAGGTGATCACGAGCATCGCCGCGATCGTGTTCCTGCTCGTGGTCGTCGCGCTGTGCTTCGCGAAACAGCGGCTGATGCACGGCGCGATCGGCTTCTTCCTCTCGCCGCTCGCCCTCTACGGCGCGGTTCGGCTCGGCAAGCCGGGCTCGCCGTGGGCGAGGCGCTTCTACGGTGACCGCAACCCCCGCAAGCAGACGCAGGCCGAGAACCGCTTCCGGCCGGGCCGGCGCACCGAGCGCTTCAAGGAGCGGATGCGCGACGCGATCGGCGGCGAGACCGAGGAGGAGTTCCAGGCGAAGCTCGCTGAGCGCCAGGAGCAGACGCAGACCACACCTGCCGAGGTTCGCGACCGCGCCGAGCGGCTGGGTTAGGGTTCGGCCGCGATGGCGATTCGGCCGGCCAGAGAGTCAGACGTCGGGGCGCTGCAGCCGCTGATTCGAGCCTACTGCGATTTCTACGAGGCCGATCCCGCGTCGGAGGGGCTCGAAGAGATGACCAGAGCGCTGATCGCCGCCCCCGACGACGAGGGGTTCCTGTTCTGCGCCACCGCCGACGACGACGCGGTGGTCGGATTCGCGGGTTGCGGCTGGAAGTGGTCGAGCCTCGCCGGAGCGCGGATCGTCGTCCTCGAGGACCTCTTCGTTGACCCCGCGGCGCGCGGCAAGGGCCATGCCGACGCATTGATCGCCGCGTGCGCCGGCGTCGCCCGCGAGCACGGCGCCCCGACGCTGAGCTGGCTGACCGCGCCCGACAACAAGCGCGCCCAGGCCGTCTACGACCGCGTCGGCGGCGAACCCGAGACGATGATCGAGTACATGTTGAAGCTCGACCGCGACGCGGCCTAGCGGCCGCTGGAGTCGACGGCCGATCCCGCGGCGGCGGTCTCGGTGCCCGCGAATCGCGCCCGCAGCACCTTCTTGTCGAACTTGCCGACCGAGGTCTTCGGGACCTCGTCGATGAGCTCGACCCGCTCCGGGATCCACCACTTCGCGACCCTGCCGTCGAGGTGGGCACGAACTTCGTCCGCGTCGAGCTCGGCTCCGTCGCGCACGACGACGCAGGCGCACGGGCGCTCGCTCCAGCGCTCATCGGGGACTGCGATCACGGCGGCCTCGACGACGTCGCGGTGGGCCATGATCGCGTTCTCTAGCTCGACCGACGAGATCCACTCTCCCCCCGACTTGACGAGGTCCTTGGTCCGGTCGACGAGCTTCATGTGGCTGCCGCGCTCGAGCTCGGCGACGTCGCCGGTGCGCAGCCAGCCGTCGTCGGTGAACTTGCCGCCTGCGTCTTCCCCGTCGCCGTAGTAGCGCGAGGCGACCCAGGGGCCGCTGACAAGCAGCTCGCCGCCCGCATCGTCGTCGATCTTGAACTCGACCAGCGGGATCACGCGCCCCACGCAGGCGCGCAGAGCGTAGGCCTCGTCGTCGGTCAGCTCGACCCCCGCGGGCAGCCGCGAAGTCGCGGCGAGCGGGCTCGTCTCGGTCATCCCCCAGCCCTGGACGATCGGGACGCCGAAGCGCTCGTCGTAGGCGCGGATCAGAGACTCGGGGACGGCGGCGCCCCCGGCCTTGATCTCGCGCAGGCTCGAGAGGTCGGGCTCGGGCTCGAGGTCGAGGATCCCGCGCCAGATCGTCGGCACCCCGGCGGCCTTGGTGACGCCCTCGGTCGCGATCAGATCGGCCAGGGCCGCGGGCGAGAGGTCGGGCCCGGGGAGGACGAGGCGCGCGCCGGCCATCGCGGCGACGTACGGGATCCCCCACGCGAGCACGTGGAACATCGGGACCACCGGCATCATCGAGTCGGCGTTGCGGAGCCCGATCGAGTCCGGGAGTCCCGCGCTGAGCGTGTGCAGCAGCGTCGAGCGGTGCGAGTAGAGGACGCCCTTCGGGCGCCCCGTGGTCCCGCTCGTGTACGACATCGCCGCCGCCGTACGCTCGTCGAGCTCGGGAAACTCAAACGAGGGATTGCCGGATGCGATCAGCTCCTCGTAGGCGAGCGCGCCGTCGCGCTCGCCGGGCCCGTCGGGCATCACGATCTCGGTCTCCACGCCCTCGAATCGGGGCATCGCGCCGGAGAGCGAGGAGTCGAGGAAGATCATCCGGTCGTCGGCGTGGCCGACGATGTAGCGGAGGTCGTCCTCGAACAGGCGGATGTTGATCGTGTGCAGGATCGCGCCGATGCTCGGCACCGCGAAGTAGAGCTCGAGATGGCGCATCGAGTTCCACGCGAAGCTCCCGACGCGGTCGCCGGGGCGGACGCCGAGCTCAACCAGCGACGAGGCGAGCCGGCGTGAGCGCTCCACCACCGCGCCGTAGCTCGAGCGTTCGATGCCGTCCTGCGTACGGGCGACGAGCTCGCGCTCGGGAAACACCGTCTCGGCTCGCTCCGCGATCCGCTTGATCAGCAGCGGGCGATCCATCATCAACCCGTCCATCTGCACCTCCTCCTGTATTCCGCAGCCTAGCTGTAGTTCCTCGGCACGTTGTTCATCCGGGCCTCCTTGGAGGCTGGGGGTGCGAACCAACCCAGCACCAAGGAGGAGCACCGGATGAACATCCACGCTAACGCCAAGACCTGTCCGAACTCTCGCGAACTGCTCGCAAGGCGGGTGACCGAGCAGGGCTGGAGCTACGCCAGCGCGGCTAATGCCGCCGGCGTCTCGGTGAGGACGGTCGCGAAGTGGGCAGCGCGCTATCGGCGCGGGGAGTCGATGGCGGACCGCTCCTCAGCGCCCAGGCGGATCCCCTCGAGGACCGACCGAGCCCGGATCGAGGCGATCGAGCGCCTGCGGCGGCTGCGGATGACCGCGGCCGAGATCGCGGAGATCCTCGGGATGGCGCTATCAACCGTTTCTCGCTGGCTGCGTCGGATCGGGCTCGGCAAGCGCTCGCGCCTTGAGCCGCCGGAGCCGCCCAACCGCTACGAGCGCTCGAGGCCGGGGGAGCTCATCCACGTCGACGTCAAAAAGCTCGGCCGCTTCGGGGTCGCGGGCAAGCGTGTGATCGGACATCGCCACGCAAGCCGCGGCTACGGCTGGGAGTGCTGCCACGTCGCGGTCGACGACGCGACGCGTCTCGCCTTTGTCGAGGTGTTGGCAGACGAGCGCGCCGAGACGGCGGTCGGCTTTCTGCGTCGCGCGATCGCCTGGTTTTCTGAGCGCGGGGTCCGCGTCGAGCGCGTGATGACCGACAACGGCTCTCCCTACGTCTCAACCGCGCACGCCGTTGCGTGCCGCGAGCTCCGGCTGCGGCACCTAAGGACGAGGCCCTATCGCCCGCGGACGAACGGCAAGGCCGAGCGCTTCATCCAGACGATGTTGAGGGAGTGGGCCTACTCACGGCTCTATGGAAGCTCCGAGGCGCGGCGCGGGCAACTGGCTCCCTGGCTTCTGCACTACAACTTCCGCCGAAGGCATGGCTCCCTCGGCCACAAGTCGCCCGGGGCTCGACTCGTCGAGCTTCACGAACAACCTGGTTAGGAACTACACCTAGCTAGCGTCGGGCGCGCCGCGCCGGGCGGGAACGCGCGCATAATTGCGCCATCGCTGCAAGCGCCGTCAACGACGTGATCGGGAGGGTCGGGCTGCCGGAGCCGCTCGCCGTGCTCGCGGCGCGCGACTGGGACGCGCTCGTGGTCGGCGGCGGCCACAACGGGCTCACCGCGGCGGCCTACCTCGCCCGGGCCGGCCGCTCGGTGCTCGTGCTCGAGCGCCGCGAGGTGCTCGGCGGGGCCTGCACGCTCGAGCGGCCGTTCACCGACGACCGCTTCCTCGTCAGCCCGTGCGCGTACGTGGTCGGGCTGCTCGACGACGTCGTCGTACGCGAGCTGGGACTGGCGAAGCACGGCTACTCGGTGATCCCGGCGGATCCGAATCTGTGGTGCCCCCTCCCGGATGGAAGCTCGTTCGCCCGGTTCCTCGACGACGGCCGTACCGTCGAGCACATGCGGGCGAACGGGTTCGCACGCGAGGACATCGACGGCGTGCTCGCCTACGAGGCGACGTTCGAGCGCATCCGCAAGCTGCTCCGCGACGGCCCCGACGGCGACATGTGGCAGCATCCGTCGCCTTCGCGGGCCGAGATCGAGTCCGTGCTCCGCGACGACGAGCTGATCTCGATCACCTTCGAGGAGGCGATCGCCGACACGCTCGATCGCTACGTTGAAGACGAGCGGCTGAAGCACGCGCTGTTCGGCCAGGGCGTGATCGGCGCCTGGGCCGGGCCGCGCGACCCGGGCACGGCGTCCGTCCATCTCATGCACGGGCAGGGCGACCTTCTCGGGCTCGGTCACGTCTGGGGCTACGTCCCCGGCGGGATGGGCCGGGTCTCGTTCGCGATCGCCGACGCCGCGCGCGAGGCGGGCGCCGTGCTCGCCGCCGGGGTGCCCGTCGCGCGGATCCTCCCCGGCGAGGGCGTCGAGCTCGAGAGTGGGGAGCTGATTCGCGCGCCGATCGTGCTCGCGAACGCCGACCCGAAGCGAACCCTGGCGATGCTCGACGGGGTCGCGCCGGACGAATTCCGCGACCGGCTCGCGCGCTGGCGCGTCCGCTCGCCGGTCGTGAAGCTGAACGCGGCGCTTTCGCGGGTCCCGAGCTTCAGCGCGGCCGGCGACTTCGAGCCGCAGCGGGCAATGGTCACCGTGACGCCCGGGCTCGACGCCGCGCAGGATGCCTTCGACGCCTGCAGACGGGGGGAGCCGGCGGTCGGGTTCTGCGAGCTCTACTTCCAGACCGGATACGACCCCTCGGTCGCGCCGCCGGGGCACCACGTGATGAGCGTGTTCGCGCAGTACGCGCCCTACGACCTCGCGGAGGGGGACTGGGACGGGAGCCGGGGGGCTATCGGCGAGCTGGTCCTCGATGCGATCGCGGTCTATGCACCCGATGTCCGCGACTGCGTCGAGGAGATGCAGGTGCTCGGCCCGCCCGACATCGAGGCGCGGATCGGGCTCACCGGCGGGAGCATCTTCCAGGGTGAGGCACTACCGGATCAGATGTGGGACCGCCGGCTCGAGTGGCGGACACCGCTCGAGGGTCTCTATCTATGTGGAGCCGCGACGCACCCTGGGGGGTCGGTGATCGCGCTCAACGGTCGCGGCGCTGCACTTGCGGCACTCGAGGACCACCCACGGCCGTGAGCGCGTTCGAGGGCCTGCCCGACACGCGCACGAGCCTGCGGGGCCTGACCGCGGACGGCGACGAGGCGTGGCTGATACGCGGAATCGCCGGCAAGCTCTACCGCTGCCCGGGCTGCCACGGGGACGTCGAGATCGGCTCTGAGCACGTCATCGTCCACTACGTGCGCCGGGCCGGCGGCTCCGATCACCATCACTGGCACCGCCGCTGTGTCGAGGAGGTCCTGATCGGCGAGTTGCGCGGAGTGACGCGGGTGAGCGCGGCGGAGACGCGCCAGGGACGCCTGGAGGCTCGGGGCAGGCGGCCGGCGGGGCGCCGGCGACGACGCTAGCGCAAGGTCTGTTTGCCGCCACTTACACGTCTAACGGTTTGCTCATGTTAGGCTCGGCGAGCCATGTGGGGTCGCCTCCGACTTCTCGCCGCGGCGCTCGCGGCCGTGATCGCCGTCGTCGCAGGAACCATTCTCGCGTTGACGGCGCTGTTCAACGGCGAGCCCGGCGGCTCGGTCTCCGCCCACCGCCTCGCCTACGACCAGGGCACGATGCAGTCCTCGCACGCGATCGATGCCGCGAAGGCGGCGAAGAACCCCGCGGCGAAGCTTCCGGGCAGCGTTTCGCGGTCGACGCTCGACTCGATCGCCGCGTGCGAGTCGGGCGGCGACCCGAAGGCGGTGTCCTCGGACGGGACCTACCGCGGCAAGTACCAGTTCGACAGCGGGACCTGGGCGTCGGTCGGTGGCAAGGGTGACCCGGCGGCGGCCCCCGAGGCCGAGCAGGACATGCGCGCGGCGATGCTCTACAGGCGCACCGGGCCGAGCGCCTGGCCCGTGTGCGGCTGACGCGCTGCGAGCTCGTTCAGCCCGCGTCCGCCGCGTCCTCGCCGAGGAGCGCGGTCGCGAACGCCCGCCGCTCCTCCTCGAACAGGAACCCCCACACGTGCTCGCGCTCGAGCAGCTTGCGCCGCTTCGTCGCCAGCACCGCGCTCCGCGGCATCGCCGCGATCCGTTCCGCCAGCTCAACGGCGGCGGCTACGACGTCGCCGTCGCAGAGCTCGCGCACGATCCCGGCCCGCAGCGCCTCGCCGGCGTCGAGGACCCTTCCGCTGAAGCACAGGTCCTGTGCGAGCGCCGCTGGGAGCACGGCACGGGCCGAGGCGTAGCTCGGCGGGATCCCGGCCGGGAGCTCGGGGAACCCGAAGCTCGCGGCGCTCGCCGCGAGTCGCAGGTCGCTGAGCAGCGCAAGCGCGAACCCGCCGGCGACCGCCGGCCCGTTGACCGCGGCGACGACCGGCCGCGGACAGGTCCCGACCGCTTCGAACGCGAGTCCGCTCGTCTCGACGAGGCGCCGCTTGTGTTCCAGATCGCCGCCGAACTGCGTCACGTCCATCCCCGAGCAGAAGGCGGTGCCGGCTCCCGTCAGCACGACGCAGCCGACGCCCTCGTCCCTCCCGAGGCGCGAGAACTCCTCGCCGATCTCGACCCGCATCTCGATCGAGAGCGCGTTGCGCTTCTCGGGGCGATTGAGCGCGGCGAGCGCGACCTCGCCGATGCGCTCAACCGAGAGCAGCCCGCTCAAGCCGTCGCCCGCCCGCGCCGCGCCTGACCTCGCCTACGCGGCGGCGCTGTGTCGGCGGCCGCGCCGTCGCCACCACGCCACGTGCTCGACGCTTGTGCCGCGCTCCCGCTCGAGCAGGATCGGCCTGTTGCGCCGGATCTGATCCTCGAGGCAGCGAATGCACGAGCATTCGGGGATCGTGACTCCCGTGTGAGGACAGACGGCCGTTGGCGCGTTCCCATTCCCACTGGCATCGGGCACGATCGAGCGGTGACGTTAGACCGCGCGGCGGCGGAAACGGCGGGCGCGACTGAGACACTCCCGATGATGAGCGCCTACGGCGGCAGCCCGACCCCGAACCAAGGCCCGGAGCCGCGGCGCCCCGCCGAGGCGGTCGCGGAGGCGCGGGTGCGCGCGCCGACGCGCGGCAACCGCCGCCTCGAGGCGCTGATCGACGCTGTCAACGACGACCCCCAGGTCCGCGCCTGGTGGTACATGACCCAGGCGCGCTCGGTCCGGCTCGGGATGTCCGATCACTCCTGGGTCCACGTCCAGATCGTGCTCAACATCGCGCTGCGGCTGCTACGCCTGCTTGTCAAGGCCGGGATCGAGCCGGCGATGGTCACCGACCACGGTATGCGCGACCGCGACGCCGAGGTCGTCGTCGCGGCGGGGGCGCTATTTCACGATGTCGGGATGTCGATCCACCGCGCCGACCACGAGGCCTACAGCCTGTTCATGACGGCGCCGAAGCTCGAGCGTCTGCTCGAGGGCATCTACCAGGAGCCCGAGCGGACCGTGGTCATCGCCGAGGCGCTGCACTCGATCATCGGCCACCGCCGACGCGGCGAGCCGTACACGCTTGAGGCCGGGGTCGTCCGCGTCGCCGACGCGCTCGACATGGCGCAGGGTCGCTCGCGGATCCCGGTCGAGGCGGGGCGCCAGGGGATCCACTCGCTGTCGGCGGCGGCAATCGACGAGGTCGAGATCTCGGCCGGGGAGGCACGCCCGGTCAGGGTCGAGATCAAGATGAACAACTCCGCCGGGATCTTCCAGGTCGACGATCTGCTGGCGACGAAGCTGCGCGGGACGCCACTCGCCGGCCACGTCGAAGTCGTCGCCGAAGTGGAGGGTGAGACCGAGAAGCGCCTGCTGACCTCGTTCCGGCTCCCGGAGGACTGAAACTCCAGTTCCGTGGTTTGCTTCCTTCGCGCTGTGGGAATGAGCCCACGGTCCAACCGAGGAGGTCCTCATGACACGCTCACGCTGGGAGCGCTTCGCTCCCCTGACCGGTGTCCTGTTCTTCGCGTTCATCGCCGCGGTGTTCGTGCTCGACAACAACACGCCGAACGACGACGACTCGACGGCGTCGGTCGTCTCCTACTGGAGCGCGCACACGTCGAAGGCGACGATCGCCGGGCTGTGCGGGTTCTTCGCCGTGCTGTTCCTGATCTGGTTCGGCGGCAGCCTGCGCCGCGCACTGCTGCGCGCCGAGGGCGGCGACGGCCGGCTGTCGATGCTGGCGTTCGGCGGCATCCTCGTCCTCGGAACCGGCGGCGCGATCGCGAGCAGCCTCGACTTCACGCTTGGCCAAGTCGCGACCGAGGTACCCGCCGGGGTGGTGCAGACGCTTTCAGTCCTCGACCAGGATCTCTTTTTCCCGCTGGCGCTCGGGTTCGCCCTGACGCTGTTCGCGACCGGCCTCTGCACGATCCGCTACGGCGCGATGCCGAAGTGGCTCGGGTGGGCCTCGATCGTGATCGGGATCCTGAACATCACGCCGCTCGGGTTCTTCGGGATCGTGCTCTCGCTTCTCTGGGTGCTCGTCGTGAGCATCATCCTGTTCCGCGCCGAGGGCAGCGCGCAGCCCGCGACCTCGACCTGAGCCCGAAGGGCTAGACCACTAGGCGCCGGCGCCTTCGCCGCCGCGGCCCTCCCCGGCGGCGAAGCGCGCCGCGCCGCGAATCCCGACCTCGACCGAGGAACGGCCAAGCTCGGCCTCGAGCGCGAGCGCGTCGTCGAGCGGCATCCCGTACCCCTCGAGCGCGGCGCGGCGGTCCGAGAGCATCGTCTCCTGGGGGAAGCCGGCGAGACCCTCGGCGAGCTCGAGCGCGCGCGCGAGGTGGGCGCCCTCGCCGACGAGCTCGTTGACTAGCCCCCACTCGAGCGCCTCGTGCGCCTCGACGATGCGCCCGGTGAGGATCAGCTCGAGCCCGCGGCCGATGCCGACGATCCGGGGCAGCCGCTGCGTCCCGCCGTCGATCAGCGGCACCCCCCAGCGGCGCTCGGGGTAGCCCAGCTTCGCGGTCTCGGTCGCTATCCGCAGGTCGCACCACAGCGCCAGCTCGAGCCCGCCGGCCAGGCACCAGCCGGAGATCGCGGCGATCGTCGGCTTCGACGGCGTCAGACGGCTGAACCCCATCGGCCCCTCGGGGCGTTCCGAGACCGCCTCGATCGCATCCCGCGGAGTATCGGGTCCGACCTCGGCGAGCGCCTTCAGGTCGGCGCCGGCGCAGAACGCCTCGGGGCCGTCGCCCGTGAGCACGAGCACGCGGGCGTCGTCGTCGGCCTCGAAGTCGCGGAGGCCGTCGAGCAGGAGGCCCGCGGTCTCGGCGTCCACCGCGTTGCGGCGCTCGCGGCGCTCGATCGTGAGCACCGCGGCCGCGCCGGAGCGCTCGTAGCGGACCTTGGGCATCCGAGGATCAGGGTCGGTGAAGCCGGTCGAGCTCGTCGCGGAGCCGCTCCTTGCGGCTCTCGGCGCGAATCTGGATCAGCGACAGCACCGTGACGAGTATCGAGAAGAAGGCGATGATCCCGAACCCGAAGTAGGTGACGACCTTGTCGTTCGTGCGCCCGTAGAGCCCTACGCCGTCGGCGGCAAGCGCGGGAGAGGCTCCGGCGAGCAGCCCCGCGAGGGCCAGCAGCGCGAGGGCGAGGAGAAGCGAGCGCGGTCGTCGAGTCACGCCCCGAACTCTATCTGGCCGCAGATCGGCGCCGAGGTCCGCGAGGCCGAGGCGGTGAGCGAGCATAAGAGCCGCTTTAAGACTGCCTGAATAGTGTTCCGCACCATGTCGAAGAACCGAAAGCTGATCCCGTGGGCGATCGCCGCCGGGGTTGTCCTGATCGCGATCGCTTTGATCTACTGGGTCGAGCCGGCCGGGTCGCTGCCGAGCTTCTTTCCCGGCCACGAGGCCGGATCGAGCGAGCACCACGTCAAGCACGGCCTGCTTGCGTTCGTCCTCGGCCTCGGCTGCCTCGTCTTCGCGTGGTTCCAGACCGGGCCTTCGTCCCGATCCGCGTAGCCTGAGCGCTTCTTGGATCCGCTCTCCTACTTCCAGGCGATCGTCCTCGGGCTGGTCCAGGGAATCGCCGAGCCGTTCCCGATCTCCAGCCTCGGCCACAGCGTCATTCTCCCGCGCCTGCTCGGCTGGGACATCCACCAGAACGACTCGTTCTTCCTCACGTTCCTCGTCGCGACCCACGTCGCCACGGCACTTGTCCTCTTCTTCATCTTCCTCGACGACTGGATGCGGATCTTCCGTGGCCTCGGGCGCTCGCTTCGCGACCGCGAGATCGCCCCGGACGACCACGACGCGAAGCTCGGCTGGCTGCTCGTCGTCGGGACGATCCCGGCGGGAGCGCTCGGGCTGCTGCTCGAGCATCCGCTCCGCGACCTGTTCGCGTCGGCGGCCTCGGCTGCAGCGTTCCTGATCGTCAACGGCATCCTGCTGCTGATCTTCGAGCGCTTGCGCAGGCGGCCCCCGCGACCCGGCGACTACCTCGGTGACTCCGACGCGCGGATCGCCAAGCTGAGCTGGCGCGAGGCGATCGGGATCGGCACGGCGCAGGCGGCCGCGCTCATCCCCGGGATCTCGCGCTCCGGGATCACGATGGGCGGTGGCCTCTTGTTCGGGCTCTCGAACGAGGATGCAGCGCGGTTCGCGTTCCTGCTCGCCACGCCGATCATCGGAGCCGCCGGCGTGCTGAAGCTGCCGGAGCTGCTCGGCGGCGACGGCGACGGGGTGCGCGGACAGGCGTTTGTCGGCGCACTGTGCGCCGCGTTGACGACGTACATCGCGGTCAAGTTCCTGCTCAGGTTCTTCGAGACCAATCGCCTGACGCCGTTCGGGATCTACTGCATCGTCGCTGGTCTCGCGTGCACGCTGATCTTCGCGCTCGGCGGCTGATGCCGGTCGAGGAGCGGCGGATCGAGCTTCCGGGCTCGCGGACCCGGGTGCTCGAGCGCGCCGGCGACGGCGGCCGCACCGTCATCTTCGCGCACGGGATCACGAGCTCGGCCGCGACGTGGCGGCCGTACCTCGAGGCGATGCCCGAAGGGGTGCGCGCGGTCGCCTACGACTCGCTCGGCTCCGGCTTCACGGAGCGGGCCGGGGAGCGTCGACCGATCACCCACCACGACCAGCGCGGTCAGCTCCTCGAGCTCCTCGACGAGCTCGGGGTCGAGCGCTTCACGGGCGTCGGCCACTCGATGGGCTGCGGGGCGCTGCTCGGGATCGCCTGGCGTCAGCCAGCGCGCGTCAACGGGCTGCTGCTGCTGGCGCCGGCGCAGCTCGGCCGCCGCGAGCGTGGCCTCCTGCCCCGGCTGTCTTCGTGGGGGCCGACGGCGCGCCTGCTCGAGTCCGGCGCGCCGGTGTTTGTCCCCGCTCTCGCCGGCGCCCGCCTGCGCAGGCTGACAAACGAGCGGCCCGTCCCGCCGGACCTCCGCGAGCGCGAGGCGGGCCACGCGCTGGAGCGCCCCGGCGCGCTCGTGCGCGGCTTCGTCGACATCGTCAGCCACGCCGACCTGCGCGCGCCGGCGCCGACCGCCGACCGTTGGCGCGAGATCAGGGTTCCGGTCTGGATCGTGCGCGGCGCCGGCGATCGCAACTGGATGCCCGAGGCACACGAGCAGCGCTACCGCGAGCTGATCCCCACGGCCCGGGTGATGCGCTGGGACGGGGTCGGCCACTCGCCCCACATCGAGGCGCCTGAGCGATTTCGCGGGCTGCTCGTCGAGTATCTGGGTTCCATGTCGGGCGACGGCTCCTCTCCGAGGCCGCTCGATCCGGCACCCTGACGCGATGCGCCACACCCGACATGGACATTGGCTCGACGAGGCTGCGCCGCCCGAGGCGCCGACGGCGCTCGCCCGCGACATCAGCGCGGACACGGTCGTGATCGGTGGCGGTTACACGGGACTGTGGACCGCCTGGCAGATCGTCGAGCGATCGCCCGACGCGCGCGTGGTCGTGCTCGAGGCCGAGCGCTGCGGTGAGGGGCCAAGTGGACGAAACGCCGGATTCGTGAACGCGCTTTCGTGGGGGCTGCCCTCGATGATTGAGCGCTTCGGGCTCGACGGCGCGCTCGCCGTCGCCCGCGAGACGCGCGACTCCGTACATGGAGTCGGGCAATGGTGTGAGCAGCAGGGAGTCGACGCCGCATACCGTCGCGGCGGATACCTTCAGGTATCGACCACCCCGGTCCACGACGCCGTGTGCAGCGCGGGCGTCGAGGCGTGGCGCGCGCACGGAGGAGCGGAGGTCTGCGAGGGGCTCTCGCCGGAGCGCGTGCGCCGCCTGTGCAACTCGCCGCTGTTCCGTGGGGGCGCCTTCTACCCCGACGCGGCGACGGTCCAGCCAGCGAAGCTCGCCCTCGGTCTGCGCGATCGGCTGCTCGAGCGAGGCGTCTCGATTTACGAGGGTTCGCGCGTGTCAAGGCTCGCCGTCGCGCCCGCCAGGGTATGCGCCCGGACGGCGCACGGCTCCGTGAGATCGGGCACAGCCGTGCTCGCGATGGGAGCGTCTTCGCTGCTCGTTGCTCCGCTGCGGCGGCGTCTCACCGCGACGTCGAGCCACATGCTGATCACCGAGCCCGTGCCCGACGTGCTCGAGGCGATCGGCTGGACGGGTGGCGAGTGCATCACCGATGCGCGGGCGATGGTCCACTACTTCCGAACCACAGCGGACGGGCGAATCGCGTTCGGATGGGGCGGGGGGCGGATCGTGCCCGGAGCTCGGATTCGCGCCAGAAGCGAGGTCGATCCGTCCGTCGTCGACCAGGTTCGCCGTGATCTCGTCCGCTTCTTTCCCCAGCTCGAGGGGAGGCGCATCGAGCACGCCTGGGGCGGGCCGATCGATGTCTCGCCGAGTCACCTCCCGATCGTCGGGAGCCTCGGCTCGGAGCGCGTCCACTACGCGTTCGGCTACACCGGCAACGGCGTCGGCCCGTCGCATCTCGTCGGGCGCATCCTCGCGTCGCTCGCACTCGAGCGTCGCGATGACGTGACGCGCCTGCCGCTCGTCGAGCCGGCGCCGCTCAGGGTCCCGGCCGAGCCGCTGCGCTTCGTCGGCGGCTCTGTCGTGCGCCGCGCTCTGCTCCGCAGGGAGCGGTTGGAGGAGCGCGGTCGGCAAGTCGGGGCGATGACCCGGTTCGTTGCCGGGCTGCCCAACCGGATCGGGATCCAGATCGGACGCTGAGCTACGCCGAGCGCCGCCGGCGCTCAATCGCGCCGGAGGTGATCTGCGCGAGCGCGGCTCCGGTGAGCGCCCCCGCGACGACGTCACCCGGATAATGGACCCCTGTATGGATGCGGGAGTAGCCGACGAGAGCGGCGAGGCCGCGCAGCGGGATCCCCGCCGCGGGCAGGACGTGGCCGACTCCGGTGGCGAAAGCAAACGCCGCCGCTGTGTGCCCGGACGGGAACGACCGCGTGGTGGGCATCGCGACGTGGCGGGCCACCGGCACGTTCTCGGCGCTGCGGTCGGGCCGCCGCCGCCGGCTGAGCGGCTTGATCGCGACGTTGATCACCGTCGCCGTGACGGCGATCGACGCGACCCCAAGCCCCGCCGCGCGGCGCCCCGAACGTCCGCCCGCGAGCGCGAGCAGCGCGGCCGACGCGAGCGAGAGCTTCGAGTGATCGGCGGCGCGCGAGAGCCGGCTCATCGCGGTGTCGAGCCGCGGCGTCGGGGTGCGCGCGATCGCAGCGTAGAGGGCGACGTCGATGCGCTCGACGTCGCTGAGCCAGCGCTCGTTCGGCTCGGTGGTCTCCTCGCTCACGGGTCGATCCTATGATCCGACGCCGCTTCGCTGCTGTCCTCGCGCTGCTCGCCGCGGCGTTCACGATCGCGCTCGCGATCGAGCTCACCGTCGCGCACTTTCCCGAGAACCTCGCGGTCGTCGCCTGCGCGATGATCGCGATCGCGGCCGGCTGGCGGGGGATTCTGCGGCGCGGGCCGATGCGCGTGATCTCGTTCACGATCGGGGCGCTGGCGCTCGGTGGCGCCGCCGCGCTGCTCGTCGGCGAGGGGCTCGTGCTCGAGGTGGCCCTGTTCGTCGCCGGCCTGCTCGTCGCGCTGTCGGCCGGCCGCACCGCGTTCTCGCTGCGCGCATCGCTGCCCGCCGCGCCGCCGCCCAAGCATCCGGTGCTGCTCTTCAACCCGAAGTCCGGCGGCGGCAAGGCGGAGAGGTTCTCGCTCGCCGACGAGGCGCGAAAGCGTGGGATCGAGCCGATCGAGCTCACCAAGGGCGCCGATCTCGAGCAGCTCGTCCGCGACGCGGTCGCCGGCGGCGCCGACGCGCTCGCGATGGCGGGTGGCGACGGCTCGCAGGCGGTCGTCGCGTCGGTTGCCTCCGAGCTCAACCTGCCATACGCGTGCATCCCCGCCGGGACCCGCAACCACTTCGCGCTTGACCTCGGGGTCGACCGCGACGACGTCGTCGGGGCCTTGGACGCGTTCGTCGACGGCGGTGAGCGCCGCGTCGACCTCGCCGAGGTCAACGGGCGCGTGTTCGTCAACAACGTCTCGCTCGGCCTCTACGGCGAGGCGGTGCAGCGGGAGGGGTATCGTGACTCGAAGCTGCGCACCCTGCTCGAGGCGGCCCCGGAGGTGCTCGGCCCCGGGGGCGAGGCGCTCGATTTGCGGTGGCGGGGCCAGGGCGGCCTCGAGCACGAATCGGCGGCGGCGATCCTCGTTTCCAACAACCAGTACCGGCTCGGGCGGGCCGGCTCGGGCACCCGGCCGCGGATCGACGAAGGCGAGCTCGGGGTCGCGGTCGTCCCCGCTCCCCGCGACCGCACCGGCGGCCGCCGCGCCCAGGGACTGCGGAATTGGGCGACCCCGAGCTTCCGCGTCGACTCCGCCGAGGCGGTCTCGGCGGGGATCGACGGCGAGGCGGTGGAGCTCGACCCTCCGCTTCGGTTCGGGATCCGCCCCCGCGCGCTACGCGTGCGGATCGCGCGGGCTCACCCGGGGGCCTCGCCTTCCGCGTACCTCCCCGAGGGCTCCTGGCTCTCCGCGGTCGCTCTGGCCCGCATCGCCACAGGCCGCGACGGCGGGCGCGCCGCGGACGCTACCAGCGCGACGTGAGGACCTTCTTGCGGGTGTAGAACTCGACCGCGTCGAGCCCGTTTGCGTGCAGGTCGCCCTCCATCGAGTCCTTCCAGCCCGCGAACGGGAACCACGCCACAGGGGCGGGGACCCCGACGTTGACGCCGACCATCCCCGCCTCGACGCCGTAGCGGTAGGCGCGCGCCGCCTCGCCCGAGGCCGTGAAGATCGCCGAGGCGTTGCCGTAGCGAGACCCGTTCACGAACCGAAGCGCCGCTTCGAGGTCGGCCGCGCGGACGAGCGTCAGCAGCGGGCCGAACAGCTCCTCGCGGGCGAGCTCGGACTCCGGGTCCGGGGGCTCGACGATCGTCGGCCCGAGCAGGGTGTCGGCGGGACCGGCCTCGGCGCCGCGCCCGTCGAGCAGCACGCTCGCCCCCTCGCCCTCGGCGCGGCCCACGGCGTCGACGATGCGCTCGCGGGCCTCGGGCGCGACGAGCGGCGAGACGTCGGTCTTGGGATCCGCGCCCGGCCCGAGGGTCAGCCTTGCGCCGGCGTCGACGAGCGCATCGCGGACGGCGTCCTGGCGCTCGGGTGAGCCGACGAGCACCGCGACCGAGCCGGCGAGGCAGCGCTGCCCCGCGTTTCCGAACGCCGAGGAGAGCATCGCGGGGACCGCGTGGTCGAGCTCGGCATCCGGCATCACGACCATCGAGTTCTTCGCCCCGCCGAGCGCCTGCACGCGCTTGCCGCTCGCCGCGGAGCGCTCGGAGACCAGCCGTGCAGTCGACGCCTGGCCGACGAACGAGATCGCGTCGACGCCGGGATTGTCGAGAAGGGCCCCGACCGCGTCGTGGGCTCCGTGGACGAGGTTCGCGACCCCGGGCGGGATCTCCTCGACCGCGTCGATGAGCTCGAAGATTCGCTGCGAGGGACGGGGGTCGCGCTCCGAGGGCTTGAGCACGAACGTGTTCCCGGTCGCGAGCGCGAACGGCAGGAACCACAGCGGGATCATGCACGGGAAGTTGAACGGGGTGATCGCGGCGACGACGCCGACCGGCTGGCGGACGAGCTCGACGTCGACGCCGTCGGCGACCCCCTCGAGGTTTTCGCCCTTGAGCAGGTGCGGGATCCCGCACGCGGCCTCGACCGACTCGATCCCGCGCAGGACCTCGCCGCGCGCATCGTCGATCGTCTTGCCCATGTCGGCGGTGACGAGCTGGGCGAGCTCCTCGCGCGACTCCCAGAGCGTGTCGCGAAGTGCGATCAGCGCCCGGGCGCGGCGCTGCGGCGGCACCGCCCGCCACCCGGGCTGGGCGCGGCGCGCGGCCTCGACCGCGGCCGAGATCTCGGACTCGCCGCACAGCGGCACCCGCGCCGCGACCTCGCCGGTGGCAGGGTCGATGTCGTCGAGCGTCTCGAGCCCGGGTGCCTCGACCCATCCGCCGCCGGCGTACAGCGCCAGCGTCGGCGGGTCGCCGCTAGGCTCCCGCGCCCTCGTGGGGACCTGAGTGGGCTGGCCCATACGGGTACCACCATTCCTTCGCTGCGATCTCGGTCTCGATGTGCACGTGCTTGGTCTCCTGGAACGCCTCGAGTCCCTCGTGGCCGAGCTCGCGGCCGAGCCCGGACTGCTTGAAGCCGCCGAACGGTCCCGCGTCATTGTCCGTCAGCGGGTCGTTGAACCACACCGTCCCCGCTTTGATCTCTCGCATGCAGCGGACCATTGTCTTCAGGTCGGCGGTGTAGATGTTCGCGCCGAGCCCGAACCGGGTCGAGTTCGCGAGCTCGATCGCTTCGTCGAGCGAGCTCACGGGGACGATCGGGGCGACGGGGCCGAACGTCTCCTCGCGCAGCAGGTCGGTCTGACCGGGCGCGCCGGTGACGACGGCGGGGGAGAAGAAGTGGCCGCGATCGTGCCCGGCGCTGTCGCCGCCCGCGACGACCTCGGCCCCGGCCGTCACGGCGGCCTCGACCTGGTCGGCGACCTTCTGGCGCTGGGTCGAGGAGACCATCGGCCCGACGTCGGTGGACGGATTGAGCGGGTCGCCGATCCGGAGCCCGCCCGTGTAGTCGACGAACGCGCTCACGTAGTCGTCGTAGACGTCCTCCATGACGTAGAAGCGCTCGGCCGATGTGCACACCTGGCCGGCGTTCAGGAACGCTGCCCAGGCGCCGCCCTTGGCGGCGACGTCGAGGTGCCCCGCAACGTCGGAGCAGACGATGAACGGGTCCTTTCCTCCCATCTCGAGGTTGACGCGCGCGATCCTGTCGGCGCACGCGGCGGCGATCGACTTTCCGGTCGGGACCGAGCCCGTGAACGCGACCCCGTCGACGCGCGCGTCGGTGACGATCGCCGCGCCGACCTCGCCGCCGCCGACGAGGATGTTGACGACCCCGGCGGGCAGGTGCTCGAGACACGGCGCAAGCATCAGCGTCGAGATCGGCGTCAGCTCCGAGGGCTTGCAGACGAGCGTGTTGCCGGCCGCAAGCGCCGGCGCGAGCTTCCACGCGAGCAGCAGCAGCGGATAGTTCCACGGCACGATCGCGGCCCAGACCCCGGTCGGCTCCTTGACGACGAGCGAGAGCTGGGTCGACTCGATCGACGGGATCACGCGGCCCGCGTGGTCGCGGCCGATCTCCGCGTAGTAGTCGAACGCAGCCGCGGTCCAGGAGACCTCGTCCGAGTTCTCGATCAGCGGCTTTCCGCCCTCGAGTGTCATCGCCTCGGCGAGCTCGTCCGTGCGGGCGCGAAGCCGCGTCGCGACCTCGTGCAGGGCCTCGCCGCGCTCGACGGCGGGGGTCGCGGCCCAGCCGCGCGATGCCTCGCGCGCAGCGACGATCGCGGCGTCGATCTGACCGCCTGAGGGCAGCCCGGCCTCGGCGACCGCCTCTTCGCTGTACGGATTCTCGACCGCGAGCGGCTCGCCCTCGCCGGGGACGAGCTCGCCGCCGATCAGCATTCGCGTCTCGAGCTCTGCCATCGGGCCGATCCTAGCGACGCCCCCGCGGGGACGTAGACTGCGCCAAATGAATCTGGCGCCGGGACAGGCAGGTGGGGGTTTCTCATGACCGAGTGGAGAGTCGAGGTCGAGCTTGGCGACGAGGGCGGCCACGAGGCCCTCGGTCAGCGGCTGCGGTCGCTCGATCTCGACGACGACGCGCGCAAGCGGCTCGGCGACCGCGTGATCGTCACCCGCGACGGAGGCTGGCTGTTCCTCTACGCCGGGTCGGAGGAACAGGCCGAGGAGGCGGAGAAGGTGATCCGCGAGCTGCTCGGCGCCGAGGGGCTGTCTGCTCAGGTCTCGCTGACCCGGTGGCACGACGTCGAGGAGGCGTGGAAGGACGCATCGGTCCCGCTCCCCGAGACCGAGCAGGAGATCCGCGAGGAGGAACGGCGCCGCGAGGCAGCCGAGGAGCGCGAGACCGAGCTCGAGGGGCGTCCGGAGTGGGAGGTGCGCGTCGACGTGCCCTCGCTGAGGGACACGCTCGAGCTCGCCGACAAGCTCAAGGGCGAGGGGATGAAGGTCCACCGCCGCTGGAAGCACCTGCTCGTCGCCGCGCCCTCGGAGGAGGGCGCGGCCGAGCTCGGCAAGAAGATCGAGGGCGAGGCGCCGAAGGGCAGCGAGGTCACCGTCGTGCCCACCGAGGGGGCGCCGCATCCCGTATGGGTGTTCATCGGCGCCCACACGCCCGGCGCCGCACGCGACCTCGGCCTCTAGTCGGCGTCCTCCCGCAGGACATTCGTCACCGCGGCGGCCCTGGAGTTGACCCGGGCGTCGCGTAGACGTTCGCGACGCGCCTGCGGGCCGTGTTCGTCGAGATCCCGAGCCGCTCGCCGATCTCGCGCGCCGTCGCGCCCGCCGCGAGCTCGCGAGTGACGTCGCGAGGTTAGACCGAGCGCCGCAGTCGCTGATCGGACATCGGGTCGAGCGAGGAGCGCATCGCGGCGTCGCGAAACGCTTGCCCCAGATGTGGGCGCACGATCTCGAGCAGCTCGCGCTCGTTGGCGGAGAAGCCGCGTCGCGAGCGGTTGATCGCCACGCCGATCACGATCCCCTCCGGGGCCGGGAGCAGCAGCGCGATCTGGTCCTCGACCCCGAGCGGGGCGTAGATCTCGCGGTAGAGGCCGAGTGCGTGAAGCTCGTCCCGGAGAGGAAGTCCGAGATCGCGCGCGGCCGTGGGTCGCCGGTCTCGGTCGCGTGGCGGATCACGGGATGCTCGTGCGCGTGGCGCGCGAAGCGCTCATGCACGCCATCGAACAGTGCCTCGAACGGGTCGAGAAGGGCGAACGTCTCACCGATTGCGGCGTCGACCTCGTTGTAGCCGACGATGTGCCCGTCGACGAGCCCGCAGATGTCGAGCACGCGCGCGCGATACTCGTCGAGGTCGGGCGCGGACTGGACCCTGTGGATCAGCTCCAGCGCGCGCCGCAGATCGTCGTTCCCCACACCCACTTCAGGACATCAACGTACGCGAGCTGCCGAGGTAATGGCGCATTTGCGTTATTGACGTTGTACACAAGAGTCCGTAACTTGGTCGATGTAATCGTGGGACGAGCTTCGGGGCACGGCTCCGTGGGTCAGGAGGTATCGAGGAATGCGCAGGTGGATCGTGGTTTTGACCGCGGGCCTTGCGGTTGCCGCGCTCGCGGCGCCGGTCGGAACGGCTCAGGCGGCGAAGAAGTACTCGACGACGCTGTCGGCGCTGAGCTACGGCGACACGCTGTTCACGGGCACCGTATCGGCGGGCGGCGGCTGCAAGAAGGGCCGCGAGGTCGACGTCAGCGACACGAGCGTTCCGCCGGGTCCCGCTCCCCCCAACACCGCGGGCGGCTCGGGCAAGTCGAACAAGAAGGGCAAGTTCACCGTCGACTCGCCGTTCGAGGCGCAGTCCGGGCACAGCTACGTTGCGACCGTCGGCAAGAAGACGATCAAGGTCAAGGGCAAGAAGCACAAGTGCGGCGCGGCGACCTCGCCGGTGCTGACGATTCCATGAACAGGACGGAGCAATGAGAAGGATTGCGATCGGGGCCGTGGCGCTTCCGCTGCTCGCGGCCCCCGCGGCCGCCCTCGCGGGCGGCAAGAGCTACAACGGCTCAGGCTCGGACAACTCGAACCTCGGATTCAAGACGAGCGTCAAGAAGGGGACGATCAAGAAGTCAAGAACTTCCAATGGGCAGACCTCACCCTGACGTGCGAGACGGGCCCTGACGCCGGGAGCCATTCGATCAGCGGCAGCTTCGAGAAGGCGATGAAGGTGAAGAAGGGCAAGACTTTCGCCGGCGCCTTCACCGGTGAGGCAGGCATCCAGGTGAGCGCCGAGGGCAAGTTCACGCACAAGGGCAAGCAGGCATCGGGCACGCTGACGATCGCGGGCGGCGGCGAGCAGTGCCACACCGGCAGCAGCCTCGGGGACCCGATCTCGTGGACGGTGAGCAGGGGCGGCGGGGGCTAAGCGCCCGCCGCCGCTCAGTCGACTTCGTCGCGCTCTTCCTCGCCCGGCCAGATCCCGGTGAAGCGGAAGAACGCCGTCCGCGCCGCGCGGTCGGTGAGCGCGCGGACGACCGCGAAAACGAGTCCCTGCAGCGCCGCGGCGCCGAGCACCTTGCCCCAGCTCGTGCGGTGATGCGAGGGCTCGGGCGCCTCCTCGTTGTCGACCTGCCCCCACGCGAAGTCGAACAGGCGCCGGCCGATCAGCCCGGCGAGAATCCCGGCGAGGATGCTGAGCGGCGCGAAGAGGATGCGGGCGATGATCACGGGCGCACGCTACTGCGCGCAGCGGTCTCGGCGTCGCCACCGTCATCAACCGCCGCCTCCTCAGCTTCGCCTCCGGGGGCGGCGGGGGACGAGTCTGGCGGTGTGCGGTGCTCGAGCTGGATCTGGTCCCTGGCCTCGGGCACGCCGGCGTTGAGCTGGCGCTCGCGCTCGATCTCCGCGTTGACCTCGGCTCCCAGCAGCACCGCGAGGTTCGTCAGCCACAGCCACACGAGGAAGACGACGGCTCCCCCGAGGCTCCCGTAGGTCGCGTTGTAGGAGCCGAAGGTCGCTACATAGAGCGCGAACGCGAACGAGGCGACGATCCAGACCACGATCGCGACCCCGCTCCCGGGCGTGAGCCAGCGGAAGCTCGGCTGCTTGACGTTCGGCGCGGCGTGGTAGAGGACCGCGAGCATCGTGACGACTACGGCGATCAGCAGCGGCCACTTCGCGAACTCCCACAGGATGATGAGGCCGTTCGTGATTCCGAGCTCGTCGCCGACCGCGGTCGCGAGAGGTCCCGTGAGGACGATCGCGACGAGGACGGTCGCGAGCATCAGGACCATGACGAGCGTCACGGCGACCTGGAGCGGGCGCAGGTGCCAGAACGGACGCCCCTCGTCGACGCCGTAGATCGCGTTCGAGGCGCGCATGAACGCGCCGATGTAGCCCGACGCCCCCCAAAGCCCAACCGCGAGGCTGATCACGAGTGCGACGCCGGCGTTGTCCTTGCCGTGGACGACGCTCTCGACCGGGCTGCGGAATGTGTCCACCGCTGACGAAGGGCCGATGTGGTTGACGATTCGCAGCACCGTGTCGATCGTGCCCTGGTCGCCGGTCAGCCCGAGCACCGCGACGAGCGCCGCGAGGCCGGGGAAGATCGACAGCATCGCGTAGTAGGTGAGCGCGGCGGCGCGGTCGGTCAGCGCGTCGTTGGAGAACCCGCGGATCGTGCGCCGCGCGACGCCCAGCGTGCTGCTGTCGCTTGCGCTCCTCCCGAGCATGGTGGATGCCGTCTACCCACCCCCGATTCGCGCCTAAACGCCACGATCGCGCAGGGCGTCACGAGAGGTGTTGTTTAAGCCACCGCGCGTGCTCGACGGCGTACCCGCGCCAGTCGTTGTTGAAGTACGCGAACACCTCCACACGCGAGCGCCAGGCGGCGATCCGCCGGCGCCAACGCTCGAGCTCGGCCTCCGAGTAGCGGCCGTCGCGGCCGCCGCGTCCGTAGTGGAGGCGGATGAACGTCCACGAGGCGGTCAGCTCGCGGGCCTGGAACGGCCACTTCGGGTGGTCACCGATCACGAGCGCCACGTTGCGCTCGCGGAGCGCGTCATAGACCGGCTTCGTGAACCAGCTCTCGTGGCGAAACTCGAAGCAGTGGCGTCCGGGCGGGAGCGCGTCGAGCGCGCCCGCGAGGCGGTCGTCGTTGCGGGGGAAGTTCGCCGGAAGCTGCCACAGGGTCGGGCCCATCTTCCCCGCCCGCTTCAGCGGCTCCAGCGGCTCGTAGAAGCGGCCGACGCGCTCGCCCGTCTCGCGGAGGCGTTTCACGTGGGTCATGTAGCGGCTCGCCTTGCACGAGAACAGGAAGTCCTCCGGCGTCTGCTCGACCCACTCGACGACGGCCCTCTCCGAGGCGAGCCGGTAGAAGGTGCTGTTGACCTCGACGGTGTCGAACGCCTCCGCGTAGGTCGCGAGCCAGCGCCGCTGCGGCGTTCCCTCCGGGTAGAGGACGCCGCGCCAGTCGTTGTACTGCCACCCCGAGCAGCCGATCCTCACCGGATTCATCTCGCGCCGAGGCTACCCGGCGCGGTCGCGCGCAAACGGCGTCCGGGATTCAGCCAGGAACGACGAGCACGGGCCTGCTCGAGGTGTGGACCAGCTTGTACGCGGTCGATCCGAGCAATGCACCCGTGATCGGGCCCTCGCCGCGGCTCGAGATCACGATCATTCGCGCGTCGCGCTCGTCGGCGATTGAGATCAGGGCCTCCGCGCCCTCGAGGTCGGTCAGCACGACCTCGGCCTCAACTCCTCCCTTGCGGGCTGTCTCTACCGCCTCCGCGGTCACCTTCTCCCCGTGCTCCTTCAGCGTCGTGCTGTAGTCCTTGACCTCGCCGCCCATCGGATTGACGCCGTACCCGAACACGGCGAGGACGGGATCGCCGAGATCCTTCGCGAGGTCCAGAGCGGCATCGAGCCCGGCCTTCGCGCTCTTCGTCCCGTCGTATCCGACGACTATTCCGGGCATCACTCACCTCCGGTCGCGGGCGCTCGGGCCACGAGCTCGGGCGGGACGGTCTCCGGACGCCTGCGGAAGAACTCGGGCTTGGCGATCCAAGTCCACAGCATCAACACAACCCCGAGGATCGCGGCGCCGATCCCGATCACGAGCGGCACCCCCAACCCGAGAAACGAGCCGGTGTACGCGTTCGCCGGATTGCTGAGCTCGATCGAGTTCTTGACCAGCAGGTAGAACAGGATCGCGCCTCCGATCACCGGGCCGACGCCGATGAAGAGGAAGTTCTTGAGGCTGTTGGTGAGCTCGCGTCTGTAGAAGATCGCGCACGCGAACCCGGTGATCCCGATGTAGAACGAGATCATCAGCCCCAACGCGGTCAGCGAGTCGAAGAGGATGTTCTCGCTCACGATCGTCAGCCCGACGTACCAGATGATCGACACGACTCCCATCAGGATCGTCGAGATGTGGGGCGTCAGGAATCGATCGTGAACCTTCCCGAGCGAGCTCGGCAACGCCTTCGCGCGCGCCATCGACAATGTCGTCCGCGCGGTGGGCAGGATCGTGGTCTGCGTCGACGCCGCCGCCGAGGTCAGGACCGCGATGATCAGCAGCTTGTCGAGCGGCGAGCCGAATACGTCCCCGCCGAGGAAGCTGAGGACGTCGTCGCGGTGGTGCTTGAGGGGATTCTCGCCCGCGTACGCCTGCGCGGCGACCGCGACGATCACGTAGATCCCGAGCAGGATCAGCGTGCT
Organism: uncultured Thermoleophilia bacterium; assembly: GCA_963841715.1. GTDB lineage: Bacteria > Actinomycetota > Thermoleophilia > Solirubrobacterales > 70-9 > DASPWW01. Next base: position 512,207 of record CAWJDP010000003.1, on the reverse strand, counting down.
GACCACGGTTGCCTTCCCCGGAGCCTCGGTCGAGTCCTCGGTCTCCTCGTTGACCGTCGCCGTCGTGTCCCACCCCCAATAGATGAAGACGGCGAGCAGGAGCCCGGCGCTGATCGCACTCGTCGGAACGTCGAATGGATTGATCCAGCTGAAGCTTGGATCGACCCCGGTCGGAAGGGCGTCGTTGCTGTAGACCTTGATCAACGCGACGACCGCGAACGCCGCGAGGGTGATGATCTCCGCGGCGAGCAGCCCGACCTGCGTGCGCGCCGAAAGCTCGATCCCGATCGTGACGATCGCGGTCATGATCACGATCCAGATCACGCCGACGAATGTCACCCAGAAGGTCGAGTCGGCGAGCGAGTCGGCGCCGACGAGAAGGAACGAGTAGAGGCCGGCAATCTGGGCGAGGTTCGCCATCACGATGATGTCGGCGACGACGATCGCCCAGCCGGTGATCCAGCCGAGCTGCGGTCCCATCGCGCGTGTCACCCAGCTGAAGGAGGTCCCGCAGTCGGGATCGGCTCGGTTCATGTAGTAGTAGCCCCCGGCGACGAGGAACATCGGGACGAACGCCATCAGCAGGATCGCCGGGGCCTGCAACCCGACGACGGCGACGATGAACCCGAGCGTGGCGGCGAGGCTGTATCCGGGCGCCGTCGAGGCGACCCCGATCACGACGCTGGAGACGAACCCGATCGCGTTCTTCTTCAGGCCCTTGTCGATCACGCCCGTGCTGGGCGTTGTCCCCTGATCGGCTGGAACCGCTGCGCTCTCCAAGGATCTCCCTCCTGGTTACCCGCTGACCGCGAACGCGGCCGCGCGGAGCTTATGCTCCCGCCCCTGGACTCGCAACCGGCGACCCTGCAAAACGAACCAGCCCCGGTTGTACAGAGCGGACAAGTGCGCTAGACGCTCTCCTGGGGGGGTCGCGTGGCCGCGAGTCGCTCAGCTCTTCGCTGCTGCAACACCGTGGCTCCCATCGCCAGCAGCGTGAACCCGAACAGCAGCATCGCGATCACGTTGACCTCGACCGGGATGCCGCGCTGGAAGGCGCCGAAGATGTAGAGCGGGAAGGTCACGGTTGTCCCTGAGTTGAAGTTCGAGACGACGAAGTCGTCGATCGAGAGCGCGAACGCGAGCAGCGCCGCCGCGACGACGCCGGGCATGATCAACGGCATGGTGACGAGCCGGAACGTCGCCAGTGGGCTCGCGCCGAGGTCCCGGGCGGCCTCCTCGAGGCTGCGATCGAATCCGATCAAGCGCGAGCGCACGACGACGACGACGAAGCTGATGCAGAACATCACGTGGGCGATAAGAAGCGTCGTGAAGCCGAGCGGGAGGCCGTAGATCAGGAACAGCGACAACAGTGAGGCGCCCATCACCACCTCGGGCGTGGCCATGGGGATCACGATCACGAAGTTCGAGACTCGCCTCCCGACGAACTCGTAGCGGACCAGCGCCAGCGCCATCAACGTGCCGAGCGCGGTCGAGATCAAGGTCGCCAACGCCGCGAGCCGGAGGCTCGTGAACAGGGCGTCGTTGAGGTCGGAGAGGCCGAACGCGTTTCGCCAGTGCTGGAGCGTGAAGCTCGTCCACGTGTAGTTGTACTTCCCGGCCGGATCGTTGAACGAGAACACGAGAATGACTGCGATCGGGATCAGCAGATAGGCGATCGCCAGCGCCGCGTAAATATTGATCCCGTGTTCGCGCACCCACTTCCAGACGCGGGCCGGCGCGGATGCATGCCGCACGTACCCCGGCGCCGGCGCCGCCTGCGCCTCCATCACGCCGGTGCCGCCTCCTCGCCCATCAGCGCCTCGGAGCCCGCGAACCGCAGGTAGACGAAGACCACGATCATGATTGCGGCCATGAGCACGAATGAGAGCGCCGCGGCTGCCGGATAGTCGCGCTGCGTCAGATACAGGCCCTGGATCACGTTTCCGATCATGTGGTTCTGGGTGCTGCCGAGGAAGAACGCGTTCACGTAGTCCCCCGCCGCGGGGATGAACGTCAACAGGCTCCCCGCGACGATCCCTGGCGCCGAGAGCGGAAGCGTGACGCGCCGGAACGCCTGCCATGACGATGCGTAGAGGTCCTTCGCGGCCTCGATCAGGCTGTCGTCGATCCGGTCCAGGCTCGCATAGATCGGCAGCACCATGAACGGGAGGAAGTTGTAGGTGATGCCCGCGATCACGGCACCGGCCGTCGCGAGGACCCGGCCCTCCGCGCCGATCAGGCCGACGCCCCTCAGCGCGTGGACGACGGGGCTCTGCTCGCTGAGGATCGTCTCCCACGCCAGGGTCCTGATCAGGTAGGTGGTGAAGAATGGGGCGACGACCGCGAACAGCATCGCGTTCTTCCACTTCCCGGCTCGAAAGGCAATCGCGTACGCAAGCGGGTATGCGATCAGCAGTGCGATCACTGTCGCGGCCCCCGCGTAGTAGAAGGACCGGAAGAACTCGGACTTGTACAGGGAGAGCGCATCGCCGAAGTTCGACCACTCCCAGTTGAAGTGGAACCCGTGCTCGAGCGTCCCAGCGTCGAGCGACAGCCGCGCCATGAAGTACATCGGGACGACGAAGAACAGGATCAGCCACAGCAGACCCGGCCCGAGCAGGAAGTATGGGACGAGGCGGCGGCGGAACGTGTTCACGTCAGCGCTTGCCGCATGAGCTCGTTCCGCCGCCGCCCGTTCGTCGCCTAGCCGCTGACCACGGCGTCGAACGCCGCCGTCACCTTCTTCTCCTCAGCACCGGTCAGGATCGGCGCCCGGTCGCACTTAGCCGTGAACTTGTCGCTCGGGATGATGAGCTTGTTCTTGGCCACGGCGGGGTCCTGCTTGAGGAGCACGTCCTTCGTCCCGTTCACAGGCGGGATGTAGTTGACGTAGTCCTCGATCTGGGCCTGGTTCTTGGGCTCGTAAACGTAGTTCATGAACGCCTCGGCCGCGGTCGGGTTCGGCGCCCCGACCGGGATCACCATGTTGTCCGACCACAGCATGCAGCCCTCGGTCGGCATCCGCCACTGGATGTCCTTGTTGTCGGCCTGGAGCTGGACGGCGTCGCCCGACCAGCCGATCACCGCGACGGCGTCGCCGCTCGTCAGGTCACGCGCGTAGTCGTTCCCGGTGAAGCGCCTGATCTGGCCGGAGTCGGACGCCTGCTTGATCTTGTTGACCGCCGACAGCCAGTCGTCCTCGGTCACCGTTCCATTCAGATCGACGCCCTGGCACTTCATGACGAGCGGGACCGTGTCGCGCAGCTCGGTGAGCATGTCGACCTTGCCCTTGTACTTGGGGTCGAACAGGTCGCAGATCGAGTGCACGTCGGGCGCCAGGTCCGTGCGCACGATGATCCCCGTCATCCCGCTCTGCCAGGGGACCGAGAAGTCCCTGTTGGGGTCGAATTGCGGATGCTGGAGGTTGGTGACGAGGTTCTTCTCCACGTTCGGGATCCCGGCCTTGTCGAGATTCTGTAGGTAGCCGAAGTCGTACATCTTCTTCGCCATCCAGTCCGTGACGACGAACATCGAACGTCCTCCGGACTTGCCGTCCTGGAGCAGGGGCTGGACCTTGCCGAAGAACTCCTGGTTGTCGTTGATGTCCTCGATGTACTTGACGCTGACGCCGGTCTGCTTCTCGAAGTCGGAGACCGTGTGCTTGTCGATGTACAGCGGCCAGTTCGAGATCGTCAAGTTGCCCGACGGCTTGCCCTGAAGCTTCACCGTCTTGACGTTCGCGTTGTTGCCACCGCCCTCGATCCCGCTGCTGCCGCCGCCGCACGCGGCGATCGCCACGGACGCTGCGAGAGCGACGACCGCGATCAAGACGCCGCGCGTCCGCGCAATCCACGCGTGGTTGAAACGGCGGTCAATCCTCGATTTGCTCAGCATGTGGGAGTCCCTCCTCGGCGTCTCGGTCATGTCGTTGGTTGCTCGGAAAGCTCGCTGGCGGACACCACGCGGGCCTCGCCCGATGGGCCCTCGACGACGCGGGCGTCCGACTCGCGCACGACGTGCATGTGCTCGGGCGCCCAGCTCAGCCGCACCGCCGCACCGCCTCCGGGCAGCCGGCTGCGCTCGGCCTCGCTCGCGTTCGGTACCAGCACCGTCATCGAGACGTCGCCCGGCAGCCGGACGACGATCTGGGTCGACGTCCCGAGGTACACCGAGCTCTCGACCACGCCCTCGACCGTCGGCAACCCATCGGCGGCGCGATCGCCGTCGTGCTCGATGATCAGCTTCTCGGGTCGCACGACGGCGTGGCAGCGCTCGCCCACATCGAGGCCCTGGATGCGGGTGTCAAGCTCGAGACCGCTGTCAAGCCGGATCTTGCCGCGCTCGCCGTCTCCGGAGACGACCGTCCCCGGCATCAGGTTGGAGACCCCGATGAAGCCTGCGACGAAACGTGGTGCTCGGGCGCTCGTAGACGTTCTCGGGGGTGTCGACCTGCTCGACCACCCCCTTGCTCATCACGGCGATACGGTCGGACATCGTCAGCGCCTCCTCCTGGTCATGGGTCACGTAGACGAACGTGATCCCGACCTCGCGCTGGATCCGCTTCAGCTCGAGCTGCAGACCCTTGCGGAGCTTCAGGTCGAGTGCCCCGAGCGGCTCGTCGAGCAGCAGCACCTTGGGCAGGTTGACCAGCGCGCGCGCCAGCGCCACGCGCTGCTGCTGACCGCCGGAGAGCTGATTCGGCCGCCGGTTCGCCTCGGCCGCCAGGCCGACGCGCTCGAGCTCGGCGGCGACGCGACGCTTGGTTTCGTCCTTTTCGGCCTTCTTGCGGCTGCAGCCCGAAGGCGACGTTGTCGCTCGACGTTGAGATGGGGAAACAGCGCGTAGCTCTGGAACACCGTGTTCGTCGGCCGCTGGTGCGACGGCAGTCCCGCGACATCGGCGCCGTCGATCAGAATTCGACCCGCGCTCGGCTCCTCGAATCCCGGCGACCATCCGCAGCGTAGTCGTCTTGCCGCAGCCGCTCGGCCCGAGCAGGGTGAAGAACTCGCCGGAGCGAGCTGAGGTCGAGGTCGCGCACGGCCACGAGCTCGCCGAAGCGCTTCGTCACGCCCTCGAGCGCGACGCAGGTCGTCACCCGGCGCCAGTCGGCGGTGGTCGGAATCAGCCGTGTCTCCTCCTCCACGTTCGGGACCCCATGCGCCCCAGCTTCCCTGTATTACGAACGCTCCTCGCCGCCCAGACTATGTCCGAACGTCGTCGTTCTCAAGGGGCGGATGCCCCAAAAGCGACGTGCCTTGTACGCATAGTACAAAGGCGTAGCTCGAGTTTGAACGAAATCCACGTTGTCACCCGGGAAGTGGCGCGCGATACCGTTGTCCAGAGCGTCAAGTTGACGATCTAGGAGGAGACGTGATGGCGACGACGAGCGTCGAGCCCGCCGCCGAGGCCGCCGAGGCCGAGCCTCCAGGAGCTGGCGAAGCGGTATCTGTGGATGCACTTCACGCGCATGGGCGCCTACGAGGACGCGCCGACGTGCCGATCATCGCGCGCGGCGAGGGGCCGTACGTCTAGGACGAGGCACGGCAAGCGCTATCTCGACGGGCTCTCGGGGCTGTTCTGCGTCAACGCGGGACACGGGCGTGCCGAGCTCGGCGACGCCGCCGCGGAGCAGGTTCGCGAGCTCGACTACTTCACGAACTGGAGCTACGCGCACCCGCGCGCGATCGAGCTCGCGGCGAAGATCGCGACGCTCACGCCCGAGGGACCTGAACCGCGTCTTCTTCACCTCGGGCGGCTCGGAGGCGGTCGAGTCGGCGCTCAAGCTTGCCCGCAACTACCACCGCATGAGGGGAAACGGGCAGAAGCACAAGCTGATCGCGCGGGAGATCGCCTACCACGGCACCTCGCTCGGAGCGCTCTCGGCGACCGGGATCCCGGCGCTGCGCTCGTCGTTCGAGCCGCTGACGCCGGGCGGCAACCACGTCCCGAACACGCACAGCTACCGCTGGCCCGAGGACCGCGACCCGCTGTGGGCCGCGGACGCGATCGAGGAGCGGATCGAGTTCGAGCACCCCGACACGGTCTCGGCGGTGATCCTCGAGCCGGTCCAGAACGCGGGCGGCTGCATCACGCCGCAGGAGGGCTACTTCCAGCGCGTGCGCGAGATCTGCGATCGCCACGACGTGCTGATGATCTCCGACGAGGTGATCTGCTCGTGGGGCCGGCTCGGCCACTGGTTCGGCTCCGAGCGCTACGACTACCTGCCGGACATCATCACGACCGCGAAGGCGCTCACCTCGGCCTACGTCCCGATGGGAGCGATGATCGTCTCCGACGAGTCGCCGACCCGTTCATGCACGGCAAGGAGATGTTCGCGCACGGGTTCACGTTCGCCGGCCATCCGGTCGCCTCGGCGGTGGCGCTGAAGAACATCGAGATCTTCGAGCGCGAGGATCTCAACGGCCATGTGCTCGCGCAAGCAGGACGAGTTCCGCGACATGCTCGAGAGCCTGCGCGACATCCCGATCGTCGGCGACGTTCGCGGCGCCGGCTACTTCTACGCGATCGAGCTCGTCAAGGACCAGGGGACGAAGGAGAGCTTCGACGACGAGGAGTCCGAGGACCTGCTGCGCGGATTCCTCTCCGGCGAGCTCTACAGCCGCGGCCTGATCTGCCGCGCCGACGACCGCGGCGACCCCGTCGTCCAGCTCGCCCCGACGCTGATCTGCGACACCGAGCAGTTCGAGGAGATCGAGGCGGTGCTGCGGCCGGTGCTCACCGAGGCGGCCGAGCGCGTGCGGAAGTCGAGCGGCTCTGCAGCCGCGGCGGACCCGGCGGGCCCCATAGCGTCACGGACCGTGTCGCGATGCTCACCGTCGGAGAACTGCTGGGGGAGATGGGGCTCGAGCCCGCCGCCGGCGCGGGCGCCGCGGGCCGGCCTATTCGCTGGGTGCACATCTCCGAGCTCGAGGACCCGACCGACGTGGTTGAACGGCGGCGAGCTGCTGCTGACGACGGGGATCCAGCTGAAGACGCCGACTGCGCAGCGGCGCTTCGTGCGCCTGCTCGCCGGCCACGGCCTCGCCGGTCTCGGCGTGGGCACCGGCTTCACCCACAGGCGCCTCCCGAAGGCGCTGGTCACCGAGGCCGACGAGCTCGACTTCCCGCTGTTCGAGGTCCCGTACGAGATGCCGTTCATCGCGATCACCGAGAAGGCGTTCGCGCGGCTCGTGAACGAGCACTACGACGTGCTCACGCGGGGCATCTCGCTGCACGAGAGCCTCGAGCGGTTGGTGCTCGAGGAGCGGGGGCTGCCGGAGATCCTCGATTCGGTTGCGGGGGCGATCGGCGGTGAGGCGGTGGTGCTCGACGGCCGTGGTCAGGCGATCGCGCGCGGCTCGCGGCGCGGCGGCGGCGGCGACCGCAGGGCGCTGAAGGCGCTGTCGGCCGGGGTCGCCGAGCACACCGCCGAGGGCCAGTCAGGCCCGTTCATCCCCGACGGCGACGGGCTCGCCGACAGGGTCGTCGCCGTCCCCGTCCCGGCACGGGGCCGCGGGATGCCGCGGGCGTGGCTCGCGGTGATCGGCAAACCCGGCCCGCTCGGGGACTTCGAGCGCCTGTGCGCGCGCCAGGCGGCGATCGTGGTCGCGCTGGAGCTGATGCGGGAGCGGATCGTCCGCGAGACGGAGCGCAGGCTCGCCGGCGACGTGCTCACCGAGGCGCTCGGCGGCCGCCTCGATCCCGACGAGCTGCGCGGGCGGCTGCGGCCGTTTGGGGTTGGCGAGAGCACCGCGATGCTGGTCTTCGAGGTTGCCGATCCCGCCGCCGCCGAACCGGCGCTCGAGGCAGCGCTCGCCTCCGCCGGGTGCTCCGCGCTGGTCGCGACGACTGCGATCGCCGGGCGCGAGCTCCTGTGCGCGGTCGTCGATGCCGGCGACTCCGACCCGGTCGAGACCGCGCGTCGGGTGCGGACGGCGCTGTCCGACGAGCCCGGGGGCGTCCGCGTCGCCGCGAGCCGCCCGGGCCTGCCGGACTCGCTCCGGCGAAGCTTTCACGAGGCACGCTGCGCGCTCGAGGCGACCGCACACATGGACGGCGAGGCGCCGGAGGTCGCATCGCATCGCGACCTCGGATCGTTCACGCTGCTGCTCGCGCTCCAGGACGACGAGGCGCTCCGGGCGTACAGCGACAGCCTGCTCGCGCCGATCGAGGACGGGGAGGGCGAATACGGCGGCGAGCTGCTGCGCTCGCTCGAGGCGTACATCGAGCAGAACGGGCAATGGGAGCGCGCGGCACGGCGTCTGTACTGCCACCGCCACACGCTCCGCTACCGGATCCGCCGCGTCGAGGAGCTGACCGGCCGCGACCTCACGCGCGCCCACGACCGCATCGAGCTGTGGCTGGCGCTGCGCGCGAGGGAGCTCGTGAAATGAAGTTGGCGCCGAGCCGCAGGCCGAGAGTGATCGCATACGCGCGCGCGTACACGTCGACGAGGCGACAGACAGGTGGGTCTTCTTGTCTGTGAAAGCCGCGATTCTCGGTGCGGGCGGGACGATCGGCCCGCCGATCGCGCGCGACCTCGCGGGCTCGGAGGAGGTCTCCGAGCTGCGGCTGCTCGACGTCGACGCGGCCGCCGCCGAGCGCGTCGCGGGCGAGATCGGCAACGGCAACGTCACCGCCGCGCGCGCCGACGCGCTCGCGGATCCCGACGGCGGTGACTCGCTCGCCCGCGCACTCGACGACATCGACGTGCTGATCAACTCCGCGAGCTACCGGGTCAACATCGAGGTCATGCAGGCATGCCTCGACGCGGGCTGCCACTACATGGACCTCGGCGGCCTTTACTGGAAGACCTCGGAGCAGATGCAACGCTTTGGCGACGGCAGCGACGTCTTCGCCGACGCCGGGCTGCTGGCGGTGCTTGGGATCGGCTCGAGTCCGGGGAAGACGAACCTGATGGCGGTCCGCGCCGAACGCGAGATCGGCCCGCTCGAGGCGATCGACGTCTCGGCGGCGGGCCGCGACATGGAGCCGCCGCCCGGGTTCGCGATCCCGTACGCCTTGCGGACGTTGATCGACGAGCTGACGCTTCCACCCGTGGTCGTCCGCGACGGCAGGGCGGTCGAGATCGATGCGCTCGCGGACGGCGGCGAGGTCGACTTCGGCGATCCGATCGGCGTCGCCGCCACGATCAACACGCTGCATTCCGAGATGCTGACCTTCCCGCGGAACTTCGGCTGCCGCGAGGGGAGCTTCCGCCTTTCGCTCGCCCCGGCGGTGCTCGAGCGGCTGCGCGAGCTCGCCGGCGGCTCCGAGGAGGAGATCGCGAGCGCGCAGCGCGAGACCGTGCCCGCGTCCTCGGAGACGGTCTCGGTCCACTTGATCGAGGCGCGCTCCGGCAACCGCGGCGCCCGCGTCCGCTGCGTGACGAGCGCGGTCCCGGGGCTCGGCGGCGGCAGCGTCGTCTCGACCGCGGCGCCGGCGGCAGCGCTGACGCGGCTGATCGCGCGGGATCAGGTTCAGACGCGAGGAGTGCATCCACCCGAGCGCTGCATCGAGCCCGACGAGCTGTTCGCCGAGCTCGAGCAGCGAGGATCGGTGTTCGACTTCGAGGAGGCCGGGAGGGCATGAAGGTCGGTGTGCCGACCGAGCTCAAGGACGACGAGTATCGCGTGGCGCTGACGCCGGCCGGGGTACGGGAGCTCACCGAGCGCGAGCACGAGGTCGTCGTTCAGGCGGGCGCCGGCGAGGGCAGCGCGATCTCCGACGCCGACTACAAGGCACAGGGGGCGCGAATCGCCGATGACGCCGCCGAGGTGTGGTCCGAAGCCGAGCTTGTGCTCGGCGTCAAGGAGCCGCAGCCGGAGGAGGTCGAGATGCTGGTCGAGGGCCACACGGTCTTCACCTATCTGCACCTTGCGCCGGCCCCGGAGCTGACCGAGGGCCTTTGCGAGTCGGGCGCGATCTGCATCGCCTACGAGACTGTCGAGGACGACCAGGGCCGCCTGCCGCTGCTCGCCCCGATGAGCGAGGTTGCGGGCAAGATCGCGACCCAGGCCGGCGCGTTCTTTCTCGAGCGGCCGCTCGGCGGCCGCGGGATCCTGCTCGGCGGGGTGCCAGGGGTCGCGCCGGCGAACGTGATCGTGATCGGCGGCGGGGCCGTGGGCACAAACGCGGCCTTCATCGCGGTTGGGATGGAGGCCGACGTGTTCGTGCTCGACGTCAACATCGACCGGCTGCGCGCCCTCGACACCGAGGCGGGGGGCCGGCTGTCGACCGTGTACTCGTCGACCCTCGCGGTCGAGGAGATGCTGCCGAAGGCCGACCTGGTGATCGGCGCCGTGCTCGTCCACGGCGCCCGCGCGCCGCACGTTGTCAAGCGCGACCAGCTGAAGCTGATGAAGCGCCACGCGGTGCTCGTCGATGTCGCGATCGACCAGGGCGGGTGCTTCGAGACCTCGAAGCCGACGACGCATGGCGATCCCGTCTACGACATCGATGGGATCATCCACTACTGCGTTACGAACATGCCCGGAGCCGTCCCGATCACCTCGACTTACGCGCTTACAAACGCAACCCTTCCCTACGTGCTCGCGCTCGCGGACCACGGAGTCGCCGAAGCCGCGAGCCGCGACCCGGGCCTGCGGCTCGGGATCAACGTCGCCGCAGGCCGGGTGACGCATCCGGCCGTTGCCGAGGGCGTTGGCGCCGAGTATGTGCCCCCCGAGCGGGTTCTCGACGGCTCGGGGCCAGTCTCGTCGGCGGAAGCCGCTTGATCGACAACCAGGAGGAGAGAACACACACATGGCTACAGCGACCAAGACGCAGCTTCAAAACTTCATCGACGGGGAGTTCGTAGACCCCGCCGACGGGGCTACGGAGGAGGTGATCAATCCCGCGACGGGCGAGGCGATCGCTCAGTCGCCGCTGTCGACCGAGGAGGACATCGACCGCGCCGTGGCCGCAGCCCGGAAGGCGTTCGACTCCTGGTCGACCATGCCCCCGAACGAGCGCTCGATGGCGCTGCTCAAGCTAGCCGACTCGATCGACGAGCACGCCGAGGAGCTCGCCGACCTCGAGTCGGCCGACGCCGGCAAGCCGCGTAACGCGTTCATCGAGGACGAGATCCCGGCCGCGTCGGACCAGCTGCGTTTCTTCGCCGGCGCCGCCCGAAACCTCGAGGGCAAGGCCTCGGGTGAGTACATGGAGGATCACACGTCGATCATCCGCCGCGAGGCGGTCGGGGTCGTGGGCCAGATCACGCCGTGGAACTACCCGTTGATGATGGCGATCTGGAAGATCGGTCCCGCCTTCGCCGCGGGCTGCACGAGCGTGCTGAAGCCTGCCGAGAACACGCCGGTGAGCACGTTCAAGCTCGCCGAGCTCGTCGGCGAGATCTTCCCGCCCGGCGTCTTCAACGTCATCGGGGGGCACGGCGACCCCGCCGGCTCGTCGCTGGTCACCCACCCCGATGTCGACATGGTCTCGCTGACGGGATCGCCCGACACCGGGAAGTGGATCGCGAAGGCGGCGTCGGACACGCTCAAGCGAGTCCACCTCGAGCTCGGGGGAAAGGCGCCCGTGATCGTCTTCGACGACGCGGACATGGACGTCGCGATGGAGACGATCGCGGCCACCGGCCTCTACAACGCCGGCCAGGACTGCACCGCGGCGACGCGCGTGCTTGCCCACAAGAGCGTCCACGACGATGTCGTTTCGGGCCTGGTCGAGCAGGCAAAGGGCTACAAGATGGGCGACACGCTCGATCCTGATACGACGCTCGGACCGGTGATCTCGCGGCGACAGCACGAGCGGGTGTCAGGCTTCATCGATCGCAAGCCGGGCCACGCCGAGGTCGCGACCGGGGGCAGCGCCCCGGACCTGCCGGGGTTCTTCTACGAGCCGACCGTGGTCGCCGGCCTGGAGCAGAACGACGAGATGATCCAGGACGAGATCTTTGGCCCTGTGATGACCGTCCAGAGCTTCGACGACGAGGCGAAGGCGATCGAGTGGGCGAACGGGACCCGGTACGGGCTCGCCTCGTCCGTGTGGACGCAGAACGTCGGCCGCGCACACCGGGTCGCGAACGCGCTCCGGTTCGGGTGCGTGTGGGTCAACGACCATATCCCGATCGTTGCTGAGATGCCGCACGGCGGATACAAGCAGTCCGGCTACGGCAAGGACCTGTCGATGTACTCGGTCGAGGACTACACGAACGTCAAGCACGTGATGCTCAACATCGCCTGACCCAGACGGGTGCGCTGTGGTCAGGGCAACATCAGCAAACGGAAAGTGGTGACGTGATGAATGGTGTTCGATTCCGAAGGCCCTCGCCGGCTCTGCTGGTCGCAGCAGCGGCGTTGGTCGCCGCGCTCGCGGGTACGGCGGCGGCGGGGCCCGTTGCGAAGAAGGCGGTGACCTCGAAGAAGGTCAAGAAGATCGCCGACAAGGAGATCAAGAAGAAGGCGCCCAATCTGTCCGTCAAGAACTCTGACCAGCTGGGCGGGGTGGCCGCCAACGGCTACAAGGTCAGCACGGCGACCGCCGCGTCGACGAGCCTGCCGGGCTTCCAGTCGTCGTCGACAACGGCGGTCGACATTCCCGGCGCGACCGCGAGCATCAACGTCCCGGACGGGCAGAACGCGACCCTGGTCGCGACGTTCAGCGGATCCTCGCTGTGCACGAACGCGACGGCTGGTTTCAACTGCCCGATCCAGGTGACCGTCGACGGCTCGACGGCGGATCCAACACCGGATCCGAAGGGCTACGTCTGGGACACCACGCTGCCTCCGGCGAGCGCACCCGATAAGGCGCTGTCGGAGACCGTGTCGAAGTCCGTGGGTCCCGGCAGCCACACGGTGAAGGTGACGTTCGGCGGTGCCGGTGTCGCCGGAACCACGTTCACGCTGCGCACCTGGCATCTGCTCGTCCAGACGTTCCCGAGCTAGACCGGCGTGGCGGGGTCGGGCCCGTTGAGGGCCCGATCCCGCCAGGCTTCGGCGATGTCGCCTCGGCCCCGACGAGGTAGGGTGGTTCCATGGAGAGGCCGGGAACGCTGCTGGTCGCGCTCGGGGTCATGATCGCCCTGTTCTCTGCGCTGATCGACGTGATCGGGGTCGGGAAGTCCGGCTTCGGCTGGCACCAGGCGGTCGGGATCGGGATCGGGGTCGGAATCGCGCTCGCCGGCGCCGTGATGCGGAGCCGCGAGTCCGGCGGCGAGCCCAGCGAACCGCCCCGGGCCTGAGACGCCGGCTAGGGAACCGCGGTCGCCTCGGCCTCGAGGCCGGCGCCGCCCCGCGCCGCCCCGTCGGCCCCCGACGGCTCGTCGCGCGTGAGCCTGTTGGCGAAGTAGACCGGGAGCATCGAGAGCAGGATCACGATCACCGCGACGACGTTGACGATCGGGAGCTCGTCCGGCCGGAAGAGGTTGTTGAAGATCCACAGCGGGAGCGTCTGGGTGCCGACGCCGATCGTGAACCGGGTGACGATGATCTCGTCGAACGAGAGCGCGAACGCGAGCAGCGCTCCGGCGACCAGCGCGGTCCTCATGTTCGGCAGCGTCACGTAGCGGAAGGTCTGCCAGGTGTCCGCGCCGAGGTCAGCCGAGGCCTCCTCGAACGAACCCGAGACGCGACGCAATCGCGCGACGACGTTGTTGTAGACGACGACGATGCAGAAGGTCGCGTGACCGACGATCACCGTGAACAAGCTGAGGTCGATGCCGAGGATCTGCGTGAACGTGTCGCTGAGCGCGACCCCGGTGACGATCCCCGGCAGCGCGATCGGGAGGATGACGAGGAACGAGATCGTCTCGCGTCCGAAGAACCTGTGCCGAGCGACCGCGAGCGAGGCAAGCGTCCCCAGCACCAGCGCGATCGCAGTCGCCGCCAGGCCGGCCTCGATCGAGGTCCTGAACGCGTCGCGCGCGCCCGAGTCCTGGATCGCCTTCGGGAACCAGTCGAACGTCAGTCCTTCGGGCGGCCACTTCAGAATCGCCGACGAGTTGAAGGCGTAGATCGCGATCACGATCAGCGGGATGTAGATGAAGGCGAGACCGACGCCGACGCCGGCGCGCAGAAGCATCTGGGATTGCCGTGAGAGCCGCATCGTCTAGAGGTGCTGGAACGCGCCCAGGCGCCTGGCGCCGAGCAGGTAGATGATCATCACGATGATCGGGACGACCGCGAACGCCGACGCGAGCGGCAGGTTGTTGGTGATGTTCGAGTAGACGACGTTGCCGATGAACTGATTGTTGGAGACCAGCGTCGGCGTGATGTAGTCGCCGAGGGTGAGCGAGAAGGTGAAGATCGACCCCGCGACGACGGCGGGGAAGGCGAGCGGGAGGATCACCCGCCGGAAGGTGGTGAACGGCGATCCCCCGAGGTCCTCGGAGGCGCTGAGGAGCGTGTTCGGTATTCGCTCCAGCCCCGCGAAGATCGGGATGACCATGTACGGCAGCCAGAGGTAGCTCATCACGAGCCACACGGCGACGTTCCCGTAGCCGGGCCCGTGCACGCCGAGCGGGTGAAGGGCCCAGTTGAGGACGCCGTCGGTGGACAGCATCTGGCGCCACGCGTAGACCTTGACCAGATAGCTGGCCCACAGCGGCATCAGGACCGCGATCAGCAGCACCGCGCGGGTCCGCGCCGGGGCCACCTTCGCCATGTAGAAGGCGATCGGAAACGCGAGCACCGCGTCCGTGATCGTGACCAGGGAGGCGATCGCGATCGTCCGTCCGGCGATCGAGCGGTACACCGGCTCGGTCGCGAGCGTCTTGAAGTTCTCGAGGCTGAACCCCTTCACGACCTCCCCGCTGAGCGCGCCGACGTGCCAGAACGCGGCGACGAGCAGCACCGCGAGCGAGCCGAGGTAGCCGATCACCAGCCAGCCGATCGGGCCGGCGAGCAGGCCTCCTACCTGGAGGCGGGGACGGCGATGGAGGAAGTCGGCGAGCCTGCGGCCCGCCGACTTCCTCGGCCGCGCTGACGCAAGCGCGTCAGCGGCTTCCATTCACAGACTCCCCGCAGCTGTCACCCGTCATTGGGGAACCCGGGACGCAGATCAGCCCTTGATCTCCGTCCACGCTTGGACCCAGTCGTTGTAGTCCTTGCATGTGTCACCGCGGCTATCGCCGCAGTCGGCAACCGGCGTGTTCCAGTAGTAGACGCGCTTCCAGAAACTCGGAACGTCTGCGTGGTACTTCTTGCAGAAATTCGGGTCACTGGTGTGATCGCACGCCTTGCTCTGGGCGGGCGCCTCACCGAAGAACTCCGCCACCTCGGCGTTGACCTTCGGCGAAACGATCCAGTTCATCCACTTGTACATGCAGTTCGGATGCGCGGCATTCGAACTGATCATCCACGTGTCGGACCAACCGGTCGCGCCCTCCTTCGGCAGGAACCCCTGGCTCGCGGGACTCGCTGCCACGGGCTGGTTGTCGTCGAGGAGTGCGAAGTACTGGTACTGCCAGGTCGTGCCGACCTGGTCGTCACCGTTGCTGAACGCGGAGATCTGCTTCGCCGCGTCAGACCAGTACTCGCCAACGTTCGGCCGCTGCTTCTTCAGCAGGTCGACCGCCGCGCTGAACTGGGTGTTGTCCAGCTCGTACGGGTTGGTGATCTTCAGGCTCGGATCGTGCGCCTTGAGATAGACGGCCGCGTCCGCGATGTAGATCGGGTCGTCGTAGGCGCTGATCTTGCCCTTGTACTTCGCCGCCTTGTTGGGATCGAGCATCACGTCCCATGAGGTCGGCGCCGGCTTGACGTCGTCCTTGTTCCACATCAGCAGGTTCGCCCCGCGACCGTGCGGGATGCCGTAGTGGGTGCCGTCAAACGTGTTGTAGGTCTGGTCCTTCAGATCCGCGAAGATCGTCTTGTAGTTCGGGACCAGATCGACGTTGACGGGAGCGACGTCGCCGCCGTCCACGAGCCGCGCGGTCGCGTTGCCCGAGGCGGAGACGCCGTCGTACTTGCCGGTCCGCATCAGCTGGACCATCTCGTCCGACGTCCCGGCGTCCTTGTTCTTGACCTGGCAGCCGGTCTGCTTCTCGAACGGCTTCGTCCACTGCGGCTCGACGTAGCCCGGCCAGTTGACGAGATCGAGCTCGCCTTCGGGCTTGCCGACCTTCTGCAGCTCAGAGCCACCGCCGCCGTTGCTGCTGCCGCCGCATCCCGACAGCGCCAGCATCAGCGCCGAGATCCCAGCCACTATCAGCCACGCGGTGCGTGCCTGGTGGCCTCCCTCATTTTTGCTCACTGTCCGCTCTCCTCCTTGTGTTCGCTCTCACTCTCGTTCCTGGAGACCGCGACCGCCTGCTCGGGTCGCCATCCGATCGTCACATCACGTCCGCGCATCTCCTGAGCCTCGTCGGACGAGGTCTCGAGGTTCTGGCGAACCACCTGAAGCTCTCCCCCTGCCTCCAGATCGACCAGATAGCGAGTGATCATCCCGGCGTACGCGACCTCGCGGACGCGTCCCTTCTCGGTCTGCAGCCCCTTGTCCCTGTCGTCCGCCTCGAGGATGCGGATCTTCTCCGGGCGGACGGTGAACCGGGAGCCGTCGCGCTCGAGCACGTTCGACGTGCCGACGAACCCGGCGACGAACTGGTTCGCGGGACGCTCGTAGACTTCCGAGGGTGCGCCGAGCTGCTGGATCGCGCCGCCGTCCATCACCGCGAGGCGGTCGCTCATCGTCAGCGCCTCCTCCTGGTCGTGGGTGACGTAGACGAACGTGATCTTGACCTCGGACTGAATCCCCTTCAGCTCCACCTGCATCTGCTCGCGAAGCTTGAGGTCGAGTGCGCCGAGCGGCTCGTCGAGCAGCAGCACGCGCGGGCGGTTGACGATCGCGCGCGCGAGCGCGACGCGCTGGCGCTCGCCGCCCGAGAGCTCGTTCGGCTTGCGATCCTCGTACCCGCCGAGGCGGACCATGTCCAGCGCTTCGGTGCGCCGCCGCCGGCGCTCGTCGCGGCCGACCTTGGTCACCCGCATCCCGTACTCGACGTTGTCGCCAACGTTCATGTGCGGGAACAACGCGTAGTCCTGGAACACCGTGTTGACTTCGCGGTCGTACGCGGGCACCTCGGTGACCTCGCGCCCAGCGAGCTCGACCCTTCCGGCGTCGGGGATCTCGAACCCGGCGATCATCCGCAGGGTCGTCGTCTTGCCCGAGCCCGAGGGACCGAGCAGGGTGAAGAACTCGCCGCGACCGACCTCGAGGTCGATCCCGCTGACCGCGGCCACTTCGCCGTAGCGCTTTACGAGCCCCGTGAGCCTGATGTCGGGCGCCGTCCCCTGGGCGGCCGCGCCGCTCCCTCCGGCGCCGGAATCGGCGGCGGGCGGAGTCCTCGCTGCGGTCCTTTGCTCCAGTCTGGCCACCCCCTGTAGATGGTGCGGACGGATCGCCTTGGAGACCAAGCTATACGAGGACCGTGCCCGACGCCACTCACGGGTGGCCAAAGTTCCAACCCCGGCTTGGCCGGGCAGGAGCAGTCCGCGCAGCGTCGGGGGGCGCGCCCGCCGGGGGCGCGTTTGGACACAGCGGCTAGAGCCGCGCGAGCGCTCTCAGGCGGGGATCAGAAGCCCCGGAAGTGGCGGACCTTGTAGCGCCCGCCGCCCGCGGCCTTGGTGCTCTTGTGCCAGCGGGGGCCGGTGCCGTGCGAGTCGCCGGCGGTGTCCCAGCGCAGGCCGGCGACGACCGCGTAGGCGTGGCCGCCGTTCGCATAGACCGAGATCCAGTTGCCCTTGCCCTTGTCGCCCCAGTGCGTGAGCGGGCCGGAGGGCATCGGCGAGTCGAGCATGCGCGCTCCGTGGAGCATGTAGCTGACGGCACCCGAGCAGTCGTAGCCCTTGTCGTTCCACTTGCCGTGGCCGCCGCCCCACTTGTAGGGCTTGTTGTCGATCTTGTTCGCGGCCGCGATCGCCTTGACGACGCGCGGCGGAGCGTCCGCAGGGGGGACGGCGTCGCCGTCGACGATCTTCGCCTTGCTGCCGTGCGGAACATCGGAGCCCGGCGTCGCGACGCCGCCGCCGTCCGAGATCCCACCGCTGCCGGCGAACGCAGGCGAGGCTCCGAGAGCCATCGTCAGGGCGCCCGCCGCCGCTATGGCGAGGAACCTGCCCGTCCCCTTCATCAAGCGTATGTTCGAGCGCACGAACCAGCCTCCTTCGTCGGCCTGCGGGGTTAGCTGACGGGCTGGCGCTAAAGGAGCCTGCGCCCCCACCGTGGTGGGTTCGCCCCAACGTGCGGTTCCCCCGCTTCCCTGCCCGATGCACCTCCGGGATTGGGAACTCGGCTTTACCGGTTATTGAGTTCGCGGCACCCTACATGATCCGCCGGAGGCGTGCTCACATTCCGCTAATGCTTTTCCGCACGCAGCGGGTTTTCAGCCGCTGTGCGCGCCCGAGGGGCTGGACAACTAGCCGGCGGACGACGCGGCGGGGTGGGCGCGCGCCCAGTCGATGATCCGGCGCGAGTCCTGAATCGCCTCGCCGTCGTCGGTGAGCAGCACCGGAACCGCGCGCTGCCCGGTCAGCTCCTCGACCTGCCTGCGTCCCTCCGTGATCAGGTGGAGGAAGCTCGGGCCGACGCCGAGCCCGCGCACATGGACGACCTCGGGGTCGTAGCCGGCCTCGGTAAGCGCCTTGTGGGCGTTGTGGCACGGATGGCCCCCCGGCCTCGCCGTCCAGAACGTTCCCCAACAGACATACAGCTTCATCGCCAGAACATATTCCCAAGCCGCCCCCGGACGCGAAGCGGAGGAGGCGGCGCCTGATTCCGTATAGCTTGGGGTGCGTGGAGTTGGACGGCAAGCGCGTGCTTCTGAGCGGGGCGACCGGCGGGCTCGGGCGCGCGATCGCGGAGGCGCTGGCGAGCCGCGGGGCAGCGCTAGTCCTCAGCTCGCGCAAGACCGAAGCGCTCGCCGAGCTTGCCGCCTCGCTCCCAGGCGACGGCCACACGACCGTGACCGCCGACCTCGCCGAGCCTGGGGCGGCCGAGGAGCTGGTCGATGCCGCGGGTGAGATCGACGTCCTGGTCGCGAACGCCGGCCTCCCCGGGACCGGAAAGGTCGAGGCGTACAGCGACGTCGAGCTCGGGCGGCTGCTGCGCGTCAACCTCGAGGCGCCGATTCGGATGACCCACAGGCTGATCGGCGACTGGCAGCGCCGCGGCAGCGGCCACCTCGTGTTCATGTCCTCGCTGTCGGGAAAGGCGGTGAGCCCGAGCAGCTCGCTGTACTCGGCGACCAAGTTCGGCCTCCGCGGCTTCGCGCTCGGCCTGCGCGAGGACCTGCACAAGCAGGGAATCGGGGTCTCGCTCGTCTCGCCCGGGTTCGTGCGCGAGGCCGGGATGTTCCACGAGAGCGGCGCGAAGCCGGTCGCGGGTCTCGGGACGACGTCGCCGAAGCAGGTCGCCGACGCGGTCGTGAAGGCAATCGAGCGCAACCGGCACGAGATCGACGTCGCGCCGCCCTTGCAGCGCGTGCTCGCGAACTTCGCCCATCGCCGGCCCGAGATCGCGGGCAAGATCGCCTACCGCCGCGGCCCGGGCGCGAAGATCGCCGACGACGTCGCCCGCGGGCAGTCCGACAAGCGCTGAGGAGGATTAAGCTACAACTGCAACCAGGGTTCGAGTGGGTGGAGTTGGAAACTGGCACGTGAACGAGTCACGGTTTCGCTGAGCCCCGACGTCGCGACGCTGCTGCGCCAGACCGCCGGCTTTCGCGAGCAGCCCCGATCGCAACTCGTCGAGGAGGCCCTCGACGCCTATCTCTGCCCTCACGTGATCCAGGTCGCCGACCGCGGCGACGACCCCGACGCGACGCGAGACTTCGCCCCGGTCGCGGGCCCGGGGCCGAGCGCGCGGCGCCGGCACTGGGTATTGCTCGCGGCCGCGAGCATGATCGTCGCAGAGCTCGTCGTCGCGGCCCTGCTGCTTGTGCTGCGCTGACTCCCCTCGGCCGATGCGAGTTTGACGGCAGCCCGGTGCGGGGAGGCGCGATACTGAGTACATGAGCGCGGACAGCTTCGGTTCGGTGGCAACGCTCGAGGTCGGTGGTCGCGAGTACGCGATCCACCGCCTCGACGCGTTGCAGTCGAAGTTCGACGTCGCGCGGCTCCCCTACTCGCTCAAGGTCCTGCTCGAGAGCGTGCTCCGGCTCGAGGACGGCGGGGCCGTGACGAAAGACGATGTCGAGGCGATCGCGACCTGGGATGCGAACGCGAAGCCCAGCCTTGAGATCCCGTTCCAGCCCGCGCGGGTGCTGATGCAGGACTTCACCGGGGTCCCGGCGATCGTCGACCTCGCGGCGATGCGCGACGCGATGGAGGAGCTCGGCGGCGACCCGGAGGCGATCAACCCGCTCGTCCCGGTCGACCTGATCATCGACCACTCGGTCCAGGTCGACGCGTTCGGCAACGCGCGTGCGTTCGACATCAACGCTGACCGCGACTACGAGCGCAACGAGGAGCGCTACGCGTTCCTGCGCTGGGGCCAGCAGGCGTTCGACAACTTCCGCGTGGTCCCGCCGGCGACCGGGATCTGCCACCAGGTCAACCTCGAGTACCTGGGCCAGATCGTGTTCTCGCGCGAGCGCGACGGGCAGCTCAGCGCATACCCCGACACCCTCGTCGGGACCGACTCGCACACGACGATGATCAACGGGCTCGGCGTGCTCGGCTGGGGCGTCGGCGGGATCGAGGCCGAGGCGGCGATGCTCGGCCAGCCGATCTCGATGCTGCTCCCGCAGGTGCTCGGATTCAAGCTCGACGGCGAGCTCTCGGAGGGCGCGACGGCGACCGACCTCGTGCTCACTGTCACCGAGATGCTCCGGGAGCACGGCGTCGTCGGCAAGTTCGTCGAGTTCTTCGGCCCGGGTCTGCACACGCTCGGGCTCGCGGACCGGGCGACGATCGGGAACATGTCGCCGGAGTTCGGCTCGACGTGCGCGATCTTCCCCGTCGATCGCGAGACGCTCCGCTACCTCGAGTTCACCGGGCGTCCGACCGAGCTGATCGAGCTCGTCGACGCGTACTCACGCGAGCAGGGGATGTTCCACGAGCCCGACTCCGAGGACCCGACCTACTCGGACACGCTCGAGCTCGACCTCTCCGACGTCGAGCCCAGCATCGCCGGGCCGCGGCGGCCGCAGGACCGGATTCCGCTCACCGATGCGAAGCCGGCGTTCATCGAGTCGCTGCGCGAGTTCGACCCCGATGCGGCCGACACGCTCGACCGCTACGACGAGGCGGTCGCCGAGTCGTTCCCGGCCAGCGATCCCCCGGCGGACGAGGAGGCCGACGAGCGCGGCAGGCCGCGCCGGGCCGCGACCGCGGCGATCGAGGCGGATGCAATCGAGACGCACGCCTGCGTCCCGGTAACGCTCGAGGACGGGACCGAGGTAAAGCTCGATCACGGGCGCGTCGTGATCGCCGCGATCACGAGCTGCACCAACACCTCGAACCCGTCGGTGATGGTCGCGGCGGGGCTGCTCGCGCGCAAGGCGGTCCAGCGCGGACTCGACGCGAAGCCGTGGGTGAAGACCTCGCTGGCTCCCGGATCGACCGTCGTCACGGAGTACCTCGAGCAGGCTGGGCTCACCGAGCATCTCGACAAGCTCGGGTTCAACCTCGTCGGCTACGGGTGCACGACCTGCATCGGCAACTCCGGCCCGCTCCCGGATGCGATCTCGAGGGCGGTCAGCGACAAGGACCTCGTCGTCTGCGCGGTGCTGTCCGGGAACCGCAACTTCGAGGGCCGGATCAACCAGGACGTGCGCAACAACTACCTCGCCTCGCCCCCGCTGTGCGTCGCCTACGCGCTCGCCGGACGGATGGACATCGACATCCGCTCCGACCCGCTCGGCGAGGGCCCGGGCGGCGAGCCCGTCTACCTCAGCGACCTCTGGCCCTCGACCGAGGAGATCAAGGCCACGGTCGCCGAGGCGATCCGCTCCGACATGTTCCGGCGCAGCTACAGCGACGTGTTCAAGGGCGATGACCGCTGGCGCGGGCTCGACACCCCGGAGGGCGATCGCTACACGTGGCCGGACTCGACCTACGTTCGCAAGCCGACATTCTTCGACAGCATCGGCCCCGAGCCGGAGCCGATCGAGCGGATCGAAGGGGCAAGGGTGCTCGCCGTGCTCGGCGACTCGCTGACGACCGACCACATCTCGCCCGCGGGTGCGATCAAGAAGCAGAGCCCGGCGGGGCAGTGGCTGATCGAGGCCGGGGTCGATCCGCGGGATTTCAACTCGTACGGCTCACGGCGCGGAAACCACGAGGTGATGCTCCGCGGCACGTTCGCCAACGTCCGCCTCCGCAACCGGCTTGTCGACCGCGAGGGTGGCTACACGCGCCACTTCCCGGACGGCGCCGAGACGACGATCTTCGAGGCCGCGATGAGGTACGCCGACGAGGGGGTGCCGCTGGTCGTGCTCGCGGGAAAGGAGTATGGGTCGGGCTCCTCGCGCGACTGGGCGGCGAAGGGGACGAAGCTGCTCGGCGTCCGCGCGGTGATCGCCCGCAGCTACGAGCGCATCCACCGCTCGAACCTGATCGGGATGGGAGTGCTGCCGCTCCAGTTCCCGGACGGCGAGGGCGTCGAGGAGCTCGGGCTGACGGGCGAGGAGACCTTCACCGTCGGCGACGTCGACGGCGGCGAGGCGAATTCGGTCACTGTCACGGCCGAGCGCGACGGCGCCGATCCGGTCAGCTTCGAGGCGACGGTTCGCCTCGACACGCCGAACGAGGTGATCTCGTTCCGCCACGGCGGCATCCTCCAGCGGGTCCTCCGCGAGCTTCGCTGAGCGGCCTCGCGCCAACGGCCCCCCTGGCCGCCCAACCCGAGACCCGCCGGTTCACGGCGGGTCTCGAGAGATGGCGGGGCGGGGCCGTGGGAGGCAGGGGGTCCGCACGGCCCGCGCCACGCCTGCGCGTCGGTAGCCAGGGAGGGATGCCGACGCGATCGTCCCCGGAGGCGGGACTGGCCGGGGACGAGCTTTAAAAGTGTAGTTCCCCGCTGTGCTGCGCACCATTGTTCCTGATTCGCCGAGGAAATGTCAATACGTCGCCCGGGGACGCCGGGGCAGTCCCGCGCCTGACCCCCGCCGGGACGACGTGGCCGGTCCGTACAATCGATCAAGGAGGGATATTCAAGACAGTGACGTGACCAAGGTCGTTGAGGAAAAGGAGCGGATCGTCGTCCGCTTCGCGGGAGATTCGGGCGACGGCATGCAGCTGGCAGGGAACCGCTTCGCGGCGGCTACGGCGCTAATCGGCAACGACCTCGTCACGCTTCCCGACTTCCCGGCTGAGATCCGCGCCCCCGCCGGCTCGCTTTACGGCGTCTCCGCGTTCCAGGTCCACTTCGCTTCGCGCGACATCCACACCCCGGGCGCGCAACCGAACGTGCTCGTGGCGATGAACCCGGCGGCGCTGAAGGTCAACCTCCCCGAGCTCGAGTCGGGCGGGATCGTGATCGTGAACGAGGACGGGTTCACAGCGGCGAACCTGCGCAAGGCGGGCTACGAGGCGAACCCGCTCGACGACGGCACGCTCGCCGACTACAAGCTTCTGCGCGTTCCGATGACGTCGATGACCGTGCGCGCCACCGAGGGGATCGACGGGATCGGATCGCGCGACGCCGCGCGGTCGAAGAACCTCTTCGCACTCGGGCTCGTGTCGTGGATGTACGGCCGCCCGCTCGACGTGACCACCGCCTGGATCGAGGACAAGTTCTCGAGCATGCCCGACGTCAAGGACGCGAACCTGGCCGCATTCCGCACGGGCTACAACTTCGGCGAGACGGCGGAGCTGCTCCACGTCCACTACGAGGTCAAGGCCGCCCCGGCGGAGCCGGGCACCTACCGCGGAGTCAACGGGACGACCACGGCGGCGCTCGGGCTGATCGCCGCGAGCGTCCGCAGCGGGCTGCCGCTGCTGTACGCGAGCTATCCGATCACCCCTGCGTCCGAGCTCCTGCACGAGCTCTCTCGCCACCGCAAGGCGCCGGTGCGCGCGATCCAAGTCGAGGACGAGATCGCGGCCGCGAACATGGCGCTGGGTGCCTCGTTCGGCGGCCACCTCGGGGTCACCGCAACCTCGGGCCCCGGCCTCGACCTGATGCAGGAGACGATCGGGCTCGCGGTCGCGCTTGAGCTGCCGATGCTGATCATCGACGTCCAGCGAGCGGGACCGTCGACCGGGATGCCGACGAAGACCGAGGCCGCCGACCTGCTCGCGGCGCTGTACGGGCGCCACGGTGAGTCGCCGCTGCCCGTCCTCGCCGCGGCCGCGCCGGCGCAGTGCTTCGAGGCCGTGCTCGAGGCGGCACGGATCGCGATCAGCCACCGAACCCCGGTGATCCTGCTCTCGGACACCTTCCTCGCCAACTCGTCGGAACCGTGGAAGCTTCCGAGCGCGGCCGACCTGCCCGAGATCGACCCCGCGTTCGCTGCCGGGCCGAACCGCGACGGCGCCTTCTGGCCGTACGCCCGCGACGAGAAGCTCGCCCGCCCGTGGGCGGTGCCGGGGACCCCAGAGCTGGCGCACGTGATCGGCGGACTCGAGAAGCAGGACGGGACGGGCCACATCGACTACGACCCGGCGAACCACGCGCGGATGACGGAGCTGCGCGCGCGACACATCGCAGCGATCGCCGACGAGATCGCGCCGCTCGCGGTCGACCGGACCGAGGGGGCGGAGATGCTCGTTCTCGGCTGGGGCTCCACCTACGGAGCGATCAAGGGCGCTGTCCGCCGCGTGCGTATGCGCGGCAAGAAGGTCGACTGTGCGCACCTGCACCACCTCAACCCGCTGCCGTCGAACACCGGTGAGGTCGTGCGCGCCTACGACAGGGTGCTGATTCCGGAGATGAACAGCGGCCAGCTCGCGAAGCTCATCCGTGCCGAGTTCCTCGTCGACGCGATGAGCTACACGAAGATCGAGGGCCTGCCGCTGTTCGCGGAGGAGATCGACGAGGCGATCGCGGAGCGGTTGTGAACGGGACCGGCGGGCATCCGAACGGCGGGGGGGACGGCGCGGCGACGCTGACGAAGAAGGACTTTGCCTCTGACCAGGAGACGCGGTGGTGTCCGGGGTGCGGCGACTACGCGATCCTCGCCGCCGTCCAGCAGCTCCTCCCCGAGCTCGGGATCCCACCCGAGAAGACGGTGTTCGTCGCCGGGATCGGATGCTCGGGCCGATTCGCCTATTACATGAGCACGTACGGGATGCACGGCATCCACGGCCGCGCCCCCGCGCTCGCGACCGGGCTCGCGCTCGCACGTCCCGACCTCTCGACCTGGGTGGTGACCGGGGACGGCGACGCACTGTCGATCGGCGGCAACCACCTGATCCACGCGCTGCGGCGCAACGTGCCGATCAAGATCCTCCTGTTCAACAACCAGATCTACGGGCTGACGAAGGGTCAGTACTCGCCGACCAGCGAGGAGGGCAAGGTGACGAAGTCGACCCCGTTCGGCTCCCTCGATCACCCCTTCAATCCGATCGCGCTCGCGCTCGGCGCCGAGGCGACGTTTGCGGCCCGCACCGTCGACACCGACCGCGACCACGCGGCCGAGGTGCTGCGCGCCGCCGCCGCGCATCCCGGCTCCGCGTTCATCGAGATCTACCAGAATTGCAACGTCTTCAACGACGGCGCCTTCGACGCCGTTCGCGGCAAGGGCAGGGAGGCGAATCAGATCCGCCTCGAGCACGGCAAGCCGATCCGTTTCGGGGCCGAGAGCGAGCGCGGCGTGGTCCGCGATCGGGCGGGTCGGCTCGCGATCGCCGACATCGCCGACGTCAGCGCCGACGCCCTGCTCGTCCACGACGCGCACGATCCGAGGCCCAGCCTCGCGTTCTCGCTCGCGCACCTCTCCGAGCGCCCCAACGGGCCGACCCCGATCGGCGTCTTCCGCTCCGTCGAGCGGCCGGTCTACGGGGGGCTCGAGCCCGACGCCGTCTGCGAGGAGCTCGGTGTCGAGGAGCTCGACGGGCTGCTGCGCTCCGGAGACACCTGGACCGTCGAGTAGCCCGGCCGGCGGTCGATCCGGTTCAGCGCGATCACGCTGCCGACCGGCCCGACCGGGGTCAGCGTCGCGGCGAGGAGGACGTAAGGCGCCTCGTGGCGCAGGATCGCGATCCAGATCAGGATGCACAGTGCGACGTAGCCGAGGCCATGGCCGAGGCCGAACACGAACTCCTCCTGGTGGAATCCGGGCAGGAGCCAGAACACGACCAGCGCCGTGAACAGCGCCAATTCAAACCACGACGCGCGCTTCACCCACGGGTAGAGCGCACCCGGAGCGGGCTCCTTGGGCCGCGTTTCGCGCGGCGCGTCGGCGGGGCTCGTCGGCGACATGGAGGCCAGCCTAGCGTCGCTCCGTCGGGGACCCGACGCTCGGTTCGGCGGGCCCCGTGGGCGAGCCCTCTGCGCCCTAGCGTCGAATCCTTAGCTTCCCCATGTCGCTCGCGGTCTGTCCGTCGGCCCCCGTGACGGTGAGGGTGAGCAGGTACTTGCCGCGCTTCACCGGCTTGCGCTTCGCGTGCTGCCGGGAGCGCTTTCCCTTCGGAAGGCGACGAAGCGCCCGTCGGCAGAGGTCGAGGGGTTGCTCGAGAGCTCGTCAGCGCCCGCGCCCGCGCCCGCGCCCGCGCCCGCCGGCCCGCCGGCGCGCGAGACGAGCACCGCGTCGTCGTTCACCGCTCCCGCCGCGGTCGCGACCGGCAGCGCCGCGGCCAGCGCGAGGAGCAGCTCCCGCCGCGAGGGAGAGTCGCGAAAGTCCCCAACTCAACTGCGCCCTTCCCTGCCCGAGCACATCGAATCCTCCTTGATGCGGCATCAAACCCGCCATCGGCAAGCCAATTGGTCCTGCAATGACCGTCGACGGCAGATCTGGACAGATGTAAGGGGCTGTCCGCGGCGCGGCGGGCGTCGACGTCGGCGCGAACCGCGGCTAGGCCGTCAGCGTCGTGAGCACGATCCGCTCCTGCTCGGCGCGGTGCGCGGCCGAATAGCCCTCGCCGGGGCTGGCCCGCTCGGGGCGGCCGATGTAGCCGAACTCGACCTCGTCCGGGACCAGCTCGGGCATCCGGCGGGTCATGATTTTCCAGGCGCCCATGTTCTGCGGCTCCTCCTGGACCCACTTGATCTCCTGCAGGTTCGGATACGAGGCGATCAGCTCGGCTACCTGGTCGCTTGCGAACGGGTACAGGAGCTCGACCCGGGCGACCGCCACCTTCGCCGCGGACTCGCGGCGCTCGCTGCTGTCGATGTCGTAGTAGATCTTCCCGCTGCACAGGCACAGCCGCTCGACCTTGTCCCGGCGGTCGGCGGCGCGCGGGTCGTCGATCACGAACTCGAACGACCCGTTCGCGAGCTCGTCGAGGGTCGAGGTCGCCGCCGGGAGCCGAAGCAGGCCCTTGGGGGTAAAGACGACCAGCGGGCGCGGCTTCTCGATCAGCGCCTGGCGGCGCAGAAGATGGAAGTACTGGGCGGCCGTGGTCGGGTTGGCGATCCGCATGTTGCCCTCTGCTGCGAGCGCGATGAAGCGCTCGATGCGGGCGCTCGAATGCTCGGGCCCCGAGCCCTCGTAGCCGTGCGGGAGCAGCAGCGTCAGCCGCGTCGTCTGGCCCCACTTCGCCTCCCCCGAGGCGATGAAGCTGTCAATGATCACCTGGGCTGCGTTGGCGAAGTCGCCGAACTGCGCCTCCCAGAGGATCAAGCTGTCGGGCGAGGCGGCGGAGTAGCCGTACTCGAAACCGAGGCACGCGATCTCGGACAGCGGGCTGTTGTAGATCTCGAACGGCGCCAGGGCACCGGGGAGGTGCTGGATCGGGGCGTAGTTGAGGCCCGTCTTCTCGTCGTGGAGGACGAGGTGGCGGTGGGAGAACGTCCCGCGCTCCGTGTCCTGGCCGGTGAGCCTGATGTGCGTCCCCTCGGTGAGCAGCGATGCGAACGCGAGCCCCTCGGCGTGGCCGTACTCGATCCCGCCTTCTTCAAGCGCCTTCGTCCGCCCCTCGATCAGGGGCTTGCGGAGCTTGCGGTGGACGGTGAAGCTTTCCGGGACCTTGAGCAGCTCCTCGTTCAGGGACCGCAGTCGCTTCTCGCTCACCGCGGTCTCGACGTCGCGGCTCTTGCGGCGATCGAGTTCGCCGGTCCCGGTCGTCAGCGTTGGGTCCTCGTACTCGCCGAGCGCCATCTTCTCGCGCAGCTCCTTGAGGTCGCTCGACAGCTCTTCGCGGCGACGCTTGCCGTACTCCTCGACCTGCTCGGCGGTGACGACGCCCTCGTTCACCAGGCGCTCGGCGTAGAGCTCGCTCACGGGCGGGTGCTCCTTGATTCGCTGCGCCATCTCCGGCTGCGTGTAGGCGGCCTCGTCGGTCTCGTTGTGGCCGTAGCGACGGTAGCCGACGAGGTCGATGACGACATCGCGCTTCCATTTCTCGCGGTAGGCCATCGCGAGCCGGACCGCGAAGATGCATGCCTCCACGTCGTCGGCGTTGACGTGGATGATCGGGACGTTGTAGCCCTTAGCCATGTCGGAGGCGTACGGCGTCGAGCGCGCCTCTTGGGGGTCGGTCGTGAAGCCGACCTGGTTGTTGGTGATGATGTGGATCGTGCCGCCGGTGCGGTAGCCCTCGAGGGCGAGCAGGTTGAAGGTCTCGGCGACGACCCCCTGGGCTGGGAACGAGGCGTCGCCGTGCAGCAGCGTCGGGAGCGCGACCTCGGGGTTGTGGTGGAGCTGCGCACCCTCGTGCTTGGTCTGGGCCGAGCGTGCGGCGCCTGTCGCGACCGGGTCGACGAACTCGAGGTGGCTCGGGTTCGGGTACAGCCGCATTGTGATCCGCTCGCCGTCGCGGGTGCTGAACACGCCCTCGGCGCCGTAGTGGTACTTGACGTCGCCTGTGCCGTGATGGGGGATCGCCGCGACGGCCTTGACCTGGTCGATCGCCTTCGAGCCCTCGAACTCGGCCAGCAGCGCCTCCGCCGAGCGCCCGAGGTTGTGGGCGAGGACGCTGAGACGGCCGCGGTGCGCCATCCCGAGCACGACCTGGTTGGCCCCGTCTCGCTCCGCGAGCGTCGCGACCTCGTCGAGCATCGGGACGATCGCGTCGAGGCCCTCGATCGAGAACACCTTCTGACCCAGGTAGCTGCGCTGGACGAAGCGCTCGAACTGGAACACCTGGACGAGCCGGTCGAGCAGCGCCTTCTTCTCGTCCTCGTCGAGCGGCTTGCGGTGCCGGTTGGTCTCGATCATCTCCCGCAGCCAGACGCGCTGCTGGTGCGAGGACAGGTGCTCGATCTCGTACGCGATCGTCCCGCAGTAGTCCTCGCGCATCCGCGGCAGGATGTCGAGCAGGGTTTCGCCCGGGCACTCGACGCGGAGGATGTCCGCCGGCACCCGGGCCATCAGCTCGGGGGTGAGGTGGAGGTTCTCCGGCTGGAGCGCGGGGTCGCCCTTCGGATCGGTCCCGAGTGGGTCGAGGCGCGCAGCGAGGTGGCCGTGGGTCCGGAACGCCTTCAGCAGCGAGGTGGCCGCCTGCACGGCCTGGAGCAGGTCATGGTCGGCCGCGGCCGGCGCGGCTGCGCGCTGGACGGCATCGGCGCCCGACAGCGGCGGGGCCGACGCGGCGGCCGCGTGGGCCCGGCTGACGATTCCGGTGTCGATACTGAGCGACTCGGCGACAGCCTCGTAGAGCTCATCGCTCTGGATCAGCTGCTCGATGTCGCGCAGGAAGGACCCCGACTCCGCGCCCTGGATCACGCGGTGGTCGTAGGTCGAGGTCATCGTCATCACCTTCGAGACCCCGAGCGTCCGCAGCCGCTCCGGGGTCGCGTGTGCCCACTCGACGGGGTAGGCGATCGACCCGGTGGCGACGATCGTCCCCTGGCCGACCATCAGCCGCGGGACCGACGCCACGGTCCCGAGGCCGCCCGGGTTGGTCAGGGTGATGTTCGTGCCCTGGAAGTCGTCCGCAGTGAGGCTGTTCTCGCGCGTCTTCGTGATCAGGTCCTCGTAGTAGGCGTGGAAGCCGGCGAAGTCGAGGCCGTCGGCGCCTTTGATGCATGGGACAAGCAGCCCGCGGCCGTCCTTGCGCTCGACGTCGACGGCTATCCCGAGGTTGATCCCCTCGGGCTCGACGACCTGTGGCTTGCCGTCCTGCTCCGCGTACGAGCGCGCCATCACCGACCAATCACGCGCGGCCTGGACGATCGCCCACGCGACCAGATGCGTGAACGAGACCTTCATCCCGCGTTCCTTCAGTGCCCCGTTCAGCGCCTTTCGCTTCGCGTCGAGCGTGTCGACGGCGAGGGTGCGGAACGAGGTCGCGGTCGGAATCGAGCGGCTTTCCTGCATCGCCTTCGCGAGCGCGCCGGCGGTCCCTCGCAACGGCTTGACCTCTCCCGCTCCCACCGGGGGTGCGGGCGCGGCCGCCCCGTTCCCGTCCGCCGCCGCGAGGACGTCATTCTTGGTGATCCGGCCGCCAGCACCCGACCCCTTGACGCCGCTCAGGTCGACTCCGCGGTCGGCGGCAACGCGGCGCGCAATCGGGGACGATCGCTGCCCGTCCGCCGGCCCGCCATCATGGCCCGCCGCCCGCCCCGCTCCCGCTCGCTCGGCTACATCAATTCCGGCCGAATCCTCCGCTGACGCGTCCGGTTCGGCCGGGTGGTCGCGGGCCGGGGCTTCAGACGCACTGATCTCGGCCAGCCCCTCGCCGACCTGCACCGTCTCGTCGGGTTGCGTGAGGATCTTCGTCAGCGTCCCGCTCGCGGGAGCGGGGACCTCGGCGTCGACCTTGTCGGTCGAGACCTCGACCAGGGTCTCACCCTCTTCGACGGCGTCGCCCTCCTGCTTGTGCCACTCGAGCACGACGCCCTCGGTCACCGACTCGCCCATCTCGGGCATGACCAGGGTGACTGCGTCGCCGGCGGTGGCGGCGGGCGCGCCGTCCGTGGGAGCGGACTCTGCAGGCGCCTCCGGGGCCGGCTCGGGCGCGGGTTCCTCCGCCGTGGGTGCGCCGTTCTCGGATGCGCCCGCCGACTCGGACGGCGTCCCCGACGGGTCGAGCTCCGCCAAGGCCTCGCCGACCTGGACCGTCTCGTCCTCGCCCTTGAGGATCTTGGCGATCGTTCCGCTCGCCGGTGCGGGCACCTCCGCGTCGACCTTGTCGGTCGAGACCTCGACCACGGTCTCGCCCTCCTCGACGTATTCGCCCTCTTGCTTGTGCCACTCGAGGACCGTGCCCTCGGTCACCGACTCGCCCATCGCGGGCATCTCGATCTGGAGGGTCTGAGTTGTCGCCATCAGGCGCATCTGAGTCTAGGTGAACGCAGGCGTCGTCACGCGCCGCGCGACGCCGCGCGGGAGAAGCGCTCCAGCGCCTCGTCGCGGGCGCGCCCATGGTCGACGATCGGCCCGGGGTAGTCGCGCCCGATCACGCACCCCGCTTGATGCTGCGCGTCGGCCGGCGCCTCCCAGGGCGTCGCGAGCCAGCGGTCGGGCATTCGGCGCAGCTCCGGCACGTAGCGGCGCACGTAGGCGCCTTCGGGATCGAAACGGCGCTGCTGGCGCACGGGATTGAAGATGCGGAACCACGGCTGCGGATCCGCCCCGGCGGACGCCGACCACTGCCAGTTGCCGTTGTTGCTCGCCTCGTCGCCGTCGACGAGGTGGCGCATGAAGTGCGACTCCCCCTCGCGCCAGTCGATGAGCAGGTCCTTGGTCAGGAACGACGCGACGGCGAGGCGGGCGCGGTTGTGCATCCATCCCTCCGCGAGGAGCTGGCGCATGGCGGCGTCGACGAGTGGGTAGCCGGTCTCACCCGCTTTCCACGCGTCGAGCTCGCGGCGGTCGCTGCGCCACCGCATACGCCGGAACTCGGGCCGGAACCCGCGCCGCGCTGAGCCGGGATCGTGACGAAGGAGGTGAAGGTGGAAGTCGCGCCACGCGAGCTGGCGCCGCAGCGCGGCGGCGCCGTCCCCGCGGTGCTCGCGCAGCCGTGCCTCGAGCTCGAGCGGCGAGACGCATCCGAAGTGGAGCGCGGCACTCAGTCGCGAGGTCGCATCGGCCGCCGGCACGTCGCGCAGCCGCGCGTAGTCGCGCACCCGTTGCAGGTAGCCGGCCATCGCGCGCCGAGCACCGCGCTCGCCTGGCCGGAACGCTTCGCACCGGCGCTTCCCCCCGGCGTCGACACCGAGCGCTCGCGCCGCCGGGAGCGAGCCCTTGCGCGGCCGCGATGGGACCGGGACGCGGCGCGGCCGCGGCTCGAGCGCTCGCCGTGGGGCCTCGAGCCACGCGCGGCTGAACGGCGTGAAGAGGCGGTATGGCGCGCCAGCGCGCGTTTCGATCCCCCCCACGTCGGCGCACGTGATCCCGTCGTGGCCGACGAGCTCGATCCCGCGCTTCGCGAGCCCCTCGGCGACGCGGCGGTCGCGGCGCTGCGCGTGCGGGGTGTGGTCGACGTTCACGTACGCGGCGCCCGCCGCGAGCTCGGTCGCGAGGCGTGGAATCTCGCGCTCGGGGAGCCCGTCCCGATACAGCAGGCGGCCGCCGAGTCGTTGCAGCGCCGCGTCGAGCTCGCGCAGCGCGGCGAGCAGGTAGGCGTTGCGGCTCGGGCTCGAATGGCGGCCGCGGAGCAGGCCGGGCTCGAAGCAGAACATGGGAACGACCTCGCCGTGGTCACGGATCGCGGCGGCGAGCGCCGGGTTGTCGTGGAGGCGGAGGTCGCGTCGAAGCCAGACGAGCGCCGCGCTCAAACGACGCGGGCGACCACGTAGACCTCGTTCGGCACCGTGTCGAAGACGTTCGCCGACACGAACTCGCCGACGCGGGCCTCGTGGTCGCAGAAGCCGCAGCGCAGATCGCGGCTGATGGGCACCGGAGTGTCGATCACGACCGGGACGTTGCAGCTCGGGCACACGAGGGCGCCGTGGTCGAGGAGCTGGACACCGTCGCGGACGAGGCGGCGGCGCTCGTCGATGTCGCCGACGCGGACCTTCCGCGTCTCGCGAATCGGCTCCCGACCGGTCGGATCGATCCCTAGGCCCACAAGTGACCTCGGCGCCGAGCAGAGGGCGCAGCCCGATTGCGAGGCGACTGGCAGGTCGGCATTGGTGAAGTGTAGGGTCCGAACCCCAGGAAGGAGAGGTGGAATGAGCTACTTCGTCACAGGTGCGACCGGCTTCATCGGACGCAATCTCGTCGAGCAGCTGCTGAAGCGCGAGGGGACGATCTACGCCCTCGTTCGCGAGGGGTCGCGCGGCCGGCTCGAGGAGCTGAAGAGCCGCTGGGGTGCCGCCGACGACCGCATCGTCGCCGTCATCGGCGACCTCTCCCAGCCTCGCCTCGGGTGCGAGGACAGAATCGAGGAGCTGCGCGGCAAGATCGATCACTTCTTCCACCTCGCCGCCGTCTACGACATGACCGCCGACGCCGAGACGCAGCGGATCGCCAACGTCGAGGGCACGCGCGGGGCGGTCGAACTCGCGGAGGCGCTCGAGGCCGGACGCTTCCACATGGTCAGCTCGATCGCCGCGGCGGGCCTCTACAAGGGGACGTGGCGCGAGGACATGTTCGACGAGGCCCAGGAGATCGACAACCACCCCTACTTCCAGACCAAGCACGAGTCCGAGGCGGTCGTCCGCAACGAGCCCGAGGTGCCGTGGCGTGTGTACCGGCCGGGCATCGTCGTCGGCAACTCCCAGACCGGCGAGATGGACAAGATCGACGGCCCCTACTACTTCTTCAAGCTGATCCGCCGCCTTCGAGCGATCGTCCCCCAGTGGGCGCCTATGCTCGGCGTCGAGGGCCGCGAGATCAACCTCGTCCCGGTCGACTTCGTCGCCCGCGCGATGGACCACATCGCCCACCTCGACGGCCTCGACGGGAGGGCCTTCCATCTCACCGACCCGAACCCGAAGAGCGCCGGCGAGGTGATCGACATCTTCGCCGCCGCGGCGCACGCTCCCAAGTCCTCGGTTCGGATCCCGCCCGACGTCGTCGAGGCCGCGATCCCGGTGCTGAAGGGGCTTGTGGCCCTTCCGCCTGGGGCGATCCTGGCCAACACGCTCCTCGCCGACTTCGGGATCCCGCGCTCGGTTCTCACCTACGTCAACTACCCGACGCACTTCGACAGCGCCGAGGCGCAGAAGGCTCTCGAGGGGACCGATATCCGTGTGCCCCCACTCGACGCCTACGCCGACAAGCTCTGGGACTACTGGGAGCGCCACCTCGACCCCGACCTCTACCGCGACACCTCGATCGCGGGGGCGGTGCGCGGCGGAGCGGGCAAGGGTGGGACGCTCGCCGAGCTGATCTCGCAGCAGATCCCCGACGAGCTGATGCGTTTCACGAGGAACCTGCGCGGGATCAACTCGCTCTCGGCGGCGGTCCGGGGCAGGGTCGTGATGGTGACCGGCGCCTCGTCGGGGATCGGTCGCTCGGCGGCGATCAAGATCGCCGACGCGGACGGGATCGTGCTGCTCGTCGCGCGCACGCCCGAGAAGCTCGAGGAGACGCAGGAGCTGATCGAGCGTCGCGGCGGGACCGCGTACGTGCACCGCTGCGACCTCTCCGACATCGACGACCTCGACCGGATGGCCGACGAGGTGCTCGCCGAGCACGGCCACGTCGACATCCTCGTCAACAACGCGGGTCGCTCGATCCGGCGCTCGATCGCGCTCTCGTACGACCGCTTCCACGACTTCGAGCGCACGATGCAGCTCAACTACTTCGCCCCGGTGAAGCTGATCCTGAAGCTGCTGCCGCGGATGCGCGAGCGCCGCTCGGGCCAGATCGTGAACATCAGCTCGATCGGCGTGCAGACGAACACGCCGCGGTTCTCGGCCTACGTCGCCTCTAAGGCGGCGCTGGACGCGTTCTCGCGCTGCATCGCCTCCGAGATCATCGACGACGGTGTCCACATCACCACGATCAACATGCCGCTTGTGAGGACGCCGATGATCTCACCGACGAAGATGTACAACCGCTTCCCGACGATCACGCCCGATGAGGCGGCCGACATGATCGTCGAGGCGATCGTTCACAAGCCGAAGCGGATCGCGACCCCCGTCGGGACGCTCGGCCAGCTCCTGTACGCGATCAACCCGAAGTCGATGGACTACATCCTCAACAGTGCCTACAAGCTGTTCCCGGACTCGAGCGCGGCGCGCGGCGACAAGGCCAGGGACAAGGACTCCAAGACGGCGGCGAAATCGTCGACGAGCGAGGAGGCGTCCAACGAGCAGGTCGCGTTCGCGTACCTGATGCGCGGCGTCCACTGGTAGGCGGGCGAGCCCCCGGCGAAAAGAGAAGGGCCGGGCGGATCGCCCGGCCCTTCACCGTATTCAGTACGTCGGTACTCGGTCGAGCTCAGCTGCTCTCGACGTGTCCGGACGCGCGACAGGCGGGCGTACCGTCCTCGTCGACCGAGAGGATCCCGGACACGCTTGAGCCGTCGAGCGCGTCGTACTCGAAATGGACCAACCCCGGGTTGGCGTCGTTCGTCGCAAGGAGGTTGAAGTTGCTCCCGGTGTCGAACGCCCCGCTCTCGAGGTCGTCATTCGCATTGTTGTTGTTGCTATCGGTGTCGACCACGGACGTATAGATCGACGAGTCCTGCTTCGTCGTCGTCGCAAAGGCGGTGAGCTGCCCGGCAGTGCACGCGACCTGGATGTTCAACCCCGATCCGTTGAACGCCGACACGTTCCCGCCGCTGGACAGCGAGACGTTGATCGTGCTCACCTTGACGTTGTTGACCGTGTTGGCGTTGTTGGCGTTGTTGGCGTTGTTGGCGTTGCTGGCGCTGTTGGCGCTGTTGGCGCTGGTCGCAGTATTGGCGCTGTCAGCGCTGCCCGCGTGCTTCACCGAAAGGTCCGGCGCCTTCTTGTCGATCTCCTTGTCGGCGATCTTCTTCGCCTTGCCCTTGCTGACCCCCTTGTTCGACACCGGCGCGGCGATCGCCGCACCGCTCAGGGCCGCGATCAGCGCAACGATCGCGACGATGAGCGCAGGCGACGGGCGCGCTCGCGTTACGAGTCTCACTACAACCTCCCTAACTGATTAACGAGGTGCAACGCATGTCGCGCATCGCCCCACACCCCGCGATTGGACCTGAGCGACGGACCCTTTCGCACGCGGTCCCTGCTGTCAAGCGGGCGGGCGCTAAGGCTGCGACGGCTGCGGCGTCGACGCGGGCGGCTGGGCACCCGGCGTTGGGACGTAGGTGCTCGAGAGCGCGAGCTTGTCGTTCTTGAAGCAGAACTCCCACAGAGTCTGCCTCTGGTCCGTGATCAGGTAGACGAGGCACTTCTGCCCCTGCTGGTTCTTGGTTAGCGCGGGGTCCTCGCCGAGCTGGTCGGTCAGCTCCGGCTGCGAGATCCCGTTCTTGACCGCCTTCGCCTGCTGGAGGGTGATCCCCTCGGGCGTGGACCCGTTGTCGTTGCCCTGGATCAGCTTGCGACCGCCGTAGCCGATCCCGAACGCGATCAGGACGATCGGGATCGCCATCCACCAACGCCATCCGATGCTGATCCCGGTGCGCCTATACGGCTTGCCGCACGCCGGGCACGTGTCCGAGTCCGTCCGCGACGCGACTGCGCAATGCGGGCAGACCTTCAGGGGCGTCTCCGCCTCGGTGTCTTTGGCCTCACCCTCCATTGCCGGCGGGAGGGTACCCGTCCAGTCGCGTAGCGTGTCGCCCATGCGCGCCTCCGCGAGCACGAAGCGGCGCAGCCACTGGGGCTGGGGATACGAGGACGGCGCTCAGTCGCGCTCGGCCCTCGAGGCTGCGGCGCCGGGGGTCCGCGAGCGGCTCGGGTTCGGCGGCGGCGAGGTCGAGGAGCCGGTCCCGCTCGATGGGATCGAGCTTCCGCCGTCGCGGGTCGAGGCGCCGGCCTCGCTGGCCGGGATCGTCCGCGACGATGCCTACGAGCGCGTCGCGCACGCGTACGGGAAGGCCTATCGCGACATCGTTCGCGCGTTCCGCGGCCGGATCGAGAACCCGCCTGACCTCGTCGCGCACCCAACCGACGAGAAGGAGGTCTCCGCGGTGCTCGAGTGGTGCACGGACGTGGGGATCGCGGCGATCCCGTACGGTGGCGGGACGAGCGTCGTCGGCGGCGTCGAGTCGCGGACCGGCGGCGGCTACGAGGGCGCGGTGACGATCGACCTCTCGGCGCTCGACCGCGTTGTCGAGGTCGATGAGGTCTCGCGCGCGGCGCGGATCCAGGCGGGCGCGCTCGGGCCCGCGCTCGAGGACCAACTGCGGTCGCACGACCTCACGCTCCGCCATTTCCCGCAGTCGTTCGAGTTCTCGAGCCTCGGGGGATGGATTGCGACCCGCGCCGGCGGCCATTACGCCACCGTCCACACGCACATCGACGATTTCGTCGAGTCGATCCGCGCGATCGCCCCCTCGGGCGCCTGGGAGAGCCGCCGCCTGCCCGGCTCGGGCGCCGGGCCGAGCCCGGACCGGATGCTGCTCGGCTCCGAGGGGACGCTCGGCGTGATCACCGAAGCGTGGGTCCGGCTCCAGGACCGCCCGCGCTGGAAGGCCTCGTGCGGCGTCGCCTTCGACGACTTCACTGCCGGTGCCGAGACGGTCCGCGAGCTCTCGCAGTCGGGACTCAACCCGACCAACTGCCGCCTGCTCGACGCGGCCGAGTCCGCGCTTACGCACGCCGGGCCGCCGGGCAAGGCGCTGCTCGTGCTCGGGTTCGAGTCCGCCCACCACCCGGTCGACGAGCCGATGCGAATCGCGCTCGAGTGCGCGCGCGACGCCGGGGGTGAGCCCGGGGAGGTGCGCTCTCGCGCCCCTGAGTCCGAGCCGCGGCGCGGCGCGCTCCGCAGAGCGCCGCCGGTCGAGGGCGTCGACGGGAGCGATCCCGTGGGTTCATGGCGGCACGCCTTCCTCGCCGCCCCTTACCTCCGCGACACATTCGTCGCGCTCGGCGTGCTCAGCGACACCTTCGAGACGGCGACCACCTGGGACCGCTTCGCCGATTTCAATGCCGTCGTGATCGAGACCGCGCGGCGCGCGGTCGCCGAGATCTCGCGCGCGCCGGCGGAGGGCGCGGGGTCGGCCAGCGTCAGCTGCCGGTTCACGCACGTCTATCCCGACGGGCCGGCGCCGTACTACACGATCGTTGCCCCCGCGATCCGCGGCGGCGAGGTCGAGCAGTGGGACGAGATCAAGGCCGCGGCCTCCGAGGCGGTGATCGACGCCGGCGGCACGATCACCCACCACCATGCCGTCGGCCGCGACCATCGCCCCTGGTACGACCGCCAGCGACCGGGACCGTTCGCCGAGGCGCTGCGGGCGGCGAAGCGCGCGGTCGATCCGGGCGCGATTCTCAACCCTGGCGTGCTGATCGATCCGTAACCTTTCGCGGATGGCCGTAGCCGTTCCCCGGACGAAGACGAAGGGGCGGCGGGGGACCCTCGCCGCCGTGATCGTCGCGATCCGCCCCGCGGAGTGGATCAAGAACCTGCTCGTCTACGCGGGCCTGATCTTCTCGGGCAGCTTCGACGAGCCCGCGGCGATCGCCGACGCGACCTGGACCTTCCTCGCCTTCTGCGCGATCTCGAGCGCCGGATACCTGCTCAACGACATTCGCGACGTCGAGTTCGACCGCGTCCACGCCGAGAAGCGCGACCGCCCGATCGCGAGCGGCGATCTCTCACCCGGGCTCGCCGGGGTGATCGGCGTCGCGCTCGCGATCCTCTCGGTTGCGTTCGCAATCGTCACCGTCAGCGTCGAGGTGGGGGCGATTGTCGCCGGCTACGGAGTCGCGACGGCCGCCTACTCGCTGGGGCTGAAGCGGGTCGTGATCCTCGACGTGATGACGATCGCGGGGCTGTTCATCCTCCGGGTCGTCGCCGGAGCCGTCGCGGTCGACGCGAAGGCGTCCGAGTGGCTGCTGCTGTGCACGGCGATGCTGGCTCTTTTCCTCGGATTCACGAAGCGTCGCCAGGAGGCGATCTCCGAGCTCGACGCTGGCTCACGCAGCCGCCCCGTGCTCGAGCACTACTCGCTCCCGTTCCTCGACCAGATGGTCTCGATGGTGACCGCCGCGGCGGTGATCAGCTACGCGATCTACGCCGTCAACTCGCCGCTGATCGGCAGCCGGATGCTCGCCACCGGCCCGCCCGTCCTCTACGGGGTGTTTCGCTACCTGTACCTGATCTACGACCGCAAGGACACCCGCTCGACGGCGGAGATCCTGACCCGCGACCCGGGCATGATCGCCGCCGCGGTCGTCTGGGTCGCGACCGCGCTGCTGGTGCTGTACGTCTTCGACTGAGACGATTGGCGCCGCCGCGAATCGGTTTTGGGTAGAGTGCCCGACTGGCTGACCGGCCAATCAAGTCATGGACCTGACGCTTACAGACCAGGAGCAGGCGTTCCGCGACGAGGTTCGCAGCTGGCTCGAGGAGAACCATCCCGGCGAGCCGCCGGCGGGCGACGAGGCGGGCTTTCAGTTCTCGAAGGACTGGCAGCGGAAGATGCACGAGGCCGGCTGGGCCGGGATCTCGTGGCCGAAGGAGTACGGTGGACGCGGCGCGAGCCTGATCGAGCAGACGATCTTCAGCGAGGAGATGGCGCGCTCGAAGGCCCCGCGGCCCGCGAACGTGCTCGGTCTCGTGATGGGCGGCCCCGTCGTGATGGCGCACGGGACCGAGGACCAGAAGGAGCGCTTCCTCGAGCCGATCCTGTCCGCCGAGGAGATCTGGTGCCAGGGCTTCTCCGAGCCCGAGTCCGGATCCGACCTCGCGTCGCTGAAGACGCGCGCGGTGAAGGAGAACGGAAGCTGGAAGGTCACCGGCCAGAAGGTATGGACGACCTACGCGCACGAGGCGAAGTGGTGCATGCTCGTCGCGCGCACCGACCCCGACGCGCCCAAGCACAAGGGCCTGAGCTACTTCATCATGGACATGGAGCAGGACGGGGTTGACGTTCGGCCGCTGCGTCAGATCACCGGCGAGGCCGAGTTCAACGAGATCTTCATGGAGGGTGCCGAGATCCCCGACGAGAACCTGATCGGGGGAGAGGGCAACGGCTGGAACGTCGCGATCACGACGCTGATGAACGAGCGCGCCGGCCTCGGCGCCGCATCGGCGGTGACCGTGCGCAACGACCTCGACGAGCTGATCGACGCGCTGCGCGAGCGCGGCCTCGGCGATGATCCGATGCTCCGCGACCGCGTTGCCCGGCTCCAGATCGGCGCCGAGGCGCTTCGGCTTGGCGGGATGCGCGCTCTGACGACGCAGATGAAGGTCGGGATCCCCGGCCCCGAGGGCTCGGTCGCGAAGTGGCAGTGGGCGGACACGAACCAGGGCCTGACCGAGCTCGCCACGGACGCGATCGGTCCCGAAGCGCTCGACAAGGAGTCGCCGTGGGCGTACCGGATGCTCCGGTCGCGCGCGAACTCGATCGAGGGCGGAACGACCGAGGTGATGAAGAACATCCTCGCCGAGCGCGTGCTCGGCCTTCCCAAGCTGAGGTAGGGCATGGACTTCGGGTTCAACGACGAGCAGCTCGAGATCAAGCGCACGGCTCACGACCTGCTCGCGGAGCGCTTCAAGCCCGCCAAGGTCCGCGAGCTCGCCGAGTCCGGCAGCTACGACGACGCGATCTGGAAGGAGATCTGCGAGCTCGGCTGGCCCGGAATCGCGATCTCCGAGGAGTACGGCGGCCAGGGCCTTGGGATGGAGGAGCTCGTGATCCTGTGCGAGGAGCTCGGCTACGCGTGCGCACCCTCCCCGTTCCTATCGAACGCGATTGCGGGCCTCGTGATCGAGGCCGCGGGGAGCGATGAGCAGCGCTCGCGCTGGCTCCCCGGGATCGCCTCCGGGGATGCCCGCGGGACGATCGCGCTCGACCGCACCGAGCCGGCGCTCGTCGCCGACGCCGAGGGTGCCGCGGTGATCGGGCTGATGGGCGAAGACGGCGGAACGCTCGCCGAGGCGGGCGAGGCGAGCATCGACCGCGTGGATCTGATCGACACGACCCGCGCCTACTTCCGCGTCGCCGCCTCGAGCGGCGACGCGCTTCCCGAGGAGTCGGGGATGTACAAGCCGATGGTCACGCTCGCCGCCGAGCTGACCGGCGTCGCCCAGCGGGCGATGGACATGGCGGTCGACTACGCGAAGGAGCGCGAGCAGTTCGGCCGCGTGATCGGCGCCTACCAGGGCGTCTCGCATCGCTGCGCGGCGATGCTCTACGACGTCGAGGAGGCGCGCTCGCTGACCTACTACGCGGCCTGGGCCGCCGACTCCGAGCCCGAGACGCTTCCGCTCGCCGCGCACATGGCGAAGGCGCGCGCCTCGGACGCGGCGTGGTCGGCCACCGCCTCGTCGCTTCAGGTCCACGGGGGGATCGGCTTCACGTGGGAGCACGACCTCCACTTCCTGCTCAAGCGCGCCAAGGTCGGCGCTCAGCTCCTCGGTACCGCCGGAGAGCATCGCGAGCGCGTCGCGGACCTCGTCGGCCTCACCGCCGCCGAGCCGGTCGCCGCGAGCTAGCCTCGCGTCGGCTAGTCCGGCAGCACCTCGGCGTCGGACGCGAGCCTGACGCTGCCCGCGAGCCGGTACTCGATGTCGACCACCTCGTGCTTGCGGTAGGTCCCGAACAGGCCCAGCAGCATCGCCAGCCAGCGGACGCCCCCGACCTTGCCCTCCTTGACGATCGGGCGCTCGAAGACGACGAACCCGTCGGCGAGCCGGTAGTCGGTCCCCTCGGACTGCTGGACGCCGTTCAGGAAGACCTTGATCGGGGGCTCGGCGCCGCGGGGCAGGCGCACCCGGCGGCCGACCTCGACCCCCTCCTGCTCGCGACCGATGTCGAGCTTGCGCTCGCCCGTCGAGTCGGCCATCGCCTCAGCCGCCGAGTGCCTCGCGCAGAGCCTCGTACGGGCTCTGGCCGTTTGCCGGCTTGAGCTGCTTCTTGCGCACCGCGCCGCGGTACGGGACGAGGCGGCCGTTGCCCATCACGTCGAGCCCGGCCTCCCTGCGGCGGAGCAACCCGCCCGAGCCCGAGAGCTCCAGCCGGGCGTGCACCTGGTCCCCCGGCGCGTAGGTCCGGATCATCGTCGTCTCGCCGACGCCGCCCTCGGCGCGGATCGCCTCGGCGCGCGTCCGGAGCGCATCGACGGCCGCGTCGAGCGAGTCGAAGCGCTCCCTGTCGACGTCGGAGCCGTGGCGGATTGTCAGCGTGTAGCGGCTCAAGCGCCGCGGCGCGGGCGCTTGGGCCGGCGCGCGGGCGGCCCGATGATCTTCTCGGGACCCTCGCGCTCGTCGATTGGAACGTAGTCCTCGTCCCGGAGCCCGTCATAGATCTGGCGCGGGCGCGCGATCTTCTTCTCCGGGTCCTGAGTCATCTCCATCCACTGCGCGACCCATCCGGAGGTGCGCGGGATCGCGAAGATCACCGTGAACATGTCGGTGGGGATGCTCATCGCCTCGTAGATCAGCCCCGAGTAGAAGTCGACGTTCGGGTACAGCTTCCGCGAGGTGAAGAAGTCGTCGTCGAGGGCGCGCTTCTCGAGCTCGGTAGCGATGTCGAGCAGCGGGTTGTCGCCCGTCGCCTCCATCACCTCGTCGAAGTGCGCGCGGATGATCCGCGCGCGCGGGTCGTAGTTCTTGTATACGCGGTGGCCGAAGCCCATCAGCCGCTCCTCGCGCTTCTTCACGCCCTCGAGGAAGTCGTGGATGTTCTCCTTGCGTTCGATGCGGCGCAGCATCCTCAGCACGGACTCGTTCGCGCCCCCGTGCAGCGGCCCGTACAGCGCCGCGACACCCGCGGCGACCGCCGAGTAGGGGTCGACGTCGGAGGAGCCGACGGCGCGAACCGCGTTCGTGGAGCAATTCTGCTCGTGGTCCGCGTGGAGGATGAAAAGGATGTCGAGCGCCTTCGCAAGCCGCGGGTCCGGCTCGTAGGTGTTCTCCATCTTGAACAGCATCGAGAGGAAGTTCTCCGAGTAGCTGAGCTCGTTGTCGGGATACACGTACGGGTAGCCCATGCTGTGTCGGTACGCGAACGCGGCAAGCGTCGGGACCTTCGCGATCAGCCGGATCGCCGCCATGTAGCGCTCCTCGGGGTCGTCGATGTGCTTCGCGGTCGGGTAGAAGGTCGACAGCGCGCCGACCGACGCGAGCAGCATCCCCATCGGATGCGCGTCGTGGCGGAACCCCTCGAGGAACTTCTTCACGTCCTCGTGGACGAACGTGTGGTGGACGACGTCGTACTTCCAGCGCTCGAGCTGCGGACCGGTCGGCAGCTCGCCGAAGATCAGTAGGTAGGCGACTTCGAGGTACGTCGAGTGCTCGCACAGCTGCTCGATCGGGATCCCGCGATGCTGGAGGATCCCCGCCTCGCCGTCGATGTAGGTGATCTGCGAGCGGCACGAGGCGGTGTTCGTGAACGCCGGATCGTAGGACATCATCCCGAACTCGTCCTCGACCACCTTGATCTGGCGCAGGTCCATCGCGCGGACCGTGCCGTCCGTGATCTCGAGCTCGTAGCTCTCGCCCGTGCGGTTATCCGTGACACTGAGCGTGTCGGGGCCGCCACCATCCGTCTGGGGAGCCTGCTTCGTCTGCTGCCGTGTCGCCATGGCGCACCTCCTCGTGGTGGAACGAGACCTCAGGCCTGCCCTCAAGTATCCCATCTCGGCACGCTTGGTCTCGGCGCTGCGACGCTCCTGGAGGGGCGCTAGTCTGTGCGACGGGGTATGGGGTCGTTCCGGCTAGGGAGGTGAGGGAATGCAGTCAGCCCCACGTTGGTTCTCGTCACGGCGGCTCGCGCTCGGGGCCGTCACGATCTCCGTGCTTCTCGCGGCGGTGACGCTTGTCGCCGGGGCGAATGCCTGGGCGAGTGGCGACGGGCTCGGCAAGCCGACCGCCCAAGTGACAGGCGGCGCCTCGGCCGCGGACACCGGTGGCGGCCCCCTGGTCGCCTCCGCCGCGCTCCGTGGCCCCGTGCCCAAGGACGCAACCAAACCGGGCAGCTTCGACATCGACCGAGACTCGGCGGGGCGTCCCTACGTCGCCGGGCACGTGCTCGTTTCCTACACGGCTCGCGCAACCAAGGCCCAGAAGGGCGAGGTGGCGAACGACGCTGATGCC
This sequence comes from uncultured Thermoleophilia bacterium, assembly GCA_963841715.1. Lineage (GTDB taxonomy): Bacteria > Actinomycetota > Thermoleophilia > Solirubrobacterales > 70-9 > DASPWW01. The sequence goes on along the minus strand of CAWJDP010000003.1, from coordinate 468,115 downwards.
CGCTTCGCGGACCGCTTCGGGGGGATAGACGCGCAGCTCCTCAAGGTGCCGGCGATCAAGGACGCTGGCCCCCGCGCACTGAGGCGGACGCTGCGGGGGATCGAGGCCGAACCGTGGGTCGAGTCCGCTAGCCCCGATTACATCGATCGCACCGAGGCGACGTTCAACGACCAGTACTACCCGCTGCAGTGGGCGCTGCCACGGATCGGCGCCCCTCAGGCGTGGGATCGAACGCTAGGGCGCAACACCGTGATTGCCGATCTCGACACCGGCCTTCCCCCCGACAACCTCGCGAGCTGCAACCTCAATGCCGGCCACGAGGACATCGGCGGGGTGATCGCCCAGGGCGACTTCGTGAACAACGACGTCTGTCCCGAGGACAACGTGGGCCACGGGACCGAGACCGCCGGGGTCGAGGCCGCGGTGACGGGCAACGGCGTCGGCATAAGCGGGACCTCGCCGCAAGGGCTGCTCGAGATCCTCAAGGTGTGCGAGACGGCTGGCATCGGCTGTCCCGTCTCCGCCCAGATCGCCGCCCTCGACGCGTTGGCCAACCCGCCAAGCGGGATTCCGATTCCGGATGTCGTCAACATGTCGCTCGGCGGGCACGGGACTCCGCCGCAGGCGCAGCATGACGCTATCAACCTCGCGGTCGGGAAGGGGATCGTTGTCGTCGCCTCGGCCGGGAACGAGAACACCGACGATCCGTCCTACCCGGCGGCGTTTCCGGAGGCGATCGCCGTGGGCGCCACGTCGATCGCCGACGCGAAGTCCGACTTCTCGAACTTCGGGTCCTGGGTGGACATCGTCGCCCCGGGCGGCGACGGGAGCCTCGGCTTCGACGACATCTTCTCCACGGTGCCGTTCCAGCTCAACCCGAACGGCTACACGTTCACCAACGGCACCAGCTTCTCGGCCCCCTACGTCAGTGGAGTCGCGAGCCTGATCGCGGCGAGCGGACGCGACGCGGCGCACATCCGCTACAGGCTAGAGCACGGGGCGAAGGACCTCGGTGCGCCAGGCAAGGACGACACATTCGGCTACGGCCTTCTCGACGCGGATGATGCGACCCTGCCGCCCGACCAGACGCGGGCGTGCAAGGCGGCGAACTTCGCGGTCGGGCTCGCCAAGGCGGCCGATGACAAGGCCCGCAGGAAGCTCAAGAAGGCGAAGCGCAAGCTGCGCAAGGCGAAGCGCAAGCTGAGCCAGGCCCACCACAACCACGATCTCAACCCGGGCCTCGCGAAGAAGAAGCTGAGAAAGGCGAAGAAGAAGGCGAAGAAGGCGAAGAAGGCGGCGAAGGCGGCCGACGCGGGCCTCGCGCAGGCGCAGACGGACGCGCAGACGCCCTGCAACGCCTGAACGCCGCGAGCGCCGCGCCGTCAGGTGCGCCCGGTCGCCTGCTGCTCGAAGTGAGTCAGACGCTTGAAGTCGGCGAGCCGCGCCTCGATCTCGTCCTCGGTCAGCCGCGCCACGCGCTCGGTGCCGAAGTCCTCGACGTTGAACGAGGCAAGGACGGAGCCGTAGGCCATCGCCCGGCGCAGATCGGCATCGTCGGTGGCGTCCGAGGCGCGCCCGTCGAGGTAGCCGAGGAAGCCGCCGGCGAAGCTGTCGCCGGCGCCGGTCGGGTCGCGGACCTCGTCGAGCAGATAGCCGGGGATCGCGAAGTGGCCGCCGGCGGTGAACAGCGCGGCGCCGTACTCGCCGCGCTTCGCGACGACGATCTCGGGGCCCATCGCCATCGCCGCGCGCGCCGCGCGCGCGAGGTTCGGCTCCGCGGTCAGCATCCTCAGCTCGGCGTCGTTGAGCATCAGGCAGTCGATCTCGCCGATCGCGGCGACGAGCGCGTCGCGCGTGGTGTCGATCCACAGGTTCATCGAGTCGAGGGCGGCGAAGCGCACCCCGTCGCACTGCGCGCGGACGTCGCGCTGGAGGTCGGGCTGGATGTTGCCGAGGAACAGCGTCGTCGCCTCGCGCGAGCCCTGTGAAAGCTTCGGCTCGAAGTCGGCGAACACGTTCAGCTGCGTGTCGTCCGTGTGGGCGACGTTGAGGTCGTGCTCGTAGTGACCGCGCCAGAAGAAGGTCTCGCCGCCGACGACGCGCTCGATGTCCTCGGTGTCGATCCCTCGCTCGGCGAGCACGGCGATCTCGCCGTCACCGAAGTCGTCGCCGACCGGCCCGACGACGCGGACGTCGGTGAAGAAGCTCGCCGCGAGCCCGAAATGGACCGCAGACCCGCCGAGCATCCGGTTGCGCTCCCCGAACGGGGTGCGCACGGAGTCGAACGCGATCGAGCCGACGACGGTCAGGGACATGGATCTCCGAGCGACGGGGTCGGGGGCCGGGCGAGCGAAGCGGCCTTTATACAGGGATCGCTAGCATCGTGGCCGTGCGCCGCCGGTACGTGATCCTGCTCAAGACCTCACCCGGTGAGCACACCTTCGAGCTCCGATACGCGAATCCGTGCCCGTGCGGCAGCTCGCAGTTCTCGAACCGGGTTCTCCGTATAGGCCCACAGCTCTGAAAGCGATCCAGATAACCGAGTTCGGCGGGCCCGAGGTGCTTCAGCACGTCGACGTGCCCGATCCGGACGCCGGCGACGGCGAGGTCGTCGTCGACGTCACACGCTCGGGCGTCAACTTCGCGGACACCCACCAGCGCCAAGACGACTACCTCGCGAAGGCCGAGCTGCCGTTGATCCCCGGCGGCGAGATCGCGGGCACCACGTCCGACGGGAAGCGCGTCGCCGCGCTGCTGATGAACGGCGGCTACGCCGAGCGGGTCGCGGTCCCCGAGGCGAGCCTAGTCCCAATTCCCGACGGCGTCGACGACGAGTCGGCGGCGGGGATTCTGCTCCAGGGCCTGACCGCGTGGACCAACCTCAGGCTCGCCCACGTCGGCGACGGCGACACGGTCGTGATCGAGGCCGCGGGCGGCGGCACGGGTACGCTCGCCGTCCAGCTCGCAAAGCGGAGGGGGGCGGGGCGCGTGATCGCGCTCGCCTCGACCGCCGAGAAGCGCGAGCTCGCCGAGCGTCTCGGCGCCGACGCCACGGTCGACTCGCGCGCGGACGAGCTCGGTGCGGCGATCCTCGAGGCGAACGGCGGCAAGCCGGTCGACGTCGTGCTCGAGATGACCGGCGGCAGAGCTTTCGATGAGACGTTCGCCGCGCTGGCGCCGTTCGGGCGCCTGGTCACGTTCGGGCTTGCCTCACGCGAGCCGAACGAGGTCCGAAACGCCGACCTGATGCGGACGAGCCGCGCCGTGATCGGTTTCTGGCTCGTGCACCTGTTCACGCGGCCGGACCTGCTCCGCGAGGGGATCACCGACCTGTTCGGCGCGCTCGCCTCCGGCGAGCTCGAGGTCGTCGTCGGCGGCGTCTATCCGCTGTCAGAGGCGGCGCGCGCGCACGAGGAACTCCAGGGCCGGAAGACACAGGGCAAGCTCTTCCTGGACCCCGCGCGGTGACGAGCTTTCGCGATCTCGGTCTCTCCCCCGAGATCCAGCAGGCGCTCGACGAGCTCGGCTACGAGGAGCCGACCGCGATCCAGGAGCAGGCGATCCCCGAGCTGCTCGGCGGAAGTGACGTCATCGGCCAGGCCCAGACGGGAACCGGCAAGACGGCGGCGTTCGGGCTCCCGCTGCTCCAGTACCTCGACCCCGACAGCGACGACGTTCAGGCGATCGTCCTCACCCCGACCCGCGAGCTCTGCATCCAGGTGACTCAGGCACTCCGCGCCTACGCCGAGCACCTGTCGGTCGATGTCGTGGCCGTGTTCGGGGGCGCGCCGATCGCGTCTCAGAAGGCCCAGCTGCGCGCGGGCGCGCATGTCGTCGTCGCCACCGTCGGTCGGATGAAGGACCTGATGTCCCGCCAGTCACTGGTGCTGACCTCGGCTCGCTACGTCGTCCTCGACGAGGCCGACGAGATGCTCGACCTCGGGTTCATTGAGGACGTCGAGCGAATCCTGCGGATGTGCCCCAATGGGCGCCAGACGGGCCTGTTCTCGGCGACGATGCCGCCCCCGGTCGAGCGGCTCGCCGAGCGGTACATGTACGACCCGATCACGATTCGCGTCACCCCGAAGCAGCTCACAGTCGACGCGATCGAGCAGGCATTCGTCGAGGTCGCGCCGCGCGAGAAGACCGCGCGGCTGATCGAGATCCTGAGGGCCGAGGAGCCCGAGCAGGCGATCGTTTTCTGCCGCACGAAGATCGGCGCCGCGCGGCTCGACAAGGCGCTGCGCGACAAGGGGCTGAACGTGAAGGCGCTGCACGGCGACATGAGCCAGGGCCAGCGCGACGGCGTGATGATCGCGTTCAAGGACCACAAGCTGCCGCTGCTGGTCGCCACCGACGTCGCCTCCCGCGGCCTCGATATCGAGCACGTGACCCACGTCATCAACTACGACGTCCCCGACACCACCGACGGCTACGTGCACCGGATCGGGCGCACGGGCCGGGTCGGACGAACGGGCCGCGCGATCACCTTCGTGACCCCGAAGCAGCGCAGCGAGATCGGCCGCATCGAGCGCGAGGCGAAGGTGGCGATCGGCGGCTGGGAGCCCCCCGAGGAGCGGATCGAGCACGCACCGCGCCCGCGGCGCAAGCCGCACGAGGCGGATACGGCGGCGGATAAGGCGGACAAGGCCGGCCAGGCCGACGAGGCAAACGGAAGCGTGAAGCTGTTCGTGAACCGCGGCCGGCGTGGCGGGATCACCGACGAGGACCTGCGCTGGGCGCTGACCGAGGGGGCTGTCGTCCCCGAGGATGCGATCTCCGACATCCGCGTCCTCGAGCGGTTCTCCTTCGTCGAGCTGGAGAACGGCGAGCACGCCGACCGCGCCGTCGAGTACCTCGACGGGACGAAGCTCAAGGGGCGGCAGATCCGCCTCGAGCTCGCGCGGACCTGAGTCGACCGACGGGCTAGGACTCCGAGGCCCGCGTTCGCTCGGTCTCCTGGGCGAGCCGGCTCTCGCGCAGCAGCTTGCGCCAGTCTGTGATCCGGAAGACGATCGCGAGCGCGGCGAAGCCGACGAGGGCGACGAACGCGACGACCGCGACCTGCTGGCCGACCGAGAACGAGAGCACCGCGGCCGCCGACCCGCTCAGGGTCGCGACGAGCAGCGCCTGCTGGGCGCCCGCGCCGCCGGGCGTGAACGGAAGCGTGGTCGAGATCGCCTGCACGCTCATCACCAGCAGCACGTTCCCAACCGAGCCGCCGATGTGGAAGGCGTCGAGAAAGAGCCAGAACGAGGTGAACCGGCACAGCCAGCCGACGAGCTGCCACGCGGCGACCTCGCGCAGATAGCGCGGGGGGTCGGTGAGGATCGTCACCCCCTGTTTGATCCGCTTCCAGAACGCCTCGACGTTGTCGGCGAGGGTCGCCACCGCGATCACGGCGCCGATCCCGATCACAGTGATCGTGAACAGCAGCACCTCCGGGTTCCGCGCCCAGAACGAGATCTCGAACGCGGGGATTTGCGGGAGCTCGGGCGGCCGTGGCAGCAGCCCCTGCGTGAACGCGTACCCGAGCACGCAGATGCCGAAGACGACGTCGAACGGGGTCAGGACGGCAAACGACGACGCGATCGCCGGGTACGAGGAGCCGCGGATGCTGCGCTTCGCGAGCACGATCTTGACCGCGTCGCCGATGTGTGCGGGCATGATCCCGTTGATCCCCGCGCCGGCGAGAAACGACGCGGTGATGAATCGCTCGTCGACCTTGGTGTCGGGGTAGGAGGCGCGGAGCGCGTTCGCCCAGCCGTGCGAGCGGGCGACGAGCTGTGCGACCCAGAGCACGAGCGCGAGCGAGATCGCAAGCCAGCCGATGTCGGCGAGGTTGTTGAAGAACGCCTGGGCGGCGTGCTCGAAGCGGTCGATGCTCGACGCGAGGTCGACGTCAGCAGGAAGGAAGTGCTGGGCGGCGAGTCCCGTCATGCGTACATAAGCTAATCGGGTGCGGGGTCACCGTTGCTAGGCATCGCGCTGGCGCTCGCGGCAAGCGTCTCGTGGGGGACCTCGGACTTCATCGGAGGGCTGCTGACGCGCCGATTCTCAGCTTTGTCGGTGCTGCTGGTGAGCCAGCCGATCGGGCTTGCTCTCGCGATCGGCGTCGCGCTCGTGTTCGGAGCCGAGGGACTCACCGCGGGCCAGTTCGCGCTCGCGGCGCTGGGCGGTGCGACCGTTGTCGCGGCGCTCGGCGCCTATTACAAGGCGATGGCGCTTGGCTCGATCAGCATCGTCGCGACGATCGGTGCGCTGGGGGTTCTCGTGCCGGTGATCGGCGGGTTCGTGCTCGGGGAGGTGCCGGCTCCGGTGCAGACCGCGGGCGCTGCAATTGCGATCGTCGCCATGCTCCTCGTCGCCCGCGAGCCCGACCCGGAGTGGCGGGCGGCCAACCGCCGCAGCGTCGGACTCGCGGCGCTCGCCGCGCTCGGCTTCGGAGTGTTCCTGTTCCTGGTCGGGACGGTCTCCAAGCACGATGCGGCGTGGACGATCGCCGCCGCCCGCGTCGGAGGGGTGGGGCTGCTCGTGATCGCCGGGCTATGGTTGCGCCCGGGGTTCGCGAACCCGCGCGGCCGCGACCGCGTCGCGCTGCTCTCCGCGGGCGTCTTCGACGTGACGGCGAACTCGCTCTACGCGGTCTCCGCCAACTACGGGCTGCTTCCGCTCGTCGCGGTCGCGGGGTCGATGTACTCGGCCGTGACAATTCTGCTCGCCCGATTCGTCCTCGGCGAGCGCCTCGCCCGACCTCAGCAGGCAGGCGTCGTCATCGCCCTGATCGGCATCGGGATGATCGCCGCCGGCTCGTAGCCCGGACCGTCAGGCAACGGCGATCCCGAGCAGCTCGGCTAGCTTCGCGACGGTCTCGCTCGAGTCGCGGTGCAGCAGCCCGGTCATCCCGACGCCCTCGGCGCCGGCGATGTTCTCGCGCAGGTCGTCGACGAACACGCAGCGGTCGGGCGGGCTGCCGACGCGCTCGGCGGCGAGCAGGAAGATCTCAGGCTGGGGCTTGTGCAGGCCGACCTCGCCCGAGATCACGACGGCGTCGAACAGGCGCGCGAGCTGGCGTGAGTCGTAGATCGAGGTACCCCACGAGTTCGACAGCAGCCCGGTTCGAAGCCCCGCGTCACGCGCCGCCTGGACCGCGGCGAGCATGCGCTCGTCGGGGCCGAGGCCGGCGAACATTCGCTCGATTAGCCCGTCGCCGCGGGGTAGCCCGAGGTGGGCGGCGAAGCGGCGTTCGAAGTCGGGCTCGTCGATCTCGCCCGTCTCGAGCTCGCGCAGGTCGGCGAGCGCGGCGGGGTGGTCGCGGAACAGGCGCCGCACGGCGCCCTCCTCGAGTCCCTCGGTGCGGCAGAAGGCGTCGAACGAGTCCCAGATGCTCGTCGTCAGAACGCCGCCGAAGTCGACGATCAGGGCGCTGTATGGGCGGTCATTCATATGCTCTCGGCTCGATGAGCGAGGACGAAGAGGCTAGCCAGGCGCAGGCGGGCGCGCCCGACGGGATCGACCGCGCGGGCGTCGAGGGCTGGTTCGAGGCCAACGTCGCCGACGTCGCGCGGCCGCTCACCTTCGACCGCATCGCCGGGGGAAGGTCGAACCTCACCTACGGGGTCCACGACGCCGAGGGGCGCTCATGGGCGCTCCGCCGCCCCCCGCTCGGCAAGCGGCTCGGCTCGGCCCACGACATGGGGCGCGAGTACAGGGTCATCGCGGCGCTTCAGGACACCGATGTCCCGGTTCCGCCGGCGATCGGGCTGTGCGAGGACGACGCGGTCAACGGGGCGCCGTTCTACGTCATGGGGTTCGTCGACGGGCCGGTGCTGCGCTCGCGTCGGGAGACCGAGCGCTTCGGCGAGGACGAGCGCCGGGCGATCGGCGAGCGCGTCGTCGACACGCTGGTCGCGATCCACGCCGTCGATCCTGACGCGGTCGGGCTCGGCGAGCTCGGCAAGAAGCAGGACTACGTCGCCCGCCAGCTCCGCCGCTGGCAGGGTCAGTGGGAGAAGTCGAAGACTCGAGATTTGGACCTGATCGACGACGTCCATCGCCGGCTCGAGCGGCGGATCCCCGAGCAGGGGCCGGCGACGATCGTCCACGGCGACTACCGGCTCGACAACATGATCCTTGCGCCCGACGGCGAGGTCGCCGCGGTCGTCGACTGGGAGCTGTGCACGCTCGGCGACCCGCTCGCCGACGTCGGCCTGCTGCTCGTCTACTGGTCGGAGCCGAACGACGAGTTCATCCCGCTGTTCGACCCCGCGACGGTGGCCCCGGGGTTCATCGGCCGCGAGGAGGTCAAGCGCCGCTACGCCGATGCCACCGGCCGCGACCTCTCCGAGATCGACTTCTACGTCGCGCTCGCGAACTGGAAGCTGGCGATCATCCTCGAGGGCGTGTACGCGCGCTACGCCGCCGGCCAGTACGGGAAGTCGAACGACGACGAGGGGTTCCAGCAGTTCGCGAAGATCGTCGAGCGACTCGCCGAGGGCGCCGATCAGGCCGAGCGACGGCTCGGCTAGCGGGAAGCGCCGGCCGCGACGCGCTCGAGCTCGGCCTCGGACTCCTTCGCCCACTTGTTGAGCTCGCGGCGGGCGATGACCATCTTGTGGACCTCGTCGGGCCCGTCGGCGACCTTGAGCATGCGGCTGTAGCGCCACATCGAGGCGAGCGGCGTGTCGTCGGACATCCCGAGCGCGCCGTGGACCTGGATCGCCCGGTCGAGAACGTCCATGACGACGTTCGCCGCGACGACCTTGATCATCGAGATCTCCTGGCGCGCGGCGCGCTTGCCGGCCGTGTCCATCTTCCACGCCGCAAGCAGAGTCAGCAGCCGCGCCTGGTCGGTCTCCATCCGCGACAGAGCGATGAAGTCCTGGATGAACTGCTTCTCGGCGAGCTTCTCGCCGAACGTCTCGCGCGAGTTCGCGCGTCGGCACATCATCTCGATCGCGCGCTCGCAGGTCCCGATCGCGCGCATGCAGTGGTGGATCCGCCCCGGACCGAGCCGGTCCTGGGCGATCACGAAGCCCGCTCCGCGCTCGCCGAGCAGGTTCCCCTCCGGCACCCGGCAATCCTCGTATCGGACCTCGCAGTGTCCCGGCCCCTTGTCGTGGCCCATCACCGGCACCGGCCGGATCAGGTCGAACCCGGGGTTGTCGACCGGGACGAGGATCATCGACGCGCGGGCGTACGGGTGCGCGTCGGGCTCGGTCACGCACATCACGATCGCGACCGAGGCGCCGACGGCGCCGGAGGTGAACCACTTGTGGCCGTTGATCACCCACTCGCCGTCCTCGAGCTCGGCGTGGGTCTGGAGCGTGCGCGGATCAGAGCCGGAGACCTCGGGCTCGGTCATCGAGAAGCAGCTTCGAATCTCGCCGTCGAGCAGCGGCTGGAGCCAATCCTCGCGCTGCTCCTCGGTTCCGTGGTCGGCGAGGATCTCCATGTTGCCCGTGTCGGGGGCGGAGCAGTTGAAGGCCATCGGCGCGAGCACCGGGCTGCGCCCCATGTCCTCGCACAGCAGGCCGTACTCCCAGTTCGTCGAGCCCGGCGCCGTAGCGTTCGTCGGGCATGAACAGGTTCCACAGTCCCTCGTCGCGGGCCTTGGCGCGGATCTCGCGGATCAGCTCCGGATAGGCGACCCCGGGCCGGACCTCGTCGTCGAGCGCCCGCACCGCGTCGGCCTCAGCCGGATAGACGTGCTCGTCAATGAACGCGCCGACGCGCTCGCGGAGCTCCTCGAGTCGCGGGCTGAGGTCGAAGTCCATCAGCCGAGAGCCTATCCTGCGCGCGCGCGCGGGCGCGCCGCGTGCCGCCTAGCCCGGGCTCGGGCTTGGCGTCGGAGTTGGGCGCTGCGCGCGCCGGTGGATGACGACCTGGACCGCGAACAGGCCGCCGATCATGATCGTGGCGATGCCGATCGCGGGCGCGACGACCCCGAGGGTCCCCTCCTTCGCAATCAGGATCGCGCCGGATGCGACGAGCACCAGGGCGAGGACCGTGCGCAGGAAGCCCTGGGGAGCCTTGACCGAGAGCTGGCTCCCGACGAGCACGCCGGGTATCGACCCGAGGAGGATGTTTCCGGCGAGGACGAAGTCAACATTGCCGCCGATCCAGTGGGCGATCCCCGCCGCCCACAGCAGCACGGCAGCCGCGGCGACGCTTGTCCCCGCAACCCGCTGCGGCGTGAGGCGGAAGATCGCGATCAGCGCGATCGCGACGAGGGCGCCGCTTCCGGCTGAGGTCACCGAGATCACGAAACCGGTGATCAGGCCGGTGATCACGGCGGCCACGATGTGTCGGGGGTACAGATGCATCGCGGAGCGCTCTTGGATCGTCTCCGAGAGGAACGCGGCGCGAAACAGCGTCGCGAGGCCGACCACGAGGAGCGCTCCGCCGAGAGCGCCGAGGACGATCTCGTTGAGGGCGCTCTCGCCGTACTGCCGCTTCAGCAGCTCGATCACCCACACACCGGCGAGTGCCGAGGGGACGGCACCGACCGCCAGCCACATCGCGAGCGCCCGGTGAACCGTCTTCAGCCGCAGGTGGCGGACACCTCCCGCCGTCTTCGTGATCGCGGCGTAGAAGATGTCCGTCCCGATCGCGGTGATCGGCTGGATTCCGAACACGAGGATCAGCAGCGGGGTCATCAGCGACGCACCGCCGACGCCGGTCATCCCGATCAGCAGCCCGATGCCGAGCCCAAACAGAACGATCACCGGATCCACGGCTAGTCGCCCCGCTGGTGGTCTTTGTCGATCAACTTAGTCTTCAAAGCAAGGCGAAGATAGTAGCAGCGGCGGCTTCAAGGGGTCCTGCGGCATCGGCCGCGGGATCAGCGGGTGACCCAGGCGTCGGGGTCGTCGGTCAGCTCGCGGACCGAGTCGGGGAGCTCGCCCTCCGCAAGGTCGGCGAGCGAGACCTGCTCGAGCACCGCGCGCAGGTTCGCGCGCACGGCGATCCACACCTCCCGCAGGCGCTCGGCGTGGCCGGAGTACGTCGTCGCCTCCGGGGCCGAGTCCTGGATGTTCGCGAGCGGGCCCTCGACGGCGCGAAGCACCTCGGCGAGCGTGATCTCGTCCGGGTCGCGGGCGAGCCAGTAGCCGCCCTTGGCCCCGCGCTTCGCGCGCACGATCCGGGCGTGCTTGAGCTCGAGCAGGATGTGCTCGAGGAACTGCAGCGGGATGTCCTGGGTCTCGGCGAGTTGCTCGCCCTTGACCGGCGTCGAGCCCGACGCCGCGAGCTCGGCGGCGGCGCGGACCGCATAGTCGGCCTTCGCGGAGATCCTCATTCAGACTCCAGTCACCGGACCGCGGGCATCCGGCAACGGAAAAGCCTGATGTCTGAAGTCTGAGACCTGATGACTGCTAGAAATCTTCGCTCTGTGATCGACCTTCAGTCCCACTCCACCGTCTCCGACGGCCAGCTCCAGCCGGCCGACGTCGCCCATGCTGCCGCCGAGGCCGGGGTGACGACGATGTCGCTCACCGACCACGACGCGGTCGCCGGCGTTCCCGCCGCGGTCGCGGCGGCCGACGAGGCCGGCATCGAGTGCGTTCCTGCGATCGAGATGTCGTGCGTCCACGAGTACTCCGACGACCTCCACATGCTCGGCTACTGGGTCGACCTCGACGCGATGGCTCCCGCCTGCGAGCGCGCCCAGCAGGAGCGGGTCAACCGCGCCGAGGAGATCATCGCGCGTCTGCGCGATCACGGCTTCTCGCTCACGCTCGACGACGCGATCGCCGAGGCCGGCGATGCGCTCTCGGTCGGGCGGCCGCACATCGCGCGTGCCGCGGGGGCGGGCGAGGACATGAAGCCGTTCTTCGAGGAGTACCTCGTGCCGGGGGCGAAGGCGTTCGTGGCGCGGCGCTGGCCGACGGCCGATGAGGCCGTCGACCTGGTCCACGCCGCGGGAGGCGCCGCCGTCGTCGCACACCCCTTCTGGGACGTCAGCGACCCGACCGAGGTCAGGACCCTGGTCGAGGCGCTGCCGCTCGAGGGCATCGAGTCGTTCTACCCCTCGCACTCTCGCGAGGAGACGCGGTTCTGCGTCGATCTGTGCGCCGAGCGCGGGTTGACCGCGACCGGCTCGTCCGACTTCCACGGTCCCTCCCACAAGACCTTCTCCCGCTTCGGGGCGTATCAGACCTTCGACCTCGGAGAGCCCCAGGTTCCCGCTCGGCCGTAGCCGCCCCGCCTTGGCTACTTCGGCGGGATCAGCTCGCGCTCTTCGAGGAAGGCGATGATCTGCGCCGCGGACTCGTCCGGGGACTGGGTCTCGGTGTCGAGCACGATCTCGGGGTTCTCCGGCGGCTCGTACGGATCCGAGACGCCCGTGAACTCCTTGATCTCGCCGGCCCGCGCCTTCGCGTACAGGCCCTTCGTGTCGCGCTCCTCGCACACCTCGACCGAGGCCTTCACGTAGGTCTCGATGAAGCGGCCGTCCATCGTCGTCCTCGCCTCGTCGCGCAGCTCGCGATAGGGCGAGATCGCCGCGGTGATCACCGGGACGCCGTTGCGCGACAGCAGGTCGGCGACGAACGCGATCCGACGGATGTTGGTGTCGCGGTCCTCCTTAGAGAACCCGAGCCCCTTCGAGAGGTTCTCGCGCACGACGTCGCCGTCGAGCACCTCGACGGGCGCTCCGCGCGCGTTCAGCTCCTCGACGATCAGGTGGCTTATCGTCGACTTCCCGGCTCCGGACAGCCCTGTGAACCAGAGGGTGAAGCCCTTGGCTTCGGACATCAGTTGGACTCCTTTCTGTACGCGTCGATCAGGATCTCCGCAACCTCCGGCCTCGTGAACTCATGCGGCGGCGACTCGCCTGCCGCGAGCATCTCGCGCACCTTGGTGCCCGAGAGGAACAGGTGCGATTCCTCCCCGTGAGGGCAAGTCTTGCCTGAAGCCATGCCCTCGCATTCCTCGCACCAGAACGTGTGCTCGAAGAACAGCGGGGTGATCCCGAGCTCTCCGATGTCGATTTCGTCAAAGATCAGCTGAGCGTCGTAGGTTCCGTAATAGTCGCCGACACCGGCGTGGTCGCGGCCGACGATGAAATGGGTGGCGCCGTAGTTGCGGCGGACGATGGCGTGGAAGATCGCCTCGCGCGGGCCCGCGTAGCGCATCGCCGCGGGGTTGACCCCGAGGATGACCCGCTCGCCAGGGTAGTAGTCCTTCATCAGCGCCTGGTAGCAGTGCATCCGCACGTCGGCCGGGATGTCGCCCTTCTTCGTCTCGCCGATCAGCGGATGCAGGAAGAGGCCGTCGCAGATCTCGAGCGCGGCCTTGGTCAGGTACTCGTGCGCGCGGTGGATCGGGTTCCGGGTCTGGAACGCGACGATCCGCTTCCAGCCCCGCTCCTCGAACTGCGCCTTGCTCTCGGCCGGCGTCAGGAGGTGCGACCGGAACGCCTCGTCGTGATCCGGGAGCGCGTCGGCGCTGATCGTCCCGGCGAGGCAGCGGTTGCCCTCGGCGTAGATCGCCGCGACGCCCGGGTGCTCCTTGTCGGTCGTGCGGTAGACGTTCTCGGCCTCGCGCTTGACGTCGCGCTCGAAGACCTCCTCGACCGTGAGCCGCCCGAGCGGCTTGCCGTTGTCGGCGACGAGCTCGACCACGTCGCCCTTCGAGGCGTCGAGGTCGGTCGCGAGCGTGATCGGGATCGAGAAGATCTCACCGTTCGCGAGCTTCATCGAGTCGACCACCGAGCTCCAGTCCTCGGAGCCCATGAAGCCGTCGAGCGGCGCGAAGCCGCCGTTTGCGAGCAGCTCGAAGTCCGCCGTCTGGCGGGCCGAGAGGTCGAGCTTCAATCCGGTCTTGGTGGGGGCGCTATCGGCCATTCAGTCCGCACTCCGTCTTGTCGAAATTCGCCCAGCGACCGTCCCGCGACCCACCGTTCGCGCCCGGGGGGCGCGTGCAGTGGGTGCAGCCGATCGATGGATATCCAGCGTCATGCAGCGGGTTGTGGGGAACATCGTTTTCGCGGATGTAGTTCCAGACGTCTTGCTCGGTCCAGTCAGCCAGCGGATTCAGCTTCCACAGTCCGAAGCGTCGATCCCAACCGAATTTGGCCGCGCCTACCCTGGTCGAGGAGTCCTCACGTCGGATTCCCGAGACCCAGCAATCGATACCGGACAACGCATCGCGCATCGGCTCGACCTTGCGGATCCCACAGCAGGCGTCTGGCTGACGGGCCCACAGGTTATCGCCGTAGAGCCGAGCTTGCTCCTCCAGGCTGATGTTGTGGTATCGGTCGAACTCGATCCCGTAGCGTTCCTGGAGCGCGTCGCGGGTCTGGTAGGTCTCGTCGAAGAGCACGTCGGTGTCGAGGTAGAAGAACCGCGCCTTGGGCTCGATCTTCGTCGCCATGTCGACGATCACCGAGCTCGTCTTCTGGAACGAGCAGGCGAAATACAGACTCGGATGGAAGCGCTCGATCGCCCACGCCAGCGCGTCGGCGGCGCTGCGCTCCTCGAGCTCAGCGGCAACCTTGTCCGGCTCGATGTCGGTCAGCGTCGGCGCCATGTGGTCTCTCTGCTGTGCGGGATCGCGCCGGCCTCTAAACCGCGCACTCACCCTCGCCGCGCTCGACCTTGTATGGCTCGTGGCGGGCCCAGTCGACGAACTGGGTCATCGTCTCGAGACCGAACTCGACCGGCATCGAGAGGTCCTTCACGGTCTCCTCGAAGCGGGCCGCTCCGACGCGATCGGCGAACACGTTGAACTCCTCGCCTTCGTTGCGCTCGTCCCCGTAGAGGCGGATCCAGCGCTCGACGGCGTCGGGTACGCGCTTCGCAGGCAGCCGCGCCTTGAGGCGGGTGCCGTAGACGACCTCGCCGCCCTCGTAGTTGCCGCCGATGTGGGCGATGTAGGCCGGGAGCTGGTGGTCGCCGACCTTGAGCGAGGCGCCGTAGAAGCCGATGTTGCCGATGTGGTGCTGAGCGCAGCCGTTGGGGCAGCCGCTCATCTTGATGTGGATGCGCTTCGTCAGCGGGTCGGTGATCTTCATCTCCTCGACGCGCTCCTCGATCGCCTGGTTGAGGCCCATCGAGCTTGTGATCCCGAGCTTGCAGCTGTCGGTCCCGGGGCAGCTGACGACGTCGGTGATCTCGTCGGCGCCGGCGTCGCCGAGCCCGAGCTCGACGAGGCGCTGCCAGACGTCGTAGATCGACTCGTCGCGGATCCAGCGCAGGACGAGGTTCTGCTGCACGGTCGTGCGCGCGTGGCCGCCGCAGAAGTCGCGCATGATCTCCGCGAGGCCGCGGAGGTGCTCCGGCGAGAGGTCGCCGCGGATCACCTTCACCTCGACGGTCGAGAAGCCGTCCTGGCGCTGGGCGCGCACGTTCGCGGCGCGGAACGCGTCGAACTCGGAGCTGTCGCCGTTCTGTGAGCCGTAGCTCGATGGGATCTCAGGGGCGCTGGCCTCCTCGTCGTCGTCGAAGCGGCCGCGCTCGACCGCGCCGGGGAAGTCGCGCTCGTTGACCCAGTCGCCCTGGAGCTCCTCGTCGACGAGCTCGCGGAACGCATCGATGCCGATCTTGTCGACCAGCACCTTGACGCGGGCGCGGGCGCGGTTGACCCGCAGCCACTCCTGGCGGTCGAAGATGCGAAGCGCCGCCTCGGTCAGCTTCAGGTACTCGCCGTCGTCGGCGCGGGCGAACTCGGTCAGCGTCGGGGCGACGCGGGGCATGATCGAGGTGCCACCGCCGATCCTGATCTCGAAGCCCTTGACCTGCTCGCCGTCGATCTCCTTGACCCGAGGGATGAAGCCGCAGTCGTGGATCCCTGTGATCGCGCGGTCCTCGTCCGAGGCCGTGAACGCCGTCTTCCACTTCCGCGGCATCAGCTGCGTAGTAGGGTGGCGGACGAAGTAGCGCACGTACGCCGCCGCGTATGGGGTGACGTCGAACGGCTCGTCGTCGCACACCCCCGCCCACGGGTCGCCGGTCACGTTGCGGACCGTGTTCCCGCAGCCCTCGCGGCTCGAGAGGCCGACGTCGGAGATCATCCGGATCGCCTTCGCGGCGTCCGGCAGCGGGATGTGGTGGAGCTGGATGTTCTGCCGCGTCGTGATGTGGCCCTTTCGCAGCGGCGTGTAGCTGGCGGCGACCTCGGCGAACGCGTCGAGCTGGTCGGGGGTGACCGCTCCGAACGGCAGCTTGACGCGGATCATCTGGACGTCGGGCTGGCGCTGGCCGTAGACGCCCTGCTTGAGCCGGAACCCGATGAACTGGTCCTCAGGTGTGTGGCCTTCGAGGAACTTCTTCGCCTCGGTGTCGAAGTCGTCGAACTCGTGCTCGAGGATCGGGATCACGTGCCCGGGTACGTCCTCGTACACTTCGGGGTTCTCGAGCGATCCCGCGCGCCCCTTGCCGTTCTGGACCTTCCCGACGTCCACATCCAGGCCCTCGAGCGGGGAGGACGCAGGCTTCTGCTTGACGCTCGTCGGCTCCATCTCAGTCTCCTTCTCGGCTGGGCCTGGGCCCGGAGCAGAGGCGGAGCGCGATATTACAGCAAAGCCGACCGGCTTTTAGGTATTTCGCGTTTACGCACGGCCTTTGCGCACGAGGGGGCCGCCGATGGCGGCCCCCTCGTGAAACGGCTCCTCCGACGAGCGCGTTACGCGCTCAGCGGAAAACCGCGTAGAACGCCTCGTCGCTGCTCAAGCCGCCGAGATATGTGAAGACCGCCGCATCCTGATGGGCGGAATCACAGCCCGCGTCCTGCGGGACCTGCAGATAGGCGAGCGGGAACGACGGGTTCGACTGGTCGAGCGTTACCGAGCCCCCCGTCGCACTGAACGGCAGACCGACGCAGTACACGCCGAGCGACTTTCGAACCACGGACGTGCCGGGCGTCCCGACGGTCAGGTTCCCGGTCTTGTCCACCTTGATCGAGGCCACCTGCGCGTCTGGTCCGAGCTTGGACTCGACCACGGCACCATCCTTGATCTTCTTCGTCGTGACGGCGTTCTTCTTGATGTTCTTCGCCTTGACGGAGTTCTTGCCGAGGTGGGTCGCGGCCCACGTCGTGCCCCCCAACGCCACGAATAGCGCCACCAGGGCGATCACGTGAGCGGATCCGAACCGCCTCCGAAATTCTCTCCTCACTGCATGCTCCTTTCGGTTTGCCTTAGCTCCCCACGTCGAGGCTGCACAGGGCGCTGCGAACGCAGCGCTGCGCTCTCAACGCCCGTAAAGATAGGGACAAATCGCGCCCGCCGGGCAGCGGCGGGCCGGCGGTCGCCTAGTCGACGTCGGTGCCCTCGACCAGGAACGCCACGCGCACGTGGGCGCGGAACTCGTCCAGGTTGTCGCCGCGGATCCCGGTGCTGACGATGTCGAGTGCGCGGATGTTCCGCAGCGAGCTCTGCGCCTGCGACAGCGCCTGCTTCGCGGCGTCGTCCGTCGACTGCTTCGAGCTCCCGACGAGCTCGATGATCTTCACAACGGCCACTGATCTCCTCCTCTGCGTCGGTGGCGGGTTAGGGCCGTGTTCTATCGGGAATCTCGAAGCGGGGCCGTGCGCGGCCTCAGCCCGCGGCCCACGGGCGGCGCCGGTCCCACGCACCCGGGATCCTCGCGCCGACGCCGTCGGCGAGCCCGGCGCGCTGCCACGGGCTCTGGACCGCTTCCGCGGCGGGGGCCGGGGCCGTCTCGGCGATGAACTGCTCGATCGCCGACGCGATCGCCGCCGCCTCGGGTCCCGAGGGGGTCGGCGAGACGAACTCGATCCGCGGCCGCTGGGGGCGGCGGTGTCCGTTCCGGCTCACGCGCGTGACCTTACCCGGCACACTCCCGGTCGTGGTCCCAGCCGTCTCACAGCGCGCCGTGCTCGCCGCAGTCGGCGCGGCCGATGCGGTCGAGCTCACCCGCGAGGCGTTCGAGCGCCATGCACGCGGCGAGTACGAGATGCCGGCGAAGGTATACCTCGACAGCCCGCCCAACGGCGACTTCCGCGCGATGCCGGCCCGGGGCGACGGGCTGGCGCTGCTGAAGTGGGTCACGTCCTTCCCGCACAACCCCGAGCGGGGACTGCCGGTAGTGACCGGCGCGGTGGTGCTCTCGGACGCCGACACGGGCGAGCTGCTCGCGATCGTCGACTGCGCGGCGGTGACGTGGCTTCGCACCGGCGCCGCCGCCGCGGTCTCGGCGCGCGCGCTCGCCCCGGACGGCGCCGCAACCGTCGGGGTGATCGGATCGGGGACGAACGGCGCCTGGGCCGCGCGCTGCCTCGCGGCGGAGGGGTTCGGGCCGGGCGTTTGCTTCGACCCGCGCTTCGACGCCGCCGAGTCACTCGCCTCCGAGCTCGGGTGGCGGGCCGGGCCGCGCGAGGAGGCGGTGTCCCAGGACGTGGTTGTGACGATGACCCCGGGCGAGGAACCAGTTCTGCACGTCTCGGACCTCCGTCCCGGCCAGCACGTCGTGGCGATGGGCGCCGACGCCCACGCGAAGGCCGAGCTCGAGCCCGAGGCGATCGTGCGTTGCAGGCTGTTCTGCGACGAGTGGGAGCAGGCGTCGGGTGGCGGCGAGCTCTCGGGACCGGTCGCCTCCGGCGCCGTCGGGCGCGGCGACGTCACCGAGATCGGGCAGGTGCTGATCGGTGCCGCCGAGGGACGGCGCTCGGCGGAGGAGATCACGCTCTTCGACTCGACCGGGCTCGCGATCCAGGACCTCGGGATTGCCCGCGGGGTGTTCCGCGCGTGGCGGGAGGGCCGGATCGACGCCGAGAGCGTCGAGCTTTGACTAGTCGCCCTCCCTTCGCGAGCTGACCACGAGCGACACGCGCGCGTTCGAGAGCAGGCCGCCGAGCGCGAGCAGGATCGCCCCGCCGAGCCCGACCCAGGCTCCCGCCTGAAGATCGGCGCCGTGCACGGACGGCGGGTCGTTCAGCAGCGTGATCACGATCAGGACCAGGGCGGCGACCCCGAGCCACGGCAGCCACTCGGTCGAGGGCCGCTTGAGGCTGCTCGAGCTGTCGAGCGGGAGCGCCGTCGCGACGGCGACGATCGCGAGCCCCGCGAGCACGATGTCGAGGAGCTCGAACGCGGTCCACGCGCTCACGCTCTGGCCAAACGGGCCCTCGTACCAGTTCAGGAACAGGCTCACGAACAGCACGACTCCGCCGATGATCACGAGGCCCTGTCCTAGGTTGATCCTCTCCGGCATCTGAAAGACCTCCTACCCGTTAGGGCGTCGGATATCCCAACCCGGCGCGGACCCGCGATCACGCGGGCGCGACGGGGCGGGTATTAATAGCGGCGGGCCCGCCGGCCGGTCCGCCGCCGGTCCCCGGCCGTCACACGCCGCCCGGCGAGTGTCGATCCACGGCGGGATGCTTCCGCGCTTGCGCTTCGGCTGCCCGACGCGTCTGCAGCGCTCGCGAGCTGACGAGGAGGGGGATAGTCGCGGGGATACACTCACCCGGTTGACGCGGGGACGCAAACGGTCACCGGGCCGGACGAGCCCGTCGAGGCATACCACGGATCCGGGGCAGAGTCGCGCGGAATCGACAGCGCCGCGGGCTGTCCGGGCTTGAGCGAGCCGGCGTGGACCGTGAACACGCTCCCGAACCTTCGCAGGGTCAAGTCTGCCGCCCGAGTGGCGGTGATGACCGCGCCCCCCGGAGGAATGCGGAAGCTTGCTCCCCCTCCGGCGGGAGCAGCGACCCGGCGGCAGCGCCCGTGGGCCGCGGGTGCCGGCGTGAGCCCCACCGGGAGTGACTTGCCCAGCTGGGCGTCAACGCCCTCCTTCACCAGCTCGGGCTGGGTGCGCAGTTCGGCGAGCGAGAACGATGGGGAGCCGAAGTCGCGCACTCCGTCGCGGTAACCGATCGTGACGTCGGGGTGCCGAGTGCTGCGCAGTATCACTCCCGCGGAGCCCGCGGTCTGGGGGTCGAGGTGACCTGCGAGCTCTCCCGCGGTGAGCGCCCCGCGCGTGTTCTGCGCGGCGCTCCGGAGCGCGCGCGAGCCGTCCTGAAGCAGGGCGATGTTGGTCGCCAGTCCGACCGCCGCGGCGAGGTAGAGGGTCACGGTCGCCCGGCGTCCGAAGCGCACGCCCCGCGCTGCCTCGGCCGCGACCAGCAGCACCGCGATCGACGCGGGGAAGATGTAGCGGCCGGTCTCGGGGCCCCGGAACCCCGACATCGACCCGCGCGCCGCCTCGGCGAGCCACAGCGTCGCCGGCACCGCCATCACGGCCCACAGCCATTTCGAGATTGCACCCCGCCACAGTCGCCAGCCGAGCGCGGCCAGCGCGACGATTGCGAGGACGGGGCCGAAGTCGGGATTGGTCATTCCCGAGAATGGATAGTTGAGGCCGAGCAGCGCGGCGGCGGTCGTCGCCAATCCATCGAACGCCCACGCCGGCGTTAGCAGCAGGTTGTGGAGCGTGACGGCGCCCTGCGTTGCGTTCCGCGGCGTCCACAGCAGCCATCCCGCGTACAGCGCGGCCGGGAGGAGGAAGACCCACGCCCGGCGCCAGCGATCCGGCCCGAGCATGATCAGCACCGCCGCCGCGGCCAGGAACCCGAGTGCCGAGGAGAAGGTGGCGATCCCGAGGCAGAGCAGGAGGCATGCGCCGACGTCGCCGCGCCGGTCCTCTCGCTCCAGTGCGAGCAGGGCCGCGATCCCGGCGGCGACCGAGAGCAGCACGACGAAGCCGTTGCCGGAGATCGCGTGCAGATAGTCCGACCCGTAGAACAGCAGCACGAGCGTCGGCGCCAGTGCGGCGAGGGCCCCCACCCGGCGTTCGGCGAACGCGAAGAACAGGCCCGCGGTCAGCAGGACGGCGCAGATCACGAGTACGCGAAACGCGACGTAATCGGTTCCGAGCGTGTTCAGGATCGCCGCGAAGACGAGGCGCCAGGTCAGGTAGAGATGTCCGGCGCTCGACGGCTCGAGCGCCCCCTGCAGGTTGAGCTGGGCCGTTCCCTTGAACACCTCTAGCTCATCGATCGAGAACGTCGTGCCGCGGCTGAGCCACAGCCCAAGGGCTGCGGAAGCGATCATCGCCGCGGCCAGAAACAGGCGAACCTCCGTGTCGTCGATTCCCCACGGTGCCCACGACCGCGCCTCCGTGACGCGGGACGAAGCGTGGTCTCCGCTCGCTGCCAAGGGGTCTAGAGCGGGATGTTGCCGTGCTTGCGCTTCGGCTGCTCGACGCGCTTCGTCTGCAGCGCGCGCAGCCCGCGGATCAGCTTCGGACGCGTCTCGTGCGGGACGATGACGTCGTCGATGTAGCCGCGCTCCGCGGCCGAGAACGGGTTCGCGAACCGCGCCTTGTAGTCCTCAATCAGCTTTCCGCGGCGCTCGTCCGGGGTCGGCGAGGTCGAGATGTCGCGCCGGAAGATGATGTTGACCGCGCCCTCCGGGCCCATCACCGCGACCTCGGCGGTTGGCCACGCGAAGTTGAAGTCGGCGAGCATGTGCTTCGAGTTCATGACGTCGTAGGCGCCGCCGTAGGCCTTGCGCGTGACGACCGTGAGCTTCGGCACCGTCGCCTCGGTGAACGCGTACAGGAGCTTCGCGCCGTGGCGGATGATCCCGCCCCACTCCTGCGACGTACCGGGGAGGAACCCGGGGACGTCGCAGAAGGTCAGCAGCGGGACATTGAACGCGTCGCAGGTGCGCACGAAGCGCGCGGCCTTCTCCGAGGAGGCGATGTCGAGCACGCCGGCGAGGTGCTTCGGCTGGTTGCCGACGACGCCGACGGGATAGCCGTCGAGGCGAGAGAACCCGACGACGATGTTCTGCGCGAAGTGCTCGTGGACCTCGAAGAAATCGCCGTCGTCGACGATCAGCGAGATCACGTCGCGCATGTCGTAGGGCTTCTGGGGGTCGTCGGGGACGATCGTGTCGAGCGCGGTGTCCATGCGCTCGGGATCGTCGTGGGGCTCGACCCGGGGCGGCATCTCGAGGTTGTTCGAGGGCAGGAAGCCGAGCAGGTAGCGGACGTCCTCGAGGCACTGCTCCTCGTCGTCCGCGGCGAAGTGGGCGACCCCGGACTTGCTGTTGTGGCTCATCGCGCCGCCGAGCTCCTCGAACTCGACCTCCTCGCCGGTCACGGTCTTGATCACCTCGGGCCCGGTGATGAACATGTGCGAGGTCTTCTTGACCATGAAGATGAAGTCGGTCATCGCGGGCGAGTAGACGGCGCCGCCCGCGCACGGGCCCATGATCAGGCTGATCTGCGGGATCACGCCCGAGCACTGGACGTTGCGAACGAACACGTCTCCGTAGGCGCCGAGCGAGACGACGCCCTCCTGGATCCGCGCTCCGCCCGAGTCATTGATCCCGATCACCGGCGCCCCGACCTTGGCGGCGAGGTCCATGACCTTGCACATCTTCTCGGCCATGACCTCGCCGAGCGAGCCTCCGAAGACCGTGAAGTCCTGTGAGAACACGAACATCGGCCGGCCGTCGACCGTGCCCCAGCCGGTGACGACGGCGTCACCCCAGGGTCTGCGCTTGTCCATCTCGAACTCGTGGGTCCGGTGGCGGACGAAGGTGTCGAGCTCCTCGAACGAGCCCGGATCGAGCAGCCTCTCGATCCGCTCGCGGGCGGTGAGCTTGCCCTTAGCGTGCTGCTTCCCCACCGCCTCCTCGGAGGCGGAGTGGATCGCCTGGTCGCGAAGCTCGCGCAGATAGGCGAGCTTCTCCTCGTGGGTCTCGGGGAAGCGCTCTCTCACGGCGCGCGGATTCTAAGCGGCCTCGGAAATTGCGGCCGCGGCCGCTAGTACCGTCGCGGCAGTCGATCTACGAAGGGAGTGCTGATGATCAAGAAGTTCCGGGCGCACCTGAGCCGCAACGCCGTTCTCTACGTTTTGCTGTTCGTGATGCTCGGCGGGACGGCCTACGCCGGGAACGGCGGCAAGGTCAAGGCCGGCGACCTCGGCAACGTCAAGGTTCGCTACAGCGACGCGACCGTAGCCAACGGCGGCGTCGTGACCCACACCACGACGTGCAACAAGGGCGAGCGCGCGCTCTCCGGGAGCATGAAGTGGGACGGGAACCAGAATGCGGGCAACGTGTCGCTCGTGCAGCAGAACCTTCAGCCGGTCAAGAACCCGACCCAGGTAACCGCGACCGGACGCGTGATCTCGGGCGGGGCGAGGACGATGAAGGTCGGGGCCGTCTGCCTGGTGAAGTAGAGCAGCTGTGATCAGCGGGCGGCCGCGTCGGCGGTCGCCCGCTCGATCACCTCGGCGAGCGCGGAGGCGACGAGCGGGTCGAGCTCATCTCCCGCCGCCGCCCGCAGCGTGGCCGCCGCGGCGTGCCGCCGCCCCCCCGGCGGCGCCGCTTTCAGCGCGACGTCGCACGCGCACGCGGCGCGGATGATCCGCGAGGCGAGCGGGATCTCCTCACCGGCGAGGCGGCCGCCGCGCCCATCCCAGCGCTCGCGCGAGCAGCGGATCCACGCGCACACGCGCTCCGGGATCCCGGCGCCGAGCGCGAGCCGGTAGCCGGACTCGGCGTGGCCGTCGAGCTCGACGAGCTCGGCCCGCGAGAGCTGGCCCGTTCCGCGCCCGATGAGCGCGGAGCGCGCGTACAGCTCGCCGACGTCGTGCAGGCGCGCGGCCTCGCGGACTAGCTCGCACGACGCGCGGTCGAGGAGGTGGAGCTCGACCGCTGTCGCGAACGCGTAGCCCGCGACCGCGTCGGAGTGCTTGCCGGCGCCGGGGACGCGCGCGTCGAGCGCCGCGACGAGCGGGTCGCCGCGGACGGCGACGAGCGACGCCTCGCCCAATGCTGGTGGCTTCGACGAGCGCGACGAGGACGGTGCGGGTGAGGAGGCGCGGCGGCGCCGGTCAGTTGCGTGCGAACGGGCGCCGGGTCGGCGATCCGAGCTCATCGAGGAGGCGCTCCAGCACATCCTCGCCGCTCTCGGTGAGCCCGCCGCACTCGGCCTCGATTGAGACCTTCGTGCCCCATCCCTTCTCGGCCAGGGTGAGGCTGATCCGCGGGCCCTCTCCGCGGCGCCACTCGAGGCGCCGCTCGGGCTCGCGCTCGGTCGTCTCGACGCCGGCTTCCGGCGAGCCGCCGCAGATCTCGGCGGTCCAGCGGAGCATCAGATCCGGGTCGTCGACAAGCTCCCAGAGCTCCGGCGGCGACTTCACCAGGGTCCTCTCCGTGCGGATGACGCTCATGCTGCGGGGCATCTTCGCCCACCGGTTCCTCACTCCTTCCGCTCGATCGGGGGATACAGAACTTGCACCGAATGCCGCCGTCGAGCGTACGTGCCTCGGGCGCGAGTCGTTCCGAGGGCCCGTTTCGGCCCGCCTACACTCCGCCCTGGATCAGGTCGTGACCGAGATAGCGACAACGAACTACGAGAAGTTTCAGACCGCCAATCCGGTCGTCGCCCGAATGATCGATCGCTTCTACGCGAGGCTGCGATCTTTGGTCGCGTCGCTCAGTCCGCGATCGGTGCTCGACGCCGGCTGCGGGGAGGGTGAGACGCTCGCGCGCCTCGACGCCGTCCTGCCCGACCGCGTGGCGGGAATCGACGTACGCGAAGAGTGCATCGCATATGCCCGGCACAGGTTTCCCGAGGGAATCGAGCTCTCGCAGCAGAGCGTGTATGAGCTCGCGTTTCCGGACCGGGAGTTTGACCTCGTCCTCTGCCTCGAAGTCCTTGAGCACCTCCGCCAGCCGCATGCAGCGCTCGCCGAGCTGTCCAGGGTCAGCCGGAGCGACCTCGTCGTGTCCGTCCCGCACGAGCCGTGGTTCCAGATCGGGAGCCTGCTGCGGGGCAACTACCTGGTGGGGCTGGGAAACCACCCGGAGCACGTTCAGCGCTGGAACAGGCGGCGCTTCGTGAGCTTCCTGGCCTCGAGCCTGGAGGTCGTCAGCGTGAGGACGGCGTTTCCGTGGTTGATAGCCCACTGCCGGCCTCGGCCGGGTTCCGGCTGAGCTCACCGTTCACGATACGGGACACAAGCTGCGCGTCGGCCTCGCTGCCTCTCATCTCGCGTCGCGTCAGCGCGAGCATCTGTCCAAGCAGTCCAAGCGTCCCAAGCTGTACTCCAACGACGATCAGAAGCACTCCGAGGAAGAGCAGAGGACGCTCGCCGATTGCCGCGCCGCCGATCTTCACGATCGTCAGATAGACGCAGATCACCACGCCCACAACCATCAGGACCAGCCCGAGGCCCCCGAACAGATGCAGGGGGCGATTCTGGTACCGGCCGATGAAGGCCACGCTGATGAGATCGAACAGCCCGCGCGCGTAGCGTTCGGGGCCAAAGCGCGAGCGACCGTGGCGGCGCGGACGGTGGTGCACCGGGATCTCGCCCACTCGCCAACCCTGCTGCACCGCGAGCACCGGGATGAATCGATGCAGCTCACCGTAGATCTCGAGCGAGCGCGCGCAGTCGCCGCGGTAGGCTTTGAGGCCGCAGTTCATGTCGTGCATCCGGACCCCCGATAAGCCGGAGGTCACGGAGTTGAAGACGCGCGACGCCCAGCGCCGCACCGCGGGGTCACTTCGATGGCGCTTCCAACCCGAGACGACGTCGTAGCCCCGCTGGAGCTCGGACAGCAGCGCCGGGATCTCGGCGGGATCGTCCTGGCCGTCGCCGTCCATCGTGACGATGGTGCTCCCCTCGGCGTGCGCGAAGCCGACGGCAAGCGCGGCCGACTTCCCGAAGCTGCGCCGCAGCTTCAGCGCACGGACCTCCTCGCGGGTGGTCGCGAGATCCGCGAGGATCTCCCATGAGCCGTCGGTCGAGCCGTCGTCCACGAACAGCACCTCCCACCGGAGCCCAAGCGAGGAGCAGGTGGTGGCGAGCTCGTTGAACAGCTCCGGTATCGCGCCGCGCTCGTTGAGCACGGGGATCACGATCGACAGCTCGACTTCGTTCACTACCTGGAAGTCCTCAGGCACCGCGTGCGATCAGAAGAACGCCCCACCCTGGTATTGCCCGAAGACGTCGCGCATCGCCGCGCAGACCTCGCCGATCGAGGTGCGATCGCGGAGAGCGTCCTTGATCGGGTAGAGCAGGTTGCCGTCCCCTCGCGCGACCTCGCGCAGCTCGTCGAGCCGCTTCGCGACCAGACCCTGGTCGCGGTCGGCCTTGAACTTGCCGAGGCGGTCGAGCTGCCGCCGCTCGGCCTCGGGATCGACCCTGAGGATGTCGACGTCGTCGACCGTGTCGGTGACGTACTTGTTGACGCCGACGATCACGTCCTGGCCGGTGCGGTAGCGCTCGTGGTAGGAGAGCGCCGACTCCTCGATCTCGCGCTGGATGAAGTCGAGCGCGTTGACGGAGCCGCCGAGCTCCTCGACCTTGCCCATCAGCTCCCAGGCGCGCGCCTCGATCTCGTCGGTGAGGCTCTCGATGAAGTACGAGCCCGCGAACGGGTCGATCGTCTCCGCGGCGCCGGACTCGTGCGCGATCACCTGCTGCGTGCGCAGGGCGATCCGCGCCGAGCGCTCGGTCGGCAGCGCGAGCGCCTCGTCGAACCCGTTCGTGTGCAGCGACTGCGTCCCCCCGCAGACGGCGGCGAAGCCCTGGAGCGCGACGCGGATGATGTTGACCTCGGGCTGCTGCGCCTGCAGCGTGACGCCGCCGGTCTGAGTGTGGAAGCGGATCCGCTGCGAGCGCTCGTCGGTCGAGCCGAAGCGCTCGCGCATGATCTTCGCCCACATCCGCCGCGCCGCCCGGAACTTGGCGATCTCCTGGAAGACGTTGTTGTGGCAGTTGAAGAAGAACGCCAGCCGCGGCCCGATGTCGTCAACCGCGAGCCCCGCGTCGATCGCCCCGTTGACGTACGCGATCGCGTTCGCGAGCGTGAACCCGACCTCCTGCACCGCCGAGCAGCCCTTCTCGCGGATGTGGTAGCCCGAGATCGAGATCGTGTTCCACTTCGGGACGTTGTCGCGGCAGTAGGAGAAGATGTTCGTCGTCAGCCGCATCGTCGGCTCGGGCGGGTAGATGTAGTTGCCGCGCGCCACGTACTCCTTGAGGACGTCGTTCTGGACCGTCCCGCGGAGCTTGTCCGCCGGGACCCCCTGCTCCTCGCCGACGAGCTCGTAGAGCAGCAGCAGGATCGCCGCCGGCGCGTTGATCGTCATCGAGGTCGAGACCTCGTCGAGCGGGATCGCCTTGAAGCAGATCCGCATGTCCTCGATCGTGTCGATCGCGACCCCGGTGCGGCCGACCTCGCCCTGGCACAACGGGTCGTCGGAGTCGCGGCCGAGCTGGGTCGGGAGGTCGAACGCCATCGAGAGCCCGGTCGAGCCGTGCTCGATCAGGTAGCGGTAGCGCGTGTTCGTGTCCTCGGCGGTCGCATAGCCCGCGTACTGGCGCATCGTCCACAGGCGGTCGCGGTACATTCCGGGGTGGACGCCGCGCGTGAACGGGTACTCGCCCGGCTCGCCGAGTCGCTCGGGGAGATGAGGCGCGACGTCGCTCTCGTCGTAGAGGCGGTCGACCTCGATCCCCGAGTCGGTGAACCGGCGCTCGTCCTCTGGGCCGACGACCGGCGCTATGAACCTGTGCAGCTCATCATCCACGGCTTGCTCCACGGCGCTCTGGTCGGCGCGGGTTGCCATCTCGACAGAGGATATTCCCCGCTCGGCTCAGGAACGGTGGCGGTCGATCGCGAGCTCGACCGCCGCGGCCATGCGCTCGGCGACGCCCGGATAGGCGTATTCGCGCGCCGCGCTCGCCTCCGGGGCCTCGATCTCGCCGCCCGCGACCCGCTCCAGTGCCGCCTCGATCACGCGGTGATCGTCGGCGCGCACGACCTCGCCGGCGCTCGCGTCGGCGACGATCCGGCCCGCCTCGGTCCCGGCCGCAAGCGCGAGAACGGGACGCCCTGCGGCGAGGTACTCGAACAGCTTCAGGTTCGCGAGCTGGCTGCGTCCGGGCGCCGCGATCAGCAGCAGCGCGTCGGCCTCGCGCTGGAGCGCGAGCGCGCGCGGGCGCGGGAGGCTGCCGAGCAGCGTGACCTTCACCGGGGAGAGGTCGGCCGTGAACAGGCGCGCCTCGTCCTCGGTCAGCGGCCCCGCGATCGCGAGCTCGAGCCGCGCCGCCGCATTGGGCTTCTCGGCGGCGAGCCCGCCGAGCGCGCGGACGAGCGGGCGCGGATCGCGCCCGTAGCTCCCGAACCGACCCGTGTAGACGAGCGAGACGCGCTCGGGGTCGAGCAACCCGGCGGCGTCGGCGCCCGGCGCGTCACTCAGCTCGGGGTCCCAGCCGTTCGGGACGACGACGGCGTTCGCCCCGATCCGCGCGCGCATGTCCTCGGCGACGGGCCGGCTGACGCAGGCGGCAACGTCCGCTGCCCGCATCAGCCGCCGTTCGAGTCGCTCGTCCGCCCAGCGCTGGGGGCTTGTCGGAAACCGCGGGCGAAGCGGCTCGAACGTCCACGCGTCGCGGAGGTCCGCCACCCACGCGACACCGCGCCCCGACAGCGTGCGGCCTATGAGGTGCGCCGACTCGGGCGGCGAGCTCGTGATCACGCAGTCGAAGCGCCGCTGGCGGTGGAGCTTGACCGCCTGCGAGCGCGCGAACGGCGCCCACGCGGCGACCAGCGGCTCGGGGATGAGGACGTAGCTGAGCGGATGCGGCTTGCCCGAGTAGGTGTCGGAGTCGAACATCCCCTCGATCCGATCGGCACCGTGGAGGCGCGCCCGCAGGAGCTGGAGGTCGCGCGCGCGTAGGACGTCCTCGTCCATGCCCGGCTCGGTGCCGAACGCAGACGTCGTCAGCACGGTGACGCGGTGCCCGAGCCGGCGCAGGTACTTGACCATCGCCGCGGGGCGGTGCGCGCCGGTGTCGGTCGACGGCGGGTAGAAGTAGGCGACGAAGAGGATCGAGCGCGCCGTCGCGGTCAAGCCGGGCTCCGCGCGCGCTTTCGCCACCGGGCCTCGATCGCCTCGGCGTAGACACCGTCGAAGCGGTCGACGATTCGCGGCCAGTTCCACTCCCGCTCCGCCTTCGCGCGCCCGGCCTCGCCGAGGCGCCGCCGCTCGGTGGGATTCATTTCGGCGAGTCGGCCGATCGCGCGCGCCGCGGCAGCGACGTCGCCGATCGGGACGATGAGGCCGTTGTCCTCAGGATCGATCACCGCGCGCACCCCCGGATAGTCGGTTGCGACGGCGGGGAGGCCGCAGGCCATCGCCTCGATGAGGACGATCCCGAACGACTCCGGGGGCTCCGTGGTCAGGAGGATGAAGTCGGCGGCGCGCAGCGTGCCCTCGAGCTCGGCGTGGGGCACGCGGCCGAGGAAGTGGACGTGCTCGGCGACGCCGACCCCGGCTTCGCGGGCCCTGGCGCGGAACTCGTCGAGCAGCTCGCCGCCGCCGGCGACGATCAGGTGCGCGCCGCGCGACTCGGCGCGGGCGAGAGCGTCGATCGCGACGTCGAGGCGCTTGAAGTCGTGTGCGCGATCGAGCGTCGCGACGAACGCGGCGACGACGGCGTCCTCGTCGATCCCGAGGCGCTCGCGCAGCTCCGGGTTGGAGCCGGGGGAGAAGCGGCCGGTGTCGACGCCGTTTGGCATCTCGACGACGCGCTCGGGGGTCCGGCGCCGCGCCGCACGCAGGTAGGGGACCGAGTCGGCGTGATCGGCGGAGAGCACGCAGACGCGGTCGGCTCGCGCGATCAAGAGCGGCGACACGGTGTGCTCGTAGGCGCCGAACAGCGCCGCGCGGACCCCCTTGCCCACCAGCCGGTTCTTGTAATGGACGACGAGCGCGGCGTCGCGGCGGCTCCTCGACGCCGCCCTTCCCGCCAGCGTCAGCTCGGCGCCGAAGATGAACGGGTAGTGGATGTGGACGACGTCGAAGCCGGAGATCGCGGCGATCGCCGGGATCATCGGCGCGTTGCCGATCGCGAACACCGGCTCGATCCGGTTCACGCGCACCCCGGCGGCGTCGGGGGCGATCCCGTCCGCGGGCGCGGTGAACACCTCGACCTCGTGCCCGCGCTCGGCCTGGGCGCGGGCGATGTGGAAGCAGGTGTTGCCCGCGCCCCCCGGATACGGCGGGAACGTCGCGGTCAGGTGGGCGATCCGAAGCCTGGTGATCAGATCCGCTACTCGGTGGCGCTGACGAGGCGCTCGACGCCGGCCTGCTCGATCGTCCTCCGGAGCCCGTCGTGCAGTGAGACCTCGGGCTGCCAGCCGAGGAGCTGGCGCGCGCGGGTGATGTCGGGCTGGCGGACCTGGGGATCGTCGCGCGGGAGCGCCTCGTACACGACCGCGGCGCGCGACTCGGTCACCTCGATCACGGCCTCGGCGAGCTCGAGCAGGCTCATCTCGTTCGGGTTGCCGATGTTGACCGGAAGGTGGACGTCGGACTCCATCAGCGCTACGAGCCCGCGGATCAGGTCGTCGACGTAGCAGAAGCTCCGCGTCTGGCTTCCGTCCCCGAACACCGTCACCGGCTTGTCCTGGAGCGCCTGGCGCAGGAAGGTCGGGATCGCACGGCCGTCGTGCGGCCGCATCCGTGCACCGAAGGTGTTGAAGATCCGCGAGATGCAGGTGTCGACGCCCTGCTGGCGGTGGTAGGCCATCGTCAGCGCCTCGGCGTAGCGCTTCGCCTCGTCGTAGACGCCGCGCGGGCCGATCGGGTTGACGTGGCCCCAGTAGTCCTCGGGCTGCGGGTGGACCTGCGGGTCGCCGTAGACCTCGGAGGTCGAGGCGAGCAGGATGCGGGCGCGCTTGCGCTTCGCGACGCCGAGCATGTTGTGCGTGCCCTGCGAGCCGACCTTGAGCGTGTGCAGGGGCAGGCGCTGGTAGTCGATCGGGCTCGCCGGGGAGGCGAGGTGGTAGATGCGGTCGATCGGCTCGTCGATCTCGACGTACTCGGTCAGGTCCTGGTTCAGGAACACGAAGTCCTCGCCGCGGATGTGCTCGATGTTGCCGAGCGACCCCGTGTCGAGGTTGTCGATGCAGATCACGCGGTGGCCCTGCGCGAGCAGGTGATCGCAGAGGTGCGAGCCGAGGAACCCGGCGCCTCCCGTGACAACGCACGCCTTTCCCGCGTCGCTCGATGTCCCGTCGCGCGCCATGGGCGGGTGAGGATACCGCCGCCGAGCGGGCCCCGAGGCGGGATCCGCGGGGCGTGCAATCGCTTGGACGCACGCACGGCTTGACAGCCCCGTCCGCGGCGGCTAGCTTGGCCGGGCAGCCCCCCTGAAGGGAGGTTCAAGGTCGGGGCACGTCGATGGTTCGCAAGGACGCTGGCGGCTTCCGTCGCGGGACTGCTCGCGGTCGCCGTTTCGCTGATCGCCACCGCGGCGACGGGCGCCGAGCCATCGTCATCCCCGACGCGAGCGCGTCCCCCCGGCTACGCGAAGCTGATGGACGCCCGGCTTGCTGCCGTGACGCGAGCGGGGCGCCGGGCAGGCCGGGTCGCCAAGCGTCAGGAGCTCGATCTACGCCACGGCCGCGTAACGATCGAGGTGCTGACGAGGCCGTCTCGCACCGCCCGCGCACGCCGCAGGGTGGCGGCGCTCGACGGGAGCATCGGGTCGGGCGCTCCTGGAATCCTCCAAGCGCGGATGCCGCCGGGGGCGTTAGCCGACCTCGGGCGCAACCCGGCGGTGCGCTACCTGCGCGCACCGGCCCGCGCGTTCCCCGACGCGACGCAGGGTGAGGGGGTCGACGCGATCGGCGCGGGCCTCGCCCACCAGCAGGGCGTGAGCGGCGACGGCGTCAGAGTCGCGGTGATCGACACCACGTTCGCCGGCTATGCGACGCGCCAGGCTGAAGGTGAGTTGCCGGGCTCGCTAACGACGCAGAACTACTGCAACGGCGGGTTCACCGCCGGCTCCGGCCACGGGACCGGAGTGGCCGAAATCGTCCACGAGGTCGCGCCGGCGGCACAGCTCTACCTCGTATGTGTCGACGATGCGGCCGACCTGGCCGCCGCCGAGCAATACGCCGTTGCTCAGGGCGTGCGGGTCGTGAACATGTCGCTGAGCTTCTACAACACGTCGCGCGGCAACGGCTCGGGGATTCCGGGAAGCCCCGACGCGACGGTCGAGGACGCTCGCGCGCGCGGAATCTTCTGGGCGAACTCGGCGGGTAACGCCGCGCGCGAGCATTGGGGCGGACAGTTCAGGTCGGGGGGCGGCAACGCGAACTTCCACGACTGGACGCAAGCGGGGGACGAGACGAACGACGTCACGATCGGGGCCGGCCAACGCCAGTGCTTCTTTCTCAAGTGGGACGACTGGCCGACCACGAATCAGAACTTCGGCCTCTACCTGTATCCGTCCGGGGGCGGGGGTCTGGTTGCGAGCTCCGACGCGCCGCAGACCGGCAGCCAGCCGCCGACCGAGGGGTTCTGCTACACAAACCCCGGCGCGACGGCGAGCTTCGGGCTAGCGGTGTATCGCAACCCGGGAACGAGCTCAACGCCGCGGCTCGATCTCTACGCGCCCGATGCCTCCTCGATCCAGTACCCGGTCGCGGAGGGGAGCGTCACCGAGCCCGGCTCGGCGCCCGAGGCCGCCGCCACCGGTGCGTACTGCGTCGCAAACCAGGGGCTTGAGTCGTTCAGCTCGCAGGGCCCGACGATTGACGGGCGCATGAAGCCGAACATCTCCGGCCCCGACCGGGTCTCGAACGCGACGTTCGGCCTCGCGGCCAACTGCGTGGGCGGGTTCGGGGGAACGTCTGCCTCGTCGCCCCATCTCGCCGGCGCGGCGGCGCTGACCGCGCAGGGTGTGTCCGCGGGGCCGGAGCGCATCCTCGCGAGCCTCGCGAACGCCGCCGTGGACCTCGGAGCCCCGGGAGCCGACGACCAGTTCGGCGCCGGGGCGATCAACCTCGCCAAGCGTCAGCCCGATCTGAGTGTGAAGGGCAGGCACGGTCGGGTGGGCGCGGACTCGTACTCCGATCTCTCGGCGGACGAGTCCGCGGGCCTCAGGAACGTGCGCCAGGGCGCGAAGCGAAAGTTCACGCTCACGGTGCAGAACGACGGGCCGTTGCCGGGGGCGATCGTGCTCACGGGGGATCGCAAGTCACGCAAGGTCAGCGTGAACTACTTCCGCAAGAAGAAGAACGTGACGAAGAAGGTGACCCGCCACGGCTTCGTCACGGACAGCCTTCCGCTGGACGGCGCCGTCGAGCTGAAGGCGATCGTGAAGGCGAGGCGGAACGCGACGACGGGTCGGCGCTCGTTCGCGTTCGAGGCTGACGACGTGGCGGGAGGCGAACTTGTCGACACCGCCGAGGCGAGACTGAAGGTGAAGAAGCGCAAGAGGCGCTAGCCCGGGGCGCCCTTGGGGGGCGCGCGATCCGCCGCGCGGGTTGTACCGGGTGTGCGCTGCGCCCGATACGAGTTCGCCGTCGAGCTGATCGCGTCCCAGGGGGACTCGTTTCGCCGTACCGCGCGGCGGTACTCGCTGTGTCGCGAGGACGCCGAGGACGCCTACCAGCGGGCGCTCGAGATCCTGCTCACGAAGGCGCCGGCATGCGCGCGACCCCGACTCGCCGCGTGGATGCACACGGTGACCAAGCACGAGGCGCTGGCGGTGAGGCGGTCGCGGGAACGGATCCTCGGGTCGGCGCGGCGGCCAGAGCCCGACGCGCCCGACCCGCTCGAGGCGGTCGCGAGCGAGCGCGCCGACCCCGCCGATCACGCCGAGCGCCGCGAACGCGTCGCGTTCAGCGCTGACGCCCTCGCCGCGCTCAAGCCTCAGGAGCGCCGCGCGCTTGCGCTCAAAGCCGAGGGCTTCAGCTACGCAGAGATCCAGGAGATCACCGGCTGGACATACACCAAGGTGAATCGCTGCATGGCCGAGGGGCGGAAGCGGTTCCTCGAGCGCTTCGCGGCGATCTACGGGATTGACTGAGGCGCTAGCGTGATCGTCACAGGCCGCACAAAGCGGAGTTTCAGGGGAGAGAAAAGAGAGAGCCATGAAGTGGCGACCGACGTGGAGCACGGTC
Source organism: uncultured Thermoleophilia bacterium (assembly GCA_963841715.1). Taxonomy (GTDB): domain Bacteria; phylum Actinomycetota; class Thermoleophilia; order Solirubrobacterales; family 70-9; genus DASPWW01. The sequence goes on along the minus strand of CAWJDP010000003.1, from coordinate 434,199 downwards.
ACGATCGTCCTTGCGCTGATCGCGGCGCTGGCGATTGCCTCGCCGGTGCTCGGGCTCAGCAAGAGCATCAAGAAGTCGATCAAGAAGGAGGTCTCGAAGCAGCTCGCAAACGCGACCGGCCCCGCTGGTCCCCCCGGCACCAACGGGACGAACGGCGCCGACGGCACCGCTCGCGCCTACGGGCTCGTCGACGGCACCGGCGTCTCGGTCTCGCGCAGCAAGAACGTCGCCGGCGTGACCAGGCCGTCGACCGGTACCTACTGCATTGCGCTCGCGGCGGGCATCGACGCCGATCAAACAGGACTGGTTGCGACCCCCGATTTCAGCGGCGACACCACCGGCACCGGCAACACGACGCATGTGGAATGGGACAGCAGCGGCGGCGGCTGCCCCGCGGGGCGGCTTCAGGTGCTCACGTACAGGGTCGATACGAGCGGCACGACGCCGGTCGCTGACCCGCAGGGCGGAACCGTGAACGCGCCGGTCTACACAAACACCTTTGTGAACCAGGACTTCTTCTTCGTCGTCCCGTGAGGCGGCCGGGCTGGCGCCGGCTATCCCTCAGTTTGTGGCCGGCCAGCCACGGTCTTCGTGCTCACCAAGACATCCAAAGGGAGACAGCCGTTTCGGTTGACCAAGGCCAACCGCGGCACGGCCTAGAGCCGCAAGCGCTTCATCGAGACCTACGCGGCGCTCGACCACGGGCCGGCATGGTCACGGCGGGCCGCGCATTCCGGCGTCGCGGAAGCCGACCGCGGAGCGACTGGCTATAGGCTGGCGCCTCGACCGACCGCAACTTGGGGAGCGCAAAAGTGGAAATCGTCATTGGCGGAATCCTGTACTTCATCCTGCTGGTCACCCTGGGGATCATCACGCTGCGCAAGGGCCACTGGGTGATGTTCATCATCGGGATCTTCATCCCGCTGTTCTGGATCATCGGCGCGCTGATCCCGAGAAGGGCCTAGCCAAGCTCGCCCGCCGGTCGAGGCCGGGTGGCGCGTCCTTACCGCGACCCGCGCGAGCAGTCGGCGCACTCGCCGCGGAGCGTCACCTCGTGGCTCGAGACGCTGAAGTCGCCGCGCTTGGCGACGGCGCCGATCGCGCGCTCGATCCGGTCGTCCTCGAACGTGACCACGCGTCCACAGCGATCGCAGACGATGTGGTGATGGTGCTCGCCGCCGGGCTCGACCCGCTCGTACCCGGCGGCGTCGGCGCCGAGATCGACGCGCTGGATCAGGCCGAGTCCCTCGAGCTGCTCGAGCGCGCGGTACACGGTGGCGCGCCCGACCCCGCGCAGGCGGCGATCGATCTCGAGCGCGGTCAGCGCGCAGTCCTCGCGCTCGAGTACCTCCACGACCTGGCGCCTGCCGCCGCCGCTGCGAAACCCGGCCTCGGCGAGCGCGGTCCGGGCGCGCTCGGCCCACTCCTCGCCGCTTCGCTTCGTCATGCCGCCACCCGTCTCTCCCTCGCGGTCGGCTCCTCGCCGAATGATCGCAGCGACGCGATCACGATCGCCGCGCCGAAAGCGGCGACGATGCAGCCGGCGATCGACGCGCCGGCGGCTAGCCCGGCGTAGTAGGAGATGTAGATGCCGGCTAGGCCCGCGGCGGCACCGAGCAGCGTCGAGACGAGCATCATCGGCCCGATCCGCCGCGTCACCAGGCGCGCGGTGGCGGCCGGGCCGACCAGCGCAGCCACCGCGAGCAGCGTCCCGAGCCCCTGCGCGGCGACGAGCACCGCCGCCGCCAGCAGCACGAGCACCGTGGCGTCGGCGACCCGCACCGACGCGCCGACGGAGCCCGCGGTGGTGCGGTCGAAGGCGACCGTGAGCAGGCGCCAGTGGAGCGCCCCCAGGGTCGCGATGACGCACAGCGCGAGCGCCGCCGAGACGATCAGGTCGGAGTCCGACGGCGCGAGGATGTCCCCGAACAGGAGTTCCTGGATTCCCGGCGGGGACTCGGGCGAGAGCGCGAGCAGCGCCCCGAGCCCGAAGAAGCCGGTGACGACGACGGCGACCGCCGCGTCGCGCCCGATCCCCGGCGCTCGGCTGACGATCGCGATCGCGACCGCGGCGATCGCGATCCCGGGCACCCCCCCGACGAGGATCGGCAGCCCGGCGAGCGCCGCCAGCACGAGCCCGGGGAACAGCGCGTGCGACAGCGACTCGGCCGCGTACGAGACACCGTAGAAGACGACCCAGCAGCCGAGCGCCCCGCTCGCGACCGAGATCAGCAGCACCTCGAGCAGCGCCCGGCGGATGAACTCCTGGCTCAGCGGATCTGTGAGGAAGTCGGGCATCTAGTGATTGTGGTCGTGGTGGTGCGCGGGCAGGACGCCGACGCTCCGCGCCCCGGGGATCTCGACGATCGACCCGGCGTAGGTCGCCTCGAGGACCGCGCGGTCGAGGACGTCGTCCGGGTGGCCGAACGCGATCTGCGTCCTGTTCAGGCACAGGACCGTGTCCCAGCGCCGCGCCTGGGCGAGGTCGTGGGTCGCGATCACGATCCCGCGACCCTCCTCCGCGAGCTCCGCGATCAGCGACTCGAGCCCGGCGGCGGCGGGGACGTCGAGCCCGGTGAACGGCTCGTCGAGGAGCAGAAGCCGCGCGTCCTGGACGAGGCCGCGCGCGATCAACACCCGCTGCCGCTGCCCTCCGGAGAGATCGCCGAAGGTGTCGTCGGCGCGATCGGCGATCCCCACGCGCTCGAGTGCGCTGCGGGCCACCGCGCGGTCCGCTCGCCCCGGCCGCCCCCACCACGGAAGCCGCGGCAGCGCGCCCATCAGCGCGACGTCGAGCGCCGAGACCGGGAAGTCGAGGCGCGAGCGCTCGGTCTGGGGAACGCTCGCCGCGCGCCCGGCGATCTCTACAGAGCCCCACATGGGGCGGAGCTCGCGCAGCAGCACGCGCAGCAGCGTGGTCTTGCCGCCGCCGTTCGGCCCCAGCAGCGCGAGCCGCTGCCCGGCCTCGACGTCGAAGCTGATCCCCTCGATCGCGGACACGCGGCCGTACCCGGCGGCGAGGTCGCGTGTCTCGACGAGCACGTCGCTCTCCCCGGTCCTCATCCGATCCCCCGACTGCGGCATCCGCGGCGCCGGTCGGTAAACCCCTTGACCATCTCGTCGGCGTTCGCGCGCTCCATGCGCACGTAGGTGTCGCCACTCGATCCCGCCGGGCCGAGGGTGTCGCCGTAGAGCGTGTAGCCGGCGCTCGCACCCGTCTGCGAGGCGATCGTGTGAGCGAGCTTCGGACTCAGGCTGGTCTCGGGGAAGATCGCCCTCACGTGCTCGCGCCTTACGAGGCTCGCTAGGTTCTTGAGATCCGCGGCCGATGGCTGCGCCTGCGTCGTCTGCGAGGGGATCACGGCGCCGACGACGTCGATCCCGTATCGCTTCGCGAAGTAGCCGAACGCGTCGTGATCGGTGACGAGCTTGCGCCGCGGCGCCGGGACCTCTCGTATGCAGCGTGCGATGCCGGCGTCGAGCCGGCGCAGCTTCGCGATGTAGCGGTGAGCGTTGCGCGCGAACGTCGCCCGATGCCGGGGATCGACGCTCGCCAGCCCGGACGCGATCTCGCGCACAGCCGCCTCCGCGTTGCGCGGGTCGTGCCACCAGTGCGGGTCGTGGCGCGACGCCTCGGGTCCGCTCGACTCGCCGGGGCGCTTGTCCGGCAGCGATCGTCCGAGGTCGACGACCTTGGCGTCGCTGCCGCTGTCGGAGACCACCTTCGACATCCACGCGTCGAGGTTGTCGCCGTTCTCGAACACGATCCTCGCGTCGGCGGTCGCGACAACGTCGTCGGGACGCGGCTCGTAGGCGTGCGGATCGGTGTTCGGCGCGAGGATCTGCTCGACGTTGACGTCGCGGCCGCCGACCTCACGGACGAAGTCGCCGATTTGGGTCGTAGTCGCGACCGCCACCGGCCTGCCGGAGCCCGAGTCGGACCCGCCGCAGCCGGCGAGCAGCGCGGATGCGGCAACGAGCACGGCGAGCGCCGCCGCGCCGGTGCGGGCACGGAGCGCGCGTCCCAGGAGCGCGAGCCCGAACGCGACCCCGCTCAGCGTCGCGATCGTCGCGCCGGGGGGCGCATTCGTCTTTACCGAAAGCCAGAGTCCGGCCGCCCCCTCGACCGCCGCAAGCGCGACGCTTCCGATCTGCCACGCCGTGATCCGATTCGCGTACAGCCGCACCGTCGCCGCCGGCGCGACGAACAGCGCCGCCACGAGCAGCGCGCCGACGACGGTGAGCGCGGAGACGCTCGCGAGCGCGATCAGCGCCAGCAGCGCGACGTCGAGCCCGCCCCCGCCGGGCACGCCGCCCCCCTCCTCGTCGAAGCCGGCGGCAAGCCAGCGGCGCCCGAGCACGGAGCTGGCGACGAGAACGATCGCCGTCCCCACGATCGCCAGCCGGATGTCCGCCCCACTGACGAGCAGCAGGCTCCCGAACAGGAGCTGGTCGACGTTCGAGCCGGAGTGGAAGACATCGCTTGCGAGGATCACCCCGGTCGCGAGACAGCCGACGAGCACGAGCGCGGTGAGGCTGTCGTAGGCCGTGCCGCGCCGGCGCCCGAGCCCCCAGACCAATGCAGCGAAGGCCAGCGCGACGCCCAGCGCGCCGAGTGAGGCCGCGAACCCGAGCCCGTCGGCGAGCACGAGCCCGGGGAATGCGGCGGTTCCGACCGCGTGCGAGAAGAACGCGAGCCCGCGCAGGACGATCCACGTCCCGAGCACGCCGGCGCCGACGGCGAGGACGAGGACCTCGATCAGGCCACGCTGGACGAACGGAAGCTGGAACGGCTCGAGCATCGGCCCGGTAATGATAATGAGACTTGATCTTGTTTAGGCCGGCAACGGCAGCCCATTGCCACGGGAGGCGTAGGATGCGGCGCACGGGGGTCATGGAACCGGGAAGCGCAAGGAGGGCATTCGCAGCCACGGCTGTGGCGGCCGCGCTCGCGCTCACGGCCGGGGGCGCCTCGGCGGCGGCATCGGATCGCGGGCCGGGTGTCCAGGGACTGGACGGCTCGCTGGCGGCGGTCGCGACGACCAAGCCCGCGGACGCGGCACACGTCGCTCGCGGCCAGGGCCTGCGTGTCCGCGACGGCCGCGTCGTCGTCGAGGTCGTGACCAGGCGCGGCGAGACGAGCACGGCCGAGCGCAGCGTCCGCGAGCTTGGCGGGACCGCGAGCTCCGACGCCCCCGGCGTGCTCGAGGCCGAGGTCGCGCCCGGCGATCTCGCGGCGCTGGCGCAGGCCGACGCCGTCGAGGATGTGCGCGCGCCGGCGATCCCGTACCCGACCGCGATCACCGGCGAGGGGGTCGCGAACACCCTCGCGGCCCAGGCACAGGCCGAGGGCACCACCGGAGCCGGGGTCAAGGTCGCCGTGATCGACGTCGACTTCAAGAACTACATGGCCCGCCAGGCCTCCGGCGACCTGCCGAGCTCGGTCACGACCCAGAACTACTGCGCCGGGGGGTTCGAGAACGACACTGCCCAGGGCCACGGCGCCGGCGTCGCCGAGATCGTCCACGAGATGGCCCCCGACGCCCAGCTCTACCTGATCTGCATCGACAGCTCCGCCGACCTCGCTGCGGCGGAGCAGTACGCGAAGAACCAGGGGGTCCGGATCGTCAACCACTCGGTCGCCTACTTCAACACCTCGCGCGGCGACGGCTCCGGCGGTCCCGGCACCCCCGACGACGCGGTCGAGCGGGCGCGAGCCGACGGGCTCCTGTGGGTGAACTCGGCCGGCAACTACGCGCTCAGTCACTGGAGCGGCCCGTTCACCGACGCGAACTCGAACGGCCTGCTCGACTGGGCCTCCGGCCCCAGCGACGACACGAACACGGTCACGATCCCCCACAACCAGCGCGACTGCTTCGACCTCAAATGGGATTCGTGGCCGGTCACGAGCCAGGACTTCAACATTCTGCTGCGCAGCGGCAGCACCACGGTCGCGACCTCGACGGGCGTCCATAACGGCACCCAGCCCCCGACCGAAACGCTGTGCTACATGAACTCCGGCATCACGCAGGACTTCGACCTCCTGGTCCAGAGAATCTCGGGAACGGCCTCCCCCCGCCTCGACCTCTTCTCGCCCGACACGGGCTCGATCGAGCGCCATGTCACCCCTGGAAGCGTCGCCGAGCCCGCAACCGCTCCGGAGGCGTTCGGCGTCGGCGCGTACTGCTTCTCGAACGGCGGGCTCGAGTCGTTCAGCTCCCAGGGGCCGACGATCGACGGGCGCATCAAGCCCGACATCTCGGGTCCCGACAGGGTCTCGAACGCGACATTCGGCCTCTCGACCGGGAACTGCGGCGGGGGCTTCCCCGGAACCTCGGCTGCGAGCCCCCATGTCGCCGGCGCCGCGGCGCTCGTCGCGCAGGGCTCGAGCGCGTCGCCGGACGCGATCCAGGCCGTGCTCGAGGGGTCGGCCCTGCACGGCGGATCGCCCGGGAAGAACAATCAGTTCGGCTCCGGCGGGCTCAGGCTCACCGACGGCCAGCCCGACCTGGTCGTGGACGGCGCCGGTGACGGCGACTACGAGGAGCAGGTGATCAAGGGCAAGAAGAAGCTCCGCGCCGGAAAGAAGCAGAAGTTCAACGTCACGGTCCAGGACGACGGCCCGCTGTCCGCCGCGGTCGACCTCGACGGCGACGTCAAGAGCAAGAAGGTCAAGGCCAAGTTCACTTCCGGCGGCAAGAACGTCACCAAGAAGATCAAGAGGGGCCGCTTCTCGCCCGTGCTTGCGTTCGGTGACTCGACGAATCTGAAGATCACGCTGAAGGCGTCGAAGCAGGCGAGGTCGGGCAAGCGCTCCTTCGAGCTCTTCGCGACGAACGAAGACGACCCGACGCTCGTCGACGCGGCGAAGTTCCGGGTCAGGGTCAAGGGCCAATAGCCGGACGGCGCTCGGGGCGCCGGGATATCGTTCGCCTGTATGCCCTCCCACGAGACGATCGACGTCACGGTCGACGGGCCGGCGGCGCGAATCCTGCTCAACCGCCCCGACGCGCTGAACGCGTGGAACGAGCAGTTCGGCCTCGACCTCCGCGACGCCGTCGAGACGCTCGGCAGTGACGACTCCGTCCGCGCCGTGCTGATCACGGGGGCGGGCCGCGGCTTCTCCTCCGGCGCCGACCTCAAGGAGCAGCGCTCCGACTCCGGAGATGGCCTGCCCGACCTCAGCGCGCGACTGAAGGAGATCTACCACCCGGTGATCACGGGGCTGCGCGAGATGCCGAAGCCCGTCGTCGCCGCGGTCAACGGCCCCGCCGTCGGGATCGGCTGCTCGCTCGCGCTCGCCTGCGACCTGATCCTCGCCGCTGAATCCTCGTATCTGCTGCTCGCCTTCGTCAACATCGGCCTTGTCCCCGACGGAGGCTCGACGGCGTTCATCCCCGCCCGCGTCGGCTACGCGCGCGCGGCCGAGATGGCGATGCTCGGCGAGCGCATTCCAGCGGCCCAGGCGCTGGATTGGGGGCTGGTCAACCGCGCCATTCCCGACGACCAGCTCGAGGCCGCCGCGGGCGAGCTCCTCGAGCGGCTCGCGAACGGCCCGACCCGCTCCTACGCGGGCGCAAAGAAGCTGCTCAACCGCCGTATCTACGGCGACCTGGCGGGCCAGCTCGACGCCGAGGCCGACGCGCAGCGCGACCGGGGCCGCAGCAAGGACTTCGTCGAGGGCGTGCTCGCGTTCGTCGAGAAGCGCCCGCCGAAGTTCACCGGCGAGTAGGCGCGCCCTGGCAGACCCCGCCGCCCCGCTGCGAGAATGCGTCCTCCGAACGTTCGCGAGGAGGAAGGAGCCGCGATGATCGAGCGGACCGAGGGACTGGGGGACGGCGTGCTCGGCTTTCTCGCCAAGGGCGAAGTGACCCGAGCCGACTACGAGGACGTGCTCGACCCCGCGATCGAGTCCGCTCTCCAGAAGCAGGACAAGCTGAGCCTGCTGTACGTGCTCGGCGACGAGTTCACCGGCTACGAGCCGGCGGCGATGTGGGAGGACACGAAGGTCGGCATGAAGCACATCTCCGCCTGGGAGCGGATCGCGGTCGTCACCGACCACGACGCCTACGCGCACATGGTGCGGGGCTTCGGCTTCCTGATCCCCGCAGAGGTGCGGGTCTTTCCGACCGCCGAGCTCGACGACGCGAAGGCCTGGGTGAGGGGCAGCTAGCCCGCCGCCGGCCACCGTTGCCCGGTGGGCCTCATCCCATCCAGCGACCGGCGGCCCTGTTCGGCGATCGGGCTCAAGGTCGACCGCTTCGGTGCCGATTGGAAGGTGGGCCCGGTCACGAAGCAGGAGGCGAGTGATGGCTGTGACAGTGGGTGGTTGTGACGGAGCATGGGAGATGGGGGCGATCCGGAGGATGGCGGCGATCGCGCTCGTCGCAGCCGCGCCACTGACGGCCGCCGCGCTGCCCAGCGGAGCCGGTGCGGCGACCGGCGATCTCACGTACAAGGACTGCATCACGGGCAAGACGGAGGTGGGTCCGAGCGGATCGGGGGCGTGCTCGCAGATCGCGAGCGCCGCGTCGAATGCACTGGACTCGGGGATGCAGTACCTGACCGGGGTCGCGCTGAGCCCGGACGGCACCTCGCTGTACGGGGCGTCGTTCGGCGGCGCGGGCGTGGCGCGCTTCTCGCGCAACGCGACGACCGGCGCGCTCAGCTACCAGGGATGCATCACCGGCGACACGAATGCGGGCCCGAGCGGATCGGGGGCGTGCTCGCAGATCGCGAGCGCCGACGCGTTGGGAGCGAACTCCGGCCTCAACTTGGTGACCTCGGTGATCGTGAGCCCCGACGGAAAGTCGGTGTACGCCGCAGCGACGGGCAACAGCGCGGTCGCGCGCTTCAACCGCGACACCGACACCGGGGCGCTCACGTACAAGGGTTGCATCAGCGGTGACACCCAGACCGGTGGCGCGGGCTCCGGCGCGTGCACGACGATCCCGAAGGCGACGTCGGGAGGAGACAACTCCGGGCTCGAAAACGACTACGACCTCGCGATCAGCCCAGACGGCAAGTCGCTGTACACGGCTTCCGCAATCGACGACTCTGTCGCGACGTTCGACCGCAACACGAGCACCGGCGCGCTCAGCTACAGCGGTTGCATCACCGGTGAGACCGAAAGCGGGCCGAGTGGGCCGAAGGCATGCACGCAGATCCCAAGCGCCCACTCGGGCGGCGCCCACTCCGGGATGGACTTCGCGATTTCGCTCGCGGTCAGCCCCGACGGAGAGTCGGTGTACGTTGGGAGCGGGTCCGACTCCGCCGTGGCGCGCTTCTCCCGCGACACGGCGACGGGCGAGCTCAGCTACCAGGGGTGCATAAGCGGTGACACGGATGCCGGGCCGGGCGGCTCAGGCGCATGCGCGCAGATTCCTGACGCCCAGGCGGGGGGAACGTACTCCGGGCTCCACGATCTCGAGTCGCTTGCGCTGAGCCCCGACGGCTCGTCGCTTTACGCGACCGCGATCCAGGACGACTCGATAGCGACGTTTGATCGTGCGGGCGGGGGCGCGCTCAGCTACCAGGGATGCATCACCGGCGACACCAACGCCGGCCCCTCCGGCTCGGCGGCCTGCTCCGAGCTTCCTCACGCGAGCGCGGGAGGCGACGACTCCGGCCTGAAATACCCCGGTGCCGTCTCGACGAGCCCTGACGGCAACTCCGCATACGTCGAGACCGTGCAGGACGCGACCGTCACGCAGTTCGACCGCGCCTCGGGGGGCGGGCTCAGCTTCCACGGCTGCTTCACCGGGGACACGCAGAGCGGCCCGGGCGGCTCCGGCGCGTGCGCGGAGATCGCCTCCGCGATGCCGGATGGCGTCGACAGCGGTCTCCTCCATTCTGTCGGTCCCTCCCCGGGCTCGCTCGCCGTGAGCCCGGACGGCGCCTCGCTCTACACCGCGGACGCGATCGACGCGTCCGTCGCGAGCTTCGACCGCGAGCTCGCGCCAACTCCGCCTCCGCCTCCGCCTCCGCCGACCTCGCCGAGCCCGAGCAACGAGTTCTCGATCGGCTCGGCCAAGGGCAAGAAGGTCGACGTGACGGTTCCCGGCGCCGGCCGGATCGACGTCAGGGACGCGAAAGCGACGAAGAGGAAGCTCCTGCTCGGCCCCTCGCACGCAACCGCCCCCGGCGCGGGAACCGTCCCGGTGCCGCTGAAGCTGACGAAGCCCGCGAAGAAGAAGCTCAAGCGCAAGCACAAGGTCAAGGTCAGGGCCGCGATCACCTTCACGCCCACCGGCGGCACGGCGAACACGCGCGCGAAGGCGCTGAAGGTCAAGAAGAAGTAGCCGCGCCGATGGTTTCGAGATCAGCAGGGACCGGCGCCCGGGCCGGATCGGCGGATGCGATGGCGGCGGCAGCGCGACGCGCGACCGCGTGGGGTGCGAATGGAGGAGGGCGCGCTAGTGGTGCGTTCCCGGCGGGTGCTGGATGAAGCGCTTGCCGTTGAGGATGTGGGTCAGGGTGCGCCGCGCTCGCGGGTAGTGCCAGATCCGGTACGGGTCGTTGGCCGCGAAGCCCTGGTAGTAGATGAGCATCCGCGCCCGCTTGTTGTGGTGCGCCCAGCCAAACAGGTTCTTGATGAAGCCCGGACTGTCGCCGGCTGAGAGCCCGTACTCCCCGATCACGAACGGCTTCGCGCCGAAGTGGTTGTAGATCGCGTGCAACTTCGCCCAGTTCGGCGAGCGCGAGAAGATGTCGGTCCCGGTCCAGTCGACGTACTTTCCGCCGGGCCAGTACTTGCCGGGTTGGTTGCCGCGGATGTTCGGAGTCGGGCTCGAGTGCGGGACCCACATCATCGCCACCTTGGGCTTCGGCAGCCGCTTCGGGAGGTGGCCGTTCTTGGCGTCTCCCTTGATCCCCTTCATCCCGAGGTGGTGGAGGCGCCGGTTGATCTTCGAGACCCTTCCGCCCTTGACGATCAGGTCGAAGCGGCGCCACGCCTTGATGAACTGCCGCGGCGAATGGCGCTTGCCGCGGAAGTGGCCGCTGCGGTCGAACGCGCAGTAGGGGTTCCACGCCCCGTTCATCTCCGACATCAGCCTGATGTAGACGGTCTGGCGGCTGTGGGCGATCTCGCGGTTGAGGCGCAGCGGGTAGTTGTCGCCGTTTCCGTGCGCGATCCCCCATGGGGTGATGATCTCCTTGCCGCTGTCGGAGCGCGTGGTGACGCTGAGCACGCCGCGAACGCCCGCCTGATCCCAGCGCGCCAGCGCCTTGTCGAGGTGGAGCGTCCAGTAGTGGAACGCCTCCAGGATCGCCGGGTGGTGGTGGACGTTCGACGAGAACTTGCGGTATCCGGAGATCTCGCCGGTGTCCGAGACGCCGGCGTAGGCCTTGCCCTTCTTCGGCGCGAACCCCCTCGCGCCCGCGCCGGGCGCCGCTGTGAGCGCCGCAACGCAGGCAAGCGCGGCCACGCACGCTGTCACGGCCGCGCGTCCGCGCGCCGCACCGCGGGGCCCGCCCCGCCTCCGGTGTATCGATCCGCTCACTGCCTTCTGGGTCCGCTTCCCCGACGTGCACCCGATCGGGGTCCGCTCACTATTAGCAACACGTGAGCAGGAGGATCGACGCGATCCCCGCCGCGTGCAATCCACCGGCACGGTCGTGCAATGAATGCTTCAGCGCCCCGGTATGTGAGCTACCTTGGGCCGGCGGGTCTCTATCAGTGCAGGGGGCATTGATAGGAGGGCCCGGGGCGGACGCATTGGGACACGAAGCTGACACGCGAATCCGCGCGCGCCTCCTCGTCGCCGCGGCGACGATGGGTGCGGCGGCGGCGGTCGCCGCGGCTCCTGGCCCGGCCTCGGCGGGCACGGTGACCGCGCTTCGCGGCGCGAGCTGTCCCGCCGACTACGACGTGCTCAAGGTCGGCAAGTACTCGCGCCAGGAGATCGCCGACGCGCGCAAGGGTCTGTTCCACGTCCACAAGACGACGCGGCGCCTGGTGCCGCGCGTCAACTGGCGCCAGGACCCGTACCACAGCCTCGCCTTCCAGGCCGACCTCCAGGACCTGAACTGGACTGCGGTCCTGTTCTACGCCTACCGCAACAACGGCGACGTCGGCGCGCTCGCCCAGGCGCGCGACCTGATCCTCGACTGGGTGCGGCACAACCGCTTCCGCCACAGCGGGCCGCAGACGACGCCGCGGACCTGGTTCGACAAGGTGGTCGGCGACCGAGCCCCGTACATCGCCTTCCTCACGCGAGCGGCGTCGTGCGAGGGCATTCTCACCGACAAGCAGGCCCGTGTGCTGCTGCGCTCGCTCCGGCGCCAAGGGCAGTTCCTCACCGGCCACTACAGCAACACCAACCGGGGCCTGTACGAGGACACCGGGCTCGTGCTGTTGAGCCAGCAGCTTGCGTTCATGTCTAAGTCAGCCTCGTGGCGCCAGACCGGCAGCACGAGGTTCATCCGCAACCTCGAGTCACACACGATCGCCGGCGAGGGCTTCTGGCTCGAGCACTCGGCGACCTACCACATCCTCGTCACGAAGCTGCTCGAGCGGTTCATGGACATCCCGGGCGAGAAGGACCCGGCGCTGGTCTCGCTCCACGAGCTGATGAAGAACGTGGCCGGGTGGCTCATCGAGCCGGACGGCAGCAACGTCCTGCTCGGGAACAGCAACTACACCAGCGTCGGCGACGAGCTCGACGACGAGGCGTCGACCGACGAGGGCCTGAAGCTGCTCCCGCAGAGCGGGCTCGCGTTCGTCAAGCGCCAGGATCCGCCCGCCTACCTGTCGGTCGCGGCGACGTTCTTCTCCAGCGTCCACAAGCACTCCGACGACCTCACCTTCGACCTCTTCGACCAGGGGCACCGGATCGTCAGCGACACCGGCCTGTACAGCAAGGACCCTGGGAAGTGGTACGCGTTCTCGCAGGCGAGCCGCGCGCACAGCGTGCTCACGGTGGACAACAAGAGCTTCCCGCGAAAGAGCCGGCTCGCCTACCACAGTGGGATCGTTGCCGGCGGGGGCGGCGACGGCTGGTACGCGATCCAGGGGACGAACCCGCTTGTCGCGCGCCAGGGCGTCGACCACAACCGGCTCTTCCTCTACAAGCCGGGCGAGGCGCTGTTCGTGATCGACCGTGTGCGCTCGGCCGCCACGCACCGCTACCGCCGCTACATTCAGCTCGGCCCCGACGTCGACGTCGACAACGCCGGCGACGAGCTAAAGCTCCACGCCAAGGGCTTCGACGGGGACCTGTTCAGCTCATCGAGCGTTGGCCCCGGGAACCTGCGGAGGTTCCGCGGCAGGCGGAACCCGATCGAGGGCTTCATGTTCCCCGAGTTCCGCGAGCGCGACCGCCGCTGGACGGTGCGCTACCAGACCCGCGGCAGCAACGTCGACCACATCACGACGCTCGGGCTCGACGACTCGAGGGACATCCGCGGCACGCTCGTCGGCCCCGCCGAGGACGCGGGGACGACGGTCCAGGTGAGCGACGGGACGGCGCCGCTGTACACGCTCCACGTCGTCCGCTCCGGTGGCGCGCTCTCGGTCGAGCAGACGCCGCCGCCTCAGTTCTAGCCCGGGACGGCGGCGGCGGAGACGATGCGGTCGCGCCCCGCGCGCTTGGCTTCGTACAGCGCTCCGTCGGCGCGGCCGACGAGCGAGTCTGCGCTCTCGCCGTCCAGCCAATGCGCGAGCCCGGCCGAGACCGTCTGTCCCTCGGGCGTGGCGCTGCGCAGGCGCTCGATCAGCGTCAGCGCCGCTTGCGGATCGCAGCCCGGCAGCGCGAGCGTGAACTCCTCGCCGCCGTAGCGCGCGAGCACGTCGGTGAGGCGGAGGCGCACCTGCCACGCCGCCGTCGCCTCCTTCAGCAGTCGGTCGCCCGCCTGGTGTCCGTGCTCGTCGTTGTAGCGCTTGAAGTGGTCGAGGTCGAGCATCGCGACGCACAACAGGCTGCCGTCGCGCTCCGCCCGCGCGATCTCGCGGACAAGCTCCTCGTCCCAGGCGCGGCGGTTGGGCAGCCCGGTGAGGTCGTCGGTGCGCGCGACGCGCTCGAGGCGCTCGAGAAGCTCCCCGCGCTCGATCACGATCGACGCTTCGGCCGCCAGCAGCTTGACGATCTGGTCGAGGTCGGGGTCGAGGCTCGTAACGCGCTCGAGCCAGTAGAGGACCAGAACCCCGATCGGCACGCCCTCGCGGATCACCGGCTGGAACATTCCCGTGCGAGCGTGCGTGCGCTCGGCGAGTGCCTTGTTGACAACGGGATTGCCGACGACATCCGGCACGAACAGCGGCGATCCCGAGGTGAACACGCTCACCGTTGCGGAGGCGGGGCCGATGAGCGGCACCACGGCCCCGTCGAGCTCCCCGTCCGTCGACGCCGTGCAGACGAGTCCGGCTCCGCCCGACCCGGGCTGCCACAGCGAGACACCCTGCGCCGCGGACACCTCTCGGACCGCATCGCAGATTGCGGGCCCCAACGAGGCGGCGTCAGTGGCGCGGGCAAGGTCGTGTGCCACCGAGTCGACGGCTGCGAGGTTGCGCGCCCGCGACTCGGCCTCAGCAGCCGTTCGCCGAACCCGGAGGACGAAAGCGTCGATCAGCCCGCCGGCGACGACGAGTGTTGTAACCATCATCGTCCAGCGCGCGAGCACGGCGTCATGCGGAATCTCGCTGAGGACCCAGGCGTAGGCGAGCGCGATGGTCACCGTGTGCACGAGACCCCAACCGCGTCCGAAGAAGAAGAACGCGTACAGGCCGACCCACAGGTACCAAAGCGCATAGAACCCGCTCGGCTGGTCGCTGTAGTAGACCGCGCGCGTGACCAAGAGCATTCCGCCGAGGAGCGCAATCTGCAGCGACCACGGCGGGAGACGGCCGGCGAGCACCGCCAACCCGGCCGCGGCGACGAACGAGATCGCAATGTTGGTCCACAATGCGCCGTCGTTGAAGCCCTCGGGATGCGGGAGCAGCAGCGAGATCGTTCCCACCGATCCGCCGAGGAAGAACAGCGTGGCAAGGGTCAGGCCCATCACCCGTGGGTTCTCCACGGGGGTCCCTGTCGTCGCTCTCAGCCGCCGCGCGAGCGCCGCGGCATGGCCCTTCAACACCAGACTCCTCTTGAATGGCGCATTGTAAGAGCCGAGCGACCCCGGCGCGCCGATGCGATCGCGGCGCGCGGGGCGCGCCAAGATTTGGACGGAGGGGGAGGGATTCGAACCCCCGGACCGGGGAACCCGGTCAGCGGTTTTCAAGACCGCCGCATTCGACCGCTCTGCCACCCCTCCAGGCGCGGCATCGACTGTTCCGGGAGCGTAGCCGTACGCTTTTCGGGTGGCCGAGTGGCGAAACTGGGCCGGGGACCAGTGTTGCGCCCCGGCGGCGATCGAGCAGCCGCGATCGCGGTCCGAGCTCGTTACGGCGATAGAGCGCGCCGCGGACGCGGGCCGCACAATCAGGGTCGCCGGGTCGGGGCACTCGTTCACCGACGCAGCCTGCACGCATGGGACGCTGCTGCGGCTCGAGCGCCTGAACAGGATCATCGACGTCGACCGCGCCACCGGCCGCGTGCGGGCGGAGGCCGGAATCGTGATCGGCGAGCTCGGCGCCGAGCTCGACCGCCACGGTCTCGCGATGGAGAACGTCGGCGACATCGACGTGCAGACGCTTGCCGGGGCGATTTCGACCGGGACCCACGGCACCGGTGCGCGGTTCCCGAACCTCTCCGCCCAGATCGAGGCCGTCGAGCTCGTGCTCGGCGACGGCAGCGTGCACGAGTGCGCGGGTCAGGCCGACGCCGAGGCGCTGCTCGCCGCGCGCGTTGGAATCGGAGCCCTCGGGGTCGTCTCCGCGGTCACGCTTCGGACGGTGCCGGCGTTCCGGCTGCGGCGGGTCGACCATCCCGAGCCGCTCGACGAGACGCTCGCCAACCTCGACGAGCTCGCCGATCGCAACGACCACTTCGAGTTCTTCGTCTTCCCGCACACCGAGACGGCGCTGCTGCGGGAGAGCGAGCGCACCGACGAGCCGCCCCATCCGCCCTCGGCGGCGGCGAGGTTCCTCAACGACGTCGTGCTCGAGAACTGGGCGCTGGACGCGCTGTCGAGGATCGGCCGCCGGTTCCCCGACCGGATCCCACGGCTGGCCCGGCTCATGGCGAGCCAGGTCGGCCGCTCGGTGCGCATGGACCGCAGCCACCGGGTGTTCGCGACCACGCGCCGCGTGCGCTTCACCGAGATGGAGTATGCGATTCCGCGCCGGCGCGCCGCCGAGGCCGTCCCCAGGGTGCTCGAGCTCGCGCGCTCGCCGAAACTCGACGTCAGCTTCCCGATCGAGGTCCGCTTCGTCGCCCCGGACGACGCGCTCTTGAGCCCGGCCCACGAGCGCGACACGGCCTACGTTGCCGTCCACATGTACCGCGGGATGGAGTGGGAGCGCTACTTTCGCGGCGTCGAGGAGATCATGGACGACTACGGCGGGCGGCCGCACTGGGGAAAGCGCCACTTCCAGACCGCCGAGACGCTCGCCGGGCGCTACCCGCGCTGGAACGACTTCCAGCGCGTGCGCGCGCGGCTCGACCCCGACGGCAGATTCCGCAACGCTTACACCGATCGCGTGCTCGGCGGCCGTGTCGCCGTCCCGGCCTAGCGGCTGGGCTAGCGGGTCAGAGAAACGTCAGCCCGTCGCCGCGATAGGTGGCGACCTCGTCGGCGATCCGATCGCCCTCGACCAGGAACAGGCTCCCGAAGCGCTCGCAGAGCTCGCCCGCCTTGGCGTGGCGGAAGTAGATCCGGTCGCCGAGCCGCAGCGCCTCGGCGCGCTCGCCGAGCAGCGGCGTCTGCACCTCGCCGGCGGATTCCCGCGGGTCGAGGCGAAGCCCCGTGGGCAGGTAGGGGACCGGGAGCTTGTCGGGGCCGGGGGCCCCGGAGGCGACGTAGCCGCCGCCGAGCGCGGTCGCGATCGAATCGGCGGGCTTGCGGTCGACGGGGAGGACGAAGAACGCGGCCGGCGTCAGCTCGAGCGAGCGGTAGCGGTCGAACAGCGTCGGCGCATAGAAGCCGGAGCCCGCGGTCAGCTCGGTGACCGAGTCCTCGGCGGCGGTGCGTGCGAGGCTTCCCGTCCCGCCGCCGTTCACGAACTCGACCTCCATCGCCTTGCGGACGAGCTCGACGATCGCGGCGCGGCGCTCGGCGAGGTCGCGCATCGCGCGCTCCTGCATCCAGCGGATGACGAGGCTGCGGATCCGCTTGCCCGGGACGATGTCGCCGATCCCGGCGACATGGCCCTCGTACGCCATCAACCCGATCACCCTCGTGCCGGGGCGGCGCTCGACGTTGCGGGCGAGGTTTCGCGCCTCCTCAGGGGTCCGGATCGGGGAGCGCTTCGGGCCGATCTTGACCCTGCCGCCGAGCGCCCACCAGCTCGTGTCGAGGTCGAGGCAGACCTTGATCTCGGCCGGCCCGCTGCCGATCGAGCCCTCGATCAGGTCGAGCTGCTCGCGGCTGTCGACCATCACCGCGGGAGCGGCATCGGGATCGGCGGCGGAGAGCTCGGCTAGGGCCGAGATCGCGGCGCGGTCGGCGGTCGGATAGGCGACGACGATGTCGCGGAAGCCCAGCTCGGCGAGGTGCAGCGCCTCGGGGAGGGTGAACGCGAGCAGGCCCCGAAAGCCCTCGTCGAGATCGAGGATCCGCCGCGTCAGCGGCGCCGAGCGCACAGACTTCGTCGCGACGCGGACCGGCTTGCCGCCGGCCATCGCGAGCATCGAGGCGGCGTTCGATCGCATCGCGTCGAGGTCCACGAACGCGAACGGCGCCTGCACCGACTCGAACAGGGTCTCGTAACGGCCGTGGAGGCGATCGAGGTTCAAGCCGGGGCGAGCGTATCTAGAATCGAGGCCTGGCCCGGAGAGGTGGCCGAGTGGCTGAAGGCACTCGCCTGCTAAGCGAGTAGGGGGCGCAAGCTCTCTCGAGGGTTCGAATCCCTCCCTCTCCGTTCCATCACCGGCAGCGTGCGCGATTGCGCTCTCCGCTCGCCAGTCGAGCCTCCCCGCGGGATCGATCGGAGGCGACAGGATCGCAATCCACGAGTGGAACGGCCCCGTCGGCGACGCCGCCTCGGGCTGCCTGCGCGCGGGCAGGGCGGACATGCTGGCGCTGATGAGGCGGCTTCCGCTCGGGAAGCCGGCGTTCATCCGCGTGTGATGGACGGCGCGAGCGCGCCGATTTCCTCGACCTCGGCGGCGATCGCGGCCTCGAGCCTGTCGAGGTCGGAGACCTCGCGGCGATCGCCCGCGAGGCCGAAGAACACGCCGCCGTCGTAGCTGAGGACGCCGATCGAGAGCGCGTGGCCCTGCGGCGAGAGCGGGACGAACGGGTACACCTCGAGCAGCCTGTCGCCGAGCAGGTAGAACGGCATCTGCGGGCCGGGGACGTTGGAGACGACGAGGTTGAAGACGCGCGGCTTCGCCATCGCGCTCGATAGCAGCCGGTTGATCGTCGGCGGCGTCCACCCCGTCGCCTGGATGATCAGCGACGCGGCCCGCGCCTGCTCGGAGCGCTTCAGCACATCGGTCTGCTCGTGGATCTTCTTCAGCCGCTCGGTGGGATCGGCGATCGTGAGCGGGAGCCGGACGAGGATCGTCGAGATCCTGTTCCCGAGCTCGAGCTCCTCGTCGGGACGGCGGATGCTGACCGGGACGAGCGCGACGAGATGGTCGGGGAGCTCGGTCCCGCGCTCGATCAGAAACCGGCGCAGCGCGCCCGCGGCGATGCTGAGGATGACGTCGTTGACGGTCGCGCCTGTGTTTCCGCGCGCGTCCTTGATCCCCGGGAGCGAGGCGGCGACGAACCCCACCCGCCTGGCCGAGCCGATCTCGACGTTGAGCTCGCTGCGCGGGCAGTCGGGGCCGCCGACCGCGAGGTCGGCGAACCCGTCGTAGGTCCGCATCACCGAGGTCGCGGTGTCGACTGGCATCCTCAGCGCGCTCTTCGCGGCCTTGCGCGCGGTGTGCAGCGATTCGCGGATCCGCTCGGAGGCGTTCACGAACAGCATCTCGCCGCTCGGGGCGTCAGGCTCGGGCGCCTCCGGGGCCTCGGGCGGCTGCGGGGCGGGGATCTCCGTCCCCTCCGGGCTCGCGTCGAGCAGCACCGTGCCGACGTCGACCGCGGCGAGGCCGTCGACGAGCGCGTGGTGGGTCTTGGACAGGAGCGCGTGGCGGCCGCCCTCGAGGCCCTCGATCAGGTACAGCTGCCACAGAGGGCGCTCGAAGTCGAGCGGCTCCGACATCACCCGGCCGACGTAGTCGCGCAGCTGCGTGCCGGCGCCGGGCGGCGGCAGCGCCGAATGGCGGACGTGCCAGCCGAGGTCGAAGTCGGGGTCGTCGATCCACTCCGGGTTGATGAGGTTGAGCGCCGACGGAGTCACCCGCTGGCGGTAGCGCGGCACGAGCTCGAGGCGGGTCTCGACGTGGTCGAGGAGGCGGTTGAAGTCCGGCGCCTCGCCCTCGAAGATCATCGTCGCGGCGACGTTGACGTGGATCGGCCCACGCTCGGCGACGAGCGAGGACATGTCGGCCGGCGACAAGCGCTCCGGCATGGCGCGAGCCTAGTTCACCCCATAGTCTCTGCGTCGTGAGCGCCTGGTCGTCGCCCGGGTACAGGGCGTGGGTAATAGGGGGTCTGGTCACGATCGTCGTCGTGTCGATCGTGCTCGGCATGAGCGATCCGAGCGGGCAGTGGATCGTCTTCGTCGTCATCGGGATGCTCGCCGTCTACATGACGGGCATCTTCGTCTTCCAGGGCCGCTTGGCGAGCAGGCTCGCGCACGGCCGGGCCTCGCTGGCCGACAAGGGCAAGCCGGCGCAGGGCGCAAACCCGCCCACGGGCTGGTCCGAGATGTCGCGCGTGCTCGCGATCGAGCCGATCGACGCGGGCAGCGAGGGCGAGGCGACGCGAGGGATGGGGCGGCTGATGATGGGGCAGGTTCGGCTCGGCGCCGTGCTCTGCGCCGCGATCCTGGTCTGCGTCGGGCTCTACTACGCCGGCGCTCGCGGCACCTGGTACCCGCTCGGGGACAGCGGTCCGGGTTTCCCGACCGTGTTCATCCCGATCTTCGCCGTGATCATCTTCGCCGTGCTGCGGATCCCGTTCACGCTCGCGGCCGCCCAGAGCGCGGCGAGTGACTACGTGAAGCCGCTCGGGCTCGCGGTCACCCAGATCCCGAAGCCCGGGGTGAAGCCGCGCTACGACGGCTACGGCGGGACCGGGCTCCAGACCGCGGTCCGTGGGCCGACGGTGATGGAGGGCAACCGCCACGGGCGCAGCGTTCGCATCGAGCTCGACGCCGGCGACTACACGACGACGCTGTCGGGCAAGACCTCCGCGTTCAAGGTCTCGAGCGACGGAGGTCGCCTCGTCGCCGGCGAGCGCGCGCCGCGGGCCGTCCGCGAGGCGCTCGAGCCGCTGAGCGCGGATGCGCGGTGGAAGTCGGTCGAGGTCAGCGGCGGCGCGAACGGCGTCGTCGTCGAGCGGCACGTCCGCGCCACGAGCGCGCCGACGCAGCAGCTGTGGATGGATGACCTCTGGCTCGCCGAGCGCCTCGCCGACGCCGCGGGCTGACCGGGATGGAACTAGGCTCGAGGAAACCGCGGACGACGGAGGGATGATGCGCGCTTTCGTGATCGGCGTCGGGATGACGAAGTTCGACAAGCCCGGGACCAAGGACGGCGACTATCCGGACTGGGGCCGCGAGGCCGGAGAGTCCGGGCTAGCCGACGCCGGGATCGCGTTCGCCGACGTCGAGCAGGCGTACGCCGCGTACTGCTACGGCGACTCGACCGCGGGCCAGCGAGCCGTCTACGAGCTCGGTCTGACGGGCATCCCCGTCGTCAACGTCAACAACAACTGCTCGACCGGCTCGAGCGCGCTCTACCTCGCACGCCAGGCGGTCAAGGGTGGGCTCGTCGACTGCGCGCTCGCGCTCGGCTTCGAGAAGATGGAGCTCGGGTCGCTCGGCGCCAAGTACACCGATCGGACGAACCCGATCGACAAGCACTATCTCGCGCTCGTCGAGCTGCGCGAGTGGGAGGACGCGCCACCGGCGCCGCAGATGTTCGGCGCCGCCGGGCGCGAGCACATGGAGCGCTACGGCTCGGAGCCCGACCACTACGCGTGGATCGGGTGGAAGAACCACAAGCACTCGGTCAACAACCCGTATGCGCAGTTCCAGGACGAGTACACGCTCGACGAGATCAAGGACGCGAAGGAGATCTACGCGCCGCTGACGAAGCTGCAGTGCTCGCCGACCTCGGACGGGAGCGCGGCCGCGATCGTCGCCTCGGAGAAGTTCGTCGACGAGCACGACCTCGCCGACCGCGCGATCGAGATCGTCGGCCAGTCGATGGTCACCGACATGTCGAGCACCTTCGACGCGCGCTCGTCGATCGCTGTCGTCGGCGCGGAGATGACGCGCGCGGCGGCGGAGCAGGCGCTCGAGGAGGCCGAGACGGAGATCGGCGACGTCGACGTGATCGAGCTCCATGACTGCTTCTCGGCGAACGAGCTCGTCACCTACGAGGCGCTCGGAATCGCCGAGGAGGGCGAGGGCCACAAGCTCGTCGATGCCGAGGCGACGACGTACGGAGGCGATGGCCCGCTCGTCAACCCCTCAGGCGGGTTGATCTCGAAGGGGCACCCGCTCGGCGCGACCGGGCTCGCGCAGTGCAGCGAGCTCGTGTGGCAGCTTCGCGGCGACGCCGACGCGCGCCAGCTCGACGGGGCCGAGGTGGCGCTCCAGCACAACATCGGACTCGGCGGCGCCGCCGTCGTGACCGTGTACAAGGCGCCCGCTCCCTGAATCAATAGCCGCAGGCTCGCGCGCTCGACGAAGCGGTATAGGATCCCGCCGGGTATGGGGCCGTCTCGACCGAGGGGTCGATACAGCTGGAGGAGGAAGGATGAGTTTCGTTAGGGGGCGCTCCGATGGCTGATCTGTCGCCGGGATCCGAGTTCGCCGGCCATCGCATCGAGGGCATCGCCGGCAGCGGCGGCATGGGCGTGGTCTACCGGGCCACGCACATCGCGCTGGACCTGACCGTCGCGCTGAAGGTGATCAAGCCCGAACTGGCGCAGGACGATTCCTTTCGCGAGCGGTTCAAGCGCGAGTCGCGGCTCGCCGCCTCGATCGAGCATCCGAACGTGCTCCCCGTCCGCCACGCTGGCGAGGAGGACGGTCTCCTCTACATCACGATGCGCTACGTGGAGGGCACCGACCTCGCGGCGATGATCGCCCGCGACGGTTCGCTGGAGGCTCCGGTTGCAGTCGATCTCGTGGCGCAGGTTGCGGCCGGGCTCGACGCCGCGCACGCCAAGGGTCTCGTGCACCGCGACGTGAAGCCGGCGAACGTTCTCATCGAGGAGCGCGACGGGAGCGATCGCGTCTTCCTCACCGACTTCGGCCTCACCCGGATGTCCGCGTCCTCGGGCACGAACCTCACGAAGCTGACCGGCCGCTCGCAATGGGTCGGGACCCTCGACTACGTGGCGCCGGAGCAGATCGAGGGGAAGCGGGTCGACGGCCGCGCCGACGTGTACTCGCTTGGCTGCGTCCTCTACGAGGCGCTCTCCGGTCGCGCGCCGTTCTTCCGCGACAGCGAGGTGGCGACGATGTACGCGCATCTCAATGACCCGGTGCCATCGATCAACGAGACCGTCCCCGACGCGCCGGCCGGCCTCCAGGAAGTCCTCAGGCGATCGATGGCCAAGCATCGAGACGAGCGCTACGGATCGGCCGGCGAGATGGGTCAGGCTGCAAAGGCGGCCGTGCAGGGCGCCCCGCCGCCGGAGCCGGGCCGGGCGCTCGGCGCCACCGCCGTCGCCGGCCGCGGTCAGGAGACGGCCGTCTCCCCCAAGGGCCGAGGCGAGGAGACGGCGGTAGCCGGTGCCCCGGACCTGTCCAAGCTTCCGCCTCCGACACCCCCGGGGCAGTCGCCCCCGCCGCCCCCTCCAGGGGGAGCGCGAGGCGCTCCGCCGCCACCCACTCCACAGCCGGCCGGAGCGCGTTCATCCCGCTCGTGGCTGAAGCCGGTGCTGATCGCGGGCGGCGCCGTGCTGGGACTGGTGGTGATCGCCGCGGTGCTCGCCGTCGCCGGGGTTTTCGGAGGCGGTGACAGCTCGAGCCAGCAAGAGGGGCAGGTCCGGAGCAAGCTGGCCACGTTCAAGACGGCGTTCGGAAACGAGGACCTGTCGAGCATCCAGACCCTGCTCGCGGGACCCGGGAACGGGCTGTCCAACGCGACCTACGACTACCCGGGCTATCCGAAGCGGCCCGTGCGCACGGAGTACAGGCAGCTCTTCAACGATCAGCGGATCTCCGACTACAGAGTCACGGTCAACTCCGTTCACGCGCTGTCCGACAGCGAAGCGGCGGCGAAGGGCTACGACCTCGAGTCGGACATGGACTACGAGTACCGAAATCAGGGAGGCGACTCGCTGACCGGGAGCGTGCTCATGGGGTGGAAGGACACCGCGGACGCCGGCCCGGTGATCACTCAGGTGCATCCACGCCCGGATCTGTACGGGAAGATCAACGTTTACAGGGCCGCCGTGGGGACCAAGGCGCGCTTCGTGGCCACCGTCGGCAAGAACGGTCCATTGATCTCGCGCTTCAGCCAGAGACTCGAGCTCGGGCGATACATCCCGATCAAGATCACGCCCGATCCGACCTCCTATTCCTCATTCGACAGCAACGTCAAGCCGGTGCTGGCCGTGGCCGGCGCGGACAAGCACGGGCAGACGTTCAGCTACACGGTGCCCGCGGCCTACCCCTGGGCCGACTGAGCTCGGGCCGGGCTGCGGCTATTCGAGTGGCAGGGTGACGCGCCCAGGGCCCGACGGACCGACGTAATCCACGTCGACCCGCTGCCCGCTGTCGAGCCCGCGGACCGCGCGGCAGTAGTCGCTGGGCACCCGGACCCGGTGGCCGTTGACCCCGGTCACGATTGCGGGTGTCTGGCCGAAGCCGGCTCTCGCCGCGGCGGTGCCGTCGACCGCGCCGCCGACGGGGACGCCGAGCCCGTCGATCGGAGGGGCGCCCGGGATGTCGCGAGGGTCCTCGAAGATCGTGAAGCCTAGAAAGCCAACCGAGTCGCCGCGCTCGAGGCCGGGCACGACCTGCTTGACCTTGTCGACGCCGATCGCGTAGTTCTGCTGCGGATTGACGCCTGAGACGGTGTTCACGCCGACGAGCTTCTCGTCCGTGTCGACCATCGGCCCTCCCGAGTTGCCCGGATTGACCGCGGCATCGGTCTGGATGACATCGGTGTACGCGGGAAGCCCGACGTTCGGGAAGCCCTCGCCGGTCCGCAGATGGGGATCGATCGACGTGCCGACGGCCGACACCGAGCCGGTGGAGGACTGGAGCTGGTTGCCCTTGGACGCGTTTCCGGGGTAGCCGATCACGAACACGGTGTCGCCGAGCTCGAGGTCGGACTCCGAGCCCTGCGCGAGGCTCTGCAGCCCCGCCGAATCGCTCGCCTGCAGGACCGCCAGGTCGTCGCACGGTGCCGCTCCGACGACCTTCGCCGAGCTGAGCGCCCCCGGGTGGCCGACGCGGAACGTCGGCGCGTCCGAGGCGACATGGGCATTGGTGACGATCATCCCGCGCGCGCCGTCCGCGACCCAGCCGGAGCCGCTTTCGAGGGTACGGCCGTCGCTGTCCTCGCCGAGGACGAGCACCGTGGACGGGGTTACGGCGCTGATCACGTCACGGGCGGCGGGCGGCTGCTCCGACTTGCTGAAGACCCCGCTGACGAGGATGACGACGGCGGCGATGCCGATCACGATCGCGACGCAGACGAGGATCGTGAGACGGCGTATTGAGCGGTCGACCCTGATGCGGTGGAGCGCGGACTCGCTGCTGCGCGGGTTGACGCGCTCGCTCATCCTCATGACGGCGTTCTCGACGCGGGACTGCCCGGGGGGCCGAATCATGGGCGGAGGCGGTGGGGGAGGCGGGGCCGCCGCCGGCGAGACCGGGGTTGGCGGCGGGGGCGGCGGAACCGCCGAGGCGGGGGCCGCCGCCGGGGCGTCAAGGGAGGTGCGGAACGTGCTGCGACCGAGGCGAAGCTCCTCGCCTCCGCTCAGCGCGGTGGAGCTCTCGATGCGGCGGCCGTCAACGAAGGTGCCGTTGCGCGAGTCGAGATCGCGCAGCTCCGTGGCGCCGTCGGGCAGAGTCCTGAGCTCGGCGTGCCGGCGGGAGACCTCGCGGTCCCTGAGCACGAGATCGGTGGACGGATCGCGACCGATCACGAAGCGATCGCCACGGACCTCGATCGCCTCCCCGGTCTGCTCTCCGCCTTGGACCGTCAGCCACAAGGTCGGCGCAGCTTATCGTTGCCGGCTGCGCGATCGGGATGCAAAACCTCCCTTTTTCGCGGCGAAGGCGAGGTTCCCGCATAGGACAAAAAGGGGTTGACCACCGGCCCCGGTGCGACATATTGTCCGACCCCGCAAGTGTCGTCTCACCGTTGGTTGGATTGATCGCAAGCGTCAGAGGAGGGCTCGTCTATGCCTGACTTCACGCCCGGCTCGGAGTTCGCGGGGCATCGCATCGACGCGGAGGTAAAGCGCGGCGGCATGGGGGTCGTGTACCGCGCCACCGATCTCCATCTCGATCGCACCGTGGCGATGAAGGTGATCGCTCCCGAGCTCGCGCGCGAGTCGGATTTTCGAGCCCGCTTCGAACGCGAGTCGCGGACCGCGGCAGCGATCGATCACCCGAACGTCGTGCCGATCTTCCAGACCGGCGAGGAGGACGGGGTGCTGTTCACGACGATGCTCTGGGTCGAGGGCGACGACTTCGGAGATCTGATCGCGTCGGAGGGGCGGCTCTCGCTTCCGCTCGCCGCCGACATCGTCTCCCAGGTCGGTGCCGGGCTCGATGCGGCCCACGAGCGCGGCCTCATCCACCGCGACGTCAAGCCGGGCAACATCCTCCTCCGGCGCACCGACGGCGGCTACCACGCCTACCTCAGCGACTTCGGGCTCACAAAGCGAGTAGACGGTCGCACCGCTCTGACGATGTCGGGGATGTTCGTCGGCACCGTCGACTACGTCGCTCCCGAGCAGCTTCTCGGAGGGGAGATCGACGCCCGCAGCGACGTCTACTCGCTCGGGTGCGTGCTCTTTCAGGCGCTCGCCGGGACGGCGCCGTACCGCGGACAGAGCGACTGGATGACGCTGAAGGCGCACGAGTCGGGTCAGATCCCATCCGTGTGCGGATACCGGCCCGATCTGCCCTCGGAGACCGACGAGTTGATAGCGCGGGCACTGGCGAAGGCGCCGGGCGATCGCTTCCCGTCCGCCGGCGACCTCGGACGCGCCACCGTCGCGGCCGCGAATCGCCAGCCGGTCTCCGAGCCCGAGCGCAGCGTCGCGCAGGGCGAGGCCGCCCCGAGCAGTCCGGATCGCAAGACGCCGCGTCCGATGGAGACGGTTGCGGCGTCCCCGACCGAGGCGGAGGAGCCCCCCGCTCCGGACGCGGCGCGTGCGGAGACGAGGCTCGCGGGGGAGGGAGACGACACGCCCCCGCCGCCCGCGCCCCCGCCGGGACGGAAGGAGACCGACCTCTCGAAGCTCCCGCCACCGCCGATGCCGGGACAGGAGCCGCCACCACCTCCGCCGCCCCCGGCGGCGCCCGCGGCCCCGCCGCCGGCTGCGGCCGCCGCGCCTTCCCCGCCGCCCGCCGTGGCGGCCGACACCGGCGCGCCGCAGTGGCTCGGGATCGTTGGGGCGGCGATCGCCGTGGTCATGCTGCTCGGCGACATCCTGCTCGTCTCGTACACGATCAACGGCGGCGACGTGAAGGTGTTCTCGTCGTCGACGCCGACGGGCAGCAAGGTCTTCGATGTGCTCGTCATCCTCTCGCTGCTCGTCCCGTCGGTGATCTGCATCTTCAACCGCTCGCGCGCGGCTCTCTTCGCTCTCTTCCTCGGCTGCGCGTCATTCGTGGGATGGAACATCTTTGCGGTGCCGTTGACGATCGGCGGCGGGCTCTCCCCTCGCCCCGACGCGTTCCTCGGGACCGTGCTGGGGATCTGTGCGGCGATCATCGGCCTGCTTGCGGTTCGGGCTTCGCTCGCCGGGCGGGCGGTCTCGAATCCACCCTCGGGGGGACCCGGCGCGGCCATGCCCGCGGCGCTCGTCGCGGGGATATGCGCGGCGCTGTCGCTGCCCGCGATCCTGCTGCCGTTCTGGGAGTTCTCCGGAGTCGGCGGGATCCACTACAACGAGTTCGCGTACCTCGGCAGCGGGTTCGCGGCGACGTTCTTGAAGGGCTACATCATCGCCCTCGCGCTGGCGGTGATCGGGTGCGCGATCTTCGTGCTCGTGCGGCGCAGCGTGGTCTCGCTCGTGGTCCTCGCGGGCGTCGCGACGTGGATGTTCACCGGCGCGATCCTGCTGCCCAGCACAATCGGCGTCCCGGGCGGCGGCTCGGTGCCGCTGGTCGGCGCCTACGTCGAGACGCTCCTGCTGCTCGGGATTCTGACCGCCGGCCTGATGGCGGCCCAGGCCGCCGGCGTCTTCTCGCGCACCGCACGGTGAGCCCGGACCGCACCTGGTGGCTCGTCGTCGAGTCGGGGGACGGCTCCGGCCGGCGCCTTGCGGTGCGCGACTCGCTCCTCATCGGCCGCGACGCGGACGGGCCGGGGCAGATCGTTGGCGACCCCGAGCTGTCGCGCCGCCACGCGGAGGTTCGCGCCGCCCCCGACGGCGGGCTCGTCGTCGAGGACCTCGAATCGGCGAACGGAACGAGCGTCAACGGGACCCCGCTGACGCCGTCCGAGGAGCACGCGCTGAAGGTCGGCGACGTGGTCGTCGTCGGCCAGACGAAGCTCCGCGTCGACGGACCTGGGGTCGTGGACGGGGAGGCCGACGAGGAGGCGGAGGCCGAGCCGGCCGAAGCGGATGAGGCCGAGATGCCGACCGAGGAGGCGTCGGCGGCCGGGAATGCGCCCGCGCCCAGGCCGGCGGCGGCCTCGGTTGAAGGCGCGCCCGCCGAGCAGCGCGGCTCTCCCTCGTCGATCCGACCGACTCCGCCGCCGCAGCCCGTCCAGGGCGCTCCCTCGGCCGCGGTCCTGTATGCGGAGAAGCGGTTCCCGGTGCCCCCGCAGGGGCTCCGGATCGGGCGCGCGCCGGAGAACGACATCGTGATCGACTCCCCGACGCTGTCGCGCGAGCACGCGATCGTCGGCGCCGCAGAGGGCCGCAACTTCATCGCCGACCTCGGGACCCGCAACGGAACCCTGCTCAACGGCGAGCGCGTGCGCGAGGGATCGAGATGGCTGCACAGCGGCGACACGATCGAGCTCGGCGGCGAGGTGCTCCGCTACCTGACCGGCGAGGGTACGCAGCTCGGCCGGCGCTCCACGGTCGACGACGCGGAGCCGCGCGTCGTCCATCCCGAGACCGAGCGGCTGACGCTCGGGCGCGATCCCTCGAACGACGTCGTCCTCGACGACCCCAACGTCTCGCGCTTCCACGCCGAGATCCGCCGCGCGGGTGACGCCTTCGAGCTCCGCGACCTCGGGTCGCGTCAACGGCACGCGCCTGAACCGCGAGTTCGTCAAGGGCAAGGTCCCGCTCACCCCCGGAGCGGAGATCGGGATCGGGCCGTTCCGCCTCGTCTTCGACGGGAGCCGGTTCGTGCACCGCGACGACCGCGGCGCGCTGCGGCTCACGGCCGAGGACATCAGCACCGTCATCGGCGACAAGACGATCCTCAACCGGGCCTCGATCACGGTCGAGCCGGGCGAGTTCGTCGTCATCATCGGCGCGAGCGGGTCGGGGAAGACGACGCTGGTCAAGGCGCTCGCGGGCGTCACCAGCCCGTCCGGCGGCGAGGTGAAGGTGAGCGGCGAGCCGGTCGCGACGCGGCTCACGGACATCGGCTACGTGCCGCAGGACGAGATCGTCCACCGCCGGCTGACGGTCGAGGAGGCGCTGCGCTTCTCGGCCGCGCTGCGGCTGCCGCAAGGACTCCACCGACTCCGACGTCCGCGAGGCGATGGACCGGGTCCTCGAGGAGCTCTCGCTCGGCGCGCACACCGCGACGCTCGTCGCGTCGCTGTCGGGCGGGCAGCGCAAGCGCGTCGGGGTCGGAACCGAGCTCCTCGAACCGGCCGAGCCTGCTGTTGCTCGACGAGCCGACGACCGGCCTCGACCCCGGCCTCGAGACGCGGCTGATGGAGCTGTTCCGCGCGCTCGCCGAGGAGGGCAAGCGGGCGGTCACCGTGGTCACGCACGCGACGAAGAACCTCGACCTCGCCGACAAGGTCTGCGTCATGGGGTCGGGCGAGCTCTGCTACTTCGGGCCGACCGACGAGGCGCGCGGAGTTCTTCTCGGTCGAGGACTTACGACGGGATCTACGACGCGCTCGAGGAGCGCCCGCCGGCGGAGTGGCGCCGGGAGTTCGAGGCGCAGCAGGAGCGCGACATCCCGACGACGGAGTCGAAGCGTCGACGCGCAGCCCGCGGGCGCGGGCGGGCTCGAGACGCCGCGGCCGCGCCCGAGCTTCGGGCGCCAGACGGCCCTGCTCGCGCGCGCGCTACTTGAAGCTCATGCTGCGCGACCGCCGCAACCTCGCGCTGCTGCTCGGCCAGGTGCCGCTGATCGCGCTCGGCATCGCGATCCTGTTCCCGCCGACGTGCTCGCGACCGGCGCCGCCGGCGACCCGAACAACGCCGCCCTGCTCGTCTTCCTCGTCGTCACGACCGCGATCTGGCTCGGATCGATCGACGGCTCGCGCGAGATCATCAAGGAGCGCGCGCTATTGAGCGCGAGAAGGCGGTCGGGGTGAAGCTGAGCGCCTACCTGACGTCGAAGGCGCTCGTCCTCGGCGCGCTCGTCGCGATCCAGTGCGCTGATTCCTCGTCGTGATCGTCTTCGGCCTGCGCTCCCTGCACGAGCCGGCGACCGCACTACCTCGCGCATGCTCGCGGTGCTGGTGATGACCGGCTTCGTCGCGGTCAGCCTGGGCCTGCTGATCTCGGCGCTCGTCTCCAGCGAGGACCAGGCCGCGAGCTTGATCCCGCTGGCGCTGATCCCGCAGCTGCTGTTCGCCGGCGCGATCGTCGCGGTGAAGTCGATGCCGGCCGCGGTCAAGGTGCTGTCGGGATTCGTGTTCTCGCGCTGGGCGTTCGCCGGGGGCGGGCGCGCGGCTGAGATCGGCCAGCGCGATCGTCGACAAGACGCAGGCGCAGCCGGATTTCGCGCAGGCGGACCGCTACGGGAGCGCGTTCTTCTCCCACGCGCTCGGACAGAGCCTCGGGATCCTGCTCGCGTTCCTCGTACTTGGAGCGGTCGTGATCTACACGACGCTCGCGATTCAGACGCGCCGCGGCTGAGCTTGCGGCGATAGACGCGGGCGTAGTTAAAAACGCTGTAGTGTGGCGCGCCAGGGTACGGGGCTATGTCTATGCGGTTGGGGCGCCGCGGAAGTGGGGACAACGTCATGAGGGAGTCATGTGGGCATGCCGCCCGCGGCATCATCGTCGTCGTCGTACTGAGCATCGCCGTGCTTCTCGGCGCCGTTGCGGTTCCCGCGTCCGCGTCCGCGATCAAGAAGGGACGCTACGTCGGCAGGACCACCGCGGGGGTGGGGGACGAGAGCCTGAGCTTCAAGGTCACGAAGAAGAAGGGGAAGCTCAAGATCAAGGCCTTCAAGATGGACGGAGTCGTCGAGAGCTGCACGGTTACGCCGTTCCCGGGAACGCCCGGCTCCCCATCGAGCTATCTGACGGTCGTGCAGAAGCCGCTTCCGTTCGGCGGCGGCAAGATCAAGAAGGCAGGGGGAACCTTCTCGCTCAGCAACAAGTACGCGCCGAACGAGGAGGAGATCTTCCACGCCAAGGCCACGGGCACCCTGGCCGGGGGGACTGCGCAGGGACTGTTCGACGTCACCTACAAGAGCTACAGCGGCGACGGCAGCATCAACTGCACGACCACACCGCGCGACTGGAGCGCGGTGCGGTCGAAGTAGCCGATGGCGCGTGTGATGAAAGACCTTCGGTTGAGCGCGCGATCCCCGGGGAGCCTGGCGATCGCGTCCGGACTCAGCCTGGCGCTGATGCTGCTCGCCGTCGCGGTCGGGGGCTGCGGCTCGAGCGGCTCAGATTCGGACAGCGACGCCAATGAACAGGCCCTTGCCTCCCTGGAGCACGCGACCAAGGCGGCGAGCCTTCAGGCCGACATGGGAGACCTCGTCGACAAGCTCTCCGCGGATCCCTCCAAGGCGCAGCTGGCGGACCTGCAGACGCGGATCGGCGGGTTGAAGCAGCGTGCCGGCGAGCTCGCGTCGGGCTCGACGGCCGATCCGGTCGAGACCGACATCGTCACAGGGGCGAAGCAGACC
Source organism: uncultured Thermoleophilia bacterium (assembly GCA_963841715.1). Classification (GTDB taxonomy): domain Bacteria; phylum Actinomycetota; class Thermoleophilia; order Solirubrobacterales; family 70-9; genus DASPWW01. Next base: position 402,820 of record CAWJDP010000003.1, on the reverse strand, counting down.
CGCGTCGCCCTCGTCGAGCTCCTCGTGGTCACCGGAGATCCGGGATCGGGCCGCGCCAACCTCGCGCAGAGGCGGGCCCTGGCCCGCATGCGGGTGGCCAACGTGCGGCTTCGCCGCGCGGTCGGCCGCGCGATCGCCGACCTCCATCGGGAGGGCGGGCTCTCGGCATCCGAGCGCACGTCCATCACTCGGATCCGCGCCAACCTAATCGCCTCCAACCGGCGGCTGACGGCGAGCTTCTCGAAGCTCAACACGCTGCTCGCACACAAACGGGCGGCGGCGGCCGCCGCGCAGCAGGCGGCCCAGGCTCCGCCGACGACCACGGCGCCGACGCCCGAGCCGACGACTCCAGCGCCCCCGACGGGGGCGAACCCATGCCCCCCCGGCAGCGACCCGCGCTGCTAGTACCAGATCTCGCTCACCCGGGTTTTGCAATCGATATCGACGTGAGCGTGGCAGCTCTAGAATCCCCCGCTCGGGGTCGCACCCCGCACCCGCGCGCGTAGCTCAGTTGGATAGAGCGCTGGTCTACGAAACCAGAGGTCACAGGTTCGAATCCTGTCGCGCGCGCTTCGTCAGCCGCCGGAAACCGCGTCGCGATGGGCGAGACCATCGCGCGAATCCCAGCCCCGAAGCCAGTCGCCGCGGCGGGTGGCCGGCGGGCCGTCGCGCAATCGGTCGTGATCAGTGCTTCGCACGGGGAGCGGACGGGTGTGCGGCTCCAGCTCCTCGCGGAGAGGAGCAGCGGCACCGCGGAGCCGCTTAGCTACCGCTTCGCATGGAAAGCAGCACTCTGCCGCGAGAGACTGCGCGGGCGTCGCACGAGAACGTGGAGATCGTGCGCCGAGGATTCGCTGCGTCGGCGGGCAGCCTCGCCTCAGCGGCCATCGCTTGCCTGCCTAACGAAGTCCTCAGCCTCCTCAGTCGTGAGCGGCTCGTATTGCTCGGGTGCCATCGGCCCAAGTCACGGCGAAAAGGCAACTCCGCATGGAAGGCAGCCGTCTCGAGCGAGATACTGCCGTGCAACGATCCCGGTGCAGGGACGGGGCGGCCAGAGGCGATTCAACACGGTGCCGACGCTTGATCAGATCGAGTCCGCGACCCAAGCTATGAGCTGAGGTCTCCGATGGATGAAGCGAGCAAGACCAAGAGCAGCAAAGGGGACGAGCCCGGCAAGCCTTCCCTGATCTTCCTCTTGCCGTTGATCGCGATCCTCGCGATCCTGGCGCTTGCGACTGTGTTCATCACGAACGGGGGAAAAGTTGCTTTGCCGGGGAATGCGACGAGCTCGAAGTCCCCCCGATTCGCCGGCCTCGCGGTGCATCCCGTGCGACCCGCACCGCCCATCCACCTCGGCAACAATCTCGGTCAGCCGGTCACGATGAATCAGTACCGGGGAAAGGTCGTCCTGATGACCTTCCTGTACACCCACTGCCCCGATGTGTGCCCGCTGATCGCCGGCAAACTGCATGCGACGCTGGAGCAGCTCGGCACCCGAGCCAGCCAGGTCCAGCTGATCGCGGTCTCGGTCGATCCCCACGGGGACACTCCGGCGACGGTTGCACGGTTTCTGAAGGAACACGAGCTGACCGGCCAGATGCAGTATCTGATCGGCTCCCCTCAGCGACTCAGCCGGACCTGGAAGGCATGGAACGTCGGCTCCAAGGAGGAGGTCAACAACCCGGGGCTGGTTGCTCACTCGGCGCTGGTCTACGGCATCTCCGCCAGCGGGAAGCTGACCACGATCTACTCGGCGCAGTTCAAGCCCTCTCAGATCATCCACGACGTTCCGATCCTGGCGTCCGAGTAGGGATCAGCAACGGTACCGATGCACGCCAATCCGTAAGGCTCGACCGCGATGTCACGACAACTCATGATTCCTGCCGCAGACACTCGGCTCTACGCCGTCGACGCCCCGGGCGGCACGCCTGCTCTGCTCTTCCTCAGCGGCGGTTTCGGCACCGTGCAGAACTGGAGCCGCGTCATCCGCCGTCTCGACGCGAAGTACCGCACGGTGCGGTTCGACGCGCGGGGGCGCGGGAAGTCGGGCAGATCGGCCGACTACTCGGTACAGGCGGCCGTCGACGACATCGGACGGGTCATCGACGCGACCGGTATCGAACGCCCGATCCTCGTCGGGTGGTCTTACGGCGCCACGATCGCGGTGCGCTACGCCGCCCAGCACCCCGAGCAAGTCGGCGGACTGGTGCTCATCGACGGCGCTTACCCGATCGCCATGTTCGACGAGGCCGGAAAGGAGAAGGTCCGCGCGCAGTTCCGTCGGCTGGGGTGGATGATGCGCATCATGGCGGCGCTCGCCCGCTCGGCCCGGATGTCTCCCGCCGAGTCCGCGGACGTCGTGATCGAGATGGACGCCGTCAACGGCGAACTCGGACCCGACTTCGCGGCGCTGGAATGCCCGACCGTGTTCGTAGTCGGCACCGGAGCCCACTCGGGCGCCACCGAGGACGAGATGCGCACGGTGCGCGCCGCCGTCGCCGACGCCGAGGAGAGCAACAAGCGCGTGTCCGTATTCGCAACGACACCCCACAAGCACACGCAGATCCTCAGCAAGGCCCCCGACACCGTGGTAGCCGCGATCGAGGACGTCATCCACGAGTCTTCCTGACTAGCGTTCGACCGCTCGACGCATCCTCCCGCGAGGGACGGCTGGGCGGCCACGGCTCTGCTGCGCGCCGGACTCGACGGCGAGCACAGTTCGGGCTCTCCGAACCGGGGCCCCGAATCCGAGGTCTCGTCGAGTTGATCTCAGGCGGGCGCAGCCGGGTCTGACCGTCGTCCGTGCGCGAGAATCTCAGGCCGGTGCTCGCCTCGATACCCAGTCCAGCGTCGAGCGGCCTCCAGCTCGGCCCATTCGAGATCCACGTCTACGGACTGATGTACGTGGTCGCGGTGCTGGCGGCGGTCCTGATCACTGTGCGCCGCTGGGAGGTGATCGGGGGCTCGCGCGAGCTGGTCTACGACGTTGCGGTCTGGGCCTTCCCGGCGGGTCTGGTCGGGGGGCGCCTCTACTTCCTCGCGACGAGCTGGAGTGAGGTTCCCCACGGCTGGTGGGGCCCCGTGGCGGTGTGGGACGGCGGCCTGGGGATCTGGGGCGGAGTCGCGCTCGGCGCCGCCGTCGGGCTGTGGCGCCTGCGCCACCACGGCGTATCGCCGGGAAGATTCCTGGACGCCGCCGCGCCCGCGCTGCTGGTCGCGCAGGCGATCGGGCGGGTTGGGAACTACTTCAACCAGGAGCTGTTTGGCGGCCCGACGAGCCTTCCGTGGGGTCTCGAGATCTCCGCCGCACATCGTCCCGCGGGATATGCGGCGTTCGCCACCTTCCACCCGACCTTCCTCTACGAAATGGTCTGGGACCTCGGCCTCGCCGCGTTTCTCGTCTGGCTCGGCCACCATCGCCGGATCCGACCGCCCGGGCTGTTCGCCCTCTACGTCGCGGGGTACTCGGCGTTTCGGATCTTCGAGGAGTCGCTGCGAATCGATCCGGCCCATCATCTCCTCGGCCTGCGGCTCAACCTCTACGTCGCCTGCGCGCTCACCGTCGCCGGCGTGGCGTGGTTCATCGTCAGCCAACGACGCGGCCTGCCGCGCGGCGCGTGCCCCGCCTGCGCTCGGACGGGGGCGGAGCCGCCGGACGCGCGGCCGCCGGCGCGCAGCGCATAGGGATGCCGTTCGCCCCCTCGATCGCGATCCTCAGCCTGGTTCAGGCCGGGCTGATCGCGCTGCCGGGGAACCTGGGCCTGCCGGCGCTTTCCCGGCTTCGCAGCCGCTGGCTGGCGCTCGTGCTACCGGGCTCGGTCGTCGTCGTCATATCCGCGATTGCCGCCGACCCCGGGACGGCGACGGCGCTGACCTACCTGGCCCTGGCGGTGGTGCCGCCTCTCGCGGCGCTCGCGCTGGCGCGGGCGATCAGGGGAGCCCGTTCCCAGCTCGCGGCGGCCGCGATACCTCTGTTCCTGATCGCCTGTGGCCCGCTCGGGTCGCTCCCCGCGCAGGTCGCCGCCCTGGCGCTCACGGGATTGGCTTGTGTCGCCCTCGGCTGTCTCTGCGCGGCAACCGTGCCCTCGCGCTGGCTCAAGGTCGGGATCTACGCGATGGCGCTCATCGACACGTGCCTCGTCGCCGCCGACCTGCTCCAGGGTCCGAACGCGACCTTGAACGCGGCCGCTCCCGCGGGCGGGCTGCCGCAACTGCAATTCGCCCAGTGCGGATCCGCGCAGATCGGCTTCGGGGACCTGTTCATCGCCGCGGTGCTGGGCGCGCTGCTCGCCAGCCGGCGCCCGTCACAGGTACGAGCGGCGGTTCTCGCCGCCGCCTTCGCGCTGCTGTTCGATCTCCTGTTCCTGCTCGTGTCCGAGCTACCGGCGACGGTCCCGGTCGCGCTCACGCTTGCTTCAGTTGAGCTGTCCAGTCGTCGCAGACTGCGCCGCACTGAAAGCGGCGCACGCCGCGAACACGGCGCGAGCCTGGGCAGGAGCCCTATCCCCCGATCTGGCTCATCGAGCGCGGCGGAGGGCGGAAGCCCGGCTCGTTGACATGGTGCTTCAGCTCCTTGCGCCACACGGCGTCGCGGATGATCCGCACGAGTTCGCCGTCGCCGGCACCCTCGCGCATCGAGTCGCGGAGGTCGGTCTCGTGGCGCGAGAACAGGCACGTGCGCAGCTTGCCGTCGCTCGTCAGCCGGATTCGGTTGCAGTCGGCGCAGAACGGCTCCGAGACCGGGTTGATGAACCCGAGCTCGCCCCTGCCGTCGGCGAACCGGTACACGCGGGCGGTCGACGACGGCTCGCGCGGCAGCTCCTCGAGCTCGTAGCGCGTCGCGACGATCTCGCGGATCTCGCGGCCGCTGAGCACTGAGTCGGCGCTCCAGGCGCGGTCGGCGTCGAGCGGCATGAACTCGATGAACCGCACCTGGTAGTCGGTCGAGCGCGCGAAGTCGCAGAACCGCAGCACCTCGCGCTCGGTGAAGTCGCGCATCGCGATCGCGTTGACCTTGATCGGGCGGACCTCTGGAAACGCCGCGATCGCCTCCAGGCCGCGCAGGACCTGGGGCAGGGCGTCGCGCCGGGTGATCTGGAAGAAGCGGTCGCGCGCGAGCGAGTCGATCGAGACGTTGACGCGGTCGATCCCGGCGTCGACGAGCGCGGCGGCGTCGCGCTCGAGCAGATAGCCGTTCGTCGTCACCGACAGGTCGCACAGTCCCTCGATCCCGGCGAGCATCGAGACGAGGAGCGGGAACTGGCGGCGGACGAGCGGCTCGCCGCCGGTCAGGCGCACGTCCTCGATCCCGAGCGAGACCAACAGCGCCACGACACGCTCGATCTCCTCATAGGTGAGAAGCTCGGAGCGGTCGAGCCACGGCAGGCCCTCGGCGGGCATGCAGTACTGGCAGCGGAAGTTGCAGCGGTCGCTGATCGAGACCCTGAGGTCTCTGATCGTGCGGCCGTGAGCGTCTCGAAGCGGGGTCGCGATGACCCCATGATTGCAGCCGATACCCTCGCTCCCGAGGTGGCGCCGTGCCCGAGCTGACCGAGATCGACGAAGCGAGGCGCCTGATCGCTGAGCGCGCCGCCCCGCTTCCGAGTGAGCCGGTGCCGCTGCGCGAGGCCCTCGGCCGCGTGCTCGCGGCCGACGTCACCGCGTCGGACCCCGTGCCGGGGTTCGACAACTCGGCGATGGACGGTTTCGCCGTCCGTGCGGCCGACGTCCGCTCCGCCTCGACGGGGGCGCCGGTGGCGCTCGCCGTCGTCGACGAGTCCCGGGCCGGGCACCCGGCGCGGCGCGAGGTTGGGGAAGGCGAGGCGATCGCGATCTCCACCGGCGCCCCGTTCCCGGGCGGCGCCGACGCGGTCGTCCGACTCGAGGACGCGCGCGCGGCCGACGGGACGGTCGAGGTCGCGGTCGCCGTCGAGGCCGGGCTCCACGTCCGTCGCGCCGGAGACGATGTGACCCCGGGGCAGGTGGTGATGGAGCGGGGGACGGCGATCGGGCCCGCCGAGCTCGGCGTCCTCGCCTCGGTCGGCCGCGTGGAGGTCGAGTGCACGCGCGCCCCGAGGATCTCGGTCGTGACGACGGGGGACGAGCTAGCCGAGCCGGGTGAGCCGCTTCCGCCGGGCGGGGTCCGGAACTCGAACGCCTACTCGATCCCCGCGCTGGTCGAGCGCGCCGGGGCGCGCCTCGCCAACCTCGAGGTGGCGGCCGACGATGCGGAGGCGACCCGAGATGCGATCGGGCGGGCGCTCGACGCCGACGTCGTCGTTGTCTGCGGCGGCGTCTCGGTCGGGCACCATGATCACGTCAGGGGCGCGTTCTCAGCGCTCGGGGTCGAGCAGGTCTTCTGGGGGGTCGCGCTGCGGCCCGGCAAGCCGACCGCGTTCGGCATCGCCGCGGCCGGGACGCTCGTCTTCGGGCTTCCCGGAAATCCCGTCTCGGCGATGGTCACGTTCCTGCTCTTCGTCCGGCCCGCGGTCGATGCGATGCTCGGTGCCGACCCGCGCCGGCACCGTGCCACCGCGGCGCTTGCCGAGGACTACCGCAAGCAGCCCGGACGCGCGCATGCGGTCCGCTGCACGCTCGAGCTTCACGACCATGGCTGGCTCGCTCGCCCGACTGGAGACCAGGCCTCGCACATCCTCACCTCGATGCTGGGTGCGGAGTGCCTGGCGACGATCCCGAGCGAGAGCGGCGACGTCGGCGCGGGAACCCGGGTCGAGATTGAGCTGCTTCCATAGCTATTTCCGCAATCGGCCGCCCGCCGCGGCCCGAGCCCTGAAAAGATGGGGGCCGATGTCCTCGAAGCTGGCAAAGGTGCTGATCGCGGGCGCTCTCGCGGGAGTCGCCGTCGCACTGGTCCGGCGCAGGTTCGTCGAGCACGCTCCGCGGCTCCCGGAAGACTCCGCGCCCCCGCCCGCGCCACAGCCGCCCGAGCCGGCGGCCGCGGAGAGCCCCCCGGCTCCCGAGCCGGAGCCAACCCCCACTCCCGTTCCGGAGCCGACCCCAGCTCCCCAGCCGGAGCCGACCCCGCCGGCGCCGCAGGCGTCCGAGAACGGCGCCGCGCCCGATCAGGCCGCGCCCGCCGGTCTCGACCTCGACGGCGCCACGCGCGAGCAGCTCTACCGCGCCGCCCGGGAACGCGGCATCCCCGGGCGCTCGAGGATGACCAAGGCCGAGCTCCGCGCCGCCCTCGAGGGCTGAGCTCACGAGCCGTTTGCGATTCGGCGAGGGCGTCCCGCGGCGGCGCTAGCGCCCGCGGCCCCTGCTGATCTTGATTGTGACGACGGTGCCGGCGGGCCCGCTGGTGCCGGCCGTCGGGGACTGCCTGAAGACCCTGCCCTTCTTGTGCGAGGAGCGCTTGCGCTTTACCTTGACGCCGCAGTTCGCCGCGGCCAGCGCCTGCTTCGCGGCAGCGGTCTTCTGTCCCGTCAGGTCTGGCACGACGCAGGTCTTGGGCGGCGTCGGGGCGATGTCCTCGATCTCGCAGTTGGAGATCGAGTCGACGCCCGCCGCGTCGCTCTGGACGGCATCGAGGCCGTCGCCGCAGTCGACGGTGTCGGCGACACCGTTGCGTGCGAGCACGAAGTCGTTCTGCGTTCCCCCACGGATCACGCCTGGCGTTGGACCGCCGATCAGCGTGTCGAGCCCTGACCCGCCGTCGATCACGTTCGGCTGGTTGATGCCGGTGAAGCCGTTCGCGGCGCTGACCTGCGAGAGATCGATCTCGTCCTCGCCGTCCCGTCCGAACACGGACAGGCTCCGCGGGGCGCCGCACGCGACGCCGGTGTTCGTGGTGCCTTGGGGCGCGCCGTTCACGGTGTAGTCGACATGGACGGTCCCGGCGGTGCACGCCGGCGTGAACGACTCGGGGTCGACGTCGCACGGCGTCGTGCCCTGAATCGAGAGGTTGCCGCCGCCGTCGAGCGTGACGGTGATCGGCGGGCATGGAGCGGCGCTCACGGGCGGCGGGTCGACACCGGCGGACCAGGCGACGGCGAGGATCGCGGCGGCTCCGAGCGAGAGTCCCAAGCCCGCAAATCGTCCGCCACCCGATGCCATCGGCCGGAACAGTAGTGAACGCGCTCCGCGGGGCCGGGTGATCGTGGACAATGCCGCCGATGCTTCGCGCGGGGAGAGCGCTCGCCGCAGCGGCCGCCGTGCTTGCCGCGACGGTCGCGGCGGGCTGCGGGGTCGGCGGAGCGACGACGACCGTGGTCAGCTTCAGCACCACTGCGGACAAGGACAAGATCGCAAGCGAGCGGCTCCCGCACCCCAAGCATCTCGACGTCGCCACCCGGTCCGAGGCGAAGCGCAGCGCTCAGGCGAAGGCGAAGGCAGCGGCCCCGAAGGGGCCGGGGTCGATACCGGCGGCGTCGGCGGGGACGAACGGCTCGTTCGACCCGCACTCGCAGGGGAAGACCGTCGACGTCGGGTCGATGTCGGGGTCGAGCGCCGTGCTCCTGAACGGCGTCGCGCTCGCGCCGCCGAACGCCCCGCAGCGAATCAAGGCGACGGTCAGCGCCGCGAACGAGATCGTCGGCGCGCCCTATGTGTGGGGCGGCGGGCACTCGTCCTGGTACTCGCGCGGATATGACTGCTCGGGGGCGGTCAGCTACGCGCTCGCCGGCGGCGGCTTCCTGAAGAGCCCGCAGAACTCGAGCGGGCTCGAGCGCTGGGGGGCACCCGGACGCGGCCGCTGGATGACCGTGTACGCGAACTCGACCCACGCCTACGCGGTGATCGCGGGCCTGCGCTGGGACACCGTCGGCGACGCGCACGGCACCGGCCCGAAGTGGCACGCCGAGCTGCCGTACCCGAAGAGCTTCGTCGCGCGCCACTACCCGGGCTACTGAGCCGGGCCTAATCTCGAGCCGAGATCCCGACCGCCGCGCAGGCGTCGTCGCGGCTCGTGTAGAAGTGGATCTGGGCGACCTTGCCGTCGCGGACCGTCCACACGGCTCCGTTGACGCTCTCGACTTCGGCCTCCGAGCCGCGCATCCGGCCGATGTCGCGGACGAGCGTCAGCACGCGCCCGTCGCCGAGGTCGACGAAGCCGTCGATCTGCGTCGTGTACGCCTCCCACGGCCCGAGCCACTCGCGCCACCCCTCGATCAGCCCCGTCATCCCCACGCTGACGATGTTCAGCCCCGGCTGCCCCGGCCTTCCGGCCACCGAGCGAAAATCGTCGTGGAAGAACCGCTCCGCGGCCTCGAAGCGCGCCCGGCTCTCCTCGCCGTCCGCGAACCACAGCTTCAGATCCGTGCCCGAGGGCGGGTGAAGCGCCTTGACCAGGTCTACGTCGGCCTCGCTCACCGCTCCCCCCGTGCGCTCTCCTCCGACACAGACCGGAAGCTTAGGAGAGCGGGCACGCCCTGACAGGGCCGTCGGTGAGCGCGAACCAGCGCTCGGGCGCCGCGTCGCGCGGAATTCGCACCGCGGTCCAGCGACCGGCGGGGAGCTTGCCGAGCGCGACCCCGGCGCCGCTCGAGAACCTGCGCAGCCCGACGTCCACCGGGCGGTCGCCCGCGGGCCGGAGCAGCGCCCCGCCCGGCGGGAGCCGGAAAGCCGATCCCGCCGCCGGCTGCGTGACCCCGATCGCCTCGCAGCCACGCGCGCTCGCGGGGGCCGCGGCGGGGCGAAGCCCGACCCCGAGCGCGTCGACGAGGGTCGCATCGGCGATCTCACGCAGGTGCTCGTCCGAGTCGCGGACTTCGTCGAGGGACGCCGCCAGCGAGCCGTTGCGCTCGGCCGAGGCGAGGTAGACGCCGGCGGGAAGCGCCGTGAACAGCCCCCCGCCGGCGGCGACGACCCTGGGGTCCGCCGCCGGCGTGTAGGCGGGATCGACGCGGTCGCGCGCGAGCTCGAGCATCGCGGACTCGGTCCGGATCGAGCCCGCGTCCTTGTGCAGCGGGTCCTCGTCGCTTCCCTGGACGAGCGCCTCGATGTTGCGCGGCAGCGCCAGGGCCGCGAGCGCGAAGGCCGCGAGGACGACGACCGCGGAGCGGGCGTTTCGAAGCAGCTCGGCGCCGGCGAGCAGGACGAGGATCGCGCCCGCGAACAGGTAGCGCGATCCCCCCGGCGGGCGGGCCGCGAGCCCGAGCAGGAGCCAGAACGCGGCCAGGACCGCGAGGAAGATCCACAGCGAGCGCGTCATCCCGGAGCGCCGGATCGAGACCGCGGCCCCGATCAGCGCCAGCACCGCGAGCGCGCGCCCGAACCAGGTCGTCTCGGTGACGAAACCAGACCCGGGCGGGAGCGGGTTCGTCCCGGTCAGCGTCCCGAGCACGACCGCGAGCGAGTCGAAGATCGTCTTCGCGACCGAGCCGACGTCGGCGCTCACGGGCTCGGGCTGGCCGAACCGACGTGCCCAGATCCACCACGCCGCGTAGAGCGCGAGCGGGATTGCGAAGATCCACGCGCGCCGCGCGCGGTCAGAGCGCATCAGCACGGAGACCGCGATCCCGGCGAGGAACGCGAGCCCGACCTCGATCGCGGCGATCGACAGCGTAACCAGCGCGCACGCGGCGACGTCGCCGGCGCGGTCGTCGCGCTCGAGGCACAACAGCGCGCCGAGGCCGGCGGCGAGCGCGAGCAGCGTGTGGAGGTCGAACGGCCACAGCAGGACCTCGCGCGCGAAGCCGAAGAACAGCAGCACGACGCAGGGAGCGAGCGCCAGCGCGGCCCCGACCCGGCGCCGGGCCAGCTCGAAGAAGAGGCCGACGCAGACCAGCAGCAATGCGGTGCCCAGGACGCGGAAGAGGAAGTAGTTCGCGCCCGCGGTCGCGAACATCCCCTCGTATGCGAGCCGGCCCGCAGCCTGGAGGTGCGAGTGGAACGGAGCGAGCACGTACGCGGGGGTGAAGGCGTAGGTGACCGTGCGGCTTCCGTCGTCGACGAGCCGCCCGTAGTAGTAGAGCTCGTCGACGTCGAAGGTCTCACCGCGGCCGACCCAGAGGATCAGCGTCGCTGAGCACAGCATCGCGAACGCCAGCATCACCCAGGCGCGGCGGGGATCGCGCATCTGCTCGATCGCTCTGGCGAGCGAGTCGATCAGACCCGCCGGCCGCAGACTGTCGCCGGCACAGATCCGGTGACCTGAAGCTGCCACGGTTGCGTCGCGCGATCGATCGGGATCTGGATCTCCACCGGGTGGCCGGCGCTCACCGCTCCGGCGTCGAACGGGAACTCCTCGGCGCTGAAGCGCCGCACGTGGAGCCGGTCCGTGCCCGCTCCCCGCGAGCGGGCGATCGCGCCGTTCGGCGGCAGCGCCAGGATCGGCGCGCTTGCGCGCGATGGCATCACGGTGATGCAGCTCCGATTGGCATTGGGTGTCGCGTTCGCGCCGGCCGGCTCCAGCGGCTGCGGCGGCGGGCCGCCGACCCGAGCCGATGCCGGCGCCGGTCCGCTATTGACGTCGAGCGCCGCGACCAGCACCTTGTCGGCAGCGAGCCGCGCCGGTGCGGTCGAGGCGAGGATCTCGTCCGGTGTGTAGGCGGGGGAGCCGAAGGCGTCCCGCGCCGAAAGGTAGTGGCCCGCGTCGACGTGGACGTAGCCGGTGTCGGCGATGTTCTCGTCGAGCAGGAACGACGGCGAGACCGTGTCGCGCGCGATCTCGATCGACCCGAGGTCGGCGCGCTCGATCGCGCTCGTGTTGCGGTAGCTGTTGTAGGCGCCGTGGAGGAACGAGAGGTTGCTGACGATCGCCGCCGCGGCGACGGCGGCGATCACCGCGAGCACGCCGCGGCTGAAGCGGATTCCCCGCAGCGCCTCGGCGGCGATCAGCAGCACGAAGACGCCACTCGGGTAGAGGTAGCGGCTCGACGCCGGGTCGCGGCCCTGCTTGAAATTGAGCCCGCCGAGGATCCAGAACGCGCCCGCGATCGCGAGCACGACCCAGAACGACCGGGGGAGCGGGATGCGCCGGTGCAGGCGCCACGCGGCGAGCACGGCTAGCGCGACGAGCAGCGGCCGGCCCCAGTCGAGACCGGAGGGCACCTGCACGTCGAGGCCCGGCGATGCAAGCCCGAGCAGGCCCGCGATCGCCGCCGCGATCGAGTTCAGCACGAACAGCGGCGTCGTCGCGACGTTGTGGAGCGAGAGCGAGTTCTCGGCGGTGTGGCCCCAGCCGACGTACCAGATCACGTACAGGATGCCCGGCACGACGACGATGTAGATGCGGCGCCAGTCGCGCCGCAGCACGACGTCGACGAAGGCGCCGATCGCGAACGGGACCGCGAGGCTGCTGAACGTCACCGCGATCGTCAGCAGCGCGCACGCGATCCGGTCGCCGGTGCTGTCCTCGCGATCGAGGGCGAGGAGCGCTCCGAGCCCGAAAGCCATCGAGCCGAGGAACAGGATCGAGGCGAACCACAGCGTGTCGTCGTAGGCGGAGCCGAGGAAGAGGATCAGGCACGTGAAGATCAGCGCCAGCCAGGGATCGATGCGCCGCCGCAGCCACACGAACATCAGGCCCGCGCCGAGAAGGAAGAACGCGGTGCCGACGATGTGAAAGGGGAGCGTCGAGCTCATCCCGAACACCGCCAGCAGCGCCTTGTAGATCAACACCGGGCCGGCCGCGAAGTGCTCGTTGTCGGGGGACAGAAAGGCGTCGGCGTTGAACCCGCGCCGGTAGAGCAGGAACACCCAGTCGTCGAGCAGGAACGAGAGCCGGGATCCGAGCACGACGAGCAGGGCCCCGGACGTGAACATCGCCCCCGCGAGGACGACGTTCACCGGATCTCGGATCCTCGATCCCGAGCCCGCCGGGCTGCGAGAGGCTACGTGCACGCGCGTAATCTAGACACAGCCCAGAGTCGTGGGCTCACGAGCGCAGCGGGCAGATCGTCAGCGGGGCGTCGGCGTAGAGCCGCCACGTCCCCGGCGCCGAGGCGCGCGGGATCCGCAGCGCCCGCCAGGTACCGGGCGCGGCCTCCCCAAGCTGGACGCTCGGCGCCCCGGTCGCAAAGCGGCCGAGCCCCAGCGGCTCGGGGTGCGCGGAGTCGACCCTGAGCGCGATGCCTCCGCGCGGGAGCGGGAGCGCGAGTCCCGCACCGCCCCGCGGCGCGAAGTGCGAGCAGCCGCTCGGCCGGACGCCGCGCGCGCCCGCGAGGTGGATCCGCAGCGCGCCGGCGAGGGTCGCGTCGGCGGTCGCCGGGGCGGGGACTGGAGCGCCCGCGAGCTCGTCAGGGGAGTAGCCGAGCGAGCCGATCCGCCGCGCGGCCTCGTCGTAGGGGCCCGCGGCCAGCCCGAGGACCTGCGAGCCCCCTGCCTCGATCACCCGCGGGTCCTTGAACGGCTTGTATCCCGGCCGCGCCCGGGTACCGGCGAGATCGAGGATCCCGTACTCGGCCTTCGCGGTCGCCTCGCCGCTCTGCAGGAGCCGCTGGCCGTCGTGGAGCTTGGCGATGTTCGGAGGGATCGCGATCGCGAGCCACGCGAGCGCGAGCGCGACCGCGAGCGCCGCGCCGCCGCGCGGCAACCGCCACCCGTTGACGGCGTCGGCGGCGATCAGCAGCACCCCGACGGCGCCCACGAACACGTACCGCGACGACGTCGCGGGGCGCTGTCCGAGCGCGAGCAGCGACCAATAGGTGACGAGGATCGCGATCATCACCCAGAGCGTGGTTGGCACGCGGCTTCGGTAGACCCTGAACGCGAGCGCGGCAAGCGCGAGCGCGGCAAGCGGCACCCCCCAGGGGTGGCTGCCGACGAGCTGAATCGGGGTCGCCGCGCTGAGGTCGTTGAGCCCCAGAATCGAGCTCAGCACCGCGCCGAGCGCCCTGACGATCGTCACGGGGATCAGCCTCGCGTCGGAGAACACGAGCTGGGTCTGGTCGAACCGCGTCGCCCACAGCGACCACGCGGCGTAGAGCAGCAGCGGCACGAGGAAGATCCACAGCCGCCGCGCGCGGTCGGGGCGCGCCAGGACCGACACCGCGACCCCGACGCTGAATGCGATTCCAACCTCGATCGTCGCGGTCGAGAGCACGAGCAGCGCGCAGGCGAGGGCGTCGCCGCGGCGCCCATCGCGCTCGAGCGCGAGCAGGGCGCCGAGCCCCGCCGCAAGCGCAATCAGCGTGTGCATGTCGAACGGCCACAGCATCGGCTCCCACGCGAAGCCGAAGAAGAGCAGCAGCACGCTCGGGACGAGCGCCGCGACGGGGCCGATCTTCGCCCGCGCGAGCTCGTAGAAGAGCCCGACGCAGGCAAGCAGCGAGGCGACCTCGACGATCCGGAACGGGGCGTACGCGGTCCCGAAGAGCGCGAACAGCGCCTCGTAGACGAGCCGGCCGACGAGCTGGAGATGCCCGTTGTGCGGCGCAAGCAGGTAACCGGGCCCAAGCGCGTGGTAGTGGGCGAGCCCGCCCCCGCGCTCGACGAGGCGCGCGAAGTAGAACAGCTCGTCGCCGGTGAAGTGGAGGTCTTTCCCGACCCGGAGCACCAGCGCCGCCGAGGCGACCATCGCCGCGGCGAGGACGAGCCACGGCCACCGCGCGGGAGCGGGTGGCGAGCTCACCCCGCCGGCTTCTCCGCCGCGCGCTGCTCCCAGGCGGCGCGGTGCATGTGCGTTTCGGGAACGTAGTAGGTGCCGACGATTCGGTCGAGGAAGCTGAAGCGCACGCCCGCCTCCCACATCCTCCGCGCCAGGTTCCAGTCCGCGGGCTCGTCTGCGAGCCACGCGTTCGCATCCTGCTGGAAGTCCTTCAGCCCGCCGTGGTAGAGGCACGCCTGGAGCCCGAACTCGGTGAACGCCGGTGGCCAGGTCCCGAACTCAGTTCGCGCATCACTGTCCTCGAGGACGACCCGCATCCGCCCGTAGACGAGCTCGGCGCGCTCGCACTGCGCCGCGCGCAGCAGCACCTCGATGTGGTCCTCGTCGAAGGCGTCGTCGTCGTCGAGTGGCGCGATCCAGCCGCCGCGCGCCTCATCAATCGCCGCGTTTCCGGGCGGCACCCCCGCGACGTGCCAGCGGTCGTGGCTGCCGCCGGGATAGGGGCCCCGCACGGGGAGGTTCCAGAACTTGATCCGCGAGTCGCCGAGCGCCGAGAGTCGCTCCTCGATGTCCCGCGTGGTGGCCTCGTCGCACCCGTCGCCGACGACCAGCGCCTCCCAGCGCTCGTACGTCTGAGCGCGGACCGAGTCCAGCGCGCGGTCGAACAGCAGCTCGGGCCGGCCGAGGGTCGGGATCCGGACGCTGACCAGCGGCTCGCCGTCGAACGCGTCGGGGTATCCGGGCGAGGCGCGGAGCGCCGCGAGCCGCTGGGGCCACTCCTCTTGACGCTCGTAGGTCCTCGCGACGAGCGCCTGGGTGCGCTCGAGGCGGCGGATCAGGCCTCCCAGCTCGGCGCGGACCTCATCGAGCGCGCGGCCGACGCCGTCGATCGAGCGGTGCAGGCCGTCGATCCGTGCGTCGGTCTCGGCGAGCAGGCCGTCGACGTGATCGCTCGAGGCGGGCCGCCAGCGCAGCAGCCGCCTCGGTCCTCGACGATCCTCCCCCTTATGCGTATGCGCCATCAGCGCTCGCCTGCGGCACGCATCGGGCGCCAAGATAGACGGTTATCAGGTGTGTGACGACGCATGCGGGGGAATGTCAGCGGGCCGGAGCAATGCTGGCGAGTGCCGTACATTCTGCGCCCGTGAGCGCGCCTGACCCCGGAACCCCGGATCGGTCAACCGACGGCGGATCGGATCCGGACCTCCACATCGAGATGCACCCCGAGCTCCCGAGCCGGATCGCGGTCGGACGCGGCAACGTCGTGTTCGTCAGCGGAGCCTGCTTCCACGGCAGCAAGCCGGTACGCAGGCTGCGGCTGTCGATGGCCGGGACGTCCGTCAGGCTCGACGCCGCACGGATGCCGCGCAACGACGTCTTTGAGCGCGCGCCAGCCTCGCCGAGCTACCGGAGTGGGTTCTGGGCCTTCGTCCCGGTGTCGGGCGATGACGGCGGCGATGGCCGCGACGGCGAGCTGCGGCTCGAGGCCGAGCTAGCCGACGGGACGCGCTGCCGCTCGGCGCTCGGCCGGGTTGAGCTCGACCGCGCGCCGGTCGCGGGCGCGGTCGGGGGCGATCAGGCCTCGGTGGCGATCTGCATGGCGACGTTCGAGCCCGAGATCGAGCTCTTCGCGCGCCAGATCGAGTCGATCCGAGGGCAGACGGCGGCGCCGTGGACGTGCGTGATCAGTGACGACTGCACGTCGCGCGAGCGCTTCGAGGCGATGGGCGATGTAGTCGGCGACGATCCCCGCTTCGTCGTCTCGCGCTCGTCGCGGCGGCTCGGCTTCTATCGCAACTTCGAGCGCGCGCTTGGTTTAGCGCCCGCGGAGGCGCGCTACGTCGCACTCTCGGATCAAGATGACCGCTGGCATCCCGACAAGCTCGAGGCCCTGCGCGCGTCACTGTCATCGGGGACGGCTCAACTCGCCTACAGCGACGCGCGGATCGTCGACGCGAAGGACAACGTCGTGGCCGAGACCTACTGGAGCAAACGCCGCAACAACCACACCAACCTCGCCTCGCTCCTGATCGCTAACACGATCACCGGCGCGGCGTCGCTGTTCCGGCGCGAGCTGCTCGATTACGCGCTGCCGTTCCCGGACACGCTCGGGACCCAGTACCACGATCACTGGCTGGGCATCGTCGCGCTCTCGCTCGGCGAGGTCGCCTACGTCGACCGCCCGCTCTACGACTACGTCCAGCATGGGAGCGCTGCGCTCGGTCACGCCGGCGCCAACGTCCTACCCACCGACCGCCGCGCGCGGGCGGCGGCTCTCCGCGAGCACGGGATCACCGGCGCGAGGCGGCTCGTCGCCGGCCGGCGAACGTCCTATTTCTACGAGTACTGCCGACTCCAGGTGCTGGCGCGGGTCGCGCTGATGCGATGCGAGGGTCGGCTCAGCGCCGGCAAGCGCCGGGCGCTCGAGCTGCTCGTCCGCAGCGAGCGCTCGCCGCTCGCGTTCCTGTGGCTGGCGCTGCGGCCGCTCCGGCGGCTCGCCGGGCGCAGCGAGACGCTGTCGTCGGAGCGGCTGCTTGCGCGGGGGATCGTCTGGCGCTGGCTCGTCGAGCTGGTCGGGCTCGGGCGCAAGCGGCCGCCGCGGCTGTTTGCCCCCGACGCCAGCATCCCGGCGCTCGACGGCGGAGGGACGCGCTGATGGCGGTCGACGTGGCCCGCAAGCCGGCCGCGGCCGCGCACCGTGACATCGAGTCGCGGCCCGTCGTGATCGAGGCCCGCGAGGTCGAGAAGACGTTCCAGCTCCCGACCCAGAGGGTCGACTCGCTGAAGGAGATGGTGCTGCACCCGCTCTCCCAGCGGTCCGGGATGCGCGAGCTCCACGCGCTGCGCGACGTCTCCGTTCGACATCCACGAGGGTGAGTTCTTCGGGATCATCGGCCGCAACGGCTCCGGCAAGAGCACGCTGCTGAAGATCCTCGCGAGCATCTACGGCGCCGACTCCGGGACGATCCGGATGACCGGGCAGCCGGCGCCGTTCATCGAGCTCGGCGTCGGGTTCAACACCGACCTCACGGCGCGGGAGAACGTCGTCCTCAACGGGGTGATGATGGGGCTGACGCGGCAGGAGGCCCGGGCGCGGCTGGGCGCCGTGCTCGCCTTCGCCGAGCTCGAGGAGTTCGTTGACATGAAGCTCAAGAACTACTCCTCTGGGATGCTCGTTCGACTCGCGTTCTCGGTGATGATCCAGTCGGATGCCGAGCTCCTGCTGATCGACGAGGTGCTCGCGGTCGGCGACGCCGCGTTCCAGCAGAAGTGCGCCGACGTCTTCCACGAGATGCGCGACTCGGGCCGGACGCTCGTCCTCGTCACCCACGACATGCAGGCGGTCGAGCACTACTGCGACCGCGCGATGCTGCTCGACCACGGCCGGATCGAGAAGATCGGCGACCCCGCCGAGGTCGCGCGCCGCTACCTGCGCCTGAACTTCGCCCGCGCGCCGGACGAGGGCGACGAGGACTTCGGGCGCAGCGCCGACGTGCGCCTCACCGACGCCTGGCTCGAGGGTCCCGACGGCGACCGGATAGCGACGATCGAGCACGGTCAGCCGCTCCGGTTCACTGCGGAACTCGAGGCGACGCGGGAGATCTCGCGGCCGACGTTCGGGTTCATGATCACGAACGCCGACGGCGTCGACGTGTTCGGGTTCGGCGTCGCCCTCGACGAGGAGCAGTGGCCCGACGACCGCCTCCGTCCCGGCGAGCGCGTCCGCGTCACGGCGCGGATCGACAATGAGCTGCTCGCGGCGCGCTACTTCATCCGCTGCTGGGTGCACCGCGACCACAGCTACACGAACCTCGTCCTGTTCTCGCCCCACGTCCTCGACTTCGTCGTCTACGGCGACCCGGGCGTGACGGGGCTGGTGGCGCTGAAGAGCGACTTCGAGGCGACCCGGATCGAGGGGCCGGGCGAATGAGCACCGTCGAGCCGGCGACGACGATGGTGGAGCTGCGCCCCGTCCGCGGTCCCTCCGCCCTCGGCGGCGGGTGGCGGCGCTTCTTCGACCTGCTGTGGCTGGTCGCCGTGACGAACTTCAAGAAGACCTATTTCGGCACCGTGCTCGGCTACCTGTGGTCGCTCGTGCGGCCGTTGATGCTGTTCGCGGTGCTGCTGTTCGTGTTCACGCGGATCTTCCGGCTCGGCAGCCAGGTTCCCGACTATCCGGTCCTGCTCCTGCTCAACATCGTCCTGTTCACGTTCTTCCAGGAGGCGACGGGCGCGGCGGTCGAGTCGGTCGTCGCGCAGGAGGGGATCGTGCGAAAGACGCAGTTCCCTCGGCTCGTGATCCCGCTGGCGATCGTGCTCACGGCGGGGATGAACCTCGCCGTGAACCTGATCGCGGTGTTCGCGTTCATCCTCGCCTACGGCGTCGACCCGATGGCGAGCTGGCTGCTGTTCCCCGCGATCCTGATCCCGCTGGTGATGATCACGTCGGCGTTCGCGATGCTGCTGTCGGCGCTCTACGTGCGCTTTCGCGACGTCTCGATCATCTGGTCGGTGGTCGCGACGGTGCTCTTCTACGGGACTCCGATCCTGTACACGATCGAGTTCGTGCCGCCGGGGTTCAAGAACCTGCTGCTGTTCAACCCGCTGGCGCCGCTGTTCGAGCAGGCGCGGGCGTGGATCATCGACCCGAGCGCGCCCGGCGCCGCGACCGCGTCCGGGGGCGCGCTGCGGCTGCTCGTCTCGGTCGTCGTCTTCGTCGTCATCTGCGTCGCCGCGGTGTGGGCGTTCCGTCGCGAGGCGCCACGGATCGCCGAGTCGCTGTAGTCGAGGGGGCTTCGCCCGCCCCGCCGGCTCAGGCGCCCGCGAACAGCTGCACCGAGGCGATCCTGCGCATCGGATACTCGTCGTAGGGGATCGCGCCACGCCAGCGGTCGTGCGCTTCGGCGGAGACGAAGTAGGTGTCGGGATCGCGGTCGAGGCCAGCGAGCGTCTCGCGAAGCTGCGAGCGCTCAAGCCCGGCGCCGTCGACGATCGCTTCGAGTCGCTCGAGGTGCTCGTCGGCGCTCCACCCGGCGGCGACATGGTCGATCGCGTGGATCGAGCGGCCCCGCTGCGGGTCGATCAGCCGCCGCGCCGCGCGCATCACGTCGCCGAGCACCTCGGCGGGTATGTGCTCGAGGACCGAGATCGAGTACACGGCCCCGAGTCCCGGCTCGACCCCGTCGGCAGGTGGAAAGCGGTCGCGGACGAAGTCGAGGTCCGGGTACGTCTCACGGAACGCCTCGTACTCGCGCGGGCCGTTGCCGCTTCCGTCGTAGGGGTCGACGACGGTGACCTCGTAGCCGAGGCGCGAGAGCAGGCCGGCCACGATCGGCTCCCCGGCGCCGATCTCGACCAGCCGACCGCCGGGTTCGACGTTGCCGAGCACCGCCTTGACCATCCAGCAGCGCTGCAGGTTCTTCATGTCGAAGCTCGCCGAGGCGACGCCCGGGATTCGCTCGACGCTGTCGGTCCAGTCGCGGACCGTCCCGTAGGAGAGCGGCTCGAGCGTGAACCGCCCCCGGTAGCGCTCCTCGACCTCCCACATCCGCTCGTCGGGGACGGCGCGCGCCGAGGCGTTCGCGCCAGCGCGGCCGTGCGGCCCCGCCGCGAGCTGGCCGGCGGGCCGCCGCCGGGCGGCGTCGCGAAACCTGCGCGCCGCCCCGCGCGCCCGTGAGCTCATGCGGCGACGGCGCGCCGGCGGTGCGCGGCAATCAGGCCGCTGTAGAAGTCGGCGAGCGCCACGGAGTTATCGTGCCAGTTGAGGTTGTGGAGGGCGAACTCCCGCGCCGCGGTCCCGAGGCGGCGGCGAAGCGTGGGGTTGTCGATCAGCTGCTCGACTCGGTCGACGATCTCGAGCGCGGTCCCCTGCTCGAGCAGGAGCGCGTCCACGCCGTCGACGAGGTCGTTGCCGATATTGCAGCGCGGGAGCACGACGGGCCGGCCCATGCCGAGGAACTCCGGCAGCTTCGAGGGCAGGCGATAGCGGTTGAAGTCGTCGGGCGCGCCCGGCTGCACGTAGGCGTCAGCGAGGGCGAGGTATCCGGCGACCTCCCGCCACGGCGACCGAGCCGAGCTCGATGACCCCATCCATCAGCGCCTGGAACACGCGTGTGTCGGGTCCAGCGAACTCGGTCTCGCCGAGACGCACGAGCTTGACGCGACGGCCGCGACGCTGCAGCAGCTTGACCGCGAGGTAGAGGCTGAGCATCTCGTGGCTGTTCGCATAGTGGGCGGTGCCGTGGTATACGAGCACGAAGTCGTCGTCGGTGAGCCCGAGCGCGGCGCGCGAGACCGGGGGCTCGGCACCGGGGTGGAAGCGCGCGCTGTCGATCCCGGGCCGCGCGATGTGGTGCGGTACGCCGCCGAAGTTGAACTCGTTGAGCTCCTCGGTGATCATCGTCAGACCGGCGGCGCCGCTGAGCAGCTCGCGCCACCTTGTGGCGTGGATCAGATCCTCGGTCGTGAGCTCGTCCTGCTCGTCCTCCGGCAGCCGGACGATCGTGTCGTATGGGATGTCGATCGCCGAGGCGAGCAGGTAGGCCTCGTTGTCCTCGAGGTGCACGGTGTAGGGGGCGTCGAGCTGACCCGCCGCGCCCAGCGTCGCCTTGCGGACGCGCTCGCGGGGCGTCCACCCGCACACGATCGTCTCTTCGTCGCTCTGCTTCATCTCGCGAACCTTGCCCCGGAGGTCCTCGTAGTTGACGCACTCGAACGGCGGCTCGCCGACGACCGAGATCCGACTCACATCGCCGCGCCCGCACAGCGTCACCTCGACGCCGATCTCGGTCATATGCGCGCCGAAGTGGAACGCCTGGATGACGCTGTTGACATCGAACGGGCCGAAGTGGATGAACAGGACCCTCATCCCTCCCCCTGCTCCTCGCCCGACCAGGTAGAGACGAGCGGCGTGGGGAGGAAGCTGTCCTCCTCGAGCGAATAGTCGGCGCGCCGCTGGGAGAAGTTCTCGTTGTAGAACGGGTCGCCGCCGCGCAGCTCCTCGTACCAGAGGTCGACGAACAGCGCCCGGTCGACGACGTCGAACGCCTGCTCGCGGTCGGAGTCGGCCTCATGGCTGATCGTCCCCGCGTCTGGGACGCAGACGACGCCGGCGCCGTCCGTGCGCAGACGCTGGCAGAGGTCGTAGTCCTCGAACTGACGCTGGTAGGCCTCGTTGAACCCGCCCGCGGCGAGGAAGCGGTCGCGCTCGAGGAGCATGCACTCGGCGCTGACCGCGGAGACCTCGCGCGCGCACGGCAGCGACCCGTGTAGCCGTCGGCGCGGGCCGAAACCCGCGCATCACCGGCAACGCCGGGTCGCGCATCCCGATCGCGACGCCCGCCTCCTCGACCGCGCCAGCCGGGCTCGTCAGCACCGAGCCGACAACCTCGACCCCGGGCAGGCGGGCGTGCACGAGCAGCCGCTCGATCCAGTCGGAGCGGACGATCTCGGTCGCATCACCGAGGAAGATGAGGACCCTCGCCGCCGGCCTCGCGGGCGCCGAGGTTGCGCGCGCGAGCGGGTTTGAAGGTCGAGGCATCGTCGGTCACCGAGCGCACCGACGCGGGGATCTCGGTCGCTCCCGCCCACGGCCCGTCGACGACGATCACCTCGTAGCTCGGGTACTCGGTTCGCTCGAGCAGCGCGTCGAGGCAGCGGGAAAGGTGGCGCGGGCGTCCGCTCGCCGCGACGACGACGCTGACGCGCGTCGCCGGGCCGTCGGGCTCACCGACGAGCACGGTCCGGTGCGGGATCGACGGGTGGGAGACGGCCCGCGCGGCCACGCCCCGTCGCCGCAGGTGCTCGTTGACGGCGCGCGTCTGGAGCTCCTCGACGCCGGGCTTTGCGCCCGGGTCCGATGCGATGCTCTCGGGGACCGCACGCCAGTGGTAGAGGATCCGCGGCACGTGGCGGATCCCCCTGGCTCGCTCCGAGACTCGGAGCATGAACTCGAAGTCCTGGATCGTGTCGAACGCGGTATCGAAGCCGCCGACCTGGACGGCGAGCGATCGCCGCACCGCGAGCAGGTGCCCGATGTACATCGCCCCGAGCGCGTACGTCGGCGACCACTCGGGCTTCCAGAACGGGTCGGCGCGGACACCCACGGGGGTGATCTTGTCCTGGTCCGAGTAGACCATGTCGACGTCGCGCCCCCACAGCACCTCGGCGACACGGACTAGGGCGTCGGGCGTGAGCACGTCGTCGTGGTCGAGAAATGCCACGACTTCGCCCTCGCAGAGCGCAAGCGCGGCGTTGGTCGCCGACGAGATGCCGGCGTTCTCCGGCCGCCACTCGGCGCGGATCCGGGCGTCGTGCTTCGCATAGCGCTCGACGATCCGGCGCGTCGCGGCGTTCGTCGAGCCGTCGTCGACGATGCACAGCTCCCACGCGGGATAGTGCTGGCGGCGAACCGACTCGATCGCCTCGCGCAGGTAGCGCGGCGGGGTGTTGTAGGTCGGCATCGCGACCGAGATCAGCGGCTTCTCCCGCAGAGCCTCGATCGCGCTCCGCATCTCGCCCTCGACGACGGCGTCGGCCGCGATGTACGGGGGACGGCGGCCGGCGCGGAGGATCTCGCTTGCGGCGGGCGGGCTCAGACGCGCCTCATGCGCCTGCCGAGCGCGCGCAGCGGCTTCGTCACGCGCCAGCTCAGGGTCTCCTCGTACTCGAGCGCGGTGCGCGCGGAGACCGAGAGCACCGGGCCGTCACCCTGCTCGAGCTCGGCGATCTTGAACGCCTTCCGCATCAGCTCACGGTTCAGGTCCTCGCGCTGGCGCTCGAGCTCGTGGCGGTGCCGGCTCTGCAGCCGCTCGTTCTCGGCGCGCAGCTCGGCCAGGGTCGCCCGCAGCTCGGCGACGGTCGCCCTCAGCTCGGCCAACTCGCGCTCCGCGGCTGTCGGACCGGCAATCCCCATCGCGATTCATCGTAACCCTGCCCCGGGGCTATCGGAGCGCGAGCAGGTGCTCGATTTCTCCCATCCGCCCCTCGTCGAGGGCGTCGTCCCAGCGCACGGGCCAGCTTATCCGCGACCCCGCGGCGCGCCGGTCGAGCTCCGCGCTGCGCGCCGTGGCCGCGGCGATCGCGGCCGAGACTCCCTCGACGCTGGGCTCGGCGGCGATCAGATTGGTCGAGATCGCGGCCAGCGCGCGCTCGTCCTTGTTCTCAAAGGTGTTCGTCACCGTCGTCATCCCCGCGAACGCCATCTCGATCGGGACGAGGCTCGGGTGCGGCGTGTACATGAGCGCCAGGCCGAGGTCGAACGAGCGCAGAAGCGAGGCATAGTCGCCCTGCGAGCGGCGCGGGATCATCTTCACCGACGCACCCGATCGTGCCAGCCGCATCCGCCGTGCTCCCGGCTCGACGCTGCCGATGCCCGCGAGCTCCCAGCCGTCGAGGTGGCCCGCGGCGGCCGCGTCGTCGAGCGCAAGGACGCCGATCTCGAACAGGTTCCGCATCGCATGCTGCTCGGGGCGTGCGTAGAACAGCAGCCGTGGGGGGCCGTCGCGGCGCAAATCGCCGGCGCTCACCGGCCCGACAGGTGTGATCGCGTTGTCGAAGCTCAGCGAGGCTCGCAGCCCCGCGTCCTCGCCGCCGGCGAAGACGCCGATTCGGTGCGCGGCGAAGTACTCCCGCAGGAGCTCGGTCGAGAACAGGGCCGTGTGCGGGAGCTCGTAGCTCTGCCGCGCGAGCGCCGCGGCGCTCCCCATCGGAAAGATGAACGGCTCGTACTCCTGGATCAGGTAGAGGAAGCGGCGGTCGGCGAGCTCGGTCGCGGCGCCGTGGGCGACGTGGGCCGCGGTCCAGTGGGTCGCGATCAGGCCGTCGGACGGGCTGATCTCGAGTGGCTCCCGCGCCGCGGCGAAGCTGACCTCGATCCGGTCGAGCACACCCGCGAGGCCCTCGTAGCCGGCAATCCGCCGGCGCCAGTCGGAGGGAAGCGCCGAGTGCTCGAGCGCGATCATCCGCACCCGGTGGCCGCGCTCGACGAGGCGGCGCGCGAGGTTGAAGACCGCGATGAAGCCGCCGAAGAAGTGCTTGACGTCGATCGAGGGGTGGACGATGTTGACGCGCATGGGGGCCTCGGTGGAGACCGCCACGCGCAGCGGGCGCAGCTTCTCCGGGATCCACGCCTCCGTTTGGCGGCGGCGGATCGACTGCGCCGCCGCGAGCAGCGCGCGGGCCGCCGCGAGCGCGACCGCGAGCACGGCCGCGAGCACGGCGACGATGACGAGGGCGCTCCAAGAGCCCGCGTTCGCGAGCGCTCCGAAGCCCGCGCCGGCGCCGAAGACGAGCGCCAGCGGGGCCGCCGCGAGCGCGACGATCGCCCGCTTTCGCCGCTCCGTGTTGGCGAGCGCGCTGCGGATCGGCGCGGCGATGCGGTCTCGAACCGCGCTCATGCGCGCTGGGCCTGCACTGGTCGCGCACGATATCGCCGCGCGCGATTCCTGCTATCTAGGAGCACCCCATGATCGCCTTCGGATGCGCCATAACCGACTCGATCGTCTATCAGCGTTGCGCTGAGCCGGGAATCCGGCTCGCCGCGGAGCCGGACTCGAAGGTCTTCGCGCACGCGAGCGTCGGCCTCAACAACCCCGAGAACACGTTCCGCGACTTCAACCTCACGGGGTCGATCTTCCAGAACTACAACATGATCATCGACCAGGCCCGGAAGCTCGACGACCTCGAGGCGCTTGTGCTGCTGCATCAGGACTCGGAGATCGTCGACGCCGACTTCTGCGATCGGCTGCGCCGCTCGCTGGCGGACCCCGATGTCGCAATCGTCGGCTGCGCCGGCGCGATCGGCGTACGCAGCATCGCCTGGTGGGAGGGCTCGGTGACCTGGGCCTCGTTCGCACACCGCTACAGCGAGCAGGGCGGGGGAGTGATCAACGGCCCGACCTGGGAGCGCGACGAGCTGCCGGTCTACGGACGCACTGGCGAGGTCGACACGATCGACGGCTACGTGATCGCGATGACCCCGTGGGCGCTCGAGAACCTGCGCTTCGATGAGAGCCTCGGCCAGTTCCACGGCTACGACTTCGACATCTGCCTCCAGGCCCGCGCCGCCGGCAAGAAGGTCGTGACCCAGGACATGCGGGTGATCCACCACCACTCACTCGACCTGATCGGCGACCTCGACGGGTGGATCGAGGCGCACGTGAAGGTTGCCGAGAAGTGGAACGGGCGCATGCCCGGGGTCGGCTACGCGGCCGGTGACTGGGAGCAGCGCGCGCGCCGCGCCGAGGCCGAGGCCGACGCCGCGAGGATGCTCGCGAACGCGACCGAGCTGCTGCGCGACGCGACGGTCGAGAAGCTGTGGCGCGAACGTGACCTCGTCGTCAACAGCAGCAGCTGGAAGCTGACCGCGCCGCTACGCTGGCTGGGACGCAGGCTGAGGGGCCGCCGCGGGTAGCGCGCCTACCCTGCGGGAGCGGCGGTTTGGCGCTCGCGCCAGGAAGCGCTCAAGCGCCTGTACTTCAGTCGAAGCAGGGGTCGCTCGACGAGGTAGTAGCTGATCGTCGCGCACGCGATCGAGATCGCCAGCGTGGCAAGGAGGAAGGCTGCGAAGCCTTGATGCAGCCTGGTGCTCAGGTAGAGGACGGTCGGCATGTGCCAGAGGAAGATTCCGTACGAGATCAGGCCCAGCCAGGCGACCGTCGGGTGTGCGAGCAACCGGCGGGGAAGGCCGCCCGCATCGCCGCCGAACACCGCGGGGGCGAGGAGGAGCAGCGCGACGACGCCGAACAGGAGATGGGCGAGCAGGAACTGCCCAGTCGTCGCGAAGAATGCCGACGGTGGTAACGCGAACGCGAGCACGACGTACACCGCGATCGCCGCGACCCATGGGACCAGCGGCCGGGCGATGATCAGGCGGACGAGCGCGGGCTTCCGCTCCGCTGCACCGAGCCCGACCGAGAGGATCGCGAGGCCCATCCCGAGCGCGAACCAGAACACGTACCCGATCGTCGAGTTCCCCCACAGGGAGCCCGGTGCGGGCGTGCCGAAGGCGACGTGGTGGAGGACCGAGGCCGTGGACAGCGCGGCGAGCAGGCCGAGCTCGGCCCGCATCCAGACTCGGGTCGGGCGCCCCTTCGCCAGCAGGGCCGCCGCGAACGCGTACATCGGCAGCAGGATGTAGAAGCTCATCTCCACCGAAAGGCTCCAGGTCTGCGGAAGCACCGGCGGGGATTGGAGCAGCAGGTACTGCTTCCACCACACGCCGTCGATGATCCCGGGCAGCCACGGGACGATCACCATCAGGCTCAGCACGAGCCAGAACGCGGGGTAGATCCGAAGCACGCGGCGCTTCGCGTAATCGGGCGTCGCCGGCGGCGCGGCGCCCCCGGCCCGCTGGGCGATGAACGGGCGGTACAGCAGGAAGCCGGAGATCAGGAAGAAGATCGTCACCCCGATGTCGAGATGGGTGAGCAGCCTGCCCGGGACCGATCCCGCCGCGAACCCCGCCGCCCCCTGAACGTGGACGATCAGGACGCTGATAACCGCGATCGCGCGCAGCCCGTCGACGAGCGGAAAGCGGGGATGGCGCGGAGGCGGAGCGACAACGTCGGGTACTGACCGCCCAGCCTGAATCGAGCGCACGGCAGGCGCCGACGGCCCGCCGCTGGAGGTGCTCAGGACGCCCCGTTCTGTTCCAGCAGGTTTTCGATCTCGACGCGCGAGAACGCCGGCTGCCCGCGGCGCCGCAGCGACGACAGCCGCTCGGCGACTGCGAACGCGGGCGAGTTCGAGATCGTCTCCAGCAGCAGGCCCTGCTTGCGGCTCAGCTCCCGCTCCTCGTCGAGCTCGAGGTCGACGTCGAGCCGGGCGATCAGGTGCGCGATGCGGTTCTGCTCAAGCCTTGCGAGCAGCGGGTTGCGGTCGTACGGGGCGACGATCGAGGCGACCTGATCCGCCCACGAGGCATCGCGGTGCCAGACCACGCCCATCCCGAAGAACGCCGGAACGGTCGCGAGCTGCAGGCCCTCGTGCTCGCCCACGAAGTCCTCGATCGCAGTCAGGACGCCGTTGCGCGGCCCGCCCTCGCGCTCCGCGACCCACTGGAAGCGAAGCCCGCCGTGGACCGTCCCCGGCTCGCCGGGGGCGAGGCCGACGGCGTGGGCGTAGGGATGGCGGTGCTCCTCGGGGATCCGGTCGGGCGCCGCGTACTGGTCACGGCGCGCGAGCGGCCAGCCGACGTCGTGCATGACGAGCAGGGGCAGCCTCTCGGCCGGGGAGCGGTCCCAGATCAGCGCCAGCTCGCGCGACAGCGTGTAGTAGTTGTGATCGCCGTCAAGCAGGATCACGTCGGGGATCGGGAGCTGGAGAAGCGCCTCGAGGCTGAGCTCCTCGACGACCTTCAGCTCGGGCCGCTCGGCGACAAGCTCGAGGAAGTCGTCGCGCGGCGACGGCTCCATCGCAATGATCTCGGTGTCGCTCTCGCGCTCCTGTGCCCACTCGAGCAGGTCGCGTGTCGTCGTGCCCTTGAACGCGCCGATCTCGAGCACCGAGCTCGGGTCGACGGCCTCGATGCACGGGAACAGGATCTCCGCGAAATTCGACAGCGAGTACGCGAACGCGTCGGCGGCACTTCCCTCGATCAAAAGGAACCTCTGGGGGGCAGACGAACTTCCTCCAAGCCGCAAGTGTATGCATCCCGCCGAACGGGGCACGCAGCCGGTAGCGTCCGCGCCGCGATGAAAGCGCTCGACAAGGTCAAGGCGCTCGACAACGTCGACCGCCGCCCGCTGACGCGCGACATCCGCTCGCGCCATCCCCGCTTCCGCACCGCGCTGCTCGAGGACACGCGCGTGACCGCGTCGTACCGGGGCGAGCGCGCCGAGTTCAGCTCCAAGGCGGACGCCATGATCCAGGCGCTTCGGCTGATGTGGGTGAGCGACGCGTTCCTCGCCCACATGCTGTACCGGCTGAAGGCCCGGATGCAGGCTCTCGGGATCCCGATCCTGCCGCGGATCGCCCACCGGCTCGCGATCGCGATCGCCCAGGTCTCGATCGGCGACTGGACCGTCGTCGAGCCCGGCGTCTACATCGTCCACGGACAGATCGTGGTCGACGGGATCACCGAGATCGGGCCCGGCGTGGTGATCGCCCCGTTCGTCACCGTCGGGCTGCAGGCAGGGAACACCGACGGGCCGAAGATCGAGCAGAACGTCCACATCGGCACCGGGGCGAAGGTGATCGGCCCCGTTCGGATCGGCGCCGGGGCGCGGGTCGGCGCCAACGCCGTCGTTGTCGACGACGTTCCGCCGGACGTGACCGCGGTCGGAGCGCCCGCGCGCGTGAGCGAGGGTTGACGGGGCTGCTGGTAGCGTTCCCGCGGTCCATTTTTCGCAGCTGAGGTGATCACACGTTGAGGTGGCCAAGGCGCTCGACCGCGGTACCGGACGCCGCCGAGTTGAGCGAGGAAATCGATCGGCTCTGCGCCGAGAACCGCGAGCAGCCGGATCGCGAGCGAGAGCGGCGGATCATGCGGCTCCGCCACACGCTCGGATGCCAAATGCTTCGCGAGCCCGACGAGGGTCCGGAGTACGCCGCCTCCGATGCGGCTGCGCTGCCGAACGGCTCGCGGCTGGCCGAGGTCGGACCCGGCGAGCTCAGCGCCGAGCTTTTGCGCGCGGGCGTGCTTCGCGACGGTTTTCTGCTCGTCCGCGGGCTCGTCGACCGCGACAGCGCCGAGGCGTTCGCGCACCAGATCGACGCCTCGGTGGCCGCACGCGAGCAGCACCCGGACGGCGGCCCCGAGACCGACGGCTACTACGAGCCGTTCGTGCCCGACCCTCCGTTCCCGGCGATGACCGACGAGCGGACCTGGGTCGGGATGACCGGCGGCGTGATGGCCGCCGACTCGCCGCGGCTGATGTTCGAGATGCTCGAGATGTTCGAGCGCTCGGGGCTCCGGCGCGTGATCGGCGACTACCTCGGCGAGCAGCCGGCGCTCTCGCTCCAGAAGTGCACGCTGCGCAAGGCCGAGCCCGAGGTCGCGGGGGAGTGGCACCAGGACGGGGCGTTCATGCGCGACGTGCGCACGCTCAACGTCTGGCTCTCGCTCTCCGACTGCGGCGAGGACGCGCCCGGCCTCGACATCGTCCCGCGCCGCATCGATCACCTCGTTCCCCTCGGGACGCACGGCGCCCTCCACGAGCTCGCGGTGTCCCCGAACGTCGTCGCCGAGGAGGCCGGCGAGCGCGGCGTCGTGCGGCCGCTGTTCGAGCCCGGCGACGTGATGCTGTTCGACGACCTCTTCCTGCACAAGACGGCGTCGGACACAGCGATGACTAAGCCCCGGTACGCGGTCGAGAGCTGGTTCTTCGGTCCCTCGGGGTTCCCCGAAAACTACGCGCCGATGGCGTTCTGAGCCCGCGGCGATGATCTTCCGCTCGCGCAAGCACGCCGCGCCGGACGCGGCCGTCGCCGAGGCCCCGGAGCCGATCGAGGGCCGCAGCGTCGCGTCGCTCGACGAGGAGATCGGTGCCCTCACCGAGGCCGACCGCGACCGCCACGACCCCGCTGCAGAGCGGCGGCTGATGCGGCTGCGCCACGCCGTCGGCGCCCAGCTCGTCGACGAGGGCCGCGCGAAGCCGCCCCAGCCCGACCCCTCCAACGCGCTCCCGGACCCGGGCTCGGGCCTCCCGGACGTCTCCCCCGAGGAGCTGACCCCGGAGCTGATTCGCGCCGGGATCCTTCGCGACGGGTGCCTGCTGGTCCGCGGGCTCGTCGACCGCGACGAGGCGCGGGCGCTCGCCGGCGAGCTCCAGCGCGTGTTCGACGCGCGCGACGCCGAGTCCGCCGGCCGCCAAGCGCGCGAGGGATACTACGAGGAGTTCGTGCCCGACCCGCCGTACACGCTCGTCGAGCGCCAGTGGGTTTCAAACGCCGGCGGCGTCTGGGCAGCCGACTCGCCGCGGGTGATGTTCGACCTTCTCGACATGTGCGAGCGGGCTGGCCTACGCCAGGTGATCGCCGGCTACCTCGGCGAGCGCGCCGCGATCTCGGTCAACAAGAGCACCCTCCGCCGCGCGACCCCCGACACCGAGGTGATCTGGCACCAGGACGGCGCCTTCATGGGCGACGTCCGGGCGCTCAACCTGTGGCTGGCGCTGTCCGACTGTGGCGAGGACGCGCCGGGGCTCGACATCGTCCCGCGCAGGCTCGAGCACGTCGTCCCCACCGGGACCGAGGGCGCGGCCTACGACTGGTCGGTCGGCCGCGGGCTCGTCGAGGAGGCCGCGGGGGAGAACGGGATCGTGAGCCCGGTGTTCGAGCCGGGCGACGCGCTGTTCTTCGACCACCTGATGCTGCACACAAGCGGCGTCGAGGACCGGATGACCGGCACGCGCTACGCGATCGAGAGCTGGTTCTTCGGGCCTTCCGGCTTCCCCGGGGACTACGTGCCGATCGCGTTCTGAGCCGGGAGCCCGGGCGCGTCAGTCGCGGTCGCCGGCGCGGGCGTCGCGCAGCATCGCCATGTCGAGCTCGGCGTGGCGGAGGCGGTCGGTCAGCACCGCGACCTCGCGCTCGAGCTCCAGCTCGCGCTCGGTCGGGGCCTCGGAGTCGCTCGTCGTCACGCGCTCGTGCAGAACCGCGAGCTGGGCCTGGAGCTCGAGCTCGCGCTCGCTCGGCACCGGCCGTGTCGGGCCGCGCTCGACCGCCTCGGGCGAGGCCTCGGGCAGGCTCGGCTCGGCAGCATCGGTCGCGGCCTCGGGCTCTGACCCGCGCCGCCACCGCACGCACACCCAGTCGACGATCTCGATCGGCTCGTCGATTCCGTGCTCGGTGCGGTACTCGTCGACCGCGCGCCGGCACTCGGGGACGAGTTGGTAGTCGTCGACGATCAGGTAGCCGCCCGCCGACAGCGTCGGGTACAGGGCATCGATCGCGGCGCGTGTGGAGTCGTAGGTGTCGCCGTCGAGGCGGACGATCGCCCACCCGCGGCCGCGCAGGCCCGGCATCGTCTCCTCGAAGAACCCCGGGACCCAGCGGACGCCGCGGTCGAGGCCGAGCCGGTTGAGGTTTGCCTGGACCTCGTCGAGCGAGGCGGCGAGGAAGTCGAGCCCGCTGAGGTCGAGCCCGCGCTCGCTCGCGAGCCGCTCGGCGTCGGGCCTCGGGAAGCCCTGGAACGAGTCCGCGAGCCAGACGAGCCGCTCGTCGCCGAGCGAGTCGAGCGTCGCGCGCATCAGCGCCGAGGCGCCGCCGCGCCACACCCCGGCCTCGATCACGTCGCCCTCGACCCCGTCGGCGACGACGGACTCGACGCAGTGCTGGAGGTCGTCGAGCCGCTTCAGCCCGGCCATCGACATCCCGTGCAGGGGCCAGTGCTTTCCGACCGCGCGCAGCTGCATATCCTCCTCGGTCGTCTCGCGCGCTACGACCCCGCCCTCGAGGCGCATCAGAACCGACTTCGTCTGCACGCCGGCGAGGTCGCAGAGGCACAGCTTCAGCAGCTCGAGATAGGCCGTGCGGAGCTCCTCGGCCCCGGGGCCGGGAGTGGCGGCGCGGATCTCGCGCGGGGATTTTGGGTCAGGGGACACGGTCTGGGGCAGCGGTCGACGTGAACATAGCGCCTGGTACCTTTGGCGCCGACTTGAGGCTCTTCCGGCCCAAAACCAAGACGCCGTGATCTTCCGCTCGCGCAAGGGATCGGGCAACGGCGCGGCCGTCGCCGAGGGCGCCCCGACGGCGAGCTCCGCCGAGCTTTCGGAGGAGATCGACGAGCTCACGCGGGCGAACCGGGAGAGCCGCGACTCCGACCGTGAGCGCCGCATCCTCCGCCTTCGCCACGCGCTCGGCGCCCGGCTCCTCGACGACGCCGACGGCAGTCCCAGCGATCCGACCCCGGACACCGCCGGGCTGCCGAGCAACTCGGAGCTTCCCCAGATCACCCCCGACCGGCTGACGCCGGAGATCGTCCGCGCCGGGATGATGCGCGACGGCTTCGTCCTCATCCGCGGGCTCGTCGAGCCCGATGCCGCGCTCGGCTTCGCGGACGAGATCGAGCGCTCGTTTGCCGCCCGCGCCGAGCACCCGGACGGCAGCCCCGAGACCGACGGCTACTACGAGGAGTTCCACCCCGACCCGCCTTTCCCCGGGCTCACCGAGCGGCCCTGGGTCGAGGAGGCCGGCGGGGTCCTCGCCGCCGACTCGCCGAAGCTGATGTTCGAGATGCTCGACACCTTCGAGCGTGTGGGGCTGCGGCGCGTGATCGACGGCTACCTCGGCGAGCCGCCCGCGCTCTCGCTTCAGAAGTGCACCCTGCGCAAGGCGGACCCCAAGGTCGCCGGCGGGTGGCACCAGGATGGCGCCTTCCTCGGCGACGTGCGCGCGCTCAACGTCTGGGTCGCGCTCTCGCACTGCGGCGATGTGGCGCCGGGCCTCGACATCGTCCCGCGCCGGATCGATCACCTCGTCCCGACCGGGACCGAGGGAGCGATCCTCGACTGGGCCGTCTCGCCCGCGGTCGCCGAGGAGGCCGCCGGCGAGGCCGGGATCGTGAGGCCGATCTACGAGCCCGGCGACGTGATGCTCTTCGACGATCTCTTCCTGCACCAGACGGGAACCGATCCGGGCATGCCCAATCCCCGCTTCGCGATCGAGAGCTGGTTCTTCGGTCCGTCGGGTTTCCCGGGCGACTACGTCCCGCTCTCCTTCTAGCCACCGGAAACTGGAAATCGCCGCATGGCCGTAGCCGCGGATAGTGTCCGCCACCGCGTTATGAGTGGTAGGGCGATCGCATGGGCGCGGGAGAACCCGCTGTTCGTCGGCGCCGCGGTGATCGGGCTCGCGGCGCGGATCGTCACCTGGGCGGTCACCGACCGCCGCCTCGACGACGCGCTGATCACGCTCAAGCACGACAAGAACGTCGCCGCCGGCGTCGGGTTGATCGCCCACCTCGGCGAGCCGCACCACGTTCAGGGGTTCACATCGGTGCTGTCGGTCCTCGTCCCGCTCCCGGGCGAGCTCGTCGCCGACGGTGGAGGCCTGCTGCTGATCCGGCTCGTCTCGCTCGCCGCGTTCGTGCTCACCGTCTACTTCGCGTACCGGATCGCGGAAGAGCTCGAGCTCGGGCCGTGGCCGACCGGGTTCGCGCTCGCCTACCTGGCGCTCGACATGAACCAGATCCTGTTCGGGGTCGCCGGGATGGAGACCCAGATCGCCGTCGCCGTGCTGCTCGGCGGCGTCTACTACGTGATGCGCGGCGACTACACGCGCAGCGGGATCGCGCTTGGTCTGGCGCTGCTCGCGAGACCCGACTTCGTGCTCTGGGTCGCGCCCGCGTACGCCTACCTGCTGATCAGGGATCGAAGACGGGCGCTGAACGCGGGCCTGATCTCGCTCGCGATCCTCGCGCCGTGGGTGATCTTCACCACCGCCTACTACGGCTCGCCGATCCCGAACACGATCATCGCCAAGTCGCAGGTGTTCGCGCCGACGTTTCCGTCGTTCACGCAGCCCTGGGACTGGATCAGCTTCTCGTGGGACCAGATCAAGCTCCACAGCCACGACTGGACGCTGCTGGCACCGTTCTTCGAGCGCATCTTCGTCCAACAGACGCCGTTCCCGATCGCGCTGATCAAGGCGGTCGCGTTCAGCGTCGGGCTGCTCGCGATCGCCGGCGCGGCGTCGACCTGGAAGCGGGCCTCGTGGCGTCCGGCGATCGTCACCGTCGCCCTCTACGTCTTCTACAAGCTCGTCGTCCTCGGCTTCGGCTACGTCGAGTGGTACAGCGCTCCGCCGCTGGCGCTGATCTTCCTCCTCGCCGCGGCCGGGCTCGACCGGGTCACGAAGCCGGTGCCGCGTGCCGCGATCGCGGGCGCGTGCGCGCTCGCTCTCCTGTACGTGATCCAGCTTCCGTTCATGCTTCCGCTCGATCAGCGCACGCAGAGGATCGAGAGCCAGATCCGCCAGCCGATGGGTCAGTACCTCGGCCGCGTCGTCAAGCCCGGGCAGTCGCTGGCCTCGGAGTCCGCGGGCTACGTCGGCTATTACACGAACGGGGAGCTCTACGACTACCCGGGGCTCACATCGGCGCGCGTCGTCGACGCTTTCAAGGACGCGGGGCCGCTCCCGACCCTGCAGCAGCTGGTCGCGCTCCTGCATCCCGACTGGGTCGTGATGCGCCCGCTCGAGCTCGCGGCGCTGCAGGAGCGCTATCCGCGCGTCGCGGCCCGCTACAAGCCCGTGCGCCGCTTCCGCGAGCCGCACCCGGTAACGTCGCTCGACCACTGGGGCGTCCACCTGCTGAACGTCGACCAGGACTTCACGGTGCTGCGGCGCCAGCCGGCGCGCGCGGGGACGGAGGGGCAGTGAGCACGACGGCGCCTCCGGCTCCGACGCGCGCGAGCGAGGCATTCCGGTGGCTGCGCGAGCGCCCGCTGCTCAGCGGCGCGATCGTCGTCGGGCTCGCGGCGCGGATCGTCTACTGGGCGGTCACCGACCGCCGCCTCGACGACGCGCTGATCACGCTCAAGCACGACAAGAACGTCGCCGACGGCGTCGGCCTCGTCCATCACCTCGACGCGGGCCACGTTCAGGGCTTCACCTCTGCGCTCTCGGTGCTGGTCCCGCTCCCGGGCGAGCTCGTCTCCGACGGCGGAGGCCTGCTGCTGATCCGGCTCGTCTCGCTGGCGGCGTTCGTGTTCGCGGCGATCTACGCCTACCGGATCATGAGCGAGCTGGAGCTCGGGCCGTGGCCGACCGGGTTCGCGCTCGCCTACCTCGCTCTCGACCAGAACCAGATCTTCTACGGGATCGCGGGCATGGAGACCCAGATCGCCGTCGCCGTGCTGCTCGGCGGCGTCTACTACGTGCTCCGCGGCGACTACACGCGCAGCGGGATCGCGCTTGGTCTGGCGCTGCTCGCGAGACCCGACTTCGTGCTCTGGGTCGCGCCCGCGTACGCCTACCTGCTGATCAGGGATCGAAGACGGGCGCTGAACGCGGGCCTGATCTCGCTCGCGATCCTCGCGCCGTGGGTGATCTTCACCACCGCCTACTACGGCTCGCCGATCCCGAACACGATCGCCGCGAAGTCGCTCGTGTTCGCGCCGCACTTCCCCTCGCCGCTCCACCCCGGCGGCTGGGGCCACTTCATCAGCACCCAGGCGTCGCTGCACAAGCTCGACTGGACGGTGCTGGCGCCGTTCCTCGAGCGCGCGTTCATCGTCCACACTCCGCTCCCACATCTGCTGCTGAAGCTCGTCGCGTGGACGGTCGGGATCCTCGCGATTGTCGGCGCCGTCGTCGACCTGGAAGCGCCCGTCGTGGCGGCCGGCGATCGTCTGCGCGGCCCTGTTCGTCGCCTACAAGCTCGTCTACCTCGGGCTTGGCTACTTCGAGTGGTACTCGGTGCCGCCTCTGGCGCTGATCTTCATCCTCGCCGCGGCGGGGCTCGACAGGATTACGAAGCCGGTCCCGGCGCTGGCGATCGCCGGGGCCACGGTGCTTGCGTTGATGTACGCGATCCACCTCCCGTTCACGCTTCCGCTCGAAGCGCGCGTCCAGCACAACATCGAGGACAGGGTCCGCCAGCCGCTCGGTCGCTACCTCGGGCGGGTGTCGCACCCGCCGCAGACGATCGCCACCGAGTCCTCGGGCTACGTCGGCTACGACACCAACGCGCCGCTTGAGGACTTCCCCGGTCTCGTGTCGACGAAGGTCGTCGACGCGCTCCGCGCCGCCGGGCCGAGCTACTACACCGTGCCCGGAATCGCGGCCCTGCTGCACTCGGACTGGCTCGTGCTGCGTCCGGGCGAGCTCGAGTTCCTCCGCGACGCGTACCCGAAGACCGCGAAGCAGTACCGCGTCGTACGCCGGTTCAGCGTCTCCGACGCCGACAGCTCCCTCGACCGCTGGGGGCTGAACATCGCCAACGCCGACCGGACGTTCATCGTCCTGCGGCGCAAGCCGGCGCGGTAAGTGACGCCGAGGCGGAGCCCGGCGTACCCGTACCTGCTGCTCTCGGGCGCCGTCGTCGCCTCCGGAGCGATCCTCGTCGCGTTCCAGAGCCGGCTCAGCTTCTTCCTCGACGAGTGGGACATCCTCATCGACCGCCAGGGCTGGAGCCCTTCGGTCTTCCTCGATCCGCACAACGACCACATCGCGATCGCGCTCGTCGCGGTCTACAAGCTGCTGATCGCGATCTTCGGGATCGACTCCGCGCTCCCGTTCAACATCACCGCGATCCTCGTCTTCCTGCTCGCCGCGGTGTTGCTCTTCCTCTGGATGCGCGAACGCGTCGGTGACTGGCTCGCGCTGCTCGGCGCGACCCTGATCCTGTTCCTGGGTGCCGGCTGGGAGGACCTGCTGTCCGCGTTCCAGCTCGGCTACTTCGGGTCGATGGCGGCGGGGCTCGGCGCGCTGCTCGCGCTTGAGCGCGAGGATCGTGGCGGCGATGCCGCCGCCTGCGCGCTCGTGATCGTCTCGATCTCGTTCTCGGAGCTCGGCGTGCCCTTTGCGATCGCCGCGCTCGTCAACGTCGTCCTCACCCGACCGCGACGGCTGCGCCGGCTCTACGTCACCGTGGTTCCACTCATCCTCTACGCGTTGTGGTGGCTCGGGTGGGGCCACACCGCCAACAGCTCGCTGAGCCTTCACAACATCGCGGTGTCGCCGCGCTTCGTCGTCGACGCAGCCTCCGCGACGCTGTCGGGGCTGCTCGGGCTTTCGCTCCCCAGCACACCCGACATCTTCGCGCCGACTGGGTTGTTCTTCGGCCGGTCGCTGCTCCTCGTCGCGGTCGCAGCCTCGGCCTGGTGGCTGCGCCGCTCGGATCGTGGCTTCACGCGCGGGCTGTGGACGACGCTGGCGTTAGCCGCCACGTTTTGGTTTCTCGCCGGGTTCAACCAGAGCATTGCGCGGCCGCCGACGAGCAGCCGCTATGTCTACCCGGGCGCCATCTTCATGCTGATGATCGCCGCGGAGCTGTTGCGCGGTGTGCGCGTGAGCCGGACCGTTCTGGTCGGCGCCGCGGCCGTCGTCGGAGTGGCGGCGCTCGCCAACCTTTCGTTCCTCCACCAGGGCTACGGATTCTTCAAGCGTCTGACCGACACCGGGCGATCGGACCTCGCGGCGCTCAACATCGCGCGTCCCGCGGTGACCCCGAACTTCGCGCTCAACTCGCGGATCTCAACGACCTGGCTCGTGCCGGTCAACGCCGCCTCCTACTTCCAAGCGGTCGACAACCACGGCTCGCCGGCGTTCTCGGAGGCCGAGCTGGCGTCGCGGCCCGCGGACGAGCGCGCCGAGGCCGACGACGTCCTCGTTCACGCGGTCGGGATCGAGCTGACCCCCGTGCCGCCGGCCCGCGCGTCCGCGCGCGTCGCGCGCGGCGGCTGCGACACGGTCGACCCGGGCATCGGAGCGGCCGCAAGCGCCACCCTGCGACCCGGCACCTACACGCTCCTGGCCCGGCACGGCGGGACCCAGATCCGGCTCGGACGCTTCGCCGACGGCACCCCGCTCAAGCTAGGGAACCTGCGCGGCCGGTCCGGTGAGCTCGCGATCCCCCGCGATCTCTCTAGCCGCCCGTGGCGGCTCGGCGTCGCCCCGGGCGGCGGCCCGGTCTCGGTGTGCGATCGGGCGGCGACGTGAGCGTCCGGCCGCGAAACCCAGTCGTGTGGCTGCTTGCCGCAGCTGTCGTCACCTCCGCAGGACTGTTGACGGTGCTCGACACCAAGCTCGGGTTCATGAACGACGACTGGTGGTTCCTGATCTACCGTCGCGGCTGGTCCCCGGAGGTCTTCCTCCGCGTGCACATCGACCACATCGCGATCGCTCCGGTGGCGATCTACAAGATTCTCGTCTCGGTGTTCGGGATGAGCTCGGCGATGCCGTTCCACATCGCCGCCACGTTGGTCTTTTTGCTCGCCGACGTGCTCCTGTTCGCATGGCTGCGCCGTCGCGTCGGCGATTGGCTGGCGCTGTTCGCCGCGGTCGTGATCCTGTTCTTCGGGCCCAGCTGGGTCGATTTGCTGTGGGCGTTCCAGATCGGCTACTTCGGATCGCTCGCGGCAGGCATCGGCGCCCTGCTCGCGCTTGACCGGCACGACCGCAGCGGCGACCGGCTCGCATGCGCGCTGGTGATCGTCTCGATCTCGTTCTCGGAGCTCGGCGTTCCGTTCGCGATCGGTGCCTTTGTCCACGCCGCGCTCGGCGATCCCCCTCGCCGTCGCCGACTATACGTGGGCCTGGTGCCACTGGCTCTCTATGCGCTCTGGTACCTCGGCTGGGGGCGGAGTGGGATGAGTTCGTTCAGCCTCCACAACGTCGCGAACTCGCCGACCTACGTGATCGACGCGGCGGCTGCGGGGCTGTCCGCCCTGCTTGGGCTCGCGACTCCGCCCCAGGGCCTGTTTGAGGCGGCTGCCCCGCTCGCGTGGGGCCAGCCGCTGCTGATCGCCGCCGTTTTGCTCGCGGTCTGGAGATTGTGGCGGCTCGGCCGAGTCTCCCGTGACTGCTGGGTCGTGTTCGCGATCGCCGGGTCGCTATGGGTTCTGGCCGCGTTCAACGCCACGATCGGGCGCTTGCCCGACAACGGCCGTTACCTGCTGCCCAGCGGCGTCTTCCTGCTGCTGATCGCCGCCGAGCTGCTGCGCGGGGTGACGCTCTCGCGACGAGCGCTGGTGGCGACGGCCGCCGTGACGGTAATCACTCTAATCAGCAACCTCGCCTTCCTTCGCGACGGCTTCGACTTCTGGCGGCTGGGGAACGAACAGGCACGCGCGGACGTCGGCGCGCTTGAGATCACGCGCCCGGCGACGAAGCCGGGCTACTACCTCAACGGAGACATCTCGCCGGTGTGGCTGCTGTCGCTGAACGCAGCCTCGTACTTCTCCGCCGTCGACGCCTACGGCTCCCCCGCCTACACCGAAGCCGAGCTCGCCGCGCGCCCCGACGACGAGCGCGCCGAGGCCGACCGTGTGCTCGCCGGCGCGCTGGGGATCAGGTTGCAGCCGCTCGCACGCGGGGAGGCGAAGGTCGATGCGTCCGGGCGCTGCCGCACGGTTCGCGCCTCGGGGGCAGGCTCGTCGCCGATCGACCTCGAATCGGACCGGACGGCGCTGATCTCGCGTGGCGCCGCGGTCGAGGTCGATCTCGAGCGGTTCTCGGACGCGCTCCCGGTCAAGCTCGGCAAGCTCCCGCCGTCCGGCGGCGCGCTCCAGATTCCGCACGACCTCTCCTCACGCCCGTGGCGTCTCGCCCTCAACGGCCGCGGTCCGGTTAGCGTTTGCCCATGATCCTGATCACCGGGGGGGCCGGTTTCGTCGGTTCGAACCTTGCGCTGTCGCTGGCGGCACGCCACCCCGAGTGGGAGATCGTTGCCCTCGACAACCTCCACCGCAAGGGCTCCGAGCTCAACCCGCCGCGCCTCGAGCGGGGCGGGGTCAGGTTTGTGCGCGGCGACGTCCGCGAGCCCGATGACCTCGACGGCCTCGGCGACGTCGAGGTCCTGGTCGAGTGCTCGGCTGAGCCCTCGGCGATGAGCGGGGTCGACGGCGACACCTCGTTCATCGTCCACTCGAATCTCACCGGCGCCTACAACTGCCTCGAGCTCGCGCGGCGCTCCGGCGCCTGCCTGCTCTTTCTCTCGACGAGCCGTGTTTATCCGGTTGAGCCACTCAACCGCCTCGCCTATGACGAGACGGAGACGCGATTCGAGCTTTCAGACGACCAGGACGTGCCCGGCGCATCGTCTGCCGGGATCGCGGAGACGTTCCCTGTGAGCGGCGCGCGGACCCTGTACGGAACGACGAAGCTCGCCGCCGAGCTTCTGATCGAGGAGTACCGGGCGATGTTCGGCCTGCGCGCGGTCATTGACCGCTGCGGTGTGATCGCCGGCCCGTGGCAGATGGGGAAGGTCGACCAGGGCGTGTTCACCCACTGGCTGATCAGTCACCACTTCGGGCTGCCGCTGACCTACATCGGCTACGGCGGCAGCGGCAAGCAGGTACGCGATCTGCTCCACGTCGAGGATCTCGTCGACCTCGTCGACGAGCAGATCTCCGAGCCCGAGGGCTGGGACGGCGAGGTCGTGAACGTCGGCGGCGGGCGCGCATGCAGCCTTTCGCTGCTCGAGACGACCGAGCTCTGCCGGGAGATCACGGGCCGGGAGATCCCGGTTGAGCCGGAGCTCGAGGACCGGCCCGGGGACGTCCCGATCTACCTCTCGGACTGCGCGCGACTGTTCGAGCGCACCGACTGGCGGCCGCGCCGCGACGCGCGCCAGACGCTCGCCGACACGAGCGAGTGGATCGCCTCACACGAATCCCTGCTGGCGGGCGCCCTGGGCGTCGGCGCACCCACCCCCGGTAAGTAGGCTGAGCGGATGGCGGTTGCGGTCGTCAGCGGTTCCGGAGGGTTGATCGGCTCGGAGTCGGTCAAGCGCCTCGTCGAGTCCGGCTGGGAGGTGATCGGGCTCGAGAACGACATGCGCGCGAGCTTCTTCGGGCTCGAGGCGTCGACCGCCCACGTAACCGAGGAGCTCGTCGAGCGTTACCCCGAGTTCCGCTCGCTCGAGGTCGACATCCGCGACGCCGACGCGGTCAATGCCGCATTCTCCTCCGAGCCCGGGAGGATCGAGTTGATCGTCCACACCGCCGCGCAGCCGTCCCACGATTGGGCCGCGCGCGACCCGCAGACCGACTTCGGCGTCAATGCGAACGGGACCCTGAACCTGCTCGAGGCGACGCGCAACCTTGCCCCGGATGCCACCTTCGTCTTCTGCTCGACGAACAAGGTCTACGGCGACACGCCCAATTTCCTCCCGCTCGAGGAGCATGAGACGCGGCTTGAGCTCCCGGAGTCGCACCAGTACTACGGAGGGATCGACACGACGATGTCGATCGACCGCTCGACGCACTCGCTGTTCGGCGCCTCGAAGGCGGCCGCCGACCTCCTCGTGCAGGAGTACGGGCGCTACTTCGAGATCCCGACCGCGTGCTTCCGGGGCGGCTGCCTGACGGGGCCCCAGCACGCCGGCGCCAAGCTGCACGGCTTCCTCGCCTACCTGATGAAGTGCACCGTGACCGGGACGCCGTACACGGTCTTCGGCTACGGCGGCAAGCAGGTCCGGGACAACATCCACAGCGCCGACCTCGTCTCCTGCTTCGAGACCTTCTTCGGTAATCCTCGCCTCGCCGCGGTCTACAACATCGGCGGCGGGCGGTTCTCGAACTGCTCGATGCTCGAGGCGATCGACGCCTGCGAGCGGATCGCCGGCCGCGAGCTCGAGTGGGAGCTCTCGGACGAGAACCGGGTCGGCGACCATCGCTGGTGGATCTCCGACCTCAGCGAGTTCGAGTCCGACTACCCGGAGTGGAAGCTGCGCTACGGGATCGACGAGATCCTCGAGGAGATGTACGAGCAGAACGTAGAGCGCTGGACGGCCACCGCAGCATGAAGCTCTCGGTGGTGATCCCGGCCCAGGACGAGGAGGGCTCCGTCGGCGCGACGGTGACCTCGACCGCCGCCGTGCTCGATCGCGAGCGGATCGACTACGAGATCGTCGTCGTCGACGACCACAGCCGCGACGGCACGAAGTCCGTCGTCGACGCGATCTCCGAGCGCAACCCCCGCGTGCGCTGCATCCGCTCTCCGTACGAGCGCGGCTTCGGGTTCACGGTCCGCGCCGGGCTCGCCCACTTCACCGGCGACGCCGTCGCGGTGATGATGGCCGACGCCTCCGACGATCCCGAGGACCTCGTCCGCTACCACCACGTCCTCGAGGAGGGCTGGGACTGCGCGTTCGGGTCGCGGTTCGTCAAGGGCGCGCACATCCACGACTACCCGCTCCTCAAGCGCGTCATCAACCGACTCGCTAACTGGTTCGTTCGCGCGATCTTCCGGCACAGCTACAACGACACGACCAACGCGTTCAAGGCCTACCGCCGCGAGGTCATCGAGACGATCCAGCCGCTGTTCTCGAACCACTTCAACCTTACGGTTGAGATGCCGCTGAAGGCGATCGTGCGCGGCCACAGCTACCGCGTGATCCCGATCTCATGGACGAACCGCAGCACCGGGACCTCGAAGCTCGGGATCC
Source organism: uncultured Thermoleophilia bacterium (assembly GCA_963841715.1). Classification (GTDB taxonomy): domain Bacteria; phylum Actinomycetota; class Thermoleophilia; order Solirubrobacterales; family 70-9; genus DASPWW01. Next base: position 360,260 of record CAWJDP010000003.1, on the reverse strand, counting down.
GCGAGATGGGAAGCCGCTACCTGTTCATCGTCCTCTACGTGTGGCTCGAGCGCATGCTCAGCCGCGGCGACTATCACCGCACGGCGAAGGCACGCGAGCCCGACCTCGCGCTCGGGCCGGACATACCCCGCCCGGGAAGCTAGATCCCGCCCGCCCGCCTCAGCGGCTGGAGCTCCCTCTACCAGCTGACGGGCAGTCGCTTGAGCTGGTTCAGGAACGGGGACAGGGCGGGGTCTGGATCGCCTGCGAGCGTCATCCCCGGAAATCGCTTCAGCGTCTCCTCGAAGAGGATCTTCAGCTCGAGCCGCGCCAGCGCGGCGCCGAGGCAGAAGTGCCGCCCGCCGGCCCCGAACGCCTGGTGTTCCGGGTTGCGGTGGACGTCGAAGAATTCAGGATCCTCGTAGCGATCCTCGTCGCGGTTGCTCGACACGTACCACATCACGACCTTGTCGCCCTCGGCGACCGGACAGCCGGCGATCTCGGTGTCCTTCGTCGCCGTGCGCCGGAAGTGGGCGAAGGCGGGGTACATCCGCAGCGCCTCCTCGACCGCCCCGGGGATCAGCGACGGGTCCTCGGCGAGCTCGCGCATCTGGTCGGGATGCTCGATCAGCGCACGCATCCCGCTCGTGTAGGTCGCCTTGGTGCTGTCGTTTCCCGCCGCGACGAGAAGGAAGAAGCCCATCACGATCTCGGTGTCGGTCAGCCGCTCGCCCTCGACCTCGGCGTGGACGAGAACGCTGGTCAGGTCGTCGGTCGGGCTCTCGCGCCGGGCGGTGACGAGCTCTTGGCAGCGCTCGAAGATCTCTGGGATGTCGCGCTCGAGGATCGCCTCGAGCCCGCCGGGGTTGAGGTCGGGGTCGCCGAGGCCGAGGGTGGTGTTCATCAGGTTCGCCCACACCTCGTCGTCCTCCTCGGGGATGCCCATGAAGCTCCCGATCACGCGTGAGACGACGGGCTGAGCGACCTCGGTGACGAGGTCGCAATGGCCGAGCGGCTCGACGCCGTCGAGCACCTTGACGACGATCGCTCGGATCGCGTCCTCGTGCTCGGCGATCCGCTTCGGCGTGAACCCGCGCTGGAACAGCATCTTCAGGCGGTCGTGCTTCGGCGGGTCCATGCCGATGAACATCGACTGCTGGAGCTCGAGCGGGACGGCGTGGGTGAGCCCGGTGATGCCGCCGCGCTCGGACGAGAACGTCTCCCAGTCGAGGCTCACGTCGCGAACGTCGTCGGCGCGGGAGATCGACCAGAAGCCCGCCTCGTCCGGATACTCGTTGATCTCGCTCCAGTGGACGGGGCACTCGCCGCGCAGCCGCTTGAAGAGGACGTGGGGAGGACCGTCCTCCCAGTTCGGGCTGTCGGTGACGTCGATCTCGTCGAGGTCGTCCCGCTCCAGGTCCTTCGCCTCAGGCTGCTCCGCCTCGGGCTGCTCCGCCTCGGGCTGCTTCGCGTGGGCCTCCATCAAAGTCCTCCGATCTCGTCGCGTCGCCGACTTCGGCGCAGTGTATCCAAGCCTGGCTGGCGAGCCAGCCAGGCGACGCAGGAACTGGAGGCCGACGCAAGGTTGTCGAGAAGCTCAAGGCGACGGCGTCTGCAAGGGCGGGGCGGTGGACAGCACGGCAACGGCGCGGCTGCTGAAGAAGTAGCTTCGGGGGATGCCCGACTCCGCGCATCTCGCGGCCTTCGCGGTCGCGGCGCTCGTGCTCGCCGCGATCCCCGGTCCAGGGATGCTCTACGTCCTCGCCCGCAGCCTCGGGCAGGGACGCGAAGCAGGGGTGCTCTCGACGCTTGGGACCGCCGCCGGCGGCCTCGGCCACGTCGCCGCGGCAGCGGTCGGGCTCTCAGCGCTGCTCGTGACCTCGGCGATCGCATTCGACGTCGCCAGGCTCGCCGGGGCGGCGTACCTGATCCTGCTCGGCGTCCGCACGCTGCTCCTCCGGCGACCCCGAACCGCCTTCAGCGGCGGCGGGCGGTTCGGCGTTTCGGCAGGGGGCGCTGACCGAGCTCCTAAACCCGAAGACGGCGCTCTTTTATTTCACGTAGCTGTGCAGGAGCTGGAGCTCGGCACGCTCGGACGGGCTCGCCAGCAGCGGCCCGATGCGGTCGTTGAAGCTCGCGAACTCGGGATCGCTGTTGACGGCGTCGGCGGACTCCTCGTCGGTCCACACGCCGACGCCGCGCACCACGCCCCTCGCCTCGTCGCCGAGGATCAGCACGGTCTGCAGGGCGGGGTGGCCGCTGAGGAACCCGGCGGCGAACTCGGAGTAGATCTCGGCCACCTCCCCGTAGTGGCCGGGCTTGGCGTGGAGGGTGAACTCGGCTACGTGCATCGCGACGTCCTCCTCGTTGGCTTCGTTGCGACCGGCGGGCGCAATCCTATGTGCCGCGCTCGCGGCGGTAGCCTCTGTCGCATGGCCAGCAGGGAAGCGATCACGGCTCCCGCCGCGCCGGATGCAGTCGGCGCCTACTCGCACGCAGTTGCCGCCGCCGGGCTCCTGTTCTGCTCCGGCCAGATCCCGCTCGACCCCGACTCCGGCGAGCTCGTCGAGGGTGGCGCGGCCGCCCAGGCGAAGCGCTGCCTCGCGAACCTGAGCGCGGTCTGCGATGCCGCGGGTGCGTCGCTGTCGGACGCCGTTCGGGTGACGCTCTATCTCACCGACCTCGGGAGCGACTTCCCTGCCGTGAACGAGGTCTACGCGGGGTTCTTCGGTGGCTCGGACCCACCCGCGCGCGTCGCGATCGGCGCCGGCGCCCTCCCGAAGGGCGCGAGCGTCGAGATCGAGGCGGTCGTCGCGCTCCCGGAGTAGCGGCGAGATGGCGACCGCCGAGCGACAGACGATCACGGTCGACGACGCCGAGCGCGCCGCAGCCGCGATCTCTGGCCTGGTCCGTGAGACGCCGACGATCCCGTCGGGGGAGCTGTCGCGGCGAACCGGCGCGAAGGTCGCGCTGAAGGCCGAGAACCTGCAGCTTTCGGGCTCGTTCAAGATCCGCGGCGCGTCGTACAAGCTCTCGCGGATGAGCGAGGAGGAGCGCGCCGCGGGGGTCGTCGCCGCGAGCGCCGGGAACCACGCCCAGGCCGTGGCTCTCGCGGCGAGCCGGCTCGGGGTCGCGGCGACGTTCTGCATGCCCGCCGGCGCAGCGCTGGCGAAGATCGCCGCGGTCCGCCAGTACGGAGGTCAGGTGCGGCTCGTCGAGGGCTCCTACGACGAGGCCGGCGACGCGGCGCGCGAGCTCGCAGCCGCGGAGGGCCTGACCCTGATCCACGCCTTCGACGACGCCGACGTGATCGCGGGCCAGGCGACGGTGGGGCTCGAGATCGTGCGCGAGCTCCCCGACGTCGACCTGATCGTCGTCCCGCTCGGCGGCGGTGGGCTCGCGTCCGGCGTCGCGCTCGCAGCGAAGGCGCGGCGCGACGGCGTCCGCGTCGTCGGGGTCCAGGCCGCGGCGTGCGCGCCGTACCCGTCCTCGCTCGCCGCGAAGCGGCCGGTCGGGGCGCGCTCGGCGCGCACGATCGCCGACGGGATCGCGGTCAAGCGCCCGGGCGAGCTCACACTCCCGCTCGTCGAGCGCTACGTCGACGAGGTCGTGACCGTCGGCGAAGACGAGATCGCGCAGGCGATGGTGCTGCTGCTCGAGCGCGCGAAGCTCGTCGTCGAGGGCGCCGGGGCATCCGGCGTCGCGGCGCTGCTGCACGGCCACGCCGAGGCCCCGCGCCGGGGCTCGGTGTGCGCGGTGCTCTCGGGCGGAAACGTCGACGCGTCGCTTCTCGCCGAGTGCGTGCGGCTCGGGGAGACCGCGGCGAACCGGCGGATCGTGCTCTCGACCGTCGTGCCGGACCGGCCCGGGGCGCTCGCGGGCCTGCTCAGGATCGTCGCCGACCGCGGCGGCAACGTTGTCGACGTCAGCCACCTCCGCGACGGCGTTGACCTCCACGTCCGCGAGACGGCGATCCAGCTCGTGCTCCAGACCGACGGCTGCGATCACGGGGAGGCGTTGATCGAGGCGGTCCGCGCAGAGGGATTCGCGGTCCGTGTCCAGACCTAGCCCGGCGGCCGGACCGCACTCCGGCGTTGCCGCGATCGTCGACCGGATCCCGCTCACCGAGGCGGTGGCGGAGATCGCGGACGAGTTCCGGTCTGAGATCGCCGCCTTCGAGCGGCTTTCGGGGTCGTCGCAGGCCGAGATCGCTGTCGGGGTGAGGCGCAACCTGAGGCGCTGGTTCGGCTGGATCGCGACCGGCGTCGCTCCGACCGACGCCGACTTCGACCCGCTGCGCGACTGGACGCGGGCGCGCGCGAACGAGGGCGTGCGACTCGAGGACCTTCAGCGCGCGTTCGGGCTCGGTGGCCTGCTCGGCTGGGATCTGATGCGCCGCAACGCGCGGGAGGACGAGTCCGAGGCGCTGCTCGACGCCGCGGGTCTGCTGATGCGCTATGTCGGGCGGGTGTCCGCAGTCGTCACCGACACCTATCTCGCCGAGCGCGAGGTGCTCGTCTCCGAGGACGAGCGCAGGACGCGCAGCCTGATCGACCGGCTCGTCTCCGGCGCGCCCCTCGACGGCGCCACGCGCGAGCTTGCGGAGCGGCTCGGCGTCCCGATCGAGGCCGCTTACGCGCCGTTCGCGATCGTGATCCGGGGCCAGCCGCCGCGCCGACACGCCGCTCTCGCCGCCCGCTTGCGCCGCCGCGGCTGGAGGCTGGCGGTGACCGAGGGCGACCGCGTCGTCGGGCTCGCCTGGACGCCGCTCGACGCGTCAGACCTCGACGAGGGCCCGCAGGCGCTGCTCGTCGTCGCGCCGCCGGCGCCGCGGACCGAGCTCGGCGAGATCCGCGACGACGTCGTCCGGCTCGCCGATCGCGGCCGCCGGCTCGGGCTGAACGGCCGTATCGACGCCGGGGAGCAGCTGCTCGAGACGATGGTCATGCGCTCGCCGCGGCACGCGCGGCTGCTTCGCGAGCGCGTTCTCTCCCCGCTCGACGGCGACGAGCACGAGGAGCTCCGGCGGACGATCGACGTCCTCGTCTCCTGCCGCTTCGACCGCGCGGCCACGACCCGCGAGCTCCACGTCCACCGCAACACGCTCGGCTACAGGGTGCGCCGGATCGAGGAGCTGACCGGCCTCGATCTCGACGACCCCCGCGATGTCGCGGCGGTGTATCTGGCGCTCGCGATTGGCGACGGGGCCGATGGCGGTCACGGGTAGCTCTGCGCTTGTGCACATGCACAAGCGCGCGGCCCGAAGTTCGTCGCCGCGTCGTTGAAGCCGCGCCGCGGCGGCCGTAGCGTTCGAACTGCGACGATTCGTGAAACACATGGATACCTTGTAGTCAGCAAGCAACGAGTTCCGGACGTGATGCGGGCATGGCCCGCCGGTGTCGTCGCCGTTGGGGACCAAGGAGGAGTCATTCGCATGCGCACGAGAAGCAGAAGCCTTCGGCTTGGGCTGGCCGCGGTCGCGGTCGGCGTTACGGCGGTCGCATTCGCACCAGCGGCGAGCGCGAAGACCTCGGTCAAGTTCACGACGATCAAGGGCTTCTCGGCCCCCGGGACCCCCGACAGCCTGAACAAGGTTGGGATCCTGAAGACGGGTCCGAGGAAGGCGAAGAACATCCTCGTCCTCAACCCCGGGACCTCGGCGAGCGCGGCGTACTTCGAGCCGTTCGCGAAGACGCTCGTCGACAAGGTCAAGGGCTGGCAGGTCTGGGCCGTCGAGCGGCGTGAGAACTACCTCGAGGACCAGTCGGTGGTCAACAAGGCGAAGGAGGGCAAGGCGACGCCCGACCAGCTGTTCGACTACTACCTCGGCTACCTCACCGACCCGAGCATCACGAACCACTATCAGCCGGTGCAGGACGCGGACGTCCAGTTCGCTAAGCAGTGGGGTATGAACGTCGAGATCCAGGACCTTCGCCGCGTCGTTCGCAAGGCGCAGAAGAAGGCGAAGCGGGTCGTCCTCGGCGGGCACTCGCTCGGCGGCTCGATCACGACCGCGTACGCGACGTGGGACTTCAACGGCAAGCCCGGTGCCAAGGGCCTGTCCGGGCTCGTATACGACGACGGCGGCAGCAGCCCGACGCCGATCTCGGCCGACGCGGCGCAGTCCTCACTCGACAGCTTCAACGCCCAGTCGTCGCCGTGGCTCGCCTTCGGCGGGATCCCGGCGCCGTTCGCGGGCCTGTTCAACGTCGTCGGGGCGACCGGCACCCACATCGACCCGAACGGGATGGGCAAGCTCGGCCAGTGGCCGCTGCTGCCGTCGAACCTGAAGCCGCCGGTGCCGGCTACGAACACGGCCCAATACGGGTACGCGCTCAGCGTCGGTACCTCGCCGTCGAGCCTGATCGCCGCGCAGGCGCACCTCGGGCACCTCGCCGACAGCGGCGATCCGCGCGGCTGGGTCGACGACGGGATCACGCCGATCAGGCGCTACGAGGTCATGTTCTCGGGCTGGGGCCTGAAGAACCTCGACGGGACTGCCTGGTACCACCCGCGCCGCCTGACGATCGACTCGGGCGCGGTCGGCGACGGCATCGGCAACCCGGCGCAGAGCGTTCTCGACGTGCACGCGACCCACGGCGCGGATCTGAGCAAGAAGCTGAGGATCTACGCCTTCGGCGCGGCGCTCGGTGGGCAGGGTGTCCTCACTGCGGCGCAGACCCTGGCCACGCAGTCGGGGATTCCGAGCAAGAACCTGACGCTGATCAACCGTCAGGCGACGTATGCACACAACGATCCGGCGGGTGCGTTCCCCAAGAACGACTTCATCAAGAAGCTGGTGCCGTTCTTGAAGAAGATCTCGAAGAAGAACTAGCCGTATCGAACGGCCATTTTGGCTCGACGGCGTCGGGCCGGCTCAGCGCAGGAGCATGCGCAGGATCGGCTCGGCCCGTCGGGCCTCGGGCTCCTCACCCGTGATCAGGTCGAGGTAGACGTAGGACTCGACGAGCTGCTCGATCGCGTACGCGACCTCGCCCGGCTCGGCCCTCAGCTCGAGCCGGCCGGCGTCCGACTCCTCGCGCAGGAGCGCCGCGATCCAGTCCACCATCCGCGGCTGGAACCCGGTCGAATAGCGCGTCAGCAGCCGCATCGCCGACTCGCCCTCCTCGCGCAGCCAGTGCTGCATCCCCGCGTTCGTGATCACCGCGTCGATGAACCGCGTCGTGATCTGGACGACGCGTTCTCCGCCCGTCGCGGCCACCTCGGCGTCGACGTGCTCGAGCGTGGCTGCGGTAAGCGACCAGATCACCTCGACGAGGAGCTGCTCGCGCGATCCAACCCAGCGATAGAGCGTGACGCGGTTCACCCCGAGCTCCCTCGCGAGCGCCGTCATGTCGACCCGCTCGGCGCTCTGCCACTTTCGGCGCGCGAGCTTGAACGCCTCGATCGGGCCGGGACGCTCCGGCGGCTCACGGTCCCGCAGGTCGCCCTGGAGCCTGGTCCGCGGGTGCTCTTCTCCCTCGGTCGTGCGTGGGGTCACGCCAGGGTGATCGTAGGCGACCGGCAAGCGGCGGACTCGGCTTCATTGCGCCGCCTGTGCGTCGAGGTCGTCGTCGAGCGCCGCCCTGCTCCCGGCCGAAGAGCAGCCGCGCGTTCGCGGTGTGGCGCGAGCGCGCCCAGGCCGCCAAGCAGGAGGCGGCCGACTCGCCGGTGCGCTACCGCGAGCGCAGCGGCGCCCCCGCTCCGCGCGACCGGTTCTAGTCCGCGGGGCAGCTCTTCTTCGCGAGCATCCGCCGGTAGCGGACCATCGTCGAGTGGCGCATGTCGCCGTGCGTCTGATGACGGAAGCGCGCGACGCGCTCGCGGTGATACGGCGACGAGAGGCTCTCGTTGTGGCCGATCACGTTCTTGCCCTTGACGCGGAGCCGGCAGCGGAGCCAGCGCGTGAGCGCGAGCGAGCTCCGCAGCTCGCGCTCGCGTCCGACGACGTCGCTGTCCGAGAACCCGACGTGCTCGATCCCGACCGCGGTCCAGTTGAGGCCGACAGTGTGCCGGCACATCAGCCCCGTGGGGACGAGATTGAAGATCTTGCCCTTCGCGTCGATCAGATAGTGCGCGCATGTCGCCGGGAGCTCGTGGAACTCGGGGTCGGGGACGTCGCGGACGAACGCGTTCCTCGCCGCGCGCGCCGTGCCCGTCTCCGTGTAGTGCTCGACGATCACGTGCGGGTGGCGGAGCTTGAAGGTGTCGATGCCGTAGTGGCGCTTCGCGTAAGCGCGCATCTCGCGCTTGCGCTTCGCCGGGTAGGGGATCCGCCAGTTGCGGATCTTCGGCTTGATCCGGCGCAGCCCGGCGCCGCCGTGATCCCTCGTCGTCGTGGTCGTCGTGGTCGTAGTGCTCGGTGCCTTGCCGGGCGCCTTGGCCGAGGTCGCGGCGGCGCTCGTCACGCTCGAGTCGCCCGAGGCTCCCCCCGCGCACGCGGCCGCGAACGCGACCAGGATTCCTGCGACGCCCGCGAGCGCGAGAGCGGCCACCCGACTCATCGCGCTACTTGTTCTTCTTCGTGCGCGCGAGCTGGTTGACGCGAGCCTTGAGATCCGTGACGTCAGAGTCGAGATGACGGATCTGGGCCCGGAGGACGGCGATCTTCTGCGTGTTCGAATTGATCTCAGCGGTCTGCGTTTGCTCATGCTTGCTCTGCGCCGCGATCTGCTTGCCCTGCTGCGCCTGCTTGCGGCTCTGCTGCTTCTGCTTCGACTTTGACGCGAAGCCCTGCGCCGCGAGCCTGCGCTGCAGCTTCGTCAGCGAGGCCTGGGTCGCGGCGTCGTCGCTCGTGCTCTTCGCATTCAGCCCAATGATCAGCGCGACGACGCCGATCCCGAGGGCGATCACGGCGAGAACGATCAGCCAGACATTGGTGCGGTTGTCGGACAAGACGGTCGGCCTTATATCAGTCCGAGAGCTCGATGGCCTCAATCACCTGTGAGGTGAGAGGGCGATCTTGCGCGTCGGTGTCCGTCGCCTCGATCGCGTCGACCGCGTCCATGCCATCGGTTACCCGCCCGAAGACAGTGTGCTTGCCGTCAAGCCACGGCGCGGCGTCGGCGGTAACGAGAAAGAACTGCGATCCGTTCGTGTTCGGGCCGGCGTTCGCCATCGCCAGCGCCCCGCGGACGATCTTGTGGTCGTTGATCTCGTCCTCGAACGTGTACCCGGGACCGCCGGTGCCGGTCCCCTCGGGGCAGCCCCCCTGAATCATGAACTCGGGGATCACCCGGTGGAATATCAGCCCGTCGTAGAACCCGTCCCCCGCGAGCTTGCGGAAGTTCTCGACCGTCTTCGGGGCGTCGTCATCGAAGAGCTCGACCGAGATCGGCCCGGCGTTCGTATTCAGCTTCGCCGTCGACATCGCGCGCAACGGTAGCGGAGTCAGTTAGTCGGGAACTGGAACGTCGGCGGGTCGTCGGACGGGGGCGGCCGGCGCTCTGGGCGCTCCGGGCGCTCGGAGCGCCCCGGGCGTTCGGGGCGCTCGCCCCTCTCCCTCTCCGGACGCTCGCGCCGCTCTGGCCGCTCACGCCGCTCGGGCGGCGGCTCGTCGTCGAGCGGCTCGTCCTCGAACGGCGGCGGCTCCGGCTCGAGCTCGTCCTCGCCGTCTTCGAACGGCGCCTCGTCGGGCTCCGGCTCGTCGAGGCGCGGGGTCGGGGCGCGCCGCCGCCGTCGCCGCGGCGCGGGCGGCGCCGCGGCGTGATCGTGCTGCTGCATCAGCCCGCCGGCAATCAGGCCGAGCGTCCCGATCAGCGTGATGTAGATCCCGTAGTCGAGGCTGGCGTTGAACTGGTACCCGCCGACGTTCTCGACCGGGAAGAAGATCCGCAGGATCATCATCCCCAGCGCGGCCGTGCCGAGCGTCGTCGTCAGCCTCCCGGGGTCGGCGACGACGTCCTCGCCCATCGCCGCGTGCGCGAACGCGAACGCAAGCGCCGCGAGCGCCGCCGCGAGGATGACGAAGTTCGCGATCGTCCCGAAGAAGCCCTGCCCCCGCCACGCGCTGACCGTCTTCGGGATCGTCTGGGTCGGGGCGGGCGCAGCGGCGCCGGGCTGGGACGTCGTCGTCCCGGTCGCCGGGGTGGTCGTCGACGTCGTCGAGGACGTCGTTGGGGTCGTCGTCGAGGTCACCTGCGCGTACAGGGTCGACTCGATCCGCACCGGCGAGATCTTCGGCGTGCCGACCTTGTACCAGGGCAGGAAGAAGAGGCCGAGAAGGATCAAGAACGCTCCGCCGATAGCGACGAGGTATCCGCGGGTCAAACCGCTCAAGTCCATGGGCCGCCGCACCCTAGTCGGATCGAGGGTGCGAGGCAAGCGTGCCAGGCGCGGCGGACGATCCCGCCCCACGGTCGTCCGCGCCGCGCGTGCACTAACTTGAGGGGTGGCCATGAAGTGCCCGTCCTGCGGCAATCGCAATCGTGAGGGCGCGCGCTTCTGTGACTCGTGCGGCGCTCCGCTCGAGGCGCCCAAGCCGGCTACCGAGGCCGCAGGGCCACCTCAGCGCGCCGAGCCGGACCTCCCAAGCGCCATCGACGGCGGTCGCTACCGGGTTCAGCGCGCGCTCGGCCGCGAGGGCCGCAAGCGGGTCTTCCTCGCCCACGATGCCGACGAGGACCGCGAGGTGGCGCTGGCGATGTTCGAGGTCGAGGGGGTCGAGGAGACGGTCCTCACCCGTGCCCGCCGCGAGGCCCAGGCGATGGAGCGCCTCGGCGCACACCCGCACATCGTCCGCGTCTACGACTCGGGTGAGGAGGACGGGCGCCCGTTCATCGTCAGCGAGTACATGCCCGGCGGCGACGTCGAGGGGATGCTCGACGCGAGCGACGGCCGCCGACTCGATCCCAGCCGGGCGGTGTCCGTTGGCGTCGACGTCTGTCGTGCGCTCGAGCACGCGCACGGGCGCGGGATCGTCCACCGCGACCTCAAGCCGGCGAACGTGTGGCTGGCTGAGGACGGCAGCGCGCGGCTCGGCGACTTCGGGCTCGCCGCGACCGATCGCCGCTCGCGCGACGCGGTCGAGGGGATGCTCGTCGGCACCGTCGCCTACCTGCCGCCCGAGCAGGCGCTCGGCCGCGCATCGGACGCGCGCAGCGATCTCTACTCGCTCGGTGCACTGCTGTACGAAATGCTCACCGGCCAGCCGCCGTTCCCCGGCGACGACGCGGTCGCGATCATCAGCCAGCACCTGAACGCCGACCCGGTCGCGCCGTCGGTCCACAACCCCGCGCTCCCGAGGCAGGTCGACGAGGCGATCCTGCGCCTGCTCGCGAAGTCACCCGACGGTCGCCCCGCGAGCGCGGTCGAGGCACGTCGCGAGCTCGAGGCGCTGACCTCGGCGCTCGCCGCCGCAGGGGACGGCGCCGAGGCGGAGGCGGAGGCGCAGGGGGAGAACCCGCTCGACCGCCTCGCCGGGGGGGTTTTCGTCGGGCGTGAGCGCGAGCTCGACGAGATGCGCGCGTCGCTGGAGGACGCGCTCGGCGGTCGGGGCGGCCTGCTGCTGCTGGTCGGCGAGCCGGGGATCGGGAAGACGCGCAGCGCGGAGGAGCTTGCGACCTACGCGCGGGTGCGCGGGGCGAAGGTCCACTGGGGGCGCTGCCACGAGGGTGAGGGCGCCCCCGCGTACTGGCCGTGGCGCGAGGCGCTTCGCTCGTACGTCCGCGACGCCGACCCTGTCGGGCTCGCGTGGGAGCTCGGGCCGGTCGCCTCCGACGTCGCCGAGATCGTCCCCGAGGTGCGCGAGGCGCTCGGAGACGTCGAGCCGCCCCAGGAACTGGACTCCGAGGAGGCGCGGTTCCGGATCTTCGACTCGGTCGCGACCTTTCTCACCGGTGCGGCGCGCTCGCGACCGATCGTGCTCGTCCTCGACGATCTCCATTGGGCCGACGAGCCCTCGCTGCTGCTGCTCAAGTTCATCGCCCGCCAGCTCGGCGACTCGGGGCTGTTGATCGTCGCCACCTATCGCGACGTCGAGCTCGGCCGCCACCACCCGCTCGCGGGAACGCTCGCCGAGCTCGCCGAGATCGAGCAGACGCGGCGGATCGCGTTGCGCGGCCTCGACACCGAGGCGGTCGCGCGCTATATCGAGATGACGGCGGGGATCGAGCCGCCGCCGGGCCTCGCCGAGGCGGTCTACGAGCAGACCGAGGGCAACCCGTTCTTCGTCACCGAGGTCGTGCGCCTGCTCGCCAGCGAGGGCCGGCTCGAGCCGGGGGCGGTCGGTTGGGAGCTCGCGATCCCCGAGGGCGTGCGCGATGTCGTCGGCCGTCGCCTCGACCGCCTCTCCGACGGCGCGAACGAGGTCTTGACGCTCGCCGCCGCGGTCGGCCGCGAGTTCGACGTCGAGGTGCTCCAGCGCGTCAACGGGCGAACCGGAGAGGCGCTCGACTCCGCTCTCGCCGAGGCGCTCGACGCACAGCTGGTTGGAGAGCCGCGGCGGGGGCGGTTCGCGTTCTCGCACGCGCTCGTTCGCGAGACCCTGTACGCGGAGATCCGCGGGCCGCGCCGGATCCAGCTCCACCGCGAGATCGGCGAGGCGCTCGAGCAGCTGCACGCCGGCGATCCCGAGCCGCCGGTCTCCGAGCTCGCTCATCACTTCATCGAGGCGGCGCCGGCGGGCGAGGCGGAGAAGGCCGTCGACTACGCCGTCCGCGCCGCGCGCGAGGCGGCGGCGAAGCTCGCGCACGAGGAGGCGGCTGCGCAGTACGAGCGCGCGCTCGAGGCGCTCGAGCTGTGCGACTCCGATTCGAGCTCGGGCAAGGGCCGGCGGCTGGAGCTGCTGCTCGCGCTCGGTGGGTCGCAGCGCAAGGCCGGGCGCCTGATCCCCGCCCGCGAGACGTTCGACCGTGCCGCTGCGCTGGCGCGCGAGCTCGGCGACTCCGACGCGCTCGCCACGGCGGCGCTCGAGATCTGCCAGGTGACGGAGACCGGCTCGGTCGACGAGCCGCTCGTTGCGCTCTTGACCGAGGCGCTCGAGGCCGTGGGCCCCGAGGACAGCGCCCGGCGGGCCGAGCTGCTCAGCGGGCTCTCGAACGAGAGCTACTGGCGCGACCCCCAGGGCGAGGCGCTGCCGATGAGCCGCGAGGCGGTCGAGATCGCGCGCCGGATCGGCGACGACCACGCGCTCGCGCTCGCGCTTGGCCGGCTCACGTTCCTGCTCGTCACCGCGGAGCTGGTCGAGGAGCGCGCCGCCGCGAACAAGGAGATGCTCGCCGCGGCGCAGCGCGCCGGCGATCGCGAGACAGAGGTCCGCGCGCGGATGTACGTGCTCCGCGACGAGCTCGAGCAGGGCGACGTCGCAGGGGTCGACCGCGACCTCGACGCGTACACGAAGCTCGCGAACGAGCTCCGCCAGCCCCAGCACCTGTGGCACGTCCCGCTGGTGCACGGCGTGCGGGCGACGATGGAGGGGCGCTTCGACGATGCGGAGCGGCTCGCCGGGGAGGCGCTCGCCGGAGGGCGGCGCGCGCAGGAGCCGCTCTCGGAGCAGTTCTACGCGCTGCAGATGTCGATCATCCGCCGCCACCAGGGCCGAATCGAGGAGATCGTCCCCGGCGTCCGCGAGATGGCCGAGCGCTACCCGGCCGTTGCGGCGTGGCGGCTGTCCTTGACGAGCTTCCTCGCCGAGCTCGGGCGGGTCGAGGAGGCGCGGCCCGAGTTCGAGCGCCTCGCGGCGAACGACTTCGAGGACGTGCCGGTCGACGGCCAGTGGCTGCCGGCGATCGTCCGACTCGCCGAGTCGTGCACGCGGCTCGGCGACGCCAGGCGCGCGGCGATCCTCTACGACCTCCTGCTTCCCTACGAAGGCCTCGTCATCGTCGGCGGCCGCGCCGCGGGGGTGATGGGGACGACGGGCCTCTACCTCGGGCGGCTCGCGCATACGGCCGGGCGCTACGACGCCGCGATCGGGCACCTCGAGCGCAGCATCGAGCTCACCGGTCGCACCGGCGACCGGCCGTTCCGGGCTGAGTCGCGCTTCGAGCTCGCCGCGGCGCTGCTCGCCCGCGCCCGCTCGGGCGATCGCGAGCGCGCGCTCGGGCTGCTCCGCGAAAGCCTCCGCTCGGCGCAGGACATGGGGATGCGGGCGCTCGTCGAGAGCGCGCTCGCGCTCCGGCTCGAGGCCCAGGGACTCGGCGCGATCGACGTCACGACCTCGATCGACAGCGTGATCTCGGCGGTCGAGAGCGAGCGCCCCGACATCCGCTCGCACGCCGCCCCCGACGGGACCGTGACGATCCTGTTCAGCGACATCGAGGACTCGACGCTGATGACCGAGCGACTCGGCGACGAGCGCTGGCTCGAGGTCCTGCGGGCCCACAACTCGATCTTCCGCCGGCGGCTCGGGTCGCACGGGGGATACGAGGTCAAGAGCCAGGGCGACGGCTTCATGCTCGTGTTCTCCGACGCCCGCGATGCGCTCGAGTGCGCGGCCGCGATCCAGCGCGACCTCGCCGACGCCGAGATGGCCGACGGCGAGCGCATCCGGGTGCGGATGGGGATGCACTCCGGGGAGGCGATCGCCGAGGAGGGCGACTTCTTCGGACGCAGCGTGATCCTCGCCGCGCGGATCGCGGGCCAGGCGCTCGGCGAAGAGATCCTCGTCTCCGAGGAGCTGAAGCGGCGCTGCGAGTCCGACGCCGCCGGGGTCGGATTCGACGACGGGCGCGAGCTCGAGCTCAAGGGCCTCGCCGGCACCCACCGCGTGTTCCGCGCCGAGTGGGAGGCCGAGCCGAGCACGGCCTGAGCGCGGGGAGCCGAGCTCCGCTAACGCGCCGGGCTAGAGCGCCTCGGCGGCGCGCTCGAGCGTCGCGCGAACCTCGGCCGGCGGACCCGAGACGGCGTGCTCGTGGCCCGGCCAGACCGTCGCCGGCTCGAGCGCCGCGAGCTTGCGGACGCTGTCCCTCGCCGATTGGTGGTCCCAGTTCCAGACCGGGTGCGGGACGCTCGGCGCCTCGGCCGGTCGCAGCCGGATCGAGTCGACGAGGTAGATCACGTCGCTGACGAGCGCGAGCCGGTCGCGCTCGCGCCACAGCCCGATCAGCCCCGGCGCGTGGCCGGGGAAGTGGACGACCTCGAAGCCGGCGATCTCGTCGCCCTCGCCGACCGTGTCGGCGATCTCGACCGGGCCGCCGTCCCAGTGGCGCAGCAGTCGCGGGTAGATCGCCCGCGTGTACCACACCGGTATCTGGTCGAGGTCGAAGTAGTGAAGCCCGCCGTCGCCCCGTGCGTCCTCGACCTCGTCGGCGTGGCACAGGACCGGTACGCCGAGACCCGGCGCGACGCCGCGATGGTCGGCGTGGCTGTGGCCGAGCACGACCCGCCGCGCGCCGCCGAGCTCGTCCGCCGCGGCGGCGACGCTCTTCGTCATCGGCTGCGTCCCCGCGTCGAACACGGTCACGCCCCCCTCGTCCTCGATCAGGAACACGTTCATCGCCTGGCGCAGGTCCCCCGCGTGGCGCCAGACGCCGCCCGCGACCTGCTCGGTAATCGGTGTGAACGGCCCCGGCACGCGCGCTTAGTGTATGTGCGATGGCTGTGAGCGATGCGCGCCTGCACCGGCTGATGTGCGCCGCCGGATTGATCGTCGGGCCGGCTCTGTTCGTGATCGACAACCTGCTGCACCCGAAGGAGTTCCCCCGCGGCAACGAGGCGAAGCAGCTTGCCGAGGTTGCCCAGACGGCTGACCGGTGGCAGATCGCGCACCTGATCGGGTTCATCAGCGCGGTCGCGCTGATGGCGGGGGCGATCGGGCTCGCGTACCTGGTCCGCCGGCGCAACCCGCGTCTCGGCCTGCTCGCCGGTGCGGCGGCCGTCGTCGGGCTGATGGCGATCGCCTTCGCGTTCGCGCTCGACGGGTTCACGTGGGGGATCCTCGGCGAGGTCAGCGCCCGCCCGGGCGTCGACGGGCACTCGATCCAGGTCGCGCTGCACGAGGTGCAGCAGTCGGGATGGGGCCTGCCGTACTACGCGCTGATCCTGCTCTGGGTGGTGGGGATGATCGCGCTCGCGTTCGGGGCCGAGCGCGCGGGGCTGATCGGCAACCGTCCGGCTGGCCTGCTCGCGCTCGGCGCGGCCCTGGTTGGGGTCGAGGGCGCGGTCGCGAACAACGTCTACTTCATTGTCAGCTCGCTGGTCATGCTCGCGGGCGGCGTCGATACGGGGCTCGCCGTGCTGCGGCTCCGTGACGAGGACATCGCCGAGCCCGCGGCGCGCGCGCCGGCGGCGGCCTGAGGCTCGCGGACATGGACGAGCTCCCCAAGCTGTGGCTCGCGTCGATGGTGATCCTCGTCCTCTGTCTGATCGCCTCGATGGTGATCGCGGTGATCAAGCTCACCTAGTCACCTGCGGCTCCCTGGTGCTCGGTTAGTATGCGCGCGTCTCGAGAAGAGCAAGGAGGATTGGATGTTCGGCCGCATCGTCGTAGGCACCGACGGGTCTGAGACTGCGAGCGACGCCGTGGGCGAGGCGGTCGACCTCGCGAAGGCCACGGACTCGAAGCTCGACATCGTGACCGCGTTCGAGCCGATTCCGGAGCAGCGGATGCGCGAGGAGGGGAGGCAGGACGTCCCCGGCGACGTCCAGTACGCCTTCAACCCCAACGAGGACGCGAACGTGACCCTCGACAACGCCGCGGGCCCGGCCCGCAACGCGGGGGTCGAGGTCAACACGCACGCGCGCGAGGGCGACCCCGCCGACGCGATCCTCGACGTCGCGGAGGAGATCAAGGCCGACCTGATCGTCGTCGGCAACAAGGGCATGACCGGCGCGAAGCGGTTCCTGCTCGGAAGCGTCCCGAACAAGGTCTCTCATCACGCCCCCTGCGACGTGATGATCGTCCGCACGACGTAAAACCCCGCCGCTGCGCGGACGCGAAGCGGAGCACGCGGCGGGTTTGATTCCGGCCACTACTTGGTAGTGGCCTCGCCGGCGTCGATCAGCCCGGCGCCGAAGTAGCGACGCCGGCCGAGGTGGCGAGCGGTTGACTCGAGCCGCGCCGCGAGCGCGGTCGGGCTCGGGCTTCCGCCGAGCACCTTGCTCGCAATCACGAGCGCGGCCGTCGCCGACGCATGCGGCGCCGCCTGCGAGGTTCCCTGGAGGCAGCGGATCTTGAACTTCGTGAGCGCGGGCGGCGCCGCTCCCATCTGGCAGATGTCGCGCCCCTTCCTCCTGCGGCTGCAGCGGCCGCCGCGGCTGAGCGCGGCGCTGCCGCCGCCGCCCGGCGCGACGATGTCGAGGCCGCTGCCGTAGTTGGAGTACGCGGCGAGGCACCCGCCCTCGGTGCTCGCACCGACCGCCAGCGCACCCGGCGCCCTCGCCGGGAACTCGACCTTGCGCCGGGCGATGTTCCCGGCCGCCGCGACGACCAGCGCGCCCTTGCCGTCCGCGTAGTCGATCGCTCTGCAGACGTCGGGGATCTGGCCGCATCGCTTCACGGCACCGCTGAAGTCGAGGCTCATGTTGATCACCTGCGCTCCGTGGTCGGCGGCCCAGTAGATCCCGCGCGCGACCTTGCTCGCGGGACCGTCCCCGCTGCGGTTGAGGACCCGGACCGGGATCACCGTCGCGCCGTACGCGAGGCCCGTCTCCCCGATGCCGTTGTCGACCTGCTCCGCGATCGTCCCCGCGACGTGAGTGCCGTGGCCGTTCTGGTCCGCCGGGTCGGCGTCGTTCTTGATGAAGTCGTACCCGGGGGCGATCTCGCCCGGCGCGAAATCGGGGCTGATCGGGAACTTGGGATTCGAGCCCGCGGACGAGACGCCGGTGTCGAGCACCGCGACCTTGACCCCCTGCGCGCCCGGCCTCCCGGCGGCGATCAGGTTCTCCCACGCCCGCATCGCGTGGATGCCGCCCGGCGCACCAAGGAAGTTCCACTGGTCATCCCGCCATCCGTTCGGCCGGTTCGATTTGCCGGGGTCGTTTGGGTCGGGCTTTGCGGAGGCGCTGGCGATGTAATTCGGCACCGCCCAGGCGACGCGCGGGTTTCGCCGCAGCGCTGCGGCGGCCGCGCGGACCCCGATCCCGCGTGGAAGCTCGTAGCGGCGCTGCGGCTTGGCGCCGTTGAAGCGGACGAGGATCTGTCGCGCCGCGAAGGCCCCTGCCGCCGATCCGGCATCCGCGGACGCGCCCGCACCCGTGGGCGCGAGCATCGTGGTGACCGCCAGCACGAGGGCCGGCGCGAGCGAGGTGCTACGGGTCCTCATTTGAAGCTCCCTGGGGGGTCCGTCCGTGGACGATCGTAGGCACTAACACCGCCCGCGCGTGGAAGTTGCCTGATACTTGGGCGCGTGAGCGCGGGCAGGTTCTTCGGTCGCGACGAGCACTTCATGCTGCTTGCGCTGCGCGAGGCCGAGCGCGCGGCCGACCGCGACGACATCCCGATCGGGGCCGTCGTGGTCCGGGAGGGGGAGGTGATCGGGGCGGCCGGGAACGAGCGCGAGCTGCGCGGCGACCCGACCGCACACGCCGAGGTGCTGGCGGTGCGCGAGGCCTCGCAGCGGCTTGACGGCTGGCGGATCCCCGACTCGGTCCTCTACGTCACCCTGGAGCCCTGCGCGATGTGCGCCGGGGCGATCGTCCTCTCCCGGATCCCCCGCGTCGTCTTCGCCGCCGCCGACCCCAAGGCGGGTGCAGCGGGCAGCGTTCTCGACGTGCTCGGCGACTCCCGTCTCAACCATCGGCCCCAGGTCGAGAGCGGTCTGCTGGCCGCGGAGTCCGCCTCCCTTCTCGAGAGCTTCTTCGCGGGGCGCCGCTGATGCCGCGCCGTCACAGCGGCCGACCGTCGCGGCGCTACGAGCGCGGGAATGAGGAGTTCGGCCGCGTGCTCGCGTTCAGCGATGGGCTGTTTGCGATCGCGATGACGCTCCTCGTCGTCGGGATCACCGTCCCGGTGCTCAAGGACGCGTCGAGCGTCAAGCAGCTCGCCGACGCGCTCAACGACCTGATCCCCAACTTCATCAGCTTCTTCATCAGCTTCGCCGTCATCGGCCGCTACTGGATCGCCCATCACCACCAGTTTTCGATGCTCGAGGCGATCGACACGCGGCTGATCTCGCTCAACCTCCTCTACCTCGCGTTCATCGCCTTCCTACCGTTCCCGACCGCGCTCCTCGGCGAGTACTTCGA
This sequence comes from uncultured Thermoleophilia bacterium, assembly GCA_963841715.1. Lineage (GTDB taxonomy): Bacteria > Actinomycetota > Thermoleophilia > Solirubrobacterales > 70-9 > DASPWW01. Next base: position 341,153 of record CAWJDP010000003.1, on the reverse strand, counting down.
GAACCCGCTCTCGGTGGTCATGTACGCGACCACGGTCGCGATAGTCAGCGGTTTCGAGGTCGTGATGTTCAGCCACGCCCGCCGTGCGAAGCTCCTCAACCGCGAGATCCCCGATGACGTCTACCGGTTCGGGATGATCGCCTCCGGCGTCCCGGTGCTGTTCTTCCTGCTCTCGATCCCGTTCGCGTTCGTGCTCTCGAGCGGGTGGGCGGTCGGGAGCTGGTACCTGATGGTGATCGCGGAGCGGATCGGGCAGCGCTGGAAGCCGGCGGAGGCGGACAGGTACCTCGCCTGACCTGGGGATAGGCTCTTCGAGTGGCGCGTGGCTACGACTACGTCGTCGTCGGAGCTGGCTCGGCTGGCTGCGCGGTCGCCGCGCGGCTCACCGAGGACCCTGGGACGAGCGTGCTTCTGCTCGAGGCCGGGGGGCGCGATCGCTCACCGAACATCAAGATCCCGGCCGCGTTCGCGAAGCAGTTTCGGACCAAGCTCGACTGGGACTACTCGACCGGCCCAGAGCCTCATCTCGACGAGCGCGAGCTCTATGTGCCGCGCGGCAAGTCGCTCGGGGGGTCGAGCTCGATGAACGCGATGATGTACGTTCGCGGGCGGCCGCTCGACTACGACGGATGGAGCGAGGCGGGCTGCGACGGGTGGAGCTACGCCGACGTGCTCCCCTACTTCAAGCGCGCCGAGGACAACGCCCGTGGCGCCTCCGACCTCCACGGCTCCGGCGGGCCGATCCACGTCGAGGACGTGCCCGAGCCGCGTCCGCTTACGCAACGCTTTCTCGACGCGACGCAGCGCGCGGGGATTCCCGCCAACCCCGACATCAACTCGCCCGAGCAGGACGGGGTCAGCATCACCCAGGTGACCGAGCGCGGCGGGCGCCGCTGCAGCACCGCCGACGGCTACCTGCGCCCCGCGCGGCGGCGCTCAAACCTGACGATCACGCCACGCGCGCAGGTGCTCGGGATCGAGCTCGAGGATGGGGCCGCGGTCGGCGTACGATGGCGCGACCGGCGCGGGCGCGAGCAGATCGCGCTCGCGGGCAGGGAGGTCGTCGTCTGCGCGGGCGCGATCGGGAGCCCGCAGCTGCTGATGGTGTCGGGGATCGGACCGCCGGAGCACCTGCGCTCGCTCGGGATCAAGCCGCGGGTCGATTCCCCCGGGGTGGGCGAGAACCTCCAGGACCATCCGTTCTTCCTCCTCTGCTACGAGTCGACGAAGCCCGAGAGCCTCGCCGACGCGGAGAAGCCGCGCCACCTGCTCGAGTGGGTGCTGCGCCACCGCGGCCCGCTGACGTCGAACGTTGGCGAGGCGATGGCGTTCATCCGCACCCGCCCGGGCCTCCCCGCCGCCGACGTCCAGCTCCTGTTCGGGCCCGCCTATTACCACGACCACGGGTTCGACGAGCACGACGGGCACGCGTTCTCGCTCGCCGCGGCGCTGATTGCTCCGCGCAGCCGCGGGCGGCTGTGGCTGCGCTCGGCCGACCCCGCGGTCAAGCCTGACCTGGTCGGCAACCATCTCGCCGAGCCCGAGGACGTCGCCGCGCTCGTCGCCGGCTTCAGGAAGCTGCGCGAGATCGCGCGCACTGCGCCGCTCGACGACGCCCGCGGCCGCGAGCTGATCCCCGGGGAGGAGGTCGAAGGCGACGCGGAGATCGAGGCGTTCCTGCGTCGCGAGGTCGAGCTCCTCTACCACCCCGTGGGGACGTGCCGGATGGGCCGTGACGACGGCGCCGTCGTCGACCCCGAGCTGCGCGTGCGCGGGGTCGAGCGTCTGCGCGTCGCCGACGCCTCGGTGATGCCCGTGATCACCGGCGGGAACACGAACGCGCCGACGATCATGATCGGCGAGCGCGCCGCCGACCTGCTACGCCGCTGATCACACTCGCTAGCCTTTGCGGCTGAGCAGGGGCGCCTCCATGTCCTCGACGGTCGTGGCAAGAGGTCTTGGGGGCGCGGCAACGAAGCAAACCGATCGCGATGAGACAAAAGCCGCCCGTTGGTCTTGGTCTTGGGGCGCTGTTCGCGGCGCTCACATTCCTCACGCTCGCCGCGCAGGCGGGCGCGGTCCCGCGCAGCTTCTACGGGATCGTCCCCCAGACGACGCCGAGCGAGAAGGAGTTCGCGCGCCTGGGCGCGGGCCGCGTCGGCGCCTACCGCTGGGCGATGGGCCGCCGTGGGATCGACGGCCCCGACGGGACCTACGCCTGGGCGGGCACCGACCAGCTGATCACGGAGCTGGCGACGAACGGGATCAAGCCGGTGCCGTTCGTTACCGGGCACGACAACGGGTCCGGGTACCGCGACTTCCTCCGCGCGGCGGTCGACCGCTACGGGCCTGACGGCGCCTTCTGGACCGAGCACCCTGAGCTGCCGCCGGACCCGATCGAGGACTGGCAGATCGGTAACGAGGTCAACTCCTCGACCTTCAACGGCCACGGCCCACAGCCGCGCAGCTACGTCAGGCACCTCAAGGTCGCGAGCGAGACGATCCACGCGCGCGATCCTCACGCCTACATCCTGTTCGCGGGGATGTTCGGGACGCCGCATCCGGACAACGGGCCGGGAATGGCGGCGTGGCAGTTCCTTAACAAGGCCTACCAGGCGGGCGCGAAGAAGTACTTCGACGCCGCGGCGCCGCACCCCTACGGCCGCAGCATCGGCGACGTTCGCAGGCAGATCGGCAAGTTCCGCCACGTGATGCACCGCCACCACGACGGCGGCGCCGACATCTGGGTCACCGAGCTCGGTTGGAGCTCGAAGCGGAACATCTCGAGCTTCCTCGGTCGCGGCAAGCAGGGCCAGGCGCGTATGCTGAAGCGCTCGTTCCGGCTGCTGAAGCGGAAGCAGCACAGCTGGAACGTGCGCGGGGTGATGTGGTTCACCCTCGCCGACCACCACGACCCGACGTTCTGCACCTGGTGCGACAGCGCCGGCCTGTTCAACAAGCACTTCCATCCGAAGCCGGCCTGGAAGCAGTACGTGAAGCTGACCGGTGGTAAGCGCTAGCCCGCGGGGACCGACGCCTCGCCGGCGACCTTGACCTCGTCGGCGACCTTGAGCGCGCCGAACAGCCCCGAGTAGGGCTCGATCCCCCACTCGGACTGCGCCAGCTTCGCCGAGCCCGCGACGCTTCCGTCATCGCCGGCGTCGAGCTCGAGCTCGATCGGGTGCGAGGCGCCGTTGAGCGCCAGCTCGCCGCGGACGCGCATCCGGCCACCGTCGATCCTCTCGACCCCCGTCGAGTGGAACCCGACCGGGTCCGGTGAGGCCAGCACCTCGTCGGCGATCGTCTGCTTGATGTCGGAGCGGTCCTCGTCCTTGAGCTCGACGACGCCGCCGTGGCCCTCGCGGACCTCGAGCGAGCGTGGGTCGGCCTCGAGCACGAGCGCGGTCACACTGCCGTCGTCGCCGACCTCGAGCGTCCCCTCCCACGACGTGACCTCGATCACGAGGTCGTGACCGGCCTTTGCGGCGGCGCCCCGCCGCGCGGTCTCGATCCGCAGCGCCCCGTTGTCGGGTCCAAGCGGGTGGGTCCCGGAGCTCAGCGGCATCGAGAGGCGACTCTGGCACACTGGCCGAGTTCGCGGCTCCCGAGCTTGGTCTGAGAACAGGAGGAAGGATGGAGTTCGACAACTCGTTCGCCGTCTCCAAGCCGATCGACGAGGTCTGGACGACGATGGTCGACCTCGAGCGCGTCGTGCCGTGCGTGCCGGGTGCGACCGTCCTCGAGAAGACCGGCGATCGCGCCGTCGACGCCGAGGTCAAGATCAAGCTCGGGTCGATGTCGATGAACTACTCCGGCCCCGCCGAGATCGTCGAGCAGGACGACGCCGCCCACCGCGCGGTGATGAACGCGCGCGCAAAGGAGGCCGGCGGTCAGGGCAACGCCGATGCCAAGGTCTCGATGCAGCTGGGCGAGCAGGGGGGCGGGACCGAGGTCGCGCTGCACTCGACGATCGAGGTCACCGGCAAGGCCGCGCAGATGGGCGAGGGCGTGATCTCCGCGGTGACCGAGGGAATGATCAAGGAGTTCGCGCAGAACCTCGCGAACCTGTAACCGGCCGGCAGCGCGCGGCGCTTTGAGCTCGCAAAGCCGCTGTTATATCCTCGCGGCAATGGGGCGCATGGAGGTCGAGAGGTAGGAACTTGCTCGTCGGCGCGGACACGACCTCCTGGTACATCGGGCTCGGGCTCGGCGGGGTGGTCGTGATCGTCGCGGTGATCATCGTCGTCACGATCCTCGTGCTCGCGAACCGGATCGCGGAGCAGGCGAAGACCGCCAACGAGGCGGTCGACGTGATCAAGGACCAGACCGACGAGCTCGACGGCGTCGCGAGGATCAACGACTCGGGCGTGAGGATTCTGCACTCCGCCCGCGCGCTGCGAAAGACGGCGGTCGGGCACTGATGAACGTCCTCGTTGCCCTCGCCGACGCCGAGCGCACGCTGTGGTACGTGAGCTTGGCGGCAGGCCTCGTCGTCGCTCTCGTCGTCGCGGCGATGCTGCTGATGCTGCTCGGACTGCTCGGGCGGATCAAGTCCAGCGTTGACGGCCTGCTCGATTCGGCCGGCAAGGTCGCCGAGAACACGGCGAACATCCCCCAGCTTGAGGCCACGGCGCCGGTGCTGAACCAGATCGCTGCCGAGGGAGTCGTCCAGGACGGGTACATGAACGCGCTTTCGCAGGGCTACAACGAGAACGGGGGCTCCGAGTGAGCACGACGACCCTGATCGTGCTCAGCGTCGCCGAGGCCGTCGTCCTCGTCGTGGTGTTGGCTCTGGCGCTGATCGAGATCCGCCGTCGCCTGAGCGCGATCGCGGACGGGCTGCGCACGCTCGGCTCGGCGCTGACCACGGTCGAGACCCAGCACCTGCGCCCGCTTCGCCCCGCGGTCGAGGCGATCAACGCGCAGTTCGACCGCATCATCGGCCTCATGCCCGGGGTCGCCGAGAAGGCCGCGATCGTTGCCGAGCACGCGGAGAAGCGATGACGATCTGGTGGATTGGAGACGCCGTGCTGCTGCTTGTTCTGGTGCCGGTGGTCGTGTACCTGCTGCGCGGGGTGCTCAACGCCGCCAAGGACGTGACCCCGGCCGTCGAGGCGCTGAAACCGGTCGCCGAGCAGGCCTCGAAGGACCTCGACGCGGTCGAGCTCCTGAACACGACTCAGGACCAGGTCCACGCCACGGTCGGGGTCGTGGCCAACTACGGCGGCTCGCTCGACAAGATCCTCGAGGACGCCTGAGCCAACCATGGAGCCCGCAGCCGCAGTCACGTTGATCGCGGTCGTCCTGATCATCCTTGCGCTGGTCGTCTACCTGGTCGCGGTGATCCTCGAGCTGCGCAATATCGTCGGCGGGCTCGACGCCGTGATCGAGGCGGTCGGTGGGATCGTCAGCAAGAGCGAGCCTGTGAACGGGGTCGTCGTCAAGATCAACGAGGATCTCACCGCCGGGACCGACCTGCTCGAGGGGCTGCTGGAGAAGAAGGCCGGCCCCGACGACGCGGCGGGTCTCGTCGAGTCCGTATATCCGGGCTCGGGCCAGGCGATGCTTGAGCGCCAGGGCCGCGGCGGCGAGCCGAAGAACATCGACGAGGTCTACACGCGCGGCGCGGTTCAGCTCGCGCGGCTCGGGCGCGAGAGTCCGCTCGGCGCCGGCGCCGAGTCGGGCGCGGCGCTCCGCGACGCGATCTACTCGAGCGCCGCCGCGCGCTCGCTGTACCACAACCCGTCGGGGCCGATCGAGGAGCGGCCCGGCGGGCCGAAGCACAGGCCGACCTCGCCGACGATCGGAACGAACGCGCCGAAGGCGTTCCCGGCCGACGAGGACTCGGAGTCCGAGTCCTAGCGCCCAAGCCGACGATCGAGGAGGAGGAGGTGGGATCAGTTGCAGACTCCAGGACCGATTGAGTACGAGCGCGCGACGAGCGTCCAGAACGCGATCGAGCTGCTCGAGCGCTACGGCCCCGAGACGCGGATCGTCGCCGGCGGGCACAGCCTGCTGCCGATGATGAAGCTCCGGCTCGCGAACCCCGAGCGGCTGATCGACATCAACGAGCTCGACGAGCTCTCCTACATCCGCGAGGAGGCGGGCGAGATCCGGATCGGGGCGATGACACGTCACCGCGAGCTGCTCGAGTCCGACCTGCTTGCGCGCCACTTCCCCGTCTTCGCCGAGGCCGAGACGGTGATCGCCGACCCCGTCGTGCGCAACCGCGGCACGATCGGCGGCTCGCTCGCGCAGGCCGACGCCGCCGAGGACCTCTCGGCGGTGTGCTCGGCGCTGAAGGCGACCGCCGTCATCGCGGGCTCGGGCGGCGAGCGCACGGTCGGGATGGACGAGTTCCACATCGGCCCGTACATGACTGCGATCAAGGACGCTGAGATCCTGACCGAGGTCCGGCTGCCACTCCGCCCCGGCGGTGGAAGCGCCCACGAGAAGGTCGAGCGCCGCGCCGGCGATTGGGCGATCGTCGCCGTCTCGGCCGCGCTCTGGGTCGACGGCGGCACGATCACCGACGCCGGAGTTGCGCTCAGCGCCGTCGGGCCGACGACGATTCACGCCGAGCGCTCGGAGGACGCACTGCGCGGCGAGCGGCCCGACGAGGATGTCTTCGCGCAGGCCGGATCGATGGCCTCGGAGGACTGCTCGCCCGCCGCCGACGGGCGCGGGCCGGTCGACTACAAGCGCCACCTCGCCGGCGAGCTGACGAAGCGGGCGCTGCGGCGGGCCGCGGAACGCGCACTGAACCAGGAGGCCTGAATTGGAGATCACGGTCAAGGTCAACGGCGAGTCGGTGACGCGGGACATCGAGCCCGCGCTGCTGCTCGTCCACTTCCTCCGCGACACGCTCGGGCTCACCGGCACGCACTGGGGCTGCGACACGTCGAACTGCGGCGCCTGCGTCGTCCACCTCGACGGGCGCCCGGTGAAGTCGTGCACGACGCTGGCCGCGATGTGCGACGGCCACGAGGTTCGCACGATCGAGTCGATGGAGGCAGGCGGCCGCCTCGACGCGGTCCAGGAGGGCTTCCACGAGGAGCACGCGCTGCAGTGCGGCTTCTGCACCCCGGGGATGATCATGACCGCCCGGGCGCTGCTCGACGAGAACCCCAACCCCTCGGAGGCCGAGATCCGAACCGCGATCTCGGGCGCGATCTGCCGCTGCACCGGCTATGCCAACATCGTCAGGGCGATCCAGCTGGGCGGCCGAGCACCAGGGCGCCGAGGCAAGGAGGTAGACGAGGATGGCTGCGACCGCGGCGAAGGAGACCCCGCTCGGCTACGGGAACATGAAGCGCAAGGAGGACGCGCGCTTCATCCGCGGCCAGGGCAAGTACCTCGACGACATCGTCCTGCAGGGGATGCTCCACGGCGCGGTCCTTCGCAGCCCGTACGCGCACGCGAAGATCGTCTCGATCGACACCTCGAAGGCGCTCGCGCACCCGAAGGTCCACGCGCGTGATCACCGCCAAGGACCTCGAGACGCTCGGCCTCGCGTGGATGCCGACGATCTCCTACGACTCCCAGGCCGTGCTCGCCGGCGACAAGGTCCGCTTCCAGGGCCAGGAGGTCGCGTTCGTCGTCGCCGAGGACCGCTACTCCGCGCGTGACGCGCTGCCGCTGATCAACGTCGAGTACGAGCCGCTGCCCGCGATCGTCAACGCCCGCAAGGCGCTCGATCCCGACGCGCCGCTGATCCGCGACGACAAGCCCGAGCAGACCGACAACCTCGCCACCCCCACCTGGGAGGCCGGCGACGCCGCCGAATGCGACCGCGTCTTCGCCGAGGCCGACGTAGTCGTCAAGCGGGACATGATCTATCCGCGCTGCCATCCGGCGCCGCTCGAGACCTGCGGAATGATCGCCGACATGAACCCGGAGACGGGTCAGCTCGACATCTACAACGGCAACCAGGCGCCGAACCTGCACCGGACCGTGTACGCCCAGGTCGCCGGCCTCCCTGAGCACATGATCCGGATCATGACCAACGACATCGGCGGCGGGTTCGGGAACAAGGTCCCCGTCTACCCCGGCTATGTGTGCGCGATCGTCGGCTCGATCGTCTCCGGCAAGCCGGTGAAGTGGGTGGAGGACCGCTCCGAGAACCTGATGTCGACCGGGTTCGCGCGCGACTACGTGATGAGCGGCGAGATCTGCGCCAAGGACGGAAAGATCACCGGTGCCCGCGTCGACGTGATCGCCGACCACGGCGCCTTCGACAGCACGGCGCAGCCGTCGAAGTTCCCGGCCGGCTTCTTCCACGTCTTCTCCGGCTCCTACGACCTCGAGGCCGCGCACTGCAGCGTCAAGGCGGTGTACACGAACAAGGCCCCCGGCGGCGTGGCGTACCGGTGCTCGTTCCGCGTCACCGAGGCGATCTTCCTGATCGAGCGGTTGGTCGGCGAGCTCGCGCTCGAGATGGACGTCGACCCGACGGAGCTGCGGATCAAGAGCTTCATCCAGCCCGAGCAGTTCCCGTACGAGAGCAAGACCGGCTGGACGTACGACTCCGGCGAGTACGAGAACACGATGCACGAGGCGATGCGGATCGCCGGCTACGACGAGCTCCGCAAGGAGCAGGCGGAGAAGCGCGAGCGCGGCGAGCTGATGGGGATCGGCGTCTCGTTCTTCACCGAGGTCGTCGGCGCGGGCCCGAAGAAGCACATGGACATCCTCGGACAGGGGATGGCCGACGGCGCCGACCTCCGCGTGCACGCTGATGGCAAGGCGGTGCTCAGCATCAGCTGCCAGACGCAGGGCCAGGCGCACGAAACGACGTTCGCCCAGATCGTCGGCGAAGAGCTCGGGATCTCCCCCGATGAGATCAAGGTCCGCCACGGCGACACCGACCGGACGCCGTTCGGACTCGGGACCTACGGCAGCCGCTCGACGCCGGTCTCCGGCGCCTCGGCCGCCGTCGCGGCGCGCCGCGTCCGCGACAAGGCGCGGCTGATCGCGGCAGGGATGCTCGAGACCTCGCCCGACGACCTCGTCTGGGAGAAGGGCCGCTGGTACGTGAAGGGCGACCCCGAGAAGGGGGCGACGATCAACGCGATCGCCGATGCCGCGTATGGCGAGGCCCCGCTCCCCGACGGGCTCGAGGGCGGGCTCGACGGGCAATCGGTGTACGACCCACCCAACCTCACCTATCCGTGTGGCGCCTACATCGCCGTCGTCGACATCGACCCCGACACCGCCGAGGTCAAGGTGCGGCGGTTCATCGCCGTTGACGACTGCGGTGTGCGGATCAACCCGATGATCGTCGACGGCCAGGTGATGGGCGGGCTCGCCGAGGGCGTCGGGATCGCGCTGATGGAGGTGATCACCTTCGACGATCAGGGCAACTGCCTCAACGGGTCGATGATGGACTACCTGATCCCGACGGCCCTCGAGTGCCCCGACTGGGAGCTCGGCGCGACGGTCACCCCGTGCCCGCACCACCCGATCGGCGCCAAGGGCGTCGGCGAGTCGGCGACGAACGGCTCGCCGCCCGCGATCGTGAACGCGGTCTGCGACGCGCTGTACAAGAGCCACGGAGTCGGCCACGTCGACATGCCGCTCAGCCCGGCGCGGGTGTGGGCGGCGATGCAGGGCAAGGCCGAGCCGCCGCAGTAGCCGCGGGCGCGGAGTGGTCGAGCTCGAGACGATCGACCTTCCGGGGCTCGCGAGCGCGCTCGGACAGCGGCTCCGCGCCGCGGGGTTGCCGGTCACGGCGGAGCGCTCGGCGCGGTTCGCGCGCGCGGTCGCGCTCGCCGCGCCGCTGACACGGACCGACCTCTACTGGACTGCATGCTCGGTCTTTGTCTCGTCGCAGGCACAGCTGCCGACCTTCGACCGCGTGTTCGCGGCAGTCTTTCATCCCGCGCTCCAGATCGATTTGGATCGCGGCGACCCGACGACGCCGAACCTGACCGACGCGCAGCCGAGCGAGCGGGCGCCGTCCGAGGGCAGCCGCTCGGCCGAGCGCGAGAGTGCGTCGGACCAGCCGCGCGGGTTGCGCGGCGCCGGCGCCGGGCGGAGCTCGCACGACGAGGAGGACGAGGAGCGCGAGGTCGAGGTCCCGCTCGCGATGGCGAGCGAGGAGGAGCGGCTGCGAAAGAAGCGCTTCGAGGCGCTTGAGCCGGGGGAGCTCGAGCGGCTGCGGGCGATGATGGCGACGATCGAGCTGACGGCGCCGCGGCGGCGGTCGCGGCGGCGCAGGCGCGCACGCCGTGGGGAGCACCTCGACCTTCGCGGAACGCTCCGGGCCAGCCTTCGCACCGGCGGCGATCCGATGACCCTCGCGCGCCGCCGTCGCCGTACGCGCCCGCGCCGGCTTGTGCTGCTGTGCGACATCTCGGGATCGATGGAGCCGTACGCGCGCGCCTACCTCCACCTGCTCACCTCCGCCGTTGCGAGCGGCGCCCCCGCGGAGGCGTTCGTTTTCGCGACGCGGCTGACCCGTCTGACCCGTGCGCTCGGCGGGCGCAACCCCGAGGCGGCGATCCAGCGCGCCGCAGCCGCCGCTCCGGACTGGTCGGGCGGGACGCGCATCGGTGAGGCGCTGCGGGAGTTCAACGACCGCCACGGCCGCCGCGGGATGGCGCGCGGCGCCGTGATCGTGATCCTCTCTGACGGCTGGGAGCGCGCCGACCCGGCGCTCGTCGGCCGCGAGATGGAGCGGCTGGCGCGGATGGCGCACCGGATCGTGTGGGTGAACCCGCGCGCGAGCGCACCGGGGTTCTCCCCGGGCACGGGGGGAATGGCCGCGGCGCTCCCGCACGTCGACGCGCTCGTCAGCGGCGACACCCTCGACGCCCTCGAGGAGGTGGCCGAGGCGATGCTGGGAGGGGGCCCGGCCGGGGAGGTCGGGCGCAAGCCGGCGCCCGCGGCGGAGGAGGGCCCCGATTCGTCGTGGCCGAGCGCAGAGCGAACCGAGGCTCAGAAGCCCGTCCCGATGCCGAGCGGCTACAGCCCGAAGCGTGGGAGGACGACTTCATGACGTCGAGCAGGCTCGGGCCGGCGTGAGACGCGGATTACCCTTGGACGTGAAGTCGACATGAGGAGGAGGAGAGTCGAATGACGGTCACGAAGCCGAATCAGAGGACGTGTGCGTATCCGGGCTGCACGGTTGTCCTCGATCCAGACCCCGAGCTCGGCGGGCGGGCGCCCGGCTACTGCTCGAACCCGAAGCACAACGCGTACAGCGCCTACACCGAGATCAAGCGCCAGGGCGATGCAACGCCGGGGATGGAGACGCTGAGGCGGAGGTCGCACGATGGCTGACGGGGTCTACCGCGCCGCCTTCCTGCGCATGCACCCGACCGGCAAGGCCGTGCTCAGCCTCAGTGAGGCGTCGACCGGAGAGGAGCAAAAGCTCGCCGGGATCGCGGCGCAGGAGCTCGGGATCCCGCCCGAGGACGTCAAGGTCGTGCACGAGGACGACAACCGCTTCGGTGAGGGCAACAGCTTCAACTCCGAGCCCAGTGACGCCGTCGCGGACAACGTCGCGATCACGGCGCGGAGGCTGCGCGACAAGGCGCAGATCGTCGCCGGCTCGATGCTCGGCGCGGCGCCCGACTCGCTGACCTTCGACAACGGGCACTGGAGCACCTCCGCGGGCGGTGGCGAGGGCGTCCGGATCCAGGAGGTCGCGCTCCACACCTTCGGCGGCTTCGAGCTCCCGGAGGGGATCGAGGGCTCGCTCGACGCCCAGACGACGTACAGGATCGAGGCGGCCCAGCCCGCCGGCTGACGATTTCCCGGCCTTCGACCGGGAGTACCCTGGAACGACGGTGAGCGCGAACCCATTCGTCGAGGCAATGGTCGTGCGGGCGCAGAGCCCGACCAGCGTCAGGGCCGGCGACTCCGCGAGGGTGCTCCCGGACGGGACAATCGACGGCTTCGTCGGCGGCCAGTGCGCCGAGGCGTCGGTGCGCCTGTACTCGCTGCGCGCGATCGAGTCCGGGGAGCCGCTGCTGCTCCGCATCCTGCCGAGCGGGGTCGACGGCGAGACCGGCGTCGAGGAGGGCGCGGTCACGGTCCAGAACCCCTGCCTGAGCGGCGGCGCGATCGAGATCTTCCTGCGGCCCAGCCTTCCCCCGGCGAGGTTGCGGGTCGCCGGCACGACCCCGATCGGCGCAGCGCTCGCGGAGCTCGCGGCCCGGATCGGCTACGCGGTCGATTCCGGGCCCGCCGAGGAGGCGCACCCCGAGGCCGCCGACGCGGCGGTCGTCGTCGCCTCGCACGGCCACGATGAGGAGCGCGTGCTGACCGAGGCGCTCGTCGCCGGGGTCCCGTACGTCGCGCTCGTCGCGAGCAAGGTCCGCGGCGCGGCCGTGCGCGAATCGCTCGACGTTCCCGAGGACGCCCGCGCCCGCCTCCACACTCCCGCCGGGCTCGAGATCGGCGCCGAGACGCCGGGCGAGGTCGCGCTCGCGATCCTCGCCGAGATCGTCGCGCTGAGCGCCGACGACGCCGGCGTCGCGGCGTCGAACGGGTCGTTCGAGGTCGCGCGCGACCCGATGTGCGGGATGGAGGTCGCGGCGACGCCCGCGAGCATCCAGGTCGAGCGCGACGGCGAGCGCTACTACTTCTGCTCCGAGGGCTGCCGCGACGGCTTCGTCGCCGAGGGCGCGACCCATGCCGCCCCGCGATGAGCGCTTCACAGCCGGCCTCGTGCTCGCCGCCGGCGGCTCGCGTCGGCTCGGCGAGCCGAAGCAGCTGCTCCCGTACGGGTCCGGGACGCTGCTCGACCACGCGCTCGACACGGCGCGCGCGTGCCGCTTCGACCAGCTGATCGTCGCGATCGGCGGCGCGGCGGACGAGGTCCGCGGTGCCGTCGACCTCTCCGGGGCCGACGTGGTCGAGAACCGCGACTACGGCGAGGGCTGCTCGTCGTCGATCGTCGCCGGGGTCGAAGCGCTCGACCCGCGCGCCGAGACGATGGTGTTGATGCTCGGCGACCAGCCGGGCGTGAGTGCCGAGACGGTCGCGGCGCTGCTCGGGGGTCGGGGCGCTCGGACGAAGCTCACGGTGTGCCGCTACGACGACGGTCGCGGGCACCCGCTTGCGTTCGGGCGCGCCGCGTTCACCGACCTCGGCGACCTTCACGGCGACAAGGCGGTCTGGAAGCTGATCGACCGATACGGCGACGACGTCGTCGAGGTGGAGATCCCGGGGCCGATCCCACCGGACGTCGACACGTTCGAGGACTACGAGGCCGTCGTCGCGGCCGCCGAGGAGACGGGATGACGCCGCCCCTCGAAACCGGGGCGGGATCGGAGCTGGCCGCCGCCGTGCCCGACATCCCGTCGCTGCGCCGGCGCCTGGACGAGGTCGACTACCTCGCCGACGACGGGCTCGCGACGGCGTTGTTCCTGTCGCTGCGACTCCCGCAGCCGTTGCTGCTCGAAGGCGAGGCCGGAGTCGGCAAGACCGAGGCGGCGAAGGCGCTCGCCGCCGCGCTCGGCACGCGGCTGATCCGGCTCCAATGCTATGAGGGCATCGACTCCGCCGAGGCGCTGTACGAGTGGGACTACCCGCGCCAGCTGCTTCGGATCCGCTCCAGCGAGGCGACCGGCGCGGACTTCTCAGAGAAGGAACTGTTCGGGCGCGAGTTCCTGACCGCGCGGCCGCTGCTCGAGGCGATCGAGCACGACGGGCCGATGCCGGCGGTGCTGCTCGTCGACGAGCTCGATCGCGCCGACGACGACTTCGAGGCGTTCCTGTTCGAGATGCTCGCGGAGTCGAGCGTGACGATCCCTGAGATCGGCACGATCACCGCCGAGCGGGCACCGGTCGTGATCCTGACCTCGAACCGGACCCGCGACCTGCATGATGCGCTGAAGCGCCGCTGCCTTTACCACTGGATCGACTATCCCTCGCCCGAGCGCGAGGTCGAGATCGTGCGGCGCCGGGTGCCCGGTACGGTCGAGAGCCTCGCCGCCGAGGCGGCGCAGGCGGTGCGGCGGCTTCGCCACAGCGAGATCCAGAAGCCTCCGGGGATCGCGGAGACGATCGACTGGGTCGCCGCGCTCGAGCTGCTCGGCGTCGAGCGCCTCGACGGCGAGGCCGCGGGGCGGACGCTCGGGTCGGTGCTCAAGTACCGCGACGACCAGGAGCAGATCGAAGAGAAGGGGCTCGACTGGCTCGTCGGGACCGACGCGGGAGGAGCGAGATGACAGACGTCATGGACGCGGCCAACGGGTGGGCCGTCGACGGCGGCAGCGTCGCGCTCGCCACGGTTGTGGACACGAAGAAGTCGGCGCCGCAGCCGCCGGGGACGAAGATGGCCGTGAACAGCGCCGGGAAGATGGTCGGCGCGGTGTCGGGCGGCTGCGTCGAGGGCCAGGTCGTCCAGGTCGCGGAGGGCATCCTCCGCGGCGACAGGCCGCAGCTGCTCGAGTACGGGATCGCCGACGAGGACGCGTGGGACGTCGGGCTGCCGTGCGGCGGCGAGATCTCGATCTGGATCGAGGAGTACGACCGCACCGGGCTCCAGGGGCGGTTCGCCGAGCTCGGCGCCGAGGGAGCGCGGGCGGCGCTGACGACGGTCCTCGAGGGGCCCGAGCACGTCGGCGCAAAGCTGCTCGTGCTCGAGGACGGGACGACCGAGGGATCGCTTCGGAGCGACGAGCTCGACCGAGCGGTGGTCGAGATCGGGCGCGAGGCGATGTGGGCGGAGCGCAGCGAGCTCCGCGAGCAGAGCGGAACGACGCTCTTCGTCGACACGGTCGCCCCGCCGCCGCGGCTGATCATCTTCGGCGCCGTCGACTTCGCCGCGCAGCTCGCCTCGGCGGCGCGGAGCGCGGGCTGGCGCGCGTTCGTCGTCGATCCGCGGCAGCGCTTCGCGACCCCTGAGCGATTCCCCGACGCCGAGCGCGTGATCGCCGAGTGGCCCGACCGCGCCTTCGACGAGCTCGGGGGGATCGACCGCGCGACCGCGATCGCGGTGCTGACCCACGACCCGAAGCTCGACGACGCGGTGCTGAAGATCGCGCTGCGCTCGCCGGCGCAGTACATCGGCGCGATGGGCTCGCGGCGTGCGCAGGCGAAGCGCCGCGAGCGGCTGCTCGCGGAGGGCGTCACGGACGCCGAGCTTGAGCGCCTCGCGGCGCCGATCGGCCTCGACATCGGCGCGCTCAGCGCCGAGGAGACGGCGATCTCGATACTCGGCGAGATCATCGCCCTGCGCCGCGGGCGCGCGGGTGGGCGCCTGATCGACGTCAAGGGCAGGATCCATGACGCCTCGAAGGACGAGGCCGCCGCCGTACGCGCCGCCGGCAGCTGAGCCGGGCGCCCATTTCTGCATAGGCTACGCTTAGGCAGCCTCGCCACCCCGGTGGGGCTGCCGGTTCCAACCCGTCGAGATGGGGGTCACCGTCGCGCGACTGAAGGCCAGTCTCGGGATCGCGATCGCGGCGTTGCTGGCCGGGTGCGGCGGGATGGGGTCGTCGACGAGGAGCTCGGACGTGATCGTCCAGGGGACGACCGACGTCCGCGACGCGGGCCTGCTCAACGACGTCATCGTTCCAGGGTTCGAGAAGCGGTACCCGCAGTACAACCTCAAGTACATCGCCGTTGGCTCGGGGGAGGCGATCGCCAACGCCGAGGGCGGTCAGGGGGACGCGCTGCTCGTCCATGCGCCGACAAGCGAGAAGCCGTTCGTCACCGGCGGCTACTCGGCGGAGCGGTTCGGTCGCGCCGTCTTCTACTCCGACTACGTGATCGTCGGCCCGGGCGACGACCCCGCCGGCGTCTTCGACGGCGCGCGGCACGACGTCGTGACCGGATTCGAGAAGATCGCGGCGGCCGCGAAGGCGGGCAAGGCGAATTTCATCTCGCGCGGCGACGACTCGGGCACGAACGTCCAGGAGAAGCTGATCTGGCAGAAGACGAGCGTGAAGCTGAACAGCAACGACGAGCCGGGGGACGCGAGCAAGACCGGAAACCCGCCCTGGTACCACAGGGCAGGCAGCGGCCAGGCGCAGACGGTCCAGCTCGCCTCTCAGTGCCCGTTCCACGGCGGCGGCTGCTACGACATCACGGACCGCGGCACCTTCAACCGGCTCGCCAGGGACAGGACCGTGACGAACCTGAAGGTGGTCGCGGACCACAATGACCCGAGGGCGCGCGGCGGCGCCAACCTGCTCACGAACCCATTCACGGCCTACGCGGTCAACCCGGACAAGGTCGCGAACGTCAACCTCGCCGGGGCGATGGCGTTCCTCACCTACCTGACCTCGCCCGGGTTCCAGCGCCAGGTCGGCGAGTACCCGACGAGGAAGCAGGCCGCGTTCCTCCCGGACGCGCGGCCGCGGATCACGGTCGAGGGCGACGGCATCCCGTCGCGCGTTTCGCGCGGCGACAACGTGACGGTGAGCGGGCGCGTCGCCAACCGGCTGCCGGGTTCGCAGCCGCTTGCGGGCGATCCGATCGAGCTTCGAAGCGGGCCTGACGACACCCTCGCGAAGAGGACAACGGACGCGGGGGGCGTCTTCGAGCTCCGCTTCAGAGCGAAGCGGAGCGCGAAGGTCAGCGTCTTCTTCCCAACCGTGTTCCCGGACCTGCGCGTCAATCCACTGGTCGCGTCGGGGACGCTCGGGGCGGAGAGAAAGGTGATCGGCAAGCTCACCGTTCTCAACCGCTGAATGGAGTTCCTCCTCGACGGGATCCGCCAGGCGTGGCAGCTGTTGCTGCACCCCGACGCGCCGCTGAAGAGCGCTTTCGACGTCACGCTGCGGGTCGCGTTCTTCTCGACCCTGCTGGCGTTGATCGCCGGGCTCCCGACCGGGCTCGCGTTCGGGCTACGCAGCTTTCGCGGGCGCTCGGCGGGCCTGTCGCTCGTCAACGCAGGGCTCGGCTTGCCGCCGGTCGTCGTCGGGTTGATCGTCGCGACCCTGCTGTTTCGAAATGGCCCGCTCGGCGGGCTCAACCTCCTCTACACCGTCAACGGGATCATCGTCGCGCAGGCGTTGCTCGCGTTCCCGATCGTCGCCGCGTTCACGGCGACGGCGGTCCAGGCCGTCCCGCTGGCGCTGCTCGAGCAGGCCTCGGCGCTGGGTGCGTCGCGGTTCCGGGTCGCGATGCTGGCACTGCGCGAGGCGCGGGTGGGGATCTTCGCGGCCGCGATCGGCGCGCTCGGCTCGGCGCTGTCCGAGGTCGGCGCCGTCGTCCTCGTCGGCGGCAACATCCAGGAGCAGACCCAGACGCTCGCGAGCGCGGTGCTCGTCCAGGTCTCGGCCGGCGACTACGGCGAGGCGCTCGCGTACGGGTTCATCCTCCTCGGCCTGATTCTCGTGCTCGCGGCGGTGCTGACCCTGCTCCAGCAGCGCGGCGCGGCCGGCGTCGGATGGCGGGCGTCGTGAGCGCCGGCCGGGACCCGCTGCCGCTCGAGGCGTCCGCGCTCGGCGTCGATCGCGGCGGGGAACGGGTCGTCTCGGAGGTGGACCTGAGGCTCGAGCGCGGCGAGATCGTCGGCGTGCTCGGGCCGAACGGCGCCGGGAAGTCGACCCTGCTGCACGCCCTCGCGGGCCTGCTGCCGGCGGCCGCGGGTGGAGTCGAGACGGCCGGCCGCGTCGCCGCCGCGCTCCAGGTCCCCGCACTCGCGCGGCGGAGCGTGCTCGCGAACGTTGAGGCTGGGCTCGCGTGGTGGGGGACCGAGCGCTCCCAGCGCCGCGACCGCGCGACGGCGGCGCTGCGTGCGGTCGGGGCGGAGCGCCTGGCCGGGCGTTCCGCCGCGACGCTGTCCGGGGGCGAGGCGCGGCGCGTCCACCTCGCGCGCGTGATCGCGGTCGATCCCGACGTGCTGCTGCTCGACGAACCGTTCGCCGGGCTCGACCCGGCGACGCGGGCCAGTCTCCTCTACGACGTCACGAGCGCGATTCGCAGCCAGTCGCGGGCGACGATGATCGTGATCCACGATCGCGCCGAGGCGTGGGCGCTCGCCGACCGGGTCATCGTCATGATCGCCGGCCGCATAGTCGCCTCGGGGAGCCCGCGTGAGGTGCTCGAGTCCCCGCCGTCGCCCGAGGTCGCGAGGTTCGTCGGCTTCTCGGGCGAGCTGCGCCTTTCGTCCCAGCTCGTGATGCTGCGTCCGGCGGACGTCCGCCTCGACCCGCAGGGGGAGATTCGCGGCGCGGTCGCGCGCACGATCCCGGTCGAGGACGGAGTGCGGATCGAGGTGGATGCCGACGGAGGCACGGTCGTCGCCCACGTCCCGCCGCCCGGCCCCGGGCCGGGCGAGCGGGTCAGGCTTACGGCGGTCGGCGGAGTGCGGTTTCCCGCAGTCCGAGGACCCTGAGATGCGAGGGCGCGACCGCCCGCCGGCGACGGGCGCGAAGCGGAGTACGCCGGCGGATTGACGAGGGGCTCAGTCTCCGCGCTCGATCATCACCGACGTCGCCTTCACGGTCGCCGTCGCGGGCGCGCCGTCGACGAGCCCCAGCTCCTCGACCGCGTCGCGCGTGATCGCCGCCGTGATCCGATGCGGGCCCGACTCGATCTCGACCAGCGCCATCACACCCGAGACCTCGACCGAGCGGACCGTCCCGGGAAAGCGGTTCCGGGCCGAGAACGAATCGCTCGTATGGTGCCGGCTCGGGGCGCGACGCAGCCGCTCGACCTCACTCGCCGGGACCATGCGCCGGTTGCGGTCGTCGCGCGTCGTGCGCAGCTTCCCGGCGCGGTCCCAGCGTCGCAGCGTGTCGACGCTGACCCCGATCTCCCTCGCCGCCTCGCCGAGGCTGAGCTCACTCATCTCGCGGCAAGTATCCCAATGCACGCCGTGCGGGATGATCCAGATGCGATGACCGTGACCGTGCGACTGTTTGCCACCCTTCGCGAGCGAGTCGGAAGCGACTCGATCGAGGTCGAGCTCGACGAGGGCGCGACGGTGGCCGAGGCGCTGGTCGTGCTGTCGGCGCGCCCCGACCTCGCCGGCGTTCTTGAGCAGCTGCCGGTGCGGATGGCGGTCAACCGCGATTACGCCGATCCGGCGACGCGGCTCGGGCCCGACGACGAGCTCGCGCTCGTGCCGCCCGTGAGCGGGGGCGCGGAGGCGCCGGTGCACGTTCGGATCACCGACGAGCCGCTGTCGCTCGAGCGCCTCTCGCGTTACGTCTCGCGCCCCGAGGCCGGTGCCGTCGTCAGCTTCCAGGGCGTTCCGCGGGAGGTGAGCCATCTCGACTACGACGCCTACGCCGAGATGGCGATCGAGCGGATCGAGGCGATCCTGCGCGAGTGCGTCGAGCGCCACGGCCTCTCCGCGGCGGCGGCTGAGCACCGCGTAGGCGCCGTCCCGCAGGGGGAGCCGAGTGTGACCGTCGCCGTGTCGGCGCCGCACCGCCCCGAGGCGTTCGCCGGCGCGCGCGATGCGATCGACAGGATCAAGGTCGAGGCGCCGATCTGGAAGCGCGAGCCCGAGTCGAGCTGGACGCACTGAGATGGTCATGAGATGACGTCGGGGGAGCTCCCGCATCTCGACGACTCCGGGGCGGCGCGGATGGTCGACGTCGGCGGCAAGGACGCCACCGAGCGCCACGCGCGCGCCGAGGCGGTGGTGCGGATGTCCCCCGAGACGGCGGCGGCGGTCGAGCGCGGCGACGGGCCGAAGGGGGACGTCCTCGGCACAGCCCGCCTCGCCGGGATCCAGGCGGCCAAGCGCGCGGGCGAGCTGATCCCGCTCGCGCACCCGCTCGCGCTGACGTTCGTCGGCGTCGAGGGGCGGATCGACGCCGACGCGGGAACCGTCGTTCTGACGTCGGAGGCGCGCACGGTGGGCCAGACCGGGGTCGAGATCGAGGCGATGACCGCGTGCTCGATCGCCGCGCTCACCGTCTACGACATGGTCAAGGGCATCGAGCGCGGGGTGACGATCGAGCGCGTCGCCCTGCTCGAGAAGTCCGGCGGGCGAAGCGGCACGTGGCGAGCTTGAAGGCGGCGGTCCTAACCGTCTCGACCTCGCGCGCGGCGGAAGAGGGCGACGACGAGAGCGGCGACGCCCTGGCCGAGTTCGCGACCTCGCTCGGGGCCGAGGTCGCGGGCCGCGAGGTGATCACGGACGATCGCGCTCTGATCGCGGGCCGCCTCGTCCACTGGGCCGACGAGGAGGGATGCGCGCTCATCCTCACCACCGGAGGGACCGGCTTCGGCCCGCGCGACGTCACCCCCGAGGCGACCCGCGACGTGATCGAGCGCGAGGCGCCCGGTCTCCCCGAGGCGATGCGCGCGGCGTCGCAACGGCACACCAAGCACTGGATGATCTCGCGCGGCGTCGCGGGGATCCGAGGCCGGACGCTGATCGTCAACTTCCCCGGCTCGCCGAACAGCATCGGCGAGGCCGGCGAGGCAATCGCCCCCGCCCTTCCCCACGCCCTCAGCCTCATGTCCGGGGATCACGCGGAACACTGACGGCTCGGTGGGGCCCTCTCAGCGGAGAGGGTGGGATTCGAACCCACGTGGCGGTTTAACCCGCCAACGCGATTTCCAGTCGCGCACCTTAAGCCGCTCGGTCACCTCTCCGGGCGCCCCAAGGGTATTGGTCCCTGCTCAGTCGCCCAGCTACCATTTGTTTGACAACTTCGCGTAGGAGCTGCCCCTCAAGATGAACATCCGCCACCTGAAGAAAAGCGACACCTGAGCATCAACGGCACGCTGCGGGCCGCGAGCCCGCCCCGGCTGCAAGGGCGCCACTGCGCGGTCGACGTGACGAGGAGGCTGACGTGCACCGGTTGAGTGCATTCGCCGCCGCCGGCACGCTCGGCGCCTCGGCGCTGCTCGCGATCGCGCCCGCCGCCGCGAGTCCTTCGCCCGCGCACGCGAAGCACCGCCACCACCACGGCGGCAAGCGCCGCTACGACACCACCTTCACCGGCACCGAGACGCAGGAGACTCAGCAGACGTGCCCGGAACAGTTCGAGCACTCGACGATCACCCGGAAGTGGGACTTCCACAGCACCTCGGGGCAGCAGATCGTCGCGACCCGGCACAGCGTCGATGCCGATGTCCAAGCCGACGGGATGGAGGGGAGCTCGACGGAGCACACCGTGTACACGAACAGCGCCCGGCCGGAGAACAACTTCGACGAGACCGACCCCAACGCGAAGGTCAATGGCGCGATCCGCGACGGGCTCAACGTGACCGACGGCAAGCACGCGATTGGGGCGCAGGACGTCGACTTCACCGCGTTCGCGGGCCTGCCCGACGACGAGATCCCGATCCCGATGAAGCTCAAGAATCTGAAGCGCAGCTACACGCTCCCCGTCAGCGGCCACGCGCCCGGTCCGGAGATCGACTTCGGGTGCACAGGGACGAGC
The DNA here is from genome assembly GCA_963841715.1 of uncultured Thermoleophilia bacterium. Classification (GTDB taxonomy): domain Bacteria; phylum Actinomycetota; class Thermoleophilia; order Solirubrobacterales; family 70-9; genus DASPWW01. Next base: position 319,839 of record CAWJDP010000003.1, on the reverse strand, counting down.
ACGCGGACGTTCAACGCGACCTGGGACGTCAACCAGGTCTCACGCCACTGAGCTCCCGACGCCGCTAGCCGGGCTCGATCGTTGACAAACGCCTCCGTATGGGGGAGTGTCCTTCGTGTGTGAGTAGGCCGCGCGCGGTGACCAACTGCGCCGGTTTGATCGGGTGAAGGGAGAAAGGATGAGAGGGAGGATGCAGCGATACTTTTCGCCTGCGGGCCTCGTCGCGGTTGCAGCCATCGTCGCCGCGCTGGCGGGGACTGCGATTGCGGGTCCCACCGCGAGTACGTCGTCGACGAAGACGACCGCGAAGAAGGCGCTGAAGAAGGCGAAGAAGGCCGGCAAGACAGCGAATGCCGCCCTGGAGGCCGCGGGGGCCGCACAGGGCTCAGCGGCCGCGGCGCAGACCGACGCCACCGCAGCGAAGAGCTCTGCCGACGCGGCCCAGGGCGACGCCACCACGGCGCTCGGCCGATCCGACAGGCTCTCGTATTCGACTGACGCCACCGCGGCGACCAGCACCTTGTTCTCACGCGGCGGCCTCTTGATCCAAGGTCACTGCCTGAGCGGCAACCTCGACGTCGAGGCCGTGTCTCAGGCCGACAGCTCGATCATCCACGTAGGGACGATTTCGGACAATTCGACGGACCCTGGCTACATCGAGAACGACTCCTTCAACTCCGGGGACTCAGTGAATCTCAACACGGGGCTCGGCACCGACAACATTCAGGGCACGTTCACGTTCCGAAACGGCCAGAACGGCAACATCGTCACCTCGACCTACCTGCTCGAGGAGGAACTGCCCCTCGATTGCAACGTGTTCGGGACCCTCGCGATCGAGTAACCCGGCTGGCCCGCCCCTTCCGCGGCGTCACCCCCCGGTCGCCGGCGCTCGCCCAGCGGACCCAGAGGTTGCTAGCCGGGAACCGGGACGTCGGGGAGGCGCTCGATCGCGGCCTCCATGTCGGCCTCGGAGAACTCGAGGTCGGTGAGCTCGCCCGCGTGGTAGGCCTCGTACGCGGACATGTCGAAGTTGCCGTGCCCGGAGAGGCCGATCAGGATCACGCGCTCCTCGCCCGCCCGCTTCGCGGCCTCGGCCTCGTCGAACGCCGCCCGCAGCGCGTGCGCCGGCTCGGGCCCCGGGATGATCCCCTCGACGCGCGCGAACCGGACCGCGGCCTCGAACGCGGCCGTCTGCGCGACCGCCGTCGCCTCGACGATCCCCGCCTTGACGAGCCCGCACAGGCTCGGCGCGTCGCCGTGGTAGCGGAGGCCGCCGGCGTGGACCGGCGGGGGGACGAAGTCGTGGCCGAGCGTGTACATCGGCATCAGCGGTGTCAGCCCGACCGTGTCGCCGAAGTCGTAGCGGTACTCACCGCGGGTCAGCGTCGGGCACGCCGCCGGCTCGGCGGCGAGGAAGCGGGTCTCGAGGCCCTCGCGGAGGTTGCGGCGCACGAACGGGTACGCGAGCCCGGCGAAGTTCGACCCGCCGCCGACGCAGCCGACGATGACGTCGGGGTACTCGCCGGCGAGCTCTAGCTGCGACAGGCACTCCTGGCCGATCACCGTCTGGTGCAGGCAGACATGGTTGAGGACCGAGCCGAGCGAGTAGTTCATGTCCTCGCTCCCCGCCGCGACCTCGACCGCTTCCGAAATGGCAATCCCGAGGCTCCCTGACTCATGCTCGGCCTGCGAGCGCCCGGCCTCGGTGAGATCGGAGGGGCTGCGATGGACGGTAGCGTCCCAAGTCTCCATCATCGCCCGGCGGTACGGCTTCTGGTCGTAGCTGACGCCGACCATGAAAACTTCGCACTCCATCTCGAACAGCTGGCAGGCGAGCGCCAGCGCCGAGCCCCACTGGCCGGCGCCGGTCTCGGTCGCGAGCTTTGAGACCCCGGCCTGCTTGTTGTAGAACGCCTGCGCGACGGCGGTGTTCGGCTTGTGCGAGCCGGCGGGCGAGACGCCCTCGTACTTGTAGTAGATGTGCGCCGGGGTATCGAGCGCGCGCTCAAGCCGGCGCGCGCGGTAGAGCGGCGTCGGCCGCCACAGCCGGTAGATCTCGCGGACCTCGTCGGGGATCGCGATCTCCGGCTCCGCCGAGACCTCCTGCTCGATCAGCCCCATCGGGAAGATCGCCGCGAGGTCCTCGGGCCCGACCTGCTCCTTCGTCGCGGGGTGAAGCGGCGGCAGCGGCTCCCCCGGGAGGTCGGGCATCAGGTTGACCCAGCTCGTCGGGATCTCCGACTCACCGAGCAGGTACTTGGTCTCCTCCGCCATCGCGGCGATTCTATGCCCTCGCGCCCAGCGCGTCGCTGCAATTAGGATGAGCCCAATGGCGTCGAATGGGACCTGGAACGTGTACCTCTCGGGAGAGATCCACTCCGACTGGCGCGAGCGGATCGCGGAGGGGATCGAGAAGGCGGGACTCAACGTCGAACTGCTCGCCCCGGTCACCGAGCACGGGGCGAGCGACGACGTCGGCGTCGACATCCTCGGCCCCGAGTCGGAGCAGTTCTGGAAGGACCACAAGGGCGCCGGGGTGAACGCCGTGCGCACGCAGACGCTGCTGCGGAGGGCCGACGTCGTCGTCGTCCGCTTCGGCGACAAGTACAAGCAGTGGAACGCCGCGTTCGAGGCCGGGTTCGCGGCGGCCCTCGGCAAGCCGCTCGTCAGTCTCCACGACCCCGAGCTGACGCACGCGCTGAAGGAGGTCGACCGCGCTGCGATGGCGACCGCGGAGACTCCCGAGCAGGTCGTCGACATCCTCAGATACGCGACGACGTGAGTCCGCCACGAGGTGAGAGCCAGCCGCTGGCTTTTTGGCGCCGCACGACGGCTGAGCACCGGGTGCAACAATCGCGGGAGGTTCCGAGTGAGCAAGTCGTGGGTCTCGTTCCGGTCATTTGAAGTCGCGTAGCGCCGTCGCCGCAGTCGCGTGCGCGGGCGCGATCTGCCTGTGGGCTGCCCCAAGCGCGGGCGCGGCCGACACTGTCTACTGGGGCAACCTCAACGGGGCGACCCTCTCATCGGCGAACCTCGACGGCAGCGGCAATGGTCAGACGCTCAACACCCTCGGCAACGCGACCCAGCCGAGCTCTGTAGAGGGGACCGGGATCGACGCCGCCGCTGGCCGGATCTACTGGGCGAACAACGCGGGGACGATTTCCTACGCGAGCCTCAGCGGGGGTGACAGCCATGACCTCAGCACCGACCCTGCCACCCCGGCAGGTGTTGCGGGACTCGCGATCGATCCGCCGGGCGGGAAGATCTACTGGATCGAGGGCGCCGGCGACCAGATCGGCTTCGCGAATCTCGACGGCAGCGGCGGTGACTACCTCGACACCGGGATGGCCACGATCGACGCTCCCCAGGGCATCGCCGTCGATCACGCCGCCGGAAAGATCTACTGGGGGAACCAGGGCGACGACACGATCTGGTCCGCCAACCTCGACGGAAGCGGGGGTCAGCAGCTCGACACGGGTTCGGTCCCGACCGCACCCAACAGTCCGCGGGGCGTCGCCGTCGATCCCATCGCCGGGCGGATCTGGTGGCCGGACGGGGGCGCAAGCGCCGTCTCCTCGGTCAAGCTCCCGAATGGCGGAGACGGGGAGGACATCAACACGAGCGGCGCGGGGCTAAGCGGACCGTTCGGACCCGCCATCGACCCGGACGCGGGCAGGATCTATATGCCGAATGTCAACGGCTCGTTCTCGATCCTCAACCTGGACAACTCGGGCGGCGACCCGTTATCAATATTGCCGCTGACGTCCGCCACGGAATCGCCCGCGTACGCGTCGATCCTCAAGGCGCCGGTCGGGACCGCCAAGCCGCGGATCATCGGCGGCCCGACGTCGGGCTCGACCCTGAGCTGCTCGAACGGCAGCTACGCTCCCGATCTGCTCGGAGCGTTCCTGTATCGCGCTCCGCAGAGCTTCTCCCACCAGTGGAGCCGCGACGGAACCGACATCGCCGGCGCGACCGGAAACACGGTCACCGCCGACCAGGCGGGGAGCTACGCGTGCAAGGTCACCGCGACGAACCACGCCGGCTCGACCTCGCAGACGAGCGACGCGGTCACGGTCAAGGCGTCGAACGAGTTCACGCTCGGCAGCGCGAAGAAGAACAAGAAGAAGGGGACCGCGAAGCTCCCCGTCAGCGTGCCCGGCGGCGGGACCCTCGATCTCAGCGGCAGCAAGGTCAAGGGCGCGACCCAGAATCCCTCGAGCGCGGGCACCGTCGACTTCACGGTCAAGGCGAAGGGCAAGGCGAAGAAGAAGCTGAAGAAGAAGGGCAAGGCGAAGGTCTCGTTCTCGGTCACGTTCAGCCCCAACGGCGGCGACCCGAAGACCGAGGACGGCTCCGTAAAGCTGGTGAAGAAGAAGCACCGTTGATACGGTGAGCTTCGACCGGGCGGGGGCCCGGCGAAGCGAGCAGGAAGGGAGCGCAGGTGGTGGAGGTCTCGTCGACGAATCGCGTCTGGCTCGCGCGCTGTGCGGCGATCGCCGCCGCGGCGGCGCTGTGGCTCTCGGCCGCGAGCGCAAGCGCCGCGGACAAGATCTACTGGACGAACAAGGGTGCGGACACGATCACCTCGGCGAACCTCGCGCCGGGCGGCGGCGGCGAGACGCTGAGTGTCACGGGCGCCGACACGCCGTCGACGCCGCAGGGCGTCGCGATCGACGCCGCCGCGGGGCGGATCTACTGGGCCGACGCGGGAAGCAACAGGATCCTGCACGCGAGCCTCTCGGGTGGCGACGGGCAGGTGCTCAACACGTCTGACGCGACGGTCGACAACCCGACGGGCCTCGCCATTGACCCTGCCGGCGGGCGAATCTACTGGGCGAACCAATCGATCCCCAACCCCGCGATCTCGTACGCGGAGCTCGACGGGAGCGGCAGCGGCGATCTCGACGTCAGCGGCAAGGCGTTCAGGCCCCAGGGCGTGGCCGTCGACCCGGCGGCGAACAAGATCTACTGGGCGAACCGCGGCGACAACAAGATCGCGTTCGCGAACCTCGACGGCTCGGGCGGCGGCGGCTACCTGGACATCGGCCTCGCCACGACGCCAAGCCCCCCGACCGGCGTCGCGATCGACAAGGCGGCCGGGAAGGTCTACTGGGCGGCGGAGAACTCTCTCATCTCGTTCGCGAACCTCGCGCCGGGCGGCGGGGGCGGCGACCTGTCCACAGCGTCGATGACGCTCGGCGCGGCGGAGGGCGCCGCGATCGACCCCGTCGGGGGGGACATCTACTGGCCGAACGACGCGGGCTCGATCGCCTACGCCGCCCTCGACGACAGCGGCGACGGGGCGATCCTCGACAAGAGTCCCCTGTCGACCCTCGCCAATCCGAGGTACCCGGCGATCCTGCGCTCGCCGAGCGCGGCCGGCGCCCCCCAGGTCACGGGCGGTTCGCTTCTCGGCTCGACGCTCACGTGCTCGAACGGCGTCTGGGCCCCGGACCTACCTGGCGCGCATCTGTCCCGCGCCCCCGCGAGCTTCGCCGACCAGTGGAGCCGCGACGGCGCCGACATCGGCGGCGCGACGTCGAGCACGCTCACGGCGGACCAGGTCGGGACATATGCGTGCAAGGTCACGGCGACGAACTTCGCCGGCTCCGCGTCGCAGACGAGCGCCGGTTTCGCGGTCAAGAACCCGAACGACTTCACGCTGGGCAAGGCGAAGGCGAACAAGAAGAAGGGGACCGCGAAGCTGCCCGTCAGCGTGCCCGGCGCGGGCTCACTTGAGTTGAGCGGGAGCAAGGTCAAGCCGAGCACGCTCAATCCTTCGGCCGCCGGCGACGTCGACTTCACGCTCAAGGCGAAGGGCAAGGCGAAGAAGAAGCTGAAGAAGAAGGGCAAGACGAAGGTCTCGTTCGACGTCGCGTTCAGCCCCACGGGCGGCGACCCGAAGACCGAGAGCGGCTCCGTCAAGCTCGTCAAGAAGAACAAGCACTGAATCGCGCCGCCCGGTGGCTTGCGGCTAGCCTTTCGAGGTCATCTCGGAGGGGTGGCAGAGTGGTTGAATGCGGCGGTCTCGAAAACCGTTATGGGCCGTTTCGGTCCATCGAGGGTTCGAATCCCTCCCCCTCCGCTGAGTCAGTCGGCCTACGCGATACTGCGCGGGCGATGTCGCAGAGAAACGAGGAGATTGTTCGGCGCTACTTGGAGGACCCACCCGCCGAGACCGTTCCCCTGGAAGGGGTCATGGAGTGGATCGCCGGATTCTGGGAAGCCGACGGCGACTACTACCCGGTTCGTAAGTTCCCAGAGGCGAGGCCCTGCCACGGACGCGAGGAGATCGCGCGATTCTTCACCCAGTACCGCGCGGCCTGGCATTACCGCATCGTGGTCGAGGACGCAACGGCGATTGCCGATGATCGCGTCCTCGTACGGGGGCGCATATCGGCGGAGGGGAGCGCGAGCGGCGTGGCGCTGGAAGGCGAGCTTCACCCCTGCTTTTGGCTGCGGCACGGGCGATTCATCAGGGTCGAGGATCATCTGACCGCCGACGGTGCGCTTTACGCACTCGGCCTGGGTGGCGAAGCCCTCGAAGCCGCCGGGCTGGGGAAGTAGAAGCCTCGGCGCTGGCACTCGAACTGGCACTCAGGTCAGGGTGACCATCGATAAACGGCTTCACCATGCGGTTTGTCGTCTAGCCGCGATATGTCTCGAAAACCGTTATGGGCCGTTTTCGTCCATCGTGGGTTCGAATTCCACCCCCTCCGCTGACCGGAGTCAAATCTGCGGTACCGAGCCGACAATTGCTGGCCGGGCAACCGCGACCTCATGTTGTTCACGCCGGTTCGACTGCGGAAGCGGCGCGCTGACGGTCTTCACCAGCGAGTGTGTCCAGGCACGCCTTGGGCTCACAGGGTCAGGAAGCCGGATACCTCGTCGGGCAGCCCGCCGGGGCACCCCGTTCGCCGCCACTTGCGGTCGAGCGCCGCCGCGCGCCGGCGCGTCTGGTCGTCGACGCGCTGCAGCTTGTCGGCCTGCGCGTTGTTCTGCTCGATCACCGCTTCGAAGCGGTTCGCGGTCTCCGTGGTCGGGTTGGCGTGGTTCTCGCGCTCGGCGGCGTCGACCTGTTTCGCGAGCGCGTCAAGCTTGCGCTGCTCCGACTGCAGTCGCTTCTGGGCGCGCCTGCCCCAGGTGCGAGCCCTCGCCTGGAATCTCTGGCATGCGGCGTCGTACTCGTCCTTGCTCAACACGCCCTGGGCGCCGCAGTCGACCTCGGCGCCACTGCGCGAGTAGCAGACCTCGTCGGACTTGATCACGGTGAGATGGAGCGCGACCGCGGCCCCGGCCAGCACGACGGCGGCTATGGCGATCAGCAACCCCCTTGGATATGCGAAGCGTCATCTCGATGCCCCGATCAGCGCTTCAGCCTCACGTCGACGTCGGTCCTGCTCGAGCGACCGTCTGCGAAGACGAGATCGACCTTGATTCTCGCCGTCCCCTTCGCTCCCCTCCTGACGGCCTTCTTCAGCTTCCGATTCGCTTTCCCTTCGGCTTCAGCTTCAGGTTCGCCGACCCGCCGGCCGCGATCTGCCTCGTCTGCTTCTTGAGCACGAGATACGCGACGGTGAGGTGGTCTACAAGGATGGGGGGCCGGTACGCGTCAGGCTGACCGAAGCGCGCCTAACGCGCACACGCGAACCCACCCTGCGTGATCTCAGCGAGGCGCTGATCGCCGTGTACGGGACCGACTACGGGGTTCACAGTCCCACGTGGATCTCCCACTTCACCGATATGACCCGGCAGGCGGCGTCCTACCGGGACGGACGGGTTCTGCTCGCCGGCGACGCCGCACACGTGCATTACCCGGTGGGTGGACACGGCCTCAACGTCGGCGTGCAGGATGCGGTGAATCTCGGCTGGAAGCTGGCCCAGGTGATCGACGGGATCTCGACCGAGAGCCTCCTCGATACCTACCATGCCGAGCGCCACCCGGTCGCCGCCCGCGTCTTGCAGACCACGATTGGCGCAAACCGCGCTGATGCGCCCCGACGACAGCATCGAGGGCCTGCGCCAGCGTGTCCGAGCTGCTGAGCATGGACGAGACCTCGACATCGCCTGATGGGCGGACCGGGTCGAGACGGCCGACGCCGAGTACACCGGCACGTGGGAGCTGCCGGTGTTCGGCGCGGTCACCGCTCCCGCCGCCGTGTTGATTCGGCCCGACGGACATGTCGCCTGGGTGGAAGACGGCACGGACGAGGGGCTTTCGGACGCGCTCACCACCTGGTTCGGAGCGCCGAGCGCGGCGTAGCCGGCAGATCTGGCCCGATCCAGGCCGTCCGCGACATCAAAGATTGGCGACCTCCTCCTCGCCGAGCGCAGTTTGCGGCAAGGCCAGGGACAGCACGGCGGCGATGAGAAACATGCCGATCACGACGAGCGCCGCGTGCTTGAACGCGTCGGTGAACGGATGGCTCTCCAGCTGCGAGAAGAACACCGTTCCCATCACCGCCACGCCGATCGCCCCGCCGAGCTGCTGCGAGGTGCTGAAGACTCCGCCCGCGCCGCCCGCGACCTCGTGCGGGACGGCCGCCAGCACGACGTTGACGAGCGGGATGATCATCAGCGAGAGTCCCGCCCCGGCGACGAGGAGCCCGGGAACGACCGGCCACGGATCGGAGCCGGTGCCGACGGAGCTCGCTCCGAGCACGACCCCGACCACGCCGGACGCCATCAGGAGGCCGCCGAGGCTGAGGATCGTACGGCCGTAGCGCTGCGCCAGCGCCACGGCGAACGGGGCGAGGAGGAAGCTCCCGACGCTGAACGCGAGCAGCGTCAGCCCCGCGCCGAGCGGCGAGAAGCCCATCCCGCCCTGGATCCAGACAACGAACATCACCGAGAAGCCCTGCAGCCCGGCGGAGAACGCCGCCTGGACGACGAGGCCGGTCGAGAAGGCCGGGACCCGGAGGAGCCGGGTCCGCAGCAGGGGCGCGACTCCCGCCCGTGGCCGTCGCTCATAGACAGCGCCGAGAGCGACAAGCCCGCCGACGCCGGCGGCGAGCGTGATCCACGTCCACGTCGGCCAGCCGAGGTCGCGGCCCTCGAGCAGCGGATAGGCGATCGCGACGATCGACGCGGCGAGCACACCCGCACCGATGAGATCCGGGCGACCCGCCTTGGGATCGCTGCTCTCCGGTACGACGCGCACGGTCGCGATCAGCGACGCAAGCGCGACCGGGACGTTGACGAAGAACACCGTCCTCCAGCCCCACCCGAACAGATCGGCCTGAGTCAGCACTCCGCCGAGAACGAGCCCGATCGCGGAGGCGAAGCCGAGCGTCGCCCCGTAGGCGCCGAACGCCTTCCCGCGCTCCTCGCCGTCGAAGATCGTCCGGAAGGTTCCGAGCAGCTGCGGGATCATCGCCGCCGCCGCCGTGCCCTGGACGATGCGCGCAGCGATCAGCTCGTCGGATGAGTGGGCCAGGCCGGCCGCCAGGCTCGCGAGCCCGAAGGCCGCGATCCCGGCGATGAAGAGCCGCCTGCGCCCGAGCAGATCGCCAAAGCTCCCCGACACGATCAGCGCCGCCGCGAAGGCGAGCATGTATGCCGAGATCACCCACTCGAGCTGGGTCCCGGTCGCACCGAGGTCCGCCCGGATTGTCGGCAGGGCCACGTTGACGATCGTCAGGTCGATCAGATCCATCGTCGCCGCGGCGATCATCACCGCCGCCGCCAGCCATCGGCGCTGGTAGCGCTCGATTCCGCTTCGTACCGCGATTGCCTCCATCACGCCGCCTCCTTGTCGAACGCCTATCGCTAGACGAATGCTGTTCCAAGACGAACAGTGTTCTAGCAGATTTCGAACGATCATGCAACATCGTTCGGGTGTAGTACGGTGTTCGAGATGGCACGCGACGAGGCAGCCGAGCTACCGCCACCCCCGTGGCAGCGCGTGCCGCAACGTGGGAAGGGCAGGCGGCGCGATCCCCTCACCCAGGCGGCGATCGTCGAGGCCGCTATCAAGGTGCTCGACAGCGAGGGCCTCGACGCCTTCAGCATGCGAAAGGTCGCGGACGAAATCGATACGGGCGCGGCCTCCCTCTACTGGCACGTCGGCTCGAAGGACGGGCTGCTCGATCTCCTCTTCGAGGAGGTGATCGGCGAGCAGCTCGCGGAGCTGCCCGAGCCCGACCCCGAGCGCTGGCAGGAGCAACTCAAAGAGGTCGCCCGGACGGCGCGCCGGACGGTCCTGCGCCACCGAGACATCGTGCAGCTCTCGATCGGCCGGATCCCGATGGGGCCCAATGCCCTTCGCCTCTCGGAGGGTGTCCTGGCGATCCTGCGCGCCGGCGGCGTGCCGGACGAGCTCGCCGTGCAGGGCTACCTGCTGATGCTCTCGCTGGTGAACGGCTTCACCCTCGACGAAGCCGGCTATGACGAGAAGGCGCCCGAGGGCGCCCCGCAGATCGAGGAGGTCGCGCAGATGGTGCGCACCTACCTCTCCTCGCTTCCCAGCGAGCGGTTCTCGAACCTGAAGCAGGTCGCGCACCACTTCGCGATGGTCGACCAGGACGCTCGCTTCGACCTCCTGCTCGATCTGTTCGTCGACGGCATCGCCGCCCGCGCCGCGCAAGAGAAGTCGTAGACGCCGCCGAGCCGGGGGTGATGCGGAAGCGCGGGCGAGTGCGTCGACCACCCCCGATGGGGCGTTATGGTCTGCTTCGGGACATTGGTTGCAGGGACGCGGATATGGCTCAGTCGGAGAGTCCGTGCATCCGGATTCGGCATCTGCCTGCTGCTGGGTGCCGCGGCACTGCTCCCCGTCGGGGGCGCGGCATCGCCTGAGCCCGCGGGCGCCAAGTCGAAGCAGGGCAAGCGGGTCATTGTCAGACCGAAGTCGGGCAAGCGGGTCCGCCGCTACCCCGTGAGGGCGGTGGTCAAGGGCCGCGATGGGCTCTTCGACCTCAAGGCCACGCTCAACGGAAAGGGCATCGCCGGAGCGTTCGGTCCGAAGCGCAAGGGCAAGCGCACAGCGCGGCTGTCGCGCAGCCTCGGGCTGAAGCGCGGCCGCAACGTACTGCGGGTCAAGGCACGGCGCAAGATCGGCCAACGTCGGAGGAAGGCCAAGGTCGCGTTCTTCGTCAATCACAAGCGCCCGCTCGCCGGCGCGGGCCAGGATCGCCGCATCGTCGAGGGGGAGAAGTTCCGCCTTCGAGGACAGGCGCTGCCCTACCCGAACAAGCCACGAGCTCGCGCCAAGGGCCGGGTCAAGTACCGGTGGCGGATCACGAAGGCCCCGCGCCAGAGCAGCTTCCACGACGACGCGGCGGCGAGCTCGGCTCGAGTGGCCGACGAGCCGTTGAGCAAGCCGGTCGCCCGCCGGCCCGGGTTCACCCCCGACGTCCGCGGCCAGTACCGGTTCAAGCTCCACGTCACCGACGGCGGGCGCTCGAGCTCCGACGAGGTGCGCCTCAACGCCGTCCCGCCGACGCCCTTTGTCCCGGTGCAGACGGTGTCCACCTCAAGCCCTCCCGCGATCAGGGTCGGCAACGTCCCCTATGTGGCCGAGCAGCCCGAATCTGGTTCCCCCTGGATGCAGGTTCTGGTGCTGGACCGCGCCACGCTCGGCTACGTCTCGAACAAGACGTACGGCTGTAACGGCGGAAGTTGCAGCCAATCTGCGTCACAAGTGGCCGACGACCTCGCCAAGCTCGACGACACAAAGCTCGTGATCGCCGCCTCGCAGGGGGCTGAGGACGACTTCATGTCTCCGGCTAGCTACCCGCAGGCGCTCGCGCCGATCGGGTTCCCGAAGCTCGACCCACGACCTTTCGAAGACGCTCGAGCGGGCACGGTCTCCGCGATCGGCGTCCCGGGCCTGCCAGCCGGTCAGGCTGACGTCAGGTTCGATCCCGGTGGCGAGCCGGGGGGCGGCAACCTGGGCGGCCACCTGATCCCGGACCAGTTCTTCAACTACACGTGGCTTCCCGAGAACCGGCCTCTGTACGACACCCGCGAGTCGCAATGGACCAGCGGTGGCTTCGGCAACGTGATGGAGATCGACGGCAGGAAGATCGAGTCCGACGCCGTCGGGGAGGCGGGCGCGTTCCAGGTCGTAGTGCTCGACGGACTGACCCTGAAGCTGATCGACGACAAGACATACCTGACGGGCTGCATCGATGACGCCCAGTGCTCGACGACCTACGTCGACGAGATGAGGAAGAGGCTCCAGCAGGTGACCCCGGGACAGCTCGTGTTTATCACGTCAATGCTCGACGACCCCGATTCCCTCCAGCCCGTCGGCCCCGACACGGATCCCACCGCCTGGAACCAGCTCGCCTCGGCGATCGCCGACCTCGGCGGCAGCAGGCACACGTTCTTCGAGGCGACGGCCGAGAAAGGGGCGAGCTACACGCTCGTCGGGTGGGGCGGCGCCGGCGAAGCCAACGGCGAGGAGTCAACCAGCGTCAAGGACCCCCAGCCCGGCGCGGGCCGCCTCCAGGGGGCACTCATGCCGGATCACACCTCGCAGCTGAGGCCGGCGGTCGCAAGCGTCGGCGATGCTCCGAACGAGACGCTGCTGCAGCTCATGCTGAAGCCTGAGGGCCCGTGGCCGCTGGACGGCAACACCGAGGCGCAGTACGCGATCAAGTGGATCGGCTCGCAGATCAAGCAGCTCGGCGCCAACCCCCGCTCGGCGTACTGGATTCAGGACTTCAAACAGTCGGGGTGGACGGAGATCGCGGATCAGGTCGGCAAGCTGACCTACCCTGGCCGGCTGATCCCCCACGGGTTCTCGAGGGAGACCTTCCGGCTCGCGCAGGCTGAGCTCGTGAAAGAGATCAACTGGGTCGGCGACGTGCGCGGCTATCTGGCCGACATCTCGGCGCCGTTCAGCGATTCCGCGCTGCAGAGCTGGACGGACCTGAACACGATCTACAACAAGGTCAACAACGCGCTCAAGCCACCCGACGACCAGACGCAGGCGTCCGTGTTCGATGTCGTGCGCGGGATCTACGGCCTGATCGGGGTCGCAGGGGGGCCGCCGGCGGAGGCGGTCGCCGAGGTCTTCCAGGTGGCGACCGACGTCATCGCGGATAATCGGGACGGCTCCGACGCGAGCGACATCAACGTTCGCGCCTCCGAGCTCGCGGCCAACCTGATCGACCGGCTAAAGAACGCCCAGGCGGCGACGCAACGGATCGGCGACATCATCGTCGCCGACTACACGAAGCTGTCGACGGTCGCCACCAACGAGAGGTGCACCCCAGGTCCGAACTGCCCGCTCGACTGGCAGTTCACTACCAAGGACAAGCAGTCGGCGGCGGCGTCGGCCTACAAGGGGATCGAGACGCTGTTCGACAAGCAGCTGATGGGCCTCGCGTTCCCCGCCTACAGCCTCAAGCCTTCGACGCGGCACCACAATGCCAGGGAATGGACCTGCGACCGCACCGGGGACTTCCGATTCTCGTTCCAGCCCTTCGACGACTCGAAGACGAAGCAGGTCCTGCCCGACAGCGGCCAGTCGGAGCTGATGATCGCAAAACCCGGGACCTACCAGGTCTATGGGCTCGGTAGCCGCTTCCCGGACAAGGAGCCCTACAAGATGACGGTGCCGCCCGGCGACACGCTCGACCGGATGTTCTCCCCCGCTTCGAGCTCGCTCGATCCGACCCAGGGTGGCCTCGGGGTCTACCGCCCCGACTTCATGCTCCAAGCCAACCCTCGGGACTACCCTGCCGACGCGCTCTGCGGGTTCCCCGGGGGCTAGCAATAGAGCCGATTTGTCGCAGGTTGCGCGGGTCTCGAAGACCGTTATGGGCCGTTTCGGTCCATCGTGGGTTCGAATCCCACCCCCTCCGCTAGAACAGGTCAGCCTTAGAAGCCGCTGGAGAACGTCCAATTGGCGCGTCGAGCTATCGACGCCGTCAACCGCCGCAACCTTGACGACCTCCTCAGTCTCATGGACGACGACGTTGAAGCCGTCTCCCGCATCGTCGCCCTTGAGGGGGGCCTGCATGGCCATCCGGGAATCCGCCGATGGTGGGAGAGGCGGACTCGGCGTCGGCGCGCATCCTCTCCGGTCCGTTGCGACATCTCGCGGCACGGAGTACGGCAAGCCACGATCGGATGAAGGCCTCGCCATTCACGGGGGGGTTTTGGAGTACCCCGCGCTCCGCCAAATCGGCCCACCTCTCAGCGTCGCTCGACTGGCCGCGAATCACGCTCAGCCAGGCGCTACGGATGGAGCCGGACGACGCGTAGCCGGGGGCGGCTGACAGCACCACGACGCGTGCGGGGCGGGAGCTCTGCAGGAGCCTGACCAACGGTGTCCTGCGCACGCTGCCGCCGACCTGCTCGGGTGGGCGCAGCTTCGACTCGAGCAGCTGGAACGGCGGCGCGACCCGCCCCGAAACGGTGGCCCCGGCCTCGCCGCTCGTCATTGCGTGCAGCTTATGCGAGGCCGGACCGGCCCGTACACGGCCGCTGCCCACACAGCAGGATCGTCAAGTTGGCGCTCGCTCCCCGGCTGGCACGCAGGCGCTCCTCTCAAAGGGCGAGCCGCTTGTCTGTGCGGAATCCCGCCTACCCGCGAGATGTCTCGCAAACCGTTGTCGGGAAGGTTTGACCTTCCCATCCGTTTCCCACGGACCTTGGAAGTGATTGGCTGGCGCCCGTCGCACACTCTCCGCTGGCCGCGCAGCGGGTTCCCGCGAGTCCTGTGACTCCCAAGCTCGAGCGCGATACCGCGAGGGCGGGCACAGCCAATAGGGCTCCGCGCAGCGCCGCGGCGGCATGACGGCTAACGTGGCGGAGCGGCACCGGGGAAGCGACTCAGGAGCGAGTTCGGCGGAGCGAGGTCGACGCCGTCGGGGGTGTTCAGGTAGCCGGGTCGTGTGCCTGGCCTCCCCATGTGCCCGTACTGCCACACGATCCGGCTCCGCCGCGGGTCGACGACGATCACACGATCGTTGAAGTCATCGTTGACGAGGAAGTCGCCGTTCGGCAGCGGCGTCGCGAGCGACGGCTTGTTCAGCGCCGCGGAGCCCCGCGGGGCGAAGCGCCAGCGAAGCCTGCCGGCGGTGTCGAACGTTTCGACCGCCCCCGGGTCGGCGTAGTCGGCGCTCACGAACAGCCCCGGGCGCACCTCGTTCGTGTCCGACGGGTAGCTGAAGCCCGGCGGGTGCGCCTCGTGGAGGAGCTTGCCGGCCGGGCTCAGCACGTCGATCCAGTCGCCGCTGATCTCCGTCACCACCGAGCCGCCGCCGCGGATCGGGAAGGCGCCGTTCGGGCTCGCGAACGCGCGCGGGGGATCGTGGCTGCACATGCCGGTGGTCCCAAGCGTTCGCGCGGGCGCGTGGGCCGGTGGCCTGAGCTCGACCAGGCGGCAGTTCTTGATGTCGGCGGCGAGGATCCGGCGCCCGGGCAGCAGCAGCGCGTCGTCGGGGTTGTGAACCTGGTTCGGGCCCGAGCCCGGCACCCCGGCGGTGCCGTAGCGGTACGTAATCCGGTGCCGCGCCGGGTCGACGACGCTGATCACCGAGTCGTCCTCCTGCGTCGCGGTGATGCGCTTCCCGTTGGGGCTGAAGAACGCATCGTCGGGAACGTTGAAGCTCTGGCCGCGGGCGAGGTCACCCGGGCGCGGGAAGCGCCACACGATCCGGCCCTCGGGGCTGACCTCGAGCAGCCGGTTGTTGCCACGATCAGCGATCAGCACGTTGGTCGGCAGCACGCTTGGATCGGAGCCCGGGCGAAGCGCCGAGCCGGCGCCGCGCGAGCGCGCGGCGTGCCCGCCGGGGGCTGGCGACGCCGGTCGCATCAGCGTCAACGATCTCGTGGGGGCCGTGGCGCTCCGCCCCCCGGCGAGCAGCACCCCGCCGCGAGCCGGCAGCGCTGCGATGTCGGACCTGGCGCGCGGCAGCCTGCCGGCCGCGCGCACGTGCCCCGTTCCCGGGTCGATCGCGAGGACGCGATCATTCGGCGTCCCTCCGGCCTCTCCGCGCCCGCCGAACACGTATACGCGGCGGCCGAGCGCGGCGGCCGCCGCGTGCGTCGTCGCAGCGGGGAGTCGGCCGATTCTTCTAACCGATCCGCTGCCCGGATCGAACACGAGCACGGCCCGGGAGGCCGTCGGCGTCGAGCCACCGGCGATCACGATCCTGCCTCCCGATGCCGCGGCGGCGGCGTAGCGGAGCGGGTGTGGCAGCCGGCCGACGACGTGCGTCGGGTGCCCGGGGCGCCACGCGACGATTGTGTCGAGGGCGCGACTGCCGGTGTAGCCGCCAATCAGATATGCGGTCCCCCTCACGGTCGCCGCCGCGAGATCCGATCGCGGCTGTGGCATGCGGCCCGCCGGCGTCGCTTGCCCACTTGCTGGATCGACCCGCAGGATCTGGGCCGACGAGGCCGCCTGCCCGCCGCCGAACACGTAGACAGCTCCGCCGAGCGGCGCCGCTGCCGCGTCGTGAAGTGGGGAGGGCAACGCGCCGATGCGGCGCGCGCGCCCCCGGCGCACGGCAACCACGCCGTCGAGGGAGACGTCGCTCGCGTCGAGGCCGCCGAGCACCAAGCCGCTCCCCCCCGCGGACGCGCCCGAGGCGTCCTGGACCGCCGTGGGCAGGTGCCCCGCGGGATGCGCCGCGAGCCGAAGCGGGGCCGCGCGGCCGGCGCCACCACCGGTGACGGCCTCGTCGCGAAGCTCGCCGACCAGAAGACCACCGCAGAACGCGAGCCCGGCCAGCGCCGAGACCGTCACTCGCCTGCGGCGTACCCGGCGCCCGCGCACGACTCGGCGCCTGCTGACGCTGTGTCCTGTGCTCGCCGCGGGAGCTGGACCGAGGCTCACCACCGCCCTCCTCTCGCTCATTCAAACACCGCGATCCTACGATGCGTTGATTAGCGCTTCATGAGAGCGCCTCGCCTCGGTGGGAAGCGGCAATGCGCGCGTTTCGCAGCAGCCGTGAAGCGGAGGGGGTGGGATTCGAACCCACGTGGTGGTTTAACCCGGCAACGCGATTTTCCGATACTCAAGCATCCTTGGCACCGTTGCCGTCCAGCTTTGTCGAAGTAGGGGTTAGCTGGGCCGACGATCGCGGTCATTGGGTTCGTCGTGCACCCCAAGCCGATACGCAACCGCAAGACCTGCCAAAACCACGAGATAAGCGGCGAGCCAGCCGACAGTCCCGACCCCCGCGGCTGCCAACACCAGGGGCCCGATTGCCAGGAGGGGAACGAGCAGCAGCAGCCAGGTCACAGCGACACCGTACACGTCGGCGCGCCGATGGCTCGACAGTGGGGCTCATCGATCGCGCGGGCCATGCGCGCTCGTGCGAAGCTCCCGCACACGGGCCGATTCGGGGCGCCCGCTTCGATCGTCTCGAAAACCGTTACGGGCCGTTTTGGTCCATCGAGGGTTCGAATCCCTCCCCCTCCGCTGGGCAGTCGGGCTTCGAGGAGGCTCGCCACTCCCGAACGATGAAGCCAGGCGGCTGTTCTTGAGGGAGCAGCGTCCAGACTGCGGGCGGCGCCCCATGAGAGCGTCCACCGCGCGGAGGATGACCCCAACGATCTGCTGGTCATCCAAAGCTTTGCGAACGTGGTCGCGGCTGAGGGTTTCCTTGCCGGCGCCGAGCTTCGCGACGCTATGCAGCGGGCGGGTGTCGCGGGGGAACCGGGCATCGAGATCTACGAGGACGCTTAACGGCTGTCGCTCGAGCGCCCCGTGAGGCCTTCGCCGGACGAGCTCGCCAGCAGCTCCGCCAGCCTTCGCACCTCGGTGACCGTGACGGTGAGCTCGGGATGGCGAAGGACTCCCGATGGCTCGAGGCCGCGCACCGGCGTGCGAAACGAGATGCGCACCCCGCGGTCCCCGTTGGTCGCGAACGTCAGGCCCCGGTCGGTGATCGCCAGGCGGGCGGGTCCTGCGGTCTTCCAGAACGCGTAAGGGCCAGTCACCGCGACATCGGTGACATTCGCCAGCGACGTTGACAGCCGCCATGGACCGAAGCGGACATCGAGAGCCTCGTCGCCCACGTCGACCCAGGCCGTCGCGGGAGTGACCCCAAACGCGCGGGCGGACACGCGATACGCCCCCGCGAAGGCAAAGCCGAACCGCTCCACGCCGCTCACCGGAGCGATCTTACGACGGCTGATGCGAAGCCGAGCTGCCCTTGCCGCCGCACTGCCGATCGCCCGTTTGGTCGCGACAGTCTGGAATACTCATTCCGCAAAGGGCGCTAAAATGCCGGAATGATGGTTCCGGCTCGAACAGCGGCGAGGCCCAGGTCTTGGAGCGCGCTCGGGCCCGAGGCGAAGCGCAAGCGCCTGCTCGAGGTCGCGACCGAGGTGTTCACGGATGAGGGCCTCGAAGCGCCGATGCCGCGCGTCGCCGGGGCGGCGGGGATCGGGGTCGGCAGCCTCTACCGGGTCTTCGCCTCGAAGCAGGACCTGATCGCGGCGATCGTCGTCGAGCAGATGTACGCGCTGCGGGCGCAGATCAAGGCCGCGCGCGAGGGCGAGGATCCGGGCGCCGCGCTCGAGCGCGAGATCGACCGGACCGTCGCGCGCCAGGCGGCTAGCCGGCTGGTCAAGGCGGCTCTCGCCGCGACTGGTGACCGGCGCGAGGTGCAGGCCGCCCGGGCCGAGGTCCACCTCGCGTGGCAGGAGCTGCTCGACCGCGCCCGCAACGCCGGCGCCGTCCGCGAGGACGCGACGGTCACCGACCTGCGGCTCGTGTTCGCCGCCGCGCGCGCGGCCGACGATCTCGAGCCGGGCGCGCGCCGACGGATGCTCGAGCTGGTGATGCCGGGGCTGCTGGGGGAGGCCGCGTGAGGGTCGAGTGGTTGGGCCAGTCGGCGTTCCGCCTCGACGACGGCTCGCAGTCGGTCCTCGTCGACCCCTTCAATGACATGAGCGCACTCGCGGACGAGCGTGGGATGCGCTTCGACTACCCGCCGATCTCCGGGGTCTCGGCCGATCTCGTGCTCGTCACCCACGAGCACGTCGACCACAACGGGGTCGACGCGGTCGAGGGCGACCCCGAGGTCCTGCGCTCGACCGCCGGTGGACTCGAATCCAAGCTCGGCGAGGTGAAGGCGATCGTCTCCGAGCACGATGATGAGGCGGGCTCGGCTCGGGGACCGAACACGATCTTCGTCTTCACCCTCGGCGGTATCCGCGTGTGTCACTTCGGCGACTTCGGGCAGGCGGAGCTGCGCGAGGCCCAGGCGCGCGCGGTCGGCGAGGTCGACCTGCTGTTCGTCCCCGTTGGCGGCGGGCCGACGATCGGCGGCGAGCGCGCGGCGCGGATCGTCGAGCGGATCGGCCCGCGCTGGGTCGTCCCGATGCACTACCGAACCGACGCGATCGACTTCCTCGAGCCCGCGGACGAGTTTCTCGCCGCGTTCCCCGACGAGCGGGTCGTGCGGCTGAGAGAGCCGGCGTTCGATACCGGCGGACTTTCGAAGGCGGACGGCCCCGTCGTCGTCGTCCCGTCCGCGCCGGGCAACACGTAGTGGCGGCCGCGCCCACGGACGACCCCCGCGGCGACCGCTACAAGTGGATCGCCCTGTCGAACACGACGCTCGGCGTCCTGCTGGCGACGATCGACATCTCGATCACGCTGATCGCGATGCCGGCGATCTTCCGCGGCATCCACCTCGATCCGCTGAAGCCCGAGAACAGCTTCTACCTGCTGTGGATGATCCTCGGCTTTCTCGTCGTTACGAGCGCGCTCGTCGTCAGCGTCGGCCGGCTCGGCGACATCTTCGGCCGCGTGCGGATGTACAACCTCGGCTTCGTCATCTACACGGCCGCGTCGCTGCTGCTCGCGATCGACTGGCTGACCGGTCCGCCGGGCGCGGTGTGGCTGATCGCGTTCCGGGTCGTGCAGGGGATCGGCTCGGCGTTCCTGATCGGCAACTCGGCCGCGATCCTCACCGACGTGTTCCCCGCCGACCAGCGCGGGCTCGCGCTTGGGATCAACACGATGGTCGCGGTCAGCGGCCAGTTCATAGGGCTCGTGCTCGGCGGCCTCCTGGCGCCGATCTCGTGGCGGCTCGTGTTCCTCGTCTCGGTCCCGCTCGGCCTGTTCGGGACCGTGTGGGCGTACCTCAAGCTGGAGGAGCGAAGCAGGCCGAGCCGCGAGCCGATCGACTGGCTCGGCAACGTCGCGTTCGCGCTCGGCCTGATTCTGATCATGGTCGGGGTGACGCACGGGATCCAGCCCTACGGCGGGAGCCCGACGGGATGGGAGAGCCCGCTGGTGCTGATCCTCCTCGCGTCGGGCGTGGCGCTGCTGGGCGTGTTCGCATACGTCGAGACGCGCGTGCCGGACCCGATGTTCCGGCTGCCCCTGTTCCGGATCCGCGCCTTCAGCTTCGGGACGCTCTCCAGCTTCCTCTCGGCGGTCGCGAGGGGCGGACTGATGTTCATGCTGATCATCTGGCTGCAGGGGATCTGGCTCCCGCAGCATGGCTACAGCTTCTCCGACACCCCGCTGTGGGCGGGGGTCTACATGCTCCCGCTGACGTTCGGGATCCTGCTCGCGGGGCCCGTGTCCGGCCACCTCTCCGACCGCTACGGCGCGCGGCCGTTCGCGACCGGCGGGATGGTGATCGCGGCGGGAAGCTTCGTGCTCCTGATGCTGCTGCCCGTCAACTTCCCCTACCCGGCGTTCGCCGCGATCCTGCTCCTGAACGGGATCGGGATGGGGATCTTCGCGTCGCCGAACCGCGCCGGGGTGATGAACAGCCTCCCGCCCGAGGCCCGCGGCGCGGGCGGGGGGATGAACCAGACGTTCCAGAACTCCGCCGCGGTGCTGTCGATCGGGATCTTCTTCACGCTGATGGTCCTCGGGCTCTCCACGACGCTGCCCGGGGCGCTGTCGAGCGGGCTCGAGGCGCATGGCGTCGCGCCGCACGTCGCCGCGCGCGTCGCTCACTCGCCCCCGATCTCCGTCCTGTTCGCCGCCTTCCTCGGCTACAACCCGGTCCACCACCTGCTCGGGGCGCACGCGCTCCACCACCTCACGCACGCCCAGGTGGCGGCGCTCAGCGGACGCAGTTTCTTCCCGCATCTGATCTCGGGGCCGTTCGACTCCGGGCTCCAGAAGGCGTTCGGATTCGCGCTCATCGCCTGCCTCGTCGCTGCGCTCGCGTCGTGGTCGCGCGGCGGCCGCTACGTCGAGAGCGAGCGGCGGGCGGCGCGGCTCGACGCCGAGCGCGAGGGAATCGAGTTCGAGCCGGGATGATGCTTCGGCCGCGCGGATACCGGGCCCACCTCCAGGCCGTCGTTGCGACCGCCGCCGGTCCGTATGGCTACACGCTCACGATCTGGACCTCCGGGGCGGTCGTCACCCACGCGCGCGGGATCCCGACCGCGCTCGATGCGCTGCTCTTCCTCGCCGGGGCGGTGCTCGGCTTCGCTCTCGTCGGGACCCTCGCGCACGGCGGCCCGCGGGGAGTCCTTCGCCCGGCAACCGAAGGAACGGTGCGGCTGTGGGGCGGCTTCCACCTTCCCTCCGTCGGGCTGGCGATCGGCGTCGCCGCGGCCGTCGCGGCGCTCGTTCACGGCGCGCTCGCGTGGCCGCTCGTGGGGTTCCTGGTCACTTGCGTGTACCTCGTCGTGCTCGCGGTCCAGTTCGCTATCGCGGACAGCAGGCAAGAGGGTCCCTGAGCGCTCAGTCGTTTGTCCATTCGCGGCTCGCCCCGGGTTTGCGCGCCCCCCAGTCGGGTAGCCGACGGGGCATGGAACTATCACTGTTGCTCATCATCATCGGGATCATCCTCGCCGTCCTCGTCAATTATCCGCTCGGGATCGTGTGCATCCTGGTCGGGCTGGTGATCTTGATCTGGCCGCGGCTGAGAACGCTGTAGCCGGCAGCAACCGTCTGAACCGGCGGCCGCGAGCACCGCGCAATCCCAAGGCTGGCTGGTCGCCAAAGAAGGAGGGCCGACACAAATGCGCAACCTGCGCAGCCTGATCTGGGTGCTTTACCTGGTGATCGGCGTCATCGTTGCAGCGAAGCACCATTACTTCGATCACCTCGGGAGCCTCGATGCGATCGTGTCGATGATCTTCGAGGTGCTGCTGTGGCCGCTGGTCATCCTCGGGATCGACATCTCCGTTCACTGAGCTGGGTCGCGGTCCCGGCGAGACCATTCGACGCCTCTTGACGTCAGGGTCTCGCCGGGGCTGAGTCGTCGGCCTACTCCCCGCTCAGCGCCGCAGGCCGCGCGGGCGAGGTCGAACTGCGGCGGCTCGCGGTCGCAGCGGACCGCCGCGGGGCGGGTAGCGGCCGCGGCTGCACGCTCACGATCTCTCCGAAGCGTCAGGTCGGGGCGGGCTGCGCGTCGGGCGGGCCGGCGGCCGCGAGCTGGTCGAAGCGGCGGGTTGGCAGCCGGCGGGTGGGCCAGAACGAGGCCAGGACGAGGAAGGCCGCGAACAGGAACGCCGTCTTCAGCGCCTTGAGCTGGGCGTCCTCGTAGCTCTCGACGAGGGCGTTCACGGTCTTCTGGTCGAGCCCGGCCCGCTCGGCGCCGACCCTGACCTGGGACGACTCGACGAAGCTAGCGCCGGCGCTGAGCTTCGTCTCGAGCTGCCGTTTGACCTCGGGGGCGACCCGGGGATCGTCGGTCACGTTCGCGGTGAACGCGGCGATCAGCCCGGTGATCACGACCGCGCCCAGCAACGCGGTGCCGAGCGAGGAGCCGAGCTGCTGCGAGGTGTACTGGATTCCGCCCGCCTCGCTTCGATCCTCGGCCCCCACCGATGACTGGACCACGTTTCCGAGCTGCGAGACGATAAGGCCCATCCCCACGCCGAGCAATCCCATCGCCGCCAGGAACGGCCCGCTGTCGAGGCTCGGCTTGATCGTCGCGAGCAGCATCAGCGTGGCGGCGAACACGACCACGAGCCCGGCACGGACGAGCGTTCGGGCCGCGAAGCGCGACGCCAGGGCGGAGCCGGCCAGTGCCGCGACGAACAGCCCGACGGACGCCGGCAGCATGCGTATCCCGGTGTCGAGCGCGTCGAGCCCCTGGACGATCTGGAGAAAGAGCGGGATCGTGAAGAAGATCCCCATCAAGACGAGGTTCTGGGCGAGCAGCATCGAGGCCCCGCCGCGCAGCGACGGTATCCGGAGGAGCCCGAGGTGGACGAGGGGTTCGAGACCCCGCTCCTCCCGGCGGCGTTCCCAGGCGCGAAACGCGGCGAGGACGAGCCCGCCGGCCGCGATCACGAACGGGGTCAGCGAGAAGCCGAACGGCTCGATCGGCGAGTTGTGCGGGGCGAGCCAGCCCCAGTTGCTTGCCTGCAGGACGCCGAGCACGAGCAAGGTGAGGCCGAGCGCCGAGAGCACGCCGCCCACCCAGTCGAGGCTGTGGGCGTCGCGATCCGTGGCGGGCTCGCGGATCAGCCGGGTTCCCAGGAGGATGCCCAGCGCGACGACGACCTCGCCGGCGAACACGACCCGCCAGCTCAGCTCCGATGTCGCCCAGCCGCCGAGAATCGGACCCACGGCGATCCCGGCCCCGGCGACGCCTCCCAGCACTCCATAGGCGAGAGCGCGATCGCGCCCGTGGTAGACGCTGGCGGTCAGGGCGACCAGCGCCGGCAGCACGAGGGCCGCGCCGATGCCCTCGAGGATCGACCACCCGAGCATCAGCGTCGGCACGCTCCACGACACCGCGGTCAGCGCGGAGCCGAGCCCGTACACGCAACTGCCGATCGCGAACGCGCGCCGGCGGCCCCAGATGTCGCCCAGCTTTCCGCCCGTGAGCATCAGGCCCGCCATCACGAGCGCGTAGAGGGCGATCACCGCCTGGATCGTCGTCACGGTGGTGTCGAAGTCGTCGACCAGCTGGGAGATGGCGACGTTCATCACGGCCTGGTCGAGCACCATCAGGAACTGGGCGGCCCCGAGGACGACGAGCACTCCCCACTTGCCCATGCGGCGATGCTATCCGCTCGGAGTCTCGCGCCCGGCGGCGGCAGGACCCACGCTGGAGGGGGCGAATTCCGCCATATGGCTGATGCGCCTGAACCGCGCGGCGCGGGCGAGCGATTGATCGCGCGGCGGATCGAGCGCCACGGGCTCCACCCTCGGGTCGCCGCGGCGATCATCGCGTCCGTCTGGATCGTCGCCATCATCATCTTCGGGATCGTCGAGCGGCTCGTCGATCCTGGCTCCTTCGACACGGTGTGGCTCGGGATGTGGTGGGCGACGGAGACGGTGACGACTGTGGGCTACGGCGACGTCGTCCCGAACTCGACGGCGGGGATGCTGATCGGGGTCGTCCTGATGGTCGGCGGCCTGTCGCTGTTCGCCGTGATCACCGGCGTGATCACGAGCGTCTTCGTCGCTCACGCCCAGGCCGAGCGTCAGGAGTCCGTGAACGATCCCGTCACCGGGCGCCTGGACCGGATCGCGAGCGAGCTCGGGGCGTTGCGGGTGGAAGTCGATCGCCTCTCGGGCGGTCACGCGGAGCCCAGCTGAGCTCGCCCGACCGGCGCATTCGGGGCCGATCCCGGATACTGTTGTACGTCGTGTCGATAAGCAGGACACTGACAGTCGCCGCAGCCGCCGCGCTGGCCCTGCCCACGACGGCGTCCGCCGCCTCGATCGTCTCGGCCGCGCCTGACCCGTCGCTGCCGGCGTTCCAGGGATCGGCACCAAGAGCGAAGAAGGTCAAGCCTCGGACGAAGGCGCCTCAGAACCCGTTCATGGCGCCGAACCCGAACAGCAACATCCACAACGACACATGGATGACGGATGAGTACCTGCGCTCGGGCCCGCTGGGCTCGCTGCAGGCGACGTCGGAGGCGAAGACTCCGTCGCTGTGCGGGTCGCTCGCGTTCGACTCGCAGGGTCGGATCGTGACCGTGTGCCCGTCGACGTTGACCCC
Organism: uncultured Thermoleophilia bacterium; assembly: GCA_963841715.1. GTDB lineage: Bacteria > Actinomycetota > Thermoleophilia > Solirubrobacterales > 70-9 > DASPWW01. The sequence continues at coordinate 294,979 of CAWJDP010000003.1, read as the reverse complement.
GCCCGACGCGCGGATCATCGACCCGAGCTCGCTCGCGACGCTGGCCCACTACACGCTTCCGCAGGCGCCCGACCCGCCGAACACGCCCGCGTACCAGAACTTCGCCGGCGGCGGCTACTTCTACCTCGACAACCAGGACCGGATGGTGATCCCGACGAAGACCGATCACATCTTCGTGCTCGCCGAGTCGGCCGACGGGAGCAGCCTGACGCTGGATCACGACTACGACCTTACGAGTGCGCTCGACACCTCGACAGAGCGCATCACCTCGGCGCTGCCCGACTTCTCGGGGCGGATCTGGTTCGTGTCGAAGAAGGACGGCAAGATCGGGACGGTCGACCGCGACACCGGCGAGATCCACACGATCACCACCAACGAGGAGATCGAGAACTCGTTCGCGGTCGGCAAGGACGGCGTCTACATCGTCTCCAACAAGCGCATGTACCGGTTCAAGGCGACGAAGAGCGGAAGGCCGAAGATCGTCTGGAAGTCGGGCTACAAGAACTCGGGGATCGTGAAGCCGAGCCAGGTTGACGCCGGGTCGGGGACGACGCCGACGATCATGAAGGGCGGCTACGTCGCGATCACCGACAACGCAAACCGCATGCACGTCGTCGTCTACCGGACGAAGAAGAAGCTGAAAGAGCACCAGCACCGCAAGGTCTGCCAGGTGCCCGTGTTCAAGAAGGGCGCGAGCGCGACGGAGAACACGCTGCTCACCACCGGGCGCTCGCTGATGGTCGAGAACAACTACGGCTACCAGGACCCGTTCGGTCCCAACACCGGTGCCGTCACCGAGCCGGGGTTCGCGCGCGTCGATGTGAACAAGAACGGCAAGGGCTGCAGCAAGGTGTGGACCAACCACGACGTCCGGGCGCCGACCGTGGTCCCGAAGATCTCGGCCAAGAACGGCCTCATATACACCTACACCCGGCCTCCGGATCCGAGCGGATCGCAGGGCTACTACTGGACTGCGATCAAGTACAAGAACGGCAAGACCGCGTGGACCCAGTACGCGGGGTCCGGCCTGAACTTCAACAACAACTACGCCGGGCTCGCACTCGGGCCCGACGGCACCGCGTACCTGGGCGTGATCGGCGGAATCGTCAAGCTGCGCGACGGCAGCTAGCGTGAAGTCCGCAGGCGGGGGCAGGGGACGGGCAGGGGTGCGCGGACTCGCCGCGCTCGCAGCGACGACGCTGGCCGCATGCGGCTTCGCCGCGTCGGCGTCGGCGGCCCCGATCACCTCGAGCGGGCCCGCCCCGTCACTGCCCGCGTTTCAGGGCTCGGGCCAGAAGGCGCACAAGGTCAAGAGCGTGACCGACGCGCCGGAGAACCCGTTCATGGCTCCGAACCCGAACAGCAACGTGCACAACGACACGTGGATGAGCGATCAGTATCTCGGCAAGGGGCCGCTCGGTAGCTCGCCCGTCGCGGGCTCCGCCGCCGGGGCCGACGTCTCCGTGTGCATATCGCTCGTCTTCGACTCGAACGGCCATCTCGTGGGTGTGTGCCCGTCGCAGACGGCGGGGCCGCAGGCACGTGTCTTCGACCCCGAGACGCTCGCGACGCTTGGCACCTACGACCTGCCTCAGGCGCCCAATCCGCCCAACACCCCCGAGTACCAGAACGTGACCGGCGGCGCCTACTTCTTTCTCGACAAGCAGAACCGGATCTGGGCCGCGACGAAGACCGACCACCTCAATGTGCTCGCGGAATCGGCGGACGGCACGAGCCTCACCCTCCAGCACGACTACGACCTCACCCAGGGGCTCGACACCTCGACCGAGCGGATCACCTCGGCGCTGCCCGACTTCTCGGGGCGGATCTGGTTCGTGTCGAAGAAGGACGGCAAGGTCGGCACCCTGGATCCGGATACGGGCGAGATCCACATGATCACGCTCGGCGAGGAGATCGAGAACTCGTTCGCGGTCGGCAAGGACGGCGTCTACATCGTCTCCGACAAGCGGATGTACAGGTTCAAGGCGTCGAAGAACGGGACGCCGAAGGTCGTCTGGAAGTCCCGGTACAAGAACTCGGGCGTCGTCAAGCCCGGTCAGATCGACGCCGGATCGGGGACGACGCCGACGATCATGAAGGGCGGCTACGTCGCGATCACCGACAACGCCGCTCGCATGCACGTCGTCGTGTACCGAAACGCAAAGAAGTTGAAGAAGCACCGGCACCGCAAGGTCTGCCAGGTGCCCGTGTTCAAGAAGGGCGCGAGCGCGACCGAGAACTCCCTGATCACCGCGGGGCGCTCGGTGATGGTCGAGAACAACTACGGCTACCAGGACCCCCTCGGTCCCAACGCCGGCGCCCTCACCGAGCCCGGGTTCGCGCGCGTCGACGTGAACAAGAACGGCACGGGCTGCAAGAAGGTGTGGACCAACCACGACGTCCGGGCGCCGACGGTGGTCCCGAAGATCGCCGACAAGTCGGGGCTGATCTACACCTACACGCGCCCGCCGGACCCGAGCGGCGCCCAGGGCTGGTACTGGACTGCGATCAAGTACAAGAACGGCAAGACCGCGTGGAGCCGGCTCGCCGGCTCGGGTCCGCTCTTCAACAACAATTACTCGGGGATCACCCTGGACCAGGATCGCGGCGTCGCGTACCTAGCGGTGGCCGGCGGGATCTTGCGCCTCGCCGACGGCGGCTAGCACCCCTCGTCTCGTCGAGCCCGGCTAGTCCGAGCTCGGCTTGGGGCGATCGAACTGGGTCCCGACGAAGCCGTCCCAGGCACGGTCGGGGAGAAGGGCGTGGATCCCGAGGATCACCCGCGCCGAGGCCGTGACGAGGTAGCGCGGCTTCGGCCGGCGGGCCGTGATCGCGCGCTCGATCGTCTTCGCGACCGCATCGGGGCCGGCGCCGAGCCGGGCCATTGGGCCCTCGTAAGCGCCCGCGGTCTCCTTCGCGACCATCGCGTTGAACTCCGCGTACGGGCCCTCCCCGGTCGTTCCCTCGTCGATAGCGTCGACCGCCGCCTCGCCGAACTGCGTCTTGATCAGCCCCGGCTCGATCAGGATCACGTCGACGCCGAAGTCCCGGACCTCGAACCGCAGCGCGTCCGAGACCGCCTCGACGGCGTGCTTGGTCCCGTGGTACATGCCGCCGCCGGGGAACGTCATCCGGCCGCCCATCGAGCTCACGTTGACGATTCGTCCCCAGCCCTGGCGCCGCATCCCGGGCAGCACCAGCTGGCACATCCGGATCAGCCCGAAGACGTTGGTCTCGAACTGGCGCCGCATGTGCTCCGGCGAGACCGTCTCGACAGCGCCGCTCTGGCTGTAGCCGGCGTTGTTGATCAGGACGCCGACCGGGTCATCGGCCTCCTCGACCGCCTCGATCGCCGAGCGCATCGAGTCCTCGTCGGTGACGTCGAGAGCCAGCGTGCGGCAGCCGTCCCGGGCGAGGTCCTCGATCGCGTCGGTCCGTCGCGCGGTCGCGTAGACCGTCCAGCCGTTGCCGACGAGGCGCTCGGCGGTGGCGCGGCCGATCCCCGTCGAGCAGCCCGTGATCAACGCGGCCTTCGACACCTCGCCCACGCCAGGACAATATCCTGCCCGAATGCGTGCGGTCACCTTCCAGGGTCCCGGCGAGATCCGGATCGAGGAACGGCCGGAGCCCGAGCTGCTCGCCTCCGACGATGCGATCGTCGCCGTCGAGGCGACGGGTATCTGCGGCTCCGACCTCCACATCTACCATGGGCGCGTCCAGATCGAGCCCGGGTTCACGATCGGCCACGAATACGTCGGCACGGTGCTCGAGGTCGGCGACAGCGTCACCGGCGTCTCGGTCGGCGACCGGGTCCTCGGCTGCTACGGGACCGCCTGCGGAGGTTGCTTCTTCTGCCGCCGCGGGGAGTACCACAAGTGCGACGACGCGCGGGTGTTCGGACACGGCGCGACCCTCGGCTCGCTCCAGGGCGCTCAGGCCGAGCGCGTGCTCGTCCCGCACGCGAACCTGACCCTGCGCCGCGTCCCCGAGGGACTCTCCGACGACGCGGCACTGTTCGCGGGCGACGTCGCGGGGACGGCGTACCACGCGATCACAAGCGGCGGCGCGGTCGAGCCCGGCGGCTCGGTCGCGGTCCTCGGCCTCGGCCCGGTGGGGTTGTGCGCGGTCCAGATCGCGCGCGCGGCCGGCGCGGCGGAGGTGATCGCGGTCGACACCGTCGAGGCGCGCCTCGACGTCGCGAAGTCGTTCGGCGCCAAGCCGGTTCACCTCACGGAGGACGATCCTCGCGCCGCCGCGAAGGCGGTCACGGACGGCCGCGGCGTCGACCTTGCCGTCGACGCGGTCGGCCACCCCGACGCGCTCGACCTCGCATGCAGGCTCGCGCGGAAGGCCGGATCGGTGTCGGTGACCGGCGTCTACGCCGAGCCGACCCAGGTCCACATGGGCGTCGTCTGGATCAAGGCGCTTACGCTCCGCACCGGCCACGCAAACGTGATCGGCCACCTCGACCGCGTGCTCGCGATGCTCGCATCCGGGATCCTCGACCCGACGCCGCTGGTCAGCGACCACATGAGGCTCGACGAGGCCGCCGACGCGTACGCCGCCTACGATCGTCACGAGTCGCTGAAGATCGTCCTCGCGCCCTGACCGCGGCGGCCGAGGTCCAGACACGCTGGCGCCCCAGCCCGCGGTCGACCGACGCCTCGAGCGTCGTGGCGTCGCCGCCGACCGGGCCCTGCGGCCAAACGGCGATTCCGAGCTTCGCGGTCCCGGCCGGTGAGGCCGCGAGCTGCGGACGGTCGGCGTCGAGGTCGGGGTTGGAGATTCCGCGTCTAACCAGCATGTTTATCCGCCGTTGACATCGATGCCCGATGATGCCGCCTCGAGCCGGAGACTGCGCCGATCGCGGCGCGGGTGAGGCGTCCGTTTCAGCCAGTACAACGCGGCCGGGATCGGCGCTCCATCTCGACGCGACGGTGGGGGTCATCGATCAATACGCTCGATCCGTAGGCGGGGGTGTGCAGTACTGGATCGTTTAAGGGTGCCAGGCCACCCAGAAGGAGTCGGGGAATGGGTTTGTTCAAGGAGAAGAGGGACGCGCAGCGCAGAGGCGCCGAGGCGCGATGGCAGGAGGAGACCGAGCGCGCCCCAAGTGGCATCAAGGACACGTTCGAGTTCGCCAAGCAGACACTGGGAGGGGTTCAGGATCAGCAGCGGCTGATGCAGGAGGGTCATCCAGGCCAGGCGACCGTGAAGGCGACCCGCGACACAGGCAAGACGCTGAACGAGAATCCCGAGGTCGAGTTCGACCTCACGGTCGAGCTCGACGGGTCGAGCTACGAGGTCACCCATCGCCAGATCGTCTCCCGGATCTCGCTCCCCGAGTACCAGCCGGGCGCCTCGGTGCCGGTGCGGGTCGACCCGAACGACCAGAGCAGGCTCGTCATCGGCTGAACGCGGGCGAAGCGGCGCCCGCACCATGCGCGGCCGCCATACTGACCTTGGTGTCCACGCGAGGCAGGAGCTTGATGCGCGCGGCGCCGCTCGCGGCGGTGATCGCGCTCGCCCTCGCCGGCGCCGCCGACGCGGGGGCCGCCGCCTACGCCCGCGGCTCGTCAGGGCTCGGTGACTCGTACCTCCCGAAGGCGGGTAACGGCGGCTACGACGTCGCCCACTACGACATCTCGCTTCGCTACGTCCCGAACCGGCGCCGCATCGCCGCGACGACGAAGATCACAGCGACCGCGACACAGGGGCTGAGCGGCTTCGACCTCGACTTCCGCGGTCCGAAGGTCAAGCGCCTGCTCGTCGACGGCCGGCGGGCCTCGTTCCACAGGCGCGGTCAGGAGCTCGTCGTGACCCCGCCCACCCCGATCGACCCCGGCAGCGACTTCGAGGTAGCGGTCACCTACGCGGGGAAGGTCGGCCCGCTCCGGGACCAGGACGGATCGCTGGAGGGGTGGATCCCGACCGGCGATGGCGCGTTCGTCGCCGACGAGCCGACCGGGGCCCCGACATGGTTCCCGTGCAACGACTACCCGACCGACAAGGCGACGTTCGCGTTCCGGCTCACGGTCCCGAAGGGGAAGAAGGCGCTCGGCAACGGCATCCTGACGGCGCGGATCCATCGCAAGCGCCGGACGACGTTTGTGTGGCGGGAGGACAGCCCGATGGCGACCTACCTCGCGACGGCGACCAACGGCAAATTCAAGCTCCGCCGCTCGACCGTCGACGGCAGGCCCTCGTTCGTCGCCCTCGATCGCCGCGAGGCCGCGGCCTCGAAGCTGACTCTGCTGCAGCTGCCGTCGATCCTCGAGATCTTCAGCCGCACCTTCGGCGGCTATCCGTTCGCCGCCACCGGCGCGATCGTCGACCACGCTCCGCGGGTTGGCTACGCGCTCGAGACACAGAACCAGCCGCTGTTCAGCGGCGCCCCGATCGACATCATCCTCGCCCACGAGGTCGCCCACCAGTGGTTCGGGGACGCGGTGACGCCGGCGCGGTGGCAGGACATCTGGCTCAACGAGGGCTTCGCGACGTGGTCGGAGTGGCTGTGGGAGTCCCAAACCGGCGGCGACAGCCTCGAGGAGAGCTTCAAGAAGTTCTACGACACGCCGGAGAGCGCGAACCGGTTTTGGAACCCACCCCCCGGCAGGCCAGGAGGTGCTGGGAAGCTGTTCTCGGACTCCGTCTACGTCCGCGGCGCGCTCGCGATCGAGGCGCTGCGCGAGAAGATCGGCGACGAGACGTTCGGGAAGCTGCTGCGCGATTGGTACTCCCAGCACAAGTACGGCAACGCCACGATCGACGACTTCATCGCCCTCGCTGAGCGCGAGTCCGGCCAGGACCTGTCGCGCTTCTTCGACGTCTGGCTTTTCCAGAACGGCAAGCCGACGAAGTGGTGAGCCGCGGCCCCGGTCGGCGGGGTCGGGGGTCCGGGCTACCCGTTCAGCCGGCTAGTGGCCGCCGAAGCGCGCCGCGAGCGCGTCGCCCGGGTTCGGGCCGAGCAGGCGGACCTCGTGCACGTCGCCGACTCCGCTCGGAATCGCCTGGCCGGCGCTGCCGCTGCCGTTCTTGACCTCGAGCGGCCGCAGGCGGGTCGTGCCCGACTCGGTGATCAGCTCGACGCGGTAGCGCCCGTCGCCGATCTTCGACGACGCCGACTCGACCGTGACGAGGACCCACGACGGTGCACCCTCGTAGGTGAACACGTGCCCGGCCTCATGGCCGCCGGCGGTCGTGAGCTTCGCGGCGTCGAAGTACTTCCCGTTGGCGCTGTGAAGCGTGTTGCGGTAGTGGTTTGCGAGCTCGCGATCGCTGCCGAGCGCGAGCCACATCCCGCTCGCGGCGGCGATCGCGGCGGTCGTCGCGAGGGCGACCTGCGGGATCCACCGCCGGAGCCGGTTCGGCCGCCGCCGCCTCGTGGACGCGGCGGGCACGATCTCGTTCAGCACCCGCGACTCGAAGCCGGCGGGAGGCTCCTGCGAGGGGGCGAGCAGCAGCATCTCGTCGGCAACCGTCGACAGCTCCTCGAGATGGCGACGGCACGACTGGCAGGTCGCGATGTGGTCGAGGGCGTCCGCACGCTCCTCGCCGACCGCGATCCCGAGGGCGAGCTCGGGTGCGAGATCGCGGGTCTCTTCGCAGCTAATCATCCGCCACCTCCGGGCGGTCGCGCAGCTTCAGCATCGCGCTGCGGATCCTGCTCTTCGTCGTCCCAAGCGGCGTCTCCTCGATCTCGGAGATCTCGTGTGCGGTGTAGCCACCGAGCGCGGCCATCATCAGCGGCCGGCGCTGCTCGTCCGGGAGCGTGCGGAGGGCGGAGCGGAGGGCGAAGACCTCGTCGTGGACGTCGTCCGGCTGCCGCGCCGAGCTCATCAGCATCATCTCCCGGGCATCGAGCGTGTCGGGGTCGACCGGCTCCCCGCGGCGGACGCGGAGATGGTCGATCGCGAGGTTGCGCGTGATCGACAGCAGCCACGTCTGCACGCGCCCCCGTCGCGAGTCGTAGGCGCGGGCGTGGCGCCAGACGCGCAGGAACGCCTCCTGGGCGATCTCCTCGGCGGAGCCGGCGTCGCCAACCATCGAGTAGGCGAGGCCGAAGACCCTGGACTGATAGCGGCGCACGAACACCGCCGACGCCTCGGAGTCCCCCGAGGCGAGTCCGGACAGCAGTGATTCATCTGAGACCGATTCGGATCGCATCTTCCTCAATGACATACGGATCGGAGGCGCAAAGAGATGGGCTTTGGGGGCCGCCCATCCCCGGCCGCTTCGACGGCGTACTACCGGGCGGAACACCGGAAAGGAGCAACGATGACACGTCGATACGGAACCTGGATCGCGGTCGCCGTGCTCGCCGCTCTCGTCGTCCTCGCGATCGTGATCGCGATGGCGTCGGGTGGCGGCGGCGGGGCCGGCGGCTACTGATCCATGCCGAGCTCAGCGGGGCCGGCGCGGGGCTCGCGCCTCGCGCCGACCGCCGCGTCGACCGCTGTCGGTAGGGTGCGCGGCCGTGTACGACACGCTCCTGTTCCTGCACGTTGTCTCGGCGTTCGCGCTCGTCACCACGGTGGTGATCTTCACCGCGTTCGCGCTCGGGGCGGCGATCGACTCCAGGGTGCTCGGGGTCGGAAACGTGCTCTGGGCGATCGGCGGCCTCGGGACGCTCGTGTTTGGGATCTGGCTCGCGATCTACGTCAAGGGCTACGAGGTCTGGGACGGCTGGATCATCGCCGCGATCGTCCTCTGGGCGATCGCGGCTGAGTTCGGCCGGCGCGCCCAGGTTGGATTCACCTCCGCGGCGGGCGGCGGCGCCGCCGTCGATCGCCAAGCGGTGCTGATGCACTGGCTGCGGGCCGCAGTCGTGCTCGGGCTGCTCGTCGTGATGATCTACAAGCCGGGGGCGTGACCGGCTTGGCGGCGACGATCCGGCCCGATTCCTGGAACATCGCGCTGCTCGTGCACGTGCTCGGGGCGATGGTGCTCGTCGGGGCACTCGTGCTCGCGGCCGCGGCCCTGGTGCTCGCATGGCGCCGCGGCGAGCCGGAGCTGATGCGGCTCGGCTACCGCGCGATGCTGCTCGGCGCGCTCCCCGGGTGGATCGTGATGCGGGGCGGGGCAGAGTGGATCTCCTCGAAGGAGGACCTATCCGGTGTCAACGTCTCGTGGCTCGACATCGGCGGCTACACCGCCGACATCGGCTTCCTCTTCATCCTCATCTCGACCCTGCTCGCGGGGCTGGCGATGCGCCGCGCGTCGCGCTCCGGCGGGCCCAGCATCAGCGGCCGCTTGGGGGCCGCGATCGTCTCGGTGCTGATCGTCGCCTACCTCGTCGCGACTTGGGCGATGACGACCAAGCCGACCTAGGGCGGCTGGCGATGCGCTGATGCTTCGCGCGCGGATCTCAGTCCCCGACGAACGTGCCGTGATTCTGGAGCGGGAGTTGCTCGCGGCCGAGGGCCTGCGACGGATCGGTCGGATGGCGGCGGCGGGCGGGGGCGCGGTTGTCGAGGCCGACGTCGACCTCGAGGTCGCCGACGAGCTGATCACAACCTTGGAGCAGCTCGGTCTGGGTCCTGAGGACTTCGTCGTCAGCCAGCTGGAGATTGTCGCTCCGGTCACCTCCGCCGGCCGCCGTCTCGGTGCCACGACCGGGTTCGCGTGGATCGAGGTCCTCGGCGTGGCGCGGGAGAACGCGCGCCCCCTGGGCCGCTACTTTGCCCTGATGGCCGTTGCGGGGGCGCTCGCGGCGCTCGGCGTGATCAAGGGGAACTCGATCCTGATCGTCGGCGCGATGGCGGTCAGCCCCGACTTGCTGCCCCTGTGCTCGATGTGCGTCGGCGTCGTGGGGCGGCGCTGGGCTCTGTTCCGCACCGCCCTGGGGACGTTGGTGCTCGGACTCGCGCTTGTCGGCGGCGTCGCCGCGGCGGTCGCGGCCCTCGTCGCGGCGAGCGGGTTCGACTCGCACATCGTGCTCGGCACGGGCGGGCTGCACAGCCTTGCGACGACCGACTACTCGACCGTCCTCGTCGCCCTCGCCGCGGGGATCGCGGCGATGCTCGCGTTTGAGACCAGGGCGAGCGCCGCGGTCGGGGTGGCGATCTCGGTGACGACGATCCCTGCCTCCGCCTACTGGGGCGTCGCGGTGGGCGCCGGCGAGGCCCAGGGCGCGGGTGGCGCGCTCGTCGTCCTCGTCGTCAACGTCTGCCTGTTGATCGTCTCCGGAAGCATCACGCTCGCCGTGCAGACCTGGCTCGCGCGGCGCCGCGACGAGCGCGCGGCGGCGGGCGGCGATCGGGGCGTGTGATCAGGGCCTGAGCCCCGTGGCGTTGAGCGTCCCGACCAGCCCCCGACCCGCGCCGACGAGGCGCCGCATGATCACGATCCCGGTCCGCGAGTCGGCGGCGTAGCCGCACGCGCTGGGGCCGTTCGGCGCCAGGTTCGAGGCGGTCACACTCGCCGCGAGCTTCGGATGGCGCCGGCGTGCTTGCCTTCGCAGCGCCGGCCCTTATCGAGTGCATCGAGCCCAACTCCTTGCCCCGCCGAACACGGCACCCGCGGGCGCGAGTTGCGCGGCGCGCACTCCGCCTCATTCCGTAGGATGGCGTCGCATGAGCGCGGACACGTCGCCGTCTAAGGCCCCGAAGCGGTCCGGGCTCGTGCTCGGGACGCTGATCCTCGTCGCCGCGGTCGCGAACCTCAACCTGGCCGTAGCCAACGTCGCGCTGCCGTCGATCGGGCAGGCCTTCGACGCTGGCCAGACGAGCCTCAACCTCGTCGCGATCGGGTACTCGCTTGGGCTCGCCACCTCGGTGCTCTACCTCGGGGCTCTCGGCGACCACCACGGCCGCAAGAGGATGCTCGTGCTCGGGATGGCGCTCTCGATCCCGGCGTCGCTGCTCGCGGCCCTGGCCCCGACGATCGGTGTGCTCTTCATCGCCCGGCTGATCGGCGGCGTCGCCGCCGGGATGGCGTTCCCGACCACGCTCGCCCTGATCACCGCGCTGTGGGCGGGCCCGGCCCGGACGCGGTCGATCGCGCTGTGGTCGGGGATCGGCGGTGCGATTGCCGCGCTCGGGCCACTGATCTCCGGGGCCCTGCTGACCCAGTTCGACTGGGGATCGGTGTTCGCCGTCACGCTGCCGCTCGCCGTCCTCGCGCTGGTGCTGGCGCTGCGCTTCGTCCCCGCGCACGTCAACGAGACGAGCGACCCCGTCGACAATCTCGGCGGGATTCTCTCGATCGTGCTCGTTGCGGCGCTCGTGCTCGCGATCAACATCGCGCCGCTGCCGAACGCCGGGGCGCTGACGCTGGGCCTCGCCTTGCTCGCGCTTGCGGCGGGGATCGCGTTCGTGCTCCGCCAGCGCCGCGCCGCGTCGCCGCTGTACGACCTCGAGGTCGCCTCACGGCCGACGTTTTGGGTCGCGGCATGCGCCGGGATCATCGTCTTCGGGACGCTGATGGGGGCGATGTTCGTCGGCCAGCAGTTCCTCCAGGACGTGCTCTCCTACTCGACGCTCGAGGCGGGGCTCGCGATCCTTCCGGCGGCCGCATTCATGGTCCTCGTCGCGCCGCGATCCGCGAAGCTCGTCGAGGCGCGCGGCGCGCGCTTCACGCTGTTGGTCGGCTACGCGTTCTGCCTTCTCGGCTTCCTGACGATGCTGCTGCTGTGGAAGGAGGGGATCCCGTACTGGAAGGTCGGGCTCGGCTACGCGTTCATCGGAATCGGGGTCGGATTCGCCGGCACGCCCGCCTCGCACTCGCTGACCAGCTCGGTCCCGGTCGATCGCGCCGGGATGGCATCGGGGACCGCCGATCTGCAGCGCGATCTCGGCGGAGCGATCATGCAGTCGATCCTCGGCGCGTTCCTGACCGCGGGCTATGCGTCCGCGATCTCAGCGGAGATCGCGGCGGCGCCCAACAAGAGCCAGCTCACGAACAACGTCCAGGCGGAGCTCGAGAAGTCGTTCTCGAGCGCCACCGACACTGCGGAGCGCTACCCGCAGTACGCCCACGCGATCACGAGCGGCGCGAAGACCGCGTTCCTGAACGGCGACCAGAATGCCTATCTGGCCGGGATCGTCGCGATCCTGCTCGGCGCCATCCTCGTCTTCTTCCTGTTCCCGCGGATGAGCAGAGAGCGGCGGCTGCTCGAGGAGTACGAGAAGGAGGACGCGGCGCGGCCCGGGGTCAGTCCGGCCGCGTGAGCTGCCCCTCGTAGGGCCCGCGTCCAGCGACGCACGCGGCGCCGCAGCGTGCCGCGAGCTCGAGCGCCGCGTCGATCGCGCGCCCGTCACCGAGCCCGTATGCGAGGCCCGCGGCGAACGAGTCGCCGGCGCCGTAGCTGTCGACCGCCGGCCCCGGCAGCGGTGCCGCAGTCCAGTGGTCGGTCGTGCCGTCGGGCGCCTCGACCAAGCCACCGCCCGAGCCCTCGGTGCGCGCGACATGCAGCGGCTCGGGGTCGATCCCCCCGCGCTCGTAGCGCTCGCCGGCGTCGGCCGAGCTCGCGACGAGCGCGTCGAGCTCGACGCCGGCCTCGCGCAGGGCGGTGATCGCGCGCACCGTCGCGACCAGCGTTCGCGCCGCGCGCGCCGCGCGCACTGCCGCGGCGTCCCCGGCCGTCAGGTAGACGGCGTCGACGTCGGCGAGCTCGTCCCAGGGAAGCTGGTCCTCGCCGCGCGGGAAGACGCGGTCGCCGAGCACCGTGATCGTGCGCTCAGCGTCGGAGTCGAGGTGGACGAAGGCGCGCCGCTGGGGTTCTGGACGCCAGGCGGCCTCAACCCGAACGCCCATTCGCTCGAGATCCTGCTTCGCGCGGTGGCCGAGCGCATCGTCGCCGAGCGCGGTCAGGAAGAGCGCCTCCCCGGCGAGCTTCGCGAGCTGGACCGCCGCGACCGCGCCGCCTCCGGCGACCACCTGCCACGGTCCGCGCGCGTGAACAATCTCCCCCTGCGCCGGAACGCGCTCCACCGGGGCGAAATCGCCCCACTCGACGTGTCCGATGACGGCGACCCGCATCGGCTCGATACTTCCAGCCGCAGGCGGTAGCGTGTCGCGCGCCTTGCCGACTTCTCCCGTCGCGAAACCCGTCGTGCTCGTCGCTCGCAGGTTGCTCCCCGCCGGTCTCGAGCGGCTCGAGGCCAGTTGCGAGATCAGGCAGGGGAGCCTCGACGTGACGCGCGAGCGGCTGCTCGAGCTGGTCCCCGGATCGAACGCGATCGTGGTCGACCCCACTATTCCCGTCGACGAGACGCTTCTCGATGTCGCCGGGGAGCAGCTGAAGATCGTCGCCACCTTCGCCGTCGGCTACGAGAACGTCGACCTCGATGCCTGTCGCGCGCGGGGCGTCGCGGTCACCAACACTCCCGACGTGCTCACGGACGCGACCGCCGAGCTCGCACTCGCGTTGACGCTCGCTGCGGCGCGGCACATCACCGCTGCCGCGGCCGACCTGCGGGCGGGCAAGTGGACGGGCCTCGACCCGGGCGGCTACCTGGGCACCGAGCTGAGCGGCGCCGCGTTCGGCATCGTCGGCATGGGGCGGATCGGGTCCCGCTACGCCGAGCTCGTCGGCCCCCTGGCCGGGAGGACCCTGTACGCGGGCCCGGCCCGGAAGCTGGAGCCTGAGCGCGAGCTGGGCGCCGTTAGGGTCGAGCTCGAAGAGCTGCTTCGAGACGCGGACGTCGTCAGCCTCCACGCGCCCGCGACGCCCGAGACAGATGGGCTGATCGGTATTGCGGAGCTTCAAGCGATGAAGCCGGAGGCGATCCTCGTCAACGCCGCCCGGGGATCGCTAGTGGATGCGCCCGCCTTGGCGCGAGCGTTGCGCGACGGCGAGATCGGAGCGGCCGGGCTCGATGCCTACGACAACGAGCCGCGCGTCCCGGCGGAGCTGCTCGAGGCTCCGCACTGCGAGCTGCTACCCCACATGGGCTCGGCGACGACGCGTGCGCGCGACGCGATGGCGCGCCTCGTGGCCGACAGCGTGCTTGCCGCGCTGCGAGGTGAAGAACCGCCCAATCGCGTCGCCTGATCGAAGTGGACCGGCTCGGCTACGCCGGTCACGCGACCACTCTGCTGCGGCTGGACGGCACATCCGTCCTCACCGATCCCCTCTTCAGGCGCTGGCTCGGGCCGCTCCGCAGACACGCGCCGCCGGTCGGTTCCGAGTTCTTGGGCGCTCCCGACGCCGTGCTGATCTCCCATTTGCACCGCGATCACCTCGATCTTGGGTCGCTTCGACGGCTGTCGTCGAAGATCCCCGTCATCGTGCCGCGCGGCGCCGGCGTTCTGGCCGCCAAGGCGGGCGGCGATGACATTCGCGAGATTGGCGTCCGCGAGACGATCTCCGTCGGCACGCTGACGGTGACCGCAGTGTCCGCCCTCCATGACCCACGCCGCGGCCGCCGGGGGCCTCGAGCGGATCCCCTGGGTTATGTGATCGCGAGCGATCGGCGCCGAGCCTACTTCGCCGGCGATACCGACCTCGTCGACGAGATGGGCGAGCTTGGACCGCTGGACCTCGCGCTGCTCCCGATATGGGGCTGGGGCCTGTCGCTCGGTCCCGGGCATCTCGATCCCGCCGGCGCGGTGCAGGCCCTGAAGTTGATTCGCCCCCGCGTCGCAGTTCCGATTCATTGGGGAACTCTCTATCCCGTCGGTCTCGCCCGTATTCGGCCCGATCGACTCACACAGCCCCCGATCGAGTTCGCGCGGCTCGCCGCCGAGGCGACACCCGAAGTTAAAGTACGGGTCCTGCGGCCCGGCGAGGACATGGCGCTGTGACGAGCGCGAGACGCGGAGCCCGTCTTGTCGCCGGGATCGCGGCGCGCGGGTTGTTGCTGTGGTTGCTCGTCGCGCTCGTCTTCTGGGCGACGACCGCGCTGCTCCCCGGCATCGACGTTCCCAGCCTCGGCGCCGCGCTCCTGACGACCGCGCTGATCGCCGTGATCAACGCGCTGTTGTGGCCACTTGTGATCCGCGTGGTCTTGCCGCTCGCCGTGTTCAGCTTCGGCCTCGGCTCGCTGGCCCTGAACGCGGCCGTGGTCTCGGTCGCGATCGAGGTCATCGACGGGAATGCGCCCCCGTTCCTGGACTCGCTTGCCGCCGCGATCGTCGTCTCGCTCAGCCTGATGGTTCTGGCGCCCGCGCTGAGCTTCGACGACGACGCCCGCCAGCTCCGCATGGTGCGCCGCCGTGCCCGTCGGGTGAGGCGGCGGAACCAAACCGAGGTCGCCGGCGTGATTCTGTTCGAGATCGACGGTCTCGCCGAGCCGATCCTGCGGCGGGCGCTGAGCGAGGGCCATGCACCGAACATG
Organism: uncultured Thermoleophilia bacterium; assembly: GCA_963841715.1. Lineage (GTDB taxonomy): Bacteria > Actinomycetota > Thermoleophilia > Solirubrobacterales > 70-9 > DASPWW01. The sequence continues at coordinate 279,698 of CAWJDP010000003.1, read as the reverse complement.
GCGCGGTGGTTGGACGAGGGTAGCCACCGGATCGTCCCCTGGGAGTGCGATCTGTCCTCCCAGACGGGGGCGAGCCAGGCCGGCCTGCTGCTCGGCAGCAACCACGACATGCCGGCCTTCCGCTGGTATGAGAAGGAAACCGGACGCACGATGGTCTCCAACCACAGCAAGGACGCTGCCGAGATCGAGCGGCGTCGATCCGACGGCGGCGGCCTGCTTGCGGTGGATGGCGCCAGCCGCGGGAACATGTTCTCCGGGGACGCACCGCGATGCACGGCAACGATGAGCGTCGTCAGAGACCGCAAGCGGTCTCGGGCGAACGCGTACTTCGCCTACTTCGCTGATCCATACGGGTTCACGCGCACACTCGCCCTCTATCTTTGGGACGTCGTGCTGGAGCTCCGAGCCGCGCGCCGCCAGCGAAAGCTTGGAGAGGACCACGTCAACCGTGGGGGCCTATACCCGCTGATGAGGGGTGCGATCACGGTGATCATGCGCGATCTCAATGTCGCGACCCTGTTTGGCGACATCGTCGAGGGGGTGCCGGTCGCCTACTCCACCTTCGTCGGATACGACGAGGTCGCCCACCATTCGGGAGTGGACCAGCCCGACGCGTTCGCCGTGCTGCGCCAACACGACGCAGAGTTGGCACGGCTCGAGGACGCTGTCGAGCGGGCGCCTCGCCCCTACCACCTGGTCGTCCTCTCGGACCACGGACAGAGCCAGGGCCGCCCGTTTCGCCAGCGTTACGGCATCACGCTGGACGCGCTTGTCGAGGGCGCCCTCGACGAGGGAGACGTGTTCGCGCCGGCCACGACCGACGAGGGCCTGAGCACCGTGGGCGGGGCACTAACTGACGCCCGCCACGAGGAGGGCGCCGGCGCGCGTCTTCTTGGCGCGGGCGACGCGCGATCAGATCGTCGACGGACAGGTCGTTCTGGGGCCGAATCGGAAGGCTGCCCAAGAGGAGAGGAGGGACGCCTCGGAGCACACCGCGGTCGTGCTCGCGTCGGGCGGCCTCGGTCTGATCTCGCTGCCTGAGAACGACCAGCGGATGTCGGTCGGCGAGATCGAGTCCAAACATCCGCGGCTGATCAGCACCCTCGCGGGCCACCCCGGGATCGCCTTCGTGATGGTGCGCTCGGACAACGGCGGCGCGATCGTCGTCGGCGGTGAGGGGACCCGAACGCTGCACGACGACACCGTCACGGGCGAGGACCCGTTGCGCCACTTCGGGCCAAACGCTGCCGACCACCTGCGCCGGACCGACGGCTTTCCGAACTGCCCCGACATCCTCGTGAACTGCATGTACGACCCTGAGGAGAACGAGGTCGCGCCGTTCGAGGAGTTCATGGGCTCGCACGGTGGACTCGGCGGCTGGCAGAGCCACCCGTTCGCCCTCGTGCCGAGCACATGGAGCGAGGAGAGTGCTGCGATCGTCGGCGTCGAAGCGATGCATGGCGAGCTGCGTCGCTGGCTGGCCGAGTCGGGGCTCAAGCTGAGGCCGCACGGCGCCGATGGAGAGCGCTGATGGATACCGGCGAGCGCTTCGACATCTCCGCCGTGGAGTTCAGGGAGCTCTTCGCGGCGGTCTCCAACTGGGATCGCTGGGGCGATCAGTCCCGACGCGGGACGCTGAACCACCTCAGCGCAGAGCGGATCGCCGCGGCCGCGAAGCTGGTCCGCAGCGGCGTCACGGTGACACTCAGCCGACCGCTCGACACCGAGACCGGGATCGAGAACCCCGAACCCGCCGATCACCACATGACGATGCTGACCGACGTCGACATCGGCTCCGGCAGCGTGCGCTTCGCAAAGGACTACATCGGCGTCGACTACCACAACGACACGCACAGCCACATCGACGCCCTCTGCCACGTCGCCTTCGAGGGCGCGCTCTTTGGCGGTGAGCCCGACGAGTCGATCACCTCGCGAGGCGCAGAGACGGGTGCGATCGAGCTGCTAAAGGACGGCCTCGTCGGCCGGGGCGTTCTGCTCGACGCGCCCCGCGTCCGGGATGTCCCGTGGATCGAGCCGGGAGAGCACGTGTTCCCCGAGGACCTCGAGGCGGCAGAGCGCGAGCAGGGGGTCCGGGTAGGCGCCGGCGACATCCTGCTCGTCCGCACCGGTCACGCGCGCCGGATCGCGGAGCTTCCGCCGTGGGACACCTCGGTCTCGAAGGCCGGCCTGCACCCGAAGACGGCCTCGTTTCTCGCGCAGCGGGAAGTTGCCGCGCTGGGCTCGGACGGCAACAACGACACGGCGCCGAGCACCACCGAGGGGGTCGCGTTCCCGATCCACGTGCTCGCGCTCAACGCGATGGGCATCCACCTGCTCGACTACCTGCAGTTCGAGGACCTCGCGCGGCGCTGCGAGCAGGCCGGCCGTTGGGAGTTCCTGTTCGTGGGCGCGCCGCTGCGGATACCTCACGGGACGGGATCGCCGCTGAACCCGATCGCGATCCTGTGACGCTGCACCTCCGCGTCTACGGCGAATCCGTGTCCTTGACCGAGATCGGGGAGCGGCTCGAGGACTGCGGTGAGGCGCAGCACGTTGTCGTCTCGCCCGGGGTGCGCCCGGGGCACGCACTGCTCACGGCGCAGGTATCTCCCGCTTCGGCTGATGCGGCCCTCGAGGCACTCGCGGACCATGGCGTGCAGGGTGAGAACATCACCCTGGCTCGGCTCGACGAAATCGGGGCGCTCAGCCGCGGACGCGCGAACGTAAGCCTGATCTGGGCCGATGTCCTCGGGCAGGCGCGCCAGGACGCCCGCCCTGTCGCCCGCTACCTCGTGTTCATGATCGTGGCTGGGGTGATTGCGGGGTTCGGCGTCATCGAGGCCAGCGGGATCCTTATCGTTGGGGCGATGGCAATCAGCCCCGACACGCTGCCGATCAACGCCACCTGCGTCGGGCTCGCGAGTCGCCGCGCACGACTCGCCGCGAACGCGTTCGCGACCCTGGTCGTCGGGCTTGGCACGACGTGCGCAGCCGCGATCGCACTAACCGCAGGTCTCAAGCTCTTCAAGCTGCTGCCCTCTGGCTTCGTCGTCGGCGAGTCGGCGCTGTCCGGGCTGACGAGCGTCAGCTCGGCGACGATCGGGGTGGCGCTCGCGGCCGGCGTGGCCGGCATGCTCGCATTCGAGACCCGCGCGAGCTCGGCCGTGGGCGTGGCGATCTCGATCACCACGATCCCGGCAGCCGCATATCTTGGCGTCGCCGCCGGATTCGGCGAGGCGGACAAGGTACCGGGCGCGCTCGCGGTGCTCGCCGTGAACGTCGCGATGCTCCTGCTGTCCGGGACGGCGACGCTCCTCATCCAGCGGCGCTACACGCGCCCGGAACGGGCACGCGACTAGGTTCGACGCATCAGCCGCCGGTCGTCTGGCCGGGCCGCGGGCTCTCGGGCTCGAGCATCGTCCGCTGGCTGAGGGTGTAGAGGAGCCCCAGCGCCGGCAGCACGAGCACCACGGCGATCCCGAACACGATCAGCACCGTGGTCAGTGTGGCGCTCGGCTCGGCGCCGCCGCTGATCGTCAGCGTCTCGGGCAGCAGATACGGATACTGCGCCACTCCCCATCCCCATACGACCGCGACCACCGCGCCGACCGCGAGCGGGCGCAGCCAGCGGCGTCCGCCGCGGCGCAGAAGCACGAGCACCGCCGCGCCGCACACCATCGAGAGCACGACGAGGGGCAGACCATCGCTGGTCAGACGATCGTAGATGTAGCGTGCGTCGGAGCGCATGATGAGGATCCCCGCGATCGCGATCACGCCGGCCACGACGCTCGCGACAAGCGCGCGATCGGCGAAGTAGCGCTCCAGATCCCGCTCGCCGAAACGGCGCGCGTCGCTGATCAGGAACACCGCCGACAGGTAGGCGCCGGCGACGACGAACAGCGCCCCGGTGAGCAGTGACGCGGGGTTCACCCAGCTCGTGATCGCGTTGCCCTGCGCGTTGCCGACCGGGACCCGGCCGGAGGCGACCGCGCCGACGACCGTTCCCAGGAAGAAAGGGGTGAGCACAGACGAGAGCGAGAATGCGTTCTCGGCGATACGCCGGCCACGAAGCCTGTCGGCGACGCGATGGAAAGCGAACCCGGAGCCTCGAAGGACGATCCCGATCGCCGCGAGGCTGAGCGGGATGAACAGGGTCGACATGATCGACTCGAAGGCGAGCGAGAATGCGGTCCACAGGATCACGAGGACGAAGATCAGCCACACGTGGTTGGCCTCCCACACGGGGCCGATCGCCCAGTCGATCAGAGCGCGCGCCCGCTCGCCGCGCTCGCTCCGCCCCGCGAGCAGGGTCCAAAGACCAGCCCCGAAGTCGGCGCCGCCGAACACGGCGTACAGGGTGACGCCGGCCCACAGCACCCCGGCCACGGCCTCGGCGGTGCTCAACTCGGCTCCCCTCCGTGAGCGGCCACGGCGCCGGGCGTCTCCGCCTGGGGTCCGTAGGGGCCCCCCGGCTCACGAGCCCCGGGGGTTCGCCAGCGCCGCGCCATCGCGCGCAGCACGACGATCGTCGCGATCCCGATCAGCGTGTACAGCACGAGCACGATCGAGAGGCTGATCCATACCCCGCTGGCGCCCGTCACCGCGTCCTTCGTTCGCATCAGCTGGTAGACGATCCACGGCTGGCGTCCGACCTCGGTCACGATCCAGCCGCACTCGAGGGCGAGGATTGCGGCGGCGCCGGAGACGGCCGTCGCGCGCAGGAACCAGCGCGAACGCGGGATGTCGCGCTTCCGCCACCACACGACCCCGAGCCACAGTCCGAGCAGAATCAGCGCCGAGCAGATCCCGACCATCGCATCGAACGAGAGGTGAAGCAGCGTGTCCGCGGGCGGGCGGTCCGAAGGGGGGACGGAGTCGAGCCCCGTGACCTTCGTGTTGGTGCTGAAGCCGACCAGGAACGAGTCGAGCCCGGGGATCGCGATGCCCCCCTTCACTCCGCTTGACGTGCAGCGCCCGCCCAGGTACTCGGTGACGTCGCGATGCGTAGTCTGCACGCATTCCATCCCCGCGAACTTCACGGGCTGGTCGTTGGCGATCGCGCGCGCGGCAGTGTCGCCGACCATGAACTGGATCGGTGTCAGGATCGCCGCGACGGTGAGCGGAATCAGCAGGCCGAGCCGATGGTGGCGGTCCCGCCTCCCGCGCAGCATCCCGACCGCGTAGACCGAGGCGATCAGAAACCCGGTGACGAGATACGCGGCGAGAAGCATGTGTGGGACCTCGTAGGAGACCGCGGGGTTGAAGATCACCTTCAGCGGGTCGACGTGGGTGACCTCGCCGTTGACGATCGTGAACCCCTGAGGCTGGTTCATCCACGAGTTCACCGCCACGACCGCGAACGCGCCGCCGATGCCGGAGATCGCCACCGGCACGCCCGTCCAGAAGTGCGCCCACCCGGAGAGGCGTTTCCAGCCGTAGATGTAGATCGCGATGAAGATCGCCTCGAGGAAGAAGAAGATGCCCTCGATCGCGAACAGGACCCCGAACACGCCACCGAAGCGGCCCGTGAAGGTCGGCCACAGGAGGCCGAACTCGAACGACAGCACGGTGCCGGTGACCGCCCCGACCGCGACGGTCACGGCGGCGACCTTCGACCACCGCTGCGCGAGCTCGAGCGCGTCCCTGTCGTTGCGGCGCAGGCCGATGTAGTTGGCGATCAGCATCATCGCCGGGAAGGCGACGCCGAGGCTCGCGAGGATGATGTGGGCGCCGAGCGTGAACGCCATCTGCTCCCTGGCCGGGAGCAGCTGGCTGCTCGTTGCGAGGAGGAGTTGCGTCACGGACTCGACGGTTCTTGGTCTCTCACGTCCGGGAGCTCGCCGTCGACGACTCTCTGCTGCGCAGAGCCGAAGCGCGCCGAGGCCCAGGCGTTGAGAACGTTGATGCGCCGTCCAGCCACGCCGCTCAGATAGTAGAGGTGGATGCCGAGATACATCGCAAAAGCGGGGCGCCCCGAGAGCTGCAGATTTCTGATCTGACACACGGCCTTGCCGCGGCCGATCACGGCCAGCGCCCCTTTATCGCGGTACTTGAACGGTGACGGGGATCCGCGTCGAATCGTCTTCGCGACGTGGCGCCCCTGCTGGATCGCCGCCGTCGCCAGGCCAGGCAGCGGGTTGCCGTCGGCGCCGGCGAGCTTGGAGGCATCCCCGATCACAGAGATCTCGGAGTGACCGGGGATGCTCAGATCGGGCTCGATCTCGATCCGTCCGGCTCTGTCGGCGCTCGCGCCGGTGGCCTCGGCGAGCGTTCGCGTGAGGCCCACCGCCTGGACGCCGGCCGCCCAGACCACGGTTCTCGCAGCGATCCGCTCCCGCTGCCCGTCGGTCTCGACGCTGACGCCGCCCGGGTCGATGGAGGTCACCTGACCGTGCTCGCGCACCGTAACCCCAAGCTCGCTGAGTCCCTTCGCTGCCTTGGCCGAAAGCTTGTCGCTGAACGCGGAGACGACGCGCTCGCCCGCGTCGATCAAGATAACGCGGGTGCGGGTGGGGTCGATTCGGGAGAACTCCCGCTTCAGGCCGTGGGTCGCGATCAACGCGAGCTGGCCCGAGATCTCGACGCCGGTCGGCCCGCCGCCGACGACGACGAAGGTGAGCCACTTGTCGCGCTCGGCCTCGTCCGAGGTCCGCTCCGCCTGCTCGAAGGCGCCGTAGATGCGGTCGCGAAGCTCGATTGCGTCGCTCAGGGTCTTGAGCCCGAGCGACGCCTGAGCTAGCTCGTCGTGACCGAAGTAGGAGGTCTCGGCACCGCAGGCGACGATCAGGTTGTCGTAGTCGAGTCGCTCGCCCGTGTCGAGGAGGACGCTCCTGCCCTCGACGTCCAAGTCGGTCACCTCGGCCATCAGCACGCTCGCGTTCCTCTGGCGCTTCAGCAGCGTCCTGATCGGCGAGGCGATGTCACCCGCCGATAGTCCCCCCGCCGCCATCTGATAGAGGAGCGGCTGGAACAGCTGGTGGTTCATCCGATCGACCACGGTCAGGTCCACATCCGCGCGCCGAAGCTCCTTTGCAGCCGCGATCCCGCCGAAGCCGCCGCCGACGATCACGACCCTTCGGCGCCCGGCTTCCCTGTCAGCCGCCACGCCGAACTCCTACTCGGAGCGCGGCGCTCCGAGCCGCTCCAGGAGGTGGTCGCCGACCCGCAGCGCGTTGGCCATCGCCGTCAGGGCCGGGTTCACCGCGCTGATGCTCGGGAAGAAGCTCGTGTCGACGACGTAGAGATTGTCGAGCTCGTGCGCGCGGCAGTCGCTGTTCAGCACGGAGTCAGCGGGATCGGCACCGAACCGGCACGTGCCGGCCTGGTGCGCGCAGCCGGCGACCGGGATCTCGTTCTTCATGTAAGCGAAACGTGAAATGAGGTGGTGCGGGTTCATGTCCAGCTCGCCGAGGAGCGACTTCAGCTTTGCGTGGAGCCGCTCCTTTGGCTCGAGGTTGTTGCGCGTGTAGGCCAGCCTCACGTTGCCGTCGCTGTCGAGGGTGACGCGATTGTCGGGCCGCGGCAGGTCCTCGGTCGATAGCCAGAAGTCGATCGCGTGGCGAGCGACGCGCTCCAGCGTCCACTGCGGCGCCAGCTTGGTCTCGCGCGGGCGCTCGCCGCGGAACATCGGTGCCTGCGATTTGCCGACCATCTGGATGTTGCCGAGCGGAAACTCGAAGTCGTCCGCGCCGAAGTAGAAGTCGTTGAGTCCGAGCGTCTTCTGGAAGACCGTCGGGTTCTCCTCCCTCGACAGCGCCAGCACCGCCTCGCTGTTGTGGAACATGTAGTTGCGACCGACCTGGTCCGAGCCGTTGGCGAGACCGTTCGGGTGCTTGTCGTTCGCCGAGCGCAGCAGCAGCTTTGCGGAGTTGGCGGCCCCGCACGAGACCACGACGAGCTCGGCGCTGTGGGTCTCGAGCTCACCGTCGCGCTCGACGACGACGTCGGTGACTGCGCTGCCCGCCGCGTCGGTCTGCAGTGCGATCGCCTCTGCGTTGGTCAGCAGGGTGACGTTCGAATGCTCGAGCGCCGGGCGCACCGCCAGCACCTCGGCGTCGGACTTGGCGTGAACGAGGCACGGGAAGCCGTCGCAGTCGGGACAGCGCACGCAGCGGCTGTAGGGCATGTTGCCCTCGTCGAGCAAAATCCCGCACGGAGCGTGGAATGGATGGTGGCCCGCGGCGGCGAGGTCGTCCGAAAGCTGCTGGATCCGCGGTTCGTGCGAGACGGCCGGGTGCGGATAGGGGGCGCTCGCAGGCGGCTCGGTCGGGTCCTCGCCGCGCTCGCCGTGCACCTGGTAGAGCTGCTCGGCCCGCGTGTAATAGGGCTCGATCTCGTCGTAGGAGATCGGCCACGCGGGAGAGATACCGTCGTGGTGCCGAAGCTCGCCGAAGTCCTCCTTGCGCTGGCGGTAGAGCGCCGCGCCGTAGAGCTTCGTCGCGCCGCCGACGAAGTAGTGGACCTGCGGTTGGAATTCGTTCCCACTCCCGTCGTACCACTTGTCGGGGGACACGTAGCGGTTCCCCGCGAACACGTCCTCCGAGCGCCAGTTCTGCGGCTCGCGCGGGAGCCAGTCGCCGCGCTCTAGCAGCAGAATCCGCTTCCCCGACGGGGCGAGGTGGTGGACAAGCGTCCCCCCACCCGCACCGCTCCCGATCACGATGACGTCGTAGTTGCTCACACGTACTCCTTCAGCCGCTCGGCGACGACGATCCGCGCCGCGGCTTCGATCAGCGCCAGGTGCGAGAACGCCTGCGGGAAGTTGCCGAGATGGCGGGCGGTCGTGGTGTCGAACTCCTCCGCGTACAGTCCAAGCGGCGACTGGATCGCGAGCAGCTTGTCCATCAGGTCGCGGGCACGCTGCTCCTCGCCGATCATCGCGAACGCCGACACGAGCCAGAACGAGCAGATCAGGAAGCTCCCCTCCCTGCCGGAGAGGCCGTCGTCGGTCTCGCCGGTGCGGTAGCGGAGCACGAAGCCGTTCTCGGTCAGGTCGTCGGCGATCGCGAGCACGCTCTTTCGCAGCGTCTTGTCGTCGTCGGGGAGGAACTTGAACATTGCGGCGAGCAGCGTCGAGGCGTCGAGCGCGTCGGTGTCGTAGTGCTGGCGCAGAACCCCGTCGCGGACCCCGTTGTCGAGAATGTCGGCCTTGATCGTCTCGGCGGTCTTGCCCCACTCGTCGCGCCGCTCCGAGTCGCCCGCCATCGCGGCGAGCTGCGACGCGCGGTCGAGCGCCACCCAGCACATCAGCTTCGACGACACGTAGTGCTGCGGCTTCCCGCGCGCCTCCCAGATCCCCTGGTCGGGCTTCTGCCACACCGCGGTCGCGCACTTCGCCTGCGCCTGGATGACGGGCCACAGGCGTCGCGGCAGTCGCTGGCTGCGCCGCGTGTGCAGCAGGATCGAGTCGAGCGCGGCGCCGAAGACGTCGTTCTGGCGCTGGTCGAAGGCGCCGTTTCCGACCCTGACGGGCCTGGCCCCCGCGTATCCGGTGAGGTCGTCGCGGGTCGATTCGGTGAGGTCGCGGCGGCCGTCGATCCCGTACATGATCTGCAGCGCGCCGTCGTCATTCGGCTCGAGGTCGGCGATGAACTGCATGAACTCGTCCGCCTCCCAGTCGAGATTGAGGAAGTGAAGGGCCTGAAGCGTGAACGTCGCGTCGCGGATCCACGTGAAGCGGTAGTCCCAATTGCGCTCGCCGCCGGGCGTCTCCGGCAGCGACGTCGTCAGCGCCGCCACGGTCGCGCCCGTCGGCATGTACGTCAGTCCCTTGATCGTCAGGGCGGAGCGCTGGATCGGCTCGCGGAAGCGGTGGTCGGGGAGTCGCGCGCGGTTCAACCAGTCGCGCCAGTACCGCGCCGTCGTCCACAGCCGGCCCTGGGCGTCGTCGCAGTCCTTCGGTGACTCGAGCTCCGCGCCCCATGCGAGCGAGCAGTAGACGGTCTGCCCCTCGTCGACGTGGTGCCGCGCGCGGACCCACTCTCCCTCGATCCCGAGCGCCATGTCGCTCCGGAGCCGGATCGTGAGGTCGCCGCCGTGGGCGTCGGCGGTGTGGATGTCGTCGTCGAGCATCTCCCACTCGGCGGGGGTGCGCCCATAGTCGAAGATCGGCTCGCAGATCAGCTCCATCTCGACCTCGCCCTCGAGGCAGTGGGCGGTGCGGATCAGCAGGTGCTCGCCGTCCTCGTCGGTCGGGGGTCGGGTGTGGGGCGTGACCTTGTCCTCTCCGCGTCGCGGGCCGATGATCAGGGCGTCGCGGACGACGACCCAGCCGCCGGGCGTGTTCCATGTCGTGACGAGAACGTTCGTGCCCGGCTCGTAGACGCGCGTCGTCGGGACCGTGACGCCGAACGGCGAGAATGCGAACGACCCTGCCTGGCGGTCGAGCAGCGACCCGAAGATGCTCGGGGCGTCGAAGCGCGGCACGCACAGCCAGTCGATCGCGCCGTCCGCCGCGATCAGCGCGCCCGTGTGACAGTCGGAGATGAAGGCGTAGTCGGCGATCGGCGGGAACGGAGACGGCGCGGCCGCGCTCTGCTCTCCCCGCTGCGAGCCGTCCTGGCTCATGACCCCTTCCTCGCCTCCGGGAGCCACGGTCCGTACCAGCCGCCGACGTCGGCGACGAGCTCGTCCGCCGCCTTCGGCCCCCACGATCCCGGCTTGTACTTGTGGACCTTCGGCGGCTTGTCGAGCAGCGGCGCGATGATCCGCCACGTCTGCTCGATGTTGTCCTGGCGGGTGAAGCGCGTGCTGTCGCCCTCCATCGCCGCGTGGAGCAGGACCTCGTACGGTGTCGGGCCCTCGCCGCCCTCCCTGGCGAACTCCATGTCGAGGTTGATCTGCTCAGGCTGGACGTCCTCGTTGCGTTGCGCCTCGACCAGCAACCTGATCCCGGTCCTGGGATCGAGCTTGACGACGATCTGGTCGGGCTCGGGAGTGCGCTTCAGTCCCCGGTCCGAGAACCCGAGCCGCGGCGGCTGGTCGAATACGAGCCGCATCTCGGTTTGGGTGACCGGCAGCTCCTTGCCGGCGCGGACGAAGAACGGTACGCTGGTCCAGCGCCAGTTGTCGATGAAGAATCGAGCCGCGCAGTAGGTCTCCGTCGTCGAGTCCTTGGCGACCCCGTCGACGTCGAGGTAGCCGTCGTACTGGCCGCGGACGTAGTCGCCCCGCTCGCAGGCGAGCATCGTCGAGAACACCGCGTACATAGCGTCCTTGAACGCGCGCGCGTCGCGGCCGGCCGGGGGCTCCATCGCCGCCGCGGCGATGACCTGCATCAGGTGGTTGACGACGACGTCGCGAAGCGCGCCGACGGGGTCGTAGAAGCTGCCTCGGTCGGCGACCCCGAAGTCCTCCGCCATCGTGATCTGGACGCATCTGAGGTTGTCGCGGTTCCACAACGGCTCGAAGATCGCGTTCGCAAACCGCAGGTAGAGGATCTCGCCGAGGCCCATCTTGCCGAGGAAGTGGTCGATGCGGTAGAGCTGGTCCTCGTCGATGTACTGGTGGATCTCGGCCGCGAGCTCCTTCGCGGAGTCGAGGTCGTGGCCGAACGGCTTCTCGACGATCACGCGCGCGCTGTCGGTAAGGCCCGCATCCGACAGGCCCTTGATCACCATCCCGAACAGCGACGGCGGGATCTCGAGGTAGAAGACCGGCCGCTTCGCGCCCCTGATCGCCTTCCCGAGTTGTTCGTAGGTGGCGGCGTCGGAGAAGTCGCCCTGGATGTAGGACATCCGCTTCGCGAGCCGGTCGAAGACCTTCGGGTCGAAGTCATCCTCCTCGGAGGTGATCGCCTGCTTCGCGTGATCGCGGAGGTCGTCGTCGGACCAGTCGTCGGCCGCGACGCCGACGATCGGGCAGTTGAGCAGGCCGCGGCGCTCGAGCCTGTACAGCGAGTGGAATGTCATCACCTTCGCGAGATCGCCCGAGATCCCGAACGAGACGAAGACGTCTGCCGAGCTCGCGCTCATCCGCGCGCCTCCCTCCAGCGGTTGCGCTGCGACCAGGACGCGAGGTCGAACAGGAACCCGAGCCCGACGATGAACCACTCGAATCCGTGCACACGGTTGTCCGAGGACCACATCAGCGCGTAGGCGAGCGTCGTCCACGGGAGCACGAAGAAGCCGAGCAACGGCACGAGCCAGCTGTCGAACGCGCGGCTCAGCAGGTCGCTGAACAGGAAGATCGCGAACAGCGCCAAGCGTGGCGAGATGAGGGCGAGTAGTACCGCGAAGCAGCCGATGCGCCGTAGCCTATACAGCGGGATGCGGCGGATGAAATCTGCGCTCCGGCGCTGGCCTTGGGCGACGCGGGCCGCGCTCGCCGTGCTCGGATTCGGCGTCGCGGTGATCGCGATCAGCAACGCCTGGGTGCTCCTGAGCGCGCGCGGCGAGTCGACCTCCGAGGTCGACGCCGTGCCCCACACCGAGACCGCGATCGTGCTCGGCGCCTCGGTGAACCCGGACGGGACGATGAGCGCGATGCTCGCCGACCGCGTCGAGCGCGCGGCGCAGCTGTGGCGCGCGGGCAAGGTCGACCGACTGCTCGTCTCCGGGGAGCACGACGCGTGGTCCTATGACGAGCCCGACACGATGCGCCAGCAGCTCGCGCGCGATGGCGTGCCGGCGCACGCGATCTTCGAGGACCACGCCGGCTTCGATACCTGGTCGACAATGGTGCGGGCGCGGAAGGTGTTCGGCGTCAAGCACGCGGTCGTCATCACCCAGGCCTTCCACATGCCGCGCTCGCTCTATCTGGCGAAGGCGGCCGGGGTCAACGCCACCGGGCTGACCTCGGACATCCATCCCTACGGCTCCCAGCAGACGCGATCGGACGTGCGCGAGGTCGGGGCGCGGGTCAAGGCGGTCGCCGACGCGACGCTCGACACCGGCGTCCTGCTCGGCCCAAGGGTCCCGATCACGGGCGACGGGCGCTCAAGCTGGGGCCCGGCACCGCCCGCCGGGACGCCGGGCGCCGGCTCGCCCGGCGGCTGATCCGGGCGACGCGATGCGCAGTCCCACAGCTTAATTTACTTTTCGTAAATAGGCTAGTAGGCTCCAAGGGTGGCGCCGACTACCACCGCACCTCGGCGCCGGCTGCCCCCGGCGGAGCGCCGCGAGCAACTCGTCGAGGCCGCGCTCGCGATCGCGGCGCGCACGGGCTCCGAGGGCCTGAGCTTCGATGAGGTCGCGCAGCGGGCCGAGGTCAGCCGCAACCTCGTCTACCACTACTTCCCCGGGGGCCGGCGCGATCTCTTCCTCGCCGCGATCCGCAGGGCGGGCGAGCATCTGACCGGTGAGTGGCTGATCGACCGCGAGATCCCGCTCGAGGAGAAGCTGGCCGCGAACTTCGAGCGCCTGATCGATCAGGCGGCGGAGCCGACCGACGCCTGGCTGCTCCACCGCCAGTCGCGGGCCTCGGTCGATCCCGAGGCGATCGAGCTCGCCGACAGCTACTACGACCTCGTGCTCAGGAACATCTCCCAGAATCACCTAGGCACCGACGACCCGCCGCCGCTGGTCCGGATCGCGCTGCGAGGCTTCATCGCCTACGCGGAGAGCGCGCTCGACGCGTGGCAGGGCAGCGGGATCCCTCGCGCGACGATCGCCGAGGTGCTGCGACGGACGCTGATCGCAACCGTCGAGGCGTCGGCGAGGCCGGAGCATTGAGCCGGCGGCGCTGGATCTGCGCGCGGTAGATGTGTGCCGAGTCGACGGTTACGCCGGACGTCGCTGCGGCGAGCTAGCCAGGGCAGGGCAACCTGGCGCGGAGCTTTCGCCCCGCGCCAGTTGAACGCGTCTTCGTTCAGGCTTGCCTAGTAGCTGTAGCCGCCGCCACCGCCACCGCTGCTGGTTCCGCCGCCGCCGCCGCCTGACGCGGAGGCCGAGGCCGATCCGCCCGAGCCGACCGTGATCGTGCCCTGCATCCCCATCTGGCGATGCGAGTCGATCGGGCAGCAGAACGTGTACTTGCCCGGCTTGCTGAGGTCGACCGAGAGCGTGCCGGACTTGCCCGGCTGCAGCGACGAGCTCAGGGTCTGGCTGCCATTCGGGCCCTGGACGGTCAGGCTGTGGGTCGTCGTGCCGTCGTTGGAGACGTCGAACGTGACGTTGCCCGGCTTCGCCGTGGCGCTCGGCGGTGTGAACTTGAATTCACTCTCCTTGAGGCTGACCGTTTGACCGCCGCCGCTCGAGGCGCTCGAGGACGGCGTGGTGGAGCTGCTGCTGCTGCTGCTGCTCCCGCATGCGGCGATCCCGACTGCGATCGCGACGACTGCGGCCGCCGCCCCAACCTGGCGGGCGGCCGAGCCGAGATGCGTATTTCGCTGCTGTGCCAATTGGGTTCCTTCCCCGGTAGTCACTGGGTCCTACGGGGGTGCGGGCCCCGCCGGCGACGCTCTCCCAGGCCGTCGCGTTACGCTCCGGCTCGGCCGAGACCACCAGCTGGCGGCGCCTAGCCGGCGAGAGCTGTCGAGCACGAGGAGAAGGAGCACGTGTCCTACACCGACGAGCAGCGGGCATTTCTCGACGACCACGTGTGGGCGGTGCTCGCCACCGGCCGCGCAGACGGCTCACCCCAGCAGGCGATGGTCGGGTACACGCTCGACGACGAGGGCCGCGTTCTCGTCACGACGCCGAGAACGACCGCGAAGTGGCACAACGCGGAGCGTCAGCCGCGGGTGTCGCTCATCGTTCCCGACGGCCGCGCGCACGTCGTCGTCTACGGCGAGGCGGAGACGATCGTCGACGACCCCGAGCGGGCGGAGCTCACCGCCGACATCCTCGCCGTCATCCGCGGTCCCGAGCGGCCGGACCCGTCCTCGATCGCGGACTGGCTCGAGGAGAACCGCCGCGGCGTCCTGCGAATCACGCCGCAAAAGGTCTACAAGCTCGGTTGAGCCTGCCGCGGATCGTCGGGCGGACTTCAGCCCGACCTACGGAAGGTCAAGCGAGCGGCGCTTGGGCCGAGAACTCCTCATGTCTCGATGTTGCGTGGCCACTGGAAGCGCTGGGGCATGCCGGGCTGGTAGTCGTTGATGACCTTCGCAAGACCTTTTCGGAGGTCGATGAGCGCCTGATTGCGCTTGTCGCCCTTTCCCCCCGGGAAAAAGAGCTCCGCGCCGGCGCCGTCGAGCGGCATGAACGGCTCGTATGGGGTCGAGAAGGCGAACGTGAAGTAGAAGGTGACCGCCTCGCTGATCGTGTCGGTTCTCGGTAGGTAGCCGAGCAGCGCCTTGGTGCTGATCCGCGCGCGCGGGCTCGGAATGTCGGTGCGCTGAAGGCAATGGGGGAAGTTGGCGACGAACGTGAGCGCGGGGTTCGAGGTTGAGTCCAGACGCGAGATTCCATGGACCGTGATCCGGTAGAGCAGGCTCGTCAGGACGCTCTCGAGCGCCGCCCGGCTGTTCATCTCCGGGAGGCCGCGGATGTTGCCTCCGGTGCTCGCATCGGATGAGCCCGCGGTCGCAATCCACTTCTGGAGGTCGCCATCGGCAGCAACGGCGGCGTCGGAGCTGTACGTCGTGGTGACGAAGGTGTTGACATACGGCTCGACGAGATCCCAAATCGACAGCAGACGCTGCACGACGGGATATCGGTCCCACGACCTCTTCGCCGTGAAGTCCTTGCGGCGAAGACCGAGCTGCTTGATCGTCGTCTTAGGATCGTCATCGAAATAGTCGCGTCCGGCGGCGTAGTCGTTCGCCAGCGCAAGAAAGTCATTCGGTGTGACGAGTGAGGTGGGAGGTGCGATGTTCGACCACAGCGAGAGCAACGTGTCATCGAACGCAATCGCGAACTTCGACTGCGGCGCGAGGAGCTGATAGATCGGATGCTCGGTCGGCAGGGTGTTGAACATCGTCATCTGCATGGCGGCCGTGACGATGTGCCAGTGATAGACGTGACCGAGCCAGATCCCGAAGAGCGTGATCGAGGCCTTGGCCGCCTGCAGCGCGTACAGCCACGCGCCATTGGTCGTCTTCGCCCTCGAGTACACCCGGCGGCCGCTCCCGCCGTGGCCGGACACGATGATCGCGACCGGAGTCAGCGATCTCGTCCGCGAGTTCCGGATCAGCAGGGTGCTCGTGCTCGGGGTGAACCTCGGCGCGCCGTTCACGGACTGCGCCTGGAGCGCCTCGAACCGGCTCATGTCGATGACATAGAGGTTCCCGGCCGCCAGCGCTGAACGGACCCTGGGGGTCCAGGCAGATCCGAACTCCTGCCGCAGGGCTCCGGCGTCGGCGCGCGTGACCCGCTCCGGGATGATCAGGTTGAAGCCGAAGCCGTGCCGAGCGATCGTCGGCCAGAACTCCCTGGTGCCGGCGTCAGCGTCGCTGAGCGACCGCGCCCAGGCGGACAGGTGCCGTAGCCCGGGCTTGTAGACGCTCGGGAAATTCGTCCACGAGATCGAGAACTGCTTCGGGTGCTCGAGAGACAGGGGGTTGGCGGTCGAGGGGGCCGCGGCGCCCTGCCGGCCAAGGCTCTGGTAGAGGTCCGTCGCAGCCTGCTCGGGATCTCCCTGCACCGACTGCCGGAGCGTGTCCGCGGCGTCACCCAGCGCCCCGGTCGTCGCCTCCCCGAAAAGAAACGCGTACGCACGGCGCGTCGCGCCGTTGATCGTGAACTTCTGTGTCAGGCCCTGCTTGGCCTGGACCTGCTGCTGCGCCCGGATCTGCAGCCTCGCGAGCGTATCGGCCACCCCCGCTGCGTCGAACGGGACTGCCGGCAGGTTTGGAAACAGCGCCCGCAGCGGCAGCTGCGGGATCGCGCTCGCGCTGCTCGGAGCACTGGCCAGCCGGCCTGCACTCCGCTTGGCGGCGGCGGAGCGTGATCTGGCCGCGGCGGCACCCGCCGTGGGAAGGAGCGCAGCGCCGGCCGCGGCCAGACTGCTCCCAAGGAAGCCACGGCGACCGAACCGGACTCGGCGGTCTTCCCCTTCTCCAACCCCGGACGGGTCAGCCACGCGGTGATTCTATTCGACGCCGATGGAGCGCCTGGCTTCGCACCTCCCCTCGTGCGCATGATCAGCGGCTCCTTCGGGTAGTAGTACCCAAATCAAGAGAAGCGTTTGCCGGTCGAAGCGAGGAAAGGAGGGATGTGAGCGTCGCAGGGAAGGGGGTTGGGTACTCGGCAGGCCCGGCGGTGTCGACGTCGGCTCTCAGGGCGCTCGCGGTCGGCATCCTGGCGGCGCTGGCGCTTGTCTTGCTGGCCGGCGCGGAGGGGGCTACCGCGGCGAAGCTGCACGGGGTGGTCAAGAGCAAGAGCAAGAAGCTCCGCTCGGTCCCCGTAACGCTGTACCGCGCCGGGAATGCGAACGGAAGCCCAACGCGGCTCGCCAAGTCACGCACTCGCAGGAACGGCTCGTTCAAGCTCCACTACCATGCGCCGCGGCCCTCCCGCGCGGTGCTGTATCTGACCGCTGGTCGCCGAGCGGCCGTGAGGCTCGCGACCGTCGTCGGCACCCCGCGATTCCCGCGCAAGGCGGTGCTCAACGAGCGCACGACCGTCGCCGCCGGATACGCGCTCGCCCAGTTCGTCCACGGCTCCAAGAAGATCGCCGGGGGCTCGCCTGGGCTGCAGAACGCGACCGCGATGGCCGCCAACCTCGCCCAGGCGCAGACGGGACAGCTCGGCCCCGTGCTTCAGAAGGCGCCCAACGGCGACGAGACCTCGACCCTGCAGACGTTCAACTCTCTGTCGAACATGCTCCCGAAGTGCGCTCGCTCGACGCGACACTGCTCGCGGCTGTTCAAGCTCGCGAAGCCGCCTGGCGGCTCGGCGCCTCGCGGCACGTTGGAGGCGATCGCCGACATCGCCCGCAACCCCGCCCACAACGTGAGCGAGCTGTTCAACCTCGCCAACTCGTCGCCGGCGCCGTACGGACCGGCGCTCGGCCAGGGCCAGACCCCCGACGGATGGACGCTGGCGCTGCGCTTCGACGGCGACGGGACCAGCCTCGACGGCCCCGGCAACTTCGCGATCGACAAGCACGGCAACCTGTGGGTCAACAACAACTACAACTACGGCGCCGACCCGCACGTGCCGCAGTGCGCCAGCAACCAGCTGTTCAAGTTCACGCCCGACGGCCGGTTCGCGAGCGGCGCGCCGTTCACGGGAGGCGGTCTGAGCGGCGCCGGCTTCGGCATCTCCCTGGCCCCCAACGGGCACGTGTGGGTCGGAAACTACGGCTTCCAGGGAGTCGGGTGCACAGAGCCGCCGCCGCGCAACAGCGTCTCGGAGTTCACCGCCAGCGGCAATCCACTGTCCCCGCCGGCCACCGACACGTTCGGCGGCGGCTACACGGGGGGGCCGCTCGATCAGCCCCAGGGGACGGTGGCCGACCGCAGCGGCAACATCTGGATCGCGAACTGCGGCAACGGGACCGTCACTCAGTATCCGAACGGTGACCCCTCCCGGGCGATCGTCGCGAGCGGCCTCGGGATCGGAAGCCCGTTCGGGATCACGATCAACGATCGCGGGCAGGCGTTCGTGGCCGGAAACCAGAACAGCCGCATCGCGATCCTGAATCCCGACGGCACGCCGACGGCGAACTCGCCGGTCTCGACCGCGATCAGCCGCCCGATGGGCCTCGCCACGGACAGCAAAGGGAACGTCTGGGTCGCGAACTCGGGCGCCGTGGCGTTCCCCTGCGAGCCGCTCCTGCCGTCACAAGGCGGGGCCTCGGTGACGCTGCTGAACGACGACGGGGTCCCGCAAGCGGGCTCGCCGTTCACGGGAGGCGGCACGATTCTCCCGTGGGGGATAGCGGTGGACGGAAACGACAACGTGTGGATCGCCAACTTCAACGGGCAGGCGCTCGGCAACGTGTGCGGGATCCGACCCGAGCACTGTCCGCCGGGCTCGCACACGGGCGATCCGATCGCGCCGGACAGCGGCTACGGGTTTGACGGCCTGGTCCGCAACACGGGCGTCGCCGTTGACCCCTCCGGCAACGTGTGGCTGGCCAACAACTGGCTCCAGCTGCCGTTTCAGACGAACCCGGGGGGCCATGAGATCGTCGCCTACATCGGTCTCGCGGGGCCGCTCAAGACCCCCGTCATCGGCCCGCCTGAGCACTAGGCGCTCGTGAGGACCGGCGCGCGCGGGGATGAGCTCGGCCGCGCGGCCGGCGAATCTAGGCGAGCGCCTCGAGCTCCTCGTCGGAGAGCTCGATGTCGAGCGCGGCGAGGTTCGAACGCAAATGCTCGATCGAGAGAGTGCCGGGGATCGGCAGTATCGCCGGTGAGCGGTGAAGGAGCCAGGCGAGGAGGATCTGCTCCTCGTCGGCGTCGTGCCGATCCGTGAGCTCGCCCAGGGCCTGCGAGCGCTCCCTGAGCGGGAAGTAGGCAACGAAGACGATCCCGTTCTCCTCGCAGTAGTCGATGACGTCGTCGGAGCCTCGCTCCGCGAGGTTGAAGTGGTTCTGGACCGCGGCGATCGGGACCACCTTGCGGGCGGCCTCGATCTGCGCGACATCGACGGCGGAGAGCCCGACCTCCTTGATCTTCCCGGCCTCGCGCTGCTCGGCGATCGCGCCGAGGCTCTCCTCGAGCGGAGTCTCCGGGTCGACGCGGTGCAGGTAGTAGAGATCGATCGCCTCGGTGCGGAGGCTCGCGAGGCTCTGCTCGATCTGCGCGCGGAGGGCGTCCGGGCGCCCGGTGCCGGCGCTGTAGCCGCCCTTGGTGGCGATGACGACGTCGTCGGGCTCCGGCGAGAGCGCTTCCCCGATCGCCCGCTCGCTGTCGCCGTTGGTGTACACGTGGGCCGTGTCGATCATGCCGACCCCAGCCGCGACCGCCTCGCGGAGGAACGCGTGATTCTCGGGAGCCGTGGTGAGGCGGTTGGTGCCTAGCCCGATGCGGGCGAGCTCTGTGCCGGCGATGGTCAGCATCCGGGAAGAAGTCGTCTTCTGGTTGGCCCCGGGCCCATTTCCCCGTTATGCCCCTCATGCGCCGACGCCAAGCGCGGAATTCAGGAGATGGGCGCGGCTGGTTTCGAACCAGCGACCTCTCGCGTGTGAAGTCTGCTCAGGGCGCTGCGGTTTGACGCGAGCTGCGTCCTTATGCCTCGGAGCCAGCGCCTATTCCGACAGCCCGGCGGCTTCGAGGGCCTTCTCCTTCGATCCGAAATCGCGCCAACGGGCGACCCTCCCACCGCGGAGGTCGAAGATTCCCCCAACCGGAACCTCCAGCTCGACCCCGCTGCCCGCGCCGCGCATAGTGATCGTCCCCCACGCGAGCACCCGCTCGCCGAGGTCGCGCAGCTCAAAGTGCGGCTCGAACGCCTCGAAGTTCTCTCTGGTGTCCGCGACGAACTTCTCGTAGCCGTCGTGGCCGTGATAAGCGCCTTCCGTCGCGGCGCGAAGCGGGATCCACTCCAAGTCGGGATCGAGGCAGGCAAGGGCCGTCGAAATGTCCTCACGGTCCCCGGCATCGAGCAACCGGCGCACGACGTCGACGTTCTCCTCCGACATCGCCTACTCCGTGATCCCGGCAGCTTCGAGGGCTTCCTCTGTGGTCCTGTAGATCTCGCTCCGAACCACCTTGCCATCGCCGCGGAGCGCCCATAGGTGCGCCAGCCGCGTCTCCATCTCCACGCCGCTGCCTCTGCCTCGGCCAGAGATCCGGACCGGCACAACGACAACATCGCCGGCGTCTATGAAGTCCTCGGGCTCAACTCGGAAGTCCTCGAACGCCTCCAGCGCCTCCTCCGTGGACCGGAGAAACCCCTCGTGCCCGCGGCGCGTACCCGCGGCCGAGCCCGCGACGCCAAGTCCACCGGTGTCAGTGATTTCAGCGTCAGCAGAGAAGAGCGCGCCTACTGCCTCAAAGTCACCGGCCGCGAACAGCGCGTAGCCGCGTCGGATTGTCTCCACGTTCTCCTCCGACATCGCCTACTCCTCAAGCCCGGCGGCTTCGAAGGCCTCGGCGTGGCTCAGGAAGTCCTCCGAGCGGAGAATCTTCCCGCCTCGGAAGGTGACGAGCTGCCCGAGTTCCTCGCGGAACCCGATGCCGGTCGTCCGGCCGGTCACGTCGAGATGGCCGAGGACTAGGACCGACTCGCCGAGGTCGCGAATCTCCTGAACCTGACTCGTGATGCCTCCCCACGCCTCACCCCGAAGCTCCTCCCAGGCCTTTCGCACACCGTCATGGCCCCGACAGGTGATTTTTCTGCCCTCCAAGGCTTGCTCAATCGCGGTCTGCCACTCGACCTCGGGATCGGCCTCGGCCAAGAAGGCGTCCACATCGTCCGCGTCCCAGGCGTCTCGGGCTCGCTGGAGGGTTTCGACGTTCTCCTGCGACATCGCCTACTCACGCAGCCCGGCGGCTTCGAGGGCCTCGGCCTCTGTGTCGAAGGGCCGCAGTCGCTTCAGCTTCCCAGCCGCAATCTCGAACACATAGAAGATCGTGCGATCCACCTCTATCCCGCTGGCGCTCCCCCGGCCGACGAACCGGCTGCGGACAACCACGAGGCCCTCGCGGGCGTCGACCACGTCCTCGAGGGTTACCGTGAGGTTCGCCCAGCCGCTCCGAAAAGCCGCCCACAGCCGCCGGACCTCGGCGTGGCCGTGGTAGACCGCCTTGTCCAAGGGCAGATCGGGAAGCCGGAACGAGACGTGCCACTCGACGTCCGGCTGCATATCCTCAGCGCCCGCGTCGAAATCGCCGCGGCTGAAGGCATCGAGGCCGCGATGGATTAGCGCGATGTCTCCCTCGGCTGGCATCGCCTACTCCGACAGCCCGGCGGCTTCGAGGGCTTCACCATGAGCGCTAAATGGCTGCCACCTGATGATCTTGCCCCCGCGAAACCAGTAGGCCCCCGCGCTCTCGAACTCGCGAGCCACTTCACCCGATTCGATCCATCGGACTTCAGTTCTCCCGAGACCGACCACGGTGTCGCCTCCTGCTACGAAGCGCTCAGGTAGGAGGCGTGATTGGACGCTCTCATATTTCTTTTCAAACCAGTCGCGCAGTTCGCCGTGCCCGTGCAGTCGAGGCCCGCCTGGGGTTTGGAGCTCAACCTCGGGATCGTGCAGCGAGAGAAACTCGTCCACATCGTCCCTCGAATTGAAGAGCTCGACCCATCGACGAACGACCTCCACGTTCTCCTCCGACATCGCTCACTCAGTATCGCGCGACATCAGCCAGCCAGCATGGGCGCGGCTGGTTTCGAACCAGCGACCTCTCGCGTGTGAAGCGAGCGCTCTCCCACTGAGCTACGCGCCCTCGCGCCAATGATATGAGCGGCACAATGCGGGTGTGGAGTCCGTGCGTGGGAAGCTGCTCGTTGCCTCGCCGGCGCTGCCCGACTGGTTCCAGCGCACGGTGATCCTGATCGTCGAGCACGCCGACGAGGGGGCGTTCGGGCTCGTCCTCAACCGGCCCTCGGAGACAACGGTAGGCGACGCGGTCCCGGTGCTGGCCGAGGTCGCGGACTCGGGACAGCCGGTGTACATCGGCGGACCGGTGCAGGAGGACGGTGTCGTAGCGCTGGCCGAGTTCGCCGACCCCGACGCCTCGCCGCGGATCGTCGTCGGCGACGTAGGGCTCGTCAACCTCGACGATCCCCCGGGCGGCCTCGAGCGGATTCGCCTGTTCGCGGGGCACGCGGGCTGGGGGGCGGGCCAGCTCGACGGCGAGCTCGAAGAGGAGGCGTGGATCCTCACCGAGCCCGAGCCCGACGACGCGTTCAGCGAGGGTGACCTCTGGGCCCAGGTCCTGCGCAGGATGGGCGGTCAGTACGAGCTGTTGGCGCGAATGCCGCCCGACCCATCGGTGAACTGAGCAGCTAAGCGGTCACGGCGGCGGGGATCCAGTCCCGCGGCACGAACGCGGGGACCGGCCCCGGGTACTCGGGCAGGATCCGCATCGCGAGCTCGGCGCACGGACGGCCCTCGACCAGGGAGCGCAGGTCCTCGTAGCCGAGGAACACGCGGACGGTGGTCGCGATCTGGAAGTCGGCGGCGTTCGGCTCACCGCCGCCGATCGTCCGCTCGCCGATCAGCTCGTCGACGTGATCGAGCAGGGCCGGCAGCGTTTCGACGTCGCGGCGGATCGCATCATCGCTCACATCCGCCTGGCGCGCCATTGCCCACGCGACCGGGGCGTTCGCGCGCGCGGCGAGGCCCGGCAGCGGCATTCCGACCACGTCGGCCGCGATCCACCGCCGGATCTCGGTCCCGTGAACGGTTCCCCAGCGGAAAATCCTCCGCGGCACCGGCTGCAGCACGGCCTCTCCCCAGCGCTCCGCCTCCTCGACGGCGCGGCGCCGACCCGGATCCGACGGGTAAAGCGGCGGCTCGGGCTGGAGCTCCTCGAGCGTGCGCGCGATCTCGAGCGAGCCCTGGATCCTGCGCCCGTCGATCTTCAGCGCCGGGACGGTCGGGCCGCGAAAGCCGGCCGCGCGCACGCGCACCGGCTGCAGCCCGGGCAGGATCTCGACGACGTCGTGGTCGATCCCCTTGCGCTCGAGCATCAGCCGCGCGGCCTGCGAGGGGTGAGAGAGCGACATCGAGTAGAGCTTCGCGGCCACGCGGGAACCCTAGTCGCTGGACCTGGTGGCTATCAGTCGCTCGACGAGTAGCTGAAGCTCGCCTCGTAGCCGCACGACCCCTCGAGCTCGAACTCGAGCGGGCCGTCATCGACGCTGAGCAGGTCCGCGTACATCTCGCGGCCGTCGCGATGATGCCCCGGGATCACGCAGGTAACGACCTCCTGCTTCGGGACCGGCTCGCGGATCCGAACGCTGACCTTCGCTCCGGCGCGGAACCAGCCGCGGCCGGGCGAATGATCGATCTCGATCGCCGCGCGCTCGACCCCGAGCAGGTCGCTCTGCTTCCACACCCAGGGGAACTGCTTCTGCGGGGTGCCGCCGAGCCGGCCGAGGAAGACGTCCTCGAGTGCTCTGAGCTGATCCTCGTCCGCGCGCTCGTCGAGATAGAGGATGAAGCTCCACGGCGAGCCCGGCTCGTCGTCGTCGTAGCGGCTGGCGAGGACGACCCCCAGGCCCGCGAGGTCGACGCCGTCGGCGCCGCCCTCCTCGATCGCCCACGACAGAGCGCCGAGGCAGATGCCGTAGGTCGAGCGACCGCCGGCGCGCCCGCCGATCGTCCGGCAGGGGCAGATCGCTTCGCAGTTGCACGACTCCAGGTAGGTGCCCGATATCTGCCACGGAGCCGACGCGGTCACGCGTCCAATGGTACGCGCGGCGCTACGATGGTCCACGGACCGTGCTAGGCGGGGAATTAGCGGTGCCCTGTACCCGCAATCCGCTCTAGCGGGGCCGAACACCCGTCTGAGGGGCCGTGGCCATCGGGGCCCGTCCGCCGCGGGCGGCGTTGACGGCCAGGTCCCGCGCAATGCAGGCCCGTGAACCAGGTCAGGTCCGGAAGGAAGCAGCCTTAAGCGGTAGCCGGCATGTGATGCGGATCAGCCTGGCCCGAGCCAGCCACGGCGGCAACGCCCGGGGACCACTCTCGAGGACGGGACCGCACGGTCCATATATCCCCCCCGCGTTGTGCCGGTTCCCCGCGATCGAGCTGCCCGTCACCGGGGTGTCGCTCGGGTTAAGCGCCTCACCCGCACTGAACTGCTGCGCGTGTCGCCCCGCGCTGGGCCGCCGGTCGCGTTGACCACGCGCTCGAACCGCGTGCCCTGCCCGTTCTCCTGCGGGCATCGGTCCACAGCAGCGTGAAGCGCAACGCGAGCCACGTCAAGAACGCAACTGTGATCCCCCGCTTCACCTCACTGAGATATTGGCGTCCGGCGCACGATCACCCAGTCACCCGTAGACCGAGATTCCGACCACCACCGCGACGACCAGGCCCGCGCACGCGATCGTCACCCGCAGCGCCTCCCCCGAGATCGCCCGCGCGAGCTTCGCCCCGCCGGCCCCGCCGAGCAGCGACGCGAGCGTGAGCACGGCCACGTAGCGCCACACGACCGGGGCGAGGAACGCGTACGCGATCGCCGCTAGCGCGTTCATCATCCCCATCAGCAGGATCTTGAACCCGTTCAGGCGCTGGATTGGCTCGGGGACGAAGATCCCGAGCACCGCGATCAGGAGGATGCTCGCCGCGGAGCCGAAGTAGGCCGCGTAGGCGCCGGTCCCGATGAGCCCGGCGAACAGCAGCGGCGAGCGCTCGTTGCCGGCGTGCTCGATCCGCGGTACGAGCCGCGGCTGCGCCAGCAGCAGCAGACACGAGATCGCGATCAGGACCGGGACGATGAGCTCGAACGTTCGCCCAGGCGTCTCGAGCAGCAGCACGGTGCCGCACGCGGCGCCGAGCAGCGCCGGGACCGCGAGCCGCGCGATCCGCCGCGCGCGGTCGCGGAGCAGGTCGGCGTAGGTGAGCGAGCCGCCGACTGCTCCGGGCACCAGCCCGACCGTGTTCGTGACGTTCGCCGACAGCGGCGGCACGCCGAGCGCAAGCAGGGTCGGGTAGGTGATCAGCGAGCCGCCGCCCGCGAGCGCATTCGACGCGCCGGCGGCCGCCCCGGCTGCGGCTACGGCGAGGAGTTGGAGGGCGGCCGCTACGGGCCGACCCTAGCGGTCAGAGGTCGTTCGCGGGACCGCGGTAGACGCGTGCCGGCAGCTTCGCCGCGCGCTTTTGGGAGTCGATCCCGCCGCTCTGGCCGCCGGCCGCGATCCCGTCGGGGCACTTGCGCGTGTACACGACCTTCGCCGGGTGACCGAACTTCGTGTGCGCGTTGTGCGACCACGAGAGGTGGAGGTGGTTGCCGCGGCCGTGACCCGGATCGCCGTTCCAGCCCACCCAGCGCCACGGCGCCTTGGGATGGTTCTGCTTCGGCTCCGCGAGCCGGTGCAGTGACGCGACCGTGTCCCAGCTTCCGCCCTTCTGCTTGTACGGCACGAGGTCGGTCGCGAGCCCGATCGGGTGCTCGCCCCCCGAGGCGTGGATCCCGGAAGTCGAGTAGCCGTCGGTGATGAACACGTGGTACTTCTTGACCATCCAGTGGATGTCGGGGAGCAGGCGCCGGTCGATCTTCTCCCCGGGGAAGCCCGGGATCTTGACGATCTTGCCGCCGCCGCTCGTGCGGCAGAGGTGCTTGCCGAGCTGTGTGCTGACCATCTTGCGCGCGCTCGCGGGAGCGGCGATCACCGGCGCGGCGAGCGCGCCGAGCGCGAGTGCGGTCGCGATTGTCGTCCTTGCGCGTGCCAAATCGATCTCGGCGGGGGTCCGCGAGCGTCCCGCGGCGGATCCCGGCTCTGATCCGTCCGTCACAGAGTATTAGCAATTCATTAGCGGCGCAACGGTTCACCGCGCCCTGGGTCAGTTCGCCCGCGGGCGGCAGCGCGAGTAGAGCTTCCAGGAGGCGTTTCGCGCCGTGAGCCTGAATCGCCGCGGGACATTGGCGCTGAGCGCGCCCGGGTCGTTGGGATCGAGCACGTAGTCCCGCTCGACGCGCTTCGTCGCCGGGTCGAGGTAGTACCCGTGGCGGGGATGGACGCGGACGAGATGGTCGTCCACCTCCCGCACGGCGGTGACGATGTTCGAGGGGCGGCGGTCTAGCCACAGCGCGAGCAGCGGCACCGGGCGGTGGTTCGGAACCGAGATCGGCTCGCAGCCCCTGTGGAAGTAGTCAGCGTCCGTGAACCCCTTGAGGTCGTCGCGGACGCCCTGCTCGAAGGCGATCGCGCTGCGAAGGTCGGACAGGCGCTGGACCTGGATCGGCCCGAAGACGACGAACAGGAGCGCGACGAAGACCCCGAAAGCGATCCACCGTCTCCGCCACGGATGCTCGCGCGGCAGCTCCAGCCATCCCAGCACCCCGGCGGCGGCGAAGATGATCACGATCACGGCGACGATCAGCATGTAGCGGGTGATCACCGCGATCCCGGCCGTGGCGAGGATGAGGAAGGCGAGCAGCGCGACCGCGCCGGCGGCGGCTCCGAGGACCGCGCGGGGCCGCAGGAACGCGAGCGTCAGGACGCCGCCGCCGACCGCGCCGACGAGCACCGGCTCGCGGACGATCTCGCCGAGCCGTTGCGGGCCGTAGAGGATCGCGTCGACGAAACCGGTGTCGCGTTGCAGCATCGACACCGTGTTCTGGGTCCCGGTGAGCGAGTACAGCGGGTCCCCGGTGATGATCAGGTCGTACAGCGCCCACAGCACCGGCGCCGAGGCGGCGATCGCGAGCAGGGGCGCGAGCTCGCGCCGGCGGATGAACGCGAGCGCGGGGGCGAGGAAGCCGTCGTCACGTGGACGCTCGGGATCGCTGTACGCGAGATAGATCAGGTACGCGGCCGAGAACAGCCACGCCTCCGGCCGGATCAGCCCCGCGAGCGCCAACAGCGCGAGGACCGGCCATCCGGCGCGGGTCCGGCGCGTCTCGATCGCGAGCGCGCCGAGCACGAGCGCGGCGTAGGGGATGTCGACGTAGGAGACCGACGTGAAAAGGACGATCGGCTGGCGGGTGAGGACGATCGCCGCGGCGAGCAGCCCGATCCAGGGGTTGAACCAGCTTGCGCCGAGCCGGTAGGTGAGGTAGACGATTGCGGCGAGGCACAGGAACGAGATCGCGACGATGATCCCCTCCGCCGCGCCCGGGCCGAGCGGGGCGAGGACGACGCCGACGATCGTCGCGAGCGGGTGCGGGGTCGGGGGTAGCGGCGCCCCGTAGTCGGGCGTCTGGCCGTGCGAGATCTCGTCTCCCCACAGCAGCGCATAGAAGGTGTCGTAGTTCGCGTAGCCGTGGCCGAAGGCGAGCCAGATCGCGAGCCCGCCGACGGCGATGCATGCGAAGGGATAGATGGCGCGTCGCATCGCGCCGGGACAGTACCGCGGCGAAAATCCGCAAAGGCCTCTTCTATCGTCCCCCGCGAGCGTGGCGTGGGCACGAAACCAGAGATGGTTCGCGCAGCGAGCGGGCTGAGTCTAATCCGAGGCCACGCCGGGGTGCGGGCTAGACTGGCCGTCCAGTGCCCGAGGCCTCGCTCTACCGTCGCCATCGCCCGCAATCGTTCGACGAGGTCGTCGGGCAGGAGCACGTCGTGCGCACGCTCCGCAACGCCGTCGAGCGCGACCGCGTCCATCACGCGTACCTGTTCGTCGGCTCGCGCGGGACCGGAAAGACGTCGATGGCGAAGATCCTCGCCCGGTCGCTGAACTGCGTCAACGGGCCGACGGTGACGCCGTGCGGCAAGTGCGAGTCCTGCCTCACGATCGCCAACGGCACCTC
The DNA here is from genome assembly GCA_963841715.1 of uncultured Thermoleophilia bacterium. GTDB lineage: Bacteria > Actinomycetota > Thermoleophilia > Solirubrobacterales > 70-9 > DASPWW01. The sequence goes on along the minus strand of CAWJDP010000003.1, from coordinate 251,497 downwards.
CCTCGACGTGATCGAGATGGATGCCGCCTCGAACCGCTCGGTCGACGACATCCGCGAGCTTCGCGAGCGCGTTGGCTACGTGCCCGCGGCGGGGCGGTGGAAGGTCTACATCATCGACGAGGCGCACATGCTGACCCGCGAGGCGTGGAACGCGTTCCTGAAGACGCTCGAGGAGCCGCCTCCGAACACCGTCTTCGTGCTCGCGACGACCGAGGCGCACAAGGTGATGCCCACGATCGTCGACCGCTGCCAGCGGTTCGACTTCGCGCGCCCGTCGCTGCAGCAGATCGCCGAGGTGCTGCGGCGCGTCTCCGGCTCGGAGCGGATCGAGATCGACGACGGCGCCGTGGGGGCGATCGCCCGCGCCGCCAACGGGAGCTTTCGCGATGCGCTCGGGACGCTCGACCAGCTCGTCTCCTACGGCGGCAACGAGGTCGCGAGCGACGACGTGTTCGCGATCCTCGGCGTCGCTGACGCTGAGCTGATCTTCGCCGCGGCGGACGCGATCGCCGACGCCGACGGGCGCGCGGCGCTCGCGGTGATCGAGCGGCTGTCCGCATCGGGGCGCGACGCGACCCAGTTCGCCCGCGATTTGATCGCGCACCTGCGTCACCTGCTCGTGATTCGCACCGCGGGCACGGTCCCGGACGCCTTCGCGGTCACCGCCGCCCAGGACGAGCGCCTGCGCGAGCAGTCCGCCCGGCTGCTCGACGCGACGCTGGTGCGCTCGATCGACGAGCTCTCGGCGGCGCTGAGCGCGATCCGCGAGGGCGACGACGACCGGATGACGGTCGAGCTGGCGCTGCTGAAGGCCGCCCGCCCCGACCTCGACCCGCGGCCCGAGGCGCTGGCGGAGCGGATCGAGAGACTCGAGCGCCGGCTCGACGGGGTCGACGCCCCGGCGGCTCCCGCACCGGCGAACGCGCCGGACGCACCTTCGCCGGGCTCGCCCGAGTCGGCCCCGGAGGCGGCGATCGAGCCTCCCGAGCCCGAGGGCGCACCGACGATCGAGCGCGGGACACTCGACTCGGGGGGGACGAGCGCGACCGCGACCGCGAGCCCTGCACAGGCCGTTGCCGATGCAGTCGACATCGAGCGCATCGCCGGGCTTTGGCCCGCGGTCATCGACCAGGTTCGCGACTCGGGCTCGGAGCTGCTCTCGGCCGTGTTCGAGGCCGCGCGCCCGCTCGCGATCGACGCCGAGCGCAAGGTGCTCGAGGTCGGCTTCCCACCCAGCGCGGCATTCAACAAGCGCAAGGCGGAGGCGCAGGCGAATCGCGAGCGCTTCGCCGACGCCGTGAAGACGATCGTCGGCCACAGCCTCAAGCCCGTGTACGTCCTGCTCGACACCGAGCCGGAGCCAGGCGAGACGAGGAACGGTGCGAGGGAGCTGTCCGAGGACGAGCTGATCGAGCGGATCAAGGCCGAGTTCGACGCCGAGGAGTTCGACGGCGACGAATGGGTGAAGGCAGGATGACGCGGGGCGGGGGACCGACGGGGCCAGGCGGCATGGACCTCGGCGCGATGATGAAGCAGGTCCAGCAGATGCAGGCCGAGATGGCGAAGGCCCAGGAGGAGCTCAAGAACGAGATCGTCGACGCGAGCGCCGGCGGGGGGATGGTGAAGGTGAAGATGACCGGCGACCTCGAGCTGCGCGAGGTCAAGATCGACCCCGAGGCGATCGACCCCGAGGACCCGGAGGTCCTCGCGGAGATGGTCATGGCGGCGGTCAACGAGGCGATCCGCGCCGCGCAGGAGCGCGCCAGCGACCGCATGGGCGGCATCACCGGCGGCCTCGGCGGACCCGGCGGCCTTCCGGGCATGGGCGGACTGCCCGGCGCCTGAGGCCTGAGTACGAGGAGCGCGGGGCGATGCACCCCGGCCCGATCAATCGCCTCATCACCGAGCTCTCGCGCCTGCCCGGGATCGGGCAGCGCAGCGCCCAGCGGCTCGCGTTCCACATCCTGCGCGCGGACACCGACGAGGCGCTCGCCCTCGCCGACGCGATCCGCGAGGTCAAGGACAAGGTCGGGCTGTGCGAGGTCTGCTTCAACCTCGCCGAGGGGCCGCGATGCCAGATCTGCGCCGATACGCGCCGCGACCGCTCGGTGATCTGCGTCGTCGAGGCGCCCGCGGACGTGATCCCGATCGAGCGAACGCACGAGTACCGCGGCCTCTACCACGTGCTCGGCGGGGCTCTGTCGCCGATCGACGGGATCGACCCGGAGGATCTGCGGATCGAGGAGCTCGTCGCGCGCGCGAGCGACGGCGAGGTGAGCGAGATTGTGCTCGCCACGAACCCGACGACGACCGGAGAGGCGACGGCTCTGCACATCGCGGAGCGGCTCCGCGGCCGGGTCTCGATCACCCGGCTTGCGAGCGGGCTCCCGGTCGGTGCCGATCTCGAGCACGCCGACGAGGTGACGCTCGGCCGGGCACTGTCCGGGCGGCGCTCGCTCGAGGGCTAGCCGCTCGCGCCGGCACGCTCGACGACGTCCGCGTCGAGCGCGGCGAGGGAATCAAGAACGACCTCGGCTCGCGCGAGCACGGCTTCACGTGGTGGGAACTCGCGGTTCGGGATCGCGATCACGTGCATCCCGGCGGCGAGCGCGGAGAGGATGCCGTTGTGTGAGTCCTCGATCGCCGTGCAGGCCCCCGGCGCGACGGACATCCTCCGCGCGACCTCGAGGTAGACGTCGGGGGCGGGCTTTCCGCGCCCGACCTCCTCGGATGAGACCGTGACCTCGAAGCACATATCAAGACCTGACAGGTTGAGCACGAGATCGATCACCTCGCGATTCGACGACGTCGCGAGACCGAGCGGCCAGCGCTCGGCGAGTCTGCGCACGGCCTCGACCGCGCCGTCGATCAGCGGCAGCCGCTCACGGTAGAGGCGCTCGAGTCGCTCGACAACCTCGTCCGAGATCTGCTCGGGCCGCTCGTCGACGCCGAGCTCGTCGCGGACGTAGCGGGACCACTCGACCGAGCTCATGCCCATCATCTCGCGGGTCGCGCCGTCGGTCCAGGTCCCTCCGCGCTCGCGCACGAGCTGCCTGCGCGCCTCGTCCCAAACGCCCTCGGAGTCGACCAGCACCCCGTCGAGGTCGAATACGACCGCGTCGATCAGCGCATCCGGCGGGTGCGGTCGTCGTGCGGGCTTGGCGGCCGGTCGTAGTACCGGTCGTCGTAGTTGGCGTCGTAGCGGTCGTCACGGCTGCGGCTCTGACGGTTCTGCGTCGCCAGCAGCTGGTACAGCAGCGAGATCCCGAGGCCGGCGAAGCCGGCGATCATCAGGATCAGGCCTACCGCCTGGCGATCGACGCCCGAGATGTTGAATGTGACCGCGTAGCGCAGGATCGCGCCGACGGCGATCAGGAATATCGAGCTCGCAATGGACATCCGCCCCGATTCACAATAGCTGCTGGATAAGACCCGCCGCGCCCGGACGCGGGAGCGAGCGAGCATGGTTGCAATTGTGTGATTGCGAGCGAGCGGGAGTGGAGGACGCGGCGGTTATTCTCAGCCGATGGCAGTGGAGACGAGTGAGCTGGTGGTGATGAAGTTCGGCGGCACCTCCGTCGCCGGGCCCGAGGACATCAAGCGCGCCGCGGGGCGCATCGTCGCCGCGCGCGAGAGCGGCAAGCGGGTCGTCGCGGTGCTATCGGCGCGCGGCAAGACCACCGACGAGCTGACCGCAATGGCCCGCGAGGTATCCGACCACCCGGCGGCGCGGGAGATGGACATGCTGCTGTCGACCGGGGAGCGGATCTCGTGCGCGCTGTGCGCGATGGTGATCGACGACATGGGCCACGAGGCGATTTCGCTCACCGGCTCGCAGGCTGGGATCGTCACCGACTCCTCGCACACCAAGGCGCGGATCCTCGACGTCCGCGCGGATCGGATCCGCGACGCGCTCGGGGCCGGCCAGATCGTCCTCGTCGCCGGGTTCCAGGGGATGTCGACCCAGAGCCGCGACGTGACGACGCTCGGCCGCGGCGGCTCGGACACGACCGCGGTCGCGCTCGCCGCCGCCCTCGAAGCGAGCGTTTGCGAGATCTACACCGACGTTCCCGGCGTGTTCAGCGCCGACCCGCGGATCGTCCCCGACGCGCGCATGCTGAAGATGGTCTCGTTCGAGGAGATGCTCGAGATGGCCGCGTCCGGCGCCAAGGTGCTGCAGCTGCGCGCGGTCGAGTACGCGCGCAACTACGGGACGCGGATCCACTGCCGGAGCTCGTTCGAGGACGGCACCGGTACCCTCGTGCTCTCGGAGAGCGAGACGATGGAACGACCTCTGGTGACAGCCGTGACCCACTCCGATCAGGAGGCGCGCGTGACCCTGACGGGCGTCCCCGACCAGCCCGGGATCGCGGGGCGGATCTTCAGCGCGCTCGCCGACGCGAACGTCAACGTCGACATGATCATCCAGAACGAGCCCGTCTCCAGCCGGCTCGGCGCCGACCTCTCGTTCACGGTCGAGCGCGACGAGCTCGACTCCGCGACCGAGGTCCTCGCCGGACTGGACGCCGGCTCCGAGGTCCTCACCGACGAGAAGATCGGCAAGGTGTCGATCGTCGGCGCGGGGATGCGCAGCCACCCGGGCGTCGCCGCGAAGGTCTTCAAGACGCTGGGCGACAACGCGATCAATATCGAGATGATCTCGACCTCGCCGATCAAGATCTCCTGCGTGATCTCCTCCGACCACGTCGCCGCCGCGGTGAAGGCGCTCCACGAGGCATTCGAGCTCGGTGAGGACGCGGTTCGCCGCGAGGAGCCGGCCGGCGACGAGCACCGACCCAGGGTCACCTCCTAGCCCGCGCGACCCCGCGCGGCGAGTCGAGAGCTAGATGAGCGAGAACGGCTACAGAGTCGGCGTCGTCGGCGCCACCGGTGCGGTCGGCTCGACGATCCTCCGCGTCCTCGGCGAGCGCGAGTTCCCCGCCGCGGAGGTCGTCCCGTTCGCATCCGAGCGCTCGGCGGGGCGGAAGATCGAGTTCGACGGGGGCGAGATCGAGTGCCGCCCGCTGTCGGCGGAGACGATTGCCGAGCTCGACGTCGTGCTCGCCTCGGCGGGCGGATCGGTGAGCTCCGAGTGGGCCCCCAGGTTCGTCGACGCGGGCGCGATCGTCGTCGACAACACGAGCTTCTGGCGCATGCACGACGACGTCCCGCTCGTCGTCACCGAGGTCAACCCGGACGCCGTCGCCGGCCACAACGGAATCGTCGCGAACCCGAACTGCTCGACGATGGAGCTCGTCGTCGCGCTGAAGCCGATCTGGGACGCGGTCGGGATCGAGCGCCTCGTGCTCTCCACCTACCAGTCGGTCTCGGGCACCGGGCAGCGCGCGATCGAGGAGCTCCGCGAGCAGTCGCGGGCGGTGCTCGACGGCAAGGAGGTGAGCGCCGACGTCTACCCGCACCGGATCGCGTTCAACGTCATCCCGCAGGTCGAGAAGTTCAAGGACGGCGACGACTACACGACCGAGGAGCGCAAGCTGATGGCCGAGACGCGGAAGATCCTCGGGGCGGGTGATGAGCTCGGGATCTCGGCGACCTGCGCGCGGGTGCCGGTGTTCACGGGCCATTCCGAGTCCGTCAACGTCCAGACCCGCGACGACCTCTCGCCCGAGGCGTGCCGCGAGCTGCTCGCCGCGGCGCCCGGGATCGTCGTCGTCGACTCGCCCGGCGCCGGGCTCTACCCGCTGGCGAGCGACTCGGCCGGGCGCGACGAGGTCCTGGTCGGCCGCATCCGCCGCGATCCCTCGCGCGAGCACTGCCTGAATCTCTGGATCGTCGGCGACAACCTCCGCAAGGGAGCCGCCACCAACGCGGTCCAGATCGCGGAGCTGCTCGACAGCCGCGGGCTGCTGAACAGCTAGGTCCGGGGGCGGCGTTGCTCGGCGCTTACGGGTCGGCCGCCGCGATCATCGTCGGATCGCTGATCGTCGGCCAGGCGGTGCTGACGCTGTGCGGGCGCGAGCGCTGGTCGTGGCTCGCCCCGGGCGTCGGGCTCGCGACCGTGCTCATCGTCGCCGACGTCGCGATCCGCGTAGGCGGCCACGCCGACTTCGCCGCGGTCGCGCTGCTCGTGCTCGCCCTCGCCGGGCTCGCGGTGCTGATCCGGCGCCGGCCCGCGGGCCTCGTCGACTTCGTAGCGCTCGCGATCCCGGTCGCGCTGCTGACGATCGTGATCGCCTCGCTCCCGTTCGCGATCACCGGCCGCGTCGGGATCCTCGGCGTCGGACTCGTCAACGACGACATGGCCTCGCACCTCGTGATGGCGAACTGGCTCCTCGATCGCGCCGGAGATTCGCCGCGGCTGCTCGACTTCGGCTATCCGTACGGCCCCCACGCGGTCGCGGGCGCGCTGTCCAAGGGCTTCGGGACGAGCCTCGTGGGCTCGTTCGCGGGCCTGACGCTGGCGGTGCCGCCGCTCGCGGCGCTCGCCTCGCTCGCTGTGCTCGAGCGGCTGCCGCCGCTGCGATCGATCGCCGCCGCGATCGTCGTCGCGCTCCCGTACCTGATCACCGCATATCTCGCCCAAGGCGCGTTCAAGGAGCCGATCCTGGCGCTGCTGGTGCTCACCTTCGCGCTGCTGCTCGCCGAGTGGCGCCCGGGCCGCTCCTCGGGGGTGCCGCTCGGGCTCGTCGCGGCGGGAGCGGTGTACACCTACAGCTTTCCCGGCCTGTTCTGGATCGTCGGAGCGCTGGTCGCATGGCTCGTGCTCGAGCCGATCGTGCGCTCGCGAGCGGGCAGCGGGTTCCGCGCCAACGGGCCGCGGTGGGAGTGGAGCATCCGCGCGCTAGCACCGCCGCTTGTCGTCGCGCTCGTCGTGCTCGCGGTCGCGACGATCCCCGATTGGACGCGGATGGTCGAATTCGCGGGCTTCCGCGCCTTCGGCTCGCCGCCCGCCGGCCACAACAACCTCACGAGCCCGATCTCACCGCTCGAGGGGCTGGGGATCTGGGCAAGCGGCGAGTTCCGGCTTGCGCCGGGTGATTCGTCGTTGCCCGCGGCGCTGTTCTACCTCGGCGCGCTCGCCGGTGCGGTCGCGCTCGCGTACGGGCTCGTGTGGTGGCTGCGCCGGCGATTGACGGCGGTGCCCGCCGCGCTCGGCGCCGCGGCGGTGATCTACGCCTGCGCGGCGGCGTTCGGGAGCGCTTACACGAGCGCGAAGGCGCTCGCGATCGCGGCCCCGCTGGTGCTGCTGGTCGCGCTGCGGGCGCTGCTGGCGCCGCGGGCCGAGCCCGGCTGGACGCCCTCGCGGCGGCTGCTGCCGCTCGCCCTCGGGGCGCTCGTCTGCGGCCTCGCCGCGGTGTCGAGCTTCCTCGTCCTGCGCCAGGCGCCGGTCGGCCCGCCCGATCACGCCGACGAGCTCGCGGCGCTGAGGCCCAAGGTCCAGGGGCGCAAGGTCCTGTTCCTCGGACGCGACGACTTCATCGCCTACGAGCTCCGTGGGGCGCGGATCTACACGCCGCTCGGCAGCTACTTCCTCCGCGACCACGGCGTGCGCGAGGTCGCGCGACGCCCCGGCCCGGCGAAGTTCGACTTCGACGCGGTCAAGCCCTCGGTTCTGAGGCGGTTCCGCTACGTGATCATCCCCAACTCCGACGCGACAAGCCTGCCTCCGCCATCGCTGCGGCCCGACGGTGTCCAGCCCGCCTACACGCTCTACAAGCGCACCGGTCAGCTCGGCCCGCGGGAGATCCTCGCCGAGGGCGCCGCGCCGGGGGCAAAGCTCAACTGCACGACGCCGGCGGGACGGCGGGTGCTCCGCGGCGGCGGCACTGCGACGGTGTGGCAGCATCCCCCCGTCCTGCGCCCGGCATCGGCGTGGTCGCCGAAGGCCGAGCTCGCGCCGGGCGCGACCGCGTCTCAGACGCTGAAGCTGCGCGGGGGCCGCTGGTATCTGGGGCTCCAGTACGACAGCCAGCTGCCGCTGACGCTGACCGCGGCCGGCAGGAAGTTCAGGCTCCCGGGGAACCTCGACTACCGTGGCACGAGTCCCTACTTCCCCGCCGGCCGCGCGACCTCGAAGAACGGCGGCAAAGTCTCGGTCGAGATCCGCGTCGACCGTGGCAACTGGATCTCGCGCCTGCTCGGGGGCGGGCACGAGGCCCACCTGCGTGCGCTCGCCGCGGCTCCCGTCCACCGCTACACGGACGTCCCGATTCGCGCCGCGTGCGGTCACTACGTGGACTGGTATCGCCCCGCCGCGAGCGGGAAGCAGGCGCGCTGAGTGGACATCGGGTTCGGAGCAGCGGTGCTGATCGTCGGGCTCCTGCTCGCCGTCGCCGCAGGGCTGTCCCGGGTGATGCACGGGACGATCCTGTCGATCTCGGTGCTGTCGGTTTCACTCGGGGTCGTCCTCGCGCTTGCTGGCGTCGTCTCGGTCGACGTCCACAACAAGGGGATCGTGGAGCTGATCGAGCTCGCGCTCGTGCTCACGCTGATCTCGGACGGTCTGCTCGTCGAGCGTGAGCTCTTGACCGTGCACTGGAGTCCGCCCGTCCGCGCGCTGACTCTGGCGATGCCGCTGACGCTCGTCGTGTTGGCGTTCGGCGCGAGCCTTGTCTTCCCGGCGCTTACGCTGCCCGAGGCGTTCCTGCTCGCCGCCGTGCTTACGCCCACTGACCCGGTCGTGACCTCGAGCGTGGTGACGGCGACAAAGGTCCCTGAGGTGATTCGGCACACGCTCAATCTCGAGTCGGGGCTCAACGACGGGCTCGCGCTGCCGTTCGTGCTCTTCTTTCTCGTCTTCGCGAGCCCGACCGGCAACGCGGGGAGCGAAGGCCTGCGGGTCCTGGGCGAGGCGGCGTTCGGCGCCCTGGTCGGCGGCTTCATCGGTTTCGTCGGCGGCCGTCTCCATGACTACGTCCCCGGGGGCGTCACCAGGCGCTACGAGGGGATCTACGCGCTCGGCTTCGGGCTCACGGCGTTCGGACTCGCCGACGTGACGTTCGGTAACGGACTGATCGCCGCGTTCGTCGCCGGGATAGTGCTCGGCGCGACCGAGCACGAGATCACCGAAAGCTTCATCGACCTGAGCGAGAACGTCAGCGCGATCTTCCAGGTCGTCACCTTCTTCGTCTTCGGGGCGCTGATCGTCGCGACCGGCTATCACGCCTCGATCCCAGGCTTGATTGTGTTCATCCCGTTCGCGCTCTTGATCGCGCGCCCGGCCGCGGTCCTCCTCGCGCTGATTGGCACCAATCTTCCCACCGCCCAGAAGCTGTTCATCGCATGGTTCGGGCCCAAGGGCGTCGCCTCGATGCTGTTCGCCCTCTACGTCCTCGACTCCGCCGTGAAGAACGGCTCGCTCGTCTTCGACATCGCCGCCTATGTCGTCCTGGCGTCGGTTCTTGCGCACGGCTTCACCGACACGATCGGCGCCCGGTGGATCGAGCGCCACGTGAGCGGTCGCGAGCGTCAACGATCGGCGGACGACGGTGACGCGCCCGGCCGGACGCTCGCCTGAGTCGGGGCGACTAGGCTTCCGCCGTGTCAAGCGAAGCAGGGGGAGGCGCTCGCAGGAGGACGATCGATTTCGTCTCGCGGCTCCTCGGGACGCTGTTCGAGAGCCCAACGGCGCTCCTCGTCGCGTTCTCGTTTGCCGTCATCGGCGACCCGGTCTCCTCCGTCGCCTACGCGATCGAAGCTGCGCTGCGCGAGCTGCACGGTGACCTCTCGCTTCTGATCGTGACGATGGGCCTGGTGCTCGGGGTGATCGGCCTGATCGCGCTGAATTACCACCAGCTCTACGCGCGCTTTCCCGAAGGCGGCGGGGATGCGGCGGCCACGGGAGCGGCGTTCGGCGACGGCTGGGCGTTCCTGCCGCTTGGCTCGCTGATCGTCGACTACGCGCTTACGATCACGATCAGCGTCGCGGCGGGAGCGTCGGCGATCATCGCCTACTTTCCCGAGCTTGCCTCGTTCCGGATCCCGCTTGCCCTCGGGCTGCTGCTGCTCGTTGCCGGCCTGACCTGGTTCGGTCACGAGGGCCGAACGGTGTTCGCAACGATGACGATGGCGTTCGTTCTCGTTGCCGCATTCGTGCTCATCCACGGCTTCGTCTCGCCCGCCACGCACGGGTCCGCACCCCTGAATCCGGCGGGTCATGATGAGGCGGCACCGCTCTCGGTCCTGCTCGCGTTCTCGGTCGCGATGGCTCTGGCCACGGGCGTCGAGGCCCCGTCCTCGGCGATCGCACAGCTCGGACAGCTCGATGACCGCGGGCGCGTGCGTTTCGGCCGCATCACGCTGTGGCTGATGCTGGGGGTGGTGGGGAGCCTGACGATCGGGTTCTCGGTGCTCGCGGTCTCGCTTCGGATCGGGATCCCGCCCGCGGACTCGACCCAGATGTCCGAGATCGCCAGAGCCTCGGTCGGAAACGGCGGGATTCTCGCGGCGTTTCAGATCGTCACCGCCGTGCTGCTGCTGGCCGCGGCGAGCTCCTCGTTTCAGGCCGGGCCCGGGTTGCTGAAGGCGCTTGCGCCGGGGACGGGCGGAGCGGGGATCCTGCCGCGCCCGTTGGCGAAGGTGAACAGCCGCTACACCCCGTACTGGGGGGTCGTCGTGTTCCTCGGGGTCTCGGCCGCACTCGTGGTCGCCGCCGGGGCGCGCGAACAGCGCCTGGTGCTGTTCTACGCCGTCGCCGTGTTCGTAGCGTTCCTGTGCGGCCTGCTGTCGATGGTGAGGTTCTTTCGCGCCGAGCGCAGGTACAGGCTGATGATCACCTCGACCGTGGGTGCGGTTGCGGTCGCGGTCACGCTCGCGGTGGACGTCGCGCGGGGGTATCCGATGGTCTCGCTGTTCGTCGCGCTGCTTGTCGCGGGCGTCCTCCACGCGCAGTGGGTCCGGGCCGGACGCCCTGATGGCGTCGCGCTGGTGCGGCGCTAGGCTGAGCCCGGCTGACGCTCAGCCGGCCGCGACCGGCTCGAGCCGGCCCTCGACCCACTCGGTCGACGCGATGTGCCGGCGCATCCCGAGCTTCCTCGGCTCCATTCCGAGCGCGAGCCCGACGAGCTGCGGGAGGTGCAGCACAGCGAGTCCCAGGTCGCGGTTGACCGCCTTCGCCGCCTCGGGTTGCTGCATGTCGAGGTTGAGGTGGCAGAGCGGGCACGGGGTGACGAGGCAGTCGGCGCCCGCGTCGAGCGCGTCGCCCACGTGCGTCCCGGCCTGGCGCAGGGATGTCTCGCGGTTCATCGTGATCAGCGGGAACCCGCAGCACTTGCGGGCGCCGTCGTAGTCCACGACCTCGCCGCCGAGCGCCTCGATCACGTACTCGAGGTAGAGGTCGCGCTCGGGGTGCTCCGCGTACCCGAGCCGCGGGCGCGGGCGCAGCACGTAGCAGCCGTAGAACGGACCGACACGCAGCCCGCTCAGCGGGCGTGTCACCTTCTGCTTCAGGGCGTCGAGTCCGTAGTCCTCGACCAGCACCCAGAGGAAGTTCTTGTTCTCGATCCCGCGCTCGTAGACGAGGCCGTCGGCGGCGAGCGCCTCGTTGATGTGGTCGCGGTAGGCGCTGTCGGCGTCGAGCCGCTGCTGGCACTCCGACTGCGCTCCCTGGCACGTCGAGCAGATGTTCATCATCGAGAGGCCGGTCTTCTGGGCGAGCGCGAAGGTGCGCGCGTTGAGCGTGTCGACGAGCTCCTGGTTGTGCTCCGCGATCACGCCGGCGCCGCAGCAGTTGGCGCGGTCGAGCTCGACCATCTCGATCCCGAGCCCCTCGGCGACGAGCGCCATCGATCCGTGGAGCTCGGTCGTGAACCCGCGAGACACACACCCGGGCCAGTAAGCCACTTTCAGGCCCGCCGCCTCCTCCGCTTCGCGTCCGGGGGCGGCGGGGTTGCTGCCGAATTCGTTCACCGGTCGCCCTCCTCGTCGGGCTCGGGGCCGACGTCGGCCTCGGGGACGGCCTCGGATTCGTCCGGCTCGGGCATGACCGCGGCGGCCGGCGCCTCCTCCGGCGCCTCCTCGCCCCTGATGTAGAGGTTGAGCTCCTCGTGGTGCTCCTCGGCGTGCTCGTAGATCCGCTTGACCTCCTTCTGCGCGCCGTCCGGCAGCTTCGGATGGACGCCGGGGATCAGCTTCGGCAGCGAGCGCATCTTCCCGGTCCGGATCCCGCGCAGCGCCGTCGGGATCGACTCGAACAGGCTCCTGATCCCGGCGCCGGTCGGCATCAGCTTGCCCTTGATCCCCGGCGCAAACGACTCCTGGAGCAGCAGCGACTCGTCGAGCGTCCCCTTCTTCTCGATGATCCTGGTAAACGCCTGCTCGTGGCGGCGTCCGTTGTTGACGTCGTCGATCTCGTAGCCGTCGGTCGCCTTGCGCCGAAGGCGCATGATCTGGTCCATCGGCGCGACTCCCTTCGGGCACGCCTCGATGCAGCTGAAGCAGTGGGTGCAGTCGTAGATCCCGTGCGGGTCCTGCGCGAGGTCGTGAAGGCGCTCCTCGGTCTGGGCGTCGCGCGGGTCGCCGACAAAGCGGTACGCCTTCGCGAGCGCGGCTGGCCCCACGAAGTCGGGGTCGACCTCCATCGACAGGCAAGAGGACACGCACGCCCCACACTGGATGCAGGCCATCGACTGGGTGACGTCGATCATCGACTCGGGGGGGACCACGTACTCGCGCTCCGGGGGATCACCCTCCGGGAGCAGCCACGGCGTCACCCGGCGGACCTTCTCCCAGTGGGTTGACTCCATGTCGGTGACGAGGTCCTTGATCACCGGCATGTTCCCCATCGGTTCCACGGTGATTGGCACCGAGCCGCCGTTTCTCCGGTTCGCCTGCTCGTGGGCGTCGCCGATCTGGGTCTTGCAGGCGAGCGTCGAGGCGCCGTTGATCTTCACGCCGCAGGAGCCGCAGATCGCGGCCCGGCACGAGCACCGCACCGACAGCGAGCCGTCGAGGTTGTCCTTCGCCTGGAGCAGGCCGTCGAGCACGCTCAGCGTCGGGTCGAGCTCGACCGGGAACTCCTGCCAGTACGGAGCCTCCGCCTGCTCGGGGAGGTAGCGCCGCACCTTCAACGTGTACTCAGACATGAATCAGAAACACCCACCTGCCTGTCGCGTCGCCAATGCGGCCACGCAGGGTGACTCGTCGACTGCCTTGTGGCTCCGCGCCCACATCATTTCACCCTAGTACGTCCTCTCCTGGGGTTCCCATTCGGTGATCGTGACGTCGGAGTAGCCGATCTCCGGGCCGTCGTCGGCGAGCGTGAGGTCGATGTGCTTCAGCCACTCGTCGTCGTTTCGCTCCGGGAAGTCGGTCCGGTACTGGGCGCCGCGGCTCTCGGTCCGGTGCAGCGCGCCGACACAGCAGCACTCGGCGTTGTCGAGCATGTAGCCGAGCTCGATCGCGCCGAGCACGTCCTGGTTGAAGACCTTGCCGAGGTCGTCGATGTACGCCGTCTCGGACTCCTCGCGGAGTCGCCGCACGGTGTCGAGCGCCTTCTGGATCCCCTCGGCGTCGCGGAACACCGCGACGTTGTCGTTCAACGCCTCGCCGAGCTCGCGCCGGATCTCCGACACGCGCCGCGAGCCGCGCTTACGATCCAGCAGGGCGGCGATCCCGCGCTCCTCGTCCTCGAGCCCCGCCTTCGAGGCCCGCGTCTGCTCGACCCGCTTCGCGCGCTCGGCCGCCTGTTCGCCTGCCCGGCGGCCGAAGATCAGCGTGTCGAGGAGCGAGTTGGCGCCGAGGCGGTTGCCGCCGTGGACCGAGACGCACGCGACCTCGCCGGCGGCGTAGAGGCCGGGGACGTTGGTCGCCCCGTGGACGTCGGTCTTGATGCCGCCCATCGTGTAGTGGTTGCCGGGCTTGATGTGGATCGGCTCGCGGGTTATGTCGACGCCGGCGAAGTCGCGGCCGACGAGGACGATCTCGCGCAGCGCCTCGTGGATCCGCTTCCGCGGCACGACCGTGATGTCGAGCGCCACCGTCCCGTCGGGGAAGCCACGGCCCTCGTTGATCTCGGTCTGCTCGGCGCGCGAGACGACGTCGCGCGATGCGAGCTCCATCTTGTTCGGTGCGTACGTCTCCATGAACCGGTCGCCGTTCTTGTTCAGTAGGTGGGCGCCCTCGCCGCGCGCCCCCTCGGTGATCAGGAAGCCCTTCCCCGCGAGGGTCGTCGGGTGGTACTGGACCATCTCCATGTCCATCAGCTTCGCGCCGGCGCGATACGCCATCGAGATCCCGTCGCCGGTGCAGATCAGGGCGTTAGTGGTCGGCTTGTACATCTGACCGTTGCCGCCGGTGGTGAGGATCACGTTCTTGGCCTCGAACAGCTCCATCGAGCCGTCGCGAATGTTCCGGGTCACCGCCCCGACGCAGGTCCCGTCCTCGCCGATCACGAGGCCGGTCGTGAACCACTCCTCGTAGCGGGCCACCTCGTCGGCGTGCTTCATCAGCTGCTCGTAGAGGACGTGCATGATCGCCTGACCGGTGATGTCGGCTACGTAGTAGGTGCGGGCGGCCGATGCGCCCCCGAAGGCGCGGGTGCCGAGCTTGCCCTCGTCGTTGCGGTGGAAGGTGACTCCGAGGTGCTCGAGATGGAGCAGCTCCTCGGGGGCCTCGCGACACATGATCTCGACCGCGTCCTGGTCGGCAAGGTAGTCCGAGCCCTTGATCGTGTCGAACGCGTGCGACTCCCATGAGTCGTCCTCCTGGAGGGCGGCGTTGATCCCGCCCTGGGCGGCGTTCGAGTGCGAGCGCACGGGGTGGACCTTGCTGATGATCCCGACCGAGACACCGTCCTCGGCGGCGGCTAGCGCCGCGCGCTGACCGGCGAGTCCGGCGCCTATGACGAGCACGTCATGCCTTGGCACGTCGCGATCCTATAGCCGAGCCACGGTCCGGGCAGGGCGCCGGTCAGCGCGGCGGCAGAGCGCCGGCCTCCGGGCCCGAGAGGGCGGTGCGAAGCGCCCGGCCGACCTGGTCGATCGTGACCACGCCGCACAGCCGGCCGTCCGCGTCGACGGCCATCAGCGCGCCGAGCTTGCGGAGGTTCTCGTTTCCGAGCAGCGACTCGAGCGGGGCATCCTGCCGGATCAGCAGCTCACCGCCGCGGTCGAGCTCGACGAGCTCGGCGACCGTCTCCGAGCGCCGCTGGATCTCGGGCACGGCGTCGGCCGCGTTTCGCTGCAGCAGGCCGCGGAACCGCTGCGCGGCGTCGACGACCGGGAACCACGGCCAGCGGTAGCGGAGGAAGTACTCGTCGAGCGCGCGCTCGACGCTGAGCACATCCGGGATCGCGACCGGCTCGTGGTCCATCACGTCGGCGACGGTCAGGCCCTCGATCTTGGTCGTCACCCGAGTCTGGAGCTCGGCGCCGCGCGCGGACTGGTAGAGGATGAAGCCGATCGCGCCGAGCCAGATGCCGTTGAACGGATCGCCCTGGATCAGCTCGAACGCGCCGAGGCCGATGAGCACGAAGGAGAACCCGCGGCCGAGCGCCGCCGCGAACCGGGTCGCGCTGTTGCGATCGCCGCTCCGCTTCCACGCGATTGCCCGCGCGATCCGCCCGCCGTCGAGCGGGTAGGCCGGAATCAGGTTGAAGAGCAGCAACAGGACGTTGATGCTCGTCAGCCACGCGATCAGTGCGGTCGCCCATGACGTGTTCGCTGTGCCCTCGACGCGGACCGCCTTCCAGAACTCATCCGGCCCCCCGAGAGCGAGCCCGATCGCCCCCGAGACGATCACGATCGCGAGCGTGACCAGCGGCCCTGCGACGGCGATCTTGAACTCGGTCCCGGGGGTGTCGGAGTCGCTCTGCATCCGCGCCAGCCCCCCGAACATCCACAGCGTGATGTCGGAGATCTGGATCCCGTTGCGAATCGCGACGACGGCGTGGCCGAGCTCGTGGAGCAGGATCGAGGCGAAGAACAGGAGCGCGCTCACAACCGCGAGCGCGTACGGGGCGGTCGCGTCGCTCGACTGGTCGAGGACGTCGCGGTAGAAGCCGGACAGCCCGAGGATGATCAGGAAGAGGACGAAGAACCAGCTGTAGTCCACGGCGATTCGGATGCCGCGGATGTGAAACAGCGTCAGGCCGCCGCCTGTGGACATGCACCCATATTAGGGTTCCGCCTCGCGATGACCCCGGAATCCGCCACAGCCGAGCAGGCAGAGCGCGACTACCTCGACCAGGCGTGGCTGCGCGCAGAGCTCGAGTCGCTGACGGCGATCCACCGGCCGTCGGCGTCGGCGGGCGAGCACGACGCGGCGCGGTGGCTGCAGTCGCGGCTCGAGACGCTTGGCGTCGGCGCGCGCGTCGAGCCCGAGGACGCCCACGGCACCTTCTGGTGGCCGCTCGGGATCTCGAGCGCGGCCGGCGCGCTGGCCGGGATCGCGGCGCTGCGCGGCAGGCGCGCGCTAGGGACGGCGCTGGGGGGTGCCGCCGCGGCCGCGATCGCCGACGACCTCCCGCCGGGCCGCAAGCGCCTTCGCAGGCTGCTGCCGCGGCGCTCGACGTACAACGTCGTCGCCGAGATCGGCCCCATGGACGCGACGAGGACGATCGTCCTCGTCGCTCACCACGACGCCGCCCACGCGGGACTCCTCTTCTACCCCGGGACCCCGGCGTACATCTACCGCCGATGGCCGTGGGTGTTCGACAACCAGGACACGAGCCCGGCGCTGATGTGGCCGGTGATCGGCGGGCCGCTGGCCTCGGCGCTCGGCGCGCTGCTGGGAAGCCGCAGGCTCGCGCGCCTCGGCACGGTCGTCTCCGCGGGGGCGCTGCCCGTGTTCGCCGACATCGGGCTGCGCGGCGTCGTCCCGGGGGCGAACGACAACGGCAGCGCCGTCGTCTCGCTGATCGCGCTCGCCCGCGCGCTGCTCGCGCGCCCGACCGAGAGCGTCAGGGTGATGCTCGTCTCGACCGGATCGGAGGAGTCGTTCAGCGAGGGGATGCACGCCTTCATCGAGCGCCACAGGCACGAACTCCCGCCCGACGACACCTTCTTTCTCACGCTTGAGAGCGTCGGCTCGCCGATTCTCACCGTGCTGCGGGGCGAGGGCTTCCTGAAGATGCGCGAGTATCCGAAGTCGGCGCTCGACCTGATCGACGGGCTCGCGGACGAGCTCGGGATCCGGATGATCCCCAACCTGCGGCTGCGCAACGGCACCGACGGCCTGTTCGCCCTCGTCGCGGGGTATCCGACCGTGGCGCTGTGCTCGTGCACGGAGTACAAGAACGCGGCGAACTACCACTGGCCGAGCGACATCGCGGAGAACGTTCGCTACGACACCCTCGCCGACGCGATCCGTCTCTCCGAGGCGGTCATCCGCAGGCTCGACGAACGCTGGCTGGCGTAGGCAGGGTGCCGGCCGAGGCCGTCGAAGCTTCGGTCATGGACCTGATCGAGACACGTGAGAGCGAGCTCGCGCGGCTCGGCGAACGCTGGCTGCTGATCGCCGACATCGCGGGCGCGGCGATCGGAGCGCTGATCGCGCTCGTGGCGCTGATCGCGCTCCTGAGCTAGACGGCCGCGCGCGGCGTGTGCCGCGCAACGATGTGCTCGAAGTCGGTGCCCGCTGGGAGCGTCCCGAACGCCTGCCCCCAGTCGCGGTCGAGCCGTGAGGCGCAGAACGCGTCGGCGACCGCGGGGTCGCCGTGGCGGACGACGAGCGAGCCCTGGAGCGCGAGCGCCATCCGCTCGACGACGCGGCGCGCGCGGGCCTCAATCCCTTCGGTGTCGGCAAGCTCGTCGCGCAACGACGCGGTGTATGCGTCGAGGCGCGGGTCGGCGCCGGCAGCCTCGTCGACCTCGGCCATGAACGCCTCCAGCGAGCGGGGGTTGCGCGCCATCGCGCGCAGGACGTCGAGGCACTGGACGTTCCCCGAGCCCTCCCAGATCGAGCTCAGCGGCGCCTCGCGGTAGAGGCGGGGCATCCCCGACTCCTCCACATATCCGTTGCCGCCGAGGCACTCGAGCGCCTCGCCCGCGTGGACCGGGGCACGCTTGCAGATCCAGTACTTGAGGACGGCGTTCGCGACGCGCTTCAATTCCTGCGCGTCGTCACCGCCCGCCGCGGCCTCGTCGTAGGCGCGGGCCAGGCGGGTGGCTGAGACCGTCGCCGCCTCGGACTCGATCGCGAGGTCGGCGAGCACGTTCTGCATCAGCGGCGCCTCGGCGAGCAGCCTGCCGAATGCCGACCGGTGCGCGGCGTGGTTCGTCGCCTGGGCGACCCCCGCCCGCATTCCGGCGGCGCCGCCGATCACGCAGTCGAGCCGCGTGTGGTTGACCATCTCGATGATCGTCGGCACGCCGCGGCCCTCCTCGCCGATCAGCCGTGCCCACGCGGAGCGGAACTCGACCTCACTCGACGCGTTCGAGCGGTTGCCGAGCTTGTCCTTCAGCCGCTGGATGTGGAAGCCGTTGCGCTCGCCGTCGGGGGTGAAGCGGGGCAGCAGGAAGCACGAGAGCCCGCCCTCGGCCTGGGCGAGGACGAGGAAGACGTCGCACGTCGGAGCCGAGCAGAACCACTTGTGCCCGTTGACCTCGTACTCGGCGCCGGGGCCGCCGCCGTTCAGCGGCGTCGCCGTGGTCGTGTTCGCGCGCACGTCGGAGCCGCCCTGCTTCTCGGTCATCGCCATACCGCACAGTGCGCCCGCCTTGTCCTGGGCGGGGACGGAGCGCCGGTCGTAGTCGAGCGACATCAGCCGCGGCTCCCATTCCTCGGCGAGCTCGGGCTGCGCGCGCAGGGCGGGGACGGCCGAGAACGTCATCGAGATCGGGCAGCCGACCCCGGCCTCGGCCTGCGAGAGCGCGATGAACATCGCCGCGCGGGCGACGTTGGCCCCCGGCTGGGGCTCCCGCCACGGGAGCGCGTGGAGCTCGTGCGAGACGCCGATCGTCATCAGCTCGTGCCACGCCGGGTGGAAGTCGACCTCGTCGATCCGGTGTCCGTAGCGGTCGTGGGTCCGCAGGACGGGCTCGTTCTCGTTCGCCTCGACTCCGAGGCGGAGCGTCCGCGCGCGCCCTGCGATCTCGCCGAGCGCGAGGATCCGGTCCTCGGCCCATCCGGCGCCCTCGCGGCGCACTCCCTCGACCAACGCGGCGTCCTCCCCGACGACGTTGTAGTTCTCGAGCGGCGTCGCCTGGTTGAAGACCTCGTGCGTGGCTCCGGCCGCCGCGCCCGAGCGCCGCTTGTCCGTGGTCGCCATCGCCTCAGATAGTACGGGGGCCGCGATGGGCCACGCGCCCCGAATAGGATTGCGCCCGATGGCGCACCGAGTCACGATCATCCGCGGTGACGGCACCGGCCCCGAGCTCGCCGAGGCATCCGCCCGGGTGCTCGAGTCGACCGGAGTCGACTTCGACTGGGACTGGCAGGACGCGGGCACCGATGTCTACGAGGCCGAGGGAACGCCGCTTCCCGACCGCGTCGTGGAGTCGATCCGCGACACGAAGACGGCAATCAAGGCGCCGATCACGACGCCGGTCGGGACCGGCTTTCGCTCCGTCAACGTCGCGCTCCGCAAGGAGCTCGACCTGTACTCCTGCCAGCGTCCGTGCAAGGCCTACGAGGGGGTCCGGACGCGCT
Organism: uncultured Thermoleophilia bacterium; assembly: GCA_963841715.1. GTDB lineage: Bacteria > Actinomycetota > Thermoleophilia > Solirubrobacterales > 70-9 > DASPWW01. The sequence goes on along the minus strand of CAWJDP010000003.1, from coordinate 231,949 downwards.
TCCCCGGCGTCGACTTCGCGATCATCCGCGAGAACACCGAGGACCTCTATGCGGGGGTCGAGTTCGAGATGGGCTCCGACGACGCCCAGAGGCTGCGCGAGTTCCTCGCCACGCTCGGAACGGAGATCCGGCCCGACGCCGGGATCTCGATCAAGCCGATCTCCGTCTACGGCACCCAGCGGATCGTCCGCTCGGCGTTCGAGTACGCGAGGGCGAACGGTCGCCGCAAGGTGACCGCGGCGCACAAGGCGAACATCATGAAGTTCTCCGACGGGCTGTTCCTCAAGGTCGCGGGAGAGGTCGCCGCCGAGTACCCCGAGTTCGAGTTCGAGGACCGGATCATCGACAACCTCTGCAACCAGCTCGTCTCCCGCCCCGAGGAATACGACGTGATCGTGCTCCCGAACCTCTACGGCGACATCGTCTCCGACCTCGGTGCGGGGATGATCGGCGGTCTCGGGCTCGCGCCCGGCGGGAACATCGGCGACGACTTCGCGGTCTTCGAGGCGACCCACGGCTCGGCGCCGAAGTACAAGGGCCAGAACAAGGTCAACCCGACGGCGCTGCTGCTCTCCGGCGTGATGATGCTTCGCCATCTCGACGAGAAGGACGCCGCGGAGCGGATGGAGGCGGCGATCGCCGCCGTGATCGCCGAGGGCGAGAACGTGACCTACGACCTCAAGCCCTCCCGCGACGACCCGACCGCGGTCGGCACATCGGAGATGGCGGACGCGATCATCGAGAAGATCGAGGGAGGTTGAGTGGATGGCCGATGGGTCGGTGAAAGTGACGGTGACGGGGGCCGCGGGGCAGATCGGCTACGCGCTGCTGCCGCGGATCGCGACCGGGGGGATGCTCGGGCCGGAGAGGCGGGTCGAGCTGCGGCTGCTCGAGATCCCCGACGCGATGAAGGCCGTCTCGGGGGTTGTGATGGAGCTCGAGGACAGCGCCTTCCCGCTGCTCGAGAGCATCGAGATCTCCGACGACCCCAACGTCGCCTTCGACGGCGCTAACGTGGCCCTGCTCGTCGGGGCGCGGCCGCGCGGGAAGGGGATGGAGCGCTCGGACCTGCTCGAAGCGAACGGCGGGATCTTCGGCCCCCAGGGCAAGGCGATCAACGACCACGCCGCCGACGACATCAAGGTGCTCGTCGTCGGCAACCCGGCGAACACGAACTGCCTCATCGCCGCCTCGCACGCGCCCGACGTCCCGCGCGAGCGTTTCACGGCGATGATGCGCCTCGACCACAACCGGGCGAAGGCGCAGCTGGCGCGCAAGGCCGGCGCTCACTCGCGCGACGTGAAGAGGATGACGATCTGGGGCAACCACTCGACGACGCAGTACCCCGACATCACGCACGCGCTGATCGGAGAGCGGCCCGCCCCCGAGGTCGTCGATCAGGCCTGGGTCGAGGAGGACTTCATCCCCACGGTCCAGAAGCGCGGCGCCGCGGTGATCGAGGCACGCGGCGCGTCGAGCGCGAAGTCGGCCGCGAGCGCGGCGATCGACCACGTCCACGACTGGGTCCTCGGGACGCCCGAGGACGACTGGGTCTCGATGGCCGTCGCCTCTGACGGCTCCTACGGGATCGAGGAGGGTTTGTTCGCGGGCGTCCCTTGCACCTGCGCTGACGGGGCGTGGGAGATCGTCGAGGGCCTCGAGATCGGCGAGTTCTCGCGCGAGCGCATCGACCTCAGCGTCGAGGAGCTCCGCACGGAGCGCGAAACGGTCGAGGACCTGCTCGGCTAAACCGCCGGGCCGCGACCACCCCGCCCTGACGACCGCCCCGCCGCCCCCGGACGCGAAGCGGAGGAGGCGGCGGGTTTTATGACGGGTAGAACCCCTTTCCCTTCTTCGCGACCCGCCCCTCGTCCTCGAGCTCGCCCATCACCCGGTACATGTAGTTCGGCTGGATCTTCAGCTTCCGGGCGATCTCCGAGGTCGTGATCCCGGGGTTCTCGGCGACCGTTTTCGTCGCCTGGTCCGCCCGCGTCGCGCGCTTCCGCCCGCGCTTCCGTCCCCGTCGCCGCGACGTCGACCCGCGCGGCCGTCCGGGCCCGCGGCGTCCAGACTTGCCGTCGGTGAGCCCGGCGAGCGTGCGCTCGAGCCTCGCCTTCTCCTCGTCGAGCTCCTTGATCCTCCGCTCGATCAAGACCCGTGCCTCGTCGAGCACATCCGAGCTGCGTGGCATATCTCTTTGGCTTCCTTTCCTAATCGGCGTGACAGTAAGTGTGTGGGTGTGTGTCACCCTTGCAACTAACAGTGTGCACCCGATCTTCCACACATGATAGTCACGAGTGTGTGTGAGTGAAAATGACTGGTTTTGCGCTCGACCGATCGCGTGCATATCCTGGGGCCATGGCGAGCAGGTGGCGAATCGGGCTCGCGGCGGCGCTCGCGGCGGCGACGGTCGGGCCTGCGGCCGCTGCGGCGGCGCCGGCACGCGACAGCGGTCGGCACGCGACCGTGAACCGACTCTCGCCGGCGCAGATCGTCGGCCAGCGCGTGGTCCTCAGCTACCAGGGCCCGGTTCCGCCCGACGCCCTGTTCGACCAGATCCGGCGTGGCCAGGCCTCGGGGGTGATCTTCTTCGGACACAACATCACCAGCCCGGGACAGATCGCGCAGGTGATCGTCGAGCTCCAAAATGCGGCCCAGCACAGCGTGCTGCCGCCGGCCCTACGCCGGCCGCTGCTGTTGATGACCGACCAGGAGGGCGGGATCGTGAGGCGGCTCCCCGGACCCCCGACCCTCAGCGAGGCCGAAATCGGCGGCAGCCCGGACGCCCCGGTGCTCGCGAAGCAGGCCGGTTTCGGCGCCGGGCGCAACCTCGGCAGCGTCGGGATGAACGTCAACCTCGCGCCGGTCCTCGGGGTGCTCAGCAACCCCTACAACTTCCTCGAGCAGTTCGGGCGCCTGTACGGCAACAACCCCAGGCTCGTTGCCCGGCTCGGCGGCGCGTTCATCACCGCGCAGCAGCGCCAGGGGGTTGCGGCGACCTCGAAGCACTTCCCGGGCCTCGGCGCGGCGGGTGAGGACAACACCGACAACGGGCCGGTGACGATCGACGCCAGCCTCCACACGCTTCGCACCGTCGACGAGTTCCCGTATCCGACCGCGATTGCGGACGGGACGCGGCTGGTGATGATCTCGAACGCGACCTACCCCGCGCTCGATCCCTCGCGCCCGGCGAGCCTCTCATCGGCGGTGATCAGGGGCGAGCTCCGCGATCGGCTCGGGTTCCGCGGCGTGACGATCACCGACGCGCTCGAGGCGGGCGGGCTCGAGGACTTCGGCTCGATTCCCCACCGGGGCGTGCTCGCGGCCCGCGCCGGCGCCGACCTACTGCTGTTCTCAGCCCAGGACGTGAACGAGGGCATCGGCGGCTTCCAGCAGCTGCTCGGCACTTACAAGTCGGGGGCGATCAACCGGTCCCGGTTCAAGGCGTCGGTGAGCCGGGTGCTGAAGCTGCGGAAGGCGCTCAAGCGGGGACGGCTGCTGCCGTCCCCGTAGCAGCGGTGCGGCCCTCGCGGCCGGGCGGCGCTAGTCGCCGTCGCTGCGGCGGTTGCGCGGCAGCGTCCCGAAGACCACGTCCCACAGCGGCGAGGAGACGCCGTACCCATAGCGGTGATCCTGGAAGTGGTGGCGCATGTGCTGCTCGCGCAGCCGCTTGCCGAGCTTCGTCCGCGGAGTGTGGTGATGGACGTGGTAATGGGTGTAGTCGTAGGCGAGGTAGCCGAGCAGCAGCCCCGCGAACAGCGAGAACGCGGCCGGGGTACCGAACACGAGCACGAAGCCCGCGTAGAAGACAGCCGCGAGTGGGATGCTCAGCGCCGGGGGCATCACCAGGCGCATGCGGTCGTTCGGGTGGTCGTGATGCACGCCGTGGATGATGAAGTGAAGGCGGTCGCCGTAGCGGAAGCTCGGCTCCCAGTGGAATAGCAGCCGGTGCAGCCAGTACTCGGTCAGCGTCCACAGCCCGAGCCCGCCGAGCACGAGGCCGACGATCGCGAGCGGGCCCTCGCCGCGATCGGCGGTGAGCCAGATCAGCGCCGTGATGATCGGCAGGAACAGGATCGCCGGCACCGAGGGATGGATGCGTGAGAAGTAGTCGAGGAAGCGGCTATCGAACAGCGGCGGCGAGGCGCTGAGCCGGCTCGTTCGCTCGTCCTGGACCGAGGCCATCGCGACAATTCTAGCCGCAGGCCCGCCGCCGCGGCCCGCCCGGGCGAAAGCCCCCCAAAGAGCAGGCTTTCTTCGCACCCGGTTCGCCAAAATTGACGATTTGCAGGGATTTCATCCGCGCGCGGAATTATGCAGCGATTTCCGCAAAAGCGCCCGCGAGAGTGTGTTGGTGGTGCGATGATGGCCGCCGGGCGATGGCGAGCGGGAAGCGAAAGCAGCGACACACCTGCGACGACTGCTTCTTCCGCTGCAACCGCCTCTGCGCGCTCGACCTCGACGAGCCGTGCGCGACGTTCAGGCCCGATACCCCTCAGGGCCTGGTGCCGCCCCGCCAGCCGGCGCTGCTGCTCCGCGACGGCGGGCGAACTCGCCCGGTCGGCGAGGGACTCGCGGGCGCCTGAGCTCCGCCGGGCTACAGTGGCGAGCGCACCATGCGGCTCACAATCCTCGGCAAGTCCCCGGCGTGGCAGGACGCGGACGGGGCGTGCAGCGGCTACCTCGTCGACGCGGCGGATACGACGGTCCTGCTCGACTGCGGCAACGGCGTTTTCTCGAAGCTCCGCGCGCGCCACGACTACACCGAAGTCGACGCGGTCGTGCTTTCCCACCTCCACGCCGATCACTTCCTCGACCTCGTCCCGTACTCGTACGCGCTCACGCTCTCCCCACGTCAGCAGCGCGAGCCGGTCGGCAGGTGGCCGGGGACCGACGATCCTGCGCGACCGCGGCTGATCGGACCGCCCGGGACGCGCGAGACGCTTCGCCGCGTAGTCGGAGCATGGGGTGACGGCGACCTGATCGAGGACGCGTTCGAGATCGAGGAGTACGAGCCGGGCGGGGCGGTCGAGATCGGACCGCTGCGGGCGAGCTTCCACCATGTCCCCCATTACGTCCCCGCGTACGCGGTCGACTTCAGTGCCGGCGACGGCGGGGGACGGTTCACCTTCGGCGCCGACTGTGGGCCCAGCGACGAGCTCGTCGAGACCGCGCGCGACACGGGGCTGCTGCTCGTCGAGGCGACGCTGGCGCTACCGGAGGACCGGCCCGATCGCGGCCACATGACCGCGCGCGAGGCCGGTGAGCGGGCGCGGATGGCGGGTGCCGAGCGCGTCGTCCTCACCCACATCAGCGACGAGCTCGAGGCCGACGTCGCGAGGCGCGAGGCGGCCGAGGGCTTCGGCGCTCCGGTCGAGGTCGCGCGGGAGGGCGTTAGCTACGAGATGTAATGGCGCCGAACATCGGGCGCAGCCCGAATGTGAGGCGACTGGCAGGTGGGTGTCATCGGGTGTGGCGCCGAACATCGGGCGCAGCCCGAATGTGAGGCGACTGGCAGGTGGGTGTCAGGGTGTGGCGCCGAACATCGGGCGCAGCCCGAATGTGAGGCGACTGGCAGGTGGGTGTTATTGATGACGGCGCCGCAAGCGCCCCCTAATCCCCGTTTTGAGGTTCAGGAGCGCGGTCATCGCGCGCTCCTGAACCGAGCCGGCGGGGGGAAGCGCCCCGAGCTGGCGGGCGAGCTCGGCGGCGTTCAAGTAGGCCTCGTTGTGACGGACCTTGCCGTCGACGACGGTCAGCAGGTCGAAGCCCGTGATCTCGATGCTCGCGCCGGTCGGGGCGAGCCCCTCGAAGCGGCCGGGGCCGGAGAACGTCCCGTTGGCGCGCCAGCGCACGGCCGCCGACTCTCCCTCGACGACGAGGTCGAGGATCTCGAGGCCGAAGTCGGGAAACGCGGCGAAGATCCCGCCGAACCACTCCCGCAGCCCGGCCGGCACCGCGACCTCGGCCATCCCTACGAGGTTGTCGGTGCTGCCGGGCTCCCAGACCGCGACCATCCTGTCGAGGTCGTGGCGCGCGATCGCGTCGAAGTAGCTTCGCGTCACGGACGCGGTGTCGGTGCCGCTCTCGGTTGCCTGCTCCACGTCGACGACAACACTAGTTGCAGCGGCCGCGTGGCGCCCGTCTGCTCCCCTCCGGGCTCCGGCTCCCGGCTAATCTTGAGCCCGAATGCCGAGGCAGCGAGATCCGTTCGTCGACTTCGAGCGCGTGCGCCGCGAGATGGATGAGTTCCTCGGCGGGATGTGGAGTCGGCCCCGCCCGGGAACCGGGTTCGCCCCGAGACTGGACGTCTACTACTGCGGCGATCCCGCGAAGGCGATCGTCAAGGCGGACCTCGCGGGAATCTCGCCCGGCGCGATCAACCTCGAGCTCAGCGGCCGCACGCTCGTGATCAGCGGCGAGCGCGCCGTCCAGGAGACCGAGGGCCGCGTCTACCAGCTGATCGAGATCGACACGGGGCGGTTCCGGCGCGTCGTCGAGCTCAGCGCCGACGTCGACGCTGAGCGCGCGAGCGCGACCTATGAGGACGGCATCCTGCGCATCGAGCTGCCGTTGGTCACCCGTGAGGAGCGCTCGCGCTCGGTCCCGATCGAGCGCGGCGGGGACTAGGGCTTAGATGGAGGGTTCGCCGCAGAACGGACCCGGGATCGAGGTCGTCGAGACCCCGGACGTCGACGAGGCGGTCCGCGAGCAGCAGCAGAAGCCGCTTCCCGACGCGCTCCCGGTCCTGCCGCTCAAGGACTCGGTCACCTACCCCGACACGCTGACCCCGCTCGCGGTCGGCCAGCCGCGCTCGATCAAGCTCGTCGACGACGTCACGGCCGGGGAGCGCACGCTCGTCATGGTCGCCTCGAAGGACCCGGAGCCCGACGAGCCGAATCCCGACCAGCTCTACGACGTCGGCGTCGTCGGCGTCGTCGCCCGGATGATGAAGGTCCCCGACGGGACGATCAGGATCCTCGTCCAGGGAACCCAGCGGGTGAAGCTGGCGGACTACGTCGCCGAGGAGCCCTACCTCGTGGCGCGGATCAGCGAGCTTCCGGACGTCGTCGAGGAGTCGACCGAGCTCGAGGCCCTGACGCGCAACGTCCAGACCACCTTCATCGAGATCATCGAGCAGATCCCGTACCTGCCCGAGGAGCTCCAGCTCGCGGTCACGAACATCGACGACCCCTCGGCGCTAGCGCACCTGATCGCGGGCTCGCTGCGGATCTCTACCGAGGAGAAGCAGCAGCTGCTCGAGGAGGTCGACGTGACGGAGCGCCTGCAGCATCTGTCGCGGATCCTCGCGCGCGAGCTCGAGGTCGTACAGCTCGGCTCGCAGATCCAGTCCCAGGTCCAATCCGAGATGGAGAAGGGCCAGCGCGAGTACCTGCTGCGCGAGCAGCTGAAGGCGATTCAGGACGAGCTCGGCGAGGGCGACGAGCAGCAGGCCGAGGTCAACGAGCTGCGAAAGCGAATCGAGGAGGCGGACCTCCCCGAGCACGCCGCCAAGTCCGCCGAGCGCGAGCTGGGACGACTCGAGCGGCTGCCGCCGGCCGCGGCCGAGTACGGCGTCATCCGCACCTATCTCGACTGGCTCCTCGACCTTCCCTGGAACGAGGAGACGACCGACAACCTCGACATCGACCACGCCAGTGAGGTGCTCGACGAGGACCACTACGATCTCGAGAAGGTCAAGGAGCGGATCCTCGAGTACCTCGCGGTGCGCAAGCTGAAGCCCGACTCGCCGGGTCCGATCCTCAGCTTCGTCGGCCCGCCGGGGGTCGGCAAGACGAGCCTCGGCCGCTCCGTCGCCCGCGCCCTGGGGCGCAAGTTCGAGCGGATCTCGGTCGGCGGCGTCCGCGACGAGGCCGAGATCCGCGGCCACCGCCGGACCTACATCGGCGCGCTCCCGGGGACGATCATCCGCGCGCTCCGCGACGCCGGCACCCGCAACCCCGTGTTCATGATCGACGAGATCGACAAGATGGGCGCCGACTTCCGCGGCGACCCGGCGAGCGCGATGCTCGAGGTCCTCGACCCGGCACAGAACGACAGCTTCCGCGACCACTTCCTCGATCTCGAGTTCGACCTCTCGGACGTCCTCTTCATCACCACCGCGAACCAGCTCGATCCGATTCCGATCCCGCTCCAGGACCGGATGGAGCTGATCCAGCTCTCCGGCTACACGATCGACGAGAAGCAGCACATTGCCCGCCAGTACCTGCTGCCGCGGCAGGTCGAGGAGAACGGGCTGAAGGCGAATCAGATCGAGTTCGAGGACGAGACGCTGCGGACGATCATCGACGAGTACACGCGCGAGGCCGGCGTCCGCGAGCTCGAGCGCCAGATCGGGACGATCTGCCGCAAGATCGCCCGCGACGTCGCCGAGGGCAAGCTCGACGGCAAGGCCGCGATCACGGCCGACCGCGCCCGCGAACTGCTCGGCAAGCGCAAGTACTTCTCCGAGCAGCGGCGGCGCACCGAGGAGCCCGGGGTCGCGACCGGGCTCGCGTGGACGCCGGTTGGGGGCGAGGTCCTGTTCGTCGAGGCCGCCGCGCAGCCCGGCAGCGGCAAGCTGACGATCACCGGCCAGCTCGGCGACGTGATGCGCGAGTCGGCGCAGGCGGCGCTGTCGTGGGTCCGCGGCCACCAGGCCGAGCTCGCGCCCGACCTGCCCGAGAGCTGGTTCGCCGAGCACGACATCCACATTCACGTCCCCTCGGGGGCGGTGCCCAAGGATGGTCCCTCCGCCGGGGTCGCGATGGCGACCGCGCTCGCGTCACTGACCAGCGACCGCCCGGTGCGCGACGACGTCGCGATGACCGGCGAGGTCACGCTCACCGGCCAGGTGCTGCCGATCGGCGGCCTGAAGGAGAAGGCCCTCGCCGCCCAGCGCGCGGGGATCAAGCGCGTGATCGTGCCCGACCGCAACGAGGGAGACGTCGCCGAGATCCCCAAGAACGAGCTCGGCAACCTCGAGTTCATCTACGCGAGCGAGCTGGGCGAGGTGCTTCGCGCGGCCTTGGCCGATAACTAGCCGCTGGCATTTCGGGTATAAGCTGAGCGAGCGAACCGGAACCGGATCGAGGAGAGGATCGATGGCAAGCAGCAGTCGCGCGCAGCAGTCCGCGAAGAGGGCCGGCGAAGCCGCGTCCGCGCTGCGCTCGAATCCCTACGTCCAGCGCCTGATCGAGGACGAGGAGCTGCGCGCGAACCTGCGCGACGCCTTCGACTCGGCCCGCAACGCGTACGGCCGGGTCGCCAACGGCAAGGCCCCGACGAAGGCGATCATGGAGGACAAGAAGGTCCACCGTGAGCTGCGCTCCGCGGCTGAGTCACTGCGCGAGGCCTCGGACCAGCTCAAGGGCAAGCGCCGCAAGCGCCGCTGGGGCCGCGTGATCCTGCTCGCGCTGATCGGCGCCGGGCTGGCGCTGGCGCTGAGCGAGGACCTGCGCAAGGCGGTTCTGGACAGCCTGTTCGGCGCCGAGGAGGAGTTCGAGTATGCCTCCACAACGTCGCCCGAGAGCGCACCGGAGACCGCGGGCACGAACGCCTGACTTCGGGACCTCGGACTTCGGACTGAGGTCTGACTCAGATGTCAGATGCCAGATGCCAGATGTCTGAGGCCTGATGGCGAGCGTTCACATCCTCGTGCCGGCGCAGCGGTACGTGTTCGCGCTCACGGGCGGCGAGGCCGAGCCCCAAGCGGTCGAGAGCTCGGCGGACGGATTCCGCCGCTACAAGCAGCTCCAGGCCGACGGTGAGACGGTCGGGATGGTCGCGTTTCCGAACACGCTCCTGATCAGGGGCGAGAGCGACTACCTGGTCGATCCTGGGCTCGTGATGCAGGGCGCGCCGCTGTTCGGCTCGCTCGGCGAGCTAGGAGTCGACGCGAACGCGATCAAGGACGTGATCCTCACCCATCTCCACTTCGACCACGCCGAGGCTCTCGCCGCGTGGCCGCAGCGGCGCACCTGGGTCCACAAGCTCGAGACCGAGGCGCCGTACGCGCAGCTCGTCGCCGGGCAGCTCGAGACGGCGCGGCTCGAGATCGTCGAAGGCGACGATGGGGAGATCGAGCCCGGCCTGCGGTGGATGCGCACGCCGGGGCACTCGGACGGCCTGATCTCGCTGCTCGCCGACACCGACGACGGGCTGACCGTGATCGCGTCCGACTGCGTCGGTCCGCTGCCCGAGTACTTCGACGAGATGGACCTGCCCGAGGACTTCGGTCCCGAGCGCGACGAGCTGCTCGAGCAGTGGCGGCGGATCCGCGATCTCGACCCCGCGGTGGTCGTTCCGGGCCACAATCCGCCGGTCAAGCTGCGATAAACGCCTCCCCGGGCACTGTCTCTACACTGCCTGCTCGCATGGAAGCGGCAACCAAGCAACGCGAGCTCACGGGCGAGAAGGCCCAGCGGATCGTCGACGCAATGCGCTCGAGCGTCGCCGCGCGCGGAATCGCGGGCTCGACCTTCGAGCACGTATCGCGCGAGGCCGGCGTCAGCCGCGGACTGCTCCACTACTACTTCGGGACCAAGGAGCGGCTGCTGATCGAGGTCGTCCGCCGCGACTCGGAGCTTCGCGTCGCCAGGCTCGACGAGCCGCTCGGGAACGCGAAGTCGGTCGACGACGTGATCGACGCGCTCGTCGCCAACCTCGAGGACCTGATCGACAACGACCCGGGGTTCTTCGTGCTGCTGTTCGAGCTCTTCACCGCCGGGCGCCGCAACGCCGACGTCGAGCGCGAGATGGGCGGCCTGTTCAGGCGCACGCGCGACCACGTCTCCGAGATCCTGCGCTCGAAGCAGGGCGAGGGCGTGGTGTCGCTGCGCTTCGAGGCCGACGCCGTCGTCGGCTACCTGTTCGCGATCGCGGACGGGTTCGCGCTCCAGGTGCTCAGCGACCCCGACCGCGAGCACTCGGCCGTGCTCGAGGCCGGGATCGCGACCGCGCGCTACCTGCTCACCGACTAGCGCCGAGTATGACGCTGCGGGGCGAGTCGTGAGCGATCTCACGCACGCCGCTCCCGCACCCGGCTACGATCGATGCACGGCGGGCCGCGTTCAGCGGGGCCCGCGTTCCCGTCCAAAGGAGGGGAAATGGACGCATCGATTCCAATCGCAGCCGCATCGAGCTCGAGCGTCGACGCCGCGAAGGCGATCGCGCTCGGCCTCGGGACCGGGTTCGGGGCGATCGGCCCCGGAGTCGGCGTCGGCTACATCTTCGGCAAGACGATCGAGTCCGTAACCAGGCAGCCGGAGATGCGAGGCGAGATCCAGAGCATCATGTGGCTCGGATTCGCGCTCACCGAGGCGATCGTCTTCTACGCGCTGATGATGAGCCTGGTTGCGTTCTTCATCGCGTAGGCCTCAAGTCCTGCTCGAGAGTCGGGCCGGTGCATACTAAAGCTCAGGTTGAGCTTTAGCGTGTACCCGGCCCCGGAACCGGTCGCGGCCGCCGCTCGAGCCGTTCGTGCGTCCAACCTCGCCGCTGGCAGCGGATCTGGCTGCGCGCGCCGCCCTCGGGATCGCTACAGTCACCCGTTCGCGGCTCCGGCAGGGAGCCGTGCTGGAACGGAAACCGGTCGGGACCTTGACGTCGACAAGGCGGGGAATCGCGAGGTCCGGCTCTACTCCCATAGGAGGCACGACGACATGAAGAGGTTCATGCTTGTTCTGACTGCGGCCGCCGCGCTCTCCGCAGGGATTGCGGCACTCGCGATCGCCAAGGGCGACTCGTTCAAGGATCCGAAGGGCGACAACAAGTGCTGCGGCAAGTCGTTCGACTTCGTGAAGGCATCCGCACGCACGAGCGGCAGCGACCTCAAGTTCACCGCCAAGGTGAAGGGCAAGGCCGCGAGCAAGTCGCTCCCCTTCCTGCTCATCAACCCGCACGGCAGCAAGGGCTGCGACTTCCGGATCGGTCCGGTCAACGGCGATCCCGCGGTCGCGAACTGCAACACGAACGAGGTGACTCCGGCCGAGCGGGTCGGGACCTCCGGCAGCAAGGGTTTCAAGTACGTGTTCAGCCGGGACTCGATCGGGAACCCGAGCAAGCTCAAGTGGCAGTTCGTCTACACCGAGGGCGAGTACGGCGCCGGCGTGATCGACAAGGCGCCGAACAAGGCGAAGAAGTTCTCGCCGTAAGCCCGCGCCCGGCCTTATTTGGGCGCTGAGACAGCAGGGCTTTGGAGGCCCCGGCGGACGCCCCGCCGGGGCCTCTTTAGGTTTCGGGGTCGGGCGACTGGACGGACGACCGCCGATGAGCATAGATTTCCGGGTCACGCCCTGGGGAGGGGCGTCGTGGTCCGGTCGTTTGGAGCGCGGCCTCCAGCCTTCGGGCTAAAGATCAGAGGAGCGGATGTCGATTCACATAACGATCTGTTGATCCGGGTCTGAGTACGGTGGCGGAGATGGAGAGGACTGGCAGTTGCCGCGGGACGGCGCACGCACGCCGCGGATTGAGCCAGCCTCATCGCCCGCCGCCCTCCCCGCCCACGCATCACTTTCCTCCGATAGCCACCAAGACCGGATCACCGAGCCCCCGGCCGCGCAAGGATCGCGCACAGGGTCGGGGGCTCGGATTGCTTGACGCGCGGCCCCCGGAGCCGGGATCGGCGGTCGCGTGACCCCAGGGCGCGGTTCGGAGGGAGCCGGCAGGGCGAGCGTGACGGGGGCCAGCACTCCGGCGCGCATCGCCGGGATCGGCGCGCTGCTCGTCGCGGTCCTGCTCGTCGGCCTGATCCTCTTCGGAGGCGGCGGCGGCCACACCTACCGGCTGCTGTTCCAGACCGGCGGCCAGCTCGTGAAGGGGAACCAGGTCCTCGTCGGCGGTCAGCCGATCGGAAGCGTCGAGGACATCACGCTGACCAACGACAACCAGGCCGAGGTGACGATCTCCACCGATGAGTCCCTGCATGAGGGGACGACGGCGGTGATCCGCTGGGCGTCGCTGTCCGGGATCGCCAACCGCTACGTCTCGATCACGCCGGGGCCCGACAACAACCCCGCGCTCCCGGACGACCAGGTCATCACCCAGACCGACACGACGACCCCGGTCGACCTCGACCAGCTGTTCAACACCTTCAACGGCAAGACCCGGAACTCGCTCAAGAACGTGATCCAGGGTTTCGCGGCGATCTACTCCGGTGACAACGTGGCCGCGAACAAGACCTACAAATACATCGCCCCGGGGCTCTCGTCGACGCAGAGGGTGCTCGACGAGCTGACCCGCGACCAGCCGGTCTTCACTCAATTCCTGCTCGACAGCTCGAAGGTCGTCACCGGGATCGCCGAGCGCCGCAACGACCTCTCCGCCCTGACCTCGAACGCGAACCAGTCGCTCGGCGCCATCGCGCAGCAGAACACGGCGCTCGACCGATCGCTGCGCGCCCTCCCCGGGACGCTGCGCCAGGCGAACACGACCTTCGTCAACCTCCGCGCGACGCTCGACGACCTCGACCCGCTCGTCCGCACCGCGAAGCCGGCGACGCGGAACCTGGCGCCGTTCCTGCGCGACCTGCGCCCGGTCGTCAGCAGGTCGGTTCCCGTGTTCAAGAACCTGCGCCTGACGGTCAGGCGCAGCGGCAAGCACAACGACCTCGCCTCGACGCTGAAGGAGCTTCCCTCGGTCCACAAGAAGGCCAACCGCTCGGTGCCGGCGTCGATCAACGCCCTCAACCAGACCCAGGACGAGGTCCAGTTCATCCGGCCGTACTCCCCCGACCTGGTCGGCTGGCTGGCGAAGTTCGGCGAGGTGACCTCGTTCTACGACGGCAACGGGCACTACGCGCGCGTCAACGCCGCGAACTCGAACCTGTTCAAGTGCACGCCGGTCGCCGGCACCTGCACGCTGACCCCGATCCCCGAGAGCCAGCAGTTCGCCGGCCTCGACTTCCAGATCTCCACCCGCTGCCCGGGCGCGGCGACCCAGCCGATCTCCGGCTCGAACCCGTTCCTCGACGACGGCAACCTCGCCGGTCAGTGCAATCCCGCGAACGTCCCGCCGGGGCCGTAGCAGTGATGGTGCGCGGCGACACGAGGGCGATTGGCGGAGACAACTGCGTGGCCGCGTTGTCGCCGCGACAGGCAGGTGGGTGTTTTTCATGAGGCGCTCGATCATCATCGCCTGTCTGATCTTCGCCGGCGTCGGCCTGCTCCTCGCCGGCCCCGCATCCGGCGGCGACGGCGGCCCGTACCTGGTCCGGGCGATCTTCGACAACGGCGCCTTCATCGTCCCCGGCGAGAACGTCCGCGTCGCCGGCGCGAACGTCGGCTCCGTGAAGTCGGTCGGGATCTCGGAGCCGGGAAACGTCGTCACCGGCGGCGGCAAGGCGATCCCGGGCAAGGCCGTGGTAACGCTTGAGATCACCGACCCCGCATTCCAGGACTTCCGCCAGGACGCCAGCTGCCTGATCCGTCCGCAGTCGCTGCTCGGCGAGAAGTATGTCGAGTGCAACCCGACCCAGCAGCACGCACCGGGCTCGAACCCCTCGCCGCCGCTGAAGACGATCCAGTCCGGCCAGGCGGGCGCCGGCGAGCGCCTGCTGCCGCTCGAGAACAACGGCAAGGCCGTCGACATCGACCTCGTCAACAACATCCAGCGCCAGCCCTACGCCGAGCGATTCCGGCTCATCCTCAACGACCTCGGCGCCGGCCTCGCGGCCCGCGGCAAGGACCTCGATGCGATCGTCCGGCGCGCCGACCCGGCGCTGCAGCAGACCGACCGGGTCCTCCACATCCTCGCCGGGGAGAACCGGACCCTGGCGCAGCTCGCGAAGGACTCCGACACCGATCTCGCGCCCCTGGCGCGCGAGCGCGCCCACATTCAGGGCTTCATCAACAACGCCAACCAGGCCGGGCAGGCAACCGCGGAGAAGCGCGCCGCGCTCGAGGCGGGAATTCACAGGCTCCCCGAGACGCTGCGCCAGCTGCGCCCGACGATGGTCCAGCTCAAGAACCTCGCCGACCAGGCGACTCCGGTGGTCGGGGACTTCGGCTCCGTCGCGCCGTCGATCAACAAGGCGACGATCAAGCTCGCCCCGTTCGCCCGTGCGGCGACGAAGTCGCTGAAGAGCCTCGGCAACGCAACCGAGCAGTCGGCGACACCGCTCAAGAACTCCGACCCGGTGATCCGCCAGACCCGCGACCTCGCGAAGTCGGCCAAGGGTGGGGCGAAGGAGCTCGGGAAGGTCCTCGTCAGCTTCAAGGAGACGAAGGGCTTCGAGCGGCTGATGGACTTCTTCTTCTACGCGACTGCGGCGACGAACCAGTTCGACAGCTTCGGGAATCTGCTGCGCGCCGACCTCGTGAAGTCGAACTGCAACGACTACACGACCGCTCCGACCGCCGGTTGCTCGGCGAACTGGGTCCACAAGATCGCGTCGAGCGCGGCCGCGGCGCTGAAGATCCCGGCGACGCCGCCCCCGAAGAAGCCCGTGAAGACGAAGAAGCCGAAGAAGCTGCCGACCCAGAAGCCCGGCGAGTCCCGCCCGCAGGAGCAGGGCCCGCCGCTGCCGACCAGCCCGACGATCCCCGGTAGCCCAAACCCACCGGGGGGCGGCACGCCGGACGCGGGGACCCGCCGCACGGCGCCGCTGTTCAACTTCCTGTTGGGGAACCGATGAGGGGCCGGGGAGTGACACTCGCCTCAAACCCGGTGATGGTCGGCGCGCTGACCGTGCTGATCGTCGTCCTCGCCGTGTTCCTGGCCTACAACGCGAACAGCGGCCTCCCGTTCGTCCCCACGTACCGGATCTCGGTCGACGTCCCGAACGCCGACACGCTGGTGCCCGGCAACGAGGTCCGGATCGGCGGCGTCCGCGTCGGGCTCGTCGAGTCGATCGACCCCGTTCAGCACGACGACGGGACGACGAGCGCGACGCTGAACCTGAAGCTCGACAAGTCCGCCGAGCCGATCCCGACCAACTCGACCGTGGTCGTGCGCGCGCGCTCGGCGCTCGGGCTCAAGTACCTCCAGATCACCAAGGGGAGCTCGTCGAAGGGGATCCCGCAGGGCGGGACGATCCCGCTCTCGCACGCGCACCCGGAGCCGGTCGAGCTCGATCAGATCCTGAACACGTTCAACGAGCCGACCCGGCTCGCGGTGCGCCGCAACCTGACCGAGTTCGGGACCGCGATCGCGGGCCGCGGCCCCGACATCAACGAGGCGCTCGGAAACTTCCGGCTCCTGCTCCCGCCGCTCGAGCGTGTGACCCGGGACCTCGCCAACCCGAGGACGGGCCTGGCGCGGCTCTTCACCTCGCTGCGCGACACCGCGGCGGAGGTGGCGCCGGTGGCCGAGACGCAGGCGCACCTGTTCGTAAGCCTCGACACCACGTTCGGCGCCTTCGCCCGCGTTGCGCGGCCGTTCATCCAGCAGACGATCGTGAAGGGGCCGGCCACCGAGGAAGCGACGATCCGGACGACCCCGCACATCCGCCCGTTCCTCGCCAACACGGCGGGCCTGTTCGCCGACCTGCGACCCGGCGCCGAGGCTGCGAAGACGGCGTTCCCGGCGTTGGCGAGCGCGCAGACGATCGGGATCCCGGTGCTGAAGAGCTCGCCGAAGCTGAACAAGCAGCTACCGCCGACCTCGAAGGCGCTCGAGGCGTTCAACAACGACTCCGACGTGCGCAACGGGCTCACCTCGCTCAACGACCTCACAGACCAGCTGACCCCGGCGGTGAAGTTCATCGGGCCGGCCCAGAGCGTCTGCAACTACGCGACGCTGCTGTTCCGCAACAGCGCCAGCCTGTTCAGCCAGGGCGACGGCTACGGGACGTGGCAGCGGTTCATCGTCTTCGACACGCCGAAGGGGCCGAACAACGAGGGCAGCCCGTCGTCGGCGCCGGCGAACGGCGGAGGGGACAGCACCGCGGGCAACTTCCTGCACGCGAACCCGTATCCGAACACCGCGTCGCCGGGCCAGGACCCCGTTGAGTGCGAGGCCGGCAACGAGACCTACTCGGCGGGCAAGCAGGTGATCGGGAACGTCCCCGGCAACCAGGGGATCGAGACCGAGGACCAGACCAAGCAGCAGCTCAAGGGACCGTAGCGATGGCACCGAAGCAGGAATACGACGAGCGCATCTGGCACCGCGGCCACGCCGGGATGAGCTCGTTCACGGTCGGCGTGATCGCGGCGGTGATCATCGCCGTGCTCAGCGTCCTCGCGTACACGAAGCAGCTCCCGTTCACGGGGCCGAGCTACGAGATCCACGCCGTGTTCCAGAACGCCGCCACGCTGCGCGTCGACTCCCCCGTCCGGATCGCCGGAGTCAACGTCGGCAAGGTCACCGGGGTGAGCAGGAAGGGCAACGACGCCGACGTGACGTTCACGGTCGACGACGAGGGCCAGCCGATCCACCAGGACGCGCAGGTGAACATCAGGCCGCGGCTGTTCCTCGAGGGCAACTTCTTCCTCGACCTCCACCCGGGCAGCCCGAGCTCGCCCGAGCTCGGGAACGGCGGCACGATCCCGGTCACGCGCACGGCAACGGCCGTCCAGCTCGACCAGGTCCTGACCAGCCTCCAGGGCAAGGACCGGCAGAACCTCAAGGACTTCCTCAACGGGCTCGGGACCGGCCTCAACCACCATCCCACGCAGACCGAGGACAAGGGCCAGGATCAGGACGTCCACGGCCTCAGCGGAGGCGAGGCGATAGCGCAGTCGTTCAACCACGGCGCCGCTGCCGGCAAGAACTCGTCGATCGTCAACGAGGCTCTGCTCGGCACCCAGCCGCACGACCTCTCGGGGTTGATCGCGGCGCAGCGCCGCGTGTTCGGGCGGCTGCTCAGCCGCGAGGCCCAGCTCAAGGACCTGATCACGAACTTCAACACCTTCACCGGCGCGCTCGCCTCGGAGTCGAACAACCTCTCGCAGACGGTGAAGGAGCTCGCGCCGACTCTGGAGATCGCGCGGCCGTCGCTCCTGCACACGAACCAGTCGTTCCCGCAGCTGCGGGCGTACGCGCGCGAGATCCGTCCGGGGATCGCCCAGCTCCCGTCGACGATCAACGCCGCCGAGCCGTGGCTGCACCAGACGCGGAAGCTGCTGCGCAAGAACGAGCTCGCGGGGATCGCCTCGAAGCTCGAGAAGTCGACGCCAAAGCTGGCGCAGACGACGCACCTGTCGCTGTCACTGCTCCCGCAGACCGAGCTGACGGCGAACTGCTTCAGCGACGTGATCGAGCCGACCGGGAACATCGTCGTCGACAACGCCGGCGGGGCGTATCCGTTCAGCACCGGCCAGCCGAACTTCCGCGAGTTCTTCTACGGGGCCGCGGACCAGGCCGGGGAGAGCCAGGGCTTCGACGGCAACGGGTCGTTCGTCCGCTTCCAGACGGGAGGCGGCCCGGTACAAGTCCACATGACGCAGAAGGGCGCCCCCGTCCCGAACACGGCGGTGTGGGGCAACAACGTCGTCACCCCGCTCGGTGTGCGACCGGGGATCAACGGCGGCGAGCCGCCGTACCGCCCCGACGTCAACTGCGAGACGAACGCGGTCCCCGACGTCAACGGCGCGGCGCCGGTGATCCCGCCGTCGCAGGGAGGCCTCGCTCCGTGACGCGCGCGATCCGCGAGAACCTCCGCGACTTCATCGCGATCATCGCGCTCGTCCTGCTCGCGCTCGCGACCGTGACCGTGATCCTGGTCCGGCAGGGCGCGACCTTCCCCTCATGGCTCCCGGGCATCGGAACGCACCAGTTCGAGCTCAAGGGCCAGTTCACCTCCGCCCAGGCGGTTACACCGGGCCAGGGGCAGACGGTCGACATCGCCGGGATCAAGGTCGGCGAGGTCTCGAACGTGACGCTCGAGAACAACACCGCGGTCGTGACGATGGAGGTCGACAACCAGTACAAGGACCTGATCCATCCCGACGCGACGCTGCTGCTGCGTCCGAAGACCGGCCTCCAGGACATGGTCATCGAGATGGACCCGGGGCACGGCAAGGGCGAGGTCAAGGAGGGCTCGACGATCCCGCTCTCGCAGACCGCCCCGAACGTCAACCCCGACCAGATCCTCGCCACGCTCGACGCCGACACCCGCGACTACCTGCGCCTGCTGCTCGCCGGCGGCGGCGAGGGATTGGGCAAGAACGGGCTCAAGCTCTCGGCCACGTTGCGCCGCCTCGATCCGACCGCGCGCGACATCGCGAAGATCAACACGTTGCTCGCACAGCGGCGGACGAACATCGCCCGCGTGATCCACAACTTCCGCCTCGTCAGCCAGACGCTGGGCTCGAGCGACACCCAGCTCGCGCAGTTCGTCGACTCCTCGAACGCCGTGCTCGGGGCGTTCGCGCACCAGGAGGCGTCGATCCGCGCTGCGCTGCGCGAGTTCCCGAGCACGCTGCAGGCGACGCGCGGGGCGCTGACGAGCGCAAACCAGCTCGCGCTGACCTCGACCCCGGCGCTCCGTGACCTGCGGCCGTCCGCGCGGGCGCTGGCCCCGGCGCTGCGCGCGACGCGGCCGTTCTTCCGCAAGACGAAGGGGCCGATCAAGAACCAGATCAGGCCGTTCACGCGCACCACTCAGACCACGTTCAAGCACCTCAAGCAGGCCTCCGGACCGCTGAAGCAGACGACCAAGGGCCTGAACAAGACGTTCACCAACCTCAACTACGGGCTCAACGAGCTCGGCTACAACCCGCCGGGGAGCGCGCAGGAGAGCTTCGCGTTCTGGGCTGCGTGGCTGAACCACGACGTCAACGCCCTGTTCGCGACCCAGGACGCGAACGGCCCGCTGCGCCGCGGAATCATCCTCCAGGACTGCGGCACGGCGGCGTTCGCCGAGAGCCTCTCGAGCACGCGCCCGTTCCTTAAGACCCTCCAGCAGATGACCAACGTGACCAAGTCCAGCGACATCCCGGGCTGCGCCTGATGGAGACCCGCCCACCTACGCCGATCCAGCTCCTGATCGCGGTTGCGTTCGCGCTCTCGTGCTTCGGCCTGCTGCTGTTCCTGTGGCTCGCGTTCGGGGGCCCGACGCCGCTGAAGCCCGAGGGCTACCGGATCCACGTCCCGTTCCAGGAGGCGACCCAGCTCGCCGTCGAGTCCGACGTGCGGGCATCGGGCGTCTCGATCGGGAAGGTGAAGTCGATCAACCTCAACAACGCCGGTGATGCCGACACGACAATCGAGATCAACTCGAAGTACGCGCCGCTTCCGGAGAACACGAAGGCGATCCTGCGCCAGAAGACGCTGCTCGGCGAGACCTACGTCGAGCTCACGCTCGGGAACCGCAACGGCCCCAAGATCCCCGAGGGAGGGACGCTGGCGTCAACGAACGTCTCCAAGGCGGTGCAGCTCGACGAGATCTTCCGCACCTTCGACGCGAAGACGAGAGCGGCGTTCCAGCAATGGATGCAGGGCGCGGCCGTCGCGTTCCGCGGCCGCGGAGCCGACCTCAACGCAGCGTTCGGTGACCTGGCGCCGTTCTCGAATTCGGCGAACCGGACCCTGCAGATCCTCGACAGCCAGCGGCTCGCGACGCGGCAGCTCGTCAAGAACACCGGTGAGGTCTTCCAGGCGCTGAGCGAGCGCCAGGGCCAGCTCCAGGGCCTGATCCGCAACTCGAACACCGTGTTCACGACGACCGCGGCGCGGAACCGCGACCTTCAGAACGCGTTCATCGCCTTCCCGACCTTTCTCGACGAGTCGCGTCTGACGCTGAATCGCCTCCAGACCTTCTCGAGGACGACGAACCCGCTGATCACCCAGCTGCGTCCGGCGGCCCGCCAGCTCAGCCCGACGCTGGTCAAGCTCGGCAAGCTCGCGCCCGAGCTGCGCGGGCTGTTCAAGGGCCTGAAGCCGGTGATCGCGCACGCGAAGAGCGGGTTCGGCGCGCTGCGCAAGCTGCTCGGCGACAACCTCCCGCCGCTGCTCGCTCGGCTCCCCTCATACCTCAACCAGCTGACGCCGATCGTCCAGGTGCTGGGCGACTACCAGCAGGAGATCACGGCGTTCCTCGGCAACGCGTCGGCGGCCGTCAACGGCGGCGGCGCCGTGACCGGGGTTTCAGGGCTGGTTAAGTACCTGCGCACGACGAGCCCGATCGAGCCCGACTCGCTCGCTGCCTATCCGAACCGGCTCAAGGTCAACCGTCCGAATCCGTACGTCTCGGCGGGCGGATACAACAACCTTCCCAACGGGCTCGAGTCGTTCCAGACCGGGCAGTGCACGAGCGGGATCCAGGCCCTGCTCGACCCGACCTCTCCGACCAACCCGGCCTTCAACAGCCGCTTCGGCGGGAGCGTCCCCGACGCCACCGACTTCTTCGACCGCCTGAAGAAGTTCGCGTTCAACGACAACCTCGACTCCAACAACGTCTCGGCTCCGCCGTGCAAGCTCCAGGGTCCGCAGCAGTCGATTGGGATGTTCCCCGAGTTCACCCAATACCTGCACGTTCGCGCTCTCCCGTAGCTTCCGAATCGGGCTCCACGCACGCAACTATGCGAAGCTAGCGGTGTTTGACTTCCTGAGGATCCGTATCGGATGTCCGATAGGGAGAGAGATAGTTCTCACGATGGCGACGTGGCATGGGCCATGTGTGCTGCCATGAGAAAGGAGAGTTGTATGCGCAAGCATCTCGTGTGGATGCTGGCGGCCGTGCTGGCGCTCGGTGTAACGAGCGTCGCGAGCGCGGCCAGTGAACAGCACATTGACGCGAGCGTAAGTCCAAAGAAGCTGGACAAGAAGAAGTTCAAGAAGAGCGTCAAGCTCTTCGTTCACACGTCGACGACTGGTGCGTCCGGATTCGGTCCGACTGATGGAGTGAAGGCCCTCCCGGCCGAGACCCAGACGGCGGACATCGATTTCGACAAGAACATCAAGTTCACGTCGAAGGGCCTCCCGCAGTGCGACGTGAGCCAGGTTCAAGGTGACACGGATGCCGCGAAGGCGGCGTGCCCCGACTCGATCGTCGGAACCGGAACCGCTGAAGGTAACTGCGTTCCCAACCCGTCGATCTCGTCGGTTACGCCGACGGTGGTCACCGCGTTCAACGGTGTCCCCAACAACGGCAATCCGACGCTGATTCTCCATTCGGCCGTCCACCAGCAGAACCCGGACGGCTCGATGGGTCCGTACCTGACGACGATCCCGCTCATCGGGACGCTGATCAAGTCGCCGAAGTCCGGATATGGCAAGCGACTGGATGTCCCCGTGGACCAGCTCCTCGGCGGCGCCTGCACGCTCGTCGACTTCCAGACGACGGTCGGCACGACGTACAAGGCCAAGAGCGGCAAGAAGTCGAAGAAGCGCTTCTACGTCTCCGCTCGCTGTAAGAGCAAGAAGAAGGGCCTGAAGGTCACCAGCGACTGGACCTACTACAACGGTGCGCCGCCGGTGAATGACATCTCGGTGAACGTTCCGTGCAAGCCGAAGAAGTAGCCAGACGATTGATCTAGGGCCAGGACGGCCTGAACTCTGTGGAGAGGGCGCCCAAAGGATTTGGGCGCCCTCTCTTATTTTTCCGCCCGCGTACTCTGCTCGCGCTCGCTCGCAGTCGCATGACTGGAAGCCTTGCTCGCTCGCTCCCGCGCCTGCGGCGGGCGGGCCCGTCTCCTCCCTAGCCCGGGAAGATCTTCGGCAAGCGAAAAAGCTGGCGCAGCGAGCCGCGGGGGCGGATTCGGCCGCGGAGCATCAGCCTGCGCGGGTCCGCGCGCTGCGAGCTGACGGCGATCCAGTCGGCCCAGCTCGTCTCGAGCGTGAGGTCGGCGTCGCCGGCCTCGCCCTGCTCGGTGCGGGTCGAGCCGTTGTCGATCCGCAGGTACCACGGCGGGGCGTCGCTGAACCGCCACTGGATCGTCAGCGGGCGCCCGTTGAGGGCACCGTGGTCGACCGAGCGCTCGACGGTCTCGAAGAACAGCCTCTGGACCTCCGGTGAGGAGTCGGGCGTGCCGTTGGGCGCGCCGAGGATCCCGGCCTCCATCAGCGTCACGACCTTCTCGGTGCGCTCCTCCGGCGTCAGCGACCAGTCAAGCGGGAACAGGTCGGGCGGCATCGCCTCAATCGGGTAGCCGGTCGCCCGCCACTTCGCCTGGATCGAGCGGAAGCCCCAGCTGTAGATGTCCTCGAGCGTGAACCCGTACTCCTCGGTGTAGCGCCGGTCCCAGTTCGGGGGGACGAAGACGCCGGTCGAGTAGCGCAGGACCTCGCGCAGCAGCTCGACGACCGCCTGCTTGCATTCGTCGGACTCCGCGAACAGCTCCGAGAGCACCTTGACGCCGAAGCCGATGTGGCGCTGCTCGTCGCGAGAGACGTTCCGCATCCCCTCGCTGAAGCCGGGCATCGTTCCTTGCTTGATGAAGAAGTCCTCGATGAAGTGCTGCCCCGGCTGTGCGAGCGTCGCCTCGACGACCATGTGGTAGAGGGCTATCGCCTGCGCGAACTTCGGCAGCGAGCGGTCCTTGCGGAGCTCGTCGGCCATCCGGTCGAGGCGCCCGAAGACCCTGCGGTAGCACCAGTTGAGCTGCGGCTGGGTGTACGCGAGGCCGGCCGCATAGCTGTCCCCCGCCCCGATCACCTCGTTGAAGAACCGCGCGAAGAAGACCGCGTGGCGCGCCTCGTCGACCTGCTGGGTGGCGAGGAAGTGCTTCTGCTCCTCGCGCGGCGCGGCGTCGATGTAGGGGGAGAGGTTTTCGGCGACCGAGTCCTCGCCGTAGAAGAACATCGAGTAGGTCCACAGCGCGCTGCGGCGCTGGATCTCCGACAGCGCCTCCCAGCCGTTGCGATCCTCGGAGAAGTCGATCGCGGTGGCCTTCCAGTTCCCCTCCTCCCAGCGGCGGTAGAGGTCCTGGTAGGAAACGGAATCGGTGGCCAGCTCGGTCATCTGCGCGCAACCTCCTGAGCGGTGTGGCTCCCCGCGGGCGGAGCTTAGACGAGGACTGGCCAGCCAGCCAGTGACAACCATCACACTCGCTGAATGCTCCGAATAAAACGCGCCGCGTACTCCGCTTCCGCTCGCTCGCGCTAACGGTCATTGGAAGCCGCGCTCGCTCGCTCTCGCGTCCGCCGCGGCGCGGTCAGCTAGCTGCGGGGTTCGCTGAGTTTTGGGCTGGTCCAGGGGGCGTCGAGGCGGGAGGCGAGCTCGCCGGCGAGCTCGGCGATGGCGATCCGGCTCTGGTCGAGCGTGTCGCGGTCGCGGAGGGTGACCGTGTCGTCCTCCGCGGTCTGGCCGTCGACGGTGACGCCCCACGGCGTCCCGATCTCGTCCTGGCGCCGGTAGCGCCTGCCGATCGAGCCGCCCTCGTCGTACTCGGCCGGAAGCCGGCGGCGGATCTCCTCGAAGATCTCGCGCGCCCGCTCCGGCATCCCCGCCTTCGAGACCAGCGGCAGCACGGCGACCTTCACCGGGGCCAGCCGGGGATGCAGTCGCAGCACGGTGCGCTTTCGTCCCTCGACCTCCTCGGTGTCGTAGGCGTCGACGATGAACGCGAGCATTGCGCGGTCGACGCCTGCGGCGGGCTCGATCACGTGCGGCACGTACGCCTCGCCGCGCTCCTGGTCGAAGTACTCGAGCTTCTCGCCGGAGTGCTCGGCGTGCTGGCGAAGGTCGAAGTCGCCGCGGTTCGCGATCCCCTCGAGCTCCGACCAGCCCATCGGGAACACGTACTCGATGTCGGAGGTCGCGCTCGAGTAGTGGGAGAGCTCGTCGGCGTCGTGCTCGCGAAGCCGAAGGTGATCGGAGCGGATGCCGAGCTCGGTGTACCAGCGCATCCGCTCGTCGAGCCAGCGGCGGTGCCACTCGCCGGCCTGCTCGGGAGGGACGAAGAACTCCATCTCCATCTGCTCGAACTCGCGCGTGCGGAAGATGAAGTTGCCGGGAGTGATCTCGTTCCGGAACGACTTTCCGATCTGGGCGATCCCGAACGGGGGCTTGCGGCGCGCGAACTGGAGCACGTTCTTGAAGTTGATGAAGATGCCCTGGGCGGTCTCCGGCCGCAGGTAGGCGACCGACCCGGAGTCCAGCACCGGCCCGACGTGGGTCTCGAACATGAGGTTGAACTGGCGCGCGTCGGTGAGGTCGCACTCGTCGGCCTCACCGGGGTGCTTCGAGGGCTTGCGCCCGCACTCCGCATCCTCGAGCTTGTCGGCGCGGAACCGCAGCCCGCAGGTGCGGCAGTCGACCATCGGGTCGGTGAACCCCTCGAGGTGGCCCGAGGCCTCCCAGACGCGCGGGTTCTGGATGATCGCCGAGTCGAGGGCGACGATGTCATCGCGGTCGCGCAGCATTGCCCGCCACCACTCGTCCTTGACGTTGTTCTTCAGCAGCACCCCGTAGTGGCCGTAGTCGTAGGTCGAGCCGACGCCGCCGTAGATCTCCGACGACGGGAAGATGAACCCCCGGCGCTTGCACAGCGCCACGATCTCGTCGAGCCGGACCTCGTCCTGCGCCTGCGGTGGGCTTTCGGCCTCCATCGGAGAGAGCCTAAGCAATCGCTCCGCGGCGACGGCCGCGGGGCGCGGCCACGGGCCCGGCGGCTAGTGCCTGACCCTGACCTTGAACTTGAACGAGGCGCTGTGCCCGCTCGCGTCGGCGATCTTCGCCGGGAAGGTCAGCTTCGACTTCTTATAGCGGCCGGTCCGGCGCAGCGCGCCCTTGACGACCCGCGTCGCGAGTGCCTGGGAACCGTTGCCGCTCGACACGGTCAGGGTGCGCTTCGTGTGCTTGACGTCGGAGCGCGGAAGCTTCGCGCCGTCGCCGATCACGCGCGCGCCGCGCTTGAACCTCTTCCCGCGGGCGAACTTGAGCGGCTTCGGGATCTTGAGGTTGAGCTTGCCGATCTTGTTGATCCCTGCCGCCGCCTTCAGCTTCAGCTTCGGGTGCGTCGAGCGCTTCTTCGACAGCTTCAGCGCCAGCGTCGGCTCGCCCTTCTTGGCGCATCCGTCGATCACGGCCTCGGTGTCGCCCGAGGTGTGGGCGCCGTTGTGGCCGGTGAAGTCGGAGTGGAAAGAGGGAGCGGGCGGGACGCAGAGGTCGGTCGTCGCGATCAGCAGCCCGGGGTTGAAGTGGAGTGCAAAGGTCGAGATCGGGATGTCGGGAAGCCCGTCGAAGACGATCCCCGGCGGCGCCCCGTTGACCGATCCGAGCAGCTTCAGCGCCAGCGGTCCGCGGAGGTCAAGCCCGACCTGCGGGATTCCTCCGCCCGGGGTTCCGACGAGCGCCACCGGTCCCGTGAGCGCTTGGATGAGCAGGGGCGAGGTCGCGCTGGCGTCGCCGATGATCGACCCGGTTGGGCAGCTCCCGGCCTGGAACAGGGCGGGCGCGCAGGTCGTGTTGAACAGCGAGGTGTCGGTCCCGATCTTCGGCGGGATGTCGACCTGGGCGCGCTTCAGCCCCGCCTCGCTCTCGTCCTGGCTGATCACGGTCGTCGCCGGGGTCTTTGTCCCGGGACCGGTCTGTCCGGGGGCGCCGAGATGGGCGCCGAGCGCGGGGTGGAACGGGAGCTTGTCGCAGCCGGTCGGCGTGAACGATGCCGATCCGCTTACCGTCGTCCCCGGGGACGCGTGCGAGTCGGCGTCGAAGTTGGTCGTCGCGAGGTTGCACGACGTCGGGCTGCGCATGAAGCCCTTGCCGTTGACCATGCCCGAGAGAGACACATCCATCGATTGGATGCTGATCGGAACGTCGAGGTTGAAAAGGCCCAGGCCGAGTACGTCGACGGTTGCGGCATCGGGGATGTTGTTGATCACAGTGTCGAGCCCGAAGTCGCTATGGCGAAGCTCGACGCTGGATTGGAGGACGATCTTGTTGATCAGTAGCCCGGCGCCGGTGGGCCTCAGGATGATTCCGAACCGAGCCGGCTCCCCCGGCTGGGGCTCGAGGTTGTAGAGGTCGCCGGGCACGGTCAGCGGGACGGTGCCGAGGACGGGGACATCAGCGGTCGCGACGCTCGAGACTCCCCCGACGCGGCTGGCCACCGGGCAGCTGTCACCCTGAAGCTCGGCCGGCGTGCACAGGGGCGCGACCGTCGGGTTGCCGACCAGGCCCGCGGGGAGGTGGATGGTCATGTCCTGGACGTGATCGCCGGGTGAGCTGAACTCGACGTGGACGTTGAAATCGCTGTGGGCGCCGGCCTGGGTGTCCGTCGGCGCCGCAGCGAGGTTCTGGAGCCCGAGGGCGCCGGCGCCCGCCGGCATGACGAGGAACACCGCGGCGACGGCGGACAACGAGGCGATCAGGAGCGGACGATGTTGGACCTGCAATCGATGTCTCCCCACTGTGCGTTGGTGACTACCCGCCATGCTCGGAAGCTAAGCGATTCCGGGCGCCCGGGTGCGGGTTGTCGGCAGGACGGCTGCGATAATCGGCGTCGAGATGCCGATCTACGCGTACAGGTGCCGCAACGGGCATGAGTTCGAGGTCTTCCAGAGCATGTCGGACGACCCCGTCGAGCGCTGCGAGGAGTGCGGCGCGCCCGTCGAGCGGGTCTTCCAGCCCGTCGCGGTCCACTTCAAGGGATCGGGCTTCTACACGACCGACTACGCGCGCGCGAAGAAGAGCGGCGGCGGATCGGATGGCTCGGGCTCCGGGTCGAAGGACGGCGCGAGCGCGGACTCGGGCTCCTCGAAGCAGGGGAAGGACTCGGGCAAGGGGGACTCGGGCGGCGACGCGTCATCCGCGGCCTCCTCCGCTTCCACCGGCTCGCAGTCGGACAACTAGTCGCCTGCTCGCTCGTTTTGGCGGGCGCGGGACTAGGCGCCCGGCGAGCACTGCGGCGTCCGCGGCCCGGCGTGGCCGAGGAACTTCTGCACCGCCTGCTGGCACTCGGTCTGCGGGACAAGCAGGCTCCCGAGAGGCCCCGGAGCGGTCGGCTTCAGGATCCCGGGCCCGCTGTCGCCGCCGATCGCCGACGCGAGCACGAGCTGGGGCATCGTCAACGCGCCCATGTCGCTGACCATCGTCCGCGGGGCGGTCCAGCCGATGATCGGTCCCTTGATGAAGTTGTACGGGAGGCGCAGCGGGCTCGTCAGCCGCTCCTTGATCCCCGACAGGATCAGCTGCTGATACTTGGCGCGCTCGAGGTCGGAGGCCGGCCCGCACGTGTTCTCCCGCGTTCGCGCCAGCGCCAGCGCCTGGTTGCCGTCTAGCGTGTTGTCGCCCTTCGGCAGCTTGAGCGTGATTCCGCCGTTCGCCGAGCCGCCCGAGATCTCCGAGCACACCGGCGCGTCGAGGTTGACGGTCACCCCGCCGACGGCGTCGATGAAATCGCGGAAGCCCCCGAAGTCGACGATTGCCACGTGGTCGATGTCGATGCCCAGAAACTGCTCGACGGTCTTGATCTGGAGCGCGGCGCCGCCGTTCGCGTACGCGGCGTTGATCTTCTCGCTGTCGACCCCGGGAATCGCGGCGTAGGTGTCGCGGGGGATCGACAGCTTGCGAAACGTCCCGCCGCCGGCGCGGATCAGCATGATCGTGTCCGCCCGGTAGGGCAGGCAGCCGCTCGGCGGAGCCTGGCCGTGGCTCGCGGCGTCGACGCACCTCTTCGGCTGCGTGTCCGCGGCCGAGGCGAAGTCGGCCGAGCGGATGTCGGTGCCGAGCACGAGGATCGTCTGCGGGCTCGCGAGCAGGAACGGGTTTCCGCCAAGCTGGTCACCGGCCGAGCCCTGGAGCTTGAACTTCTGCAGCTCCGAGGAGATCGCGAAGGCGATGAAGCTGATCAGGATCCAGCCGCCGACCGCGAACAGGGCCCAGTGCCACCACGGGCGCCTTCCGGTCCTATGCGTGCGGTACCGCGGACCGCCCCCGGACTTCGGCCGCCTGGTGCGCTCCCGGAGCCCTTCGAGGCTCGGAGTGCGCAGGCGGCTGAGGAATCCAGGACGCGAGCGGTAGACGTTGTACTCGGGGCGGTCGGGCCGCCCCTGGTCGCCATCGCCTGCCATGAGGTCGGTAATACTGACGCATGCCCCCGCACCGCACCCGCCCTCGCAATTGAGCGGCGTCGAGACGATCGGCGCCGACCTCGGCGGGACGAAGATGTTGATCGGGGTGGTCGACGAGGAGGCCGACGTGCGGCACCGCCGCAAGGAGGTGTCGTTCGATCTCACGACCGAGCAGCTCCTCGACACGCTCGAGCTCGAGCTGAACGAGGCGCGCGAGGCGTGCCCCGACGTCGCCGCCGCCGGCCTCGGGATCCCGTGCACGATCGACGCCGAGCGCGGAGTCGCGATCACCGCCGTGAACCTGCCGATCGTCGATCTTCCGATCAGGGATCTGATCCAGGAGCGGGTCGGGATGCCCGTGTTCATAGACAATGATGCGAACACGGCCGCACTCGCGGAGCACCGCTTCGGCGCCGCCCGCGGTGCGGACAACGTCGTCATGCTGACGATTGGGACCGGGATCGGAGGCGGGTTGATCCTCGGTGGGGAGGTCTACCGGGGCTCGAGCGGAGCGGCGGCCGAGCTCGGCCACACCGTCGTCGAGATCGACGGCCCGCCCTGCCAGGGGAGTTGCCCCAACCACGGGTGCATCGAGGCGGTGGCCTCGGGCACCGCGCTTAGCCGCGAGGCGCATGACGCCGCCGAGCGGACCCCCGCCTCAGCGCTCGGCCGGGCGCTCGCGCGCGGCGAGCGGATCACGGGCGAACTCGCAACCCGCGCCGCGCTCGACGGGGACGAGACGGCCCGCGAGGTGCTCGCCCTGCTCGGCCGGCGGCTCGGGACGGCGTTCTCGAGCTTCGCGAACACCTTCGACCCCGACGTGATCGTCGTCGGTGGCGGCGTCGCGGCGGCGGGCGACCTGTTGCTCGAGCCCGCCCGCGAGGAGCTTCGCGCCCGCGCCCTGCCGCCGATGAACCGTACGCCGGTGGCCCTCGCAGAGCTCGGCTCCGACGCCGGGATGATCGGCGCGGCGACACTCGCGATCTGCCAGCTGGCAACCGGCGACGTTCCCGCCCCGGCCCGGGGGGCAACTAGGGGTGCCGGCAAGCTCGTCGTTTGCCCCACCCCGATCGGAAACCTGGACGACCTCTCTCCCCGGGTCCGCGACGCGCTCGAGACGGCGGACATCGTCGCCTGCGAGGACACGCGACGCGCCGGGCGCCTGTTCGAGCGGCTGGGGATCCGAGCGCCGCGGCTGGTCTCGAACCACGAGCACAACGAGACTGAGCGCGCGGGGCAGATCGCGCAGCAGATCGAGCGCGGGTCAAGGGTGGCCCTGATCAGCGATGCCGGGATGCCGGGGGTCTCCGATCCCGGCTACCGCCTGATCCGCGCCTGCATCGACCGCGACCTCGAGATCGAGGTGCTGCCCGGCCCCTCGGCCGTCACCGCCGCGCTCGTCGCCTCGGGACTGCCTGCAGACAAGTGGCGCTTCGAGGGCTGGCTTCCGCGGCGCGGGGGCGAGCTCGAGCGGGTGCTGGGCTCGCCCGAGACCGTCGTCGCGTTCGAGTCACCGCGCCGCCTCCCGGAATCGCTGACGGCCCTGGCCGCGCTCGCGCCGGACAGGCCGGCGGCGCTCTGCCGCGAGCTCACGAAGCTGCACGAGGAGGTGGTGCGGGGAACGCTCGCCGAGCTCGCGCGCCGGTTCAGGGACGAGCTTCGCGGCGAGGTCGTGCTCGTCATCGGGCCGGCGGCCGGCCCGGCGAGCGACCCCGACATGTCGCTGGCGGTCGACGCGCTGCGCCGGCTCGTCCAGGCGGGAGCGCGGCCGCGGGCGGCCGCGAGCGTCGTCGCGGCGCTGACCGGAACGCGCGCCAACGATCTCTACAGGGCGCTGACCGGACGCGAGCCGCGCCGGTAGCAGGCGGACCCGCCGGGACCGCCCGCTGTCAAATAGGCTGCCCGCCGTACCGTGGGGATCCGAACGATCAGCGCCGCCGTGGCTGCACTCGCTGTGCTCGGCGGAGCCATCGCGCTCACCGGCTGCGGCAACTCGGAGTCGGTGTCCAACCAGCGGATCATTCATGCGCTCGGCCTCAAGCCCCTGAAGCAGGGCAGCTCGTACGCGATCGGCGGCGATCCCTTCTGTCAGGTCGACGGCAACCTGCTCAACAACGAGGACGAGATCTCCCGAGCGGACGACTCCGGCGGCAAGGGCCTGGTCCTCACCGACGCGCACGGGGTCGTCGGCGTCGTCACCGTGCCGCCGTTCGATCCCAGCTGCGTGAAGAAAGCCCGCCGCGCGCTCGACCGGATCGATTAGCTGAGCCACCGGAGCGCCGGGACGGCGCCGCCGCGCGGCGTATCGTTTGTCGTCGACGGTGATTGACTGATGCCGAAGCGCGATCCGCGGCTCGTTTCGCTCGGATACGGGAAGTTCGTCCGCGCCGACCGGATCTACGCGCTCGTCCCAATCGAGTCCGCGGAGCGCGGCGAGGGGCGACGCACGTACGTCCACGTCGACGGGCTCTTGGAGCCGATCGTCGCCTCGCGCTCGGAGCGAGCGATCCTCGCCGACGTGGAGACGGCGCTGACCGAGGCCGCCGGGGTGCCGCGCCGGCGCGGAGCCACGAAGGGCCAGGAAAGCCTGATCTAGCGGAGCGATCCAGCGCAACTACCGACTCCGGGCGGGGTTCTTGAGGGAGTAGAATCCCTATGACGGGACCAGCAGGGGACCCCACTCCGGGGGGGCGGAGACAACCGCGACCCCCCGGGACAGGAAAGGAAGTGTGTCTATATGCGCAAATCGCGCAGACATTTCGTCTGGGCGCTGGCCTTGGCGCTGGCGCTGGGACTGACCGGCGTCGCCAACGCCGCCAGCACCCAGTCGCTGTCGGCCAGCATCAGCCCGACGAAGCTGGACAAGAAGAAGTACAAGAAGAGCGTCAAGCTCTCGATTCACACGACTACGAGCGGCGCGTCCGGGTTTGGTCCGACCGATGCGGTCAAGGCGCTCCCGGCCGAGACCCAGACGGCGGACATCGACTTCGACAAGAACATCAAGTTCACGACGAAGGGCCTTCCGCAGTGCGACCCGAGCCTGGTGAGCGGGGACACTGACTCCGCGAAGGCCGCGTGCCCTGACTCGATCGTCGGATCCGGGACCGCAGTCGGTAACTGCGTTCCCAACCCCTCGATTTCGTCAGTGACGCCGACGGTGGTGACGGCGTTCAACGGGGTGCCGAATGCCGGCAAGCCGACGATCATCCTCCAGTCGGTGGTCCACCAGCAGAACCCTGATGGTTCGACCGGGGCCTACCTGACGACGATCCCGCTCATCGGGACGCTGGAGAAGTCGCCGGTCTCCGGGTACGGCACGCGACTGCACGTGCCCGTCGATCAGCTGCTGGGCGGCGCTTGCACGCTTGTCGACTTCCAGACCACAGTCGGCAAGACGTACAAGGCGAAGAGCGGCAAGAAGAAGAAGAAGCGCTTCTACATCTCCGCTCGCTGCAAGAGCAAGAAGATCAAGGTGACGAGCGATTGGTCGTACTACAACGGCGCGCCTGCGATCAACGGCGTCGACAACTCGACCCCGATCAAGTGCAAGCCGAAGAAGAAGCACCACCACCACCACAAGCACCGTCATTGATTCGACGGAACTGTCCGGGGATCGCCCGGGCGTAGTAAGGAGAGGGGGCGCCCGGCGGGGCGCCCCCTCTTCATATCCTCAGTCAGTGAATGGGCTTCTACGTCACAACCCCGATCTACTATGTAAACGCGGAGCCGCACCTGGGCCACGCGTACTCGACGATCGCAGCCGACATCCTCGCCCGCCATATGCGCCAGCGCGGGGAGGACGTGTTCTTTCTCACGGGCACCGACGAGCATGGGGAGCCGATCGAGGTCGCGGCCGAGCGCGAGGGGCTGACCCCGCAGGAGCTCGTCAACCGCAACACGCCGAAGTTCGAGCAGATGGTGCGGAGCATCGGGGCGACGAACGACTTCTTCATCCGCACCTCGGACCCGCGCCACGAGGCCAAGGTCGCCGAGATCATGCAGCGGGTCTACGACAACGGCCACGTCTACGAGGGCGTGTACGAGGGCTGGTACTGCCCGCGCTGCGCCGACTTCAAGACCGATCGCGAGCTCGGCCCTGGCAACACCTGCCTGATCCACGAGATCCCGCTCGAGCGCGAACGCGAGGAGAACTGGTTCTTCCGCCTGTCCTCGTTCAAGGAGCCGCTGTTGCGGCTGTACGAGGAGCGGCCGGACTTCGTCATCCCCGACTTCCGCGCCAACGAGGCCCTGGCGCTGATCCGCGAGCTCGAGGACGTGTCGCTGTCGCGCCCGCGGCTGAAATGGGGGATGGAGCTGCCCTGGGACTCGAGCCAGCGCATGTACGTGTGGTTCGACGCGCTGCTCAACTACGTCACCGCGCTCAGCTTCGCGCGCGACGGCGAGGACCTGACGGACGAGTACTGGCCCGCGAACTACCACGTGCTCGCAAAGGACATCCTCAAGTTCCACGCCGTCACGTGGCCGGCGCTGCTGATGGCTGCCGGCTACGAGCCGCCCCAGCGGATGGTGATCCACGGCTTCCTGCTGATGGGCGAGAAGAAGATGTCGAAGTCGCTCGGCAACGTGCTCGACCCCAACGAGGTGATCGGGCGTTTCGGCGCTGACGCGCTGCGCTACTACTGCTTCCGCGAGGTCAGCTTCGGCAACGACGGCTCGGTCTCCGCGCCGGGGTTCGAGACGCGCTACGAGACCGAGCTCGCGAACGAGTACGGCAACCTCGCCAACCGCACGCTGGCGATGATCGACCGCTACCACGAGGGCGTCGTCCCCGACGCCCCGCCGGAGGCCGAGCTCGGCGGGGGCGACGACGGCCTCGACGCGCTCGCGGAGGAGGTCTCCGGCCTGCTCGACCGCGCCGAGCTGACCCAGGCGCTGGAGCGGATCTGGACGCGGGTGCGGCGGCTGAACCGCTACGTCGAGGAGAAGCGGCCTTGGGACCTCGCCAAGGACGAAGGCGCCGCGGCCGAGCTCGACGGCGTCCTCTACAACCTCGCCGAAGGCCTCCGCATCGTGACGCTGATGCTCGTCCCGTACATTCCGTCGACCGCGGCGAGGCTGCTCGGGGCGCTGGGCGAGACCGAGCGGGGCCCGTCGGCGTTCGGCGGCCGCGGCGGCGGCCAGCGGGTCGAGAAGCTGCCGCCGCTGTTCCCGAAGGTCGAGTGATCGACACACACGCCCACCTCGGGGTGTGCGAGCCGGCCGACGAGGAGCTCGTCGGCGCGGCCGGGGCCGTCGGAGTTGGCCGCATCCTCACCGTCGGCCTCGACGAGGCCTCGAACGCCGAGGCCGTCGCGGCGGCCGAGGCGAGCGACGAGGTGTTCGCGGCGGTTGGACGGCACCCGAACGAGGCTCGGGGCTTCGACGAGCGCGCCGCGGAGGCGATCGAGGAGCTTGCGGCGCACCCGCGCGTGCGGGCGATCGGCGAGACGGGCCTCGATCGCTACCGGGACGGCTCGCCGCTCGAAGCGCAGCGCGAAGCGTTTGCCGCTCAGATAGAGATCGCCCGCCGCACCAGGCTCCCGCTCGTGATCCACGTCAGGGACGCGAAGGGCTCGAGCGAGGCGACCGACGAGGCTTGGGCGACGCTGGCGCAGGACGCCGCCGGCGTGAGCGTGATCCTGCACTGCTTCTCGGCCCCGCCCGAGCGCGTCGCCGAGGCGGCGGAACGCGGATGGTTCTGCTCCTTCGCGGGCAACCTCACCTACCCGAAGGCGGAGCCGATCCGCGAGGCGGCGAGGCGCGTCCCCGACGAGCTCGTGCTCGTCGAGACCGACTCGCCGTTCCTCTCGCCGCAGCCGCAGCGCGGCAAGCCGAACCGGCCGGCCAACGTCGTCGCGACCGCGGAGCGGCTGGCCGAGGTGCGTGGCGTCGACTATGCGGCGCTCGAGCGGACGCTGGAGGCGAACGCCGCGAGGGCGCTGCGGTGGTGAGGCCGCGCCTCGGGCAAAACTTCCTCGCCGATCCGAACCTGCTCGACGCGATCGTGCGCCTTGCCGAGCTCGGACCCGGCGACGTCGTGATCGAGGTCGGCGGCGGCGCTGGGGCGCTGAGCCGGCGGCTCGCGCCGCTGGTCGCCCAGCTGCACGTGATCGAGCTCGACGAGGCGCTGCGGCCGGAGCTCGAGGCGGTCGCGGAGGAGCATCCGAACGTGAGCGTCGAGTGGGGGACGCGATGCGGATCGACCTCGGCGCGCTCGACCCGGCGCCGTCGGCGATGGTCTCGAACCTCCCGTACTCGATCGCGACCCCGATCCTGATCCGCTCGATCGAGGAGCTCTCGGGCTCGAGCGCTGGACCGTGACGGTCCAGCGCGAGATCGCCGAGCGGCTTCGCGCCGGGCCGGGCACGCGGCTGTACGGGGCGCCGAGCGTGATCGTCCAGCTCGCGTGCGAGGTCGAGCTGCTGCGGACGGTCGACCCGGCGGTGTTCGCGCCGCGGCCGCGTGTCGAGTCGGCCCTGCTGAGCCTGCGGCGGCGCGCGGAGGCGGCGCCGGAGCGGATGCGCGCGCTCGTCCACGAGGCGTTCGCACACCGGCGCAAGACGCTTCCGCGCTCGCTCGAGCTCGCGGGCGGGATCGAGCGGGCGCGGGCGCGCGCCGCGTTGCGCGAGCTCGACCTGCCGGAGGACGCGCGCGCCGAGACCCTTTCCCCGGCGGAGTTCGCCCGCCTCGACGCGCTGATTGCCGCAGACCCGGCCGCCCGGGACAAGGGGGCTTCGCCCCCTCGGCGCCCCACCGGGCGCCTCCCCCGCGGAGGAGGCGGCCGGATTGATTCTCCAGGCTCCGGCGAAGCTGAACCTCTGCCTGTACCTCGGCGGACGTCGCGAGAACGGGCTGCATGAGCTGGTGTCCCTGTTTCAGCCGCTGGAGCTTGCCGACCTGATCGAGGTCGCCGACGCGGAGGCCGACGAGGTCGTCTGCCCCGGGGTCGAGGGGCCGAACCTCGCAGCGCGGGCGCTCGACGAGCTGCGCGCGCGCGGGTGGTCGCATCCGCCGCTTCGGATTGAGATCAAGAAGTGGACCCCGGTCTCAGGCGGGCTCGGCGGCGGGAGCGCCGACGCCGGGGCGGTGCTGCGGCTCGCCAGCCGCGAGGTCGACGGGCTCGAGGAGATCGCCGCCGGGCTCGGCGCCGACGTCCCCTCGCAGCTGCGGCCGGGCCTCGCGCTCGTCGGAGGCGCGGGCGAACGCGTCGAGCCGCTCCTCCCGCCCGACGACTACGCAGTCGTCCTGGTTCCCTCTCCCGAGGGGCTCCCGACCGGCGATGTCTTCGCCGAGGCCGACCGCCGCGGCCTCGTGCGCACCGCCGACGAGCTCGCCGCGCTCGGCGGCGAGCTTCGCGCCGCCGCCGCCGAGGGCGCGAGCCCGCTCGACTACGCGGGCCTGCTCGTCAACGACCTCGAGCCGGCGGCGCTCGCGCTGCGTCCCGAGATCGCCGAGGCGCTCGACGCGCTTGCCGCGGCTGGGGCGCCCGTCGCGCGAATGACCGGATCGGGACCGACCGCGTTCGGCCTCTTCGCTACCGCGCCCGAGGCCGAGCGCGCCGCGGCGGCGCTCGCGCCGAGATGGATCCGATCGTCACCGCACCCTGCGGGGAGCGATGAGGCTGCTTCGCGACCACCGCATCCGGATCGTGCTCGCGATCGTGCTCGTCGTCGTCGCCTACCAGGTGCTCAAGCGGCAGCTGCCGCATGTCGACCTCCAGAGCATGCTCCACGACGTTTCGCACCGGCTCGGGAACTGGACCTACCTCGTCGTCGGGATCTCGGCCTTCCTCGAGACCGGGGCCTTCGTCGGGCTCGTTCTTCCCGGCGAGACGATCGTGATCCTCGCCGGGGCGGTCGCCGGCCAGGGAGCGACATCGGTCTACCTGACGATCGCGATCGTCTGGGCGTGCGCGTTCGGCGGCGACTCGGCAAGCTTCCTGATCGGCCACCGGCTCGGGCGCGAGTTCCTGCGCACCCACGGCCCGCGATTCCGGATCACCCACGAGCGCCTCGACCAGGTCGAGGACTACTTCGCGCGCCACGGCGGGAAGACGATCCTGATCGGACGCTTCATCGGGCTCGTGCGCGCGATCGCGCCGTTCATCGCCGGCAGCTCGCGAATGCGCTACCGACAGTTCGCCCCATACAGCATCCTCGGGACCGGGCTGTGGGCGGCGACGTTCACGCTCGTGGGCTACTTCGCCTCGCAGAGCCTCGACCGGGCGGCAAAGATCGCCGGGCGGGGCACGTTCCTGTTCGGGATCGCGGTCGCTGTGATCGTCGTGCTGGTCGTCGCGATCCGCTTCCTGCGGGTGCCGGCGAACCGCGTCCGCGCGGTCGAGTGGATGGACGCCAACCGCATGCTGCGGCCACTCGTCGAGCTTTCTCGCCGCGTTCAGCCCCAGGCCCGCTTTCTTTGGGAGCGGCTGACTCCCGGAGGCCTCGGGCTCGAGTTCACGACGCTGATCGCGGCGCTGTCGATCGGGCTCTATGTCGTCGTCGCCTACACGGTCGTGATCTCCGCCAATCCCGGCCCGACCCCGGGGGACGTGACCGCGGCCAACCTCGCCGAGGACCTCCGCTCCGCGTGGCTGACCGACGTCTGCAGGGCGATCACGACGCTCGGTGCGGGCTTCATCGCCTGGCCCGTGGCGGCGCTCGCAGCCGTCGCGCTCGGGATCCGCCGCCGCTGGCCGGAGCTCGCCGTCCTCGTCGCCGCGATGGTGATCACGATCGTCGCCGTGCACGTGCTCAAGGTGGCGGTCGCGCGGCCGCGCCCGACCGGTGCACTCGTCTCGGCAACCGGGAAGTCATTCCCCTCGGCGCACGCCGCCAATGCGGTCGTCTACGCGTGGCTCGCGGTCACGCTGGTGGTGCGCCTGCGGCCCAGGCTGGGCGGAGGCACCGCGATCGTCGCCGCCGGAATCGCGCTCACGGCGTTGATCGGGCTCACGCGCGTGTACCTCGGCGTGCACTACCTGAGCGACGTCAACGGCGGCTGGGCGACCGGCGTGTCGGCTTTCACGGCCTGCGGGGCGACCGCCGTGCTGATCGCCCACTTGCGGCAGAATGCACGCTCTCGTGAGAGCCACGCTCGCAACGATCGCGCCTGAGTACCTGCTGTTCGGCGGAGCGGCGATCGTCAGCCTGCTCGCGTTCACGATCCTGATCCTGCTCCCCGCGATGGGGTCGTACGGCCGCACGTGGGAGAAGGCGACGGCCGCGGTCCTGTCGATCTTCGTGCTCGCGGCGCTCGTCCTGCTCGGGATCGCCGCCGGGGCGGCGATCGTCTACTTCTGGGACGACATCACGAGCATCCTTTAGCGCGGGCTGGAGGATCGGCGCGGGCCGAGCCTAAAATCGGCGGGTGAGCGTCGAGCGTCAGACGAAGCCCGCTGTCGGGAGGCCCGCGAGCGGCGCCAAGCTCGGTGCCGCCGGGTTTGCCGAGCTCTCCGAGGCGGTCGAGTCCGGGGAGGGCCTGCCCGCCCTGGCGCGGGCGGCTGCGCTCGTGCTCGGCGCGAGCGTCGCGGTGATCGACCGCGTCGGGGCGGTGCTCGCCGTTGCCTCCGCCTCCGCCGGTGAGGAGGAGCGCCTGCTCGGCGGGGGCGAGGGTGTGCGCACGATCGAGCTTCGCGTCGCCGACGCCGTCGTCGGCGAGCTCCGCTACCGCGCGGGGAAGGCCGAGCCGGACCCCACGATCGCCCGCACCGTCTCGACCCTGCTCGCGCTCGAGGTCGAGCGCGCACGCTCGCCCGAGTGGGAGAGCGGGAGGCTCGCGGCGGACTTCGTCGACGCCGTGCTCGCGCGCGACGTAACCGACGGCGACGACCTCGTGGCGCGCGGCGGCGAGCTCGGCGCCGAGCTTGGCACCGGGGCAGGCGTCGTGATCGCGCGCGCGGTCCCCCACGCCGCGCAGCCCGAGGAATGGCGCGAGCGGGTGCTGATGCTGGCGGTTCGCGCGCTGCGCGGCGCCGCACGCGGCTCGCTCGCCTCGCGCCGCGGCTCCGACGCGGCCGAGGTTGCGGCGATCGCGCCCGCGGTCGACGATGCGGCGCTTGAGCGGGCGGCGGGCGCGCTCCAGAGAGAGCTCGAGGCCTCGTTGCCGGGATTCACGATCACGGTCGCGCGCAGCCGCTGGACCCGCGAGCCCGCCGAGCTCTACCGCGCCGGCGAGGAGGCGAAGCTGGCGGCCAACGTCGGGGAGGCCGAGGGGCGCTCGCCGCTGGCGTTTGAGGACACGGGCTCGTACCGGCTGCTGCTCCCGGCGATGAGCGAGGACCCGCGCGAGCTCGAGCGCTTCTACGAGGAGACGGTCGCGCCGCTCGCCGCTTATGACGATCAGTACGAGACGGAGCTGATGGCGACGGTCGAGGCCTACCTCGACAGCGACGGAAACGTGACCCCGACTGCGGAGCGGCTGTTCACGCACCGCCACACCGTCCGCTACCGGCTCGAGCGCGTGCGCGAGCTCTCGGGGCACGACATGTTCTCGACCGAGGGCCGCGAGAAGCTCGGCCTCGGGCTGAAGGCGATGCGCGTGCTTGGGATTGCCGCCCCCTCGGGACCGGCGACGGAGCCCGGGGCCGGCGCGGGCCGTGTGCGGCGGCCGAGCGAAGACTGAGCGGGCGAGGCGAGGAGGCCGAGCGACGATGGCGACGCTGACGAGGCGCTGGCACCTGCCGTCGGCGCTTCGCCGCCGCTCGCCGACGAGGATCAAGCCGCGCGAGGCGCGGGCGTTGGTCTACGAGGGCGCGTTCCTGATCGACGTCCGCCGCCAGGACGACCCCGACAGCCCGCTGCCCGACTCGGAGCGGATCCAGCCCGACCTGATCCCCGACCGCGTCGAGGAGCTACCGCGGAACGTCCCGATCGTGCTCGCGTGCTCATGCCTCGGGGAGGCGACGAGCGTCCGCGTCGCGCACTGGCTGCGCGACCGCGGATTCGACGCCTACTCCGTAGCCGGCGGGGTCACGGCGCTCCAGGGTCCCGCGCCGCCCGCCGTGGTCGCCCCCGGCGGGCCCGAGAAGCCGGCCTCGGGGGCGCTCGCCGCGCTTCGCCACCCGCGCTTTCGCCGCTACTCGCTTGGCGTGCTGCTGTCGTTGACCGGGAACTGGATCGAGGCCGCCGCGTTCGGCTACGTCGTGCTGCTGCTCGGCGGCACCGCCGCGACGCTCGGCCTGATCGGCTTTCTGAACACGATCCCGAACCTGGTCTGGGGGCTCCCGGCGGGCGCGCTCGCCGATCGCTACGACCGCCGCAGGCTGATCCTGCTGTTCCAGGGGGCGAACATGGCGGTCGCGATCCTGCTCGCGGCGCTGTGGGCCACCGACGCGCTAACGGTCCCGCTCATGGGTGCGATCGCCGTCATCGGCGGCAGCCTCGGGACGCTGAGCTTCCCCGCGTTCCAAGGGATGCTTGCCTCGACCGTGCCGAGGAGCGACCTCGAGGGCGCGGTTGCGATCAACAGCCTCTCGCTCCAGGTTGCGCGCTTCGTCGGCCCCGCGATCGCCGGCTTCCTGCTCGCGCAGGGCGGCCCCGCGTGGGTGTTCGGCGTCAACGCCGTGAGCTTCCTGTTCGTGCTCGTTGCCGTCGCGATGCTCCCCGGGGCGCGTGCCGGCGCCGGCGACGCGGCGGAGCGGATCGGCGGGGCCATGAAGGACGGGCTCCGCTACGTCTTCGTCCAGCGCAGCATGTCGTCGTTGATCGCGCTGACGCTCCTCGGCGGGATCTTCGGTACGCCGCCGGTCGCGTTCATGCTCCCCGGGATCGTCCGCTTCCAGCTCGACGCGGGCGCCGGGACGCTCGGCGCGCTGACGGCGGCGATCGGCCTCGGTTCGCTGCTCGGCTCGCTGCTCCTGCTGCGGCTCTCCGTGCGCCCGAACAAGGGCGAGCCGGCGCTGCTCGGCTTCTTCGGCACCGCGCTCGCGGTGATCGGGATCGGGATCTCGGCGTCGATCCCGGTGTCGCTCACGCTCGCCGTCGTCGGCGGCTTCGCGGGGGTGCTGTTCGTCGGGCTGGCGACGGTCGTCGTCCAGGCCTCGAGCTCGGACGAGATGCGGGCGCGGGCGATGGCGATCTGGGCGGCCGCGTTCGTCGGCGTGCTGCCGTTCGGGGCGCTGATCACCGCCGGGCTCGCGGCGCTGCTCGGATCGGGCGGCGCGGTGCTCGTCGATGGGCTCGCGATGCTCGGCGGCGGCGCCCTCGTGCTCGCGTGGCGGCCGGAGCTCCGCTGGCTCGGATGCGCGGCCCTGCCCGAGGCCTGCATCGCCGGCATCGACCCCGCCGCGTTCGCCGCCATCGAGCCCGCGGAGCCCGAGGAGCGGCCGAAGGTCACCGCCTGACGCGCTCGCAGCCGCGCAGCCGGTCGCGACGGTCGGCCTTGACTCGGTCGGGGCCGCGGCCGCAGCGGACGCGGTCGCGGCTTCCGTCGCGGGAGTCGATGCGGTCGCGCCCGGCGCCCGCGTCGACCGTGTCGCGGCCTTCGCCGGCGTCGATCTCGTCCTCGCCCTTGCCGCCGTGGATCGCGTCGGGTCCGCCGCCGCCGTAGAGCTGGTCGTCGAGCGGACCGCCGGTCAGCGTGTCGGCGCCGGCCCTCCCCTTGAGGTCGACGGCGCGATCGAGCCCGCCCGTGAACCCGGGGCCGCCCGCGGCGTCGAGCGAGTCGCGGCCGCCGTTCCCGCGCACGAAGACGAAGGCGGCGTTCTCGATCGTGGCGTCGACGTCGGGTTGAGCGCTGGAGCTGTCGAGGTCGAGGCCGAGCCCGGAGGGGAGCGCTCCGAGGGCGATCGCGTTGTCCCCGGGGACGCCGTAGACGGCGAGGAGGCCGTCGTCGTCCCAGTTCAGGTCCATCTCGATCTGCGAGCCGCCGTCGCCCTCGTCGCTGGCCCCGCGCGCGAACGGTCCCGAGCGCTCGTCGATCGTGAGGCTCGTCCCGGTCGCGCCCTGGAAGTCGATCGCGTCGACGTTGGTCACGGTCGGGGTTGCGCCCGAGCATGCGACCGGGGCGATCCGGCGGTCGTCGGAGACCGCGATCTCGTCGCCGGCGCGCGTGATCGCGGCCGAGTCGGACTCCTCCTCGCTCGCCGTAACCGTGAGCACGTTCCCCGCCGGGCCCGGCGGGCCCGCCTCGGTGTACGCGCACGAGATCGACGCCGAGGCGGCGGCGGGCATGACGAGAGCGACCGCGGTGAGCGCGGCGAGGAGCGGGGCTAGCCGCGCGAGCGCGCGTACGGCTCGAGCCCCTCGATCGCGCGCTGGATCGACCAGTTGTGGTTGTAGCGGAAGAACGGCCTGAATATTGGCGTCAGATAGCGGAGCAGGGGCCGGTCGGCGATCACACGCCAGTCGAAGTGGACGTGTATCCGGCCGTTGCGGGGCGACAGCGTCCACGCGCCCCTGCCGGTGAGATCGCCGACGACGGAGACCGAGAACGTGTTCGGCCGCTCGATCGCGGTGATCTCCGAGCGTGTGTTGAGGTGGTAGGGGAGGCGTCCCTTGAACTCCTGCTTGGAGACGCACCCGACCTCGGGGGCGCAGTCGCCCTCCACGTTCAGGTACACGGGCTTCCACCACTCCGGGTAGGTGCGCGCGTCGGCGAGCGCCTCGAATACGGCCTCCTGCGGTGCCTCGACGTCCCACTCGTCAATGAACACGTATTCCGCGGCCATGTTTCTCCTCCTAGCTGGTCAGCCGGCGCCCCCGGCCTCCGCGAAGCGGTAGCCGCGCAGGAGGCGAAGGACGTTACCCGAGGCAACCAACTCTGCGTGCGTGGCGCCGTATCGGTTCACAAGCGCCCGCTCGAGCGCCGCGAGCTCGCCGGCGCTGTCGAG
The DNA here is from genome assembly GCA_963841715.1 of uncultured Thermoleophilia bacterium. GTDB lineage: Bacteria > Actinomycetota > Thermoleophilia > Solirubrobacterales > 70-9 > DASPWW01. Next base: position 189,222 of record CAWJDP010000003.1, on the reverse strand, counting down.
CCCGGCGAGCGTCGGTTTGATGAACCCGTCGAGGTCGGAGCCGATCGCGACGTGGCGGTGCGAGCCCGTGATCTCGCGGATCCGGTCGATGTGCGCGAACAGGACGCCGAGCGAGTCATCGAGCGTGCGGGTGCGCCGGCGCCGCAGCCCGTCGGCGGCCTGGTGCTCGGCGAGGATCAGCCCGATTACGCCGTCGCGGGCGGCGATCCGCTCGACCGCGCGCGCGTCGAGGTTGTAGTGCTGACGCCCGAACCGGTACGGGGAGTGGGAGGCGATCACCGGGACCTCGTGCGCGAGGTCGAGGCGCTCCATCAGCGTCAGCGTCTCGTCGCGGGCGCGGGCGCTCATGTGGCTGAGGTCGACGAGCACGCGCTCGCGCACCATCGCCCGGACCGCGACCTCGCCGAGCTCCCCGAGCCCGACGCGGGGCTGCGGGAAGAGCAGCGCGTAGGCCCAGTCGGAGAGGAACGGCAGCGCGTTCGCGTCGGTGGCGATGCGGCGCCAGAACAGGTGCGCGAGCGTCACGTAGGCGACGCCCCGGCGCGCGAGCTCGGCGACGTTGGCATCGACCTCGCCGGGTGTCGAGCCGAGGTGAAACCCGCCCTCGACGCAGTGGACGAGCGCGACGCGGCCGGTCGCGAGCGTGCGCTCGAGCCCGGCGGCGTCGCGCGCGACCTCTGCCGCGCCGGCGTGCTTGCCCGCGACCTCCTCCTCGACGGACTCGAGCTGGCGGATCAGGGTCGCGAAGTAGTCGCGCCCCGGCGCGGCGCCGTAGGGACGGTCGAGGTCGACCTCGTCGAACGGCGAGTAGAGAACGGAGAGCGCGACCCCGACGCCGCCCTCGCGGAGCAGCGGGACGGTGACGCGCGGACCGGAGAAGAAGCCGCGGTAGTTGTCGAACCGGCTCGCGATCGAGACGAGAATCGCCCGGAGGCGGTCCCGCGCCCTGAGCCGGTTCCGCGTCGCCACGATCGCGTCGAGCGTGTCCGCCTCGCGCGGCGCCTCGGGGACGATGTGCATCGGGTAGTGGCTGTGTAGATCGGCGATCAAAGACGAGTGTTGAGCTCCGGGGGGAGGACTTGAACCCAACCTCCTCGGCATCCAAAGTGCCGCGTGCTAGCCAGTTACACCACCCCGGATCTGCGTCTGAGTCTAAGACCGCCCCGGGGAGCATGAGCGGGCGAGCACGTCCGATTGGCCTGCGAACATATGTTCGTCATGCCTAGGTACACGGAGCGGGGGGCGCGGGAAGCGGTCGCGGTGTCCTGGTCGTACACGGAAGCGCTTCGGCGACTTAGACTTAGAGCCGCAGGCGGGAATCACGCACTGTTCCGGAAATGGGTCGACGACGTCTGGCGGATGCCAACCGATCATTTCGATCCCTATCGCCGCTTGAGGGGAGCGCAGCCCAACGTGCGCGCAACTCCGCTGGAGGAGATCCTCGTCGAGCATTCCAGCTACCAGCGAGGCCGTCTCAAGCGGCGGCTTTACGAAGCCGGCCTCAAGCGCCCGATCTGCGAGATCTGCGGTCAGGACGAGAACTGGCGCAGTCGGAAGATGGCGCTCATTCTCGACCACATCAACGGTGTGCCGGACGACAACCGTCTCGACAACCTGCGAATCGTGTGCCCGAACTGCTCTGCCACGTTCGATACGCACCGCGGCCGAAAGAACGTGGCGCAGCCGGTGGAGCTGGATTGCGCGCGATGCGGAAAGCCATTTGTGGTCAAGCGCCCGAAGCAGCGCTACTGCTCGCGAGCGTGCGGAATCCGATGGGACCGTAGAGAAAGGATGCGGGGTGTTCCGATACCTCAGCTCCGGAGAGTCGAACGCCCACCCTACGAGCGGCTTCTGCGCGAGATCGAGGAAACGAGCTACGTCGCGGTGGGGCGCAGGTACGGCGTGACCGACAACGCGATTCGGAAGTGGGTCCGACAGTACGAACGGGAGCGTGAGCTCGGGCTTGCGGATCACTCCGGCGATCTCCCTGCATAGCTGCCGGCCCCACGTCGCGGAAGGCCCAACCCGCAATACCATTCCTACGTGAGCGGCTCACTCACCGTCCTGATCATGGCGGCGGGCGAGGGCACGCGCATGCGCTCCTCGCTGCCGAAGGTCCTGCATCCCGTCTGCGGGCGGCCGATGGTCGCCTGGCCGGTGTTCGCAGCGCGCGAGGCGGGCGCCGACCGCGTCGCCGTGATCGTCTCGCCCGAGCGCGACCTCTCGGGCGCGCTCCCCGACGGGGTCGAGACCGTCGTCCAACCCGAGGCGGACGGCACCGGCGGGGCGGCGCGGGCGGCGCTCGAGCTGATCCGCGAGTCTGAGACCGTCGTCGTGCTCTCCGGAGACCATCCGGCGATCGCGCCGGAGACGGTGCGCAGCCTGATCGACGCCCACCGCGACGATGCGGCCGGCGCGACCCTGGTGACGATGGAGCTCGACGACCCGGGCAGCTACGGGCGGATCGTCCGCGACGGCGACGGGCGGGTCGCGAGGATCGTCGAGACGAAGGAGCCGACCGACGCGACGCCGGAGGAGCTCGCGATCCGCGAGATCAACACCGGCACGTACGCGTTCGCGGCCGCGCCCCTCGCCGAGGCTCTGGGCGAGATCTCGAACGACAACTCGCAGGGCGAGTACTACATCGGTGACGTGCTGCCGCTGTTCCGCGACGAGGGCCTCGCGATCATCGCGCACCGCGCCGACGACCACGGGGTGACGCTCGGCGTCAACACCCGCGCCGACCTCGCGCGCGCCGCGCAGGCGCTGCGCGAGCGGATCCTCGAGCACCACATGCTCGCCGGCGTCACGGTCGTCGACCCGGCCGCGACCTGGATCGACGCCGACGTCGAGATCGAGCCCGACGTGACGATCGAGCCCGGCAGCATGCTCCGCGGGCCGACGCGGATCGGCGGAGGGTCGACGATCGGGCCGTTCACCACCCTCGCGATGTGCACGATCGGCGCCCGGGCCAGCATCGTCCACTCCCACCTCACCGACTGCGAGGTCCTCGATGGGTGCACGGTCGGACCGTTCACCTACATCCGCCCCGGGACCCGACTCGGCGAGGGCGCGAAGGCCGGCGCCTACGTCGAGATCAAGAACACCGACGTCGGCGCCCGGGCCAAGGTCCCGCACCTCTCCTACCTCGGCGACGCCGAGGTCGGTGAGGGAAGCAACATCGGCGCCGGCTCGATCACCGCCAACTACGACGGATTCCGCAAACACCGGACCGTGATCGGGCGCGCAGTCCGGATTGGGGTTGACACCGCCCTGATTGCTCCCGTACACGTCGGAGATGACGCATACACTGGTGCCGGCTCGGTGATCGCGGAGGACGTCCCGCCGGGCGCCCTCGGGATCTCGCGGCCGGAGCAGCGCAACGTGGAGGGCTTCGCGGGGAAGCGGGCCAAGAAAGCCGAGGAGACCGAATCGTGAGCACGATTGAGGAGCGCCCGGAGCTCCTGACTCACATTCCGCAGGAGTACACGAAGCGGCTGATGGTGTTCGGCGGCCGCGCGTCGGCCGAGCTCGCGGCGAGGATCGCGGGGCAGCTCGGGGTCGACCTCGGCCAGGTCGACCTGCGGACGTTCGCCAACGGAGAGGTCTACTGCCGCTACACGGAATCGATCCGCGGGGCCGACGTCTTCCTCGTCCAGTCGACGGCCGCGAACGAGCAGACCGAGATGACCCCGAACGACGCACTGATGGAGCTCCTGGTGATGATCGACGCCGCAAAGGGTGCGTCCGCGCACCGGATCATCGCGGTGATGCCGTGGTACGGCTACTCGCGCCAGGACAAGAAGTCCTCGCCGCGCGAGCCAATCTCCTCGCGCGTCGTCGCCAAGTGCCTCGAGGAGATCGGAGTCGACCGGGTGCTGACGATGGACCTCCACGCCGGTCAGATCCAGGGCTTCTTCGAGGTTCCGGTCGACCACATGACGGCGATGCCGATGCTGACGCAGTGGTTCATGGACCAGGCGTTCACCGAGGAGCTCGTCGTCGTCTCACCCGACGCCGGCCGGGTCAAGCTGGCGCGCAACTTCGCGCGCAAGGTCGGCTGCCACTGGGCGGTGCTCGAGAAGGAGCGCCCCGCGCACCAGGTCGCCGAGATCGGCTACGTGGTCGGGGACGTGAAGGGAAAGACGGCGGTGCTCGTCGACGACATGATCGACACCGCCGGGACGCTGTGCGCCGCCGCCGAGACCGTGATGGAGGAGGGCGCCGCGCGCGTGATCGCGTGCGCGACCCACGGCGTCTTCTCCGGGCCGGCGTACGAGCGCCTCGCGCCCGAGAGCTCCGGGATCGATCGCATCGTCGTCACGGACACGGTGCCGATCCGCCGCGGCGCGCCCGACAACATCACCGTGCTGTCGACCGCCCAGACCCTCGCCGACTCGATCCGCCGCATCTTCACCGACGACTCGGTGAGCGAGATCTTCGCTGGAGAAAACCAGCTCTTCTAACCGCCGCCGGTGTGCGCCTTCGCCGCGTACAGTGCCCCGAGTGAGCCAGCAGACCGAGACCCTGCTCCGGCTGCTCGCCAGGGGTTTGTTCTACGCGGGCATCGTCGTCTTGCTCTTGTCGATCATCGGGGCGACGGAGATCTTCACCTCGAAGGCGTCGCTCGTCGGCCTGCCCGAGCTCGAGGCCGAGGGCCGGACCGCCGCGGGGCTGTTCGCGCTCGGGGCCGGAGTCACCGGGGCGGGGATCCTCTCGGGCCTGGGCGGGATTCTCGTCGCGCTGCTCGACCGCCGGGACCGCGGGGACGCGCCGTGAGCGTGGACGGATTTCGCCGCGTCGGCCACAAGGGCGCCGACGCCGTCGTCCCGGGCAACACGCTCGAGAGCTTCGCCAAGGCGGTCGAGATCGGCGTCGAGATGATCGAGTTCGACGTCCTGCGCCTGCGCGACGGGCGGCTCGCGATCGCGCACGACTACGGTGACGCGGCGGGGCGCAATCCGCTCTCGCTCGACGAGGCGCTCGAGGCGTTCACCCGCGACCCTCTCGCCGAGGTCGAGCTCGACTGCGACCTCAAGCTCCCCGGCAGGGAGGACGAGTTGCTGGCCGGCCTGCGCGAGCACGGGCTCGTGGGACGCGCGATGGTCTCGACGATGGAGATGTCGAGCATCGAGAGCCTGCGCGAGGCCGACGGCGCTCTGCGGCTCGGCTGGACCTACCCGAAGGTGGGCCGCGACTGGAGCCGCTCGCGGGTCGCGAGGCCGGCCGTCCTCTCGGCGCTCGTGCTGATGCGCCAGCGGCTCCCGGGGCTCGCCGCCAAGACCCTGCCGCGGATCGGCGTCCAGGCGATGTGGGTCTATCACCCGCTGATCACGAAGCGGCTGATCTCGACCGCGGGAGAGCTCGGCGTCGAGGTGATCGCGTGGACGGTTGACGACGCGGCGCGGATCCGCGCCCTGCGTGAGATCGGGGTCGACGGCGTGTGCTCGAACGACCCCGGGCTGTTCGCTCTGACCTGAGCGCCCGGCGATTACTAAGGTGCGACGGATGCTGCACGGGCACGGCACGCATACCTCGGCGGCCCGCACGCGGACCGCCAAGCCCGCAAGCGGAGCCGGTGCCTTCGGGCTCGACGCCGGAACCGTGGCGGCGCTCGTCGCGATGTGCTCCGGCGTGTTCCTGATCGCCAACGACTTCACCGCGCTCAACGTCGCGCTGCCGTCGATCGAGCACGACTTCAACGTCGATGTCGGCACCGCGCAGTGGGTGATCAATGCCTACTGCCTCGTGTTCGGGATGGCGATCGTCACCGGCGGCCGGCTCGCCGACCTGTTCGGCCGCCGGGAGGCGTTCTTCATCGGCGCGGTGATCTTCGGCGCCTTCTCTGCCCTGGGGGCGATTTCCCCGAGCTGCATCTGGCTGATCGGGATGCGGGTCGGGATGGGGATCGGGGGCGCGCTGATGTGGCCGGCGATCCTCGGGATGACCTACGCTGCGCTCCCCGACGACAAGGCGGGGCTCGCCGGAGGCCTGATCCTCGGCGTGGCCGGGATCGGCAACGCCGCCGGGCCGCTGATCGGTGGAGCGCTCACCGACGCGCTGAGCTGGCGCTGGATCTTCTTCCTCAACGTCCCGGTCGCGGCGATCTCGATCGTGATCACCTACCTCAAGGTCCACCAGACCCAGGAGAAGACCAAGGCGACGATCGACTACGCCGGGATCGCGACGCTGTCGATCGGGCTCGTCGCGCTTTTGATCGCGCTCGACCAGTCGGCGGATTGGGGGTTCGGTGATCCGCGCGTGCTCGGGCTGTTCGCGGTCTCGGCGGCGCTCATCGTCGGCTTCGGCCTCATCGAGCCGCGGATGGGGAAGGACGCCCTGGTGCCGATGGATGTGATGCGAAATCGCGAGTTCAGCGCCGCGTTCTTCACCGTCCTGATGCTGTCGATGGTGTTCTTCGCCACCGTGCTCTACATGCCCCAGTTCATGGAGAAGATCCTCGGCTACTCGGCGCTCAAGGCCGGGCTCGGGATGCTGCCGATGCTGGGGATGTTCGCGGTGATGTCGTTCATCGCCGGGCCGCTGTACGGACGGGTCGGGCCAAAGCTCGTCGTCAGCACGGGTGCCGGGCTGCTGGTCGCGGGGCCGGCGCTGCTGTCGCTGATCCACGTCGACACGACCTACACCGGCCTGATCGCCGGGCTCGCCGTGACCGGCACAGGCGTGGGGCTGTTCTACCCCTCGATCACGACCGCCGCGGTGACGGCCCTCGACCCGGCGCGGGCGAGCCTCGCCGGGGGGCTCGTCTACATGTCCCAGATCGCGGGCGGCGCGATCGGCCTCGGGGCGACGACGGCGATCTTCACCGCGTCGTCTGAGCACGAGCTCTCGAAGAAGGCGAGCGAGGCGGGGACGAAGCTCACCGACCATCAGGACGCCGTCCTCCAAGGCCTGCTGGCGGGAACCGACGCGAGCCAGCGCGCGCTTGCCGAGCTGGCGCGAAACGTCGCCGGACGGATCCTCGAGATCGTCCGCGAATCGTTCGTGACCGGGATCCAGACGAGCTTCAGGGTGATCGCCGTCGTCGCTCTGGTCGGGTTCGCGATCTCGATCTTCTTCGTCGGCGGGCGCCTGTTCGGCGGCGAGAGGGAGATCGCCTCGGAGTCCGCGTAGACGAGTAACGCGCGACCGCGCGTTTAGCCTGCGAGGCCGGGCGTGCGGCCGACCCCGCGCGAGGTGAAGTAGTCCCACTCCTCGACGCCGAGATCGGTCGACGGCGGGTCGGCGTAGACCCACTCGCGCATGATCCGGTACCAGTTGCGCGTAGCCCGCAGCTGCGCCAGCACCGCGAGGACCCCCGTCTCCATCCGCCGCCCCATCAGCTCGTCGGCGGGGACGCTCTCGCGGCGCATCAGGTCGTAGTACTCGGAGCGCGGGTCCGACGTCGACTCGATCACCTTCATGACCCGCTGCGGCGAGACCTCGACCTCATCGTCCTCCATGTACCAGCCGCCGACGACGAGCACGTGCTCCATCAGCCGCTCGGCGTCCAATTTCGACGGGTTCTTGATGAACCCGAGGTCGTGCAGTGCCTCGCGGAGCGCCTCCGGGTCCCGCCGCGCGGCGGCGTCGACCGCGCGCTGCTCGAGCTCGATCTGCTCGGGGTCGAGCCGCTTCGTCATCCCGAAGTCGAGGAACGCGACCCGGCCGTCGTCCATGAGGATGTAGTTGCCGGGGTGGGCGTCGGCGTTGAAGTGCTGCAGGTGGTAGATCGAGCCGAAGCAGAACCGGAACACGATCTCGCCGAAGCGGTCCCGGTGCTCCTGCGGGAGCAGCTTCACCTCCTCGAACCCCAGCCCCTTGACGTACTCGCTGACGAGCACGCGGCGGCGCGAAAGCCGCGTCAGAACGTCGGGCACGTAGATGAACGGGTGATCGCGGTAGGCGCGCGAGAAGCTGCGCTGGTTCTGCGCCTCGTACTCGTAGTCGAGCTCCTCCATCACCCGCTCCTTGAGCTCCTCGGCGATCGCCCCCGGGTCGAGCCCCGGGGCGACGGCCTTGGCGAGGCGGACGATCGTGCTCGCGTTGCGGAGGTCGGCTTCGAGCGCGTCGGCGACGCCCGGGTACTGAACCTTGATCGCGACCGCGCGGCCGTCGTGGAGCGTCGCGCGGTGGACCTGGCCGATCGACGCCGCCGCGAACGCCTCGTGCTCGATCCCAGCGAAGAGCTCGTCGACGCGCTCGCCGCGGTACTCCTCCTCGAGCACCTTGACGACCCTCTCCCACGGCATCGACGGGGCCGACGTGCGGAGCTTCGCGAGCTGCTCCTGGTAGACGTCGCGATACTCCTCGGGGATGAACTCGGTGTCGACGAACGAGGCGAGCTGGCCGAGCTTCATCGCCGCGCCCTTCATCTCGCCGAGCGTCCCAGCGATCTTCAGAGCCGTCTCGAGGTGACGGTTCTCAAGCCGCTGCTCGGCATTCTCCTGCGAGCGCGCGACGTTGGCGGTCTTCGTGCCCGCGTAGCGCGTCGCCTGGACCCCGACCGCCGAGCCGAGCTTCGCCGAGCGCCGGATCCGGCCCTTGGGGATCTTGTGGTCGGCGCCCTCGCCCTCGTCATCCCTCGGCTCTTCGTCTGCCATCGCCAGGATCGTAGAGCCCCTATCCTCACGAGCCGGTGGCACGCGATCGCCAGACACTCAAGGTTGCACCGCGCGAGGAGTTCGGCTCGCGCACGAGCCGCCGCCTGCGCCGGTCGGGCTTCGTGCCCGGCGTCCTCTACGGCGCCGGCTCGCCCGCCCGCCCGCTCCAGGTCAGCGCGCGCGAGGCGCATACCTTCCTAAGCGACGGCCAGACCCTGTTCGACCTCGAGATCGAGGGCCAGGGAGCGGTGCCCGTGGTCGTCAAGGAGCAGCAGCTTCACCCCGTGCGCGGCGACATCGTCCACCTCGACTTTCTCGAGGTCAAGCTCGACGAGGAGATCCAGGCTGAGGTAGCGCTCGAGCTCGAGGGGGCCGAGGAGGCGCCGGGCGTGACCGAGGGGGGGGTGCTCGAGCACGTCACGCGCGAGATCACCGTCGAGGCGCTTCCGGCCGAGATCCCCGAGGTCCTGCGTGCCGACGTCTCGGAGATGACGATCGGCGACACGCTTCAGCTCTCATCGCTGACGCCGCCGGCGGGCGTGAAGTTCGCCGTCGACGACGCCGAGGAGGTCACGATCGCGACGCTGAGCCCGCCCAGGGTCGAGGAGGAGCCCGAGCCGGAGCTCGAGGAGGAGGCCGAGCTCGTCGGCGAGGAGGGCGAGGAGGCCCCCGAGGGCGAGGAGGCTGCGGAGGGCGAGGGCGCCGCCGAGGGCGGCGACGAGGAAGGCGACTCCGGCGAGGGGGAGTAATTCCCTCGCTGCTCGACCGCTTGCGGCACCGGGCGGACGCGGCGGGAGGCGACGATCGGGTCCTGTTGGTCGGGCTCGGCAACCCCGGGGCCCGCTACGCGGCCACGCGCCACAACCTTGGCTTCGGCGTCGCCGAGGAGCTGATCCGGCGCTGGGAGTTGCCGCGTGCCCGTGAGCGCTTCCGGGGACTGATCAGCGAGGGGCGCACCGGGCCAGGGGGCCCGCGGGTCGCGGTGCTGCGCCCGCAGACGTTCATGAACGAGTCCGGGAGCTCGGTCGGGCCCGCGCGGGGCTCGCTTCACGCCGGCCTCGACCGCGTGATCGTCCTCCACGACGAGATCGACCTTCCGTTCGGCGAGGTCCAGTCGCGGCTCGGCGGGGGGCTCGCCGGCCACAACGGGCTCAAGAGTCTCGCCGCCGGCCTCGGCGGTCCCGGCTTCTGGCGCGTCCGGGGCGGCGTCGGCCGCCCCGACAGCACCGACCCCGAGATCGTCTCGGCCTACGTCCTCGGCCGCTTCCGCGAGCCGGACGACGAGGTCCGCGCGCTCGTCGACGCATGCGCCGACGAGGCCGAGACTCTCCTCGCCCGTCTCGCCACAGACCGCGCCGCTGCGGACGCGGGAGCGAGCGAGCGAGGTGATCGATGATGATCAGCGCGAGCGAGCGGGAGCGGAGCACGTGGCGGGATTGATGACCACGTATGAGGTCGACGAAGCCGGGGTCGCGCTGCTTCGCCTCGACCGCCCCGACGCCCGCAACGCGATCAACACCGAGATGCTCGAGGAGCTGCTCGGGCACCTCGCGACGGCCCGTGATGACGAAGCCGTGCGCGTGGTGGTGATTTCCTCGACCGACCAAATGGGGCTGTCGGCGGGCGCCGACATCCGCGAGGAGATGCAGCCCGACGCCGTCGTCGAGCGCTTCGAGCTCTTCGCGCAGCTCTACGACACGATCACGGGCTTTGAGAAGCCGACCGTCGCGTCCTGCCACGGCGACTGCGTCGGAGGCGGCGCCGAGATCGCCGTCGCCTGCGATCTTCGCGTCGGGGGCGCGAACCTGCGCATGCGCTTCCCCGGCGCCGCACTCGGGATCCCGGTCGGCGCCGCGCGGCTGGTGACGCTGTGTGGGCTCGCAGCCGCGAAGTACCTGCTCCTGACCTCGCGCACGGTCGGCGCCGACGAGGCGCTGCGGCTCGGGCTCGTCAACCGCGTCGCGCCGGCCGCGGCGACCGAGGACGGCGCAGTCGAGCTCGCGTCCGAGATCGCCGCGCTGGCGCCCGACTCGGTCGCGCGCCTGAAGCAGATGCTCCACCGCTGGGACGACATCGAGGAGCGGACCCGGGTAGAGGGCCGCGGCCAGGTCGAGTGGGCGCGAGAGCACCTCGGGGCAAGCCAGCCCCCTCGTTAGGATCGAAGCCAGGCGCGCGCCGAACGAGAATGGCTTCGCGCGCCCAGGTGACGCCGGATCGCGATCCGGTCTCTTGCCGTGCCACAGCCACCCGGCCGAACCGGACGCGTCAGCCGAGGATTCGGCCGGAAATGATTTGTCGCTTCGACCACTGCTCGACATAGCCTTCCGCGACGGCCGTTTCGGCGCGCTCGCCGCATCCGTCCGGACCGCCGCGGACGGGGGCGTCGAAGCGGTCGAGGCGCACATGTCGGCGGGCGTCCGGCCGTACCTGCTCGCGGCGCTGGTCGAGGCCGACGAGGGCCTCGCCGAGCGCCCGGCGTTGATCGTCGCCGCCGACGACCGCTCGGCGCGCGACCTCGCGACGGAGTTGGGCGCGTACCTGGCGCCGCGGCGCGTCCGCTACTACCCCTCACGCGGGACCGGATACGACGTCGCCCCGCCCCCCCATCTCGTCGGACTGCGGATTGCGGCGCTCGATGCGCTGACGACGGCGAATGAGGACCGCCCGGTCGTTGTCGCGAGCGCCGTCGCGCTCGCCGAGGCCGTGCCCGACGCCTCGCTGCGCCCGGCCGGGTTCGCGCTCCACGCGGGCGAGGAGGTCGACCTCGGCGACGTCGCCGAGCTGCTCGTCGACGCGGGCTACGAACGCTCCGAGCAGGTCGAGGAGCGCGGCCAGTTCGCGATCCGGGGCGGGATCCTCGACGTCTTCCCGGCGACCGAGGAGCGAGCCTGCCGAGTCGAGCTGTTCGGCGACCAGATCGAGTCGCTGCGCTGGTTCTCGACCTTCACGCAGCGCTCGCTCGGCACTGCCGAGCGCGTCGAGCTCGCCCCGGCCGCCGAGCTCGCGGGCGAGCACGGCGAGCATGCCACGCTCGCAGACGCCGATCTGCGTGCAGTCCTCGACCTCGTCCCGAAGCGGACCGCGGTCGTGATCTCCGCCGCCGACGAGATCGAGCAGGCGCTCGCCGACCACTGGGACGACGTCACGACGGCGACGGGAGGCACCGACGCCCGCCACCTCTACGTCGAGGTCGCCGGGCCGCTCGCCGAGCGCGCGAGCCTTGCGGTCTCCGGGCAGCGCGCCGAGCAGGAGGTCTCGTTCCGCGCCCAGCCCGCGACCTCGGCGGCGCGGAGCATGGCCGAGGCCGAGGCCGAGCTCGAGAAGCAGCTCCAGTCCGGATACGTGACCGTGGTCGCGTTCGAGCGCCACGGCGAGGCCGAGCGAGCCAGGTTCCAGCTCTCGCGGCTGGATGCGTCGTTCCTCGAAGATCGGGCGCCGCGCGATCCGGAGCTCGTGTTCTGCGAGGCGCCACTCGCCGAGGGCTTCGTCTCGCCCGACCTCGAGCTCGCGGTGATCCCGTACAGGCGGCTCGTCCACCGCCGCCGCGCCGCCGCGTCGGCGTCGCCGCGCGGCCGCCTCGCCTCGTTCAGCGACCTGCGGGTCGGTGACCACGTCGTTCACGAGGACCACGGCGTCGCGCGGTTCTCCGGCTTCGAGACCCGGGCCGTAGCCGGTGTCACCCGCGACTACCTCCACCTCGCCTACCGCGGCGACGACAAGGTCTTCGTCCCCGCCGATCAGCTCGCGAAGATCACCCGCTACGTCGGCACGGGAGGCGCCGCGCCCCAGCTCTCCGCGCTGGGGGGCAAGCGCTGGGAGAACGTCAAGGCCAGGGCCCGGCGCGCCGCAAACGAGCTCGCCGGCGAGCTGCTCAACCTCTACGCCGAGCGCCGCACGCGCAAGGGCCACGCCTTCCCGCCCGACGGCGAGTGGCAGCTGAGATTCGAGCGCTCGTTCCCGTATCGCGAGACCGCGGACCAGCTCGAGGCGGTCGACGCGGTCAAGGCCGACATGGAGGCCGAGCTGCCGATGGACCGGCTGATCTGCGGTGACGTCGGCTACGGCAAGACCGAGGTCGCGCTGCGCGCCGCCCACAAGGCGGCTTCGGATGGGCGGCAGGTGATGATGCTCGTACCGACGACGATCCTCGCCCAGCAGCACCTGGGGACGTTCCGCGAGCGCCTCGCCGAGTTCCCGTTCCGCGTCGAGATGGTCTCCCGCCTTCGCACCCCGGCCGAGGTGCGCGGTGTGCTGGCCGAGTTCAGCGCGGGAAAGGTGGATGTTCTGATCGGCACCCACCGGCTGCTCTCGCGTGACGTTCGCGCGAGCGAGCTCGGGCTGGTGATCGTCGACGAGGAGCAGCGCTTCGGCGTGCGCCAGAAGGAGCTGCTGCGGCAGCTGAAGCTGAAGGTGGACGTGCTCTCGCTGTCGGCGACGCCGATCCCGCGAACGCTCCAGATGAGCCTCGCCGGCCTCCGCGACATCTCCGTGATCGAGACGCCGCCCGAGGGTCGGCGGCCGATTCGCACCTACGTCGGCCCGCACGAGGACGACCTGATTCGCAAGGCGATCGAGCGCGAGGTCGCCCGCGGCGGTCAGGTCTTCTACCTGCACAACCGCGTCGAGACGCTGTCCGAGGTCGCCGAGCACCTCCGTTCGCTGTGCACGAAGGTGCGCTTCGTCGAAGCGCACGGGCAGATGGACGAGCGCGAGCTCGAGTCAACGATGCTCTCGTTCCTGCGCGGCGACGCCGACTGCCTCGTCGCGACGACGATCATCGAGTCCGGACTCGACATACCGTCGGCGAACACCCTGATCGTCGAGCGCTCGGACCAGCTCGGGCTCGCGCAGGCGTACCAGATCCGCGGCCGCGTCGGGCGCTCGCGCGAGCGCGCCTACGCGTACCTGCTCTACCCCTCGGCCGCGGGCCTCTCCCCGGAGGCGTCGGCGCGGCTGGCGACCCTCTCCGACCACACCGAGCTCGGCTCCGGGTTCGCGATCGCGATGCGCGACCTCGAGCTGCGCGGCGCCGGCGACCTGCTCGGTGACGAGCAGTCGGGCCACGTCGCCGCGGTCGGGTTCGAGCTCTACATGTCGATGCTCGACGAGGCCGTCGCCGCGCTCCGCGAGCGCGAGGGCGCCCCGGCGGCGGAGGCCGTCGTCCGCCTCGACGTCGACGTCGACGCCTACGTTCCCTCCGAGTTCATCCCGTTCGAGACCGCGAAGATCGACGTCCACCGGAGGATCTCGGCCGCGACCGAGCCCGCGGAGCTGCGGGCGCTCCAGGAAGAGCTTCGCGACCGCTTCGGCCCGCTGCCCGAGCCTGTCGAGAACCTGATCACGCTCCAGCGCGCGCGGATCGAGCTCGGGCACGCCGGGGCGCGGACGATCGCGTTCCGGGGCGGGCGGCTCGCGGCGACGCCGGTCGAGCTCGACTCGGAGCGGATGGCGGCGCTGAACGAGCGCGTGCCCGAGGCGGTCCACGACTGGCGCGCGAAGACGCTGACGATGCGGGTGCCCGACGACCCCGGGCCTCGGCTCGCAGCCGTGCTCGCTCTCGCCGACGGCCTGCGGGCGATCTCGAGGCCCGACGGGGCGCCCGATCGGGCCGAGGCGCCGGAGGCGGGCGACTTAAGCGCGGCTTAGTCGCGCATCGGTATGCTGCCCGCCTCGTGGGCAATGCTCCTTCGAAGAGAGTCTTCGCGGCCGTCCTCATCGTCGCGCTGGTCGCGTTCTTCGCGATCTACGCCGCGGCCGAGGGGCTGACGAAGCCGACCGTCCCGGCGGGCGACGTCGCGATCGTCGACGGGGTCCCGAACGGGGCGATCACGAAGGCCGAGTACGACAGCTCGCTGAAGCAGGCTGCCGCCCAGGCCGGAGTCAAGGGCACGCCGAAACCCAACAGCCCGGAGTACTCGCAGCTCAAGCAGCAGGCGATGTCGGAGCTCATCCTCGGGCGCTGGGTCGAGGGCGAGGCCGCGGACCGCGGGATCACCGTCTCGAGCGCCGAGGTCCAGCAGCGTCTCGACCAGATCAAGAAGCAGAACTTCAAGACCGAGGCCCAGTACAAGGCGTTCCTGAAGCGCTCGGGCTTCACCGACCAGGACGCGCTGCGGCAGGTGAAGCTGATGGTCCTCAGCGACGACATCCAGAAGCAGGTGCTGGCGGGCCAGAACACGAGCGTCGACGACTCCGAGGTCCAGGCGTTCTACGACGCGAACAAGAGCCAGTTCGAGCAGCCGGAGTCGCGCGACGTGCGCCTGATCCTGAACAAGGACCAGACCAAGGTCGAGCAGGCGAAGACCGAGCTCTCGAAGGACGATTCCCCCGCATCGTGGACCAAGGTCGCGAAGGAGTTCTCGACCGACGAGGCTTCGAAGGACCGCGGCGGCCTGCGCCAGGGCGTGATCCGCGGCCAGGGAGATGCGACCTTCGACGACCAGGTGTTCGGCGCGCCCGAGAAGCAGCTCGTGGGGCCTTTCAAGACCCAGGCCGGCTACTACCTGATCGAGGTCGAGAACGTGACCCCGTCGAAAACGACCTCCGTCGACCAGGCCGCGCAGCAGATCCGTCAGCAGCTGACGCAGCAGAAGCAGCAGCAGACGGCGAGCAACTTCCAGGCCGACTTCGTCGACAAGTGGACCCAGCAGACGGAGTGCGCGCCCGGCTACGTCATCGACCGCTGCGACAACGCCCCGCCGACCCCGCATGCACCCGGCGCCCCGCCCGTGATCTCATCGCGGCCGGCCGCTCCGGGCACGGCGACCGTCGGCACGACCGTCCAGGGTCAGGCGCAGGGGCCGATCCCGCCGTCGACCCCGCAGACCGCTCCAGGCGGGGTGCCCGGCGGCGCGGTCCCGCTCGGCCCCGGAGGCGCTCCGTCGACGGGCGCGCCCCCGACCGGCGCGGCCCCGCCCTCGACCGGCGCGGCACCTCCCTCGACCGGCGCGGCACCTCCCTCGACCGGCGCGGCCCCACCGTCCGGCGCGGCGCCGCCCTCGGGCGCGGCCCCGCCGAGCGGCACCACCCCGTAGCCGGATCGCCGGCGTCGTGAGCGGCACGGAGCCCGCCGCGAACGCGAGCGCGGTCGAGCGGCTCGACGAGATCACCCGCAGGCTGCGGCGCGAATGCCCCTGGGATCGCGAGCAGGACGAGCGCTCGATCGTCCCCCACACGGTCGAGGAGGCGTACGAGCTGGCCGACGCCGCCAACCAGGGCGATGACGCGAAGCTCCTCGACGAGCTCGGGGACGTCCTCTTCCAGGTCCACTTCCTGGCCCTGCTGCTCGAGGAGCGCGGATCGGGCAGCCTCTCGGCCGTCGCCGAGGCGATGGTCGCGAAGCTGATCCGGCGCCACCCCCACGTGTTCGGGGAATCAGAAACACCCACCAGCGAGTCGCCTCGCAGTCGGGCTTCGCCCGATGCTCGACGCCAATATGAAAAGGCCGAGACCGCGGGAGCGGTGCTGAGTAATTGGGACCGGATCAAGCGCGAGCAGGAGGGGCGGGGCGCCGGCGAGCCGTTCGCGGACGTGCCGGAGAACCTGCCGGCGCTGCTCTACGCGCGCAAGATCCAGCGCCGCGCCGCCTCCGCCGGCCTCGGCGACGCGCCGCCCGGCGAGCCGGAGGGACACGATCGCGACGCGGTCGCGCGCTTCATCGGCGAGCTGCTGTTCGCCGTCGTCGATCTGTCGCGGAGGCTGCGTTGCGACCCCGAGCTCGCGCTGCGCGCGGCCGCGGAGCGGTTCCGCGACCGCGCCGAGGCCGGCCGGGATCGATAAGGATTCCCCGCCATGGCTTCGATCGAGTCGATCCACGCGCGACAGATCCTGGATTCGAGGGGCAACCCGACGGTCGAGGTCGAGGTCAGGCTCGACTCCGGCGCCCGCGGCTTGGCCGCCGTCCCGTCCGGAGCCTCGACGGGCGAGTTCGAGGCCGTGGAGCTCCGCGACGGCGGAGACAGCTGGGCGGGTAAGGGCGTGGAAACCGCGGTCGCGAACGTCAACGGCGAGATCGCCGACGCGCTCACGGGCGCCACCGCCGCCGACCAGCGCAAGCTCGATCGCGCGCTGATCGAGCTCGACGGCACCGCCGAACAAGGGCCGCCTCGGCGCGAACGCGGTGCTCGGCGTCTCACTCGCCGCCGCGAAGGCCGCGGCCGCCGATGCCGGGGAGCCGCTCTACGCTCACCTCGCGAAGCTCTACGGGGGCGGGGAGCCGAAGCTGCTGCCGGTGCCGATGATGAACGTGCTCAACGGAGGCGCGCACGCCGACAACGCCGTCGACTTCCAGGAGTTCATGGTCGTCCCGGCGCGTGCGGCGAGCTTCTCCGAGTGCCTGCGGATCGGGGTCGAGGTCTTCCATGCGCTGAAACGGACGCTCGCCGAGCGCGGGCTCGGGACCGCGGTCGGCGACGAGGGGGGATTCGCCCCCGACCTGCCGTCGAACGAGGCCGCGCTCGAGGCGGTGCTGGCGGGCGTCCAGGCGGCCGGCTATCAGCCGGGTGAGGACGTGTGGATCGCGCTCGATCCGGCGACGAGCGAGCTGTACGAGAACGGCGCCTACGTGCTCGAGCACGAGGGCCGGACGCTGAGCGCCGAGGAGATGGCCGGCTACTGGGGGGAGATCGCCTCCCGCTATCCCGTCGTCTCGCTCGAGGACGGGATGGACGAGGACGACTGGGACGGGTGGGCGTTGCTCACGCGCGAGCTCGGCGACCGCGTCCAGCTCGTCGGGGACGATCTCTTCGTTACCAACCCCGAGCGGCTGCGGCGCGGGATCGACACCGGGGTCGCGAACTCGATCCTCGTGAAGCTGAACCAGATCGGGACCCTGACCGAGACGCTTGAGACGATCCGGATCGCGCGCGAGGCCGGATACACGACGGTGATCTCGCATCGCTCCGGGGAGACCGAGGACACGACGATCGCGGACCTCGCGGTCGCGACGAGTGCGGGTCAGATCAAGACCGGGGCCCCGTCGCGGACCGATCGTGCCGCGAAGTACAACCGGCTGCTGCGAATCGAGGACGAGCTCGGCGGGCGGGCGGTCTACCCGGGGCTCGATGCCTTCCAGCGGGGCTAGCCGCGTCGACGCAATCATCGTTGCATTGCTCGCGGGCCGGCAGGCGGGCGGCGCCCGGAGACGAACGCTAATGCGTGGTCGACCGCACCTATCCGATGCGCCGCTACCGCGTCGGCCCGCGCCGCAGGCGCGGGCGCGGAAGCCGCGTCGACTGGGACCGGCTCGGGCGCGTGGCGCTCGTCCTCGTCCTGTTCGCGATCCTGCTCTCCTATCTCAGCCCCGCGATCCGTCTGTTCGGGACTTGGCGCGAGTCGCACACCCAGCGCCATCACCTCACCCGGCTGAAGCAGGAGAACGCGGCGCTGAAGCAGCGCTCGGCGGGGCTGACCGACTCAAACGCGGTCGAGCGCCAGGCGCGCGACCTCGGGATGGTCTCGAGCGGCGAGCACGCCTACGTCGTGCACGGGCTGCCCTCGAAGTAGCGCCCCAACCACCGGGGCCTTCGCCGGGGCGGGGGCGGTGAGATGTCGCTGAGCTTCGCGGCGTACCTGCTCGGCGCGATCGAGCTCGGCGCGATCGTCGTCGCGCTCGCCTACGGCGCCGAGGGACTGCGCCGCTGGGCGCTTCCCGGTTGGCGTGGAGCCGCCGGCAAGCTCGGCGAGGCCGTGATCGGGATCGCGCTCGTGATCTGGGTCGCGGAGATCCTCGGAGCGGTCGGAGCGCTCGACGAGTGGCCCCTGGTCCTCGGGTGCGTCGCGGTCGGGCTCGCGGGAGGGCTCGTCGGGCGCAGGCTCGCGGGGCGCCAGCGCGGAGGCCCGAGGCCTCCGTCGCCGTCACCGGGCCGCGCCGCGTGGATCGTCGCCGGAGTCGCGATCGCGCTGCTGTTCGCGCAGTGGGCAGGCCGCAGCCAGCTCAGCCTCGATCGCGGCATGTACGGCTTCGACACGACCTGGTACCACATGCCGTTCGCGGCGCGGTTCGTGCAGAGCGGGTCGATCGGGCATCTGCTGTTCACCTCGCCCGCGTTCCTGAGCTGGTTCTACCCGGCGAACTCGGAGCTCGTCCACTCGGTCGGGATCCTCGCGACGAGCCGCGACATCGTCTCGCCGATCGTCAACCTCGGCTGGCTCGCGTTCGCGCTGCTCGCGGCGTGGTGCATCGGGCGCCCGTTCGGCGCCGGGCCGGCGAGCATGATCGGGGCCGCGGTCGTGCTCGGCGGCGGGGTGTTCGGCGACCAGCCGGGGGAGGCCCGCAACGACATCGTGGGGACCGCGCTGCTGCTCGCCTCCGCGGCGCTGCTGATAAACGGCTGCCTGGCGCGGGTCGCGGAGGAGATCGACGCGCCGCCGGAGCCGGACGACGCGCAGGAGCTCGGATGGCGGATGCGGCTCAGCGCCGGGCCGCTCGCGCTCGCCGGGATCGCGGCGGGGCTCGCCCTGGGGACGAAGCTGACGCTGCTCTCCCCGGTCGCGGCGCTGACCGTTGCCGTGATCGTCGCCGCTCCGGTGGGGCGCCGCGGTTGGAGCGCGGTGATCTGGCTCGGCACGCTGCTCGCCGGCTGCGGGTACTGGTTCGCGCGCAACCTGTTCGAGACCGGCAACCCGATGCCGTGGATCACGAAGCTCGGGCCGCTGTCCCTACCCGGGCCGCACGAGGTGCTGCCGAGCGGGCGCAAGCCGCTCACGGTCGCCCACTACGCGACCGAGACCTCGGTCTGGCGGCACTGGTTCTTCCCCGCGCTCTCGAATCAATTCGGGGCCCTGTGGCCGCTGCTGCTCGCGCTCGTCGCTGTCGCCGCGATCGTCGCCATCGTCGCGGGCAGGCCCGTTGCGCTGCGCGTGCTCGGCTTCGTGACGATCGCGGCCGCGATCGCGTACCCGTTCACCCCGCTGACCGCCTCCGGGGCCGAGGGCTCGCCGGTCGGGTTCTCCTCGAACCTGCGCTACCTGGCCCCGGTCGTCGCGCTCGGGCTCGCGCTGCTGCCCGCGGCGCTTGCGCGCTGGGGTGAACGGTGGCGATGGGGGACGCTCGGTGTGCTCACGGTCGCATTCGCGTTCGCGCTCGTGCGCTCGGACGCGTGGGACTCGGCTCCGATCCGCGCCGCCGCCGCCGCGGGCGTGGGCGTCGGGATCCTGCTCTGGGCCGGGAACGCGATCAGGGACGCGCGCGAGCGCTCGGCCGCGTTCGGGCACGCGTTCCGATGGCGGATCGCGCTCCGGTTCGGGATCGCGATCGTCCTCCTCAGCGCCCTCGTCGGCGGCTACTTCGAGCAGCGCCACTACCTCGACAACCGCTACGCGACGCCGTCGGGCGCGATCGCCGAGCCGGGGCAGGACGCGGCCTTCGCCTGGGCGCGCGGCGTCCACGACCAGCGGATCGGGACGGTGACGATCCGCCAGTACCCGCTCTACGGGACCGACCTGACGAACCGGGTCCAGTTCGTCGGCACGCGCGGGTCGGACGACTCGTTCCGGCGCATCCGGCGCTGCGGCGTGTGGCGCCATGCGCTCAACACGGGCCGCTACGACTACGTCGTCACGGGGCTCAACTTCCCGACCCCGAAGGGGCCGCGGCAGCCGCCCGAGGAGCGGTGGACGGCCTCGGATCCGGCCGCCAAGCGCGTCGTCCACGACCGCACGGTTTCGGTCTTCCGGCTCCGCGGCAGGCTCGATCGCAACGGCTGCGGCAAGCCGTCGCCGGGCGGGAGCGGCCGCGCGGCTCGGAGCGGGAGGAAGACCTGATCGACGGCCGGCTGGCGCTGGGGGCGTATCTCGCCGGCTTCGCAGAGCTCGGGCTCGTCGCGGCCGCGATCGCCTTCGCCGCGCTGCGCGTGCGCTCATCGCTGCTCCCGGGATGGTCGGGAGCGCCGGCGCGACTTGCAGAGACCGTCGTCGGGCTCGCGCTCGTGCTCGGGGTCGGAGAGGCGCTGGGCGCGTTCGGGGCGCTCGACGAGGCGCCGTTCGTGCTCGTCTCGGTTGCGGTCGGGATCGGAGTCGGGAGCGTCGCCGGGCGCCGCGCGGCGGCGATCAGTGCCCCGACCGAGACGCCCGCCCGCGCCCCCAATCGGCGCGATCGCGCTCGCGGTCGCGATCGGGGCGGCCGCGGTCGCGTTCGCCGGCTGGACGGACCACGCCTGGGGCTCGCTCCACGGAGGCATGGTCGGGACCGACTCGCTCTGGTACCACATGCCGTTCTCGGCCCGCTGGGTGCAGACGGGGTCGGTGTGGGACCTCCACTTCACCGACCCGCTGTTCCTGAACTGGTTCTATCCCGGCAACTCCGAGCTCCTGCACAGCTTCGGCCTCCTTGCGACTGGCCGCGACTACCTCTCGCCGCTCCTGAACTTCGCCTTCCTCGGCCTCGCGCTGCTCGCCGCCTGGTGCATCGGGCGCCCCTACGGCCTCGGGCCACAGGCGATGGTCGGGGCGGCGGTCGTGCTCGGCTCGGAGATGACGCTCGCGTTCCAGCCCGGCGAGGCCCGCAACGACGCCGTCGGGCTCGCGTTCTTTCTCGCGACGGCGGCGCTGCTCGTCAACGCCTGGGCCGCGCTCCCCGAGGGGCGGCGCTCGATCTCGCCGCAGGCGATATTCGTCGCCGGGCTCGCGGCGGGGCTCGCGATCGGGACGAAGCTCACCCTCGTCGCGCCGATCGCGGCGCTGACCGTCGGCGTGATCGCGATCGCGCCCGCCGCGGCACGGTGGCGGACGGCGGGGGCGTGGCTCTCGGCGCTCCTCGCCGGCGGCGGGTTCTGGTACCTGCGCAACCTCATCCAGGCCGGCAACCCGTTCCCGTGGGTCTCCTCGCTCGGGCCGATCTCGCTTCCGGCGCCGCACCAGGCGCTCCAGCTCCGCGAGCACTTCTCCGTCGCGCACTATGCGACCGACTTCGACGTCTGGCGGCACTGGTTCTTCCCCGGCCTCGACCACAGCTTCGGCGCGCTGTGGCCGGCGCTGCTGCTGCTCGCCGCGGCGGGGGCGGTGATGACGATCTGGCGCGCCCGCAGTCCGGTGCTGCGGCTGCTCGGCATCGTCGCCGCGTTCGGCGCCGCGGCCTACGTGTTCACGCCGCTGACCGCGTCGGGCAACGAGGGCGCGCCGGTCGGGTTCGTGTGGAACCTCCGCTACCTCGCCCCGCCGCTCGCCCTCGCGCTGGCGCTGTTGCCGCTCTCGCCGGCGCTGGCGAGCCGGAGGGGGCGCAACGTCACCCTCACCGCTCTCGCCGTCGCCGTGCTCGCCTCCGACGACGCGCTCGGCCGCCTCGGGGCCGGCGCGCGGGTCTGGGTCGGCGCGGCGCTCGCGCTCGTGCTCGCGTGGCTCGCGGTGCTGTGGGTGCGCCGCCGGGGCCTCCGGCGGCGGGTCCTCGCCGCCGGGCTCGCTGCGGTCGTGATCGTCGCGGTCGCAGCCGGGTTCGCCGAGCAGCGCCGCTACGCCGACGGGCGCTATCAGAACGTCCAGGGCTTCTTCCACGCGGGCGGCGCGATCGCCTGGGCGCAGGGGGTCCGCGACTCCCGGATCGCCGTCGGCGGGCGCCGCGGCGTCTTCTACCAGTACGGCTTCTACGGCCCCGACTCCTCGAACTGGGTCCAGTGGATCGGGCGCGAGGGCCCGCACGGCGCCTATCTCCCGGTGCGCTCGTGCGCGCAGTGGCGGAACGCGGTCGACGCCGGCGACTACGCCTACGTCGTCACGACCCCGGACCTGATCGGGCAGTCATTCTCGCGCGCCGGCCGCTGGACGCAGGGCGACCCGGCGGCGCAGCGCGTGCTCCGGGACGGTCCCGTGTCGGTGTTCAAGCTCGACGGCGCGCTCGACCCGTCAGGCTGCGGCAAGAACAAATGACACCCACCTGCCAGTCGCCTCACAATCGGGCTTTGCCCGATGTTCGGCGCCGGGAGAACTAGTCTGCCGCGATGCTCGCGATCTGGTTATCGGCCCTGATCATCTGCGCGGCCTCGCTGATCGCCGGCCGCGCGTTCCTCGTTGTCGTCGGCCGCCCCGAGTGGAGCTGGCTCTCGGCGCCGGTCGGATTCGGGCTGTTGATCGTCGTCGCCCAGCCGCTGATCCGGCTTCCGGGCCGCGCGGTCACCGCGGCGATCATCATCGGCCTCGCTCTCGTCGCCTGCCTCGTCTACCTCCGCGGTCGCTGGAGCGGCGAGCGGACGATCGGCGATGCCGTCCGCGAGGGGCTTCCCGTCGCGATCCTGCTGCTGCTCGTGACCGCGATCCCATTCCTCGCCAGCGGGCGCACGGGGGTGCTCGGCGAGGGGATCTACACCAACGACCAGGCCGCGCAGCTGTACTGGGCCGACTGGCTTCAGCACGGGATCGGACACGAGCCGCGCGCGGTCCGCTTCGGCTATCCGCTCGGCCCGCAGTCGCTCGCGGCGACGATCGCCGAGGCGACGGGGATCAGCCTCGTGAGCTCGTTCAACGGGCTGCTCGTCGCGGTCCCGGTGCTGAGCGGGCTGACCGCGCTGTCGGTGCTGCGGACGATCAAGTCCGCGCGGCGGGTACTCGGTGCGGTGATCGTCGGGATCCCCTATCTCGCCGCCTCCTACCTCGCCCAGAGCGCGTTCAAGGAGACGGTGATGGCGCTGCTCGTCCTCGGTCTCGCGGCCGGGCTGCGCGACCTCGACCCGGAGATCGGTGGGTTGGGGGCGCGCGCGCAGCGGGCGACGATCGCCGGGCTCCTCGTGCTCACGGTCGCGAGCGTGTTCACGTACAGCTTCCCTGGCGTCGCGTGGCTGGTAGGCGGCGCCGTGATCTGGCTCGCGGCCGAGGTCGTCGCCGGGCGGGTGCGGATCTCCGGCCGCGAGGCCCGCGAGGCGCTCCGACCCGCGCTTCCGTTCATCGCGATCGGGGTCGTCGCGATCGTCGCCGTGCTCGCGCTCGAGGCCGGGGCGCTGTCGCACTTCGCGAGCCGGCTCGGCTCGGTCCGCAATTCGACCGGCCGGCTCGTCAGCCCGGTCTCGCCGCGCGAGGCGTTGGCGATCTGGCCGAAGGGGGACTTCCGCCTCAACGCCGCCTCGACGCTGGGCGCGCGGCTGGCGACGATCGTCGGGGTGATCGCCGCGGCGCTCGCGACCTGGTGGTGGCTGCGGCGGCGCGACTTCGGCGTCCCCGCGGCGCTCGCCGCGGCGGGGGTGATCTACCTGCTGACGCGCTGGAAGGGCGGGATCAACGTCGAGTCGAAGGCGCTCGCGGTGCTGGCGCCGGTGTTCGCCCTCTACGTCGTCACCGCGCTCCTGTCGCGGAACGGGATCTGGCGCGGCGCGGCGCGGATCGCGGTGCTCGGGCTCGCGTTCGTGTTCATCGCCGGCGCGGCGTGGTCGAGCTTCAGGGCACTGCGCGCCGCGCCCGTGGGGACGACGCGGGTCGCCGAGGAGCTCGGCAAGCTGAGCGCAAAGATCGAGGGCCGTCCCGTCGTCTTTCTCGCCGCCGACCGCTTCGCGTCCTACCGGCTGCGCGGCGCCCGCGTCGTCGCGAGCCCGGGCGGATACGTTCCGAGCAAGCCGTTGCAGGCGCGAAGGCAGAAGAAGTGGGTCCAGGGGCTGCCGATCGACTTCGACACCGCTCCGCCGGGGACGCTCGACGACTTCCGGTTTGCGATCACGACCAACGCGGCGTTCGCGAGCGCCGCACCCCCGAACTGGACCCCGATTCAGACGACGGCCGACTTCACGCTGTGGAAGCGCCACGGGCGCACCCCGCGCAGCCGCGTCCTCGACGAGCGCGGCAACCCCGGCGCCGCGCTCAGCTGCTCGAACGACGCCGGGCGCAAGCTCGCGCGCTCGGGTGCGACCGCGCAGCTGATCGACGAGTCCGTCGTCGGCCGCAAGTCGGACTGGAAGCCCGAGGGCTCGTTCGCCGGCTCCGGTGGCTCGGCGTCGATGAAGCTCAACGTCCCGAAGGGCAGCTACTTCGTCTCGATGCAGTACGCGAGCCCGGTCTCCATGCGGCTCACGGGGCCGGGGATCACCGCCAATCTGCCCGCGTCGCTCGACGGGATGTACGCGTTCGCGCCCGGCCAGGGGCCGGTGTGGCCGCTCGGCGGCTTCGCCGTCAGCCATTCCGGGCCGATCACCTTCACGGTGCGCCAGAACCGCCTCTCCTCGGTCCAGCGGCTGCTCGGGGTCGAGCGGCCGTCGTGGCTCGGCCTGCTGGCGCTGACGCCCGTCCCCGCCTCCCAGCAGGCGTCGCTGAGGCAGCTGACGAAGACGGGGCCGCTGCTCGACGACCGCGACGTCCCGATCTCGCAGGCGTGTGGCCAGTACGTCGACCGGTACCGTCCGCGGTAATGGACCAACGCGTGACCTTGATCACGCTCGGGGTGACCGACCTCGCCCGCGCGCGCGGCTTCTACGAGGGCCTCGGGTGGAAGACGAACGCGAAGCCCGACGACGACGTCGTCTTCTTCCAGGCGGGCCCGATGGTGTTCGCGCTCTGGGACCGCGCGCGGCTCGCCGAGGACAGCACCGTCTCGGATTCCGGCGGATGGGGAGGGATCACGCTCGCCCACAACGTCGGCTCGCCGGGTGAGGTCGATGAGGTGATCGAGACCGCCCGCGCCGCCGGCGCGACGATCGGCCGCGAGCCCGCGGAGACGTTCTGGGGCGGCTATTCGGGGGTGTTCGTCGATCCCGGCGGCCACCCGTGGGAGGTCGCCCACAACCCCCACTGGACGATCGCCGAGGACGGGTCCGTCAAGATCTAGCCCGACCGCGGCGGACGCGGGAGCGAGCGAGCAAGATTTCCAGTTATATGAGTGCGAGCGAGCGCGAACGAAGTACGCGGTCGCTGATGTCCGCTACCTTTACCCGCTTCCCATGCCCACCGCAGACAACGTCGCAACCGAGTCGGCGCACGCCGGCACCCACGCCGGGTCCACGGAGACCCCGGAGCTCGTGTTCGTGGGCGGCACCGGCCGCGCGGGCACGCACATCATCGCCAAGCTGCTCGGCGAGCACTCGCATTACCGCAAGGTCAACAACGAGGTCCGCTTCCACTGCAACCCGAAGGGCTTCCCGGACCTGCTCGCGGGCAACGTGACCAAGGATGAGTTCGTCCGCAAGCTGACCAACTTCTGGTGGTACCGCAAGCGGCGCTCGGTCCGCGGGCTGCACCGGATCGTCCCGCGCGAGCGCCTCGACGAGGCGGTCGGGCGCTTCCAGGACACCTATGACGACGACAACGTCGCCGCCTGCCGGACGCTGTTCTTCGACCTCCTCCAGCCGCTCGCCGACGAGGTCGGCAAGCCGGGGCTCGTCGAGATGAGCTGCTTCACGGTCGCCGAGGGCCCAACTCTGCTGCGGATCTTCCCCGAGTCGAAGCTGATCCACACCGTCCGCGACGGGCGCGACGCCGGTTCCTCGAAGGTCTCGAAGCGCCACAAGGGCCACCATCCGACGGACCAGTTCAGCGGCATCGAGTGGTGGGAGGGCCGGCTGCGCAACATCGACGCCGCGGTCCGCGAGACGCCGCCCGAGAAGCTGCTCGTGATCAGTCTCGACGACCTCGTCTCCGGCGATCGCGACATCACCTACGGCGAGCTTCTCGACTACCTGCACATCGAGGACGAGCCGGACATGCACAGCTTCTTCGACCGCAAGATGAGCGGCGACGCCGCCCACCGCGAGCGCTGGCGCGAGGGCCTGACGCCGGAGCAGCAGGCCGAGCTCGAGTGCCGCTACGAGCAGGCGCTGGAGCGGCTCGAGCGCGACGACATCCATTGCGCGCCGATGCTCCGCCGGGTGTACGAGCGGAGCGAGGAGCACTAAGCGTTGGAAGTCGTCTTCGTTGGCGGCACGGGCCGCAGCGGGACACACGTCATCGCGAAGCTCCTCGGCCGCAGCTCCTGCTATCGCAAGGTCCCGATCGAGGTCCGCTTCCACGTCGACGCGGGCGGGTTCCCCGACCTGCTCGCCGGGAGAACGACGCCGGAGCGCTTCCTCGTGCGCCTGCGCGGCAAGTGGTGGAAGCGCGTGCAGACGCTGCGCTCGCGCGGCCTCCATCACATCGTCCCCCGGGACCGGCTCGATGAGGCCGCCGACGACTTTGCGGGCACCTACGAGGCCAACCCGCTCGCGGCCTGTCGCGGGCTGTTCCTGGCGCTGCTCGCGCCGCTCGCGGCCGAGCGGGGAAAGCCCGACCTTGTCGAGATGAGCTGCGACACCGTCGCCCAGGGCCCGACCTTGCTGCGGATCTTCCCCGAGGCGAAGCTGATCCACACGGTTCGCGACGGGCGTGATGCTTCGGCCTCGCGCGTCTCCCAGGGCCGGCACCTGATCCGCCCGCGGACGCGGCGACAGGGGCTCGAGTGGTGGGAGGCGCGGCTGCGCCGCATCGACCGCGCCGCGCGCGAGATCCCGGAAGACCGTCTCTTGGTGGTGAGCCTCGACGAGCTCGTCGCAGAACAAAGTGGGGGAGAGAGCGACTACGGGAGACTGGTCGAGTTCTGCGGGATCGACCACGAGCCGGGGATGCGGCGCTTCTTCGAGCGCAAGATGAACCCCGAGCGCGCCCACCGCGAGCGCTGGCGCGACGGGCTCTCGCAGCGCGCCCAGCGGCGGCTCGCGGACCAGTACGAGGACGTGCTCGAGCGCCTCGCGCGGGACGGGGTGCACTGCGTGCCGATGCTGCGGCGAACCGCCGAGAGGGTCTCATGAGCGCGGACATGACGGAGCTCGATCCCGGCGCCGAGCTCGACTCCGAGGAGCTCGGCGGCGGCACGCGCGACGTCGTCTTCATCGGCGGCACCGGCCGCAGCGGCACCACCGTGCTCGGTTCGCTGCTCGGACACCACTCGCGCTACCGCTACGTCCCGGTCGAGTCCCGCTTCCACTGCAACCGCAAGGGCTTCCCCGACCTGCTCGAGGGGAGGGTGCGAGTCGAGGTCTTCCTCGACAAGCTTCGCGACTTCTGGTGGCATCGGGTGCGCGGCGAGGACGGCCAGCCTCGGGGCCTGTACATGGTGATGCTGCGGGCGCAGTTCGACGCCGCGGTCGAGACGTTCGAGGCCGGCTACTCGCGCGATCCCGTCGCCGCCTGCCGGCGCCTCTTCGTCGACCTGCTGTGGCCGCTCGCCGACGACGACGGCAAGCCCGGGATCGTCGAGATGAGCCCGCACAACATCCGCCAGGCGCCGACCCTGCGGCGCGTGTTCCCCGAGGCGCGGCTGATCCACACCGTCCGCGACGGCCGCGACGTCGCGTCCTCGATCGCGACGATGACCTGGGGCCCCGACAACGTCCTCGACGGGATCGACTGGTGGGCGGAGAGGCTGCGACTGATCGACGTCGGCGTCCGCGGCGAGGAGGACGGCGCCGACTACACAATCCCGCAGGATCGGCTCCAGGTGCTCGTCTTCGACGAGCTCGTCGACGGCGACCGCGAGGCGGCCTACGCGGCGCTGCTCGACTTCCTCGGGCTCGAGGACGAGCCGGGGCTGCGCGGGTTCTTCGACGCCGAGATGAGCGCGGAGAGCGCCCACCGTGGCCGTTGGGCGGAGGGGATGAGCTGGCCGGCGCGGCGGCGGGTGACGCGCAGGTACGAGCGCACGCTGGAGGCGCTCAGCGCGGAGGGCAACCATTGTGCTCCGGCGCTGGTCGCTTCATACGAGGGTCGGAAGTGAGTCCCTCGAGCAACGGAGGCAGTCCCGGCAACCGGATCCTGTTCGTGACGACGAACGGGACCGGCCTCGGCCACCTGACCCGGTGCATGTCGATCGCCCGCCGCCTCGACCCCGAGGTCCAGCCACTGATCCTCACGCTCTCGCAGGCGGCGCCGGTCGTCCGCGAGGCCGGGTTCCACGTCGAGTACTTCCCCAGCTACACGACCCCCGCGGCGGGCTCCCACCGGCAGTGGAACCGGCGCCTGTTCACGCGGCTGATGGGGCTGATCCAGGAGCTGCGGCCGCGCGTCGTCGTCTTCGACGGCGCCCACCCCTACCCGGCGGTGATGGTCGCGATCAAGTTCACCGAGGGGCTGACCTGGGTGTGGTGCCGGCGCCCGATGTGGAAGCCGGGCGTGGGGGCGATCGCGCTGTCGCGGACCGAGGCCTTCGATCACGTGCTCGAGCCGGGCGAGTTCGCGGAGTCCGAGGACCACGGCGCGACCGTCCCGCGGCGCGCCGAGGCGGTGCGCGTGCCGCCGATCGTTTTCTGCGACGACGACGAGCTGCTGCCGCGCGATGAGGCCGAGCGCGAGCTCGGGCTCGACCCCGACCGCGCGCGGGCCCTGATCCACCTCGGCGCCGGCAAGGAGGTCACGCCGACCGTCGCGCGGTGCCTCGAGCTGCTCGCCGACCAGCCCGACGTCCAGGTCGCGGCGCTCGAGTCGAACATCTCCGGCGACCTCGACGTCCCCGACGGTGTCGTCCACCTCCGCGAGCGCTACCCGATGAGCCGCCTCTACCCGGCGTTCGACTTCACGGTCAGCGCCGCGGGCTACAACGCCTACCATGAGCTGATTCGGTTCGCGGTCCCGTCCCTGTACGTGCCGATGCCGCGCCAGTCGGATGACCAGTCCGCCCGCGCGCGCTACGCGCAGTCGAGCGGGGTCGGGCGCGCGGTCGAGGGGCCGGGCTCCGAGCAGCTCGAGGAGCGGCTCTCGGAATTGCTCGTCGCCGGCGCCCGCGACGAGATGCGGCATCGGGCGCAGGAGCTGCGGTTCCCGAACGGGGCCGAGGAGGCAGCGAGGTTTCTCTCCGCGCTCGCGCTCGGGCGCGAGTACGTGCAGGCGACCGCCGCAGCGACCGAGACAACGGGCGTCGAGGGCGCCGAGGCCGCCGCCGGCGGCCCGGTCGACACGCGCAAGGGCGGGGGAAGGACGCTGGCCGGGGGCCGCGGCGGCAAGGCCGCCGCGGCCACAACCGGGGGCGAGAGGCCGCTCGGGTGGCGCCACCGCCCGTTCTTCTCCGCGTACATGGTTTCCCGCACGGTGTTCTGGATCCTCCCCCGGCGCGCCTACCGCTACGCCCGCGACCGCGTCATCCACCCGCCGATGCCGCCGCCGCGCGTCGTCCTCGTCGCGCTCGGAGTCGGCGACGACGTGCTCGAGCGCGAGCTCGACCGCGTGCTCGCCGAGTCCGGCGAGGAGCGCGCCCGCGTCCTCGTCGTCACCGACTCGGAGGCGTTCGGGATGCTGCGCCGCGCCGGCTGCGCGTTCGAGTACCTGCCGCCGCCGAGCGAGATCGAGGCCCACTTCCCGGGCGAGGACTACGAGGCCTTCCTGCGCCGCCGCCTCGGCGGGCTGCTGTACGGGCGCCGGCGTCCGAAGCGGATCGAGGCGGTCGGAGGCGTGCGTGACGGCCTCGTCGAGACGCTCGAGAGCGGCGCGGGACGGCGCTTTCTACCCCAGCGAAGGGCACCGGTCCGATGAGCGCTCCGGTACCCTCAGCGCACGTGGAGGCCTCGGTCAAGACCAGGCCAGAGGCGGGAGCACCCATGCCCGCTGACGGACAGGACGTCGCCCGCTCGGAGGCGGGCGCGCTGCCGAACCTGATCGTGATCGGCGCCCAGAAGTGCGGCACGAGCGGGCTCCACTACTACCTCGGCTTCCATCCCGAGATCTCGATGTCCCGCCCGAAGGAGGTCAACTTCTTCATCAAGGAGCGCAACTGGAAGCTCGGCGTCGACTGGTACATGCGCCACTTCGATCCCGACGCGCGCGTCCGCGGCGAGTCGTCGCCCAACTACACCGCCTACCCGCACCACACCGGGGTCCCGAAGCGGATGCATTCGGTCGTCCCCGACGCGCGGCTGATCTACATCGTCCGCGACCCCCTGGCGCGGATCGAGTCGCACTGGGTCCACAACTTCGCCAAGCGGCGCGAGAAGGGCGACCTCGCGGCGACGCTCGCGCATCCGAATACGACCTACGTCCTGCGGAGCCAGTACTTCATGCAGCTGCAGCAGTTCCTCAATCGCTACCGCGCCGAGCAGATCCTCGTCATCGACCAGGCCGACCTCCGAGACAAGCGCATGGAGACTCTGCGCGACGTGTTCACCTTCCTCGGCGTCGATCCCGACTTCGAGCATCCGCGCTTTGTTCGCGAGCGGCATCGCTCAGAGCGCAAGCAGCGCGCGACCCGGCTCGGAGCGCGACTCGAGAGGCTCGGCAAGTCGAAGCTCGGGCGGCGGATCCCGAAGGGCTTCTGGCTCTCGCTCGACGCGCGGATCCCGCTCAACCGACCGATCGAGCGACCGGAGGTGCGCGACTCCCTCGACCCCGAGGTGCTGCGCGTGCTGACCGAGGACGCGAACCGGCTGCGTGAGTTCACCGGCCGAAGCTTCGAACGCTGGTCGGTTTAGAGAGGGGGGCAGCTCCAGGATGAGCGAGCCCGAGACAAACGGAACCCAAGCCACCGGCGCCGAGGCGCCGAGCGCTGTCGATGCGCCAAAGCCGGCTGAGGCGAACGGGGGGGAGCCGAAGCGCAAGAAGAAGAACAAGAAGAAGAAGCCGGTAGGCGGCTCGGGCGCCGTCCTCGGTGTCACCGTCGTCCGCCACTGGCTCGCGTACGCGTCGGGGTCGTTCCTGATGGTCGTGATCAGCATGGCCAGCGTCCTCGTCGTCGCGAAGGTCCAGGGCAAGTCCGACCTCGGGCAGTTCGGGCTGCTGACTTTCTACGCTGGCCTCTTGCAGCTCGTCTACAACATGGGCTCGCGCTCGGGGACCTACAAGCTCGTGTTCGGCGGCGACGACGAAGACGACGACGATGACGACGAGGACGAGGACCTGATCGAGCCCGAGGAGACGCGCAAGGCGCTCGGCACCGGGATCATCACCACCTTCCTCGTCTCCGCGCTCGGGACGCTGATCATGCTCCCGTTCCTGCCCGAGCTGTCGACGTGGCTGCTCGGCGACCCGCACCACACCACGCTCGTCCTCTGGGCCGCCGCGTGCGGCGCGGGGGGCGCGCTGTGGAAGGTGATCGCGAACGTCGAGCGGCTCGAGCGCCACCCGATCAGCAACATCGTCATGAACTGCGTCCGGCCGATCCTGATCCTGATTGGCGTCGTCGGCGGGATCCTGCTCGGATTCGGTCTCACCGGCGCGATCGGGGGGATGGCGATCGGGACACTGCTCGCGGTCGTCTACGGCCTCTGGGTGATCCGCAAGACGTGGGAGTTCAGGTTCGACTACACCCTCGTCGCACAGATCTACCGCCGCGGCTCACGGCGGATCCCGATCATCGCCTCGCTGTGGACGGTCCAGAACGCGGACACGTTCATCCTCTCCCGCTACGTCGACCACTCCCAGCTCGGCCTCTACCAGATTGCCAGCAAGACCGGCATGGTCGTCGCCTTCTTCCCGACCGCCTTCTTCGCCGCCTGGCGCCCGATCAAGCGGATGAGCGTCTTCGCAGCGATGGAGGAGGAGTACGGGATCAGCGAGTCGCGGGGGGCGATGCTGAACTACTTCGGGCTGATCTTCATCTCAACGCTGCTCGGGATCTCGCTGTTCGCCGGGGTGCTCGTCAACTCGGCGGCGAAGAACTACTCGGCCGCGGTTGCGCTGATCCCTCTCGTCGCGCTCGGCTTGATGGCGCCCCAGCTCCACCGTGCCGTCAACAAGGCGTCGAGCTTCCCGGCCGGCAAGGTCCTACCGGGCAAGAAGTGGCATTACTCGCTCAGCGTCACGTTCGCGGCGCTGATCTTCATCGGCTCGGCGCTCGTCTTCATCCCGCTGATCGGGATGCCCGGCGCGCCGCTCGCGATGCTGACCGGGTTCGGGGTGATGACCGGGATCTACCTCGCGCGCTCGCAGTTCGGACCGACGCCGATCAACCTCCCGGTCAAGCAGCTGCTCAGCGCCTCGATCCTCGCGGTGATCGTCGCCCTGATCTACGACAACGTGAAGCCGGACGGCCGCGTGTTCGAGTTCCTTGTCGCGATCGCGATGCTGGCGCTCTACGGCGGGGCGCTGTTCTTCATCGGCGCCGTCCCGAAGGCGCACCGCAAGGCGCTGTGGAAGGTCGGCCTGCACGCGATCGGGCGCGGCCAAGACGGCCTCAACTCCCAGGACACCTATTTGGCGCTCGACCAGCGCGACCGGATCGCGTTGCGGATGGCCGCGATCGACCGCGTGCCGCTGGATCAGATCGCGACGGCGATGAACGAGGACGAGAACGTGACCGCGGAGCGAACCGTGCGCGCCCTGCGCCAGCTCAGCGAGCACACCGGGCACCTCGCCGAGGAGTCGCACGAGCGCGACGCTCACATCGGCCAGTTCCTCTTCCTCGTCGGGCCGGTCGCGCAGCGCGACCTAATCGGCAAGCGGCTGCGCGCCGAGGGCCTCGACGCGCAGGACATGCACGCGATCGAGCACGTGCTCGAACGGCTGCGGAAGATCGGCCCCAAGGTGTGGCCCGACGACGAGATCCCGGTGCCGCCCGAGAAGAAGAAGCGGCGCCGGACGCCGACCCGCGTCTGAGCCCCAACGAGCGTGCCCAGCCGGCTGACTAAGAGCTAGGAGTCGTTGCTGTCATCGTCGCCGGCGTCGTTGTCGCCGGCGCGCTTGATCACGATCCGCTCCGGCTCGATCGAGACCTCGACCGGGCGGTGGCCCGCCCAATGCTCCGTGTACACGGGGTCGTCCTGGACCGCGGGGTCGAGCCAGAGCCCGTAGCCGTCCTGTTCGCCGTGGTCGAAGGTCGCCTGCAGCGCCTCGCGCTTGCGCCCGCGGCCGCGGCGGCCGCGGCGCCTGCGCCGGCGCGGGCGGCCGCCCTCGGAGCGCTCGCTCCCGCCGTCGCCGTCACCGCCCTCTTCCTCGGCGCCACCGTCCTCCTCCTCGTCGGGGCCCTCGACGGCGGCGTCCTGGGCGAGCGCCGCTGCCTCGATCTCGGCCTCGATCTCGTCGCGGAGGTCGTCCTCACCGCCGACCTTCTCGCCGTCGGGCTCGAGATCGTGTCGGCGCCGAAACTCGCGCAGCTCGGAGGCGGGGACCTCGAGCTGGTGCGCGATCCAGGCGTCGGTGCGCCCCTGGCGCACCCAGGCGCGGATCTGGTTCAGTTGTGAGCGAAGCGGCTTTCGGGCCATGACCGGGCGGCGATACTAGCAGCGGCCCTCGGCCGCCCCGCGGGGTCTGGGGCCGGCCGACCACGCTCAAACGCAGGCGAAACGGTTGTCGTTCGCTATCCGGAGCGCGGTCGGCTAGGCTAGCCCGAGTTGAAAGGTGCGGCGGAGAGAGCGCCTGGGCTGGAGTCGTCCGCGCCGCATACAAGCTGTCATGTGAAGGGGATGCTCGGATGCTCGTTCTGACTCGGAAGACCAACCAGAGCATCATGATCGGCGACGACGTCGAGGTATCGGTGCTCGCGGTTGCCGGCGACAAGGTGCGGATCGGGATCTCCGCCCCGCGCGAGGTTCCCGTCTACCGCAAGGAGGTCTACCTCAGCATCCAGGCCGAGCGCCTGGGCTCGGAGGCGGGCCACAGCACGGCCGTCGACGAGGCTCTCGGCGACCTCTCCGAGAGCTGAGAAGCCCGGCGCTCTGTTTAAGCGCGGCGCGCCGCCTAGGCCATCAGCCAGGCGAGCGTCTCGAACATCGCGATCACGACCACGACCACGGTCGCGGTCAGCGCGAGGAACAGGACGCCGAACCTGACCCTTCCCGCGGACTCGGTGCGGGCGATGCGACGCGCGCGCGAGCGATTCGAGGCGCGCTGACGGAGCTGGGTGCGCCGGCGGCGCTCTGCCGCCTGCTCCTGCTCGAACGCGGCCTCGAACTGCGCCAGGCTCTGGCGAACTCGCGGGGCTGTCTGCTCGGTTTCCACGTCAGTGAGTCCCAGGAAGGACAGTCGCCGGGAGCCCTCGGCGGGCCCCCTGTGGCTGAGCGCAAGCTAGCAGACGGGCAAGCGTGAGCCAACTTTGTACTTTCGGTTACGACTTCCTAACACGCACCCCAGAGACCGCGTCCCGCCTCGCCCGCGCGGCGCGCGAGGCGGTCGAAAAGCGGCGCGTGCGAGGTGTTCGGGGGGATCGCGAGCGTGCGCGCGTAGCCGCGCCGGACGAGCTCGGCGTTGACGAACCGGCGGCCGGCGTGGACGTAGGCGAGCAGGCGCCCGTAGGCGTCGCGGCGCTCGCGGTCGAAGCGCAGCCGCACGGTCTCGACCCTCGACGAGGCGGCTGTTGAAGTGGCTCGCGCGCTCGGCGTAGCACTGCACCGGCGTCCCCGGCTTCGACGCTCTCGGGGGTGTCGATCCCGATGTAGCGCACGTCCTCGGTCTCCCCGCCCGGCAGCGCGACCTCGATCGTGTCACCGTCGACGGCGCGAACGGCGCGCGCCTCGACGCTCGCCGGTCCCGCGTCGCGCTCAGACGGCGAGCCGCCGGTGCCGCGGATCAGCAGGACGAGAGCGAGCGCGAGAACGACGATCGCGACGGCGCCAGGGGCGCCGCGCCTAGCGCCGGGCACGGCGGTTCAGCGACGAGGCCATCGGCGCCCGAGCCTAGGGCGCCCACGGATACCTGAGGCGCGTCGGTTGTTACGGGATCCGGGAGACGTGCGAGAGCAACGTCTCCTTGATCTGCCCGATGATCTCGAGTGCCTCGCTCCACTCGCGCTGCCAGACGTTGCGGCCGAAGATCACCCCGGAGCCGCCGGCGTCCATGATCGTGCGCGTGTGCATGAGCACGGTTTCGTCGTCCGTCTTTGAGCCGCCCGAGAGGACGACGAGCGATCGTCCGGCCGACGCGACGATCTGACGGACCGCCTCCTCGGGGGTGACGTCGAGCTCGTTGTAGGGCGCGGGGGAGTCCTTCGCCTTCTCCGGGTCGATCTTCGGGAAGTTGAGCTTGACGATGTCGGCGCCCATCTCCATTGCGATCCGGGCCGCATAGTCGATCGCGTAGAACGAGACCTGGCCGCCCTTGCGGTCGATGTCGCGTCCCCGCGGGTAGGCCCAGACGACGAGTGGCATCCCGAAGCGCTCGCAGTCCTCTCGCACGCCCTTCAGCTGATGCAGGTCTTCGCCCTGGCGCGGCGAGCCGACGTAAAGCGTGTAGCCGACCGCGTCGGCGCCTAGCCGGACGGCGTCCTCGACGCTGGCGTTGGTCGTCGAGAGCGCCTCGTCCGACGGCGGAACGTCGGTCTTGCCGTTGAGCTTCATGATCAGCGGCACCTGCCCCGCGTAGTCGGGGTAGTACTTCGTCGCGAGCCCGATCTGGCACGCGATTGCCGAGTAGCCGGCCTCGGCGGCAAGCCGGAACTGGTACTCGGGGTCCTTCGAGGCGGGGTTGGGGAAGAAGTCGCGGGGGCCGTGCTCGATCCCCTGGTCGATCGGGAGCAGCATCAACGCTCCGTGGCCGGGTCCGAACTCGAACAGGAGTCGGCGAAGCCGCGTCCGCTTGCCGGGTGCCAGGGTCGCCAGCAGCGACTTCTGCTCGGTTACCGCCTTCAGTTCCATCCGGGTTGCCCCCTTCGCCGTCTTTGCCGCCCGCCAGTATAAGACCGTGCTCAAGCACGCCTTCGACGGGACGCCGTTCACGATCGGGATCGAGGAGGAGCTGATGATCCTCGACGCCGAGGGCCTCGACCTGGCACAGGGGATCGAAGCAATCCTCGCCGCCGTCCCCGACGACGCGGTCGGGTACGTGAAGCCGGAGCTGATGCAGTCGGTGCTCGAGGTCGCGACGCTCCCGTGCCCCGACGTGCCGAGCGCCGGCCACCAGCTCGCAGAGCTGCGGCGCATGGTCTCCGGGATCGCCGCGCGCCAGGGACGCCTGATCGGGGCCGCGGGCACGCACCCGTTCGCGCTCTGGGAGCGTCAGGAGATCGTCGACCGCCCGCGCTACCGCGAGCTCGCCGACGAGCTCGCCTACATCGCCCGTCGCGAGCTGATCTTCGGGACCCATATCCACGTCGCGATCAACGGCCCCGACAAGGCGATCTACGTCGCCGACGGGATCCGCCGCTACCTGCCGCTGCTGCTCGGGCTGTCCGCGAACTCGCCGTTCTGGCGCGGCGCCGACACGGGCCTGATGTCGGCCCGGACCCCAATCTTCCGCGGCTTTCCGCGCGTCGGCATCCCGCCCCACTACGGGACCTGGGAGATCTACTCCGGTCGCGTCGAGCTGATGATGCGAAGCGGCGCGATCGAGGACTACACGTACATGTGGTGGGACGTACGGCCGCACCCCAACCTGGGCACGGTCGAGACCCGCGTCTTCGACCAGCAGACCCGGAGCTCGACGACACGATCGCGCTCGCCGCGTTGACGGCGTCGCTCGCGCACCGGATCTCGAGCCTCTTCGACGCCGAGGAGCCGCTCGTCGAGGCGCCGGCCGAGCTCGTCGACGACAACAAGGTCCGCGCCGCGGTCAGGGGCATCGAGGGTGAGCTCGCCGACTTCCCCCGCCAGCGCCTCGTCCCGGCTCGGGAGATGGCGCGCAACCTGCTCGGCGAGCTGCGAGAGCACGCGCAGCAGCTCGGCTGCGAGGCCGAGCTCGAAGGGGTCGGCGAGATCCTCGAGCGCGGGACCGGCGCCCGGCGCCAGCTCGAGCTGTGGCGGGGCGGTGGCGAGGACATGCGCGGCGCTCGTCGAGGAGATCGCGGCGAAGACCGCTCCCTAGCCCCTGCCTCGTGCGTCCCCGGTGCCCGCGCCCGGTTATTCTCGGGAGGTCTTGAGCTCGCCCGAGTTGAGCGTCGTCTGCAAGAGCTGCGGGTCCGAGGTGAGCCCGTACGTCACCGAGTGCCCGTACTGCGGGACCCGGCTTCGCAAGCGCGCCCCGAAGCTCGAGCGCCGCGGTGACGAGTTCCTCGCCCAGCCGGGGCGGCGCCGGCGGGCGCGGCGGCGGTTTCGGCTCCGCGCGCGTGGGCGTCGCCGAGCGCCCGTACGCGACGCTGGCGGCGATCCTCGGCCCGGCGGCCCTGATGCTCGTGATGCAGGCGGCCGGTCTGCGGCTCGACCAGGTCGGGAGCCTCGTCGCCCCGTTCGCCGGCGAGTGGTGGCGCTACCTGTCGGCGCCGTGGGCCTACGACGACCTCGGCTACATGTTCGTCATCGCGCTCACGCTCGCGATCTTCGCCCCGCCGCTCGAACGGCGCCTGGGGTCGGTCCCGGTCGCGATCCTGCTGCTCGCGTGCGGCGCGCTGGGGATGGTCGCCGGCAACGCGGTCGAGTCGATCGGCCTCGGGGACGGGATCTTCATCGCCTCGGGCGGCAACGGCGTCGCGCTCGGCGCGGTCGCGGCGTGGACGGTGCTCCGCAACGCCGAGTCCCGGGACCATCCCGGCGACGACTACGACGTCGTCGGCGTGATCGTGTTCGCGGCGGTGCTGCTGGCGCTGCCGCTGGTGCAGAGCCAGGCGAGCGCGGTCGCCGGCGTCGTCGGCGCGCTCGTCGGCGCGGTTGCGGGCTACGCGGCGGGCTCGACGCGCTCGGCCGAGGACCTCTAGGCGCCTTGCCCGCCGACAAGTTCACGGCGCTGACGCCGGAGCTGTACGCCTACCTGGTCGACCACGGCGTCCGGCGCGACGAGGTGCTCGAGCGGCTGGCCGCGGAGACCGACTCCACCGCCGGCGAGGTCGCGGTGATGCAGATCGCCCCGGACCAGGGCGCGTTCATGACCCTGATCGTGCGCCTGATGGGCGCGCGCCGCGCGCTCGAGCTGGGCACGTTCACGGGCTACTCGGCGATCTGCATCGCTCGGGGGCTCGCCGGCGACGGCGTCGTGGTCACCTGCGACGTCTCCGAGCGGTGGACCGAGATCGCCCGCCGCTACTGGGACGAGGCCGGGGTCTCCGACCGCATCGACCTCCGCCTCGGCCCGGCGCTGGAGACGCTTCGCGCGATGCCCGCCGACGAGCCGTTCGACTTCGCGTTCATCGATGCCGACAAGTCCGAGTACCCGGACTACTACGAGGAGTGCCTGCGGCTGTTGCGCCCCGGCGGGCTGGCGATGCTCGACAACACCTTCCGCGGCGGCACCGTGCTCGACCCCGATGACGACAGCGACGCGGTCCGCGCGACCCGTGAGGTCAACGATCGGCTGCTCGGCGACGACCGCGTCGACGTCGCGATGCTCGGGATCGCCGACGGGATCACGCTCGCTCTGAAGCGCTGATGTCCGGGGCCTGGCTGGCCGATGCATGGCTGGCGCGCATGTACCGCAGCTTCTCCGTCTGGCTCGACGTCGCGACCGCGTCCGGGGAGGGAGCGCGCGTGCTCCGGCCCGAGGGGGTTCGCGCGGCGATCGCGCCCGGCGCCCCCGAGCGCTCGTTCTTCAACTCGGTGATATACGAGACGCCGGAGGCGCTCGCCGCCGCGTATCCGGAGGTCGCGGCCGCGTACGGCGAGCGCGGCTGCGCGTGGACGGTCTGGGTCCCGGAGGCCGACCGCGACTCGGCCGCGCTGCTCGCGTCCGCGGGCCACAAGCTCGACGCGCGCCCGCGCGCGATGGTCATGGACCTCGACCGGCTCACGCCCCCGGATCCCGCCGGCCTCGACTGGAGATCGGGCGCCGATCCGGGCCTCGCCGGGAGGATCAACGATGTCGCGTACGGCTACGAGATCGGCACGTTCGACCGCGCGGTCGGCGCACCGCCAGAGACGATCAGGCTCTGCGAGGCGCGGGTCGAGGGCGAGACGATGTGCGTCGCGGGCACAATCGATCACGATGGCGACTGCAGCGTGTGGCTGGTGGCGACGCTGCCCGAGGCTCGTGGCAAGGGCCTCGCAGGACGCCTCCTCCACCAGGCGCTCGCGGAGGCCCGCGACCGCGGCTGCACCACGAGCACGCTGCAGGCGACGAAGCTCGGGCGCCCGGTCTACGACCGCCTCGGCTACAGCGACGTCGGCGAGCTCCAGATGTGGGAGCTGCGGGAGTAGCTCGGCTTCCCGGTCCCCGCGTTGGCTGTGTCGCCCGGACCGAGAACGAGGCGCGCTAGCTGTATGTTCCCGGCGTGCCCGGGCACGCTTACTCGGAGGAGGAGTTGGACGCCGCGATCGAGGCGCTGAGCGAGCCGGAGCGGTTCCGCGAGGCGGAGACGATCGTCGCCGGCGCGGCGCCGAAGCTGCAGCGGGTGCTCGGCGAGGCGCTCGAGTCCGGCGGATGGTTCGGTGAGTCGCACGATGCCCAGGTGCTGAAGGCGGCGACGGCGCCGGACGCCGACGAGAGGGTGACCGCGGTCAGGACCCTGCTCGCCGAGGAGGCGAGAATGGGGATGATGGTCGGCGTGGCGGTGGGATGGGCACTCGCCGAGGAGTTGAGCGATCCAAAGGAGGAATGAGAATGCCTGATGTCAAGTTTGCCGCGAACGGCGGGACCGCCACCGGTTATCTGGCCGAGCCCGACGGCGACAACGCCCCCGGCGTCGTCGTACTGCAGGAGTGGTGGGGCGTCGATGAGTACATGCGGGAGATCTGCGATCGCTTCGCGGCGGAGGGCTATGTGGCGCTCGCGCCGGACCTGTTCCACGGCGAGACGACCGACCAGCCGGACGAGGCGCAGCAGAAGATGATGGCGCTGAACATCGCCGAGGCCGAGAAGGAGATGCGCGGCGCGGTCGACTTCGTCGCCGAGCATCCGAAGTGCAACGGTCAGATCGGCGCCGTCGGCTTCTGCCTCGGCGGCGGGCTCGCGATCTGGGCCGCGACCGCGAACGACAAGGTTGACGCGGCGGTCACCTACTACTACGTGATGCCGCACGGCAAGCCCGATTTCGAGAAGCTCGCCGGGACCCCGGTCATGGGGCACTTCGGGACCGCCGACGACTACATCTCCCGGGACGACGCCGAGGCGCTCGCGACCGAGATGTCCGACGCCGGTGCGGATGTCCAGTTCCACTACTACGAGGGCGCCGGCCACGCCTTCGCCGGCGAGCACAACCGGATCGGGACGCACGACCCCGAGCACGCGAAGGTCGCCTGGGACCGGACGCTTGAGTTCTTCGGCAAGCACCTGAACGGGAGCGATCCCGAGATCGAGAAGACCTGATCCAGCTCAGGCCTCGGAGAGGCCGATCCGCTCGTGGAGGCGGCGAAGCGGCCGAGGCGCCCACCAGTTCCACTTCCCGAGCAGCTCCATCAACGAGGGCACGAGCAGGGCGCGGACGATGCTGGCGTCGATCAGCACCGCGAGCGCGGTCCCGAGGCCGAGCTCCTTGATGAACACGATCTGCGAGGTCACGAAGGCCCCGATCGCGACGGCGAACAGGAGCGCCGCCGCGGTCACGATCCGCCCCGTGCGCTCAAGGCCGATCGCGACGGCCTCCGAGTCGCCGGCGCCGCCGTCGCGCGCCTCCTTGATTCGCGACAGCAGGAAGACCCCGTAGTCGGTCGAGAGCCCGAACGCGACCGCGAACAGGAACGGCGGCATCGTCTGCTCGATCGCGCCCTGGCTCGTGTACGAGAGCAGGCCCTCGAGACGTCCGTCCTGGAAGATCAGCACGAGGATGCCGAACACGGCGCTGATCGTGAGCACGTTCATCACGAGCGCCTTCAGCGGCAGAACGACCGAGCCGGTGAACAGGAACAGGACCAGGAACGTGGCGATGGCGACGATCGCGAGCACGATCGGGATGTGGGCCGAGAGGCTCGCTTGCGTGTCGATGAAGTGGGCGGTGGTCCCCGTCACCTCGACGTTCGCCGAGCGGGAGTCGAGGGCGCGGATCGCCCGCACGGCGTCCTCGCTGCGGTTGCTGAACACGCCGGAGTCCGAGATCGCGTCGATCTCGGCGACGCCGCCCCGGGCGGGCCTCGCGGGCTCGACCGCCGCGATGCCGTGGACGCGGGCGACGCGGTCGCCCAGCGAGCGCGAGCTGGGCCCGGCCGGCGCCGCTCACCGCGAGCCTGATCGGCGCGTCGCGGTTCGGCGGGTAGTCGGACTTCAGCACCGCGTCGACCCGGTGCGCGCTGGCGGACTCGGGGAGGACGCTGGCGTCGACCGACGTGAACTTGATCCCCAGGAACGGGATCCCGAGCGCGATCAGCAGCGCCGCGCTTGCGACTGCGATCGGGGCCGGACGGCGCATCACGAGCCGTGAGAGCCGGTACCAGAACCCGGCCTGAGCCGGGCGCGCATCCTGTTTGGCGCGGCGCTGCAGGAACGCCGGGGCGAGCGCGTTGACGCGCGTTCCGAGCAGCGACAGGATCGCCGGGAGCACAACGAGCGCGAGCGAGGCGGCGATCAGGGCGACGATCGAGCCCCCGAGCCCCATCGAGTAGAGAAAGCGCTGGGGGAAGATCAGCAGCGAGGCGAGCGCGGCGGCGACCGTCAGCGACGAGAACAGGATCGTGCGTCCGGCGCTCGCCATCGTCCGCCGCATCGCCTTCGGTCCGGGGCCGCTGCGGGCGATCTCCTCGCGGTAGCGGGAGACCATGAACAGGCTGTAGTCGATCGCGAGACCGAGGCCGAGCCCGGTGACGACGTTGAGCGCGAAGATCGACACCGAGGTGACGTCGCTCGCAAACCGCAGCATCACGAACGTGCCGAGGATCGCGAGCCCGCCGATCAGCGGCGGTAGCAGCGCCGCGACGAGGCTGCGGAAGAACAGCAGTGAGAGCAGGAGCAGGAGCGGGAACGCGAGCAGCTCGGCGCGGCGGAGGTCGGACTCGGTCTGCTTGTTGACCTGCTCGGAGGCGAGCGCCGGTCCGCCGAGCGTGATCCCGGCGGTCCCGTCGAGGCGGGCGTCGATCCGCTTCGCCGCGTCCTGGCGCTGCTTGTCGTCGCTCGGCTTCAGGTGGACGGCGAGATAGGTCGAGTTGCGATCCCGGGCGACGAACGCGCGCGAGCCCGTGTC
The DNA here is from genome assembly GCA_963841715.1 of uncultured Thermoleophilia bacterium. GTDB lineage: Bacteria > Actinomycetota > Thermoleophilia > Solirubrobacterales > 70-9 > DASPWW01. The sequence continues at coordinate 146,859 of CAWJDP010000003.1, read as the reverse complement.
GTAGTAGCCGCTCACCTCGCCTACGGCGCGGTCGCGCGAGATCCGCTTCGAGGTGGCCTCGACGCGGCGGCGGGTCGCGGGCGAGGCGACGTCGCCGCGGACGAGCGCGATCAACCCGAGCTCGCGGATTCCGGCGTTCTCGAGGCGGTTGTCGGCCCTGACGCTCTCGGTCGCGGGGTCGTCGGCGCCGTAGGGATCGAGACGGCTCGCAACCCCGGCGCCAAGTGCGCCGGCGACGATCGCGCCGGCGACCGTCGCCGCGACGACGATCCGCGCGCGGCGCGTCGCGAGCCGGGCGAGCGACGCCAGCATCACGCCGCCTCGCCCGCGCCGGCCTCGCGCTCGAGGTCGCGCGTCGCGCGCCGACACCAGTCGGCCATGAACTCGTTGACCTCGATCCCGTAGCGCACGACGAGGGCGCTGTAGCCCTCGGCCTTGCCCTCGTCCTCGACGCCGCGCAGGTAGGAGACGATCTCCTCGTGGTGGCGCCGCTTCGCGTCGAGCGTCGCCGGCGCGCTGTCGCGGTCAGAGCCCGCGAAGAACAGCTTCAGCATCGCCTCGTCGCGGGTCTCGAACACCTCCGGGTCCTCGGCGAGCCAGGCGCGAAGCTCAACGCGTCCGGCGGGGGTGAGCTTGAACATGGTGCGCTTGCGTCCGCCGCGCGGCTTCGATTCGCCCTCGATCAGACCGGCCTCGGAGAGCCGGCGCAGCTCGGGATAGATCTGGCCGTAGCTGGCGGTCCAGAACAGCCGCGTCGAGCGATCGACTAGCGCCTTGATCTCGTACCCGCACAGCGGCCGCCAGTCGAGCATTCCGAGGATCACGTACGCGGTGCTGCTCAGCTCCATGTATCACGGCAATATATCAGACCGATATATATAGTCGCCGGGAACGCGGCCGCGGAGCGGAGCGTTCGGCCGGATGTTTCCTGGCTGACCAGCCAGTCCAATCTGTATGCTGTCGCCGCAGTGGAAGCCCGCACCGAGACGACCCCGGCCGAGGCCGGCTCCGAGCTCCCCGATTCCGACCTGCTGTCGCGGATCAAGGGCGAGGACTTCCAGGCGACCTCCGACCCGGCGCTCGAGGCGTCGGCGGAGAAGGGTCGCGCGCAGCTGCTCGGCTACGGCCAGCTCTACGAGCTCTGGGAGCGCCAGCAGTGGCTCACCCAGGAGCTCGACTTCACCCGCGACCGCGAGGACTGGCACGAGCGCATCGACCCCGAGGAGCGGGTCGCGCGGATGTACGGGCTGTCGGCGTTCTTCATCGGCGAGCAGCGCGTCACCGACGAGCTCGGGCCGATCATGCGCGCGTGCCCGACCGAGGAGCAGCGGATCTTCCTCTCGACCCAGATCGCCGACGAGGCCCGCCACGTCCGCTTCTTCGACCGCTTCTACTCGGAGGTCGGCGTCTATGAGGCCGACAACCTCGCCGAGCGGATCAAGGCAACCGAGGAGCACCTGAACAAGGGGTTCGGCGAGCTCTTCGACGACCTGCTCCGCAGCCGCGTCGACCGCCTCGCCCGCGAGCCCGAGGACCTCGAGCAGCTGGTCGAGGCCGTGACGCTCTACCACATGATCATCGAGGGGGTTCTCGCGCTCACCGGGCAGCACTTCATCATCGACTACAACGAGCAGGAGGGGACGCTGCCGGCGTTCGTCGAGGGCTTCCAGAAGGTCGCCCGCGACGAGCACCGCCACATCGCGTTCGGCGTCCGCTTCCTCACCGACATGGCCGCCGAGGATGACCGCTATCGCGACGCGATCCAGCGGATGATGGCCGAGGCGCTGCCGATCGCCGACCGCGTGCTCGATCCACCCTGGGCGCAGGACGACGAGGACTGGGAGATGTTCGGCGTCTCGAAGAACGAGACGCACGCGTTCGCCGCCCAGTGCCTGTCGCGGCGACTGAAGGTGATCGGGATCGCCGCCTGACGGCGGCGCCCGGTCGCTAGCGAGCTTGACTGCTAGGGGCTAGGAGCCCGAGTCCGAACCCGTGTCCGAGCTTCCGTAGCTCGGCGGCTTCCGTAGCTCGGCGGGGTCGGCGTAACCGGCTGCACCTGCACCGGCTGGGTGCCGTCGGGCGGCGGGGGTGCCGCGGTCGCGGTCGCGACCGAGATCGAGGGCACCGTGTCGTCGTCGCCCTGGGTGGCGCCGCTCGACGAGCCGGATCCGGTCGAGGCCGTGCTCTGCGTCGGGGGCGGTGCTGTCGTCGAAGGCTGGGTTGTGGCTGGGTTCGCGGCGGGCGCCGTCTGGTCGGTCGCGGTCTGCGCAGGCTTCTCGGCCGGCGGTGTGACGGGGCGGGTGTGGCGCGCGGCCACCGGGTGGGCCTTCGGCGGGGCGCTCGCCGTTGCCTCGACCGGGGCCGGAGTTGACGGGGCGACGTAGTGCTTGACCTCGACCGCGCCGGCGGTGAGCAGCGCGGCGGTGGCGACGCTGGCGGCGGCCTTGGCGCCGATCGCGCCGCCGATCGCGCTCCCGATTCCTCCCGCGGCGCTGCCCGCGCCCGCGCCGCCGCCGATCGCCGCGCTCGCTCCCGCTCCGGCGCCCGCGGCGCCCGAGCCCGCGCCGCCGGCGGCCGACGAGGCGGAGGCCCCGCTGCCCGCGGCGCCGCCCCCTACCTTGGCGCCGACCAGCGCCTTCAGCGCGGCAAACGCGCCGATCGGGAACACGGCAGCGAGCGCGCGGCTGTCGGAGCGAAGCTGGGAGCGGAACTCGCGGCAGTCCTCACAGCCCTTGAGGTGCTGGCGAGCCGGGCCGGTGACCTTGTGCAGGCCCTCGGCGACCTCGGCGAGCTCGACCTGGACCTCGTCGCACGTCAACAGGCGGGCCTGGCTCGCCTCGGCGAGAGTGATGCGCGCGCGAACGAGCAGGCTCTTGACGCTGGGGACGGTGGTGTCCATCGCCTGGGCGATCTCCCCGTAGGAGAGCGCGTCGATCTCGCGCAGCAGCAAAGCGCTGCGCTGCGTCTCCGGAAGCGTGTTGACGTCGGCGACGAGCTGGCGGAACTCCTCGCGGTTCTGAACCCGCTCCAGCGTCGTCGCGCCGTTCTCGTGCGGGTGGATGTCCATCGAGTCCTGGCCCTCGGGGACGGGACGGCGAAGGTGGTTGAGGCATCGGTTGCGCGCGATCCGGTAAAGCCACGGGCGTACGTTGATCGCGCGCTCGTCGGCGAGCATCGCGTTGTTCGCGGCGACGAAGACCTCCTGGAGCACGTCCTCGGCGTCCTCGCGCGAGCTCAGCATGTGCTGGCAGAAGGCGAGCAGCCGCGCGTGGTAGCGGTTGAAGAGGACCTCGAAGGCGCGATCGTTCCCCTCGCGGATCATCGCGACGAGCCGGTCGTCCTTCTGCAGTCGGAGCAGCGGGACCGGGCGTCCGATCAGGCCGCGCCGCGATGCGTGTGTTAGTGCAGAGGCCTCCATGGAGGTGATGCTTCCCCGCCTCCCAGAACACGGTAACAGTGCTCTTGTTGCGGTGCGCCAGCAATACCCGGGGCGGGATTCGAACCCGCAGGGCTCTTGCGAGCGACGGCTTTTAAGGCCGCTGACTTTTCCAGTTTGTCCACCCGGGCCGGCACGATCGATCGTACCTGCGGTCGCGGGCGCCCACGGCGAGCATCGGATGAAGGCCTCCCTAGAACGAATGTCTAGCCCGTCGCCGGTCGGCAGATGCGCTGCAGCGATGCCTCCGATAGACGACCAGGGAGGTCAAGGAGGACCGCTCGCAGAGACGCGACAAACGCAGCTGCCCCGACGACCCCGCGGCCCGCCGTGGGGTCGCTCGGCGTCAGGGGGCGGAGACGACCGCGATGTTGAACGCGGGCGTCCCGCCGGCGATCATCAGCCGCAGCCACAGCGCCAGGTACATCTCCGCACCGCGCGCGGTCGAAATGTCGCCGAGGTCGACGATCGACTCCGCGGGCCAGCCGAACGCCTGAAGCAGCTCGCCGGCCTCCGCTTTCGCTGCGTCGTCGTCGCCGCTGACGAAGACATTGTGGCGGCCCGGGATCGACCTCGGGTTGGTCATCACGGAGGCGCTGATCGTGTTCAGCGTCTTGACCACGCGGGCGTCGGGGAACGCGCGCTGGATCCGCTCCCCGAGGCTCTCGGTGTTGCAGAACGCGAGCGAGGGCGGCATCCCCGATCCCGGGGCGATCGGGTTCGCGACGTCGATCAGGAGCTTTCCGGCCAGGTTCGCGGCTCCGGCACCGTGCAGGGCGTCAAGCGACGCGACGCCCGAGGTCGCGTTGATCAGCGCCTCGCCGAAGCGCGCCGTGTCCTCGAAGTCGCCCTGGCCGGCGCGCTCGCCCGCCTGCTCGGCCCAGGCCGTGGCCTTCTCGCTTCCGGCCTGGCGCGAGCCCATCATCACCTCGTGGTCGAGCTCGATCAGCTTGCCCGCCAGCGTCTGGCCAACGGTGCCGGTTCCGAGGACGCCGTACTTCATCGGCGCTACAGCTTCGTCCAGACCGTCTTCAACTCGAGGTAGGCGTCGAGGTTGGCGTGGCCCTTCTCGCGCCCGATCCCGGAGGCCTTGAAGCCGCCAAACGGCGCCGCCGGGTCGCCTGCGCCCCAAGTGTTGATGTAGACGTTGCCCGCGTCGAGCATCGCGGCGAGCTTGTGGGCGTTCGAGATGTCGCGCGTCCACACCCCTGCGGCAAGCCCGTAGTCGGTGTCGTTGGCACGCGCCGCGACCTCCTCGAGGTCGTCGAACGGCATTGCGACGAGCACCGGGCCGAAGATCTCCTCGCGGGCGATCGTCATCTCGTCGCCGACGCCCGTGAACAGCGTTGGCTCGATGAAGTACCCGTCGCCGTTGCCGCCGTCGGGGCCGCCCCCGACGACGATCTCCGCCCCGGCCTCGCGGCCGGCGTCGATGTAGCCGCGGACGCGGTCGAACTGCTCCTCGGAGACCACGGGGCCGAACTCGGTCTCGGGATCGAGGCCAGGACCGAGCTTCGCGTTCCCGGCCGCCTCGGCGAGTCCGCTCACGACCTCGTCGAACCTGTCGCTGTGCACGAACAGCCGCGAGCCCGCGTTGCACGCCTGGCCGGTGTTGAAGTAGATCCCCATGTACGCGCCCTTGATCGCGGAGCGAAGGTCAGCGTCGGGCATGATGATGTTCGGGCTCTTGCCCCCGAGCTCGAGCGTGACGCGCTTCAGTGAGCTGCCGCACTTCGCGCCGATCTCGCGCCCGACCACCGTCGAGCCCGTGAACGCGACCTTGTCGACGCCCGGGTGGTCGACGAGCGCGGCTCCGGTCTCGCCGTCGCCCGTGAGCACGTTGAGGACCCCGTCGGGGATCCCCGCATCCTTCGCGATCTCGCCCAGGCGCAGCGCCGTGAGCGGCGTCTGCTCGGCGGGCTTGAGGATGATCGTGCAACCGGTCGCGAGCGCAGGGGCGAGCTTCCAGCTCGACATCAGGACCGGGAAGTTCCACGGGACGATCTGGACGCAGACCCCGATCGGCTGCCTGCGCGTGTAACAGAGGACGTCGGGGCTCGAGACCGGGATGGTCTCGCCCTCGATCTTGGTCGGCCAGCCGGCGTAGTAGCGGAGGTGGCCGACGGCGGCGGCGACGTCGCCCTGGGCGTGGGCGATCGGCTTGCCGTTGTCGAGCGACTCGAGCTCGGCGAGCTCGGCGAGGTTCGCCTTGATCGCCTCGGCGAAGTTGTAGATCAGGCCGGAGCGCTTCGACGGGCTCAGCGTCGCCCACCCGCCCTCGAACGCCTCGCGGGCTGCGGCGACTGCGCGCCCGACGTCGTCGGGTCCAGCCTGGGCCACCTCGCAGATCGGCGTCGCCGTCGCGGGGTCGATCGTCTCGAAGCGACGTCCGTCGGCCGGGGCGACGTGCTCGCCGCCGATCCAGAGGTCGCGGGCGCCCGAGGAGACGAACTCGCGCGCGGCGTCGGAGAGCGCTTCTGCGGTCGCCGTGGGCACGACGCGGATGCTAGTGAAACGGCGTCAGCTGCCCGCCCTCGGCGCGCGCCGGGGCTTGAACGAGCCCTGGATTCGCCGCGCCCCCGCGACCGCAGCGGGAGAGGCGCCGGGCGAGAGCGAGGTCTGGAGGTAGTAGCGATACTGGCCCGAGGCGTGAAGCGCCACTGTGTACGGTGCGGCGCCGCCGGTCTCGGACGGCGCCCCGCCGCTGAGCTCCGCCGACGAGGCGCCCGGCGCCGCGCCGCCGCCCGCGACCCGTGAGCTGCCTGCCGTCCGCCGCAGTCGGGCGAGGGAGCGATGCTCGAACGCCGCGAACGGCAGCGACGGTTCGCGAGTCACAGTCAGCGTCGCGTCGCCGGTTCCGTCGCGCGATCGAGCTGCGAACGCTGCGCCTCGCTCGTGCTGGACGCGGGACCACGACGCCGGTAGGACCAGCGACCAGGTCCGAGCCTGGACGAGACGGGGGTGGGCGCGCGCCGGCTCCCCGCCGTCGCCTCCACCGGAGCCGACGAGGGAGTTGAGCAGGAAGATCGCCTCAACGACGAGGGCCGCCGCAACCGGGATCGCGAACAGCTGCCAGCGCTTGCCCGGCGGGCGGTCGAGCCAGTGGCCGATCCTCCGCCGCCAGTGCGGGACGCCGAGATCCTCGACGCTGGCGGTGTCATATGCGGTCGCGCATCGCGCACAGACAACGCGGTGGACGACTCGCGTCGGGAGGTCGGCCGGGAGGCGGATCCTGGTCTCGGCGCCGCAGGCGAGGTGCGAGCAGCGCACAACCCGCACCGGCTCCCCCTCGGGTGGCTCCGGAAACCCGCCGTTGGCGGCCGGCGCGTTCGGCTCTTCCGTGGCCATCGCCTCAAGCATGACTCCCAGGCGCGCGTCGTGTGCGGGATCTCGCACCCAGGGGCACCCCGGTGCGGGACAATGCGGACCACGCGATGTCGCTTCGCGTGTTGACATGGCTGTATCGCCGGCTCGGGAGCTTCTACCCGGCGGCGTTCCTGACCCTCGAACTGCAGAGCGCGCTGCCGGTCACGCTCGGCACGCTGGCGCTGTTCAGCTTCTACTACGACGGGACGGGCAAGCAGTACGCGATCGCCGTCGGCGCCGCGCTTGTGCTGACCGGATTCGCTGTCTGGATTGCGCTGTTTCGCAGCTATCCGCTGCTGCGGCCGATCCAGCGCTGGATCGCGGGCGACCGCACCCCTGAGACGACGTCGCAGGCGTGGGCCGCAGCGGTGGAGCTCCCCTACCAGATGCTGCGAAGGGAGCTCCCGGTCCCGGTCCTCGCCGCCGTGATCACGTCGTGCATCGTCGGGGTCGCGGTCCTCCACCTATCGTGGCTTGCGTTCTTCCCGCTGTTCGCGGGCTCGATGATCGCGGTCGGCTACGCGGCGATCCTCCACTACCTCGTGATCGAGGCGGGGATGCGGCCGGTGCTCGTCGACATCAGCCAGGAGGCGCCGCCGCGGCTCGAGACGACCAGCGCGCTTCCTCTCGGCCTGCGGCTGATGGCCGCGCTGCCGCTGATCAACCTGATCACCGGCCTCGTCGTCGCCGCGCTGACCTCGGAGGGGGGCGGCGGCACCAGCCTCGGCCTCGACGTCCTCGTCGCGCTCGCCGTCGCGACGACGATCTCGCTCGAGCTCACGGTGCTGCTCTCGAAGTCGATCCTGCGCCCGATCGCCGACCTGCGGCGGGCGACCGAGGCCGTGCTCGAGGGCCGCTTCGACGTCGCCGTCCCGGTCACGACCGGGGACGAGCTCGGCGAGCTCGCGGTCTCGTTCAACCAGATGGTCGCCGGGCTTCGCGAGCGCGAGCGGATCCGCGAGGCGTTCGGGACCTACCTCGACCAGGAGATCGCCGAGTACATCCTCAGCGAGGGATTCAACCCCGAGGGGATCGAGGTCGACGTCTCGATCCTCGTCTGCGACGTGCAGAACTTCACCGCGTTTGCGGCCCGCTCCGACGCCACCGAGGTCGTCGCGCGGCTGAACGCGATGTTCGAGGCCGTGGTCCCGATTGTCGCCCGGCACGGTGGTCACATCGACAAGTTCATCGGCGACGGGTTGCTCGCCGTGTTCGGGGCGCCGGAGCCGTTCCCCGATCACGCCGACCGCGCGGCCCGCTCCGCGGTCGAGATGGCCGAGGTCGTCAACTCGCAGCCGGACGGGTTCAAGATCGGGGTCGGCGTCAACACCGGTCGAGTCGTCGCCGGGAGCATCGGCGGAGCCGGGCGGCTCAACTTCAGCGTCATCGGCGACGCGGTCAACGTCGCCTCCCGGGTCGAGGCGGCGACGCGCGACGTCGACGAGAGCGTGCTGATCACCGAGAATACGGCGCGGCGCCTCGGCGACTCGATCGCGGTCAAGCCGTGCGGCTCGCGGCTGGTGAAGGGGATCGATCGCCCGATCCCGCTGTTCGCGCCGCGGCTGCCGGGCCCGGACGGCGACGGGGCGGCGGAGACGTTCGGGCAGCGACTCGGGCGCACGTTCACGCTCCCGGGGAGCTAGATCGCGGTGGCCGCGCGGCCGCCGCACCGGCCTCCGGTGTAGATTCGGCCGCGATGGCGAAGGCTGCGGAGCGAAGCGCCGCTGAGGCTCAGGGCGAGGTCGGCGCTGCCGTCCACGGCGGGCGACTCGTCGCCCGCACGCTCGCTTCGCGTGGGGTCTCCAACCTGTTCACGCTCTCCGGCGGGCACCTGTTCTCGATCTTCGACGGCTGCCGCGACGAGGGGATCGCGATCGTCGACACCCGCCACGAGCAATCCGCCGCGTGGGCCGCCGAGGGGTGGGCGAAGGCGACGCGCGAGCCCGGCGTGGCGGCGCTGACCGCCGGCCCGGGGGTGACGAACGGGACCAGCGCGATCGCTGGGGCGCAGCAGAACGGCTCGCCGCTCGTCGTCCTCGGGGGGCGCGCGCCGGAGATGCGCTGGGGGTCTGGAAGCCTGCAGGAGATCGACCATGTGCCCGTCGTCTCGCCGCTGACGAAGTCGGCCGAGACCGTGAGGTCCACCGATGCGATCCCCGCCGCGACCGCGCGTGCGATCGACGCCGCCGCCGAGCTTCCGAGCGGGCCGACGTTCCTCGACTTCCCGCTCGACGTCGTCTTCACCGATGCCGAGGCGGAGTCTCCGCCGGTGCCGGGGCGCGACGCCGGCGCGCCTGCCGACGGCGCCGAGGAGGCCGCGAAGCTTCTCGCGGGCGCGAAACGCCCGGTGATCATGGCCGGGACCGGGCTCTACTGGGCGCGCGGCGAGCGCGAGCTGACCGAGCTCGCCGAGGCGCTCGGGATCCCAGTGTTCCTGAACGGGATGGGTCGCGGCTGCGTCCCCGCCGACCACGAGCTCGCGTTCAGCCGCGCGCGCGGCGCGGGGCTGAAGGGCGCCGACGTTGCGCTCGTCGTCGGAGTGCCGCTCGACTTCCGGCTCGGGTTCGGGGGCTCGTTCGGTGAGGAGACGAAGATCGTCTCGTTGGACGTCGCGCCGAGCCGCCTCGACGCAAACCGCCAACCCGAGCTCGCACTCGTCGGCGATGTCCCGGCGACCCTCCGCGCGCTGCGGGAGTCCGCTGGGGGCGATCCGGCTCGGACCCGAGCCTGGGTCGAGGAGCTGCGCGCGATCGAGACCGAGCGGCGCGACGCCGAGCGCGCCGAGCTCGAGGACGATCGCGCACCGCTGCACCCGCTGCGCGTCTACCGCGGAGTCCTCGACATGCTCGAGCGTGACGCGATCGTGATCGGCGATGGCGGCGACTTCGTCTCCTACGCGGGGCGGGTGATCGAGACATACGAGCCCGGGTGCTGGATGGACCCGGGCCCGTACGGGTGCCTCGGCGCCGGCCCCGGCCAGGCGATCGGCGCGAAGCTCGCGCGACCCGAGCGTCAGGTCTGCGTGATGCTCGGCGACGGCGCGTTCGGCTTCTCCGGCCTCGAGTTCGACACGATGGTCCGCCACGGGCTGCCGATCGTCGGCGTCGTCGGCAATAACGGCATCTGGTCGCTCGAGAAGCACCCGATGGAGTTCCTGTACGGCTACTCGGTCGCCGCGGAGCTCCAACCCGGCACCCGCTACGACCAGGTCGTCGCGGCGCTCGGCGGTCACGGCGAGCTCGTGCGCGAGCCCGCCGAGCTGAGACCGGCGCTCGAGCGCGCGTTCGAGTCCGGGAAGCCGGCGCTGGTCAACGTCCTCACCGATCCCGAGGTCGTCTATCCCCGCAAGGCGTCGCTGGCGTAGAGTCCCGGCGGGTCCACATCAGCACGAAGGAGGACTGAGATGATCGCCGTACGTCAGGACTTCAAGGGATTCAGCTCGGACGAGTACGACAAGGTCAACGAGATCGTCAACCCGCCTGGGAACCCGCCCGAGGGCCTCGTGTTTCACTCCGCGGGACCGACCGCGGACGGCGGATGGCGGATCGTCGACGTTTGGGATTCCCGGGATTCCTTCGACTCGTTCATCGAGAGCACGGTGATGCCGGCGATGGGCGAGGTGATCGGCCAGGAGGAGGCGGAGCGCCGCGGGCCGCCCGAGATCGAGTACTGGGAGATCCACGCGACGACGACGGTGTAGCGGCCGCCCGCCCGAACCGACGGCGGGCTACGCGGCGGCCTTGGCTGCCTGAAGCCCGGCGCCGTAGAGGATGTCGTGCTCGGAGACCTCGCTCTCTCCGAGCCCGAACGCGCGCATCACCTGGATCAGGATCACGGCGCCGGCACAGATCGTCGGCGCCCGTCCCGGGTGCAGTCCGGACACGTTGCGGCGCTCCTCGAGCGGCATCGAGCACAGCATCGAGCACAGTCGCTGGATCGTCGTCATCGGCAAGCGATGGCCGTGGACCGCCTCGGGGTCGTAGGGGTCGAGCTCGAGGTCGATCGCCGCGAGCGAGGTCGGGGTCCCGGCGACGGCGATACCGCGGTCGACGCTGACGTGCGCCGCGTCGCCGAGCTTGGTCCCGATCAGCCCGCTGACGTCATTCGAGAGCGCCTCGAGCTGCGACGTGCTCGGCGGATCGTCGCGCAGGTAGCGCTCGGTGTGGCGGACCGTGCCGCATTGGAGGGAGGCGTGCCAGCCGACCTCCTGGCCGCGCCCGACGACCAGCTCGGTGCTGCCGCCGCCGATGTCGACGACAAGGCTCTCCGATGGGTCGTCGGGGCTGCGCTCCGAGCAGGCGCCGGAGTAGGTCATTCGCGCCTCCTCATCCCCGGTGAGGATCCGCGCGTCGAGCGCGAAGCGCTCGCGAAGCTCGGCGATGAATGCATCCGAGTTTGAGGCGTCGCGCACGGCGCTGGTCGCGATCGCGATCACGCGCTCCGCCCCGAGCTCCTCGTAGCGCGCGACGTAATCGCCGATCACCGCGCACACGTCCTCGATCGCCTCCGTCGCGAGCTGGCCCGAGAGATCGACGCCGCGGCCGAGCCGCGTGACCGTGCTCGTGCGCTCTACCTCGCTGACCCGGCCCTCGTCGACGTCGGCCACGAGGAGACGGGTGGAGTTCGTCCCGATATCCACAACTGCAACCCGCACCCCGGACAACTCTATGCGAGGCGCAAGCGCCGCGTCAGCGAACGCTTGGACTCGTCGATCGCCGCTAGACTTTCCTTCAGCGACGCGGGGTGGAGCAGTCAGGTAGCTCGCCGGGCTCATAACCCGGAGGTCGCGGGTTCAAATCCCGCCCCCGCTACTTAAGAGAAGGCCCCGCTACGGCGGGGTTTTCTCGTCTGGCGGACCCGGCGGTTAGGCGCTCCCTTGCAGGCGAAAGGCAGACGAGGTACTGCCGGTGGTACTTCACGAGCTCCTAGTAATCGTGGCGCCGCTGCGGGACAATGTCGTGAACCGATAAATGCCCCGGCGGCGTCTAGACGCCCCGGGGCCGGCATAGGAGGTACTAGCTCCAATGCAGCCGCAGCGTAACGGCGGCGCAGTGCGCCGCCAGCCGGGCACCGGATCCCTATTCATCCGCGCCGACAAGGCCGGGCGCGAGACCTGGTACGACCAAGATCGGCCCGCCGGTCGCCTGCGAGTAGGCGTCGGCCATCGCCAGCCCGGCTCCCTCCTGGAGCGCGAGGACATAGCGGAAGTTTTCGGGGAACCGATCGAGGAAGGTCAGATCGTTGGAATCCGAACACTCGGAAGGCTATCTAAGGCAGACTGCCCGGCATGAGCTCAGCAGCGATCGATGCCAGCCCTCTGCGAGAGGCGCTCTCGGGGCATCTTGTTGCCCAGGGCGAGACGGGTTGGGACGCGGCGCGCCGAGCCTGGAACCTGACCGCCGACCAGCATCCATCGCTCGTGGTGTTGCCCGCGTCCGCGGCCGACATCGCCTCGACCGTGCGCTTCGCGGCCGCCAACGACCTCAAGGTCGCCCCGCAGTCGACCGGCCACGGTGCGACCAGCATGGGCGACCTCGACGGGATGATCCTGCTCAGGACCTCGCGGCTCACGGCCGTCGACATCGACCCGCGGAGCCGGACGGCGACCGTGGAGGCCGGCGCGCTGTGGAGCGACGTGGTCGGCCCGGCCGCCGAACACGGCCTGGTCGGACTGCACGGGCTGTCAGCCGCGGTCGGCGTCGCCGGCTACACCCTCGGCGGCGGGATCGGCTGGCTGACGCGCCGCGAGGGCTTCGCCTCGACCCACGTCCGCGCATTCGGGGTCGTCGGCGCCGACGGCGAGGTTCGCCGGGTCGACGCGACCTCGGATCCCGACCTCTTCTGGGCGCTGCGCGGTGGCGGCGGCAAGCCGTCGATCGTCACCTCCTTCGAGCTGGAGCTGTTCGAGCTGCGCGACGCCTTCGCCGGGGCGCTGATGTGGCCGCTTGAGCAGGCGGAGGCCGTCGTCGGTGCCTGGCGCGAATGGATCGCAACGGTCCCGAACGAGCTGACCTCGACGATCAAGCTGCTGCGCTTTCCGCCGCTGCCGACGGTCCCCGATCAGCTGCGCGGCAAGGCACTGGTTGCGATCATGCTCGCCTTCACCGGCGGTGAGGACCGGGGAGGGGAGCTCGTCGCGCCGTTGCGCGCGGTGGCGACCCCCTATCTGGACACCCTGGCGACCGTCTCCGGCGCGGCGCTCGCCGACATCGCCGGTGACCCGACCGCGCCGACGCCGGCGCTCGGCTACGCCTCCCTGGTGGACAAGATCGGCGTCGATGAGGTCGAGGCCCTCCTTGCCGTGGCCGGACCCGGCGTCGACACGCCCTTCGCCTCGGTCGAGATCCGCCACCTCGGCGGCGCGCTGCGGGACCCCGACCCCGACCCCGGGGCGGCCGGAACCCTCGATGCCGAGGGCCTCCTCTATGCGACCGGCGCCGCCGCGACCCCCAAAGCCGAAGAGACGATCCTCGCCTCCCAGCGCGACGTTGCCGAACGCTTCGCTCCGTTTGCCGGCGAACGGGACACGATCCTCACCTTCGACGAGCGACGACCGATGCGGAGCGCCTTCGCCCCCGACGTCGTCGGCCGGCTCGAGGCCATCGCCAAAGCCCAGGATCCGGACGGACTCCTCGTCGCCAACCACGCAGACGACTGATCGGAGGCCGTAGTGAGGGTCACTCGCTTCAGGTGGTCCTGATCGCGCTCTGCGCGGGCCAGTTCATCATGGTGCTCGACGTCCGGGGGTGACTTCGCTGGCACTCGTTCGGGCGGCATACTGAGCGAGGCCGATTTGCGAGCCAAAGAAGCGAGACGAGGTCGGGTCACCTCCGGGTTGAGGACGACCTCTACCACGAGCAGGGGACTCGATGGCGAAGGCAGCAGCTGGCGGCGGCGGCGCGGATAGCTCGATCGCGGACGAGCTCCGCAGGCTCGGTGTGAAGGGTGTCCTCGTGCAGATGGCCGAGCGCGGCCAGCTCCTCGCCGTGAAGTGCGAGATGCCCCAGTGCTACTGCCTTCGGGGTCGTAGGTATTTCGAGCCGATATCGCCGGGTGCCGATTGGATGCCGACGGCCGACCACTATCCGAGACTCAAGATGCACGGAGGTCGTCTTAATCCCGACAACGTCCGGCTCGGGCATCGGCTCTGCAACCAACGTGACTACATATGGCGGGTGAAGATCAACGCGATGCTCGGGAAGCGGATGTCGCTGGAGGAGATCGCCGAGGAGCTGAACGTGGAGAAAGTTCCAACGATCCACGGCACGAACAGATGGACAGCTACATCTGTTCGGAAGGCATTCGTTTCCTAGAAGCGGCATGAGGGTTGCCTCCCCTCGGCGATGCCTCGTCTGCTTCAGGAGGCTTCAGCGCTCATTGTGATTCGACTTCTTAATCAGGCAGCCAAGCGAGCTCGCTCGACTATCCGTGCGTCGTAGCGAGAGACGTATCGGGCCGCCGATGCGATCTTTCGGAGACGCACGGACCGTGGGTGCTGCTTCTCGCGCAGAGCGGCAGCGCTAGTTGGTGAGCAGGCCGTCCAACGGGTAGGGCAGCGCTTCGGCTTCGTCCAGGTGGCGCTGAAGCTGACAAAGACCGCGAAGAAGAAGCACAAGGTGAAAGTGAAGGCCGCGATCACCTTCACCCCCACCGGCGGGACGGCCAACTCGCAGACCAAGGGCCTGAAGGTCAAGAAGAAGTAGGGCTCGCTCGGCAAAGCGCGCCCGGGGCGGCGGCTGCCTCTTGGCAGGAGCGAAACAACGACGCTCCTCCTTTCGCGTGAGGCTGTCGCGTAAAGCAGTACATCCTTGACTCGCCCCCGCCGGGGTGAGAGGGTTGCGTCGCCAAGGCGCTTCACGGAAGGAGGCTCCACATGATGAGAGACAGCGCCGAGACCGCCGTACTCGCGGGAGGTTGCGCCTGGATCATGCAGCAACTGCTGCGCCACCCCGACGGGGTCATCGCCACCCGCGTGGGATGGACCGGCGGCGAGGGCGACAACCCGACCGAGGAGAGCCCTGGGGGCCACGCCGAGGCGATCGAAGTCGCCTTCGACTCGAGGCGAATCTCCTACCGGGACCTACTCGAGTACTTCTTCCAGGTCCACAGACCGGACCTCGGCGAAGATCTTGTCGGCTCCATTTACCGCTCGGAAATCTTCTACACGAGCGAGGAGCAGCGCCAGGTCGCCGAAGAGACGATCCGCGACGTCGACGCCTCGGGGCACTGGCCCGGCAAGACCGTGACCGAGATCAGCGAGGCCGGTCGCTTCTGGGAGGACCCGGCCGAACATCAGGACTACTTCCTGCGCTATCCGGACTATCCGGACGGCGCCAAGCCCCCCTTCCCGCGGGCCGGCGCTAAGGCTGCCATCCGCTAGAGCGCGGCTCAGCTCAGCTGAAATAGGACCGCGCTCACGTTCAAGCCGGATAGCTGCTTTGGACGAAAAGCAGAGGTCTGGGTTAGGGCTGCCGCACGATCTCCCGGATCCGGTGGCGGTGGTAGCGGGAAACGAATCGGGCCCCCGCTATTTCCGTCAGCGTGCGCGGCGCCCCAGCATCTGCTCGCGCTCGACGCGCCAGTAGGCAGTAGGGGGTGAATCCCGCTGACCCCGTCGCTGAGGTAGATCCCGTCGGCCCCGCTCTCCCGCGCGGGCCGCAGCCCCTCGGCGGGACGTCGCCGCGGCGGACCACCAGCCGAGCTCCGCCTCCCCGGCCGCGGCGGCGAGAGCCGGCTGATCCGCGACTCGCAGATCCCTGGTCAAGAGCACGATCAGTGCGGGCATTGGGGCCGAACATCGGGGCCGAAGGTAGTATCGGCTCGGGTGGCGCGCAGGGCACTGGTAACCGGAGCGACTGGCTTCATCGGTGGCCGGCTGGCCGCGTCGCTGGCCGATGGAGGCTGGGAGGTGCGCTGCCTGGTGCGCGACCCGGACAGGGCCGGCTCGCTCGCGGAGCGGGGGCTGGAGCTCCGGCAGGGGGACGTGCTCGACGCGGACTCGCTTCGGGGCGCCGGGGAGGGCGCCGAGGTCGCCTACTACCTGGTGCACGCGATGGGCCGCGGCGGCAGCGGCGACTTCCAGGAGCGCGAGCGCACTGCCGCCCTCAACTTCGCCGAGTTGGCCGGGCGCGAGGGGGTCGACCGGGTCGTCTATCTGGGCGGGCTGGGCGACCACCCGCAGTCCAAGCATCTGCGCAGCCGCCACCGCACCGCCGAGATCCTGGCCGGGCACGGGCCGCCGCTGACGTACTTCCGTGCGGGAATGGTGGTCGGCGCGGGCAGCGAGTCCTACCGCACGCTTCGCTATCTGGTCCAGAGGCTGCCGGTGATGATCGCGCCCGCCTGGCTGGCGACGCCCACTCAGCCGATCGCAATCGACGACGTGGTCTCCTACCTGGCGCAGGCGCCCGAGGTGGAGGCCTCCCGTGGCCGCGAGGTCCAGATCGGCGGACCGGACGTCCTCTCCTACGGCGAGATGCTCGACCGAATGGCGGAGGCTCTCGGCATCCGGACCCGCCGCAGGTTGCCGGTTCCCTTCCTGACGCCGTGGCTGTCCTCGCTGTGGATCGGCCTCATCACCCCGGTCGACGCGGCGATTGCGCGCCCGCTGATCGAGGGGCTCTCGACTCCGACCAAGGTCACCAATCCTTCCGGCGCCGCCCTCTTCGAGGTCGAGCCGATTCCCTTTCTCGATGCGCTGCGCCTGGCGCTGGCGGAGGACCCGGAGGCTCCGAGCATGCGCAGGACAGCGGTCCGCCTGCTCCAGGAAGAGGTCGAGCAGCTGCCACCGAGCGGACCCCTGGAGTCGGTCCAGAGCGCGGAGCTGCTGCCGGCCGGGGACGCCTCCGCCGAGCCCGACCGGGGACTGCTCGAGCGGGCGGGGGAGTCCTACTGGCGCTTCCTAGGCCGTCGCTTCCTGGGCCTGGTCCGGGCGATGGTCGAGTCGGACCGTCCGGCGGTGGTCCTGCTCGCGCGGCCGCTGGTCCTCCTTCGCTTCGACCCGCCGCGCTACGAGCGCCTTGACCGAGGCGGCTCGATTACCTGGCCGATCGCCGACGGGTTGCTCGTCTCCCGCGAGGGGCGGGAGCGAGGATTCCTGCGCCTCTCGATCGAGCGGACCGACGGGGAAGAGGTCCAGGACGCCGGGGCGCTGAGGGCGACGATGGAGGTCCACGACTTCTACCCCGCGATCCGAGGCAGGGGCCGACTGGCCGGACTCGGGACCCGGCTCTACGGGGCCACGCAGCGGCGCGTCCATCGCTTCACGACCCGGGGCTTCCTCCGCTCGCTCGCGCAACTCGATCTTTCGGGCTGAGGGAGCGATTCGCCGCACCCGAGCCGCTCGCCCGTCAAGGAGCGGCTCCAGCGACTAACCGCCGCGGCGCCCGCGCGGGGACCCGGCCCGACCATTCCCGCTTCGCACAGAGCATCTGAACGTCGCACAGCCTCGCTTCTCGAAAGCCCGCCTCGGAGATCGCGAAGTAGAGCTCCCACAGCCTCCGGAAGCGGCGGTCATACCCGAGCTCCTCGAGTCGGTGGGAGAGCCGCACCCCGCCATACGCGACTGCGAACTCCGTCGCCAGGCCGCCGAACGCCTCCGGGACACAGATCGCGGCAATGAGGAACGACGCCATCGCGCAGAACAGCGCGATGCGAATGGCGCCCTCCTCCGGGTCCAGGACGCTGGTCAGCCACGCATACCCACCCCAGGACCACCAGAGCAGTCCAAACACGAGGATGCCCTCGCCGAGCCCACCCCAGGTGGTGTGGTGTGACATCAAGGTGGTGCACTGGGTGAGGGCGAGGACGAAAACCAGGTCGAAGAACAGCTCCAGAGGCATCACCCGATCGTCCTGGCGGAAGACGGCTCCCAATCGGGACGAAGGCGACTCCCTCACCGTTGCCATCGGCGGCATCGTGGCACGGGTCCTCGCTCCCCGGTACCGTCGTGATTTCGACGAATCAGGCGTACTGACGGATCAACCTGCACATCGCAGACTCCGGCTCTGCACGCCCGACACAAGCGTTAGCGCAGCTTCTGCTTCTCCCGCGAGGGTGAAGCGCATCCGCTCCCCTTCGAGACGCGTTCGCTGCGCTCGAGTCGAGGGCGCGCCGCGGCCCGAATGGACGAACCGGGCCAGTGCTTCTGACGGGGAACCGCCTCCGGCACCCAGATGAACTCTCCCAAAATCGGAGGTGATGCGTCCGGGGAAGGCTTGACTTTCATCCGTCGGGCAAAGCGGAAGCCCACGCGCTCCAGTCCAGCCGAGAGGCCAGAACGCGCTGCTGACCTTGGACGACAGTCTCCATGGGAGGCGGGTACTGAGCTGCTACTCGCCCAAACAGCATGACGACGTCCGACCCGGTCTCGATGCTTCACGCCATGAAGTCCGAGCCGGGTAGGAGCCAGCTTCGGCGCCGCCCTGACGGAGTTCCTGATCTTCCCGCCGAGGATTCTCTGCCACTCGGAGATGGACCAGTTGGTCGCGGGGCGGGCGTGCGAAGCGGTGCGGAGGCGGCGGAGGGACCCGCATAGTGGGAATCGCGCTCGCGGTCATTGGCGGATTGGTCCTCTTGGCGGTGATCCTGCTCGCGATGTCGATCCGGATCCTGCGCGAGTACGAGCGCGGTGTGATCTTCCGGCTGGGGCGGCTGATCGCCCAGAAGGGGCCCGGGATCATCTTCCTGATCCCGATCGTCGACCGGATGGTGCGGGTGGATCTGCGCACGGTCACCCTGGACGTGCCGCCGCAGGAGGTGATCACGCGAGACAACGTCACTGCGCGCGTCAACGCCGTCGCCTACTTCCGGGTCATCGACCCGAACAAGGCGATCACCGAGGTCGAGAACTTCTTGCTCGCCACCTCGCAAATGTCCCAGACCACGCTGCGCTCGGTGCTCGGCAAGGGGGAGCTCGACTCGCTGCTCTCCGAGCGCGATCGGCTCAACGCCGAGCTCCAGCGGATCATCGACGACCAGACCGAGCCGTGGGGGATCAAGGTGACGACGGTCGAGGTCAAGGACGTCGAGCTGCCGGCGGACATGCAGCGCGTGATCGCGCGCCAAGCGGAGGCCGAGCGCGAGCGGCGGGCGAAGATCATTGCCGCCGACGGCGAGTTCCAGGCCGCCGAGAAGCTCGCCCAGGCCGCGGACATCATCAGCAAGAACCCCGCCACGCTCCAGCTCCGATACCTGCAGACGCTGCTCGACCTCGGCGTGACCCAGAACACGACGATCGTGTTCCCGCTTCCGATTGAGCTGATGAAGGCGTTTGCGGGAGGCTTGGGAGCGGGCGGCGAGGGCGGCCGCTGAGGGCTCCCGAGGTCCGACTCGACCAAGGCGCACACACGGACTCTTCGGGGAAGCCGCTCAGTCCCGCTCGGGGCAGATCGAAAGCCCGCGGCGGGCTTCTTTGAAGCCTTTTCGGCAGGTCCATCCGGCCTCACGGAAGCGTGAAGCGCCGCGACCATGCGGACGGTCGCTTGGTTCAAAGAGCGCCCGATTACCACGATTACAGGCCCGCATTGGCCTTAAGGGCGAGGCCCGGGCGTCACATCGCTTGGTCTTCTCCGGGTGCGTGGCGCGATCGAGGGACAGGCGGCTTTGCACCACCGCGTGCCCGGCCTGGGAGGTCGAGGCGGAGCTCGGTGAGCATGCCCCGCGGGCGGCAGTCGGGTTCGAGTCCTGCCAGCTCCTGTTCCAACGGCTGGCTGTCTAGGTAGCAGCTCGCGCGTGCCCGCCCGCACGCGGCCGGCCAGCGCCATCGCCTGCACCTCGATGTCGCCGGCGGGGTCAAGGGCGCCGTTGACTCTGTTCTTCCGCGAGACGCTCGAGCGTGGCGTCCATGTCGGCCACGGTGATCGCGATGTGCCCAGTAGCCGGTACCGATCTCGTAGGGCTCGGTGCGAAACCAGGTTGGAGGTCAGCTCAAGGCGCGGCCGTCGTCCGGAAGGCCCACGAAGACGTTGATCGCCTCGTCTCGGATCGCGATGCGACCGATTTCCTCCATGCCGAGCTTCTCGTAGAAGGCGATCGAGCGATCGAGATCGAGGACCCGGTAGCAGGTATGGATCAGCTCTGACAGTGACCGACGATAACGGGGCTCCGGCGGCGTTCGTCCCCGCCGGGTTGGCGTCACGGCCGGCACCGATACGCGCCCGCAGGCTCGCCAACGGCGCTCGGCCGTGGCGTCGGGCCACTCAACTAGCCCTCAACGTCGATGCGAACCCCGTGCGCCGCGCCGATGCCGCTGAGGCCGGTCGGGTTCCCGTCCGGATCGAAGACCTCGAATCGGTAGTTGTCGCTCTCGAATCTGGTCGACTTCTTGTTCAGCTTCAGGGTCGCGTTCGCCTTCAGCGTGCCGAGGAACTTGCCCGACGAATCGAACTGGAAGAGCGAGATGGTGATCGCGAACTTCCGCTTTCCGCGCCGCTCCCACGCTCCGTGCCCGGTGTGGATGTTTGGATCGGTGATCGTCGCCACAGCGCCCCCGCCCGGGGAGACGGTGAGCTGCGACCCGTACCAGTCGGGCAGCTGCGGCGTTCCCGACCCCCCGGTAATCGTGACGCTCCACGAGCCCAGCAGCGACGATTTCGACTTCGACTGCTGTCCCGCGAGCGCGTCGCTACTGCCGATCGAGGTCGTAAGCAGCGCCACCAGCGCAATCGCGGTCAGCGTGAGGACAGCTCTGCTGCGTGCACGCATGGGTCCTCCTTGCCTGTTCGTCTCGTCGGACCTCCGTTTCGGATCCCGCGGCGATCCTTCCACCGCTGCGGCGCTTGTCAAGGCGCCGCAGCGTTCGGCCCCGGCGATCGCAGATACCGATGCTGCTTCTCGAGGGCAGCGACGACCGCGGAGACGGTGGCCGAGATCTCAATCCGGCGCTCGGCCTTGTCGTAGGGGATCTGGAGCTCGAAGGCTGGAAGACCTGGCGCTGGACCTCGGGCGTCGCCTCGCACGGCGCCTTCGTCAGGTCGGGGACAGCGCCGAGGCATACCGGAATTGATTCACCGCCTGATTCGGAGTCGGACAGGTCTCTCCCCGCCTGCGAGGTGAATCCCACTCCCATCGCGGTACGTCGGCGCGGGTCATCGAAACCAGTATTAGTGGGTCTCTTGTGCACCTTCTGCACAAAGGTCGGCGCATCTCTGAGGAAGGGAGGGGGCAAGACCCGGCCCCGCTGGGGCGTTCAGTCCCAGCGGCGCGTCTTCCTACAGCCGCGCCGGCGGGCGAGCTGACACGCAAGCGCGATGTCGCTTGACGCGGAACGAGGCCCAGCTGGTCCAACGGGCCGAAGGTAGGATTCGGTCGTGGGCGCAGAGATCCGCTACGCACGGAATGGGGACGTCGCGATCGGCTTTACCGTCCTCGGCGAGGGGCCCACGGATCTCGTTTACCTGCCCGCTGTGAACAACCTCGATCTCGCCTGGGACCACCCTGAGTACGCGCGCTTCCTGCACGAGCTGGCCTCGTTCTCCAGGTTGATCGTCGTCGATCGTCGTGGGATGGGGATCTCGGACCGCTACTCGCCGGGACAACTCCCGCCGCTCGAGGACCTCGTCGACGACCTCAACGCGGTGCTTGAGGCGGCGGGTTCGGACCGCACGGCGCTGTTCGGTTACTCAGATGCCGCTGTTCTGTGCGCGATGTTTGCTGCGACGCGTCCGGATCGGGTCTCCGGCCTGATCCTCCACGCGGCCACTGCGCGCGGAAGGCGAGCGGCCGACTATCCCTGGCAGTGGTCGGATGAGGAGTGGGAGGATTACCTCGCCGAGATCAATGACGCGAAGACCGGTTACGGGACCCGGGAATACGCCGAGCTGACACTGCCGCGGTTTGCCCCCTCGCTGGGTCGCGACGACCGGACCGTGACGTGGTGGGAGCGCTTCCAGAGGCACTCCGCCAGTCCAAGCGCCGCCGATGCCCAGGAGCGCGTGTTCATGAAGATGGACATTCGCGCCTTGCTGCCTTCGATCGGGGTTCCAACGCTGGTCCTGCATCGCAGCGACGACGTGATCGAGCCGGTTGGCGCTGGACGTCACCTGGCGCAGGCGATCCCCAACGCTGAGTATGTCGAGCTTGCCGGGGGAGACCACCTGCCGTGGGCAGGTGACCAGGAGGCTCTGATCTCAGAGGTCAGGCGTTTCCTCGGCCAGATGTCAATGGATGACGATGAGACGCTTGACCGGGTGCTCGCCACGGTGCTGTTTACCGACATCGTCGATTCGACCGCCCAGTCCGCCGCGATGGGCGACAGGCGCTGGCGTGACGTGCGCGAGCAGCACGATCGGCACACCCGCGTCCAGTTGGCCCGCTACCGCGGACGTGAGGTCAAAACGATGGGCGACGGCTTCCTCGCCGTCTTCGACGGCCCGGCTCGGGCCGTCCGCTGCGCGTCCAGGATCTGTGAGTCGATGGCGCAGATGGGTGTGGCGCTTCGCGCGGGTCTGCACACCGGGGAGATCCAGCCAGACGGCGACGATGTCGCCGGAATCGCTGTGGCGATCGGAGCGCGGATCGGCGCCCTCGCCGCGCCCGGAGAGGTCCTCGTCTCGTCGACGGTGAAGAACCTGGTCTTGGGTTCCGGCCTTGCTTTCGACGACCGGGGCACTCATCAGCTCAAGGGCGTGCCGGAGGTCTGGCATCTGTACTCGCTTCACTAGCTGTCCGGCTGTCCGGCTGTCCGACAGGCCCGGGCGAGACCATGCGTCCGATCAGGACACGCTTGTGGAACACGCTTGGGGGATACTGCGAGGGCGATGATTTCCACTGTGGCCGTTGGAACTGACGGATCGGCCACCGCCGACGCGGCCGTGGGCGAGGCAGCCGAGATTGCCAGGCGCTTCGGAGCAAGGCTCGTGCTCCTGAGCGCCTTTGAGGACTCCAGCGACTCCGCCGCGGGCGATGGCAAGGATGTCGAACTTCAGTGGGCCTCGAACCCGTCGGCCCGGGTGAGGTCGATCCTCGAGCGGACCGAGGAAGACCTCAGCAGTGCCGGGATCGGGTGCGAGACGCGCGTCGACGAGGGCGATCCCGCCGACGTGCTCGTGCGACTCGCGGCGGAGTGCGGCGCCGACCTGCTTGTGATCGGGAACAGGGGGATGAAGCGCCGCATACTCGGGAGTGTGCCGAACACCGTCACGCACACAGCGGACTGCTCGGTGCTCGTGGTGAAGACCACCTGAGCCGAGCGGACGCGCGAAACCGCTCATTTGCCTTCTCGCGGCGTCCGATGCCAGGGTTCGAATCCCACCCCTCCGCTTATAGAGCCAGATTCCGCTGCTGAAGCGGTTTCTCGGCCGCCACCCCACCAAGGGAGCGCCCTCCGGGTGAACGCTCAAGATCGCTAAAGCCGCCCCCTCTCGCATCTGATTGGGCTTGAGTCAGCGCAGAGAAGGTGAACCTGCGGGATCGGCGATCGTGCGTCGGCGACCCGCCGGGCGGCGACCGTTTGCTTCAAGCTGGGCGCGGATCGTCTTCGCGTAGCCTGGAGCGCACCTTTCGCGCTGGCGCCCCTGAGCTTTCTCACACATCAGCCGTCAAGCGTCGGATAATGTCGGGATGGCCGACCAGCCCCCGCCACCACGGCAGGGCATCAGTCTTCCTTCCCGGTCCGAGGCAGTCACCGGGGGCATCGGCTGGGTGCAGGAGATCATCTACATCGCCGTAGGTGTCCTGCTTGCGATCGCAGGGATCTTGGTCATCGTCGGCACCGTCGACGGCGTGATCAAAGGCATCGAGGCGAACGATGACGCCGTGCAGATCGGGCTCCAGGTGCTCGACCGGGTCTTGCTGCTGTTGATCGTCGCCGAGCTCCTGCACACGCTGGCGCTGGTGCTCTACGAGGGTGAGATTCACGCTGAGCCCTTTCTGCTGATCGGACTGATCGCCGTCGTGCGGCGGGTCGTGGTGATCACTGCCAAGGTCGAGCAGATACCGTCCGGCCAGGAGCTCCACAACTTCCTGCTCGAGCTCGGGGTGCTCGCCGGCCTCGCGCTGGCCTTCGGTGCCGCGATCTACCTGCTCCGCCGAGGTGAGGCGACCACGGGGCGCGCCCGCCCCGAGCCGGGCGGACCAACCGAGCGATAGCCGCGCACGCCGCCGTAGTGGTCGGCGTGGCTGTGCGAGTGGACGACCGCCCCCGCCCTGAGTCGTCTCTGTTGCTCATCGAGCGCCTCCTCCGATCACGCTCCGGGTAATGACAAGCGATGAGTGGAGCCCAAGCCCAAGAGATCGAGTTGGTCTTCGAGCCCCTCGACGAGGGGGCTTTCACGTGTACGCACCCGATCTCCCGGGCCTGCACACACAGGGTGAGGACATCGACGACGCGGCCAAGAACGCCGAGGAGGCTCTGTCTCTCTACGTCGAGGGGCTTCGCGAGGACGGCGGATCGCTCGATACCGCCCTTACGCTCACCTGCGAGCGCGAGCGGCTAGTGGACGAATCGAGCACGACCTTCCGGAGCTAGCTCTTGATCGCGTAATCGCCAAAGCCGCGTTCAAGCAGCCCGAGCGAGCGGCGGATTTGGGTCCTGACCCGGCGGGAAAGCGTCGGGTTGCGCACACCGCCGAGGATCTGCCTGCGGGCGTAGCCGACCGCGGCCCTGTGGACGCCCATCAGGGCATTGGCGGCGACCCAGGGCTCGAGATCTTCAATCTTTGCCCCTACCTCCTCGGCGATCAGACCGGCGAGCGAGTCGGTATATCCGGCGAAGATCGCCCGCTCGCGGGCCAGTAACGCGGGGCTCTCCTCGATCACCCTGGTGATTGCAGCGAGCCTCTCGGTGGCTGCCTGTCCGGGGGTGGCCAGCAATCCTCGCGGGATCAAGACGAAGCGACCGAACGCGGTGAAGACCGACTCGCCCGCCTCGCGCTCGCGAATCGCCGATAGGAGTTCTTCCTCAAAGGCCTCAAGGCCGCTGAAGAGGAGGTCCTCCTTGGTCGGGAAGTAGTTGAAGACCGTGGCCTCGGAGACATCGGCCACCTCGGCGACTTCGGCCACCGTGACCGAGGCAAATCCACGCTCGCGCGAACAGCTTCCTGGCCGTCTCGGCGATCAGCTGCCTGGTCTGCTCCTTCTTGCGCTCACGGAGCCCTAATTGCTGTGCCAATGGTCGTGACCTTTGCTAGGGTGACTCTAAGTTTCCTGCAACCCTAGGTTACTGCGTACATCAAGAACTATGACCGAGAACGTCCAAGGCCCGCCCAGTTATTTGGATCACGCTGACATCGACGTCGCGATCCCCTTTGCAGCGCTCGTCCTGGCGATGCTGCCGGCGGTGCTGGACCAGACCATCCTCTCGACCGCTCTGCCGACGATCGCCGCCGACCTCGGCCGCATCAGTGACGTCTCCTGGCTGGTCACGGCCTATGTCGTCGCGGCTGCGGCGACAACTCCGCTTTGGGGGAAGCTCGGCGATCGTCACGGTCGCAAGGCCCAGCTTGAGGTGGCCGTGGGCCTCTTCCTCGCCACCTCCGCTCTCTGCGGCCTGGCCCAGAGCCTCACCTTCCTGGTCATCTCGCGCGCCATTCAGGGTGCTGCCGCCGGAGGTCTGATGACCCTGGCGATGGCCGCCGTCGGGGATCTGGTCTCCCCGCGTGAGCGCGGTCGCTACCAGGGCTACATCGTCGCGACCTTCGCCGTGGCGACGGTGATCGGCCCACTGGTCGGCGGCCTCCTGACTGAGCACGCCAGCTGGCGTTGGGTCTTCTACGTCAACCTCCCGGTCGGCCTGCTGGCTTTGGCCGGACTGAGGCTGCGCTTCCCCAAGGCCGCGATCGATCCCCCCGCATATCCCCTTGACGTCAGCGGCGCCCTGCTCTTGGCCGCGGCCACGACCTCGCTGATGCTGGCCTGCTTCTGGGGTGGCGATCGGTATGCCTGGGACTCGGCGGCGATCATCGGTCTCTTCGGCGCCTCGCTGATCTTGGCCGGTGCTCTTATCGCGCGTGAGCGCCGCGCAGCGGACCCGATCGTGCCTTTGCACCTGCTGCGCTTGCCGGTGGTGGCGATCTCCAGCGCTGCGCTGTTCCTGACGACGGCGACGCTCTTTGCGATCAACGTCTTCGTCCCTCTCTTCCTGCAAACGACGACCGGGGCGACGCCGACCGAGGCCGGTCTCCTGCTGGTGCCGATGATGCTTGGGATCACCATCTCGACCACGATTGCTGGACGCAGCATCGAGCGCACCGGTCGCTACAAGCGCTTTCCCTTGATTGGCCTGGCTCTGACGAGTGCGGCCTTGGCTGGCCTGGCGATCGTTACCGGCGATCCCTCGCGGACGACAACCGGGATCGGCATCGCCGTCTTCGGTCTTGGTTTCGGCATGGTCGGCCAGGTTCTGATCGTTGCCGTGCAAAACGGAGTCGAGCGGCGCGAGCTTGGCATCGCCATGGCGACGACGAACTTCTTCCGCGCCCTCGGCGGTGCTGCTGGCGCGGCCGCCCTCGGAGCGGTCTTTGCCGCACGCACTGGAGCGGGCGGCGCGGCCAGCACGACCGCCCTCAGCCACGCCGCCCAGCTCGACGTGATCGATGGTGTGCGCTTGGTCTTCATCGTCGCCGTCCCGCTCGCGCTCCTGGCCCTCCTTCTCACCTCACGGCTCGAAGAGGTGCCACTGAGAACGAGCCCCAGGAAAAGGGAGGCGGCGCGCCCATCGGCAAGAAAGCAAGCGAGAGGCGAGGCGGTGTCGGCGCGATGAGCCAAGCGCGAGACAAGGCGTTTGCCCGCTACGGTCAAGCGCCCAGGGACTCCCTGCCCACATCCGCGCAACTGGAACCCGTGGGGTCTCCTTCCCGACCCGGGCTGTCACACCTCCCAGCCCGGCATGACGTCGACTCTCCAACGACGAAAGGAGAGGCGATGGTTGATCTAAACGCCCTTGTCGCGCTTTGGTCGCCGGCAACCTGCCAGGGGTCGGGTTGGTGGATCTTGGCACCGCTGGGCTGGTTCCTCGTAATCGCGACCTTCTTCGTCTTCATTCGCTTTGTCGTCTTCCGTCGTCGGGGCTGGGGGCCGTGGGGTTATGGGCCGGGTCGCGGAGGCCGGATGAGCGCCGTCGATGTCCTCGATAGACGCTTCGCCGAAGGCGAGATCACGGCTCAGGAGTACCGCAACCGTCGGGAGATCCTGAAGGACGAGCCAGCATCGGATGAGGGGAAGACCGATGCCGACTGAACGAGAGGGACGCTACCTGCAGCCTCCCTGGATGCAGCGGCACGTCGGCAACCGTCTGGCGCCGCTGTTCGGTCGCGCAATCCTCTCGAAGCTCTCGGTGCTCGGCCGCCGCAGCGGACGCTGGCAGACAACCCCGGTCGCCGTTCTGGACTACCAAGGCGAGCGCTACCTCGTTTCCTATCGCGGCGTGAGCGACTGGGTCCTCAACCTGCGGGCTTCAGGCCGCGCTCGTCTGCGCCAGAAGGGAAAGAAGGAGGAGATCACCGTTAGCGAGGTGCCGGTCGGCGAGCGCCAGCCCCTGCTTGAGGTTTACGCCGCTCGCTACAGCAAGTTCCCGACGGTCGCCGCCGTCCTGCGCGCCCTGCCCGATCCCGCCGACCACCCGATCTTCCGCGTCAACCCCGCTCGGTCAGGCAAGCCGGCGTTTGGGATCCACGTGCGTTTCCAGGCGCAGCCGGGAAAGGGCGATGAACTCGCCAAATTGCTCCTCAAGGCTGCCGACACGCTAGCCGACACCGATGCCTGCCGCGTGTACCTCGTAAGCCGCTCCCCCGACGCCGAGGAGGTCGTCTGGGTGACGGAGTTCTGGACCAACGCCGCCGAACACTCGGCGTCTCTTGAGAGCGACTCCACCAGAGCTCTAATCGAACGAGCCAGTCCGCTGATCGCTGGATCACCCGACGCAACTGAATTGGCCCCCCTCGGTGGCAAGGGCCTGGAGCACTGAGCGAGTCAGTCCCGCTTCTTCGCCCTGTCCAAAGCGATATCGAGCCGCTATTCCTGCCCGGCGGCTTCGCGTGCTTCCTCGTGGCTCATGAAGGGGCGCCACCGGCTCACCTTGCCGTTCACGATCCGCATCAGCAATCCCATCGGGCGCTCGACCGGAACGCCGCTGCTGCCGCCGCCGCCATGGAACTGAAAGATCAGCAGCACCTCGTCGTCTCCGACAGCGGACGCCTCCAGCACCTCGAGCCTGTGGGGGAGGATGCTGCGCAGCTCCTCGAGTCTTGTGGAGACCGCGTCGGCTCCGCGATGCACATCGCCGTCTGGGAACCCGGGTGGGTCATGCCACTCGACGTCGTCGGTCCAGCCCACACGCCTCGAGCCCTCGACTCCGGACTCGTTCCAGGCTTCGAACGAACGGCGTGCAAGCTTCACGTTCTCCTCCGACACGCTTACTCGCCCCACCCCTCGAATGCGCTGGCGTGCCCCTGCTCGTCAAACCAGTATTCGCGGAAGCTGGCACATCGCCCGTCCGACTGGAGCCGAGCCATCAAGCACCCGGTGATCGTTGCAGCCCCACCTTGGTTCCTCGCCGTGACCCAGAACTCGGCGGCGACGCGATCACCGTCGATCACCGGCTCGCCCATGCGCACGCTCACATCGCCTTGCTCGGTCGCCTCCTTCCGCAGGTAGCGCCCAAGAGCCTCCCTCCCGACGACCGTTTCCTGCGTCGGGTGGGCCACGTAGACGACCTCGTCGCTGAACAGATCGACGAATCCCGAGACATCCCAACTCTCCCAGCTGCGTCCGTAGCGCTCAACGAACGCCGCCGCACGCTCTCGATCGATGGTCATCACCGCTCCCCTTTCGAATATGAGCGTGGAACCGGTTCTACGGCTCCAACGTCCTCCGGCGACATCGCCCAGGCAGTATCGCCAAGACGATGCCCCCGGTGGCCGCACGAGTACAAGCGGGCTTCATGCTCGAACGGGATCAGCGCAGGTGAGGTTGTCGAGAACGGGCGCGCGGCTCTGACATCTCGGTGAACGCGCCGGTCCGGCGAACACGGAACGGCGGAGATCCACCGGAAGGAGACCGAGATGCGAAAGCTGATCGCGAACGAATTCATGACTCTGGACGGCGTCGTGCAGGTGCCGGGCTACGCCGACGAGGACATGACGGGAGGCTTCGCACACGGCGGCTGGCATGCGCGCTATCTCGATGACCGCTCGATGAGCTGGGTGGTGGAGAACCTGAGCGGCGCGGGCGGCTGCCTGCTCGGGCGCGGGGCCGGGTGTCCTGATTGCGGTCAGAGCTACTCGACCGACTCGGGCACGCGCCAGCGATGATCCCGCTGCCAGCGCGCGACGATCTCGAGCGCCGGAGGACGCGTGCCGTGGAGGAACTCGTCGTCGACCGTGGCGAGCAGATCGCCGACAGCTTCGCTCAGCCGTGCGGCGTGAAGGCGAACTGCGGGGGACGTGCTGTCCCGCACGCGCTCGTGCAGGGCGATCAGATAGGGGACCGCGTTTGCGAGCTCGTAGCGCGGATCGCGGCTATGGAAGTAGTAGGCGATCGGGAAGTGCACGAGATCCCGCCTCACCGAGACGAGCTTCGCGGTCAGGGCCTCGAGCGTCTGGGCGGCGCTGCCGGGCTCGACCTCGGCGAGCGACTCGCCGGTCGATCGCTGGGCATCAGCGAGGAGGTCGATCTCGCGCCCCAGAGAGCGGTAGTCCCCGAGCACGCGGTAGATCGAAAGGATCCACGAGATGCTCGCGGTCAGGATGCCGAGCCCGATCATCGTCTCCACCGGGCCGAGCATGCGCAGCGCCGCGCTCCTAGGGACGATGTCCCCGTACCCGAGGCTCGTGAGGTTGACCAGGGAGAGATAGATTGAGTCCGCGAGGTCGCCGCCGCGGGCCTCGCGGAGCCCGTTCGCGTACGCGAACCCCTCCGGCATGTGGGGCGCGATCACGAGCGCGGCACCGACGACGACAAGCGTGACCCAGCTGAGCACGACGAGCAGGAAGGCGATCGGTCCCGCGAGCGAGAGCAGGTGAGTTCGATCGGCTACGGCGGCGTGGGACAGGCGCCAGATGAAGCGGGTGAGTCGCTCGCTGATCACGCCGCGGCCGTGCGGATGGAAGAGCGTGTCGAAGACGTCTCGCAGCGCGATCGCGATCAGGGCGATCCCGACCGTGGTCGCGGCGAGCGTCATGGCTGCAGACGCGTGGCTAACGCCGCCGCCGACGTTCCGGAAGCCGATGTCCGTCGGCGTGCCCTCCGCGAGCGCGGCGCGTCCACCCGTGTTGCAGTGCCATCTCGCGCGTCTTCATCGCGTCCTTCTGCCGTTCCCGGCAACGAAGCTATGCGGTGCCCGCCCGGAGCGCTTCCGTACCAGCTACTGATCTCGCACCCGTAGTGACGCCGAGCCCGCCCGCGAACCGCCGTCTGGCCTCAACCGCCCGCGGACGCGGCCACCGGAGAGGCAAGTCGCTGGTGAATCAGTCGGACCGCCATCGAGCCCTCCCCGACGGCCGACGCGACTCGCTTGATCGACCCGGAATGGACGTCGCCGACGGCGAAGATTCCCGGCCGACTGGTCTCGAGGAAGAGCGGGCGCTCGCTGTCGTACTCGGTCAGATCGTCGCCGTGAACGTCGTGGCCGGTCAGCAGGAATCCGGCGCGGTCAGTGGCAAGTTGGCCTTCGAGCCACTCGGTATTCGGCGAGGCACCGATGAAGACGAAGAGCGCGCGGGCCGGTAGCTCTGGAGCGCGCGGGCCGGAGCCGAGCGTGTGTCTTCGATCGTCACACCCTCGAGCTCTCCCTCGCCGGCGAGCTCGACCACCTGCGCGTGCTTGACGATCTCGATCGAGTCGTTTCGCTCGACCTGGTCGACCAGGTAGCGGGACATCGACTTGGCGAGATCCCGGCTGCGGATCATCAGCCGACACTCGGCGACGTGACGAGAAAGGAACATCGCGGCCTGACCGGCAGAGTTTCCGCCGCCGACGATCAACACCGGGTCGCCCGCACAGACCTGAGCTTCGGCTTGCGTCGCCGCGTAGTAGACGCCCCCGCCCTCGAACTCGTCGAGGCGCTCCACGTCGAGCCGCCGGTACTGGGCTCCCGTCGCGACGATCACGGTGCGGCCGGTCGCCGTCTCGCCGCTGGACAGCTCGATCTCGTGCCTGCCTGGCTCGCTCCGCAGCGCCGCCGCCGCCGCGGGCACGTTCAACCGCGCGCCGAACTTCCCGGCCTGGACGGTCGCGCGCTGTGTCAGCTCGCTCCCGGAGACTCCGGCCGGAAACCCGAGGTAGTTCTCGATCCGCGACGAGGTCCCGGCCTGGCCCCCCGAGGCGACGGCGTCGACTCCCTGGACGTCGAGGCCCTCGGATGCCGCGTAGAGGGCGGCGGCCAGCCCTGCCGGCCCGGCACCGACGACGACGACGTCGCATAGCGAGGGCGGGGACCCGGCGGACCCGAGCCCGATCGCGCGGCCCAGCTCGGCATTGGTCGGGTTGCGCAGGACCTCGCCGTCACTGGCGATTGCGACGGGGGTCTCCGTCGGCTCGATCGCGAGGCTCGTGAGCAGGGCGTCCGCCTCCTCGTCGCGATCGAGATCGACCCACTGATACGGCATTCTGTTGCGTGCGAGAAGCTCGCGGAGGCGGCGGGAATCGGGCGAGAATCGTGAGCCGATCAGCTTCAGCCCGGTCCCGACGTCGATCAGGATCGAGCGGCGTGCCATGAACGCGCCGAGAATCAGATCGCTGAGCGTCTTGTCCTCGTCGATGATCTCGCGCAGCGTCTCGAGCGGGACCTGGATCACCTCGCCCGCATCGCGGACGACGCCGGACAGGTACAGACGCTGGCCGATCAGGAGGCTCAGCTCGCCGGCGAACCGGCCGGCCCCGTGAACGGCGATGACCCGGTTCTCCTCCCCGAGGCCCTGGACGATCGCGACGGCCCCGGACTCGATGACGAAGAAGTCGCTGGTCTCTGCGCCCGCTCGGAACAGCACGTCGCCGGACTCGACCTCGCGAACCCGGCCCAGCGATCGCAGGCGCGCCCGCTGCTCTTCGTCGAGTCGCGGGAACGCCCCGTCGCGATCGGCGGTCTCCGGCACGCCCGCCCCGATCGACTGTGCTCGCTCCGTCACGCGCTGGGTCGCTGAAGTCTTGCGGGGACGATCTCCGCCAACCGGCGCCATGGGCCGTCGAGACGCTCGCCGTCGAGGAAGAACGTCGGTGTCCCGTGGGCGCCGGCGTGGCGTCCGCCGTCGCTGTCCGCGCGGACCCGGTCCCGAAACCTGCGCTCGTCGAGGGCGGCGGCGGCCTCGTCCGCGTCAAGCTCGAGTCGGCTCGCGACCGAGAGCAGATCCTCGCGCGAGAACGCCTCTCGCCCGGCCAGCAGTCGCGCGTGCGCCTCCCAGAACTTTCCGTGCGTGGCGGAGAGCTCGGACAGCTCCGCGGCGAGATCGGCCCCCGGGTGGAGCTCGGCATCGGGGAGATGCCGCCACACGAGACGAAGGCCGTCGAAGCGGTCGAGAAGCGAGATCACGGGCTGCTTTGCCTGGAAGCAGAACGGACAGCCGAAGTCGCCGTATTCGACCACGGTGAGCTCGGGCGACTCGGCGCCGATGGCATGGTCGCCGTCGCCGATCGCGGCCAGCCGGGTGCTCGACTTCGCGCTCATCGGGATCGAGATTCTGCCGTAAAGAAGACCGCGCTCAGGAGGGTCCGTCGCTCACTCCGGTGGTCGCCCGCGGTGCCTGCCCTCGGCCTGCGCCGCCTCCATGAACAGCTCCCTCAGATCGTCGCCCCTTCCCTTGTCGCGAGCGAGCTTGGCCACCGCGCCCGCGGCGCTCCCCGGGTTGAAAGACTTCGGCAGGATCGCGTAGCGCTTGTCGCCGACCCAGACCACGGTCCCGATGCCGAAGCTGAGGCGCGAGGGCTCGACCCAAACCGCGCTCACGGGCCCTTCGGCGATCACGTCCGCCTTCTTCCTCCGCAGCGTCAGGCGACCCTCCGCGATCGTCACCATTCCGGACTGGGCGATCGTCCGAAAACGGGTACCAATCGTCGCCACCGCCGCGAACCGCGGCTCTTGCTGCTCCTCCATGTCTCCTCCGATCCTCGTCCGTCCCCCAACCGCCCAGCCGGCGGTGCCGGCCGGGGCGGATCTCCCTCTCCATCGTCCCATTGTGCGCCGACCCGAGGCTCGTGGCTGTGCCGTAAGCTGGCCCTGACTCAGGCGGCCGCGCGAGAGCCCTCCGCAAGGAGGGCTCTCGCGTTCTCGAACGGCGAGCGGACACTAAAGTGGTCGCATTGCTTGCGATCGCGAGCTAACGGCTTCCGACCGCGCTTGCCGACGCCGGGAGGAAGAGAGGAAGGGGCCGATGAATGCAAACAAGGACTTGTGGGAGAAGGGGGACTTCACCCGCATTGCGGAGACCATGCGAGGGAGCGGCGAGGCGCTCGTCGGGAGCTTGGGCATCCCCGAGGGGCTCAAGGTGCTGGACCTCGGTTGCGGCGACGGGACCACCGCGGTGCCCGCGGCCCAGCTGGGGGCCGACGTTCTGGGGGTCGACATCGCCAGCAACCTGGTCGAAGCCGGCAACGCACGCGCCGAGGCCCTGGGGCTGACCAACTGCAGCTTTCAGGTCGGCGACGCGACGGATCTTGACGGACTCGATGACGAGCGCTTCGACCTCGTCGTCAGCGTCTTCGGCGCGATGTTCGCTCCCCGCCCCGCTGACGTTGCCCGGGAGATGGTGCGGGTGACCAAGCCGGGCGGCCGGATCGTGATGGGGAACTGGATCCCGAACGACCCGACGCTGGTGGCCCAGATCTTGAAGATCAGCTCCTCCTATACGCCACCGCCACCGGAGGGCTTCGTCAGCCCGATGACCTGGGGCGTGGAGGACGAGGTGATCGAGCGGTTCACGGCAGCCGGAATCCCCAAGGGGGGATCTCGTTCGAGCGCGACACTTACAGCTTCGAGTACCCCGGTTCGCCGTCTGAGCTCATTGCCGTTTTCAAGAGCTACTACGGGCCGACGATGAACGCGTTCGAGGCGGCAGCAGCGGCCGGCCGCGACGCCGAGCTCGAGACCGAGCTCGACACCCTGTTCAACGAACAGAACACGAGCGAGGACGCGACGTCGATCCCGGCGACCTTCCTGCGGGTGACCGTCGAGCGCTAGCGCGGCTCACGGCGGCGCCGGTCCTCTATTTGGTTGTCTCGGCGGGCGCCGCCCGCCGGCGGTCGCCCTAGGCGGCAGGCGCGGGCCCGTGCTGGTTCGAGCCGGCGTCGCTCTCCTGGACCCAGAACACGATCAGGACGATGATCCCGACGATCGGAATCAGGCTGATCAGGATCCACCAGCCGCTGCGGTTCGTGTCGTGGAGCCTGCGAACCGAGACGGCCAGTCCCGGCAGGAGCAGCGCCAGGGACGTGAGCACGCTGATGATCGTGGAGTTGATCGCGGCGTCGATGATGTTCGCGGCGATGCCGACCAGGAACGCGAACAGGACCCACCACCAGAATGCGGGTCGCGACGCGCGGCCGTTGAAGTTCACGTAGTTGTCGAATCCGGACTTGATGGCGTCGGTGAAGGACATGACTCCCTTTCTCGGGTTTCGTTGACCGGGCCCGGTCTGCACCCCCATCGGCCCGGGCGCAGCATTCCATGAAGTGCGTCCAGAGGTCGTCCTCGTCGACGCTCAGCCGCCTTTCCCCTACGGCCGGGAATCGCGCGTCCCGGTTCTCCTCCCGTGCTTCGTGTCCTCGGGGCTCATGGTCCTCGCGCGCGGTAGCGTTCGCAACCGGTGGAGGGGCAGTCGGGGTGAAGCCCGGACAGTCGCGAACGCTCGGCAGACTGGCCGGGCTGGCTCGTGCTGGCCGGGCTCGCTGGGATTGCGGTCGGATGCGCGCCCCCGCTTAGGCGTAGCGTGGGCTAGCGATGGTCACCGCTGAGGAGATCGGCGCGATCCTGGTGTTCGCGACTCTCGACACCGCGGCGCGGGAGCGAGTTTCGCGCGCGGCGGCCGACATCGACCTCGTACCGGGCGAGTTCGCGGCGCAACGCAGGGCGACGAGCGAGCGCTGTTCGCCGTGCTCGAGGGCCGGATCGAGGCGGTCAAGCTCGTCGACGGCGTCGAGCGGGTGGTCGGCGAGCGACACCCGGGCGACGTCTTCGGCGAGGTGCCGATCGTGCTCGGAACCGCGTTCCCGGTCGGCTTCCGAGCCGCCGAGGCATCGCGCGTGATGCGGATCGAGCCGCACGACTACCACGCCCTCGCGGCGGCCGAGCCCGGAGGTCGCCGAGCAGGTCGGCCGGCTCGCGAGCAAGCGGATCAGCGGCTCCGGCGGCCTCCAGGGCCTGGCGGCGAAGCCGCCGCCCGCCGCGGGCGATCGTGGTAGGGCACCGCGTGGGACTCCGAGACGCGCGGAGCTGCGCCAGTTCCTCGACCGCAACCAGGTCACGTTCAAGTGGCTGACGTCCGACGCTCCGGACGCCGCCAAGGAATGGGGAGGGCCGCTGCCGCCCGACGGCGACTCCCTGCGGTCCGCGTCATCGACGGCAAGACCGTCGTGCGTCCCGCGCACCGCCGGGTCGCCGAGCTGCTCGGCCTGGCGACGGAGGCGGCCGCGGCCGAGTACGACACGGTCGTCGTCGGCGCCGGCCCGTCGGGGCTCGCCGCGGCCGTGTACGGCGCGTCGGAGGGCCTGCGCACGATCGTGATCGAGCGCGAGGCCCCGGGCGGGCAGGCCGGGACCTCGTCGCGCATCGAGAACTACCTTGGCTTCCCCTCCGGCGTCTCCGGCGACGAGCTCGCCAGCCGGGCCCTCCAGCAGGCGCGGCGGCTCGGCGCCGAGATCCTCGTCACCCGGAGGATCGAGCGATCGACGCTCGCGGCGCACCGAGGTCCACCTCGACGGCGGCGACGTCCTCAGCGCGCGGACGATCATCCTCGCCTGCGGTGTCTCGTGGCGGCGGCTCTCGGTCGATGGCTTCGACCGGCTCGCCGGAAAGGGCATCTCCTACGGCGCCTCGCGCAGCGAGGCGCCGAACACCCACGGCCTCGACGTCCACATCATCGGCGCGGGCAACTCGGCCGGCCAGGCGGCGATGTTCTTCTCCAGCCACGCGCGGCAGCGTCACGATCCTCTGCCGCGGCGAGGCGCTCGAGAAGAGCATGTCGCGCTATCTCGTCGACCAGCTCGCGGCGCGGGCGAACATCGACGTGCTGCTGCGGACCGAGGTCGTCGCCGCGCACGGCGACGACTCGCTCGAGGCGATCGAGGTCCGCGACGGCGCGACCGGGGAGACGACGCGGCTCGAATCGGGCGGGCTCTTCATCTTCATCGGCGCGGACGCGGAGACGGCGCTGGCTGCCGCCCGAGATCGCGCTCGACGAGCGCGGCTACGTGCTCACGGGCCCCGATGTCACGCGCCGCCGGACGCTGGGAGCTCGACCGCGACCCGTACCTGCTCGAGACGAGCGTCCCCGGCATCTTCGCCTGCGGCGACGTCCGCTCCGGTCCCGTGAAGCGCGTCGCGGCGCGCCGTCGGCGAGGGCAGCATGGCGATCGCCTTCGTGCACCAATACTTCAGGCAGGGCGAATGGACGAGCTCGCGCTCTTCATCCACATCCTCGGCGCGCTGACGTTCGTCGCCGGCATCGTCGTCGCCGGTGTCGCGTTCGAGGCGGCGCGGCGCCGCGAGCGGCCAGAGGAGATCGCGCTGCTCCTTGCGCTGACCCGGATCGGCGTCGCGCTCGTCGGCATCGGGGCCCTCACCGTTCTCGGCTTCGGGCTCTGGCTCGTCGATCTCGACCGCTTCGGCTACGGCGCCGGCTGGATCGACGCGGCCATCGCGCTGTACGTCGTCTCCCTTGCTCTCGGCGCACTCGGCGGCCGGCGTCCGAGGCGGGCTCGGGTGCTGGCGAGCCGGCTCGCGGCCGAGGGGAGGCCGGCGAGCCCCGAGCTCCGCGCCCTGCTCGACGATCGAGCCTCGCGGGCGGCAAACCTCGGCGCCGCCGCGGCCGTGCTCGCGATCCTCGCGCTGATGGTGTTCAGGCCCTGACCGCGGCGAGACGCGGGGCGCGGACCGGTTAGACGCCGGTGAGCGCGGGGCGGGCGAGCTCGGGGACGGCCTCGGGTGCCTCGGCGGCGAGGATCTCCTCGAGCGTCGCGCGGAGCGTCGCGATCTCGCGCGCGCCGTAGCGCTCGGCCCACCGCTTCTCGAGCGAGGCGAAGAGCCCGAAGCCGATGCGCTGCGCCTCGACGCCCTTGGGGGTGAGCTGGATCAGCTTCGCCCGCCGGTCGCCGGGGTCGGGGATCCGCTCGACGTAGCCGCGCTCGACGAGGTCGTCGACGAGCTCGCCGACCGACTGCTTCGTCATCCCCGCGAGATGGGCGAGGTCGGTCAGGCGCAGCCCCTCGTCGCGGACGAAGCGGAAGACGCACCCCTGGTTGGGGCGGATGTCGTCGTACCCGGCCTCCTGAAGCTCGCGCTCGAACTCCGCGAGCAGCACCTCCTTGGCGACATCGAGGAGGCCCGGGAGGGGGACGTTTTCGTTAGCAGTGTGATTCATGTCACCGGCCAATAGTCAGGCGATCTGATAAGTTTCCCTGGTCAGGTGATCTTACAAGGCTTCCTGATGAATCTCAACCGTAGCCTACGTCGTAGGACAGAGGTGAACTTATGAACAGCAACCGGAAATGGTGGACCTTGGGGGCGGTGAGCGTGGCGACGTTCATGCTCCTGCTCGACATCACGGTCGTGAACACGGCGCTGCCCGCGATCCAGCGCGATCTCGGAGGCAGCTTCACGGACCTGCAGTGGGTGATCGATGCGTACACGCTGTCGCTCGCCGCGCTGGTTCTCGTTGCGGGCTCGCTCGCCGACCGCCTCGGCCGGCGGCGCGTGTTCGCAGCCGGGCTCGCGATCTTCTCGCTCGCCTCGCTGCTGTGCGGGCTTGCGACCGATCCGACGTTCCTCAACCTCGCGCGCGGCCTCCAGGGCGTGGGCGGGGCGGTCATGTTCGCGGTCTCCCTGGCGCTCGTCGCGCAGGAGTTCCCCGCCGGCCGCGAGCGCGGCATGGCGATGGGGATCTACGGCGCGACGATCGGGATCGCGGTCGCGATCGGACCGCTCGTCGGCGGAGTGCTGACCGAGTGGCTCGGCTGGGAGTCGGTGTTCTTCCTCAACGTGCCGATCGGCGTGGCCGCGTTCGCCGTCACGTACCTGAAGCTCCGCGAGTCGCGCGACCCGAACGCCACGCGTCTCGACTGGCCCGGGCTGGCGACGTTCTCGGCGGCGCTGTTCATGCTCGTGCTCGCGCTCCTGCGCGCCAACGACGAGGGCTGGGGAAGCACCAAGATCGTCGCCCTGTTCGCAGGCGCGGGCGTCCTGCTCGCCGCCTTCCTAGCGATCGAGCGCAGGGTCTCCGAGCCGATGCTGCCGCCGTCGCTGTTCCGACGCCGGGCGTTCACCGGCGTGCAGCTCGCGGCGTTCGCGGTCTCGGGATCGATGTTCGCGCTGTTCCTGTATCTGACGCTGTACCTCCAGAACTTCCTCGGCTACTCGCCGATCGAGGCCGGCGTCCGGTACCTGCCGATCACGATTGCGTCGTTCCTCGTCGCGCCGCTGGCCGGGATGGCGCTGGCGCGGGTCCAGGCGCGTTTGCTGATGAGCGCCGGCCTCGCGATCACCGGGGTCGGCCTGTTCCTGATGTCGGGCCTGAACATGAGCTCGGGATGGACGGCCCTGCTGGCCGGGTTCCTGCTCAGCGGGATCGGCGTCGGGCTGCTGAACCCGGTGATCGCCGACGTCGCGCTCAGCGTCGTGCCGAAGGAGCGAAGCGGGATGGCGGCGGGGATCAACGACACGTTCCGTCAGGTCGGGATCGCGGTTGGGATCGCGGCCTGGGGAGCGATCTTCCTCGGCGTCGGCGCGCAGCGGACGCAGGAGCTCTCCGGCGGCACCGCGACGCACGATCAGGCGCGCGGTCTGGTCGAGGCGACCTCGGGCGGCCACCTGCACGCCGCGCTCGCCGGCGTCCCGGCCGGCGCGCGCGACGCCGCACGCACCGCGGCCGAGCAGGGCTTCCTGCACGGGCTCAACACGATCCTGCTGCTCGGCGCGGCGCTCTCGTTCGCCGGGTCGGTGCTCGCTCTGTGGCTCGTGCGCGAGCGCGAGATCGAGCGCGACACCGAGGTCGGCGGCGTGCTCGAGGCGCAGCCGGAGCCGGCCTAGGCCAAGGCAGCAGCACCGTTTCGGTGAGAGCGCCCCGTCCCGCGGGGCGCTCTCACCTCACTCCAGCACGCGCCTTCGCAACCCTCGGCGCGTTGCGCTCACCGGGGTCTCACGGGAACTGCAGCGAGTCCTGGCCCGACTTGCAGACGTGCTTCTTCTTGTATGTGAACTTCTCGACGACGGCGAAGAACTCGCCGGCGTTGCCGTGCACGCCTTCGATTCTCCACGCACCGCTCCCGTTCGTCGTCGTCCGGCCGCGGGCGCTGACGATGCCGCTGCGCGGGTCCTGCAGCAGAATGCTGACCTCGCGGTTCGCGGCGCACTTCGACTTCGGCGAGACGACGCTGCCGAAGAACGTCAGGATCTGACCGTGAGAGTTGGCCTGGTCGAGGTTGATCGTCACCTCGGACTTGTATTTGTGGGTCTTGGCGAGTGCCGGCGCGACCGATCCAAGCGCTGCGATCGCAATCGCCGCTACGGCAATCGCTCCGACGCGAAGCTTGCGGCTTCTCATCTGCGTCCTCCCCTGAGTTGAGATGAGCAGCCCAGACTAGCCGTCGCGTGGGTGGGCGTCAACATGGCCTGACCGAGGCCCGGGGCGCTCCGCGGTCAAGCCTCCGAGGCGAGGCGGCGGGCAAGCTCGCCGATCGGGTCGGCGCCCATCGTCACGCAGAGGTCGCCTTCGCGCAGGTGCGAGCGCAGGAAGCGCTCTGCCGCGGCGGCGTCGGGTGTCCAGACCACGGTTCGCCCACCGCCGGCGTCGGCCGCTGCCCGCGCGACACGTTTGCCTGTGACGCCGGGGTAGTCGGCTGGGCTGCCCCGGGTGGCGAGGATGTCGAGTACGACGGCGACGTCGGCGCGCGCGAGCGCCTCACCGAACTCGCGTCCCATGATCTGGACGCGGATGTACTGGTGGGGCTGGAGGACGGCGACGAGCCGGGCAGGCTTGAGGCTGCGGGCCCCGTCGAGTGTCGCGCGGACCTCGGTCGGATGATGGCCATAGTCGTCGTAGAGCTCGGCGCCGGTTGACGTCCGCCCGACGGGCTCGAACCGGCGCACGGCGCCGCGAAAGTCCTCCAGCGTCGCGGCCGCCCGCGCCTCGTCCGCCCCGGCGAGGCGCGCGGCCTCGAGCGCGGCGGCCGCGTTGCGCGCGTTGTGCGCCCCGGGGACGGGCAGCCGGACCTCGCGCCCGCGCCATTCGAACCGCGACCCTGTGCGGTCAAGCTCGACATCCCGTGCGTCGAACGGGACGACCGGCCCATTGCGCAGCCCGAGCGTCTCGGGTCGGTCCCAGATCACTGCGCTCGGGGCCAGCGCGGCGAAGTCCCGGAAGGCGTCAGCAAACTCGCGCCGGGACGCGTAGTTTCGGTGGTGCTCGAGCTCGACGTTGGTGATCACCGCGACGTCCGGATCGAGTGCGAGGAAGGAGCGGTCGGATTCGTCCGTCTCGACGACGAGCCATTCGTCGCCCGTCCACTCGACGTTCGATCCCGTCGCGAGCCACTCGGCGCCGATCGCGTAGCTCGGCCGCATTCCTGCGCCCCGCATCGCGTGGACCGTCATCGCCGCCGTGGTCGTCTTGCCGTGGGATCCAGCGACGGCGATGCAGCGCCGGAGCCTCGTCACCTCGCCCAGCAGCTCCCCACGGCGCAGCTCACGAAGCTCGAGCTCGGCGGCGCGGACGCGCTCGGGGTTGTCGGGGCCGACGGCCGACGAGTACACGACCTCGGCGCCGTCTGGGACGTTCCGCGCGTCGTGACCGATGGCGGGGTCGATCCCGCGCTCGCGCAGCCGGCCGATATAGCGGCCTTCGGCGCGATCGGAGCCGCTCACCGAGGCGCCGAGCTCGCGCGCGATCACCGCGAGGCCGCTCATCCCGCCGCCTCCGATCCCGATGAAATGCAGCCGGCGCCCCCGCCACCCAGCAGCTTCGTTCACGGCGAACACCGTATGCGAACCACTCGCGCGGTTGACAACTGCGCGTCGGAGAGAAAGCATGGTGGCGAGATGGAGCTCGTCCTCGGACAGCAGGAGCTCCTCGAGCCGGGCGGGACGGAGACCTACCTGCTCACGGTCTCCGAGCAGCTTCAGCGGCTCGGCCACGAGGTGACGATCTTCGCGGTCCGCGCGGGGACGATGGGACGCGAGGCCGAGGCACGCGGCCTTCGGGTGGTCACCGGCGAGAGCGAGCTCCCGCGGGACTGCGACGGGGTGATCGCGCAGGACGGGGTCGTCTCGCTGACGCTCGCGGCGCGCTACGAGACGACCCCGCAGCTGTTCGTCGCCCACGCGCCCGGCGCGGACGTCGGGCGCCCCGTCCAGCTCGACGGCGTGATCTCCGCGGTCGTGGTGCTCAACGACAAGGTCGCGCGTCGGCTCGACGCGCTCGCGCACCGGCACGAGATCGTGCGTCTGCGGCAGCCGATCGACACTCGCCGCTTCACCCCTCGCGGCGGCCCCCGCGCGAATCCTGAGCGCGCTCTGATGTTGAGCAATTACATTCGCGGTTACGCGCTCGAGATCCTCGAGGCCGCTTGCGCCGAGGCCGGGATGGAGCTCGAGCATGTGGGGCGACAGGGCCGCCCGACCACCACCCCGGAGGTCGACATCGCAGCGAGCGACGTCACGGTCGGCCACGGCCGGGCGGCGCTGGAGGGCATGGCCGCGGGCCGTGCCGTCTACGTGCTCGACGAGAGCGGCGGCGGCGGCTGGATGACGCCCGAGTCCTACGAGCAGCTCGAGGCGAGCGGCTTCACCAGCGGCTCGGACGGCGCGATCGACGGACGACGGCTGCGCCGCGATCTCGCCGCCTACCGGGCCGAGATGGGACCGGTCAACCGCCAGCTCGCCTGTTCCCATCACCACGCGATGGGCCACGCGGCCGAGCTCGTCGCCCTGCTCCGCCGCACCCCGCCCGCCGTCCCGCACGCCAACGGGCCGCTGCGCGAGATGGCGCGGTTGGTGCGCGTGCAGTGGCAGACCGAAAGCTACGGCGCCGGGCTCGCGGTCGAGAACGAGCGGCTGCGGGGCGAGCTCGACCGCGAGCGCGAGCGCGCCCGCAGGGCGAACGAGGAGCTCGATGCGGTCAGGCGGACGCGCCGCTACCGCCTCGCAGCGATGCTCGGCCGCCCGCTCGACGCCCTACGGCGGCGTCGCTGAGGTACCGAGAGCCTCGTCAAGGAACGCGCGGACGTCGCCGCCCCAAACCTCGGTCCCCGCGACCGCAAACCCTCCATGGCCCGCGCCCTCGCCTTCCCCGTGCGGCGGGTAGACGCGGGCCCGGTTCGGCGCTCCTTTTTGCCGCAGCTCCGGACCGAGGACATCGCTCGGCCCGAGGCTGAAGTCATTTTGCGCCTGCAGCAGAAAGATCGGCGAGGCGGCGGCGCGGACCGCTCGCGTCAGCCGCCGCTGGAGCTCGGGATTGCCATCCCATCCGATCGCCGCGGGCGCGAACAGGACGTAGGCGCGCATCCCCGCGTCCACCTCGGCGGCGAGCAGCGTCTGGACGCCGCCGTGTGAGACGCCGGACATCGCGATCCTGGTGCGGTCGACGAACGCCCGCTCGGCGAGCCACTCCGCCGCCGCGACGACATCC
The DNA here is from genome assembly GCA_963841715.1 of uncultured Thermoleophilia bacterium. Taxonomy (GTDB): domain Bacteria; phylum Actinomycetota; class Thermoleophilia; order Solirubrobacterales; family 70-9; genus DASPWW01. Next base: position 104,295 of record CAWJDP010000003.1, on the reverse strand, counting down.
TCGAGGTAGCGCTCGTGGATCGCGATCACCGAGTCGACCAGCTCCCCGCGGGGAGCCTCGCGCGTCCGCGCCGCGACCTCGTCGAGCTCGTACGGCCCCGGCGAGCGTCCATGGCCGTGACGGTGGGGGATGAGAAGCGCGTATCCGGCGCCGGCGTAGAACGCCCCCAGCCGCGGGTAGGAGTCGGGGCGGCGCTCGCTGCCGTGGTTCCACAGAATCGCCGGAAACGGGCCCGAGCCCCGCGGCCGGTAGAGATAGCCGTGCAGCGTCCACGAGCCCGCCGGGATCGAGACCGGCTCCGGCGCCGGCTCCCGTCGGGGCCCGGCCATCGCGGGCTCAGTCCCCCGTTGCGGGCGCGACGCGCGGTCGCAGCGGCCGCCCGAGCTTGACGACCGAGAGCGCCTCGAGGGCGTCGTCCTCGGGGAGGCCGAGCAGCTTCGCAGACCGCGACTCGTGCACCGCCGGAGTCGTCCAGCCGCCGAGCCCGAGCGCGCCCGCCGCCATCAGCAGCTCCTGCCCGAGCTCGCCGAGCTGGGTGAGGACGTGGATGTACGCGCGCGAGTGGCGATACAGCCACGCATAGCCGCGCAGCTCGCCGACGACGAAGACGGCGAACCCGGGGCCGAGCACCCAGCGCTGGCCCTGGACGCAAGAGGCAAGCTCCTCGTCACACGGCGGCTCGGAGGCGTGGACGAGCTCGTGCCGGCGCCAGTCGTACTCGAACACGCCGCACGGCAGCTCCTCTACCTCCTGCACGACGACGAACAGATGCGCCCACGAGTAGAACGAGTTCAGGAGCCGGAATGGGTCGCCGCCGGCGCGATCTGCGTCGAGGGTGCGAAGGGCGGCGGTCGCAGCATGCAGGACCCCGGCCAGCTGCCCGGCGTCCGGCGGCGCGTCGGAGAACCGGCGCACCGAGCGTCGCGCCGTCAGCGTCCGCAGCGTCGGCTCGGCCGGCGGCGGCTCGGGAAGCTCGGTACGCGCGCCGGCGGCGATCAGACCGGGCACCGGGTACCCGCCCGCGGTCCCGTACTCCTCGACGATCGCACGGCGGCGCCCGGTAAGCGCGCGCGACCCGGCCGACGCCCACTCCGACTCCTCATAGGGAATATCGGTTTGGCTGAAGAGCAGATATGCGGGCCGCGACCATCCGCTGCGCTCCCAGAGCGAGCCTGCGTCTCCGTCCTCGGCCGCCGGGACAAGGATTCCGGCGGCCTGAGCCTCGTCGAGCTCGGCGCGGGTGAATCCGTCCTCCACCGCGTCGCCCGCGGACCGGGGCTCGACGAATGCGGTCACGATCTCGGCGGCGCGCTGACTCGCGAGCCTGAAACGGCGCCCGCTCGCGATGTCGCACGCCGCGAGCCGTCCGTCCCGACCCCGGTAGCCGAACAGCATCGGGGAGGTCGTCAGCCTCTCGTCCACGGCGCTCATACGAGCGTCCCCACGCACAGCGGCGGCTGCGCGACCGGGTCGGTGCCGGTCAGCTTTGAGATCTCGGCGTCGCGCATCTTCTGGTACGCGAAGGTGCGAAAGCCGAGCGTGCGGGCGACGCGGCGGTAGGCGCTCACCGCGTGACCGACGTCAGCAAGGATCGCGCGGAACGACCGCGGTTCGCGGTAGCGCCACATCGCGCGCTCGACAAGCGAGGTGAACACGAGCGCGGCCGCCGGCGGCGAGTCGTGCTTCGAGAACAGATCGAGCGTCGCGTGCGCAAACGCATCGCGATGCGCGCCGCCGCGGACGAGCTCGAGGCCGTGATGCTCGACGTCGTAGTGGTAGACGCCGGCGCCGACTCCCTCGAGGTCGAAGATCGCGAGGAAGACCTCGGTGGGGTGGCGGGCGCCCCCCGAGGGAATGCTCTTCAGCAGGCAGGCGCTGCCGTCGGCGACCCTGATCCGCCCGCGGGCGCCGAAGCAGACGTCGAGCAGGAGCGCGATTCCTTCATGCGAGCGGCGCTCGCGCTCAGACAGCCGGGCCAGCCACTCGTCGGGCGACTCTCCGTCGCCCGCCCGTGGCAGCTTGATCGAGCCAGCGCCGAGGTGTTGATAGACGCTCGGGGGCGGGTTCTCGTCGCGATAGCCCCGCATCCGCCCGGAGTCGAGGTCGAACGACTCGGCCTCGTCCATCTGCAGGAAGGGGTAGTCGCGCGTCGCCTCGTGGTAGGCGCGCGCCTCCCTCCATTCGAGCTCGTCCCACCAACCCCCATCACCGTCGCGCGCGTCCGCGAACAGCCCCGCGTCCTCGAACGCGGACCAGAGCTTGGCCCGGGAGGCCTCCGGGATCCCGATCGACTCCCAGGCCGCCACCGCCGCCGCCCGGTCGAACCTCCCCGGCAGCGCGGCGAGCGCGGCGAGCGCGCGCGGATCGTTCAGGATCAGTGGCGGGCGCCCCGCCGAGGCCTGCGCGACGAGCCGCCTTCGACCCTCGATCGGGGTCGTATGAACCAGCAGCGCCGGGTCCAGCCGGCGCTCGACCCCGCTCCCTTGGGCCAGCATCACCCGGCCGCGTCGCGCTCGCGTGCGTTCCCGCTCAGCAGCCGGGTGCCCGCGAGCGCGGCGACGTCCCGGATCCGGCTCAGTCGCTCAGGACTCGTCGGATGCGGCGCGATCCTCGGGCCGGTTCGCCTCGACGAACTCGACGGGGTACGCGCTCTGCAACAGCGCCCGGACCACCGCCTCGTCCGGAGCCGGCTCGACAAGCGGCTCGTCGCGATGCTTCTTACTGTCGGACTTGGGCTCCATGCTGTCCTCCTCGATCTCTGTGCCATCGTGAGAGCTAGCGGATGCTATACGTCCCGCGACGGCTCGACGGTCCCTTGACTGGCGCCGCTCTCCGGCTCAGCGGGATACGGACCATGAGAAGCGGGCATCGACCTGGTTCTGCGGATGCTGCGATGAGGCCGTGTCCTCAAACCCGAACGTGATCTCGCGGGGCCTGGCGTTGCGGGGGATCTCGAACACGACCCAGCCCGACCCGCAGCCGTTGCGGATCGTGTCGAGTCCGTCGGCGTAATTCTGCTCCGGGAACCTGAGTTTCCCCTGCTCTCCCGCGCTCGTCTCGACGCCGAAGTCGAACGGGCCGATCGCTCCGCCGTGGTCGCTGCACACGCGGACGCGGGCCCCGACGAGCTTCGAGCCGGGGCTCGGGTTCGAGAGGCCGGTGATGTCGTTGCTCGGAACCGGGACGGAGTCGTCGACGCTCAGCACGGTCGCGCGCAGCCCCTTCGCGGTCAGGGTGTCGCCGAGGTTGCCCGACTTCTCAGTCGTCCCGCAGCCCGCGGTCGCGGTCGCGATCAGCGACACGGCGATCACGGCGATCACGGCGAGCGTCGAGGACCTCGTCATCATTGGTCACGATATGATGTAATGGTCCGGAGTCCTCAAGGGGAGGGCTTTCACCATCACAACAGGGGAAGCAGGGAGTGAAGATGCCGGATCGGCTTGCAGGACGCGTTACCGCTCCTCGTCGGGTGCTGCTCGGCGCCGCCCTGGCGGCAATCTCGCTGCTGCTGCTTCTGCCGGTCGCCTCCGCTGTCGCGCGGGGCCCGAGCAAGTCGGGGGACAGTGAGGTCCTCCAAGCCGCAAGCTACCCGAACATGACGACCTACAACTGCCGCACGGATCCGATCACGGTCTATCCGGGCCAGAACCTGAACCTCTACGGACAGACCAAGACCTGCCCGAACGCGCAGAAGGTCAGCGGCCCCGGCGACACGAGCCCGTTCCAGCAGGGCTCCGGCGCGAAGGGGTTCGTGACCCGGTTCCAGCCCAGCATGCAGGAGATCCATCCGGACGGCAGCCTGACGACGCCGAGCGTCTGGGACCTCCACCTTCATCACGTCGTCTGGCTCTCACCGAGCGGGCCGACGTTCGCCTCCGGTGAGGAGAAGACGATCGCGAAGTACCCGCAGGGCTACGGGCTCAAGGTCGGGGGTAACGCGAATTGGGGCATCAACTACATGATCCACAGCCTCAACGCCTCGAGCGGGCGCCAGGTCCAGATCACTTGGCAGATCGACTGGGTCCCCGACACTCCCGATCCGGGCATCAAGCCGCTCGACGTCCAGTGGATGGACGTTGCAGGCACTCCCCACATCTATCCCGTCTTCGACGCCGTGAAGAGGAACGACCTCGACAAGGACGGCAGGTACACCTTCCCCGACGACGTGCCGACCAACCCTTCGGACCCGGGCTACGACCAGCGGCAGAACATCAGCTCGGCGGGCAAATGGACCGTCCCATCCGGCGGCAGGACGCTGCTGTTCGGCGCCGGGCACCTGCATCCCGGCGGCAAGTACATCGACCTCGACGTGTCTCGTGACCTGAACGGCGATGGGGTTGCCGGCGACGATCCCTCGGAGACGAAGCCCCTGTTCAGATCGAGGGCGCACTACTACGAGCCCGCGGGAGCGGTGAGTTGGGACGTCGCCTTGGAAGCGACGAGGCCCGATTGGCGGATCCACCTCAAGGCCGGGGACGTGGTTTCGATCCACGCCACCTACGACGTCAGCAAGGCCTCGTGGTACGAAGCGATGGGAATATTCCCGCTTGCGGTCACGAAGGCGGACGATCCGGCGGCAAAGGACCCGTTCGACGACGCCGCCGCCGTCAAGCAGATGTACGACGAGGGCGGCATCCTCACCCACGGTCGCCTTCCCGAGAACATCGACACGCCCGCGGGCAAGAACCTCCACGTCCCGAACCCGAAGAAGCTCGGCAGCCGCGGCAAGAAGGTCGGGCCGTCGGGGATCGGCATCGAGGGCTTCCAGTACACGAACGGCGGCTACTCGGTGCTGAAGGGCCACAAGACGAAAAAGGGCTTGGAGCGACCGCCGGTCGTCAAGCCCGGCTCGAGGGTCGTGTTCACCAACTTCGACGCGCTCCCGAGCGAGAACCTGAATCAGCAGGCCTGGCACACGATCACCGGCTGTAAGGCCCCCTGCAACAAGGGCGCGGGGATCGGCTATCCGCTCGCCCAGGGCCCGCTCGGGGACTCGGGTGAGCTCGGCTTCGGCGGAAATCCGACCGGCATCGGTGGCGCCGTCGGGGTCAGCGCCGGGGTGACGACGGGATCGAACACCTACGAGACGCCGAAGCTGAAGGCCGGCAAGACGTATACCTACTTCTGCCGGATCCACCCGTTCATGCGCGGATCGATCCGCGTCGCGAAGCACACGTAGCGAGCACAGGTACGCCCTCGCGAGTTGGACGCTCCGATAGTGGGTAGTCGGTGTATGCCCGCGGACGGGCAACCAAACCTTCGAACGAGAGAGGTTGGGACACGCATGAAGCAGCGAGAGCTCGCCGAGCTCGAGGTGTCGACAATCGGACTTGGGTGCATGGGGATGTCGGCCTTCTACGGATCCGCCGACGAGGGCGAGGCGATCGCGACGATCCAACGCGCGCTCGAGCTCGGGATCAACTTCCTCGACACCGCACAGCTCTACGGGCCGCTGACGAACGAGGAGCTCGTCGGGCGCGCGATCAAGGACAACCGCGACGCGTACGTGATCGCGACGAAGTTCGGTCGCAGCGTCCGCGACGCCGTCCCGGGCGACATGTCGACCGTCGGCGCTGTCGAAGGCTCGGCCGAGTACGTGCGCTGGTCGGTCGAGGGATCGCTCGAGCGCCTCGGCGTCGAGCACATCGACCTCTACTACCAGCACCGCGTCGACCCGAACGTCGAGATCGAGGAGACGGTCGGCGCGATGGCCGAGCTGGTCGCGGAGGGCAAGATCCGGTACCTCGGGCTCAGCGAGGCGGCGCCGGAGACGATTCGCCGCGCCCACGCAGTGCACCCGATCACCGCCGTCCAGACCGAGTACTCGCTGTGGACGCGTGACCCGGAGGTCGAGGTGCTGCCCACGTGCCGCGAGCTCGGGATCGGCTTTGTCCCCTACTCGCCGCTGGGCCGCGGGTTCCTCTCGGGGCGATTCAAGCACCCCGACGAGCTCGACGAAGGTGACTTCCGGCGCAACGGGCCCCGCTTCCAGGACGACAACCTGGGCTCCAATCTCGAGCTCGCGGCGAAGGTCGAGGAGATCGCGACCGAGAACGGGATTACGCCGGCGCAGCTCGCGCTCGCCTGGGTCCTGGCCCAGGGCGAGGACCTCGTGCCGATCCCGGGGACGAAGCGTCGCGCCTACCTCGAGCAGAACGCGGCTGCGGTCGACGTCGGGCTCAGCGACGAGGACCTGGAGCGGATCGACGCCGAGCTCCCGGAGGCGGTGGGGCCGCGCTACGACGAGGCCGGGATGGCCTCGGTCAACCTGTAGCCGCCGCCACGCTGGGGATCGGGCATGGCTCGCCAATCCAGTGCCACCCCTGTGGCGGCGGGGAGCGCAATCGAGGTCCGAGCTCTGGTGAAGCGCTACGGTGGCTTCGAGGCGCTGCACGGGGTCGAGTTCGATGTCGCTGCGGGGGAGGCGTTCGGGTTCATCGGTCCGAACGGAGCGGGCAAGACGACGCTGATCCGGACGATGCTCGACCTGCTGCACCCGAGCGGGGGGTCGATCAGGATCCTCGGCCTGGACTCGCATCGCGACGCACGCCGTGTGCACGAGCGGGTTGGATACGTTCCCGGCGACCTCGACCTGTGGGAGAAGCTGACGGCGAGGCAAACGCTGACGTTCCTCGCCGGACTGCGCGGGCGCGGCGCCGAGCGCATTGATCCGCTCGCCGAGCGCCTCAAGCTCGACCTCGACCGCCAGGTCCGCGACCTCTCGAAGGGAAACCGCGAGAAGGTCGGCTTGATCCAGGCGTTCATGCCTGATCCCGAGCTGATCGTGCTGGACGAGCCGACGAGCGGCCTCGATCCCCTTGTCCAGCACGAGGTCTTCGCGATGATCGACGAGGCGAGGGAGCGCGGACGCACCATCTTCTTCAGCTCCCACTACCTCAACGAGGTCGAGCGAATCGCCGACCGAGTCGCGCTGATCCGCGACGGCCGCATGATCGCGGTCGACACCGTCGCTCACCTCAAGGAGCGGGCGCGGCGCCGCGTCGAGATCAGCTTCAGCCGCCCCGTTGACGCGTCGCGGCTCGACGGCGTCGCGGGGGTGGGGGATGTGCGCGTTCGGGGCACCAGAGCGCGGCTGACGACCAGCGGGCCGATGGGCGAGCTGATCCAGAGACTCGCGACGCTGCCGGTCGAGCTCGTCTCGACGCCCGACCCCGACCTCGAGGACGTCTTCCTCGCGCTGTATGAGGATGAGGGCGAGGACGCCGAGCCGGGAGATCGCGGAGGGGAACGCGATGCTGATTAACGTCTTCGGCAAGACGTTGTTCGAGCAGCGCCGCGCGGCGCTGTGGTGGTCGATCGGGACCCTCGCGCTGGTCCTGGTGATCTTCGCTTACTTTCCGTCGGTGCGCGATAACAGCACGCTGTCGGACTTCTACCGTCACCTGCCGCCCGCGGCGCGGGCGCTTTCCGGGGGCGGGACGGGGATCGACGTCACATCGCCGGCCGGGTACCTGAGCTCGCAGGCGTTCTCCAACGTCGTGCCGATCCTGTTCATCATCTACGCGGTGATCCTCGGCTCGGGCGCGATCGGCCGCGAGGAGGATCGGGGGACGGCCGAGCTGTTGCTGACCGCGCCGGTGACGCGGCGCAAGGTGATCGCCCACAAGGCGCTCGCGGACGGTGTGTTGCTCTCGGTGCTCGGTGTCGCCCTGACGATTGCGCTGCTCGCCGGGCGAGAGCTCGTCGGTATGAAGATCGGATCGGGGGACCTCGTGGCTGCCGCGGTTTCGGCGGTGCTGCTCGGGACGACCTACGCCGCGCTAGCGCTCGCGATCAGCTGCGGCCTTGGTCGCCGCGGCCACGCCGGAGCGTGGACGGGAAGCATCGCGGTCGCAAGCTTCATGCTCTATTCGCTCGCGCCCCTCGCCTCGAGCCTGAAGAGCTGGCAGAAGCTGTCGCCGTTCTACTGGTACCAGGGCTCGGACCCGCTCACGAACGGATTCGACCTCGGCCACCTGGGCGTGCTGGCGGCAGTCAGTGTTGCTTTCACCCTCGCCTCGATCGTGTTGTTCCAGCACCGTGACGTCTACGTGGCGTAGGCGGCGCCGGAGGAGGGCTCTGCGAGCCCGCCCCAGAGGATGTCGAGCGCGCCGCTCACCGGCGCGCTCGGATCGGCGCCGCCCGCGGCGGCCTGAACGCCCGGGAACAGCGCTCCGGCGACGACGGTCAGCGCGGCGGCTCCCGGATCGACGTCGCCGCGCAGCTCGCCGCGCGACTGCGCCTCGGCGAGAAGCGCATCGACGAGCCCCACGACCGGCTGCGGGTGCCCCTCGTCGACGAGCGCGGCGAAGCGGGCGGGGTACGCGAAGACCTCGAGCAGCGCGGCGGCGTGGACCGCGTGCGAGGCCTCGGCCGGCTCGAGCAGCGCCGTGAAGGTCCGCTCGGCGACGCTGCGGACCGACAGCCGTCGGTCGTCCAGCCCTGTGGCAGCGACGGTGCGGACGTGGTCGCGAAAGTGACGCGCTGCGAGCTCGATGAGCACGTCCTCCTTGCGCGGGAAGTAGCGGAAGAAGGTCGCCCAGCTGACGCCCGCGTCGGCGATCACGTCCCCGACGCGAGTTCCCGAGACGCCGTCGGCGATGTAGCGCTCCAGCGCCGCGCGGTAGATGCGGTCGCGCTTCTCGACGCCGCGCGCCTGCGTCGGGGGGACGGGGAGCCGGGCAACGCCGTCCTCGCCCCCGTAGCCGACAAGCGCGCCGGGGCGCTCGAGCGTCGAAACCATATTCAATATGGTACCGTGGCAAAGCGATATCGCGTATGGAATTTCGTGTGAGCAGGCGGGCAGGGGACGAACGGGCGCGGGGGACGCGGTGGTTGCTCCGGCCGCTGCTGGCTGGGGCGGCGGTGGCGCTGATCGCCGCTGTGGCCCCGGCAGCGGCGCTCGCCGCCTCGGGGTCCGGCAGGCTGACGATCTCGCCCGGCCCCAGACACCCCCGACGTCAACCCGCAGACTCAGATCAGCGTCCTTGGCGTCGCGCCTGGAAAGATCAAGTCCGTCCAGGTGACTGGCGCAGTCGAGCGGCACGCACTCCGGAAGCCTGCACCCCTATTCCGGGAAGCGTGGCGCCAGCTTCGTCCTCGACCAGCCGCTGGCCCAGGGCGAGCAAGTCTCGACCGTGGTCCGGATCAAGGGCCGCGACCCGATCCAGTTCTCGTTCACGGTCGCCCATCTTGGGCCGGCGCAGCCGCCGCTCAACCTCACGGCGACGCAGCCCGACAAGCTCCACCACTTCATCTCCGAGCCGAGCCTGACCCCGCCGAAGATCAGCGTCAACAAGACCACGGCTCGGACGCGGAACGGCGCCGATGTTCTGCTGACACCGCTTCCCTCACCGGTCGTCCACCCCGAGAGCAACAACGCGATCACGATCAAGCCGGTGGGGCCCGGCGGGACGATGATCGTCGACCGCAGGCGGGCAGCCGGTGTGGTTCAACCAGCTCAAGCAGCCCGAGGTGGCGGCGAACCTGCGCGTCCAGCGCTACAAGGGCAGAGCGGATGCTGACGTGGTGGCAGGGGACGGTGACCCCGTCGGCGTTCGGCGTCGGGGAGGGCGTGATCGCCAACCACTCCTACCGGCCTATCGCGACCGTTCACGCGGGCAACGGCTACCCGATGGACATCCACGAGTTCGAGCTCGCCCGGCATCGCGACGCTCTGTTCACGATCTACTCGCCGATCCTCGTACACCTGCCGGGCACGCCCGAGGGCACGCTCTCGCCGCTGCTCGACGCGATCGTCCAGGAGGTCGACATGCAAGACCGGGCTCGTCGACTGGGAATGGCACTCCTACGGCCACATCCCGCTGTCCGAGTCGCTCGCGACGCCGTCGAACAGCGCCTCCTACGACGCCTTCCACATCAACTCGATCCAGGACCTCGCCAACGACCGGGTGCTGATCTCGGCCCGCGATACCTCGGCGATCTACAAGATCGATCGAGCGAGCGGGCGGATCCTGTGGCGGCTCGGCGGCACGGCGAGCGACTTCAAGCTGCGGTCGGGTGCGACGTTCAACTTCCAGCACGACGCCCACATGCTGCGCGGCGGCAAGATCAGCATGTTCGACGACGAGGCCGGCCCGCCGCAGAAGGCGCCGTCGTCGCGGGGGCTGGTGCTGAAGCTGAAGCGGCATCCGCGCAAGGCGAAGCTCGTGCACCAGTACCACCGCTCGAACGACACCTCGGCCCAGAGCGAGGGCAGCGTCCAGACGCTCGACGGAGGCAACGTGTTCGTCGGCTGGGGCTCGACGCAGTTCTTCTCGCAGTTCTCGCAGCGCGGGAAGCTGCTCTACGACGCCAACCTGCCCCAGGACGACGGCAGCTACCGCGTCTACAGCTTCCCGTGGAGCGCGACGCCGAAGACGAACCCCGCGGTCGCGGCGCAGCACAATGGCTCGGGAACGTCGGTGTTCGCGAGCTGGAACGGGGCGACGAAGGTCGCGAGGTGGCGCGTGCTCGCCGGCGACGATGCGAGCTCGCTCGAGCCGATCCAGACCGCGAAGCGGCAGGGCTTCGAGACGCAGATCGACGTCAGCGGCCAGGCCGCCCAGTACGCGGTCCAGGCGCTGGGGTCGAACGGCAAGATGCTCGGGCAATCCGATCCGGTCCCGACCCCTTGAGACCGCCCAACTTCCTCATCGTCATCACCGACCAGCAGCGCTTCCCGCGCTACTGGCCCGAGCAGCCCGCCTGGCTGCGACGAGCTGATGCCGAACGACGCCGAGCTCGCCCGCACCGGGCTCACGTTCGAGAACGGGTTCTGCACCACGGCGATGTGCTCGCCGAGCCGCGCGACGCTGTTCACGAGCCGCTATCCGTCCGAGCACGGAGTCGAGCTGACGCTGACGGCGGGGGATCTGCGGCCGGTTCTGCGCCACACGCCGCACGTCGCGGCGCAGACGGCCGGGATCCTGCGCCGCCGCGAGGCGCCGGCGCCCAGGGTGATGAAGGCGTTCACCCGCGGCGCACTGCGGCTCGGTCCGCGCTCCGGCAACGAGCCCGTGCTGCCCAAGGAGCTCCCGAACATGGCGACGCTCCTGCGCGAGGCGGGCTACGAGGTCGCCTACAAGGGCAAGTGGCACCTGACCCACCCGCTCGGCGGCCCCGGGGCGCTGCTCGGCGGGTGGACCGAGCGCGATGCCGAGGCGATCGAGCGCGACTACGGCTTCGTGGACTGGGAGGCGCCGGATGCGGGCGAGAACACGAAGGCGGATAACTTCGGCGGCGGGCGCGCCGGCGAGGGGGAGGGCTGGGACGAGGTCTACACACGTGAGGCGGAGAGCTGGCTCGGCCGCTCCGAACTGCCGGAGCCGTTCTGCCTCATCGTCTCGCTCGTCAATCCCCATGACGTGCTCGGCTATCCGGCCTCCTACGTCCGCGGCGGCTACACGCGGGACGAGTTCCGCGATCTCGGCGTCGGGCTGCCGCCGACGATCGACGAGAACATGGGCGACAAACCCGCCGTCCACTCGATGATGCGGATGGGGATGTCGAGCTTCCTCGGGCCGATTAGCGGCCGCGAGGCCGAGCTCGACTACGTCAACTTCTACGCCCACCTGCACCGCCTCGTCGACCGCAAGATCGGCCGCATCGTCGGCGCGCTCGGCTCACCCGACGACCCCGGCTCGTTGCGCTCGAGCACCGTCGTCGTGCGCTGCGCCGACCATGGAGAGATGGGGCTCTCGCACGGCGGGCTGCGGCAGAAGGCGTTCAACGCCTACGAGGAGACGATCAATGTCCCGCTCGTGATCTCAAACCCACGCCTGTTCGGGGACGGCGCGCGTACCGAGGGCCTTGCATCGCTCGTCGACCTGCTCCCGACGCTGCTCGCGCTCGGCGGGCGCGAGGTTCCCGACGACCTCCGCGGCTGCGACCTGACGCCAATCCTCGCGGCGGCCGCGCGCGAGGCGAAGCTGGACAAGAAGGGGAGAAAGAAGCAGAAGAAGACGAGCAAGGGCGTCGACCTCTCGCCTGTCCTCGACCATCCCGCGCCGGCGCGCGGCGTCCAGGACGCCGTTCACTTCACCTTCGACGACCACCAGGGCGGCACCGCGATGCAGGACGCGCCCGGGCAGCCGAATCGCGTCCGGGCGATCCGCACCGCGAGCGGAAAGTATGCGTTCTACTTCGACCCCACCGGGCGCGCCTCGTCCGAGTATGAGCTCTACGACCTCGAGAACGACCCGCTCGAGGTCGAGAACCTCGTCGACGTGCGCTCGGGGGAGCCGCGCTCGGCGGCGGCGCGGGCGCTGCGCGACGAGCTCGCCGAGCGGCTCGAGACCGCGATGCGGGAGTGCCGGACCGCGCCACCGGCGCCGGTTGGCTACCGCTAGCCCCGAGGGCGCCGGGGCCGGGGCCTACTGGCCCCGGCCCTGGACCTGCGAGGATGGCGGTCCGCGCCGCTGGGGCGTCCCGGACGGCGCGCCGGGGCTCGGGATCGGGCCCGGAGAGCGGCTCGAGCTGGCGGCGTCGAGACACGCTTTCGCGACCGATGCGCTCGTCCGCCGCGAGCCGGGCGAGCTCTACGCGCTGCGCCACGAGATTCCGCTGCGCGGTCCGCAGTCGAGTCCGGTCGCGGCCTGGGCTGAGCGCCTCGATCCTGAGACGCTCGAGCCGACCGCTGCCACCCCGCACCTCCCCGGCGGCAGCTTCTGGCCCGGGGGGATCGCCGCCCACGCGTGCGGCGACCTGCACATGATCTTCGGCCGCTGGGCGCACCGGCTCAGCCCCGAGCTCGACGTGCTCGCCTCGCACCGTCTGCCCGTAGCTCGCCCGCACAACTCGTTCGTCGTCCTCGACGGAGGCGAGCTCGTGACCAAGGACTGCGACGCCCCGGTCGGCGCCGAGCCGTCGACGTTCTCGGTGCTGGACCCGATCACGCTGCTCCCGGTCGCGCCCCCGCTGCAGCTGCCCGAGCCCTGCGTCGGCAGGCTTTCGAGCGACGGCGAGAGCGTGACCGCGATCGGGACGACCGAGCTCTTCCGGCTGCGCCTCGACCGCGACGAGGGCCGGCTCGAGATCGACGAGCGCCGGCGCCCGAGCTACGGGCCGGCGCCCGGTCGCGGCTTCGGCTGGGACCCGGTGATCACCGGTAAGCACACCTTCTGGATGGACAACGGCCGCAACCGCGTCGACCACACGATGCTCGACTCGGGCGTCGACAGCGCCCCGGTGCGGTTGTGGTGGGCGCGACTCGACGACTCGACGACCCGGTCGGTTGAGATCAGCGGGATCCCGTACGGGACTGAGTCGAACCCGCCCGGGTGGGACCCGGAGGGCGGAATCGTCGTCGCCTACGACGCCGGCCATGCCGTCGTCCGCGCGTGGCGCGTGAACGGCGACGAGCTCGATCCGCTGTGGCGCCGCGACGGCCTCGCCCACGCCGGGCACCTGATCGTCTACCCCGACACGCGCGAGCTCGTCGTCCAGGACTGGCAGGACCCCGGTCTCGTCGCGCGCCCGCGCGCCCGCCGGGCCGCGCGGGCGATCGGACCGCTCGTCGCGCGCAGCGCCGCCGCCCGCCGCGCCGTGCTCACGGCTGGTTGCGACCGGCTCTGCGTCCTCGACCTCGACAGCGGCGCGGAGAAGGCGCACGTCGACGTCCCGTCTGTGATCCAGGCGTTCCTGTTCCCGGCGCCCGGATTCGGGCGCGACGTCTACTACCAGTCGCTGTCGACGATCGCCCGAATCGCGGTCATCTAGCCGCCTAGGCGGCGCGCCCGACCGCGCGGCGCATCGCGGCGGCGGCCTGCGCCGGATCCTCGATCTGCGGGTAGTGGCCGAGCTCGAGCCGCTCGACCGGCGCGGCGGGCCGAAGCTCGACGAGCGCGTCGAGGACCGATGTCGTCGCGATCGGGTCCGAGACGCCCCACATGAAGCTGAGCGGCCCCTCCCAGTCGCGGACCGCGCCGTGCCAGCGCGAGGCGAACCGCTCGCGCTCGTCGAGGTAGTGGATCAGCTTGTGTCCCATCGTCCTGCCGGCGTTGTGGCACACGAGCGCCCACTGGTCGTCGGCCTCGTCGTCCGTGAGCGGGTGCCGGTCCGTGAACAGGCGCGCGAACTCCTGCTTGAAGACGGGCTTCGACGTCATCCGCGCGGCGAGCGGCCCGAGCCTGCCGCGGAGCAGGCGCTGGCCGCGGCTCAGGCTTGCGCACTCGAGCACGACACTGCCGTTGAACAGCAGCGCCCCGGCGAGGTCGAAACCGAGGCTCCCCTCGACGTCGCGGGCGAGCAGCTCCGTCATCACCGAGGTGCCCATGTCGTGGGCGACGACGAACACGGCGCGGTCGCCGTAGCGCCGCCGGACGAGCTCCTCGGCGAGATCGGCCTGCCAGGCGAGGGTGTAGAGGTGGTCGCGCGGCTTGTCCGAGAGGCCAAAGCCGAGGAAATCGAACGCGACCACTGGGCTGTCGGCCTCCTCCCGGGCGAGCAGCGCGCTCCAGTCGTAGGAGCTCGAGGGAAAGCCGTGCAGGAGCAGCAGCGGCGTCCCCGTGCCGTCGCGCTGGTAGACGTGGATCGCACGGTCGCGAAACCGCTCCGTCTCGCCCGCGGCCTCCCACTCACGGACTCGGTCGCTGAGCTCAGCGCTCACGCGCGCGGTCCGCTCGCCTGATTGAAGGGGCTCAGGCCGTCACCCGACGGTCGGAGGCGGACGTCCCGAGCGCATAGGCGCCCGGCGCGAGCTCCGCCGTGCGGCGACGGTAGCGCGTCCACACCCACGGCCACTGGTTCGGGTCGTTCCCGTTCTCGTCGACGTACCAGCTCGTGCAGCCGGTGTGCCAGACCGTCCCCGCGAGCGCCTCGCGGAGGTCGCGGTCGAACTGCTCCGCGTGCTCGCGACGGATTTCGATCCGCTCCTTGCCGGCGCGGCCGAGCTCGTCGAGGGCCGCGATCACGTGCACCATTGCCGACTCGATCACGAAGATCACCGATCCGGCGCCGCCGTTCGTGTTAGGCCCGTAGAGGCAGAACATGTTCGGAAACCCCGGCACCGTGATCCCGAGGTACGCGCGCGGGACGCCGTCCCACTCCTCCGTGAGGGTGCGGCCGCCGACGCCGCTGACCTCCATCGGGGCGACGAAGCCGTGCGTCTTGAAGCCCGTCGCAAGGACGATCGAGTCGGCGGGGCGCTCGACCCCGTCCTCGGCCCGGATCCCGCCTCGCGTCACCTCGGCGATGCGGTCGTTGATCAGGTCGACGTTCGGCCGCGTCAGCGTCGGGTACCACTCGTCGGTCAGCATCACGCGCTTGCAGCCGAGCTCGTCGGTCGGGGTCACCTTCGCGAGCAGCTCGGGGTCGTCTATCGCACTCGCTATCTGGCGGCGCGCGAGCGCCCGAAGCGGGGGCAGCAGCCAGCGCTGGCTCGTCATCGCCGCGGCGGCGAACTCGTGGAAGGCGAAGTTCGCCCGCCGGTCGAGGCGCTGCAGTGACGGGAAGCGCTCGAAGAGGCGCTTCGCGCGCTCGCTGTAGGCGAAGTCCATCTTCGGGAACGTCCACCCGGGCGAGCGCTGGTAGATGTCGACGTGCTCGACGACCGGCTGGATCGCGGGCACGACCTGGATCGCGCTGCACCCGGTGCCGACGACGGCGACGCGCTTGCCGGCGAGGTCGACGTCGTGGTCCCAGCGCGCGGTGTGGAAGCAGGGTCCCTCGAAGTCGTCAAGTCCGTTCAGCGGGGGAATGCTCGGCACCGAGAGCTGGCCGCACGCGGTGATCAAGACATCGGCCTCGTGGGAGCCTTCGCTCGTCTCCAGCGTCCACTCGTCCTCGTCGGCGTCCCAGCGGGCGGTCTCGGCCTCGACCCCAAGGCGGAAGCGATCAAAGACGTCGTGGCTCCTGGCGGTCTCCTCGAGGTAAGCCTGGATCTCCTCCTGGGGCGCGTAGCGCCGCGACCAGCGCGGGTTCGGCTCGAAGGAGAACTCGTACAGATGCGAGGGCACGTCGCAGGCGGCTCCGGGATAGGTGTTGTGGTGCCAGACGCCGCCGAGCCGCTCGCCCTTCTCGAACACGGTCACATCGTCGTAACCGGCGCGCTTCAGCATCACCGCCGCTCCGACGCCGCCGAAGCCGGCGCCGACGACCGCGATCCTCGGCGACCAGCCTCGTCCACCCCCGTTCCTGCGAGCGTCGCTCACGCCGGAGGACATTACCGACCGCAACGACGCCGACGGCCGTGCGGCTCAGGCCGCGAGCCGCAGCGGAGGCTCGGTGACTTCCGCCGGCTCGACGAGGTGGCGGATCACCTCCTCAAGGTGGCGGCCGAAGAAGAAGTGGCCGGCGCGGGCCTCGATGTGGGTGCTGCACGACGGCACGGAGTCGGCGAGCGCGATCGCGTGCGCCCAAGGGACGAGCCGGTCGCGGCGGCCGTGGCAGAGCCGGACCGGGGTTCGGATCTCGGCCGGATCGAAGCCCCAGGGGCGGCGGCAGACGTCGTAGTCGTCGAGCATCGCCCGCGGGGCGGTTGCGCGGCGAAGCCGCAGAGCGCGCAGCGCTGCGTCGGCGAGCAGCGGCCCGAGTCCGGGCGCCGCAAACATCACCCGCGGGAGCGCGTATCGCGGACCCTGGCTTCCGCCCGCGCCCGAGCGCGGGACGAGCGGGCTCGCGACCGCGACCGACCTCACCCGGCCGCTCAGCGCCCACGCGCAGGCGAGCGCGTACGGGGCGCCCGCCGAGACGCCGGCGATCGAGAACCGCTCCCACCTCATCGCGTCGACGAGACCCTCGACGTCGCGCGCGAAGTCGACGACGCTGCGGCCGGGACTGGGGTCGGAGCCGGCGAAGCCGGGCCGGTTGACGGCGACGTAGCGGATCCCGCGCTCGCGGATCAGCTGCTCGAGCCGCGGCGTGTGCGAGCGCGGCGAGCCGATCGCGCCGTGGAAGCAGAGAACGGGAAGTCCGCGCCTCGGCCCCGTGGCGCTGAAGGTGAGCCTCCGTCCGTCCGCTAGCCGGGCGGCACCCATCGTGTCCGCGAAGCTAACGCTGGCGCTCGGCCGCGGTGTTGCCTTTCTGTGTCGCCGCGCTGGAGCCGACATGTGCCCCGACGTCGAGCCGCCGACGCGTGCGCACTCCGAGTCTCACGTCCCGATCCCGGCGGATCCGGTCGTCGACGATCGCGGGCCGTTTGCCTCGCGGTCAGCGCCGTCCACACCGTGAGCGTGGTCGGCGATCGCGTCGATGATCCGTGGCCAAGCGCTGCGCGGGAGGTCGTGGCCCATGCCGTCGATCACGAGCAGCTCCGCGCCCGGGATCGCGCGGGCGGTCGCACGGCCGCCCGAGGGGCGGACCATGCGATCGGCCGACCCGTGGATGACGAGCGTGGGAGCTGAGATCCGCCTCAGCTCCGCGGTGCGGTTTCCGGACGCCGCGATCGCACCGAGCTGACGGGCGCCGCCGGCGGGATCGTAGCCACGGTCGTAGCTGCGCTCGGCGCGCTCGCGGACCTGAGCATCGTCGCGGTCGAAGCCGGTCGAGCCCACCATCCCGAACACCTCGGAGGTGCGCTCGACGTATCCGTCACGGTCCGTGGGAGGGGGGCGAAGCAGGAGCTTGTAGACGGGAAGCGCCGGCTGACCGCGCCGGCGGCTGCCGGTACTCGACATGAGCGAGACGAGCGAGCGGACGCTCGCGGGGTGCTCGGCCGCCAGCGTCTGGGCGATCATCCCGCCCATCGAGGCCCCGATCACGTGAGCGGGGGTGAGATCGAGCGCGCGCAGCAGCCCGGTCGTGTCGGTGGCCATGTCGGAGAGCGTGTACTGCTCGGGCCCGAACCGGCGTCGCAGCAGCTGCAGCGGCGTCGGCGGCCGGAAGCTCATGTGCGTCGAACGGCCGATGTCGCGGTTGTCGAAGCGCACGACGTGGAAGCCGCGCCCGGCAAGCTGCTCGCAGAAGTCCTCGTGCCAGGCGATCATCTGGGTCGCCAGACCCATCACCAGCAGCGCCGGGGGGTCGGCGGGATCGCCGAACGTCTCGTAGCAGAGGGTCACCCTCTGCCCCACCTCGCAGAGCTGCTCGGACACCGCTTCGCTCAGGCTGTCCAGGCTACCCCCGGGAGGTCGAGCCGGCGGTGAGCTCGTACGCCGCCTCGTCGAACGCCTCGCTGTGGCGGTCGACGTCCGCCTCGGTGGTCGCCGGGGACATCAACGCCATCATGTGGAACGGCGTCATCAGGACCCCGCGGTTGAGCATGTAGAGGTGGAGCAGCGAGTCGAGCTCATGATCGAAGGCCGAGCTGGCCTCGCTGCCGGTGCGCGGGCGCTCGGCGGCGAACATGTACTCGGCGCGGCACCCGAGACGCGTCACCTGCCACGGTAGCCCGCGCGCCGAGATCGACCCCGCGACCGCGGCCTCGAAGCGCTCGGCGAGCGCCGTCATCGTCTCGAACGCACCCTCGGTCAGGACCTCGTCCAGCGTCGCCCGCATGGCGCTCAGCGACAGCGCGTTGCCGGCCAGCGTCCCGCCGATCCCGCCGACGTCCGCGTGGTCCCACACGGTCGCCTCGAGCACGCGCGCCGCGACCTCGTCGCTCATCCCGTACGCACCCGCGGGGATCCCGCCGGCAATCGACTTGCCGATCGTCAGCAGGTCGGGCTCGAGCTCCTCGGCGGCGGTGTAGCCGCCGGGCCCGCAGCACAGCGTGTGGGTCTCGTCGATCACGAGCAGCGTCCCGGCCGCGCGGCTCGCGGCGCGCAGGGCGTCGTGGTAGCCGGGGCCGGCGAGGACGATGCCGACGTTGGTCATCGCCGGCTCGGCGAGCACGCAGGCGACGTCGCCGAACCCGAGTTCGTGCTCGAGCGCCGCCGGGTCGTTCCACTCGACGACGCGGGTCGTCTCGGCGAGCTCGACGGGGGGACCAATGTTCGCGTGGCGGGAGATGACCGCACCGCCGTCGAGCGCGGCGAACGTCTCGTCGACGCTGCCGTGGTAGCAGTGGTTGAAGACGAGGATCTTTGATCGCCCGGTGATCTGGCGCGCGAGCCGGATCGCGAACCGGTTCGCGTCGGTCGCCGAGAGCGTGAACTGCCAGCCTCCGAGCCCGAACCGTCGCTCGAGCTCGGCGGCGACGGCGAGCGCGTCTTCGCTCGGCAGCATCGTCGTGATCCCACGCTCGAGCCGGCGGGCCGCGGCGGCGACCGTCGCCGGTGGCGAATGCCCGGTCATCGCCCCGGTGTCGCCGAGGCAGAGGTCCGCGTAGTCGACCCCGTCGACGTCGACGACGCGGGCTCCCTCGGCCTCGGTGAAGTAGACCGGGAACGGACCCGGCCAGCGCGTCATCCAGTTCATCGGCACGCCCGAGAGCAGCGCGCCGCGGGCGCGCTCGTGGAGCTCGCGCGAGCGCGGATGGTCGCGCACGAAGCGCTCGCGCTCGCGCTCGGTGAGCGACGCTATGCGCTCGCGCGAGATCATCTGGCCGCGCAGCCTACGACGCGGACCTGATGACTCGGAACTTCGCGCTCCGGGCCTTGCCGGGGGCGCCGACTCGCTTGCCGAGCACCTCACCGGTCGCCCGAACCTTGAACCGGTGCGTGCCGCGGCGGACGCGATAGCGAGCGCGCTTGCCGCACGACTTGTAGCCGCGGTTGTCGAGCTTGCACTCGAGGCTCGCGTCGTCGGCGCCCGCGTTGAGCCGGAACGTGACCTTGGTCTTGGGCCTGCGGGAGTGGATTCTGCGCTTCGGCTTGCGCTTCAGCTTCGGTTTCGGCGGATGCGAGGCCGCGACGAGGCTGCCGTAGAAGTCCATCACGCGGGCCGTCTCGTCGGTGGTCGCGTTTGGGTTGCCGAGCTCGGCATTGATCCCCTCGTGGTCGAGCGGCACGGGGACGACCGAGCTTGCCGGATCCTGACCCAGCCCGATCGCCATCTCGTTGTCCTCGGCGATCCGGTTCGGGGCGCCCTGCTGGCCGACGGCGAGGAAGGCGGGATCGCCCTTGTCGGCCCAGACGACCGGCGATGCGTCGTGCCATGAGTTCGTCTCCGCGTTCTCCTCTGGGGTGCCGAACGGGTTGTAGAAGTTGATCTTGCGGGCATCGCCGAGCTCCGCGATCCGCTGGCTGATGTCGAACGCGTCAGTGTCGAGCGAGACGAAGCCGAGGAGCTGGGAGCGCTTGACGCCGTAGGCCTCGCGGTAGCTTGGCTGGGTCGACACGAGCGAGACCAGATGAGCGCCGGCCGAGTGACCGAGCAGCATGATCCGGCTCGGATCGCCGCCGTAGCTCGCGATGTTGCGGTCGAGCCACCCGATCGCCTCGCCGACGTCGTGCGGGTGGTCGGGGAACTTGACCCGGTTGGGGTCAGAGGTACTAGGCGGGTTCGGAGAGAGCCGGTAGTTGATGCTCACGAACACGTATCCGCTCGACGTGAACAGGTTCACCTTGTTCGCGATCTGGTTGTCCTTGTCGCCGGCGCGCCAGCTGCCCCCGTGGACGTACATCACGACCGGCCGCGGACCCTCGAAGCCGGCCGGCGTGTAGACGTCGAGGTGGTTCGCGTTTGCCGGCGTCGGCCCCGGCGTCCCGTCGAGGTTGTAGTCGAGGTCGAGGTGCGGCGTGTAGGCGGCATCAGCGCAGGCCGCGCACGCAAACAGCGCGGCGGCGGTCGCGACGATCACAGCCAGTAGCCGTCCCACGGTGGTTCAAACAACCGTGCCACGCACGAGTTGCGCGCCCGCCTGCAAGCGTGGACAGCCGTCCAGAGCGCTCAAGCGAGCGCGCGCCTGCGCCGATTGGGGGAGTCATCTCCTCCGATCGGGGGAGGCGGGTGCCGCCGGCCGGGATGGCCGGCGACGAACCGGTGGGTGCAGGAGGAGTCAAGGATGACGAGCAGAGACGATCTCAAGCCGACCAAGGCCCCGTGGCGCCGATTCGGAATCGCTGGGGCCGCGCTCGCCGCGGCGCTGGCCGTTGCCGGTCAGGCGGGTGCAGCCTCGACGGGGCTTGGCTCGACTCAGGTTTCCAGCCAGGGGACCGGGACGTCGACCGCGACGTGCCCGAAGAAGAAGGGCGTCGTCGCAGCGGGGTTCGAGGCCCCGGGCTTCGGATCAAGCGACCACGGAGCGACGGTGGCGAGGATCGGCTCGAGGCGCTCCGACAAGCGCACCGTGACGACGGACGCGTTCAACTTCGGGGAGAGCGACGGCCCGATCATCTCGCACGCCTACTGCGCGAAGTCGGGCAAGAAGCTGAACACGGCCTCGAGCTCGACGAGCATCACGCCGAGCGCCGTGGGCACGGCAACGGCTACCTGCCCCAAGGGCACGACGGCTGTGTCCGGTGGATGGGAGGAGCCCGACTTCTCCAAGGACTCAACGCAGCTGCTGGTGTTCGCGTCGGAGCTGCTCGGAAAGGCGTCGTGGCAGGTTGAGGCCTTCAACATCCCCCCCGATACTCAGGGCGGGGCGCCGCGTGGAGCGCCCGGAACACTGATCGCGTACGTGTACTGCGCCAAGCATGGGCCGAAGCTGAACACAGCGTCGGCGCAGAGCACGTTGACGGGGACGGCGCTGCAGCCCGTCGACGCCGTGTGCTCGAAGGGAAAGGCGCTGTCGGGCGGCTTCGACGGCCACCTCCAGGTGGGCAATGACGACGTCTCTGCGGCTGTGGCGGTGAGCTCGACCAAGGACGCCGGCGGAGCCGGGTGGAGCGTGCTCGGGTTCAACGTCTCCGGCGACTCGCAGAGGGGGCCGGTGGCGACGCAGACGGCGTTCGCCTACTGCAAGAAGCCGAGGAAGAGGTAAAGCCCGGGCCGGTTAGGCGGCGGTGGTCCCGAGCGCCTCGGCGACCTCGTCCACCGCCGCCTGCTCGGCGTCGCTGACCCGCTCGCCGCTGAGCCCGAGGAAACCCTCCTTGTGGGCCTCGGCGACCCCCTGAGCGAGGTTGACGATGAAGCGCCTGTACTCCTCGAGCTCCTGCTCGCTCGCTTTCGCGCTCACCAGCTCGACAGCCTGGCGGAGGTGCTCGAGGCTCTTCACCTTGAGCTCCTCGGGCGAGCCGTAACGCGTGTGGTCCATCTCGGGCTTGGTCGAGACGATCTCGTCGAGGAGCTCGCTGTCGCCGTGCTGCTTGCGCGCCTCGGTGTACGACTTCGCCATCGAGAAGCTCTCGCGGATCGAGCCGCCGCGCTCGGCGGTGACGACGATCATCCCGGCGCTGGTTGGGCCCTGAAGGACCTGGTCCCACTCCTCGGCTGTGAAATCAGCCTTTCCGGTCATCTCGGCTCTCCTTCGCTTGTTGTTTCTGGAGCGTACGATGACGGACATGGACAAGGTTGCGTCCGTGAACGAAGAGGCAATAGAGGCCTGGAACGGGGTTCTGTTCGATCGCTTCGTCCAGTACCGCGAGATCATCGTCAAGGGACTCGAGGTGCACGGGGAGGAAGCACTTCGCCTCTATCCGCCGAAGCCGGGCGAGCGCGTCCTCGACATAGGCTGCGGGTTCGGCGACGAAACGCGGCGGATCGCGGGGATCGTCGGCCCCGAGGGCGAGGCGGTTGGGATCGACGCCGCGGAGCGGTTCGTCGAGACCGCACGCGATGAGGCCGCCGAAGCCGGCATCGGCAACGCCCGCTTCCTCGTCGGCGATGTGCAGACGTACAGATTCGAGGACCGCTTCGACTGCGCGTTCTCGCGCTTCGGGACGATGTTCTTCGCCAATCCGGTGCCCGCGCTGCGCAACGTGCGCGAGGCGCTGGTGCCCGGCGGCCGGCTGACGATGGTCGTGTGGAGGCGCAAGCTCGACAACGACTGGCTCCACCAGGCCGAGCTCGCGGTGGAGCGGTTCCTCGAGGAGCCCGAGGACTCGGACGAGCCGACGTGCGGGCCGGGCCCGTTCGCGATGGCCGATGCCGACACGACGAGTCACATCCTCGTCAACGCGGGCTTCGAGGAGATCGCGCTCCACCGTTTCGACATCGCGTTCAAGATCGGGTCGAACCTCGACCAGGCGGTCGAGTTCGTGATGGCGCTCGGCCCCGCCGGCGAGGTGATCCGCCTTGCGGGTGAGGACGCCGAGCGCCTGCGGCCGCAGATCACGGATGCAATCATGGAGGTGCTCTCGGACTACGCCGACGGGGACGGGGTCGTGGCGCCGTCCTCGACCTGGATCGTCGGCGCGCGGGCTCCGGCCTAGCCGCGGCGATGGCCGACGACGGCTTCTTCGAGCAGGGCCAGAAGCTGTGGGTGATGGGGCCCGAGGGCGAGGCGCGTCCGGCGATCTACGTCGGCGAGGGCGAGAACGCGACCTTCTTCGGCGGTCCGCCGCTTGCCTACATCGTCTTTGCGGACACCCGCGAAGGCGCCGAGGTCGAGCTCGATCGCCTCACCCCCCGGGAGGAATAGCGCCCTGGTCGCTCCCGGCCCCTGCGTGTCCCTGGTCGAGTTCCCGGCCGACGACCCGGAGCGGGCGCGGCGCTTCTGGAGCGGGCTGCTCGACGATGGCCTCGAACCGCGCACCGAAGCAGAGGGGGAGGGCTGGCAGACGCGCTCACGTGCCCCCGCGGTCGGCCTCCACGAGCGCGGTCGCGGCCCAGGCGACTCGTTCTCGCTTCCGTACTTCGTCGTCGACGACGTCACCGAGGCGCAGGCGCGTGTCGAGCGGCTCGGCGGGAGCATCGTCCATCCCGGCGCGCGGTGGGCGATCTGCAAGGACTCCGAGGGGAGCCCGTTCGGACTCGCGCAGGCCGAGCCCGACGCGCACTGAATAGTCTCCGCACGTGCGCTACATCCAGTCCGGGACGCTGAGCTACAGCGCCCACACCGGCTCGGTGGTGGTGCGCAAGGGAGCGGCGGACGAGAACCCGCGCGTCGTGCGCACGATCACGGCCGGTCAGACCGGGCGGATCGGCGCCGGAGAGTGGATCGTGGAGCAGCCGAGCAACCATCACAGCGCCGTAAACCACGGGGATCGGCGGATCGTGATCTACCTGTCGACGCTGCTGCGCACCGGCGCGCTCCCCGCGACGCCGGGCTAGCGATTTCCGAGCCGCCGTTCACCGAGCTCGTCGACGCGCCGGAGTCCGGACGGGTGTTCGAGCGTCTGCTGCGCCCGGGGGTCGCGGACGTCGACGGCAACGGTCGAGCGCGCCTCGACGCGATTGCGCGCTGGCTCCAGGACGTTGCCTACGAGGACATCATCGACGCCGGTTTCGAGGGCCGTGGGGCGTGGATCGTTCGCCGTCTGCGGTTGAGGGTCGACTCGTTCCCGCGCTTTGGTGACGTGCTCACGGTGTCGACGTTCTGCAGCGGCATCGGGCGCTTCAGCGCCGAGCGCAGGACCACCGTCAGCGGCGGCAGCGCCCGCGTCGAGGCCGTCGGGTTGTGGATCTGCCTCGATCCCGATACGTGGCGGCCGATGCGCTTCGCCCCAGAGTTCGTCGACGCCTACGCGCCGAGCGCCAACGGCCGCGACGCGCCGGTGCGGCTGCGCCACCACGACCCGCCGGCCGGCGGGTCACCGAGCGAATGGCGGTTTCGCGCCACCGACCTCGACATCGCGGGTCACGTCAACAACTCGCACTACTGGGCGCCGCTCGAGGAGGAGCTGGCGCGGGCCTCCGAGCCGAAGCGCATCGACGCCGAGATCGAGTTCCGCGACCCGGCCTCGGCGGGCGAGGTCGCGCTGGTCGGCGACGCCCGCGCGCGCTGGGTCCTCGACGCCGAGGGAAAAGCCCTCGCATCGATGCGCGTCCGGCCGACCGGGGCCTGACCTTTCGGTCAGCCCCGGTCGGCCGGACTGCGACGTCTCTGCCTCGTGCTGCTAGCGCCTGCGGCGGCGCGCGGTGCTGCGCGACGCCGTGCGGCGGCCCGTCGAGCGCCGTGCGGTCGTGCGGCCGCTCGCGCGCGAGCCGCGCCGGGACGCGGTCCGGCGCGCGCCGGAGCGCTTCGCCGTCGGGCGCTTCGCCGTCGGGCGCTTCGCCGTCGAGCGCTTCGCCGTCGCGCGGCGGCTCGATCCGCTCCCGCTCTTCGTCTTGCGCGAGGCGGCGAGGTCCTTGCGAACGGCCTTGCCGAGCCGGTCGACCTCGCGCAGCGCGGCCTTGATCGCGCTGTCGGCATTGTTCCCGGCCGCCTTGCTGCCGCCGACGGTCTTGCCCTTCAGGCTCGCGCTGGAACGCTGCGCGGCCTTCAGCGACGAGCTCATCTTCTTCACCTGGTCCTGGCGGCGGCGATGGGTCGCCGCTCCGCCGGCAGTCGCCGTCGAGCGTTTCGCGGTCGAGCGCTTTGCGCCGGCGCGCTTCGCCGTCGGGCGCTTTGCGCCGGCGCGCTTCGCCGTCGAGCGCCTGGCGGTCGACCGCTTGCCGGTGGTCGAGCGCCTTCTTCCGTTCGCCATCTTGCCTCCGATCATCTCGTCGGGCGACGTGGACGCGCCGCCCCCCTGGCATGCGTTTGGGTTCGATTCGTGGGCACGAAAACTACGTGTATCTCAGCGCGCATGACGTCCCCCTCCGGCCGCGCGGCAAGTTTTCTGCGGATCGTTTGCGCTACGAGCGCTTCAACGCCTCGCGCGGATTGCGAAGCGGCGTCAGGTTCGGCTCGATCTCGGAGCGCAGCCGCTCGAGGAACGGTGGGATCGAGATCTTCTCGCCGAGGCTCTCGAGCGGCTCGTCGACCGTGAAGCCCGGGCCGAGCGTCGCGATCTCGAACAGCACCCCGCTCGGCTCGCGGAAGTAGATCGAGCGGAAGTAGTGGCGGTCGATAACCGGCGTCGGGCGGGCCCCGCCCTCGAGGAGGCTGTCGCGCCACGCCTCGTGCTCGTCGATCGGCGATGCCCACGCGACGTGGTGGACGCTGCCCGCGCCCTGGATCCCGGGCTCGTGCGGCGGGTCGTCGTAGGCGTAGAGGCCGCCGCGCTGCTCTCCGCGCGCCTCCCACTCCCCGCCGGTCGCCTCGAAGCCGAGCGTGCGGGTCAGCAGTCCGCGGCTTCGCTCCGGATCCGAGGCGTAGGCGCGCGCGGCGTGGAATCCCTGGATTGCGTGCTCGGCGGGGATCTCGGGGTGCTCGGCGGTCAACGGCGCATCGGGGACGTCGACGACCGCGAGCTCGTGGTCGAGGCCCTCGGGGTCGCTGAACCGGAGGCTGCCGCCGTCGCGCTCGTTCTCGACCCCCGCCGCTCTCAGCCGCTCGGCCCAGAAGTCGAGCGTCTCGGCCGAGCCGAGCCGCCAGACGACGCGATGGACCATCCCGTTGCCCGCGCGCCCGGGCTCGATGCCCGGGAACTCGAAGAATGTGATGTCCGAGCCGGCGTCACCCTCCTCGTCGGAGAAGAACAGGTGGTAGATCGTCGGCTGGTCCTGGTTGACCGACTTCTTCACCAGCCGCAGTCCCAGCACGCCTACATAGAAATCGATGTTCGCCTGGGCGTCGGCGGTGATCGCGGTGATGTGGTGGATGCCCTCGAGCTTCACCGCACCCACCTTAGCGCCACCAACTGGGCGGCCCGTGGCGCATAGCCTGTGGCGGCCTTGACGTCCCGGCGGACGCTGTTCCTCGCTGCGATCGCGCTGATCAGCGCGGCTGCCGGTCTCTGCCACTTCGCCGGCGTCGCCGCGGTGCCGACCTTCGCGATCTCGGGTGTCGCGCTCGCGGGGCTCGCGTGGATCGTCGCCCTGGCGACGGAGGCGGTCGGCACCCGCCTCGGTCCGGGCGCGACCGGGGTGCTCCAGTCGACGCTCGGCAACCTGCCCGAGTTCTTCGTCGTCCTGTTCGCGATCAACGCCGGGGAGATTCTCGTCGCCCAGACCTCGCTCGTCGGATCGCTGCTCGCCAACGGCCTGCTCGTGCTCGGGCTGACGATCATCGTCGGAGCCCATGTGGCGGGCGACGGGGTGATGCGCTTCCACCCGAGGCTCCCAAACGACACGATGACGATGCTGATGCTGGCGGTGTTCATCATCGTCACGCTCGGGATCGCGTCCTCGGGCCACGACCCCGCCGGCCACCACGCCCGGGCGATCTCCGCGATCGCATCGGTCGGGCTGCTCGTCGTCTACGGGCTCTGGCTGCGCTCGTATCTGCGCGCCGATTCCGCCGTGGAGATCGAGCCGGAGGGGCCGCCGATGTCGATCGGCATCGCCGTCGCGCTGCTCGCGGTCTCGGGCGTCGGGGCGGCGTTCGTCTCGGAGTGGTTCATCGACGCGCTCGCACCCGCGATCGACCAACTCGGGATCTCGCGCGAGTTCGCGGGGCTCGTGATCGTCGCGATCGCGGGCAACGCGGTCGAGAACGTGACCGCGCTTCTGCTCGCGGCCAAGGGCGAGTCCGACCTCGCGATCTCGGTCGTCAAGAACTCGGTTGCGCAGATCGCCGTGTTCCTGTTCCCGGCGCTGATCCTGGTCTCGCTGCTGTTCGCGACCCCGCTCACGTTCGTGCTCCCACCCGTCTACATCGCCTCGCTGGCGCTCGGGGCACTGGCGATCTGGCAGATCACAGGCGACGGGGAGGCGCGCGACTATGAGGGGGCCTCGCTGGTCGCGTTGTTCGTGATCGTCGCTGCCGTTGCCTTCTTCGAATGATCAGCCCGATCCACCGCGCGCAGGCCCCGGAGTCAGCGACGCCCGCGATGGCGGCGGAAGCGAAGCTGAGCACGTCGCGGGGATTGTTCAAGGGGGCGGCGCTACGATGGCCCGGTATGCCAACCGGAACCGTTAAGTGGTTCAGCGAGGAGAAGGGCTACGGGTTCATCACGCCGGACGAGGGCGATAAGGACGTCTTCGTGCACCGGACCGGGGTCACCCCCGACGCCGGGGGAACCCTCGCCGACGGCGCTAAGGTGAGCTTCGAAACCGAGGATGGTGAGAAGGGCCCGAAGGCCGTCGACGTCAAGCCTCTCTAGCCGCGCGCCTCAGTTCGCCTTCAGTCGCACGCATGCGCCCGCGCCGATGCGATGCGTTATGCGACATCGATCGATGGAACATGCGACTGTACGATGAGCTTGTGAGCAAAGGTACGCAGACCGACGAGGGGGGCTCGGGCTCCGACCACGGCGATCGCGCTTCCCGCGCGGGCACCGGCGAGGCCGAGCTGACGATCGACGAGCTCGCGCAGCGGACGGGGATGACCGTCCGCAACATCCGCGCGCATCAGTCGCGCGGCCTGCTCGCGCCGCCGACGGTGCGCGGGCGGACCGGCTACTACGGGAGCGAGCACGTCGCGCGGATCGGGCAGATCCGCGAGCTCCAGGACGACGGCTTCAACCTCGAGGCGATCAAGCGGGTTCTCGACTCCGGCTCCAGCGAGGAGATCCTCAGCTTCACGCGCGCGGCGCGGACGCCGTTCGGCGAGGAGGAGGAGCCGTTGATCGTCACCGCCGAGGACCTCGCCGAGCACTGGCGCGGCAGCGCCGATCCGGCGCTGCTCGAGCGCTCGATCGAGCTCGGGACAATCCGGCCGCTCGACGATGGCCGCTTCGAGCTCACCAGCCCGCGCCTCGTGCGGGTAGGGCTGGAGCTTCGGGCGCTCGGCTTCCGGCCCGGCCACGGCCTCGAGATCGCCGAGCGGATGCGCGAGCACACGGCGGCGATCGCCGAGATCTTCATCGAGGTCTTCAACGAGGCGGTCTGGGACCCGTTCGAGAGGTCCGGCGCGCCGGCCGAGGAGTGGCCCCGGGTCCGCGAGGCGCTCGAGCGGCTGCGCCCGCTCGCCACCGATTCGGTCGTCGCGCTGTTCCACCAGGCGATGAACGAGGCCAGCGAGCGCGCGTTCGACCGCAGGATGGAAGCCGTCAAGGAATGAGCGGCCGGCCAATCGCGATCCCGATTGCGATCGCGATTGCAGCTTTGGCGGCGCTATGCGCGACCCTCGTCTCCGTGGGGCCGGCCGCGGCCCGGGTTCGGCCACCGGCTGCTCGTCAACGCCGAGGCCTCCGGCCAGTCGACCGTGTACGCGATCGACTGCGCCGGGAAACGCGAAGGCGGTCGTCGAGGCCGCGCCCTCGGTCGAGGGCGGGATGGTCGTCGCCCCGCGAGGGATCGGTCGCCTCGGCGGGCGGATGATCGCCGCGGATGAGTTCACCGGCCGCATGTACGCGTTCTCGCATCGCGGCTCGGTGCGGGTGATCGCCGACTCCGGACTTCCGCCCGGGGCCGATACTGGGGTTGAGAGCATCGGCTTCGTGCCACCCGGGTTCGGTCACGGCGACGCCGCCTACCTCGCCGACGCGCGCGGTGCCGTCCACCCCGGCGCGCAGAGCGGCCTGCTGAGCGCCGACGGTGGCGCGCTGCGCTCGGCGGGCGTTCGCCGCGGCGACCTGCTCGCCGCGACCGAGACCGGCGCGCGGACGATTCGCATCCGCTGCGGGCGCAAGTGCGGGGTCGCCCGCGTCGCATCCGGCGGGGACCTCGTCCACGCCGAGGGTCACATCGAGTTCGGCTCGGCGCCCTAGCCTTTGCCGTCGTGGCCGCCGGCCGCAACGGGGGACCTGCCGATCGTGAGCTGGTGCGCGCCGGACGCGCCGACGTCAACGGTGAGCGAGACCGAGCGCTTGCGGCGCTTCACTTTTACCGGCCTGCCGCGGAGTTCCGCGGCCATCCCGCGCGGCCAGCGCCGCGTGAACCTGATCGTCGTCGGCCCGTCGCCGGTTAGCATCGCCGTAGCGCGGTCCGGGGTGTCGAGGCCCATGCGGTCGCTGACAGGTTCGAGAGCTTGGCGGTGAAGCTGTTGCGCTCGTGGATCGGGTCGCCGGCCTCGTAATGCTGGCCGGTAACCGCCGATCTCGCCCGGTCGCCGGCTGGCTCAGCGGTTAGGACTGGATCGCGACGCAGGACACCCGGCGATCGGCATCAAATGCGGAGAACCCACAGCTAATGAGAGCCCCCGCCCCCGGGCTCTGGCGCGCGAAGATCATGACCTGACCGCCCTCGGTCGGCTCACCGATCGTAACCTCGTTGTTGGCGCCGGGGCCGAGGAAACCGCCATTTTGCCAGTCAAACTCCGTAGTTGTAGATGTACTCCCGCGCAGCTGTGGTGTTGACGAGCCTGATCTGGGCAGCCAGGTCGACGTCGCCGTCGGTCCTCACCTCGATGCCGAGATCGGAGAGCGAGAGCAGGGTCTTCTGCGTCGTCGTATTGGTCGCCGCGGGCCCGCCGAACTGGATACGCGAGGAGCGCAAAAACTGTTCCGGCCCGAGATTGCCCAGCTTGCTCGCGTTGTCCGCGCTCGCCGCATGGGCGACCGACGCCTCGGCGATGTTCGCGTCGAAGTACTTCTTCGCCTGCTTCTTGGCGATCTTCTTCACCTTCTTCTTGCCGACCGCCTTGTTGGCCACGGGGTGGGCGACGGCTGCGCCCGTCACCGCGGCGACTAGCGCCAGGACTGCGATGACGATCGTCGGCGATTGACGCCTGA
Source organism: uncultured Thermoleophilia bacterium (assembly GCA_963841715.1). Lineage (GTDB taxonomy): Bacteria > Actinomycetota > Thermoleophilia > Solirubrobacterales > 70-9 > DASPWW01. The sequence goes on along the minus strand of CAWJDP010000003.1, from coordinate 73,951 downwards.
TGCGTCTCATTGTCCCCGTCTGGCCCTTTCCTCCGTGCCCAGGTTCGCGCGGACTGATCCCAGAGGCGTCGATGGCCTTCGGAAGCACTATCCGCCCTCTACTCGCGCTTGTCAAGATCGCAACGAGCGCCAGAAACGCGCTCAAGCCTGTCGACCTCAGCCGCTCGCAGCCCGCTCGCGCGCGGGTTGCTAGGACTCCGGCCGTGGGCGATGCGATCGACCCCCGCGAGGCACAGGCGTGGCTGACCGAGGCGCTCGCCGCCGAGGGCGATGCCCTGCGGCTGCTGCTCGACGGCGACCCTGGCGCCGCCGAGCAGCTGCGCGCGGTCGCCGGACTCTACCGGCGCTCGTGGGAGACGTCGCCGCCTGGTTCCTACGGCCGCCTCGTGGGGATGCTGAAGGCCGCGGTCCTCGCCGGCGACGCCTCGGCGTCGGCACGGTACGCGCGCGAGGCGCTCGGGGGCGGCTGCGGCTCGGCCGTGTCTTGCTACGCGCTCGCGCTCGCGGCGCTGGTCGAGGGCGACGACGACGCCGCGGCGGACGCGGCTGGGGGGATGCGCGGCGAGACCGGCGCCTTCGCCCGCACCGCGGACGCGATCGAGGCGCTGGCGCGCGGCGATGCGGACGCGTACCGCGCCGCGCTCGGCGCGATCGTCGCCGACTTCGAGTCGCGCGATGACTTCCTCACCGGGGTCGCGATCGCCGACACCGCCGCCGTGCTCGAGCGTCTCGCCGCGGCGCGGGGGCTCGCCGTTGGGATCGACTCGGAGCTGCTTCCGCCGTGACGCGCTGGCTCATCGACGGGATGAACGTGATCGGCTCGCGCCCCGATGGGTGGTGGAGGCACCGCGAGCGCTCGATGCGTGAGCTTGCCGCTCAGCTCTCGCGGCTCGCACGCGACAGCGGCGAGGAAGTCGCGGTCGTGTTCGACGGCCGAGCGCCCGCGCGGCCGTTCGAGGCCCCCGGGGTTGGGGTCTCGTTCGCGCCCGGCGGCCGCAACGCGGCCGACGACCGGATCGTCGAGATCGTCGTCGCGGACCCGGATCCGGCGACGCTCCGTGTCGTCAGCTCCGACAAGGCGCTCGCGAACCGCGTCCGCGTCCGCGGCGCCGCGGTCGCGCCGGCCGGTGAGTTCCGCCGCCGCCTCGACCGCGACCGCCCCGGCACCAGTAAGTAGCCTGCGGCGCATGCGCCCGCAGCTCGCAGCCGTCGTCGCGGCAACTGCCGCGCTCGCACTCGGGCTCGCGATATCGGCCTGCGGCGAGAAGTCGGAGCCCGCGGTGGCCCCGCCGAAGAAGGTCAACCCGAGCGTCCAGTCGTTCGACATCACCGGGCAGTGGAAGGGCCGACTGACGCAGAAGAAGCTGAAGCCGTTCACGGTCGACGCGACTATCCGCGACCTCAAGTCCGCGAAGCGAAACACCGTCGCGTACACGGTGATCAACTGCGGCGGCAACTGGAGCTACCAGGGCGCGCGCGGGAACGCGTTCCACTTCCGCGAGGTGATCAACCACGGCAAGGGCGGCAGTTGCAAGGGAGTGGGCGAGGTAACGCTGACGCCCGAGCGCGGCGACATGCTCGACTACGAGTTTCGAGGCGGCGGCGTCGTCTCGCGCGGGACCCTGCACCGGGTGGGCTAGGGGCGGGGCCGTCGGGATGGCCGGACTCGCGATCGTCGACGCTGCGCTCAACGGCGAGCGGGTTGGCCTTCGGGCCGAGGACGGGCAGATCGCCGAGCTCGGCGCCGGCGTCGCCGTCAAGCCGGGCGACGAGGTCGTCGACGCCGGCGGGATGGAGATCCTCGCGCCGCTCGTGAACCACCACACCCACGCCGCGATGACCCTGTTCCGCGGCTACGGGGACGACATGCCGCTGCTCGAGTGGCTCGAGGAGCGGATCTGGCCGATCGAGGCGAAGCTGACCGACGACGACGTCTACTGGGGAGCGCGGCTCGCGTGCGCGGAGATGATCCGCACCGGGACGACGAGGTTCTGGGACATGTACTGGCATCCGGCGGCGACGGCGCGCGCGGTCGAGGACTCGGGGATCCGCGCCGTGATCGGCAAGCCGCTGATCGACGGCGGCGACCCCGATCGCACCGGCGAGGTCCGCGAGTCGGCGGAGGAGAGCCTCGAGCAGCTGTCGAGCTTCGGCGATCGGATCGACACGGCGCTGTGTCCGCACGCGATCTACACGGTCAGCGAGCCGTCGCTGGAGTGGATCGCGGAGACCTCGGCGGAGCGCGGGATCCCGATCCACATCCACCTCTCCGAGACAGAGGGCGAGGTTCACGACTGCGTCGCCGCCCGCGGCGAGCGCCCCGCCGCCTACCTCGACCGCGTCGGGATGCTCGGCGGGCGCACAGCGCTCGCGCACTCGGTGTGGGTCGACGGCGACGAGCTCGACGCGATCGCGAGCCGCGGCTCGACCCTGGTCACGAACCCGGTTGCGAACATGAAGCTCGCCGTCGGCGGGGTGTTCCCGTACCGCGACGCGCGCGACCGCGGGATCCCTGTCGCGCTCGGAACCGACGGCGCGGGATCGAACAACGCGCTCGACCTGTTCTCAGACGTGAAGGCGTTCGCGCTCTTGCAGAAGCACGAGGCCGCCGATCCCGCTGCCGTGACCGCGGAGGAGGCGTGGGAGATCGCCACAGGCTCGCGCTCGCCGCTCAGCGGGGCGAGTGGACGGATCGAGGTGGGGGGGCCTGCGGACTTGCTGCTCCTGCGCGGGATCGCGCCCGAGCTTGGCCTCGGGGAGCTGAGCGCCGCCGACCTCGTCTACGCGGCATCGGGATCGCTCGTCGACACGACCGTGGTCGACGGCCGGGTGCTGATGCGCGGGGGGGAGATCGAGGGCATCGACGAGATCGTCGCCCGCGCCAGGGAGCGCGCCGAGAGCCTGGGAACGGTATGAACACCAGCATGGGCGACAACGAGCACGACGAGGCCGAGCACCTCGACCCCGAGTCGGCGCGGATCCTCGCGCTCGAGTCGGCGGCGATCACCGGGCACACGTTCAAGGTCGTGATCGCCGAGGCGGGTCCAAACGGCAACCCGATCGAGCTCGAGGAGCTGCGACGCCGGGTCGGGTCGCGACTCGAGGATGAGCCGCGACTCCGCGAGCGCGTCGAGCTCAGCCCGGGCGGCGGAGGCGGGCCCGCGTGGGTCGAGGACCCCGACTTCGACCTCGCGCGGCACATCGGACAGGCGGAGGCCGATCCGATCGACCGCAAGCGCTTCCTCGCCCTCGCCGGCGAGGTGATGTCCGAGCGTCTCGACCACGCCCACCCGCTGTGGCGGCTCGACCTCGTCCCGCTGAAGGGAGGAGAGAGCGGGGTCCTGTGCCGGATCCACCACTGCCTCGCCGACGGGGTCAGCACCGTGCGGCTCGTCCAGGCGGTGCTCTGGGACGAGGGCGCGGAGCGGATGCCCGAGGCGCCGACCCGCCAGCGCCCCGAGCAAAGAGGGCGCGCGGCGGGCTCCGACTCCGGTGGAACCGGACGCGCTCCGCTCCATGCCCTGTCGGCGATCGGGCGCGAGCTGCGGCCCGTGCGCCCCGCCTCGCCGCTTGACCGCGAGATCACAAACGAGCGTGAGATCGCGCTCGTCACGCGGCCCCTCGACGAGCTGAAGCGAATCGCGCACGGCTTCAGCGATCGGCTCGGAAGGCACGTGACGATCAACGACGTCCTCCTCGCTGGCGTCGCGGGGGCGCTGCGGCGCTGGCTCGGCAGGCAGCATCTCGAGGCCGATCACATGCGGGTCAAGGTCCCCGTCAGCATGCACCACCGATCCGAGCAGGCCGATGAGCTCAGCAACGCGGATTCGTTCCTGTTCATCGACCTCCCCGTCACCGAGGCCGACCCCGCGCGCCGGCTGGAGCTGATCAACGCGGAGACGGTGGAGCGCAAGCAGCACGGGGACGCCGAGGCGCTGTTCGGGTTCTTTCACGGCCTTTCGCACCTGAGCCCGCTCTATGAGGAGGCGATGCGGCTCGCGTCCGGGCCGCGCGAGTTCAGTCTCTCGGTCTCCAACGTCCCCGGGCCGCGCGAGCCGATCCACCTTCTCGACCGCGCCGTAACCGACTACTACTCGATGGCCGAGCCGGCCGCGCACCACGCGCTTCGGATCTCGGCGATCTCGTGCGCCGGCATGATGGGCCTCGGGATGTGCACCGACCCGAACGCGCTGGACGGCCTCGACGTGCTGGCGGGCGGGCTCGGCCGCTCGCTCGACGAGCTCGCGGAGCGCGCGTAGCTCGCATCAGGCCGCCTGACGTGGGGACGGCGCAATCGAGGCCAGGCCAGGCCACGCTCTCGCTAGCGCGAGGGCGAGAGCTCGTAGACGTCGACGATCCGTCGCTGAAGGTGGCGGATCAGCGGCTCGACCGTGAGCTCGATTCCGAGCCGCTCGAGCAGCTCCGACGGGGTGAGCTTGGCCCCGTGGCGGTGGATATGCTCGCGCAGCCACTCTCGAAGCGGCGTCAGCTCGCCGCGGGCGATCGCCGCACCGACGTCATCGAGCTCGTTGGTTGCCGCCTCCCAGACCTGGGCAGCGATCACGTTTCCGAGCGAGTAGGTCGGGAAGTACCCGAACGCGCCCCCCGCCCAGTGGACGTCCTGGAGCACGCCGTGGGCGTCGTCGGGAACCTCGAGTCCGAGGTACTCGCGAACGCGCTCGTTCCACGCCTCGGGCAGGTCGCGGGCCTCGAGCCTGCCCTCGACGAGCTCGAGCTCGAGCTCGAAGCGAAGCGCGATGTGGAGATTGTAGGTCACCTCGTCGGCCTCGACGCGGATCAGCGACGGGACGATGCGGTTCGCGGCCCGGTAGAGCGCTTCCGGCCCGACGCCGTCGAACCGCTCCGGGAACGCAGCCGCGAGCCGTGGGTGCAGGTGCTCGAGGAACGGCCGGCCGCGGCCGACCCAGTTCTCCCACAGCCGGCTCTGCGACTCGTGGAACCCGAGCGAGGCCCCGCGACACAGCGGCGTGCGCGCGAGCTCGGGGGCGATGCCGCTGTCGTAGAGGCCGTGCCCAGCCTCGTGGATCGCGCCCCACAGCGCGGTCCCGAACTGGCCCTCGTCGTAGCGCGTCGTCAGCCTTACATCCGAGGGCGTGATCGCGGTCGCGAACGGGTGCACGGTGTCGTCTAGACGCCAGCCGTTCTCGGGCAGCGGGAGCTCCGCGATCACGTTGGCGACGATCTCGCGCTGGTCGGCGATGGGGAAGGGGCCGCGCAGGCAGGAGTCGTCGGGCCCGTCGCCGGCGTCGCGGACGAGCTCGACGAGTGGCAGCAGTCCGCGCTTCAGCTCGTCGAGCACGGGGGCGATCTGAGCGGTCTTCGCGTGGGGCTCGTAGTCGTCGAGCAGCGGGTCGTAGGGGTGCTCGGACTCGAACAGCTCCGCGTAGCGAAGCCGCAGCTCGATGTTGCGCTCGAGGTGGGGGAGGAAGCTCGAGAAGTCGGAGTCTCGGCGGGCGCCGATCCACGCGTGCTCGGCGACCGACGCCGCGCGGGTCATCTCCGCGCGGAGCTCGGCGGGAACGCGGCGCGCCTTGTCGCAGTCGCGGCGTGCGACGCGGACGAGCGCCGCCTCGTCGGAGCCGTGCGGGAGCTGCTCGGCGACGGGGCGGAGCTCCTCGAGCAGCTCCGCGAGCTCGTCTGAGGCGAACAGCTCGTGGCGCACGCGCGCCAGCGTCGCAAGCTGCTCGGCTCGTCCGGCGGCGCCGCCTGAAGGCATCATCGTGCGCTCGTCCCAGGCAAGCAGCGCCCGGGCGCGGCCGAGATCGCTGATCGCGCCGAGGCGGCCGCGGAGCTCGGCGAAGCGCTCGTCCACGCCGCGTGGGCCGCTCAGCCGGTCCGTCCGGCGGGACGCTCGGCCTCGAGCGCCGGGGTGCCGGGCTCGAGCACCATGTAGGAGATCTCGCTGCCGCGGTCGATGGCGCGGAGCCTACCGGCGCCGGTGCCGGCTCCTGGCCACTAGTACAAACGTCCAGGGAAACCGGACGACCAGCTACACTATTTCTTCGTCCGGCTGATGCGGGCTGGAATAATTTTTCCGAACTTTTCAAAGCTTTCTCCATGTGGTCGGCCCGATTCCCTACCGGTGCCGATCCGATGCACCACATGACACATAGCTCCTAGCCGGAGCACCCCACGGCGAGACACGGAACGGGGCGCCCTCGGGCGCCCCGTTCCTCGTCCGCTCAGCCCGCCGAGGTCTCCTCGCGCCGGCGGCGAAGCCCGCCGGCGAGCAGCAGGAGCGCTCCGGCCAGGGCGATGAAGATCCCGTAGCGGAGCGCGACGCGCCCCGCCCCGGGGAGGTCGAACTCCGGTCGCGCCGCCATCCGGTACGCGATCAGGACGATCGACCACGCCCCGGCGACGGCGAGCAGCGTGCCCTCGTTCAGCGGCTTCGGCAGCCGGTGTCCGGTTGCAGTGCGGACGATCAGCGCCAGCGCCGAGCCGGCGGTGAGGACGAGCGCGGCCTGAACGAACCCAAACCCGTTGACGCCGGTCTTCGCGAGCCCGCCGCTGACGTTGACCCCGTACCAGGGCAGCAGCAGGCTGAAGATCGTGATCGCGGCGCCGATCGTCGCGAGGCGGTCGTGCGCGGCGAGCGAGCGGAACAGCTCGCCGGGCTTCGAGAGATCGCCGTGCCCGGCGCGCTCGCCCTGCTTCGAACGGCCCTCACTCGAGGGGCTGTCGGCCACCGTAGCCCGAGTCGAGGCCGTGCCAGTGCTCGACCGAGTCCTCGCCGAGCTCCCAGCACAAGTAGATCTCCTCACCGTCGCGAATCGCCGGGAAGTCGATCAGCCCGCGGTCGATGTCGCGGACGACGAGCCCCGCCTCCTCGAGCGCGCCGAGCAGCTGGCGCACCTCCAGGAACGCCTCGCCGACCTGGCGCCCGGGCGACCCGCCGCCGTTCTCCGGCGCCGCCTCGGACAGCGCCTCGTGCGCATCGGAGTCGACGAGCTCGTCCTTCGCCTCGCGGAGCTGGCTCAGCACCGGCTTCACGCGCGGGAGCAGTGCGTTCGCCTCCTCGACCGTGTAGTGCTGCTCGTGGATCAACGGACCGCCGGTGCCGGCTCCACCGCCCGAGATGTCGCTCACGAGATCACGGGCTCGGTGGTCGCGGCCTCGAGGCGTACGCGCAAGAGGCTCGCGTCGTCGTCGCCGATCTCGCGCAGCTGCCCCTGGAATGCGAGCTGCCAGTGCTCGGCGGGCCACTTGCGGACGTGGACAAGCGCTCGCGCGAGCCCGCTTGCGGCGACGAAGCGGTCCTCCGGCAGCACCAGCAGCGGCTCGGCCTCGACCCGCCACGGGTATTCCTCCCGCTTGCGTCCCCGGGGCCAGACCTCGGTCCGGTCCTCGAACATCGCCGAGCGCACCCGCGCGATCGCGCCGAACGCCTGCACCCCGGTGACGTAGAAGAACACATCGTCGCCGGGCTCCATCGACTCCGCCAGCCGGCGGCGCCGCTCCTTGAGCCCGATCACGTCGAAGTCGCGGGCGGCGTTGATGCGGAAGTTCTCGAGCGAGCCGGTGAGGATCCAGCTCCTCGGCTCGCTGTCGGGCTGAGCGGCCACGCGCCGATTCTAGTTTCGCGGCGGGCGCGGCATCAGCCGGCCACGAGCTCTCTCGCGCGCGCCGCGAGATGGGGCACGCCGAGCTCGTCGAAGCGCGTCGAGGCCGCCTCGAGCGCGGTCTCGGCCGCAGCCGGATCGCTCTCGCGCAGCCGGCGGCCCCGCAGCATCTCGCAGCGCGTCGCGTCGAGCGGGCGTCCGAGCTCGCTCCATGCCTCGGCAGCCTCGGCGAGCGCGGCAATGCCGTCGGCGGGGTCGGCTGCGGTCGCCCCGTGCGCCTCGCGCACCGACGCGTCGCCGACCGGGTAGCGGAGCCGCTCGGTGAGGTGCTCGGCCTCCTCGGCGGCCTCCCGCGCCTGCTCCAGGCGGCCGCCGAGCGCGAGCGTGACCGCGCGGGACGAGATCGCCTCGATCGACTGCGCGATCAGTCCCGCGCGCTCGCAGACGTCGAGCGCCTGGGAGAGTGCCGTCTCGGCACCGGCGTAGTCGCCGCTGTCGCGCAGCGTCGCCGCGAGCCAGTACAGGGCCGCGAACGCGACCTCGGAGCGGCCGACCTGCTCGCCGAGCTCGTGCCCGCGGCGGCACGCGCTCGCCGCCTGCTCCCACTCTCCCTCGCGCCACAGCAGCAGGCCCCGCATGACGTAGGGGAAGCAGAGCTTGCCGACCAGGCCCTCGCGCTCCGCGAGGTCCGAGCTCGCGTCGGTCGCGCGCTGGACCTCGTCCCAGTCGGTTCGCCACGCCGCGAGCGTTCCGAGCGCAGCGTGCAGCTCGACCTGGGACGGGAGGTCGCCGACCTGCTCGGCGAGCTGCAGCGCCTCGGTGTACGCGGCACCGGCGTGCTCGTAGTCCGCCTCGGAGACCTCGAGGTGGTAGCCGAGCGTGAGCAGCGCGCGCACCGCCTCGCCGGGGTCGGAGTCGCGGGCGAGCTCGACCGAGCGCTCGAGGTTCTCGCGCGCCTTCGCGGCGTCGCCGATGCGTCCGAACACGCGCCCGAATATCCCGTGCGCGCGGCTCGCCGCTGCGGCCTCGCCGAGCCGCTCGGCGAGCCGGAGCGCCTTCTCGGACGCGTAGATCGCGAGCATGTTGTCGCCCGTGTGCATGTACAGGGACGCGGCCTCCTCGTACAGGCGCACCAGCTCGAGGCAGGGCGGGCCGTCCTTGAGCAGGTCGATCCCCTTCTGGTAGTGGTCGATCGAAGCCTCGCGCTCGCCCTTGTGCCACAGCCCGGCGCCGATCTTGCGGTGCAGGTCGCCGACCCGCGCGAGGTCCTCCTCGCGACGGTGGTAGTCGAGGCAGCGCTCCCAGATCTCGACCGCGGTGTCGATCCGCCCGAGCCGCAGCGCGACGTCGCCCTTCTTCTCGCCGATCCGCGCCTCGACGTCGGGCGGGAGCTCGATCGGGAGCTCGAGCGCGCGCGTGTAATGGGACAGCGCCTCCTGGTTCGAGTACAGCGCGGCCGCGCTGTCGCCGGCGGCCTCGGCGAAGCGCAGCGCACGGGCGTTCACGGCCTCGTTTTCCTCCGGGGCGAGGCTCGCCTCGGTTGCGAGCGCCGCGGCGCGCCCGTACTGGTCGGCGACGAGCGCGACGAACCCCTCGGCACGCTCGCCGGCGCGCTCCTCGATGAACCGTCCGACGTCGAAGTGCTTCCGCGCCCGGGTCGCCTTCGGCAGTGTCGAGTAGGCGACGTCGCGAATCAACACGTGCTTGAACGCGTACTCGCGCTCGCCCGCCAGCCGGCTCCCGGGGCTGGGGACGATCAGGTCCTTCTCCTGCAGCCCTTCGAGCGTCGTCCCCAGCTGCATCCCCTCCTCCGACGCGAGCTCGTTCAGCGAGCCCTCCCAGAACGTCTGCCCGACGACCGACGCGTGCTGGAGCAGTCGTCGCTCCGAGCTCTCGAGCGAGTCGAGCCGCGCCGCGAGCACGGAATGGACGGTCTCGGGAAGCGTCTCGGCGTCGCGGCTTCCCTCCTCGAGGATGCGGTTGACCATCTCCTCGGCGAACAGCGGGTTGCCGCCCGAGCGCTCGGCGAGCTCGGGGACGAGCTCGGAGTGGCCGTTGTTGCCGGGGAGCAGCGCGTCGACGAGATCCTTCGCCTCGGCGTCGGTCAGCGGCTCGAGCGAGATCGTCGTCGCGTTGCGGCGCCCGCCGCCCCATCCCGAACGGCGGTCGAGGAGCTCGTCGCGGGCGAGGCAGACGATCAGCGCCGGGCCGCGCACCCAGCGGGCGAGGTACTCGATCAGGTCGAGCGTCCCGTCATCGGCCCAGTGGATGTCCTCGAACGCGAGCACGAGCGGGCGCCGGCGGCTCATCGCCTCGATCAGCGAGCGCGCGGCGGAGAACATCCGGTCGCGGGTCTGCTGCGGATCCTCGCCCTCGAGACTCTGCATCGCCTCGAGGTCCGCCTCGGGCTCGATTCCGAGCGGGCGCGCGAGCAGCGCCGCGATCCGCTCCGGAGGCTCCTCGGTCTCGGCGTCGGAGACAACCTCCTCGACCCCGCTGCGCAACTTCGACCACGCCGTGTCCGTCTCGTCGGTGTCGAGAATCTCGAACTCGCCGCGGATCACCTCTCCGAGCGCCCAGTAGGCGATCCCCGTGCCGTACGCCGGGCAGTGGCCGGCGCGGAAGCCGGGTGGCTCGGGCTGTTCGCTGATCCGGCGGCGGAGGTCGCGCAGCAGGCGCGACTTCCCGACCCCGGCCTGGCCGAACACGGTCACGAGCGAGGGCCGCTCCTCGCGGATGACGCGCTCGAGCAGCGACCCGAGCAGCTCCGACTCGTCCTCGCGGCCGATCAGCGGCGTCTCGGCACGGCCCTGGCGCCGCACGCCGACCGAGTCGAGGACCCGGACCGCTTCCCACGCGGGCACGGGCTCCGACTTTCCCTTCAGCTCCAGCGGCTCGAGCTCCGTGTACTCGATCGCGTCGCGGGTCAGGCGCTGGGTGATCGCCCCGACGGTGACGGTTCCCGGCCGCGCCGCGGCCTCGAGCCGCGAGGCGACGTTGACGGGGTCGCCGATCACGGTGTAGCCGTCGCCGACCTGCCCGGCGAGCACCTCGCCGGAGTTGATCCCGACGCGGAGCGAGAGCGTGACGTCGGGGCTCGGCGCTACCTGCTCGTTGACCTCGTCCATGGCTGCCTGCATCGCGAGCCCGGCACGCACGGCGCGCTCCGGGTCGTCCTCGTGCGCGACCGGCGCCCCCCAGACGCCCATCACGTTGTCGCCGATGTACTTGTCGACCCGGCCGCCGTACCGCGTCACCTCCTCGCCGAGCCGGCGCAGCGCGCGGTCGACCATCGCCTTCACGGCCTCGGGGTCCATGCGCTCGGCGACGGCGGTGTAGCCGGAGAGGTCAGCGAAGAGGACGGTCGCCTTGCGCCGCTCCTCGGGCGGCGCCTCGTCCGGCTCACGCGGCGGCGCCGCGGGCGTCCGCGCGCCCCCTGCGAGCGCGGTCCCGCACTCGACGCAGAATTTCGCACCCGCCGGGTTCTCGGTCCCGCACGCCGGACAGGCAGGGGAAAGCCCGGCTCCGCACGACATGCAGAACTTCGCCCGCTCGGGATTATGCGTTCCGCAATTCGGGCAGGACATCGCATGAAACATACGGCCACCGAGCCCTGAGCGTGGGCGCGCGACTGCGATACCCTCTCGCGGCTCGCAAACTCCGAAGGGGGACTAAAGACTTGAACCGCATCCGACTTCTCTCGATCGCCGCGCTTGCGCTGCTCTCGGCCGGCCTCATTGCCGCCTGCGGAAGCAGCGGAGGGAGCGAGGACCCGCAGCAGGTGATCGACCAGACGTTCTCGGGCGATCACACCGTCAAGAGCGGAAACCTCGACCTCGCGGTCAAGGCGAGCGCCCAGGGAAGCCAGAGCGGCAGCTTCAGCGCCTCGCTGTCGGGCCCGTTCCAGGGCGGCGCGAGCAACACGTTCCCCCAGTTCGACCTCACCGGCAAGCTCGATGCCTCCGGCGCGGGTCAGAACATCAACTTCTCCGGCGGCCTGATCTCGACCGGCGACGCGGCCTACGTGAGCTACAACGGCACCGACTACTCGGTCCCGGCGACGATCTTCGACCAGTTCAAGCAGTCCTATCTCAAGGGTCAGAAGAGCCAGAGCCAGAGCCAGACCGCGGGCCTGTCGCCGAGCGAGGCGTTCACGCAGGGTTGCTCGCAGAGCCTCGAGCAGCAGGGCAGCTCGAAGTCGACGGCGCAGAGCGCGTGCACGATCGACTTCAAGGGCCTGCTCACGAACCTCTCCAATGACGGCGACGCCGACGTCGAGGGCACGACGACGACCCATATCTCGGGCGACATCGACGTCCAGGCGGCGGCGAACGACTTCGCGAAGCTGATCAAGGCGACGCCCCAGGGCCAGCAGCTGCCCCAGAGCGCGATCGACCAGATCACCTCGAAGGCGACCGACGCGGTCGATACGGCGAGCTTCGATCTCTACTCGGGCAACGACGACCACACGCTCCGCAAGCTCGACTTCACGCTCAAGATCTCGCCGCCGGCCGGATCGACCAGCAGCGGCGTGAGCAGCGTGTCGCTCAACTTCTCGCTCACCCTCAGCCATCTCGGCGAGACGCAGACGATCAAGGCGCCGACGAACGCAAAGCCGCTCAGCGACCTCAGCAGCCAGCTCGGCGGGCTCGGCGCGCTGGGCGGGCTCGGCGGCGCAAGCGGCGGCACCACCTCGCCGACGCTGCCCGGCGGCTCGTCCGGCGGCGGGACCGGAAGCGGCAGCCAGCCGAGCGCGGCGCAGAGCCAGGCCTACCTCAAGTGCCTGCAGCAGGCCGGGAGCAGCTCGGCCGCGATCCAGGCCTGCGCGAGCAAGATCAAGTAGCGCCGGCGGCCGGCGCGAGCGACGGCCAGGCCAGGTCCCCAAGCCAAGTCCTTTTGGGACGCCGGGCACGTCCGGCGTGCCCGAGCGTGCAAGTGTGCCCGCATACGGCGAATAGGCTTGCTCGATGAGCCCTCGCCGGGAGAGCGATCCGGGGCTGAGCGCGAGCTTCCTGCTCAGCGCGCAGGGCGCGCCCTATCTGCTTGTCCCGTTCATCCCGATCGCGATCGCGCTCGACCTCGCGCACGCCCCCGCGACCGCGATCTTCTTCACCTCGGCGCTCGGGGTGATCCCGACGGCGGCGCTGATGGGACTCGCGACCGAGGAGCTCGCGGCGCGCTCGGGCCCGGGGATCGGCGGGCTTCTCAACGTCACCTTCGGCAACGCACCCGAGCTGATCATCGCCCTGTTCGCGCTCGGGGCCGGGCTCGACGAGGTCGTCAAGGCCTCGCTCGTCGGCTCGATGCTCGGCAACATCCTGCTCGTGCTCGGCGGCGCGATGCTCGCCGGCGGCCTTCGCCGAGGGCAGCGCTACCAGCGCTTCGATCGCCGCGCGGCGAACGCGCAGTCGACGATGCTGTTCCTCGCCGCCGCCGCGATCCTGATGCCGGCGATCTACGAGCTCGCCAGGGGCAACGCGCTGCCCTCCGTGGGCGCGCAGCAGGTCGACTTCGGATCCAACGTCGAGCACCTCTCGCTTGCGGTTGCGTGCGTGCTGATCCTCAGCTACGTGCTCGGGCTCGTGTTCTCGCTGCGAACCCACCGCGACATCTTCAACCCGCCGTACGAGAGCGAGGACACCCTTGGTTGGAGCACCCGGCGCTCGGTCGTGATGCTCGCGGTCGCCGGCGTCGCGGTCGGTGTGATGTCGGAGGTGCTCGTGCACTCGATCGCCGACGCCTCGGAGTCGATCGGGCTGACCCAGTTCTTCATCGGCGTGATCGTTGTCGCGATCGTCGGCAACGCCGCCGAGCACTGGGTGGCGGTGCTCGTCGCCTACAAGGACAAGATGGACCTCGCGGTCAACATCGCGATCGGGTCAAGCGCCCAGATCGCGCTGTTCGTCGCGCCGGTGCTCGTGCTCGCCTCGTTCGTAATCGGCCCGGATCCGATGCCGCTCGTCTTCAACGGGTTCGAGGTCGGCGGCGTGCTGATCGCGATCCTGATCGCGAACCAGGTCACGACCGAGGGCGAGTCGACCTGGTTCGAGGGCGTGCTGCTGCTCGGCGTGTACGTGATCCTCGCGCTCGCGTTCGGCTTCGCCTAGGGGCGCGCGGCAAGCGCCGCCTCGGCGTCGAGGCGGTAGAGGAGGTGCGGCAGCCCGACGTGCTCGATCCGGCCCTCGAGCCTCATCCCCGACTTCTCCATCACCCGCTGCGAAGCGCGGTTGCCGGCTAGCGTGAAGCTGACGACTTCGCGGAGACCGAGCGGGCCGAACGCGTACGCGATCGACGCACCGGCGAGCTCGGTCGCGACGCCCTTGCCCCAATGGTCTGGGGAGACGGCCCAGCCGACCTCGACCTCCTCGCGGCCGGCGACGATGGTCCGCCTGAGCCCGCCGCGGGCGACGAGCTCGCCGCTCGCGCGGCATCGCCACCACCACAGGTCGAACCCGTTCTCGTCCCACTGATCGATCTGCTCGCGCAGCAGCTCGCGCGCCCCCGCGGCCGTCCGCGGCCCGCCGAGCCGGCCGGGGAACAGCGCTCCGGCGACGCGCGGGTCCCCGTACAGCCGCGCAGCGAACTCGAGATGCGCGTCGAGGTCGGGGCGCTCGGCGTCCAGCCGCGCAGTGCGCGGCACCTCGCCCGGCGTCTCGGTCAGTCCTCGGGCCAGAACTCGTCGACCGTGGCGACGTCCCCCTCGGGGTCGTCGATCCGCGGCGAGCAGATAACGAGCTCGACGTCTTCGTCGGTGTCGTTGTGGACCGAGCGCACGACCTCGGGCGGGATCTTCACCGCGGTTCCGGGGCCGGCCTCGAAGACGTCCTCGTCGAGCTTGAAGGTCAGCGTCCCCTTGAGGACCAGGTAGAGCTCCTCCTGGGTCGTGTGGCGGTGGCCGTAGCTGCCGCGCCCGCCGGTTCCCGGCGGCATCGTCCGCAGCGTGAGCGCGGTCTGGTGCGTGTCGAGCATCGGCGTGTACATCAGCATCGAGCCGAAACCGGGGTAGGCCTGCATCGCGTCGAAGGCCTCGTCGCGGGTGGCGATCCTGTACTCGGCCATCATTCCTCCTCGACCGGGTGGTCTCGCTCGTCGGGATCCGGGTCCGGCTCGGGCTCGTCCGCGCCCTCGTCCTCGGCGCGTCCGTCCTCGCCCGGCTCGAGGGCCGCGTCCGGCTCGGCCCCGCTCGCGCCCGGGTGGTAGTGGGTCTGGAAGCTCTCAAACAGCTCGTCCCGCGCCTGTTCGTCGAGCGGGACCTCGTCGCTGATCCGCACCCAGTCCGCGCCCTCGTAGGCCTCCATGTTGAAAACCGTCTGATCGATAGACGCCGAGTCGTCGACGACGACCACGACCTCGGTCTGCGGGTTGAAGTAGGTGCCCGGCCGCACGGTCAGCTCCTTCAGCTCAACGATCTGCTCGGAGATGTCGGGCTCGGGCGCCACGGGCGAAACATATACCCGGTTTCGCGGGCTACTGACCCAGGTTCTCGAGCTCGCGGAGCTGGCGCTCGACCTCGGTGTCGACATCGAGCGGCTCCTCGCCCCGGCGGGCGCGGCGCTCGTTGCGGGCGATCACCAGCTGGCGGACCTCCTCGCGGAGGTCGTCGCCGCCGCCCAGCGGCGTGCCCGTGGGACGGTTGTCGAGCAGGCGCCCGACCTCGGTCTCGACGTCCAGCGGCGCCTCTCCCCGGGCCTGCTGGCGGTACGCCTTCGCCTCGACCATCTGCCTGATCTCGGCCTCGCGCATCTCGCGGGAGACCGGGGGCGGGGGCGTCGATTTCGGCTCCGGAAGGTCCTGCTCGATCGCGAACTGGCCCTTGCCGATCTGCTTCAGAGCGCCTCCCGCGCCCATGAACGCGATCGCGGCGATCGGGAGCGCGACGAGGACGACGATCAGGATCACATCGCCGTTTGTGATCGCAAACCGCACGTGGCAAGGTTATCGGCGCTATTCTCTGTCCCTGGCTGACTGACCAGTCAATCGGTCGGCCCCGGCCGGGAGCACCCGCCCCGGACCGGCAACGACCTAAGGAGCGAGCCAGCAGTGGTTGATTTCACGCTTACCGACGAGCAGAAGGACCTGCGCGAGATGGCGCACAACTTCGCCGAGAAGGAGATCCGTCCCGTCGCCTGGGATTACGACCGCGACGCCACCTGGCCGCAGGACATCGTCGAGAAGGCCTGGGAAGTCGGGCTGATGAACGCCGAGCTGCCCGAGGCCTACGGCGGGCCCGGCCTCGACCTCCTCTCCGGGTGCCTGATCGAGGAGGAGATGGGCTGGGGCTGCTCCGGAATCGGCACGTCGCTGATGGCCAACGGCCTCGCCTCGACCCCGGTCGTGCTCGGCGGCTCCGAGGAGACGAAGAAGAACTACCTGACCATGCTCTCTGAGGAGCCGAGGCTCGCCTCGTTCTGCCTCACCGAGCCCGACGCCGGCTCCGACGTCGGCGGGATGAAGACCCGCGCGGTGAAGCAGGGCGACAAGTACGTGATCTCGGGCTCGAAGTGCTTCATCACCAACGGCAGCCACGCGTCGTGGTACACCGTCTACGCGAAGACCGATCCCGACGCCGGCCACCGCGGGATCAGTGCCTTCGTCGTCCCGCGTGACGCCGACGGCGTCAGCGTCGACAAGAAGGAGGACAAGCTCGGGCAGCGTGCCTCCGACACCGCCCTGATCTCGTTCGACGACGTCGAGGTCCCGGCCGAGAACCTGCTCGGCGAGGAGAACCACGGCTTCAAGCTCGCGATGATGACGCTGGACCACACCCGGCCCGGCGTCGCCGCGCTCGGCCTCGGTCTCTCGCGCGCTGCGTTTGAGTTCGCGAGCGAGTACTCGAAGGAGCGCGTCCAGTTCGGCGTCCCGATCGCGATGCACCAGGCGGTCGCGTTCATGATCGCCGACATGGCGACCAAGATCGAGGCCGCGCGGCTTCTGGTCTGGGAGTCGGCCGTGCTGCTCGACCAGGGCCAGCGCAATACGCTCGTCGCCTCGCACGCGAAGCGGTTCGCCGCCGACAGCGCGATGGAGATCGCCGTCGACGCGGTCCAGGTCTACGGCGGCTACGGGTTCATCAAGGAGTACCCGGTCGAGAAGCTGATGCGCGACGCGAAGATCATGCAGCTCTACGAGGGCACGTCGCAGATCCAGCGCCTCGTGATCGCGCGCGAGATCCTCTCGCCGCGTCCGCCCGACACCGAGCTCCAGACGAAGCAGGAGACCGAGGTCGAGGAGAAGGCCCAGAAGGAGGCGACGCCGGCGTAGCCCGGCGCCCGGGTCAGCGGCGTCTCTTTTTGACGCGCCACTTTCGCACCGCCGGCGTCCGATCGACGTTCCCGGCAAGGTCCGTCGCGCGAACGTCGAAGACGTGCTTGCGCCGCTTCAGCCGCTTGAGCTTCACCGGCGGCTCGCACGCCTCGAAGGCGTGCTTGTCGAGCGCGCACTCGAACGTCGATCCCGGCTCGTCGGCTGAGAATCGGAGCTTCGCCTTGCGCTTCCTGGTCTTGTGCTTCGGCCCCTTGTCGATCGTCGTCTCGGGCGCGGCGGTGTCCTGAGCCTCGACCGCGCCGACGTCGGAGCCGTCGCTCCCGCTCGCGTTGGGAATCGCTCCGAAGTCGCTTGGCCGTGGAAGGCCGCGCTGGTCGGTTGTCTCGCCGAACCGGTTTCCGCGGTCGATGGCGAGACTCCCGCTCAGCAGGGCGTGGGTCTTGGTCGGCCCACCGTTTGCCGCCAGCTGCGGATCCAGGAACGGGTTCGTCGCCGACTGATCGCTGGGCTCGGTGAAGCCGCAGCTGAACCCGTCCTCGAGATTGAACCCGGCGGAGGTGACCCCGCCGCAGTTCGGCGCCCCGCCGAGAGGGTCGGAGACGATCACGTTCCGGAACGTGTTCGAGCCGACGAGGGAGACGTTTGCTCCGGGGAGGAAGTCGGCGGGGAGGCTGGGGGCGCGGTTGGCGGTGATCGTCGAGCTGGTGACGGAAAGGCCGGTGATCCCCTGAATGCCGCCGCCGCGCGCGACCGGCGAGCCGCCGGCGGCGCTGACGGCGTTCCCGCTAACCGTCGTGAGTTCGACACTCGTCGTGCCGTTTGAGCTGATCCCGCCCCCGAACGCGCCTGAGCTGGTGCCTCCGCTTGCGGAGACGGTGTTGCCGCTCACGGTGCTGGCATCGATCTCGTGCATGCCCCCGGCGAGGTCGACTCCGCCTCCCTGGGCGCTGTCCAGGGCCGTCGCGCCACTCGCGCTTATCGCATTGCCGCTCACGGTGCTGCGCTCGAGGTGAAGCGCGCCGCTGGCGAAGATCCCACCGCCCTCGGCCGAGGCGTTGGTCCCGCCGAGGACCGCGACGTTGTTCGCGCTCACGACGACGCGGTCGAGCGTCAGGTCTCCGGTGCTGCGGACGCCGGCGCCCGCGCCGGCGTCGCCGGTCGCCGTCGTCCTCCCGTTCGAGATCGTCAGGCCCGAGATCGAGACGACCGCGGGGCTGAGCACGTCGAAGACCCGGTAGTCGCCGCCGGCGTTTCGCCGCACGGTGAGCTGGTCAGAGCCCGGCCCCTCGATGTCGACGTCCTGATTGATCTGGGGGAGGGGGCTCGCGAGGTTGATCGTCCCGGTGGCGCTGATCGCGATCGTGTCGTGCCCTGGGCTCGTGTTCGCGGCCGTGATCGCCTGCCGCAGCGTGCCCGAGCCCGTATCGCCGACGCTCGCGACCGGAAACTCGGTCGCCGCCGCGCTCGCGGGGAGCGCCAGGCTGGCGAGCAGGCTGAAGCCCGCGATCAGCCGGCTGCGCCGGCGTCCGCTCGAGTGCGGCTTCGAGTCCGCCTCAGGCGCCGCGACGCTTGGGGCTGATCGCGATCATCAGCCCGATCGTGGTCATTAAGATCACGCCGAGCACGAGCCACTGCCACCAGCCCTGGATGCCCGCGATCACGGACCAGACCAAGACCGCGATCAGCGGCAGGCACAGCAGCGTGTAGATCGCCGGCCCGGCCTTCGAGCGCGCCGTGAGCAGCCTCGTGCTCCGCGAGTCGCCCACGTCCGCGCGCTCGTACTGGGTCCGGTCGGTGACGTTCATGTTCGCCATCTCGCGCTCCTCCGTTTGACTTCGCGGACAACCATAAAGCGGGTGCAGGCGGCGGGTCGTGCGACTCGTCACGGAAGCCCCCGCCTCGCGCCCCCATATAGTCGCGGGCGTGGCTCGAAAGCGGCGAAGGGAAGTCGCCGAGGCCGTCGCCGAGACGGCGCGCGCGGCGGAGGCGCCGGCGCGCCGGCGCAGTCGCGGCCGGCCCTCGGACGTGTTCGGCGCCGAGACGCGGCGCCGCGACATCTTCGGGCTGCTCGTGCTCCATCTCGTCGCCCGCGAGCCCGCGTACGGGAACCGGCTGATCGAGGAGATCGAGACGATCACCCAGGGTGTCGTCTCGGTGAACCCGAACACGATGTACCCGCTGCTGCGCGAGCTCGAGTCGCGGCGCCTGATCGAGGGCCGCTGGGAGCATCCCGACAAGCGCACGCGCCGCTACTACTCGATCACCGCCGAGGGCCGCAGGGAGTACCGGCGCCTCGTCGCCGAGCTCGAGCCGTTCCTCGACTCGCTGATCGGCTCGCTGTCGTCGATCAAGCGCGAGATCTACGGGCCGGAGGAGGGCTGATGGCGCAGGTCGAGGCGACGATGCCGGTCCCGGTCCCAGCGGCCGAGGTTTGGGAGCTCTACTTCGACCAGGAGCGGTGGCCGACGTGGGTCGACGGCTTCGGCGGGGTCGACTCGTCCGAGGGCTACCCCGGCCTTGGCGGCACCCTGCGCTGGCACTCAAACCCGGCGGGGCGCGGGACGGTCGAGGAGAAGGTGATCGTGCACGAGCCTCGCCAGCTCCATCGGGTCGAGTTCCGCGACCAGTACAGCGAGGGGCAGCTTGCGGTCCGGTTCGCGATCCGCGGCAACTCGACCAGCGTCACCCAGACGTACACGTACAAGCTCACGCAGGGCGGGCTGCTGACGCCGGTCACCGACGTGCTGTTCATCCGCCCGCAGCTCCGCCGCTCGCTCGTACGCTCGCTCGAGCGTCTGCGGCGCGAGGCGGAGGAGATTTCAGGCAGATAGCCTTCGCGGCCGCTCACGACCCCGAAAACGGAGGGCTATGTTCGTCTTCAAGGCCGCAGTTGTAGGCGCGGGAACGATGGGCGGCGAGATCGCCCAGGTGATCGCAGCCGCCGAGATCCCAGTCGTCCTCAAGGACATCGACCAGAAGTTCGTCGATCAGGGCCTCGACAAGGCCCGCGAGGTGACGAAGTCGCAGCTCGCTCGCCTGGTCAAGAAGGAGAAGCTGACCCAGGAGCAGGCCGACGAGCAGCTGGAGGTGACGCTCGGCCGGATCACCGGCGCGACCGACTACGCCGACTTCGGCGACGTCGACTTCGTGATCGAGGCGGCGCCCGAGAAGATCGAGATCAAGCGCCAGGTGTTCGCCGAGCTCGACGAGGCGACCGGGGGGCAGGCGATCCTCGCCTCGAACACCTCGTCGCTGTCGGTCACCGAGATGGGCGACGCGACGCTGCGGCCCGAGAAGGCGATCGGGTTCCACTTCTTCTACCCCGCGTCGATGATGCCGCTGCTCGAGATCGTCGAGGGCGAGATGACCTCCGAGGAGACGGTCGAGACCGCGATCAACTTCGCGCAGACGCTGCGCAAGCAGCCGATCACGTGCGAGGAGGTTCCCGGGTTCGTCGTCAACCGGATCCTCAACTCCGGCGTCAGCGAGGTATGGCGCGCGCAGGAGGAGCAGGGCCTGTCGATCAGGAAGATCGACGAGAAGGTCACGGAGGCGAACGCGGCCCCGATGGGCCCGTTCGTGCTCTCGGACTTCCTCGGCCTCGACACGATCCTGCACGTCGCCGAGCACCTGCGTGAGTCATACGGCGATCGCTTCTACGTCCACGAGGGGATGAAGAAGCTCGTCGCCGAGGGCAAGCTCGGCGCGAAGTCGGGCGGCGACGGCCTCTACAAGGACGGCGAGCCGCAGCTCGAGGGCGACGCCGACCCCGACGAGGGGCTGATCGAGCAGTTCCAGCTCAAGTCGCTCGTCGAGGCGTGCCTGCTGCTCGAGGAGCGGGTCGCATCGACGCGTGAGATCGACCTCGGGATGATGGCGGGATCGGGCCTCGACCCGCGGCGGGGGATGTTCCCGCCGTTCTGGCAGGCCGACCTCACCGGTCTCGACGTCGTGCTCGAGAAGCTCGAGGCACTCGAGGAGAAGCACGGCGAGCGCTTCACGCCGCCGCGGATCATCAAGCGGCTCGTCGCCCAGGGCCGGCTGGGGCTGAAGTCCGGGCAGGGCTTCTATGCCTACCCGCAGCCCGACGACGGTGAGCAGACCGACACCGTGAAGCTCGAGACGCGGGGCGACGTCGCGATCGCGTGGCTCGCCAACCCGCCGATGAACGCGATCTCGGCGAGCGTGATCCAGGACCTCGACACGGTCTGGCGCCGGATCAAGGACGCGGGCGAGGTCCGCTCGCTGATCGTCTACTCGTCGCTGCCGGTCGTGTTCTCGGCCGGGGCCGACATCAAGGGGTTCACCCAGACCGATCAGGCCGGCGGCGCCGACCTGATCAACACCGGGCACGCGCTGCTGCGCGATCTCGGTGAGGCCCCGATCACGACGATCGCCGCCGTCAACGCGCTCGCGTTCGGCGGCGGCTGCGAGCTCTCGATGGCATGCGACTTCCGGCTAGCCGCCGAGTCGGCGCTGTTCGGCCAGCCGGAGATCAAGCTCGGGCTGATCCCCGGGTTCGGCGGCACCCAGCGCCTGCCGCGGCTCGTCGGCCCGACGAAGGCCCTGGAGATGAACCTGATCGGCGACGCGATCACCGGCCCCGAGGCGGGGGAGTACGGGCTTGCGCAGCGCGTCGTCCCCGACCACGAGCTGTTCGACACGGCGTTGGCGTGGGCACGCAAGCTCGCCGAGCAGGCGCCGGTGGCGGTGCAGCAGATCAAGCAGGTCTCGGCGAAGCCCGACCTCGGCGACGGGATCGAGGCCGAGAAGGCCGGGTTCGCGGCCGCGTTTCTGAGCGAGGACGCCAAGGAGGGCATCTCGGCCTTCCTCGGCAAGCGCAGGCCGCACTGGAAGGGGGAGTGACGATTAGCGGGACCCCGACGACGATTTCCCAGAAGGCGGTCGAGCTTGCTCAGCTTCTGAAGGGGAGCGCGAGCACGGTCGCGCTGACCGGGGCCGGAATCTCGGTGCCGTCCGGAATCCCCGACTTCCGCACCCCCGGGACGGGAATCTGGGAGAACGTCAACCCGATGGAGGTCGCGACGATCGACGCCTTTCGCTCCGACCCGGCGAGGTTCTGGAGCTTCTACCGGCCGCGGTTCGCGTCGCTGCGCGATGTCGAGCCGAACCCCGCACATGAGGCTCTAGTCGAGCTTGAGGCCAGGGGAATGCTCGACGGCGTCATCACCCAGAACGTCGACCGCCTCCACCGCAAGGCCGGGACGCGGCGGCTGGTCGAGGTTCACGGCTCGATCGCGACCTCGAGCTGCACCTGCTGCGGCGGCAGCTGGCCGCTGGAGGAGGTCGAGGGGCTGTTCGACGAGGACGGCGTCGCGGTGTGCTCGATGTGCCTGGGTCATGTCAAGCCCGACGTCGTCCTGTTCGGGGAGATGCTCCCGGAGGCCGCGATCAGGGACGCCCAGCAGCTCGCGGCGGGGGCGGACGTGATGCTGTGCGTCGGCTCATCGCTCGAGGTTCACCCGGCGGCGGCGCTGCCCGAGCTCACGCTCGCGGCCGGCGGCGAGGTCGCGGTGATCACCCAGGGGCCGACCCCGTATGACGACCGCGCCGCCGTGCGCATGGACGGCGACGTCGTCGACGAGATCGCGGCCATTCTGGCCGCGATCTGATCAACGGCCGCCCCCTCCGCTTCGCGTCCGAGGGCGGCCTCCCGGCTGGGGACATGCTCCCGGCTATTCGCTCAGGATCCGCCGTCGGCGCAGGACCCGCTCGCTGACGTCGAGCAGCTCGCCGAGCCGCGCCGCGGCCGCGTCGTCGAGCTCGCCGCGCAGCGCCGCGCTCGCCGCCCGGGCGAGCTCGTCGCGGCCCTGCTCGAGCCTCGCCAGGTCCTCCTCCTGGCCCGGGCCCGCGTCCGGCGCCAGCTCGACGAGCAGCGACTCGACGCCGACTCGGAGCTGCAGCGCCGCCTCACGGACGCGCCCCTGGTCGAGGTCGAGGCGCCCCCGGAGCAGCATCGTCTCGTACACGGTCACGGGCTCGTGCCCCCCGAGCGCCGCCGCCAGTCGCTCCTGGGGGCGCAGGCTCTCCGCCCGGCGGCGCTTCGGATCGCGGCGCGGGACCTCGATCGCCTCGCTCCAGCGCCCGTCGGCGAGCTCGTCGCCGGTCCCGTATCCGACCCGGGCCGCCGCCGCCTTCGCCGGCGCGAGCTCGTGGATGTAGGGGTCCTGGGTCGCGATCCGGTGGGCGTGCAGGGCCTTGTTGACGACCCGCAGTGCGCCGGCGAGGAACGCGTCGATCGAGTCGGAGTCGGCGGCGACGCGCTGCAGCCAGCGCTTGCCCTCGCCCGTGCCCTGGAGCCCATTTGCGAGCACGACGGTGATCCGCGTCAGCTCGAGCTCCTCCGCCCCGGGCTCTCCCTTCACCGGCCGCGCGCGGCGTCCTCTGAAGCGGTGCCGCGAGGCGGCGCCGAGCGTGTTGACGATCACGACCTCGCTCGCCTCGTCGTCGCGGCGGACCAGGTAGCGGCCGTCCGCGATCCCCAGCGCGCCGGGGAAGTCGAGCTGCGCAAAGGGGAAGTGCGGGCTGGTCAGGGGCTAGTCGCCGTACTTGCCGCCGTGCTTGCCCGACTTGCCGGCCGGCAGCGCGTACTTCGACGTTCCCGTCGGGACCTTCGGGTTGCGGATCTGGGAGATCCGCTTGATCAGTCGCTTCCACTGATCGGGCTTCAGGACCTGCGAGAACTGCTTGCGCTTTGCGTTCGAGCCGGCCTGCGGGTAGAACCCGACGTGGATGTGGTCGTAGTGGTCCGGGAGCGCGAACGACGGCCCGCCGAGGTCCATCAGCGAGATGATCTGATGCGGCTGCATCGGGCCCTGAAGCTGGAGCAGGTCCCTGATCACGGCCTCGGTGATCGTCCCCTTGCCCTGGTGCCCGAGGATCGGGATTCCGTTCACCTGGGCGATGTCCATCGCGTCCCCGGTCGTATGCTCGGAGACGTTGCCCGAGGTCGTCAGGTAGCTGTGGCCGCACTTCAGCGAGGTGATCGTGAGCCGGTATCCCTTCGCGACGAGGTACTCCATCGTCGCCAGCACCCGGCGGTCGATCTGGCCGGTGCGGATGTCGTTGCGGCCGCATGAGTAGATCGAGAGGTCGGGGTCGGAGAGGACGCGCTTCTCGAGCTGGGTCTGCGACATCAGCAGCACCTGGCCGACGTCGATGCCCGCGAACGGATTCTTGCCGTTGGCGCGGTAGATCGCCGTCGACTCGAGCAGCTGCCATCCGTCGAGGATCGGCTTCGGGTCGATCTTCGGGGACTTCTTGCCGGCCGGCTGAATCTCGAAGTGGAGGTGCGGGGCGAGCTTGTCGGTCTTGCCGATCCGACCGAGGACGGTCCCGGCGCTGACCCTCGCGCCCTTGCGCAGAGGCTTCGCCTCGGCGTTCTTCTTGTTCAGGTCGAGGGTGTCGCCGAGGTAGTTGCGGACCGTGTTGTAGCCGGGCATCCGCTGGCCCAGCACCTGGTCGAGCTGGCCTGAGAGATCCGAGCGAGCGCCCTTGGGGGCGCGACTCGGGAACGCGTAGAGCCGCAGCCGCGACGAGGCGCCCGCGTTCGAGCTCGACGAGCCGCCGCCGGAGCTCCCCTTGGCCGCGGAGCGGTGCTTCGCGGCGACGTGCTTCGCCGCCGCCTTCGCGCCCTTGCCGCCTGCCGACTCCGACTCCTGAGCCTGCTTGACCCCCTTGCTGTTCGTGCTCGTCCTGCTCGCCGGCGCGTTCGGGCTCTTGTCGTTCGGCGTCACGAGCTTGAAGTCGCTCGCCTTCAGCTTGTGCTGCTTCGGGACCGGGTAGACCTTCGCGAGCTTGCCGAGCTGCGCGTAGGTGAAGCGGTTGCCGTAGCTGTCCTCGAGGACGATGAAGTTGCCCAGGGCCTTGCTGTGGCCCATGTCCTTGATCGTGCCGTCGTTGACCGCGACGACCGGGGCGTTCCGCCTCGAGTAGATGTTGATCCCGGTGCGGTTCGAGGACGAGCTGACGACGTCGGCAACGTTGCCGGTGCCGCCGCGCTTCTTCGCCTTCTTCGCCAGCGCCGACTCCGAGATGTCGTCGGCGTAGCGCGACTTCGCTGCAACCGGGAAGCGGTCGCCCTCGGTGAGACCGGTCAGCGAGCCGACGAGATCGTCGGGCAGCTTGCCGTACTGACGGGCGTAGAGCAGGACCTCGTCGACATACCAGTTGGCGTGGTTATAGGCCAGGATCGCGGTTCGCAGGTCCTTATCGCCGCCGGCTGCCTTCAGGTAGCGGGCCGCGGCGCAGATCGCGTCGACCGGGTTGTAAGGGTCCTTGCGGCCATCGTTGTTGGCGTCGACCCCGTACGTCCTCCAGGTCGAGGGGATGAACTGCATCCACCCGACCGCGCCCGCCGAAGAGACGTTGAGGTTGGTCCCGAACGCGGTCTCGATCTTGTTGATCCCCGCGAGCACCTCCCACGGGATCCCGTACTGGGTTCCGCAGGCCTGATAGATCGGGAGCAGGAACGGCGGGATCGTGAACTGGTCGATCATGAAGTTCGGGACCCCGATCGGGGCCGGGCCGAGGCCGCCTACGCTGAGGCTGGGGTTGGCGTTAGTCGGCTTGCCGTCCGGCTTGCGGGTCGGCTTGTGCGGCATGTGATTTCCACCGGCGCGGACGCCGCCGCCGCCGTTGTTGCCGTGGCCGTGACCGTTCCCGTTCCCGTTCCCGCCGCCATGGCCCCCGCCATGGCCGCCGCCGCTCGGAGGCTTGTAGGTGCCGCCTGGGGGGGTCGTCGTCGTTGTGCCGGGGTTGGTCGTCGTGCCCCCGGGGGTCGTCGTCCCGCCGCCGCCGGATGTGCCGCTCTCGCTGTTGAACGGGGGCTGGAGGCAGTTCGGGTCGTTCTGGTCGATGAGGCCGTCGGAGTCGTTGTCCTTGCCGTCGAGGCACTGCCCGGTCAGGAGCTGCGTCACGCTCTGACCGCCGGGCAGCTGGATCGTCACCGCGCTCCCGTCGTTGCCGAGCACCGAGGCGCCACTGGCGCTGACCCCGGCAACCGAAACCGCCGCCAGGACGGCGAGTCCAAGGGTTACCAAGAGCCTGTGTCTCATCCTTGCCGGTCCTTGCCCGCGACGAGGGTGAGGACTCTCCTCCCGATAGTCGAGATCCACCCGCCCGCAGGCACGCGAAACCTACTTGTTCGATAACACCAATGCAATCTTGAACCGGCCTTAAGAGACGCGTTCCGCGCCACTGGAACCGTACCCCGACGCTGCGGACCGAACCGCAAGCAGCGAGCCCGGCGACCCCGCGCGGCGACGCGTCGGCGGCGGCGCACGAACCGACGCCGCTGCCTCGACTCGCGCTCAAGGGTTAGGGAGCGGGAGGGTGCCGCGGACCCCTGTTACGCTGGCCGCCGAGTCGCGAGGATCGAGAGGAGTCGACCGGGTGGAAAGCCTGCACCAGCCCGAGCGGAAGCCGCAGCCGGAGTCGGCACGGGAGCCGGATAAGGGATTCGTCGAGCGGGGCGAGGAGGCGCTCGCGGACGTCGCCCAGGGCCTGCTCGAAAACCCGGTCTTCAACCAGGCGCTCGTCGCCGCTCTCGGCGCCGGCGAGCGGGCGCTGAACGCGCAGCGCCAGGCGATCGGCGCGCTCAACCTTCCCTCGGCGACCGACATCGACCGGCTCGAGCGCCGCATCCGCGGGCTCTCCGAGCGGCTCGAGGCGGTCGAGGACCGGCTCGACCGAATCGCCGCCGACGTCGTCGAGCTCGCAAAGGAGGTCGGCTCCTCCGGCTCGAGCGGCGAGGTCTCCTCCGGTCAGGCCCGGTTCCCGGTCCCCGAGCGGGACTGAGCGAGCGCCGCCGCCGCGACGCGGCCGATCCGCAGCGTCGTCGCCGCGAGCGCGTCGTCGTCGGCCCGCGCCCCGTCCCCAATCGCATCGGGATGGGCACCTGCGGCGCCGGCGACGCCGAGCGCACACCCGGCTCGGATCCCGAGCCGGTCCGCCGTCGCCAGGACGGCGGCGGTCTCGAGGTCGAACGCGAGCGCTCCAGGACCGAGCCGGCCCGGGATCGGCATCGCGTAGAAGTCGCCGCTGCTCGCCACGGCCCCGGTGGGTGCGGCGGGCCCCAGCCCGCGGGACAGCCCGGCCGTGAGCTCGGGATCGGCCTCGATTCCCGGCTCGGGCTCGAGCGGTTCCGCGCCGCGGTCGATCGCGATCGCCGCGGACGCGACGATCTCAGCGCCGGGTTCGAGCCCGGGGTCGAGCGCCTCGCATTCGCCGACGCGGATCGCGCGCTCGACCCCGAGCCCGGCGAGCTCGTGCAGCACGATCGCGGCGCTTGGCCCGCCGATGCCCGTCGCCTGGATTGTCAGCTCGCCCCCGTCCGGCGTGCGGCCGTGGTAGCCCCAGAGCCCGCGACTGTGGTTGCTCATCCGCGGCTCGGTGAGGATCTCCTGGGCGAGTGCCAGCGC
Source organism: uncultured Thermoleophilia bacterium (assembly GCA_963841715.1). Taxonomy (GTDB): domain Bacteria; phylum Actinomycetota; class Thermoleophilia; order Solirubrobacterales; family 70-9; genus DASPWW01. Next base: position 46,662 of record CAWJDP010000003.1, on the reverse strand, counting down.
CGCCCCGGGGTCGCCGGGGAGCAGAGCGTCGGCGGCGATCGGCGCGCTCGGGCGCAGGTGGATTGGCACCGGCGCGAGGATACGCAAGCGCCGGTGGGGGGCCCCGGCGACGGCGGCGGGTGCCGCAGCCTAAGCTGTTCTCGCCGTGGCAGAGCAGTCCAAAAACGATGACGGCGCCGATGACGCCGCCGACGACGGCGGGATCACCGAGGCGCTGCGGACGGCGATCGAGCGCACCCTCGAGGCGACCGCGGGGTCGGCGGCCGGGACTCGCGAGCGCGCGGCGGAGGTCGTCGACCAGGTCACGCGGCGCGGGGACGAAGCTCGCCGCGAGATGTCGCGCCGCGGCCAGGAGGCGCGCGAGGCCTCGGCGGCGCTGACCTCGAAGGTCGTCGAGGCGATCGAGGGGATGCGGCTCGCGCGCGGCGAGGATGTGCGCGCGATCGCCGCCCGGATCGAGAGCCTCGAGGGCCGGCTCGTCGAGATCGAGGCGGAGCTCGGGAAATCGGAGCAGGGGCCAAAGGGTAAGGGTGGAGTCGAGGGTTAGGGATGGCGCGCCGCCGCCGGATCGTCATCACCGGGATCTCGAGCCACTGGGCGCTCGAGCTTGCCCGGCGGCTGGAGCGCGACGACCGCGTCGAGTTCATCGCCGGGATTGACACCGAGCCTCCCGCCGGCGATCTCGAACGAACGGAGTTCATCGAGGCCGACGTCAGAAGCCCGGTGCTCTCGAGGCTGCTTCCGAGTACCGACGCCGACACCGTCGTCCACTGCGGGTTCCTCTGGTACCCGGCTCCCGGCAAGCCCGACCACTCGCTGCACGACATCAACGTGATCGGGGCCCTGCAGCTGCTCGCGGCGTGCGAGCGCACCTCCTCGCTGCGCAGCGTCGTCGTTCGCGGCTCGGCGGCGATCTACGGCTGCGAGGGGGCGGCGCCGCTGTTCTTCACCGAGGAGATGACGCGCCGCTATCCGCTCAAGACCCGCTTCCAGCGCGACGTCGGTGAGCTCGAGCGCTACTTCGAGAACTTCTCCCGCCGCCACCCGGACGTGACCGCGTGCATGCTCCGCTTCCAGCCCGAGATCGGCCCCGACATCGACACGCCGCTGGTCCGCTACCTGCGGCTGCCGGTCGTCCCGACCCAGCTCGGATTCGACCCCCGGCTCCAATTCGTGCATTCGCGCGACGCGACCGGGGCGCTCGAGGCCGCGGTTCACGAGCCCGTGCGGGGTGCCGTCAACGTCGCGCCCTCGGGCGCGATCTCGCTCAGCCACATCCTGCGGATCGCGGCCAAGCCGACGTTCGGCGTCCCGCACCCGCTGTTCTCCCCGGCGCTCATCGAGCTCGGGCGGCGGCTCGGGATCGGCGGCGCATACGACGACGGGGTGCGGATGCTCCGCTACGGGCGCGGGGTCGACAACACCCGGCTCCGGGAGACGCTCGGCTACGAGCCGATCTTCGACGCCGCGGGCGCAATCGAGGACTTCGCCCGCGCGGCGCGGAGCCGCCAGGTCGTCCCGGTCCCGGGCCCCGGGACGATTGCCGACCGGCTGGCGCCGAGGTGAGCGGTGGCCGCTGAGCCGACGGACCGCGGCGCCGATCTCCTCTCCGACTTCCTGCGCCTGATGCGCTCCGAGATCGACGGTGGGATCGATCCGGTTGGCGCCGCCGAGCGCGCGGCGGCGGAGCTGCCGGCGCGGCTGCGGGCCCGGTTCGAGGGCGCGGCTCGGCGGCTGCGCGGCGAGTACGCCGAGGATCCCTGGGGGTTCGACGAGCAGTTCGCCGAGGCGGTTCGCCCACTGTTCGAATTCCTCTTCGACGGCTACTGGCGGGTCGACGCGACCGGGGTCGAGAACGTCCCCGCCGCCGGCCGCGCGCTGCTCGTCGCAAACCACGCCGGCTCGCTGTTTCCCTTTGACGCCTCGATGGCGGCGGTCGCGATCCGCGAGCAGCACCCCGCGCACCGCTGGACCCGGTTCATGGTTCTCGATTGGGCGTTCGTGCTCCCCTATCTGAGCGCGTTCATGCGCCGCGTCGGCGGCGTCCCGGCGAAGCCCGAGAACGCGACCTCGCTGCTCGAACGCGATCAGCTCGTGATCGCGTTCCCGGAGGGGGTGAAGGGGACCGGGAAGCCGTTCTCGCAGCGCTACCGCCTGCAGCGGTTCGGGCGCGGGGGGTTTATCGAGGTCGCGCTTCGCACCCGTTCGCCGATCGTCCCGGTCGCGATCGTTGGCTCCGAGGAGATCTATCCGAAGCTCGCGGAGAGCGGCCCGCTGGCGCGGCTGATCGGAGCGCCGTTCGTCCCGATCACGCCGACCTTCCCGCTGCTCGGACCGCTGGGGCTGGTCCCGCTGCCGTCGAAGTGGCGGATGGAGTTCGGCGAGCCGATCGACCTCTCGGGCCATGGCCCCGAGGACGCCGAGGACCGCCGGCTCGTGTTCGAGCTCTCGGAGCGGGTCCGCGAGACGGTCCAGGAGATGCTGTACGAGAACCTCGTCGCGCGCGGGTCGGCGTTCCTCTAGTCGCGGCGATTCGCCCGCGTCAGGTTGTGACGGTTGCTCCGAGCCTCGCCTGGTATGTAAGCTGGCCGCCATCGAGGGATCAGTGGCGACATCGATCACGAGCCCGGCCTCGCGCGCGCCGCTGGTGCGATTCAGCTCCGCGGACGAGATGCGCGACGTGCTCGGCGCGGCGCTGACCGAGGTCGACCTCGACGAGAAGGTCGGGCCGCTCGTCCGCGCCGCCGACCTGCGGATGCGGCTCGTCTGCGCCGACCTTGGGATCACGCTCAACGTTTGCGCCAGCGACGACCCCGACCACCACATCGAGTGGAGCTTCGAGTCGCGTGGGGCGCCGAAGCCGAAGCTGGAGCTGAAGATGGACTCGGCGATCGCGAACCGGTGGCTGCAGGGAAAGGCCAGCGTCCCGATCGCGATCGCCCGCGGCGAGATCAAGACGAAGGGCGACGCGCGCTGCGCGCTTCTGTATCTGCCCGCCGCGCGGCTGCTGATCGAGCCCTACCGGCGGGTGCTCTGCGAGCGCTACCCGCATCTGCTCGTCGGCTGAGCGCGCCCCGATTCTCTTTGAATCTTCGCCGCGGCGGGCGTAAGCTCCGGCGACCAAAGATCTCAGCAGGCCGAAAGTGGGTCGGGTCGCCCGTCCGCCCTCCGGCGACTGGGGCCGAGAGCGGCCACCCGCGTGGCGCGAGCGCGCCGACGGCCTACGCAGCGGGCCGCTAGCCCGCGGGCGACGGGGCGAGTTCCCCGTCGCTCCTTGTTGGGCCGGGGGGCCCACCCGTCACCTTTCACACATGGCGGCGCGACGCATCGGGTCCGCCGGGCACGGCAGAGTACGAACGTGGCCGATGAGCTGATTTCAATTGAGGAGGCCTCGAGGCGCTCGGGCGTCTCGATCCCGACGCTGACGCGGTGGGCGCGGGAGGACGTGATCCCGATCGAGGGCGAGGAGTGGACCGCGACCGCCGCCGCTCAGGCGCGCGTCGTCGCGCGGATGCGCGAGCGTGGGCACTCACTCGCCTCGCTCCGCGACGCGGTCGCCGACGGACGGCTGTCGTTCGGCGCCGTCGAGGAGCTGCTCCCGAGCCCGGCCCGCGAGGTGCCGCTCGAGGAGGCGGCGGCGAAGGCGGAGCTCGAGCCCGAGCTGATCGAGCGGATGATGGCCCTGCTCGGAACCCCGACCGCACACGAGGCGGCCTTGACGCGCCAGGACACAGCGGCGATGGAGCAGATCTCGAAGGTGCTCGCGAGCGGCTTTCCACTGATCGCGTTCCTCCAGCTCGTCCGCGTCTACGCCCGCTCGCTGCGCGCGGTCGCCGAGGCTGAGGTGCGGCTGTTCCACCTCTTCGTCCACGAGCCGCTGATCCGCGAGGGCGTTCCGGCGCTGGAGATGGCGGAGGAGATGGAGGGGCTGGCGGGCGACCTGCTCCCGCTCGCGGGGCCGCTGATGGAGTACATCCACACCCGCTACCTGCGCTTCTACATAGAGCAGGACGTGATCGGCCACATGGAGTCCGCGCTCGGCGGCGAGGACGAAACAGGCCGGGTCACGATGACGTTCTGCTTCGTCGATCTGACCGGGTTCACGCGCTACACCGAGGAGGAGGGCGACGAGGAGGCGCTCGACCTCGTCGAGCGCTTCGTTGAGACGGTCGAGGCGACGCTGCCCGCCGAGGCGACGATCGTGAAGACGATCGGCGACGAGGTGATGATCGTCTCGCCGGACCCGGTGACGCTGACCGAATGGGCGGTCGGCTTCCTCGGCCTGTTCCAGGAACGTCCCCAGCCGCGGGTCGGGATCCACTACGGGGTCGCCGTATATAGAGACGGCGACTACTTCGGGACCCACGTGAACCTCGCCCACCGCGTCGTCGCGCGGGCGATCGGCGGCGAGGTGCTGGTCAGCCGCTCGGCGGTCGACGAGATCGGCGGCTCGGACTACCTCGAGTTCGATCCGATCGGCGAGGTCGAGCTGAAGGGCTTTCCGGCTCCGGCGGAGCTGTTCACGGCGCGCCCTTCACCGACCTAGTGGGCTCGTAAGATCGCCCGTGCCGATGGTGCTGGTTCGATGGTGACGCAGGACGCGGTGCGGGCGCTGGCGCGGGTCGTGAACGAGAGCGGGCTCGTCCCGGCGTCCTCGCGCGGGGTCGTGCTCGTCTCCGGCGGCCCCGACTCCGCCGGCCTCGCAGCCGGGCTCGCCGAGCTCTGCGGACGCCCCAACATCCACGCGCTCCACATCAACTACCGGCTCCGCGACAGCGCCGACGCGGACGAGCAGACCTGCCGCGGACTGTGCGCGGCGCTCCGCATCGACCTCCGCGTCGAGCGCCCCGAGCTTCGCGAGGGGAACATGCAGGCCGCGGCCCGCGAGGCGCGCTACCTGGCGGCGGAGCGGCTGCGCCAGCGCACCGGGAGCGACTGGGTCGCGACCGGGCACACGCTCAGCGACCTCGCCGAGACGCTGCTCTACCGGCTCGCCGCGTCCCCAGGCCGGCGGGCCATGCTCGGACTCGCGGCGAGAAGCGGGAGGGTGATCCGCCCGCTGCTCGGGATCGACCGCCCGACGGCGCGGCGGCTCGCGGCCGAGGCGGGTCTGCCGTTCGCCGACGACCCGACCAACGACGATCCGCGCTTCGCGCGCAACCGGATCCGCTCCGACGTAGTCCCCGCTCTGCGCGAGATCAACCCCGCCGCGGAGCGCAACATCGCCGAGACCCGCGCCGAGCTCGCCGAGGAGGGGAGGCTGCTCGATGAGCTCGCCGACCACCTGCTGACCGAGGCCGGGGCCGGGTCGGGCGCGGTTGCGGTCCGGGTCGCCGAGCTCGCCGAGGCCGATCCCGCGCTTCGGAGGCTCGCTCTGCGGGCGCTCGCCGAGCGCACGACCGGGCGCGACGTCGCGCTCGGACGCGGCCGCGCGGCCGATGTCTGGCGGCTCGCACGCGATCCCGAGGGCGGGGAGATCGACCTCGGCGGCGGCGTGCGCGCGGTCTGCGAGCAGGGCCTGATCCGATTCGCGCTCGAGCCCGAGGCCGTGCCCGACCCGGTGCGCCTACCGGTGCCGGGGAGCTGCCGGTTCGGCGACTGGGAGGTCCGCGCCGAGCTCCGCGGGGGGCCGGTGCAACCGGCCGGGCCCGAGCTCGCGACGCTCGACGCCGGGATGCTCGGCGAGGAGCTCGTCGTGCGCTCGTGGCGAGACGGGGACCGGATCCAGCCGCTCGGAATGCACGGGACGAAGACGCTTCAGGACCTGTTCTCGGACCGCAAGGTGCCGCGCTCGCTCCGCCACCGGCTTCCCGTCGTCGAGGCGGGCGGGCGCGTCGCGTGGGTCGCCGGGGTCGCCGTCTCCGAGGAGTTTCGCCTCGGCCCTGCGAGCGGCGAGGTCGCCGTTCTGCGCGCGAAGCTGAACGAATGACCGGCGCCGATAAGGGCTCGGTCGGGGAGGTCCTGATCTCCGGTGAGGAGCTCGACCGCCGTGTGCGCGAGCTCGCGGAGACGATCAGCGCCGACTACGAGGGCCGCGACCTGCTGATCGTCGGGATCCTCAAGGGCGCGGTCCTTTTCATGGCCGACCTCATGCGCCACCTCGCGATCGACGCCGAGATCGACTTCATGGCCCTGTCGAGCTACGGGTCCGCCACGGACTCATCGGGCGTCGTCCGCATCCTCAAGGACCTCGACGAGTCGATCGACGGCCGCGACGTGCTGATCGTCGAGGACATCATCGATTCGGGGCTGACGCTGCACTACCTGCTGCGCAACCTGAGGGCGCGGAACCCGAGCTCGCTCGAGGTCTGCGCCCTGCTCACCAAGCCCGAGCGGCGCCGAGTCGAGAATCCGATCCGCTACGTCGGGTTCGAGATCCCGAATCGGTTCGTCGTCGGCTACGGCCTCGACCACGGCGAGCGGTTCCGCAACCTTCGCTACGTGGCCGTTTTGGACAAGTGAGGTCCCCACCGCCCGCGCGGCCGTATGTGAGACAACCCGTGCCTGGGCACGTAGATACCCCTGGTACGCTGAATTTCGGTGGCTAGGGACACAAGACACCCGCCGATGCCGCCGACCCCGTAGAGCTACGAAAATGAGACGGTTCTTCAAGAGCGCCTGGTTCCCGCTTCTGATCGTCGTCGTGCTGGCGTTCTTCGCCCACCAGCTGATCAGCCCGGGCCAGCAGCAGGAGAACCCGACCTTCAGCGAGTTCTACTCGCAGATCGACAGCAACCCGGACTCGATCGACAAGGTCACCTTCAACACGAAGGACAACACGCTCGACGTCCAGCAGGCGGACGGCAAGCAGTATTCGACCGGCTACCCCGACAACCTCGAGCAGTCCCTGGTCAACCGCCTCCAGCGCAACGACGTCACATACGTCGTCGAGGGCAAGGGCGGTTCGAGCATCCTCTCGCTGCTCACCTACGTGCTCCCGTTCATCCTCTTCTTCGCCTTCTGGGTCTTCCTGATGAACCAGATGCAGGGCGGCGGCTCGAAGGTGATGAGCTTCGGCAAGTCGCGCGCGAAGCGGATGTCGGTCGACGCGCCGAAGATCACGTTCCGCGACGTCGCGGGCACAGACGAGGCCGTCCAGGAGCTCCAGGAGATCAAGGAGTTCCTCGAGAACCCGAAGAAGTTCCAGTCGCTGGGGGCGCGAATACCCAAGGGCGTGCTGCTCTACGGTCCCCCGGGGACCGGCAAGACGCTGCTCGCGCGCGCGGTCGCCGGCGAGGCGGGCGTGCCGTTCTTCTCGATCTCGGGGTCGGACTTCGTCGAGATGTTCGTCGGCGTCGGCGCGAGCCGCGTTCGCGACCTCTTCGAGCAGGCGAAGCAGAACTCCCCCTGCATCATCTTCATGGACGAGATCGACGCCGTCGGGCGCCACCGCGGCGCCGGGATGGGCGGCGGACACGACGAGCGCGAGCAGACCCTGAACCAGCTCCTCGTCGAGATGGACGGGTTCGAGATGAAGGACAACATCATCTTGATCGCGGCCACGAACCGGCCCGACATCCTCGATCCCGCGCTGCTCCGCCCGGGCCGCTTCGACCGCCAGATCGTCGTCGACCGTCCCGACCGCAAGGGCCGCAAGCAGATCCTCGAGGTCCACACCCGCGGCAAGCCGCTGGCCAAGGACATCGACCTCGACGCGCTCGCCGGCCAGACCCCCGGCTTCACCGGGGCCGACCTCGCGAACCTGATCAACGAGGCGGCGCTGCTGACAGCCCGCTCGAGCAAGCGCGAGATCACGATGCACGAGCTCGAGGAGGGGATCATGCGCGTGATCGCCGGCCCCGAGAAGAAGAGCCGCGTGATGTCGGAGAAGGAGCGGTTGATCACCGCATACCACGAGCTCGGGCACGCGATCGTCGGCCACGTGCTGCCGAACTGCGACCCGGTGCACAAGATCTCGATCATCAGCCGCGGCCAGGCGCTGGGCTACACGATCTCGCTGCCGACCGAGGACAAGTTCCTGACCACGCGCTCCGAGCTCGCCGACACGATGGGGATGACGCTCGGGGGTCGCGCGGCGGAGGAGATCGTGTTCGGCGAGATCACCACCGGCGCCGCGAACGACCTCGAGAAGGTGACCGAGACCGCGAAGCAGATGGTGATGCGCTACGGGATGTCCGAGCGGCTCGGCCCGCGCGTGTTCGGGCACGATCGCAGCCAGCCGTTCCTCGGCCGCGAGTTCAGCTCCGAGCCCGACTACTCGGACGAGATCGCGCGCGAGATCGACGACGAGATCCGCCGCGTTGTCGAGGAGGCTCACCAGACCGCGAAGGACATCCTCACCGAGCACCGCGAGGGCCTCGACCGGATCTCGAAGATCCTGCTCGAGCGCGAGACGATCAACAGCGACGAGTTCGAGCAGCTGCTCGCGGGCAAGGACGAGGGTGAGGTCTTCCCCGCCGATGAGGAGCCGCAGACACCCGAGCCCGAGCCCGAGCCGCATGCCGAGCGCCCGCAGCGCGAGGGCCCGCGGCCGTCTCCCCGCCCGCGCCCCGGCTTCGCCGGCGGCAGCGCGGAGATGCGCGCCGACGAGACTTAGCCGCTTCGCTCAGCCGGGTGACGTACAGCCCGAACCTTCGCCGCGGAAGCGCAACTCGCCGACTCGGACGCTGTTAGTTTGGTCGAGAAGCGGGTAGCCGAGAAGCCGGTAGCCGGGAACCGACACCGAGATCACAGGGGAAACGGAGGGCGCATGGAGCGGGGTAGGACGATGCGACGCCGGGGCAGGGCCAGGGTTCCGGTTCCGCATCTGATCGTGCTCTCGCTCGCGGCGCTGCTGCCGCTGTTCGCGCCCTCCGGGGCCGAGGCGAAGGTCGCGTTCAAGACCGATCCCGCGATCTCACCGACGTTCTCACCCGGGATCCACGATTACACCGCGCGCTGCGACGGCTCCACCGTCGGGGTCTCGGCCCCCTCGGCGCCGCACGGCTCCGTGTCCGTCGACGGGCGGGTGATCCGATCATCGCGTTCGCGCAGCGTCGCGGTCTCGGCCAACCAGGCCTTCACCGTGTCGCTGAAGCGTCGCGGCGAGATCAGCCGCTATCACGTTCGCTGTCTGCCGCCGGACTTCCCAGCCTGGAACTTCGATCGGCTTCGAAGGCCGAAGCATCACTTCTACGTCGTCACCGTTCGCAACTACGTCGTCATCTTCGACCGCGCCGGCGTCCCGGTGTGGTGGCACGGCTCCTCGAGCGGCGTCCTGGACGGCAAGGTGCTCCGCGACGGGCGCGTTGCCTACAACGTTTCAACGACGGACATCGGCGGCAACGGGCCGCTCCAGTCGAGCGGCTATCGCATCCGCTCGCTCGGCGGGAAGGTGGACCGGGTCGTCCAAGCCGTCGGCGGCAGCACCGACATCCACGACCTCCAGAGGCTCCCCAACGGCGACTTCCTGCTGATCTCCTACCAGCCGCGGGAGCACGTCGACCTGAGCGCCTACGGAGGCAGCGCGGACGCAACCGTGCTCGACGACGTGATCGAGCAGATCGACCACAGGGGCCGCCTCGTGTGGAGATGGGACAGCACGGATCACATCGGTCTCGACGAGACCCCCAGCCGCTGGTGGGACTTCAATTTCATGAGCGACCTGACGGACATCGACCACCTGAACTCCGTTGAGCCCGCGGGCAAGCACGCGCTGATCATCTCGATGCGCCAAACCGACTCCGTCTACAAGATCGACAAGCGGACGGGGAACGTGATCTGGAAGCTGGGCGGAACGCGGACCTCGAAGAGCCTCGAGGTTCGCGATGACCCGTACGGCGACTACCCGCTCGGCGGTCAGCACGACGCCCGCCAGCTGAGCGACGGGACGATCACGGTGCACGACAACGACACCGACCTCGGCCGGGCCCCGCGCGCGGTGCGCTACCGGATCGACCGCGCGGCGGGTACGGCGACGCTCGTCCAGCAGATCACCGACCCGGAGGTGCCATCCAGCTTCTGCTGCGGCTCCGCTCGCCGCTACGGCGACGGATCGTGGCTGATCTCATGGGGCTCCCAGCCGCTTGTGACCGAGTTCAGCCGCCGGGGCAGGCGGACCTTCCGCCTTCACGCGGGGTCCTATCGAGCCGTGGCGGCGCCGGGGGAGGCGCTGCGAATCCACGCGATTCGCCGTGGCATGACCCACCAGTACGGTCGCCCGCCGAGCTACTAGCGTCGACCGCGGCCCGACCCGGTGTCGGCGCGTGTGGCGACGGCGCGACCCGGCTTCGGGGCATACTCGCGCGGATGGTCGAGATGATGGGGGTGGTCAACGTGACCCCGGACTCGTTCTCCGACGGGGGGCGCTTCCTCGATCCCGAGCGCGCGATCGAGCACGGGCGCTTGCTGCTCGACGACGGCGCCGACCTCCTCGACGTCGGCGGTGAGTCGACGCGCCCCGGGGCCGAGGCGGTCGACGCGGACGAGGAGCTGCGGCGCGTCGGCCCGGTGATCGAGGCGCTTGCAGCCGACGGCGCGAGCGTCTCCGTGGACACCTCGAAGGCCACGGTCGCCGCTGCGGCGCTCGACGCCGGGGCCGAGATCGTCAACGACGTCAGTGCGCTGCGCACCGACCCTGAGATGGCGACTCTGTGCGCGGAGCGCGGCTGCGGCGTCGTCCTGATGCACATGAAGGGAACGCCGCGGACGATGCAGGAGAGCCCGAGCTACGGTGACGTCGTCGCCGACGTGCGCGCGTTTCTCGCCGAGCGGATCGAGGCCGCGCGCGCGGCCGGGGTGAGCGAGGAGCGGATCTGGATCGACCCCGGGATCGGCTTCGGCAAGACGGTCGAGCACAACCTCGAGCTGCTGCGGCGGCTCGGCGAGCTGCGCGAGCTCGGGCGCCCGATCGTGATCGGGACCTCGCGCAAGAGCTTCATCGGCGAGATCACCGGCCGCGAGGTCGACGAGCGCCTCGGGGGCACGGTCGCCTCGAACGTGCTCGCGCTCGCGGCCGGCGCCGAGGTCTTCCGCGTCCACGACGTGCGCGCCGTCCGCGAGGCGCTCACGGTCGCGACCGCCGTGCTTGGTGAGCGTCAATAGCGCATACCTGCGTAACGTTCCGCCGATGGAGACTGAGGGCAACGGCACCGAATCCAGCGTCGAGATCGAGATCCGCGGGCTCTCGATCTACACCCACCACGGCGCGACCGACGCCGAGCAGGAGGTCGGGCAGCGGCTCGAGTTCGACCTCACGTTCGACGTCCCCGACTGCGACGCGGTGCTCACCGATCGCCTCGAGGACACGGTCGACTACTCCGAGGTGTGCGACATCGTCGCCCTCGCCGCGACCGAGCGCAGCTATCGCACGCTCGAGCGTCTGTGCCAGGTCGTCGGCGAGCGGCTGATGGAGCGCTTCGGCTGCGAGACGGCGCGGGTGCGGGCGGCGAAGCCGGAGCCGCCGCTGCCGATCGCCGCCGAGGAGGTCGCGGTCGAGGTCGTCCACGAGCGCTCCGGCGCCCGCGAGGACTCCGGCGACGACGTCTGAGCCCGCCGTGGCGCGGACCGGCTACCTCGGCCTCGGGTCGAACCTCGGCGATCGCGAGGGCGGGATCAGCGGCGCGATCGCTGCGCTCGACGAGCACGGAGTCGAGGTCGAGGCCGCGTCGTCGCTGTACGAGACCGAGCCCGTGGGCGAGGTCCTCGACCAGCCCGACTTCCTCAACGCCGCCGCCCGCGTGCGGACGGATCTCGACCCCGCGCAGCTGCTCGACGCCTGCAAGGCGGTCGAGCTCGAAGCCGGCCGCGTGCTCGACGCGCCCCGCCATTCCCCGCGTCCGATCGACGTCGACCTGCTGCTGCTCGGCGACGTCGAGCTCGAGACCGAGCGCCTGACGATTCCGCACCCCGAGATCTCGACCCGGCGCTTCGTGCTCGTCCCCCTGCTCGAGCTCGACCCGGAGCTCGCGCTGCCGGACGGCACGCGCCTCGCCGACCTGCTCGCCGGCCTCGGGCCTGGACAGCGCGTCGAGCGGGTGGGGATGCCGGAAGAGCGCTAGCCGCGCGCCGCGACGGTCTCGCGCAGCGGCTCGAGCCACGCGCTCGGCATCACCGGCGCGACGCGGCCGGGGAAGCTCGCCGCGACGCGCATCGCGAGCTCGCCGGCGGGGCGGTCCTCGATCGCGGGGCGGAGGTCGTCCATCGTCATCAGGAGGCGGATGCTGGCCCCGATCTGGAAGTCGGCCGCGTTCAGCGTCTCGCCGTCGAGCACGCCGTCTGCGATCCAGTCGTCGATTCGGTCGAGTGCCCCGGGCAGCGCCGCGAGGTCGGCGCGGACGTGGGCGTCGTCGGCGTCGTTGAAGCGCTTCGAGGCGGCGATGATCGGCGCAGCGGTCTTCGTCGCGAGGCCGATCGGGATCCCGAGCTTCGCGCCCTCGGCGTACTCGCCGATCGCGGAGCGGTCGCGATCGATCCCGTTCCAGGTGATCCGCCGCGCGATCGACTGCAGCACCTCGTCGCCCCAGCGCTCGGCCTCCTCGACGGCGACGCGGCGCTCGGCGTCGCCGGGGAACAGCGGCGGCTCGGGCCGCAGGCGGTCGAGCTCGCGGGCGATCTCGGTCGAGCCCTGGATCCGGCGGTCGTCGATCTTCAGCGCCGGGACGGTGTTGCCGGGGAACCGCATCGCCCTGACGGCGCCCTTCGCGATCACCGGCATCAGGTCGACGCGCTTGTACTCGACGCCCTTGTGCTCGAGCATCAGCCGTGCGCTCATCGACGGATGAGAGCCGGGGATCACGTAGAGCGTCGTCGTCGCCACGGCGCCCATCCTATGCCAGCATCTCCTCCCCGTGCTGCTCGCAGCCGACGTCGGCAACACACAGACGCACCTCGGGCTCTTCGCTGGTCGGGAGCTTGCCGAGCACTGGCGCCTTGCGACCGAGAAGAGCGCGACCGCCGACGCGCTCGTGATCACGATCTCGAGCCTGCTCGGGCTCAATGGGACCGAGCTCGAGGAGGTTGACGCGACGATCGTCTCGACCGTCGTGCCGCAGCTCGCCCACGCGTACTCGGAGATGTGCATGCGCCACATGGGCGCCGAGTGCCTGATCGTCGGTCCGAACCTGAAGACCGGGATGGCGATCAAGATCGACAACCCGCGCGAGCTGGGGACGGACCGGCTCGTCAACGCGGTCGCCGCCTACGACCGTGTCGGCGGCGCCTGCGTCACCGTCGACTTCGGGACCTCGAGCAACTTCGACGTCGTCTCCGAGGGCGGCGACTACCTGGGCGGGGTGATCGCGCCCGGAGTCGAGATCTCGACCGAGGCGCTGACCGAGCGCACCGCGAAGCTCCCCAGGATCGACCTCTCGAAGCCGCAGCAGGTGATCGGGCGCAACACCCAGGCGGCGATTCACTCCGGGGTCGTGTACGGGTTCGCGGGACTGATCGACGGCCTCTCGCGGCGGATCGCCGAGGAGCTCAAGGACGATCCGACGTTCGTCGCGACGGGCGGGCTCGCGGCCGTGATCGCGCCGTTCTGCGAGACGATCGACGACGTCGACGACCTGCTGACGCTGACCGGGCTGAGGCTGATCCATGAGCGCAATGCGTGACCAGGCCCCGCTGACGGCGTCGTTCCGGATCGGCAACGTCGAGATCGCGAACCGCGTTCTGCTTGCGCCGCTGGCGGGGATCGGGAGCTGGTTCGTGCGCATGCAGGCGCGCCGCCACGGCGCCGGGCTCGCCGTCTCGGAGATGGTCTCGAGCTTCGCGCTTCACCACCGCAACGAGCGCACGCTGCGCGAGCTGCTCGCCATTCATCCGGAGGAGCACCCCGTGTCGATGCAGCTGTTCGGCCACGACCCGGACGTGATGCGCTCCGCCGCCGCGATCGCCGCCGCCGCCGGCGCCGACGTGATCGACATCAACATGGGCTGCCCTGTGCGCAAGGTCTGCAAGACGGGGGCCGGCGCCGCGCTGCTGCGCGACCCCGAGCTCGCGATCGCGCTCGCCGACGCCGCGCGCGAGGGCGGAGGACGGCCGGTGACCGTGAAGCTGCGCTCGGGCCTCGAGCCTGGCGACCGCTCCGGCGCCGAGCTCGCCGTCGCGCTCGCCGAGCGCGCCGGCGTCGCCGCGATCGCGCTCCACCCGCGGCCCGCCGCGACCCATCATGCGGGGGATCCCGACTACGCGCTCGTCCGTGAGCTCACCGCGCGGGTCGACGTCCCGGTGATCGTCTCCGGGGGGCTGTCGACTGCGGAGCGCGCCCGCGCCGCCTACGTCGCGTCGGGCGCCGACGCGGTGATGATCGCCCGCGGGTCGCTTGGCAACCCGTGGATCTTCGAGCGGCTGCTGGGAGAGCGCTCCGCGCCCCCGTCGAGCGAGGAGATCGTCTCCGAGCTCCTGTGGACGATGGACCGCGCGGCCGAGCACTTCGGCCCCGAGCGCGCCGCGCGCCAGCTGCGCAAGTTCTATCCCTGGTACATCGAGCGGCTCGGCGTACCCCGCCGCGAGGGCGACGCGTTCCAGCGCACCGAGTCGCTCGACGAGGCGCGGGTTCTGCTCGGTGAGCTGATCGCCGAGCGCGACGGAAACCGCCTGTTTGCGGGGATTGCGGCGGCTCCGATGCACGGCTGAGCGCGCTTTCGGGGCCCGTTTTCGGCCTCGCTATAATCGCCCGCCTTGCCCGAGACAGCGAGCTCCGCACGAGCCGCTTTCGGGCGTTATTCGTGAGGAGGCGGGTTCGCACGCCAGGCGGTGTCGATTCCGAAACCGGAGACGAGGAGACGAGTTCACAGTGTCCCGTGAAGCGCTGATCACCCCCGAGGGGCTCGAGAGGCTCAAGGAGGAATTGGAGCACCTCCAGACCGTGCGGCGGCGCGAGGTCGCCGAGCGGATCAAGGAGGCTCGCGAGTTCGGCGACATCGCCGAGAACGCCGAGTACGACGACGCCAAGAACGAGCAGGCGATGATCGAGCAGCGGATCTCCCAGCTCGAGGAGAGGGTGCGTCGCTCCACGGTGATCGACGAGAAGACGGTCGACACTGAGATCGTTCAGGTCGGCGTCAAGGTTCACGTCAAGGACCAGAAGTCCGGTGACTCGCGCAAGTTCCAGATCGTCGGGTCCGCGGAGGCCAATCCCGCCGAGCAGAAGCTCTCGAACGAGTCTCCAATCGGCAGCGCGCTCGTCGGCCACAAGAAGGGCGACATCGTCACGATCGACGTCCCTCGCGGCCCGAAGAAGAAGCTCAAGATCACGAAGATCGAAGCCTGACCCTCGCCGCAGTGATTAGGCTCGGCCGATGACGGCCGAGAGCGAGGAGCACGGCGCGAGCGATGTGCTCGCCGAGCGGCGGGAGAAGCTCGAGCGGCTGCGCGGACAGGGGGTGGACCCGTTTCCGCACACCTTCGAGCGGCGCGAGGAGATCGTCGACGTGCGCGCGGCCCACGAGGGCCTCGGTGCCGGCGAGGAGACCGACGCGCGCCACCGCGTCGCCGGCCGGATTGCGGCCCGCCGCGGCCACGGCGGCTCGGCGTTCCTCGACCTCCGCGACCGCAGCGGCCAGATCCAGCTCCAGGCGCGCGCCGACGTGCTCGGCGACGAGTCGCACCACGGGCTCGTCGGGCTCGACCTCGGCGACATCGTCGGCATCGAGGGGACCGCGTTCGCGACCCGGACCGGCGAGCTGACGCTGCGCGTGGAGGACTGGGCGCTGCTCGCGAAGACGCTCCGCCCCCCGCCCGACAAGTACCACGGGCTCGAGGACGTCGAGACCCGGTACCGCCGCCGCGAGCTCGACCTGATCGCGAACCCCGAGGCGCGCGAGCTGTTCGAGCTGCGGGCGAGGGTCGTGAGCGCGGTCCGCGCCTGGCTGGACGAGCGCGGCTTTCTCGAGGTCGAGACCCCGGTGCTGCAGCCGCTGTACGGCGGGGCGCTCGCGGAGCCGTTCACGACCCACCACAACGCGCTCGACCGCGACCTGTACCTTCGGATCGCGACCGAGCTGTATCTGAAGCGCTGCGTCGTCGGGGGCATCGAGCGCGTCTACGAGCTCGGCAAGGACTTCCGCAACGAGGGCATCTCGCACAAGCACAACCCCGAGTTCACGATGCTCGAGTGGTACGAGGCCTACGCCGACTACTCCGACGCCGCGGGGCGCCTCGAGCAGCTCGTCTCCCACGTCGCCGAGACCGTCCTCGGGACGACGAAGATCGAGCGCGACGGGCGCACGATCGACCTCGCGCCGCCGTGGCGGCGCGTCACGCTCCGCGATGCGATTCGCGAGCGCGCCGGGATCGACATCCTCGAGCACCCGAGCCGCGACGAGCTCGCCGCGGCGATGGGCTCCGAGGCCGACGAGACCGAGGGCTGGGGCAAGCTCGTCGACGGGCTGCTGACGAAGACGGTCGAGCCCGAGCTCGCCGACCCGACGTTCATCCTCGACTACCCGGTCGAGCTGTCTCCGTTCGCGAAGACCCACCGCGAGGACGAGCGGCTCGTAGAGCGCTGGGAGGCGTTCCTCGGCGGGGTCGAGATCTCGAACGCGTTCTCGGAGCTCAACGACCCCGACGAGCAGCGGCGGCGGTTCGAGGCCCAGCGCACCGAGACCGAGCGCGGCGACCGCGAGACGCAGCCGTTCGACGAGGCGTTCCTCGAGGCGCTCGAATACGGGATGCCGCCGACCGCCGGGGTTGGCCTCGGGATCGACCGGCTGGTGATGCTGCTGACCGGGGCGCGGACGGTGCGCGAGGTGCTCCTGTTCCCCGCGATGCGGAGCTAGCTCTTCGGCCGTCCTGGCCTTTCGGAGTCAGGTGCGACCTCCCTGCTGACCGTTAGATATGCTCGTGTAGTCGCGGGTCAATTCATCGGCCCGCGGAGTCAGAGCCGTCGGGAGTTAGGCGTCAATCACACACCTCAAGACCGTGCCATCTTGAGATCCAACGCGACCGTGCCATGAGATATCTGATCACAGGAGGCGCGGGATTCATCGGGTCGCATCTCTCCGACGCGCTGGTTGGGCGGGGCGACGAGGCGTTGATCCTCGACGACCTCAGCACCGGCAGCCGAAAGAACGTGGAGCATCTTCTCGAGGGAAGGGATAGCCGCGCGGGACTGATCGAGGGCTCAGTGCTGGACGCGGACCTCGTCGACGATTGCATGGCGTCGGTCGACAGGTGCTTTCACCTCGCCTCGACCGTGGGAGTCAAGCTCGTCGTCGATGCGCCGCTGCAGTGCCTTCAGCGGATCGTGCGTGGTGCTGACGTCGTCACAGCCGCTGCCGCTCGCCACGACCGCCGCCTCTTGTTCACCTCGACCTCCGAGATCTACGGCAAGCTCCAGGACGATGCCGTCCGCGAGGACTCGGACCGGTTGCTCGGAGCGCCATCGGTTGCGCGCTGGAACTACGCGACCGCGAAGGCGTTCGGCGAGGCGCTCGCGTTCGGCCACCATCGGGAGCAGGGGGCGGAGATGGTCGTCGCGCGCCTGTTCAACACGGTCGGTCCGCGCCAGACAGGCGTCTACGGCATGGTCCTCCCGCGTTTCGTCCAGCAGGCGCTGGCGGGAGAGGACCTCACCGTCTACGGGGATGGAGCTCAACGCCGGTGCTTCACTCATGTGCGCGACACGGTGGACGCGCTCGAGCGGCTTATCGACTGCTCCGAAGCGGCCGGCGCAGTGTTCAACGTCGGGAGCTCGGTACCCATCAGCATCGTCGACCTTGCCCGGAAGGTGATCGAGCGGACGGGATCCGACTCGTCGATCCGGCTCGTGCCCTACGAGGAGGCGTTCGCGGAGGGATTTGAGGAGCTGGGCTTTCGCAGACCGGACACGTCGGCGATCTCGCGGCTTGTGGGCTGGGAGGCGGCTCATCCGATCGAGCGCGCGGTCGACGACGTGATCGACTACGAGAGGGCGAGCCAGGCGCTCGGCGCTGGGCAGGACGCGGATGGCTTGCGAGTCGGGGTGGGAGAGGCAGATCACGTTGCCGGATGAGTGGCGACTCGCAGCGGCGTTTGCCGTAGCGCTCTCATTCACTTGGCTTGCCGTCCCGGTCGCGATTCGCATCGCGAATCGAACCGACTTCTACGACCTCCCGCGGGGCTACAAGGGCCATAAACGGGCGACCCCCTATCTGGGAGGAGCCGCGCTGATGGGGGGTTTCGTCCCCGCCGCCCTGATCCTCGGTGCCGGCCTCGGCGCCCTCGGCGCCGTCGTTGCCTGCGCGCTCGTCCTGTTCGTCGTCGGGACGGTCGACGACCGCATGACCGTAAGCCCGCTGCTGAGGATCCTGGCCGAGATCGGCGCGGGGGTGGTGCTCTTCTCGAGCGACCTCGGATTCTCGGCGTTCGGCAGCCCCGCGGCCAACCTCGTCCTCACCGTGGTCTTCGTGCTCGGCGTCGTCAACGCCTGCAACCTGATCGACAACATCGATGGAGCCGCCGCGACCGTCGCCGCCGTATCGGCATCCGGACTCGGGATTCTCTCCGCGACCGGCGGAAATGTCGCGTTCGGGGCACTGTCCCTCGCGCTTGCGGGCGCCTGCCTGGGCTTCCTGCCTCGAAACCTCGCAAGCCCGGCGCGGATCTTCCTCGGCGACGGGGGAAGCATGCCGATCGGCGTGGTCATCGCCGCTGCGATCATGAACCTCCCCAACAGTGGAGACCTCGACTGGGCGATGCTCCCCGTCGCCGCGGTCCTGGTCGGACTCCCGGCGCTCGACACCTCTCTGGTGATCGTCGCGCGGCTCCACCGCGGAGCGCGGATCCACGACGGGGCGCGTGACCACCTCACTCACCGGCTGCTCGGAAAGCTGGGATCGGCGCGACGCGTCGCGCTCGTGCTCGCCGGGGCTCAGGCGGCGCTCACCCTCGTTGGCGCCGATCTGCTCCAGTTGCGCCCGGCCGCGGCGCTCGCCGGATCGGTCGTGGTCCTGCTCGGCGGGCTGGTCGTGATCGTCGCGCTCGAGTGGCCGAAGCCCGGCACCGTCATCGAGACCTCGGTCTAGGATTGTCGGTGCAGGGCCGGTGAGCCGAGTCGTGTTGATGCGCGCAACCTTCTGAGACTCGTGCGTCCGGGGGAGTCGGGCCTCCGTGTTGGCGTGGTGCTCGATTCGATCCATCCGCCGCGCTGGCAGGTGAGCACGGTACGAGACTTGGCCGACGCGGAGTTCGTCGATCTCAACCTCTACGTTGCCGAGGGCGTGTCAAGCGCCTGGGTCGGGCGGGCCACCGGCGCGAGAGGGGCCGGCGCAGCGCGGCGACTGTTTCGTCTCTACGAGAATGCGGACCGCTCCCTGTTCGGCTCAGGCGACGACGTGTTGGCGGCGAGCGAGATTCCGGACGGCGCGGGCCTCCCCGTCCGCCTTGCCTTGGCCAAGCAAGCTTCGGGCGCCGGCCGCACGCTGCTCGCCGCGGAGAGCCTCGCAGCCCTTCGCCAGGCGTCGTTGGACGTCGTCCTCCTGCTCGGGGCGCCCAGCCTCGAGGATGAGCTGCGCGGCGTCGCGCGGGAGGGCCTCTGGGTTGTCCGCTTCGGCGACCCTGACCGATCAGCGGGGGGCCATCAATTCTTCTGGCAGCTCCACAGGGGAGGGGGACCGGTCGAGGTCAGCCTCGTGGCGCTCGACGAGGAGGCGCCCGCACGCGTCATCTACCGCGCCTGCGTGCCGTCCCATTCGGTTTCCCTCCATCGCGCTCGCGTGTATGCCCACAGGTCCGTTGCGCGGTTCCCGCTGCGCTGCCTACGACTGCTCCCCCGCTGCGGCTTGGACGGGCTCGAGGCGCGCGCCCGCTGGCTCGCCTCCTCTGTCGAGGGACCGGTCGTCGAGCGCGAGCTCCCGTCAGTGGCCACGCTGGTCCGGCACCTGTCACGGGTCGTCGCGAGGGCCATGCGGAGGGTGCTCCGGAAGCGCTTCCTGCGCGAGGACTGGCATGTGGGCTTCCGTGCGCATGGTGGCATCCTGGCCGAGTCGCTGGAGGACCTGCGGGTCGTCCCGACCCCGCGCAACCACTTCCTCGCCGATCCCTTCCTCGTCGAGCGCGGCGAGGGGCACTGGCTCTTCTTCGAGGACTATTCGTACGACGAGCGCAAGGGTGTCATCTCGACGGCGGGGATCGGCGCCGGCACAAGGTCCGAACGCAGCAGAGTCGCTCTCGCTCGCGAGCACCACCTCTCATACCCGTGCGTGTTCGAATGGGAGGGGGATCTCTTCATGATCCCGGAGAGCTCACAGGCCGGACAGTTGGACCTCTACCACGCGAACGCGTTCCCGGACGAGTGGCGCTTCGAGAAGGTTCTGATCGAGGGAATGGCAGCCGGCGATCCCACCGTCCTGCACCACGACGGGACGCTGTGGCTGTTCGTTGCCGTCGACCCGTCCGAGCGTGGTTCGGCGGTCAAGAGCGAGCTGTTGCTGTTCTCCGCCGAGTCGCCCCGCGGGCCCTGGATCCCCCATCCACTCAACCCCGTTGTCACCGACATCCGCCGGGCACGCCCGGCGGGGATGATCTTCCGGAGGGGCGGCGATCTGATCAGGCCCGGCCAGGACAACTCCCACCGCTACGGAGGCGGGGTGACGCTGAGCCGAATCGAGGCCCTGAGCTCAAATGAGTACCGAGAGGTGCCCGTCGGCCGGCTCGGACCCGAGCTTGCGGGAGCGTGCGGCCTGCATACCTACAACGCCGACAGCGTCTACGAGACGATCGACTTCCAGCGCTCGGCCCTCCGGCGTCCCCTCTGGCCGAATCGCAGAAGCGCCGCCGCCGCCCCTGGCACCGCGCGGCGCGCGGCATCGACGTCCGACCCTTGAACGAGGCGGCCGAAGCGAAGCTCGATCGCCATCACGCCGGCTGCCGCCGCGAGCCCCGCGGCAAGGCTGAGCACATCGCTGCCGATCCCCAGCTGGACGACGCTCCCCGCTGCGATGGCGACGAGGACCACGAGCCCGAGTCGCGCCAGCCACCCAAGCTCCACCCGCCAGTGCCAGCTGCGCCAGATCGCGAGGTGCAGCGCTGTCGCCGATCCCAGGCGGATGCCGACGAGCACGAGGACCACGGTCAGCAGGGGCTGGGAGAGCAACGCGAAGTAGGCACCGGCCAGTGCCACGGTGAACGCTCCCACAACGGCGTAGGGGCGCAGCAGTGCGTCCTGGGAGAGCATCAGGGCGGTCGCGGGACTGAGCAGAACCTTCTCGGCGGCCAGGCCCGTGACGAGCACGACCGCGAAGACCGCGAGGTTCGTGTAGCTGGGATCGAACGCGAGGTCCGCGAACGGCGGCAAGCCGACGGCGGCGAGGCCCGCCACCGGCAGCACGATCAACGCGAGCAGCCGCGTGCTCCGGCGAAACAGCGCGTGGATGCGCGCGCGATCGTCGGATCGCGCCGAGAACACGGGCACCAGCAGCCCCGTCAGTGGGTTCGACACGAGCACAAGGATCTGGAGGGTGAGATTCCAGGCGATCGCGAACGCGGCAACCTCGGGTCGCGGATATGCGGCGATCACCACGAGCATGAGGAATTGCTGCGAGTTGACCCAGGACGCGACCTTCCCGATCACCGACCCGACGGCGACGCGCGAGAACACGCGAAGCGGACGATCGACCGCCACCCCACCGACATCCATGTCCCGAATCACCCTGAGCGCGAAGTAGTTCAGGCTCGCCGCGCGCAGGACCGAGGTCGCGAGCAGGGCGATGACGATCCCCTCGAGGCCGAGCCCGGCCACGGCGGCGCCGGTCACCACAGCCGGCTGCAGGAGCCCGAAGGCGAAGGTGACCCGATTGCTCGTGGGCTGGTTCAGCGTCGCCGAGAGGACATAGGACGCGAGCGTCGCGGTCATCTCGGCGATCCCGATCGGAGCCGCGAAGTAGAGGATGAAGCGCTCGGGCGGTCGCAGGCCGAGCGCCTCGGTGAGCAGGTCGGGCAGCGCGATGACGGCAACGACCAGGGCAGCGCCGGCGATTCCGCGCACGGCCAGCAGGCGGAGGTACAGGGCGATCGCCTGATGGCGGACGCGGCGGGCATGGAAGACCGCAAACATTCGTTGGGAGGCCGTGCCGGTGCCGAGATCGGCGAGGAAGTCGATCGACCCCTTGATTGCCAAGGCGAGCGCGTAGACGGCGAACTCGCTGGGCCCGAGAATGGCGGCGAGGGCGATCGTCGAGGCGAGCCCGGCACCCGCGAGCAGGGGGACGAAGGCGACGTTGGACCTCGCCGCCACGGCGACGCGGTCGACGGCCTCTCCGTGCTCGAGCCCCGCTGACTTCGATCGCTTCTCGCGCTCCGGCGCAGTCATCGCCATCATCGTCAGCAGGCGTCGAACGCATCCAGCGGCGGGAGCTGATTGATCCGCGACCAATCGAAGCGCCCGCGGGCAATCGCGGCGCCGTGCTTCGCAGCCAGATCGGCGGGGCGTGCGGGACGGCCCGCCCGGCCGCTTACCTCTGCCATTGGGAGATCGTAGACGTGGAGAGGGATGCAGGCGCAGGGAAAGCGCCGCGGGAGCTACGCGACCGGCCTATTCAGTATCGGTCTGCATTCCGTCTTTGACTGCGACCGCGAGGTGGGACTCCGCATACGCGGTCCACCCGTCAGGTCTAGCCCGGCGGTCCAGCCATAGAGCCAATCCCAGGATCGCGCGTTCGGGCGAGCCGCGACCAAATCGCGTCAGGGCGGCAACGAGCATCCCGGCGAGGATCGTGAACACGCCAAGCGGAGCCTCGATCGATACCACGCGAAGCCTTGCCTCGTGAAGCAGGTGCTCGAGTCCGGACCGCGTGAAGCGGTAGTAGTCCTCATCGGTGACGGGGCCCCCGGCCCCGTGATATGGGTGCAAGAAGCGGCTCCATGTGACGAGGCGTCCGCCGGGCTTCAGAACGCGCGCGATCTCGCGGAACACCGCGAGCGGGGTATGGAAGTGCCCCGGGCCCTCGCAGACGACGAGGTCGAAGGTCTCGTCATCGAAGGGAAGGTCGTGCGCGTCGCCGACGACAAGCTCTCCGCTGCCCGACGGAGCGATGTCCAGGTTCACATAGCTGTATCCCCGTGCGCTCAGCGGAGCATGGAGCTCGCCGGAGCCTCCAGCCACATCGAGCGCCCGACCGGGCCCGGGCGGCACGCGCGAGAGGATCCATCGTTTGTCGGAAGCCACACGCATCCCTTCCCAGACGCTTGGATAAGCCCGGGCACTGGATATCAGTTGCCGGGTTGGGCCAGGATCGTGCCGTGCTTGGACCACGGCTGCACGGCGGGTGGCTACCGCGCGGCGACGACGAGATAGTTCGCGACCAGGTCGGGCGGACGATGCGGGAAGAGACGCCTGTAGCCTCGATCGAGATTCCAGGCGAGCAGGTTCACCAGGAAGGTCAGGGGTGGGGCGAGAGCTCGAGCCCGCGCCTTCTTGAGGGCGGCGCCGAGCTCCAGAGCGAACAGATAGCCGAGCGCGGTCGCATTGCCCCCGTTCGGGTACACCTCGATCGTCCGCCACGAGCCCGCGCCGGAGAACAGGCGGACAAGCCCCGCGTGTGTCCAGCGCCAGTAGTCGTAGGGATGGGGGTAGTAGGGCTTCACCCCATGCGTGGAGACCAACGCGATGCCGCCGGGGCGAAGCACTCTCCGGAACTCGCGCACCGCAACGGCAGGGTCCTCGACTGCATAAAGCACCTGGCTGCATATCAGGCAGTCGAAGGTCGCGTCCGGGAACGGGAGCGACTCCGCGGGGGCGACGACGTCGACGCCGTCGAGCGGAACGAGGTCCACCCCGACGTAGCGCCCGGCGTATGGCCGCAGCAGGGGCTCATACGGACTTGTCCCGCACCCCACGTCGATCACGTCGAGCCCTTCTCTGCCGTCGAGCCTGCGCCTCAGCGTCGCGCGGATCTCGACTGCCAGCGACCGCAACATCAGGTAGCTCGGATCCGACGCTCGGGGCTCCAGCTTCCGGTTCGTCACCGCTCATCCGTCCCGCGCGACGCACCACCCACCTCCGGCAGACGGGCAAGACGACTGCGACCGAGGGACTCCTCACGCACGGGTGCTCCGGTCTCGTCGCGCGCAGCCGCGACCCCCGCTCCCAGCAAGGCGAAGAACATCATCGCGGTCAACCCACCGGCATACAGCGACATATCCGATAGAGAGAAGACCAGAAAGCCGGCGAGGAAGATCAACACGCCTTGCGACGCCGGGTTGCGGTGGCGTGTGAGGAGGATCAGGGTCGCCCCCAGGAAAACGGTGAGCAGCAGGGCTCCGGGCACGCCCGTCGTAGAGGCGACGTTGACCCACACGTTGAAGGGCTCAGCACGGAGGACGCGTCCATGGTCTGCATGCTGCCCGACGGGACGCTTGCTTTCCCGAGGTCCGCGCGCCGGGCTGCGGCACCCGTGCGCGCCCGGATGCCGACCATCGTCCCGAGCGTGGCCCCGGCCGCACGAAGCCCGAGAGGCGCTTCGCGTGAAAATCGGCGCTTGCGCCTGCGCCCACCCGACCCCGAAAAGCGGATGCGCTTCCGTGAGCTCGAGTCCGCCGCGGATTGTGTTGACCCGGATCTCGCCCGACTGTGGGTTCAGATGGAGCTGCTTGGTGACGATTGGCTCGGCCACCAGCCCAATCACCGGGACGCACGCTGCCGCGAGCACGATCCGAATCGGCTTGACGCGAAGCGCGGGAATCGCCAGCAGCCCGGCCTCCACCACCCCGGCCGCCCAGACGTTGCGGGTGAGCGCCATTGCGATTCCGGCCAGGATCACCGGCGTGAGGTACCAGCGCGCCCGCTTCGGCAACACGAGGGTGAACCCGAGCGCGGCGAGCTGGATGAAGCCGAAATTCGCCGGATCCCCAGTTGTTCCGGTGGCACGGATCGGTACCCATGGGAGGGTCTTCGAGGTGGTCGGACCAACCTGGCCGAGCGCCAGCGCGACGCCGACCTCCACGACCGCCAGCGCGACGATTGACACCATCAGTGGGCGGGCGCAGCCCGAGACGCGGGCGAGGGTGGCAAACACCGCCGCGTAAAGCGTTACCCGAGCGAGCGCCGGCGCGGTGTCGAGCGCGCCTGCCGCGAGCAGCGAGATCCACGCCCAAGCGAGAAACCCGCCAAGCCACCACTCGGGCTGCCAAAGAGCGTCGGCCAAGGTCCACTTGCCCAGCACCCGCCGCCCGCCGCGGACGAGCAGGATCCCGAACAGCACGTCGGCAATCTGTACGGAGCCGATATCCGTACCGTGTGGTGCCAGCGCGGTCGCAGCGATTGCCGCGCTCGGAAGCACCCATAGCGGGCACACGAGCGCGAGCGCCGCGCCGACGGCCCAGAGGATGAGCTCCGGCCGCCCGACGACGAGGGTGCCAACCGCAGCGGCAACGCCCGTGAGCGCTGCCAACGTCTTGAGCGCTGCCGTCCGGCTCACGCCGGAGCTGAGCTTCCGGCTCGCGCGGTCACCTCACAGCCCCTCATGGCGCTCGGATCGGGAGCCTCGCATCACGCTCGGGAAGACGTCACCCGTCAGGGCATCCATCAGGTGGTCGAGACTGTGGTGGTCCACCACCGCGGAGCGCAGCTGCATGCCGCGGGCCCGCCGCGTTTCCGGAGACTGCCCGTAGATCCTCAGGCAAGCCTCCGCGATCGCGGCCGGCTCGCCTTGGGGAACCAGGGCGTCGGCCTCGTCCCACAGGACAGCGCGATAGGAGGCGTTCGTCGTCACCACAAGGCAGCCGCAGCTCATCGCCTCGAGCACCGCTTTGTCCAGAGCCCCGGTGTCGGACGTGTTCAGCAACAGGTCGGCGGATCGATACTCCTCGACGAGCGCCGGCCCGGTCCTGGGACCGACGAAGGCAACCCGGTCGCGAAGAGCGGGATGGCCCGCCTTCGCCTCCAGCTCTCGCTGGTACTCGGGAGGCCCGCCCACCGGGCCGACGATGCGGACCGAGAAGCGGGCTCGATTCGCCTCTGCAAGCGACCTCAACGCATCGAACGCGAGCTCGATTCGCTTGACGGGACTCAGACGCCCGACGATCGCGATCGTGAACTCGTCGTGACGCTCGGCGTCGCCCGGTGAGAACCGGGCCGTGTCGATGCCGTGCCCGACCACCCGCACCTTGTCGCTCGTCAGGCGGCAGCTCTGTCGCGAGCAGGTCACGACGCGGTCAACGAGCCTCTCGGCCAGGCGCAGCTGCCGGCCCACATCTCTGTGTGCGTACCACATCACGATCGGGACCCCAAGCGGCCGCAGCATCGGCCACGCCATGCTCGCGAAGACCGGAGCCATGTGAGCGAAGCAGACGTCGTAGGACTCTTCACGCAGAAGTCCCGCCAGAAGACGGTAGAAGCGCGCGGCTCGCCGGGGCTCACTGAACCCCCGCTCCTTTCCGAGGGTCTGGATCCGCAGGCCGGGGACCGGTCTGGAGCGGCCACGGCGCATCGCGATGACGTCGACGCCGCGGGCGCGAGCCGCCAGCGCCGCGGCCCAGGAGCTCGAGACCTCGAGAATGGGATCATCCAGGTCGATGGCAGGCGAGAGCATCAGCACCCGCGGTGGGAGGCGACCGTCAGCCGAGCGCTTGCTTTCGTCGAGAGTGCCGATCATTCAGGCCGACCTCGCGTGATCGGCCGCGGAAGCGGAGGGGTCTGACAGCCTGCGCATAGTCATTTGTACCAGCATCTACCCACCTGACATTGGGGGTCCAGCGACGCATGCGCGAGACCTCGAGGTCGAGCTCGCCGCCAGGGGCCACTCGGTCACGGTCCTCACGCTGGGCGATCGACCCTGTCCGAGCCGGGACGGGCGCGTCGTCTCCCTTCCGCGGGCCAGGCCGTGGCCCGTGAGGCTGCTCGCGGTGGCGCGGTGGCTGATTCGCCACCGTTCCTCGTACGATGTCGTCTATGCGACCGGGCTTGAGCTCGCCGCCGTCGCGGCCGCACGGCTGACCGGGAAGCCGATCATGGTCAAGGTGCCCGGCGATCCGGTCTGGGAGCGCGCCCGGCGACTCGGAATCACACGCGACGGCTTCGACCGCTTCGAGGCGACCCCCTCCGGCACGTTTCGCGTCACCCTGATGCGCGCGGTTCGGAACTGGTGGATCAGGAACGCCACCCACGTCACGACCCCGAGCGAGAGCCTGCGCCGGGCCGCGGTCCGATGGGGCGCAGATCCGGCTGCCCTGACACGGATCCCGAACGGCGTACGCATCCCCGAGGACCCACCGCGAGAACGATCCCGCGATCGGCCCGGCGCTCGAGTGGTCTTCGTGGGGCGATTGATCGAGCTCAAGCGGCTCGACGTCATCCTGGAGGCCCTGGCCTCGGCGCCCGGCGTCTCGCTCTCGATCATCGGGGATGGACCCGAAGCCGGCCGCGTCAAGGCGCTGAGCGCTGCCGGGGGCCTCGGCGAACGAGTCTCGCTTCGGGGAGCGATCGATCACGATCAGGCGCTCGGCGCGATCGCCAACGCGGACGCACTCGTCCTCGCAAGCGAGTACGAGAATTTTCCCCATGTTGCCATCGAGGCGCTCGTCTGCGGCACCCCGGTCGTCGCACCCGCGGTCGGCGGCATCACCGATTTCCTCTCCGACGACGTGAACGGCCTGCTGTTCGACCCGCCGACCGCGGAATCGCTGGGCGCGTGTCTGCGCCGGCTGGCCGACGACCGGTCGCTTCGCCCTCGCCTTTCGGAGGCGGCGCGTGAGACGGGCGCCGAGTTCCGGTTCGAGCGCACGGCCGACCACGTCGAGGAGCTGCTGGCGAGGATCGGCCAACCCCTCCCTCACGTCGTGATGCTCGGCAAGAGCCGCGACGTCGAGTCGGGGGGCGAGGACCTCGGCCGAAGGCTGCGCGTGCTGGCGCGTCACCTGCGGGTGACGTGGATCTCGGTCGGGCGAGCGGGAATGCGGACCGAGGGAGGCGCCTGCCTGATCACGCTTCCCGCGCCGCCCGGTCCCGTCGGCACGGTGGCCTTCCACCTTGCCGCCGCTTTGCTGGCACTCGCGCTGTCACTCCGTCGCCACGCAGCGATCGTCTGCCAGGGCCCGTTAGAGGGTGCCTTCGTGATCGCCCTGGGACGGCTTCTGCCGCGAGCGCGGCGGCCCTACGTGGTCGTGGAGGCTCACGGGGACTGGACGGCCGCCCCGCGCCTGTACGGCGGGCCGGTGCGGCGCGCCGCCGCGCCCCTGGCCGTCCGCGTCGCGGTCTGGTCGCTGAGGCGCGCGGACCGACTGCGCGTCGTCTCGGACTACCTGGTGGAGAGAGCGCGCGCGAGCGGGTACGACGGCGAGGTCGACGAGTACATGGCCTGGGTCGATTCCGCGTCGTTCCTTGATCCACCCGTGAGGCCACTTCCCGCCGCGCCGCAGGTCGTGTTCGCCGGCACGCTCAACATCGTCAAGGGGGTCGATGTCCTGATTCGGGCCTGGGAGGAGGTCGTTCGAGTGATCCCCGCCGCGCGACTGACGATCGTCGGGGGCGGGCCCGAGGAGGGGCGGCTTCGGGAGCAGACCGAGCGCCTCGGCCTCGACGGTCAGGTCCGATTCGAAGGACCCCGGCCGCGAGATCGGGTCCGCGAGCTGCTCGATCGCTCCCGCTGTCTCGTCATGCCCTCCCGGTCCGAGGGCCTTCCTCGCGTGGCGTTCGAGGCGATGGCCCGCGGGCGACCCGTGATCGCCTCCCGAGTCGGGGGAATCCCCGACCAGGTGAGCGATCGCGAGACCGGTCTGCTGGTCCCGCCCGACGATCACCTGGCGCTCGGCGAGGCGATCATCGAGCTGTTGTCCAATCCCGGCCTCGCACGCCGCCTGGGCGCGGCTTCTCGGAGGCAGGCGGCGCGCCTCGATCCACAGGCGCAGTATGAGGCCGGGACCGCGCGCCTCTCGGGCTGGGTTGCGGGACTTCCGAGAGTCCGCCCGCCTGGCACGACCCTTCCCCGGCGCTGACGCCCTGGCGAGGACGATCACGCTTCGCTGCCTGCACATCATCAAGGCAACCGGCATCGGCGGCGCCGAGCGCCATCTGCTGACCTTGCTGCCGGGGCTGCAGGCAAGTGGTGCCCAGGTGCGGGTCCTCGTGGCGACAGCGGTCAGGGGAGACCGCTTTCTCGAGCAGGCCGCAGCGAGTGGTATCGACGCTCGGCCCACGCCGGCCGGCCCGCGTCTCAGCCCACGGCTCTACGCGAGAATCCGGCGCGAGATCGGCGAGTTCAGGCCGACCGTCGTACACACCCATCTCGTTCACGCCGACGTCCACGGACAGCCGGCCGCCGCTCATGCGGGGGTTCCCGGCGTCTCCTCGCTGCACAGCGCGCACAGCTTCTATCAGCGCCTTCCCTACCGGCCGGTTTGCCGCTACGCCAGCCGCAGGGCGGCGCGTACGATTGCGATCTCCGCGTTCGTGAAGCAGTTCGCGGAGGCGGGGCGGCTCAACGCCCCCGGGGCGATTCGGATGGTGCCGTACGGAATCGATGTCGAGCAATGGCGCTCCACGCCGTCTGAGCTGGAGCTGGCCCGAGCCCGCCTCGGGGTCGAGGACGACGACGTCGTCTTCGGGGTCGTCTCGCGGCTGGTGCCCGGCAAGGGCCACGCGATGCTGATCGATGCATTCAGTGGCGCACTTGCCAAGGCACCGAACGCGCGACTGTTGATTGCCGGTGACGGCCCGCTGAGAGCGCGGCTCGCGGCCAGCGTGAGCGATGAGCTGGCCGACCGCGTGCGGTTCGTTGGCTTCGTCGCGGACGTAAGGTCGTTCATCAGCGCCAGTGACGCGTTGGTATTCCCCACCACGATCTGGCCGGAGGGATTCGGCCTTGGGGCGCTGGAGGCGATGGCCAGCGCGCGTCCGGTGATCGCGACCCGGGTCGGACCGCTCCCCGAGGTGGTGGCCGCCGATCGGACCGGGATTCTCGTCAGCCCGCGCGACCCGACGGAGCTCAGCACGGCGATCGGTGATCTCGCCCAAGACGCGGACGCCCGTGTTGCAATGGGTAGGCGGGGCCGGCGCCGCGCCGAGGAGTGCTTCAGCACGACGAGAATGGTCGAGAGCACGCTTCGCGTCTATTCCGAGATCGCCCGCTGATCACCCGTTCCGCCAACTCGCCCATCGAGAGAACCTCGATCTCTCCAAGCTCGCGGCTTCTTGCGACCTCGGTGAAGATCTCGTCGAGTCCCGCGAGCATCGAATCGGTCTCCTCGGCGAGGTCCGTCGGATGAAACCAGAGATGGAACACGCGGCGCTCGCGCGCGGCACGCTCGATCCCCTTCAGCGTGCGCCGCACCCGCAGCGAAACCGGAATGTGGCGGCGCCTCCCGTGCATTGGGAAGTACATCATCGACGCGGGGATGTTGACGAGGCCGTTCACGAGCTCCGGAACGATCGCGGGCGGTCGGCGCGCCGTCACCACGTCCGACAGATGTCCCGCTCGCCGCAGCGTTCCCTGCATGCCCCCGCCCCGGTGCCAGGTCGGCTCGGCGCCGCGGAAACAGGTGAAGCCGTGCTCCCGCAGCACGTCGAGATGCCCAACGCTGTTGCGCGGGAACGCGAACGATCGCAACGTGACCCCGAGCTCGCGAGCCAGGCCCAAGCAGGCCCGAACCTCGCTCTCCGCGGCGGCGCGGGAGCATCCCGGATCGCCGAAGATCACGTGCGAGAAGCTGTGGCAGCCGAGCTCCTGGGGGACCGGGGACTCGAGCAGCCTCTCCACCAGGCTGCGGCCGTAGAAGGTCGGAAAGCTGCGCTCGTCGCCGCACGGGTCGTCTCTGAACCAGTCGTCCTGGTGCCAGGCGTGCCGCGGTTGCACGATCTCCGGATGCTTGCGACTGCCGACCGGGGTGCAGGAGGCCAGCATCAGGTGTCCGAGCACGCACCAGGTCGCCTCGATCTCGAACTCCTCCAGCAGGCTGAGCAGGCGCGCGAACACCTCGGAGCGCTCGCGCTCGCAGGCACGGCGAAACCGGTCGGGACCGTACTTGTCGAGCGAGCCCCAGATCAGCTCGAAGTCGAGGCTGAGGGTGAACCCGCCACGTTCCAAGCTCATGTCTCCGCTGCCGACAGCCACGGCCAAGCGGTCGATTCCGACCGGAACTCACCCAGCTCCTCGCTCTCGAGGTCCAGCCGCCGTGAGGTAACGACCACACACGGGCCGTCGGCCGCCAGGAGGGAGACCAAGCGCTCCATCCGGTCCGCCTCCACGGTTACGGGCTGGTAATAGACGGCGTCGTCGCTCCCTGAGGGCAGCAGGTGGCCGGCCACGCTCGAGCGTCGCGCCGTCGCGGCGCGCCACACGATCCCCAACGGTCCGCCGTCGCCTTGAACGACAAGCGGCTCGTCCCGATGGAAGCTTCGCTTCAGCGCCAGCCTCAGCAGTCGAGGCGACAGGAGCTCGCGCAGCTCAGCGTAGTCACACCGGCGCAGCGACGAGCCGGCTCCTCCGGCATGGAATCTGTATACGTACCAACGCTTCGGGTGGCCTGCCGGCAGTCCGGGGGCATCGTGCTCGTCGCGCTTGCGCCGTCCTGCGGACGGGAACACCCTCAATCCCCGCATCTTGAGCCGCCGCAGCCACGCGACGGACCGCGCGCTGGCCCAAGCCCGCGTCCACGCCGCCCGCGGACGGGCGCCGCGTCCCCACAGGGCTCGGTAGACGCCCTGCTTGCCGGTCATCCAGAGTGCCTTGTGGGGCTCGTCTCCAAGCGAGAAGTCGTACGCCGGGTCGCCGCGACGGCACGAGGCCTCGAGGATCCTGAGCAGCAGCAACTGCCCCGGTGAGTACGAGTCAAAGCGATCGTCGTGCGCGAGCACGTAGCTCGAGGTGACCCCGCCCCCGCGTATTCCGTAGGAGAAGGCGATGGTCTCGCCGTCGAGCAGAAGCATCGACACGAGGGCCAGTCCCTCTTCGCCCAGTCGCGCTGCCGCCTCTTGGTGAAACTCGCGGCGAGACGAGAACGTGGCGCGAACCCGCAGCCCGGCCCACCGCTTCTCGTACAGCTCGATCAGCCTCGGCATCGCACGGTCGATGGCGAGGGGATCGCTGATCTCCACGAAGTCGAGTTCCCCGAGCTGGCCGAGTCGCGCCGCCTTTCGCTTCCACGTCGATCGCTGCTTGCTCTTGTGACGGCCCACGACATCGGGCCAACCGGCGCGCAGGTCCACTTCCGGGCAGACGTTGGTCCGGATGGTCGCCGGGCGGCCCCAGCCGGGGAGACCGTCGCGAACGAGGCGGAGGAACGGCGATCGCCCTCTCAGACCCGACAGATCGATGGCGTTCACGTCGGAGCTTTGACGCAGGTCCGAGCCCCAGGCGAGGACGGCGCCTTCGAGGTGGCCCGGATCTTGGAGCGGCCCGCAGTAGTTGCTGAGCTCGTGACCCACGAAGCTCAGCCGTCCGTTGCCCGTGAGTTGAGTCGGGAAGACGGCAACGGGTCGGGCATCGTCCCATACGACTCCCACGAAGAGCGAGCTGTCTGCGGGCAAATGGTCTCCGCACACGTCGAGCCAGCCCTGCGACTGAAAGCCGGAGACGTCCGGCGTCATGTCGAATAGGTCACGCCATGCGTTCTGCAGACCCGCGAGCTCGGCGCGTGTGCGCACGATCTCTACTCTCAACCGTTCGCTGGGGCCGTTCACCGGGTGGCGGAGTCGATTCGGCGCACGAAGGTCAGATTGTCCTCGCGGCGCGCGACGCACTCGAAGCCGGCGCGCCGCGCGACAGTCTGCGCGGCGATGTTGTCGACGCTGATGTTCGCGCGACACGATTCGAAACCGCGCTCCGCCATCTCCTGGACGGATCGGCGGACAATCATCGCGCCTAGCCCGCGTCCGCCGTATGACGGCCAAACGAATGCATGCGCGATGTACGACATGCCGGGCGCATCCAGTGGCAGATCCGGCCGCAGGCGCTCCGTGCGCCGAGCGTTCCCTC
Source organism: uncultured Thermoleophilia bacterium (assembly GCA_963841715.1). Taxonomy (GTDB): domain Bacteria; phylum Actinomycetota; class Thermoleophilia; order Solirubrobacterales; family 70-9; genus DASPWW01. Next base: position 13,834 of record CAWJDP010000003.1, on the reverse strand, counting down.
GCGCGGAGGCCAAGGCTGCGCCGAGCCGGCGCGCCATGCCCCAAGCCACCCGCCGAGCAAGCACGACGAGCACGGACGGTCTGTGCACCGCTTCGCGCACGAGGGCGGCGGCCAGCGCGCGGGCGTTCTCAATGTAGAAGCGGCGCATGTACACGTCGGGTCGGCCCGTCCCCAGGCACGCGCCGACAAGCCTTCCATCCAGCGAGGCCGTCACCGCTACCTCGTCGGGACCGACGCAGAAGTGCCGAAAATAGAGCTCGCCCGCCTCGCCGAGCTTCCCCCACACGCTGGTCGGCATGCAGATCGCGTACAAGGATGCGATGTCCCCCGCCTCATTCGGACGAGCGAGGCGGATCGTCGGCTCCCCGCGGCGCATCCCGCAGTCACCGCCGGCCCGTCTCAGACGAATCGCTGCCTTCCATCCAGTGCCCAGGCCCCTCTCGTCACCCGGAAACCTTTACACCCACGCGCACCATCTCGTCGATTGGCGTCAGCAAGATTGGGGTGGGGTGCTCCGCAAAGTACTCGTCCACGGCCTCCCGGCATCCCTGGAAGTTGCCGTAGTCATCCACGATCAGGACACCCCCGATAGCGACGCGTGAGAATAGGCGAATGAGCCCGTGTCGTGTCGATTCATAGAAATCGGTATCCAGTCGCAACAGCGAGATTCGCGCCGGGGCGGTCTCCGGCAGCGTCTGCTCGACGAGCCCCTTGACGAACCGAACGCGTTCCTCCGGATACCCGGTCGACAGCACGTTTGCTCGCACCTCACGCAGCGAGGCATAGTTCCATTCGTTGCGGTCGGCCACACGTTGGCGGTCCCATCGTTCGATGGCCGGCGCGCCGTTTCCGACCTTGAAGTCGCGGTCGGCCGGCCGGGGCATTCCCTCGAACGTGTCGTAGAGGAACAGCGTTCGCTCGCGACTGTTCAGCACGAGCAGGGTGAGGGCGGCCGCCATCATGCTGCCCCTTTCCACACGCCACATTCGACCACATCTCCTGGGACGTCTTCCCGCACCAAGTGATTGAGCGCGTTGTGCAGCGCCCACACGGCCTGAAGCGAGGTCTGCGTGTGAGAGCGGTATCGATCGTAGATAGTCATGAATGCCGCGTCTCGTCGGATCTCTGGCGAAACCTCATCCCTGATCCGGGTGATTCTCAGACCTAACCGCCGCAGGGCCCGATTGACGATTCGCCCGATCGCGATCGTCAAGGGCGGAGATTGCGGAAGGGACGCAGAGTTAAGGACGCGCTGAATGCCCTCTCTCAGGGTGAGCAATCGCCCGGATGACCGGACACTTGGCTGACATAGGTCGATCATCACGGTCTGAGAAAGTGAACCGGGCGCGGGGGCACGGGGACAACCTGAGGTCGCTTGGGTCCAGCCTCGGGGCGCCTCTCGGACGCGGCGCGGCCCCCGCATTGCATCACTACAGTCCGCGCGATGCGGTCAAAGGACAGCCGCGTGCTCGTCACGGGAGGCGCCGGCTTCATCGGATCTCACCTCGTTGAGCGTCTGGTCGAGAGCGGCTGCGAGGTTCGCGTCCTCGACAACTTCGTGACCGGGCGCCGGGAGAATCTCGCTGCGGTTCTCGACGACATCGAGGTGATCGAGGGGGACGTCGTCAGCTACGAGCGCGTTCACAACGCGATTCGCGGATCACAGCTCGTCTTCCACGAGGCAGCGCTCCCTTCGGTGGCGCGCTCGGTTCAGGACCCCCTGACGAGCACGAGCGTGAACGTGACGGGGACGCTCAACGTCCTGCTCGCCGCGCGTGACGAGGGCGTGCGCAGAATCGTCTACGCGAGCTCCTCGTCGATCTATGGAGCCAATCCCGAGCTCCCAGCGACCGCCGAGATGACTCCCGCGCCGATCTCCCCCTACGCGGTCGCAAAGCTTGCCGGCGAGGGATTCTGCCGATCGTTCTCGCAGGTGTTCGGGCTCGAAACCGTATGCCTTCGCTACTTCAACGTCTTCGGACCTCGCCAGGATCCCGAATCGCCCTACGCGGCGGTGATCCCCCTGTTCATCGAGGCATTACTCGACGGCACTCAACCGATCGTCTACGGGGACGGAGAGCAGTCGCGGGATTTCACGTACATCGAGAACGTGGTCGAGGCGACGCTCCTCGCCGCGGACACCGACGGCGTCTCGGGCGAGATCTTCAACGTGGCGTGCGGGGAGCGGACCTCGCTCAACGAGGTGCTCGATCAGCTGAGGTTGGAAACCGGAAAGCACGTCGGGGCGCGCTACGTCGAGCCCCGGCCGGGCGACGTGCCTCATTCGGTCGCTGATATCGCGCGAACGAAGAAGAAGCTCGGCTACGAGCCGGCCGTGGATGTGCGTGCCGGGATCAGACGCACTCTTGAGGATCACCTGAGGCGCCGCGGAATCGACGCGCTCTCCCGATCGGACTGAGCCGCTTGCGCAGACGAGCCTGCCCCCGGTCTTGCAGCGGAGCGCTCTGAGGCGGGGCGAGGGACGGCGGCTTCCACTCCCGAGAGGTGCTCGTATAGCGCCGCGATGTCCGCGACGTATCGTGTTGCGCCGTAGCGATTGAGCACGCGTTGGCGAGCCCCCTCGCCGAGCCCCAACCGGAGGCCTGCATCGGCGGCAAGGCGCGCCAGCGCGTTTCCGAAGGCGTCGTGATCGCGAGGCGGGACGAGGATCCCGGTCTCGGGTGTCACGACCTCCGGCACTCCGCCGACGGCCGTGGCGACGGCGGGACGAGCGGCGGCGGCCCCCTCGATCAGCGATACCGGCGTGCCCTCGCTGTCGGAGCTGAGCGCGTAGATGTCCGAGGCCGCGGCGATCGCCACCGGATCGCGCCGGTAGCCGAGGAAGTTGACGGAGCCCTCGATCCCGAGCTGACGGGCGAGCCGCTCGAGCCGCGGCCGCTGGTCGCCGTCGCCGACCAGGGCGAGTCGGAGGGGCGCTCCCTGGATCCTCGCTGCTCGCACGGCCAGCAGCAACACGTCGAGGCGCTTGATCGGCACGATCCGCCCGATGTAGGTGACCAGCACCTCGTCCTCGGCGACGTCGAGCTCGCCTCTGAGCGGCCCGGTGGGTCGTGGGTCCAGGTTCGCGAAGCGGTCGAGGTCCAGGCCGAGCGGGATGACGCGGAAGCGGTCGCGCGGAGCCACCCCGAGCCGGACCAGCTCAGCAACGGTCGCGTGGCTGACCCCGACCAGGCTGTCGCTCCGCCGAGCGAGCAGTCGCTCGAGCATCCGGTAAAGACGGGTCCTGCCGGGACCGAAGTACCCCTCGAGGACATGCCCGTGGTAGGTGTGGACGATGACTGGGCGGGGGCGGATCAACATCGCGGCGAGCCGGCCGAGGAACCCGGCCTTTGCGGTGTGGGTATGCACTATCTGCGGCCGGAACTCGCGGACAATCGCGATCAGGGTCCTCAGCGCGAGGGCATCCGCAAGCGGGTTGATCGACTTCCCGAGGCTCGGCACGTAACGCATCTGCGCGCCTTCCCGCGCGGCGAAGTCCGCCATCGACTGCTCCCCCGGTGCGAGGGTGCCATGGACGAGCAGCGTTTCGTACCCGGCCATCCGCCTCCCGCTCAGGAGTCCCGCCTGATAGGCGGGCCCACCCAGGTTCAGGCGGCCGATGACCTGGAGGACTCTGGTTCGGCTCGGGCGGGGCTCTCGTTCAGCTCCATCGCCGACTCGGGGCCGGCCTCGGCCACTGGAGCGCCCCCTCGATCTGGCGACGTCCTCCACCAGCTCGGCGAGCCTGACCGCGTCGCGCTCGCGCAGGTGATCGGACGCAAACCGGGACCCCTGTGAGGCCAGCTGTTGCGCCAAAGCGGGGTCGTCGCGCAGCCCTCGAACCGCGGCCGCAAGCTGCTCAGGCTCTCCCGGCGGGATAACCACGGCCGCGCCCGCCTCCGCCGCGAGCCTCGGTGCCTCCCCAGCGGCCGCGAGAATCACCGGCCGTCGAACGGCGCAGAAGTCGAACAGCTTCGAGGGGACGAAGGCGCGAAGCTCGGGGCTCGGGGCGAGCGAGACGAGCAGCGCGTCCGAGGCACGCAGGAAGCGGACGGCCGCCTCGGGCTCGACCTGGTCGCGGAACTCGACGCGTCCGGCGGGCAGTGCGGCGGCCCGCTTCTCGAGACCGGCCCTGGCCGGCCCGTCGCCGAGCACGAGCAGTCGGTAGCCCTCGCCGAGCACCGCCGCGGCGTCGATCGCCGTGTCGAGTCCCTGGGCCCGACCGACGTTGCCGGCGAACGTCCACAGGAAGGCCTCGCCCGTCGAGGCCGAGCGACGCCCTGTTCGGTTCGAGCCTGCCGCCGTCGATCCAGATGCGCGAGGTTCCGTTCGGGATCAGCTCGATCTCGTCCGGCCGCGACACGCGCGGGGCGATCGCATCCCGAAAGGGAGCGGTGACGACGGAGATCGCGTCGGCGCTGTTGTACAAGCGTTCGGCCAGGCGGGCCGCCCAGTCGATAAGACGGGGGCTGTGGAGCTCTCCCATCGCAACCGCGGCCTCGGGCCACAGGTCACGGACATCGAGCACCCATGGAACCCGATGGCGGGCAGCCACCGCGGCTCCTGCGACCGCGACCGGGAGCGGCGGCGAGGAGGCGAGGACGACGTCGGGGCGCGAGCGGATCGATCCGACAAGGCCGGCCATCGCCATGTAGGAGCCGTAGAAGCCGATCCTGCCCAGCGGGGTCTTCCTCGGGGCGGTGTAGACCCAGACGTAGGAGACGCGGAAGCCGTCGAGGTCCCGACGCTCGACGAGGATGCGCTCGTAGCCGGGGCGCACCCTGCCCTGGGGGTGGTTGGGGATCTCGCAGACGACCTCGACGTCGTGGCCGCGCGAGGCCAGGGCGGCGGCGAAGCTGTGGACGCGCGCCTGCGTCGCGCCCACCTCCGGCGTGAAGTACTGCGAGAGGACGAGCACACGCACCGGTGATCAGCTCCAGTCCAGATTCACTGACAGCCCCAACTCGGGCGCACCCAGGGCTTCGAGGCGAGGTGGAAGACCACGGTTCGCAGCCTAGCGGCGATCCTGCAGCCCGATGGTCGGTGATAGCGGCGCTGGAAGCCGGGCGCGGGATCTTGGGCGTGGCGCCGAACGTCCGCGTCGGCCATACTTGAGGGCGTGGCCGAGCTGTCGAGCGGGGCCGTCCGGACGGCGCGGGGGCGGGTCGATCCGGGTTCCGTCGGCGCGTGGCTTGTGCCGTTCGCGCTCCTTCTCTATCTCGGGCTCAACAACGGCGGCTTCGACGTCGTCGAGCGAAGCCAGGCGGGGATCATCGCGTGGTGGATCGTGCTCGTCGGGACGGCGGTCGGGATCCTGCCGGCCGGTGGGGGCACGGTTGCGGGCCGGGCGATGCTCGCTGTGCTCGCGGCGTTCGCGCTGTGGACGGCGCTCGCGCTCGGGTGGACGGAGAGCGCCGAGCGCACGTTCGTCGAGGTCGGCCGCGTCGCGGCCTACCTCGGGTTCTTCGCGCTCGCGCTCGCGATCCAGGGCGACGGGCGCTGGCGGGCGCTGCTCGGCGGCGCCACCGCGGGCGTCGGCGTGCTCGTCGCGGTCGCCGCCCTGTCGCGGATGGAGCCGTCGCTGTTCCCGACCCAGGTCCAGGGGAAGCTGCTGCGCGGCGTCCACCTCGAGGGCCGCCTCGCCTACCCGATCAACTACTCGAGCGGGCTCGCGGCTCTGACCGCCGCGAGCCTTCCGCTGCTGCTGCGCTCGGCGTCGTCCGGACGCTCGCTCTTTGGCCGCGGCCTCGCCGCCGCCGCGATCCCTGTTGCCGCGCTGACGCTGTGGTGGACGGGGTCGAGCCTCTCCGTCCCGCTCGCCGCGGGTGGTCTCGTCGTCTTCGTCGCCCTCGCCCCGGCGAGGCTGCCGAAGCTCCTGACACTCGTGGTGTGCGCCGCCGGTGGCGCCGTCGCGATCCTCGCCTCGCATGCGCGCGACGCGGTCGACTCGGGCCTGACAAACTCGCTCGCCGAGCGCCAGGGTGACCAGATGCTGGTCATCCTGATCGGCGTCTGCGCCGTCGTTGCAGCGTGCGCGGTCGTAATCGCGCTCGCAGACCGTCGCATCGAGCGCCCCGGCTGGGTCCCGATCTCTCCCGCCGTCGCGGGTGCGGCGGTCGGTGTCGTGCTCGTCGCCGGGATCGCGGTCGCGGTCGCGGCCGGTGCCCCGGGGAAGGCGTCGGACGATTGGGAGCACTTCAAGCACGGCAAGCACGTGAACCCGAACCACGCCTCCCGTTCGGCCCAGATCTTCGACGTCTCGAGCAGCGGCCGCTACGACTTCTGGTCCTCGGCGGTCGACGCCTACCACTCGGAGCCGGTGGTCGGGATCGGCCCCGGCACGTTCGAGTTCTGGTGGGCGCGCAACGGCTCGAACGGGATCTTCATTCGCGACGCCCATTCGCTCTATTTCGAGACGATGGGCGAGCTCGGGATCATCGGGCTGCTCGTGATCGCAACGCTCGTGATCGGCGTGCTCGCGATCGGCGTCGTGCGACTGACGCGCGCGCCGCCAGAGCTGCGGCTCGGGCTCGCTGCGGCGCTCGGCGGCTGCGCCGTGATCGCCGCCGGCGAGATGGTCGACTGGTTCTGGGAGCTCGGGGCGATCGAGGCGCTGTTCCTCGTCCTCGCCGCGGTCGCGGTCGCCGGCGGGGCCGAGAACAGCTCGACGCCCGCGTGGGCTCCCAGGATCGCGGTGATCGCGGTCTCGATCGCGGCCCTCGTCGCGATCGCGATCCCGCTCGGCGGCTACTCCGCGGTGCGCAGCAGCCAGCTCGACGCCGCGGACGGGAGGCTCGCGGACGCGCTCGGGGAGGCGCGGGCGGCGCAGCGGCTGCAGCCCTACGCGGCGTCGCCGCGACTCCAGCAGGCGCTCGTGCTCGAGCGGGAGGGCGACTTCGAGGGAGCCGTCCGGGCCGCGCGACAGGCGAGCGCCCGCGAGGCGACGAACTGGCGGAACTGGTTCGTGCTCTCGCGGCTCCAGGCCCGCGCCGGGGACGCGACGGCGGCGCTCCACGCTTACCGCGTCGCCAGGTCGCTCAACCCCCGCTCGCCGCTGTTCGAGAGCACCGGAGGCCCGTGATGAGGCGGGCTGGATGGCGTCCCATCTGATCGCGACGCGATCACGCTGCGCCGGCTGTGGCCCGAAATCGATCCGCCGCTCATCGATTGCTTCCTGCCATCCTGGCGATGATGAGGGGACCCATGGGCGCCCCGGCGCAACCTGGAGGCGCCCGCTTGACCTGGTCAAAGCGGCGAACGAGCGCGCTCTGCGCTGTCGGGGCTTTCGGGGCGGTCGGCCTCGCGCTTGCGGTGTGGGGAGGTGCGCGGGCGGGCGTCGCGGGCGGGATTTTGCTCGTGCTCGCCGTCGCCGCGCCGATCTGCGCCCGCCTGCGCGCTGACCCACTCGACGCGGTTGGCATCTACGGCTTGGCCACCGCCGCGTTCCTCGGCTTGACCTCGCTCACCTGGTTGGCGACGCCGTCGGAGCCGGCACCGGGCATCGATCGTGGAGACATTCCCGGAGCGCTCGTTCTCGTTGCGGCCTCGCTCGCGGCGTTCGGTCTCGCCGCACACCTCACCGGACGCGCGCGTCACGTTACCCCGATCCGGATCCTGCCCGGGATGGCGCCGGGGCTCGCCGCCCTGCTGGTCGTGTTCGGCTTCAGCTTCGTGGCCACGGCGCTTGGGACGGCTCTGCATCTCTTCGGATACTCCAGTGATCCGGCGGCGTCCAATGCTCCCGGCGCCTCAGAGGGAGTCCACCAGCTGTCGGGGGTCGGGAGCATCGTCGTGCTGGTCTGCGCGGTGGCGGGTTTCGCCACCAACGACCGCACCCTGCTGCGCGCCCTCCTCGTCCTTACGCCGCTGCAGGTTCTTGCGGGGTTCGCGGTCGGCTTCAAGGGCGCCAGCGTGGCGCCGATCGTCTACGTCGGTCTCGCCTACGTCGCGATGCGGGGCAGCGTCCCGTGGAGACGAGCGATCGCTGTGATAGTCGTCGCGAGCCTTGTCCTGATCCCGGCGAACACGATCTACAGGAACATCCTTCGCCCGGAGACGAGCTCGCCGCTGACACCAGCGCAGGCCATCACGGGCAGCTACGGCGTCCTCAGTGTTCGCCTACGCCTCATCGACAGCGTCGCTGTGATCCGAGCCCGGACGCCGTCGGTCTTCCCATACGGAAACGGGGAGCGATACTGGCTGCTGCCCGCGGTGATCGCGGTTCCCCGCATCCTCTGGCCGGACAAGCCCGTGCTCGACTACGGGGTCGAGTTCTCGGACACTTACTGGCAGATCCCACTCGTCGCCAGAGCGTCGACGCCTCCAACCCAGATCGGTGATCTGTCGAGGAACTTCCACTCGATCGGCGCCGTGGGCGGACTCGCAATCTGGGGTCTCGTGGTCGGTGGATTCACAGCGCTGCGGCGGCGGTGGCGGTCGCCGCGGCTCGAGGTCGTCTATCTCGCCTCCCTGGTCCTCTGGGTATGGGTGGTGGAGGAGGACCTACCGGAGCTGATCGCGATCATGGCGCGCGCGGTCCCCGTCGCGATCGTGGTCGCCTGGTTGCTGATGCCGAGCGCGAACGGGCCGCCCGGATACCGCCGTCTCCTAGCGGCCGTGGGTCGATGAGCCGCGTCGGGGTCGCCCTCGCGCTCCTCGCGATCGCGGCGCTCCCGGGGTGTGGCGGGCGCGATTCGGGCTTGATCATCCGCACGGCGCCGTTCCACGCCAGGCTGGGCGCCAACGGCCGGCTCAACGCGGATCCTGCTCCGCTCACGGTCGGTCAGCTCGAGCGCGTTCGTAGTCGGGACCCGCGCTCGACCGTGATGCGGTTCCTCTTCTGGACGCAGTGGGGGAACTTCGCAGGCCTGCTCGACCTCTATGACCCCGAGACGAGGGCGGCCCTGGGGCGCCACAGGTTGCGCCACGCATATGCGGACTCGCGCCCGCAACTGCTCTTTTCGAAGTTGCGGATCGGGTTGACGTGCCGCCGCGGCGACGCCGCTTTCGTTGCGGCCACGCTTCTGAGCCGCAACCTCGATCCTCGCCCCGAGTACTTCGTCCTCGAACGCTTCCGCGCAGGGTGGCGCATCGTCCTCGAGACTGCGCTCGGGATCCGTCAACCCATGCTCGCCGGTCCCCCGGCATTGCTCGCGGCCCAGCGCGCAGTTGACCTTGGCAGGTCGAAGGGCGCCTCCACTCGCCCGCTTCGGGCATGTCGCGATATCGACGCTGCGATGCGGCCGATCGCGGGCTAGATCAGCCTGCCGCCGCCGCTCGCATCGAGGCACGCAGTTTGGTCGCGTCCGCGGATCGATCTCCGTGCGCGTAGACGACGACAGCGTTCAGATAGCGAACCGTGGTCACTCCGCGAAGCCGGGGCGAGTCGCGGCCGACGATCTGGCGCGTCGCCGCCGGCGCCACGAAGACGACCGCCAGGACCGACCTCCCGCCCCCGCCCCCGCTGTAGATGTCCGTCACATTGGCGAACGCCGCGGTGTATCTCTCGCGGCCCTGCTTTGCGAGCGGAAGGCCGAGTGCGCGCTGGAGCCCGCTCTTCAGCCGCGCGCCGTCAACGCGCGCGGGACCTGACGCGGATTCGCAGCCGACCTGAGACGCCATCACGCAGGCGCCGAGGGCTGTGGCGAGCGTAGCGCGAAGCAGGCGTTTCGCGTCCTGGATGCCCGCGACCGACATCGGAGCGGCAGCGTAGGCGATCCTTGGCCATCGGGTCGGGGGACGGGAGGAGGACGCCGTATGGCTACGCGCGCACAGCCCGACGCAACGAGGTGGCGAACTGCTGGGGAAGGTGCTGGGACAGTGCCTGCCGTCGAGCTGCTTGCGCCAGGCGAGCCCGGAGCTGGGTATCGGCAAGCAGGCGAACGATCGCGGCTGCGAGAGCGGCGGGGTTCCGGGCGGGGACGAGCAGACCGTTCTCTCCCGAAACGACGAACTCTCCGCTTCCTCCGCCGTTCTGACAGGCGATCGCGGGCACGCCGAACATCGCCGCTTCGGCAAACACGAGCCCAAAACCCTCCCCGTATGGCGGGGTGGCTTCGACGTCCGCAACGCTTGGAAGCACGAACGCGGCCGCCTGTCCGTACGCTCCGGCCAGCTCGTCGTCGGAGACGGTCCCGCGAAAGTCGACGGCGTCGTCGAGTCCAAGATCCCTGCAGCGGGCGACCAGGTCATTCAGGTCGTCGCCGTCGCCGACGACTGTCCAGCGCGCATCGGGGACCTCGCGCAGGACAAGAGGGAGGCTCTCGGCGATGTCGAACAGGCCCTTGTACCGCTGGCGTCTGTGAACTCTCGAGACGCTCACCAGCCGAGGTGGTCGGCGGTCGGTGGGAACCTGATCGGTCTCAAGAGCCGCGCGTACGAGGTCCGCATTCACTGGCAGGTGGACGACATCCAGGTCCTCAGGGCGGAAACCGTTGGAGCGGGCAAAGCGATCGCGGGTGAAGCGAGAGACCGCGAGGATCCGGTCGCATCGGTTGACAACTCGCCGCTCCCAGCCGGGGAGCGTGCGCCAGGCCTCATCGCCGTGGAGGAGCACCACGACTCGCGAACCGGAGACTGCCGCGCATGACACGCCGGTTGGGAGGAGACCCAGGTGCAGAACGAAGACGAGGGCCGGCTTCTCTCGCAACGCTGTCGCCAGCGCCTGGAGGGTGAAGCGAAGCTTCGCGCGCATGTTCCCGCTGGGCAAAGGCTCTATTCCGGATCGGTAAAGGTTCACCCGCAGGATCGGTCCGTCGCAGGCTTCCGAGACCGCATCCGCGACGCGCTCGATTCCGCTGACAAACCCGGATGACGGTGCGAGCAAGAGCGTGGTTCTCTGCGACGGAGCCAGGACTCAGACGCTCCGCGTACCGCGTGCTGCGCAGGCGATGCACATTGGAGCAATATCATCACGCGTCGCGATGACTGAGGCCCGCCCGAGATTGGTCCTCGCCCCGCCCGGGCGCGCCGGGTTCGCCCTCGGAGCCGCCGTGGCTCTCGTGTCAGTTGTTGTCGTGGTCGCGGCCGTTGGGTGCGGCGGCGGAGAGAGGACGGTCAACACGCCGAAGGGCGAGGTCCAGGTGGACCAGAACGACACGCTCCTCTCGCAACCGAGCCCGCTCACTCCTCCGGACCTGAGGCGGTTTCCCGAGTCGTCGCCCCAACGTGCGGTCCTCCAGCTCCTGCTGTGGGCGCAGTGGGGGGACATCCCGCGGGTCTTCGGCGCGTACAGCCCGAAGGTGGTTGATCGTCTCGGGGTCGTCCCGATCGCGGGTGCCTACTCCTTCTTGCGCGGCTCGCTCGCGGTTTCGTTGCCTCGGCTTGTGAAGTTCGACCGAAGCTCGGATCGGGCGGCTGTGGGAGTTGACTTTCTCAGCGCCATCGGGCCGCCCGCACGCGATTCCTTCCAGCTGCGCCGCGTCGGCGCCGGATGGCAGGTCATCTACGACACCCTCCTGGAGCGCGGATTGGCCAGCTACGCGAGCGCAAAGAAGTTGAACCAGGATAAGCCGGAGTCGCGCGTGGGCCAGCGAGCCGCGGAGCCCTATCGAGCGATTGCCCCGGCGTCCGAGCTCGGCCAGCCGGCACCGCCACCCTAGTGTCGTCGCTCACGCAGCGCGTCGTCGCGCTCGCTGTCGCGCTCACGCTGGCCGGGTGTGGCGGCGGAAGCTCGAACCTGATCGTTCGAACGGGCCCTGTCCACTCCTCGGTGGGACCGGACGGGAAGCTCGACGCCGATCCCGGGCCGCTCACCGTCTCCGACCTCGATGCGCTTCCCCGGCACAGTCCCCAGGCCGCGGTGATGAGGCTGCTCTTCTGGGCGCAGTGGGGTGGGCTTCCACAGGTCACGAACCTCTACGCACGGAGCACCGTCGATGCGCTCGGTCCCCGATCCATCCGACGCACCTACGAGATAATCCGTGCGGCGCTTCTCTTGTCGCGACCGGAGGTCGCCTTCACGTGCCGCAACGGACGGTCCGCCTTCGTCGCGGTCGACCTTCTGAGCCGCACCTCGAGCCCGGACCCGGAGTCGTTCCTCCTGCACAGGCGCGGCACTCAATGGCGCGTCGTCTTCGACACGAACCTCGGCGAGCGCGACAAGGGTTTCCCCGAGCGCCGGGCGGCGAACACCGCGACCGAGATCGCCGGGACAGGCGCCCTCCGGGGCGGCCGCGCGACGGCCTCTCCGGTGGGGAACGGGCCGGACGAATCGTGCCGAAGCTTCAATCGCCACATCAGGGCGCTCGGGTCGTAGTGTCAGCCCGAAGCCGCCCTTCTCAGGGCCCGTCGAATCTCGCCTCGCTCGATCGGACCTCCCCGGTTCCGCGAGTACACGACGACGGCGTTCCGGTAGGTGACGATGTGCTCCCCCGGCAAAGACGGGGTGTCAGGGCCAAGGATCTGAGTGGTGGCCCCGGGATCGACGAAGACGACCGCCAACACGCGCTGCGTCGACGATCTGCCCCTGTAGACGTCACTCACATTCTCGAGCGCAGCCGTGGCCGTCTCGCGAGGCGCCTCGCGAACGTGAATCGCCGCCCGTCGCTCGAGCTCGTTCTTGAACGAGTACCGTCAACCAACTCGGGGGTGCTCGTCGAGGCGCACCCTGCCACCGCAAACGACAGGCACACCGCCGCGGCGCCAACCAGCGCTGCTCGCGGGCGTCGGCTCGACCGTGCGGTGGGTGTCGAATGCATGCGCCCAGTAGCGTAGGCGGGCGTCCACCTCCGTGGGTCTTCGCACTTGGCAGCCGGCGTGTCAACTGACAAGGCGCCCTCGCTCAGCGTGGTGCTGACCGCCTACAACCGGGCCCACGTGCTCGAGAGGACGCTCGACGCGATCCTCGGCCAAACCTACGACGCGTTCGAGCTCATCGTCTCCGATGACTGCTCGACCGACGAAACGGCACGGATCGTCGAGGCGTACGCCGCACGCGACAAGCGCGTCCGGTACCGCAGGAACCGCGTCAACCTGAACATGCCGGGCAACCTGAACGCCGCGATCCGGGAGGCGCGCGGGGAGTTCGTCGCAAACCTGCACGACGGGGACCTTTTCGATCCGACGCTGCTCGAGAAGTGGCTGGCCGCGCTGCGAGGCTGCGAGAACGCGGCGTTCGTGTTCAACGCATACCGCGTACTCGGCCCGGATGGGAGCGAGCGAAGGATCGACCGCGTGGAGCTGCCCAGATGCATGCCCGGTTCGCTCCTGCTCGAGCGGTCCTACTTCCGCCGCTGGCGGTTCAACTCACCGGTATGGGGGACCGTGATGGCGCGCAGGCGCGCCTATGAGGCCGTTGGCCCCTTCCGGGATCGGTTCGGCATGTCCTCCGACGTCGACATGTGGATGCGTTCGCGGAGCGCTACGACGTCGCGTACGTGGACGAGCCGCTGATAACCCTGCCCTCGTACGAGGTCCTCCCGCGGCAGTACCGTGAACCCCCGCTCTTGGAGTTGAGGCTGGTTCAGGGGATGCTCCTGGAGGCTCGCCGACGCCACTATGCCGGGCGCCCGATCCGCATGACCGCTGAGCTGACGCGCCACTTCCTGTTTGCCGCAATGACCTGGGTGATGCACCTTGCATTCGCTGCGCGCAGGCTGGTGATCGGAAAGAAGCTCGCTAGGCGGCCAGCCGATCCTCCCGCCGCAGGCCGAAATACAGAATGCTCAGCATCAGCGCGTTCACCCCGACCATAGCGACGGCGGCTCCCTCGATTCCGAATCGTGGAGCGACGAGCGGAATCGCGACGATCGCGCCCACCGAGCCGACTACCGAGGCCACGGCCGGCAGGCCCGGCGAGCCCAGGCCCCGGCTGATCTCGCTTTGCACGTGCCCG
>CAWJDP010000002.1:0-395730 GCA_963841715.1 uncultured Thermoleophilia bacterium | reverse complement strand
TCCGCGCGCAAGGAGGTTCGATGAAGGTAGGACTGGTGCTCGGCGCCGGCGGCGTCCAGGGCGGCGCCTGGCTGGCGCGGCGGGCTCAGCGCGCTCGCGACCGAGCTCCGACTGGGACCCCGCCGACGCCGACTACATCGTCGGCACCTCCGCCGGCTCGATGCTCGGCTCGCTGCTGCGCGTCGGGCATCCCGCCCTGGTTCATGGTCGCCCACTCGCCGCGGCGAGACGTTCGACGAGGTGCTCGACGCGCGGGGCCGCCCGGCGTCAGAGGCCGACCGCCAGCGCCGGCGCCGTCTACCGCCTCCACCGCGGCGCTTCCCTCGATCGGACCCGGCTCGTGGCGGTTCGCGCTCAACAGCGCTTCGCCAGGCCGAGCGACCACACCCCTGCGGCGATGCTCAGCGGCTGGCTGCCGCGCGGGGTCATCTCGACCGAGCCGCTCAAGCAGCAGATCCGCCGCGTCGTCCCGGACGGCTGGACCCGCACCCGAACCATGTGGGTCGTCGCCTGCGACTACGCGACCGGCGAGCGCGTCGTGTTCGGCCGCGAGGACGCCCCGCCCGCGGAGCTCGCCGACGCCGTCGCCGCCTCGTGCGCGATCCCCGGCTTCTACCGCCCGGTGAGATCGGCGGGCGACGCTACGTCGACGGCGGCATCCACTCGACCTCGAACCTCGACCTGCTCGACGGCCTCAGGAGCTCGACCTCGTGATCTGCCTCAACCCGACCTCGACCCTGCACCCGATCCGGCGCCGCCGAATCCGCTCGAGCGGCCTTCCGTGCTGATGCACCGCGCGTCGGGCCGCGCGGCTCGGGCAGCGAGGCGAAGCGGCTGCGCGACGACGGGCACCGAGATCGTCCTCATCCAGCCGACCGGCCGACGACCTCGACGTCGATGGGGACCGAACCTGATGAGCTCGGCAGCGACCGCAACGAGGTGATCGAGGTCGCGAGCAGACCGTCGCCGAGCAGCTCCGCGAGCCCCAGTACCGCGAGATCCTCGAGCAGCTCCCGACCGGCGCCCGGGACAAGATCTACCGCCCCGACGAGCGCCCCTCGCGGTGGCCGAAGCTGCGCGAGCTCGCCGACCGGATCCGCGCCCGGCGCGAGCACGGCAACGGCGGCGTCGCCGTCGCCGAGGACGACGCCGCGGCGAGCCGCAACGGCGACACCCCGGACTAGGGGGCTGGGGCCCCGGCTAGCCCGGAACCTCGCGGCCGAGCCAGCCCCTGTAGAAGCCCTCGACGTCGGGCAGGAACTCGTGCATGACCGGGTAGCCCGGCGGCGCCGCCTCGACCTCGAGCTGGCGGCCGCAGCCCGGGCAGTAGAACTCGCGCAGCTCCATCCACTCCCGGCTCGGAGTGGGCGAGCTTCGGGATAGATCTCGCGCAGCGCTCGTCGCTCGTCGCGGACGAATATCGGCGCGTCGCATCTTCCAGTTCCGGCCCAGCGGCAGAAGTCGGTGCCCGCAGTCGCTGCGGATCACCAGCTCGCCATCGCCGCCGCGGACGACGTTCATCCCCTCGCCGCACGGGAGCACGATCGGCTCGTCGTAGTCGACCCGCTCCTGCAGCAGCTCGACCCACTTGTCGAAGCGGTCGGGGTCCTTGATCCCGGACTGGATGTCCTTGACCTCGCGGCGGGAGAGCTTCTCGTCGAGCATCGCCTCGAGCGTCTCGCGGCTCGAGCGCGCCGCCACCGGCGACGCCGCCCAGTCGCTCGGCGCCGCTACACCTCCGAGCCGGCGAGGTACTCGTCGCGCCGACGTCCTCGGGCGAGAGCTTGCCCGGGCTCGGCGCGCTCGACCAGCACCGTCGGCGTCGGCGCCTCGAACTCGAAGTCCTCGGGCAGGTCCCAGAAGCCGCGGTACTCGGCCGCCCAGCGCGGCTACAGCTGCATCGACTCGGCGTACATGACGCTGCACCGTCTCGATCAGCTCCTCGGTCGAGGATCCGCTCGCGCTCGCGCGGCCCACCACTCGCGCGCCGGGACGCGCGCGCCGCAGCCGCGCGTCGCGGATCACGCCTGCGCGGCTCTCGTCGCGGCCGCGTCGGCGCGCGTCGGCGCCCAGCACGACGCCGTACAGCGAGTCGGCGAACCGCGGCAGCAGATGGTCCTCGCGCGACGTCTCGACGACCGCTCCGGCGGGCGCAGCAGCGGGTCGCCGAGACCGCCGAGCCGCCGCGCAGGACGACGAGGTAGAGGTCGCCGGTCGCCGACCGGCGTCTCATCGTGAACGCGTCCTGCTCGTACTCGTGCTCGCCGCCGATCGCGAGCAGCGCCGCCTCGTCGCAGCGAGCCGTCGGCCGACCGGGTAGGCCTTGCCGCGCTCGGCGCGCTCGACGATGTCGGCGCCGAGGATGTTGTGGATGTAGAGAGCCCGCCCGGGTAGCCGCCGAAGATGCCCGGCGAGGTGAGCATCCCGCCGCAGCCGATGTTCTCGACCGCCAAGTACTGCGTCCGTTGAGCGAGCAAGCAGCGTCTCGAGCGAGGAGCCGCCGCGGTGACGGCCGCAGCCGGCCGGTGTGGCCTTGATCCGGCGCCGCCGAGGTAGACCATCGGCTCGATCAGCTCCCACATCTCGACGTCGCCCATGTCGCCCTCGGGGTTGAACATCGCCGGCGCCGTGGTCGAGCCGTCGAGGACGTACTTCGCCCCCTGCCCCTGGGCGGCGATCTCGAAGTTCGTGATCGCGCGCGAGTTCTGCCCGTACTGGTCGATGCCGCCGCCCTGGGCGACGTTGCCGGCGCACGGTGTAGGCGGCGACGATCTCCTCGATGTAGCCGCGCGACTGCAGCGCGCGCGAGAGCGCGCGCAGGAAGCCGGTGAAGTCGTGAACATCAGGCATCCCCACGGGCGCGGTCGAGCCCCGGGCGTCGCCGATGTTCGAGCTCGCCCCGGCAGGAGCAGCTCGGTCGCGCAGTAGGCGCCGTCGTTGATCTTGTCGTTGCAGATCAGCGTCTGGGTGAAGTGGATCCACTGCTCCCCTGCTGCGCCGACGGGGTGCAGTTGAAGGAGTGCCAGCCCCAGGCCGAGGAGCCGCGAAGTCGAGTCGTCCAGCGGCCCGTCGCGGTCGACCCGGCCTCGTAGGCGCGTGCATGATCGAAGTCGCGCTGCGCGCCTGCGGCGGCAGGTTCTGCTTGTCGGACGTAGCGTCAGCCTCGGTGAAGCCGGCGAGCGGTAGCGGCCCGGGACCGGCATGCTCGCGGACGCGCGACTTGAAGTCGCGCCGGCCGTCCTCGATCGCCTCGCGGCATGAACTGCTTGAAGCGGCGACTCCCCTCCTCGAGGATCAGCGCGCTCGACCGCGTCGCGGATCATGTGGCAGCCGGCGAGCCGGGTGCGCTCGTCGAGCAGGTAGTACATCGGCGCGCGCGTCTGCATCGAGCACCGCTTCGTGTGCCACTGGGCGAGCGTGTCGTCCTCGCCGATCTTCATGCAGTGCAGGTCGATGCCGTCGTCGAAGCGGGTCGTCGGGGCCGAACGGGACGCCGCCCGGCGTCTTCGCGCCGATGTCCATCACGTGGATCACGCCGCCGGCCCAGCCGAGCAGCTCGCCCTCCCAGTTAAGATCGGCACGAAGGTCTGCACGTCGGCGTTGTGGACGTCGCCGATCGTCGGCTGGTTGTTGGCGAAGATGTCGCCCGGCCGGATCCCGGGGTTGTCCTCCCAGCCGTTGCGCACCATGAACTTGATCGCCTCGCTCATCGTGTGGACGTGGACGATGATCCCGGTCGAGAGCGCGACGTTGTCGCCCTCGGGCGTGTAGAGCGCGAAGCAGATCTCGCCCAGCTCGCGGACGATCGGGCGGCGGAGATGTTGAGCGCGGTCTCCCGCGCCGTGACCATGCCGCCGCGCACGCGCGAGAACAGCTTCTCGAAGTGCGAGCGGGTCGGAGTCCTTCATCTCCAGCTCGCGGTCAGGCCGTGGTAGTGAGCCGGTCTCGCTCGAACAGGCGCTCGGAGTCGGCGAGCATCTCGTCGAGCGCTCTGGCCGTCCCAGCCGATCGGCGCGCGGCTCGCGCGGCCGCTCCGAGCTCGCGCGTGCGGTCGATCATCGCCATCGTTCAGCCCTCCTCGCTCGTCTCCAGATGGAAGATGCCGTGCTCGTCGAGCCAGGCGCTCGGCGGTCCGGCGGGATCGGGAACGTCGTCGCCACCGGCCTCGAGACCGCGGGGCCCTCGATCGAGTTGCCGCTTGCGGACGTCGTCCATCTCGTAGATCGTCGGTGGTCGACGTAGCCCTCGCCCCACTGCAGGCCTCGCGCGTCTTCTTGATCCGGCGGTGCCCCAGGCGCTCGTCGGCGTCGCCGGCAGCGCCGGCTTCTCGACCTCGGGACCGAGCCCTTGACGATCGCGTGCGCGACCAGGTAGCCGAGCTCAGGCGAGCGAGGCGGAGCGCGCGTACACCTCGCCGTAGGTCGTCCTCGAACGTCGCGATCAGATCGTCGACGTCGCTCGGCCTCCTCGATCGCTCGGCGTGCGGCGCGTCGATCTCGATGTCGACCGAGCTGGCCGAAGTACTGCATCCGCACGATGTGGGTGAAGGTGATCGTCGTCGCGCTCGATCGCCCGACTTCGCGAACTCGTCGCGCGACGCGGTCCTCGAGCGCGCGCCAGGCCCGGGTCAGCATGCCGCCCATCCGCGCCTTCTCCATCTCGTCCTGGGCGGGCTGGAGCGGGCAGGTCGACCTGGCGGTCGAAGCGGTACTCGAACTCGGCGCACGCGCAGCCGAAGGCGCGAGAACCCGGCCGCCCACGCCGGGCACCAGCACCTCGCGGTAGGCGACGCCCTCGGTGTAGCCGGCGACGTGCAGCGGCCCGCCGCCGCCGTAGCAGAGCAGCGTGTAGTCGGCGGGGCTGTAGCCCTTGCCGAGGATGCGGCCGACCGCCTCGTTGCGCAGCGTCGCTCGAACAGCTCGATCACGCCGGCGGCCGCCTGCTCGACACCGGAAGTCCGAGCGGGTCGGCGACCTGGCGCTTGACCTCGGCCTGGCGCGCTCGAGGTCGAGCGTGACCTCGCCGCCGAGGAAGTAGTCGGGGTTGAGGCGCCCGAGGACGAGGTTGAGGTCGGTGATCGAGACCGTGTCGACGCCGCCCTCCGGCCAGCAGACGCCGATCTTCGCCCCCGCCGAGTCCGGCCCGAGCTCCGGCCGGCCCGAGTTCGGGTTCGACGCGCACGAACGAGCCCGCAGCCGGCGCCGATCGAGTCGATCTTGACGAGCGGCATGTTGAGCACGAATCGCGCGATGTCGGGCGTCGGGTGATCTCGAAGCGCCCGTCGGTGATCAGCGCGATGTCGAACGAGGTCCCGCCGATGTCGGTGCAGAGCACGTTCCGCTCCCCAGTCCGCTCGCGCGAGCCAGCGTGGCCGCCGACGACGCCGCCGATCGGCCCCGAGACGAGGGTGCGCGCGAGCTCGCGCGCCTCGATCGAGATCGTGCCGCCGTGCGACGCCATCACCCGCAGCTCGAAGCCCGCGCCCTCGCCCTTGGTCGCTCGCGCACCGCGCTGCAGCGTGCCGCGCGAGGGCTCCGCGGCGTAGGCCTCGATCAGGGTCGAGTTGAGGCGGGGAAGTCGCGCCGCATCGGATACAGCTCGGACGAGAGGAACACCGGCACATCACCGTTCATCCCCCGCGACTCCATCTCCTCGGCGAGGATCTCGCCGACGCGGATGCTCGTGCTCCGCGTTGCGGTACGAGAACAGCAGCGAGACGCAGATCCCCTCCACCCTCGCGTCGAGCAGCACGGCGGCGGCATCGCGGACGTCCTCCTCGCGCAGCGGCAGGACGACGTCGCCGAAGACGTCGATCCGCCCGCGCACGCCCCTGATCCGCTCGCGGGGCACGATCGGCTCGTTGTGGTGGTGGGTCGCGATGTGGAGCTTGTCCGCGTACGAGAAGCCGAGGTAGGTCTGGATCCCCCGCTCGAGCCGCAGGTAGTCCTCGTGCCCGAAGCTGACAATCGCGCCGATCCGTCGGCCCGTCCGCGACAGCAGCCGGTTCAGCATCGCCGTGCCGCTGAAGATCCCGGAGACGATCCCGGGGAACGCCCGCTCGGGGGTCGAGTCCCACTGCGCGAGCGCGTCGCGCGAGGAGCTCATGAACCCGATCGACTCGTCCTCCGGCGTCGTCTGCGCCTTGCCGACGACGAACGACGCCGGCGCCGTCGACGATGAAGGTGTCGGTCATCGTCCCTCCGGCGTCGATCGCCAGCACGCGCGGACTCCGCTCCTCCTCGGGCATCGGCGGCGAGTCTAGATGAGCTTCACACAAACCCCGGGTGCGGTTAGGATGCGCGGCGATGGAGGCCTCGCAGGCACCGCCCCCGCCACCTCCGCCGGCCGCGCCCCCGGTGCAGCCGCCACCGCCGCAGCGCGTCGACGTCGGGCGCGTGATCAGCCAGATGTTCTCGCTCTACGGGGCGCACATCGTCCCGCTGCTGGCGACCGCCGCGGTCGTCTTCATCGTCGCCGGTGCGGTTCAGGAGCTGCTTGCGAGGGGCAGCCTAGTCCTCGTGCTGCTGGGCTCAGTCGTCAACCTCGCCGCGACGGCGCTGTACACGGGATTCGTGGTCAAGCTCGTCCAGGACGTGCGCGACGGCAAGCGCGACTTCTCGATCGGCGAGCTGCTCGGCGCGGCGACGCCGGTGATCTTCCCCCTGATCGCGAACGGGATCCTGAAGGGGATCGCGGTCGTGATCGGTTTCATCCTCATCATCGTCCCCGGGTTGATCCTGCTGACGATCTGGGCCGTCACCGCGCCCGCGATCGTCGTCGAACGTCGCGGGATCATCGAAGCGTTCGGCCGCAGCCGTGAGCTCGTCAGGGGCGACGGCTGGTCGGTCTTCGGCGTCATCGTCATCGCGTTCCTGATCGCGCTCGTGATCGGCTTCATCTTCGGCGCGATCGGCACCGCGATCGGCGAGGCCGGGAACGTGATCCTCGGAACGATCGGGGCGATCATTGCCGCGCCGATCTCGGCGCTCGTGTCTTCGATCCTGTTCTTCGATCTCGGCGGGGGCAGCTCGGCACCCAGCGCCCCGCAGGACGCAGGGCCCACGACGGCCCCCGAGCCGCCGACGGCCTGAGCCTCCGGCGCCTGCTGATCGGCCTCGCGGCGCTGATCGCGCTCGCGGCCGCCGCGAGTCAGCTCTTCCTTGCCTCCTACGAGGAGCATCGGGTCGAGAGCCGGCTGACGAGCGGCGGCGGCACCGCCGAGGTCACGCTCGACGCGTTCCCGACGGCGCGGCTGCTGTTCGACGACGGGAACAAGATCGTCGTCAGGGGACACGGGCTCGACATCGAGGTCGGCGAGCGGCAGCCGCAGGTGTTCGAGCATCTCGACGGCTTCGATCACGTCGACATCGACCTCTCCGACCTCCGGGCCGGGCCGTTCGACGTCGCCAGCTTCAAGCTCACACGCGACGGCTCAAGCGCAGCCTACCACCTCGTCGCGCACGCTCGAACGACCGGGAGCGCTATCACCGAGTACGGCGCCGACCGCCTCGGCCTCCCGGTCAGCCCCCTGCTCGGGATCGTCACCGGCAAGGTCTCGGCCGCGAACAAGGCGATTCCCGTAGACCTCGACATGGGGCTGAAGAGCGAGAACGGCCGCGTCGTCGTCGTTTCCGGCGGTGCGAAGATCGCCGGCTTCCCGACCGGCCCGCTCGCCGAGCTGATCACCTCGGCGATCGTGGTGCGGCTTTGACCGCGGCGTCCCGCCGCTGAAAGTATTCCTCCCCCTCAATCCCCAGGTTGGGAATCGTCCGATCGAGGAACGACGGCAGCCACCAGGTGGCACGCCCGAGCAAGAGCAGCAGCGACGGCATCACGAGGCAGACGACGGCCGCGTCAATCGCCACGGCGACGGCGAACCCAACGCCGAACTGCTTCACGGTCGGATTGCCGTTGAGGATGAAGCTCCCGAACACGAGCACCATGATCGATGCGGCCGCGACGATCACGCGTGAGGCGCGGCCGAGCCCGCGAACGATCGCGCGGCGGTGGTCGCCGTGGAGCCCGTACTCCTCGCTCACCCGCGTGAGCAGGAACACCGTGTAGTCGGTGGAGAGGCCGAACAGGACGGCAAACATCAGCAGCGGCACGTAGCTGACGACCGGCAGCGTGTGGTCGAGGCCGAGCAGCGTCACCCCCCACCCCTTCTCGAACACCGCGGTGAGGACTCCGTAAGCGGCGGCGACCGCGAGCAGGTTCAAAAGTGCCGCGACGGACGACACGACAAGGGCGCGGAAGGCGAGCGTCAGGAGCACGAAGCTGATCGCGACGATCACGCCGATCACCACCGGCAGCGCGTCGCCGAGCTTCGTGGCGAGATCGATGTTCGCGGCGGTGGTACCGCCGACGAGCGCGGTCGTCTTCGTGCCCTTGAGCGAGTCGGGGATCACCTGGTCGCGCAGCTTGTCGACGAGGTTCTGGGTCTTCTCGGCGGACGGGGAGGACTTCGGAACGGCGGTGAACACCGCCGCGGTCCCGGACTTGTTCGTCGTGGCGACCGAAACCGTGTCGACCGCCTTCTTGCCGTCGATCTTCGTCTTGCCGATCTCGTCCTCGAGGTCGACGAGGCGCGAATCGCTCGCGGGCGAGGAGAGGTAGTCCTCCTCCTGCTGCGTCTCCTGCTGCTGCTTCTGGCTCGGCGCCGGCTGCTCTCCGAGCGCCACGGCCTGCTCCTCGACGGCCTGCTTCTGCTTCAGCTGGTCCAGCTTCTTGGTGTCGGGCTGCGCCGCGGGGTCCAACTCAACCGAGACGAGAAGTGGCCCGTTGTACCCGACGCCGAAGCCCTTCGTGAGGCCGTGGTAGGCCTGGCGCAGCGTCGTCGAGGTCGGGAACTGGCCGTCGTCCTGCGCACCGAGGCGGATGCCGAACAGCGGAATCGCGATCACGGCGAGAACGACGATCCCTCCGACGGACGCGGCTATCGGGTGCCTTCCGACGAGCTGCCCGAAGCGCATCCATCCGTGCGGATGATCGTCGTCGGCGGGCTTCTCGCTCGACAGGAAGGGCAGGCGCAGCGACTGGACCCGCTTTCCGGCCACGCCGAGCAGACCCGGGAGCACTACCAGCGCGCCGAGGATCACGAACGCGATCGCTATCGCGGCCGAGTAGCCGAGGGCGCGAACGAGCGGCACGCCCCCGAAGTACAGGCACAGCAGCGAGATCACGACGGTGCTGCCGGCGAACACGACCGCGCCGCCGGATGTGGCGACCGCGCGCGCGACCGACTCCTTCGGCTCGTAGCCGTCGTCGAGCTGCCTGAGGTGACGCGTGACGATGAAAAGCGAGTAGTCGATTCCGACCGCGAGCCCGAGCATGATCGCGAGCGTCTCGGCGATCGTGGGGACGTCGAACACGTTGCCCAAGAGGCCGATCACCGCGAGCCCGGTGAGCAGCCCGAGGATCGCGGTCGCGATCGGCATCGACATCGCCACGAAGCTCCCGAACACGATCAGCAGCACGACCATCGCGCCGACGACGCCGACGATCTCGCTCAGCCGCGAGCTCGGCTGCGAGAGGGTGCTGCCGAGATAGCCGCCCGCCGAGGGATCGAGCCCGGCGCGCTTCGCCGGGGCGGCATCGTCGAAGATCGAGTTCGCCTGCTCGCTCTGAAGGGCGCCGGAGTCGAGCGTCAGGAACAGCGAGATGTAGCCGAGCTTGCCGTCCTTGGAGATCTGGCTCGAGCCCTCCTGGGAGAGCGGGTCGATCACCTTGTCGACGTAGCGGTTCTTCTTCAGTGACTTGACCGTGTCCTCGACGGCGGTCCGGTTCGAGCCCTTGTCGAGCGTCCCGCCTGGCGCCTTGAGCACGATCGGCACCGATCCGTTCGCATACGTCGGAAGCTTCCTGTCGAGGAAGTTGGTCGCCTGCGTCGACTCGGCGCCCGGGACGGTCGAGTTGTTGCTCGTCGGCCGGCCGGTCGAGTTGGCCCACAGGACGAGCGCGATCGCGATCGCGATCGCGACGCCGACCACCCAAACCCCCCGCCTCGCCACGAGCCGCCCGAGCGCGTATAGCGGAGCCGTCATGCCACCCCTGCTCCCGCCCGGCCTGCTGCGATTCCCTCGTCCCGTTCGCGCAGCACTGGCGCGGATTCATATCGCATCGCCGCGGCGGAGACCAGCTCGCGCGGCCTCCTCCTCCCCCTCCTCCTCGGAGTCCTCCTTGGTCCGCCCGGCGTCGTCTAGGAGCCCGCGATCGCGCCGGCGGTGCGGTGGGCGAGCGCCATGATCGTGATCATCGGGTTCGTGCCCGACGAGGTCGGGAACGCGCTCGCATCGCCGATCCACACGCCCGGGGTGTCGTGGAGCTCACCCCAGGGGTTCGCGACGCTCGTCTTCGGGTCGTTGCCCATCCGGCAGCTGCCCATCTGGTGGGCGGAGAAGATCGCGTGCTCGCGCGGCGCGAGCGAGCCGTCGCGTGTCCGCTCGACGAACGCCTCGAAGTCCTCGCCCTCGGTCCAGATCGAGTCCTTGCGCGCGAGCGAGATCATTCGCTCCGCGCCCGCGTCCTTGTGCATGCGCATGATCCGCTCGAGCCCGATGCGGAAGTTCTTGATGTCGAGCTCGTCGCTGAGCGGGTACTGCGGGATCGCGTTGCCGGCGGCGTCGATCGTCACCCGGCCGTGGCCGCGGTCGCGGGTCAGGTTGATGAACGCCGAGCCGCGCCCGAAGTCGCTCATCAGCTGCTTGTGGTCGCGGCCCGAGCGCCACGGCGTCGCCGCGCCCGAGATCCCCACGGTGTGGTGGGCGCACTCGACCAGGAACCCGTAGCCGTCCTCAAGGTCGGCGAACTCGTGGGAGATCGCCGCCTGCGGCGGGCCCCACCATGACTCCTGCGACTCGGCGTAGACGCCGGTGACCGCGGTCGTCGGATGCAGGCGCAGGTAGTCGCCGACGGCGGCGCCGCCGATCCCCGAGCGCAAAAGCAGCGCAGGCGACTCGATCGACCCGCAGGCGACGACGACCTGTGGCGCGCGGACGACGACCTTGGCGACCGTCCCGTCGGCGCCCTCGTAGGTGCCCTCGACCCCGGCGGCGCGCCCGTCCTCGACGAGGATCCTCCCGACGCGGCACTGGACGACGACGTCGGCACCGCGCGCGTGCGCGTCCTCGAGGTAGGTCTTTGACGTCGACTGCTTCGAGCCCGAGACGTCGCCCCAGCCCATGTAGCCGGCGACGTCGGGGTCATACCCGGCGCGGTCGGCATTGCGGTAGGTGAGCCGGAAGTCGAACCCGCCCGCCTCGCACGCCTCCTTGAGCCGCGTGTGCGGACCGTTGAGGTCGGAGCATTCGTTGTTCACCTGAAGTCGCTCGAAGATCGCGTCGAGGTGACCGTCGTAATCGGCGCCGTCGAGGCCCTCGAGCCCGTAGTCGCGCGCCCACTCCTCGCGCACCCAGGGGTGGGTGCGCAGCGAGTTCGTCCAGTTGATCAGTGTTCCGCCACCCAGCGCCGAGCCGGCCTGGACCGTGATCTGGCCCTCGGCGGTCGGGAACGGGCCGCCGTTCAAATACGTGCTCTGGTACGCCGGGAGCTCGAGCTGGTTGAAGTCGGCCTCGTTGAAGTAGCCGCCCATCTCGACCACGCACACCTGCTTGCCCGCCCCGGCGAGCGTCCCCGCGATCACGCCGCCGCCCGCGCCCGAGCCGACGATGCAGACGTCGGCCTCGATCGTCGTCTCCGCGCCCTCGGGGACGCGCGGCGTGATCGGCTTCGGCACGTCGGGCGGAACCCGTTGCGGCCCCGGGTACCCGATCGCGTCCCAGTTGGGGTTGCGGCCGGTGCCGAGGTCCGGGAGCGCGTAGAAGAGCGTGAACGTGAGCCCGCGCAGCGCGGTCATCCCGGCGAGGGCCTCGGGCCCCGAGTCGGTGAACGCGTGCACGATCTGCTCGCGGGCCTCCGGCGGAGCCTCGTTGAGCCCATTCTCGGCCAGCGAGTCGAGCAACTCGCGGATCCCGGCGACCTGCTCCTCGGTCGCCGACTGGGCCAGTGCCTGCTCGATCCCCTCGGGGACGCCGATGTGCGAGGCGGCGCGCCCCCAGAAGCCGGTCGGGTCGCCGGCCCCGTTTTCGGACGGTGGCGACAGCGACGGGACGTACGTGTCGCACAGGCTCGTCAGCGTCTTGCGCTGTTCGGGGCTGAGCAGCTCGCTCGTCGCCATGAACTTGATCGCCTCGGTCACGGTCAGCGTCGAGACGGGGTTGAACGGGAAGTAGTGGAGCTCGCGCGGCGGGGCGTACGAGGGCGTGACGAGGATCGACTGGCGCTTCGTGTATTTGCGGATCCCGTCGGCACCGTGGCGGCTGCCGAGGCCGGAGCTCTTCCAGCCGCCCATCGGCAGCTCGAGCGCCGCGTAGTTGACCTGAGCGTCGTTGACGCAGCACGCCCCCGCCTCGACCCGGCGGGCGAGCTCCTCGCCGCGCGCCGTGTCCCGGGTCCAGACCGACGACGCGAGCCCGTAGCGGCCGTCGTTGGCGAGCTCGAGCGCCTGCTCGGCATCGCGGACCTTCATCACGGGGAGGGTCGGGCCGAACGTCTCGTCCTGCATGCACAGCATCGAGTGGTCGACATTGGTGATCACGGTCGGCTCGAAGAAGCGCCCGGGCCCGTCGCCGCGCTTGCCGCCGGTCGCGATCGTGGCGCCCTTCTCGACCGCGTCGGCGACGTGGGACTCGATCACGTCGAGCTGGCTCGGGAACGTGATCGCGCCGACGTCGACCGAGCCCGGCCCGGCGGGCCGGCCCTGGCGCAGCGCGGCGACCCGCTCGGTGACCATGCCGACGAACTCGTCGTAGACCGGCTCCTCGACGTAGAGCCGCTCGATCGAGATGCAGGTCTGGCCGGAGTTGCCGATCCCGTAGTTGACGGCGGCGTTCGCCGCGCGCTCGAGGTCGGCGTCGGCCAGCACGATCATCGGGTCCTTGCCGCCGAGCTCGAGCCCGACCGGGGTCAGCGTCTCAGCCGCCTTCGCCATCACCTTCTTGCCGGTCGCGACCGATCCCGTGAAGTGGATGAAGTCCGCCTCGTCGATCAGCGCCGCGCCGGTGTCGCCCCGGCCGGTCGCGATCTGGAACACCGCGTCGGGGATTCCGCACTCGGTCAGCATCTCCGCCATCAGCAGCGAGGTCAGCGGGGTGACCTCGGACGGCTTCAGGATCACGGCGTTGCCAGCGGCGAGCGCCGGGATGCAGTCTCCAAACGAGTTCGTGAGCGGGTAGTTCCACGGACCGATCACGCCGACGAGCCCAACCGGCGCGTAGCGCAGCACCATCCGCCGGCCGCGCACGAACGCGCTCGCGGTCTCGACGTCCTCGTCGGCGAGGTAGCCGGCGGCGTTGCGGGCCCAGAACTCGAGCGCGGTGACGCCGTAGGTGATCTCGGCGAACTGGGCGTCGTCCCAGCTCTTGCCGGTCTCGGAGACGATCGTTTCGACGACGCGCTCGATGTTCGCGCCGAGCCAGCTCCGCGCCTTCAGCAGCACCTCACCGCGTGCTTCGAAGCCGGCCTCCTCCCAGGCGGGCTGCGCGGCGCGGCCCGCGGCCGCGAGCGCCGAGACCTCGTCGGCGCTGAGCGAGGGGACGGTCGCGACCGTCTCCCCTGTGGCCGGGTTCTCGACCTCGATCCCGGTGTCCGCTCGTCCCGGCGCGACCCGTACCGCCATCGCGGGCCAGTCTACATGCGCTCCGTGCTGGCCAGCCAACCGCCGCCCTGCGAAGCTTGTCGCCGTGCGCACCGTCATCGCCTCCGACCTCCACCTCGGCTCGGGATTCAAGGGCGATCTCGTCCGCCGACCCCGGTTTCGCGACACCCTGATCACCGAGCTCGCCGACGCCGACCGCGTCGTCCTGCTCGGCGACGTGCTCGAGCTCCGCGACCGGCCGGTCGCCGACGTGCTCGCGACCGCGCGCCCGTTCTTCGAGCAGCTTGGGGAGGCCGTCGGCGAGACCGAGGTCGTGATCGTCCCCGGCAACCACGACCACCAGCTGCTCGCCCCGTGGCTCGACGCCCGGCGGCTGAGCGGGTCGACGCAGCTCGGCCTCGAGCAGATGGCCGAGCCGGAGTCGGGCGCGTTCGCCGAGCTCGCGCGGTCGATCGGGCGCGCCGACCTCGTGCTCGCCTACCCCGGCCTGTGGATCAGGCCCGACGTCTACGCGACCCACGGCCACTACCTCGACTGCCATATCACGATTCCGACATTCGAGCGAATCGGGATCGCGGTCACCGAGCGGCTGACCGGGCGGCTGCCGAGCGGGCTGCGAACCGCCGATGACTACGAGGCGGTGCAGTGGCCGCTCTACGACCTCCTGTACGGGATGGCGCAGTCGAGCCGCGGGCCCCGGCGCGGGGTCGGCGGCAACGCCTCGGCCCG
This sequence comes from uncultured Thermoleophilia bacterium, assembly GCA_963841715.1. GTDB lineage: Bacteria > Actinomycetota > Thermoleophilia > Solirubrobacterales > 70-9 > DASPWW01. Next base: position 381,347 of record CAWJDP010000002.1, on the reverse strand, counting down.
GGTTTGGGAGTCGGTCCACGGCAAGAACGGCCGCCCCCCGGGGCTTCGCGGGCGGCTGATCGGCTCGGTCGTGATCCCGGGAGCGGTCGCGCTCGCCAACCGCGCAGGGCTCGGCCCGTTGCGCTTCGATATCTCTCTGCCCCAGATCAGGGTCGCGGGCGTGCGCGCGATGGGTGAGCTGACGCGGAGGCTCGGCATCGAGGCCGAGTATGTGATCTTCGGCCACACCCACCGGCGTGGGCCGATCGGCGACGACCCCGAGTTCGCGCCGCGGGGTCTGCCGCAGTTGATGAACACCGGCAGCTGGGTATACGCGCCGGCGCTGTTGCAGCCGCGCGGCGAGGGCGATCCGTTCTGGCCCGGGACGCTGATCGCCGTCGAGGACGACGAGCCGCCCGAGCTGCGCCACCTCCTCGACGAGGTCCCCCACGCCGAGTTTCGCCGCGAGCTGAGCTAGGGGGAGCTGACGTCGACGCCGAGGTGAGCGCCGTTGCGCTTCACGGTCAGCGACTCGAACGGCTCATCACCGGCCCTGACCGTGACCCGGGCGAGCGGGCCCGGGTCGAGCGTCGCGCGGAGCGGGCGCCCGTCGAGGCCGAACGTGGCGACGTGGTCGGCGTTGCGGGCACGGCTGGTGTAGGTGACCGTCCAGCGCGCGACACGGCGGCGGAAGTCGGGGAACGTGTACCCGAGCAGTGGGTGGCTGTGGCCGCGAACGGTCGAGCGGGCGGCGCGGCTTGAGCCGTCCTTGGCGTCGAACAGCTCTCCGTCGAACCCGCTCGCCATCAGCCCGAGCTCGTCCGCGCCACGGTGGATGACGGCGAGGTCCGAGCCGAGCTGGAAGTAGCGGCGGTAGGTGTGCTTCTTCGCGGAGCGAATCCGGTCGACGACAATCAGCGCCGCCCCCGGCCGGTACAGGAACAGCCGCTGGTGGCGAACACCCTGCTCGCGCAGCGCGGGGTCGTCGCCGAGAATCGCGTACCAGCCGCCGCCCTCCCCGGTCGCCTGGATCGCGCTCTTGTAGATCCGGCGCCGTCGCTCCTTGCCGTCGACGGTGAGCACGCTGTGCGCGGGGCTCGAGCGGCTGAAGTCGCGCACCCGCCCGGCGTCTCCCTCGAACTTGCCCCCGTCGCTGATCAAGCGATGACCGCGGTCGAAGAGCTGGAAGCTGAGGTCGTCGGCCTGCTTGTGAGTGTCGACGAAGTGGCTCGCCGAGACCGCCAGGTAGCCGCCGCTGTCACGGACGAACGCGAACCCGGAGCGCCGGAAGGTGCGCAGCCCGCTCTCGTCCGCTACCCGGGCGAGCGCCCACGCCGGGACCGGAAGCGAGAGGTCGGTGTCGCCGATTTGCGACATCTGCCCGTCGGGCATCACGAACCACGACGCCGCGTCGCGCATCCGCTCGAGCAGGCCAGCGTAGCGGGCGGGCGGGTTCGCGTCGGCGACGAACACGGCCAGCGTCTCGGCGACGAACACCTGGTAGGCGGCCGAGGGCTCGAGCCACACGCCCTCGTGCGCCTGGAGGCGGGCGCCCAGCGTGCGCTCGAAGCGCCGCATCCCGATCCGCCGCCAGCGCTTCGCCTTGTGGACGAACGGCTCGTAGTCGGCCATCAGCGCGAGACCCAGGTCTCCGTAGAGGCCGTGGTTGGTGTCGCTGTGCGGCGCGGGCTTGCTCAGCTTCTTGGCGTGACGGGCGAGCGAGTCGAGCAGCCGCTTCGCCTGCCCGTCGGTGAGCAGCCCGTTGCACGCCGACTCGCGCATCGCGTAGCCGATCACCGCCGCGCGCTCGCCCGCGGTCTTCGGATCCCAGGCGTGCGTGCCGACGGCACGGCGCGGGCTGCGGTCGGCGGCGGCCCAGTCGAGCGCGAGATCGCGCGCCTCACGCAGCGCGGTGGGGTCGCCGGTCTCGCGGAAGTCAAAGAACAGCACGTCGAGCCAGCGCATCGAGTTCAGCAGCGAGCGCCAGAGCTGGCTGTGGAGTGGGTCCTTGCGCCAGTTGACCTGCGGAGCGAGGTGGGTGTGGAAGCCGCGGAAGTTCGTGAAGTCGACCGGGAAGTCGCCCTGGAGCGCCGCCGCGCGCTCGTCCGCGGTCCAGTCGTCGGTGGAGCGGATCACGTCGTAGGACGGACACGGCGCCTTCTGCAGCGCGCGGACGTCGTGCTTCGAGGCCGCGCCGGCGAACGAGGGCACGGCGGCCGACACGACCACGGCGGCCAGCGCGACGGCGATCGCGGAGCCGATCCCGACCCGGCCGGCGCGCCGGACCGGCGGATGGGCCCGCATCACCTCGTCTTCTTGATGTGGATCCGGCGGCCGCGCGAGATCAGCAGCCCACCGACCGGCTTGCCGCCGCTCCTCAGCGACAGGTGCGTTCGCTTGCCGACCCTGCCGCGGAGCTTCGCGGTCAGCGGCTGGTCCGGGTTGAGCGAGACCGTCGACACGTAGTCGGCGTTGCGGCCGTGCGTGGTGTAGGCGACGCTCCACCGCGGGAGTCGGGTCCGGAAGCTTGGGAACTGGAATCCCTGCAGCGGGTTGTCCTGGCCCCTCGCCGCAGACAGCTTGCCCTGCGCCTGGAGGATCCCGGTCGGGGCCGGGTCGTTGAGGTGAAGGCCGTTCTTGCCCTCGGCGATGTCGATGTCGGGGCCGAAGTGGAAGTAGCGCGTGTAGCGGTGCCGGGTCTTCGCGCGCACCCGGTCGATGATGATCAGGCCCGTCCCGGGCTTGTACAGGAACAGCCGGCGCTCGTGCACCCGCTGCCGTCGCAGCAGCGGATCGACGCCCTCGACCGCGTACCAGCCGTCCCCGGTCCCGCTCGCGGTCAGCCCGCCGCCGAACGCGGCGCGCGGCTTCAGCTTCGGCTCCTGGCCGTCGACCGTAAGCACGCTGTGCGCCGCCGCCGAGCGCTCGAAGCGCCGGTAGCGGCCGATGTCCTTGTCGTAGAGGCCCGTGTCGGTGATCACGCGCCGCCCGTCGTAGAGCTCGAACGTGAGCTGGTCGGCGGAGACGTGATCGGTGTTGTGGAACTGGTCGGTGGTCGCGAAGTAGTTCTCGCCCTCCTTGACGACCGCGTAGCCCGTCTTGCGGAACACGTGCATGCCCTGCTTTCCGGCAGCGTGGTCGACGCCCCAGTCGGGCACGCGGTCGCGGTACGTGTCGCCGAACTGCGGCATCGTCTGGTCGGGGAGCATCAGCCAGCCGACCGCGTCCTGCATCCGCGGGATCCGCTTGAGCAGGAACGCGTCCTTGCCGGTTATCCCGACGAACTTCTGGATCGTCTTCACGACCAGCACCTGGTAGCCCGGCGAGTGCTCGAGCCACGTTCCCTCGCGCTCGTTGAGGCGGCCGTGGAAGGTGTCGGCCATCCGCGGCGGGGCGATCTTCGCCCACCCCGAGGCGTCCTTCAAAAATGGCATGTACTGGGAGAGCAGATAGAGCCCGAAGTCCTCGAACAGCCCCCTGTTGCTCGGCGAGTAGCGCTTGTTGCTCCGCAGGCGGTCGCCCTGGAGCTGCATGAATCCGATCAGCTGCGCGGCCTGGTCGTCGTTGAGCAGGCCCTCGCAGGCGCTCGCCCGGGCGATGAAGGCCATGTACGGGGTGCGGTCGCCGACGGTCTTGTCGAACCACGCCTCCTTGTTGAGGCCGCGCTCTGGACGGCTCGCGGCGTCGGCCCAGTCGAGCGCGATATCGCGCGCCTTCGCCAGCGCCGGGAGCGCCAGCGGTCCGGCGCTGGAGTACTCCCAGAGCAGCGGGTCGAGCCACTTGAAGCTGTTCAGTGCGTCGCGCCAGTGCTTGCTCTGGAACGGGTCCTGGGTCCAGTTGATCGGCGGCGTGAGGTTGACCGCCGGGAAGTAGGAGTCGACCTGGTAATTGCCCGCCATCGCGTCGGCGACCTCCTGGCCGCTGTAGCTGTCCTTCTGGTCGACGGCGTCGTAGCGCACCGGGCAGCCGACCGACTTCAGGAGCTCCACAGACGATGGGGCCTGCGCCGACGCGTCCGGGGCGAAGAGCAGCACCGCGAGCAGCGCTGCAAACGCGACCGGCGCGACGGGGAGGGCGCCGGTAAAACCGGCGGAGCTTTCCCTGCCCATCCGCATCGCGGCGATTCTAGCGAGGGTCAGGGTCGTTCAGTCACAGTTCCCGGCGGCCTGCGACGCCGCTCCCGCGGCCGATCCGGAACACGTGCGGAGTGCATCAAGCCGCGCCGCGAGCGCCGCCTCCAGCGCGGGCGCGGGCGCGAGGTTCGTGAGCTCGAACGGGTCCGAGGCGAGGTCGTAGAGCTCCTCTCGGCGCGAGCTCGCGGGCCCGCAGACGCCGCCGGTGCCCGGAACCCGGTCGAACTCGGCGTACAGGTAGCCCGACGTACGCAAGGCTACGTATCCGCATGGGTCGTGACTTGCGTCATTCGATTCGATCTCGATCGCGCGGTCCGCGGGCCACGCGCCGGCGTCGCCTGCGAGCAGCGGGGCGAGCGAGCGCCCGTCGATCGTGCGGCAGCGGCGCCGGGCGCGACAAGGGCGCGCATCGGCGAGGTCGAGGAGGGTCGGCGCGAGATCGATGCTCGCGGCGGGGAGATCGGAGCTCGCCGGAGCGCCCGCGGTCGCGATCCTGCGCGGGGCCCTGATCACCAACGGGACGCGGATAGCCTCCTCGTAGGGCAGCCCCTTGCCGCGCGTGATCCGGTGCTCGCCCTGGAAGAAGCCGTTGTCGTCGGTGAACACGAACACCGTGTCATCGAGCTCGCCCCTCGCCCGGAGCTCGCGGAGGATCTCGTCGACCCCTCGGTCCACCGCCCGCAGCGAGGCCAGCCGGCAGCGGTACTGGACGTCGATCGCGCGCCGCTGCGCCTCGCCGATCGGGGCTAGATGCTGGATCCACGGTGGCTTGTCGGAGACATCGGGCTCGCCAAGCGAGGGCGGCTCGGGGGCGGCGGCGCCGGCGAACGCGCGCCGGTCGCGCCGCGCCGGGATCGCGTCGCCGCTGCACGCCCCCCCGCGCTTGCCCTGGGCCCGCTCGCTGTGCGGCGCCCAGTACGCGAGGTTTAGGAAGAGCGGCCGGCGGCGCTTCGCGCTGCGGGCGATGAAGCGCCGCGCGTAGCGGGTGAGGACGTCGGTGGAGTAGTCGCGCGCGCGAGTCCCGTGCTCGACGCGATGCCCGTTCCTGGCGATCGCGTAGTCGTAATAGCGGTATGGGCGCAGCATCGCGTACCAGCGGTCGAATCCGGGGGCGGGCCTGCGGCCGTCCCGGGTCCCGCGCTCGCGGTCGTAGCCGTTGAGGAACTTCCCGACCTGGGCGGTCTCGTAGCCCGCGCGGTCGAGCCACACCGGAAGGGTGTTGCGCGGATCCCGCAGCCCCTGGTAGCCGGGCCGGTTCGCGAGCACGCCGTTGTTGTGCCCGTAGTCGCCGGTCAGGTAGCTCGCCCGGGCGGGACAGCACTTCGGGGTCGTGACGACGTAGTCGTCGAAGCTCGTCCCCGAGCTCAGGAGGTCGCGCCGGACGCGCGGCATCGCGACGTCGAGCGAGGGCAGGTCCTGGTCGTCGGTCATCACGACGACGATGTTCGGCCGTTTCGCGACTCCTGTCCCCGAGCCCCCCGCCGCTCCAAGCGCAAACGAGCACGCCGCGACCGCCGCGAGCAGCAGCGCAAACGCCATCCCCGCCACGATTCCCCGCCCGCGCACGGCCGCCAGCCTATTTCGACGCCGAGAGCCCGCTCGCGGTCGAGACGAGCGCCAGGTGCGTGAACGCCTGCGGGAAGTTCCCGATCAGGCGCTTGCGTTGCGGGTCGTACTCCTCGGAGAGCAGGCCGAGGTCATTCGACAGTCCCGCGACGCGGTGAAACAGGGCCCGCGCGTCGTCGCCGCGGCCGATCATCGCGAGCGCGTCGGCGAGCCAGAACGAGCACGGCAAGAACGCGCCCTCGCGTCCCTCGAGCCCGTCGACCGCCCCCGACCCGGCGTCCGAGGTCGCGTAGCGGAGCACGAAGCCGTCCTGGGTCAGCTCGCGCTCGATCGCCTCGATCGTGCTTATGACCCGCTCGTCGGTCGGGGGAAGGAAGCCGACAGCGGGAATCAGCAGCGCCGTCGCGTCGAGCGCCTTCGAGCCGTAGTACTGGGTGAACGCCCCGACATCGGAGTTGTACGCGCGGCGGCAGACCTGGGCGTGGATCTCGTCGCGGATCGCCTTCCAGCGGTCGACCGGACCGTCGAGCTTGAACCTCTTGGCGAGCTTGACCGCGCGATCGAACGCGACCCACGCCATCAGCTTCGAGTGCGTGAAATGGCGCCTCGGCCCACGCACCTCCCAGATCCCGTCGTCCGGCTGCGGCCAGATCGTCTCCAGGTACTCGAACCCGGTCCGCTGTCGCTCCCAGAGGCGGGCGTCGATATGGGTGACGGACTCGACCCCCTTCGACTGCGCGTCGGCGAGCTCGCCGAAGATGTCGAGCTGGAACTGCTGAGATGCCGCGTTGCCGACCCGGACCGGGGTCGAGGACTCGTACCCGGGCAGCCAGTCGAGCGTCTCCTCGGGAAGGCGCCGCTCCCCGCCGACCCCATACATGATCTGCGTCTGCGCCGGGTGTCCCGCGGTCGCGCGCTGCACGAAGTCGCGAAACGCGATCGCCTCCTCGGAGTAGCCGCCAATCAGCAGCGCCTCGAGGGTCAGCGACGCGTCCCGCAACCAGCAGTAACGGTAGTCCCAGTTGCGCACCCCGCCGAGCATCTCCGGAAGCGATGTCGTCGGGGCGGCGACGATCCCGCCGGTCGGCCGGTAGGTGAGCGCCTTCAGCACCCTCAGGGAGGTCATCACCTCCTCGGGCCACTCGCCCCGGTACTGGCAGCGGTCGGACCACTCGCGCCAGAAGTCGGCCGCCCGGTCGATCGCGGCGAAGGGGTCGATCGCCTCCGGCGGCGGATCGTAGGAGCGGCTCCACGAGAGCGCAAACGGGACCCGCTGGCCCTCGGAGATCGAGAACTCAGCGACCGTGGTGAAGTCGCGGCCCTCGATTTCGACCGGGGTTCGGAGGAACAGCGCGCTCGGCCCGGCGAGCATCGACAGTGTCCCGTCGTCCACCCTCTCGACCCACGGGACCATTGAGCCGTAGTCGAAGCGGACGACGAGCTCCATCCGCATGGTCACGCTCCCGCTCACCCCCTCGACCAGCCGCGCGACGTGGGGGTGCTCGCGACGGATCGGCATCCCGTCGACGAGCCGCACCCTCCCGCCCGCGGTCTCGTACTCGGTCTCGAGCACGAGCGTCCCGGGCCGATAGCGCCGGGTGCTGCGGCGGATCTCCTCCGCCGGCCGGAGCGACCAGTGTCCATGTCGCTCGTCGCCGAGCAGCGCGGCGAAGCAGGCGCCTGAGTCGAACCGCGGTAGGCACAGCCAGTCGATCGACCCCTCGCGGCTGACGAGGGCGGCCGAGTGCAGGTCGCCGATTAGCCCGTAGTCCTCGAGCAGCAACTCAGCGGTCCGTCGTCGTTCCCCATCGCGGCGACGATCGACGCCGCGACGACGCGGTGGTTCCGAACGCAGAGCCGGCCGAGCCGGTAGAGGGCTTCGTCACCGAGTGTTGGATCGGGCGCGGCGCACCGTGATCGCTCGATCATATGCTGGCGCGCGATTCGTGCGCTCGAAGCTCGACCTCAGCGACGTGCTCCGCGACATGAGGCGGACCTACCGCTCCCAGTTCGGGCTGCTGCTGACCGCCGCGCTCCTGATCTTCGTGCCGCTGGGACTGATCGAGACGCTGGCGCGAGGATTTGAGTCGGCTGACACGAGCGAGCTCAGCACGGGCGCCGCGCTCGCGGTCGCCGCGGTGACGCTGATCCACGCCGCGACCTCGCTTCTCGGCGACGTCTTCTACAGCGGCGTCGTCGCGGCGGCCGTGACGCGGCTGAGGCGTGGCGACGCGCGCTCGCTGGGCGCCGTGGCGCGGCAGCTGCGGTGGACACGGTTGGTCGCGGTCGACCTCAGCTACGACCTGCTGCTCGGCGTCGCGCTCCTGCTGCTGATCGCACCCGGCGTGCTCGTCTTCGGGTGGTTCTCGCTCTCGGCGGCCGTGGTCGAGATCGAGGACCGTCGCTTCCTCGACGCCTTCCGGCGCAGCCGTGACCTGGTGCGGCACAACTTCTGGCGCGTCGTCGGTCTCCTGCTCCCGATCGCCACACTGACCGATCTGCTGACGAGCGCGGCCGAGTCCTTCGCCGAATCCCTGGGGCATGGGAAGCTGCTTGTCGAATGGGCCGGGGCCGTCGCCCCGGAGCTGCTGCTGGCGCCGTTCTGGGGCCTCGCCGCGGCCGTGCTCACCTACGAGCTCGCCGCGATCAAGGACACACCCGCCCATTAGGAATAGTCTGGCGCCGCGATGAGCGAGGTCCACGAGGAGATCGTCGACGCGATGAACGAGCTCAGCGGCGAGCATCCCGGCTACCGCGCGGCGCACGCGAAGGGAATCCTCTGCGAGGGCACGTTCGTCGCCTCACCCGACGCGGCCGGCCTCAGCCGCGCGCCCCATCTTGCCGGCGGCGAGGTGCCGACGCTGGTCCGGTTCTCGAACGGGGGCGGCGACCCCCACGTCGCCGACACCCAGCGCCGCGATGGGCGCGGCCTCGCGACCAAGTTCGACCTCGGCGACGGCGAGGCGACCGACATCGTCGCGATCACCCTGCCCGTGTTCTTCGTCAACAGGCGCGGGGCGTTCCTCGACTTCCTCCGCGCCCGCAGGCCCGATCCGGAGACCGGCGAGATGGACATGGAGAGGATCGCCGCGTTCCTCGGCGCCCACCCCGAGACGCAGGCTGCGCTCGAGCTGATCCTGCCCTCGTTCGTCCCGCCTGTGAGCTACGCAGAGGCCGCATACAACAGCCTCCACGCCTTCGCACTCACAAACGCCGACGGCGAGCGACGCTGGGTTCGCTACCGCTGGGTCCCCGAGGCCGGCGAGCACGCGCTGAGCGAGGAGGAGATCGAGAGCCACGGGCCCGACTACCTCCAGAAGGAGCTCCGCGAGCGGCTCGGCGCCGGCTCGGCGGCGTTCGCGCTTGAGGCGAAGATCGGCGCCGAGGAGGACCCGCTCGACGACCCCACGGTCCCATGGCCCGACGACCGCGAGGTCGTGACGCTCGGCCGGCTCGAGATCACTGGCCTGACTGCGCCGGACCGCGACGAGACTGAGGTCATCGTCTTCGACCCGACCAACGTCTGCGACGGGATCGAGTGCTCCGAGGACGAGATCCTGCTCGCGCGGTCGCCCGCCTACAGCGTCTCGGCGAGCCGTCGCGCCGCCGCGCGCGCGGCGGGCTGACGCCGGCGTGGGGTACCGCACGCTCAAGTACGAGCCCGGCACCGAGGGCGTCGTCGTGCTCACCTACGACCGCCCCGGACAGCGAAACGCGATCAGCCGCGAGATGAACGCCGAGCTCCACGACGCGTGGAAGCGGTTCCGCGACGACGACGACGCGCTCGTGCTCGTGATCACGGGGACGGGCGAGGCGTTCTGCGCCGGGTGGGACCTCCAGGACGCCGCCGAGTGGCCGCTGGAAGACTGGGACAAGTTCCGGCGCGACCTCTACAACCTCGACGGGGTCTGCGGCTACACCCGCCGCGCCGACGTCTTCAAGCCGGTGATCGCCGCCGTCAACGGCTGGGCGGTCGCAGCCGGGCTCGAGACGGCGCTCCTCGCCGACATCAGGATTGCCGCCGAGAACGCCGTCTTCGGGGCGCTCGAGCGGCGCTGGAACATCGTCGCCGGCGACGGGATGACGGTGCGACTGCCGCTCGTGGTCGGCTACGGACGCGCGATGGAGATGATCATCACCGGGCGCGCGGTCGGCGCCGAGGAGGCGCTGCGGATCGGGCTCGCGAACGAGGTCGTCCCCGAGGGCAAGTCGGTCGAACGGGCGACCGAGCTCGCGCGCGAGATCGCCGCGCTCCCCCAGGGCGCGATCCGCTCAGACAAGGAGACGATGATGCGCAACGTCGGGCGGACGTTCGAGGAGCAGCTTCGCCAGGAGGCCGAGGCGTGCTTCTCGATGTTCATGCGCCGCGACTCGCACGCGATCGGCGCAAGTGCGTTCAAGGCGGGGCGAACCCCCGAGTGGCCGAACCGCGGCCTCTAGCCGAGCCGCGCGCTACGGCGCGATTACGAAGTTCTGCTGCGGGTCGACCGTGAGGATGTGCAGGAACGGCAGATCCGTGCGGTAGCCGGTCTGCGGATCGATGCTGATCTCGCCGGTCTGTCCGCTGAAGCCCTTCGTGTGCCTGAGCTTCTTCTGCACCTTCTTGAACTTCGTGCCGCCGACCTTCCGCATCTTCGCGAACAGCAGCTTCGCCGAGTCGTACGTGAACACGCCCCACACGCCCGGCGTCTTGTTGAACTCGTTCTCATACTGGCTGACGAACTTCGTCGCGGTGGGGAGCTGCGGCGCCTCGGGGACACCACTGAACACGCACCGCTGGCTCGCCGCGAGGCCGGCGCTGTCGATGAAGCCGCGGTCGACGTTGGCGAGGCCCATCAGGCACGGAGGCGTGGAGCCCGCCGCCTGGAGCGCCTGCGCGATCTTGGCGCCCTCGGGGAAGTATGTGCTGCTGTAGATCAGGTCGGGCGAGGTCGCGAGCGCCGTGGCCACCTGCTGTGCGTAGTAGGTATTCGGGTCGACGCCGGGGTCCTGGAGCTCCTTGACCGAGATCCGGGTCACCGTGACGCCCGCGGCCTCGAGCCGCTGCTGGAGGCGGTCGGCCATGCCGACGGTGAACGCGCCGTTGGCCGTGTCGTCGACGAGCATCGTCACCTTCTTCGCCCCCACGCCCTGGATGTAGGCGTCCTCAAGCGGCGCGATCTGCGAGTTCTTCGGCTGGATCGTGACCCCCTCGCCCTCGGTGTCATCCGACGAGGTCAGATGAACCGGCACGATCTTGTGCTTGAGGTAGATCGGCAGGTTGACGATCCCGACCGACGAGTTGTACGGTCCGATCACGGCCTTGACGTGGCTCTTGATCGCCCTGCGCGCGGCCTGCTTGGCGTTCGACTGGTCGCCCTTGTCGTCGACCTTGACGATCTTCACCTTGCGCTTCACGACGCCGCCGTGCTTGTTCTCCTGCCTCACAGCGAGGCGGACGCCGCGCAGCATTTCCTTGCCGGTCGAGGCCTGCGAGCCGCTCAGCGGCCCCTCGAGCGCGATCTTCAGCGGCTTCGCGGAAGCGGGGCCCGCTGCGGCCAGCGCGACGAGCACCAGCGCTGCGGCCAGCGCGATTGCTGAGGTGGGTCGGCGAAACACGCTCACGAAGGCGCGGACCCTACACGAGTCGACGCCATGGGGACTCCATTCATTCGGACCCCGCTATGGGTCCCCGCCGGCTCCCAGCTGCTGCATCAGGCCGGCAACGTCGACCTCGTCCCACGCCTCGGCGATCATCCCGCCAGCAATCCGCAGCACCGCGGTCGAGGTGAAGCTGACAGGCCTCCCGGTTGCCGCAACACCGGCGAACTCCCCCCGCTGCGTCCCCGTCCACGTCTGATGCGCGGCGACGAGGTCGCCCTCGGCGAGGATCAGCTCGATCTCGTTGTGGAGGTCGGGGAACGCATCGAGGAACGCCTGCACGGCGGGCCGCTGGCCGTCGCGCCCGCGCCGCTCGCCGTTGTGGACGAAGTCCTCGGTCAGCAGCCGGTCGACCGCCCCAATGTCGCGGTCGTTGATCGCCTCCGCGTAGAAGCTGCGGACCACGTCCTTGTTCTCCTCGAGCGACACGGCGCGCAATCTACGCGCCAATGCGGCTGACAGAATCCACGCCGTGATCGAGGAGCACATGATCCGCGCGCTCCACGTCGAGGAGATGCGCCGCCGCGACCTCCACCCCGAGCACGATCCGCACGTTCTCTTCCAAGCGTCGACGATCGGGGAGCTGATCGAGGGCAACTACGACGGCGACCTCAGCTTTGACGAACTCGCCGAGCATGGGGACCTCGGGCTCGGGACGCTGAACGCGCTCGACGGGGAGATGATCGCAATCGACGGACGCTTCTACCGCGCCGAGCTCGACGGGACGCTGCACGACATCGAGCCCGACGCGCGGACCCCGTTCGCCGTCGTCGTCCCGTTCAAGGCCTCGGCCGAGCTCGAGATCGCCGAGCCGATCGAGCACGAGGACCTCCTGGCGCGGATCGACACCCTCGCCCCCGACGGCACGCCCTCGTGCGCGGTCCGTGTCGACGGCCACTTCGAACGCGTGCATGCGCGCTCGGTCCCCCGACAGAGCAAGCCCTACCGACAACTGACCGAGGTCGTCGCCGAGCAGCAGGTGTTCGAGCTCACGGACGTCGAGGGAGCGCTGGTCGGGTTCCGGTTCCCCGACTACGCGCAGGGAATCGAGGTCCCCGGCTACCACCTCCACTTCATCACCGCGGACCGCACCCGCGGCGGGCACGTTTTGAGCTGCCGACCGGCCGGGGTGCGGGTCCAAGTCGACCCGTCAAGCGATCTACACATGGAGCTCCCCGGAGGGATCGACTTCTCGCTTGAGAAGCTCGCATCGTCGACGCGCGAGGCTCTTGACCGCGTCGAGCACGCCGACGGCTCGTGAGCGCCAGCGCTGCGGCAGCCGGCTGCGCGCGCTGCGGGGCGATCCTCGACGCGCCCCGCGAGGACCCCCGCTCGGGCGCAACGTTGCCTGAGGCGTGCGACGGCGGCTTGTAACCGACCGCCCCGTGAGCGTATTTTCAGGTAGTGACCGCGACGGCGAACCGGCCCGACGAGGTGCTCGAGCCGAACAAGCGGATCCGCGGCCGGCTGGAATCGCCGCAATGAGCACACCCGAGGCCGGACCGCCGATGCGATTCGGCGACTACTACCGCGAGATCTACGCTCGCGGCCTCGGCGGCGAGAGGCCCGAGCTCCCGGTCTCGGTGGCCGAGCTGGAGGCCCGAGCCGAGGAGGCGATGGAGGAACGCGCGGCCTCCTACGTGTTCGCGACCGCAGGCACAGGCGACACGATGCGGGCCAACCTCGACGCGTTCCGGCGCTGGCGCATCGTCCCGCGAATGCTGCGCGACGTCGCCGAGGTCCGCCTCGAGACGGAGATCCTCGGGACCGCGATCCCGGCCCCGGTGCTGCTCGCGCCGATCGGCGTGCAGTCGATCGTCCACCCCGACGGCGAGCTCGCGACCGCGCGCGCGGCAGCCGGGATCGGCCTCCCGCTGGTCGCGAGCTCGGCGGCCGCGCACACGCTTGAGCGGATCGCCGAGGAGGCAGGCCAGGCTCCACGCTGGTTCCAGCTCTACTGGCCCAACGACCCCGAGCTGGCCGAGAGCATGGTGCGGCGCGCCGAGGCGGCGGGGTACGGCGCGATCGTGCTCACCGTCGACACCTACATCCCGGGCTGGAAGCCGCGCGACCTGCAGCAGGCCTGGCTCCCGTTCCTCGAGGGGGTCGGGAACGCCAACTACCTTCAGGATCCGGTGTTCCGCCGCGCCCTCGAGGTGCCCCCCGAGGAGGACCTCGGCGCCGCGCTCGGCCACTACCTCGGCGTCTACCTGAACCCGTCGCTGACCTGGGACGACCTCGGCCGCCTGCGCGAATGGACCTCGCTGCCGATCGTGATCAAGGGGATCCTGCATCCCGACGACGCACGCGAGGCCCGCGAGCGCGGGATCAACGCGATCGTCGTCTCCAACCACGGCGGCCGTCAGGTCGACGGCGGGATCGCCTCGCTCGACGCGCTTCCGGCGATCGTCGACGCCGGCGGCGGCGAGCTCAGCGTGCTTCTCGACAGCGGCGTGCGCTCCGGCGCGGACGTCTTCAAGGCGCTCGCCCTCGGCGCCGATGCCGTGCTGCTCGGCCGCCCCTATCTGTGGGGCCTCGCGCTCGGCGGCGAGGCGGGCGTCGAGACCGTGCTGCGGATGCTGCTCGCCGAGCTTGACCTGACGCTGGCGCTGAGCGGTTGCGCGAGCCTCGACGAGGTCGAGCGCTCACGCCTCACGGAGGCAGCGTGGAAGGCTCGGTAGGAACGCGCGCGCACGAGGCGGCGGCGCCGCTGACCGCGGGCTCGCGGCGATCTTCCTCTCCGACGTGCTCAACCCCAATCCGTCGTACGCCGCGGAGTTCCTCGTCAGCCCGCTGGCGCTGATCCTGATCGCGAGTCGGCGCCTCTACGACCCCCACGCTCAGATCAGATCGCATGGGGCTTAGCACGTCAGCGGTATCCCGCCCATCCAGAACTGGTCGCTCTGGCTCGACCTCAAGATCATGCTGATGACGATCCCGGCTGTGTTCCGGGGATCCGAATGGCCGGATCACGCGCCGCGCAGCTCGGTCGCGATCTGGCGCGCGACGCGCTCGCCGCTCCGCACCGCCCCCTCGAGATAGCCCTGGTACGTGTATGCGGTGTGCTCGCCGGCGAAGTGGCAGTTGCCGCTCGCCTTCGACTCGATCCCTCCGAAGCGGGTCATCTGCCCGACCCGGTAGTAGGCGTACGAACCCCGCGTCCACGGATCATCGGCCCAGAAGTCGACGACGGCGCGGCCGTTGAACCGCGAATCGAGCCCCGGGACGATCGGCTCGAACTGGGAGATGAAGCGGCGCGCACGCTCCTCGGCGCTGCCGCCGCCGAAGCCGTCACCGATCTTGCCGCCGGTGAAGTCGACGAGGATCCCGGCCCGCCCCGGCTGACCGCGCGTCGGCTCCCAGCTCGACTGGTAGCCGGTGTCGGCGAAGCTCGACCCATTGCTTCCGAGCGCTCGCCAGTGGCGGTCGGCGAACTGGACGTTGAGCTTCGAGTTCGTCCCCATCCCGAGCTCCTCGATCGCCTCGCGCTTCAGGGCGCCGAACCCGGCGCCCGAGTAGTCGACCTCGCGCAGAAGCGTGAACGGGAGCGCGAGCACGACTCGGTCGGCGCGGACGGTCTCGCTCCCGGAGCCGCGGTCGAAGCTGAGCTCGTAGCCGCTCCCGCGGCGGGCGATCGCGACGAGCTCGGACCCGGTCTCTATCTGGCCATCGAGGCGCTCGGCGAGACGGCTGACGATGAGGTCGTTGCCGCCGTCGACGTGAAAGCGCTCGTTCGAAGGCCCGAACAGCCGCAGCCTCCCGCGTCCGGAGTAGCCGAGGAGGTAGAGCAGGTTGAGCGCGCTCTGGTCGGCGATCTGACCCCCGAACTCGGTGTTGTAGCCGACGTTCAGAAGCCGGCCGAGCCGCGAGCCGTGCCCGCCGGGAACGCTCTCGTCGATCCACTCGAGGATCGACATGCGATCGAGCTCGACGCCGCGCTTCGTGTGGCGGTCGTAGAACGTCGGGTAGCCGGCCGCCTGCAGGTCCCGCTTCAGCTTCGGGTACACGCGCTGGAAGTCGGCCGTGGCGTCGGTGAAGGGGTAGCGGCCGCCGTCGATGTAGTAGACGTCGTGCGTCCCCGGCTTCTCGGCGGCGACGACGTTCTCGAGCCGCAACCCGAGCTCGTCGACGAGCCCACGGAGCGCCTTGTGGTCGGTGTCGATCAGCTCGCCGCCGTGCTCGGCGATCTGACCCTCGGCGAAGACGCCGCGAATCGTCCAGCAGCGGCCGCCGAGCCGGTGCGCCGCCTCGTGGACGACGGCGCGGTGTCCGGCCTGCCGCAGCCGGTGCGCGCACGTCAGCCCCGCGAGCCCGGCGCCAACGACGACGATCCGCTCCCGCCTCGGCGGGGCGCTGGACCCGGTGCCGCACCCTAGCGCCCACCACGCGGCACCGGCGAGGCTCGCGCCGGCCCCGGCACGGAGCAGCTCGCGCCGGGTGCGCGTCGGCGCCATCCGCTCAGCCGCGCTCACGCCGACAAGCCGAGTCCGTCCTCGCGCATCACCGCCCGGGCGGCGTTGTAGCCGCACATCCCGTGGACTCCGCCTCCGGGCGGAGTCGACGCCGAGCACAGGTAGATCCCGCGCGCGGGGGTCGCATAGGGAACCCGCCGCGTGACCGGCCGCGCGAACAGCTGCCGGAGATCGTGGACCCCGCCGTTGATGTCTCCTCCAACGTAGTTCGGGTTATAGCGCTCAAATTCTGGAGCGGGGATCACGCTGCGGCCGACGATCGCGTCGCGGAACCCGGGCGCGAAGCGCTCGACTTGAGCCTCGATCCGCGCGCCCATGTCGACCCCGGAGCCGCTGGGGACGTGGCAGTACGCCCACGCCGTGTGCCGCCCCGCGGGCGCTCGCCCGGGGTCGAACGGACTCTGCTGGGCGAGGATCACGAACGGATGCTCGGGCCGCTCGCCCCGCGTGACCGCCGCCTCCGAGGCGGCGATCTCGTCGAGCTCGCCGCCGATGTGGACCGTCGCGGCGCGCGCGCACGCCTCGGCGCGCCACGGGATCGGACGCTCGAGCGCCCAGTCGAGCTTGCAGACACCGGGCCCGAAGCGGAACCGCGCCAGCCGCCGCCGGTAGCCCGCCGGCAGCCGACACCGGGCGATCCGTGCCAGCGCGCGCGGGCTGACGTCAAGCAGCACCGAGCGCGCCGGCGGCAGCTCGTCGAGCGAGGCGACGGCTTGCGAGGTGCGAATCTCGCCGCCGAGAGACTCGAGGTACGCGGCCATGGCGTCGGCGATCCGCTGCGAGCCGCCGCGCGCGAGCGGCCACCCGACTGCGTGCCCGAGCATCGTCAGCAGGACCCCGAACGCGGCGCTCGGCGACGCCGTGAGCGGGAGCATCGAATGCGCGGCCGAGCCCGCGAACAGCGCCCGCGCGTCGCGGCCCCGGAAGCGCTGCGCGACACTCGTAGCCGGGCGCAGCCCGGCGACGCCGAAGCGCGCCGGCGGCAGCGGGCGTCGCGGCACCCGCAGCGGCCCGAGCGCCGCGTCGAGCACCGCCGGTGCGTCTCGCACCAGCGGAGCGAAGAGGCGGCGGTAGGCAGGACCGTCGTCGCCGAGCGCGTCCGCGGTGCGCTCGAGCGAGCGCTCGAGCACGACCGCGGTCCCGTCGTCGAACGGGTGCGCCAGCGGCGCCGGCGGCTGCACGAGCTCGAGCCCGTAGCGGGCGAGTGGGAGTTGCGAGAGGAACGGCGAGCCGAGCGCGAGCGGATGGATCGCCGAGCAGACGTCGTGGACGAACCCCGGCTCGGTCAGCTCGGCCGAGCGGCACCCGCCCCCGACGGTTGGCGCGGCCTCGAGGAGGAGCACCGAGCGCCCGCCGCGCGCGAGCGCGATCGCGGCCGCGAGCCCGTTCGGGCCCGACCCGACGACGATCGCATCATGCTGCCGTTGGCTCGCCACGCGAGCACGGGATTGTCGCGCCGCGGAGAGAGGGGTCCGGGCTACGGCGGAACCGGGCGCGGCGAGATCCGCGACAGGGCGCGGCCCGAGACCTCGTCGAGCGAGCGGCCCTTCGGCTCGATTCTGAACACGAGCGTGACCACGAAGCCGACCATGCAGCAGGCGGCGACGATCAACAGCAGCACGCTCGTCCCGACCGCGCTCTGAACGACGGGGAACAGGAACACGCCGAACGCCGCGCCGAGCTTCGCGCATCCCGCGGCAAAGCCGTGACCGGCGGCCCGCACCTCGGACGGGTACACCTCCGCGGGGAGCGCGTACGTGGTCGCGTTCGGCCCCGCGTTCATGAACGTGTTGAAGAGGATGAAGCCGATCACGACAAGGGGCAGGTGGTGCTCGCCGCCCCCCGCCAAGCCGTCGGCGAGCGCGAGGATCCCGAGCCCGAGCGTCATCACAGCGAATCCGTTCAGCTGCAGAGGGATCCGCCCGACGCGTTCGACGAGGACGATCGCCGCCACGAAGCCGATCACGAGGAAGATGTCGAGCAGCGCCGTCCCCTGGGTCGAGGCGATGTCGTCAGCGAGGAACGTCGCGTTCGGCCCCGCGAGCGCGAGCGCGGCGAGCAGGGTCGGCGTGAAGATCCCGACCCCGTAGGTCGCGATGTCCATCAGGAACCACGGCACCGCGGTGAAGATCGTGCGCCGGATCATGTCGCGGCGGAACAGCGCCGGCTGGAACAGCGCCTTCAGGCCCTCGGGGGGCGAGTCGCCCTCCCGGCGGTCCTTGTCGGTGATCCTGACCGGGTGGCCAACCAGCGACTCGGCGACCTCGCAGGCCTCCTTCTCGCGCCCGTTCTGCGCCAGCCAGCGCGGGCTCTCGGGGACCGAGCGCCGCAGCCAGATGATGACCAGGGCCGGCACGGCACCGAACCCGAGCATGATCCGCCATGCGTCGACGTGGGGGAAGATGTTGAGCACGACGACGCCGACCAGCGCGCCGAGCATGATCCCGACGGCCTGGAGGCTGAACGCAGCGACGAGCCATCTGCCCCGATCGTTCGACGGCAGCACCTCGGCGAGATAGCTC
Organism: uncultured Thermoleophilia bacterium; assembly: GCA_963841715.1. Classification (GTDB taxonomy): domain Bacteria; phylum Actinomycetota; class Thermoleophilia; order Solirubrobacterales; family 70-9; genus DASPWW01. Next base: position 363,035 of record CAWJDP010000002.1, on the reverse strand, counting down.
GCCGCGATCGGGTAGTCGAGCCCGATCGCGAGCCCGAGCACGAACCGGAACGCGATCAGCACCGGGATGCTCCAGGCGAAGATGCACAGCACCGAGAAGACGACGAACAGGACGAGGTCCAGCTTGAAGATCCGCCGCCGGCCGACCTTGTCGGCGAGGGGACCGAGCAGTCCAGCGCCGAAGATCGCGCCGACGATCGCCGCCGCCGAGATCAGCCCGGTGACCGCCGTGCTGGTCGCGAAGTCCTTGCTGATCAGCGGGTTGGCGACACCGATGATGAAGAAGTCGAACCCGTCCAGCATCACCCCGAGCGCGGCAAGCAACCAGAAGTGGCGGTGCAGCGACGTGAACGGCGCCTCGTCCAGCGCCCTGCCCAGCGGCTGAGCCTCGCTTCCGCCTGAAGCCAAGGGCGCGGATTCTGGCGCTAGCCCGGACCCAAAACAATGGAGTTCACAACCTCTTCACGAGTGGGCCCGGCGGCGCTGGAATTCTCGTCCCGGCGATTGGCGCAGCAACAGAAGACGCGGACGGTCCACGCAAGCGCACCGGCGCGAGTCGCCCTCGCGGGCAATCCCTCAGACGGCTTCGGGGGGCGCACGCTGAGCCTCGCGCTCGGCAACTACAGGGCACGAGTCACCGTCCGCGAGTCCGACGAGGTCGAGATCCTGCCGGCGCCCCAGGACACGAACCGATTCACGAGCGTCGACGACCTCGTCACCGACGTCGCCAGGGACGGCTACTACGGGGGCCTGCGACTGCTCACCGCGACGGTGAAGCGGCTCGCGCAGTACTGCCGCCAGCTCGGAGCCGAGGTCGGCGAGCGCGGCGTCTCGATCCAGTACGACACCTGCATCCCGCGCGGGGTCGGGCTCGGAGGCTCGAGCGCGATCGTCGCGGCAGCGATCGCGGGACTGATGAAGCTGTGGCACATCGACGTCGAGGTCGAGCTGCTCCCGGCGCTGATCCTCTCGGTCGAGACCGACGAGCTTGGAATCCCAGCCGGGCTCCAAGACCGCGTCGCGCAGGTCTACGGCGGGCTCACGTTCATGGACTTCGATCCGCGAATCGTCGGCGACGGCGGCGGGCGATACGAATCGCTTGAGACCGCGCAGCTTCCGCCGCTGTTCGTCGCTCACGTGCTCGACGCCGCGGAGCCCTCAGACGTCGTCCACTCGGAGCTCCGGCAGCGCTTCCACTCCGGCGAGCGTGGCGTGATCGAGGGGATGGCCGAGCTCGCGCTGCTGGCGACGAAGGCGCGGGACGCGGTGCTGGAGCGCGATCCGGTCGCTCTCGGGAACGCCATGGACGCGAGCTTTGAGCTGCGGCGCTCGATAACGGTCCTCGACCCCCGCCACATCCGCATGGTCGAGACCGCGCGCGAGCTCGGGGCGCCCGCCAACTACGCGGGCTCGGGCGGCGCGATCGTCGGGATCCTCCGCGACGACTCGCACCTCGCCGAGCTCGGCGACGCTCTGCGCGACCAGGGCGTCGTCGTCGCGCGCTGCCGGCCGGGCGAGCCCGCGGGCGTCGACGCCGACCCGAGCTCAGCGCGGCGAGCGGATGGCCCTGGGCGCCGGGCCCGGCGACGGGCTGCGCCCAGTCCGCCCACGTCGCGCGACCGAGCAGTCAGGCGGCGTCGGCGCGGCGGCTAGTGGGGAGTGGCGCCCGCGGGGTCGCGCCCACGGCGCAGCACGCTCCCGATCGAGCGGTACTTGAGTCGCAGGATCGGCCGCTCGACGAGGTAGTAGCTCGCGGTCGCGATCACAATCGAGATCCCGAGGATCAGCCCCAGCAGCTCCAGCGGTGAGAGGCCCGGGTAGCGCACGAGATAGATCCGAACCGGGATGTGCCAGAGGAAAATCCCGTACGAGATCAGCCCAAGCCACGCAAACACCGGATTCGCAAGCAGGCGCCGCGGAGCGCCTCCGGCCCCGTCCCCGAACACCGCTGGGGCGATCAGGAGCATCGCGACGACGCCGAACACGATGTGGGAGGTCAGAACCTGATTCTGGGCGACGACGAAGCCGGTTGGCGGCAGGGCGAGCGCGACCGCGACGTAGAGCGCGAAGGCGGCAAGCCATACGGCAGCCGGACGCGAGGCAACTAGGCTGACGATTCGGGGCTGGGATTCGCGACTCTCGAATCCGACCGAGAGCACGGCGAGAGCCATGCCGAGCGCGAACCAGAATGCGAACCCGATAAACGATCCGACCCACCACGATCGGCCGACGGGCTCACCGAGGAACAGGTGTAGGAGCAGCGAAATCGCCGAGAGGCCAGCGAGGACGAGCAGCTCCGCCCGCATCCAGCTCTCCGCGCTGCGGTTCCTCGCCAGCCGCGCTGCAAAGAACACGTACATCGGCAGCGCCGCATAGAAGGTGACCTCGACCGAGAGGCTCCACGTCTGCGGGAGGCCACAGGCAAAGATCCCAGACCCGCATCCAACCCCGGAGTGCACCGGCAGGGTCTGGAGCAGCGAGTACTGCTCCCACCACTCTCCGTTCGCTACGCCGGGAAGGTCAGGGGCGATCACCATCGCGGTCAGGGCGACCCAGTACGCAGGGTAGATCCGCAGAAAGCGACGCTTCGCATAATCGAGTGTGCCGGGCGCCGCCGCTCCCCCCGAGCGGTGAGCGATGAACGGGCGATAAAGCAGGAAGCCGGAGATCAGGAAGAAGATGGTCACCCCGATGTCGAGATGCGAGATCAGGCGAGCCGCGAGCGTGTCTCCGCCCAGGCTCGCCTGGTCGATGCCGTGGCTGACCACGACGCCCAACACGGCGATCGCGCGCAGGCCGTCGAAGAGCGGAAACCGCGGGTGGCGCGGCGGCGGCGCGACGACGTCGGGAACGGCGAGCTCGGACACCCGCGGATCCTAGGTAAGCGAGCGCGTCGAAAAGCCGCGGGCGAGGGAGGCGACGATGATCCGCGCAGTGCAGGCCGCGGCGCGCTCAGACGCGCTTCGAGCTCGAATGCGCGGCGGCGTAGCCGCGGATCGCGTGCACCTCGGCGCGGACCTTGGTGCCGTTCTTGAGCTTCAGCTTCGCCTTCGCCGTGCACTTGCCGCCCTCGGCGATCGCGGACTTGATCTGCTTCCACTTGCCCTTGCGGCGCCGCTCGAAGTCGACCCGCTGCCACTTGCCCGCCGGGCAGGGCCGCAGCTTCGCTTCGAGCTTCGCCTTGCGTCCGCCCTTGAGCTTCAGCTTCAGCGAGCGGTTGGCGACCGCGCCGAAGTACTGCCACGTGTCGCCGAGCTTCTGCTGCTCGTTGCCCGGCTTCGACCAGTCGCAGACGCCGTCGGGGAAGATCGATTGGAGGCGCGCCTGGTTCGCGGATGTCATCGGCGGATAGTCGGAGAAGTCGATCGGCTTCAGCTGGCACTTGGCGACCAGCGAGTCGAGCGGCTTGCCGGCCTCGTTGGCGGGCAGGCTGTGCGGCGGGTAGGTGTTCTCGCAGACGTTGTTGTCGCCGATGATCGCGGGGCCGTCGACGCGCTGGCCGCCGTTGATCCAGCACCCGTCGACCGCGGCGCCGGGCTTGTCGTCGATCACCTTCTGCGACATCGGCTTGTCGGAGTTGTCGTTGTGGAGCGCATCGAGCCACTGCCCCATCTCGTCGAGCGCGGTGTCGTGCATCGCGGTCACGTTCTGGCCTCCCTTGGCCCGGAACATCACCTGGTTCGCGTAGGTGCCGTTCAACGCCTGCAGTCGGGCGCGGAACTTGTACGTGTTCACGTACTGGTGGACGTTGACGTCGTTGTCGACGTACTCGCGCGCGTCGATGATCGGGACGTCGGGCACGCCGCCGGCACCCTGGTTGATGCGGCCCGTCCGGTAGGCGATCGCGAGAGCGCCCTCGTCGGCGACCGAGCGCTGCGGCCTTGGGATCCCGTTGTTGTCGAAGCCCCCGACCTCGTCATTGAGGTCGAGGAACTTCTTCGCGTTGATGACCCCGTCCTTGAACGCGTCCAGCCCGTACTGGACGCCGGCGTTGTCGAGCGTTCGCCGCGCGTACCCGGTTGCCGGGTCGCGGCCGTAGACGTTGACCATGCTGTCCCAGAGCGTGCACCGGATCCCGTTGGGGTTCGTGTTCGCGTCGAAGATGATCGACGGCGGGACGATCGACTCCACGCAGCCCTCGCTCGCGTTGACGACGTCGGCGCCCTGGCTCAGCGCGACGCACCCGTTCGGGTTCGAGAGCCCGGTGATCGCGTTGCGCTCGGCGTTCGACAGCCCCGATCCGTCCGGGGTCTGGAAGTAGTTGTTGAGCAACCGGCAGTCCGGGTAGTCGGGCGCGGAGTTGTCGGGGAAGCTCTGCGAGGGCAGCAGGCCGTCGAGAATCCCGGGATAGTTCTGGGCGATCATCTGGACCTGGACCGAGCCGCCGGAGGAGCCGTCGCCGATCGTCCACACCGGCTTCTCGCCGATGGTCTCGATCACGTGCTCCTTGACCATCGAGGCGGTCTCGGCCGAGAGCACGTCGTTGCATGCCGTGTTCAGCACGGTGAGGCTGGAGCTCATCACCGCGTAGCCCTCGGAGAGCTCGCGGTTGTCGAGCACGCTCGGCGCCTGCTTGCCCTGCTGGTAGCCGGCGGAGCAGCCGCCGCCGAAGCTGAAGATCAGACGCCTGTTCCATCCCGACCCGCCGACGTCCCCGCTCGGATCGAGGATCGCCCAGCGGTATATGGAGCGGTTGATCACCCCGGCTTCGACGCGGACGACGTAGGGCACCGTCTGGCCGTCGCGGGTCGTCGTCGTGGCGAGGTCGGCCGGACGCTGCGAGGGGTCGGAAAGCGGCTTGAAGCTGCCGTCGGTCGAGCGGTACTCGTAGGAGACCTGGCTCGGCGCCGAGCAATCGGAGTCGGTCGCGGGGCCGAGCCCGTTGTCCTCGGTCGTGCAGATGAACGGGCTCTGGTGCGGCCCTGAGATCACCGGACCGGTGACCGGGCTGTTGAGCACCGTCAGCTTCGCTCCGCGCGCGCCCTTGGCCCGCGCCGAGATCAGGTTCGAGCCGTTGCGCAGCCCCTGGACGAGCCCGACAAGGTGACGCCTGTTGCCGGAGCTCCGATCGAACGACCTCGTCACGCCCTTGCCGTCGCGATCGACCTTGACCTTCGACGGCTTCACATGCTTCGGCACGTCGACCTCGACAAGCGCGTTGCCGGCCGTCACGACGTCGGCGCGGCTCGAGACCACGTCGACGCTCAGCTTCGGCTTCTTCTTCGCCCCCGCCGTCGCAACCGGGAGCGCGAGCACGGCGATCGCCGTCGCGGCGAGCGCGAGCCCCCTGCGCCTTGTCGTCGAGGTTTCCATCCAGCGACCACAACACCGCTGAGCCCGCCGGGATGCGGTGCCCACCTAGCCGATTACCCGCGACCCGCCGGGCTCACACACGGACTCGCTCTGCGAAGACGCCTAGCCTTTCGGGCATGTCCAGGCGGACGAGGACGTTCGCGGTCGCGATCGCGCTGGGCGGGATCGTGATCCTGCCGGCCGGGGCGACCGCGCGCGCGGCGAAGCCGCGCGGGATCGACGTCTCCCGGTTCCAGGACAGGGTCAACTGGAAGCGCGTCGGCGCGTCGAAGGTCAGGTTCGCGTTTGTGCAGGCGAGCCGCGGCAGCGGCGACGATTGCGCGGTCGTCCCACGGCGCTGCGGTCCCGACGAGGACTACGCGCGCAACTACGCCGGCGCGAGCGACCACGGAGTCAGCGTCGGCGCCTACCACCGCGCCTTCCCCGGCGGCGGCGGGCGCAAGGCGCAGAAGCGCGACGCCAAGTCGGAGGCGAACGTTTTCATCCGCGAGGTCGGCAAGGTGCGCAGGGGCGATCTGCGCCCCGCTCTCGACGTCGAGACGCCGTTCGGCGGGCTGGGAGAGCAGGCGCTCCGCCGCTGGGTCCGCACCTGGCTGGCGCGGGTGAAGAGCAAGCTCGGCGAGGAGGCGATCATCTACACGAACGCGTCGAGCTGGCGCGCGACCGGGAACACGACCGTGTTCGCGCAGCATCCGCTGTGGGTCGCGAACTACGGCGTCCGCACGCCGCGGGCCCCGGCCTCGAACTGGGGCGGGAGGGGATGGTCGGTGTGGCAGTACACGAGCTCCGGCCACGTGCCCGGGATCGACGGCAAGGTCGACCGCAACCGGCTCCGCGGCGGCCTCGATCCGCTGCGCGCGTCCGGCTGACCGGCGTCGGCTCAACCATCATGCAATCGATGGATCGGCCGATTAGTCCAACGGCCGCGAGCGGTCTTACAGGGTAAACGGACGCACAGAATCCGAACGCGGAGGGAGAAGCGCAATGGGAAAGGTGGTCGTAACCGAGTTCATCTCGCTCGACGGAGTCATCGAGGCCCCCGGCGGAGGCGAGGAGTACGAGCACGGCGGCTGGAGCTTCGAGGTCAACCGCGGCGATGAGGGCGACAAGTTCAAGCTTGACGAGCTGCTGGAGGCGGAGGTCCAACTGCTCGGCCGGGTCACCTACGAGGGGTTCGCGGCGGCGTGGCCGTCGATGGAGGACGACGCCGGGTTCGCCGAGAAGATGAACGGGATGCCGAAGTACGTCGTCTCGTCGACGCTGAAGACGGCGGACTGGCACGACACGACGATCCTCTCCGGCGACGTCGTCGAGGAGGTCGCGAAGCTGAAGCACCAGATCGACGGCGTGATCCTCGTCGCCGGCAGCGCAACCCTGGTCCAGGCACTGATCGAAGCGGACCTCGTCGACGAGCTGCGGCTGATGGTCTACCCCGTCCTGCTCGGCGAGGGCAAGCGGCTGTTCGGCCCCACCGGCGGCGACAAGAAGACGCTGAAGCTCGTCGATGCGAAGGCGATCGGCGACGGGATCAGCCTGCTTACCTACGAGGCGGCGCGCTGAGCCCAGGCGGGCGCTGCCGCCCTACTTCAGTAGCGGGCTTCTGAGCGTCACCGTGGTCGCCTCTGCGCTCGACGCGGCGACAAGCGGGACGGCCGCGGCCATCGCAGCGAGCAGCCCAACGTCATCCGCTATATCTCGGCACCCGATGTCGACCTGGAGCTCGGACGCGGTGGGTGCCGCCCGACCATTGCGACGAGAATGCCGCGAGACCCGTTGAGCGGCGCGGGGCGCCTCGCGGCGACCGCGCGAGAGCCGCGCGAGAGCCGGTGACGTAGGCTGCGGCAGCTTGAACGGCTTCGTCTCACGCGGATTCACCGGCCGTCGGCGCGCCCCGGAGGAGAGCGCCGAACGGCTGCCGCCGGGCCAGTACGCCGAATCCGGGTTTCCGGTGCTCACCGCCGGCCCGACGCCCGATGTCTCCAGGGACGAGTGGAGCTTCCGAATCGACGGCATGGTCGGCGAGGCGCGCGAATGGAGCTGGGACGAGTTCGCCGAGCTCCCGTTCGAGCAGGTCCCGTGCGACATCCACTGCGTTACGAAGTGGTCGAAGCTGGGGACGAGCTTCGGCGGGGTGTCGATGGACGTGCTGCTCGAGCACGCCGAGCCGCTCGACGCGTTCACGATGATCTACGCCTACGGCGGATACACGACGAACCTCGCGATCGAGGATCTGACCGACGGCAAGGCCTGGGTCGTCACCGAGCACGAGGGTGAGCCGCTCCCGCGCGAGCACGGCGGGCCCGCCCGGCTGCTGGTGCCGCACCTGTACTTCTGGAAGAGCGCGAAGTGGGTGCGCGGGCTGCGTGTCGTCGACCACGACGAGCCCGGCTTCTGGGAGGCCAACGGCTACCACAACCGCGGCGACCCCTGGCAGGAGCAGCGGTATTGGACCGACTGACCGCCGAGCCGATCACCGCCGTCGAGCGGCGGGCGCCGGGCCGATGGCAGATCGGCACGGTGACCGCGATCAAGCCCGAGACGCCGAGCGTGAAGTCGTTTCGGATCCAGCTTCCGATGTGGATGGCCCACGTCCCGGGCCAGCACTACGACGTCAGGCTCACGGCGCCCGACGGATACCGCGCCCAGCGCTCGTACTCGGTCGCCTCCTCGCCGCTCGATGAGGGTGAGATCGAGCTCACGATCGACCGCCTTGAGGGCGGTGAGGTCTCCCCCTACTTCCACGACGTCGTCGTCGAGGGCGACCAGGTCGAGGTCCGGGGACCGTTCGCGTCGTACTTCGTGTGGCGCGGCGAGCAGCCGGTGCTTCTGGTCGGCGGTGGGTCCGGGGTCGTGCCGCTGATGGCGATCCTGCGCCACCGCCGCCGAACGATGCCCGAGCTGCCGATGCGGCTCGTGTACTCGGTGCGGGCCGCGGACGATGTGATCTACGCCGACGAGCTCGGCGACGAAGCGCTGCTCACCTACACCCGCGAGCCGCCGGACGGGTGGAGCGGCCACCGCGGCCGCATCGACGGCGAGCTGATCGCCGCGGCGGGGATCGACGGAGGGACCGCGTTCGTGTGCGGCTCGAACGGGTTCGTCGAGTCCGCGGCGCGGCTTTTGCTCGAGGCCGGGCTCGAGCCGCACCATGTGCGCACGGAGCGCTTCGGCCCCACCGGCTGACCGCTTCGAAGCCGGGCTCGGCGTGATCGCTCAGGGGCCGCGCTGCGATCGCAGCACCGCCACCATCAGCTCCATCGCCGCAGCAACATCCGGGCTGCGGAGGATCTCGATCGCCTCGCGCAGCTTCATCGGCTCGGTCCGGCTTCGGAAGCGGGGATATGCGTCGCGGACCGCGTCGGGTCCGTCCATCGCGAGTTTGAAGCCGCCCTCGTAGGGGATCTGACCGAGCGTTCCGAGCAGCATCATCAGATTCGAGACCATCGTCATCACGTCCGGGCGGGTGAAGGCGCTGAAGTTCTCGTCGAAGTCCTCGAGCGTCGCGTTCACGCCGGCCAGCAGTCCGCTGTCCGCAAGCCTCTCCACAATCGCCAGGGCCTGCTCGACCTGGCCGGCGTTTCGCGCCAGCCGCTTCTGCAGTCGCGCAAGCGCGGCGCTCTCCTCGGGCGTCAGGCTCGTCTCGTCCTCAGGCATGCCTCATCCACCGAACAGATTCGCGAACCAGTAGGCCTCGAAGCCGGTCTTCACCGCGCGGAACGCTCGCATGCCTCCGAGCATCCGACAGTCGGGTACGTCGCTGCGCTTGCACAGCTTGTCGGTGAAGTCGCACCAGACCGCGGCGCCCTCGTAGCCGGTGTCCATCACGCAGACGCCGACCATGTTGTAGAGCTCGCCGACGAAGGTCCCCTTCACCCTGTCGAGGATCTGACTGACCACGTGCTCGGCCTGGAAATGGGCGAAGACGCCGGCCATGCCGAGCCCGATGGTCGGTGCGACGACGTCGCCGATGCCCCAGACGTTGTCGAAGTCCGGGGAGGCCATCGACGGCAGGACGACGTCCATATAGCCGCCCTCGGCGACCAGCCCCGACGCGCGAATCACCTCGGGCGCCTGATGGGCGGGGACAACGAGCGCGAGGTCATAGGGGAGCTCGCGGCCGTCCTCGGCCCGCAGCACCTTGTTCGCGGCGTCGTTTCCCTGGAGCTGAAACCCGCCCTCGAAGCGGACCCGCCGCTGATCGAGCAGGCGACCGAAGCCGTCGACCATCAGCGGGCCGAAGGTCTCCATCGGACGCTCCCAGGTATGGAATACGGAGACCTCCGTGCGCTCTGACACGCCGCGCTGCTCCGCGAGGTAGCGGAGCATCATCGCCGCCTCGAACGGAGCCGGCGGGCAGCGATACGGCCAGGACTCGACGCCGACGACCACACTGCCCCCGTCGAATCCCGCCAGACGCTCTCGCGCCGCAACGGCATCATCCAGCTCCCACGGCGCCTCGAGCCCGGCGACGTCCTCGGAGCGGCGAAGCTCGGCACCGAGCGAGACGATCAGGTAGTCGTAGTCGAAGCCCCCCTCGGTGGTCTCGACCCTGTTCGCTGAGGGGTCGATCGAGGCGACCTCCGCGTTCACCACCCGCGTCGCGTAGCGCTCGGACAGGATCGAGAGCGGCCTCCTGACCTGACTCGGCTCGCGCCTTCCGGTCATCACCCAGAGATAGCTCGGCCGATAGTCGTGCCACGGGCTGCGGTCGACCAGGACGACCTCCACGTCGCCCTGATTCGACCACCGCGCGAGGCGCTTCGCAGCGACGGCGCCGCCGCTGCCTCCGCCCAGAATCACGACGCGCTTCACCGACTCACCCGCTCGCGCTACGGCGTTTCATTGCGGCCCCGCATGGCCGAAGCGCACGTCCGGCAGAACGCGCTGGCCCCAGCGCGGCAGATACCACGCCCACGGGCCGAGCAGCCTCAGCAGGACCGGCATCAGCAGCAACCGGATCAACATCGCATCGAGCAGCACGGCGATCCCCAGGATCAGGCCCATCTCCTTCGGCGGCAGCGGGCCGGAGAGCGCGAAGGTGAAGAAAACCGCGACCATGACCGCGGCCGCCGCGAAGATCACCCTGCCCGAGTGCGCCAGGCCGCCGACCATCGCTTCCTTGGCGTCGTGACTGCGATCCCAGTGCTCCTTGGCCGACGAGAGCAGGAACACGGTGTAGTCCATCGCGATCGCGAAGACCATAGCGAAGAAGAACACCGGCCCCCATGCATCGAGGAAGCCCTGGGGCTGGAACCCGAGCAGGGAGTGGAGCGTGCCGTCCTGGAAGATCCACTTCGCGACCCCGAACGCGGCGCCGGTGGCGAGCAGGTTGGTCGCGACCCCGGCGGCCGCGATCAGGGGGGCCTGGAGGGCCACGACCAGAAGCAGGAAGCCCAGCCCCAGCACCACCCCGATCACCAGCGGCGTCTTTGCCGACAGCGCCTGCTCGAGGTCGTGGTTCTCGGCCACTGCGCCACCGACCTGGGCGCCGGGCGGAAGCTCGGCCCGCAGGCGATCGATCGTCCGCCCGACCTCGGGGTTGGAGGGATCCTGCGCCGGAATCGCCTCCACCAGCGCCAGCCTGCCCGAGGTCTGGACCGGCAGCACGTGCGCGATGCCTCGGTCCGCCCGGATAGTGGCGAGCGCGGCCCGCGCCCCGCCCGCGGGAACGACCGTCTGGAGCGGCCCGGTCGCTCCGGGGCCGAAGCCGGCCTGCACCTGCTCATAGCCGAGCCGAGACGAATCGCCCGAGGGCACGACGTCGATCGAGGGCATCGCCGTTCGCAGCTCGGTGACCGGGAATGCGAGCACGAGAAGCACCGCCAGAGCCCCAGCGCCGTAGCGGAGCGGGTGGCGCCAGAGCCGCTCGCCCCAGGCGGCGAACCGTGGCGAGCGATGCTCGCCCGAGTGCACCCACGACAGCGACAGCTTGTCAATCCGCGGTCCCAGCTTCGCGAGCACGGCCGGCAGCAGCGTCAGCGTCGCCGCGAGCACGAACAGGACCGCAAGCATGATCCCGAGGCTCATCGAGCGGAATGCGGGGCTCGGCACCAGCATCACGGCACTGAGCGAGATCAGGACCGTCAAGCCGGAGAACAGGACTGCCTTGCCGGCCGTGTCCATCGCCTGTGCGACCGCTTCCTGCGGCGAGAGATCGGAGCCGAAGAGTGCACCGCGGAAGCGGTAGACGACGAACAGCGCATAGTCGATGCCGAGCGCGAGCGCGAACATCAGCGCGAAGTTCATCGCCCAGATCGACACCGGCCCGACCCGGGTGGTCAGGTAGAGCGAACCGGCCGCGGCGAGCAGGCCGACCATCGTCAGCATCAGCGGCAGGCCCGCAGCGACGAGCGAGCCGAACGCGAGCAGCATGATCCCCAGCGTCACGGGCCATGAGATCACCTCGGAGCGGAGCATCGCGCTCTTGTTGGCGGCGTTGAAGTCCGACCACATCCCGGCGGCGCCGGTCAGCTGGACCTGGACGTCCCCGCGGCCGAGGGAGCTCAAGGGGGCTTTGAGGTCGTCGGCCGCCCTCACCATCCCGTTCGAATCGCGGGCGGCGCCGGCCTCGACGATGGCGGTGTGGCCGTCCGACGAGATCGAGGTGCCGGCCGTGGGGGCCACGACCGCGTGAACCGCGGGATCGGTGCGCAGCCTGCGCTCGACCGCGTTGACGACCGAGGTGAACACCGGGTCCCCGGCGGTGGCCGAGCGTGAGTGCACCACGACCGTCAGGCTGTAGCTCCCGACTCCGGCGAAGTGCCTGTCGATCAGCTGGCGCGCCCGCACCGACTGCGAGTCGCTGGTTTCCCAGCCCGCGCCCGAGAGCGCCCGCTCAACCCTGGGGGCGATAACGCCGAGAGCCAGGACCAGGACGCCCCAGCCGATCACAACTGTGCGGAAGTGGGTCGCGGTGTAGCGACCGAGCCTGCCGATTGGGCCGACTTGCATCACTGGTCGGCGCTCTTGAGCACGGCGTCGATCTCATCCAACTGCCGCCGCAGGCCACCGCAAACCTCGTCGCAGAGCGAGAACACCGCGCGGTCAGCGATCGAGTAGACGGAGAAGTTGCCGAGCTTGCGCCTGCCGACTATCCCTTCGCGCAGAAGCACACCGAGGTGCTGGGAGACGTTCTGCTGGGAGGCGCCGGTTGCCTTCTGAAGGTCGCTGACGTTCGCCTCGCCGTCGCGGAGTGCGTCGAGCAGCCTGATTCGCGTCGGCTCGCCGAGCACCTTGAAACGCTCGGCAATCAACTCGACCAGCGGCGTCGGAAGGGGGTGAGGGACCTTCGTCTTCGTGGCCACGGCGCACCACAATAACACAAGTGAACCATTGTGTGCTAGTGTGCTTGTCATGGCTGAGATGACCGCATCGACCCATCGCGTCGGGAACACGCTCAAGCACGAGGTCGATGTCAACGGCCGCCACACGATCGTCACCGACGAGCCGCTGGCACTCGGAGGAACCGACGAGGGCCCGGCGCCGCACGAGCTGCTGCCCGCCGCTTTCGCCTCCTGCGTCGCGACGATGGTCGCGATGTACGCGGAGCGGCACAAGTGGGAGATCGGAGACGCCTCGGTGAAGGTCAGCTACGACCCCGAATCCGTCCCCCGTCGCGTCTCGGTGATCCTGCACCTGCCCGACAATCTCTCAAGCGAGCAGCGGCGCCGACTCAGGCGCGTCGCTGAGACGTGCCCCTTGCGTCGCGCCCTCGAAACGGGGTTCGACTTCGAGGAGCGCTTGGTGGTCGCGGCGCCGAGCGCCGCTTAGGCTCCGAAAGCCAATCGAGGGGTCCGCGTGCTCCCGGGCTCTGCGAAGATCCCCGCGATGGCGCCGCTCACGGAGCTCGGCGGTAAGCGCCTCCCGTTCCTGCGCTGGTCGGCGATCCGGATGCTGTTCGGGATGCGGCGCATGATGACCGAGTGGCAGGTCGGCGACGGGCGCGAGCTGGCGCTCGCCGAGCATGTCGAGGCGGAGGCGCGGGACGGCGACCTCGACGATGTGATCCGGGTCATCGACGACTTCGCGTACCACCGCAGCATCCTGATGAACGTCGGCGACGAGAAGGGCAGGATCCTCGACACGGTGGTCGAACGCGCGAAGCCGCAGCTCCTCCTCGAGCTCGGCACCTACTGCGGCTACGGCGCCCTGCGCATGGCCCGGGCGATGCCGGAGGGGGCGCGTCTCGTGTCGATCGAGTTCAACCCGGACAACGCCGCGATCGCCCGGCGCATCCTCGCCCACGCCGGAGTGGACGACGAGGTGGCGGTCGTCGTCGGGACGCTCGGGGACGGTGGCGCGACAATCGAGAGGCTCGAGTCCGAGCATGGCTTCGGGGCCGACGCGCTCGACTTCGCGTTCCTCGACCACGACAAGGACGCGTATGTCTCCGACCTCCGCCTGATCCTCGAGCGGGGTTGGCTGCACACCGGATCGGTCGTAGTCGCGGACAACGTGAAGCGCCCCGGGGCGCCCGAGTACCGCGCCTTCATGCGCGACGCGGAGGGGCGCGGCTGGCGAACGACTGAGCACGAGTCCCACGTCGAGTACCAGTCGCTGCTCAAGGACCTGGTGCTCGAATCCGAGTACCTGGCGCGCTAGTCGCTTCTGCGCAGCGCAGCATGGTCGGCGACGGCAGCCTGCGCCATTTTTGGCTCGCCTCCGTGCCCAGTTCGGTCAGCTGGGGAGACGAGACCGGCGGGGAGCGCGGCGATCTACGGGCCGCCGGCCGCGCGGCCACCGACCGCGTACCGTGCGGGCGAGACTCGCGCCGTGAACGGAGATCGCCGGGATCGCGCACCGCGCATGGCTGCTGGCGGCGGGAAGCGACGGGAAACCTGACGCAGGCCCTCACTGAATCGGGGCGACTGAATTTGAACCAGCGAGCCTTCGGCCCCCAGCCAAGCGACTCCGGGTGTCGATGCGTCCGTGAGCGTCCAGAGTCGTCTGCGTCCACGTTCGTGGACGATGTGGAGCTAACGGACGATGCCTTTGGTACCAAAGCGGTACCACGAGATTGCGGGTTCGAAGCGGGGTGCCGGTACGCCGCTCGGCGCCGGCGGCCGAACTCGCCGACCGAGCGTTACCTCCCCTTCTTCTTGACCTTGACCTCGGTGCTGGTCGGCTGCGCCTGAAGCGGGGGCAGCGACGAGTCGTTGATCGCAAGGGTCGCAGTCGCCGCCACCTTTCGCCTCGTCCTGTGCTTCCTGCCCCGCCGCTGCTTGAACAGCTTGCGACCGCGCTTCGTGAGCTTGGCGCGCACTCTCTTCTCCTCGCCGGACGCGAGCGAGAAGGCGACTCTGCCGAGCCTCACCGTCTTGCCTCGCTTCGGCGCGGCGGATGCCGGGGCCCGCAGCCGGAAGCTCTTGATCGTCTCGATCACAAGCGTCCCGACGCACGCAGGCGCCTGGGGAGAGCAACCGAGCCGCATCCTCAGCTTGCCGTTGCGGAGCTTGATCGGCCCCGGGAAAACTGCGATCGCCGGCTGGACGGCTATCGCGTTCGGGATGACGAAATGCTGAACGAGCGTGCGAGCCCCCGTCACGGGGTCCACCCGGAGGACCGCCGGGTTCGCCCCGGTCGCCGGCGTCCCGCCCGGGTCGACGACGAGGATGTCGCCGTTCGCCTCGAGGGCGATCGCGGACGGGCCGCCGAACTCGGGGCCCCCGGCCGGCGCCCCGTTGGCGGAGACGACCGAGCGCGCCCCGGTCCCGGGATCGACCCGGAACACCGCCCCCGTGCCGTCGAGGGCCTTCGGGTCCGCGACGAGGATCTTCCCGTCCGCCTCGACGGCGATCCCCGTCGGATCCTCGAACTCGGGGCCGGGGTGCGTGTCGTTGCCCGAAACGATCGATCGCGCGTGCGTGCCCCTGTCGACGCGAATCACGCCGCCCTTCTGCTTGATCCCAAACGCGTTCTTGTCCGCCACCAACAGACTGCCATCCGCCGCGCGAGCGATGCCCGCAGGGTCGACGAAGTTGGGGCCGCCGGAGGGGGCCCCGTTGGCGGAGAACGAGGCCGTGGCGCCCGAGGCGCGATCGACCTCGAGCACCCCACCGGAGCCGCCGAATGCGTCGCCGTCGGTGACGAACGCCGCGTCGCCGTCGACGGCGACGCCCGCGGGGTCAACGAGCAGATCGGCGCCAGCGGTCGCCGCCGAGCTACGTGTCCCGTCGGCGGGGTGGACGCGCAGCAGCCTCCCCGGCGAGCCGTAGTTGGCGTCGGCGACGAGGATGTCTCCCGACGGCTCGAGCGCGAGGCCGTTCGGGACCGCGATGATCGGCTCCCCGGGGGGTGCGTCGCTCGCCGAGATGGACGTCGTGGCACCCGAGACGGGATCGGTCCGCGTGATATTGCCCATAGCCCCGAGGAAGCCGATGTTGTTGTGGCTAACGAGGATCCCCCCGGCCGCGGCCCCCGCGCCGACGGGTGCGATCGCCATCGCCATGAGCAGGCTCGCCGCGGCGAGGCCTGCGGCCGCAACCCGACGCGCACCACGGCCCGGGCCGATGGCCCGCGACGGGTCCGTGCACGATTCCGTCGTGCTCACCGAGGCCTCCCCTCCTCGTTCCATCTCGACCAATGTAGCGAAGGGATCCTGGCGCTGCCTCGAACCGCCGGCCTCCCCGTTCGGGACCCCCCAAGCCGAGGTTCTAGTCGGGGCGACTGGATTTGAACCAGCGACCTTTCGGCCCCCAGCCGAACGCGCTACCAAACTGCGCCACGCCCCGGGATCGGCGATTCTACGCGGACTCGGCGCCCGGGAGAGTCCGCGCGAGAGCAAGTTGCGAGGAGGTAGCGGTATGAGATTGAGCGAAGGCAAGGTGGTGCCCGCGATCGCCGTGTCGGAGATGGGCGCGGCCCGGAAGTTCTACGAGGGCAAGCTTGGCCTGGCAAACGGGGAGGACAAGCCGGACGGCGGCGTCAGGTATCCGTGCGCCGGCGGCACCGAGCTGCACGTCTATCCCTCGCCGGGGAACGCCGGCAAGTCGCCGGCGACGCTCGTGGGCTTCGACGTCGACGACCTCGGGAGCGCCGCCGACGAGCTGATCGCCAACGGCGTTGTCTTCGAGCACTACGACACCGACGCGTTCAAGACCGACGAGCGGGGCATCGCCCAGCTCGGTGACGTCAAGACCGCCTGGTTCAAGGACCCGGACGGCAACATCCTCTCGCTGCTCGAGGAGTAGCCGGGCTCACCCGGGCGCGGCGCCCGGCTAGAGCGGGCGACGGGAATCGAACCCGCACTGAGAGCTTGGAAGGCTCTTGTGCAACCGTTACACCACGCCCGCTTGCGGGCCGATTATAGGTCCGGGTTGGCGGCCCTCCCGAGGGCGGCGGCCGCCGGCGTGCCTGCACTTCAAGGCCGATGCCGCGCCTGGTGAGGCGAGCAGCATCAGGGCCACGAGCGCACCGCAGAGAGTGCCGGCGATGACAGCGCTTGACCGCACCGCGTCGCCCCCCGGCGGGCGGTGGTCCTGAGGCGAGCGCCGCGGATAGAGGAAAGCCGAAGCTACGGGGCAGCCAGGGCTCGAACCTGGAATCGCCGGTTTTGGAGACCGGTGCCTTACCAATTTGGCCACTGCCCCTGAGCGCGAAAGTGTAAGTGCGGACGAGAGGACTCGAACCTCCACGGGCATAGCCCACCAGCACCTAAAGCTGGCGCGTCTTCCAGTTCCGCCACGTCCGCCAGCGGAGCCGAGCTCGCGATGGTTCTCGCGCTCGGCCGCCTGAGATTCTATGCTTGCGGTCGATGGAGGCGACGACCGTTCGCCCGGGCTATGAGCTCTGGCGGCCGAATCGAGAGAAGACCGAGTCGCAGACGACGAAGGCCCTCGTCTGCTTCGTCCTGCTCGTCTCCGCCGCCCTCGTCCTCGTGATCACGATCGGCGGCTGGTCGCGGCTGCAGGGCACGGGCGTGGCGATGATGAGCGTGATCTACGGGCTGCTTTACATCCTGTTCGCGTTCCTCGTCGCGCGCTGGAATCGCGGCGTCCTCCCGGTCGCCGCCGCGCTCGCGATCGTGCTCGCGATCTTCGCCGCCGTTGCCGCCCCGGCGTGGTTCGCGCGCGCGAAGACGGGACTCACCTCCCCGCTGCTGCCCGAGGAGCTGCTCGGGCTCCTGACCCTGTTCCTGATTCCGGTCCAATTGCTGCTGATCGCGATCGCGATGGTCGGCTTCAACCAGAACTGGCAGGTCGAGGAGGAGCGCCCGGTCGGAGGCGGCGAGCGCCCTCACTACGACGAGGACGAGCGCCTGCCGCCGATCGTGGCGGAGCAGGAGCATCACGAGCCGCCGGACGCCGAGCCGCCGCCCGAAGACCGCGCCTAGCGCGGCCTAGAACAGCTTCAGCGGCGGCTCGAGCAGCGCCGGGCCGTCCCGGCGCACGTCGTTGACGGCCTCGCCGACCTCGCGAACCCGCAGCTCTTGCGATGGAAGCGGGCGCAGCAGCGCGCGCAGCGCCTCCTCCCCCGCCTCCGGGTCGAGCCAGCGATCCTCGGCGCCGGGCCCTAGGATCACGGGCATCCGGTCGTGGATCGGGCGCACGAGCTCGTTCGGCTCGCAGGTGACGATCGCGCAGCTGTGGATCGCCGCGGCGTCGCCGCCCTCGCGCCGGAGCGTCGCCCAGATGCCGGCGAACGCGAACAGGTCGGAGTCGGCGCGGTGGATCCACACGGGCTGCTTGCCGTGCTCGTTCTCGCGCCACTCGTAGAAGCCGTCGGCGGGGATCAGGCAGCGGCGCTCGACGAGCGCGTCGCGGAACGCGGGCTGCTCGGTGAGAGTCTCCGCGCGGGCGTTGATCAACGGCCGGTTGGTGCGCTCGGCCCACCGCCCCGGGAGCAGCCCCCAGCGGAGCCGGCCCGGCTCGCGGCGACCGTCATCGGTGCGCCGCACGGCGACGACGGGGTCCGTCGGGGCGATGTTGAAGCGCGGGCGCTCGTCGATCGCAACCGACTCGTCGAGCCTGAACCGCACCCGCAGCCGACCGGGGTCGATCTCGGTGAGCGTGAAGCGACCGCACATTCGGGTTGAGGCTAGCTTGGCGGTCGGCGAGTGCCGGAGGTGGGATTCGAACCCACACGCCCTTGCGGGCACGGCCTTTTGAGGGCCGCGAGTCTGCCGATTCCTCCACTCCGGCCTGAAATGAGAACGATATCCGGGGCTGACGGCGATAATCCCGCGCTCGTGGATGTCGCCGAGCGCATCGAGCTGATCGAGCGCCTGTGCTCGTTCGGGGGCCGGGAGGCGGGCACCGACGCCGAGCGGCGGGCCGCGAACGACCTCGCGGGCCGGCTCCGTGACCTCGGCCGCCGCGCCGAGGTCGAACCCACGTACGTCCACCCCCAGTACTCGCTCGTCCACGCCGCGCACGCGGCGCTCGCCGTCGCGGGGTCGCTCGTCTCGCTCGTTCTGCCGCCGCTCGGCTTCGGCCTCGTGCTGTTCGCGGCGGTCTCGATGTATCTCGACCTCAACACCCGCTTCTACCTCGTCCGCAACCTGTTCTTCCGCCGCGCCTCCCAGAACGTCGTCTCGCCCGGGGCCGGCCGCGCCGCGCCCGCCCGCCTCGTCCTCACCGCGCACTACGACGCCGCCCGAACCGGCCGCGCGTTCGAGCCAGCGACCGTCGAGCGCGGCGCCCGGCTCCAGCGACGGCTCCCGTTTCCGCTCGGCCCATTCCGGATCATCTTTTGGTCGATCGCGATCCTGCTCCCACCGCTCGGAGCGCGGATGGCCGGCATCGACGCCCAGTGGGTCTCGGTCGTCCAGCTCTTCCCCACCCTCGTGCTCATCGGCTCGGTCTTCCTGCTCGTCGACATCGCTCTCTCCCCCGTCGTGCCGGGGGCGAACGACAACGCCTCAGGCGTCGCCACCGTTCTCTCGCTCGCCGAGATCCTGGAGCGCGACCCGCTCGACAACCTCGACGTCTGGGTGGTCCTAACCGGGGCCGAGGAGTGCCTCCAGGAGGGCATGCGCGGGTTCATGCGCTCCCACCGCGATGAGCTCGACCGCGGGTCGACCTACTTCGTGAACGTGAGCGCGGTCGGCTACGGCGACGTCCGCTTCGAGACCGCCGCCGGCTGGGTCGTCAGCTACGAGATGGGCGGCCGCCTCGTCCAGCTCTGCGAGGCGATCGCGGAGGCGGAGCGCGCCGGCGAGGATCGCTTCCGCGCCGCCCCGATCGCCCGCGGCGTCGCCGCCGACAGCCTCCCCCCGCGCGTCCATCGCTACGCGTCGACGACGATCGGGTGCACGGACGGGCTCGGCGTCGTCCCCGGCTACCACACGCTCGCCGACACCCCCGACGCGATCGAGCCCGAGGCGCTCGAGCGGGCGCAGGGCTTCCTGCTCGAGCTCGTCCGCGCGCTCGACCGCGACGTTTCCAGGCGCGCGGGTGCCCCTGATATAAGCGCTTGACGTGAGGGTCCACTGAATGGAGAGCTCGGCCGTCAACTCAGCCCAGCGCGGCGAGCTGCTGTGGATGCCGTCCGCCGCCAGCGTCGAGCGCTCGACCCTGACCGCGTACACGCGCTGGCTCTCCGAGCGCGAGGAACACGGCTTCGACGACTACGGGGCCCTCTGGGAGTGGTCGGTGCTCGAGCTCGAGCGTTTCTGGCTCTCGATCTGGGACTACTTCGACGTCCGGGCATCGATCGCCTACGCCGACGTCCTCCCCGACCGCACGATGCCCGGCGCGCGCTGGTTCGAGGGCGCCGAGCTCAGCTATCCCCAGCACCTGTTCCGGGGCAAGCGCGACCGCGACCTCGCGATCCTGCACGCCTCGGAGCTCCGCGAGCTCGACGAGATGACCTGGGGCCAGCTCCGCGACCAGGTCGCGCGCGCCGCCGCTGGCCTCCGCGCGCTTGGCGTCGGCTCGGGCGACCGCGTCGTCGCCTACATGCCGAACATTCCCGAGACGATCGTCGCGTTTCTCGCGACCGCGAGCGTCGGCGCGATCTGGTCGAGCTGCTCCCCGACTTCGGCGCCCGCAGCGTTGTCGACCGCTTCGCGCAGATCGAGCCGAAGATCCTGTTCGCAGTCGACGGCTATCGCTACGGGGGCAGGGACTTCGACCGCCTCGACGTCGTCGCAGGGCTCCAGAGGGAGATGCCGACCCTCGAGCGCACCGTCGTCCTCCCCTACCTCGACGCCAAGCCCGACCTCACTCGGCTCGATCGCGCGATCGGCTTCCAGGATCTGCTCGCACCGGACGACGGCGCCGCGCTCGACTTCGAGCAGGTTCCGTTCGACCATCCGCTCTGGGTCCTGTACTCGTCGGGCACGACCGGCCTGCCGAAGGCGATCGTCCACGGCCATGGCGGGATCCTGCTCGAGCAGCTGAAGAAGATGCACCTCCACGTCGACCTCCAAGCCGGCGACCGTCTGTTCTGGTTCACGACGACCGGGTGGATGATGTGGAACTTCCTCGTCAGCGGACTGCTGACCGACGCCGGGATCGTGCTCTACGACGGCAGCCCCGGCGCCCCCGACATGGGCGTGCTCTGGGACCTCGCCGAACGCGCCGGAGTCACCTGCTTCGGGACCAGCGCCAGCTACGTCGCCGCGTGCATGAAGGACGGCGTCGAGCCGTCGCGGCGCGACCTCTCGCGGCTTCGCTCCCTGGGCTCAACGGGCTCCCCGCTCTCGCCCGAGAGCTTCGACTGGATCTACGAGCACGTCGGCGACGACACATGGCTGTTCTCGACCAGCGGCGGGACCGACGTCTGCACCGCCTTCGTAGGCGGCGTGCCGACACTTCCCGTCTACCGCGGCGAGCTCCAGGCGCGCTCGCTCGGCGCCGCGGTGCGCGCCTTCGACGAGCAGGGCAACTCCGTCGTCGACGAGGTCGGCGAGCTCGTGATCACCGAGCCGATGCCGTCGATGCCGGTCTTCTTTTGGGGCGACCCCGACGGATCGCGCTACCGCTCCAGCTACTTCGAGCACTACCCGGGCGTGTGGCGCCACGGCGACTGGATCGAGATCACCTCGCGCGGCACCGCCGTCATCTACGGGCGCTCCGACTCGACGATCAACCGCCAGGGCGTTCGCATGGGGACGAGCGAGATCTACCGCGCCGTGCTGTCGATCCCGGAGATCCTCGACGCGCTCGTCGTCGACGTCCCGCGTCCGGGAACCGAGGGATGGATGCCGCTGTTCGTCGTCCTCGCCGAGAACGACGAGCTCGACGAGGCGCTTGAGAAGCGGATCAAGTCGGCAATCCGCGAGCAGTGCTCGCCGCGCCACGTCCCGAACGCGGTCTACCGCATCGGCGAGGTGCCGAGGACCCTGTCGGGCAAGGTGCTCGAGGTCCCGGTGAAGAAGATCCTCACCGGCACGCCGGTCGAGAAGGCCGCGAGCCGCGACTCGCTCGCCAACCCCGCCTCGCTCGACTACTTCACCGAGCTCGCGGGAACGCTGGCCGCCGAGGATTAGGGAACCGTCTCATGCGTTCATGCGACCGAGCAGCCGCCCCCGGGCGGACCAAATGAGCCCGTCCAATCACTGAACCGGTACGCGGTCTTTTGCGTAGATTGGTCCGGGCGGCGCTGAGACGCAGAGAGCGCCCGAAAACGCGATCACGAGCCGACCAGGAGAGGGGCGATGAGCGAGCGGGCAGTCATCGAATTCGACCTCGACCGCTACCTGCGCAACTCGAAGAAGGTCGACCTCAGCGGGATCGACTGGGACGCGATCCCCAACCACGAGCTCACGGATGGGGACGTGATGTGCATGCACTACATGATGGACATCGAGGCGCACACGGTGATCTACCTGCGCGACCTGCTCGCCACCCCGGCGGCGGCCAACCCCCAGATCACCGCGTTTCTCTCGTGCTGGGTCTACGAGGAGCTCTGGCACGGCGAGGCGTTCTCGGATTTCCTGCGCCTGTACGGGATCGAGGAGCCAATCGAGCCGCGCCTTCCCGACGGCTCGAGCCCGCTGCCCACGCGCGGCAACCGCTGGCGCGACCTGCGCGTCTCGATCGGCGTCGGAAACGGGCTCGGGATCGTGCCGACGATGATCGGCTCGCAGCTGACGAAGAACTTCATCGCGATCCACATGATGTGGGGCGCGGTGAATGAGCTCAGCACGCTGACCGGCTACTACGCGTTGATCCGCCGCTCGAGCCATCCCGTCCTGCACCAGCTGCTGCGCACCGTGATCCAGGACGAGCGGCGCCACTTTGCCTTCTACCGCGCCCAGGCGAAGGCGCGGATGGAGCGCAGCCGCGCCGCGCGGCGGATGGTCCGCTGGGTGCTGAAGAACCTCTGGACCCCGGTCGGCGCCGGCGTCAAGACCGAGGAGGAGGTCGACGCGCTCGGCCTCTACCTGTTCGCCGACAGCCCCGAGGGCTTCGAGCACGTGCGCGGAATCGACGAAACGATCGCCGATGTGCCCGGGCTCGAGGGCCTGACGATCGTGCAGGACTATCTCGACAAGTCGATCGAGCGGGCGCGCGAGCGCCCCGGCTGGGCCGGCGTCAGCCCGATGCCCTCGCCGCGCCGCGGCAACGGACGGACGCCGGCCCCAACGCACTGGCGCGAGGCGATGCGGGGACGACCCGACGTCATGCCGGCGACCTCCGAGGTCGAGCGCCGCGAGGAGGAGCGCGCGTTCAAGCAGGCGTGATCGGCGTTTCCGCCGCTCGGGCTACGGCGCCGCGCGGTAAGTGAGCAGCACGACGCCGGAGTCGAACCGCTTCACGTCGTCGAGCTCGAGTCGCACCGTGCCGCGGTCGCCGAGCACATGGACGTTGCCCTCCCCCCACACGAGGGGATTCACGTAGACCTCGAACTCATCGACCAGGCCCTTCTCCGCGAGGGCGTACGCGAACTCGCCGCTCCCGTGCATGAACAGGTCACCGTCGACCTCGTCCTTCAGCTTCGGGATCGATTCCTCGAGGGCGCCGTCGAGCACGGTCGCGTTCCACTCGAGGGTCCCTGAGAGGGTCCTGGAACCGACGTGCTTCGGCATCAGGTTGATCATGTCCGCCCACTTGCCCGACTGGCTCGGCCAGTAGCCCGCCAGCCCCTCGTAGGTCTTGCGACCGAGGACCAGCCCGGCGGATCTCGCTTGGCGCTCGAATGAATACTCGCCGTGATCCCCGCCCGGCTGCACCCACTCGGCGACGGGGTCAACCACGCCGTCGAGGGTTGCCTGCGCCGACGCGATCAGCTTGCCCATCTCGGATCCCCCTGCACTCGTTTACGCGGGTGTGATCGGATTCCGGCGCTCGGAGAAGCAGCGGTCCTTGCCCTCGGCGAGCGCGTAGCGGCGCACGAGCTCTGCGCGCAGCCGGTCCGGCTCGACGACGGCGTCGACGACGAGCTCCGAGGCGAGGTGAAGGATGTCGATGTCCTCCGCGTACTCGGTCCGCTTGCGGTCGACGAACTCCGCGCGCTCTTCCGGGTCCTCGATCTCCTGGATCTGGTTGAAGAACACGGCGTTGATCGCCGCCTCGGGCCCCATGACCGCGATCGACGCGCTCGGCAGCGCGATGCAGCTGTCGGGCTCGAATGCCGGACCGGCCATCGCGTAGAGCCCGGCGCCGTAAGCCTTGCGGACGATGACCGAGATCTTCGGCACCGTCGCCTCCGAGACCGCGCTGATCATCTTCGCCCCGTGGCGGATGATGCCCTCGCGCTCGACCTTCGTGCCGATCATGAACCCGGGCACGTCGGCGAGGAAGAGCAGCGGGACGTTGAACGCGTTGCATGTCCAGATGAACCGCGCCGCCTTGTCGGCCGAGTCGACGAACAGGACGCCGCCCTTGAACTTCGGCTGATTGGCGACGATCCCGATCACGCGCCCGTCGAGGCGCGCGTAGCCGACGACGACCTCCTTCGCCCAGCGGTCGTGGACCTCGCAGAACGAGTCCGCGTCGAGGAGCGATGCGATCAGCTCCTTGACGTCGAACGGCGAGTTCTCGTCATCGGGGACGATCTCCGACGGCGTGCGCTCGCCCGCCGCGGGATCACTGGGCGGCGAGGCCGGCGCCGGCTCGGTCCAGTTCGAAGGCATGTAGGAGAGATAACGGCGGGCGAGCTCGATCCCCTCTTCGTCCGTCTTCACGAGCATGTGCCCGCACCCCGAGACCGACGTGTGCATGCGCGCGCCGCCCATCTCCTCGAGCGTCACCTTCTCGCCGATCACCATCTCGGCCATCCGCGGCGAGCCGAGGTACATCGACGCGTTCCCCTCGCGCATGATCACGATGTCGCAGAACGCAGGTATGTATGCGCCACCGGCCGCGCTTGGCCCAAACAGGATGCAGATCTGCGGGACCTTGCCCGACAGCCGCACCTCGTTGTGGAAGATGTGCCCGGCCCCGCGCCGACCCGGGAACATCTGCACCTGGTCGGTGATCCGCGCGCCGGCCGAGTCGACGAGATAGAGCATCGGCACCGAGAGCGCCAGCGCGCGCTCCTGAATCCGAAGGATCTTCTCGACCGTCTTCGGGCCCCACGAACCGGCCTTCACGGTCGGGTCGTTGGCCATCAGCGCCGCGGGCCGGCCGCCGATCAGGGCCAGCCCCGTGACGACGCCGTCTGCCCCGAGGCCCTCGCTGTCCCAATTCGCGAGCAGCGCCTCCTCGGCGAACGACTCGGGGTCGACGAGCAGCGCAACGCGATCGCGAACCGGCAGCTTGCCCTGCTCCGCGGTCTTGCGATGGTGCCGCTCGGGGCCTCCCCCGAGAGCGGCCTCGATCGCCTCCGAGATCTCGGCCTTCGCGCCCTGGGAGGCCGCCGAGCCTCGAGACTCGGGACTCATCGGCTGGGCGGGGCGGCGGCCGTGCCTAGGCCTTTACCTGCTCCCCGCCCGAGCGGCGCCTGCGGCGCTGCTGGGGAGTGCGCGGCTTCGACCGCTTCGCGCCCTCCTCGGCGGGAGCGGCCTTCGAGGTTCCGGTGTCGGTGTCCGGTTCCGGGCTCGCGTCGGCTGCGGCGCCCGTCCCCGCCGCGCGTCGCTGCGCCGCGGGGCGCGACCCGGTGTCGAGATCGTCGGGAACCTTGTAGGGGTCCTCCTCGCCGGGGCCCGGAGTGTGGGCGTTGACCGCGGCGCGGAGCTCGGACGCGAGCCGGTCGACTTCGCCGGCGACGCCGTCCCGGCGCCGGATCAGATCGGAGATCACCGACTCGATGTCCTCGCGGCGCTTGTTGCCCTCCTCGATGATCCGCTGCGCCTTGCTCTGCGCATCGGAGAGGCCCTGGCGCGCCTCCTGGGCGGCGCGCGCCATCGTTTCCTTAGCGCTCGTGTCGGCCTCTCCGCGCGTCTTCTGCGCGTACTTGTCGGCCTCGCCGCGAATCCGGCTCGCGTACTCGTCCGCGGACTTGCGAGTCGACGCGGACTGCTCGCGGGCGCGGTTCAGCGTCGAGCTCGCCTCGGTCTCGGCCTCGGCCCGGAGCTGCTCGGCGCTGTCTTCGGCCTGGGAGAGGATGCCGGCAGTCCTCTCGCCGACACGCTCGAGCTCGCGCTTGACAAGGTCGGAGCGAGCCTGATCGCCGCCTCCGGCCTCGAGCCAGTCGGCGAGCTTCTGGAGAAAGCGCTCGACCTCGCGCTTGTCGTAGCCCTTGCGGGCGATCGCGAAGGTGGCGCTCCGAATCCGCTCGATGCTGTCCTGCTGCACGTTGCCTTCTCTCGGTAGCGACGCTTCAGGCGCCTCGGTTCACCGGCTTAGAGCCCGAGCTCGCTGGGCACCGGTTTCTCACCAGAGTAATCGTAGAAACCTTTACCTGATTTGCGGCCATAGAGGCCGGCGGCAACCATCTTCCGCAACAACGGTGGCGCGGCGAACCGGCGCTCGCGGTACTCGTCGTACATCACGCCCGCGATCGAGTTCGTGGTGTCGAGGCCGACGAAATCGAGCAGCGCAAGCGGTCCCATCGGGTGGTTCGCCCCCGCCTTCATCGCGATGTCGATCTGCTCGATCGAGCCGACTCCCTCCTCGTAGGCACGGATCGCGTCGAGCATGTACGGCACGAGCAGCCTGTTGACGATGAAGCCGGTCTTGTCCTTCGCGTGCACGGTCGTCTTGCCGAGCATCTCACCGACTTCGAACCCGGTCTGCAGCGCATCGTCGCCGGTCGTCACCGTCTGCACCACCTCGAGCAGCGGCATCACCTGTGCGGGGTTGAAGAAGTGAAGCCCGATGAAGCGGTCCGGGTTCGACGTCGCGACGGCCTGGTTGACGACCGGGAGCGAGGAGGTGTTGGTCGCGAGCACCGCGCCGTCGCCGTCGAGGACCCCGTCGACCTGCTTCCACATCTCGAGCTTGAGGTCGAGGTCCTCGGTGATCGCCTCGATCACGAGGTCGGAGCCGGCGAGGTCGGAGTAGTCGAGCGTCGGGGTGATCCGGCCGCGGATTGCGTCGGCGTCGGACTGCTCGAGCTTGCCCTTCTCGACCGACCGGCCGAGCTGCTTCTCGATCTTCCCGATCCCGCTGTCCAGCTTCTGCTGGTCAACCTCGCGGACGACAACATCCCACCCGGCCTGGGCGCAGATCTGCGTTATCCCGTGGCCCATCAGGCCGCATCCGAGCACGCCGACTCTGTTGATCTCGATGGCGATCGCGGCGCGCAGCCTAGATGATTGATCCCACGGCGATCGAGCTCAGGGCGCCCCGGCGGCGCCCGCGCCCTCGAGCTCTCGGGCCATCGCCTCGGCGAGCGCGTTGATCCCGCTCATCGGACGCACCATCACCATCATCTCGGCGATCCGGCCGTCGGGGGCGAAGGTCAGGACGTCGACGCCGTTGAGGCTGCGGTCGCCCACCCGCGCCTCGAACACGAGCACCGCAGTGTCGCCCGTCTCGACCTGGGACAGGTAGCGAAAGTTCTCGAACACGCGGCCGACGGCGCCGAGCAGGAGGCGGAGCGCGTCGCGGCCCTCGTACGGCTTGTAGACGACGGGGCTCCGGAAGACGACGTCCTCGGTGAACAGGTCGTCGGCCGCGTCGAAGCGCTCTGCCTCGACCGCGGCTCGAAACGCATCGCTCTTCATCGCCGCCACGCGAATACCGTAACGGGCGCCCCCGAATGCCGAAGTGCGCCCGGGGATACCCTGGACCGGAGTTTGTAAGAAAGTCGTTGTCGGCGTGCATTCCTTCTCCCTGGCGGCGGGCACCGAGACCTACGTCGCGACGGTCACGCGTGAGCTCCAGCGGGCTCGGGCACGACGCGGTCATGGCGGCGGAGGAGATCGGCCCGTGGGCCGGGCACGTGGAGCGCGGCGGGGTCCGCGTCGCGCGCGAGCCGCACGAGTTGCCCGACGAATGCGACGCCGTGCTCGCCAACGACGCGATCACCGGTGCCGCGCTCGCGGAGCGCTATCCCGGCGCGAGGCTCGTTCACTTCGTTCACTCGCCGATCTACGACCATCACTCCCGGTCCTCCTCCCGGGCGTCACCGCGGCGGTTGTCGTCGCCTCGGACCTGGTCGCGGAGCGGGTGCGCGCGCTTGCGCTCGACGCGCCGATCGTCCGCCACGGGCGCGATCGTTCTCCCGCCGGCGGAGATCGGCGAGGAGGCGGTGGTCGGAGCGGCCTCACTCGTGCGCGAGGACGTACCGGCGCGGACCGTCGTCGCGGGCACTCCCGCCAGAGCCCTGCGGCGCGTCCGCGACGACGAGCTGCTCGAGGCGTGGCGCGAGCCGCCAGGCTAGGCGCCCGGCGGCCGGATCTTGATCACCGTTCGCGACACCGGCCCGCGACGGGCAAGCCGCAGGCGCAGACCGCGGCTGTGGGGGACGATGTGGACGACGACGTCGCGGCCGAGCTGCGCCCGGTGGACGATGAACCGCGCCTCGACAAGATGGCGTTCGCGCCGGGCGCGGACCAGCACCTGGTCGCCGGCGTGGGCGCCCGAGACGGCGACCTTGTGGCCGGCGGCGATCGGGTCGTGGACGACCTGCGCGACGCCCGGAGTCGTCTCGGTCGCCACGTGGCGCCCGTCGATCGACACGCGAAGAGGCGGGGTCGACGGGGTCTTCTTGGCGAGCGCGTCGGGATCGCAGGCGACGGCGGCGACGAGCGGACCGAGCCAGTCGCTGCAGCGGACAACGACGCCGTCGCATCCGAACGCCGTCCCCTGGGTCGAGCACCCCGGCGTCTTGTAGCGGTCCTGGACGCCCGGCGAGCTCGGCGAGGTCAGGGTCGGCTTCTGCCCGCAGATCCCGCCGCATCCGTCCCCCCACTGACCCTTCCAGATCGTCCAGGCGCTGGGATCGACCTGGGGACTGGGAAGCGGCTGCAGGCAGCTGCCGCCCGCGCCGGGTTGGCACTGGTCGCCGTTCCGGTCCCACTCCTCCTTGCCGTCGCGCTGGCCCTCGGGGAGATTGACGAGGCCCTTGAACGCGAGCGCGGTCGGCTGGGTGCATCCGAACGGGTGCGGCGAGCACGGCTTCGGGTACGAGGCGTGGCTTCCGCGGGCGACGAAGACGTCGGGGCGGGTCCCGTCGTGGAGCCCGAGCTCCGACTGCGCATAGCGGAGCACCCCCTTGTGCGCCGCGTAGGCGACGTAGCCGAGCTGCTGGTCGTCGGTGGCGAGAGCGTCGGAGGGCGCGGTGGCGACCGTCACCCCCTCCCAGTCACCCTCGTGCTCGTCGCAGACCTGCGCCTCGATCGCCGCCCGCTCGCGGCATGTCGCGCGGAGGCCGTGGCGGTCGAAGTCGTTGAAGCGGAAGAACCACCAGTAGTCGACGTAGAAGCGGTCGTTGGCGCGCGTGACGTGGTAGTAGATCGCCGAGTCGGGCGGGTTGTCGCAGCGCGCGACGCCGCGGCAGCGGTCGTGGCCGTAGTAGTCGGCGACGCCGTCCCCGGGGATGTTGATGAACGAGCTCTCGCCGAGCGCGTCGGCGCGCGCCGCGTCGGACTCGAGCTCGCCGACGCTGCCGACCGGCCGGCACGGCTTCACCGTCTCCCCCGCGAGGTCGCGCGTGCAGAAGAGCTCAGCGGGGTTGCCGTTCGCGTCCCTCTCCGCGAACAGGCTGTCGATGTCGAGCGGCCGCCAGTGCTCGCCGCTGTCGAACTGCAGCCAGGGCCGAAAGCGTACGGCGAGGGCCCCGGCCTGCTTCGGCCTCACCTCGGACGAGGCCCCGACGGTTCGAAGCGGCTTCGCCGCCTCCGGCGCGTGGACGAGCGCGATCACGAAGCCGGCGGCGGCGCCGACGACGAGGCCGGCGAGGATCAGCGCCACAACCAAGCCGAGGCTCGGGAGCCCGCGAGCCTCGGCCCAGGTCCGGGCCGCGGCGACGGGCTTGAGGTCGCGGAGCGCCACGCCGGTCGTTGCCTTCGTCTACGGACTCGACCCGCCGGACCCGGTGCAGGTGAACGACGAGCCCGACCCGTGGGCGGTCTTGCATCCCTTCTTGACCTCTGCGCCGCCCTTCGTCACGTGCTCGAGCGGGTCCGATTCGCGATTGTTCCCTCCCGAGGGCTTGGAATGCCCTCCGCCCCCCTCGCCGCCGCCGGACCCGCCGCAGCCCTGGATCACCGCAAGCGCGAGGATCGCCGCGATCGCCAGAGTCGCGACCCGCGCCACCCTCAGCCCCATCAGCTGCCCCCCACCG
Organism: uncultured Thermoleophilia bacterium; assembly: GCA_963841715.1. Taxonomy (GTDB): domain Bacteria; phylum Actinomycetota; class Thermoleophilia; order Solirubrobacterales; family 70-9; genus DASPWW01. The sequence goes on along the minus strand of CAWJDP010000002.1, from coordinate 333,162 downwards.
CCATCTCGCCGATCAGCAGCGGCACCGACTTGACCGAGCCGCCGAACGGGACCCAGCGGGGGTCGGCTCCCGCAGCGCGGACGACGCCGAGAATCGAGCGCAGGTCGGAGGCGATCGTGAACTCGGTCACCGGGTCGGCGAGCGAGCCTCCCTTGATCATGCGGCCGGTGGCGCCGACCGAGAACTGGCCGCTGACCGGGTTGACGCCGGAGTGCAACCCGGCGACGTCGGTCACGTAAACGCCCTCGGCGGCATCGGCGAACAGCTGCTCGAGCGAGCGCTCGCCCGGGGCGATGACGAGATTCGAGGTCGAGACGGACGGCGCCGAGCGATAGCCGGCGCGCGAGGCGTTCCCCGTCGAGCGCTGCTCGCTGCCTGTGCGCCGCGCCGTGTACGCATCGTGAAGGTAGGTCTGCAGCGCCCCGCCCTCGATCAGCCCGGTGCGCTTGCGTGGGGTGCCCTCGGCGTCGAACGGCGCCGAGTTCGGGCCCTCGGGGTCAAGCCCGTCATCGGCGAGGGTGAGCGCCTCCGATCCGACGGCGTCACCGAGGCGGTCCGCGAACGGCGAGCGCCCACGCTGGACCGAGTCGGCGCACAGCGTCGAGCCGATGAACCCGGCGAAGCTCGCCGCGACCGTCGCGTCGAGGACGACGGGGCAGCTCCGCGACGCGGGCTTCTGCGCCCCAAGCAGCGACGCCGCGCGCTCCCCGGCCTCGGCGCCGATCGCGTCGGGGTCGAGCTTGTCCGGGGCGCGGGCAACGCCGAATCCGAGCCCGGTCTGGCGGTCGCCGTTCTCGGTCGCGAGCGCCTGCAGGTACGCGTAGCACGTGGTTGCCTCGTAGGCGCCCTCGAGCCCGACCGAGGACGCGACCGCGACGCGGTCCTCTCCGTCCGCGTACACCGTCTGCTCGATCGCTGTGATCCGCTCGTCCTCGGCGCGGGCGGCCCGCTCGATCGCCTGCGCGAGCCCGACCTTGCGCTGCGTGTCCCACCCCGCGAGCGCAGGGTCGTGGATGCCCGGGAGGTCGGCCGCGTCGGCGCCGGCTCCGCCGGACGACCCGCGCGCCGTGGCACCGGGCGGCGCCGCGTACTCGTCGGGGTCGGCGAGCTCGGCCGCCTCTACCGCCGCCGTCGCGATCGCGCCGATCCCGTCGTCGCCGAGGTCGGTGCCGTACGCGTACCCGACCCGGCCGTCGATCCACGCGCGCACGCCGGCGCCGCGCTCCGCTCCCCCGGTGAGGCTCTCGACCTCGCCCTCGTAGACGCGGATCTCGATCCCGTTCGAATCCTGCACGTACGCCTCCGCCTCGGGCGCTCCCGCCGTCAGCGCCGCGTCGAGCGCGCGCTGCGCCAGCTCGGCGAGGTCGACGCTCACCCGACCGCCGTCCCCCCGACGGTCAGCTCGCGGATCCGCACGTGGCCCTGGCCGGTGCCGACCGGCACCCGCTGGCCGTCCTTGCCGCAGAAGCCGGTCTTCATCTCGAAGTCGTTCGCGACAGCGTCGATCCGGCCCAGCGCCTCGAGGGAGTTGCCGATCAGGGTCGCGCCGCGGCACGCCTTCGTCGCCTTACCGCCCTCGATCAGGTAGCCCTCGGAGACGCCGAAGACGAAGTCGCCGGTCGCCGGGTCGACCTGACCGCCGGCGAACGACCTGGCGTAGAAGCCGCGATCGACCTCGGAGATGATCTCGTCCGGTTCGGCGTCGCCCGGTGCGATGTAGGTGTTCGTCATCCGCGGAATCGGGAGGTGGCGGAAGCTCTCGCGACGACCGTTGCCGGTCGACTCGACGTCGTCGCGCCCGGCGCGGAAGAGGTCGTACAGGTACGAGGTCAGCTTGCCGTCCTCGATCACAGTCGTGCGCTGCGTCGAGGTCCCCTCGTCGTCGATCGCGTCCGTGCCCCACTGATGGGGGAGGCGGCCGTCGTCGTACGCGGTCACGATCGGGTCGGCGACCCTCTCGCCGAGCTTGCCGGTGTAGACGCTGGCGCCCTTCTGGACCGCGTCGGCCTCGAGCCCGTGCCCGGTCATCTCGTGGAAGAGGACGCCGCCGAAGCCGCCGCCGACGACGACCGGCATCGCGCCCGCGGGGGCGGGATCGGCGCCAAGCAGGGTCAGCGCCTTCCCCGCCGCCTCGCCCGCGATCGCCTCGCCGTCGACCGCGACGAGCTCGAATCCGCGGTGTCCACCCAGCGTCTCGAACCCGGTCTCGATCACGTCGCCGCGCTTAGCGACGACTTGGGCGCCGAGCCGCACGCGGGTGCGGTCGTCGAACGCCATCCGCCCGCGCGAGTTGGCGACCGCGACCCGGCGGCGGGCCTCGCTGTAGGAGGCCATCGCCTGGACGATCTCGGAGCCGGCGCCGCGGGCGCGCTCGTCGAGTGCGCGCAGCAGCTCAGCCTTCTCGCCCGCGGGGACGCCGTCGGGGTCGATCTCGATGTCCTGGAGCTCGGGCGGCTCCGCGGCAACGAGCGGCCGCGGCTCGGACTCGCCGTCGCTGAGCGCGGCGGACGCGGCGTCGGCGGCGGCGAGCAGGTCGCGCTCGGCGAGCCCGTCGGTGTGGGCGAAGTAGGTCGTCTCGCCCGAGATCACGCGTACGCCGGCGCCGCTCTGGCGCCCTCGCTGCGGCTGCTCGATGCGCGACTCGTCGATCGAGAGCGAGAAACCCGAGCGCTCCTCGCAGAACAGCTCCGCGAGGTCGCCGCCGCGGGCGAGCGCCCGCGCCAGCACGCGTTCGGCGAGGTCGATCTCGATCAGGTCGCTCACTTGCGCTCCGGCCTCCGTTCCGCTCGCCGCTCCGCCTCGGCGGTCGATACGAGCTGCGCGGCGGCGGTGAACAGCGCCCGGCCGGTGTCGGTATCCGGAGTGAACGCGGCGCTGCGCCCGCCGGACCAATACACGCGCGCGAACGGCTTCCGCGTCATCCGCCGGCGGCGAAGGTATGCCGTCGCCTCGTCCGCGTAGCCGCTGACGCGGCCGAGGATCGTGCGGTGCGGCTTCTCCATCAGGGGGAGCCGGCCGGCTGCACAGCGGAGAGCTCGCGCAGCACGGTGCGCATGTCGAAGACCATCAACGAGGCGAGGGTGAATCGCTTCGCGACCGCGACGATCGCGAGCCCCCGGTGGCGGACGGCGAACGCCTCGCCGTCCTCGGTGCCCACATGAACGTGCTCGGCCGGCTCGCCAGAGGCCGAGTCGGCAGCGGCGAGAAGCGCACCCGCGGCGTCGCCCCACGCCTCCGCGTCTCCACTCGCGGCGAGCAGTTCGCCGCCCGGACCCAGCACCGCGCAGCCACGGAGGTCCTGCGACAGCTCGGCCAGCCGCTCGACCGCCCGCGGGGCGAGATCGACGGCTGCCACGCCGGGGGAGACGGTGCGCTCTGCCTGTCCGGCCATCTGAGAAAGAATATGGATCGTGCCCCTTCCGCAGGCATCGTGGCTGGTCGTGGTGGCGCTTTGCGTGATCACCGCTCTGCTGTTGCTGCTCAACGGCTACAGCGGCTACTCGATCGTGGTCGGCGCGGTTGGCCTCGCCGCCGCGGTGAACCTGCTCTAGCCCTTCTCCTTCTCCGTCGGCTTCGACCCCGAGCCGCGCTCGGCGGCGTTGTCACTCGGCTCCGCGGCGGGGTCGGCGGCCTCGTCCGCGTCCTCGGCGCCCTCCGTATCGGTCGCCTTCTCCGCCCCCTTCTTGTCCGACCCGGACCGGCCCGGGGCCTTGCCGCCGCGCCCGGTCGCCGACTGCGCGGGCTCGACGTGGATCAGGACGTCGGCGCCCGGAACGGCGATCTCGATCGCGCCGCGGAGCTCGTGCGCGAGCTCGTGCGCACGCTCCAGCGTCGTCCCGGCCTCGAACTGGACGTGGAGGTCGACGTGGCGGCGGCTTCCAGCCTGCCGCGCCCTCAGCTTGTGCCAGCCGATCATCTCCGGCGGGGCGACCTCCTCGATCGTCTCCTCGATCCGGTCGAGCTCCTCCGCCGGGGGCGCCTCGTCGACGAGGACCCGCGAGGAGCGGGTGAGGATCTGTATCCCGGAGATGACGATCGCCGCAGCGACGAGCAGCGCCGCGATCGGGTCGAATACGGAGAGGCCGGTGACGGCGACGAGCACGAGCCCGACGAGGACACCGAGCGAGGTCAGCGAGTCGGTGCGCAGGTGCGCCGCGTCCCCGGCGAGGGCGGGCGAGTCGGTTTCGCGCGCACGGCGGTAGATGTAGCGCGAGACGCCGGTGTTCGCGAGCGCCGAGAACGCGATCACCGCGATCCCGACCCCGGGGAGCTCGATGCTCGACCCGACGACGAGCCTCCGGGTCGCCTCGAAGATGATGATCCCCGCGCCGACGACGATCAGCATCCCCTCGATCGCCGAAGCGAGGTTCTCGACCTTCTCGTGGCCGTAGGGGTGGTCCTCGTCGGCCGGCTCGTCGGCCTTGCGCACCGAGACGAGGGCGATCACCGACGCCATCAGGTCGATCGCGGAGTGCGCGGCCTCGGTGAGAATCGCGATCGAGCCGGTGATCGCGCCGGCGGCGATCTTCAGCGCGATCAGGACCGAGTTCGAGATCACCGACAGGGTCGCCGCCCCCGACTTGCCGGGGAACAGGCGCTCGACGATGTGGTCGATGACGCGGGCGATCGCGCCGGCGACCCGCTCCGTCGCGCGGCCCAGCGCGCCGGATAGGCGCCGGATCGTCCGCGTGCCGCGCCGCCCCTCGCCCGCCATCACAACTCCTCGCCCCGCAGCCACGCGCCGAGGGCGCCGGCGGCGCGGCCGCGATGGCTGATCGCGTGCTTCTCGTCGTCGCTGAGCTCGGCCATCGTGCGGTCGTCGTCATACGCGGTATCCGCGGGGACGAAAGCCGGGTCGTAGCCAAAGCCGCGAGAGCCGCGAGGCTCGGTCGCAACGCTGCCTTCGCAGCGGCCCTCGAACAGAACCTTCTGGGTCGCGTCCACATAGGCGATCACGCATACGTAGGCGGCGCTGCGATCGACCACGTCCTCCATCTCGTGGAGCAATTTGGCGCGGTTCTCGTCGTCGCTCGCGTTCTCGCCCGCATAGCGCGCCGAACGGGCTCCGGGCGCAAGCCTGAGCGCGACCACCTCAATCCCTGAGTCATCCGCGATCGCCGCGAGCCCGGTTGCCTCGTACGCGGCGCGCGCTTTCGCGATCGCGTTGTCCTTGAACGTCTCGCCGTCCTCGGGCGGAAGCTCGACCTCAGCCGGCAGCGGCTCGAGCTCGATCCCGGTCAGGATCTGGCGCAGCTCGCGGAGCTTGTGATCGTTGCGAGTCGCCACGACGATCCTCGGCGGCACCGTCAGCCCCTCACGACGGCAGGCCTCCGGTCGCGCGCTCCTGCGCCGCGCGGAGGAGCGCAACGCCCGCCTCCGCAAGCTCGAGCAGCTCGTCCAGCGACGCCCGCGAAAGCGGCGTCCGCTCGGCGGTCGCCTGGACCTCGACGAGCTCTCCCTCCCCCGTCATGACCACGTTCGCGTCGACCTCGGCCGAGGAGTCCTCCTCGTAGTCGAGGTCGCAAAGCGCCGCCCCATCGACCATGCCGACGCTGATCGCCGCGATCGACCCGGTCAGCGGCAGCTTCTCGAGCTTCTTCGCCTCGACGAGCCCCGCGAGCGCGAGCTGGAGCGCGACGAACCCGCCCGTTATCGACGCGCAGCGCGTGCCGCCGTCGGCCTGGAGCACGTCGCAGTCGATGTACACGCTGCGCTCGCCGAGCGCCTTCATGTCGACGACGCCCCGCAGCGAGCGTCCAATCAGGCGCTGGATCTCGACCCCGCGCCCATCCTGACGCCCCCTGCGGCCATCGCGCTCCTTGCGCTCACCGGTCGACGCCGGAAGCATCGCGTACTCGGCCGTCACCCAGCCGCGGCCTCGCCCCTCCATCCAGCGCGGGACGCTGTCGACGACGGAGGCGGTGCAGATAACCCGCGTCTCGCCCTGGCTGTACAGCGCCGAGCCCGTCGCGGTGCGTACGAAGCCCGGCTCGATCTTCACCGGACGCATGTCCGCCGGCGCGCGATCGTAGCTACGATTGGGTGCCATGGTCGGAGTGTCTCAGACCCCTCTGCGCCGAATATCGCACTCCGCACTCCGCCGGCTCGGGCTCCGCATTTTTCCGCAGAAGGACAATTCCGAGCATTTTCCGTGGAAGGACAATTGAGCGTGCCGGCGAATCGCGAGTGGATGCACTCGGTGCCATGGCGTACCAGGAAGCGCACGAGACTGCTCGTCGGGGCCGTTCTCGGCACTGCGGCGCTGGCCGTCGCGCCGGCCGCCCTGGCGTCGGTCGAGCCGAACGGCGGCTCGGGCTTCGATTCGGGCACGGATGGCTGGCAGGCCACGGACGCGACCTGCCAGCCGAACGGGGGCGACCCCGGAGAGCTGTGCTCAGCCACGAACGCGTTCGATCCCGCCGTCGGCAACCCGGGTGGCTCGCTTCGCTCGCGGCTCAGCGTGCAGACCGGGCTGCTCCTGTTCGACAGCGGCTCCACGTGGCGGTCCCCCTCGTTCACGATCCCCGGCGACCCGGGGGGGCCGGTCACCGGCGCGCAGCTCTCGTACGACCGCAGCTTCGATGTGGGCGCCCTGAGCGCGCTCGACCCCGAGGCCGATGTCCACGTGGCGCTGGTCGACGAGACCGCGGGCGGACAGGTCGAGCCGCTCGAGGAGACGCTTGACGTCAACGACGACGACTTCGAGACGCGGACCGGCGGCGTCGTGAGCGGGGGCCTGGTCCGCGGGCACACCTATCACGTGCAGATCCAGGCGGACGTGAGGACGACTCGCACCCAGAGCGGCGGCGTGAGCGGCTCCTCCGACGTGCACTTCGACAACGTGCACGTCGATATCCCGGACCCGAGCGGCAACTCGCCGGGCGTGACCTTCCATGGCCCGCCGAAGAGCAACCCGGAGATCCGCGCCCTGATCCTCAATCTCGACCTGCACGCGCTCGCCGGAGACGGCCCCGGCGGCTCGCTCGTCCCGCGCGATCAGTGCACGATCCTCGGCACGCCCGGTGGGGACCGGATCAGGGGCACGACCGGAAACGACGTGATCTGCGGCCTCGGCGGCAACGACGGAATCTCGGGGCGCGGCGGACGCGACGTGATCGATACCGGCGACGGCTCGGATCGCGCCAGCGGCCGGTCCGGCGGTGACCTGCTCCTCGGGCTGAAGGGCAAGGACCGCCTCAAGGGCGGGAATGGGAAGGACCGGATCGGCGGCGGCGCCGGGAGGGACAAGCTGTTCGGAAGGGGCAACGCAGACCTGATCGCCGCCGACGACGGCCGTCGGGACGAGGTCCACGGCGGCGCCGGTGGCAGCGACCGGGCATGGGTCGATCGCGGCCGCGGCAAGCGGCGAAGCCTCGACCGGCTCTCCGGCCTCGAGCGGATCACGCGCAGATAGAGACTGGCTCGAGGCCGCTTCGCCGCAATACTGGTGCGGCGATGGCGGAGGAGAACGTCGATTGGGGTAGCGCCGCGTTCGACGCCGCGGGCGTCAAGCGGTGACGAAGCTCGGCCTGGCGCTGTCCGGCGGAGGCTTCCGTGCCGCCTTCTTCCACGTCGGCGTCCTTGCGCGGCTCGCCGAGCTCGGCGTGCTGCCGAAGGTCGAGGTGATCTCGACCGTCTCCGGCGGGTCGATCGTCGGCGCCGCCTACTACATCCGGCTCAAGCGCTTGCTCGAGTCGAAGCCCGACGCGAAGATCACCGACCGGGACTACCGCAGGCTCGTCGCCGAGCTCGAGACACTTCTGATTGCCGCGGTGCGAAAGAACATCCGCACACGGGTGTTCCTCAACCCGGCCAAGAACGTGCAGATGGCGAGCCGTGGCTACTCGCGCAGCAATCGGATCGGCGACCTCTACGACCGCTACATCTACAAACCGGCTTGGGCCCGGCGGCGCGAGCGAAAGGCGATCGGGATCGAGAAGCAGATCGAGCTCCGCGAGTTGCTGATCCAACCGTCCGACGAGCAGCCGGACTTCGACCCCGGGGAGCGAAACGCGCGTCGCGACGCGAAGGTTCCCGTGCTGCTCCTCAACGCGACGACGCTAAACACGGGGCACAACTGGCGCTTCGAGGCCGTGCGGATGGGCGAGCCGATGCCGACCGACCCGCGCGTCGGAAAGGTGGTGCGCGAGGTCGACAAGAACATGCGGCTCGAGCAGTGCTTCTTCGACCCCGAGCGGGCGGGCGACAGGCCGGTCGCCCCCGAGTCGCTGCGCGGCTTCCCGCTCGGGATCGCGGTCGCCGCGTCCGCGTGCGTGCCCGGCCTCTTCCATCCGCTGCCGATCCTCAACCTGTACCCGGGCAAGCAGGTCCAGCTCGTCGACGGCGGCGTTCACGACAACCAGGGCCTTCAGGGACTTCTCGACGAGGGCTGCACGCACTTGATCGTCAGCGACGCCTCGGGGCAGCTCGCCGACCGCGACAAGCCCGCCAGCCACCTCGTCGGCGCGCTGCTGCGATCGATGTCGATCTCCGGCGACCGGATCCGGGATGAGCAGCTCGTGCACGCGCGCGAGCGCCGCAAGCCGATGGCGCTGATGCACCTGCGCAAGGGGCTGAGCGGGACGGCCGTGCCGCCGATCGATTCACCGACGGACGAGAAGACCGAACGCCGCGGCGACATCGACTGCCGCGAGTTCGGCGTCGACCCGCGAGTGCAGGACGCGCTGTCGCGGATCCGCACCGACCTCGACAGCTTCGGCGACGCCGAGGCGTACTCGCTGATGCTCGACGGGTACAAGATGAGCGAATCCGAGCTCAGCCGACCCGGGATCAACTCATTCCAGGGCGCGAAGCCGGTGAAACCGAGCCCGGCGCGGTGGGAGTTCGGCGCTGTCAACCGGCTGATCGCGAGACCGGGGACGCGCTACCTCGACAAGCTGCGCGCGGGTGGGACGCGGTTCTTCCGTGCCCACCTCCTCCTCCTTCACCCGCGCCTGGTCGGGATCGCGGGCTGGACGATCATGCTCGCCGTGCTCATCGCGGTGATCGCGTCGCAGCACGGCGCGATCAGCGACGCGCTCGGGCAGCACTGGACGGTGCTCGCATTCGCGATCGCCGTCGCCGGGCTCGCCGCGTTCGTCGCCAGCTACCTCGCGCCCCCGGTCGACTTCTGGCCGGCGCGGATCGTCATCGACCTGATCCCAGAGCACCTCGTCCCGCTGATCATGGCGCCGCTCCTGTGGATCCTCGCGCTGATCGGGATTGCGGCGAACCCGCGGCTGCTGCGGCTGGGCCGCGTCCCGGGCGCCGACTAGCCCTGTCGCTCGAGCCGGCGGCCGCACGCCCCTCCTCCCCGATCGATGCGATCAGTACTTTCCCCGCCCGGTGTTAGGGGAAAACGCTGATGCGGGCGGACGGGCGCGCGCAGAGAATCCGGTCGCATGCATCCCTGCCTCAAGAGCCTGCGATCGCTTCGCTGGCAAGCCCCCGTCGCGCCGGCGATCTTCAATCTGGACAGCCCCGCTCACTACGTCAACTGGCACTTCTTCCACATGTCGGTGGCGAACATCATCGTGATCCTGCTCATGATCGCCGTGTTCATCGCCGCGATTCTGGTGCCCTTCCCGACCCGGGAGCGCCAACCTTGAGCACCGAGCAGGAGTCGCGCCTGTGGACCGAGCGGGTGCGCCGACGGGCGGTTGACGCGCTGCCCCCGGAGAAGCTCCTCCCCGATCGCCAACCGGCCTACGTTTCCTCGTGGATCTACGTCTTCGGTGTGGCGACGATCGCGTCGCTGATCGTCGTCCTCGTCTCCGGCGCCATCCTTGGCCTAAAGGGGCCGGCGTGGTGGCACGTCTCGAGCGTGGGGCGATTCTTCAACAGCGTCCACCTCTGGGGTGTGGAGCTCCTCTTCTTCACCATGGTCGTGCATCTGTGGGGCAAGTTCTTCATGGGAGCATGGCGCGGCGGCCGCGCGCGGACCTGGGTCACCGGAGCGATCATCTTCCTGGTCGCGATAGGCACCGCGTTCACGGGCTACCTCTCTCAGCAGAACTTCGACGCGCAGTGGATCGCCAGTGAGGGCAAGGACGGATTGAACTCGGTCGGCGTCGGCGCGTACTTCAACGTCGCGGACTTCGGCCAGATGTACACCTTCCACATCCTGCTTCTCCCGGTCGCAGTCGTGGCGCTAGTCGTCTGGCACGTGCTGCTGGTCCGCCGTCACGGCGTCGTGCCCCCCTACCCGGCCCGAGACGCCGCCCGAAGCGCCACCCCGCCGACTCCTGAGGCCGGCTCGCCGTGACCGCGGCGAGCCCCGGAGCCGCCCCGCCGGCCGACGAGGCGGGTGAGTGGCGGGGTGAGCACATCCGCTACGACCTCGTAAAGGAATTCGTCGTCGCGCTGATCGTGATCACGGGGCTCGCGGTGGTGCTCACGATCCTGTTCTCGTCTCCCGACGACCCGCCGATCACGCTCCAGCAGTGGGCGCGCGCCGACCCGAATGACTTCCTGGCGACGGCGGTCACCGAGCTCGACGGATCGAGCGAGGTCGCGACCTACGGCCCGCCCTACAACGACACACCGGGCGCCGGCCAGAAGATCGGACCAATCTCCCTGCAGCGCGCCCCGGGGGTCCACTACCGGATCAATACCGCGAACGACTTCGTGCTCGACCCGCTGCGCAGCATCCCGGGTGACCCGACCCTGCGGCGAGCTCTCATCGCCTACCAGGCCGCGCCGCCGGCGCTGCGGTCGCGGTGGACGGACGCGTACACCGCGGGGTTGAAGCATGCCCGCTTCCCCGCCGGGCTTCCGAAGCTCCCCCCTGGTCACTACGGTCCCGTCGCGCCGATGATGAGCTCCCTGCTCGGCCTCGCATCGAGCGGCGGGCTCGACGGCAGCCTGTTGACGACGAGCCAGTTCTACCAGACCAACTACACGAAGCCGCTCCTCTTCCTGTCCGGCGGCAGCTACTTCGAGTCCCGCGCCGAGGATCAGCACCTGCTCGGCGACCAGTGGGGGATGATGAACGAGACGGGCAGCTACCCGGGGCAGGTGTGGCTGTGGCTGTACACGTTCTGGTACCAGATCGAGCCGTTCAAGAGCTCCGAGAACGCCGACGCGCTGATCTGGGTGCTGATGATGGCCCTCAGCCTTGGCCTGATCTGCATCCCCTTCATCCCCGGCCTGCGACGCCTCCCTCGCTACCTCGGTGTCTACCGCGTGATCTGGAGGGACCACTACAGGCGCGTCGAGGGGGACTCCTAGCGGTTCGCCCTGGGCGCTGCGGACTTCTACGAACGTAGATCCGCAGCGAGCACCGATGTTCGAGCGCGCATGCGCGCCTAGCCTCGCTCGCATGCGATCGCGCTCACTGCCGCACTCGGCAGCTGTGATATGCGCCGTCGGGCTCGCTTGCCTAGTCGCGGTGGGCTGTGGTGCGGATACCCGACGTGCGACGGTCTCCGCGACACCGACCTCGACAACCGGCGCGGGGCCATCCTCACCCACAACCGCGGCCGCCGGCAAGCCTGCCGGGGCGCAGGCCGTGAGCGCCTCGGTGAGCGACGCCCGGCGTCGCGCCTACATCTCACACGCCGACAGCGTCTGTCGCAGCCTCGACCCCAAGCGCAGCGCGGCGCGGCAACGCGTCGGTGAAGCCGCGAACGAACACGAGGCGATCAAGGCCTACGACGAAGGAATCGGCTTGGCGGACAAGCAACTCCGCCGACTCGAGGCGATCCCGCGGCCGCGCGGGGACGCGAGCGTTCTGCGCACAAATGTGTTCAGCGTTCTCAGGCGCCAACTCGCCCTGCGGCGACAGATCCGCACCGGGCTCAAGGACAAGAACGTCGCTGAGCTGAAGAGCCGGCAGCGTGAGCTCGAGAACCTGACGCGATCGCTCGTGGGCTTCGCGCGCGGGTACGGCTTCAAGGTATGTGGGGAGGTCTGACCGCACGATGAGCGAGACGCCGGATCGAGATAGTGCACCAGCGGCAGGGGATAGAGGGCAGCGGGGAAGCGGCCCACCGCCCTCGACAACGCCTCCGCGGCGGCCGCCGCGCCCGACGCCAGGCCCGCTGGCGGTCATCACTGCGGCGCTCGGCCTGTTCTTCGTGGTCCTGACCCTGATGGCAATCCAGGTTCGCAACGGGCGCGATCCGGCGCTCGGGCCCGGGCCGGTGCGGGCGGCAAGCCAACCCGCAACGGGTGGCGGCAAGGCTCAACCGGCGAACCAGGCGGCGAAGGTCGTCAGCCGCACCTCACCCGCGCGATGAGCGCCCGGTCCACAAGGCCCGCGGTCTTCGCGGTTCCGCGGCCCCGCCTCGAAACCCGTATCGCGGCGGTCTTCGTGCTCGTAGCACTCGCCGCACTGGCGGCGTTCGCGATGTTCAGCGGACCGACGCGGGTACAGGAGCCGAGCCCCGTAAGGGTCGCACCGGCTCCGACTCAACCGCCGGCGCAGGGCGAGGAAGGCGGCGAAGGAGGCGGAGCGCGAGGTGATTGAGCGGGACCCCTCCCAATACACGTGGTGGTTGGCGGCCCGCTCGGCCGGCGTCGTGGCGTTCCTGCTGATTGCGACGGCAGTCGCACTCGGTCTGTTCATGGCGTCGAACGTCTCGCGCCGACCGGGGTTGAAGCGGGCGCTGGTGAAGTTCCACGAGCAGATCGCGCTTGCCGCGCTCGCCGCAATCGCGGCCCACGGCATCTTCCTCCTCGGCGATCAGTGGCTCAAGCCCGGCCTCTCCGGCATCGCGATCCCGTTCACGGTCCCGTACCGGCCGCTGTGGACCGGGCTCGGGATCCTCGCCGGATACCTCGCCGCCGTGCTCGGCCCGACGTTCTACCTGCGCAGGCGAATCGGCGCGAAGCGCTGGCGCCTCGTCCACCGCGCGACCGTCGTCGTCTACATGCTTGCGGTCGCGCACTCGCTCGGCTCAGGGACCGACGGCGCGGCGGTGTGGTTCAAGGCGATGGTGATCACGACCGCGGTACCAATCGCGGTTCTCCTCTATCTGCGATACCGCACGGGGCCGGTCCGGAGCGCACCCACAACGCCGGTGCGATCCGCGCCCGACGCCGGATGACGATTCCGATTCGAGACAGGAGGACGGGAACCAAATGACCCCCACTAAGAGCTTCAAGGCCGACGAGGCCCGCAAGATAGGCGAGCGGATCGGAATCGACTGGACATCGGCGCCGTTCGACGTCGAGCAGTTCCGAGCCGGGATGGACGTCGAGCTCGAGCATGGACTGCACGATCCCGAGACCAACGTCACCGGCGACGACGAGACGATCACGGCCAAGATCGCGCTCGCGCACCTGAAGGAGTTCCCGGACTACTACACGCGCCTCGAGCGAATGGAGGAGGAGGCCAAGCGCGACCACGGCCTGGCCTGAGCCCGCTCCGCCCGCGCTCTGCTGCTACGACGTGCGGGTCACGACGGGCGACTTGGCGGCGGCGCACACGGTGCCCGTCGGATCGACGACCTGGCCGGTCGACGCGTAGTACTTGCCCTTCTTCGCCTTTCCGGCGCCGAGCTTCCACTTGCCGTTGGCGCTGCTTGCATCCGAGCCGATCAGCTTGCGGCCCTTGTTGCGAAACACGGATACGCCCCGGCCGCCGACGCACGCCGGGTTGCTCGACTTCACCTTGCCCGAGAACGCCTTCTTCCCCGACTTGATCGTGAGCTGGGTTGCGACGGGAGCGCTCTGCGCGAGCGCCGCGCCGCCGCCCGCAAGGGCGAGTCCGGCCACGGCGGTGGGTGCGATCAGGGCTCTGGCTCTCATCTGGTCCTCCTGCAGTTGGGTGACGACCGCAGGACCGTAGGCAGGCCCGATAAGAGCGAGGTATGAGCAGGCGCAGAGCCCGCTTACGGTTCGCGGCGGACCAAGCCGACGCTAGTCGGCGACCTTGATCATCAGCTTGCCCACGTTCTCGCCCTCGAACAGCTTCAGAAGCGTGTCCGGGAATGAGTCGAGACCCTCGACGATGTCGGCGCGCGAGATCAGCTTGCCCTCGTCGATCCACCCCGCAATCTCCTTCACCGCCTCGGGGAAGCGGGCGAGGTAGTCGAAGACGAGGAAGCCCTCCATCCGCGCGCGGTGGACGAGCAGCGACATGTAGTTCGACGGGCCCTGGAACGAGCCCGTGTTGTTGTACTGGGAGATCGCGCCGCAGATCACGACGCGCGCGCGTCGGGCGAGCCGACCGAGCGACGGCATCGAGGATGTCGCCGCCGACGTTGTCGAAGTAGACGTCGACCCTGTCCGGGCACTGCTCGTGCAGCCCCTTGCCGAGGTCCTCACTCTTGTAGTCGATCGCCGCGTCGAAGCCGAGCTCGTCGACGATCCACGCGCACTTGTCCGGGCCGCCCGCGATGCCGACCGCGCGGCGCCCTTGATCTTGGCGATCTGCCCGACGACGCTCCCGACCGCGCCCGCGGCACCCGAGACGACGACCGTCTCGCCCTCCTCGGGCTTGCCGACGTCGAGCAGGCCGAAGTACGCCGTCATGCCCGGTCATCCCGAGCGCGCCGAGGTAGACCGCAGCGGTGCGACCGCAGGGTCGATCTTGAACAGGCCCCCGCCGTCGACGACCGCGTACTCCTGGACGCCGAGCATCCCCGTCACATGGTCGCCCGGCGCGAAGCTGCCGCTGTTCGACTCGATCACCTCGCCGACGGCGCCGGCACGCATCACCTCGCCGATCCCGACCGGCGGGATGTACGACGGCCCCTCGTTCATCCACCCGCGCATCGCCGGGTCGAGCGAGACGTAGCTTGTTCCTGACCACAACCTCGCCGTCGCCCGGGTCCGCGACCGGCTCGGCGGCGTACTCCCAATCGGAGGCGGCAGGGAGGCCGTCCGGCCGCGCGGCGAGCTTGAACATGTGGTTGGTCGCGTCCACGGCTCAGATCTCTCCTTCGCGTTGGTCCCCGTTCTGACCCGGGTACGGCGCGGTCCCGGCGATCTCGTGGATCGCGACCTCGGGCCGCTCGGATACGAGCTCGAGCAGGCGCCCGGCGAACTCGAGCAGGTGCGGCTCTGAGAAGTGGCGGTCGAGCGCCTCGCGGTCGGCCCACTCCTCAACGGCGATGAAGCTCAGCGGGTCCTCGATCGCGGCGAAGAACCCATATCTGATGCAGCCCTCCTCGGCGCGAGAGTTGTCCTGCATCTCGGTCAGCAGCGCGATCAGCTCGTCGCGCTGCTCGGCGGCGCAGCGCACGCGGCCGACGACGACGATCATGCCGGCCCTCGCGCGATGAACTCGTCGAGCGAGGCGCGCGCCTGCTTGCGAACGCCGTTGCGCACGATCGGCGTCCAGCCGAGCAGCAGCCCGGTTATCCCGAGCGCCTGCCGCGCCCAGGCGTGAAGGTCGAAGTCGTCGCGATGCTCGACGATCAGCCCGTCCGCGAACCGGAACGACGCGTTGACGTTGTTGACAACGGGCCGCCCGGTGCGGGTGAAGGTGTACGTCGCGCGCCACTCGGCGGCGCCACGATCGTCCTCGGCATCGTGCGCGAGCAGCTCGACCCGCAGGTCCTTCGACTGGCCCGTCAGCATCCGCCACATCGCGCCCGGCTCGGAGCCCTCGAGGTCGGGGAATACGGGGTCCGAGAAGCTCGCGCTCGGCGCGTAGCAGGCCGCCATAGCAGCGCCGTCATGGGCGTCGAACGCCGTGTAGAAGCGCTCGATCAGTGCGTCGTTGGCGCGCCTCTCGCTCTCCCCGGTTCCGGTCACGGCGGGCCCACCCTAGCGCGCGGACGCCGCCCGCTCTCCCCCCACCCCTTCGGGAGCGGGGTCGTGGCGGGCGGCGCGTGGGCCTTCGCCCACCGGCCGCCCTTGTCTCTTTGGGCGGCCTCCCTCGTCCGGCGCTACCGGAAGGTGATCGCGTTGACCGCCGACTTGATCTTCCCGACGATCACGTCGGCGAGCTCGGTGCCCTGCTTTCCGTTGAAGCCCTTCATCGCGGCCACCATCCCGACCATCAGAAGCGACACGAGCAGGATCAGGCCGACGTACTCAACCGTCCCCTGTCCGCGCTCGCCGTCCAGCAGGCCGCGGATCGTGCGCAGCCGCACGTGCGCGACAGCGTGCAGGTAACCGATCAGCGCATGGAGCATCTACCCCTCCTTCGTCGCTTGCCCCCGCATGCTCGATCGCCGCGGCGCACCGATCCAGGCACCGGTGCGTCAACTCTCCGCCGAGACGCTCACCGGGCGCATGTCGCATCCCCGAGGCCCCGCCGTGGAGCGGTCCGTGCGGCGGAGGCTCTATTCTGCTGGCCGCGCCGCGCCCGGGGCGCTCCTGTCCCGCCCTCCATCTCCCTCATCCGGTCTCCCTCCAGTGCCCCAAGATCGACACAGCGAGTTTGCGATCGGCTTCGACCGCCGCGACACCGACCGCCTGCACGGCCTCTGGGACGAGATCCTGCTCTCGGAGCGCTGGTCCGAGGGAGAGATGACGGCCCGCTTCGAGTCCGCCTGGGCAGCCTGGAACGGCCTCGACTCGGTCGCTTTCTCCAGCTGGAGCGGCGCCGCGCTGGCCGCGCTCGACTACGCGGGAGTCGACGGCGCCGAGGTCCTGTGCCCATCGAACACGTTCATGGCGACGCCGCTCGCGATCGCGGGCGCCGGCGGACGGCCCGTGTTCGTCGACTGCAACCGCGACGACCTCTGCATGTCGTTCGAGGATTTCGAGCGCAAGGCGAGCGAGCACAGGCCGCGCGCCGCGGTGCTCGTCCACATCGGCGGCCACATCGCCTTCGAGGTCGAGCGGATCGCCGACTACTGCCGCGCCGAGGGGATCTTCCTGCTCGAGGACTGCGCCCACGCCCACGGGGCGAGCTGGAACGGCCGCAAGCCGGGGAGCTGGGGCGACGCGGGCGCGTACTCCTTCTACGCCACCAAGACCGTCTCCACCGGCGAAGGCGGGATGCTCGTCTCGCGCCACGAGGATCTGCTCGAGCACGCGCGGCGGTTTCGCAACTACGGAAAGCCCGATCACGCCGTCTCCGGGCTCAACTACCGAATCAGCGAGTTCGGGGCCGCAATCGGCGTCGTCGAGGCCGAGCGCCTCGAGGAGATCGTCGAGCACAAGAACGAGATCGCCCGCGAGATCCTCGACCCGCAGCATCCCGCGCGCGTGCGGCTGCCTGACGGGATGACCTCGGGCCTCTACAAGTACATCGTCTTCGAGGAGGTCGAGCGCTCGACCGGCAAGGTCTACGCCGAGCCCTGCCACCGAATCATGGGCACGGGCGAGGTGCTCCCGAACACCGACTGGGTCGCCGAGAATCATTGGTGCGTGCCGCTCTACTACCGTGCACCCGAGGTCGAGCCCACTGACATTGAGGCGAGCGGCGCCGTGGGAGGCAGATGAGCGCGCGGGTACTCGTCACAGGTGGATCGGGGTTCATCGGCTCGCACGTCGTCGACGCGCTCGCGGCGTCCGGACGCCGCCCGCGGATCTTCGACCTGCGCCCGCCCGTTCACCACGATCCCGCGGCCGTCGAGCACGTCGTCGGCAACATCCGCGACTCCGGCGAGCTTGCGAGCGCGATGGAGGGTTGCGACGCCGTCGTCCACCTTGCCGCCGCGGCCGACGTCGGGATCGTCGCCGAGGAGCCCGAGGATGCCGAGCTCACCAACGCCAGCGGCACCCTGGCCGTGCTCGAGGCGGCCCGCTCCGCGTCGATCGGCCGCGTCGTCTACGGCAGCACGATCTGGGTCTACGGCGAGTCCCCGAACGGCGTCCTCGACGAGGGCGCGCCGCTGGCGATGCCCCCGCACCTGTACACGGCGACGAAGCTCGCCGGCGAGATGTACTGCGTCTCCTACGCCGAGCTGTACGGCGTCCCGTACACGATCCTGCGCTTCGGGATCCCGTACGGCCCGCGCTCGCGGCCCGCGGCCGTGATCCCGATCTTCGTCCGCAAGGCGCTCTCCGGTGAGCCGCTGACGGTCGCCGGCGGCGGGCTGCAGACGCGGCGCTTCGTCTACGTCGAGGATCTCGCCGAGGGGGTCGCGCGCGCGCTCATCCCGGAGGCGGAGAACCGCGTCTACAACCTCTCCAGCAACGAGACGGTGACGATCCGCGAGCTCGCGGAGACCGTCGGCGACGTCGTCGGCGACGTCGACGTCGTCGACGTCCCCGGCCGCAAGGGCGACTTCGGCGGCGCCGAGATCTCGAGCGCCCGCGCCGCTCAGGAGCTCGGCTGGCGCGCGTCGACCCCGCTGCGCAACGGAGTCCGCAAGTACATCGACTGGCTCTCGGCCGACGGCGCGGCCGTCGCGCACGAGGCCGCCGCGCCAGCGCCGGCTCCAAGGCAAGAGCGCTCGCGCGGGAACGCACTGATCACGACGATCGCGTGCGCGGTCGGGACGCTGCTGCCGTGGCTGCTCGCGTGGCGCACCGACGACTTCGGCCACGGCCAGTCGCTGATGGTCGCGATCATGACCCTCGCCGCGATCCTCGCCTCGATCTCGGCCCTGTCGATCGGCGTCGCGCGCAGCCTCCGCACCGGCCTCGCCGCGGGCTGGCTGCTTGCCGCCTACGTCGCACTCGGCGCGATCCCGCCGACGCGGCACGCGTTGTCGATCGGGATGCCGCACCCAGGAACGCTGCTGCTGATGGCGATCGGGACCGTGACTGCGCTCTTGATCGCGGTCGCCGGGAGCAGGCTTCGGAGCGTGCCGGAGCCCGCGCCCAGCCGCGTCAGCTGACGCGGCGGCGCCGTTCTCACAGCCGGGTCGTTCGCAGGCCGCGGTGCTTGATCGTCGCGAGCACGCGCGGCAGCGACGCCGCCGTCGCGCGCCAGCTGTCGGGATCGCTGTAATGGTCCGCGTCGTGGAGCAGGAGCACGTCTCCGCCCTCGACCCCGCTCGTGACCTCGGCGGCGATCGTCGCCGGGTTCGCGCGCGCCCGCCAGTCGTGCCCCCAGTGCGACCACAGCAGCGAGCGCAGGCCGCGCCGGCGGACGACCCACAGCCCGGCGGGGCTGAAGACGCCGTACGGCGGCCGGTAGAGGCTCGACTCGGTCCCGGTCGCGGCGGCGATCGCGTCGATCGCGCGCTCGAGGTCGTTGGCGAACTCGCGCGGCGTCAGCCGCAGCTGGTTGCGGTGCCGGTAGCCGTGGACGGCGATCGAGTGGCCGGCGGCCGCGATCTCGCGCGCCAGCGCCGGATCGCGCTCGACCTGCTCGCCCACGAGGAAGAAGGTCGCGCTCGCTCCCGCTGCGTCGAGCGCCGCGAGCACGGCCGGCGTGCCCTCGGGGTGCGGGCCGTCGTCGAAGGTGACCGCGACCGCGCCGGCCTCGCCGGTCCGGCGCGGGATCCCGAGCAGCGCGGCGACCGGTGGGACCACCGGCGCGAGCGCGGGCGTGCTCCACGTCGCTGCGCCCGCGGCAAAGACGCCGAGGCCGCCGATCAGGGGTCCGGTTCGCATGCCGGGATGGTGCCAGTGACGATCGCGGCGCGAGCGTGAGCGGCGACGATCTCGCGCTCGGCTTCGGCCTCGCGCTTGTCGCGGCCTGCTGCTACGACGCCGGGTACGCGCTCCAGGCGCTCGAGGCGCGGCGGGCGCCGTCGCGGCTCGCGCTGCGCCCGTCGCTGCTCACCCACCTGCTGCGTCGTCCGCTGTGGGTCGGGGCGACGGCGCTGTCGCTGATCGGGTGGCCGCTGCAGATCCTCGCCCTCGACCACGCCCCACTCACCCTCGTACAGCCGGTGCTGGCGCTCGGCCTGCTGTTGCTGCTCGCGCTCGGGGTCCGCGTCCTCGGCGAGTCCGTCGGCCCGCGCGAGATCGCCGCCGTCGTGATCATCATCGCCGCGGTCGGGGTGATCGCCTGGGCGGCCCCGCGCGACACCGGTGAGGTTCCCCGCGACGCCGGGCTCGCGGTCGCGATCGGCACGCTGACCCTGCTCGCGTTGGCTCCGTACGCGGCGACGGCGGTGCGCCGAGGGTGGCGGCCGACGGTGATGCTCATCGTCGCGGCCGGCGCCGCCGACGGCGTCGCGGGCTTCGTCGCGAAGCTGATCGCCGAGGACGCCTCAGCCGAGCGCTGGCTCGCCGTCCTCGCCTGGGTCGCGCTCGTCGGCGCGGTGATTCTGCTCGGCGTGATCAGCGAGCAGACGGCGCTCCAGCGCGCCCCCGCGACCCGGGTCGCGCCGCCGGTCCTGGTGATGCAGATCGCGATCCCGGTCGCGCTCGCTCCGCTCGTCGGCGGCGAGAGCTGGGGCTCGACGCCGCTCGGAGGGGCCGTGCTCGCGGCGGCGCTGCTCGCGGTCGTCGCTGCCGTCGCCCTGCTCGCCAGCTCACCCGCGGTCGCCGACGTGATCGCCGAGTCGGGCAAGAGCGAGGACGGCTGACGCCGCGCTCGGGCGCTCGGCGAACGAGCGGTCGGGAACGCGCGGACGGGCAAGCGCGCGGCGGAGCGCCGCCGCAAGCTCGCGACGCGTCCCCGCGGCCTCGGCGAGGCCGAAGCGGACGAAGGCCTCGTTGTTGACCCGCACGTGCGCGTGCCCCCAGCCGTAGGAGATCACCCGGCAGCCGCACATCAGCGCCTCGAGCACGGTCAGCCCCGCGGTCGAGTGCACGAGCACGTCCGCCGCCGCCATCAGCTCCGGCATCCGCGTCGTGAACCCGAGAATCACCGCCCGCGGCTCGTCGGAGTAGCGGCGCTGGAGCTCGGTCCGAACCTCCTCGTTCCGCCCGCACAGGCAGACGGCCGTCGCGCCCTCGATCGCCAGCGTCGCGTCGACGGCGCCCTCGAGATCGCCGACCGCCCACCCCCCGCCGGAGACGAGCACGAGCGATCCGTCGAGGGGCAGCTTCAGCGCCCGCCGCGCCTCGGCCTGGTCGAGGGGCTCGTAGAAGCTCGGGTCGGTGAGCCCGCGCACGCACTCGACCCGGCTCTCCGGGGCGATCTCCAGCACCTCCGCGGCCGACTCCGGGTGCGTGATCAGGTGGACGTCGATCGCGGGGTGGGCCCAGTAGCGAAGCGCGGCGAGATCAGTGATCGCCGCCACCATCGGCACGGAAAGCCGTCCGCTCGCGCGCAGAAGACCGAGAGCCTCGGTCGCGCCGGGATAGGTCGAGACGACAACATCCGGCGCGGCCGCATCGATCCGGCGCAGGATCGGACCGCCGCCACGTCCGATCAGCAGCCCCGCGAGCCACCTCGTGGGTGCGACGTCGGTTATCAACCGGTACTCGAGGTCGAACATCCGGCTCCCCCATTGAGAGTCGAAGCGCGAGCCGTCGATGACCACGCGGCGAAGGAAGGGGCTGACGACCCCGAGGGCATCGGCGATCTCGACCTCGGCCTGGGATTCCTCGGCGGCGATCCCGTCGGCGAGCACGCGGGCGGGGAGATCGTGACCCTCGCCGATCGACGCGGTGAGGATGAGGATGCGCGGCGGGCGACCCGTCACCGGGCGAGGATATGGCGCCGCCGCGTCGAGGGGGTCGGCGCTAGCAGGACGGGAGCGGGTCCGGGAACGACGTCCCGAACGTGTTCACCGACCAGCAGTTCCCGCTCCCGCTCAGGTCCCAGGCGAGGTCCTTGGCGAAGATCCCCGGTACCGCCGGGTCCGGCGCGGCGCCGTTCCCGGTCACCGCGTTCGAGGTGATGCGGTCGTCGTTCGGGGCTGGGTCGATGTCGACGCCCCCCGAGCAGTCGTTGAAGTTGCAGTAGTCGGCGACCGCGATCCCGTAGCTCTTGTTGCCGGTCACCTGGTTCTGGGTCACGAGGTTGGTGTCGGCGGCGAGAATCAGGATGCCAGTTCCAGGCGGGACCGCGCACACGGCGTCGCCGGGCTCCGGGCATGCGTTCCCGCTGTTGTTCGTTGTCACCACGTTGTGGTCGATCTGGTTGTTCGTGTTCGTCTTCACGTCGAGGTTCGGCAGCGCGAACGACAGGATCCCGCCCGTGTTGTTGACCGCCTCGTTGTGGTCGTCGCGGACGTTCGTGCTGTTCTCGATCTCGTAGCCGCTGACGTTGTTCTTCGACGTGCTGTGGTCGACGCGGACGTCACGCGACTGGCCGACGTAGATCCCCGTGTCGTGGGCGCCGCTCGCGAGCGAATGGTCGACGCGGCCGCTGACCGAGTGCGAGGGGAAGATCCCGTACTCGAAGTCGCTCTTCGTCTGCACGTGCGTGATCCGCCAGCTCTGCGCGCACGACAGATAGAGCCCGTTGTTCGAGAAGCCCTTGATCGTGAACCCGCTCACGAACGTCCCCTTGAGCCGCTTCGAGCTGTCCGAGAGACACGACGGGTTGGTCGTCTTCCCGATCCCGATCCCGTTGTCCTGGCCGCCCTTCGCCTCGAGCTTGACGTTCTTCCCCTTCTTGGTCAGCAGCGCGAGGTTCTTCTGCTTGATCACGAGCGCGCACTTCTGGCCGTTGAGTCCGGGGCAGCCGCGCGACTTCTCCTTGTAGGTGCCGGGGTCGACTACGACGCTGTCGTTCTTCTTCGACTTGTTGATCGCCTTCTGGATCGAGTCGCCCTTGTGGACGCGGCGGACCTTCGCCGACGCCGCGGGCGCGAGCGCGATCCCAAATGCCGCAAGTGCGGTTGCGAGCATGGTTGCTTTCGGCACGGTCCGTCGCATCTCCCTCCTCCAGCACTGCATCGTATGCATCCGCGGCCGCCTGAGGTCGGCCGCGAGGTTTCCGTAGTCTGCGCGCTGGATGGACTGGCGACGCAAGAGGTCCCGGGACGCCGGCGACGACCTCGAGTCCACCGACTCGAACGAGGTCGTCGAACAGGGCGAGACTTCCGATCCCGACGCCGACGACGCGGCCGAGGCCGAGGTCGAGGGGCCGGCTCCGGCCGGCTCGTCGCAGACGACGGCCGAGATCTACGCGCGGCTCGGCTACGACCTGCCCGAGCGGCACGGCCTCGAGCACACGACGGAGGAGCACCCGGTCGAGGAGGCCGGTGCCGAGATCGTCGACGAGGCCGACGCTGAGGTGGTCGAGGACGCGGAGCCCGAGCCGGTCGATGAGGTCGAGGAGGTCGAGCCGGTCGAGGAGGTCGAGCCAGCAGAGGAAGTCGGGCCCGAGACGCCGCCGCGGGAGCAGGCGGTGAGCCGCAACGGCGAGGACCAGGGGCTCGCGCGCGAGCGCCGCCGCACCGACACCATGGAGCGCGTCCGCGTCGCGGCCGAGTCGGCGGCCCAGGCGGCCGAGGAGCGCGCCGCCGAGGAGATCGTCGCCCTCGAGGAGAACCTCGAGCGGGCGAAGATCGAGGCGGCGAAGGGGTTCGACGAGATCGAGCGGCGCCTCCAGGACGCCGAGCGGCGCGCCGAGGTCGCCGAGGGCGCCGGTGCCGACGACTCCGAGATGCGGACCACCGCCTCGAGATGGCTCCGCGGCCAGGTCCGCGAGATCCGCCACGAGGCTGAGCGCGAGATGCGCGAGCAGGTCCATGCGATGCGGCGCGAGACCGAGGAGCGTGTCCGCGCGGAGGCCGACCGCCGCGTCGAGAAGGAGATCGAGAAGCTGAACCGCGAGGTCGACCGCCGCGTCCACGAGGAGCTGGAGGCCGCGCGGCACGCCGCGAAGTCCGGCGAGGCTCCCGGGCCCGCCGCCGCTCCGAAGCCCGGCCCCGCCCCGCCGAAGCCCGCCGCGCAGCCGCAGGAGACCGGCGAGCGCCGCGCCGCCAGCCACGCGCTCGAGGAGGCTCTCGACCAGCTCCAGGCCGCCGAGGCGCGTGCAACCGAGGCGAAGCAGGCCCAGCGCGAGGCCGAGGCGGCGATGCGCGAGGAGGCCGGCCGCCGCGTCGCCGAGGAGACGGCCGAGCTTCGCCGCGAGCTCGAGCTGCTCAAGTCCGACACCGACGCCCGCATCAGCGAGGCGGCCGACGAGGCCCGCGCGGAGGTCGAGGAGCGGGCCCGCGCGACCGCGGAGGAGCGCGCGCGGACGGCGACCGACGCGGAGCGGCGCGAGCTCGAGGAGCGCGCTCTGCAGTCCGCCGCGACGACCGTGCGCGAGGTCGAGGAGCGGGCGCGCCGCGAAACGCGCGCGGAGGCGGAGGTCGATCTCGAGCGCGCGAGGACCGAGGCCGAGCGCCGGATCGGCAGCGAGGTCGACGCGGCGCGCGAGGCCGCCGCCGAGCGCTTCGCAGCCGAGCTCCACGCCCGCGAGCAGGAGCTCGAGCAGGAGCGCGCGGCAAGGACCGAGATCATCGAGCGCTCCGACCGCCGCCTGGCGGAGATCGAGCAGCGCGCGATCGCCGCCGCGGAGCGCGTCGCCGCGGCCGAGGAGGAGATGGCCCGCGAGACCGAGCGCACGCGGCGCAGCGCCGAGGAGCGCCTGCGGCAGGAAACCGAGCAGGCTCAGGCGCGGGCCGAGCAGCGAGCCCGCGAGACGCTCGAAGCCGCAAGGACCGAGATCGAGCAGGTTCGCGCCGAGCGCGAGGAGGCCGTCACCGCCGCCGCCGCCGAGGCCCGCGCGGAGGCGGAGCAGCGCGTCCAGTCGGCGGCCGACGCACGCCTGCGCGCCGAGACCGAGCGCCTCGAGGCGGAGGCCGCGGCCCGCCAGCGGGCCGCCGTGGAGGCCAAGGGCCGCGAGGTAAAGGAGGAGCGGCGGGTCGAGATCCGCTCGCTCGAGCAGAAGCTCGACGAGGAGCGCACCGAGCGCACGCGCGCCGTCGCCGAGGCCGAGCGGCGGGCCCAGGCGGCCGAGGATCGCGTGCGGGAGTCGAGCTCACGCAGTGCCGCCGACGCCGCCGCGGCCCGCAGCGCCGCCGCCGAGTGGCTGCGCTCGCAGGCCGGCTCGCTCCGAAGCGAGGGGGAGCGCGACATCAAGCAGCGGATCCGCGAATCCGTGCGCGCCGCCGAGGAGCGGGGCCGCGCCGACGCCGACCGCCGGATCGAGGCCGAGACGAGCAGGCTCCGGAGCGAGCTCGACCGGCGGATGAAGGCCGAGGTCGATGCGGCGCGCGAGGAGACCGAGCGCACGGCCGCCGCAGGCGCGCGCGAGCGCGAGGACGAATGGGCGCGCGACCGCGCAGACGTCCAGGCCGAGCTTCAGGCAACCCGCCGCCGCCTCGACGAGGCGCAGGCCCAGGCCCGCGACGCCGAGCGCCGCGTCGCGCAGGTCGAGGAGGAGGGGCGGCGCGAGCTCGAGCGCGAGCGCGAGCGCCGATACCGCGAAGCCGCTGGCCGGCTCGAGGCGCTCGAGGAGCAGGCAACGGAAGTCCAGGAGCGCGCTCGCCACCAGGCCGAGGGCGACCCGCAGCCGGCGCCGGAGCGGAAGCCGCCGCCCTAATCGCCGCAGGCTGCGCGCCCGGTCAGCATCTCGATAGCGCCTAGCGCGCGAGCACCGGCCAGCGCTCACCGAGGCGCCGCAGGTACGGCGACGCGGGCCCCTTCGGCGCCTCGCGCGGGGTGCGCGATCCGGTCAGCCCCTCGACCGTCGCGATCATCGACGCGGCGAGCGCGTCGACGTCGTAGCCTCCCTCGAGACAGACGAGAATCGGCGCCTCGAGCTCGGCACCGAGGTCGCGAACGCTCGCGGCCATGTCTGCGTACGCGGCCTCGTCGAGCCGGCAGCCGGCGAGCGGGTCCGCATGGTGGGCGTCGAACCCGGCCGAGATGATGATCAGGCCGGGGCGATGCTCGCGGCCAATTGGGACGACCACGTTCTGGACCAGCGAAAGGAACTCGTCCGGCCCCGCGCCGGCCGCAACGGGGAGGTTCACCGTGTAACCCTCGCCCGCCCCCGTCCCGGTCTCCTCCGCGGCTCCGGTCCCCGGATACAGCGGGCTCTCGTGGATGCTCGCGTACAGAACCTCGCTCGAGCCGTCGAAGATCTCCGCGGTCCCGTTGCCGTGGTGGACGTCCCAGTCGAGGATCAGCACCCGCTCGACGACGTTCGTAGCGATCGCGTGCGCGGCCGCGGCGGCGGCGTTGTTGAACAGGCAGAACCCCATCGCGCGGTCCGTCTCCGCGTGATGGCCCGGCGGGCGGAGCGCGCAAAGCGCCACCCGCTCGCCGTTCGCGAGCATCGCGTCGACCGCGTGGATCGGCCCGCCCGCCGCGTGCAGCGCCGCTTCGTAGGAACCCGCGCTCGCGACGGTGTCTAGGTCGATCATTCCCCCGCCCCGCTCGCAGAACGACTCGATCGCGTCGATGTGCCCGCCGGAATGGACGCGCTCGAGTTGCTCGCGCGTGGCCGCCGGCGCCTCGACTCGGTCGAGCCCGAGCCAGCCCTTCGCCTCGAGGGCGGACTCGATTGCGCGCAGCCGTCGCGCGTTCTCCGGATGGCCCCCCGTGTCGTGCTCGTACGACGACGGGTGATGAAGATAGAGCGCCACGGGGTTACGGTACCCGCGCTCTGAATCGAGCGGCGGACAGACTGCGCAAGGACGTGGCCGTTGTCGGCGGCGGCGCGGCGGGGATGTATGTCGCGCTGAAGGCCGCGGAGCTCGGGGCCGGGGTCGCGCTCGTTTCGCGCAAGTCGCTCGCCGAGAGCTCCAGCTACTGGGCGCAGGGCGGGCTCGCCGCCGCGCTGGCCGACGACGACTCGCCCGAGCGCCACGCGCAGGACACGATCGATGCCGGCCGCGGAGCGTGCCGCGCGGCGGCGGTAGAGGTGCTGACGAGGGAAGCGCCGGGCGCCGTCGAGGAGTTGCGCGAGCTCGGCGTGCGCTTCGACACCGAGCCGGACGGAGAGCTCGCGCTCGGGCTCGAGGGGGGTCACTCGGCGCGGCGAATCGTCCACGCCGGGGGGAGCGAGACCGGTCGCGCCCTGACCCGGCGCCTCGAAACGCTCGTCGCCGAGGAGCCGCGTGTCCAGGTCCTGGAGGGCGCCTCGGCGGTCGCGCTCGCGGGCGACGCCGCACGCTGCACCGGGGTGGTCACCGACCGCGGGACGATCGCCGCGCGGGCGACGGTGCTGACGACGGGCGGGGCGGCGGCGCTGTGGGCGCGGACGACGAACCCATGGGGGGCGATCGGCGCCGGGGTTGCGCTCGCCCACCTGGCCGGGGCGGAGGCCGCCGATCTCGAGTTCTGCCAGTTCCATCCCACGGCCCTCGCGCTGCCCGGCGAGGGCGCCGACGGGTCGCTGCTCACCGAGGCGATCCGCGGCGAGGGGGCGGTTCTGCTCGACGCCGACGGCAGGCGCTTCACCGACGAGCTAGCGCCCCGCGATCAGGTCACCGCCGCGGTCCTCGACCGCATGCAGGCCGACGCCACAGACCACGTGATGCTCGACATGCGCGCGGTCGATCCCTCCGGGTTCCCCAACGTCGTCGCGATGCTCGAGGCCGCCGGGATCGATCCCACCACGGAGCCCGTGCCGGTGGCGCCCGCCGCACACTACGTGATGGGCGGCGTCGCGACCGACCTCGACGGCGCGACCTCCGTCGCGGGCCTGCACGCTGTCGGGGAGTGCGCGTGCACCGGGCTCCACGGCGCCAACAGGCTCGCATCGAACTCGCTCAGCGAGTGCTTCGTGTTCGGCGCCCGCGCGGCGGCCGCGGCGGCTCGGGCGGCGCCCCTCGACGGCGAGGCCGCCGACCCCGGATGGCGGTTTTCGCCGCCGACCGCCGCGGCGCGGGAGCAGATGTGGCGCTGGGCGGGCCCGCAGCGCGATGCGGCGGGCCTCGAGCGCCTGCTCGACCACCCCTATCCGGTCTCGAGCATGGTCGCGACGGCGGCGCTCGCGCGCGAGGAGACGCGCGGCGCCCACCGGCGGGTCGAGTTTCCGCGCCCCGATCCCGGGCTCGACGGGATCCACCTCGTACAGACCGCGGCGGGCGAGACCGAGTCCCGCCGGTGGTCTTGATCGCGGCCACGCGCGAAACGCCCCGGCGCTTAACACACGCTTAACAGAAACCTCTTTGGGCTTCAAAACTCGATGAGACACTCGGCTTAATTCCAACGCACGCGAGGCGGCAGGGGAAACCGAACTCGCGGGTGGTCGGAGGAGTTCACGGATAGAAGAAACCTTCAAGGACCGAAGGAGGCACGAGGAATCATGTACCGCTTCAGCCGTTCGATCTTTCGCGAGATCGCGCCGCTTGTGACCGAGCCGGAGAGCAACCCGAGCGGGGCCGAGAACAAGCAGCGCGTGCTGGATGCATGCGAGGCCGCGATGCGCCGGCTCGCCCACGACCGTCGGTATTTCGCGAAGCCCGCGCGCTCGCTGTTCAGCGAGGTTCGCGGCTACTTCCCGATCACCGAGCAGGAGCGCGTTTACCGCGTGATCCACCGAAACATCGATCTTGCGATCGAACACCTGGCGCGGCTACCGGAGGATGGGGTCGGCCTCGACGGCCAGCCCACCCAGTGCAGGGCGCATACAAGGAAGGGCACGCCCTGCCAGCGCCAGCCGCTCCCCGGACGGGACTACTGCCCGTCGCACAAGCACCTCGAGGAGACATTCGACTCCCTCGAGCCTGACGAGCAGGGTCTGGAGAACCTCGACCGCGAGGCGCTCGAGGCCTTCGACTCGGTCGGGGCTGCGGCCTAGGGAACAGGAAGGACCGCCTTCGGGCGGACGGCACGGGCCCCGGCTTCGGCCGGGGCCCAAACCAATCCCGCAACGCATTCCGCTCCCGCTCGCTCGCAGTCACCTCACTGGAGTGGAGGCTCGCTCGCTCCCGCGTCCGTCGTAGCGGGGCTCCCATCATTTTCGCGACGTGCTCCGCTTCGCGTCCGCCGTCGCAGGGTTTGTTTAGGGTCGGGGCATGTTGCTCGGGGTCGACGTCGGGGGCACGTTCACCGACGCGGTCCTCTACGGCCGTGAGGGACTGCACACCGCGAAGGCGCCCTCGACGCCCGAGGACCAGTCGCGAGGCGTGATCGACGCCGTCGCCGCCGTGCTCGAGCGCGCGGGGCGCCGGCCGGGCGACGTGGACACCTTCGCCCACGGGATGACGGTCGGCACGAACGCCCTGCTCGAGGAGCGCGGCGCGCGGACGGCGCTCGTCGCCACGGAGGGGTTCGCCGACCTGATCGAGGTCGCGCGCCAGAGCCGCCCCAGCCTCTACCACCTGTGCCGCGCGCGCCCCCGGCCGCTCGCACCGCCCGAGCTCCGCTTCGAGGTCCGCGAGCGGGTCAGCGCCGCCGGCGTCGTCGATCCGCTCGACGAGGCCTCGGTTGACGAGCTCGTCGATCGGGTCCGCGACGCGAACGCGGAGTCGGTAGCCGTCTGCCTGCTGTTCTCATACCTCGAGCCGGCGCACGAGGCCGCGGTCGCCGCGGCGCTCCGCGAGCGGCTCCCCGGTGTGCACGTATCCGCCTCGCATGACGTGCTGCCACAGTTTCGCGAGTACGAGCGCTGCTCGACCACCTTGATCGACGCCTACCTCTCCCCGCTGCTCGGCACCTACCTCGGAAGCCTCGCGTCGGCGTGCGACGAGCGCGGGCTCCCCGAGCCGCTCGTGATGCAGTCCTCGGGCGGCGTCGCACCCGCCGCGGAGGCCGCGAAGGCCGGCGCCTGGAGCGTGCTATCGGGCCCCGCCGGCGGCGCGGTCGGGGCAGGCCTGCTTGCGCGGCTGTCCGCGGGCGGCGACGCAGTCGGCCTCGACATGGGCGGGACCTCGTGCGACGTCTGCGTCGTCGAGAACGGACGCGTCAGGCGGACCGACTCGCGCGAGATCGCGGGCCGCGCGCTCCAGCTGCCGATGGTCGACGTCCACACCGTCGGCGCGGGAGGCGGCTCGGTCGGCTGGCGCGACTCGGGGGCGCGCTTCGGGTTGGGCCGCGCTCGG
Organism: uncultured Thermoleophilia bacterium; assembly: GCA_963841715.1. Lineage (GTDB taxonomy): Bacteria > Actinomycetota > Thermoleophilia > Solirubrobacterales > 70-9 > DASPWW01. Next base: position 303,469 of record CAWJDP010000002.1, on the reverse strand, counting down.
CGGGAGCCGAGCCGGGGCCCGCGTGCTACGGGCGCGGCGGCACCGAGCCCACGGTCACCGATGCGAACCTGCTCCTCGGCTACCTCGCCGCCGATTCGAAGCTCGCCGGAGGTGTCGAGCTCGACGCCGGGGCGGCGCAGGCCGCCGTCGCCGCACTCGCCGACACACTCGAGCTCGATCCGCTCGAGACCGCCGAGGGAATCGCGCGGGTCGCGAACCAGGAGATGATCCGCGCACTCCGCGTCGTCACCGTCGAGCGCGGCGTCGATCCTCGCGAATTCGCGCTGATGCCTTTCGGCGGGGCCGGTCCGATGCACGCCGCCGCGCTCGCCGACGAGCTCGAGATCGGGCGAATCGTCTGCCCGCGCGCGAGCGGCGTGCTCTCGGCGCTCGGCCTGATCGCCTCCGAGCGGCGCCGGGACACCGCGCGCACGGTGCTCTTGAGCGGCGAGGGGCTGACGGCGGAGCGGATCGCGCGCGAGGTCGCCGAGCTCGGCCGCTCGCTCTCCCGGTCGCTCCGCGGGGACAGTGAGCTCGAGGGCGCGCGACGAGAGGTGACGTTCGACATGCGCTACCGCGGGCAGTCGTTCGAGCTCCCGGTCGAGGGCTCACCGAAACCGGACCCCGCCGACCTTGCGGCGCGGTTCGGCGACGAGCACGAGGCCCGCTACGGCTACCGCGAAGACGACTCCAGGGTCGAGCTCGTGAACATTCGGCTTGCGATCGTCGTCCCAGGCTCGGAGCCGACACCGGCCGCCGCCCCGGCGGGTCGGATGCAGCGATCGATGCGACGCGCCCGCTTCTCCCGCGAGTGGCACGAGGCCGAGGTCCTGCGCGGCGAGCCCGAGGCCGGGCTCGAGGCGCGCGGCCCCTGCATCTTCGAGCTCCCCGAGGCGACGATGGTCGTGCCGCCGCGGTGGAGCGCGGAGGTTGACGCGCGCGGCAGCGTCGTGGCGACGAAAGAGCGAGGATGAGCGCTCCTCGGGACGGTCATGGCCTCGACCCGGTCCTGCTCCAGGTCCTGATCGGCGGCCTGCGCGCGGCCTGCGACGAGATGGGCGCGGTGCTGATCCGCGCCGCGCACTCGCCGAACATCAAGGAGCGCCACGACTGCTCGACGGCGCTCTTCGATTCCGCCGGGGAGCTGGTGATGCAGGCCGAGCACATCCCCGTCCACCTCGGCTCGATGCCCGACGCCGTCGCCGCGGTCCTCGACGAGCGCCACCGGCCCGGCGACCTCTGGATCCTCAACGACCCCTACCGCGGCGGCACCCACCTTCCCGACATCACGCTGATCTCGCCGATCTTCGCCCCATCCGAGCGCAGCGCTCCGCTTGGATTCGCGGCGACCCGCGCCCACCACGCCGACATCGGCGGGCCGACCCCGGGTGGGATGCCGGCCGACTCGCGAACGCTCGACGACGAGGGCGTGCTGATACCGCCGACACGCGTGGACGAGGGTGAGTTCGAGCGGCTCGCGTCGCGGATGCGCCAGCCCGAGCAGCGGCTGGCCGACCTGCGCGCGCAGCGAGCCGCGAACTTGCTCGGCGAGCGGCGCCTGCTCGCGCTTGCCGACCGCCACGGACTCGACGTGCTGAAGACCGGCATGGCCGAGATCCTCGACTACGCCGAGCGCCGCACCCGGGCCGCGCTCGCATCGCTCCCCGACGGCTCCTACGAGGCGAGCGACGTGCTCGAGGACGACGCCAACGGACGCGACGTCACGCTCCATGTCACGGCGACGATCGAGGGCGACGGGATGAGGCTCGACTTCTCCGGCACCGACGCGCAGGTCGACGGCAACCTCAACTGCCCGCTCTCGGTCACGAAGTCGGCCTCGTACTTCTCGGTCAGGGTCCTGACCGATCCCGACGCGCCGCCGTCGGCCGGCGCGCATCGCCCGGTCGAGGTCACGGCGCCGGAGGGCTCGCTCCTGAACGCGCGCTCCCCCGCCGCCGTAGTCGCGGGCAACGTCGAGACATCGAGCCGTGTCGCCGACCTCGTGATCGAGGCTCTCGCCGGCGCCGCCGCGGTCCCGGCCCAGGGCCAGGGGACGATGAACAACTTCACGCTCGCGGGTGAGGGGTTCACGTACTACGAGACGATCGCCGGAGGCCAGGGCGCGTGCCCCGGCGCCGACGGGCCGAGCGCGATTCACGTCGCGATGTCGAACACGCTCAACACGCCGGTCGAGGCGCTCGAGGCGGAGCTGCCTGTGCGGGTGACCGAGCTCTCAGTCCGCCGGGGGACCGGCGGGGCGGGCGCGCGCCGCGGCGGCGACGGGATCGTGCGCGAGGTCGAGGCGCTGGCGCCGATGGCGTTCACGCTGATCACCGAGCGACGGCGCCACGCGCCGCGCGGCCGCGACGGCGGCGCCGAAGCGGCGCCGGGGCGAAACCTGCTCAACGACGAGCCGCTGCCGTCGAAGGCCGCCGGCGAGCTTCGGCCCGGTGACCGGATTCGGATCGAGACACCCGGCGGCGGAGGGCTCGGAGCTCCGTGATCACTTCGACCTGCTAGTCGCCTCGCAATCGGGCTTCGCTCTCTGCTCGACGCCCAGGTATCTAGGATCCCGCGAGGTGTCGCAACGGGTCGAGATCGACGAGCTCACGCTCCGCTACGAGGACACCGGGGGCGACGGTCCCGTCGTCGTCTTCGTCCACGGGCTCGGCGGCTCGGTCTACTCGTGGTGGGGGCAGCTCGCCGCGTGCCGCGAGCGCGGATATCGAGGCATCGCCTACGACCAGCGCGGCTGCGGCCTCAGCGACAAGCCGCCCGGTCCGTACTCCGTCTACCAGTGGACGCAGGACCTCAGCGAGGTTCTGGACGAGCTCGAGGTCGAGCGCGCGGCGCTCGTCGGCCACTCGGTCGGGTGCATGGTCGCCGAGCACGCCGCCGTCGACCACACCGAGCGAGTCTGGGCGCTGGCGGTCTGCGGCGGGGCGCTCGCGTGGCGGCCCGAGGCCGGGCCCGTCTTCGAGCAGCGGATCCGCCTCGCCCGCGCCGGGCGCATGGACGAGATCGCGGCCACGGTAGCGACGACCGGGATCAGCGAGCGCGGACGGGCCGAGAACCCCACCCTCCACGGGTTGATGCAGGAGCTGATCGCCTCGAACGCGCCGATCCCCTACGCCGAGTGCTCGGCGGCGACCGCAACCGCGACGATGGACGACCTCGGCGCGATCCGCTGCCCGACGCTTGCGATGTGCGGGGCCGAAGATCCGGTCGCGCCGCCCGCCGTCGCGGAGTCGATCGCCTCGGCCGTCGCTCACGGTGAGTGCGCCGCGATCGGCGGCGCGGCGCACTGGTGCCAACTCGAGAAGCCGGACGAGTTCAACGAGGTCCTGTTCGGGTTTCTCGACCGCGCGGCCGCCGCGTGAGCGATCGCTCAGCCTGCGCTCATCGCGCAATCGTGACGATCGCAACATCCGAAACAAACTTGGCTATCTGGCCAAGCTCGTCTACAATCCTCGGCCTTGCCGGGCACGAGCGCCATTCGGCGCCCCGTGGATCGCCCGGCAGCGACTAACCAGCATCCCAGTATCTCGAACGACCAGCATGCCGATTGCCTTTAAAGAGTGGGCCGTGACCGTGCGGGCCCTTTCCGAGGGAGAGCAGCTCGTAACGCTCCGCAAGGGGGGCATCCGCGAGGACGAAAAGCACTTCGAGCTCGAGCACGAGCAGTTCTTCCTCTACCCCACCTTCGACCACCAGCGCAACGACCTCGTCCGCGAGTCGCACCACCCCGAGCTGCGCCGCGCGCTCGAGGAGGGTGTGTGGCCCGACGAGGAGCCCCCGCCGCGGGCACTGCTGCAGAACGGCGGCATCCCGCAGCCCGACCGGGTCCGGATTCGCGCCTGGGCCGAGGTCTCCGAGCACTTCACCACCGACGATCCGCGCATCGTCGAAGCGCTGTCCCCTTTCCACGTCTGGACCTCGGACTACGCGCTGAAGCGGCTCGCGTGGAAGCGGCGCCATCCCCTCCACGTCCTCCTGCTACGGGTGCACCGCATTCCGCGCCCGGTGACCGTAAAGGTCAAGGACGAGTACCACGGGTGTCACTCGTGGGTCGAGCTGGACCGTGACCTGCCGTTCGAGGGCACCCCGGTGATGGCCGACGAGGAATTCGACCGCGCGACGCGGTCGATCGTCGAGACCGCCGGCCAGGCCGAGCCCGTCCCGGCCTGAGCGCACCGGCTACCCACTCCCCGGAGGCGACCATCGCCGCGTCGCGGCGCGCGCTCGTGCTCGGGATCGGTGGCGGCGGCGACGTCGTCGGTGCGCTCGCGCTCGCCCGCCTGTGCGAGGAGCTCGGGACCGAGTTCGTGCTCGGCGGCGTGTCGTGGGAGCGCTACGCGATCGACCCGCACCCGGGACCGCGCGCGATCGCCGAGATCCGGGACGCCCACCCGCTCGCGCCCGCAGCCGTCCTCGCCGGCCCCGAAACGTCCACCCCCGAGGGCATTCGCTTCTGCGAGGCCGGGATGGCCGCCCACCTCGGGCGCCCGACCGTGCTCGTCGACATCAACCCGGGCCCCGACCGCGCGGGCGACTCGATCGCGGCCGCGGCGCGCGCGCTCGACTGCGACCTCGCGGTCTACGTCGACGTCGGCGGCGATGTTCTCGCGCACGGCGACGAGCCCGGTCTCGCGAGCCCGCTGTGCGACGCGGTGATGCTCGCCGCGGCCGCCCGCGCAGCCGTCGAGCTCCCCGGGCTCGGCGTCGTCTTCGGTGCCGGCTGCGACGGCGAGCTGCTTCCGAGTGAGTTCACGCAGCGACTTGCGGACCTCGCGGCGGCCGGCGGATGGCTCGGCGCCTGGGGACTGAGCCAGCCGGTCGCGGACGAGCTCGAGGTCGCGGCGCGCGAGATCCCGACCGAGGCGACCCTGCAGGCCGTACGCTGCGCGCGCGGCGAGACCGGCGAGCGGCCGATCCGCAACGGGCGCATGACCGCGCACCTGAGCCCGCTCGGCGCGTTGGCGCTGTTCTTCGACGTCGAGATCGCCGCGCACGAGACAGCGCCGCTCGTCCGCGCGGTCGCCGGCGCCGGAGATCTCGAGCACGCCCGCGCGGCGCTCGAGCGGATCGGCGTGCACACGGAGCTGGACTATCAACGGGACCGCGCCGCCCGGAGTTGAACCTGCGCACGGCCGCGCCCGTGGAGATAGACTCGCGGCGCTCGCGCAGCCAGACGCGAGCCGGTACCGGACCATGGGGAGCAGGACGATCAGGAGGAGTGCAGCCGCGGTGGGCATCGCGCTCGTCGGCGCGCTGACGCTGTCCGGCCCGGCAGCGGCCGCGCCGCAGCCCGACCCCTACCAGGCCAACGACGCCACCGGGTTCCACAACATCCTCCCGGCGGGCGAGAACGGCTTCGACACGCTGCCGGACATCCTCAGCTTCCTCGGCACCGGCGCCCGGCCGCCGCACAGCGACGACCAGCTCGCGATGTACGCGCAACCTCGTCTACGCGACGCCCGGTCTCCAGGGGTCGCAGATAGGGAACTTCTACAAGGACGCCAGCTTCGGCGTCAAGCCCGACGACGTCGAGCGCACCTACAGCCCGCAGTGCAACGTCGCGGGCGCCCCGCAGTCGAGCGCCTGCGAGCAGGTGACGATCCAGCGCGACAAGGGCTTCGGCGTCCCCCACATCTACGGTCAGACGCGCGCCGGAGCGATGTTCGGCGCCGGCTACGTCGCCGCCGAGGACCGGCTGTTCTTCATCGACGCGCTCCGGCACGCTGGCCGCGGCGAGCTGCCTCGTTCGCGGGCGGCTCGAACGCCGGGATGGACCGCGCCACGTGGACGGACACGCCCTACAACGAGGCGGACCTGCAGCGCCAGTACGACCTCGCCGACGACGTCTACGGGCAGCAGGGCGCACAGCTCCAACAGGACACCCAGAACTACGTCGACGGGATCAACCAGTACATCGCCGAGGCGCGCGTCAACCCGCTGAAGATGCCCGGCGAGTACGCGGCCCTCGGGATCGCGACCGGCCCCGCGGACTGGAAGGTCACCGACGTGATCTCGACCGCGTCGCTGGTCGCGGGGATCTTCGGCAAGGGCGGCGGCAACGAGGTCAACTCCGCGCTCGCGCTCGAGGCCGCGCAGAAGCGCTTCGGCGCTAGGAAGGGCGCGCAGGTGTGGGCCGACTTCCGCTCGCCAGAACGACCCCGAGGCGCCGACGACGGTCCACAAGAAGCAGTTCCCGTACGAGAAGGTCCCGCACAAGGCCAGGGGCCTCGCCCTTCCGGACTCCGGGACGGTCCAGGACCAAAAGGAGATCACGGCGGCGAGCGGCACCGGCGGACAGGCGGGCGGGCGGCGGGACTCGGATTCCTGAGGCAGATCACGCAGCTCGGCGGCAACTCGAACGCCCTGCTGGTCTCGGCGAAGGAATCGCAGAGCGGCCACCCGACGGCGGTCTTCGGTCCCCAGGTCTCCTACTTCAACCCTCAGATCCTGATGGAGGAGGACATCCACGCACCGGCGAGCTCCGACGGCCCCGCGATCGACGCGCGGGGGGCCGCGTTCCCCGGGACCAACCTCGTCGTTCAGCTCGGGCGCGGGCGCAACTACGCGTGGAGCGCGACCTCGGCCGACCAGGACATCACCGACACCTTCGCGGTCGCGCTCTGCAACCCGGACGGCTCGGCGCCGACGCTCCAGTCCGACCACTACGTGTTCCGCGGACAGTGCCTGCCGTTCGACGTCCTCACCCGGACGAACAGCTGGACGCCGAATCCCGCCGACCCGACCGCGCCGGGCAGCGAGACGCTGCAGGCACTGCGAACCAAGCTCGGGATCGTCCAGAGCCGGGCGCTGATCCACGGCAAGCCGTACGCATACACGAAGCTTCGCGCCACCTACTTCCACGAGGTCGACTCGTCGCTCGGGTTCGCCGACTTCAACACGCCGGGCAAGATGGACACGCCGAAGGAGTTCATGCAGGCGGCGTGCAAGATCGACTACACGTTCAACTGGTTCTACATCAACAACAAGCACATCGCCTACTTCAACTCCGGCAAGCAACCCCGTGCGCGCGAAGAACGTCGACCCGAACTTCCCGACGATGGCGGCGGAAGCGATTCGAGTGGCGCAACTACGACCCGGAGCATGAACAGCGAGAAGCGGACGTCGTGCCAAGCGCACCCGCAGGTCATCGACCAGCGCTACCTGACGAGCTGGAACAACAAGCAGGCGCGAAGGGCTACAGCGCGCGCCGACGGCAACTACTCGCACCAGCCGCTCTTCCGCTCGATCCCGCTCGACGAGCGGATCAAGGCGCGGATCAGGGGCTCGAAGCGGATCACCTCGCCGAGCCTCGTCGACTCGATGGAGGACGCGGGCACGGTCGACCTCCGCGGCGACGTCCGTCCTGCCCTGGATGCTGAAGATGATCGGCACGAAGAAGGTCCGCGACCCGAACGTTGCTCACGCGCTAGATGTGCTCTCGCAATGGGTCGCGAGCGGCGCGCACCGGCGCGACCTCAACCGCGACGGCGTCTACGACGATGCCGAGGCGGTGAGGATCATGGACGCGTGGTGGCCGCGGGTCGTGACGAGCCGACTTCAAGCCGGCCCTCGGCGACGATCTCTTCGACAGGATCAAGAGCATGATCGGCTTCGACGATGCTCCGAACCAGGGTCTCGGCTCCGCCTACATCTCCGGCTGGTACGGCTACATGCAGAAGGACCTGCGGACGGAGCTCGGCAAGAAGGTCAAGGGCCGCTACTCGCGCCAGTACTGCGGCAACGGTCACAAGGGTAAGTGCCGCCGCGCGCTGATCTCATCCCTGCAGGACGCGCTGGCGCACGACTCCGACTCCGAGCTGTACCCGAACGGGGGCTGCAATGGCATGGACGCGCAGGGCTGCGCCGACGCGATCCGCTACCGGGCGATCGGCGCGATCACGCAGCCGCCGCAGCCATGGGTCAACCGGCCGACGTTCCAGCAGGCCGTTCAAATCCCGTAAGGCCGACTCGACCCGCATATGCATTTCCGGAGGGGACACCTGTCGGGGGCGCGGGGCTGCTCCATTCGATTCCACACGCGACGCATCTAAGGCAGGTGGGACGCTGTACGCGACTCGACTCCAGCCTCCCAACGTGATCTGATCCGGATGTACTCGGGCGCCACCCGACTGAGGCCGCTTGATCTGGCGCCCGCCGAGATGCCGATCGCGCCCTCGGAGCTGTTGGATGACGACGACTACGGCCTGGTCGTTTTCGAGCACGGCGTCTCCTCGAAGGCACCGCGACGAGCATGACCGAAGCGTGGGGCGCATGCGCAGGCGGTCAAGTAGGGTGAGGATGTGCGGGCTGGCCGGATCGGACTATGTTCGGGCCGAGCGCGCACCGAGGAACTTGCTCTCTCGCCGGCCTGACATCGCGAAGCTCGAGGAGCAGCAAAACGAGAAGGGCCTTACGAGGGCCCTGCGGAACAAGGATCCGGAGATCCGGGTTGCGGCCGCCAAGGCACTCACGGGGATGATGTCGGGGCCCGAGTCGACGGAAGCGCTCGCCGCGGCGCTCGACGATCCCTCGGCACCGGTCCGGTTGGCGGCGGTCGAGGCCTTGGAGCGCCGCTACGCGGTCGTACCGCTGATTCGTGCGCTCAAGGACGCCGACAGCGACGTACGCGCCCGTGCCGCGTCGTCCCTATGGACGCTCGGCGACTCCCAGGCGCTTGAGCCGCTGATCGGTGCACTTGTGGACGACGACCCGACCGTGCGAGGCGTCGCGGCGAAGGCGGTGGGGGCGCTCGACGGCGCCCGCGGGGTCGAGGCACTCGCTGGGGTGCTGAGAGACCCTGTCTGGCCGGTCCGTCTCGACGGCGTCGAAGCGCTGGCGATGACCGCCGACGCCGCTGCGGTCGAGCCACTGACGGCCGCACTCCGCGATTCGGATGCCAGGGTCCGGAAGGCGGCGGAGGAGGCGCTCGAGGAACGCGGCGCTGGCGACGCGCAGCTTTGGCTCGAGCTGTTGCGCAGCGAGGGGGTCGGGATCGAGACTCGTGAGCTCGCAGCCGGGAAGCTGATGTTCTCGGAGGAGCGGAAGGAGCGCGCGGACATCCGCGATCCGCTGTTCGAGCTGCTCCAGAGCGAGCAGATGAGCGAGGAGACGCGAACCTGGGCGGCGCTGAGGCTCGGCCACCTGGAGGACCAGCGGGCGGTCGCCCCGCTGCTCACGAATCTGGAGCAGCATCGCGGCGATCGCGGGAAGACCTTAGTCGCGCTGCACCGGCTCGGGGTCCTCGACGACGAGCGATGGGCGGCGTTGCTCGACGCGGAGACCGATTCGGGCGCCCGCATAGACCTGATCGGCGAAGTCGTGCGGATCGGGGAGACGGTGGTGCCGCTCGTGCATGCCCTCGGCGATCGCGATCCCGAGGTGCGAGCGGCGGCGGCGGCTTCGCTCGGAAAGATCGGCCAGCCGCCTGCCGCGGAGGCACGGGAGGGCCTGATCCGGGCCCTCGACGACGAGGATCCCGGGGTACGAAAGGCCGCGATCGACGCGGTCGGGGCGGTCGGCGGCCCGCACCTGACCGAGGCCGTCGAGCCACTGGTCCGAGTGCTCGGCGACAAGGAGGGACCGGAACTCCGCGCGGCCGCGAGGACGGCACTCGACGCGATCGACGACCCCCGCGCCTTCGAGGCGGTCGGTCCAGCCGTCGGCGACCACTACTCGTTCAAGTGGATCCGGGATCATCCCGACGACCCGCGGCTCGTCGTAGAAGGCCGATGGGAGGGGACGATCGCCGAAATGCGCCTCGAGGGAAAGGGCGCCCCGGAGGCCCGGGTGCGCATCGACGAGGTCGAAGGCGACTGGCCGCGGCGCGGCCATCCCGGCGAGCTAGGGTCCATGGCGAAGGTCAGCCTGCCACTGCCCGTCGGCGCGGAACGCGATCAAGGCCACTCGTTCTGGCGCGGGGAGGAGCCCGACGCCGAGGGGCACTACACCTACAACGAGCTACTCGACCAGCAGTCGCGCAGCTGAGGTGGTGCTTCGCCTTCGTGATGATCACCGCGTGAAGCTGGGAGCTCGTCGCCTCACTGAGTTCGTCACCGCCGGCCTCATGATCGTCGGGACAGTCGCCTTCGTTGGCTGCGGGGACGGGGGCGATGCCAAGACGCAACCTGCCACGCCACGGGCCGAGCGCAAGCTCATGCGGATTGTCGAGAGCGACACCGGGGCCCAGATCAAGTCGGTCACCTATCCCGATGACTTCAATTCGAAGGTCGGCGAGACATATGCGGTCAAGGCGTTGACGACGTCGGGCAAGACCTATGTGGTCTTGCTGAAGTACCTTGGCGAGGGCGATGACTCGGTGACCAAGGTCACCCCGAAGCAGACACGCTAGAACGCTCAGCCAATCCTGTGGGCAACAAGACCGACGATCAGCTTGTGGTCCCAGGTCCCTCCGATCAAGAAGAGACCTCCCTCTGGAGCTTTTTGATCTCCCCCTGGGTGCGTCGCCACTGCTGTGCCTCCTTGTGTGCCTCCTTGTGACCCGCCCCGATCACCGCCTGCAACCTTGCCTTCGTGTAAGGGCGGTTGATGAACTCGATCAGCCGCGGATCCCAGGCAAGATCTTTGAGAGTGTCAAACCAGGAATTGCAGGGCTCATTTGCACGGCTGCTCGGACAGCCGCGACCCTTCCATGAGTGCACCGCCCTGCGGCCCGCATTGAGCACCTTCTGGGTCACATTCATCTGTTCGGTGGGTAGGCCAGCTTCCGTAGGGCTCTGAACCTTGGCGGGCAGAATGCCAGCCGTCACGCGACCCTCCGCCCTCTGGAACAACCTCGCATGCTGCTCAGCCTGGCGGATATAGTGCTTCTCCGCAGCGGAAAGCGGACCGCTCTTCTGGCCCGATCCGCACCCAACAATCGCGACAAGCGCTCCAAGCAAGGTGACTGGCAGCGAAGCGAACAATCATGGAAGCAGAGTCAAAGTCGTCTGCTCGGCACGAGGTGGCCGGAGGGACATTCCTCAGGGGCATGGAGCGAAAGCTCGCCGAGGCCACTGCCCCTCAGATGGAGGGTGTGACTGCCCGGGTCGTGTTCCGGGGTACCACGGGCATGTCTATCTGGCTGATCTTGGTGCTTCTGGTGCCGCTCAACATCCTTCTCCTGGTCATCGTGCCCCTCACGAGGAGGCAGGGACGGGCGGTCATCGTCACCGACCGCGGCGTCCACATCTTCCACACCGGGGGCTGGGCGGGGGGAAAGATCAAGCGGAAGGTTGCGACGCTGAGCCGGCCGGTGGAAGTGGAATTGACCCGCTTCGGGCTCAAGCTGGGTGAGGAGAGAAAGATCTACGCGGTGGGGGGCACCAGCGGCGCGATGAAGGAGGCCGCGGTGCTCGCCCAGCAGCCCCCCGGCTAGCAGTCGTCCACCAAGCGAAAGCCCCACTGGGGCGGCGTCCCTTCCGGCGATGCTCGAGGGCGAGTCCACCGTCTATCGCGGACACGAGGAAGTCCGCGCATTGTTTGATTTCGATCCGAAACTCCGCGAAAGCCTCGGCAATTGCGCCTCGGGGTTCAAATAGCGTCTCATCCCCCGCTGCAAACGTCGCATCGGTTTTCGCGGCCTCGGCGCAGGCTAAGCTCGGCGCATCGCCTGGGTCGAGACACGTTCGCTGAGCTTCACCGCGCGGCACGAGACCGACGACACCGAGTGCGCGCAGCGCACGCTCGACGAGCTCGAGGACCTGCGGCTGCGGCTCGAGGAGCGCTTCAATCGCGCCCCGGACGAGATCACCGTGATCGTCCACCCCGCCGCGGGATGGCTCGCGGCGGCGCACCCGTTCCTGCCCGCAGCCCGGCTCGCGGCGGCGCCGGCAGCGCGGCGCTACCTCGCGGGCTGGGCGATGGAGACCGAGCTCCACATCCTCAACGACGAGCATGCCGAGCGGCGCGCCGCCGGCGAGGACTCCCGGCGCGCGCTGCTCGGGACCGCCGAGCGCCTCTACGCGCAGATCGTGCTCGCCGCCAACAACAGCCGGCTTCCGCCGCCGTGGGGCCCGCGACGATTCATGCGTTACCTCCGTGGGCATGGCTGATCGAGGGCGGCGCCCAGTACTTCGCCGACCAGGTGCCGCTGTTCCGCGCCGCGATGGTCCGCCGGATGCGCGAGGGCGGGCGGCCGGCGTTCCCGCCCTCCCCCCGCGACGCGGTCATCCTCGGCTGGACGCTGTTCGACTTGCTCGACAAGGAGGTCGGTCCCGAGGCATGCGACCGACTCGTTCGCCGGCTCCACCCCCAGGGCACCCGCGGCAACCTCGAGCTCGCATTCGACGCCCCGTTCGCCGAGATCGAGCGCGAGTGGCGCCGGCGCCTGCGCGACCAGACCTCGGCCAGGCGACCCCGACTCTCCGACACCGGTAGCTTCCCCGCCATCTCGCCGTAGGCATGGGGGCACGCCCCGGCGCCGGATTGAGTGATATTGTGCTAGCTCAATGGCACAATCCTCGTCCGAGACGCAGCGTGCCGAGATGGTCCCCGACCTCGAGCGGGCGGACGACCTCCCGGTTGGCGCCCAGCTCGGATGGAGACTGAGGGTGCTGATCGCGAGCGGCGAGCTCGCGGCTGGGGATCGCCTTCCGGGCGTGCGGGAACTGGCGACGGGGAGCGGCGTCAACGTCAACACCGCCCGAGCCGTCTACCGCCACCTCGAGGACGACGGGCTGATCGAGTCACGCCAGGGCCACGGGACCTTCGTCGCCGACGGCGCTCCGGCCTCTCCCGACCTCGAGCGGCTTGCCGCCGAGGCGGCGAGCAGCGCCCGCGACAGCGGCGTCGATCCGCGCGATCTCGCCCGCGCTATCTATGCCGGGAGCACTCCGGAGCCCGTGCCGACGACGAGGGATGCGGACGAGCGCCTGGCGCGCGACGAGCTCCGCCGCCAGATCGCCCGGCTCGAGACCGAGCTCGCCTCCTACCCCGGCGAGGTCCAGGCGATGCTGGAGCCGGTCCACCCGCTGCTGCTCTCGCACAGCCACGTCCCCGACGCGGGCGAACTCGAGCGGACGCGCGACCAGCTCCTCGACATGCTGAAGCGCGCACGCGACGTCGCCGAGGACCGCGGCAAGCGCCAGCGCCGCGCTCGGGGCCGGTTCGAGGAGATGGCGAGAGATCCGGCCGCCCACAAGTGGGAGTCGGTTACGTACCAGGAGATGGGCGATCCGGGGTGCGGCGGGTACGAGGTTCAGCCGCGCTGGGGTCCGGTCGGTGCGCTGATGAACTGGTGGCGGGTCAAGGTCTCGTCGGGCTGCCCGTAAATGGTTAGAGCGGTCGCCGACAGGGCATTCCTGCCGGCCAAGTCGCTGTTCGAGCAGGTCGGGAACATGATGATCCTGACCGGGAAGACGCTCGTCGCGACGGTCCGCCCGCCCTACCCCTACGGGGGCGAGTTCATCGGCCAGTTCCTGTTCGCCTTCCAGCTGTGCTGGTTTCCGATGCTGATCTCGACCGTCGCCTTCGGCTTCGGAGCCCCGGGCCTGCAGGCGGCGAACTTCCTGTCCCTGTTCGGAGCCCTCGATCGCCTCGGCGGCTTCTTCATCCTCGCCTCGGTCCGCGAGTTCGCCCCGTTCGTGACCGCGGTCGTCGTCGCCGGCGTCGCCGGGACCGCGATCACCGCCGATCTCGGGGCGCGCAAGATCCGCGAGGAGCTCGACGCATTGCAGGTCCTCGGCGTCGATCCGATCAAGAACCTCGTCGTCCCCCGCTTCCTCGCCTTGATGCTGATCACCGGCCTGCTCGACATCTACGCGCTCCTGTTCGGGATCTTCGGCGGGCTCTTCGCCGAGCTCACCTACGGCCAGCCGCTCGGGGGCTTCTTCGCGACGCTTTTCAACAACGCCTCGGTCACCGACCTCTGGGGCTCGGTCCTGAAGACGACCCTGTTCGGGGCGATCGTCGCGATCGTCTGCTCCTACAAGGGCATGAACGCCTCCGGGGGCGCCGCCGGGGTCGGCCGCGCGGTCAACGAGGCGGTCGTGATCGCGTTCATGGGCGTGTTCGCGTTCAACTACGTCTTCACCCAGACGCTGCTCGCCACCCACCCCGAGATCTCGGTGATCAAGTAGTGCATCAATTCCGCCAGAATGCTCCGCTTCGCGTCCGCTTCTGGCGGGGCCGCGTCGAACGGGTGGTGTTCTGATGCCCGGCTGGCTGGCGGTCCCCCGCGACTGGCTCGGCTCGCTGGGCGAGATCGCGCGCTTTTGCGCCCGCGTCATCGGGCTCGTCTACTCGGGCCGGGTGTTCCAGTTCTTCGGCGAGGCGCTGAGGCAGGCCGGGATCCTGATCTTGGGCTCGACGATCGTGATCTGGGGGCTCGTGTTCATCCTGGGCCTGCAGTGCGGGATCGAGGGCGCCTACTTCAACCGCTCCGTCGGCTCGCCCGCCTACGCGGGCGTGTTCGCCGCCTGGTGTGACCTGCGCGAGGTGATCCCCTACGCGTTCGGCTACATGATGTCGGCGAAGATCGGGACCGGGATCGTCGCCGAGCTCGGGGCGATGCGGATCTCGGATGAGATCGACGCGCTCGAGGTGATGGGCGTTCCCCCGATGACCTTCCTCGCCGCGACGAGGCTGCTCGCCGCGTGGATGACGCTTCCGTTCATGTACCTGGCCGCGGTCGGGGTCGGCTTCTTTGCCTCCTGGCTCGCGGTCGTCAAGCAGATCGGCGAGGTCTCCCAGGGCGGCTACTTCCTGATCTTCTGGATGTTCCAGAACCCGCCCGATCTCTTATTCAGCCTCATCAAGGCGATGGCGATGGCAACCGCGATCGTCCTCGTCGGCTGCTACTACGGCTACACCGCCTCGGGGGGGCCGGTCGGCGTCGGCACCGCAACCGCGAAGTCGATGGTCCTCAACATCGTCCTGGTGCACCTGATCGGGATGATGGGGACGCTCGTCTTCTGGGGCGCCAACCCGAGGGCGCCGATCGGGGGGTAGCGGATGGAGGCGATGACCGCAACGCCGAGGAGGGCGCGCGGCGCAGTCAATCGCCTCGCCGGGCTGTTCCTGATCGCCGTCCTCGCCGTCGGCTGCCTGACGCTGTGGATCGGGATCCCGCTCGGCACCCTGTGGCTGCTGGGCCAGCTCGTCGACTCGAGCGCCAGCCACTTCCTGCTCGGGCTCCTGTGCGTGCCGACGGCGATGGCGCTGTTCTCGCCGGCCCTGTTCTGGGTCAACGGGCTCTACCTGCGCGTGGTCGGCGGATCGTGGATAGAGGAGGACGGCGAGGAGCGGCGGCCCCCGCGGGGTCCCCTCGAGCCGATGCTGATCGCGTCGCTCGTCGTCGCGATCGTGCTGCTGTTCGTGTGGTTCTTCGCGTTCGCGAAGTACCCGCCCGAGGTCGTCTGGTAGCAACTGATACGGGCACTTCTCCTCCTAGTCCGGAGCGGCAGCACTGCCTGTCGAACGTAGAAGGCGCGTCAGTTGGCGGGTGGCGCCGGCGTCAGGCCGTGGCGGCGCATGACCTCCGCCACCTTCTCCAGGTCCGGGGGGCCATCAGGAGTCGACGCCAGCACCTCATGAATCTCACGGAAGTAGTCCGGCGCCATGATGCCGGGGGTTGATATCGCCAGGAATTTGGCCTCTTCGGTGCCGTGGTTGTCGAAGCCGTGGACCGCTCCGCGAGGTACGCAGAAGGCCTCGCCAGGGCCGACGTCGAGCGTCCGCCCGTCAACGCTCCAAGTCGTGATGCCATCGAGCCCGTAGATCGTCTCCTCGAAGCCGTCGTGACTGTGCGGCGCGGGCATCTTGCTTTCGGCAGGAACGAAGCATTCGAAGACGCTTGCGCTTCCGTTCGAATCGGCGGCCTCAACCAGGAAGCGCACGCTGAGGGCGCCTACCTGGATCCTCTCCTTCGATGCTGAAGTCATGCTGTCTCCAATCCAGTGGTTTCAAGGGCCTCGGCTTCTGGGGCAAAGTTGTGCCGCCAGATGCAGAGTCCCTCGCGCCACCTGATCGACTGCCGGCACGTCTCGGCGATAGGCGCGGTGCCGGCGACGCCCTACTCCTTCAGTATCGCGCGAGCCTCCTGCCGCCGCTTCCCCCACGGTGCAGGAGCGTCCGACCCGGATCGGCTCACGGCTCGCCGATGGCAACCGCCCGGGGTCGAAGTGATCACCGAAAAACAAACAGCGTCAGACGGTCGCCTGATACAGCAGCCACACGATCGCGGCGGCGGCCACGACGGCGACGAGGATCCACACGGCGAGCCGCGCCGGCGAGCCGACGCCGGGCAGCGCGCCCGGGTCGACGTGCCCGTTGCTGATCAAGGCGGCGTCGACGAGCATCGTCCGCGCCGCCTCCGCGCCGGCCTCGGGGACGAGCACGTCGCGCGGTCCCGCGGCGAGGAAGTCGGGGACGTCGAACCCGCGCGTGCGGCGCAGGATGCTCGGGATCCCCTCCTCGAGCAGGATCCCCTGGATCAGCTCCGCCTCGGCCTGGTTGCGGCCGCCGGCGACGCGAACGAGCTCGCCGCCCGTGTACTGGGGCTTGATCTTCCGCGCCCTGCCCTCGGCGTCGGTGATCGGGTGGTGCTCTCCCGCCCCGGCGTAGACGAGCGGCATCCTGCAGCTCGGGCAGAAGCGCTCCTCCAACGAGTAGCGCTGCGCGCAGCGCGGGCACGTCAGCGGCTGGCTAGTGGACATCGAGCTCGACCTCCTCGACCGAGCCGTTGACGATCCGAAATCCCCGCACATCCGGGGAATCGAGATCGGCGACAGAGGCGATTACGTAGACGGGGTCAGGCCATCCCCGGGCGAGGTTGATATCGGTCTGGGACGGCAGCGCCGGGCTTCCGGTGTGCGAGTGATAGATCGCGGCTAGCTCCTCGCCGCGCTTCTCGAGCTCCTCCATGATCCGGAACTGGTCCTGCGGGTCGACCGTGTAGCGGAGCGGGCTCGCATCGGCGTTCTTCGCCCGGTACAGGCTCGTCGCCTCACCGTCGTGGCCGCCGATCATCCCGCAGCACTCGTTCGGCGCCTCCTCGCGGGCGTGAGCCACGATCTCATCCACCATCGAGCGCGCGATCCGCATCGGCGCCGCAGGGTAGATGATCGAGCAGCGGCCGATCGGCGCGCCGCGAGCCGCGTCAGTACCAGGACGTCCCCTCGGGACGCGGAGGCTCGCGTAGCTCGCCGGCGTCGGCGCCGACAAGGTCCGGGTCCTCGCGCCCCAGCTCCCAAAGCATGTCGTCAAGCACCGGCGGCGGGATCCCGGACTCGTCGGCGACGCCGCGAAGCGCGGCGCGGGTCGCGGCGCGCACCTCGTCGGCGGTCCCCGGGGCGACGAGGCCGGAGCGCAGCGCGATCCGCATCAGCACGTTGTCCGCGCACACCTGCCAGCTCTCGGAGTCGGTGACATCGAGCCAGCCACGCCGGGCGCAGATCTTTGCGAGCAGGAAGCTCTTCTTCTCGAGCGGGTCGGCATAGGCCTCGAAGCGCGCCATCCGCTCGAGCAGGCCGCCGGTCCCGCCGAGCCTGCCTTCGCAGGCATCGAGCAGCGCGTCCGCGTCGCCGCGGTACTCGCGCGCCAGCCCCTCGGCGAGATCACGCCACAGCCGGGCGCGGATCTCGGGGCCGGCCACCGCGCCCCCGCCGCCGCCGAAGATCTCCGCGACGCCGGCGGCGTCGATCTCGCACAGTGACTCGGAGCTGAGCAGAACCGGTCGGCGGCGCTCCGCATCGAGGCCCAGCGCCCACAGCAGCGCGCTGCCCTCGAACGGCCCCTCCCCCGCGACCCTGGCGCCGCTCGTGTAACCGGTCTTGTGGTCGATCGCACAGAGGAAGATCGCCGCATCGGCGCTCGGGACCTCGGCGTAGTCGGGCGGCCTATACCCATCGGCGAGCCTTCGCGCGCGCGCGGCGACCCGCTTCCTCGCCGTCTCAGTCACCGCCACCGCGCGGCGTGACGGGCCGGGCGCCTACCACCAAACGGTGGAGTCGATCCCCTCGAGCTCTTCGATCGACTTCGTGTACACGCCGGACGAGAGGTACTTCCAGCCGTCGTCGGGGATCAGGAAGACGACGTTGCCCTCGTCGAGCTCGCCGGCGATCCGGTCCGCGACGTAGGCGATCGCCCCGGAGGAGACGCCCGCGAACACGCCCTCCTCGTGAAGGAGCTTCTGCGTCCATGCGATCGCGTCGCGGTTCGAGACCATGATCTTGCGGTCGAGCAGCGAGAGGTCGATGATCGGCGGGATGAAGCCGTCGTCGAGCGAGCGCAGCCCCTGGACGAGCTCGCCCTGCATCGGCTCGGCGGCGACGATCAGCGTCTCGGGATCGTGCTCCTTGAACCGGCGCCCGACGCCCATCAGTGTCCCACCGGTGCCGAGGCCGCCGACGAACGCGGCGATGTCGTCGAGCTCCTCGAGGATCTCCGGCGCGGTGTGCTCGTAGTGAGCGCGGGGATTGGCCTCGTTCCCGTACTGGTAGGGCATGTAATAGGAGGCGTCCTGCTCGGCCATCTCGAGCGCGAGCTCAACCGCGCCGTTTGAGCCCTTCGCGCCCTCCGAGTAGACGATCTCCGCCCCGTACATGCGCAGCAGCTGGCTGCGCTCCTCGGTGACGTTGTCGGGCATCACCGCCTTGAGCGGGTAGCCCTTGCGGCGGCAGATCATCGCCAGCGCGATCCCGGTGTTGCCCGACGTCGGCTCGAGGATCGTCTGGCCGGGCGCGATCGCCCCGCGCTCCTCGGCGTCCTCGATCATCGACTTCGCGACGCGGTCCTTGACCGACCCCGTCGGGTTGCGCCCCTCGAGCTTGGCCCAGATCCGCACGCCCGGCGTCGGGGAGAGCCGCGGAAGCTCGACGAGGGGCGTGTTGCCGACCGCCTCGACGATGTTCGTGTAGCGGCCGCCGCACGGCTTGTTGAGGAGTGAGTCCTCCGCCATAGCTTCCGAAAGTATAGTGCTGCGCCGCCGCCCGTCCCTCGCCTTCGTTAGTGCCTGCAAATCCCGCCGAGATATATGGTCCGCGTGTGAAGGGAGCGGCGGGCGTCAGCCGAGCCGCGCTGAATCGGAGAGAGGAGCACTCAGAGATGACCAAGGCGCGCTTCGGGACGATCCTGGCGCTGCTCGCCGTACTTGCGACCTCGATTGTGGTCGTCGGATGCGGCAGCAGCGGCGGCGGCTCGTCCACGACGAGCAAGAACTTGACGGCGACGCCCAACATCAACGTGAAGCCGGACAAGGCGGCGATCGCGCAGCTACCGAGCTCGGTCAAGTCGAGCGGGAAGCTGACCGTGGCGGCCGATGCGACTTACCCTCCGGATGAGTTCGTCAAGGGCGGCACGATCATCGGCATGGACGCGGACCTCGCGAAGGCGCTCGGCCAGGCCCTGGGCCTGCAGACGAGCATGAAGAACGTGACCTTCGACGCGATTCTTCCGGGCCTCGCCGCGAACAAGTACGACCTCGGCATGTCGTCGTTCACGGTCACGAAGGAGCGCGAGAAGACGGTCGACTTCGTCTCGTATGCGCAGGCTGGAACGTCGTTCTACGTCAAGGCATCGGGCGGTCCGGACATCCAGTCGCTCGCGGACCTGTGCGGACAGACCGTCGGGGTGGAGCGCGGCACGATCCAGGCCACCGCGGCGCAGGGCCAGAGCAAGAAGTGCAAGGCCGACGGCAAGCCGGGTGTCACGGTCAACGTGTTCCCCGACCAGAACGCCGCCAACCTGTCGATCTCGAGCGGTCGCGCCGATGTCGGCATGGCCGACTCGCCGGTCGCCTCGTACGCGGTATCGCAGTCGAATGGCGCGCTGAAGCTCAGCGGCGAGCCGTACGGGACGGCCGCCTACGGCATCGCGATGCCGAAGGGCGGGCTCTCGAAGCCGGTCCTCAGCGCCGTCAAGGCCGTGATGGCGGACGGCACGTACGACCGCATATTCAGCTATTGGGGACTGACGGCGAAGAACGGCGCCAGCACCGGTTGCCCGTGCACGATCGATAACCCCGAGATCAACCCAACGAACGTCCCCGCAAGCTAGGGGGAGGAGACACGGGGTCGTGGCCGACTCGGTCGGCGCGACAGCACAGACCGCGCGGAGGGAACCGCCTGAAGAGATTCAGGCGGTTCCCGTCCGCCATACGGGCCGTTGGATCGCCGCGGCGATTGTCGTCATCCTCGCTGCGTCGCTCATCCGCTCGGTCGCGACGAACCCTCGGTTCCATTGGGACGTCGTAGAGCACTTCCTGTTCTCGAGCCGGATCCTCGAGGGACTCGTCAAGACGCTCGAGCTCACGGCACTATCGATGGTGATCGGGATCTTCCTCGGGATCGTCCTCGCGCTGATGCGACTGTCCGCGAACGCGCTGCTCAGCAGCGCGAGCTGGATCTACATCTGGCTGCTCCGCGGCACCCCGGTGCTCGTCCAGATCCTGTTCTGGAACTTCATCTCCGCGGTCTACCCCAGCATCGACTTGGGCATCCCATTCGGCCCATCGTTCATACACCTGAACGCAAACGATGTAATCACGCCGTTCGTCGCCGCCACCCTTGCGCTCGGACTCAACGAAGGCGCCTACATGTCCGAGATCGTGAGGGCGGGGATCATCTCCGTCGACGAGGGCCAGCACGACGCGGCGGAGGCGCTCGGCATGACACGCATGCAGACGATGCGCCGCATCGTCCTCCCGCAGGCCATGCGGGTAATCATCCCGCCGACGGGGAACGAGACGATCTCGATGCTGAAGACAACGTCGCTTGTTGCCTTCATCGGCCTCTCCGACTTGCTCTACACGGCGCAGCTGATCTACTCCGTCAACTACCAGACGATCCCGCTTCTAATCGTCGCCAGCGCCTGGTACCTCCTCGTGACCTCGATCCTCTCGATCGGCCAGTACTACATCGAGCGCTACTACGGGCGGGGCACCTCCCGCCAGCCGCCGCCGACGCTGCTGGAGCGGATCCGCAGCGGATTCTGGCCGCGGCACGCCGACGTCCCGACCGCGATGAGAAGCCGACGCCTCGCCGGAGGACCACCGATGAGCGACGCGATGGTCCAGGCCGAGGAGGTCCACAAGCGCTTCGGGCGACTCGAGGTGCTCAAGGGCATCTCGCTGAGGGTCGGCCCCGGGGACGTGATGTGCCTGATCGGGCCGTCGGGATCCGGCAAGTCGACATTTCTGCGCTGCGTCAACCACCTCGAGAAGATCGACGGCGGACGGTTCTGGGTCGACGGCGATCTTGTCGGCTACCGGCAGCGTGGCAAAAAGCTCTACGAGATGAAGGAGCGCGAGGTCGCGCAGAGTCGCTCGCGAGATCGGGATGGTCTTCCAGCGCTTCAACCTGTTCCCGCACATGACCGCGATCGAGAACGTCACCGAGGCGCCGATCCGGGTCAGGGGCTTGGGGAAGCGGCGAGGCAATCGGACGCGGGCGCGAGCTGCTGACGCGCGTCGGCCTCGCCGACAAAGTCGACGAGTACCCGGCGCGCCTGTCGGGCGGCCAGCAGCAGCGCGTCGCGATCGCCCGGGCGCTGGCGATGGACCCGAAGCTGATGCTCTTCGACGAGGTCGACCAGCGCGCTCGACCCCGAGCTCGTCAAGGAGGTCCTCGACGTGATGCGTGAGCTGCGCACGCGAGGGGATGACGATGATCGTCGTCACGCACGAGATGGGCTTCGCGCGCGAGGTCGCCGACCGCGTCGTCTTCATGGACGAGGGCGTGATCGTCGAGGAGGGCGAGCCGCGCAGGTGCTCGACAACCCGAAGGAGGAGCGCACGAAGCGGTTCCTCGGACTCGTCCTCGAGCACTAGCGCAGCGCGCACGCGAGCGAACCTCGCGGCCGTGCCCGAGCCGGGATCGCTCGACGTCGTCATCGTCTCCTACCGCTGCGAGGCGTCTGCTCGCGCGACTGCCTCGCTTCGCTGCGCGACCACGCACCGGCGCGTCGATGAGCGTCCACGTCGTCGACAACGCGTCCGGCGACGGCACCGCCGAGATGGTGCGGCGCGAGTTCGGGACGTGCGGCTGACCGCGAGCGCAGAACCTCGGCTTCGGCGCCGCGAACAACCTCGGCATCCGCGAGTCCGACGCCGAGTACGTGCTCGCGCTGAACCCGGACGCCGCCGTCGACGCGCGGGCGCGCTCGACCGCTGCTCGAGCTGATGCGCGAGCGCCCCGAGGTCGGATCTCGCGGCCCGCGCGCTCGATGCAGGAGGACGGCAGCCTCGACCACGCCGCGAAGCGCTCACTTCCCCACCCCGCTGAGCTCGCTCGCCCACTTCACCGGCCTCGGCCGCCGCGGCGGCGGCGCGCTCGCCGCGTACCGCGGCGCCCGACGTCGCTCAGGGCCCGGTCGACGCCGTCAACGGCGCCTTCATGCTGCTCCGCCGCGCGGCGCTCGACCAGGTCGGCGCTCTTCGACGAGGGCTACTGGATGTACATGGAGGACCTCGACCTCTGCTACCGCTTCGCCGAGCGCGGCTGGATCACCTGGTACGAGCCGTCGGCGACCGTCGATCCACGTCAAGGGCGGGACGCAGCGGGCCGACTCGCGCCCGCGGCTCGAACCGGGCCTTCCACTGCGGCATGTACCGCTTCTACCGCAAGCACTACGCGCGCCGACCGCAGCCCGCCCCTCAACGCCGCCGTCTATGCGGGGATCGCGCTCAAGCTCGCCGCCTCCGCTGTCGCCGGCGCGCTCCGCCGCCGCCGGTCTAGCTCTCTCCGGACCTAGACGCCGTGCCGGATCCGCCGCCTGCGCGCAGCGCGGCGGCGAAGCGACGCGACGAGGCCCGGCGTCGTCCGCGGCGCCGCGGCGACGATCTCGGCCGGTAGCTCCTCGCTCGGCGTCGCCGCCCTGCAGCCGTCGATGCGGCCGCGGACCCCGGCCGCGTTGCGGTCGAAGAGAGCTGGCCGCCGCAGACGACGGCGTCGCGGGCGAAGACCCCCGGCAGCCGGTTCGGGCGTGACCACACGCCACTTGCGGAGCACGTATCCGCGGCCGAACCCCATCAGGTAGTTCTTCCGCGCCGAGCCCGAGCCGAGCGTGCCGGAGTGCTCGTGCGTCGCCCGCGCGCCCGGCGGCGAGCGCGCAGCGCCCGCCGCGCAGTCGCAGGCGCAGCGCGAGGTCGACGTCCTCCCAGTAGGCGAACAACCGCTCGTCGAAGCCGCCGACGGCCTCGAACTCGGTCCGCGTCGATCGCCGCCGCGCCGCCGCACGGCCCGATCGGGTCGGCGGCGCGGTCGAGCGCGGCGACCGGCTCCCGTTCAGGTAGTCGAAGCCGAGCAGCGTCGCGTCGAGCTCGATCCCGGCGGTGTCGATCCGGCCCGGATCGACGCCGTCGCGGATGCACCCCGGCGGCCATCGACGACGCCCGCCGCGGGGTCGAGCGCGGCGGCGAGCCGCTCGACGAACTCGGGGTCGCAGACGCAGTCGTCGTTGACGAGGACGAGCGCGTCGCCCTCGGCGCGCCGGGCACCGAGGTTGACCGCGCGCGAGAACCCCAGGTTGGCCTCGAGCGCACCGCCTCGACCCCGTCGAACTCCGTGCACGCGGCGGAGATCTCCGCCGCCCGCCGAGCCGTTGTCGACGACGATCGTCTGATGCTCGACCGTCTGCGCCGCGAGCGAGGCCAGCAGTCTCGCGAGCCGCTGCGGGCGGCCCTGCGACGGGACGATCAGCGAACGGTGGCGGGAGCTCAGTCGCGGATGGGCGCTTCAGTAGGCGCCGGTCCCGCGGAACAGCACGGGGAACGTGAGGAAGAGGATCCGCAGGTCGCGCGTCAGCGACATGTTCTCCACGTAGTCCAGCTCGACCGAGAGGCGCTCCGCGAACGTGAGCTCGCCCCGCCCGAAGACCTGCATCGGGCCCGTCATCCCGGGCTTGACCCGGAGTCGGAACCGGTGCTCGGGCCGATAGCGCTCGACGAGCTCGATCTGCTCGGGCCGGGGACCGACGACGCTCATCTCGCCGCGGAGCACGTTGAGGAGCTGGGGGAGCTCGTCGAGGCTGAGCCGGCGAAGCACGCTGCCGACCCGGGTCACCCGCGGGTCCTCGCGGAGCTTGAACATCGGCTCCTCGAGCTCGTCGAAGGAGAGCACGTCGGAGAGCGCCTCCTCCGCGTCCTCCCTCATCGTCCGGAACTTGAACAGCCGGAACGGGCGCCCGTTGACGCCGGCGCGAAGCTGGGTGAAGAACACGGGCCCGCGGCTGTCGAGCTTGATCGCGAGCGCGATCAGCGGCACGAACGGAGCCAGCATCAGCAGCGCAAGTCCGGCGAACAGGATGTCGAAGGTGCGCTTCAGCAGCACGGTCGAGCGCGACACGTCCCAGGTGTCGTACTCGAGCACCGGGAGGTCGGCGACCTGCGAGATCAGCGGCGTCGGCCCCGCCCGTCCGCGCAGCGGTGAGACGACGCTCAGCTTCACCTGGCGCGTCCTGCATGCTGCGGCCAAACGGCCGATCATGTCGGGATCGATCCGCTCCGAGGCGACGATGATCCGGTCGACTCGCGCGACCTGCGACTCGATCGGCCGCGAGGAGCGAGCCGCAGTACGGATCCTCCGCCCCTCGATCTCGTCGACGAGGCTGAGATGCATGTCGCGGAACAGCTCGACCTTGCGGCGCACGGCGAGCGCGAGCTCCCCGTCGCCGACGACGACAACGCGCTCGCGCGGCGTCATCCGCCGCCACAGCCCCCGCGCCGAGGCGCGGAGCACGAACGCGGCGCCGACGCCGGCGATCCACCCGATCATCGCCGCGCCGGGGGTGATCGAATCCGCCGGCGTCAGCGGCAGCACCAAGGCGATCGCGGCAACGCCGACCGCCGCCCACGCCGCGATCGACGGCAGCTCGTCGGCGGTGAGGTGGCGGATCGCCCTGTGGTCGCGGTCATAGAGCCCGAGCAGCTTCGCGAGCAGGATCCAGATCGGAAGCAGCACGATCGCCCAAACCACCGACCCGACGGAAACGGCCGCGACGGTGACGACGCTGGCGACGATCGCGGCGACGGTGTCCGCGATTGCGAGCATGCGCCGACGGAGCGCGTCGCGCCACCATCGCGGCTGGCGCTCCGACGCGCCGCGAATCAGGATCCGGACGACGGCGCGACTCTCGAGCTCCGGCGTCCGCTCCGGACGCGCCTCGTCGACCGCAACTGCCCCCGCACTGCTTTCGACGTCACGCGTCATCCCATCCCGTCCTCGCATGCCCGCCTCGACTGAACGCTGAGCTTAGCCCAAGCCTGGGCGGGCACGCAAGCAATCCGGACGCACGGTCGATGCCTCGCAATTCGGCCGATCGCGCTCATCTTGGGACCTCTCCGTGCAGGATCGGGCGCTTCTGGGCGGCGATCAGGTCCGGCTGTCGGGTCATCGACTCGGCCGTCTTCAGCTCCCCCAGGGCGACGCGGTGCCTGCCCCGGGCGGCGTCGATCCGCGCCGCGACGAGGTAGATCCGGTAGTCGTACGGTGCGCGCGCGATCGCCTCGTTGAGCGTCGAGCGAGCCTGGTTGAGGTGACCCTCGGCCTCGTAAACGAGCGCGAGCTGGAGCCGTGGCTCGGCGGACCACGGCTGCAGGGTCTGGGCGTCCTCCGCCGCCTCCGCCGCCGCCGGGTAGTCGCGGTTGCGCGCGTCGGCCTGGCTGTCGCTGAGCCGCGCCGCGGTCAGCAGCAGCGACAGCGCCGCGAGGATCGACGTCCATCCCGCGAGCAGCGTCGCGACGCCCCAGCCGAAGCGACCGCGCGACGGGGGTCGCGAAGGCGCGGCACCGTTGCCGTTGCCACTTCCGGTCCTCCATCGCGTCGCCGGCGCCGGCTGCGTCGCCGGCCCCGTCAGCAGTGCGACGGCGACAATCACCGGCACGAAGGTCGCCGTCAGGTACCACGTCCACTCGAGCGCCGCGGAGACGATCCCGGCGGCGAGGACCGCGAGCGCGACCGCGATCTCGGCCCTGTCGAGGCGCGTGCGCCAGCGGCGCCAGCCGGACGCGAGCCCGGACCCGAGGAAACCGAGTACGAGCAGCAGGCCCGCGACCCCGAGCTCCGCGAGCGTCTCGAGGAACAGCGAGTGGGCGTGGCGGATCGTCGTGTTCAGCGTCCCGTTGAGGTTCCAGTACGACTCGAACTCGCCGGCGCCGATCCCGGTGACGGGGTCGCTCTTGTAGGCGTCGATCGCCGACTGCCAGAACTGGTAGCGGCCGCTGCTCGTCTCGCTGGACAGCTTGCTCGCCGGGGTCGCCGAGCCGGGCTTCGGCAGCTGGGGCGGGCTCTTGAAGTCGTTGAACCTCGCAATCGGGTTCGCGACCGCGATTCCGACGACGAGGGCCACGGCGAGCACCGCGAGCGCCGGGCGAGGGATCCGCGCCAGGCGGGCAGTCCCGATGCGCTGATCGGCCAGGTAACGCGCCGCCCCGACCGCCGCGGTGACGGCCAGGACCGCGAAGAACAGGACGTGTCCCTGCGAGACCGAGGCCGGCGCCGAGGGCCTGTCCAGGAGCTCGGACATCGTCGCCGCAATCCCGATCAGGATCCCGGCGCCGGCACCGCCGATCGCGAGGCCCCAGAGCAGCGGCGCGCGCCGCGGCACCAGCGCGACGAGGACGATCAGGCCGACGGCCGTCGCCCCCATCCCGCCCCGCGACGAGGTCATGAACAGCGCCAGCCCGCATGCCGGCAGCGCGGCGACCGCGAGCGTCCTCGCCTGCCGCAAGCCGGCGACTGCCCCGACCCAGGTGACCAGCACGACCCCGGTCGCCATCGCGGCCGCGAGCCCGTTCCAGTACCCGATCGGATAGCTGAGCCGGCCGCGGTCGGCCGGGAGCAGCGCGCTGACCTCGCGCGCGCCGGGCAGGAATCCGACAAGCCGGCTCCCGAGCGCAAGCGCGGCGACGGTGACGAGCCCGATCGCGAGCCCGTTGAGCCACGAGCGGCTGCCGCCCGCCGGCGAGCTGATCAGGACGAGCACGAGCAGACCGAGGTAGCCCGAGACGCGGACGAACTCGATGAACGCCTTGCCGTCGTCGTTCGCCCAGGCCAGCGACAGCAACGTCAGCGCCGCGAGGCCCCCGAGGCAGGCTCCGGCGACGAGTCCCGGGCGCGGCACCTCCGTCCGCGGCCACCCGCCGACCGCGAGCCCGACGATCACAGCCCACCAGACGAGGAGCGCCCCGATCGAGATCGCCTCGGACCCGCCGCCGCCGTCCGGAAGCGACAGCGCTGTATAGGCGACCGCAACTGCTACGGTGCCCGCGTGTTTCAGCGAGCGTCGGCTGCTTGCACGGGCCGGCGACTGAGTCGCTAGTCTTCCCACGGTTCGATGAGGCAAGGGGCGAGCAAGTCTAAGCGGTGCAGGCGGCTGGCCGCCTGCGTTCTCGTGGCCACAGCCACGACCGTCGTCCCTGCTCTGATCGGCCCAACCGGAGCGCTTGCGAACTCGGCGCAGGACGAGTACACGCTCGACCAGCCCGGCGCCGGCGGCAACAGCTCGCTCAAGTCCGGCAAGGGGTCGAACGGCACCGCGTCCGGCAAGCACGGCAAGCACGGCAAGAACGCCGTGGGCGCGGGCGGCGGAAGCGGCAACGGTCCGAACGGCAAGGGCGGCGACGGGACCGCGACGGCCGCCCACAACGTCCCCGGTGTCAGCTCGGACTCGTCGAGCAACACCGGCATCATCTTGTTGCTGATCGCGCTCGTAGGAATTGCAGGGGCCGGCGCAGTCTTCGTGGTGCGCCGGCGACGGGCGGCGGCTGGCGCCGACCCGACAGACGCCGAGCCGGCGACCAACACCGACTAAATGAGAAAAAGAGCTTTCTTCGGGGCGCTGCTCGCAGCGCTCCTGACGCTGATCGTCGCCGCGTCCTCCGCGTCGGCGCTTCCGCGCAGCTTCTTCGGCATCGTGCCGCAGACGAACCCGCCCGCGGACGAGTTCGCGCGCATGGGCCAGGGCAAGGTGGGCGCCTACCGCTGGGCCCTGAGCTGGGCCGGCGTCGAGTCCACGCAGGGCACCTACGACTGGTCGGGGACGGACGCGCTGATGCAGCAGCTCGCGCTCAACAACATCGAGCCGGTGCCGTTCATCTGCTGCACCCCCGGCTTCATCCACAGCGACTCCGGCAAGCCGCCGACGGGACCCGACGAGGAAGCGCAGTACGAGGCCTTCCTGCGCGCGGTCGTGCAGCGCTACGGGCCGGACGGCGACTTCTGGGCCGCCAACCCGTCGCTGGACCCGAAGCCGATCCGCTACTACCAGATCTTCAACGAGGAGAACTCGTCGACCTTCTTCCACCCGAAGCCCGACCCGAAGGTCTACGCGCACCTGCTCCACATCTCGTCGCAGACGATCAAGTCGGAGGAGCCGAACGCGTACATCCTGCTCGGCGGCATGTTCGGAACCCCGCATCCGGCAAACGGCCCCGCGACCGTCGCGTGGAAGTTCCTCAAGCAGCTCTACAAGCAGGGCGCCAAGAAGGACTTCGACGCGGTCGCACCCCACCCCTACTCGCCGAACCTGTCGGGGATCAAGTTCCAGATCCAGAAGCTGCGCAAAGTGATGAAGCAGCATCACGACAAGAACGCCGACATGTGGGTGACCGAGATCGGGTGGGGCTCGGCGAGCCACATCCCGAGCTTCCTCGGCAAGGGCAAGAAGGGCCAAGCGAGGATCCTGAAGAAGTCCTTCAAGCTCCTCAAGCACAAGCGCAAGAGCTGGAACATCAAGGGCGTGATGTGGTTCACGTGGATCGACCACGAGGATCCGAGCTTCTGCGACTGGTGCGACACGGCCGGGCTGTTCAACAAGAAGTTCGAGCCGAAGCCATCGTGGAAGCAGTACGTGAAGTTCACGGGCGGCAAGCCGTGAGCATCCCCCGCGCCTAGCCGCGGATTGAAGCCCGGCGCCGCCGGGTAAAGGAGAGCCGGTCATGACGCGAGTCGCACGAGTCCTCGCTCTTGCGGTGCCCCTGGTCCTCGCGATCGCGGCCGTCGCGGTGCTGGTGCTCTCGGGGGCCTCCGGGGACTCGGAGCCCGGGGGCGGCCGATTCGTGTACGGGATCGTCCCCGAGTCGACTCCCCCGCCCGATGAGCTCCAGGCGCTCTCGCGCGGGGGCGTCAACGGCTATCGCTGGGCCTTCGCCTGGTCGGGCGCCGAGCCGACACCGGGCAGCTACGACTGGGCGGGGACCGACGCGCTGATCAGCGAGCTCGCGAAGAACCAAATCGAGCCGATCCCGTTCGTCTGCTGTTTGCCCTCGTACCTGCACCTCGGAGCGCAGGGCTCGCCGATCGGCGACCGGCGCGCCGAGCGGGGCTGGAGTCGCTTCCTGCGCGCGGCGGTGAACCGCTACGGCCGGAGAGGCTCGTTCTGGCACCAGAATCCGGGCCTGCCGGCGGATCCGATCCAGCGCTGGCAGATCGGCAACGAGCCGAACTCATCGACCTTCAACCCGCCCCGTCCCAGCCCCTCGCGCTACGCGAAGCTGCTCAGCATCTCTCACGACGCGATCAAGGGGGTCGACCCTGACGCCGAGATCGTGCTCGCGGGCATGGCCGCCTCGCCCGACCCCCACTCCGGGACCGGCGTCCCGGCGAGGAGGTTCCTCGACGAGCTCTACGCGCGCGGCGCTGAGCAGGACTTCGACGAGGTCGGAGTCCACCCCTACGCTCCGACGGTCGACCGCGTCGTCGGGATCGTCGACTCGATGCGCCAGACGATGGACCGGCACGACGATGCCGGCACGCCGATCCTCGTGACCGAGATCGGGTGGGGCTCGGCGACCAACACCGGCAGCAACCTCGCCGTCGGAATCCGCAAGCAGGCGGAGGACCTGCGCGAAGCGTTCACCAGGCTCAGCGACGAGCGTGACCGCCTCAACCTCGACGGCTTGATGTGGTTCACGTGGAAGGACCGCCCCAACCCCGCGTTCTGCAAGTGGTGCGACTCGGCCGGGCTGATGAACGCGGACGGCAGCCCGAAGCCCGCCTGGCACGCGTTCGAGTCGGTCGCGAAGCGCTAGCCGAGACGGCTACCGGCAACCGCCGGCCATCGCCGGCAGGATCACGATCGCGTCGCCCTCGGAGAGACTCGTCTCGAGCCCGTCGAGGACGCGAACGTCCTCGTCGTTGAGATAGATGTTGACGTAGCGGTTGAGCTCGCCGTCCTGAGAGAACAGCTGCCGCTCGGTGCCCGGGTGGGCGCCGGCAAGCGAGCGCAGTGCCTCGCCCACGGTCGAGCCGCCGGCCTCGACCTCGCTTGCGCCTCCGGTCTCCGGCCGGAGCACCGGTGGGATCCTCACGGTGGCCATCAGAGATCCCGGCGCCGAGCAGAGGGCGCAGCCCGATTGCGAGGCGACTGGCAGGTGGCCATTGACTGGTTTCTAGCGCGTCAGCCGACGGCGGCGCCGTCGCAGAAGGCTTCGTAGTCGGGGAACTTGCCGAGCTCCGACTCCGGAATCTCCGGGACGTGGTCGCCGCAGACCGGGCAGTCGGGGTCGCGTTTCACCTTCAGCTCGGTGAACCGGGTTCCGAGCGAGTCGTAGAGCAGCAGGCGCCCGATCAGCGGCTCGCCGATCCCCGCGACCAGCTTGATCACCTCGTTCGCCTGCAGCAGGCCCATCACCCCGGCCATCACGCCGAGCACCCCGGCCGCGCCGCAGCTCGGCGCGAGCTCGGGCGGGGGCGGCGTCGGGTAGAGGCAGCGGTAGCAGGGGCCCTCGTAGGGCAGGAAGGTCGAGATCTGGCCCTCGAAGCCGAGGATCGACGCCGAGACGACCGGCTTGCGGAGTCTCACCGAGGCGTCGTTGAGCAGGTACCGGGTCGGGAAGTTGTCGGCGCCGTCGACGATGACGTCGTAGTCGCTGAGCAGCTCGATCACATTCGTGGAGTCGAGCCGCATCCGGTGCTCGACGACGTCGACGTCGGGGTTGAGGTCGGCGATCGTCTGCTTCGCCGAAGCGGTCTTCGGCTCGCCCACGCGCCCGGTCGTGTGGATCACCTGGCGCTGGAGGTTCGAAGCCTCGACGACGTCGTCGTCGACGAGACCGAGCGTCCCGATTCCCGCCGCGGCGAGATAGAGCGCCGCCGGTGAGCCGAGGCCGCCGGCCCCGACAAGCAGCACCTTCGCGTTCAGA
Organism: uncultured Thermoleophilia bacterium; assembly: GCA_963841715.1. GTDB lineage: Bacteria > Actinomycetota > Thermoleophilia > Solirubrobacterales > 70-9 > DASPWW01. Next base: position 272,376 of record CAWJDP010000002.1, on the reverse strand, counting down.
AGCTTGAGCTGGCCCTCGACCCCGACCTCGGGCAGCAGCGTGTGGCGCGAGTAGCGCATGCGCTGGTCCTTGGTCAGGCCCGCTGCCGCGACGACGGGGAGGCCGGCCTCCTGCCAGGCGGCGATCCCGCCGGCGACCGACGCCGCGTTGTCGTAGCCGAGCTCGCGCAGCTCGTCCGCGGCGCGCGCGGAGCGGTTCCCGGTCGCGCAGTAGAGAAGGACGCGCTGCGAGGGATCGGGGGCAACCTCGGCGATCCGGTCGCGGACCTGCGCCGGCGGCACGAGCGTCGCGCCGTCGATGTGCGCCTCGTCCCACTCGTACGGCTCGCGGGTATCGACGAGGACCGCATCGCCGGAGGCGACCTCGTCCCGCGCGCCAACGGGATCGAGCTCCTCGATCCGCTCCTTGATCAGCTCCAGAGGCTCCGTCGTGGCCATCAGGTTGATTCTCCCAAATCTCGATGGGGTTTTTATGCTTTACAAAGTATAGCGGCGCTCACCTAGTCGCAGTAGCGCCCGCGAGGAGGCTCTGGGTCGCGCCCCGGGATCCCGCTGCAGGCGCGCAGGTCCTCGAGCTGCTGCTGAAGGCCGATCACCGTAGCCGGTGACGGCGCGGGCCCTCCGGGCGGCATCAGGTTCTGGAGCTCGTAGGGATCGTGCTGGAGGTCGTAGAGCTCCTTCTCGTTCGAGGGCAGGCAGGCGCCGCTCGAGTCGAGAACCTCCGTGTACTCGGCGTACATGTAGCGCGGGGTGCGAACCGCCGCGTAGGGACAGCCGATGCTGAGCTCGATCTCGAGCGCGCGGTCGGGCGGCCACACCGAGGTGTTGCCCTGCAGCAGCGGGAGCATCGAGCGCCCGTCCATCACCCGGCAGTGCGTCGGCGAGATGCACGGCTGGGCGCTGCTCGACCCCGGCGCTCCGGCCGCGAAGTTGAGGATCGTCGGCGCGAGGTCGATGTTCGCGACGTCCTCGTTGACGACGCTCCCGGGCGGACTCGGGTCGAAGCTCGGCGGCGTGCGGATGATCAGCGGGACGCGTATCGACTCCTCGTACGGGTAGTCCTTGCCGAGCGCGAGCCGGTGCTCGCCGGCGAAGAACCCGTTGTCGGAGGTGAAGATGATCAGCGTGTTATCGAGCTCGCCCGCGTTGGAGAGCGTGCGCAGCAGCCGCGCGACGCTGCGGTCAACCGAGGGGAGCGACGCCAGCCGGCAGCGGTAGCGGCGGACGATGTCGCGCAGGTCGTGGCCCCCCGGCTCACCGAACCTCGGCAGCAGGCGGATGAAGTCCGGCTTGTCGCCGACATCGGGCTCGTCGAACGAGGGGGGCATCGGCAGCGGGGCGTCGAGGAACGCGTTCTCGTCCTGCGGCGCGGGGACGGTTGTGTTCGAGCACCGGGTGTCGTGGCTCCCGCGCGCGAACGCGACCCTGCCGCCGCCGCCCGTCTTCTGCTCCCCCACCTCCTTGTGCGACTCATGGGGCGCCCAGGGCGCGTACTCGAGGAAGAAAGGCTTCTTTCGGGGCGCTGCCTTGCGGACGAATCGCACCGCGTAGCGCGACAGCACGCTCGTGAGGTAGAAGCGCCGGCGATCGGGGAAGCGCACGACCTTGCCGTTGACGCCGAGCCTGAAGTCGAAGTACCGGAACGGGCGCAGCATCCCGTACCACTTGTCCCAGCCGGGCGCGGGCTTGCGCGCGCGCCGGTCGACGTAGCCCTGCATGAACTTGCCGACGAGCCCGGTCTCGTATCCCGCGCGGTGGAGCCAGGCCGGCAGCACGTTCGGCTTGTCGACCAGGTCCGGATAGCCGGGCGAGTTCGTCAGCACGCCGTGGTTGTGACCGTACTGGCCGGTGATGAAGGTCGAGCGCGACGGGCAGCACAGCGGCGAGGTGACGAAGTTGTTCTTGAACGTGGTTCCCTGGTCGGCGATCCGGTGCACCACCGTAGGCATCGTCGAGTTCGTGACCTCGTCGTAGCGCTGGTCGTCGGTCATGATCACGAGGATGTTCGGGCGCGGCTGCGCCCCCGGACCCTTCTGCGGCTCCGCTCCCGCGGTCGTCGCCGCTCCGCCGATGGCGCACGCGAGCACGCCCAGCGCCACGATCTCCCGCCACCTCGGCACGTGCCAATTCTAGGCCGACTCGGGCTGCGGGACGCCGGGCGAAGGCTAGTCCTGGGCCACGCGGGCGAGCTTCTTGGTGTCGAGCCGATACACGCTGAGCGCGGGGTTCGAGTAGACCTCGCTCGAGAACCGCAGCAGGCGCACGGAGACTCGGCCGTGGGCCTTGTCCCGCACCTGCCCGTTGGCGCGGTTGACAACGAGGTAGGTGACACCGTAGCGCTCCCACAGTGCCGCCAGCGCCTTCGGATCGCCGCGCTCGAACGCTCGCCGCTCGAGGTCGAGGCGGCCGGGAAACGGCTGCGCGGTCCCGAAGAACACACTTGAGTTGCTGATCTTGTGGGCCTCGTTGGCGTAGGCCCAGCCCTCGAGCACGACCTCGCGCTCCGAGAACGCCGCCGCCTCGAAGTAGCCCTGTCCCTCCCTCTGCTCGAGGGGGGCGACCGAGTTGCTGACCGCCAGAACTGCGTCGTCGGACGTGTTGCTCCCGAATCCAGCTGAACCCTTGCCAGAGATCGGATCAAGTGTGGTGCCCGCGTTTGGGGAGAGCTGCGAACGGCCGAATAGGCGGGCTGGCCCTGCGCAGCTGCCTGTAGAGCGGATAGCCATAGTCGAGCGGCACGTTGACGGCCGCGGCGATCAGCACCGCCAGCACGACGTAGAGGCCGAGCTGCGCCCGGCGCCGTCTCGGCCCCCACCGGGCGAGCGCAAGCAGGGCGCAGAGCGTGACGGCGAGGAGGGCCGACCATGCCAGCAGCGCCTGGAAGCCGATCGGCGACCAGATGCTCGCCGTCCCGAAGACGAGCGCGATCACGACCGCGAGCCAGACCGCGGCGAACCACCGCGCCCGGCTCGCGGAGCGGTCCGGGCGTGCTCGCCACGCGGCGAGGAAGCGCACCAGGCCGCCTGCGCTGACCGCGACCGCGGCGAGGACGCCGTAGAGGGCGAAGTACATCTCCCCCTCGAAGTCCTGTTGAAGGACGAGCGCGGCGCCGACGCCGACGGCGAGCACCGCCAGCGGCAGCGCCTCGCGGGGGCGAAGCGCGAGCCCGCGGGCGCGCAAGACCCACGCCAGCCCGATCAACGGCGCCCCGAGCATGAAGAACACGACGACGGGGACAGAGAGCACCCATAGGACCACCTCAAGCGGCAGGAAACCGGGGACGTGCGGCTTGATCAGCGTGTACGCGTACGCTTGCCGGACCGCCGCCGCAGCGACCACCGAAAGCCCCGAGTTCGCGCCCGCGTACTCGACGAGCTGATAGACGGCGGCGATCCCGCCGACGAGGCTCGCGGCGAGCAGCGCGGCGCGCTCGATGCGCCGCGTCGTCACCCACCTGAACACCACGTAGAGGATCAGCGCGCAGAGCAGGACCGGGAGCAGCAGCGCCTGCGAGCCCCCGCACCCGATCGCGAGGATCGCGATCAGGATCCACTGGCGGACGTCCTGGCGCGGCGCCGACAGCCGCTCGCAGAGCAGGATCAACAACGGAACCACCAGCACGGCGCCGAGCACGAACGGCGGCGAGAACAGCAGGTAGCCGGTGAAGTTGCCCTGGAACGGCGCCGGGTGGTACTTGCTGAGGTCGAGCTCGCCGATGAACATCCCGAGCGCGGCGGCGAGGGGGCCGGCCCAGATCCGCCCCCCGAGCAGCGTCCCGGCGAGGGCGAGCTCGAGCACGAGCAGCATCAGCGGCGTGACGATGTCGAGGCCGATCGCGATCTCAGGAAGCCCAACGCCGCTGACCTGGGCGGCCGCCGCCATGTGGATGTGGGCGAACCAGTGGTACGGCAGCGCGCTCCCGGAGACGTTCGGGTTGGTGAGCGGCCAGTGGTGGAGCGCCTCGGCGGCGAGCGAGAGGTGGTAGATCAGGTCCTGGCCGTAGGTGATCGCTCCGAGGTCGCGCGGCAGCGGGTTGAGCGCGAACTGGGCGATCGCGAGAAAGCCGAGCACTAACAGGCAGATTCCGGCAACCGACCACGACCAGCGGCGGAGCATCGCCGCGGGGACCCTCCGCAGCGCCCACGGGTTCGCCCGGATCGACGGACGCGGCCTGCCGCGCTCCGTCCGCCAAGCCTCAACGAGTACGGCGACGGCGAGCACGAGCGCGGGATAGGCGACGAACAGCCCGCGGGCGTCGAGCGCCGCGCTGGCAATGAAGGCGAGGATCTCCCCGACGAGCCCCAGCGCCCATCCGACGGTCAGCCGCCGCAGCCGGCTCACGGTCCCCGGGCTGATGATCCCGTACAGCAGCCACCCCGGCCCGACGACGAACACGAGCTCGTAGCCGACGTAGCGCGCGATCTCGTCGACGCGGAGGCCGTCGAGCAGCCAGGCGACGATCACGCATGCGACCACGACGGCCGCCGCCAGCGCCGGCGCGCCCTCGGGAGCGCGCGCAAGCGTCATCCACCTGTCAACCGTGGGTCTCATGCTCCGGAGCGCCGCCGTGCCCCGACGACGGCATGTCGGCCGAGGAGCCTAGGCGATCGCCGGGCGCATCTGCCGCAGGCGGCGGACGCGCTCCTCGATCGGCGGGTGGGTCGAGAACAGGCTCGCGATCCCTCCGCCCTTGAACGGCTTGACGATGTACAGCGGCTCGGCCGCCTGGTTGACCTGCATCGGCATCGCCTCCGCGCCCTGCTCGAGGCGGAGCAGTGCGCTCGCGAGCGACTCGGGGTTGCCGCAGAGCTCTGCACCAGTCGGCATCGGCCGAGTACTCGCGCTGGCGCGAGATCGCGAGCTGGATGATCGAGGCCGCGATCGGCGCCAGCAGCCACGAGCGCGAGCGAGGCGACGAGGCCGAGCGGCGAGTTGTCGTCGCCGCCGAACCACAGCAGCAGGTACGCGATGTAGGTGATCGCGCCGCCGATCGCCGAGGCGACGGACTGGATCAGGATGTCGCGGTGGCGGACGTGCGAGATCTCGTGCGCGAGCACGCCCTTGAGCTCGTCGTCGCGGCAGCAGCCTGAGGATCCCCTGCGTCACGGCGACCGCGGCGTGCTTCGGGTTGCGGCCGGTCGCGAACGCGTTCGGCTGATCCTGGGGAATCACGTACAGGCGCGGCATCGGCAGGTCTGCACGCGTCGTCAGCTCGCGGACCATCTCGTAGAGCTTCGGCGCCTGCTCCTCGGTGACCGGCTTCGCGCCGGCCATCTTCAGCGCGAGCTTGTCGCTGAAGAAGTACGAGCCGAGGTTGAGGAACAGCGCGATGCCGAGGAACAGGAGCGCGGTCTTCGGGCCGCCGACCAGCGCGCCGATGACGACGAGCAGGCCGGTGAGCCCGGCGAGCAGCAGCGTCGTCCGCAGATCCCGCGGCCCATGTCGATCCTCGCGTCGTCTGCATGGGGTCAATTATGCCCGAGATGCCGAAGCACTCTCTCGAGTATCGGCAGCGGACGGCTATAACCGACCGTTCAGCTAGGATTTAGCAGCGATGCTCTTCTCGACCAAAGCCGAGTACGGCGTCCGCCTGATGGTCGAGCTCGGCCGCAGCCCCGGCGACGAGCCGGTCGCGCTGAGCGCCGTCGCCGAGGCCGAGCTGCTGCCGCTCTCCTACCTCGAGCACCTGGTCGCGAAGCTCCGCAAGGCGGGCCTCGTGCTCGACCCGCGGCGCCCACGGCGGCTACCGGCTTGCCCGCCCGGCCGGCGAGATCGAGATGCTCGAGGTCGTCCAGGCTCTCGAGGGCCCGATCGCGCCGATGGAGTGCTTCCACGACGAGCGCGAGGGCAAGGTGCTGTGCTCGCACGAGACCGACGGCGAGCACGCCTGCGCGACGAAGCTGCTCTGGACGCGGGTCCAGGGCGGCGTGACGCAGGGCGCTGCCGGGGACGACGCTCGCCGAGCTCGTCGAGTTCGCCGAGCAGACCGAGGGCAAGCCGGGACCGAGCCTCGCCGGACACGCCGCATAGGCGAGCCCCGGCACCGACCACCGACCACCGAACGGAGACGAATTGGCTGACCTGGAGATCCGCAACCTGCACGTGAGCGCCGAGGACAAGGAGATCCTCAAGGGCCTCGACCTCGAGGTCTCGGCGGGGCAAGATCCACGCCCTGATGGGGCCGAACGGCTCCGGCAAGTCGACGCTCGCGAACGCGATCATGGGCCACCCCGGGCTCGAGATCACCGAGGGGACGATCACCTTCAAGCGGCGAGGACATCACCGAGGCCGATCCCGACGAGCGCTCGCGGATGGGCGTGTTCATGGCCTTCCAGTACCCGGTCGCGATCCCCGGCGTGACCGTGACCAAGTACCTGCGCATGGTGCTCAACGCCCACCGCGAGGCGCACGGCGAGGACCAGATCAAGCTCAAGGACTTCCGCAAGCGACACCGAGGCCGCGATGGAGCTGATGAACATCCCGAAGGAGTTCTCGAGCCGCTACCTGAACGACGGCTTCTCGGGCGGCGAGAAGAAGCGGATGGAGATCCTCCAGCTCGCGATGCTGAAGCCGCGGATGGCGGTCCTCGACGAGACCGACTCCGGGCTCGACATCGACGCGCTGCGGACGGTCGCCGAGGGCGTCAACTCGCTCGCCGGGCCCGACCTGGGCGTCGCTGATCATCACCCACTACCAGCGCATCCTCCACCTCGTCAAGCCCGACTTCGTCCACGTCATGTACGAGGGGCGGATCGTCAAGGAGGGCGGCCCGAGCTCGTCGCCCAGCTCGAGGAGAAGGGCTACGGCTGGATCAAGGACGAGGTCGAGGCGGCACGGCCGCCTGATCCGATGGCCGCGACGCCGTCGACAACCGCGCGCGATCCCCGGACTCGAAGCGGAGGAGATCGCGCTGGCCCTCTCGGTCGAGGAGATCCGGGCCGAGTTCCCGATCCTCACCCGCGAGGTCCACGGCGAGCCGCTCGCCTACCTCGACAACGGCGCCACGCGCGCAGAAGCCGCTCGCGGTGATCGACGCGCTCGACGCTACTGGCGGCGCTACAACGCCAACGTCCACCGCGGCGTCCACACGCTCTCCGAGGAGGCGACGGCGGCCTACGAGGGCGCGCGCGAGACCGTCGCCGACCACATCGGCGCCGACCACCGCGAGGTGATCTTCGTCCGCAACGCGACCGAGGCGATCAACCTCGTCGCCTACTCGTGGGGGCGCGCCAACGTCGGCGAGGGCGACCGGATCGTGCTCACCGAGATGGAGCACCACTCGAACATCGTCCCCTGGCACCTGCTCGCCGAGCGAGGTCGGCGCCGAGCTCGACTGGGCCCCGATCACCGACGAGGGGCGCCTCGACGTCGAGGCGTTCGCCCGCCTGCTCGAGCGCGGGCCGAAGCTGGTCGCCGTCACCCACGTCTCGAACGTGCTCGGGACGATCAACCCGGTCGCCGAGCTCGCGCGGATGGCCCACGACGCCGGCGCGCTCGCCCTCGTCGACGGCGCCCAGGCGGCGCCGAAGCTGCCGCTCGACGTCGGCGAGCTCGGCGCCGACTTCTACGCGTTCACCGGGCACAAGGCGTACGGGCCGACCGGGATCGGCGCGCTCTACGGGCGCCGCGAGCTGCTCGAGGAGATGCCGCCGTTCATCGGCGGCGGCTCGATGATCCGCAAGGTCGCCCGCGACGAGATCACGCTGGGCCGACGTCCCGGCGAAGTTCGAGGCGCGGCACGCCGGCGATCGCCGAGGCGATCGGGCTCGGCGTCGCGATCGATGGCTCGACGGCGTCGGCATCGACGCGGTCCACGCCCACGAGCTCGAGCTCACCGACTACGCGCTCGAGCGGCTCGCCGAGGTCCCCGGCCTGCGCGTCTTCGGCCCGCCCGCCGGCGACGACCGCGGCGGCATCGTCTCGTTCGCGCTCGACGGCGTCCACGCCCACGACGTCTCCGAGATCCTCGACCGCCACGGGGTCGCGGTCCGCGCCGGGCACCACTGCGCGCAGGTGCTGATGGAGCGGCTCGGCGTCCCGGCCACGACCCGCGCCAGCTTCGCCGTCTACAACACGCGCGCCGAGGTCGACCGCCTCGTCGACGGACTCACGACGCCCGCCGGGTGTTCGAGCTCAGGCTAGCCTCGAAGCGATGGACGATCTCTACCGCGAGCAGATCCTCGAGCACTACAAGCGGCCGCAGAACTTCGGCCGCCTCGAGACCCCGACCTCGAGTTCGAGGACACGAACCCGTTCTGCGGCGACCGTCAGCACGTGCAGCTGAAGCTCGACGACGACGGCCGCGTCGCCGAGGTCGCGTTCGAGGGCCAGGGCTGCGCGATCTCGACCGCCGCGACCTCGATGCTCACCGACGAGCTCGTCGGCAAGACCCCCGATGAGCTTCTCGGCCTGTCGAAGGACTTCGTCCTCGAGCTGCTCGGGATCGAGATCTCCGCGACGCGCCTGAAGTGTGCGCTGCTGGGGCTGAAGTGCGTCAAGGGCGCGAGCCTCGGGCGCCCGGCCGACTGGGAGGCCGAGGGCGAGCCCGGCGACCCCTCCCAGGCCGCGACGCTCTGAGCGACCGCGCTGCCCACGCTAGCTGGGCGTCGGGGTGACCTCGACGGCCGAGTCGGGGAGGCTGGCCTCGATCGCCGCCGCCTCCTCGATCTGCTGCCGCGTCGGGAGATGGATCCGCTGCCACATCCTGGCCACGGTCCGCAGCGTGCGCGGGATGTCGCCGGCCTGGACGCTCGTCTCGCCGGCGATCCGAGGGTAGTGGCGAACGCCCTTCTCGGCGATGCGGAAATTCCACTTCCGCGCCTTCGCGATCAGCTCCGTGTCGACGAAGAAGTCGTCGCACTCGATCGTGATCTTGTCGAGAACCTCGCGGCGGAAGACCTTGAACGAGCAGTCGACGTCGCGGATCTTGACCCGGAACATCAGCCGGACGAGAAGGTTGTAGCCCCACGAGATGATCACCCGGAAGACCGGGTCGAAGCGGTAGGTCCGAAAGCCCGTGATCACGTCGAAGCGGCGCATGAACGGCACGAAGTAGACGAGCTCGCCGACATCGAACTGGTTGTCGGCGTCGGTGTAGAAGACGTGCTCGTAGCGAGCGCGTGCAAAGCCGGTTCTGAGCGCCGCGCCGTAGCCGCAGTTCTCGAGGTGACGCAGCAGCCTGATCTCGGACCGGCCATCGGTGAGCATGCCCTGGACCTTCTCCGCGGTGCCGTCGCGACTGCCGTCGTCGACGACGATGACCTCGAACTCGTCCGCGACCTCCGGCCCGACCTCAACGGCGCGCCTGACCGCGGTCTCGATGTTCTCCTGCTCGTTGAATGCGGGCAGGACGATCGAGAGGCCGCTCAGACGGTCGGCCTGTGCAACGTCGGTCACAGCGGCGTTCCCTTGAAGTAGGCCATCTTCCACAGCGTCAGCCCGGGGACCGTGAGGTCGAACGGATCGACGACCGAGATCTCGAAGCGCTCCCCGAACAGCTGCCGCCACTCGTCGAGCGAGCGCGGGTAGTCGCCGCGGTCCCAGCGCGCCAGGCGCTGCGCGACCGCGCCTTCCTTGGGCCACATTAGCTCGACGATGTGGATCGAGCCGTCGTCGGTCAGCAGCGCCGAGAGGCTGGAGAGCAGGTTCCGCACCTCGTCGTCATCGAGGTGATGAAGGAGGCTGTTGACGAGCACGAAGTCGTACAGCGCCCCGTCCTCGGGCTCGAAGTCGTTCGCGTCGGCGACCGTGAAGCGGCCGGAGAAGTGGCTTCGCGCGTAGTCGATGTAGCGCGGGTTGTAGTCGAGCCCCTCGTACTGGGTCTCGCGGAAGTGGCGCGCGTTCGTCCCCGGGCCGCAGCCCACGTCGAGCACCCGCCGCGCGGCGGCGAGGTCGTTGTGCCGGCGCACGGGCGCGAACTTCGTCTCGGCGAAGGGCGCCTGCCACAGCCGGTACGGCAGCGGCGCGGCGAGGAGTTGATCGGCGACGCTCATCCGCTCATTCTGCCAGCGGCGGGCGCGGCGTGAGCGCGCGGGCGCCCAGCGCCGCCATCACTCGCGGCCGAGCCACACGCGCGCGGCCTCGAGGTCACCCGAGCCGCGAAGCTCGCGCCGCGCGCGGCGTAGCGGGCCAAGCCAGCGCAGCGCCGCGAGCTTGCCCCGCAGCGTCGCGAGGAAGCGCCGCTCGCGCGCGGCGCGCCCGAGCGCCCCGATCTCGACCGCGGCGATCCGCGGGATCGAGCCGGCGGGCATGAACTTGACCTGGGTCGCGAGCCGGTTGCGCGCCACGAGGCGCGCGTTGTCGCGGCTCGGGCCGCCCGAAGCTCGCGCGCCAGGAGACGTTGCCGCGATGCCAGACCACCCCGCGCGGCTCGAGCTCGAATCGCCAACCCGCGATCCGCGCCCGCACGTTGAGGTCGACGTCCTCGTAGAACGCGAAGTAGCGCTCGTCGTAGCCGCCGAGCGCCGCGAGCAGCTCGCGGCGGAGCACGCACGCCGCGCCGCAAACGCCGAACACCTCCCGGGGCTGCGTCTCGGGGCGCCCCTGGGGCGAGCCAGCGCCGCGCTCGTAGGCGCGCCCGTCGCTCCTCAGCGCCTGCCCGAGGCTGTAGACGACGGCATCGGGGTCGTCGGGATCGCCGGGCCCCTCGGAGTCGAGCTGGAGGATCCGCGGCTGCACGCCGCCAAGCGCCCCCTCCGCCCCCTCGAGCCTCGCCGCGAGCCGCGAGAGCGCGCCGGACTCGAGCACGGTGTCGGCGTTCAGGACCGCGACCAGCGGCGAGGTGGTGCGCAGGACGCCGATGTTGACCGCGCGCGCGAACCCAAGGTTCTGAGGCAGCGCGAGATGCGCGACGCCGGCTTCCTCGAGGAAGGCGACCGTTCCGTCGACCGAGCCGTTGTCGACGACGAACGTCTCGACCTCGACCTCGTCCCGCGCAGCGAGCGAGTCCAGGCACGGACGCAGGTCGTCGAGCGAGTTCCAGGCCGGGATTACGACCGCGATCTTCGGGTACGCCACCGGCAGAGACTAGTTTCGACCGTCGGGTCGGTCCCACCGTCCCGCTAAAATCCGACTTGCGGACTAGGATTAACGTGACTACGCGCACAATGACCACAACGGAAATGGCAACGACCGTCAACGTCTGCACAGCCGATGAGCTGCCGGAGGGTTCGATGCGCCTCATCGAGGCCGACGGGCGCAAGATCGGCGTCTTCCGAGACGCCGAGGGCGAGCTGTACGCGATCGAGGACCGCTGCTCGCACGATGACGGCCCGCTCGCCGAAGGGGAGTTCGACCCCACCGCCTGTACAGTGGAGTGCCCCCGCCACGGCTCGCTGTTCGACGTTCGGACAGGTAAGCCGAAGACGCTGCCCGCCTACGTCCCCGTCGAGACCTTCAAGGCTCGGATCGAGGACGGCGAAGTGAAGCTGGAGATTGACTGATGGCAACGACCGACACGACGAAGAGCGACTCGAAGCTCGCCGAGCAGGAGGCGCTGAAGGAGATCGGCTCCGACTACGCGGAGAAGTTCGGCTTCCACGACCCCGAGACCGGCTACGCGTACAAGGCGCCGAAGGGTCTCTCGCGCGAGGTCGTCGAGTCGATCTCCGAGTACAAGGACGAGCCCGAGTGGATGCGCGAGTTCCGGCTCAAGGCGCTCGAGCACTTCGAGTCCCGCCCGACGCCGACCTGGGGCGGGAACCTCGGTCAGATCGACTGGGACGACATCCACTACTTCGTCCGCGCCTCGGAGAAGAACAGCCGCAGCTGGGACGAGGTCCCCGACGACATCAAGAACACCTTCGACCGCCTCGGCATCCCCGAGGCGGAGCGCAAGTTCCTCTCCGGCGTCGGCGCCCAGTACGAGTCCGAGGTCGTCTACCACCAGGTCAACGAGCAGCTCGAGGCGCAGGGCGTGATCTTCACCGACATGGACACCGCGCCTGCGCGAGCACGAGGACCTCGTCCGCGAGCACTGGGCGACGGTGATCCCGCCGAACGACAACAAGCTTGCGGCGCTGAACTCGGCCGTGTGGTCGGGCGGGTCGTTCGTCTACGTGCCCGCGGGCGTCAAGGTCGCGATGCCGCTCCAGGCCTACTTCCGGATCAACACCGAGAACATGGGCCAGTTCGAGCGCACGCTGATCATCGCCGAGGAGGGCTCGGACGTGCACTACATCGAGGGCTGCACCGCCCCCGTGTACTCGACCGACTCGCTGCACTCGGCGGTCGTCGAGATCGTCGCCAAGCCGAGCTCGAAGGTCCGCTACACGACGGTCCAGAACTGGTCGACCAACGTCTACAACCTCGTCACCAAGCGCGCGATCGCCCAGGAGGGCGCGACGATGGAGTGGGTCGACTGCAACCTCGGCTCGAAGCTGACGATGAAGTACCCCTCGATCTACCTGCTCGGGCCCGAGGCGCACGGCGAGATCCTCTCGATCGCGTTCGCCGGCAACGGCCAGCACCAGGACGCGGGCGGCAAGATCATCCACGGAGCGCCGAAGACGACGTCGTCGATCTTCGCGAAGTCGATCTCGAAGGACGGCGGGCGCGGGACCTACCGCGGCCTGCTCGAGGTCGCAAAGGGCGCCAAGGAGGCGCGCTCGAAGGTCGTCTGCGACGCGCTGCTGCTCGACGAGGAGTCGCGCTCGGACACCTACCCGACGATCCGCATCGACGAGAACGACGCCAACGTCGGCCACGAGGCGAGCGTGTCGAAGATCGGCGAGGAGCAGCTGTTCTACCTCCAGGCCCACGGGCTCAGCGAGGAGGAGGCGTCGAAGACGATCGTCAACGGCTTCATCGAGCCGATCACGAAGGAGCTTCCGATGGAGTACGCGGTCGAGATGAACCGCCTGATCGAGCTGCAGATGGAAGGAAGCATTGGCTGACGGCGCTGCGGCGCCCGCGAGCACAGCCGAGCCGGAGTGGTTGACGGAGCGCCGGCGGCGCGGCGCGTCGCTTGCGGCGAGCTCCCGCTTCCCGACCAGAAGGCCAAGGGGTGGGAGTTCACCGACCTCTCCGAGCTCGATCTCGACGCCTACGAGCCGGCCGCCGACGGCGTGCCGAGCGTCCCCGAGGCGCCCGGCGAGGCGATTGCGCTGCCGCTCACCGAGGCAATCGAGCGTCACCCCGAGCTCGTGCGGAAGCATCTCGGCTCGCTCGTCGCTACCGAGGACCCGTTCGTCGCCCGCAACGACGCCGACTGGAGCCCCGGCCTGTTCCTCTACGTGCCGAGTGGAGTGCGCCTCGAAGAGGCGATTGAGGTCGAGGGCGTCCTCGACGGGGAGCGCACGGCGCTCAGCTGGCGGACGCTGATCGTGCTCGACGACGGCGCCGAGGCCGAGGTCTGGGAGCGCTACCGCTCCGGCGGAAACGAGGACGAGGGCCTGTTCAACGGCGTCGTCGAGCTCGTCGTCGGTCCCGGGGCGAGCCTGCGCTACGTCTCGCAGCAGGAGCTGTCGGTGAGGAGCTGGGTGTTCGCCACGCAGCGCGCCGAGCTCGCGCGCGACGCATCACTCGAATGGCTGGCGCTCGGGTTCGGCTCGGCGCGCGGGAAGGTGCGGATGGAGACCAAGCTCGCCGGACGCGGCTCGAGCGCGAAGGTGACGGGCGCCTATGCGGGCACCGGAAGCCAGCACCTCGACTACGACACGACGCAGGAGCACGCGGAGCCGCACACGACCTCGGACCTCGCCTTCCGCGGCGTGCTCGGCGAGCGCGCGACGGCGGTGTGGCGAGGGATGATCCGCGTCGACCCCGGGGCGCAGCAGACCGACGCCTTCCAGGAGAGCCGCAACCTGCTGCTCTCGACCGCCGCCCACGCGGACGCGATCCCGGGGCTCGAGATCGAGGCCGACGACGTCCGCTGCACCCACGCCGCCGCCGTGGCCCAGGTCGACCGTGAGCAGCTCTTCTACCTGCGCGCGCGCGGCCTCGGGGAGGGCGAGGCTACGCGCCTGATCATCGACGGCTTCCTTCAGTCGCTCGTCCAGCGCGTCCCCGAGGGCGCGATCCGCGACGAGCTCTCGGCCGCTCTCGAGGCGCGGCTTGCCGCGATCCTCGCCGAGCGCGCGCCGACGTGATCCCGGTCGCCCACGCCGGGCACTGGGCGCTCGGAGCGCTCTACCTTGCACCGGTGATCGTCGTCGTGTTCATCATCGGCCGCAACGCGATCGCCGACCGGCGCGCGAAGCGCCAGGAGACAGGCAAGCGATCCTCCGCCGCGAAGTAGCCCTGGCTGCGCTGCCCGCCGCGGCCGCGCTAGCACTCGGCGCCTGCGGCAAGAGCGAGCGCACCTTCACCGCCCAAGAGTTCGTCAAGGACGCGAACCGGCACGGCGCCCAGCTGCGCCTCGGACAGCAACTGACGGCGAGCGACCCCCGCGCGAAGCTCTACGCCGTGAGCTCGAAGGGCACTCCCCCTCCCCCCACCGGCGCCGCCGCCGCGGGCGCGATCCCCGAGGGCTCCTCGGGCACGATCCGCGCCACCGACAGCGCCGACACCGCCACGGGTGAGTTCACCCGCTGCGAGAACGCCGGCACGCTGCTGTGCTTCCGCGCGGCGAACGTGGTCGTGCTCCTGGAGTCGGAATTCGACCGTCCGGCGGTGATTCGCCTTTCGCGCGCGCTGCGCGATATGCAGAGCGGCTAGCGGCGACGCCCTGAGTGAGCCCGACGCAGCTGTTCACCCGCTGTGCCTATGATGGTCCCGGATGGGACTGGCACCGAGCTCCCGGCGATGGCTGCCTGGGTCGACCGGGGCCTTGCTTGTGCCACTGGCGGCGATGCTGGTGCACGAGCTTCGATACCTGCTGACCTTCGGCGGCGGAGCCGGTCGCGCGCTGTACCAACAGGGCCATCAGTACCTGAGCCCGATCACGCCGCTGATCGTCTTCCTCGCCGCTCTCGCCCTCGGCGCCTTCCTCTGCCGGCTCGCCGCGGCCCGGCGCACGGGCCGTGGTGCGCGGCGACCCGGCTCGATCACGCGGCTGTGGCTCTTCGCCGCGTCCGGGCTGCTCTTGATCTATGTCGGGCAGGAGACGCTCGAGGGCATCTTCGCGTCCGGGCACCCGGCCGGGATAGGCGGGGTGTTTGGGGACGGCGGCCTGTGGAGCGTCCCGGCGGCCGTGTGCGTCGGAGGCCTGCTCGCGGTCCTGCTCACGGCCGCCCGCCGGACAATCAACCTGGTCGCCGCATCCGGGCTCCCGCGGCCGGTCACGCCGCGCCCGCCGCGGCTCCGACGGCGACCGCGCTCGGCTCTACTTCCTTCACCTAATCCTCTCTCGCGACGGCTGGCGGGTCGCGGTCCACCGGGCATAGCGGCGAGCACCTAGAGCCCGGGCTGACGGCCCCGGGCCCGTTCAGCTACCGAAGGAGAGAAATGAACCGCATCGCGCGGGCGGTGTGCGTGGCCGTACTGGCCCTCGCCGCCTTCTCGCCCATAGCGAGCGCCCACGGGGGCAACCCGGACTACCGCTCGGTGATCGACAGTGTCCATCCGAAGGTGCCGGGGGTCAAGTTCCAGGTCCTCGATTACGACAGCTACTTCCAGCTGACCGATCACGGGAACCACACCGTGGTGATCTACGGCTACGAGCACGAGCCGTACGCCCGGATCCTCCGCAACGGCACCGTCCAGGTCAACCACCGCTCACCCGCGGCCTATCTCAACGAGGAGCGCTTCGGCGGGGTCACGGTGCCCAAGTCGGCCAATCCGAAGGATCCTCCGCAGTGGAAGACGATCGACAAGACGGGGACGTTCACGTGGCACGACCACCGCATGCACTACATGGCGCGGAACACGCCGCAGCAGGTCACGGACACCCACAAGAAGACGAAGATCTTCAACTACAAGGTCCCGCTCAGCGTCGACTCGAAGCGAGGGGACATCGACGGCACGCTGTTCTGGGTCGGGCCTGCGGACACGTCGAAGCTTCCGTTCCTGATCATCGGCGCGGTGATCGTGATCGGCTCGATCGCACTCGTGCTGTTCGTTCGGCGCCGACGGCGCAACGAGCCGCAAGAGCCGGATCCCAAGGCCGACTCAGCGAAGGAGGCGCGAGAGGCTTGGTAGCCCGTTCGCGGACGATCGCCGGCCTGGTCGTGCTCGCGTGCCTCGCGCTGCCCGCGGCGGCGCAGGGGCACGCGACGCTCGAGGGGACCTCGCCGCAGCGCGGCGAGACGGTGAAGCAGGAGCCGAAGGCGGTCATCTTCCGCTTCGACGAGCCGGTCGAGGGGAACTTCGGGGCCGTTCAGGTCTTCGACGCGAGCGGCACGCGTGTCGACGAGGGCGATGCCTTCCACCCAAACAACTCGGGTCCGCGGATCGGCGTGCATCTGAAGCCGAATCTCCCGGACGGGAGCTACACGGCGACCTACAGGGTGGTCTCCGCCGATGGTCACATCGTCTCCAGCGGGTACGTGTTCTCGATCGGCAAGCCCGGGAAGGCACCGAAGTCGACCGTCGCGCAGCTCGTCGGCGGCGGCGGCTCGGGAACGACGACGGAGGTGGCGTTCGGGACCGCGCGGGCGCTCCAATACGCCTCCGTCGCGCTCGCAGTCGGGGGCCTCGCCTTCCTGCTCCTCGCGTGGCTGCCCGGGCTCGCGATCGTCGCCGGGCCTGAGCGTGCGTGGGCGCGCGCCGCGGAGGCGTTCTCGAGACGGCTGCGTACGCTGCTGCTCGCGGCCGTGATCGCGGGTCTGCTCAGCGCCGCGGCCGGCATCGTGCTCGAGGCGGCTGAGTCCGCGGGCGTCTCCGGGTTCGACGCCCTGAAGTCCTCGATAATCCGCGAGGAGCTTACGACCAGGTTCGGGACGATCTGGGGGCTCGCGGTGATCGCTTGGGCCGGCGTCGGCCTCCTGGTGCCGCTTCTGCTTCGCGGCCCCCGCGGGTCGGCGCTCGCTTTGCGGACCGCCGAGCTCGGGGCCACGGGCGCGGCTCCGCCGATGGCCCGGAGCGCAGCCCCTCGCCTCGTCCCGCTGGCCGTTCCGCTCGCTTACCTGGTTCTCGTCCCCGCGCTCTCGGGGCATGGGAGCACACAATCGCCCGTCGCACTCGTCTTCTCGGCGAACGCAATCCACGTCGCCGCGATCTCGGTCTGGATCGGCGGCTTGGCGGCGCTTCTGTTCGTCGTCCCCCGCGCCACGCGTGAGCTCGAGCCGGCCGATCGCAGCCGCCTGCTCGCGGCGACGCTCGCGCGCTTCTCACGGGTCGCGCTGATCTCGGTCATAGCGATCCTCGCGACCGGACTGCTCCAGGCCTATGTCCTCGTACGGCACCCGAGCGCGTTGATCGACACCGGCTACGGGCGGGCGGTCCTGATCAAGTTCGTGCTCCTGCTCGCGTTGATCGGTATCGGCGCCTACCACCGCCGCAGCTCGATTCCGAGCATGAAGCGAATCGCTGACGGCGGCGAGTCGCCCGGCCGCGCGGGCCTGCTCTTGCGCCGCGCTCTCCGGGCCGAGGTCGCGCTCCTCGTCGTCGTGCTCGGAGTCACCGGAGCGCTCGCCAGTTATGCGCCCCCGGTGAGCGCGCAATCGGGGCCCTACTCGACCAGCGCCACCGTCGGCCCGACGGAGTTCGAGATGACCGTGGACCCGGGGAGGGTCGGAGCGAACGAGGTCCACCTGTACCTGTTCGACTCGGTCAGCGGTGCTCCGTACACGAAGACGAAGGAGCTCGATGTAACCGCAAGCCAGGAGGACAAGAGCATCGGGCCGCTGACGTTGCAGCCGGAGAAGTCCGGACCCGGCCACTACACGGTGACCAACGCCCTTCTCAACGTGCCCGGAACCTGGCGGATCGAGGTCACGGTGCGAGTGTCGACGTTCAACGAGTACACCCACGATTTCGACGTGCCGATTCGATGACGGGCTGGCTGCTCACGCTTGCGCTGTCTTTCGCGCCCGCGCTGCTGATCTTCGCGACCCTGTCGCGCGGCTGCTACCCGGGCGCCCGGGTGCTGGCGCGCCGCGCAGTGCGTTCCGTCCAGCTCCTGCGTCCCCGCGCCGCACCCCGGTCTGCGTCGCGCGGATGGATCGCGCTAGAGCCGCGCGGGGGCCTGCTGCTCGCGACCGCGCTCGCTGGCCGCGCCCCGCCCGGCTGACGGGCGCCGCAACGCAGGTTGGGCGGCGCCTTATCCAGGCCAACCTTGAACAGACAAGGAGTCACAGATGCGCAGCAAGTTGATCGCCGCGTTTGCGGCGTCGGCCGCGGCGTTCGGGGTCCTGGCGGCGAGCGCGGAAGCGCACGTCAGCCTGCACCCGAATGAGCTGCCGGCTGGAGCGAACGCGACACTGGATATCCGGGTTCCGAACGAAACCGACAACGCGAACACGACCAAGCTGGCGGTGCAGGTGCCGCCCGGCTTTCTCGACATCTCGACCGAGCCGATCCCCGGCTGGACCGCGAAGGTCCTGACCCGCAAGCTCGCGAAGCCGGTCAAGACGGAGGACGGCACGACGAGCGAAGAGGTCCGGGAGATCATCTGGACCGGGAACGGACAAGAGGGGAAGATCCCGCCGGGCGGGTTCCAGAACTTCCCGATCCTGACCGAGATCCCGGACGACCAGCCCGGAAAGGTGCTGACTTTCAAGACGGTCCAGTACTACGACAAGGCTCCGACCGTGCGCTGGATCGGCCCACCCGATTCCGAGCACCCGGCGCCGACGATCGACGTAACGGCGGCGAAGGGCACCCTGCAGGACGTCGCAGGTACCGAGGCTGGTCCACCGCCGCCGGGCCAGGGCACCACAGCCCAGTCGTCCTCGAGCGGAGGCGACAAGGCGAGCAAGGGCCTCGGGATAGCGGCCCTGATCCTCGGTGCGCTCGGCTTGGTGGCCGGCGGCGCAGCGCTGGTGCGCTCGCGGCGCCCCGCGTAGGCCGGTCGGCGTTGTGGGGGCGGGCGGTCTTGCGACCGCCCGCCCCCACTCAGCTGTTCCCCTGCGAGAGCAGGTAGAGGCCGAAGCAGGTGAACGCGACCATCAGCGCGAGCATCCAGTACTGGGATTGCGTCGCTTCCTCGGGCTTCCTGTAGACGACCAGAGCGCGGTCATGGCCGAGCGCGA
Organism: uncultured Thermoleophilia bacterium; assembly: GCA_963841715.1. GTDB lineage: Bacteria > Actinomycetota > Thermoleophilia > Solirubrobacterales > 70-9 > DASPWW01. The sequence goes on along the minus strand of CAWJDP010000002.1, from coordinate 253,307 downwards.
GCGCGGTCACGTGCCCGATCACGAGCGCCGCGACCTGGACGTACCAGACCCCCTTGGCTCCGATCAGGCTGTAGTCGATGCCGGACGTGGCCGTTCCGAACAGGTTCGACCCGTCGCCCAGGGGATCGGAGAGCAGGTAGGTGAACTGGGCCTGCTCCTGGAACACGAACAGGCTGAAGTAGTGCGCCGTCAGGTAGGCGAGCGCGATCGGGACGAAGCTGTGCGCGAACAGCCTCCCGAGGCGGTCGACTGAGGGAGAGCCCGGAACGCTCTGCATTCCGCGCACTCCGAGCCAGTAGATCGCGGCGACGAACGCGAGCATGATCAGCAGAAACAGCGTGCTGCTGAGCCTGAACGCCTCGGTCGCGTTGACCCCGCGGTCCAACAGCCAGTTGAAGGTGCTCGAGATCGGGCTGTTGAGTGCGCCCTCCTGCGCCCCGTCGAACGCGGTACCGCCGATCGAGGCGAGAACGAGCGCGACCGACCCCGGGAGGATCGGCCAGTTGGGCAGGCCGGTCAGCGCCTTTCTCAGGCCGAGCCGGCCCTCGCGTACCTCGAACGGCGAGATCCTCGAGAACATGCCGAGATAGACCGAGAAGATCTCGCCGCGCGAATTCCACTTCTCGACCCCGAACAGGAACATGCCGACGAAGGTGATCCCCGAGTAAACGACAACGGCGATCGCCAGCGAGCGCGGGGGCAGGCCTGCGGTCGCGAAGCCACTGCGACCGTAGACGAGCTCTAACCACACGAAGGCAACCAGGCCGACCACGGCCGGCCACACGCCCAGCCACTCCGGGTAGCGCAGCGGCGACGGTGCCGGTGCTCCCGCGATCTTCGAGAACGCGCCGGAGACGGTGCGCCCAATCGCCCTCCACGGACTCAGCACCCGGAAGACGTCGCCGAACGCCACGCTGATGATCACAAAGCCAAGCCAGAAGGTGACGAAGACGAATGTGAGTGAGAAGTTGCGGTCGGGCGAGACGGTCCCGTCCAACCCCGTGTAGACGACGAACCCGAGTAGGAAAACGGACGCAGCGCCGAGGACGACGGCGAGGCCGCGATTGAGGACGATCCGCGACAGCCAGGCGTCGAGAGGACGCCATTCCTCCTCCTGCAGGCGGGCGGTGCGCCAGCTCGTCGCGAGCACGACGAAGGAGACGATCAGGACGACCGAGGCGCCCCACGCGAACAGCCAAGCGGGGATCGGCAGGTCCTGACGGCCGACCAGGGCGTGCGCGAACGGGATCACCGGCGCCGGAATCACGAAGGGTTCACGCGCACCTCGGCGATTTGAACCGCGTTCGTCTCACTGCCGCCGATGTGAAGCTCGAGCTCGAACTGACCCTCGAGCTTCGACGGGACATCGAACGCGACGCTGCCTCCCTTCTTGACTGGCTTCTCGATCTCATAGCCGTGCAGGTGTGCGTCGCCCGCGGTGTCGGAGATGACCTTGAAGCGGATCGGATTCGGCTGATCGACGGAGACGTCCTGGATGCCTCCGACCGGCTTTGCGCCCTCGACGCGGATCACGGGCGGCTTGCCACCCGGCTCGGTCGTGTCGCTCCCGCCCCCGCCGCTGTTGAGGACAACGAATAGGACAACCGCGACCGCGACAACGCCCCCGATGAGTCCGATCCTGGCTCTCGTGCTCACGCGGGCCGAGATTCTAGTGTTCGCGATTCTGGACCGGAGCGGCCTGGGTGGTCTGGTGGTTGATCCGCGGCGCGTCGACGGTGTTCTCGCTGCCCAGGGACAGGAACAGCGCGACGATTGCGATCCCGAGCACGATCCCGAGCACGATCCCGAGCACGCGGTCGCGGCGCCTCATCGCCGCGCGCGGGTCAGACGCCGTCTAGCAGGCGCCAGTTGGCTCGGAACGCGCTCTCCGCGGCGGTGACGATGCGGTCCTCGTCGTCCTCGGCCGCGAGCTCCTCGATCAGCTCGCGGGCCTGCGTCGAGTGCTCGTGGTCGAGGCGCTCGTGGACGCGGAAGTACTCCGTGCCCTCGCCGCCGTCCAGCCCGTAGAACCGCGCCAGGCCCTCGCTCTTCGTGCGCGAGATCGCCGGCTGGCCGCTCTCGATCGCGTACAGCCGCGCTAGCGAGCCGATCAGGCTCGCATCCACGGTCCACTCGGCGACGCACTCCTCAGTCTCGGGCGTCGGCGCAGCGTCGGTCCGCCCGCCGACCGCGGTCACGAAGCCGTCCCAGAGAGCGACGTGCGCGCGCTCCTCGGCGGCGTGCTCGGCGAGCTCGGGCCGCGCCGGCGCGGCCTCCGCGGCGGCGTCGCTGATCGTCGCGATCGCGCGCACGGCGTGGCGGTACTGGCCCGCGTAGCGGCCGAGGTCCTCGCGGCTGAGCTCGCCGGCGGACCAGCGCTGGTAGAAGGGATGGGTGAGAACGTTCCAGCGGCTGCGGCTCTCCTCGATCCGCTCCCATACGGTGCTCAACTCCGAACCTCCCCGTTGAAGGACTTGCCTATCACGATCACGCCGGGTCGTCGACCCCGGCCCGCCGCAGCATAGCTTCTGGAATCCTCGCGGTCCCGATGCGCCCCGAGACGCTCGACATCGCGATCCCCCCGGTCCGGCCCGGCACGCGCTGGATCGGCGACGAGCCCGCCGAGGCCGAGCGGCTGACCGCCGCCGGCCCCGTCCTCGTCAACTTCTTCGAGCTCACGCAGCTGAACAGCATCCGCGCGCTCCCGTACGTGAACGCGTGGAGCGCCGGCTACCAGGACGCAGGCCTCGTCACGCTCGGCGTCCACTCGCCGCGGCTCGCGATCAGCGCGTCCCCCGACGCGGTCGCGCGCGCCTGCGAGCGCCTCGGCGTCGAGCACCCGGTCGCGGTCGACAGCGACCACGCGATCTGGCACGACTACGGCTGCCGCGGCTGGCCGTCGCTGTTCCTGTGGGGCCAGGGAGGCGCGCTGCGCTGGTTCCACTTCGGCGAGGGCGAGTACGCGGCGACCGAGCGGGCGATCCGCGAGCTCGTGCTCGAAACGCGGCCGGACGCCGAGCTCCCCGAGCGAGTCGAGCCGATGCGGCCGAGCGACGAGCCCGGCGCGCTCGTCGTCCCGCCGAGCGACGAGGTCTTCCCCGGCGGCTCGCTCGAGGCGCCGTGGGAGCCGACGGCAGACGACCCGGCGCTCGAGGTCGAATACGAGGGCGCGGGCGCGCACGCCGCAGCCGACGGGCCGGGCGAGATCGCGGTCGCGATCGACGGCTCGCCGCCGGGCTCGGTCAGGGTCGACGGGCCGGGCTTATACGAGCTCGCCGCGTATCCGACCAGCGGGCGCCACGAGGTTGCGCTGCGGCCCGCCCGGGGCGTGCGGATCTGGTCGGTGAGCTTCGACCCAGGCCCGCCGGGCCCCTGACGAGCTACCGGGCGGCGGGGGCCGTCGGCCGGATGTCGCGGGGGAGCATGAACCGCACGTCCTCGTCGACGACGCGGAGCTCGCAGACCTCGGCGGCGCCGCGATCGCGGAAGAAGTCGACGAGCTGTGAGACGAGCTCCTCGGGGGCGCTCGCGCCGGAGGTGACGCCGACGGTCTCGACGTCCTCAAGCCAGTCCTCCTCGACCTGAAGCGAGTTGTCGATCAGGTGTGAGCGCGCGCCGTGCTCACGCGCGACCTCGACGAGCCGGTTCGAGTTCGACGAGTTGCGCGACCCGATCACGAGCACGAGCTCGCATTCGCGGGCGAGCTGCTTGACCGCCTGCTGACGGTTCGTCGTCGCGTAACAGATGTCGTCGGTCTTCGGGCCGACGATGTTCGGGAAGCGCTCCTTGAGCCGCGCGATGATTGCGGTCGTCTCGTCAACCGAGAGCGTCGTTTGCGTGATGTAGGCGACGCGGTCGGGATCGGAGATCTCGAGCCGGTCGGCGTCCTCCTCGGTCTGGACGAGGACGATGTTCTTCGGCGCCTCGCCGGTCGTCCCCTCGACCTCCTCGTGGCCCTCGTGGCCGATGAGCACGATCGTGTAGTCGTCGTCGGCGAACTTGCGCGCCTCGACGTGGACCTTGGTCACGAGCGGGCACGTAGCGTCGATCGTCCGCAGACTGCGCACGGCGGCGTTCTCGTGCACGCTCGGGGCGACCCCGTGGGCTGAGAAGACGACGAGCTCCCCCTCGGGGACCTCGGTCTCCTGGTCGACGAAGATCGCGCCGCGCTCGGTCAGCTGCTCGACGACGTGCTTGTTGTGGACGATCTCCTTGCGCACGTAGACGGGCGGCCCGTATTGCTCGAGCGCAAGCTCAACCGTCTGGACTGCGCGGTCGACGCCGGCGCAGTAGCCGCGCGGCGCTGCGAGAAGAACCCGCTTCGGGGCCGTGCCTGAGGCGGCGGAGAGCACGCACAAAGGGTACCCAGGCGCCCCGCGGCGAGCTACGTTTGAGGGGCGGAGGATGGCCACTCGACGCTCACCGGCCGCCAGCCGGCGGCGTCCGCGCCGCCGACTGCGCCAGTCCGTTTACCGCCGCCGCCGGCTGGCCGCGCTAACCGTGCTCGTGGCCGTCGCCGCGGTGGTCTACCTCGGCGGAAAGGCTGTGTTCGACGGCGGAGGGTCCGGCGGCGGCGTCGACGCGAGCGACGTCCCCGTCAAGCGCCTCGTGGGACAGCGGCTGATGGTCCACATGGCCGGCACCGCGACGCCACAGCTGCTGCGGGCGGCGCGCGAGGGGTCGATCGGGGGTGTGATCGCGTTCCCGCCCACGAGCCAGAACCCGAAGCTGCTCGCGAAGCAAATCTCGAAGCTCCAGAAGGCGGCGCACGCGGGCCACAATCCCTCGCTTCTCGTCGCGATCGACCAGGAGGGAGGGCTGATCAAGCGGCTTCCAGCGGGTCCCCCGACCCGCTCACCGCGTCAGATCGCGGCGAGCGGCAGCGCCGGGCAGTCGCGTAGCGAAGGTCGCAAGACCGGGCGCTATCTCAGCCGGCTCGAGTTCACGGCCGACCTCGCGCCCGTCCTCGACGTCCCGCGGTCGTCGAGCTCGTTCATCGCCGCGCGCTCGTTCGGCGACAACCCGAGAACCGTCGCCAAGCTCGGGACCGCGTTCGCGGATGGGCTCGCCGCCGGCGGCGTGGCGGCGACCGCGAAGCACTTCCCCGGCCTCGGATCGGCGCCCAACGACACCGACTTCGGCGCCAGCGTCGTCGCCGAGACGAAGCGGGAGTTCTCGCGCGAGCTTGAGCCGTTCAAGGCCGCGATCTCGGCCGGCATCGCGGTCGTGATGGTCTCGAACGCGACCTATCCCGCCTACGGCGGGCACGGCCCGGCGGTGTTCGCGCCGCAGATCGTCGACGGGCTGCTGCGCCGAAAGCTCGGCTTCGGCGGCGTCGTGATCAGCGACGACCTCGAGGCCGGGGCGATCCGCGCCGCAAAGCTGACGCCGGTCGAGGCGGCCGTCCCGGCGGCGCACGCCGGCGTCGACCTACTGCTCTACGCACGCACCGACCCGATACCGCAGGTGACCGGGCAGCTCCAGCGCGCGGTCAAGCAGGGCAAGCTCAACCGCGCCAACCTCGAGCGCGCCTACGTCCGGATCGTGACCCTGAAGCGCAAGCTCGACCGGCCCGGTTAGCGCGAGCCGATCGCCGGAAGCGCCCCGAGCACGGCGCGGCCGACGGTCCCGAGGCTCGACGGGCACACCTTGTCGAGGCGGTCCTTCGGCGTATGCCACCAGGCCCCGGGCGTCGGCCCGGGCCCGTAGTCGAAGTCGATCAGGTCGAGGGCGGGGATTCCGGCGTCCTCGAACGGGATGTGGTCGTCGTCGACCGCGCCGTCGGTCCCCGTGAACGCGCGCGCGTCGCCCGCGGCGGCAACATCGCCGTACAGCCCGGCGTCGGAGTTCGACTCGCGCGGGATCCGCAGGTCACAGTCGCCGACCATGTCGAGGAGCACCATCGCGCGCACGTCCGCGAGTCGCGGCGATCCCTGCTTCCCGTCACGTGCGTAGCGCACGAACTGGCGCGAGCCGCGGTCTCCACGCGCCGCGAAGCTCGAGTTGCCGGGCGCCTCCTCGGCGTCGAACAGCGCGATCTCGACCGACGGCCCTTGGACGCGTGGCGCGAGCCGGCGCGCGAGCTCGAGCGCGACCGCGACGCCGGAGGCGCCGTCGTTGGCGCCGACGAAGCCCGGGATCCCGGACTTGGTGTCGTGGTGGGCGCCGATGACGATCGTCCCGGGCTCGGTCCCGGGAATCCTCGCGACGACGTTTCGGTGCGGCCGCTGGATGCGGACATCGCGGGCGCCCAACCCGCGCAGCCGGCGAGCAAGGAAGCGAGCCTGGCGCCGGTTCGCCGCCGATCCCGCGGGCCGCGGACCGAACGCGACCTGTGACTTGAGGTCCTCGAACGCCCGGCGCTGGTCGAACGCCGCCGACGAGCTCGGTGTGCTCGAGCTCGAGCCGCCCCCACATCCAACAATGCACGCGGCGGCGGCGGCGAGCCCCGCCGAGAGCGCGATTAGCAGGCAAGTTGCCTTTCTCACGACGAGCGATAGGGTGCCACGCATGTCTCAAGGACACATGGACCGCCTCAGCGCGATCGACGCCTCGTTCCTTACCCAGGAGACCTCGGCGAGCCACATGCACGTCGGCGCGGCGCTGATCTTCGAGGGCCCGCCGCCCACCTACACGGACCTGCTCGAGCACGTCAACTCGCGCCTCCACCTCGTCCCCCGGTTCCGCCAGAAGCTCGCGGTCCCGGCGTTCGAGATGGGACGGCCGTTCTGGGTCGACGATGCCAACTTCAACCTCGAGTACCACGTGCGCCACTCGGCGCTGCCTGCCCCGGGGACCGAGGACCAGCTGCGCAAGATCACCGGGCGCCTGTTCTCACAGCAGCTCGACCGCACGAAGCCGCTGTGGGAGCTGTGGCTGGTCCAGGGCCTGAAGCGCAGCCGCTTCGCGCTGATCAGCAAGACCCACCACGCCGTCGTCGACGGGGTCTCCGGCGTCGACATCGCAACGGTGCTGTTCGACGTGAAGCCGATCCCCGAGCCGTCGGAGCCGGAGCGCGAGTGGATCCCCGAGCCGGAGCCCTCGCAGACCGACCTCGTCGCGCGCGGGGTCGAGGGGCTGCTGGAGACGCCGCTGCGAATCGCTCGCCGGCTCGAGTCCGCGATCGAGCATCCCGGCCCCGCGATCGACCAGCTGAGCGAGGCGGCGGAGGCGGTCGGCGAGGTCGCGTGGGCGTTCGCGAACCCCGCACCCGAGGTCCCGCTCAACACCGAGATCGGCTCGCACCGGCGGTTCGTCTGGGTGCGCAGCGACCTCGAGGAGTTCAAGCGAATCAAGAACGCTCTCACCGGGACGGTCAACGACGTCGTCCTCGCGGTCGTGGCCGGTGCGCTGCGGAGGTGGCTGGGCTCGCGCGGGGTTCGGACCGATGGGCTCGAGCTGCGGGCCCTCGTCCCGGTCAGCATCCGGGCAGAGGACGAGCATGGCGCGCTCGGCAACCGGATCGCCGCCGTGCGCGGCCCGCTTCCGGTCTACATCAAGGACCCGGTCAAGCGGCTGCAGGCGGTGCGCTCGTCAATGGAGGACGTCAAGGGCTCGAAGCAGGCGCTCGGCGCCGAGGTGATCTCACGCTTCAACGACTTCGCCCCGCCGACCCTGCTCGCACAGGCATCGCGGCTCAACTTCTCGACGCGGCTGTTCAACGTCATCGTCACCAACGTCCCAGGGCCGCAGATGCCGCTTTACGTGCTCGGCCGCGAGCTCGAGGACGTGTTCCCGGTCGCGTTCCTGCCCGAGCACCACGCGCTCGCGATCGCGATCATGAGCTACAACGGCGGCATCGACTTCGGGCTGCTCGCCGACTACGACTCGATGGACGACGTCGAGCTGATCGCCGACGGGATCGAGAGCTCGATCGCCGAGCTCGCCACGGAGGCGCAGCGGGAGACCGCGGAGCCGGCCTCCGCCGAGGCGCCGAGCTAGTCGCGGCGCGGCCGCCGGCGCGCGTCCCCCCTACGATCAGCTGATGAGCGAGACCGAGTCCGAGTCCGGGCCGCCAAGCGAGTTCCAGTACCACGTCCAGCTCACTCCGGCCCAGCTGAAGATCACCTACACCGCGCTGCACTCGCTGCGCGACGACTTCGGGCACGAGGAATCCGACGTTGGCGGCGTGATCGAGGAGGTTCTCGCGAAGCTTCCCGACGAGCACGCGATTCGCGCGATCCAGCTCGACCAGGAGCTCGAGCGGGCCCTCGAGCGCGGGCGTCCGGGCGACAAGGGGCCCGAGGACGAGCGACCCCCGCCGGCGGCGGCCTGAGTTGAGCCTCGGCATCGAGCTCGGCCTGCTGTTCGCGCTCGCGACGGCGTTCACTTCGGTCGTCGGCTTTCTCTACAAGCATCGCGGGGCCGTCGAGTCCCCGGACGTCCGCTGGCGCGAGCCGATCCGCAGCTCGCTGCGGCTGTTCCGGTCGCGCTGGTACACGCTCGGGATCGTGATCGCGATGGGCGCGTGGCTGTTCCACGTCGCGGCGCTCTCGCTGGCGCCGATCTCGCTCGTCCAGGCTGTGATTGCCGGAGGGCTCGTGCTGCTGACCGTGGTCGCCGACAAGCTGTTTGCGCACTCGGTCACCCAGCGCGAGTGGATCGGGGTCGCGCTCGCCGCCGCCGGGCTGACGTTCCTCGCCGCGACGCTGGAGGGGACCCACGGCGCCCACGCCCACTACGACGCCGCGACGATCGCCGCCTACATGGGCGTGTGCGCCGTGCTCGGGCTGGGGATCTGCGCGCTCGCGCGCGAAACCGGTCACGCCGGCGTTCTGCTCGGCGCCTCGGCGGGCCTGATCTGGGCGGCGTCGGACATCGCGATCAAGGCCGACAGCGGCAGGCTCGGTGACGGGGCCGCAGCGGTGTTGTTGAACCCGCTCGCGGTCATCGTCGCGGTCGCCTCGTTCGTCGGCCTGCTGATCTCGGCCCGCAGCCTCCAGATCGGCAAGGCCGTGCCCGTGATCGCGGTAACGAGCGTTACCGCGAACGTGTTCACGATCGCCGCAGGACCGATCGTCTTCGGCGATCCGCTGCCGAGCGACACGCTCGGCGTCGTCGCGCGGCTGGCCGCATTCGCGCTCGTGATCTCGGCCGCGGCGCTGACGCCGGCCCCGATCCGCGCCGCCCAGGCGGAGCCTGCGTAGTGCTCGACCGCGGGCGGAGCGGCGGTGTCAGCGCCGCCCGGGTCAGAAGACCCGCGTGTACCCCAAACTGACCGCTAGGCCGGGAGCCCCGCCGCCCGCGCCGCCTCCTCGGGCCTGTACCAGGCGCGCGAGTGGACGATCTGCCCGTCCTCGACCCGGACCGTGTAGCTCCACAGGAACCCGATCATCGTTCCCTCCCCCTTGCCGAGCATCTCGATCCGAACCTTGACGAGCACGACGCCGTCGCCGTCGACGACGGACTCAAGGCTGGCGCCGGCGAGGTGCACGAGCTCGACGTAGTCGCCGAAGCGCTGCAGCACCGCGTCGCGGCCCCGGAACTCCCCCGCGTCGGGCCACACCGGATCCTCCTCGTAGACGCAGTCGGGCGCCATGTAGCCCTTGGCCCGTTCGGCGAGCTCGACCCGCCCGTCCGGGGAGCCGATGAAGCGAACCATCGCCTCGGCCCACTCGCGGACGATCTCGACGTCGCTCTCAGTCATCAGCGCCAGTATCCCGGCTCGGTAGGGGGCGCGGGCACTGGATCCCGAACTCGGCGCGCTCGGCCTCACCTGCGCCCGGTCGCTGCGTCTTACCGCTTCCGCGCCCTGACGATCCGAATCCGCTTCGACTTCGTGCTCCGGTCTCCCGACGCCGGCTTGAACGCAATCCGCGCACGCACCGTGGTGTGGCCGCGACGTCGCAGCCGGCGCTTCGCCACTCCGCGGGGCCGGACGCGCAATCTCGCCATGCTGCCCGGTTTGACCGCTCGCCCCACGCCCACGACGCTCTGCGTGCGCGCCAGCTTCAGCTTCCCGAACGCCGGGACGTCGACCTTGAGCCTGGCGGCTCCGCTGCGCTTTTGCTTCTTCACGCCCGCCACATGCAGCGGGATCGCGACGTCGCAGGAGGAGGGGTCGATGCCCACGGTCGCCCAATCCCCCTCGAAGCGGGTGTCGAGACCCGTCACTGGGTCGGACGGATCCTCGACGAGGGCGAGCTGATACTCGATCATCGGCGGCAACCGCTCCGTCGCGGGATCCCGGGAGGCGATCCCGTTGATATAGGCGAGCACGCCGTGCGCGCCGTCGCCTGGCGCGTAGCCGGGTCGGCCGTTCGGCGACGCGAGTGGGACCAGCTGATCCGCTCGCGCGAACCCGTGCACGCGTCGGGGGTTGCCGTCAAAGCGCTCCCACAACCACCCAATCCAGGGATGGACGTACGGAATGCGGGCCGCATGCTGCCCGTAGGCCTGCACCGTGCGGCAGAACTGCAGCAGCTTCGGGCCGAAGTCGGGGCTCCCGAGCAAGCCCGCGAAGCCGCCGACGCCGATCATGTCCTCCTTGTTGATCACGGGGACGATCCGCAGGTCGAGGTCCGGCCAGCGATGCCTGTAGTGGCGCGCGAGCTCGAGATTGTCGTAGCACCGATCGTGCTCCCGGGAGCGGTAGGCTCCGCCGCGGATCTCGCAGGGGAGCTTCACGCCCTGCTCGCTGAGGCGATTCTTCATCTGCGCGAGCTGAGCGTCGTTGCTGACGATGTCTCCCGCGCTCTCGTCCCACAGCCGAGTCGTCGGCGACCCTGACATCGGCGCGATCGTCAGCCGCGCGTGCCGGTATCGCTGGATGTCGTCGCCGATCCTCCACGCGTTGTACCAGGCGCCGAATCCGCCGGCGGAGGACCCGGCGACGAGCACGTCCGCGCGACGGAGGTCGAAGCCGTTGCCCGCAAGCCTGTCCTTGATCATCGGCCACGCGTGAGCGAAGTTCACCGCCCCCTCGTGATAGATGTCGATCGAGACCCGTGTGACGTTTGCATGCGGGCACGCGCCGGCGGCCTCGATGTCGATGTGGTAGCTCGCCTCGAGGTCCGCGCGCTTGGTCGCGCAGCCGGATGCGTTGAGGCGGCTCTGGATCTCGTTGACGAGCGAGTGGACCTGGGAGAAGTCGTAGCTGACCGGCTCGGTGCGGTTTCCGGAGTGGAAGTCCTGAGTGCAGTACGGGAGGAAGACCCAGTCGGCGTTGCCGACGAACGCGTTGTTGGCCGGTTGGTTCAGAAACGGCATCACCCCCGCCTTCGGAACGCTCGTCGGCGCGCTTGCGGGGGCGCTGAGCAGGTTACGAACCTCCGCGAGGGAGTTGATCGGCGAGCTCAGCTTGCCGTCGAGGTCGTACGAGGTCGAGCCCCCCCGGGGAACCACAGCACGACGCGGTTCGTGTTCGGGTCGGCGCTGCTGGGCGAGAAGAAGAACGAGAACCGGCTTCCATCGCCGCAGCGGGCCCCTGGGACGTCGACCTTCTGCCACGGCTGATGCGGATACAGGCTCCAGTCGGCGCCCGCAGCCCGCGGCGCGAAGGCCGCCGAGGCGAGCGCGATCGGGACGACGATTGCGAGCAGCGAGCGACGCATCAGATACAGAACACGGCACGGTGGCCGCGGTTGCGACGCCTCGCTGTGCTCGGGCGCGGATACTCCTCTCCGCAGGACGCGCTACTGCGAAGGGTGATGTCGGGGGAGAACGGCGAAACCATCAAGCGGGGAGCGGAGGCGTGGAACCGGGACGACTTCGACGCCTGGATAGGGGGGTACGACCCTGGGGTGGAGTGGTCAGCGCTCATGGAGGTGTATCGCGGGCATGCCGGAGCCCGGCATGCCTGGGAGAGCTTCAAGGGCGACATGCAGCTCACGGTTCGATTCGACGACGTTCGCGACCTCGGCGAGTCCGTGCTCGCCCTGGGAGAGATCGAGAGCACGGGCCAGACCACGGGCCTGAGCTTCACAAATGAGATCGCACAGCCGCTCACGTTTCGCGACGGGTGTTGGAATAGGCCCGTCGGTGCGGAAATGCCGGGCGAAAGGCTCCATGGGCGGGGTGGGCACCAAGTCGCTACAGGCCGGCCCCGGGGGGAGGCGGTGCGTCCCAAGGTACGCCCCGCTTTAGCGGCGTACCAGCTACCCGACGGGCCTCCGAGCAGGGCGGCGCTGAGGCCGGTGGATGCACACCGAGCAATGGCCCGCTACGATTCCGGCGCCAGGTTCTAGGGGAACAGGTCCGCGCCGTCGGTTATTTCCTCAATCAGGTTCCGACGGTGCGGTCACGTGGGGTCGTACCGGTCCGCAAGCAGCCTCGATCAGACGAACACGCGTTCCCCCCTCCCTCTTCCCCGTAAAGGAGGGTCATTCGAATGCGACAGCAGGACAAGCAGCCACACGTCAAGCTCATGGGGCGGAGCCCCCTAGGCGCCGCGGCTTGGAACCGTGCCGAAGTCCGCTGCCCGCGACACAGGGCGATGACAATCAGGGCGGTGCTGGGAGCGCTGCTCGCCGCGCTCGTGGTCCTTCTCTTCGCGGGGTCGGCCGCGGCCGTGCCGCGCGACTTCTACGGCATCGTCCCGCAGACGAATACGCCCGCGGACGAGTTCGCGCGCATGGGGCAGGGCAAGGTCGGCGCCTACCGCTGGGCTCTCGCCTGGAACGGGATCGAGGCCACCCAGGGCACCTACGACTGGTCGGGGACGGATGGGCTGATCACGCAACTGTCCGAGAACGGCATCGAGCCGCGCCCGTTCGTGTGCTGCGTGCCCGCGTTCTTACACGCCAACCCCTTTGTGCCGCCCACGGGGCCGACCGAGGATGCCGCTTGGCAGAGCTTCCTGAGGGCGGCGGTGCAGCGCTACGGGCCGAACGGCACGTTTTGGGCCGAACACCCGTCGGTGCCGTTCAACCCGATAACCGACTGGCAGATCGGGAACGAGCCGAACTCCTCGACCTTCAACAAACCAGGGCCCAACCCGACGCTGTACGCGCACATACTCGAGATCTCGAGCCAAGCGATCCACGAGGTGGACCCCGGCGCCTACATCGTGCTCGGCGGAATGTACGGCACGCCTCACCCCGAGCACGATCAACCCGGCGGTATTGGGATCCCCGCATGGAAGTTCCTCCAGGAGCTCTACAACGCCGGCGCGAAGAACAGCTTCGATGCGGTGGCCCCACACCCGTACGGTCACAGCTTCAAGGACACGAAGCACCAGGTCGAGAAGTTCCGCAAGGTACTGAAGAAGAACCACGACGCGGGCAAGGGCATCATGGTCACGGAGCTTGGCTGGAGCTCGGACAACAGCATCCCGAACTTCCTCGGCGTCGGCCGGAGGGGTCAGGCCAAGATGCTGAAGAAGTCGTTCCGGCTGCTGAAGAAGAAGCGAAAGAAGTGGAACATCCAGGGCGTGATGTGGTACACGTTCACGGACCACTACGATCCGACCTTCTGTGAATGGTGCGATTCGGCGGGGCTGTTGACCGAGAGCTTGACCCCCAAGCCGGCCTGGAGGCAGTACGTCAAGTTCACTGGCGGAAGCTGACCTTCACGGACTCGGGCGACATTGAGTGCCAGGGCCCGGCTGCGATCCAGGGGTCGTGCCTGCGAGTAGCTTCATCACGCACCAGCCGGTCGCGGTGTGAGGGCCGCGTCCAGTCCACCCTCCAGTAGCTCTCGGGTGACCATTGGGCGTTTCGGAGACAGCCACGCGCCAGAAACCGCCTGCTAGAGCCGCCAGTACCTACGGAAGCGTGCTGAGGCTCGGACCTTCCCTGCCGGGGGAAACCGAATAAGAGACCCCGACGCCAGCTAGTCGTAGGCTTACACGGATGGTGGCGCAATCTGGCGAGTTGACCCTCGAGATGGTCCGCGACCTGCCCGTCGTGCCTGCGCGCGTCATCGCCGCCTTCAGCGATCCGGACGAGCTGGCGAAGTGGTTCGGGCCGGAGGGCTTCAGCGTGGGGAGCCTCGACTTCGACCTACGCCTCGGGGGGACCTACCGGATCGAGATGCAGCCGCCCGAGGGTGATCACTTCTATCTCGGCGGGGAGTTCCGTGAGGTCGATCCGCCCGACCGCCTCGCCTTCACGTTCGTGTACGAAGACCCGGATCCCGACGATGTCGAGAACCTGGTCGAGCTCTCGTTTCGCGATCGCGGCGAGTCGACTGAGGTTGTCTTCACTCAGGGTCCCTTCAAGACCGAAGCGCGCCGTGAGCTTCACCGCAACGGTTGGACGGACAGTTTCGACAGGCTCGCGCAAGTCATCTTGCAGCCATAGCCAGCCTCCGCGCAACACGGCCCCGCCGTTGGGGGGCGTCTCGTTCAGCGTTGACCGCGGGGCGGTTCTTGGCGGCTCAGTACCCGAGCGCGAACTTCGCGTCCTCGGACATCATCTCCGGGGACCACGGCGGGTCGAAGACCATCTTCGGGTGCACCTTCTCGACCCCGTCGAGCTCGCCGACGAAGTCGCGCATCTGCTCGGAGACCTGAGGGCCGATCGGGCACGCAGGAGTCGTCAGCGTGAAGGTGATGAAGACCTCGCCGTTCTCGACCTCGACGTCGTAGACAAGTCCCAGCGAAACGAAGTCGAGCCCGAGCTCCGGGTCGATCACCTCTTCGAGCGCCTCGTTGACGTCCTCTTCGGTTGCCACATACGAAAGGCTAGCGACCGCGGCCGCGGGCTACGCTCTACGGGTGTTCCTTGTCGTAGTCCTGTTCATCGCGCTCCCGATCGCGGAGCTGTACGTGATCATCAAGGTCGGCGAGGCGATCGGGGCTCTGCCGACGATCGCGCTTCTGGTCCTCGACAGCATCATCGGCGCGGCGCTGCTCCGCCACCAGGGGCGGGCGGCATGGAACCGCTTCAACATCGCGCTCGCCGAGAACCGCGTGCCCGCAAAGGAGACGTTCGACGGCGCGATGGTGATCCTCGGGGCCGCGCTGCTGCTCACGCCCGGCTTCATCACCGACATCTTCGGCTTCCTCCTGCTGATCCCGCCGACGCGCGCGTTCGTGCGCGGGGCCTCGAGCTGGGCTGTCCTGCGCCGGTTCGGCTTCGGGACGCGGATCTTCATCTGGGGCGCGGCCAACGCTCCCCGCCCCGGGCGAAGCTCGCGATCGGGGCCGGCGGCGGGGCGCGACTACGACGTCGAGGGCACTGCGCAGGAGGTGCCGGACCGCACGGACCAAATCGGCCCACCCCCGAGCCCGCATGCCGAGCGCTGACCCGCTCTCCGTCGAGCTCGGCGACGGGCGCATGGGGACCGTCCGGATCGAGTGGGATGCGGACGGGCTGCGCGGGCTCGATGACGCCGAAGCCGGCGGCGAGCGCCCGTGGCGGATCCACGGAGAGCCCGACTGGGGCGCGGTGGCCGAGCTGCGGATCGTCTCCGCGGCGTTCGAGGAGGGCGGCCTGCTGGCGCTCGCCGCGATGCGCCCGGCCGAGGCCACCGGGCACGACGCCGACGCGACGGCGGCGATAGTCGTCGAGCCGGGGCAGAACGACCGCGTCGAGGTCGAGAGGCCGCTGGTCTCAACCGAGTACGACCCGACCGGCGCGATCGCGCGGATCGGGATCGAGCTCGAGACCGAGCCCGGGACGACGCCGCTCCGCGTCTCGGCCGAGCGCTCCGAGGCGGTGCGGCGGGCCGAGGACGGCCGCACCGCGATGGAGTTCAAGATGCAGGGGAAGCGGGGCTCCGGCGCGCTCGAGGTCGTCGGCCCGGCCTAGACGGTCGATGCCGATCCGGGCGATCATCTCCGACTTCGGCGGGGTGCTCACCACCCCGCTTCTGCGCTCGTTCGCCGCGTTCCAGGACGAGACAGGGATCCCGTTCGAGGCGCTCGCGCGCGTGATGCAGGCCGCAGCCGAGCGCGACGGCGAGCATCCACTGTACGAGCTCGAGAAGGGAAACGTGACCGAGGCCGACTTCCTCGAGCTGATCAGCGACGGGCTCGAGCCCGAGCTCGGGCACCGGCCCGAGATGCATCGCTTTCGCGAGATCTACTTCGACGCCCTCGATCCAAACGAGCCGATGGTCGAGCTGATGCGCGACCTGAAGTCGCGCGGATACCGGATGGCGCTGCTGACGAACAACGTCCGCGAGTGGGAGCCGCTGTGGCGCGGGCTGCTGCCGGTCGACGAGATCTTCGAGATCGTCGTCGACTCGGCGTTCGTGCGGATGCGAAAGCCCGAACCGGGGATCTACGAGTTCGCGGTCGAGCGCCTCAACGGGCCGCCCGCGCAGGAGTGCCTGTTCATCGACGATGTCGACGTCAACGTCGAGGCCGCCCGCGAGATCGGGATGAGCGCCGTCCACTTTCGGGACAACGAGCAGGCGATCCCTGAGATCGAGCAGGCCTTAGGCCGCGAAAACCGAGCAGGTCGGTGGACGCAGGCCGATTGACGAAGCGAGCGTACTCAAGACGTGCGTGAGCGAGGCAATCGGCCGAGGACGCCGAGATGCGACGGTTTGCAGCGGCCTAGTTGTCCGAGCCGATCCGGTCCCAGACATAGAGCTCCATCGCCTCGCATGCGAGCTCCATCAGCCTCGGACCGGAAAGCCACTCGAGCACCGTCTCCAGCGCGCGCTCCTCGGTGACCCCGCGGTCAACCGCCTCCTCGCCGCGGAACCCGGCGGCGAGCTTCAGCGCTTCGCGGCGCTGTGTGCCGAGCGACGGGAACGCGCCCATCAGGAAGTCGCGATTCGGGATCGGGTGGCCGACGTCCATCGACGCGTGCCACGCCGCGAGCATCGAGATGTCGTGCTCGTCGAGCTCGGCGATCGCCCGCGCGTAGTGGGCTTCGAGCTCATCGTCCGGGATCTCGTCGACCCATGCGCGCACCGCCTCGCCGAGCAGCTGCCGACGCGCCTCACGGCCGACCGAGTCCGCCACGGCCCGGATCGCATCGGCTGGATCTATGAAGCAGAGGGACATATCTCCAGGCTCCTGAGTTGACGTGCGAGAGCCGGGCAAAGATAGACCGGGGGTCCGACGGAACCCCGGTGGCGCGCCCGCGAGCCTGCCCGACCACCGACCTATGCTGGGTTCGATGAGCTGCCGAGCCGCGGAGCGCCGAGAGCGATGACCCTGGCGCTGATCGAGGGCCCGCCGAACTCCGGGCGCGCGGGCGCGATCCGCCGGCGGCTGGAGGCCGCACTCGCGCGCGATCCGGTGCTCGTCGTCCCGACGCTCGAGGACGCCGACCGTTTCGAGCGCGAGCTCTGCGCCGCCGCCGGCGACGGCGCGGTCCTGGGCGCCTCGATCCTCACCTTCGAGCGCCTGTTCGAGGACGTGCTTCGCGTCACCGGCGCCCCGGTCGCCGCCGCGATGAGCGAGGTCCAGGAGCTTCACGTGGCCCGCGTCGCGATCGCCCGCACCGAGCTCCGCGTGCTTGCGCGCTCCGCGCGCCGACCGGGGTTCGCGCGCGCGCTCGTCCCCGCGCTCGGCGAGCTCCAGGCGGGATGCCTCGACCCCGCCAGCGTCGAGCGCACCGCGGGCGACGACGGCGGCTTCATCGCCGAGATCGCGGCGCTGTACGCCGCGTTCGTCGAGGTGCGCGACGATCTCGGCCTCGGGAGTCGTCACACCGCCGCCGCGTCGGCCACGGCGGCGCTGCGCGCCCGGCCCGAGGCGTGGGGTGGGCGCCCGGCGTTCGTGTATGGGTTCGACGATCTCACCCGCGAGCAGCTCGAGCTCCTGAGCGCGCTGTCCGACGCCGCGCCGGTGACCGTGACGGTGACCTACGAGGACCGCGCGGCGCTCGCGGCGCGGGCCCGGCTGCGCAGCGAGCTCCGCGACCTCGGCGCCGTGACCGAAGAGAGGCTCGAATCGAACCGCGCGAACACCACCAGCGCCACGCTCTTCCACCTCGAGCGCAGCTTCCTCGCCGAACAGCCGCAGCGTCGCGCTCCGGACGACGGCCTTGTGCTGATGGAGGCGGCCGGCGAGCGTGGGCAGGTTGAGCAGGTCGCGGGCGAGGTCGCGCGCCTGCTCGAGGCGGGCGCAAGGCCTGATTCAGTCGCGGTCGTCCTCCGCGACCCCAACCGCGACGGACCCCTGTACGAGTCCGTGCTCCGCGCCGCGGGGATCCCGGTCGCGACCGAGGCGAAGGTGCCGCTGACGCGGACCGCGGTCGGCCGGGGGCTCGCCGGGCTCGTGCGCGCCGCGCTTCGCGACGGCGACGCCGGCGACCTGCTGGCGTTCGTGCGCGCGCCGGGCGTCGCGCGCCATTCCGACGCCGACTGGCTCGAGTGCAGGATCCGCCGCGGGCGGCTGCGGACCGCCGTCGAGGCGCTCGACGCGTGGAACGGGCGCGAGCTTTTCGAGATCGAAGAGCTGCGCTCGGCGCGAGACGCCGCCGCGCGCCTCGGCGCGATCGCGCGCTTCGCGCGCCGGATCGCCGAGCGCCCGTACGAGCGTGAGGCGCCGCATCCGGTCCGCGAGCGCCGGCTCGAGCTGCGGGCGGGCGCGGCCGCCGCCGAGGCGCTCGAGGAGCTCGCGACGCTGCGCGAGATCGGCGACGCCGCCGGTGCCGCGCTGGCCGCGCTCGACGAGCTCGAGGTGCCGCTGTGGCAGGGGCCGACCCAGGGCCACGTCCGCGTCACGAGCCCGTACCGGATCCGCGCCCGCCGCGTCGACCATCTGTTCGTCGCCTCGCTCCAGGACGGCGAGTTTCCGCGCCGGGGCGGCGCCGAGCCGCTGCTTGACGACGAGCAGCGCGCCGCCCTCGGCCTCCCGGAGCGCGCCGACCCCGAGGACGAGGAGCGCTACCTGTTCTACGTCTGCCTCTCGCGGCCTGCGAAGAGCCTGCACCTGTGCTGGCGAAGCTGCGACGACGAGGGTGGCGCGGCATCGCGCTCTCCGTTCCTCGACGACGTCCGCGACCTCCTCGACCCGCCCCCCGGCCTCCGCGGCGAGCCCGACCCGATCGAGGAGCGCGTGCGCCGGCGCGGTCTCGCCGAGCTGAGCGTCCACCCCGCGGGGGCGCCGGAGGCCGACGCGCGTGACCAGCTCCGCCAGCTCCCAGGCCCCGTCGAGGTCGACTCGGTGCTCGCCGCGCTTGGCGAGCGGGACCACGTCGGCCCGTCGACGCTAGAGGAGTACGCGTTGTGCTCGTATCGGTGGTTCGTCGGGCACGAGCTCGACCCGGCTGGCATCGACCCCGACCCCGACGCGCGCGCCGAGGGCTCGCTGCTGCACGCCGTGCTCGAGCGGCTCTACCGCGAGCCTCCGGGCGGCGAGCCGGCCCCCGACCCGCGCACGCTCGACGCGTGGGGCCGGCGCGCCGCCGAGCTCGTGGGCGAGATCGCCACGGACATGAGCCTCGGCGGGTCCGACGCGCGCAGCGTCGTCTCGCGCGCTCGCGTGCTCGCGTTAGTCGAGGGCCATCTCGAGCGCGAGGCCGGCTCGCCGTCGCGACTCGTCGCCGACCCCGAGCTGCTCGAGGCGAGCTTCGGCGAGCGCGAGGACGACATCCGTCCGGCGCTCGACCTCGGCGGGCTGCGGATCCACGGCACGATCGACCGCGTCGACGTCCCGCGCGGCGACGGTGGGGGCGCCGGTCTCGTCCGCGACTACAAGTCGTCGCGCCGCGTCGTCGCGGCGGCGCGACTCGAGCGCGACGGCAAGCTCCAGCTCCAGCTCTACGCGCTCGCGCTCGAGCGGCTGTGGAAGCGGCGGGCGCTCGGCGCCGTGTACGAGCCGCTCGGTGCAACCCAGAAGCGCTCGCCAAGGGGGATGCTGCGCGCGGACGAGCGCGACGGGCTGCTCGAGGGCCTCGACGCCGTCGGCCCCGACCTGCTCGACGACGGAGACTTCCAGAAGCTGCTCGACGACGCCGAAGCGCGGGCGGTCGAGATCGTGACCGCGATGCGGGCCGGGCGCATCGACCGCGACCCGATCGAGGACCGCTGCCCGCCGTACTGCGAGTTCCAGGCCGTGTGCCGGCGCGAGCGCGGCGGGCGCGATCCCGAGCGCCCGTTCGAGGACGAGGAGATCGGAGAGGGATGACGCCGGAGCAGGAACAGTTGCAGCTCGCGACGGCGATCCCGGACGATGCGGGCGACGAGCTCGGCCTCCCCGGAGCGACGCTCGAGCAGCGCCGCGCGGTCGAGGCACGCGACCGCGACGTGCTGCTCGACGCGGGCGCCGGGACGGGGAAGACGCGCGTCCTCGTCGAGCGCTACTGCGACGCGCTGACCGAGGACGGTCTCGGGATCGAGGCGATCGTCGCGTTCACGTTCACCGAGCGCGCCGCGGCCGAGCTCCGATCCCGGATCCGCTCCGAGCTCGAGGCCCGCGCCGCGGCCGCGGCCGGCGACGCAAACCGCGCCGCCGAGCTGCGGGCGCTCGCACGCGACAGCGACGCGGCATGGATCTCGACGATCCATGGGTTCTGCCGGCGGCTGCTCGCTTCGCATCCGATCGCGCTCGGGCTCGACCCGCGCTTTCGCGTCCTCGACGAGGCCGAGAGCGACCGCGTCGCGCTGCGCGCCTTCGACGACGCGCTCGAGGAGCTCCTTTCCGGCGGCGCTCCGGAGCGCGCACGGCTCGTCGCCGCGATCGGCCGGCGCGAGCTGCGCTCGATGGTCCAGACGGCGTACGACGAGCTCCGGATCCAGGGCTCGCCCGACCCGGCGCTCCCCCCTCGCCCCGCCCCCCGCTCCGAGGCCGCGGCGCTCGCCGAGCTCGCGGATGCCGCGGGGGCTGCGCTCGCCGAGGTGAGCGAGGGCCGCGGCGGCGACGCGAACCTGGAGCGGCTGCGCCGCGCCGCCTCGATCGAGCCGGGCTCGAACCCGCCCTCGACCGAGCTCGAGGAGCTCGAGCTGACGGGCGGCGCGCGTGCGTTCAGCGGCGAGGCATGCGAGCGCTACCGCGCCGCGTGGCGCGCCGCCCGCCGGATCGCGGTCGAGCGTGAGAGCGCGGGCCTGTACGAACATCTGAGCGAGCTCGTCGGCCTGTTCGGCGCCCGGTTCGCGGCACTGAAGGACGAGCGCTCGGGGCTCGACTTCACCGACCTCGAGATCGAGGCGGCGCGGCTGCTCCGCGACCACCCGCGGATCGCCGAGGCCTACCGCGAGCGGCTGCGGCACGTGATGGTCGACGAGTTCCAGGACACGAACCGGCTCCAGGTCGAGCTGATCGAGCTCCTGCGCGGGGCAGAGACGCGCCTGTTCGCGGTCGGCGACGAGTTCCAGTCGATCTACGGCTTCCGCCACGCGGACTTGCGGGTGTTCCGGGGCGAGCGCGAGCGGATCGCGGAGCTCCCCGACGAGCGCGCCGAGACGATGCGCCTGAGCGGGAACTTCCGCGCCCGCCCGCGGCTGATCGCGGCCGTGAACGCGCTCGGCGACGCCCTGCTCGACGGCTATCGCCCACTGACGATCGGCGTCGAGCCGGAGACCGCGCCGGCGGCGGGCCCCGAGGTCGAGCTGCTGCTGACCCCGGGCGGGCGGGCATGGAGGGACGAGGCGCTCGGGATCAGGCTCGCCGGCGACCATCCCTCGACCCACGACCGCGTCGCCGAGGCGCGGTTCCTCGCGGCGCGGCTGCGCGCGCTCGTCGACGGAGGCGTCGATCGCGGCGAGATCGTCGTGCTCCTGCGCGCGTTCACCCACGTGCGGGCGTTCGAGGAGGAGCTCGAGCTCGCCGGGCTTCGCCCATACGTCGTCGGAGGACGCGGCTATTGGTCCCAGCAGCAGGTCGAGGACGTCCGGCGCCTGCTCGCGGCAATCGCGAACCCGCTCGACGACCTCGCGCTGCTCGGCGCGCTCGGCTCTCCCGCGTGCGGCGTGCGACCCGACACGCTGTGGCTGCTCCGCGACGCGGCGAGGCGCGACGAGGTCCCGGGCGGGCACCTGTGGCCGGCGCTCGAGCGCCGCTTCGGAGAGGGCGTCGATTCGCCGGAGGGTGAGGAGCCCGCGCCGCCGGCGGACGACGCCGCCCGGCTCGCTCGCTTCTGCACCCGTCTCGCCGCGCTCCGCGACGACGGCCCACGGCTCGGCCTCGAGGACCTCGTCGAGCGCGCGGTCGCGGCGACCGGCTACGACCTCGCGGTGCTGCGGATGCGCGAGGGCGCGAGCCGGTACGCGAACGTGCGCAAGCTGATGCGCCTCGCGCGCGAGTACGAGGCCGCCGAGGGGCGCGACCTGCGCGGGTTCGTCGACCATCTCTCCGACCGCGCCGGGCGCGAGGACCCGGAGGGCGAGGCGGCGACCGAGGCCGAGGAGCATGAGGGGGTGCGGATCATGACCGTGCACGCTGCGAAGGGGCTCGAGTTCCCGGTCGTCGCCGTCGCCGACCTCGGCCGCCGGCTGCTCGTCGGCTCCAGACCACGGGCGGTCCGGATCGACGCGGCCGGGCACGACGATGCGAGCCCCGACAACGACGGCGGCGAGGAGGATGTGCGCGTCGGGATCAGGCTCGCGCGCTTCGGCGCCCGCGCCATCGGGCTCTACGACTACGACGAGCTGCTCGCCGAGGCCGAGATCGCCGAGTCCGCGGAGGCACGGCGGCTCGCCTACGTCGCCGCGACCCGCGCCCGCGACCACCTGCTGCTGAGCGGCACGTACGGCTCCTCGGCGCTCGCCAAAGACGAGGTCCCGGGGACCCCGATCACCGAGCGGCTGGTCGGTGCCCTCGAGCTCAGCGAGGGCGAGGACGCCGCCGTCGAGCTTCCGGCCGCGGTCGCGCGCCCCGACCTCGAGCTTGCGTCCACACCCGGCGAGATCGAGGTGCGCTTCAACCTCCCCGATCCCGAGGCGTTTCGCCGGCTCGCGCCCGATGTGACGGCGACCGAGCTCGCGCCGGGCGTCTCGGATCGCCCCGCCGCGATGTCGAGCGCCGTCGCCGGGGAGCCCGCGCACCGCCTCTCCTACTCGGCGCTCGCGAGCTTCGGCACCTGCGGCTACCGCTTCTACGCCGAGCGCGTACTGCGACTCCCCGGGACCCCCGGCGCTGACGAGCGCGGCGACACTGAGGCGCCGCGCTCGCAGCGCTACGGGTTCGGGAGCGCCGTCCACGCGATGCTCGAGTGGAGCGCGCGGCACCGCTGGCGCGAACCACCGGAGAAGGTGTGCGCCGAGCTGCTCCGCGCCGAGGGGCTGCCGGGAGACGGCGGGGAGCTCGCGCGCGTCCGCGAGATGATCGCGGCCTGGCTCGAGTGCGGGCTGCGCGCCGAGCTCGACCCCGGCACTGTCTCGCTGCGGCCCGAGATGCCATTCCTGCTCCCGCTCGGCGGCTCGATCGTGCGCGGGAACATCGATCTCCTCGCCGAAACGCCGGACGGGCCGATCGTCGTCGACTACAAGACCGACTCGCTTGCCGACGCCGACCCGGAGGACCTCGTCGAGCGCTATGGCGTTCAGCGCGCCATTTACGCACTGGCGGCGGGCGGGGACGATCACGGCGGGGTGCGGACCGCATATGCGTTCCTCGATGGCGGCGGCGAGGTGCTGATGCGCGACTTCGACGCGGCGGAGCTCGACGCGGCGCGCGCTGAGCTCGAGAGGCTGGTCGCCGATGTGAGGGCGGGGCGCTTCAAGGTCACCGAGCGCCCGCACGCGGCTCTGTGCTGGGACTGCCCCGCGCGGGCGCGCCTGTGCTCGCACCCGAGGGAAGCGACCGGGCGGCGCTTGTGAGCGTTGCCGTGTTCGGCTACGCGTCACTGGTCAGCGCCGCGAGCGCCGGGCGCACCGTCGGGCGAGAGGTACGGCCTCTAGGCCCGGTGCGGCTACACGGCTGGCGCCGCCGGTGGTCGCAGTACCGCGACAACGAGCGCTGCGAGAAGACGTTCGCGCTCGCCGACGGGACAATCCCCGGCCACGTCCTCGGCCTCAACCTCGAGCCTTCGGACGACGACGGGCTGGCGCCGAACGGCGTCCTGATCGAGCTCACCGACGAGGAGCTCGCGCGACTCGACGTCAGGGAGATGCGCTACGACCGCGTCGACGTGAGCGCGAACGTCGAGCTCCCCGAGGGCATCGAGCGCGTCGTCACGTACACGGCCCGCGCCGAGCACTTCGCCCCCAGCCCGCCCCACGGCGCCGTCGTCCTCGCCTCCTACGCGGGCACCGTCGACTCCGCGTTCGCGTCCCTCGGCGAGGAGCAGCGGCGGCTCTATCGCGCCACGACGGGCGGCCCTCCGGTGGACGTCGTCGAGGCCGAGCTCGTCCGCGACAGGATCCCGCCGGGCAATCCGCGCGAGTGGTAGCCGGAGCTGCACGCGCTCCTCGCCCGTCTGGTTAAGTCTCGGGCGTGGGCGGGTATGCATCACTACCCTCCAGGCGAGTTGGAACACGGGTGAAGAGCAAGGGATCCAGGCGGGGCCCGGAGCATGGAGACCACGTCGGAAATATTCGAGTCTGAGCGCCAGCAGTTCCTGGTCGAGTCGACCGCGCTCCTCGACGCCTCGCTGGATCCGAACGAGACGATGCAGAACGTCGTCTCGCGCGCCGTCCCCACGCTCGGGGAGCTGAGCGTCGTCGACATGCTCAACGACGACGGAACGATCACGAAGATCGCCGTCGCCGGCGAGGATCCCGCGGCCGCACGCGAACTCGGGAGCATGCGTCAGCGGTTCCCGGTCGATCCCGACGGCGTCCACCCGGTCGCGAAGGTGATTCGCACCGGCCAGCCCGCGCTGCTCGCCGAGCTGACCGACGAGATCATGCGCGAGATCGCGGAGAGCGACGAGCACCTCGAGCTGATGCATCGGCTGCGCTACAGCTCGGCGCTCGTGGTTCCACTCAGCGCGCGCGGCCGGATCCTCGGGGCGCTGTCGGTCCTCCGCCTCGGCGACGGCGGCAGCAACTACGTCGAGGAGGACCTCGACATGCTCGCGGAGCTCGGGCGCCGCGCGGCGGTCGCGCTCGACAACGCGCGTCTTCACACCGAGGCGCGCCGCGCCGAGCAACGCCAGCGGTTGCTCGCGCGGAGCAGCGAGATCCTCAACGCCTCGCTCGACTACGAGGAGACGCTCGGGGACATCGCGCGGATTACGGTGCCCGAGATGGCCGACTGGTGCGCGATCGACATCGTCGACGACGCGGGCCGGGTCGAGCGGCTGGCCGTCGCCCACGTCGACGCCGAGAAGGAGCGGCTCGGTTGGGAGCTCGCCGAGGCGTACCCGGTCGAGCGTGGGCAGACCGAGGGTGTGATGAGGGCGATCGGCTCCGGCGAGCCGGTCCTCTACCCGGAGGTCTCCGACCAGCTTCGCGAAGCGGTCGCCACGGACGATCGCCACCTCGACGGACTCCGGCGGATGGGCTTTGACTCGGCGATCGTCGTCCCGATCGCGATCCGTGACCGAATCGCCGGCGCGCTCTCGTTCGCAGCCGGCGACAGCGGGCCGACCTATGACGACGAGGACGTCGAGCTCGCGCTCGAGCTCGCGCGCCGCGCCGCAAGCGCGATCGAGAACTCACGTCTGTACAAGGAGCGCACCTACATCGCCCGCACGCTTCAGGAGGGTCTGCTTCCGCCGACGCTGCCGGAGCTGCCCGGGGTTGAGCTCGCGACGCGCTTCCGCGCCGCCGGCGAGCTGAACGAGGTCGGCGGCGACTTCTACGACGTGTTCCAGGTCAGCGACGGGGCGTGGGCGCTGGTTATGGGCGACGTCTGCGGAAAGGGCCCCGAGGCCGCCGCGGTGACGGCGCTCGCGCGCTACAGCCTGCGGGCGTTCGCGATTCAGCCGCGACCCGAGGAGATCGAGATCAGCGGCGGCGTCGACCCGACGGGTCCGGTCCGCCGGCTGCGCCAGCTCAACGAGGCGCTGCTCCGCCAGCGCACCGACGCGCGCTTCTGCACCGTCACCTACGGGCGACTCGAGCTCGGCGAGACCACACCGACGCTGACGATCACCTGCGCGGGGCATCCGCCGGCGCTGCTGCTGCACGCCGACGGGGAGGTCGAGGCGCTCGACTCCGCGGGCGCCGCGCTCGGCCTGTTTCCGCGCCTGGAGCTCGCGAGCCGAACCGTCGAGCTCGCCCCGAACGACGCGGTGATCTTCTACACCGATGGGGTCACCGACGCCGGCGCGCCCCAGCGGGTCCTCTCGCAGGACGACCTCGCGCGCGTCCTGCGCGACTGCGCCGGTCAGAGCGCGGAGCAGATCGCGCAGCGGGTCGAGGACGAGGCGCTGTCGCTCGAGGGCGCGCGTCAGCGAGACGACGTCGCGATCCTCGTCATGAGAATGACCGGGACCGGCGACGCCCCCGGCGACGGCAAGACGGTGGAGCGGGCGAACGGCCCCGTGTCGAGGGACGAAGCGCTCCGGATCTCGGTCGGACGCGACCCCGCGATCCGGCTTCGCGTCCCGCCCGAGCCCGAGAGCGTCTCAAGAGCGCGCGGGGTGCTCGCCGGGCTTCGTCCCGACGTCGACGAGGGGATGTTCGCCGACCTCCTGCTGCTCGTAAGCGAGCTCGTCACGAACAGTATTCGCTACGCGCGCCCGGTCGACTCCGGCGGGCCGATGTGGCTCCAGATCTTCGCCCACGAGGATCGAGTCCGCGTCGAGATGACCGACGGTGGGCCGGGCTTCGAGCCACGGGTCCACCCGGCCCCGGACGGAAGCGGCGGCTGGGGCCTCTACTTCGTCGACCAGCTGTCCGACCGCTGGGGGGTGCTCGAGGACGGAGGGCTGACCTGCGTGTGGCTGGAGATGGACCGGGAGCGGGAAACGGGCTAGGAGTTCGCGGGCGCGTCGCGGACCTCGATCCGCTCGTCGACCCCGGTCAGCCGCAACACCCGGTCGACCTCCTCGGGCCCGCGCACGAGTGCGAGGTGGCGCCCGGCGGCGTCGAAGCGGCGCGCGGCCAGAACCAGAACGCGAACTCCCGAGGAGTCGATGAACTCAAGCTCGCGGAGGTCGAGGACGACGTCGCCGCCGTCTCCGTTGATCAACGGCTCAAGTCGGCTCTCGAGCTCGGTCGCAGTCGAAATGTCCAGCTCGCCGCGCAGGGCAATTCGATCCATGCCCTCGGTGTTCTGGGTCTCGATTTCCAGTTTCGCCACCAGCCCTCAGCCGCCCCGTACCCGGGTCGTCCGCGGCAAGCTTATCCGTAGGTGAGGGTCTAAGCTGCGCTGCCCCGCACTCGACACCTGACACAGGAGGATCGGAACATGGCCGTCGAGCAGGCTCTGAGCCAGTTCAAGGAGACCGAGGGCAAGGACGCGTTCACGCTCCAGAACTCCAAGCTGCTCAAGGTTGAGCTGTCCGATGTGACGATCCAGGCGAAGCTCGGGTCGATGGTCGCCTACCAGGGCGATGTCAGCTTCGAGCATGCAGGATCGGGCGGGATGTCGCGGATGGTCAAGAAGGCGGTCACGAGCGAGGGCACGACGCTGATGAAGATTTCGGGCAAGGGCGAGGTCTTCCTCGCCGAAATGGCCCAGGACGTGCAGCTGTTCCAGCTCGATAACGACTCGATCACGGCGAACGGCGCCAACGTGCTCGCGTTCGACAGCGACATCGACTGGGACATCAAGCGCGTCGAGGGCGTCTCTGGGATGCTCGGCGGCGGGCTCTACAACATGGAGCTCAAGGGCACGGGCTGGGTCGCGCTCGTCTCCGACGGCCCCCCGGTGATGCTCGAGCTCGACGGCGAACAGACCTTCGCCGACCCGCAGGCCGCGATCACATGGTCGAGCGGCATCTCGACCTCGATCAAGACCGACGTCGGCCTGAAGACAATGATCGGCCGCGGCTCCGGCGAGAGCGTGCAGATCGCGTTCTCGGGCAACGGCTGGCTGCTGATCCAGCCGTCCGAGGGCCGCGTCCTCGGCGCCGCCGCGGGTGGCAGCGGAGGCGCGAAGGGCGCCCTGGGCTCGATCCTGGGCGGCTAGGTCCGGCTACTGAGCTCTGGGGCTGGGCGCGCCGTCGCCGTTCCAGCATCGCGCCCAGTCGCGCAGCTCGCGGATCGCGGGGCCGAGCGCCTCGCCCTTGTCCGTCAGCGAGTACGAGACCCGGGCGGGTGCGCCCTCCTCGACCGAGCGCTCGACGACGCCCTCGGCCTCGAGCTCGCGCAGCCGGCTCGAGAGCAGGCGGTCGGACAGGTTCGGGATCGCCGCCGCAAGCTCGGCGTAGTAGTGCCGGCGCTCGACGAGCGCGCACAGGATCGCCCCCGTCCAGCGCTTGCCGATCAGCTCGACCGCAGCATGAAAGTGCGGGCAGACGACGACCGACTCGCGCCCGTTAATCCGCGCCTTCATGGCGCCCTCGACCGACGACGTCGCCTCCTCCACGCTGGATTCAGAGTACCTGAGCGCGAGGTCGGGCCAGGTGCGCTGACGGGATTGGGTGCGGGCTAGCGGGCGCACGGCCCGGTGCTGACGGTGCCCCCGACGGAGGCGAGCGCCCGCCCGACGATCGAGTCCGGGACCCCGAGCCCGCTCGGAGGCTTCTCGCCTACCGCGGACGCGAACACGGTCGTCAGCACGCGGCCGTCGGTCCCGACGACGGGCCCGCCGGAGTTGCCGCTGCGCACGTTGCCGCGGAACGAGGTCATCCTCCGGCGCACCGGCCCCTGGCCGTAGGAGTCGTCGCTGACGACGTCCCGGGTGTCGCCGAGCCTCGCCGCGGAGACGTGGTAGGGCCCGTTCTCCGGATAGCCGAGGACCGCCGCGTCGGCGCCCGGGCGCGGTGCCGCGAGGCGAAGCGCCGGGGCATCGAGCCCGTCGACCCGCAGCAGCGCGAGGTCGTTACGGGTGTCGTAGTGAACGGGCTTGGCGTCGAGGGCGAGCCCGCCGGGAGGCGTGACCGTGGTGTCGGACTCCCCGGCGACCACATGGGCGTTGGTGACGACGAGCCCCGGGGCGGCGATCCAGCCTGAGCCCGAGACGCCGAGGCCGCACGCCGTGCCGAGGACGCGGACGACGCTCCCGGCATCGGCCTTGACCTCGGGGTCGCTCGCTATCGCGGCGTTCGGCGGCCCCACCCTCGCCCCCGGTCCGGCTATCGACGGCGTCGGGTCGATTCGGTTGAGGACGTTCAGCAGTGGGCCCGACGGCGGCAGCGTGTCGTTGAGGCGGTTGAGGATCGTCGAGCGCTGAACGGCTCCGCGCAGCTCCCCCGCACCCGGTGTGTGGAGGGCGACGGCACCGAAGATCCACGCGAGAACGAACGCGAGGGCACCGAGCAGGAGCGCGCCGCCGGTGCCATCGGCAATCGTGAGCGCCTCGCCGTGGACGATGCGACCGCGGAGCGCGAGCGCAATGCCCTCGAGGGCCAGCGCCGCGACGCCGCCGATCACGAGTCCCCCGATCAGCGCCGAGAGCGGCGCGTACGGCGAGCGCGATCCCTGCTCGAGCAGCAGCGGGCCGACCCGCGAGCCTAGCGCCGCTCCGCCGACGAACCCGGCGAGCGACAGCGCGCCGACGATCAGCCCCTGCTGATAGCCGAGCACCGCCATCGCGGTGACGAATACGACGATGATCCAATCGAGCCCGGTCAACTGATAACGCGCTTGCCTGGACCTCGACCTGGCGGGCCCGATCCTGGCGACTGGCTAGTGTTCTGGCGTGCCAACGGAGGGTCCCGCGTCCACGCAGGAGCTGGTCGCAAAGCTACTGAAATCTCTGGCGATTGAGCCCAATTAGTCCCGCGGCGGCGCGCCGCCGCCGACTTCTGACCCGCTTTCTCCCGCTGGCCACACTCGCGCTCGCGGCGTTCATCGTCGGGCTCGTGATCGGCGCGAAGAGGCCGGTCACCGACGCCGCGGACCGGTTCGCGACCGCGTGGACGGTGCAGAACTTCTCAGCGATGCACGAGGAGCTCAGCGACGACGCGGCTCGCCAGTATCCGCTGAAGCGGTTCGAGGAGCTGTACAAGGCCGCCGAGACGACCGCGACGATCACCTCGATCACCCACGGAGCGCCCGACGGGCCGCACTCTCTCAACGGGCGAGACGTCGTCACGGTCCCGGTCACGATCCGCACAAACGCGTTCGGCGAGCTCGCGGGGAAGGTCAACCTCCCGGTCGACGGCAACAAGCTCGGGTGGGCCCCGAACCTCGTCTTCCCAAGCCTCAACCCGGGCGAGCAGCTCGCCCGGCGGATGAACGTGCCGAAGCGGGCGGCGATTCTCGCCAACAACGGCTCGTCACTGGCCAGCGGGAGCGCCGACTCGCGCACGGTCGCCACCGGAGCCTCCGCCGTGGTCGGCGAGGTCGGCCTCCCGCACGCGAAGCAGGAGCGCGGACTCGACAGGCTCGGGTTCCCGAAGGGAACGTCGGCCGGGACGAGCGGGCTCGAGAAGGCATTCAACACGCGCCTCGCCGGCAAGCCCGGCGGGGAGCTGCTCGCCCAGCGAGGCAACAAGTCGCGAACGATCGCGACGAGCAGTCCAACCGACGGCACCCCCGTCCACACGACGATCGATCCCAGCATCCAAAGCGACGCGGTGACCGCGCTCGGCAACACCTACGGCGGCGTCGCTGTGCTGAACGCCCAGAACGGCTCCGTACTCGGCCTCGCGGGGATCGCGTTCTCCGCCCCCCAGCCCCCGGGGTCGACGTTCAAGATCGTGACGACGACGGCAGCCCTCGACAACGGGGCGGTGAGCCTCCACGACTCGTTCCCGATCCAGAGCTCGACGACGGTCGACGGCCGCGAAGTCGCCAACGCCCACAACGAGTCCTGCGGAGGGACGTTCACGGAGGCGTTCGCTGAGTCGTGCAACTCCGTCTTCGCCCCACTAGGGCCGAAGATCGGCTCGGACAAGCTCGTCTCGACCGCGGAGGCATACGGGTTCAACTCCAATCCGACGCTCTACGACCCGTCGGCGGCGGCCGTTCAGCCCCCGCAGAGCACGATCCCGAAGGACATCCCCACCGACCTCGATCTCGCGGTGAGCGCGATCGGCCAGGGAGAGGTGCTCGCGACGCCGCTCGAGCTCGCGTCGATCGCGCAGACGATCGCCGCGAAGGGCGTCCGCAGCCCGACGCCGCTGGTCACAGACGCGGGCCTGAAGACGACGGCGAAGCCGGTCAAGGTCACCTCGCCGCAGACCGCGGGCACGATCCGCGACCTGATGATCGACGTGGTCAACAACGGCACCGGGATCCATGCTCAGCTCTCCGGGGTCCAGGTGGCCGGCAAGACGGGCACCGCGGAGCTGGGGCCGAAGACCACCTCGCCCACAAGCACTGGTGCGACCGGGGCCGCGACCGAGAATCAGAAGCTGGACGCCTGGTTCACGTCATTCGCGCCGGCCGGGGCGCCGAAGTACGTCGTCGCGGTGATGGTCGTGAACGCGAACGGCGACGGCGGCGAGGTCGCAGCCCCAATCGCCGCCAACGTGCTCTCGAGCCAGTTCGGCGGCTAGACCCGGGTCGCGCTCACCGTCGCTGGACGCTAGGCGCTGGACGCGTCGGCTTCTTCGGCGGGCGAGACGACCTCGACGCCGATCGCCGCGGCGATGATGACGATGACCCCGCCGATCAGCGCGATCAGCCCGCCGAGCGCTTGGGGGCCCTGGGCGATCAGCGCCCCGCCCACCGAGAGCACCGCGCCGAGCACGAGCAGCGGCCACCAGCGGCCGCCGTATCTGCGCCCCGCGGGGGCCGTGATCAGCGCCGCGAGGACGATGATCACGAGCGCGGCAACCTGCACCGGGCGGCCGAAGAGCTGGAGCAGGATCACGACCGCGCCGATCCCCGCGGCGATGAGCGCGACCTGGACCGCGCGCACGCTCAAATGTCCAGCTCCACTTGCCCGCTCCCCGACGGCGAGGGAATCGTCAGCTCGATCGGGCGGTTCTCGGTGACCCCGTCGTCGACCGCGAACAGCAGCATCGAGCCTCCAATCGGCCCGTCGGCCGCAGGGGTGTCGGCGGCCGGAAGGCCGGAGTCGGGCGGGATCCGCTCCCCGAGCTTGAGCGCGAAGTCGTTCGAGACGGTCGTCGGCTCATAGCGGTTCTCGCGGGTGTCGGTCACCTTGAAGCCCGTCGGGACGTTAGCCACGGTATCGCCGGTGTTGTCGATCGTCATGAACACCGCGAGATAGCGTTGGCCGGGCGACGCAGGCGGGACGTTCTGGAGATAGGCCTTGTCCTCGGGATCTCCGGGATTGAGGAAGCGCGTGATCTGGACGTCGTAGGTGAGATCGCCAAGATCGAGGGCCTCGCCCTCCTTGACATCGCGCTCGTCCCCGACGCCGCAGCCCGAAATGACGAGCGCCGCGAACAGCACCGCGACCAGCGCCAGCCCGACCACGGCGGTTCTCGTCTTCCCGTTGGCGTTGGAACCCATGGGCGCCGCAATCATATGGTGGGCCGCGCTCACCGGCTCACCGCGCGCTCGGCGCCCGCGACCTCGACCCGCTCGACC
Organism: uncultured Thermoleophilia bacterium; assembly: GCA_963841715.1. Lineage (GTDB taxonomy): Bacteria > Actinomycetota > Thermoleophilia > Solirubrobacterales > 70-9 > DASPWW01. Next base: position 221,018 of record CAWJDP010000002.1, on the reverse strand, counting down.
GCGCGATCGGATTCGAGCGCGTCCTTTAGCCGGCGCAGCGCCCGCGCCCAGCGGCGCCGGTACCAGCGCCGCGCCCCGAGCGCCTGCTTGAAGCGGTCGATGTGCGTGGACGGCTCGGTCCAGAAGGTCAGCTTCACCTCCGAGGTCTCCCCCGGGCCCTCGGTCAGCTCCCAGGCCGTGTTCACGGGAATCCGGTCCCAGCGACCGCAGTGGCCGCGCTCGATGATCCGGTGCGGCGGCTCAACCTCGTCGATCACGGTCTCCATCCACGTGCGCGCGCCCAACGGGCGGACGCGGAAGCGGGCCGCCGCCCCGACGCCGGCGGGCTCGATCCTCTCGAGGCGATACTCGCGCATGAAGTGGTCCGTGAACGCTGGCCTGTTCGCGAGGTCGCAGAGGAACTCGTATGCGTGCTCACGGGGCACGTCGATCGCGACGCTGTCGCTTACGGGTCTCATCGGCGGGCGATTCTATTCGCGCGGAGCGAGGGCAGGCGGAGCGGACCGATGGCGCGGTTTGGGCGTCGCCAAACGGCCGTTAACGAGATCGGAACCCGATCGGGAACTCCACGATGTACCTTTGAAGGAGACCGGATCCGGGAAGGTTGCTGAACGTGAACCAAGCCGTCGAGGCCCACGAGACGGGGAGCGTGGTGGGGGCGGGCTCGTTTGTCTGCGTGAAGTGCGGCTCCGGCGTCTCGCTCGAGGCGACCGACCCGCTGCCCGAATGCCCCGGATGCGGAGGCTCGCGGTTCCGGCGCGCGTCGCTGTTCGAGCAGCCCACGCTCGACACGGCCGCGGTCGAGCCGGGCGAGGCCGAGCCCGAGTGGCTCGCCGACGCCCGCGAGAAGCTTCCCGACGCCGGGGTCTTCCTCGCGCTGTGGCAGGACGGTGCAACCCGAGTCGTCCCGATCGCGGAGGGATGGACGCGGATCGGCCGCAGCGTCGCTGCCGACGTCAGGCTCGACGACCCCACCGTCTCGCGCCGCCACGCGCTGATCGTGCGCACGCCCGAGGGCGAGATCCGCGCCCTCGACGACCGCAGCCTCAACGGCGTGTTCGTGAACGGCGAGCGGGTCGAGTGGGGCCCGCTGCACGACGGGGACGAGCTTACGATCGGCCGCTTCCAGCTCCACGTAGTCGAGGTGTAGATAGGCCGCGAAAACCGAGCAGCCTCGGGGACGCAGCCCGATCGGTGAAGCGAGCGTAGTTGAGACCTACGTGAGCGAGACGAGCGGGCGAGGACCCCGAGATGCGACGGTTTGCAGCGGCCTAAGGCCTACTCCGTGGAGATGCTCGGGTCGGCCTGCACCCGCTCGGGAATGATCACGAGAAAGTTCTCGGCCGCGCCCACGAGCAGCTCCGCGATCCGATCGGCCTCGGCGTCCTGGCCCGTCTCGCGCAGCTCGCGGCCGTAGTGGCCGAGCAGGTCCTCGAGATCGAGCAGGCCCTCGTCGTCGAGCTCGGCAAGCTCGACCTTGGCGCCGGCACCGAGCCGGCGCTCGATCGCCTCCCGGTCGAGGCTCCAGTCCGTGTTGACGCGGACGTAGACACGCCCGCCGGTCATCCCGGCGCACGCCCAGGGGCCGATGTCACCGAGCACGACGGCGCGGCCCGAGGTCATGTACTCGAACGCGAACCCCTTCGCGTTGGCGCGGTCGACAATGCACCCGCGGGAGTCGTCGAGCGGCTCCGCGGGTTCGCCGCCGAGCACGACATCGGCGCCCGAGAGCCGGATGCAGAAGCGTGAATCGGCCGAGCCCTGGACGAACAGGCGCCCGCGCTGGGCCCCGTATGCGAACGACTTCCCGACCGATCCGTTGACGCGCTCGCCCTCGGTGTTCTTGCCCTTGAGGATCGACACGACCCCGCCGAGCATCGTCTTGCCGACGCCGTCCTGGGCGCCGCCCTCGACGCGGACCGCGATCCCCCAGGAGTTGAACGCGCCGAATCCCTGCCCGGCGACCGAGCCGCCGTTGAAGTTGAGGTCAGCGAGCACGTCGTCGGAGCCCTCCGCGGCGCCGCCATAGATCCGCGCCCGCGCGAGCGCGCCCGCCAGCTCCGTCCCGAGCACGCGGTCGTGGGCGTCGGTCGGGCGCGGAAACTCCTGATGGACGACGGAGCCGGAGCAGATCTCGCCGGCGAGCCCGGCGATCTGCGTCGAGGCGTCCTTCGGCTCCATCCGTATCGGGCGCGCGCGGACGAGTCCCGCCTCGGCGCGCGCCTCGACGAGCTCCGTCTCCTCGACCGGGAGGTCGGCAGGCTCGAGGTCCAGATACTCCTCGAGCGGCGTGATCAGCTCAGCGAGGTCGATCGCCTCGGCGTGCGAGACTTGCTCGAGCAGGTCGTAGCGGCCGATGAGATCCTGGGCGCGCTCGTAGCCGAGCTCGGCGACCACCTGCTTGACCTCCTCGCCCATCGCGTGGAAGAAGCGGGCGCAGTTCTCGGCCGCGCCTCCGACTTGCTGGGGCGTGAACTTCTTCAGTCCGTGCTGCTCCGCCTGCTCGGTGGTCTCGATCTGGGTCGCGATCCCAACGTGGCAGGTGTCGAGCTGGCACCCGCGGCAGATCGTGCACCCGAGCGAGACCATCGCCAGGGTTCCGAACGCGACCCGGTTCGCGCCCATGCAGTGGAGCTTGACGATGTCGTAGGCGTGCCTGTAGCCGCCGTCGGCCCAGATCTCGACGCGATTGCGGATCCCGGCCTCCATCAGCGCACGGTGGACGGCGCGCGTGCCGATGTCCGACGGCAGCCCGACGTGGCGGAGCGCGTGCTGGCGAGCGGCGCCGGTGCCACCCTCGAAACCGGACAGGGTGATGATGTCGGCGCCCGCCTTCGCGATCCCGAGCCCGATCGTGCCGACGTTCGGCACCACCGGCACCTTGACCGACACCCGGAGGTCGGGGTTGACCGTCTTCAGCTCGTCGATCAGCTCCGCGAGGTCCTCGATCGAGTACAGGTCGTGGTTGTTCGAGGGCGAGATCAGGTCGGTGCCGGGCGATGCGTTGCGCGCCGCGGCGACCTTCTCCGAAACCTTCTTCCCGGGCAGGTGCCCGCCCTCGCCCGGCTTCGCGCCCTGGCCGATCTTGATCTCTGCAACGTAGGAGGAGTTCAGCATCTCGGCCGAGACCCCGAAGCGGCCCGAGGCGACCTGTTGCCCGCGCCACTTACGGTAGTTGCCGTACATGTCCTGGATCTCCCCGCCCTCGCCGTTGATGCAGAGGATGTTGATCGCCTTCGCGGCCTCGGCGTAGGCGCGGAACGCGGGCTCGGACTGCGAGCCGAAGCTCATCGACGAGATCACGATCGGGTAGTCGTGATGGCCGACCGACGTGTCGACGTCCTCGGGGGAGAGCCGTTCGGGGCGGTCGGCGCGCAGCCTCATGATGTGGCGCATCGAGATCGGGTTCGCCTGCTCGAGATCGCGCACCTTCTCCGAGAACTCGGAGTAGTCGCCGCTCCCGTTCGCAGCCGCGACGGCCGCCTTGTAGACCTTGGGTAGAAGCGAAATGTCTTCGCCGGCTTCGCGTCCTCCTCACCCTTCAGCACCTGGTGGCGCTCGTCGGTGTCGGCGTCGAGGTCCCGGTAGCCGACGCCGGCGCGCTCCGAGGCGCAGTAGTGCTCGGTCTGGAGGATCTCGGCGAGCTCGGGTTTGATCCCGATCGAGGAGAACTGGCGCGCGTAGCCGCGGACCTCGTGGATCCCGATCGTCGAGATCACCTTCTCGATCCCCTTCGCGAGCGCGGAGCAGATGTTGTCGACATCGTCGCGGTAGTCGTCGACGCAGATCACCTCGAGCATCACGTACGGGCAGACGCCGTTCGCCCCGAGGCCCAGCGCGAGCACGACGTCGTGAACGTTGCGGACGGCGGCCGAGCGCAGCGCAATCGAGCACCGCCGGCGCAGGTTCTGCTCGCCGGCGCTGGTCCGGAACTGCTTCAGCGCCTGGTCGACCGCCGAGGTCGCGAGGTGGGGATCGAGGTAGCGGCGCTCGCCGTCGTAGACAGTGCGGTCGGTGAGCACGACGAGCTCGGCACCGTTGGAGACGTGGCGCACGGCCTCCTGCTTGATCCGCTCGACCGCCCCCTGCGTCGTCTCCGACTCGAGCAGCGAGATGTCGATCGCCGCGGCGCGGCCGCGGAAGTGCTCCCAGAGGTCCTCGAGCAGGTAGGTGCGGTGCTCGCGCGCGATCTCGCGGTAGCGCTCGTCGGAGAGCGGGGCGAGATCGTGGTGGCCGCCGAGGATGACCGGGAACGCGGTCTCGATCGTGTCGGTGTCCTCGCCTGGGTCGCGAATCGTCGGGCGGCGCCCGAACACGGCCCGGGTCGAGAAGTGCTCGATCTCGCGCTCGCGGTCGATCGCCGGGTTGGTTACGACGGCGACGGTCTCCTTGAAGTAGTCGGCGAGGTTCTGGCGCTCCGGCGACAGCGCGGCGAGCGGGCCGTCGTAGCCGAGCGAGCCGATCGGCTCGGCGCCGTTCGAGGCCATCTGCTGGACGAGCTTGACGTCGTCGCGCTGCCAGCCGAACCCGGCGAGGACGCGGTCCGAGACCTGGACCGGGTCGGACGGGCCGGCCTTCGTGTAGCCCGGGATCTCCGGGCCCTCGAGCGGTCCGCCGGTCTCGAGCGCGCGCTCGTACGGCGCCGCCTCGGAGGCCCCGGTGCGCTCGAGCCAGCGGCCGGCGACGATCCGCTGCAGCTCGTCGTGGGCATGCCGGGTCGAGACCCGCTTCTCGCGGTCGATCGAGACCATCGCCTTCTCGCCCGGGGCGAGCGGCTTCGGCTCGCCGGTCATCTCGCTGACCGCGACGACGCCGGGCTCGGAGCTGAACACGAAGTCGTCGGCGGACTCGAGCTGCCACAGTGGGCGCAGGCCGAGCGCGTCGGCGGAGAACACGCACTCGTCGTCGTGGCGCGAGATCAGCGCCACGGGACCCTGGGCGAACGGCCCCATCGCCTGACGCAGGTACATGAAGAAGCCGTGGAGCTCGGCCGGGAGGCTCGCGACCTCGTCGACGATCGGCGGCACGATCAGCTCCATCGCCTCGGCGAGCGTGAGCCCGTCGCGCGCGACGAGCGTCTCGATCACGCGGTTGAGGTCCTGCGAGTCGGAGCACCCGGGCTCGATCGGGACGTCAAGCATCCGCGCCTCCTGGCGCAGCTGCTCGATCGTGTTGATCTCGCCGTTGTGACCTAGGACCGAGAACGGCTGCACGCGCTTGAACGAGGGCCACGTGTTCGTCGAGTAGCGGTTGTGGCCGAAGCAGGCGACGGTCTCGAAGCGCTCGTCCGAGAGGTCGGTGTAGTAGGCGCCGAGCACCTTCGGCGCGCCCATCACCTTGTAGACGCAGGTGCTGGGGGAGAACGACGGGATGTGGAACCCGAGCTCGCGCTCGAGCTCGATCATCAGGTCGAAGAGGACGCGGTCGCGACGCTCGGGCTCGGCGACGAGGCCGGCGACCTGCCAGAAGTGCGGCTCCTCCTCGCGCGCCGTTGCGCCGAGAGCGGCGGGGTCGACGGCGCCGATCCGCTCGGCGAGGACGCGGAAGCCGCCGCGTCCGAGGATCTCGCGCGCGCCGCGCAGAGCGCCGTCGAGGTCTTGGGAGCGCTCGATGAAGACGTGGCCGACCGCGAACCCGCGCTCGAGCGCGAGCGCCGGGTTGTGGCCGCCGCTTCGCACCTCCTCCGACCAGATCTTGCGCGGGATGTCGACGAGAAGTCCGCAGCCATCGCCCTCGCCGTCGACGTTTCCCGCGCGGTGGAGCATCTTGTGCAGCGAGCGCAGCGCGATCTCAACCGGCTCGCGGCTCGGAGCCCCGTCCTTTCGCACCGAGGCGTAGATCGCGCACGCGTCGCGGTCCTCGACGCTCGGCGGCGAAACGCGCGGCCTCCACGGGATCTGAGGCGAGAAGCGCCGCGGCTCTGGCCCGCGGCGGGCGTTGGACGAGTTCTTTGGCATCTGACCTCCCGGTTTCCGCGCCTTCTTCGAGCGGGCGCGCGACGGGTCGACGGAGCGGGCATTATACGAGCCTGTGGCGACCGACAGGGACTCCTTTGAAGACCTCAGCGAGGCCATCGGGCGCTACAACGACGCCTGGAACGATCACGACCTCGACGCGATCATGGCGATGCACGCGCCGGAGATGGTGTTCGAGAACCACACCGCCGGAGAGTCCGCCGAAGGCGACGCCGTGCGCGCCCACATCGGCTCGATTTTCGAGACCTGGCCCGACATCGAGTTCACGACCCGGCGCCTGTACGTGCGCGACGGCGTCGTCACCCAGGAGTGGACCGCGACCGCGACGCACACGGCGACGATGCGGCGTGGCGACCTCGTCGCCGAGCCGACCGGGAAGAAATTGAGCTGGAACGGCGTCGACGTGATCCCGTTCGAGGACGGGCTCGTCAAGCGCAAGGACGTGTACTCGGACTCGGTCTCGATCCTGCGCCAGCTCGGGCTGCTCGACTAGGGCCGGGAACCGCGAGAGGCTCTCACGTCCCGGTCATGCCGCGCCGGCGGCGCCGCGGCGCTGGACGAGCAGGCTTGCGAGCGCGATCAGCACTCCGGCGAAGAAGATCAGCGTCCCCATGACGAAGACCTGCGGCGGGATCCCGACCTTGACCGATCCGTAGACCCACAGCGGGAACGTCAACGTCTGGCCGGCAACGAAGCTCGTGATGATGAAGTCGTCTATCGAGAGCGCGAACGCGAGCAACGCCGCCGCCAAGATCCCGGGGAAGATCAGCGGAAGGGTGACCCTCCAGAACGCGGTCCACGGTGTCGCGCCCAAATCCTGCGCGGCCTCGACGAGCGACTCGTCGAGGTCGCGCAACCTCGCCTGAAGCACGACGACAACGAACGCGACATTGAATGCGACGTGCGCGATGAGGATCGTCGCGAGCCCGCGCGGGATGTTGAAGTAGACGAAGAGCCCGAGCAGCGAGGCGCCGACCACAACCGAGGGCGCGGCGATATCGGCGAGGATGATCCCGTCCCCGAGCGCCCGTCCCCGGAATCGATAGCGCGAAAGCGCAATCGCGGCCGGGGTGCCGAGCACGACCGCGATCACGGTGCTCAGCACAGCGATCTCAAGCGAGTGGAGGAGCGCCGTAGTCAGGTCGCTGATGTCGAACAGGTGCCTGTACCACTCGAGAGTGAAGCCCTTCCACGCGAACGTGAGGCGTCCCGCCGGGGCGCGGTTGAAGCCGTACAGCACCATGACCGCGATCGGCACGAGCGTCATCGCGATCACGGACCACGAGTACAGGGGGAGGACGGCCCGCGACCAGCGGTGCCGGCCGCCTGGTCGCCGGCGCTGGGCGGCCGCGACGGCGCCCGCGGTGCTCATGCGTACTCCTGGATCGTCCGGGACCCGAAAGCCCGCGCGTACAGGTACATGCCCACGAGCAGCGCAGACATCAGCAGGAGCGCCAGGGCCGATGCGACCGGATAGTTCTCGTTCTGGACATACTCGGTCTGGATCACGTTCCCGATCATCGTCGTGCTCGGACCGCCGAGGATCGCGGCGCTCACGTAGTCGCCGATGTTGGTGATCGCAACAAGCAGGATTCCCGCGTAGACACCCGGCGCCGAGAGCGGGAGGATCACGCGGAAGAAACGGTCCCGCGCGTTCGCGTAGAGGTCAGCCGCGGCCTCGACGGTCGTACGGTCGATGTTCTCGAGGGCCACGTAGATCGGCAGCGCCATGAACGGCAGCGCGTCGTACGTGAGCCCGGCGATCACGGCGAACGGCGTGGACAGAACGTGGAGGCCGCTCGGCGCGAGGCCGAGGTCCTTGATCGTGCCGAGCACTATCCCCTGGTCGGCGAGGATGAACTGCCACGTGAGGATTCGGATCACGAACGAGACGAAGAACGGCAACAGCACGAGAAACAGGAGGGTTGACTTGTAACGGCCACCACGAAAGGCGATCCAGTACGCGACCGGGTACATGACGACGAGTGCGATCGCCGTCGATGCGGCGCCGTACAGGAACGAGCGTCCGAACTGGGTCGCGTACTGCCCGATCACGTGCGGATAGACACCGAAGTTCCACGTCAGCTTGAATCCGGTGACCGGGTCCCCCGTCATCAGCGAAACCGAGAGGATCGCGAACAGGGGCACGAGGAAGAAGACGAGCAGGTACAGCCCGCCGGGGAGGCTGAGTAGATAGGGCGCGGCGCGGCGTCGAAGCCTGGGCAACGGGACCCGCGTCGCCGGCGTGCTCATGACTGGATGATCGGATCGAAGATCGACGTGTACTCACTGTGGTCGTCGACGCCCTTGAAGTCGTAGTAGGCGCGAAAGCGCTTGCGCATCGATCTCGGGGGGAACACGAGCGGGCTGTTGGCGACGGACGGGTCACCGATTCGGTCGGCGATCACCCGCTTGGCCCCGGGAACCGGACACAGGTAGTTGACCCAGTCCTCGATCATCGCTTCGATCCGGGGCTGGTAATAGAAGTTGATCCATTCCATCGCGTCGACCGGGTGCGAGGCGTGCAGCGGGATCATGCAGTTGTCGTGCCACAGCATCGCGCCCTCCCTCGGGACGACGAATTTGAGCTGCGGGAAGCCCGAGTTGTTGGCCTGGAAGACGTCCCCGGACCACGCCATGCTGATCCAGGTATCGCCGTCCTCGAGCGCCTTGATGTAGCTCTGGTCGTAGTACTGACGTACGAGGCCGTCATCGCGCTGCTGCTTAAGGAGGTCCGCTGCCCGGCGCCAGTCCGCCGGGGTCGATCTCGCCTGATTCTCGACCCCGACCGCGAGCATCCCGACCGCACCGAGCTCGGTCGAGTCGGACATCATCCCCACCTTCCCCTTGAACGCAGGATCCCAGAGGTCCTTGACGCTGTTGATCTCGCGTCCCGTCATGCGTGGGTCGTAGGCGATCCCCGTCAGCCCGGACTGCCAGGTGACCGTGTACTTGTTCCCGGGGTCATAGGGCAGGTTGCGCGCGATCGGACCGGCGTAGCGGTGGAAGTTCGGCATCCGCGACTGGTCGAGAGGGATGAGCCACCGGTTGCCGATCAGCTGTGTCAGCTCCCAGCCGTCGCTGATCACGATCAGGTCGTAGCCGATCGAGTCGCCGGCCTGAAGAACCGGCTGGATCTGCGCGAAGAACGGCGCGTTGTCCTGGATAACCGGCTTGTAGTTGACCTCGATCCCGGTCGTGCGCGTGAACGCATCGATCGACGGATGCTCGCCGTGTGACGTGTCGATGTACAGCGGCCAGTTCGCCCAGTCCAGCGTCCCCGCCTTCCTCTGCTCCGCCCAGAAGGCGCCGAAGTCGACGCCGACGGCGCCGGTCCCGCGGCTGCCGGCGATGCCGCAGGCGTCGAGCAACCCTGCCATTCCCACGCCCACCGCTCCCGCGGTCCCCGCCCGCAGCACTTGGCGGCGCGAATGTCGCCCCTCGATCAACCCCCGGAGAAGCGCCGGGCTCCAGTCGTTCATGAGCCTCATAGTTCCTGCCCGCTCGATGCGCAAATCAAACCTTTGCACACGAGCGGCGGCGGTCAACCGACGACGCGAGAGGGGTCGCTCGGGACCGGGGCTAGGACTCGCGGCGGTGCCTGCGCCAGGCGTCGAGCGGCCGCGCGAGCGCGGCGCCAATCCGGTAGCGGCGGGTGCCGGTGATCTCGTCGATCGAGCGCTCAAGCCGGCGCGCCCAGTCGGTCGCCGCCTCTAGCGAGCGCCGCACCTCCCGCTCCTCGGCGCTCGTCTCCTGGAGCCTGACGCGATACCTGTCGACCGCCGTCTCAGCTCGAAGCTGGGCCTCGGCGAGGTTTCGCAGCGCCAGCATCGCCGAGCGGTCGAAGCCGGCGGGAGCCGGCCTCAGGCGCGCGAGCAGGTCGGCGAGCTCGGCCGCGTGCGTGCGGGCGTCGTGGTTGGCCCGCGCGAGGTCCTGGTTGACGCGCCCGAGCTCGGGGCTGTACGCGTCAAGATCGAGACGCAGGCGCCCGGCGTCGGGCGGAGGTCGCACTCCGACGCCGCTGAACCCGCCGGCCTCGATCGCCGGGTAGGAGTCGGCGGTCACCCATCCGGCCGAGCCCGCGTGCTCGTGGACATAAGCGGGGCGGCCACACGCCATCGCCTCGAGGATCGAGCGCCCGTAGCCGACGACGATGTCCGCATCGCCGATCACCTCCGCGACCTCGGCCCGGGCCGAGGCGCTGCCGACCGTCTCCCAATCGAGCCCGGCGCCCGCCCACGCCCGCTGGAGTTCGCTGAAGCGCTCACGGGGCAGATCGCGATAGTTGCTGAGCACGAGCGCCTTCACCGGCGGGTCGGCCGCGGTGCCGCGGGGGCTGAACCGCCGCAGATCGACGGGCTGCCGCAACCTCACGACCTTCCCCACCCCGACCGATCCCTCGGCGACCGCGGCGAGGCGGTCGCTGGGGGCAATCGAGGCGGCGACGACGTCGGGGACCGGCGGTGGCATGTACTGGTCGTCGAGGTTGTGGATCACGTACGCGCGCGCGGCGCGCGGGTAGCGCTCCGCGAGCTCGATCGCGAGCGCGCGGTCGAGCGAGAGCACGCCGTCGGCCTCGGGCGGGAGGGTCTCTACCGAGCCCGAGACCTCGAGCCCGCGCTCGCGCGCGAGGTCGGCCGGGCCCCCGAGGCTGCGCGCGGCGATCGTCACCTCGTGCCCGAGCCGCGCCAGGTGCTCGGAGATTGTGAGCACGTACGACTCGGCGCCGCCCGGCACATCCATGTTCCCGGTCGCGACGACTACGCGCATCACGACGCCTTCATCGCCAGCACCGCGGAGCGGGCAGCCTCGCGGTCGTCGAACGGAACCGCGGTTCCAGCAGCGTCGACGAGCAGCCTCGGGACGACGCCGAGCCCGAGCACGGCCACGACGTCGCCGGGCTCCGCGGAGGCGACCGCATGGCGGATCGCCGCGCGGCGCTCGAGCACGATCTCCACCTCGCCGCCGCGACCGGCGGCGGCCCGCTTGAGCTCCGCGAGGCGCGGGATCCGCGCGTCCCCCGGCGCGGTCCCGGTGGTCAGCACGAGCTGGTCGCTGAGCTCGCCCAGCGCGCGCCCGCTCGCGCTACCCTTCTCGGGCTCGCGGAGGCCGACGGCGCCGAACACCGCCCGGACCGCCCCGCCCCGCCGCTCGGCGACCGCACGAACGCTTGAGAGCAGCTGCCGAATCCCGTCCGGAGTGTGCGCGTAGTCGACGACGAGCTCGAACGGCTGGCCCTCGTCGATGAGCTCGAACCGCCCCGGCGGCGCGCCCGCCGACTCGATCGCCGCACGGATCCGCTCGACCGGGACCCGCGCCGCGAGCCCGGCGGCGAGCGCGGCGGCCGCGTTGAGGGCATTGTGGCGGCCTGGGAGGCGGGTGACGAGCACGACCTCGCCCGCCGGCGTCAGCGCCCGCATCCGCGCTGAGCGCATGTCCCAGCTCAGCTCGGCAATTCGGACCTCAGCGTCGGCCGAGAACCCGTAGCCGATCGCGCTTCCTCCGGCTCGCTCGACGTCGCCGGCGAGCCGCCTGCCGAACGGATCGTCGACGTTGACGACACTGATCCCCGCCGTGCCCCAGCCGCGGACGAACATCGAGCGCTTCGCGGCGCCGTAGCTCTCCATCGTCCCGTGGCGGTCGAGGTGCTCGAGCGTGAGGTTGGTGAACACCGCGATCTCGGGCAGGAAGGCCCCGCACGCCTCGAGCTGGAAGCTCGAAACCTCGCACGCGATCCACCCCTCGCCCGCGCCGACGGCCGACAGCGGCGCACCCCGCTCGACGTTTCCGGCGGGCTCGGCGGCGGCCCCGTCGCGATCGAGGACGGCGCGGAGGAGACCTGACGTCGTCGACTTCCCGTTCGTTCCGGTGACCGCGGCGATCGGACGGCGCGTGAGCCGCCATCCAAGCTCGAGCTCGTCGATCACAGGCGCGCCGCGCTCACGCCCGCGGAGCAGCACCGGGGCTTCGAGCTCGATCCCCGGGCTCTTGACGATCGCCGATCCGGGCGGGAGCGCCTCGAGCGCCGCGAGCCCGTCGCCGCCGAGCGCGACCTCGACACCGCGACGCCGCCACCGGCGCGCAGCCTCGCAGACCTTGGGCGTCTCGGCGGCATCCCAGGCGACCAGCCCGTCGGCACCCCACCTCGCCGACAGCGCCCCGAGCGCCGCCTCACCGGCGCGGCCGAGCCCCGCGACCAGGCACGGTCCGCGCGGCGGCGCCGGCCGGCCACGCACCGCGATCACGGCGAGCCCCCGCCGGCGTTCGACGTCCCGACGATCAGCCGCTCAGCGATCGCCGCCGCTATCGGCTGTCCCGTCATCCGCTCGATCCAGGCCCATTGTCCCGCCGCGTTGATCTCGAGGAAGACCGTGTCCCCGTCCGGGGTGACGATCAGGTCGATGCCGCCGAACTCGAGCCCGAGCGAGCGCGCGAGCGCCAGGCATCGCTCCTCGACCTCGGGCTCGAGCTCGATCGCGCTGTGCTCGAGCGCCTGCGGCCCGGCGCGGCGCCAGTCAACCCGCGCCGCCTCGTCGTCACTCGCCTGGGAGTCGATCCGACAACCGAACACGCGCTCGCCGACCACGGTCGCGCGCAACTCGTGCGCCTTCGCGACCCGCCGCTGGTAGATCGCCGGCGAGGCCGCGAGCGCCGCGTCGTCGCCGAGGTCGGTCTTGTCGATCAGCGTGGTGTGGATGACGTACTGGTCGTCCGCCGTTGTCCCGACGAGCTGGCCCCCGACGAGCTTCGCGACCATCTCCCCGTTCCACTCCCTGTAGAGCGTGCGGATCCGATCCGGGTCGCGCGTGATCGCGGTCTCGGGGACCGCGAACCCGTGGCGGACGGCGAGCGCGAGCTGGAGCGGCTTGTTGCGGCTGAGCCGGTTGGCGTGGGGATGGTTGATCCATAGGCAGTCGAGCGCGAACAGCCCGCCTTCGAGCGCAGCGCGGAGCTCCGACTCGGCGAGCCGGCGCGCCTCGGCATCGCCGATTCCCGGGGCGGTCGGAAGCCGGAGGTGCCGGTAGAGAACCGCGCCGATGCGCTCCCCGGGGATCTCATCTCCGTCGAGGCGCAGGACCACGCTCGCGTCGCCGTCGCGGACGGTGAGATCGACCGCGACCTCGTCGGGGTAGCGCTCGGTGTCGAAGCGCGCGAGCTCAGCCCCCCGCGCCTCGAGCTCCGCCGCGACCAACGGCACGTGGTCGTCGTTCCCGTGAGTGACGATGAGGGTCAGCCCGGGCCGGCGCACCGTCTTGCCTGCGGGCCGACCCGGGCCTCCCTGCGAAACGTCCTACTTGTTGTCGATCTCGGTGTCCGTGCCGACATACTGGATCGCCTGCGCGGAATCGACCTGCTCCCGCTTGGCGAACAGCAGCGGCTGAACGGGTGCCTCAGATGAGCTCTTCATTGGCCCTCCGGTCCTCGTGGTTTCCTCACACCCACGGTGGAACGTGAGGTTCTAACACACACGCGAGTACTCCCCCCGCCCCCGCGAGCCGGGCGACCGGTGCGAGGGAGGTCTCGGGCGGCGGTTTCCAGCACAGGCCGCTAGAGCTCCGGCACGTCGGCACCGAGCGGGGAGAACGGGGTCCGGCAGACCTCAGCCCACTCGCCGACGCGCCTGCGCAGGCCGCTGACGACATCGCCGGTCGTCTGCCAGAACGTCCACACGAGCACGGTCGGGCCCGCGCCCGAGATCGTCGCGCCGATCGCGCCGAGCTCGCCGGCGAAGTCGAGGATCTCCGCCGAGCGCGGGTAGAGGTGCGCGCGTCGCGGCTGGTGGATGCGGTCGGCGAGCCCGCGGCCGATCAGCGTCAGGTCCGATCGCTCGATCCCGAGCATCAGCTGCGACACGGCGGCGATGTTTGCGACCGCCTCGTCGAGCGGAATCTCGTCCGGCAGCGCCTCCCGCGCCTCCGTGGTCGGAACACCGCGCTCGGGGATCACGAGCACCCCCTCGACGCCCTCCGGCGGGTCGAGCCGCGACGCGTGCAGGGTCCCGCCGTCGCGCGTGCAGGCGACGAAGCCGCCGTACAGCGCGGCCGCGACGTTGTCGGGGTGGCCCTCGATCTCGGCCGCCAGCGCGAGCAGCTCCTCGCGCTCCATCGCGAGCTCGTACAGGTGCTCGGCGGCCATCAGGCCGGCAACGATCGCTGCGGCGCTCGAGCCGAGCCCGGCGGCGATCGGGATCTCGCTGCGAATCTCGAACCGCAGACCGTCGGCGGGGCGCAGTCGCTCGAACGCGCGCACGCAGAGGTTGTCGCGGTTCGCGGGCAGCGCGGGGTCGCCCGGATCGACCGAGAACTCCCCGGTCTCGAGCACCTCGAGCTCGAGATGCATCGCGAGCGCCGCCGCGAGCACGTCGTACCCGGGCCCGAGGTTGGCCGAGGAGGCCGGCACGCGGACGAGGCGGCGGCGCTCGGTCACCTGAGCGCGCCCTCCGCTACTTCCACTTCACGCCGCAGCCAACCGGGTCGGTCTCGGCGCGGGCAGGCTCCTCACCGGCGAGGACTGCGTCGAGCGCCTCGCGCAGCCACGCCGCGCCCTGCGACGGATCGGCGTAATCCGAGTCCGGGGCGCCGCGGTAGCGCAGTCGGTGCTCGGCGTCGAGGACGAACACGTGTGGCGTCGTCTTGGCTCCCCAGTCGCGCGCTACCTCCTGGCTCTCGTCGTGCAGGTAGGGGAGCGGCCAGTCCTCCGCCTCGACCCGGTCCGCCATCGCCTCGTAGGAATCGTGCGGGTGGGTCTCGGCGTTGTTGGAATTGATCGCGTAGAAGCGGACCCCGCGATCGGCGTAGTCGCGGGTTACATCGACGAGTCGGTCGTGCCACGCGAGCGCGTACGGGCAGTGGTTGCAGGTCCAGAACACGACCGTCGCCGGGGCGTCGGCCGCATCGGCAAGCGAGTGCGTCGCGCCCGAGGTGTCGGGAAGCTCGAACCCCGGCGCCGGGGACGCCAGGGTGAAGCGGTCGCCGCTCGCGGCACTCATCGCGCCGCCTCGAGCGCCTCGCGGAGGTCGTCGGGGTCGGGCAGCGGCGACGGGCGGCCGTCGCGCAACCGATAGACGCGGCACGTGAGCGCGGCCGGCTGATCACCCGAAGCCTGGACGTCGCGGCCGTCGACCCTGATCGTCGGCGATCCCGCGAACCCCTCGTCCCGCGCGGCGGCCTCCGTGGTCAGCTCGCGGCTCTCGAGGCTGTCGGGATCGAGTCCCGCCGCCCGCATCGCCTCCGCAAGTTGGGCGCGCGCGTCCCGCCACGACGGACAGCCGCGCCACCACAGCAGCTCGACGCGCGGGGTGCTCTCGCGTTCGGCCTCGGGTGCCATCGCGGAACACCCTACAAGTGGACGGCCGAGTCGCCCGCCGCCGCCTCGGAGGGAGCGCCTCCGCGCCTCAGGCCGGGCGGGTCCCCGCGACGGCCCGCATCAGCATTGTCCCGGCAGCGATCTCGGTCCCGGGCAGGAGCACCGACTCCTTCAGCTGCGAGCCCTTCCCGACGCGAGCCTCGCGCCCGATGACGAGTGGGCCGGCCAGCCTCGTCACCGCGCCGATATCTGCCCCAGCGCCGACGAACACGTCCCCCTCCACCTCCGCGTCGGCGGGGATCGCGTCGTCGTCGTGCTCGCCCGGGGTCAGCTTGACCTCGCCGGCGAGGGCGTCGAAGTTGCTCTGCCGATACTCCTCGATCGAGCCGACGTCGTTCCAGTACGCATCGATCCCGTGGCCGTGGAACGGGACGTCGTTGTCGAGCAGGACGGGAAACACGTCGGTCGCCCAGTCGACGAACGCGGTCTCGGGGAAGTAGTCGAAGATCTCGGGCTGGAACATGTAGATCCCGCAGTTGGCGAGATCGGAGAGCTCCTCGCCCGGCGCGGGCTTCTCCTGGAACCCCTGGATCCGTCCGTCGTCCCCAAGGATGACGACGCCGTACTCGCGCGGGTCGGGGACAGGCTTCAGCGCCAGCGTCGCGATCCCGCCGTTTGCCTCGTGGGCGGCGCGCATCGCGGAGAGGTCGACGTCGGTGAGCGCGTCGCCGGAGATGATTGCGAACGCCTCGTCGCCGAAGAACTCGGAGACGTTGCGCACTCCGCCGGCGGTTCCGAGCAGCTCCTCCTCGACGCTGTACGAGAGACTGATGCCGAGCCCCGATCCGTCGCCGAAGCGGTTCCGGATCTGCTCGGGAAGATGGGAGAGGTTGGTGATCGCCTCCTCGAAGCCGTGCTTGGCGATGAGCTCGAGGATGTGCTCCATCACCGGCCGGTCGAGCACCGGCACGAGCGGCTTCGGCAACTCGTACGTGATCGGGCGAAGCCGCGTACCCAAGCCCGCTGCGAGAACCATCGCCCTCATATACCGCCGCCCCCCGTCGTACTACCGCGGCCAAGCCGCGCCCGGTCGCAGCAGAGGACGCGGCGTTTGACTCAGGTCCCTTGGTCCCAGGACGAGAGGTACTCGCGCTGCTTGTCGGTCAGCTCGTCGATCTCGACCCCGCGCGAGGCGAGCTTCAGCCGCGCGATCTCCTGGTCGATCTGCTCGGGGACCGGGTACACGCGCTTGTCGAGGTAGGAGTGCTTGGTGACCATGAACTCGGCGGCCAGCGCTTGGTTCGCGAAGCTCATGTCCATCACCGCCGCGGGGTGGCCCTCGGCGGCGGCGAGGTTGACGAGGCGGCCGTCGGCGAGCAGGAAGATCTCGCGCCCGTCCTTCGTCCGGTGGCCCTCGACGAACGGCCGCGTCTCGAACTTCTCCTCGGTAATCGCGTCGAGCTCGCCCTTGTTGACCTCGACGTCGAAGTGGCCCGAGTTGCAGACGATCGCTCCTGACTTCATGACCTCGAACATCGGGCCGGAGATCGCGTCGCGGTCGCCGGTGACGGAGATGAACACGTCGCCGACCTCCGCCGCCTTCACGGCCGGCATCACCTGGTGGCCGTCCATCAGCGCCTCGAGCGCGCGCAGCGGGTCGACCTCGCACACGATCACATTCGCGCCGTGGCCCTTGGCGCGCATCGCGACGCCCTTCCCGCACCAGCCGTAGCCGATCACGACGACGGTCATCCCCGCGATCAGCACGTTCGTCGCCCGGATCACGCCGTCGAGCGTCGACTGTCCGGTCCCGTAGCGGTTGTCGAAGAAGTGCTTGGTGTTCGCGTCGTTGACGGCGACGATCGGATATCCGAGCTTTCCCTCGCGCTCGAGCGCCTTCAGCCGGATCACGCCGGTCGTCGTCTCCTCGGTCCCGCCGAGCAGCTCGGAGAGCTGCTCCGAGCGCTCGCCGTGGAGCACGCCGACGACGTCGGCGCCGTCGTCCATCGTGATCTGCGGATGGCGGTCGACGGCCGTATGGATGTGCGAGTAGTAGGTGTCGTTGTCCTCGGCGTTGATCGCGTAGACCTCGGCCCCGTAGCGGTCGACGAGCGCCGCCGCAACGTCATCCTGGGTCGAGAGC
The DNA here is from genome assembly GCA_963841715.1 of uncultured Thermoleophilia bacterium. Classification (GTDB taxonomy): domain Bacteria; phylum Actinomycetota; class Thermoleophilia; order Solirubrobacterales; family 70-9; genus DASPWW01. The sequence goes on along the minus strand of CAWJDP010000002.1, from coordinate 203,594 downwards.
GGGTTCGACGCGCACAGCACGACGTCGGCGCCGCCCGCGAGCAGTGCCCGGGCGAGGTTCGCGGTCTCGGTCGTGACGTGGAGGCAGCAGGCGAGCGTGATCCCGTCGAGCGGCCGCTCGCTCTCGAAGCGATCGCGGATCTGGGCGAGCACCGGCATGTGGCGATCGGCCCACTCGATCCTCCGCACCCCCTCGGGGGCGAGGCCGATGTCGGCGATGTCGTAGTTCTTCGCGGCGGTTGCCAAGCGCTTCCCTTTCGTCTAGCTCGGGGGGCGGCGCCGAAGGATAGAGAAGGCGGCGCTCCGCGGACGTCCGTACTCACGACGCTACTCGTAGCTCAGCGCCTCGATCACGTCCAGCCGCGCGGCGCGCTGCGCGGGCAGGATCGACGCGATCAAGCCGAGCACGATCCCGGCGATCGCGACGAAGACCATCGTCGCCAGCGGCGGCTGGTACTCGACCCCGGGGATCCCGGCCGAGAGGCCGCGCAGGAACGCCCACCCCAGCACCGCCCCGACCGCGATCCCGAGCAGCGCGCCGATCAGGCCGATCATCAGGCTCTCGTCGGCGACCTGGCGGCGAACCTGCCACCGCGTCGAGCCCACGGCGCGGAGGATGCCGATCTCGCGCGTCCGCTCGAGCACCGACATCGAGAGCGTGTTCACGATCCCGAACAGGCTCGCGAAGATCGCGACGCCGACGATCGCGTAGAAGATCCCGAACTGCTTGTTGACCTGGTCCTCGACGTTCGACTTCAGCTCGTCGTTCGAGAGCACCGAGAGGTTCGGGTAGTTGCGGCCGACGATGTGGTCGACCTTTCGCCGCAGGACCGGGCGGTCGGCCGCCGAGTCGGCCTTCAGGGCGAGGTCGGAGTCCTGGCTGACGCCGAAGATGTCCTTCATCGTCTTCGTCGACATCGCCACCGTCTGGCCGCCGAAGACGACGGTGTCGACGATCCCCGCGACCCGCGCCGACCGCCGCCCGCCGGGGCCGTTGAGGACGATGTGATCGCCGACGTGCACCCCCGCCTCGTCGGCCTGGCCCTTGCCGACCGTGACCTCGCCGTGCTCCATCCGCCGGAAGACCTCGGCGCGCGGGGGGCCGTGGATGTCGGTCTCGTCGACCTGCTCGTACTGGCGCGGATCGAACCCGAACAGCAGCCCGTCCGACTTCCGCGCTCCCTTCGGGCCGGGGAGGTCGGGCGTGTACACGATCCGCTCGCGGGCGACGACCTTCGCCTGGGGGATCTTCGCCAGCCGGCCGCGGAGCCCGTTCGAGATCGTCTGCTGCGGGCCCTGCCCGGGCGCGAACCCGGTCGGCTGCACGGTCAGGTCGCGCGCGAAGTCGCGGTCGAACTCGTCCGAGATCGAGCTCAGGAAGCTCGCCCCGAGGCTGTTCACCGCGATCACCAGCGCGAGGCCGATCATCAGGCCCGTCGCGGTCGCCGCCGTGCGCGACGGGTCGGCGCGCGCCGACTCCGCCGCGATCCGCCCCTCGACCGGGAACAGCTTCCGCAGCGGCCACGAGATCGCGCGCACCATCGGCGTGACAACGAGCGGCGCGATCATCGCGATCCCGAAGAAGATCGCGATCGTGCCGAGCATCCCCGCCGCGGCGACAAGCGTCGTCGTCTGATCCGCGGCCCCGAGCCAGAACGCACCCCCGAGCCCGGCGACGATCAGGGCGAGGCCGATGACCGCGCGGCGGGGTCGCGGCCGCGACCGGATCTCCTCGCTGCCGAGAATCGCCCGGATCGGCGGAATCCGACCCGCGCGCCGAGCCGGATAGAGCGCTCCGACCGTCGCCGTCGCGAGGCCGACGGCGACCGCCGCGATCGGCGCCAGCCACGTGAACGCAAGGCCTCCGACCGGGAAGTCGAGCCCATCGCGCATCAGCAGCACGAGCCCACGCGCGAGCAGGACGCCGAGCCCGATCCCGAGCGCCGTCCCGACGAGGCCGAGCAGCGCCGCCTCGGTCAGCACCGAGCGCACGACCATCCCCCGCGTCGCCCCGAGCGTCCGCACCATCCCGATCTCGCGCATCCGCTGGAGCACGGTCATGTTGAACGAGTTGAAGATCAGGAAGCCGCCGACGAACAGCGCCATCGCGGCGAAGAAGTAGAGGATCGCGTTGAAGCCCTGGAGCTGCGCCTCGACCTGATCGCTCTTCGCCTGCGGGGTCTCCACCTTGGTTCCCGATCCGAGGCGGTCCCTGAGCCGGTGGCGGACGGCCGCGATCGTGTCGCGGCCTCCGCTCGTCACGAGATCGACCTCGTCGAACGCGTGCGGCCGGTCAAGCAGCGCCCGCGCCTTCGGGGCCGGCATCGTCGCGAACCCCTGCCCGCCGAAGTCGAGCCCGGTCGAGAACTGGAACAGGCCGACGATCCGCAACCGTGCGATCCCCGCCGGCGTCGCGAGCCGGACGCGATCGCCGACGCCGAGGTCGTGGGCGTCGGCCCAGCTGCGCTGGACCGCGATCTCGCTGCCGCGGCGCGCAACCCGGCCGTCGACGAGTTGGGAGTCGGTCAGCTTGCGCGTCTGCGGGTTCTCGCCCGAAACGTGGAGCTGGTCGGATCCAGACGTGCCCGCCTGGCCCGAGCGGTCGACGAAGTTGAAGACCCCGGTGACGATCCCCTGCGCCTCGGCGACGTCGGGCGTGTGCCGGACCCGGCTCAGCGTCGAGTGCGGCAGCCCCGCCTGGTCGGTCCCGGAGACGACGAGGTCGGTCTTCCCGTAGACCGAGTTGAAGAGGTCGGTGAAGGTGCGTTGGATCGTCACCGCGAGCAGCAGCACGCCGAACACCATCGCGACCCCGAGCACGATCCCGGCCGCGGTCAGGAGCGCCCGGGCCCGCCGCGCCCGCAGCTGGCGGAAGGCAAGCGAGCCAAAGCTCCTCATATGCCCGCCGCATCCTCCGCTTCGCGTCCGGTGCGGCGGGGCTTGGGTCGGCATCTGCGCATCAGCGGCCGTCGAGACGCGCGACCGCGTCGCCGATCCGCTTCGCGGAGCCGCCGCGCACCTCGCCCGCGACGATGCCGTCGCGCAGGAACACGATCCGCCGCGCCATCGCCGCCGTCGCGGGATCGTGGGTGACGAGCAGGATCGTCTGCTTCTCGGAGCGATTGAGCCCGCGCAGGAGCTTCAGCACCTCGGCGCTCGACTTCGTGTCGAGATTCCCGGTCGGCTCGTCCGCGAGCACGAGCTTCGGCTTCATCAACAGCGCCCGCGCAATCGAGACGCGCTGCTGCTCGCCCCCCGACAGCTCCGACGGGAGATGCTTGGCGCGGTCCGCGAGCCCGACGCGGTCGAGCAGTGTCAGCGCGCGCCGGCGGACGCGCTCGGTCGCGGTGCCGGCGATCAGCGCCGGCAGCAGCACGTTCTCCTCCGCGGTCAGCGCCGGCAGCAGGTTGAAGAACTGGAACACGAACCCGATCGAGTCGCGGCGCAGCACCGTGAGCTCCGCGTCGGTGAGGTTGTCGAAGCGGCGGGCACCGACCTTCACAATCCCGTCGCTCGGAGTGTCGAGCGCGCCGAGCAGGTGCAGGAGCGTGCTCTTGCCCGACCCGGACGGGCCCATGATCGCGACCATCTCGCCGTGCCGCAGCGCGAGATCGACGCCGTCGAGGGCATGGACCGCGGTCTCGCCCTCGCCGTAGACCTTTGTCAGCCCGCGCGCCTCGATCGCGGGCCTCGGACCGCGGCGCGCCGGGCTCACGTCCCGCCCATCTCGCGCTTCAGCCGGTCGATCGACTCGATCGGGTCGGGATCGACGCCGCGGAGCGCGGCCGCGTGGAGCGAGACGAGATCGCCGAGCATCACCGTCCACAGCATCCGCTCGGTGCGCGTCTCGCCCTCGGTCTCGAGCCGGATCACGCTCTCGGCGTGTGGCTCGATGAGCCTCGCGGTGAGCTCGAAGCGCTCTCGCTCGCGCGGGTGCTGGTCCGCGTCCTCGAGCAGGACGGCGCTGAACCCGCTTCCCGACGACCCCTCCCAGCCGACGATCTCGTTGTGGTCGAGCTCGGGCATCCGGTTGGCGAACGCCGGGGTCTTCGCGTTCTCGTTCAGCTCGCACTTCCACCGGTATGCGACCGGCGCGGTGAGATCGCTCCCGTATACGAGCGGCGTCGTCCCGTCGAGCTCGCGCGCGATCTCGACCGCGCGCTCGCCGATCCTGCCGGCGGCGCCCTCGAGATGCGCGGCGGCGCTGTCGATCTCGGTCCGGATCCCCTCGGCGACGCCGCACAGCGCCGCGACCTCGGCCGCGACGGTGAACATGTAGGCGACCGCGGCGCGGGGCTTCGGGAGGCTGCCGGGAAGGCCGATCACCGGGACGCCGTCGCGCCGCGCGCCGTCGGCGAGCCCGCCGCCCGTCGTCGCGACGATCCGCCGCGCGCCGACCGCCTCCGCGGCCGCGTAGCAGGCGAGTGTCTCCTCGGTGTCGCCGGAGTAGCTCGAGCACAGCACGGCGGCTTCGGGCCGGGTCCAGGCCGGGACTCCGTACTCGCGCACCGTCTCCATCCGCAGCGTCAGCCGGTCGCCGAGCGCCGCGGCGGCGAGGTCCCCCCCGATCGCCGAGCCGCCCATCCCGCAGACAAGCAGGTTCGAGGCCTTTGACTCATCGAGGTCGGCGGACTCGACCCGCCACAGCGCATCCCGAAGGTGGTCCGGGATCGCGAGCACGGCATCGAGCTGGTTGCCTGAGTCGAGCTCGCGCAGCCTCTCGATCGCGTCGCCGCCGTCGCTCATCTCAGTTGACCTCCGCGCCCGGCTCGACCCGCGCCTCGGGCTCGAGCTCGGCGCCGGGCCCGATCCGCGCGCCCTCGCCGATCACGGCGCCGGCCGGGACGAGGGCGCCCTCGCCGACCTCGACTCCGGCGGCGAGGATCGCCTCGGTGACGCGCGCCCCCGCGGCGACGCGACAGCCGCGATGCACGGCGGAGCGCTCGACGGTGGCGCGGTCGGCGACCGAGCAGCCGTGGCTGAGGACGGCGAGCGGGCCGACGGTCGCCCCCGAGCCGACGCTGGCGCGGGCCTCGAGCGCGGCGGGTGGAAGCAGCTCCGCGGCGTCATCGAGCTCGACCTCGTCCTCGATCAGCATCCCCCTGCCGTCGAGGCGGTCCCCCGCGTCGGTCTCGACGGTCCGCTCGAGGATGTCGTAGGTCGCGCACAGATAGCGCTCGGGGGTGCCGATGTCCATCCAGTAGCCGTCGAGGCGGCGGCCGTAGAGACCGTTGCCGACGAGCTTCGGGAACACCTCGCGCTCAATCGACACCTCGCGCTCCGCGGGGATCAGATCGAGCACCGAGCGCTCGAGCACGTAGGCGCCGGCGTTGATCTCGTCGGTGTCGATCTGCTCCGGATCGGGCTTCTCGAGGAACTCGACGATCTCGCCGTCGTCGCGGCGGCGGACGAGGCCGTAGGCGGAGGGGTCCGCGACCGGGTAGAGAGCGATCGTCACCTCGGCCTCGCGCTCGTCGTGCTGGCGGATCAGCTCGCCGAGGTCGAGGTCGGTGAGCACGTCGCCGTTGAGGACGAGGAAGCGCTCATCGAGGAAGCGCTCGGCGAACTTGATCGCCCCCGCCGTCCCCCGCGCGTCGGGCTCCTCGACGTAGCGCAGGCGTGGGCCGCCGTCGCCGCCCTCGCCGAGCACGTCACGGACTCCGGCGGCGAGAAACCCGCACGCAAGGACGACGTCGTCGACGCCGTGACGGGCGAGCCAGTCGACCATGTAGCGGATGAACGGCCGATCGACGAGCGGGATCACCGGCTTCGGGAGGGTAAGCGTCAGCGGGCGCAGGCGCGTGCCCTCGCCGCCGGCCAGGATCAGGGCCTGCATCCGCCCTACCCGCTGGCTCCGGCCCCGGCCCCGGCTCCCCCACCCACGTTGCTGGCACGCCCGATCCCCTCATAGGTGAACCCGGCGCGGCGCAACGCGTCCGCGTCGAGGAAGTTGCGTCCGTCGATCACGAGCGGGTTCGCCATCCGCTCCCGCAACGCGACCCAGTCGAGCTCGGCGAACTCGGGCCATTCGGTTACGAGGACGGCCGCGTCGACGCCCTCGAGGGCGTCCTCGGGGGAATCGCAGAACTCAACGCTCGGCAGCATCTCGCGCGCGACCCCCTCGGCGACGGGGTCGTAGCCGCTGACGGCCGCCCCCTCGCCCTGGAGTCGCGAGGCGAGGACGAGGCTCGACGCCTCGCGCATGTCGTCGGTGTCGGGCTTGAACGCGAACCCGAGCAGCGCGACCTTGCGCCCGACGAGCGAGCCGAGGTGCTTCGTCAGCTTCCCGATCACCCGCCGCTTCTGGAGCTCGTTGACCTCGATCACCGAGGTCAAGAGCTGGAAGTGATAGCCGGAGTTCCCCGCGAGCTGCTTCAGCGCCGAGACGTCCTTGGGGAAGCACGATCCGCCGTAGCCGATTCCCGGGCGCAGGAAGCTCGAGCCGATGCGCTCGTCGAGGCCCATCCCACGCGAGACCTCGGCGACGTCGGCGTCGAGCTCCTCGCACACGTTCGCGATCTCGTTGATGAACGAGATCTTCGTTGCGAGGAACGCGTTCGAGGCGAGCTTGATCATCTCCGCGCTGGCGACGTCGGTGCGAACCGTCTCGGCGCCGAGCGGCTCGTACGCGGCGCCGACGGCGTCCGCAGCCCACTCGTCGCCGGGATCGGCGCCGATCACGACGCGGTCTGGATGCATGAAGTCCTCGACCGCGGTTCCCTCGCGCAGGAACTCGGGGCAGGAGACGTAGGAGAGGCCGGGAAGCTCGCGCCGGATCGACGCGCCCGTGCCGACCGGCACGGTGCTCTTCATCACCACCGCGTACTCGTTGTCCGCGCTGAGCTGGGAGACCACCGCCTGGACGCGCGAGAGGTCGGCGTCGCCGGAGTAGGTCGGCGGGGTGTCGACGCACACGAACAGGAGCCGCGCCGCTCCGAGGACTTGGCCGATCTCGGTCGTGAAGTTGAGGCGCTCGGCGTTGCGCGCCACGAGCTCGTCGATCTGAGGCTCGTGCATCGGGGCCTCGCCCCGGCGCAGCGACTCGATCTTGTCGACATCGATGTCGAGCGCGTGGACCGGGTTGCCGAGCTCGGCGAAGCAGCTCGCCGTGACCAGGCCAACCCATCCGACGCCGATCACGCCGATTGGCTCCCTCTCGCCCATCGCTAGCTCGCCCGGCTCACTCTTGGATCACTTCTTCTTCTTCTTCTTCGGCGGATTCGCCAGCCGCACCGACTGCGCGATCGCCATCATCTGCGGGGTGCTGAGCGTCTCGCCGAGCGTGTTCGAGACCCAGTAGGAGCCCTTGCTCGTCTTCCAGCCGACGAGGCGGAGGCGGTCGGCGTCGAAGAACTGCAGGTAGTCGCGGCTGCCGACGCTCTTCGTCTGGTCGGGGTCGTCGAGGATCGGCGGGTCGGTCCAGCTCGTGCCCTGGAAGCCGTAGTACTCGGTCACGACCGACGGCGAGGGGCGCGAGAACACGTACTTGTAGGCCTGGTACTTGAAGCTCCCGTCGGGGTTGAGGATCTTGTAGGCGGGGCGCGACTGATCGTCGTAGACCGAGGAGGGCGCGAGCTTCGTCGGGTAGTAGATCGGGAGCGTGTCGCGCTTCTCGGTCGCGGCGACGAACGGCTGCGCGGCGCCGGTGGCGTCGATCAGGGGGACGGGCGCTGCCGGGGCGGGCTTCGGCTTCGGCTTGGCGCCGCCGCCCTTGCCGCCCTTGCCGCCGCCGCCGGCGGTCGGCGCGCGCGGGCCGGGCGTCGCCTGGAGGCCGAGGAACTGGCTCACCGCGGTCTTGATCTCACTCTGCGACGCGGTCACGTAGCTCTGCCCGAGCGTGCCCTTGAAGTGGATCTGACGCACGGGGGCGGCGCGCAGGTAGAGGAACGTCTTGAACAGCTCGAGCACGGTCTCGGGGTCGTCGATGTCCGAGGTCGTGTAGTCGGTGAAGATCTTGATCAGCTGCCGGCGGTCGGCGAACAGCTTCGACGGCGGAACCTTCTGGCGGGCCTCGCGGAGGAAGTCCTGCTGGCGCGCGGCGCGGACGAGGTCGTTGTCGGTGTGGCGGTAGCGGACGTACTGGAGCGCCTGGTAGCCGCACAGGCGCTGGTAGCCGGCCGGGATGTTGATCTCCGAGTACTGCTCGGAGACCGGCAGCCCGGCGTTGGAGTGAAAGTAGTGGCGGTCGACGTCGACGTACACGCACCCGATCGCGTTCACGGCCTTCGCGAAGCCGTCGAAGTTGACGTTGACGACGTGGTTGATCTTCAGCCCGGTGAGCTGCTTGACGACGCGTGTGGTCAGCTGCGGCCCACCGAGCGTGTAGGCCTCGTTCAGCTTCGCGACCCCACGGCCCGGGATGTTGACCTTGAGGTCGCGCGGCAGCGAGAGCACGGCGATCGCGTGCTTGTCAGGGTCGAGGCGCAGCAGCATCGTCGTGTCGGAGAGACCCTGGGTGTGCACGGTCGCGCGCTTGTCGGAGCCGATGATCAGGATCGTCTGCGGTCCGCCCGGCCGGACCGTGGACAGCTGCTTCTGGACCGACGGCAGGCCCTTGAGGCCGTTCGCGATGTCGGAGAGGTAGAGCAGGACCGTGACCGCGGTCGCGGTCGCCATCGAGATCACGATCACCGCCGACGCGGTCAGGAAGCGCGCCCAGAGCCGGGTGCGGGGCGCGAACTCCTCCTCGTCCGGCGTCTCGCCGTCGCCGTCCCCGCCGGCGTCTCCGGCTACGCGGTCGGCGGGCGGGATCTCCTGCGGAGGGGCGCCCTCGGCGGCCGCCTGCTGCGGCTGGACCGCGGTCGCCGCCGCGCCGGCCTCCTCACCGGCCTCCTGCGGCTCGCCGCCGCGCTCGGCCTGCTCGCGGGCCTCCTCCTGGTCGGCGAGCGCAAGCGAGTCGGCTTCGACGGTCTCCTGGTTGGCGAGGTTGGGGGCCTTGGAGACTACGGTCGGCTGGTCGTCGTCGTCCGGGGCCTCGTCCTCGGCGGCGGGCTCGGCCGCGGGCTCGGCGTCCTCGGCGGCCGGCTCGTCCTCGGCCGACTCGTCGAGGACGCCGCCGTAGCCCGCGTCCTCGGGCACGACCCATTCCGAGGTCCGCTCGCGGGGCCCGTCGTCCTCGGCGACGACGAACTCGCTCGTGCCGCCGTCCTCGTCGTCCTCGTCGACGTCGAAGCCGTCGGTCTCGCCGTCGGTCTCCTCGTCATCGGGGGCTTCGGGCTCGTCGGGGGCGGCCGCCTCGGGCTCGTCGGGGGCGGCCGCCTCGGGCTCGTCGGGGGCGGCCGCCTCGGGCTCGTCCGGCTCCTCGGGCGCGCGGGACGCGGCGTCGAACTCCTCGGTCAGCCCGCTCGAGCCCTCGCCCTCCCCGTGCGTCGCGGCGTCGGCGTAGTCGAACGGGACGCCCGCTTCTTCCTCGCCGCCGTTCCCCTCGTCGGTCTTGTCCGGCTTGTCGCTCATTGCGCGCCGTTCTCGCCGCCGGCGGAGAGCTGCTGCGGCAGCCCGGTGATGAAGTCGATCAGCGTCTTGCGGTAGCTCGCGAGCGAGGACAGCGAGACCCACTCCTCGGGGCCGTGGTGTCCGGCGCCGATCGGCCCGAACTCGACCGCCGGGATTCCCATACGCAGGAAGGAGACGGCGTCGGAGGCGCCGTCACGGCCGACGCTCATCACCTCGTCGCCGTGATGCGGGGCCGCAGCGGCGCAAAGCGCGCGCACGTACGGCGAGCCGCGGTCGACGGTCGCGGGCGGGCGCCGGAAGGTGGACTTCAGGTTCGCGCCCGGCAAGTCACGCACCTCCTCGAGGATGCGATCGGGATCCTGCTCGGGCAGGTAGCGGATGTCTACGTCGATGACGCAAGTGTCGGGAACCTTGTTGAGCGCGTCGCCGCCCCAGATGCGCCCGAGGTTGATCGAGGGCCGATCGAAAAGCTCGGAGCTCTGCCGCGCAAAAGGTAGCGATTCGACGCTCCTGAAGACGTCGAGAGCACGCAGAATCGCGTTGTCCCCCAGCCAGGGGGTGGCCCCGTGGGCGGCCCTGCCGGCCACCTCGAGCCGGACGGCAAGGACACCCTTGGCCTCGACGCCGATGTGCATGTCGGTCGGCTCGCCGGTGATCGCGAAGTCGCCGGTGAACCCGTTGTCGACGAGCCGGTCGCTGCCGCGGTCCTTCTCCTCCTCGGACTCCTCGTCGGGTACGACCCCGAGGCGGAGGCGGACCGTGTCCTGATCCCGCAGGTCGTGGAGCACGAGCATCATCGCCGCCACCGCGCCCTTCATGTCGTAGGCGCCGCGCCCGATCAGGCGGTCGCCCTCGACCTGCGGCTCGAACTGGTTCGGGTGCCCGGGGACGACGTCGAGGTGGCCGTGGAGCAGGATCGTCGGCGCGTCGGCCGGCCCGACCTCGGCGATCGTCACCGGCAGGCCGCGGACCCCGATCTGGTGCGTCTCGATGTCCCGCGCCTCGAGCCAGCCCTTCACGAACCCGGCAGCGAGCCCGATCCCCTCGGGCCCCGAGGTGTCGTAGGCGATCAACGTCTCTGTGAGGGCGCGCTCTTCCATGGGCGAGCCGACAAGGGTATGAGGTGCGGGGGTCTTGGGGGTCGGGCGATACCTTCATCGGCATGGCAATCGCCCCGCGACCTCGATGAGCTGAGATGGACGCGACCCGGCTCGACGTCGCCCGGCTGCGCCGCCGGCGCAGCCGCGCCGCCCGCCGCGCCGATGGCCCTGCTCCGGGAACCCGGAGGGTCGAGCTCAGCCGCGCATCGGTGCGGACGCGCATTGCCGGCTCGGGCCGTCCGACGGTAGTCCTCGCTCCCGATCCGCCGAACGTGATCGAGCACTACGAGGAGCTCATCGACCTCCTGAGCTCGCGGTTTCGGGTCGTCTGCTACGAGCTCCCCGGGTTCGGCCTCTCTTGGCCCAAGGGTGGATTTCGCTTCACACTCGAGGATCAGGTCTCGGCGGCCCGCGAGCTGCTCGGCGAGCTCGCGCTCGGGCCCTACGTGCTCGCTCTCCCGTGTGTCGCCGCATACGTCGGCCTCAGGCTCGCCGCCGACCCTCGCGCCCAGGTCGAGCGAGTGGTGGCGATTCAGGCTCCGTCCTGGACGCAGGAGGTGGATTGGGCCCGCCGCGTCGACCCGCGCGGCCTGCTTCGAATGCCGGTCGTCGGGCAGGCGATGATGGCCCTGGGGCAGCGCCGCATGGCGCGAGGCTGGTACCGGGCCGCCCTCCCCAAGGGCTACTCGGACGAGCCCTTCCTCGACCCGGCGCTCGAATCCTTCGACCGCGGGGCCTGCTTCTGCCTCGGCTCGGCCTTTCAGGGGCTGTTCAGGGGGCAGACGACGGAGCTTGAGCCCGTGGAGAAGCCGACGCTGGCCGTTTGGGGCACCGCCGACCGCACCCATCGCCCGAGCGAGCCGCGCTCGCTGCTCGAGCACGCGCCCGGCGCGGAGGTCGTGGAGCTCGATGGTGTCGCTCACTTCCCCGACCTCGAGCGGCCCGAGCGCTTCAGCGAGCTGCTCCGGGACTTCGCCGGCTGATCCTGCAAGCCCGCGTTGTCGCTGGAACGGTCTGAAAGCGGGAGCGATCGTCCCGGGCGCGGGCGCGTTCGCCGTCGACGGCTAGCTGCGCTCGGCGACCTCGATGAAGGTCTCGGCGCGGCGCTTGTCGAGCTCGGCCTGCTCGCGGGCGGAGCTGCCCTCCTCGGTCTCACCGATCCGGGCCTCGGCGTCCTCGACCCGGCCGCGGAGCTCGGTGGTGTCGAGCTGGTCGGGAGGGATCGCCTCGCCGACGAGGACGACGGCGCGGTTCGCGAACACCTCGAGCCAGCCCTCGGCCTGGGCCCAGCGGCGCGTCTCTGACTCCGTGATGTGGAGGCGGAGCTCGGCGGGGACGAGGCGGGCGATCAGCGGGACGTGGTTCGCGAGCACGCCAATCTCGCCGACCGTGGTTCGGGTGGAGACCTGCTCGACCTCGCCGCGGAAGACCGGGCCCTCGGGGGTGAGAACCTCGGCGTTGAGCTTGTGCTCGGGGTCTGCCAAGTCCGCCGGCCCTACTCCCCGCCGTCCTCGGCCTCGGCGCGGCCGGCGGCGATCACCTCGTCGATCGTGCCCTGCATGTAGAAGGCGCGCTCGGGAAGGTCGTCGTGCTTGCCGTCGACGAGCTCCTTGAAGCCGCGCACGGTCTCCTCGATCGGGACGTACTTGCCCTCGCGGCCCGTGAACTGCTCGGCGACGAAGAACGGCTGCGAAAGGAAGCGCTCGATCTTGCGCGCGCGGCTCACTGTCTGGCGGTCCTCGTCGGAGAGCTCGTCGATCCCGAGGATCGCGATGATGTCCTGGAGCTCCTTGTAGCGCTGGAGGACCTCCTGGACGCGCGTCGCCACCTGGTAGTGCTCGTCGCCGAGGATGTCCGGCTTGAGGATCGTCGAGGTCGAGTCGAGCGGGTCGACCGCCGGGTAGATCCCCTTCTCGGAGATCGACCGCGACAGCGTCGTGGTCGAGTTCAGGTGCGCGAACACCGACGCGGGCGCCGGATCGGTGAGGTCGTCGGCGGGGACGTAGATCGCCTGGACCGACGTCACCGATCCGCGCGACGTCGATGTGATCCGCTCCTGGAGCCCGCCCATCTCGGTCTCGAGGGTCGGCTGGTAGCCGACCGCCGAGGGCATCCGTCCGAGCAACGCCGAGACCTCGGAGCCGGCCTGGACGAAGCGGAAGATGTTGTCGATGAACAGCAGCACGTCCTGACCGCCCTCGTCGCGGAAGTACTCGGCCATCGTCAGCCCGGAGAGGCCAACGCGGAGGCGCGCACCCGGGGGCTCGTTCATCTGACCGAAGACGAGCATCGTCTTGTCGATCACGCCCGACTCCTTCATCTCGAGCCAAAGGTCGTTGCCCTCGCGGGAGCGCTCGCCGACGCCGCAGAACGCCGACAGCCCTTCGTGCTCCTCGGCGATGTTCCGGATCAGCTCCTGGATCAGCACCGTCTTGCCGACGCCCGCGCCTCCGAACAGCCCGACCTTTCCGCCCTTCGCGTACGGGGCGAGCAGGTCGATGACCTTGATCCCCGTCTCGAGGATCTCCTGGGTCGGCGTCAGGTCCTCGACGTCGGGAGCGTGGCGGTGGATCGGCCACCTCGTGTCGCCCTCGACCGGGGGGCCCCCGTCGATCGTCTCGCCGAGCAGGTTGAAGATCCGCCCCAGCGTCTCGCGCCCGACCGGGACCGTGATCGGCTGGCCGGTGTCGATCACCGCCTGGCCGCGGCGGAGGCCGTCGGTCGCGTCCATCGCGACGGCGCGAACGCGGTCGTCGCCGAGGTGCTGCTGGACCTCGCAGATCAGCGCCGCCTCGGTCCGGCTCTCCTCGGCCGCGATGTCGATCCGCAGCGCGGTGTAGATCTCGGGCAGCTGGTCCGGGAACGCGACGTCTACGACGACGCCCGTCACCTGCTCGACTCGCCCTACGTTTCCGTTCGTCTCAGCCATTTGTCTCCAGTCTCCAGACCTCAGACTCCAGACAGCTCGATGTCCGATGTCCGATGTCCGATCTCATCCGAGTGCCTCGGCGCCGGAGACGACCTCAAGGATCTCCTGGGTGATCTCCGCCTGGCGCACGCGATTCATCTCCAGCGTCAGATCGCCAATCATGTCCTCGGCGTTCTCGGCCGCGTTCCGCATCGCCGTCATCCGCGCGCCGTGCTCCGACGCGGTCGACTCGAGCAGCGCCCGAAACACCGACAGGTCGACGTACTCCTCGAACAGCTTCGGGAGCAGCTCCTCCGGGTCGGGCTCGAAGTCCCACAGGGCGCGCCGGTGCGCCTCCTGGAGCTCGCCGTCGCCGAGCTCCTCCTCGCCCTCCTCCTCGGCGCCCTCACCGAAGACCTCTGCCTGCTGCATCGGCAGCAGCGTCTGGCGGCGGACGTACTGGGTCAGGGGAGAGACGTATCGGTTGTAGATCAAATCGACGCGGTCGTAGTCGCCGTCGATGTAGCCGGTCGTGAGATCGCGGCCGATCTCGCGGGCGTTCGCGAACCCGGGGCGGTCGGTGAAGCCGATATACGAGGCCTCGACCGGCTCGCCGCGGAACTGGAGGCTCGAGGTGCCACGGCGTCCGACGGTGCGAAAGCCGATCTCGCGGCCCTCGCCCTCGAGCTCGCGCGCGAGCTGGGAGCCGGCGCGGATGATCTGAGTGTTGAACGAGCCCGCGAGGCCGCGGTCGCCGGTGACGAGCAGGATCCCGACCTTGTGGACGTCGCGCTGCTCGAGCACCGGGATTCGAGGCAGGCCCTCGGACGCCGCGGAGACGTCGCGGGTCATCCGCCGGATCGCCTCCGCGTAGGGGCGCAGCTGCTCGATCCGCTGCTCGGCGCGCCTCAGCCTCGCGGCGGCGACCATCTCCATCGCACGCGTGATCTTGTGGATGTTCTTGACGCTCGAGATGCGCCCCTTGACTTCCTTCTGCGTGGCCATGAGATCGAGTCGCGCCCGGCGGTGAGGCTCCGCTAGGCGGGCGTCGCCTCCTTAGCGGCCTCCGCGTCGCCGCCCCCACCGTCGTCGACGTCGCCGCCCTCGGCATCCGAGCCGCCATCGGCGGTCCGGCCCGGCGCGGCGCGCTCGGCCTCGTCCCTGATCCGATCGGACTCGCCGGCCTCAAGCGGCTGGCCCTCCTCGTCGAAGTCGGGCCCGAAGTCGTCGATCATCTCCTTGATCGCGGCCCCGAGCGCCTCCTCGTCCTCGTCGGGGAGCTGGCCTGAGTCCTCGATCCGATGCAGCAGATCCGCCTGCTCGGCGTGCAGGCGCGCCAGCAGGTCGGAGAGGAACTCGCTCACGCGCTCGACCTTGATCCGGTCGAGGAAGCCGCCCGTCCCGGCGTAGATCGACGCGACCTGCTCGGACATCGACAGCGGGCTGCGCTCGCTCTGGTTCAGTGCCTCGACGAGCCGCTCTCCCCGCGCCAGCGAGCGCTGGGTCTCGGGGTCGAGCTCGGACCCGAACTGCGCGAAGGCCTCGAGCTCGCGGTACTGCGAGAGGTCGAGGCGGAGCTTCCCGGCGACCTTCTTCATCGCCTTGGTCTGCGCGTTTCCGCCCACGCGGGAAACCGAGATCCCGACGTTGATCGCCGGCCGGACCCCGGAGTAGAAGAGGTCCGACTCGAGGAAGATCTGGCCGTCGGTGATCGAGATCACGTTCGTCGGGATGTACGCGGAGACGTCGCCGGCCTGGGTCTCGATGATCGGCAGCGCCGTCAGCGAGCCGCCGCCGAGCTCGTCGTTCAGCTTCACCGCGCGCTCGAGCAGCCGCGAGTGGAGGTAGAAGACGTCGCCGGGGTAGGCCTCACGGCCGGGCGGGCGCCGCAGCAGCAGCGACATCTGGCGGTACGAGGTCGCGTGCTTCGAGAGGTCGTCGTAGATGCACAGCGCGTGCCGGCCGTTGTAGAGGAAGTATTCCCCCATCGCGCAGCCGGCGTACGGCGCCATGTACTTGATCGGTGCCGCCTCGTCCGCGGGCGCGGCGACGATGATCGTGTTCTCCATCGCGCCGTTCTCCTCCAGTGTCTCCATCACCTGGACGACGGTGGACATGCGTTGCCCGATCGCGACGTAGATGCAGACGAGGTCCTTGTCGCGATTGTTGATGATCGTGTCGATTGCGATCGCCGTCTTTCCCGTCTGGCGGTCGCCGATGATCAGCTCGCGCTGGCCGCGGCCGATCGGGATCATCGAGTCGATCGCCTTCAGACCGGTCTGCATCGGCTCCTCGACCGGCTGGCGCTGGACGACCCCCGGCGCCTTGAACTCCGCGGGTCGCGTCTCCGAGGTGTCGATGTCGCCCTTGTCGTCGAGCGGGCGCCCGAGCGGGTCGACGAGGCGGCCGAGCAGTCCCTCTCCGACCGGGATCTCGAGCAGGTTGCCCGTGCGCTTCACGGTGTCGCCCTCGACGATCTCCTCCCACTCGCCGAACAGCACGGCGCCGACGTTGTCGGGCTCGAGGTTGAGCGCGAGGCCCGTGACGTCGTGGGGCAGCTCGAGCATCTCGAGCGCCATGCAGTTGTCGAGACCGTGGATCCGCGCGATGCCGTCGCCGATCTCGAGCACGGTCCCGACCTCCGACAGGTCGGAGGACTGCGTGTCGAGGCCCTCGATGCGCTGACGCAGGATCTTCGCTATCTCGTCCGGCTTGATCTCCATCTCGGTGTGGCTCCTTCGGGGAGTCGTCTCGGCCCGGTCTATCGGGCCTGGGCTACTTCCTTCCTAAGTGTCTCCAAGCGGTTGCGGATGCTCGCGTCGAGCACCATGTTCCCGACCCGCAGCACGAGGCCGCCGAGGATGCCTTCGTCGACGGTGCTGCGCAGCTCGACGTGGCGGTCCGTCTGGCGCTCGATCTCGCTGCCGATCCGCTCGGTCACCGACGGATCGAGCTCGACGGCGCTCGTCACGGTGACGTCGAGCTGGCGGTTCTCTTGCGCCCAGAGCTCGTCGAAGCGACGGCGGATCTTGAAGATCGCCGGCATCCGATGCTTGTCCGTGAGCAGGTCGAGGAAGTTGACGAGCTCGGGCTCGGCGCCCGAGACCGCGCGGCGGATGCCGTCGCGCTTCTCGGCCGAGGAGAAGTAGGGGCTGAACAGGAACACCGCGAGGTCGCGGCTCTGGCTCAGCGCGTCGGCGAACTGCGCGAGCTGCTCGCGGATCACGTCGAGCTTCCCGCTCGCCTTCGCCGCCTCGAACAGCGCGTCGGCGTAGACCCGAGCGATCTCTTCCACTACCGGCCGCCTCCTCCGCTGCCGCGTCCGGGGCGGCCGGGTCTGTGCAGATTGAGCCTCACTCCGACCTACCGTTCTCATCCGGCACGAGCGCCGAGAAATCGGTCTCCGCGAGCGCCTCCTGGACGAGGCGCTCGTGGTCGGAGCGGTCGAGCGACTTGCGCGTCACCTTCTCGGTCGCCATGACGGTCAGGTCGGCGACCTCCTTGCGAATCTGCTCAAGCGAGCGCTTCGTCTCGAGCTCGATGTCCTTGCGCGCCGCCGCGACGAGCTCCTCGCGCTTGGCGCGGCCGTCTTCGCTCGCCTCTGCCTTGACGCTGTCGGCGGCCTTGCGCGCACGGGCGAGGATGTCGTCGGCCTGCTCGCGCGCCTCTGCCAGGCGCTTGCGGTACTCGGCAAGCAGCTTGTCGGCCTCCTCGCGGGTGCGCTCAGCGTCGTCGACCTGCTTCGCGATCATCTCCGCCCGCTCGTCGAGAAAGTCGCGAATCCGCGGCAGCGCGAGCCGCTTCAGCGCGTACATCGTCGCCAGGAACACGATCAGCGTCCAGACCATCAAGCCGCCCTTGGGGACGACGAGGAAGTTGCCGGAGCTGGCGACCGGCACGGCTACTGAAGCGAGCCCCGGCATCACGCAATAAAGAACGCAACCAGGCTCATCATCAGCGCGTAGAAGACGATCGCCTCGGTGAGCGCGAATCCGAGCCACATGATGCTCTGGATCTCGCCTCGCATCTCCGGCTGCCTGGTTACGGACTCGATCGTCTTGCCGAAGATGTAGCCGACGCCGACTCCGGGGCCGATCGCCCCGAACCCGGTCCCGAGGCCGAGCGCGATCGCCTTCGCGGCGTCGACGCTCGAGCTCGATGCGGCTGCGATTGGAACTACTGGGTCCACGGATTTCCTCCTTTTGTCTCCAAGTCAGTGCCCACCCACGGTCACCGCCTCGCCGATGTAGATGCTGGAGAGGATGGCGAAGATGAATGCCTGGAGGTTGGCGACCAGGACGACCTCGAAGATGTAGAAGGCAAACGCGAGCGGGAGCGTCAGCGGCGCGACGAGGACCGTCCCGAGCAGGACGATCAGGCCTCCGCCCATGATCAGGATCAGGATGTGACCCGCGAGCATGTTCGCGAACAACCGCACCGAAAGCGAGATCAGGCGGACGAACTGAGATACGAGCTCGATGCCGAAGATCAGCGGCTTCAGCACGAGGGTGCCGACCAGCCCGCCCGGCAGGCCGCTCGGCATCAGCCCGCCGAGGTAGCCGAACAGCCCCTTCTCGCGGATCCCCTCGATGTTGTAGGAGAACCAGACCACGAGCGTGAGCACGAGCGGAACCGAGAGGTTCGCGGTCGCCGCGTAGATCGCTAGCTGGGGCACGGGGACGCCCAAGATGTCGATCGTGTTCTCGGTGTCGATCGGCAGCGGCAGGAACCCGAGCACGTTGTTGAAGAGGATGAAGAAGAACAGCGCGGCGATGAACGGGAACCAGCGTGTCGCGTACTTGCGGGCCTCGATGTTGTCGGTGACGATCGTCTTCGAGACGAGGTCGTAGGCCAACTCGACCGCGGCCTGGGTGCGGTTTGGCCGCACGTGGAGGCGCCGCGCTACGAACGTCAGCGTCCCCACGGTCGCGGCGCCGGCGAGGAAGAGCAGAAACACGGCCTTGTTGATCGACATGTCGAGCGGGCCGACGTGGATCGATATCCACGGCGTGAGCTCGAACTCGTTCTGCGGCTTGAAGTCCTTGTTGACCTTGATCGCCGAGGCCGCCGCGGGCGCTAGCAGCGCCGCGGTCAGCGTCACCAAGAGGGCGCCGTAGAGGCGCCGGGCTCGACGGCTTTTCGTCACCGCGAGCCCGCTCCCCGTCGCGCCGGCGGGCGAGTCGCGAGCCGGACCGCGAAGTAGACGGTGAACAGCACGAGGATCAGGACGACGGCGGACAGGCCGACGTCCTGGCCGGCGAGGATCCCGATCACGAGCACGGCGAGCGCCGCCAGCCACCCGCGGGCGATCGCGCCGCCGGCCGTGAAGCCAACGATCGTGCGCGGGTCGTCGGAGCGCTGGACCCGCGACTCGAAGTACATCTGCAGCGCGCGCTGGGCGAGCCATACGCCCGCGGCGAGCGCCCAGCCGCCGATCGGCAGCCCGGCGATCACGAACACGGGCAGCGCCGCGGCCAGCACCACGAGGTCCAGATGCCGGATCACGGCCATCTCAGATGTCCCGAAAGCGGCTATAGACAAGCCAGAAGCCGGCGACCAGACCGACGCCGCCTCCCAAGATCGCGAGCGGCGCGGGAGCGCCGATCAGAGCGCCGAGCGCCAGGCCCACGAGCGTGAAAACAATCACCGCCGCGACCAGCAGCACGCCTGCGGCGGCCGCTCCCGAGCGCCCTGGGGGGCTCTCGTTCATTCGAGTTGTCACGATCGGGGCTTTGCAAATCGGTCGCTTCGGAGCCCAAGGACGAGGCACCGCCTCGGACGCGGAGCGTGCCGGGCGGGTTGCCGAATATATCCGATAATGCGCGATTCGAGCCTGCGCGGATCAGGCACTCAGCTGTCGGCGGGGGGCACGGACTCGAACTCCCCCGTGTCGGGGTCGAGGCGGTGGACCGCCCCCGTCGACGGGTCGACGGCCGCGAAGCTGCCGGTCTCCAGCTCCTCCGCGACGCCCGCGTCGAGCTCCTCCTCCGGAGGCGGACCCTCCCCAGCGCGGCGCCGGAATCCGACGAGCTGGCGCAGCCGGTAGCGCTTCAGCTTCAGGATCTCGAGCACGAACACGAGGTAGATGCTCGCTCCGAGCGCCAGCAGCCCGCAGGCGATCATCACCGCAGTCCAAACGGGCTCGAAATTCCCGCGGTCGTCGCTGTACGGGACGAAGCGCAGCGCCAGCGCCAGCCCGGACATCACGAGCGCCCACCCGTACATGTATGCGAGCGTGCGCTGCTGCGAGAAGCCGATGTTTGCCATCCGGTGGTGGAAGTGCCAGCGGTCACCCTCGTAGATCGGACGCCTGTACTTGAGCCGCTTCGCGATCACGAAGCCTGAGTCCAGGATCGGCACGGCGAGCACGAACAGCGGCAGGAACAGGGCAACGACTGCGTTCGTCTTCAACGCCCCCTGGACGGCGATCGTCCCGAGCAGGTAGCCGAGCAGGTTCGAGCCGGTATCGCCCATGAAGCTCGACGCGGGCGGAAACCCGTGGCGCAGGAAGCCAAGCGACGCTCCCGCGGTCAGCGCTGCGAGGATCCCCGCCGAGTCGCGGTCTAGCGACAGCGCGATGATCGACAGCGTCACCCCGGCGATCGCGCACACCCCCGCCGCGAGCCCGTCGACGCCGTCGATGAAGTTGATCACGTTGACGATCGCGACGATCCCGACCACGGTCAGGACATCGCCGAGGTCGACGCTCCCGAGGAGCGGCACCGTGAACAGGTCGACCGCGCCGGGCTTGACGCCGCCGATGAACGGAAGCGTGAAGATGTTCACGCTCACGCCCGAGGTGGCGGGGATCGTGGCGGCCACGGTCTGGCCGGCCAGCTTCGTCGCCGGCCGAAGGTCGAACGCGTCGTCGGCGACGCCGACCGCCGCGATCACGATCGCACCGGCGAGGATCGCGCGGATCCCGGCGTTCCAGGGCAGGAACAGGACCCCGGCAACGAGCACGCCGGCGAGGATCGCCAGGCCACCGAGCTTCGGCGTCGGCGCGACGTGGATACTGCGGCCGCCCGGTTGGTCGATCGCTCCGATTCGGCGGGCGAGGCTCTCCGTGGCCGGAACGAGAAGCCACGCGAGCGCGCCGGCCACCAGGAACGCGTATAGGGCGTCGAGACTCTTGGCCATGGTCGCTACCTGGTTCCGCTGGGCGGCGAGACTATGACAGTCAGGGCGTACTCCGCCCTGCGTCCGGGCGCGCTGACGGTCAGGTCGTCCTTCGCTTCGCGTCCGGGCGCCCTTCGACCGCCCCCAGCACGCCGTCGACGAGCAGCTGTGGGTCGCGGGGCTCGCGGGGCCCGGGGGCGTCCTCGCGGCGGCGGATCTCGAGCGCGGCAGGATCAGTGAGCGTCTGCAGGCGCCCCTCGACGATCAGGCGCTCGTCGACCGCGCCGAGGCGGCCGCTGAAGATCGTGTACACCGGCGTGCCGAGCGCCACCGCCTCGCGGTTCATCGTCCCGCCGGCGCTGACGACGAGGTCGGCGAACGCGATCAGGCTCTGGGCGTCGATCGCGCGCTCGGGGACGATCACGCCGTCCTCCCGGCGCGCGCGGGCGGCTGCCGCCTGGCGGTTGGTGCGCGGGATCACCACCGCCGAGACGTCGGGATCTCCGGCGAGCCGTTCGATCACGCGCTCGTAGAGCGGGTTCTCGGCGTGGTACGCCGATGTCTCGGGCGGCGGCCGGACGACGACGAGCAGCCGCTCGCGATCGAGCCCGAGCTCATCGAGCACCGCAGGGTCGGGGGTGAAGTCGGCGAGGTAGTAGTCCTCCTTCAGGCCCGGATATCGGAACAGCTTCCGGGTCGCGGCGCCGGCGTGGTTGAGGCGCTCGACCGGGATCGCGTCGGGGACGATCACGCGCCGCGCGATCCGCCAGCTCGCCTGCCGCTGGAAGCCGGCGTACTCGTAGTCCTGCATCTGGACCGACGGGATCCGAAGCGCGCCGGAGACGAGCGCGAGGTCGACCGACCCGTGGGCGAGCGCGAGATTGGGGCGCAGGCGCCGAGCGCGGCGGGCGAGCCGCGGGCTGCGCTCGGCGATCGCCCGCAGCTTGCTCGCCGTCGATGCCCCGCCGTGGCGGCCGACCGCGGTGTAGGGGATCCCGAGCCGGTCGAGGACCCCGAGCGTCTGGCCGTACTCCCGCGCTGTGACGTCGACGTCGTGACCCGCAGCTCGCAGACGCTCGATGATCGGCCGCAGGACGAGCGGGTGCGCGGCGGCGGTCATGTCCACCCAGACGCGCATCCGCGCGCTCCGCATCAATCCGGCCGCGTGCTCCGCTTCGCGTCCGCGCGCGGCGGGGTCGCGGGCCGGATGGGCATCCCGCTAAACGGCAGTTGGGGAGAGCTGGGGATAGAGGGGATAGCGGTCCATCAATGCCTTCGAGCGCTCGAGCAGGGCGTCGCGCTCGGCGTCGAAGCGCCCTGACAGCGCGATCGAGATCACGTCGGCGATCTCGCGCATGTCCTCTTCCGTGAGGCCGCGGGTCGTCAGCGCCGAGGTCCCGATCCGAAGCCCGGACGGGTTCATCGGCGGGCGCTCGTCGAATGGGATCGCGTTGCGGTTGACGGTGATCCCGACCTCCTCGAGCCGCGTCTCCGCGGTCTTGCCGTCGAGCCCGGTCGGAGTCAGGTCGACCATCACGAGGTGAACGTCGGTGCCTCCCGTGAGAACGGTTATCCCGCCCGACTCGAGGCCCTCGGCGAGCGCGCGCGCGTTCGCGATCGTCTGCCGCTGGCGGGCGCGGAACGGCTCCGTCCGCGCGATCCCGAGCGCGACCGCCTTCGCGGCGACGATGTGCATCAGCGGCCCGCCCTGCTGGCCGGGGAAAACGGCGCGGTTGACATCGGCCGCGAGCTCCTCCGTGCACAGGATCATTCCGCTGCGCGGGCCGCCGAGCGTCTTGTGGATAGTCGTCGTCGTCACGTCGGCATGCGGGACAGGGTTGGGATGCTCGCCCGCCGCGACGAGGCCCGCGAAGTGCGCCATGTCGACCATCAGCTTCGCGCCGACATCGTCGGCGATCGCGCGGAACGCGGCGAAGTCGAGCTGGCGCGGGTACGCGGACCAGCCGGCGACGATCAGCTTCGGCTTGTGCTCGTGGGCGAGCCGGTCGACCTCGTCGATGTCGACGAGACCGTCGTCGCGGCGGACGTGGTACGCGACGACCTGGTAGAGCTTCCCCGACACGTTCAGCTTCATCCCGTGGGTGAGGTGGCCGCCGTGGTCGAGCGCCATCCCCATGATCGTGTCGCCGGGGTCGATCAGCGCCATGTATGCGGCGTTGTTCGCGGGTGCGCCTGCGTGTGGCTGGACGTTCGCGTGCTCCGCCCCGAACAGCTCCTTCGCGCGGTCGATCGCGAGCTGCTCGGCGACGTCGACCTCCTCGCAGCCGCCGTAGTAGCGCTTGCCGGGGTAGCCCTCGGCGTACTTGTTCGTCAACACCGAACCGGCAGCCTCGAGCACCGCCTCCGGGACGAAGTTCTCCGACGCGATCATCTCGAGCGTGTTCTGCTGGCGCTCGAGCTCGCGTGCAAGGACGCGGGCGATGTCGGGATCGACCTCCGCCAGCGGCGCGTTCTGGAAATCGTCCGGGAGCTCTCTCGTGCCCACCTCGGCGACGATAGCAGCGGCGGTGGCGGGCCCCGAGCCCACCATTGGCGCGACTCTCAGTCGCGCCGGCAGCCGGTGGACGCCGGAGCGCGATCGTGCTACAGCTACGTGGGTGAACCGCGTCGATCTCTTCCACGAGGGGATGGCCGCCTTCAACGAGGGCGGCGCCGACGCGTTCCTCGGCTTCCTCGATCCGGACTGCGAGTGGCAGCCGTTCCTGCTCGCGCGCGTCGACGAGGGCCCCTACCGCGGCCGCGAGGAGATCCAAGGCTGGCTGCGATCGATGCATGAGGCCTTCGCCGAGCTCGAGGCGATCCCGCACGAGGTCCACGACCTCGGCGATCAGCTCGTCGCCCTAGGCGAGATCCACTACAGGCCTCGCGGCGCCGACGTTGAGGCGAGCGCCCCGATCGGATGGCTGCTCGAGTTCCGCGGGGGGCTGATCGTCAAGGGGACCGTGTTCATGCGCCACGCGGACGCGCTCGAGGCCGCCGGAATCGACCCCGCGGCGCGCACCCCGACGAGCACGACGCTCCCGACGTCGAGCTGACGCCGAGCTCACCCGTCGAGCACGGTGAGCCGGCGGACGACCTCGCGTCCCGGCAGCGCCCCCTCGCGCAGCAGCTCCCAGCCTCCCTCGGTGTCGATAGCCGTGAGGTCGATGACCGTCGAGTGCGTGCCGGGAAGCTCGCCGGCGTCGATCGCGAGATCGGTGCCCGCGAGCACGGCCGCGTCGGCCTCCGCGAGCGAGCGCGGAGCGGGCTCGCCGCTGCGGTTCGCGCTCGTCTGGAAGATCGCCCGCTGGGCGCCAGCGAGCGGGCCCTCGATCAACCGCACCCCGAGCCGCTCCGGGTCCTCACGGCAGGCGAGCGGGTAGCGGCGCTCCGGGTTCGCGACGACAAGCGTCACCGGCCCGGGCAGGAGCGCCGCGAGCGCGTCGCGGGTCCGCGAGCCGAGCGTCGCGACGAGCTCGCGCATCGCCAGCGGGGAGAAGAACATCACAGCCGAGGGCTTGCCCTCGGCGCGCCCCTTGAGCTGGTAAATGCGCGTGATCGCGGCGGCGTCGAGCGGGTCGCAGGCGAGGCCGTAGACCGTGTCCGCCGGGAACACCGCGACACCGCCGGCCGCGACGCAGCGATCGAGCGCCGAGCGCGCGGCCTCGGCGCCGTCGTGCTCGACCGAGACGGTCTCGCTCATCGGCGCCCGACCACGACGCGCTCGATCCCGGCGAGGTCGCGCCGCAGCTCGAGCGCCCCGAAGCCCGCCGCCGCAAGGCGGTCGGAGACCTCACGAGCCTGGCCCGCGCCGACCTCGAGCGCAACCGCTGCCGCCGCCCCCCGGGCGAGCTCGGCGACGAGCGCCGCGATCGCCTCGGTCCCCTCGGGCCCGGCGACGAGCGCCTCTCGAGGCTCGTATCGCGCGATCTCCGGGGCCAGGGCCGCGAGCTCGTCCTCGCGCACGTACGGGAGGTTGGCGACGACGAGGTCGAACCCTCTCGCCGCCGGGAGCGTCCCGGCCTCAAACGTCACCCGCGCCGCGAGGCCCAGCCTCGACGCGTTGGCCCGCGCAAGCTCGAGCGCGCCGGGCGATGTGTCGGTCCCGACGACCCGCGCCTCGGGAAGCTCGTCGGCGATCGCGAGCGCGACCGCCCCGCTGCCCGTGCCGACGTCGAGCACCGTCTGCGGCTCCAGCTCGAGCGCGACCTCGACCAGGAGCTCGGTCTCGGGCCGCGGGATCAGCGCCCGCCCGTCGACCGCGAGCTCGATCCCGCGAAACCCCCTCGTGCCAAGGATGTAGGCGAGCGGCTCGCGCTGGAGGCGGCGGCGGACCATCGCCCCGAAGGTCCGCGCCGCCGGCGCAGCGACCGGAGCGTGGGGGTCGGCGGCGAGCACGGCGCGGTCGCGGCCGAGCGCCGCGGCGAGCATCAACTCGGCATCGAGCCGCGGACCCTCGACCCCGGCGGCGGCGAGCGCGTCGACAGAGGAGGCCAGCGCGTCGCGAACAGTGGCCGCCGCGACGGCGCCCCGCGCCGCCTCGGACATCACACCGAGCCGGCGGTCTGGTCCTCGAGGCGGCGGCGGCGCTCCTCAGCGCCGAGCGCGTCGGTGAACTCATCGAGCTCGCCCGCGAGGACGCCGTCGAGGTTGTGCGAGCTGACCTTCACGCGGTGATCGGTGACCCGGCCCTGAGGGAAGTTGTAGGTGCGGACCTTCTCCGAGCGCTCGCCGGTCCCGACCTGAGCGCGGCGCTCGGATGCACGCTCTGCCGCCTGGTCGGCCTGGGCGCGCTCGTACAGCCGCGCGCGCAGCACCCGCATCGCCTTTTCGCGATTCTGGCGCTGGGACTTCTCGTCCTGCATCGAGACGACGATCCCGCTCGGCTCGTGGGTGATCCTGACCGCCGAGTCGGTCGTGTTGACGTGCTGGCCGCCGGGGCCCGAGGAGCGGTAGACGTCGATCTGGAGATCCTCATCGGCAATCTCGACCTCGACGTCCTCGGCCTCGGGCAGGACGGCGACCGTCGCCGTAGAGGTGTGGATCCGGCCCTGCGACTCCGTCTTCGGCACGCGCTGGACGCGATGGGTCCCGCCCTCGTACTTGAAGACCGAGTACGCGCCCTCGCCCTTGACCGCGAAAGTGACCTCCTTGAATCCGCCGACCTCGGCGGGCGACTGCGAGATCACCTCGGTCGCGAACCCGCGCCGCTCCGCATAGCGCGTCAGCATCTTCAGCAGGTCGCCGGCGAACAGCGCCGCCTCGTCTCCACCGGTCCCGGCGCGGATCTCCACGATCACGTTATTGGCGTCGTTGGGGTCGCGCTCGACCATCGCGAGGCGGATCTCCTCCTCGAGCTCGGCTATCCGGTCCGGCGCCTCGTCGACCAGCTTCCGCAGCTCGGGATCGTCGCCGTCCTCGGACAGCAGCTCGCGCGCCCCGTCGAGGTCATCGCGCAGCTTGCGGTACTCCAGCACCAGCCCGTGTGCGCGCTCGAGCTCGCGGTACTCGCGCCCGACCTCGGCGTAGCGGGCGCGGTCGCCGATCACGTCGGGATCCGCCATCTGGCGCTCGAGCTCGGCGAACCGGCTCTCGATCTGCTCGATCAGCTCCTCGATCACGCCCTGATTGTGACGGGTGTGGTCGCTTTCACCCTTGGGTGTCTGGCGTGATGGCGGGTCGCGACCGAGACTCGATCCATGAAGTCAATCGCGGCCACGACGATCGTGATCTCGGCGCTGGCGCTCGCCCCGAGTGCCTTGGCGGCCCCGCGCTGCTTCGGGCACAGGCCGACGATCGTCCGCGGCGCCGGAAACGACACCGTCCACGGAACGCCGGGCAGCGACGTGATCTTCACAGGCGGCGACCGCGACACGGTCGCCGCGGGCGACGGCGTCGACTACGTCTGCAGCGGGAGCGGGAACGACACGGTCGACGCCGGAACCGGGAACGACTCCCTCGACGGCGGCGCGGGCGACGACGTGCTGCACGGCTACAACGGCGGCGACCGCGTGCTCGGAGGCCCGGGCGATGACTTCACGGACGGCCAGCGGGGAGAGGTCGGCGACGTGCTCGTCGGCGGCCCGGGGAACGACGAGATGATCGGCGGCGAGAGCTCGCACGGCGGTCCCGGCGATGACGAGATCGACGGGACGGGTACGCCAACGACTCGCACCGCGACGTGCTCGCCGGCGGTCCTGGCGAAGACGAGATCTCGGGCGACGAGAGCGGCACCGGCCCGACCTGCTCAAGGGAGGCGCGGGCCGGGATACCCTGGACGGGCTCGACGGCGACGACGAAATCCTCGGAGGACCCGACGGCGACGACATCGACGGAGGAGACGGGAGGGACAGATGCGATCAGGGAACCGGAATCGGGTCGCTAATCGACTGCGAGCTGTAGCGGGCTGCGGCGCGGCCACGCGCGCCGTGCTCGCGGTCGCGGCGTCTCCCGCGAGCGCGGCTCTAGCCGTGGGCAAATAGACGTTGCGGCGCCGGACCCCGCGGGTGTAGGTCGCGGGCAGGGAACGGATGCCCTGAGCGCCTAACGCGACCCCCGTCGGCGACGTGTTCACGTCAAGGCCTCGAATGCGCCGCGAGCGCGACCGTGGAGTGCTCCCGAGCCAGGCCACGGTCGACAAGAAGAAGGTGAACACCGAGATCACCTACACGCGACCGGCGGCACCCCGAGCACCACGCACGAGAGGCTGAAGCTGAAGAAGAAGCGGGAGCGCTGAGCGCGACCGCAGCGCCTAGGCGACGATCTCGATCGGCGCCTCGCGGGCGTCGCCGGGCTTCTCGACCGCGAGCACCGCGTTCAGCGCCGCGATCGCGACCTCGAGCTGGTCGTGATCGGGCTCGCGGGTGGTCAGGTTCTGGAGCATCAGCCCCGGCCACATCAGCGCCCGCACCCAGCGCTTGTTGCGGTTGCGCCCCGCCCACTTGATGACCTCGTAGCTGAGCCCGGCGATCAGCGGGATCCCGAGGATCCGCGAGGCCAACAGCCAGTACCAGGCGGGGAGACCGATCGGCGCGAAGACGAAGATCGCCAGCACCATCACGATCAGCAGGAAGCTCGTCCCGCAGCGCGGGTGGAGGCGCGAGTAGCGAGCGGCGCGCTCGGGCACGAGCTCGTCGCCGGCCTCGAAGCAGGAGATCGTCTTGTGCTCGGCGCCGTGGTACTCGAACACGCGCCGCAGATCGGGGAGGCGGCTGATCGCGGCGATGTAGCCGATGAAGATCGCCGTCCGCAGGCATCCCTCGACGAGCCAGAACAGGACCGCCGAGCCGAGCTGGTCCTTGATCAGGCTGGTGAGGCCGACGGGCACGACGAAGAAGAGGCCGATCGCGAGCACGAGCGAGAGCGCGATCGTCAGGCCCCAGGTCAGGCCACCGATCGGCTCCTCCTCCTCGTCGTCGGCGAGCTGCGCGTTGGCGGAGATCGCAAGCGCGCGGAAGCCGATCTTCAGCGACTCGGCGAGCGCGACGACGCCGCGGATGATCGGCACGCGGAAGATGCGGCTGCGCTTCGCCCACGAGACGATCGGCTCGGAGGTGACCTCTACCTGTCCCTCGGGCTTTCGGACCGCGACCGCCCAGGTCGAGATCCCGCGCATCATCACGCCCTCGAGCACGGCCTGGCCCCCGAGAGGCGCATCACTCCCCGCGGCGGGCTTGCCGTCGGGCATCGTGGTCCCCTTGCTGTCGGCGGCCGGGGGGCCGGCCCTCCCCTCTGAGACCGCCACTGTCGCGGCTAGCCCGTCGCCCGGCGCGCGGCGCGGCGCTTGAAGCGCTCGACCCGCCCGCCGGTGTCGACGAGCTTCTGCTTGCCGGTGTAGAACGGATGGCAGTTCGAGCAGATCTCGACGTGCAGCTCAGACTCGGTCGAGCGCGTGTAGAACTCGTTGCCGCACGAGCAGCGAACGTGGGCCATCGTGTATTCGGGGTGGATCCCGGCCTTCATCGGGTTCGATTCTAGCGACGGCCCCTGGGAGGCCGATCCGGTCGCCGCGGCGCCTGATTCACATGCCGTGGGCGTACTGGAGGATCGCGATCACCGTGGCCGCGACGAAGATCGCGGTCGCGAGGCGCGCGAGGCCGATGCGCCGCTCGTGCGTCACAGCTCCACCTGCACCGGCCCATCCGCCAGCCGCGGGCCGGGCCGCAGCTTCCTCGCCGTCTCGCGTCGCCGCCGAGATGGACGTGGGAGGTAGCGGTAGGTGGCCGTGAACACGATCGGGGCGGCGGTCGCGCCGACGATCGCGAGCAGCCACATCGAGCGTGCGTCGGTCCCTGAGCCGAGCGCGTGCGCGACGCCGAGCACGTAGACGGCCAGCGTCCAGCGGTGCATCCAGCGCCAGACTCGGGTCGTGATCCAGCGCCGGGCGTAGAAGCTGAGGCCGAGCAGCGCCGCGAGCCAGCCGGCGATGATGCCGATGCCCGTCCAGAACGAGTTCACGGAGATCTGGAACGGGATCGCGATCCCGGACAGCCCGGGCTTCAGGTAGCCGTCGCCGAGCAGCAGCAGCCCGTGGGCGGCGATCGCGACGAGTGAGATCAGCGCAACAGATTCATGAAGGTGCTTGAACCACACCGGGGCGCCGGGCTCGCGGCTGATCCGCCCCGACAGCGCGAGGCCGATGCCGACCGAGAGCGCAACGAGGATCAGCGCGACGACGCCGACGGCGCGACTCACTAGCCAGAACACGTGCTGGCTGGGATCGGTGTAGGAGCTCGAGCACAAGCCGCCTACGAGCTCTTGGTCTGCACGGACGTGAGCGTCGATGACGGGGAGGAGGTCTGCGAAGAGCTGGCCGCGGAGGTTGACGCGGAGGAAGCGGTCGTCCCCGAGCTCGAGCTCGGAGACGTGGCCGTGCCCGCCTTGGTGGTCTTGGTCGCCTTGGCCGAGGACGAGGCCGCCTTGGCCTTCGGGCCGAGCGCCGGGTCGCTCCCGTGCGCCAGCTGGATCGAGAGGCCGGCGCCGATCGCCAGGGCGGCCGCCGATGACAGCGCAAGCACCTTGGCGAGCGTCGAGCGCAGCGCCGGCGGCCGGCTTGTGCGGGCCCGCCGGGCGGAGCTAGTGCTCCTGGTTCGAGTCGTTTCGTCCATGCGGCGATCATGAACCGCGACGCTGAGCGCTTCGTGAACGAAACCTGAGAGTCGCTCTCAGGTCCCTGGGCTCAGAGTACGGAGGCGACGCCGAGCGCGGCGATGCACAGCGCAAGCAGGCCGATCGCGATCACGACGATCGCGTTCGCGCCGCGGCCGTTCGCGTACTCGCCCATGATCTCGCGATCGCGCGTGATCGCGAACACGAACACGAGCAGAGGCAGCAACAGGATCGCGTTCAGCGCCTGGGTCAGGAACAGGATCGGAACGAGCGGTATCCCGGGGATGAGGACGATCGCGACCGCGGCCACAACTACCGCCGCATAGGTGCCGTAGAAGACCGGCGCCTCGCGGACCGGGTCATCGAGCGCGGTCTCGGTGCCGACGGCCTCACCGACCGAGTACGCCGTCGACAGCGGGAGGATCGACGCCGCGAGCAACGCGGCGCCCAGCAGACCGGCCCCGAACAGCGTCGCGGCGAGGCTCCCGGCGAGCGGTCGTAGGGCCGTGGCGGCATCCGCGGCGCCGTCTATCGAGCGTCCGTCGGCATGGAGCGTCGCCGCGCAGGCAACGACTATGAACACGCCGATCACCCCAGTCATCACCGCCCCCGTGACGACATCGACGCGCTCGTAGCGCAGGTCGGTTGGGGCCAGCCTCTTGTCCACCGAGTAGGACTGGATGAACGCGAGGCCCCACGGCGCCAGGGTCGTCCCCACGGTCGCGGTCGCGGTGAGGATCGCGTCCCGGGTCAGCGGCATGCTCGGGACGACGAGGCCACGCGCCGCCGCCGCCCAGTCCGGGCCCGCGAGAAAGCCCGAGACGATGTAGGCGGCGAACACGGTCCCGAGCGCGAGCAGGATCCGCTCGACGCGGTGGAAGCTGCCGCGCAGGACGAGCACCGAGACGGCGACCGCCGCCACCGGGACGCTCACGTAGCGCGTCACCCCGGCGAGGTCGAGGCTCGCGGCCACCCCAGCGAACTCGGCGCAGGTCGTCCCCACGTTGGCGACGATCAGGGCGATGATCGCGAACGTGACCGCGCGCACGCCGTAGCGCTCCCGGACGAGCCCCATCAGCCCCTGGCCGGTGACGCAGCCCATCCGCGCGCCGAGCTCGTGGAAGAGCACGAGCGCGATCGTTGAGAGGACGAGCACCCAAAGCAGCCGGTACCCGTAGTCGGCGCCGAGGATCGAGTAAGTCGTTATCCCAGCCGGGTCATCGTCGGAGAGCCCGGCGAGGACTCCCGGGCCGACGACGGCGGCCAGGGCGACGATCGCCCTACGACGGGGCACGACGCCGGAAGCTCAGAACCCGGTGGTAGCGCGGCCGGCGAGACCGCCGCTTCGGCCGTCGCCCGTCGGGGGGCTGGACGACGCTCGACACCGCGGCGGCCTGCTCGGCGGGAAGCCGCGCGAGCAGCTCCTCGAGCTCACGGCGGCTGAGGCGGTGAAGGCGCCCGGCGCTGGTGCGGAGCTGTATCGCGTGCGCGTGGCTCGACGTGAGATGAAGACTGCTCCAGTCGACCAGCTCCGAGTGAAGGTGGCCGGCGAGGCGGCGCAGTCCGAGCCTGCGCAGGACCGCGGCCTGCCCGATCTCGATCGCGGCCGCGCGCAGCACGTTCCCCCCGTCGTCGAGGATGACGTCGCCGACCCTGACCAGCCGGCGCCCGCCGACGTCGACAACCTGCGTGTCGAGCACGTGTCGCGCGAGCCAGATCTCGTCGGCGGCCTGAGAGGGCGACGAAGTGCTCCCCCACCCGTCCCGCAACCGGATGCGCGAGTCATCGAGGCTCGCGACCTGCTCCCAACGGACGTCGCGCTCGCCGCCGTCGCCGCGGACGCGCATCCGAACGACCAGCGGGTACGACTCCGCGAGCCGAACCGAGAGGTCATCGAGCTTGCCCCGGGGCTTCCCGCTGCGATCCTCGACGACGGCGCCGACCAGATCCGTCAGCAGCCACATGTTCGCCGATGAGCTAACCGTGCTCGGCGGCGACCACGGCAGCGAGCCCCAGCGCCGAAATCACTCCTACGGGCTTGCCCGTCTCGGGCTGCACGGCAACGAGGTGGGTCACCTCGTGCTCGGACATCAGCTGGGCCGCGCGCCCGAGCGTCTGGTCGGCACCGACCGTCACGAGCTCGCTGCTCGCGACCTCACCGGCCGTCAGCTCGGAGAGCTCGTCCGACCGCGCGGCCTCGGCAACGTCGAGGTCGGTGACCAGGGCCCACGGGTCCGACCCGCCCTCGTCGTCGTCGACCACGACCGAGTGGATCCGGTAGGAGACCATGATCCGCGCGGCATCGCGCAGAAGGGTCTGCCGACGGCATGTGACCACTCCGACGCGCATCGCGTCGCGGACCTTCGCCTCCGCGAATCTCGGCCCGACGTATGGAGCGGACCCGGCCGGGGTTGGCATCAAATCCTCCTCAGTCGTGTAGGCGTTTGTGGAGTGCTTCGGCGCTACCGCGGGAGCGTAATGCGCGCCGGCGGCGACGGTCATCGTGGCTCACCCCGATCTTGACTCCGTATTTGCCACGGTGTTGGCCGGGGCGCCACCCCGACGGGCATACTCGCAGGCCCGAATGCTCGTGCTGATCGCCGCCGGGATCGGAACCGCCCTCGCGACCGGCCTGGGCGCAATCCCGGTGTTCATGCTCGCCGATCGCGCCGAGGCCCTGCGGGCGCCGCTTTGGGGCTTTGCCGCCGGGGTGATGACGGTCGCCTCGATCGTCGGCTTGCTCGTCCCGGCGCTCAACGAGGGCGACGGCTGGGAGGTCGCCGCCGGCCTCGCGGCCGGCCTGCTGTTCCTGGGACTGACGCGGCAGCGGCTGCGCTCCTCGGACCTCCACGTCGGTACGCTGCGAGGCGCGGGCGTGCGGACATCCGTGCTCGTGTTCTCGGTCCTGCTCGTCCACAGCCTCCCGGAGGGCTTCGCGATCGGTACGGCCTACGCGTCGAGCACCGCCGGCCTCGGGCTCTACGTGATCGTCGCGATCGCGCTCCAGAACATTCCTGAGGGGACGAGCGTCGCGATCCCGATGCAGGCCGCCGGCTTCACCCGCGCGCAGCAGTTCTGGGCGGCGGTCGCGACGAGCGCACCGCAGCCGGTGGGTGCGGTGCTCGCCTACGTTGCGGTCAAGCAGGCGCACGCGCTGCTCCCGACATCGTTCGCGTTCGCGGCGGGCGCGATGCTGGCGCTGGTCGCGGTCGAGATGCTCCCCGCCGGCGTCGCGAGCGGCGGCGTACCCCGGACGACGGCGGGCTTCGCCCCCGGCGCCCTGATCATGCTTGGCTTCGCGGCGCTACTGAGCGTGTAGAACGGAGTACGGTGAGTGACCCCGGACCCGAGCTGCGGAGGAAGGCATGTGCCTGGCAATCCCCGGCCAGGTGATCGAGATCGTTGATCCCGTTGACCGCATCGCGACGGTCGACGTGGCCGGCGTGCGGCGGGACGTGAGCGTCGGCCTGGTCGAGTTCGGCGGGCACGCGATCGAGCCCGACGAGTGGGTCCTGATCCACGTCGGGTTCGCGATCTCGCGCGTCGACGAGTCGGAGGCGCAGACGACCCTGCGCCTGCTCGAGGAGATGGGCGAAGCGTACGACCAGGAGCTCGACGAGCTGCGGGGCAGCGCGATCGAATGAGCGAGCCACGCCCGGGAGAGTGCATCACGTGCGGCGATTCCGCCTCGCCGCTGCGCGTGCTGGGCGTGGACGCCGACGAGGCAACGGCGAGCTGCGACGGCGGCCGCGGCGAGAAGCTGACGGTCGACATCGGGTTGATCGCCGACGTGGCGCCGGGAGACGTCGTGCTCGTGCACGCGGGGACGGCGCTGACGAAGCTCGACCGGGGATCGGGCCCGGGGTGATGACGATGCGATTCGTCGATGAGTTCCGCGACGCCGAGCTCGGCGCAACGCTGGCGCGCGAGATCGCGGCCGAGGTGGAGCCGGGCCGCCGCTACAAGGTCATGGAGGTGTGTGGCGGACACACCCACTCGATCTACCGCTATGGGATCGACGACCTGCTGCCGGAGAACGTCGAGTTCGTCCACGGCCCCGGATGTCCGGTGTGCGTGATCCCGATGGGACGCCTCGACGACGCGATCGCGCTCGCCGAGCGCGACGGGGTCACGCTCGCCTGCTTCGGCGACATGATGCGCGTCCCGGGGTCGGAGACGACGCTGCTCGACGCCAAGGCCGCCGGGGCCGACGTGAGGATGGTCTACTCGCCGCTCGACGCGCTCCGGATCGCGCGCGAGGAAACCGGACGCGAGGTCGTGTTCCTGGCGATCGGGTTCGAGACCACGGCTCCCTCCACCGCGCTGACGCTGAAGCGGGCGCAGCGCGAGGGGATACGCAACTTCTCGTGCCTGTGCAACCACGTGCTGATCGTCCCGCCGCTCCGCGCCCTGCTCGACTCGCCCGACCTGCGCTTGGACGGGTTCATCGGGCCGGGTCACGTGTCGACGGTCGTGGGAGCGCGGCCGTTCGAGTTCATCCCGGCCGATTACGGCAAGCCGATCGTCGTCTCGGGCTTTGAGCCGGTCGACGTCCTGCAGTCGATCCACATGGTCCTGCGCCAGCTCGCCGAGGATCGCTGCGAGGTCGAGAACCAATACAACCGCGTCGTTCCGTGGGAGGGGAACCCGCGGGCGCTCGAGCTCATGGCCGAGGTCTTCGAGCTGCGTCCGCACTTCGAGTGGCGGGGGCTCGGCTTCATCAGTCAGAGCGCGCTGCGGCTCTCGCCGTCGTTCGCCGAGCTCGACGCCGAGGTGCGATGGGATCTGCCCGGGGTGCGGGTGGCGGACCCGAAGGCGTGCCAGTGCGGCGAGGTCCTGAAGGGAGTGATCAAGCCGTGGGAGTGCAAGGTCTTCGGGACGGCGTGCACGCCGGAGCGACCGATCGGGACCTGCATGGTCTCCTCGGAGGGAGCCTGCGCCGCGTACTACAACTACGGGCGACTCGCGCGCGAGAGGGCCGCGGTTTGAGCGCCGCAGGCCGGAAGCTCGGGGGACGCGAGGGGCGCCTGCTCGAGATCATCGACACCGCGCGCGCGAAGCCGGCCCGGTTTCGCGACGAGCGGATCACGATGGCGCACGGGGCGGGCGGGAAGGCGAGCGAGGGACTACTCGAGGGATTGATCTTGCCGGCGCTCGGCTCCGACGGCGTCGAGCACTCCGACGCCGCCGAGCTGACGCTCGGCGGCGCACGGCTCGCGATCACGGCCGACAGCTTCGTCGTCAGCCCGCTGCGCTTCCCAGGCGGCTCGATTGGCGAGCTCGCCGTCAACGGCACGGTCAACGACCTCGCTGTCTCGGGGGCGCGGCCCGTCGCGATCAGCCTCTCGCTCATCCTCGAGGAGGGGCTGGCGGCGGCGGAGCTCGAGCGCGAGATCGAGGTGATCGCGGCGGCGGCGGAGGCGGCCGGAGTCGAGGTCGCGACCGGGGACACCAAGGTCGTCGAGCGGGCGCACGCCGACGGCATCTATGCGTGCACGACCGGCATCGGCTCGATCGACCCCCGCGCCGAGCTCTCGCCCGGGTCGATCGAGCCCGGCGATCGCATCCTCGTCTCGGGCTCAATCGGGGAGCACGGGACGGCGATCATGCTCGCCCGCGGCGAGTTCGAGCTCGCCGCCGAGATCGAGTCCGACACGCGCTCGCTTTGGCCGGTCGCCGAGGCGCTGATCGGAGCTGCGGCTGGGCGGCTTCGATGCATGCGCGACGCGACGCGCGGCGGCGTCGCATCGGTGCTGAACGAGCTCGCACAGGCCTCCGGCGTCTCGATGACCGTCGACGAGGCCGAGATCCCGGTTCGCCCCCCGGTAGCGGCGGCCGCCGAGCTGCTCGGGATCGATCCCTTGCACATCGCAAACGAGGGTCAGCTCGTCGCGTTTGTCGACCCGGACGTCGCCGATCGGGCCCTCGACGCGATGCGCTCGATCCCGGGATGCGAGCCGGCCGCGGAGATCGGCGTCGTCAGCGACGAGCCGGGCGCGACGGTCCTGATGCAAACGGCGTTCGGAGGCCGGCGGGTCCTCGATCGGCTCGTCGGAGACCCGCTGCCGCGGATCTGCTGAGCCGTGCACGAGCTCTCGCTCGCGAAAGCCGTCGTCAGGGTCGCGCTCGCCCACGCGGCGGAGCGCCGCGTGGCCCGCGTCAGCCTCCGGGTCGGAAGCCTGCGCCAGGCCGTTCCTTCGTCGCTCGGCTTCTACTTCGAGATCGCGGCGCGCGAGACGGCCTGCGAGGGGGCCGAGCTCGACCAGGAGGCGGTCCCGGCGCTGCTCCGCTGCGAGAGCTGCGATCGCGAGTGGGACCCCGCTCCGCCGCCGGCGCGGACTGATCAGGAGCTCGTTCCGCGCTTCCGCTGCCCGGCGTGCGGCGGGTCGCGCAGCGAGGTCGTGCGCGGGGACGAGCTCGAGGTGAGCTCGATCGAGGTCTACGACGACGACGAGCGGCCCGGCGGGCTCAACGGGAACACGGAGGAGCGATGCACCGCACCAAGGTGAGGGTGGCCGAGGACGCCCTCGACGCCAACCAAACAATCGCGGGCGCGAACCGCGAGGACTTCGACCGCCATGGCGTTCGCGTCGTCAACCTGATGAGCGCCCCCGGTGCGGGCAAGACCTCGCTGCTCGAGCGCGCGCTCGCCGACGCCGGCGGCGCGCGGGTCGCGGTGCTCGAGGGGGATGTCCAGGGGAGCCTCGACGCCGATCGCCTCGCCGCGCTCCACGTCCCCGTGGCCCAGATCAACACCGACCCGGGGTTCGGAGGCGAGTGTCACCTCGATGCGAACATGGTCCGCTCG
The DNA here is from genome assembly GCA_963841715.1 of uncultured Thermoleophilia bacterium. Lineage (GTDB taxonomy): Bacteria > Actinomycetota > Thermoleophilia > Solirubrobacterales > 70-9 > DASPWW01. The sequence continues at coordinate 167,099 of CAWJDP010000002.1, read as the reverse complement.
GCAGTTCCGGCGCTTCCGCTCGACGAGATCGACCTGCTGGTGATCGAGAACGTTGGCAACCTCGTCTGCCCGGCCGAGTTTCGCGTCGGCGAGGACGTGCGCGCGATGGTCTCGGCGGTCACCGAGGGCGACGACAAGCCGCTCAAGTACCCGCTGATGTTCCGCACCTGCGAGCTCGTAGTCGTCAACAAGGTCGACCTGCTTGCGCACGTCGACTTCGAGCTCGAGCGCTTCCTTAACAACCTCGACTCCGTCCACCCCGGTGTCGAGCACCTGCTGGTCAGCGCGAAGACGGGAGAGGGGATCGACGAGTGGCGGCGGTGGCTGCTTCACAGCTCGACGGGCTGATCGCGGAGCGGGCGCGCGTCCGCTCGAGCGCCGGACTCGACCTCTTCGAGCGCGAAGCGGAGCGAGTCGCGCGCTGCTGCCATGCGCTCGCCGAGCGGTTCGCCCGCGGGGGCACGCTGCTCGCTCTCGCCTCCGCGCCGCGCGCGCTTTCGGACGCCCGCCATGTCGCGGTCGAGTTCGTCCATCCCGTGATCGTCGGCAAGCGCGCGCTCCCGGCGCTCGCGATCACCCCGGCGCAGGGAGGGCTGGAGCAACGCGTGAGGATGCTCGCAGGGCCCGACGATGCGGCGATCGCGTTCGGCGCAGGCGACGCTGGCGGAGGGGACGCCGAGGCCGAGGCCGGGCTCGCCGCCGCGGACCGCGCCGGCTGCCTGACGATCGCGCTCGGCGCCGCCGAGGCCGAATGGAGCTTCGATTCCGGCGTCGAGGACCCGTTCGTCTCCCAGGAGCTGGGTGAGACGCTCTACCACGTGCTGTGGGAGCTGGTCCACGTCTTCTTCGAGCACCGCGGGCTGCTGCGTGGGCGCGAGCCCGGAGCGGTCCACGACGCGGGCGCCTCGAGCTTCCTGTACCCGTTCCTGTCCGAGTCGGAGCGCGAGTTGGGCCCCGTGCTCGACGACGTTCGCGGCTCGGTGCTGATGAAGTCGGTCGAGGTCGCCGAGCTCCGCGAGCGCACGCTGCGGGAGAACGGCGACGAGCTGATCGCCGCCGCGCGGACGCTGCGCCGGAGCTTCGACGAGGGCGGCAAGCTGCTCGCGTTCGGGAACGGCGGCTCCGAGACGGACGCGACGGACCTCGTCGCCGACTGCCAGCTACCCCCTCCCGCACCGGCCGACCGAGGGCGCCGCGCCGGCTGGCCGGCCCGCCCCGCGCTCGACCTCGGCGAGGACCCGGCGATCCTGACCGCGATCGCCAACGACGTCGGGGTCGAGGAGGTCTTCCAACGCCAGCTGATCGCCTACGCGCGCGAGGACGACGCGGTGCTCGCGCTGTCGACGAGCGGCGGCTCGGCGAACCTCGTCGCGGCGCTGCGCGAGGCGCGGCGGCGCGGGCTCGCGACGATCGCGCTCGTCGGCCACGACGGCGGCCGGATCGCGGCCGAGGGCCTCGCCGACCACGTGATCCACACGCGTTCCGAGCACATCCCGAGAATCCAGGAGGCGCAGGCGAGCGCCTACCACGTGCTCCGCGAGCTCGTCGAGCTCTGCGAGGCGCCGGAATAGATGGCCGGGGTGCCGCGGAGCCGGGACGTGCCGCAGCGCGCGCGGGTCCGCGTCGCCGGCACCGTCCAGGGGGTCGGGTTTCGCCCCTTCGTCCACCGGCTCGCGAGCCGGCTCGATCTCGGAGGGTTCGTGCTCAACGACAACGACGGCGTTGTGATCGAGGTCGAAGGGCGGCGGCGGAGCATCGACGACCTCGTCCAGCGCCTGCGTTCCGAGGCCCCCCCGCTGGCGGCGATCGATCGCGTCGAGCGCGTGGCGATCAGTCCACGCGGCGAGCGCGCGTTCAGGATCGCCCCGAGCGCCGACGCGGGCGGGGCACCGGCGCACGTCCCCGCCGACGCGGCGACCTGCCCCGAGTGCCTGGCGGAGCTCGTCGATCCGAACAACAGGCGCCATCGCTACCCGTTCATCAACTGCACGAACTGCGGCCCACGGCTGACGATCGTCCGTGGCTCCCCCTACGACCGAGCGCGCACGACGATGGCCTCGTTCGAGATGTGCGAGGCGTGCGCCGCCGAGTACCGCGATCCGGCGAACCGCCGCTTCGACGCGCAGCCGAATGCGTGCCCCGAGTGCGGACCGACGGTGGCCCTCGTCGACCGCGCGGGCCGCGCGGTCGAGCCCGCGAGCGAGATCGATCCTGTCGCGCGCGCCGCAGCGGCGCTGCGCGAGGGACGGATCGTCGCGGTGAAGGGGATCGGCGGATACCACCTCGCATGCCTGGCCTCCGACGAGGCCGCGACCGCCGAGCTTCGTCGGCGAAAGCATCGCGAGGATCGCCCATTCGCGATCATGGCGCCCGACCTCGCGTCGGTTGACCGACTAGTCGAGCTGGAACCCGACGACCGCCGGTTGATCGCGACGCGCGCGCGCCCGATCGTCGTCGCGCCGCGACGCAACGGTGCCGCCGTCGCGGCGAGCGTGGCGCCGCGCTCCCCGGAGCTCGGGGTGATGCTCCCCTACTCCCCGCTCCACCATCTGCTGCTCGCCGACGCCACCGAGCCGCTCGTGATGACGAGCGGCAACCTCTCGGACGAGCCGATCGCGTACCGCGACGAGGACGCGCTGCGCCGGCTCGGCTCGATCGCCGACTTGCTGTTGGTCGGAGAGCGACCGATCGCGACCCGCGTCGACGACTCGGCCGTTCGCTTGCGCGGCGCGGGTCCGCCGCTGATGATCAGGCGCTCGCGCGGTTACGTGCCCGACGCGATTGCGCTCCCGCTCTCAGCGCCGCCGCTGCTCGCGGTCGGCGCCGAGCTCAAGAGCACATTCTGCCTCGCGAGCGGCCGCCGCGCTCGGGTCTCGCACCACATCGGCGACCTGACCGGCTACGAGACCCTGGTCTCGTTCAGGGAGGGCATCGAGCGCTTCGAGAGGCTGTTCGAGATCGCCCCCGAGCTCGTCGCGCGCGACCTTCACCCCGATTACCTGTCGAGCGCCGTCGGACTCGAGCGCGAGGGGGTCGAGCACGTCGCGGTCCAGCACCACCACGCGCACCTCGCCGCCTGCCTCGCCGAGCACGGCGAGAGCGGCCCGGCGATCGGCGCGATCTACGACGGCTTCGGGCTTGGCACCGACGGCACGGCGTGGGGCGGCGAGCTGCTGACAGGCGGGCTCGCGTCGTTCGAACGCGCCGGCCACCTGCTCCCGGTCCCGCTTCCCGGCGGCGACTCCGCCGCGCGCGAGCCGTGGCGGATGGCGTGCGCGTGGCTTGCGGCGGCGCTTGACGATGCGGCGCCGCCGCTCCCGGCCCGCCTCGCCGGCGAGGTCGACGCGGGGGACTGGGACGCGGTCGCGACCCTCGCCGCGAGCGAGCTCTCCGCGTCGACGACGAGCGTGGGGCGGCTCTTCGACGCGGTCGCGGCGCTGTGCGGGCTGCGCGCACGCTCGAGCTACGAGGGCCAGGCGGCCGCCGAGCTCGAGTGGGCCGCCGACCCCCGGGAGCGCGGCGCGCATCCGCTCGCCGTGGACGAGCACGACGGCCGACTCGTCCTCGACCCGCGCGAGGCGCTGCGCGAGATCGTCGCCGAGCTCGACGCCCGGGTTGCCGTGGAGCGCGTGGCGGCCCGATTCCACAACGGGCTTGCGGAGTCGACGGCGCGCGCGTGCGCGCTCGCGGCCGAGGGTTTCGGCACGGGCATCGTCGCGCTCAGCGGCGGCGCGTTCCAGAACCGCCTCCTCGTCGAGCGCACGACCGAGGCCCTGGGGCGTCGCGGCCTCCGAGCCCTGGTCCCCGAGCACCTGCCGCCGAACGACGGCGGGATCTCGTACGGACAGGCGGCGGTCGCGGCCGCGCGTGATCCGTGAGCCGCTAACGCGACGGTGTGCTTGTCGCCCAGCGATCCTCGATGCGCCCGAAGTGCCACACCGCGAGCGCGACGCCCCACGTAAGGACGAACAAACCGACGATCGCGAACCCGACGAGGTTGAGGTCAACGCTCGCCGCACGCTCCCAGAACCCGCCCCGGAGTCCGAGCCGCTCGGCGAGTATCGACGCCAGCTCTATCGATCCGATGATCAGCGCGACCGCGATCGACAGACCGGTGACCGTGAGGTTGTAGTAGATCCTTCGGAGCGGCCTCGAGAACGCCCAGCCATAGGCGAAGCTCATCATCGCCCCGTCGATCGTGTCCAGAAGCGACATTCCGGCGGCGAACAGCACCGGCAGGCAGAGCACGACGTAGACGGGCAGGGCGGTCGACGCAGCCCCGGCCGCGAGAAAGAGCAGGGCGACCTCCGTCGCGGTGTCGAAGCCGAGGCCGAACAACACTCCGACCGGATACATCTGCCACGGCGCGGTTATCGTCCCCGTGAACCGGCCGACGACGCGGTTCATCACGCCCCGCGAGCGCAGCTGCTGCTCGAGCTCGCCCTCGTCGTACTGCCCGCGTCGCATGCGCCGGAAGACCCTCGCAATGCCCGCGAAGATCGCGATGTTGATCGCGGCTATCAGGTAGAGGAACGCCGCCGATACGCCGGTGCCGAGGAGGCCGGTGACCTGGTGCAGGGTCGAGCCGTCGCTCTCCACCTCCGCGCCGAGCGCCCGTGCCCCGACCGCCAACAGCAGCGTGAGCACGAGGACGATCGTTGAGTGGCCGAGCGAGAAGAAGAATCCGACGCTGAGCGGGCGCTGACCGTCCGCCATCAGCTTTCGGGTGGTGTTGTCGATCGCGGCGATGTGATCGGCGTCGAAGGCGTGCCGGAGCCCCAGCGTGTACGCGGTGAGCCCGAGACCGATCCCGAACACACCCGCGTCGCCGAGGTCGAAGCGCTGCGGGACAACAAACAGCAGCAGCGCGCCAAACCCGATCGCATGCAGCGCGAGGATCGCGGCCGCGAGGCCCGCGACGCGTCGCCGTGTACCGCTCACGCGCGGCATCATCGCACCGCCTGCCCGCTGTCCCCCGCCTCATCGAGCACCGCCGTGACGACGCTCTTGACCGCGGCCTCGACCTCGGGCGTGAGCGGGGCGCCGGTCTCGAAGCTCGCGCCCTCGACCGCGTAGACGACGAGGCGGTCGGGGAGGCGGTCGAGCGAGCGCGCGAGCTCGATCGCCTCGGCGAGATCGAGCGCATGCGTCGAGACGGTGGCCGGGACCCACGCGGGGATCGGCTCGGCGCCGATCTCGAGCCGGTGCACGCGCCCGGGCTCCCCCGCCGGCCGCGTCGCGTCGGCGACGATCGCGAGATCGCGCCCCGTCCACAGCTCGATCAGCCCGCTCGGCTCGAGCTCGTGCTCGACCGCGTCGAGCTCCGGGGCGCGCTCGGCGAGGCTCCGCGCGACCTCGGGGCCGGCGGCGTCGTCGCCGCGATAGCGGTTGCCGACCCCGATCACAATCGGGCGCGGGCTCACGTGCGCGTTCCCACGATCCGCCGGCTCAGGCGCGATCGACGTCGACGCGGAGGAAGTGAGTCGAGCAGGAGATGCACGGGTCGTAGTTTCGGATCGCCTGCTCGCATCGCAGCCCCAGCTCGCGGTCGGGGAGGTCGAGGTGAGCCTGAACGAAGCCCTCGAGGTCGTCCTCGATCGTCGCCTGGTTCTGGGAGGTCGGCGGGACGATCCGGGCCTCGGCGATCGTGCCGTCGTTGCGCAGCTCGTAGCGATGCCAGAGCGTCCCGCGCGGCGCCTCGGTCCATCCGCACCCAACCGCGGCGTGGGGCTGGATCTCGACCGCGGGCGGGTCGGGCGGCTCGTAGGCGTCGATCAGCCGCAGGGCCTCGTCGGCCGCGTAGAGCATCTCGACGGAGCGCACGACGATGCTCTGGAACGGGTTACGGCAGATCTCGCCGAGGCCGGCGTCGGCCGCGGCCTCGCGCGCGATCGGCGAGAGGTCCCCGGAGTTGAGCCCGTAGCGCGCGAGCGGGCCGACGAGGTAGTTGCCGCCGTCGCGCAGATGGGCGTGGAGTGCCGTCGAGTGCTCGACGTGCTCCTCGACGATGTGCTCGTCGAACTGCTGCGGCGCGATGTCGAGGCCTCCCGTCGAGACCAGCCTCCCGCGGTCGATCGGGTACTCGCCGGGCCGGCGCAGCGCGAGCAGCTCGAAGTCGCGCTCGTAGTCCGGAAACTCGAGTGATGCCGTCCAGCGGACGGTCTCGACCAGCGCCTCGCGGCTGCGCTCGAGGCTGTCGCGCACCGGCGCCAGCTCGGCCGCCGTCGGGGCGCGGTAGAAGCCGCCGACGCGGAGGTTGATCGGGTGCACGGCGCGGCCCCCGACGACGCGCATGAGGTCGTTGCCCAACTTCTTGATCGCGAGGCCTCGCTCGACGAGCTCGGCGTGGCCGTCGCGCGCCATCTCGATCGCGCCCGCGTAGCCGAGGAAGTCGGGTGTATGGAGCATGAACACGTGCAGCCCGTGGCTCTCGAGCCACTCGCCGCAGTAGATCAGCCGGCGAAGCGCGCGAACCGGGTCGGGGACCTCGATCCCGAGCGCGTCCTCGATCGCGGCGCAGGCGCTCATCTGGTAGGCGATCGGGCAGATCCCGCAGATTCGCGAAGTGATGTCGGGTGCGTCAGCGAGCGGGCGACCGCGCAGCAGCGCCTCGAAGAACCGCGGCGGCTCGTAGATCTCGAGCTTCACGTCCTCGACGGCTCCGTCGCGAACTCGCACGTGCATCGCGCCCTCGCCCTCGACCCTGGCGAGGGCGTCGGTCCGAATCGTCGTCGTTCGCCGCGCCTCCAAGCTCAGCTCCGCTCCAGCTCCTCGCTCTCGACGCGAAACGCCTCCGCGAACGCGTTCACGTTCCGGTACGCGGCGACCAGGTCGGGCGTCTCGACGCCGAGGCCCCTCCACCACTCCGCAAGCGAGCCCGTGTTCGGCGTCTCCTTGGGGCCGAAGCACCCGTAGCAGCCGCGGTCGTACGCGGGGCAGATCGCGCCGCAGCCCGAGTGCGTCACCGGGCCCAGGCACGGAGTCCCGTGCGCGACCATCACGCACACGTTCCCGCGCGCCTTGCACTCCATGCAGACGGAGTGCGAGCCGATGTTCGGCCGCCGCTCGGCAAGGAACGCGCTGATCACCTCGAGCAGCTGGCCGCTGTCCGGCGGGCACCCCTGGAGCTCGAAGTCGACCGGGACGTGCTCGCGGATCGGCGTCGAGGTGTCAAGCGTCGAGATGTACTCGGGGCTCGCGTACACGGCGGCCACGAACCCCTCGATGTCGCGGAAGTTGCGAAGCGCCTGGATCCCGCCCGCCGTCGCGCAGGCGCCGATCGTGATCAGCCTCCGCGACGAGCGCCTCACCTCCTGGATCCGCTCGGCGTCCCCCGCGGTCGTGATCGAGCCCTCGACGAGCGAGAGGTCGTAGGGACCCTCGACGGTCGCCCGCGAGGCCTCGAGGAAGTGCGAGATCGCAAGCTCGCCGGACAGCGCGAGCAGCTCGTCCTCGAGGTTCAGGAGCGAGAGCTGACAGCCGTCGCAGGACGCGAACTTCCACACCGCGAGCTTCGGCTTCTCGGACGCGGCCATCACACCTCCCTGATTGAGAACAGGCGCTCGATCTCCGCCCACGCGAACACGGGACCGTCGCGGCACACGAACATCGGCCCGAACTGGCAGTGGCCGCACTGCCCGACGGCGCAGCGCATGTTTCGCTCCATCGAGATGAAGATGCGACCGGGCTCCACCCCGGCGTCGAGCAGCGCTTCGACCGAGAATCGCATCATCACCTCCGGGCCGCATGCGAGCGCGACCGTGTTCGCAGCATCGAGGCCGGCGCGCTCGATCAGGCTCGGCACGACGCCGACCCGGCCCCGCCAGCTGTCGTCGGCAGCGTCGACGATCGCCGCGTACTCAATCTCCGGATGATCGGTCCACTGGCGCAGCTCGTCGCGGAACAGGAGCTGGTCGGGGCGGCGTCCTCCGTAGAGCAGCACGACGCGATCGAAGCGCTCCCGCTCCGCGACCGCGGCGTAGAGCGCGGGACGAAGCGGGGCCAACCCGAGCCCGCCGGCGACGATCACGAGGTCGCGGCCCCTGGCCTCGCCGACGGGCCAGCCGCGTCCGAACGGACCGCGGACGCCGAGCATCTCGCCCTCCGATGCCTCGCAGATCGTCCGCGTCACGCTTCCGACCGCGCGCACGGTGTGCACCAGCGTTCCGGGCTCAGCCGGATTGCCGCTCATCGAAATCGGAACCTCGCCGGAGCCGAACGCGTACAGCATCGTGAACTGACCCGGCTCGAACTCGAAGCCGCCGGATCCGTGCGGGCGAAGCCGCAGCGTCCACGTGTCCTCCGTCTCCTGGCGCCTGTCGATGACCCTGAAAGGCTCCGGCGATGTGGCGATCGTCGCCGCCATCGCCACTCAGACGGTGGCTGCGGGGTGACCGTAGATGTCGAGCAGGCGGAGCCGCGTCGCCTGCAGCCGCTCGAGCACCAGCTGCGCGAACCGGCGCATCAGCTCGTAGCCGAAGTCGTGGTCAGCCTCGCACTTGCCGCGCAGGCAGGCACCGTCGAACGAGATCGCGTGCACCTCCTCCAGCGCGCGCGCGTCGAAGCGGATGCGATGCGGCGGAAACAGCCACGACCAGCCCAGGACGTCGCCCTCGTGCAGGGTCTCGACGACGAGCGGGGCCCGCGCGGGCGCCGCGATCTCGAGCGCGACCGCGCCGCGGCGGATCGCGAAGAAGACGCTCGCGTCCTCGCCCTCGCGAAACAGGTACGCGTCCCGCGCGAACTGCGCGTTCGATCCGCAGCCTGCGATCAGCTCGAGCTGGTCGTCCTCCATGCCGCCGAAGACGTCGACGTCGCGCAGCAGCTCGTCGATTGTCCTCACGTCGTCTCCCCGTCAGTCGCGCGGATCACCGCCGCCTCCTCTGTGATGTCGATTGCGACCGGGCACCAGGTGATGCAGCGGCCGCATCCGACGCACCCCGAGGTCCCGAACTGGTCGAACCATGTCGCGAGCTTGTGGGTCATCCACTGCCGGTAGCGCGAGCGGTTCGAGGAGCGGACGCTGCCGCCGGCGACGTAGGTGAAGTCGAGCGTGAAGCACGAGTCCCAGCGGCGCCAGCGCTCGGCCTCGTCTCCGGTCAGGTCGGTGACGTCCTCGACGTCGGTGCAGAAGCAGGTCGGGCACACGCTCGTGCAGTTGCCGCAGCTCAGGCACCGGTCGGAGACCTCGTCCCAGCGCGGGTGCTCGTAGTTGCGCTCCAGGAGCTCCTTGATCCCGTCCGTGTCGAGGCTGCGGCCCATCTGGGACGCGGTGCGCTCGATGATCCGCTCGCGCTCGCGCGCATCCTCGGCGCCCGCCTCGCTCGTCGGCAGCTCGGCAAGCACGTCGGCGCCCCGCTCACTTCCCTCCTCGACGAGGAAGACGTGGCGATCGTCCTCGATCACCTCGGTCAGAGCGAGGTCGAAGCCGGACTTGGCCTCCGGCCCCGTGTCCATCGAGACGCAGAAGCAGGTGCCGCCGGCCATCCCGCAGTTGAGCGCGACGATGAACACGCCCTCGCGCCGCGCCCGGTATCCGGGGTCGGGATGCTCGATGTGGAGCAGTGAGCGATCCAAGGTCGCGATCGCGTGGATGTCGCACGAGCGGACGCCGAGGAAGGCGCGCTTGCGAGGCTTCTCCGTGTCCTCGTCGATCTCGATCGCCCCGTCCTGCGATCTGCTCGCCCGCCACAGGCGGACCGTCGGAGGGTGGAGAAGGCGCTTCCACGATTGCGGCCCGTTGGCGAATCCGAACAGGGCCTCGTCGGAGCGGCGGCGAAGCCGGTACGTGCCGCCGTCCTGCTCGTCTGTGAGCCCGACGGGCATCTCCTCGCTCGAGGAGATCGGCTCGAACGCGATCGCGCCCTGGCGCACAGTCGGCCCAACGACCTCGTATCCGCGCCTTCGAAGCGCCTCGAGGAGGTGGTCAAACGAGTCACGTTCGAGTGTCCTCATGCCCCGGGTACGCACCCTACTCCGCGGCGCTAATCTCGCGGCCCGTGACCGAGGCCGCTGAGACCGAGACTGTGACGATCGTGCTCGCGGACGACCACGCCGTCGTCCGCAGCGCGCTGAAGCTGCTGCTCGACGCCGAGGAGGGATTCGAGGTCGTCGCCGAGGCCGGCGACGCGGAGTCGGCCGCGCGCTACGTTCGCGGGCACAAGCCGCGCGTCCTCGTCCTCGACCTCAACCTGCCCGGGGAGTCCGGGCTAGTCGCGATCCCGAAGATCCGCGACGAGTCGCCCGACACGCAGATCGTGATCCTGACGATGCAGTCGGAGCCGGCGTTCGCGCGCGAGGCAATGCGCGCCGGGGCGCTTGGCTACATCCTCAAGGAGGCGGCCGACGGAGAGCTCGTCAAGGCCGTGCGGATGGCATCCGAGGGCCAGACCTACCTCCAGCCCGAGCTCGGGGCGCGGCTCGCTGCGGAGCCCGAGCCAAGCGCGCAGGACGAGCTCTCGAACCGCGAGGTGGAGGTCCTGCGGCTGATCGCGCTCGGCCACACCAACAACGAGATCGCCGAGCAGCTCTACCTCAGCGTGCGCACCGTCGAGTCGCATCGCGCCCACATCCAGCAGAAGCTCGGCCTGACAACTCGCTCCGAGCTCGTCCGCTACGCACTGGAGCGAAACCTGATCGAGACCTAGGCTGCCCGCGGGTGCTCGCCGTCGCGGGCCCGGGTCACCGGGAGCACCGCCCGAAGCCTCGTTCCCGAGCCGGGGGTCGAGGTGAGCTCGATGCTGCCGCCGACCATCGTCACGCGCTCGCGCATCCCCAGCACCCCGAAGCCGTCGGTGTCGGCACCGGGATCGAAGCCGACGCCGTCGTCGATGACCGCGATCTCGAGTCGATCGTTCTCCTCGACGACACGCAGTTCGACGCGCTCGGCGCGGGCGTGCTTGGCGATGTTCGTCAGCGCCTCCTGGACGACGCGGTAGACGGCACTCTCGAGCTCCGGCTCGAGCCGCTCGGCCGTCTTCTCCTGCTCGCGGGCGAGCGAGATCTCGCACTCGGGCTGCACCCCCTCGGTGACGACCATGCGCCCTGCCAACTCCTCGATCGCGGCCCCGAGGCCGATCTGGTCGAGGACCGCGGGCCGCAGCTCCGTAATCAGGCCGCGAAGCTTGTCGATCTCCTCACCGAGCTGCTCGACCACATCCCGCGCCACGGCCTCGAGCAGCTCCGGGTCTCCCCTGCCGATCGCGTTCGAGAGCAGGACGCGGCGGGCGCCGAGCGCCTGCAGGGTCTCGTCGTGGAGCTCGCGCGCCCATCGAGAGCGCTCGCGCTCGGCCGCGGCGATGCTGTGACGAAGCCGCTCCTCGGCACCGATGCGCGCGGTCGCGACCGCGGTCGCGGCGCTCGCCGCGAACGACGCGAGCAGGTCGGCGTCGTCCTCGGTGAAGTCGCCGTCACCGGTCAGCCGGTCGGCTGCGATCAGCACACCGACCGCGCGACCGCGGTAGATCATCGGAACGAACAGACCGGTCTCGGCGCCGGTCCCGAAGTAGTCGTTGGGGCTGCCGAGGAGCAGCCGCTTCGAGAGCTCGTGGACGCGCTCGGTTCGACCCGAGCGCAGGATCTGACCCGAGAGCGTGCCCTCGACGGGGATCCGCCTGCCGACGACCCCCCGACCGAGCTCCCCCGCCCCGGCGGCGAGCACGAGCTCCTCGCCCTCGCGGAGCATCAGCACGAGCCGGCGGGCCTCGACATAAGCGCGCGCCCTTTTGACCACGATCTCGAGGATCCGCTCGAGGTCGGTCTCACCGCCGACCGCGAGCGCGATCTCACTCATCGCCTCAAGCCCGTGCACCGCGCGCTCGAGCTCGAGCCGGCGGCCCTCGGCGCGCTCGTAGAGGCGCGCGTTCTCGACCGCGATCGCCACCCACCCCGCAAGCACGGTCGCGGCCTCCTCGTCGGCCTCGTCGAACTCCCGCCCGTCCGCCTTCTCGGTCAGGTAGAGGTTCCCGAAAACCTCGCCCCGGATCAGTATCGGGATCCCCAGGAACGTCGCCATCGGAGGGTGGCTCGGGGGAAATCCGAAGGAGCGGGGATGCGCTCCGACATCGGACAGCCGCAACGGCTTCGGCTCGCCGATCAGCAGCCCGAGGACGCCGCGGCCCCGCGGGAGGTCGCCGATCTTCGCCCGTGTCTCGGAGTCGATCCCGAGGTAGAGGAAGCGCTCGAGCTCAGAGCGATCCTCGTTCAGGACCCCGAGGGCCGCGTAGCGGGCTCCGGTGAGATCGCGGGCCGCCTCGAGAACACGCTCGAGGACGATCTCGGGGTCGAGCTCTGACACGAGCCCGCGCCCGACCTCGATCAGGCGCTGCAGTCGGCGCTCTTCGAGAGCAGCCCGGCTCATCTCCGGGGCAGGTTACGCCGGTTCTTGCTCCAGCGAAACCTCCAATTGGATGCCGTCGCGATCCTCGGGCGGGTCCCGATCGAGATCGGCGCCGGCGAGCGCCGCGAGGTAGGGCGCAAGGTGGCGACCCGCGATCTTGCCCGGCGGCCACCACAGTGCCTGACTCGTTGCCACCGAGCTCTCGCCGCGCCCGCCCCCGATCTCCGAGCGCAGGAAGCGCGCCTCGCCGCCGGTCAGCAGCAGGCCCCGGAGCACCGGGTCGAACGGCTTCGGCGTCACGTCGGCCCCCGACCACGCAGCGAGCACCTCGGCGACGGCGTCAGCCTGCTGCGCGGCGAGACCGCCCTGCTTGATCGGGAATGCGACCGCGTCGCCCGCCGCGAAGACGCCCGCGACGCCGCGCACGCGGCCGTGCCGGTCGACCGGGATGTAGCCGTGCTCGTCCTCGGGCAGGCCGGCCATTGCCGGGCCCAGGGTGCGCGGCACGGTGACGACGCGGTCAGCGGCAATGCGGCCCGCGGGGACGAGGCGAAGGTGGCCCTCCTCGATCTCCGCCGGGTGGGCGCCCGTCAGCACGGCGATCCCGCGGTCGCTCAGAAGCGCGCGGATTGCAGCGCTAGCTCGCGCGCCGAAGATCGCAAGCGGAGCTTCCTCCGGGGTCACCAGCGAGAGGCTGGCCGAGTCGACCCCCGCGTCGGCGAGGTGCGCCGAAGTGAGCAGCGCGAGCTCGTACAGCGGCAGCGGCCAGCTCGGGCCGCTCGGCAGCGCGAACGCGACCTCGCTCGCGCGGCCGGCCTCGATGTCGGCGAGCAGCTCCTCGATCGCGCCTCCATCCCCGGCTCCCCAGAAGGTCACGGCGCCGTCAAGCGAGTGACGCATCCGGGCTCCGCAGGCGACGACGAGCGCGTCATAGGGGATCTCGCCGTTCGCCCGAGTGTGCGCGATCCGACGCTCGGAATCGACGGAGGTGATGGCGTCCGGCGTGTAGGTCGCACCCTGATCGGCAACGATCGCCGCGAGATCGAAGCGCCGCACGTCGCCGACGCCGAACAGCTCCGAGATCGCAAGCGGCTTGTAGACGAAGGCGCGCTCGGGGGCAACGAGCTCGATCTCGACTCTCTCCTCGGCGAGGCGGCGCAGCCCGAGCAGGGCCTCCAGCGCGGCGACCCCGCCGCCGACTATGAGGACGCGGGGCTTGCGCTTTCCCTCGAACCGCTCCACTCTCGTCCGCGAACCTAGCGCGAGCCGGCCCTGCGGCCATCCGGGGGGAGTACGGACTCGGGCCCGCCGTATTCACCTACGGCGGGCCCGGGGGCACGGCCTTAGTCGTCGCCGCGGGGCTGGAGCCCCGGCGGTGAGGCGGCGGAGCCGTCCTCGCCGCGCGGCACCGACGTCTGCGCGACGGTGGTGCCCGACGTCACCGGAGCCGCGGCGCCGGAGCTCGACGTCCGCACCGGCTGGAGCGTGGAGCCGCCCTTCGCCGCGACCGTCCTCACGTTCGCCTGGCCGGTCGGCTGCTGGGCGCCGCCCTGCGACCACGCGATTCCGCCGCCCACGAGGCCGCCGATGAACGTCAGCGTCGCGAGCAGGGAGATCGTCAGCCTCTTCGCATGGCTCATGGGTACACCTCCTCGCCGGTCTCGAGGTCGATCACCGAGATCGCCCCGGCGGGGCAGGCCTCGGCGGCTGCGATCAGCTCGTCACGGGTGCCGTCACCGACGACGACCGCGACGTCCTCGACCTCGAACACCCTCGGGGCGATCTCCGCGCAGTCTCCGTGTGCGAGACACGCGGTCTCGTCGATCTGAGGGACATGCCTGACTGCGGTTTGCCTTTCCATTTGCCCTTTCCTTGACGTTCGAATTGCGTAGGGCAATCGTGCGGCTGCGCGGTGAGGGACGGCTAAACGGTCGCTGAGAGTTCTCTTACCGAGCCGCCTGGATCGCGCGGGCCGCTCAGCGTTCGCCTCGCCTCGGCGAGCGCGCGGGGCCGACCGACGAGCAGCACGGCCACCGGGTGGCCGCGGCGGCGCAGCGTCGCGGTGAAATCCCGCTCGCGCGGGTCACCGTCGATCGTCACCGAATCGGCGCCGTCGGCGTGGCCGAGGTACTGGATCCGAGTCCCGTACTGGTCGCTCCAGAAGCTGGGATGCGCGTGCTTGAGGGGGTCGAGACCGAGCATTCCCCGAGCCGCGGCGACGCCCTGGCGGGCAGCCGCCTCCCAGTGCTCGGTGCGGACGTGGGCGTCAAGCGTCGGGTCGAACGGCCGCGCCGCATCGCCGGCGGCGAACACGTGCGGGAGCTCCGTTCTCGCAAGCGCGTCGACGGGCACGCCGTCTGTGGGCAGGCCGCTGCCGGCGAGCCACTCGGTCGCGGGCGCGACGCCGATTCCGACGAGGACGGCATCGGATGCGATCCGGCGCCCGTCCGCGAGCACAACCTCGCGCACGGCGTCGTCACCGACGAAGCGCGCGACGCCGGCGCCGAGGATCACCTCGACGCCCTCCTCGGTGTGAAGCTCGGCGAACCAGCGACCCAGCTCGGCGCCGAGAATCCTCACCAGCGGGGCCTCGAGCGCCTCGACGATCGTCACCTCGGCGCCGATCCGGCGCGCGCTCGCGGCGACCTCCTGGCCGATGAACCCCGCGCCGATCACGACGAGTCGCGCTCCGGGCCGAAGCGCGCTCCGCAGCTCGACGGCGTCGGAGACGGTTCGCAGGTAGTGGACGTTGGAGTATCCCTCGGCGAACGGCAGCCGCCGCGGGGCGCTCCCGGTGGCGATCAGAAGCTGCGCGTACTCGAGCCCCGAGCCACTCGCGAGCCGCAGCTCGCGGCGCTCGGGGTCGAGCGCCTCGGCCCGCTCGCCGAGCATGAGCTCGATCCCGGAGTCCGGATACCAGGACGCGTCGCGGTAGCTGAGCTCGTCCTCGCCCGCCTCGCCGAGCAGCAGCCCCTTCGACAGCGGCGGGCGGTCATAGGGGGCAACCGGCTCGTCGGAGACGATTCGGATCCGGCCCTCATAGCCCTTCGAGCGCAGCGTCTCGCCGCAGCGCTGCGCCGCGAGCCCGCCGCCGGCGATGACGACGCCGGCGGTCACGATCCTGCGCTCTCGGGCGCCGGCCGCGGGATCTCGCGACTGCGGCTGCGCGGAACCTGGTATGGGTCGGCCCCGGGCGTTTCGGGCGTCGGGATCGCATCGGGTCGGCGCGCCCTCTCGCGCGGGAGGAAGCGGTACGTGCCGGCGAACACGATCGGCACCGCGGTCACGCCGATGATCGCCAGCAGCCACGGAGCGCGGGCGTCGGTGCCCGACCCGAGCGTGTGCGCGATCGCCAGCGCGTAGACGAGCAGCGTCCAACGGTGCATCCAGCGCCACACGCGCGTCGTTATCCACTTGCGGGCGTAGAAGCTCAGACCCAGGATTGCCGCGAGCCAGCCGCCGATGATCCCGAGGCCCGTCCACACGGGCTGGTTCTTCATCGCAAACGGGAGCGCGATCCCGGCGAGCCCGGGCCGCAGGTAGCTGTCGCCGAGCAGCAGCAGGCCGTGGCCCGCGATCGCGATCATCGAGGTCAGCGTGATCGCCTCGTGCAGGTGCTTGAGCTTCGCCGGGACCCCCGGCCCGCGTGTGATCCGGCCGGAAAGCGCGAGTCCGAGCCCGACGGAGAGCGAGATCAGGATCAGCGCGACGACGCCGACCGCCCGGCTGGCGAGCCAGAAGAAGTGCTGGCTCGGGTCGGTGTAGGAGCTGGTGTTCACGCCGCCAGCGCCTCGGAGCCATCCGATGGCTCGGGCAGCCCGCCGGCGATCTCAAGCGAGCCGTCGTCAAGGACCACGACACCTCCGCGCTCACTCAGCAGCTCGATGCCACGCTCCGGTCCGGAGAGCAGCGCCGCCTTGGCGAGAGCCTCAGCGCGCAGCGCGGTGTCGGCGACCGCGGTCGCCTGGATCACGCCCGTCCACGCCGGCTCGCCCGTCGCGGGGTCGAGGAGATGGTGCGCGTACCCGTCGCCGGTCTTCCAGATTCGAGTCGCGAGACCGCTCGTCGCGACGGCGCCGCGCGCGATCGGGAACTCGATCGCGATCTCGCCGGTCAGCGGATCCTCGACCTCGACGACCCGGTCCGTGCTGCGCTCTCCCCCGATCCGCAGGTCGCCGCCGGCGTCGACGACGTGCGTCGCGTAGGCGGAGAGGCGAGCCGAGGCGAGGTCGGCGGCGAGACCCTTGCCGGCGCCACCGGTGTCGATGCGAACGCCCGGCGGCCGGCGCACGGTCCGCGTCTGCAGGTCGACCTCGATCGCGCGCCAGCGCGCGTCCGGGCTCGGGCTCGCCGGCTGGCGCGGCGGCGCGGCGGCGATCGCGTCGGCGAGCGAGGCGGCGGGCATTCCCGCCCGCGAGTGCGCGTAGCCGGCGCGCTCGAGCTCGCCGACGAGGGTCGGATCGACCAGCCCCCCGGTCAGCTGCGCAGCCCACACGCCCGCCGCGACAGCCGTCGAGAGGAGCGACGACACCTGGGAGATCTCGTTCGGGCTCGCGTTCAGCTCGCTGAGCTCGCTCTCGGGCTCGAATCGCGTCAGCCGCCTGTGCATGAGGCGGAGGAAGGCTTCGATCTGCACCGCCGCGGTCTCGGCGGACGGAGCCCCCGGTCGCACCGGCGGCCCGATCAGCAGCCGGACGTGCGATCCGAACAGGTCGAACCGGCTCTCGTGCTCGGCGGTGCTCATCGCTCTAGGACGCGCTCGTCGTCACCGGCGCAGGCGCGGGGGCCGGCGCCACCGGCGCCGGCGCCGCCGGCGCGGCGGGTGCGCTCGTGGTGGGGACGGAGGAAGTCGTTGGGGCCGCTCCGGTAGCCGGGCTCGGCTTCGGCGCCATCTCCTTGCGGACGACAGTCGTCTTGATGATCCGCTTCGGGCGTGCCTTGCGGGCAGCCGTGATCGCATCGACCTTCGGTCCCAGGGCGGGATCGTTGCCGTGCGCGAGCTGGAGCGAGAGACCGCCCCCGACGGCCACGGCCGCCGCGCACGAGAGCGCGGCGACCTTGACCATCGTGGAGCGGACTGAGGGTCGCCGCTTAGTCATCGCCGCCCTCGTGGGACTCGCCACCGGACGTCCGGCTCCCCTCGCCGCCGCCCTCGCTCTCGCCGCCGCCGCCACCGCTCGGTGACGTTCTCGACGTCACGTGCGAGGGCGGGGAGACGACCGCGGGCGCCGCCGCCGGCGCCGAGACCACGGGTGCCGGCGCGGGGGCCGGAGCCGAGACCGGAGTCGGCGCGGGGGCCTTGGAGGCTGCCGGCTTGCGCTGCTTCGCCGGAACCCGCCGGATCTTTGTCCGGTGGATGACCTGGGGCTTCGGGCTCGCAACCTGCGTTGCGGTGGAACCGCCACCGCCCCGAAGGGAGAGCCCAACCGCCGCCAGCCCACCGACGAAAAGCGTGGTGACCGTGGCGGCGACCCTTACTCGGGTTGATTGCTTCATGGCCGCGATCATGGGGCCGGCCCGTGAGCCGGCCGTAAGCGGCGAATGAGAGTGCTCTTACCTCACTCGGTCGGTCGCCTCGGCGCCGCTTAGCATTCATCCCGGCATGCGGATACTTGTAGTCGAGGACGAGCGCGGAATCGCGGAGCTGATCGAGAAGGGCCTCGAGGCGGAGGGCTACTCGGTCCGCTGCTGTGGCGACGGCGAGGAGGGCGAGGTCGAGGCGCTGACCGGCGACTACGAGCTCGTGCTGCTCGACGTGCTGCTCCCGGGCAAGAGCGGCTTCGAGGTCTTGCGCACGATCCGCGAACGCAACCCGGAGCTTCCGGTGGTCATGCTGACCGCGCTCGGCGAGACGACCGACAAGGTCGAGGGGCTCGACCGAGGCGCGGACGACTACATCACGAAGCCGTTCGCGTTCGAGGAGCTGCTGGCGCGGGTCCGCGCCCAGCTCCGGCGACCGGCACAGCGCAGCGCGACCGACCTCCAGGTCGGGGACATCGCGCTCGACCTGCGCACCCGCCGCGTCGAGCGCGCGGGCACCGAGGTCCGCCTGACCGCGCGGGAGTTCGAGCTGCTCGCGTACATGATGCGGCACCCGAATCACGTGCTCTCGCGGAGCCAGATCCTGAACGCGGTCTGGGGCTACGACTACGACCCCGGAACGAATGTGCTCGAGGTCTACATCGGCTACCTGCGAAAGAAGCTCTCCGCGGTCGACGGTCCGGCCCCGATCGAAACCGTGCGCTCAGCGGGCTACAGGCTCGTCGACACGGGCAGCGATGCTTAGGCGCATCGTCCCCGGCGGCCTGCGCGCCAGGCTTGTGATCGCGATCTCGTTGATCACGATCGCCGTCGTCGGCGGGAGCTTCTTCGCCCTCCATCAGGGCACGGGCGCCGACCTGCGCAACCGGATCGACCAGGACCTCCGCGCCCAGTACCACGAGTTCGCGCAACAGGGCCTGAAGGGCGTCCGCAACCGTCACCAGCTGACGCACGCCGGCAAGCGGTTCCTCGCCTCGCAGCGCTACCACCCCGAGTCGCGGATCTTCGCGATCGAGGTCTCCCGCGGCCCCGTGGTGACGAACCAGCGCGAGGTCGTCCAGCACGAGATCGAGCGCAACGAGAAGAACCACGCGGGCGGGAACGGCAGCAGCGGCTCAGGCGGCGAGGAGGTCCAGGAGATCGGCCGCGGGACGCTGCTCGACGCTCCGCCCGGACTGAGCACGCTCTCGACCACCGAGGCCGGCTCGCTGCGCGTGTACAGCCACCGCATCGTCGTCGGCGGCAAGCAGCTGGGGACGTTCCGTGTCGCCGACCCGCTGAATCCGGTCACCGAGGCGCAGGCGGGCCTGCGCAGCACGTTCCTGATCGTCGGCGCGCTCGCGCTCGTCGCGTCGGTCGCGATCGGGCTCTGGGTCGCAACCCTGATCACGCGGCCGCTGCGGAGGCTGGCGCGGTTCACCCAGGCCGTCGACGCCGGAGATCTCACCGAGCGCCTCGAGGTCGAGGGCTCGACCGAGGCGAGGAGCCTCGCGGAGTCGTTCAACCACATGCTTGACCGGCTCGAGGACGCGTTTCGGCGCCAGCGTGAGTTCGTCGCCGACGCCTCGCACGAGCTCCGAACCCCGCTCACGCTGCTGCGCGGCGAGATCGAGTTGCAGCAGGTCACGGGCGAGACGCCCGATCCCGACCGCGCCGCGAAGCTGCTTCGCGAGCTCGACCGCATGGACCGGCTCGTCAACGACATGCTCACGCTTGCGAACGCGGAGTCGGGAACGCTCGTTCACCGCCGAGTCGTTGATCTCGACGACTTCCTCGCCGACCTGCGTCGCGACCTGCCGCTGTTCGGCCCACGCGACTACCGCGTCGAGGGCACGCCGCATGGCGTGCTCGACGCGGACCCGGATCGGCTCGCGCAGGTGCTGCGAAACCTTGTCCGGAACGCGGTCTCGCACACGGACTCCGACGGCCAAATCACGGTCGGCGCGGCGCCCGTGGACGGGACGATCGAGTTCTCGGTCTCCGACGACGGGCCGGGCATCTCCCCCGCGCAGGTCGAGCGCCTCTTCGACCGCTTCTACCGCACCGACGCCTCCCGCGCCCGACAGGTCGGGGGCAGCGGTCTCGGGCTCGCGATCGCGCGCGCGATCGTCGAGGCCCACGGCGGCAGGATCTGGGCCGAGTCCGAGCCCGGCGAGGGCGCGACGATCCGGTTCGAGATCCCGGGGTACCGGCGCCCGTAGGCGGTGGCGCCTGCGGGGCGCAATCAGTGCGAGATGATCGCGCGATCTTTCCGATCGCGCCACACGCTCTCTCCGGTCACGAGGTCTGCGACGCGCTCGACTCCGATCCCGAACGGGGGCTCGGCGCGCCCGAAGCGGAGCGCAGGCTGCGCGCCGAGGGTCCGAACCGGCTCCCCGAGGCTCGCGGGCCATCGAGAGCAGCCGCCCTCGTGCGCCAGCTCGCGGATCCGCTCACCCTGCTGCTCGTCGCCGCCGGGGTCGTCTCGCTCGCGATCGGGGAGGCGCTCGACGCCGGCGTGATCGCCGCGATCGTGGTGCTGAACGCCACGCTCGGCTACGTCGAGGAGCGACGCGCGGAGCTGTCCGTACGGGGGCTGCGAGAGCTCGTTCCGCAGCGCGCGGCGGTGATCCGCGGCGGCGTGCGAACCGGGCTCGACCCGGGGGGGATCGTCGTCGGGGATGTCGTCACGCTGCGCGCGGGCGATCGCGTCCCCGCCGACGGACGGCTGCTCGCCACGACGCACCTCGAGACCGATGAGTCGACGCTGAGCGGCGAGTCGCTGCCCGTCTCGAAGCAGGCCGAGCCGCCCGCAAGGCGCGATGCTCCGCTACCTGAGCGCCCGACGATGGCGTTCGCGGGAACCACGGTGACGCGCGGAACGGGACGGCTCGTCGCCACCGCGACCGCGACCGCGACCGAGATCGGGCGGATCGCAGGCGAGGCCCAGGCCGAGGCGCCCGTCAGCCCGCTTCGCGAGCGCCTGTCGAGCTTCGCAGCGGTGCTGCTGTGGGCGGCGCTCGCCGTCTGCGCCGCGGTCGGCGCGCTCGCCGCCGCGTACGGGGAGAGCATCGGCCAGAGCTTCCTGATCGGGGTCTCGCTCGCGGTCGCGGCTGTGCCCGAGGGGCTCCCGGTCGTGGTCACCGTCGTGCTCGCAATCGGCGTTCGCCGCATGGCGGAGCGCGGGGCGATCGTGCGGCGACTGCTCGCCGTCGAGACGCTGGGCTCGGCGACCGTGATCTGCTCCGACAAGACCGGCACGCTGACCGAGAACCGGATGTCGGTGACGCGCGTCTTTCTGTGCGAGGGGGCCGTCGAGCTGGACGTCGCCACACACGACGGCGCGGCCGGCGCGGAGCAGCTGCTCGCCGACGCCCTGCTCGCCTCCGACAGCGACGCGGAAGACGACCCGATCGAGGCCGCGATCGCGACCGCCGCGGAGCGGGCCGGCACGACCCGCGGGGCGGCGCTCGCCGGTCGAACGGTTGTCGAGGTCGAGCCGTTCGACTCGGAGCGCAAGCGGATGAGCGTGATCGTCGAGGGCGAGGATCGGCAGCGCTCCGTCCACGTGAAGGGCGCTCCCGAGGTCCTCGTCCCGAGGCTCGCCGGGGAGCACGACGGGGGCGGTCTGTCCGAGCTTGCGGCGCGCTGGGCGGCCGGCGGCGCGCGGGTTCTGCTGGTCGCGAAGCGCCAACCCCCGGCGACACCGGACGCCGAGGCAAACCTCGTTCCCTCGGGCCTGATCGCGCTCGAGGATCCACCGCGGGCCGCGGCGAGAAGCGGCGTGGAGAAGGCGCGCCGCGCCGGGGTCCGGACGGTGATGGTGACCGGCGACCATCCCGACACGGCACGCGCGATCGCACAGCAGGTTGGGATCGTCGGCGAGAACGACGAAGCGCCGGTGCTCACCGGGGAGGAGATCGAGCGGATGTCCGAAGAGGAGCTCGCCGCCGCGAGCAGCGTCCGCACCGCGATCTACGCCAGGGTCGCCCCCGAGCACAAGGTGAGGATCGTCGAGGCCCTGCGCGCAAACGGCGAGATCGTCGCGATGACGGGGGACGGCGTGAACGACGCACCCGCCCTTCGCACCGCGGACATCGGGGTCGCGATGGGACGGCGGGGCACCGACGTCGCGCGTTCGGTCGCCGACATGGTGCTCGCAGACGACGACTACTCGACGATCGTGGAGGCGATCCGTCGAGGCCGGGCGGTGTACGACAACATCACCCATTTCGTGCACTTCCTGCTCGCGGCGAACGCCGGCGAGGTGCTCGTCTTCATCCTCGCGATCGGGCTCGGGCTCTCGGCGCCCCTGACCGTCCTCCAGGTGCTCGCCGTCAACCTGCTGACCGATGGCCCGCCGGCGATCGCGCTCGGCCTCGACCCGCCGGAGCGGTCGGTGATGCGCCGTTCGCCGAGACCCCCGAGGCAGGGCCTGCTGGAGCCGATCCGGACGCGCCTGCTTGTCGGCGGGCTGACCACTGGGCTCGCGGCGCTCGCCGCCTTCCTGGTCGGCAACGCGACAAGCCACCCCCTCGGGCAGACGATGGCCTTCACGACGCTCGTCGCCTGCCAGCTCGCTTACGTGTTCGGGACCCGCAGCAATCGCTCGCTGCTGCGCGCCCGGCGCAACCCGGCGCTGTTGGCGGCGGTCGCAGGCTGCGGTGCGGCGCTCGCGGCGATCCAGCTCGTCCCGCCGCTCGCCGAGACCTTCGATGTCGTCGCGATGAGTGGCGCGCAACTCGCGATGGCGCTCGGCCTCGCGCTCGTGCCGCTCGCGGCACTCGAGGCCTACAAGCGGATCAGGCCGGCTTCGCCGTCCCGCTGAGCAGGCTGTCGAGCAGTCGCAGGTATTGGATCAGGTGGCGCGTACCCAGGAACTGCTCGCGGACCCGGCGGTGTGCTCCGCTGCCGAGCTCGTGCGCGCGCTCGGGGTCGTCGAGCAGGCCGGTGATCGCGCTGCCGGCGGCGGAGAGGTCGTGTGGGTCGTCGAGCAGCAGGCCGCTCTTGCCGTCGACGATCTGGTCCTGGATCCCCCCGCGGCGGCTCGCGACGACCGGCCTCACCTTCCACATCGCCTCGGCGACCGTGAGCCCGAATCCCTCCGCGAGGCTCTTCTGCACGACGACGTCGGAGCGCCGCTGGATCGCGTTGACGATCGCCGCGTTCTCCTCGACGTCGTCCATCGGGAGCCCGGCGAGGTGGACTCGGTCGGCGACCTCCGTCTCGAGGCCATCGAGCACCTCCTCGACCTCGGCCAGCACCTCCTGGCCCTCGGGGTCGTCGGCTACCGCCTCGACGGCCGGGCCCGCGAGGACGAGGTGCGCATCGGGGATGTGATGCGCGAAGCAGCGCAGCACGCCCACCGGATCCTTGAGTCGATCCCACCGCGAAACCTGGGTGACGACATTGGCGTCGTCCGGGAGCGGGGCCTCCTGCCACAGAGCCGCCGGGCGATCGACGCGGGCAGGCGTGCCGTCCTCGCGCTCGAACGCCGCCGGGGCGCCGTGATCCCGCCCGCCGAGCCCCACCGTGTGGAGGATCCCGTCGACGGTCTCCGGGGCGAGGTGCTGGTTCTTCGGCGAGAAGACGTCGATCGACGGCGCGACGATCCAGGTCCTGCTCTCCTCGAGGCCCTCCCAAACGAACTGCTTGCGGGAGAACACGTACACCTCGGCCTCGTCCACGTAGGGCCGCAGGAAGGCCCACGCCTGCCGGGCGATCTCGTTCGGCTCGTCGAGGCCGACGTGGCAGCGCCACACGGTGTGCGCGCCCGCCTCGCGAGCGGCCCGGATCAGCCCCGCGGTCTGCGGGTCGTGGAGGTAGACGATGTCGCCCGGCCTGATGATGCTCGCGAGCGCCTCGGCGTTGTCCGACATCACCCCCTCGTAGATCTCGCGCGCGACGTCGCCGAGCGGACCTCCGTCGCCCACGGAGCCGTGGAGCTGGTTGTGGATCCGCTTCGTGACGTTGAAGAACTCGGTGTTGCCCTCGATCACGACCCATCGCGTGTCGACGCCGGCTCCGCGAGCGTAGGCGAGCAGCGAGGTGAGCAGCTCGACCACGCCGCCGCCCCGGGCAGTCGAGTTGACGTGCCACACGACGCGGCCCGCGAACAGTTCGCGGCCTCGCAGGATCCCCTCCTCCACTTCCCGGTAGCGGTCCCCGAGCAGCTCCCGGAACCTGTCGGTCGGCAGCGGCGCGATCGGAACCTCATGCAGCTTGGCCACCCGCCTCGCCAGCGTAATGGACGCCGGCGGTCGGGATGCAAGCGCTAGACCGATCCCAGTTTGAGCGAGTAGATCTCGAGCGGCTCGGCGAACCCGCGCAGGCAGCGCGGGCCGCGTGCCTCCCAGTCGCGCTCACCGGTGCTCGCCGCCACGTTCGCAGTCGCGATCAGCTCGCCGCGATCCGCGGCGGCGAGCAACCGGGCGGCGAGGTTGACGGCGCGGCCGAAGTAGTCGCCGTCGCGCAGCACGGCGACCCCCCTGTGGACGCCGGCGTGAAGCCCGACGTCCTCCACGTCCCGCATCGCCGCGGCGATCCGCGCCGCCGCCGCGATCGCCTCACCAGGCTCCCTGTAGGCAAGCATGTAGCCGTCGCCGAGGGCCTTCACGAGCCGCCCGCGCTCGCCAAGGTGCTCCTCAACCGCGTCGGCAAGGCGCTCGATGACCTCGAGCGCCGCAGCGTCCCCGCGCGCGTCGGCGTAGGAGGTGAAGTCCTTGAGGTCGCAGAAGAGCAGCGTGACATCCCTCGACCCCGGGACGGCGCCCTCGGCCTCGAGCTCAACCTCCCAGATCGCCGCCTGCGTGAGCTCCTGCTCCACCTTGCGCCTGTGGACCCCGAGAAGAATCGGGTCGGCGAGCGGCAGCAGCTCCCCGAACGCCTCCCGGACCGCCGCGAGAGCGTCGAGCGAGCTCGCGCTGCTCTCGCGCAGGCGGCGCTGAACGCGCGAGCGGAACAGATCGACCTCGGTCTCGGCGATCCGACTGAGGGCATGGTGATAGACGCGGGAGACCTGCATGCGGGTCTCCTCGGTCCACAGCTCGCCAAGCCGGCCGAGCTCGACGAATGCGCTTCCCTCCTCGCCGGTGAAGAGCGGGTCGTCGGGCCCCGGGGCGGGCAGCCCAAGCGCGCGCATCATCGCCTGGGTGTCGGCGACCGGCAATCCGCCCCTCCGCTCGATCTCTCGCGCGGTGACCGTGCGCCTTCCCCGCTCCGGGTCGAGGATCTGCTCGAAGATCGCATCCTCGAGCCGGCCGTGCTCGGCTGCGAGGCGCATCTGCTCCGGAGAGACGCCGAGTCGCATCAGAGCTGCGATCAGTTCGCTCTTTTCGGCGGGGAGGCCGAGCTCGCCGGCGAGCTCGTCCGCGGTGGGAGGTCGACCCGTCGGTCCCGTCACCCCTGCGAATGCTTCGCGGCCCGGCTTACAAAGCGGACGCCCTCCGGGCCCTCGAGGGAGAATTTCCCGCCCTCGCCCGGCGCGACGTCGATCACGAGCTCGGGCTTCCCGCAGCGCTCCCATTGCCCGCGGTCGACGTAGAAGGGGGAGGGACCGATCGCGCCGAGCTTCACGTCGTTGTCGGTCGGGAGCAGCTCCGCGCGCGACAAGCACATCACCGCGCTCCCGTCGTGGCAGTCTCCCGGCTGGAAGAAGGCAAGCGGACCATGCCGCTCGCGGACGTGCTCGAGCAACTCGAGCGCGTCGGGAGTGGCTGTCACCTTGGTCGTAGTCCTCATCCTGGATCCGCCCAGCCGCCGCTACGAGCGCTTCGAGCGGGGATTCGCATCGTGCGCGAAGTGCTGCACGACCGCATCCGAGCCGGGGAAGACCTCGCTGACGGCCCCGGTGTCCGTCCACCGCACCTTGAAGGGCGGCGAGCCGCCGGAGCCCAGCACCTCGAGGATCTCGGCGTCCCGCTCGGGCTCGCCGAGCTGGTGGCCGTGGATCACCAGCCGGTCGCCCGGCGATGCGCGGTGCTCTTCGGGGGCTGTCGTCATCCGCTCTGGGTCGATCGGAGGAGCAATCATTACGCCCGCCGCCGGCTCGCACATCGGGGGGGTCGGCTGATCTCGACTGCGGCTTACTACGGAGCCGACTGCGGCTGGCTCACGGTCCCGTCGGCCCCGGGGAGCTGTGCGCTCCGGCGCCGCACCCAGCGGCGCAGCTCGTCCGCGCCCCAGACGATGAACGGGAACGGCAGCAGGATGGCGAGATCGCTGGGGCCTAGCGCGGTCGTTCCGAGCAGGGACTGGAACGGCGGCGCGTAGACGAACACGGCTGCCAGCGCGAGCTCGAAGGCGATCCCCCACAGCAACAGCCGGTTCGAGAACACGCCGACCGAGCGCAGGGAGGCACGCTCGGTCCTCGACGCGAACGCGGTCCCGATCTGCGCGACGACCATCGCCGAGAAGGTCATCGTCGTCGCCTTGAGATAGGCGTCGTGCAGGGGGTGGCCGTGGCCGACCGGATCCCCCGGTGACCACCCCGCCTTCAGCAGCGTGTAGAAGTACGCGCCCATCTGAAGCGCCGCCGCAATCACCCCCATGAACAGCCACGCGCGCACCAGCATGTCGCCGTTGATGATGCCCTCGTCGCGCGCCCGGGGCGGACGGCGCATGATCCCCGGCTCGGCCGGCTCGCGGCCCAACGCGAGCGCGGGGAGCGTCTCGGTCCCGACGTCGAAGGCGAGCAACTGGAGCACGGTGAGCGGAAGCGGAATCGCCCCGCCGCCAAGCGCGAAGACCAGGAACGGCGTCACCTCGGGCGTCGCGTGGGCGAAGATGTAGACGATGAACTTGCGGATGTTGTCGTAGATCCGCCTCCCGGCGGCGACCGCGGCGACGATCGTGGCGAAGTTGTCATCGGTGAGCACCATCGTCGCCGCCTCGCGCGCGACGTCGGTCCCCGAGGCGCCCATCGCGACACCGATGTCGGCGCGGCGCAGCGCCGGCGCGTCGTTGACGCCGTCGCCGGTCATCGCAACGACGTGATGCTCGGCCCGCAGGGCGTCCGCGATCCGCAGCTTCGCCTCGGGCGTGCTCCGCGCGAAGATCAGTTCCTCGCCCTCGCGCAGGAGCCGGTCGAGCTCGGGCTCGCTCATACGATCGAGCTCCTCCTCGGTGACGACATGGGGCTCGTCCCGCGCGATCCCGACGCGGCGCGCGATCGCGGCGGCGGTCAGCCCATGGTCTCCGGTCACGACGATGATTCGGATCCCGGCGCGGTGGCAGCGCTCCACTGCCTCGGCGACCTCGGCCCGCGGTGGATCGAGCATCGCGACGAGCCCGAGCAGCTCGAGATCACGCTCGGCGTCCTCGCGCTTCGACGGCTCGTCGCCATCCCGCAGCCTGCGGCGAGCGACGGCGAGCACGCGCAGTCCTTGACGGGCGTAGTCATCAACCTGAGCCTCAACCCTTGATCGCTCCGCGGCGCCAAGCGGAGCCGGCTCTCCATCCGCGCGGACCACCGAGCTGCACTGCGGCAGCAGCGCCTCGGGCGCGCCCTTGGCGCTCACCCACAGTCCTCCGTCGCGCTCATCGACCGTAGACATCAGCTTCAGCGCGGGGTCGAAGTGGAACTCGCGCCGGCGTTGCCACTCGCGGCGATCGCGGGCGACGTCCGCACCGAGCTGCTGCGCCGCAAGCAGCATCGCGGCCTCGGTTGGATCGCCGACGGCGGCGCCGTCGCCCTCGCCGTCGAGGTGGGCGTTGTTGCAGGCCGAGCTAGCGTCGGCGAGCGCACGCATCGCGCGGCTGAGCGTCGCCTCTTCGGTTCCCCCGCTCTGCTCGAGATCGAACGCCTTCCCGGCGCTCCAGATCCGGGTCACGCGCATCCGGTTCTCGGTCAGGGTCCCGGTCTTGTCTGTGCACACGACATCGGTTGAGCCCAGCGTCTCCACCGCGCTCAGTCGCTTCACCACCGCGCCCTGGCGCACCAGCCCCCGTACGCCGACCGCGAGTGCGAGCGTGATCACCGGCAGCAGGCCCTCGGGGACGTTGCCGACGATGAGGCCGATCGCGAACACGACGGCGTCGTGGAGTGGGAGCCCGGTGACGAACTTCGCGACCGGGATGAACGCGATCCCGAGCGTCACGGCGATTCCGGCGATCAGCCACGCGACGCGGCGCACCTGGTGCTCGAGCGGGCTCTCCTCGGTCTCGACCCGCTCCGAGAGCGACGCGATGCGCCCGATCTCCGTCCGCATCCCGGTCGCGAACACGAGCGCGCGCGCCTCGCCTCCGGTGCAGCTCGTGCCGCTGAAGACGAGGTCGCGCGCCTGGATCAGCGCACGCTCGGCGTCAATGCGCTCGGCCGAGCGAGTTACCGGGATCGACTCCCCCGTGAGCGTGGACATGTCGACCTCGACCGATCCGTCGATCAGCCGCGCGTCGGCGGAGACGCGATCCCCCTCCTCGATCACGAGCACGTCGCCCTCGACGAGGCCGCTCGCCTCGATCTCCACCGGCTCGCCGTCGCGGAGCACGTGCGCGTGGCTGGGAAGGAAGGCGCGCAACGCCTCGACCGCTCGCTCCGCCTGGAGCTCCTGCGCGAAAGCGAAGATCGCGTTCAGGACGATGATCACGACGACGGCGATCGCCACCGGGACGATCCCGGCGACCGCCGCGAGCGCGGCGGCGCCCCACAGCAGCAGCGCGAGCGGGTGGGTGAACTGGCGCGCAAGCTCGCGCGGCCAGTTTCGCTGCTTGCGGCTCTCGAGGACGTTGGGGCCCTGCGAGACGAGGCGGCGCTCGGCCTCGCGCGACGAGAGGCCGTCGCGCGAGGCGCGCAGGTCGCGGAGCAGGAGCTCGATCCGCTCGTTCGGATCGATGTGCGGCTCCGGGGCCTGGTTCGCTGCGCCCGCCATCACCGCTGTCGAAGGTACCGACGAGGGAGCTCGGGCCTGGCTCAACCGGGCGCCGGAGGCGCGGGACTTGAGGCCGAGCGTTCCTTAGGCTTCAGCCTCGAGGCGCTCCTCCCAAGCTCCGCGATCTCGGCCTCGATGCCTGCGATCAGCACGTCAAGGTCAGGAACGGAGTCACGGTCCGCGTTCAGCGTGAAGAACAGGTCGCCGTCGTAGCTGAACACGGCGAGCCCGAGGCAGTGCTCGGCGGCGAGCGGGACCAGCGGCCACAGTGCGACCAGTCGTGAGCCGTACGCGTACAGCGGCTGCTGCGGCCCCGGGACGTTGGTGATCGTGACGTTGAACAGCCGCGTCGCATACATCGAGTGCGCCAACAGGCTGTGGATCGCCGGCGGCGCGAGGCTCGTCAGATCGATCAGCGTCCGCGCGCCGAGCGCCTGCGATCCGGATTTCAGGCTCTCGGCCTCCTCGCGCTGGTGCCGGTAGCGACGCAGGGAGTCGCGATCACGGACCGGCAGGTGGACGAATAGCGACGTGATCTTGTTGCCGAGTGCAAGCTGCTCGCTTGCCGAGCGGATGTTGACCGGGACCATCGCGCGCAGACCCTGCTCGGGAAGCGTCTCTCCCCGCCCGAGCAGCAGCTCGCGCAGTCCTGCGGTGGTTGCCGCGAGCACGACGTCGTTGACCGTCCCCCCGAGCGCGTCCTTGATCGCCTTCAGGTCGGAGAGCGGAACGCGGGCGATGGCGAGCCGCCGCGTTGCCCCGATCGGGACGTTGATCGAGGTCCGCGGGGCGGCGACTACCTCGTCACGGACGATCATCTCGGCCATCGCGCGCGAGCGGCGCACAATTTCGCGGACGCGGTCGGGATGGGTGACGACGCCGACGCCGGAAGCCGTCAGCCGCGCAGCCGCGCCCGCGAGATGAAGCGGGGCCCCAAGCACCGTCCCGAGGCCGAGCCCGCCGCCGGTCTCGTCATCCTCAGCCTCGTCCGCCTCGGGCGCCGCATTCGCTCGGCGCTTCGGCGGATTGGGCTCCGAGTCGAGCAGCACGTACGCGGCGTCCACCGAGCCGACTCCGTCGACCATGCAGTGGTGCGTCTTCGTGACGATCGCCCAGCGGCCGCCCTCGAGCCCATCGAGCACGACCGTCTCCCAGAGCGGGTGGGCGCGGTCGAGCCGCTCGGAGTAGTGGTTTCCCGCCCACTCGAGCAGCTGGGCGTCGGTGCCGGGAGCGGGAAGCGTCTCCTTGCGCACGTGGCGGGAGATGTCGAAGTCCGCGTCCTGCTCCCAGCACGGCCACGTCAGCCCGCTGACCGACGGCTCCGAGAGACGCTGCCGGTAGCGGGGCAGCTCCCCCAGTCGCGAATCGATGTCGCGACGGACCTCATCGATGCTGGGGACGGCTCCGTTCGATGCCGGCTCGAAGATCATCACACCGCCGATGTGCATGTGGGCGCCGCGATCCGCCTGCTCGAGCTCCAGAAAGGTGGCGTCGAGCGGGCTCAGATGCTCGACGGCGGTCATGGCTTCCGCGACCCTCCAACCGCCGCGAGTCGACCCGCCGCCTCGCTCCAGCGCCGCCGCTTGTCCACGTACTCGCGCGGGAGCACCATGTTCAGCTGCTCTGCGATCTCGAGCCAGTGCAGCGCGCCGTCGTAATCGCGCAGTCGAGCGTCGGCCTCCGCCGCGCTGAGGGCGAGCTCGATGGCCTCGCCGCGATCCGCCTCGTCCATCTGCGCGCCCTCGCGAGCCGGCGGCTCAAGGTCCGACAGCGCCGCGGTCGGCTGGCGGCCCTCGAACCGCGCGGCCAGGAACGGGGCCAGGTATCGAGCGGCGATCTTGCCCGGCGGCCACCAAAGCGCCCCGCCGTCCGATGTGGACCCCTCGTCCCCGGCGAACGGCGAGCGCATGAAGTGCGGCACGGAGCCGGTCAGCAGCGCTCCCCGGAGGACGGGCCGGAACGGTACCGGGGCCTTGCCCGCGCCGGCGAGCGCCGCGATCGACGCCGCCGCCACGTCGGCCTGCTGGGCCGCGAGTCCGCCCTGCTTGACCGGGAACCAGGTCGCGTCGCCGGCGGCCCAGGCGGACGGAACGCCCTCGATGCGCATCTGGGGATCGGTGGGGATGAAGCCCCTGGGGCCCTGGGGGAGACCATGGAGGTCGGGCACGCGGAGCTCGGGAAGGGTGACGACCCGGTCGGCCTCGCGCTCGCTGCCGTCTGCGAGCAGCAGCCGTCCCGGCTTTGCGAGCGCGGGGGCAGTGCCGGTGATCAAACCGATGCCCTCCCCGGCGAGCAGCCCGCGGACGCTGTCGCTCGCCCGCCGCCCGAACAGGTCGAGGGGGTGGCTTTCGTGCGTGACCACGGTCAGCTCGGGCTTCGAGCGGGCGCCACGAAGCGTCGCAGCGGTGAGCAGGGCGAGCTCGTACAGGGGCAGGGCCCACCGCACGCTCGCCGGTACCGCGAACGCAACCCGGCGCGCGTTCCCGGCCTCGATTTCGGCGACGAGGCGTGCCATCTCGGGGTTGTCGTCCTGGCCCCGGTACGTGAGCGCACCAGCCAGCGCCTCAACCGGGTACGCGCCGATCGCGACGAGCAGCGCCCCGTACTCGATCTCCTCGCCGTCGGAGGTGCGGACCACGCGCTCGGCGGGGACGATCTCGCTCACGGCGGCGCGCCGGTGCTCGGCCCCCCACGCCTCGCAGATCTCCGCCAGCCCGAGCCGCCTCGCCTCGCCGAGGCCGAACGGCTCGGCGACGGTGAGCGGTCGGTAGAGGAACTCGTCCTCGGGGGCGATCAGCTCGACGGAGATCCGCCCCGGCGCGAGCTCCGCGAGCGCCAGCAGCGCCTCGAGCGCCGCGACGCCGCCGCCCGCGATCACAACGTGGAGCCGCTCCTCAGCTCCGCCTTCGACGAGCGTCACGCCCATGTCGTCCTCGAGACCGTCGACATCGTGCCCGCACGGTATGACCGGGCGCGCCATCGGTCATCCGGTGGACGGCGCAGGCCCGATCCGTGCGGACTACGGATTCGCGCGCGGGCTAGGCTGGGGCGCGGCCGCGTGCCAGCGGCCCCAGCCTTGATCGACCTCCACTGCCACATCCTCCCCGGCATCGATGACGGCGCCGCCGACATTGCGGACGCGGTCGCGATGGCGCGCCAAGCGCAGGAGGACGGGATCGAGACGGTGTGCGCGACCCCGCATATCCGCCACGACCACGACGTCCGCATCGGCGAGCTCGAGCGCCGGGTCGGGGACCTCAACGCGGAGCTTGAGGCCGCCGGGATCGCTGTGCGCACGCTCAGGGGCGGCGAGGTCGCCGAGACGATTGTCGAGCAGCTGGGCGACGACGAGCTCGATCGCGTCGCGCTCGGAGGCGGTAGCTGGATTCTGCTCGAGCCGGCCCCGGGACCGCTCTCTCCCTCGCTCGAGCGGGCGGTCGACCGGCTCGCAGAACGCGGTCACCGCTCGCTGATCGCGCACCCCGAACGCCACCTCGGAGCCGACATCCACGAGCGCCTCATGTCCCTGTTCGTCCGCGGCGCGCTCGTCCAGGTGACCGCGGACGCCCTGCTCGCGGAGGCCACGGAGCCGTGGATGCTCGACCTTGCCGCCCGCGGCCTCGTCCACATCGTCGGCAGCGACTCCCACTCCGCGAGCGTCGGACGGTCGCTGCGGATCTCCGACGCCCTGGCACGACTCGCCGAGGTCGAGCTCGTCGCAGAGCACATCGACTGGGTGAGGCGGACGGCCCCCGCCGCGATCGTCGCGGGTGAGGACGTCGAGGCGCCGTTTCAACCCGGCTGAGCCGGAGCGTCGCGCTCGCGCAGAGAGACCTTGGCGCGGAGCTCCTCGACGACGTCGCGCGAGCCGGTGCCGAGGCCGTGGCGGAGGAAGTTCGCGGCGCCGGCCGCGGCCCCGAGAACGAGCGCATCGTCCCAGTCGAGCCCGCCCGCGAGCCCGGCGGCCGTCCCCCGATCATCGAGTCGCCGCAGCCCTCGTGAGACCCGCCCTCGAAGCGCGGTGGCTCGAGCGTCCTCGCGCCGTCGCCGTCGAGCAGCAGCGCCGGCTCGCCGCCCCTCGTCACCGCGACCCGGGCGGCGCCGGCAGCGTGCAGCCGCTGCGCGGCTGCGAGCAGCCTCTCGTCGCCGTCGACCGGCCCGGAGGCGTACTGGGCGAGCTCCCAGTCGTTGAGCTTGACGAGGTCGGGGCCGCCGTCGAGTGCGCTGTCGAGCCGCGGCGAGGAGAGGTCGACGATCACCGGGACCCCGTTCTGGCGCACATCGGCGACGAGCTTGCCGTACAGGTCGAGGGGCAGCGACTCGCCCGGATACGGGTTGCAGACGACGAGCACGTCCGACTCAAGCGCGGTCGCGCACGCGATCGAGAACAGCTCGTCGATCTCGTGGCGGGACGGCGGCTCCGCGTAGGCGCGTGCGACCAGCTCGCGCTCGCCGCTTCTCCGGTCGAACACGTACCAGCCGCACGCCTCCGTGGTGTCGACGAAACGGCGCTCGCCGGGAAGCCGGTCCAGCAGGGTGCCGAGTACTGCTCCTGTCTCGCCGCCGAGCAGCGCGCACATCAGGGGCTCGGCGCCAAGCTCCCCCGCCATCCGCGCGACCCAGACGCCCTGGCCGGCGGCGTGGAGGTGGACATCGTCGAAACCCGTCTCGCCGCGAGCCTCGATCGTGATCGAGAGCAGCGGGTGGGGTCCGAAGATCGCGACGCGTCCGCGGTTTGCCGTCACGAGCCCGCCGGCCCGGCTAGAAGCCCCGCCGCTCCTTGAGGGCGTGGAGCTCGCGCATCATCTCATCGTTCGGGTCGTTCTTGCGGGCGCGGTAGGACCGCGCGACGCGCAGCGAGTAGATCACAAGAAAGGCGCTGAGCACCAGCGCCACGACAGTGAACAGCGGGATCTCGACGGGCGAGAAGACGCCGAGGATGATGCCGTAGACGTAGAAGCCCAGGTATGCGGCGGCGAGAAGCCGCGCCGCGACCTTGAGTCGGTTGATCGTGCTCGCGCTCATACGAGGAAACCTATGTGAGCAGGCGGTCTGCGTGCATCCGGGGAACGCGGCCGAGTTCGGCGGGGGAAACTACGGAGCCGGTACCGCGCCCGGAACGGATGCTTCGCAACCGCAGCGGATTAGGCTGCCAACAGGCAAGCGAGCAATGGAGGACTGAGTCCATGGAACCGAGCGCCGTCGAGACGTCCGCACGCACCGAGCCCATCCGCCGCTTCTCCGAGCTGGCGAAATCCGACGTCGACTACGCGGGCGGCAAGGGCGCCAACCTCGGCGAGATGACGGCGGCCGGACTCCCCGTTCCCCCCGGCTACGTCGTCGGGGCTCCCACCTACGCCGCGTTCTGCGACGAGGGAGGGCTGCGCGCTCGGATCGAGGAGCGGCTCTCCGGGCTCGACGTGGACGACACGGCGGCGCTCGACGCGGCGGCCGCCGACGTTCGCGAGATGGTCGAGGACGAGCCGATTCCGGACTGGCTGTCCGACGCAATCGAGTCCGGGTACTCGGAGCTCGCCGGGCGCAAGGGCGACGCGCCGGTCGCGGTGCGCTCTTCGGCGACGGCCGAGGACACCGAGTCCGCGTCGTTCGCCGGCATGAACGAGACCTTCCTCAACATCAAGGGCGGCGAGTCGGTCGTCGACGCGGTGCGCCG
The DNA here is from genome assembly GCA_963841715.1 of uncultured Thermoleophilia bacterium. Taxonomy (GTDB): domain Bacteria; phylum Actinomycetota; class Thermoleophilia; order Solirubrobacterales; family 70-9; genus DASPWW01. Next base: position 132,700 of record CAWJDP010000002.1, on the reverse strand, counting down.
CTGCTGGTCGTCGCTGTTCGGCGGGCGGACGGTCTTCTACCGCGCGAAGCGCGGCTTCGGCCAGGCCGACATGGACATCGCCGTCGTCGTCCAGGCTCAGATCCCGGCGACGCGCGCCGGCGTGATGTTCACGATCGACCCCGCCTCGGGCGCCGAGGACCGCCTCGTGATCGAGGGCGCCTTCGGCCTCGGCGAGTCGGTCGTCTCGGGGAGTGTCTCCCCCGATCGCTACATCGTCGACAAGCAGACGCTGCGGATCATCAAGCGCGAGGTGCACCACAAGGAGCTGATCATCGAGGGGACCCCTGACGGGGGGACGGTGACGCGCGAGCTCACCGAGGACGAGTCGATGCGGCCCGTGCTTAGCGACGACGAGGTGCACACGATCGCCGAGCTCGGCCGCCGCGACGAGGAGCACTACGGCGCCGCGCAGGACACCGAGTGGGCGTTCGACCCCGACGGCGAGGCGTGGATGCTGCAGTCGCGCCCGGTGACCGCGGCGGGCGGGGAGGGCGCTCCCGAGGACGCCGAGGCGGCGGGCGAGATCCTGACCACGGGCCTCGGCGCGGCGCCCGGCGCCGCGAGCGGCCAAGTCCGCGTCATCTCCTCGCTCGACGGCGACACCGCGTCGCTCGAGGACGGCGAGGTTCTCGTCACGCACATGACCGCCCCCGATTGGGTGCCGCTGATGCGCCGCGCCGGCGCGATCGTCACCGACTCCGGCGGCATGACCTGCCACGCGGCGATCGTCTCGCGCGAGCTCGGGATTCCGTGCGTGGTCGGCACCGGCGGTGCGACCGAGAAGCTTCGAAACGGTGAGATCGTCACGGTCAACGCCACCGACGGCACCGTGCGTGAGGGTGCGCTCGAGGTCCCCGATGCCGCGGCGGAGCCCGCAGCGGTGGCCGGCGGCCCGCTCGTCACCGGGACGAAGCTGCTCGTCAACCTCTCGGAGCCGTCGCAGATCGACCACGCCGCGGCGCTCCCTATCGAGGGCGTCGGGCTACTGCGCGCCGAGCTGATGGTGATCGAAGCGCTCGACGGGCATCACCCCCGCCAGCTGATCGAGAGCGGTCGCTCGGACGAGTTCGTGAAGCGGATGGGCGAGGCGCTGACGAAGTTTGCCGCCGCGTTCACTCCGCGCCCGATCACCTACAGGACGATCGACTTCCGGACGAACGAGTTCCGCGGCCTCGACGGCGGCGACCGCTTCGAGCCCGAGGAGTCCAACCCGATGATCGGCTACCGCGGCGCGCTGCGCTACATGCGCGAGCCCGACCTGCTGAAACTCGAGCTCGACGCGATCCGCCAGGTATGGGACGCGGGGCACACGAACTTCCACGTGATGATCCCGTTCGTCCGCACGCCACGCGAGCTCGTCTCGTGTCGCGCGGCGATCGACGAGGCGGGCCTGCTCTCGCGGCCCGGTTTCGAGCTCTGGGTGATGGCCGAGGTCCCGTCGGTGCTGTTCAACCTCGAGCGCTACGCCGAGCTCGGCGTAGCCGGGATCTCGATCGGCTCCAACGACCTCACGCAGCTGATGCTCGGAGCCGACCGCGACTCCGAGGTCGTCGCCGAGATCTTCGACGAGCGTGACGCCGCCGTCGTCGAGTACCTGACGCGGCTGATCTCCAGGGCCCGCGAGCTCGGCCTCGCTACCTCGATCTGCGGCCAGGCGCCCTCCGTCTATCCCGAGTACGCGGACATCCTCGTCCGCGCGGGAATCGACGCGATCTCGGTGAACATGGACGCGGTCGATCGGGCCCGGCGCCTGATCGCCGCCGCCGAGCGGCGGGTGACGCTCGACGCGGCGCGGTCGATCCCGACAGGAGGTTGATGATGATGAGCGAGCCCCGGATGTCGAGCATCGAGGGGAGCTACCTGGCACCCGCGTTCGAGAACGCCTGCGTGTCCGACGCGATGCGGCACGGCGTGATGACCAGCGCCGCCGACACGCCGGTGCGCCTGGTCGCGAGGATGATGTCGGAGAACCACGTCCACAGCGTGGTCCTGACCGACGTCGATGACGCCGGACACGCCTGGGGGATCTTCAGCGACCTCGACCTGCTGCACGCAGCGGAAGGCGACCTCGATACACGGACGGCCGGTGAGATCGCCGCGACCGAGCTCGTGACCGTGAAGCCCGATGACTCCCTATCGCACGCGGCCAAGCTGATGGCGGAGCGCGAGCTGTCTCACCTCGTCGTCGTCGGTCAGGGCACCGAGCGACCGGTCGGCGTGCTCTCGACGCTCGACATCGCCGGGGTGCTCGCGTGGGGGCGCGCGTGACGCCGAACGCGCTCAGCTCTCCTTGACGACCGCGTACGCGATCCGCTCGGCGACGTCGATCACCGTCTCGCCGATCCGCGCGCAGCGTCGGTAGAGCTCCCGCCGGGCGATCCGCTCGCGCTCGTCCTCGACCTCCAGCAACGCCGCCATCCCCGCGTAGTAGACCCGCTCCAGCCTGCGCTCCGCCTCGATCGCGCCGTCGGCCGCGCGCGTGGCCGCGTCGGGGTCCGAGCCGAGGCGCTCGAGGGCGGCGTCGATCTGGACCGCGGCTTCGACGAGCAGCGCCGCCATCTCGGCGATTCCCGAGTCCGGCTCGCAGGCCATCGCATCGGCCTCGTTGACGAGGTCGCGCGCGTAGTCGAGCAGCCAGTCGATCCCGCGCGAGAGGGTGAACAGGTCCTCGGGCTCGATCGGGGTGACGAAGGCATCGCGGAGCGCGTTCAGAAGCTCCCGCTTCGCCGCGTCCCCGCGATGCTCGGTGTCCCGCAGCCGATCGGCGGCACTTGCATCGCCGCCCGCCCAGGACGCGAACTCCTCCAGCCCCTCCCCGGTCACCGCAAGCTGGCGCCGCAGCGCGCCGAGCAGATCCGGCGTCTCGGGCAGGAACCAGCGCTGCCGCTTCACGTCAGCCACCAGACGATCTGCAGAGCAACGACCGCGAGCGCGGCGGCAACCGGAAGCGTGATCAGCCACGCGAACCCCATGTTGCGGACGATCTGCCAGCGAACGTGGCGCAACCGCCCTCGCCCCAATCCGATCCCGACGACCGAGGACGCGACGACCTGGGTCGTCGACGTCGGCGCCCCGGCGACCGACGCGCCGAGGATCACGCCGGCGGATGCGGTCTGGCTCGCGAGGCCCTCGACGGGCTGGATGCGGTAGATGCGCCGGCCCACGGTCCGAATGATGCGCCAACCGCCCAACCCCGTGCCCGCCGTGAGCGCGACCGCGCACGCGACCTTCGCCCATATCGGCGCGGCGCCGAGCGACCCGATCCGACCGTCGGCGAGCAGCATCGCGGCGATCACGCCGATCGACTTCTGGGCGTCGTTCGCCCCGTGGCTGAACGCGAGCGCGGCCGCGGTCGTCCACTGGGCGCCCCGCACCGGCGAGCCCCAGCGCCGTGTCGCCCGGCGCGCCAGCCTCCGCAGGCCACGGATCACGGCCAGCGCCGCGAGTGCGCCCAGCGGCGGCGAGATTGCGAGCGCGGCCAGTGTCCCGAGCACTCCGACCGGCCGCAGGCCGTCGAACCCTCCCCACAGCACGGCGCCGGTCCCGCCCTCGAGCAGTGCCGCGCCGACGAGCCCGCCGACGAGGGCCTGACCCGAGCTCGAGGGCAGGCCAAGTCCCCACGTGAGGACGTTCCAGGCGACCGCTCCCGCGAGCCCGGCACCGATCACCTCGACTGCCGACGACGGGGCGACGGTCACGATCCCGCCGATCGTGTCGGCGACGGCCGCGCCGATGAACAGCGGTCCGAGGAGGTTGAAGATCGAGGCGAGAACGATCGCCTGAAGCGGGCTCGCGGCGCGCGTTGCGACGAGCGTCGCAATCGCGTTCGAGGCATCGTGGAGCCCGTTAGTGACCGCAAAAGCGATCGCGAGCAGGATCGCGATCACCAGGCCGACGTCCATGGGCCGACTCTACGCGCAGCTCCACCCGTCGACGCCTGCGGGTTTCCCGCTAAGCCGACAACGGGTTCTCCCCGGATACCGCCCGGGCACCGCGTAGGTCACACTGGTGAAGATGTTTCAGGTACGCATCCACGGTCGCGGCGGTCAGGGGGTTGTGACCGCCGCCGAGATGCTGTCGATCGCGGCGTTCATGGAAGGTCGTCACGCGCAGGCCTTCCCGACCTTCGGGTCCGAGCGCACGGGGGCACCGGTCGTCTCGTTCTGTCGCATCGACGAGGGGCCGATCCGGGCCCGGGAGCCCGTGTCCGAGCCCGACGCGCTGATCATCCAGGACCCGACCCTGCTGCACCAGGTCGACGTGTTCGGCGGCCTGCGCGAGGGCGGCTACGTACTGCTCAACTCGACACGCGGCTTCGACCAGCTCGGGCTCGCCGAGCTCGTGCAGGAAGTCGGGGAGCAGCACGCGATGACGGTCGGCGCGACCGAGCTCGCCCGCGAGCATCTCGGCCGACCGGTTCCGAACGCAATCCTTCTCGGAGGGTTCGCGGCGCTCACCGGCGCGGTCTCCTTCGACTCGCTCGCCGCGGCGATCGCCGAGAAGCTGTCTCCGAAGGTCGCGAAGGCGAACGTGGACGCGGCGCGGGAGGCGCACTCGTTCGTCGAGCGCCGGATCCAGGAGTTTGCCCATGCTTGAGCAGATCGAGGGCTCCCAGGCAGTCGCCGACGCCGTCGGCCTCTGCCGTCCCGAAGTCGTGAGCGCGTACCCGATCTCGCCGCAGACCCATATCGTCGAGAGGCTCTCCGACCTCGTGCGAACCGGCGAGCTCGCGCCGTGCGAGTACCTGATGGCGGAGTCGGAGTTCGGGGCGATGTCGGCCGCGATCGGCGCCTCGGCGACCGGTGCCCGCGCGTACACGGCGACGGCGAGCCAGGGGCTGTTGTACATGGCCGAGGCGCTGTACAACGCCTCGGGCCTCGGGCTGCCGATCGTGATGACGCTCGCCAACCGCGCGATCGGCGCGCCGATCAACATCTGGAACGACCACTCCGACTCGATGTCGCAGCGCGACTCGGGCTGGATCCAGCTCTACGCCGAGTCCAACCAGGAGGCGCTCGACCTCCACATCCAGGCGTTCAAGCTCGCCGAGCGGCTGTCGCTCCCGGTGATGGTGTGCATGGACGGGTTCATCCTCACGCACGCCTACGAGCGCGTCGACATGCCGACGCAGGAGCTGGTCGACTCATATCTGCCGCGCTTCGAGCCGCGCCAGGTCCTCGATCCCGCCGAGCCCGTGACGATCGGAGCGATGGTCGGGCCCGAGGCGTTCTTCGAGGTCAAGTACCTGATGCACGCGAAGCAGATGCTGGCGTTGGACGCGATCCCCGAGATTGCGGATGAGTTCGAGCGCTCGTTCGGGCGTCCGTCCGGGGGCCTCGTCCGCAGCTACCGCGCCGAGGGCGCGGAGACGGTCGTCGTCGCGCTCGGCTCGGTGCTCGGCACGATCGAGGACGTGATCGATGAGATGCGCGACGAGGGAACGAGCATCGGCGCGATCGCCGTCAAGTGCTTCCGTCCATACCCACTCGAGGAGATCCGCGCGGCGCTCGAGAACGCGACCCGGATCGTCGTGATCGAGAAGGCGTTCGCGGTCGGCGCCGGCGGGATCGTCGGCCAGAACGTGCGCCTCGCGCTCTCGGGGCTGCCGTCGAGCGTCTACGACGTCGTCGCCGGGCTCGGCGGGCGCCCGATCACGAAGAAGTCGCTGCGAGGCCTGTTCGACGACATCCTCGCCGAGCGCATCGAGCCGGGCCCACTGCACTTCCTCGACCTCGACCGCGAGCTCGTCGGACGCGAGCTCGCGCGCATGGCCGAGCCGGGGCGCACCGGCCCCCATGCGGAGAACATCCTCCGCGACATCGGAATCGTCGCCGCGCAATCACACTGAGTGGAGGCACGATGCCGAGGCAACAGCTGAAGCTCTACCAGGTCGGGACCTACGTCACCGGCAACCGGCTGCTGCCGCCGGAGGAGCGTTCGGTCCAGGCGCAGATGGAGCGCTCGAACACGATCACCTGCGGGCACCGCGCCTGCCAGGGCTGCGGCGAGGCGCTCGGCGCGCGCTACGCGCTCGACGCGGCGATGCGCGCCACGGACGGGAGCATGGTCGCCGCGAACGCGACCGGCTGCCTCGAGGTGTTCTCGACCCCGTTCCCGGAGTCCTCGTGGCAGCTCCCGTGGATCCACTCGCTGTTCGGCAACGCGCCCGCGGTCGCGAGCGGGATCGCCGCCGCGCTCAAGGCCAAGGGCCGCGACGACGTCCGCGTCGTCGGCCAGGGCGGAGACGGCGGCACGGTGGACATCGGGCTCGCCTGCCTGTCCGGGATGTTCGAGCGCAACGACGACGTTCTCTACATCTGTTACGACAACGAGGCGTACATGAACACGGGCGTGCAGCGCTCGGGCGCGACGCCGCCCGGCGCGCGGACGGCGAACACGAAGCCCGTCGGAGAGGAACCGGGCAACGTATTCGGCCAGGGCAAGAATGCGCCGATGATCGCGATGGCGCACGAGATCCCGTACGTCGCCACCGCGACGGTCGCCGAACCGCGCGACATCGAGCGCAAGGTCGAGCGCGCGATGGAGCTCCGCGGCGCCCGCTATCTGCACGTCTTCGTCCCCTGCCCGCTCGGCTGGGGCGCGGCACCGAGTGACACGATCAGGATCGCGCGCCTCGTCAAGGAGACCGGGCTGTTCCCCGTCTTCGCGGCCGAGGACGGCGAGGTGACGAGCGTGTCGAAGATTCGCCGCCCGGTCCCAGTCGACGAGTACCTGAAGCTTCAGCGGCGCTTCGCCCACCTGTTCAAGGACCCGCATTACGCCGGGGTGATCGAGCGCATCCAGGCGATCGCCGATCGCAACATCCGCCGCTTCGACCTGCTGCCCGACCCCGAGGATGTCGCCGACCTGCCCGGCAAGGCGACCGACGTCGCCTACCGCGACCCGCGGGTTCCCAAAGACGCGAGCGAGGCGAGCGCCTGATGGACAAGCCCTTCGCGATCACGCTCGACGTCGGCTCGAGCCTCGCGAACAAGACCGGGAGCTGGCGCACCGAGCGAGCCGTCTACACCGACCGCATGCCCCCCTGCAATCACGCCTGTCCCGCCGGGGAGAACATCCAGGCGTGGCTGTACCAGGCCGAGGAGGGCGGCGAGGGCTACGAGCGCGCGTGGCGCAAGATCATGGAGGAGAACCCGTTCCCGGCGATCATGGGGCGGGTCTGCTACCACCCGTGCGAGACGTCGTGCAACCGCGGCCAGCTCGACGAGGCCGTGGGGATCAACTCGGTCGAGCGCTTCCTCGGCGACGAGGCGATCGAGAACGGGTGGACGGTCGAGTCCGGAGCCGAGCCGACCGGCAAGAGGGTGCTCGTCGTCGGCGCCGGGCCGTCCGGGCTCTCGGCCGCCTACCACCTGCGCCTGCTCGGCCACGAGGTCACGATCCACGAGGCCGGCCCGATGACCGGGGGAATGATGCGCTTCGGGATCCCCAAGTACCGGCTCCCCCGCGACATCCTCGACGCGGAGGTGCAGCGGATCGTCGACATGGGTGTGACCCTGGAGCTCAACCGCAAGGTCGAGAACGTGCTCGACAGCATGCGCGAGGGCGGCTTCGACGCCGCGTTCCTGGCCGTCGGCGCACAGCGCGGCAAACGGGTCGAGATCCCCGCCGCCGACGCGGCACGGGTACTCGACGCGGTCTCGATGCTCCATCAGATGGAGGGCGAGGAGCGCCCGCTGCTCGGCCGGCGCGTGGTCGTGTACGGCGGCGGCAACACGGCGATGGACGCGGCGCGCACGGCGAAGCGCCTCGGCGCCACCGACGCCACGGTCGTCTATCGGCGAACGCGCGAGCGCATGCCGGCGCACGACTTCGAGGTCGAGGAGGCCGAGGAGGAGGGCGTGATGATGCGCTGGCTCTCGACGGTGAAGCAGGCCGAGGAGGGGAAGCTCTTGATCGAGCGCATGGAGCTCGACGAGTCCGGGTTCCCGCAGCCGACCGGTGAGACCGAGCAGCTCGAGGCCGACTCGCTCGTCCTCGCGCTCGGCCAGGAGACGGACCTCGGGCTGCTCGACGGGGTGCCGGGGGTTGAGATCTCGGACGGCGTCGTCGAGGTCGGGCCCGAGATGATGACCGGGCACGAGGGGATCTTCGCCGGGGGCGACATGGTGCCCGATGAGCGCAGCGTCACCGTCGGCGTTGGCCACGGCAAGAAGGCGGCCCGCAATGTCGACGGGTGGCTGCGCGGGGCGCGATACGAGCCGCCGCCGAAGCACGAGCTTGCGAGCTTCGAGAACCTCAACACCTGGTACTACTCGGACGCGCCCCGGACCGTGCAGCCGCAGCTCGAGCTCGCGCGCCGGCGCTCGACCTTCGAAGAGGTCGCCGGGGGCCTCGATCCGGCGAACGCGCTCTACGAGGCGCGTCGCTGCCTGTCGTGCGGCAACTGCTTCTCGTGCGACAACTGCTACGGGGTGTGCCCGGACAACGCGGTGATCAAGCTCGGCGAGCCGGGCGAGCTCTACGAGATCGACCTCGACTTCTGCAAGGGATGCGGCCTCTGCGTCGCGGAGTGTCCGAGCGGGGCGATCGAGATGGTCCCGGAGCGGGTTTGACCGCGGATGCTGAGGGGCAACCGCTCAAGCTCCTGATCGCCGGCGGGGGCGTCGCCGCCCTCGAGGCCGCGCTCGCGCTCGACGAGCTCGCCGCCGACCTGGTTGACGTCGAGCTGCTGGCGCCGGACACGGAGTTCGTGCACAGACCGCTGCTCGTCGCCGAGCCGTTCGGGGTCGACGAGGCCGCGCGCTACGACTTCGCGGGGATCGTCGGCGACGCCGGCGCAACGCAGCATCGGGGCCTGCTCGCCGGCGTCGATCCCGCGGGGAAGGTCGCGCGGACGCGCGACGGCGAGGAGCTGGCCTACGACGCGCTCCTGCTCGCGTTCGGCGCGCGACCAGTCGAGGCGGTACCCGGCGCGCTGACGTTCAGCGGGGAGGCGGACGCCGGGGAGCTATCGGCTCTCCTCGCCTCGCTCGGAGACGGCGAGGTCGAGCGGCTGGCGTTCGTCGCCCCGCCGGGGGCGAAGTGGCCGATCGTCGCCTACGAGCTGGCCCTGCTCACGTCCGCGCGGGTTCGGCGGGACGGGCTCGCCGGAATCGAGATCGTCCTCGTCACCCACGAGGCCGAGCCGCTGGAGCTGTTCGGTGGACCGGGCGCGGAGATGACGGCCGAGCTGCTGAACGAGGCCGGGATCCGAGTCGAGACCGACGCCGGCGGAGCATCGTTTGGGCACGGGAGGCTGGAGCTCGCGGACGGGAGGGTGCTCGAGGTCGACCGCGCCGTGGCGCTGCCCAACCTCGAGGTGCCGGACATCCCCGGCGTCCCGCAGCGCGAGAGCGGATTCATCCCGACGGACACCCAGATGCTCGTGACCGGGCTCGACAGCACGTGGGCCGCCGGAGATGCGACCTGGTTCCCGATCAAGCAGGGCGGCCTCGCGGCGCAGCAGGCGGACGTCGCGGCCCGGGCGATCGCCGTGCGGGCCGGAGCCCGGCTTCCCCAGACGGCCTTCCAGCCGGTGCTGCGCGGGAAGCTGCTCACGGGAGGAATCCCCCGCTACCTGCGCTCGGCGGTCGGCGACATCGGCGGCCGCGCTCGGGCGGCGGCGGAAGCGCTGTGGGATCCGCGGGAGAAGCTCGCCGGGCGCCACCTCGGCCCGTACCTGGCGCGACGCCGCGGCGAGTCCGCGGCGGGGCTGAGCGACCTCGACCCCGAGGGCAACGATCCCGACACCTCTTCGGGGGCCACGTGATCGCGCGCGAGGAGCGCCGCACGACGAGCCTCAGCTGAGCCAGCGCCCCCCGCGCATCACGCGGCGCACCTCCCCGCGCTCGTCGAGCTCGACGAGGTCGGCGGGGTCGCCGACCCGGGCGTGCGGGAGCCCGGCGAGCTCGGCGGGCGCGACCGCGGCTGCGGCGATCGCGTCGGCGAGCGTCGCCTCGGTCAGCTCGGTCCAGCCGCGGAGCGCCGCGTCGAGCGTCAGCTTGCTCCCGGCGAGCCGGCCGTCGCGCGTCCGCCCGCCGGGCCCCTCTCCCACTGCGATCTCCACCCCGGCCATCTCGTAGCGGTCCGCGCCGGCGCCCGCGCCGGGCGTCGAGTCGGTGACGAGCGCGACCCTGCCCGCGGCGGCGCGGCGCACGAGCTCGAGCGCCTCGGGAGCGACGTGTACGCCGTCGGCGATCACCGCGACGCTGAGCCGCTCGTCGACGAGCGCGACGCCGGCGAGTCCCGGGGCGCGGTGATCGAGCGGCCCCATCGCGTTGAAGACGTGGGTCACAGCGCTCGCCCCGGCGTCGATCGCCGCGCGGGCGGTGTCGGCGTCGGCGCCCGAATGCCCGAGCGAGACGACGACGCCGCGCGCGCTCAGCGCCTCGATCAGTCCCAGCGCGCCGGGCAGCTCGGGGGCGAGCGTGACGATCCGGATTGCGGGAGATGAAAGCCACGCGGGGGCGCCCTCGGCGGGCGTGCGCAGCCTTCCCGGAGGGTGCATCCCCGCGTGCTCGGGGCTGATGAACGGCCCCTCGACGTGAACACCGGCGACCGGCGAGTCGGAGTCCGCGGCGCGGCGCTCGAGCGCGGGGAGAATTCGCTCCGCCGTCTCGTCGTCGGGGCTGATCAACGCCGGTAGGTAGCTCGTCACCCCGTGCGCGACCTGGACCGCGTCGATCGCGTCGAGCGCCGCCTCGTCGCCGCTCACCTCCCGGCCCCCCGCGCCGTTCACCTGCAGGTCGCAGAGCCCGGGCGCGATCAAGCCGTCGGCCCGCCCGTCAGCCGGGCGCGCGGGATCGCCGTCGCCGCGCGCGACGACCCGCCCGTTGGCGATCTCGATCCAGCCCTCGCGGACGCCGTCCTCCCCCGCTATGCGTCCCGCGACAAGCGAGGTCACCGCGCCTCCCCAGCGCCGTGAAGCCCGGGCTCAGCCGGAAGCCTCATCGCCGCCATTGCCCGCCGGCGGTCGGAGCGCATGTCGCGCAGTTCGCCGATCTCGTGCGCGAGCGGCGCGACCCACGGCCGATGATACGCCGGCGCGAACGAGAGCCCGAGGCCGAGAGCGCGGTACGGCGCGAAGAAGTACGGCGCGCGGAAGTGCCACGCTGAGGTGACAACGGTCACGCGGGATATGTCGCCGATTGCGCGGATCAGCGGCAGTGAGCGCGACGCGTTCTCGGCCGTGTTGCGGCCCGCCTGCTCTAGCACCGCGGGGATCCGCCGCAGCGGCCATTTCGCCTTCATCTGCTCCGCCTCTGAGACCCCGTCCTGCGTGCGCGAGTAGCCGGTGAAGATCACCGCGCGCGGCGCGCTGTCCTCGCAGAGCCGCACCGCGCGCTCGACGCGAACGAGCGACTCGTCCGAGATCCGATGCCGCGGGTCGTCGGGCGGCTCGCGGTGCCCAAGGACGATGACGGCTCGGTCGCTGTCTCCGCCCGGCCGCGGGCGGAGCAGCCTCGCGTCGAGATCGCAGACGATGGTGATCCGCGGATGGTCGCGGAGCATCGACGCCGGGAAGGCGGGCGCCTTCGGTCCCTCGAGCGCCGCCTTCAGCGCCTCCGCCTTCGCCTCCCCGGTGACGAGCAGCAACAGCTCGTGTGCGGCGAGCAGCGTTCTCAGGCCGACGGTGAACGCCTCGCGCGGCACGCCGTCGATCCCGCCGAAGTCCGGCGCGGCGTCGGCCCGCGTTGCCGCGTGGAGCTCGACCCGGCGCACCCCGGCGTGGGGCGGCGATCCCGGTTCGTCGAAGGCGACGTGGCCGTCACGGCCGAGCCCGAGCACCGCGAGGTCGACCGGCGCCTCGTCGAGCAGCGCCTGGTGGCGCGCGCACTCGGCGTCCGGGTCGGGCGCGGCGCCGTCGATGTTGTGGACGCAGCCGAGGCGGACGCCGGCGAGCTCGCGCCGCAGGTAGGCCCGGTAGCTGCGCTCGCTGTCCGCACCGAGCCCGAGGTACTCGTCGAGCTGGAACAGGGTCGCGCGCTCGGACGGGAGGCTGCCGTCGGCGGCGTGGCCGCGCAGGGCCGCGTACATGCCCAGCGGCGTATGGCCCGTCGGGAGGATCATCCGCAGCCCCGGCCGCGCGCGGAGGCGATTCGCGACGAGCTCCCCCGCGAGCATGGCGACGTGCAGGTGATGGCCGAGAACGAGCGCGGCCGGAGGCTGCGACGACGTGACTCCCGCTCGGAAGCTGAGCGGCCCCTCGCGCGTCTTTCTCCGCATGCTCGGCGCCGACACGGTGCCTAGCCTGACACCCCGCACGTGTAACGTGACCGTGGGACGGCAGAGGATGAATCGCAAGCTGATCATCGCCTACGACGGCTCACCGAACAGCGGCGACGCGCTCGCGCTCGGCCGGGTGCTCGCCGAGGTGCTGGGGGCGACGCCGGTCGTCGTCACCGTCGTCCCGGTCCTCGATCACCTCGCCTCGACCGAGGAGGCGGGGGCAGATACCGAGGATGCCGCGAACGACGCCCGCGCCGCGGCGCGAGACCACCTCAAGGGCTTCGAGGCCGAGACGCGCGCGGTCGTGGCCGCCTCGCCGGCGCGCGGCCTTCACAAGATCGCCGAGGACGAGGAGCCGATCGTCCTCGTGCTCGGTTCGACTCACCGCGGCCCGCTCGGGCGCGCCGTGATCGGTAGCGTCGGCGCGGCCCTGCTCTCGGGCGCGCCGTGCGCGATCGTCGTCGCCCCGCGCGGCTACGCGGGCCGGGAACAGCAGGGCCTGCTGAGGATCGGCGTCGCGTTCAACGGTGCCGAGGAGTCATGGCCCGCACTGCGCGCCGGCGTCTCGCTCGCGGAGAGGCTCCACGCCTCGTTCACGATCGTCGCGGCGGCGGGGCCCCCGCGCTACGGCTACGGCTCGTCCTATTCGGCGCTCAGCGGTCAACCGGACGTCGACCTGGCGCATGCCGCGATGGTGAGGACGCTCGACGAGGCGATGGAGCAGATCCCGCGCGAGCTCCCGACCAAGCGCTACCTGCCGCGAGGAGACCCCGCGAAGAAGATCGCTGAGGCCGCGTCGGACTTCGACCTGCTGATTCTCGGCTCGCGCGGCTACGGTCCCGTCCGCCGCACGCTTCTCGGGGGCGTGTCGGCGAAGCTGATGCGGATGGCGCCCTGCGCTGTCCTCGTCCTCCCCCGCGGGGCGGGCGCCGACCCGCTCGTCTTCGACGAGGGGTCGGAGGTGTCCGCAGCAGCGAGCCCCGGCGCCTGATCCTCCCGCGATCGAGGTCGCGGAGCTGTCGGCTCATGCGCCGGAGCGGATCGAGGACTCGTGCACGTTCGTCTCCGAGGAGCGGCCGCAGCGGCTCGCGGGGCTGATCCGGGAGTTCGCAGCCTGGGAGCTCAGGACGCGGCCTTGACCAGCGCCGCGACCCGCGCCGCGTCGTCCTCGTGGTAGTGGAAGGGCTGAAACCTTCGCTCTCCGACCGCGAACACCCCGTCTTCCCACCGCACCGGCGCGGCGGCGAGCGGGTGCGTCTCGAGAGTCTCGCCGAGCTTCCACGAGAACACGCCCACGCCACGGATCGGGATCACGTGCAGACGGGAATCGGTTGCCGCGATCACGAACTCCTTCGATGCGAGCGCCCGACCCGCCCCCATCGGCGTCGTGCTCGACGAGATGCTGACGCGCCTGCCGGCGATGCCGATGAAGAACGCCTCGAGGACCTCCGGCTCGACGCGTCGCGGGACGTTCCGCTCCAGGCGCTTGTACCGGAGCCCGCCGTGCCTCAGGAACTCGAGGATCGACACACAGCTCCACCTCCCAAGATCGGAGCGACTACACCGCGCTAGGTGTCCTGATAGAGCGGGCCGTCGCCGCCCTCGGGCGGGGTGAGGCGGCCGCCCTTGGCGGTGATCGCGCCGCACTGGACGCAGTTCGACGGGGTGATCTGGAGGTCGACCTCCTTCGCCCCGTTCTCGAGCTGCTCGTCGGGGATCTCGTAGACCTGCGCGGGGCACATCGAGACCCAGGTCTGAGCGACCTCGCGCGGGACGTGCTCCTGGACCCGGATGTGGTTCGGTGCGTCGTCGCGGGTCGCGTTCCCCGACGCGAACACCGAGGAGAGCTTGTCGAAGAGGTACTTGCCGTCCGGCTTCGGGTAGCGGGAGGCAGCCTTGCCGAGCTCCATCAGCTCGTCGGCGTCGGGGCGCTCCTTCCAGCGCCCGCCGGGGAACACGCCGCGGGTGATGGTCATCAGGCTCGCCATCGCGCCGCCGACGAAGAATCCCTTCGAGAACGGCTGGCGCATGTTGCGCGAGCGGTACATGTCCTCCTCGATCACGCTCTTCCGCACTCGCTCCTCGTAGGCCTCGAAGTTGATCGAGCCCTGCCTCAGCGACTCGACGATCGACTCGGCGGCGTACATCCCGGCGTGCATCGCGTAGTGGATTCCCTTGAGCTCGGGGATGTTGACCATCCCGGCGCCGTCGCCCGCCATCACCATCCCGGGGACGGTGAGCTTCGACGGCATCGCCCAGTACCCACCGGAGGGGATCGTCTTCGCGCCCCAGGCGACGCGCTTGCCGCCCTCGAGGATCTTGCGGATGAACGGGTGCGTCTTCAGCTCCTGGAGCGCGTCGTGGCAGGAGAACGTCGCGTCGGTGTAGTCGAGCCCGACGACGAGCCCAATGCACACCTTGTCCTCGCCCATCGGGTAGATGAAGCTGCCGCCGAACTCGTTGTACTTCGGGCGCTTGCGAAGTGGCCAGCCCATCGTGTGGATGACGCGGTCGAGCGGCTCATCGACCTCCCAGACCTCCTTGACGCCGATCTCCCAGCGCTGCGGGAAGAAGCCCTGGAGGTCGAAGTAGTCGATCGCGGCGCCGGTCAGGTGACCCTGCGTGCCCTCGGCGAGCACGGTCGCCTTCGCGACAACGTCGGAGCCCGGCTCGAAGTTCGCCAGCTCCTCGCCGTCCCGGCCACGGCCCTTGTCGCCGGAGCGCACGCCGCGAACGACGCGGTCCTCGACGAGCAGCTTCTGCGCCGCGGTCTCGGTCAGCAGGTAGACGCCGGCCTCCTCGGCCTTCTCGCCGAGGAAGCGCCCGAGCCGCGCGACCGAGGTCACGTAGTTGCCGTGATTGCGGAAGTTCGGCGGCATCGGCTTCAACGGCAGCGCAGCGCGCTTCGTCAGCAGGTAGACCGCGTCCTTGGTGACCTCCTGGTAGACGGGCCAGTCCGAGGGGTCGAGGTCGGGGAACAGCTCCTGCATCGCCGACGGACGCATGTTCGCGCCCGAGAGCAGGTGCGCCCCCGTCGCCTTGCCCTTCTCGATCACCGCCACCGGGACCTCGCCGAGCGACTCGGTCAGCTCCGGCTCGTCCTCGAGCAGCTGCATTACCCGGATCGCGCACGCGAGCCCGGCGGGACCGCCGCCGACGATCGCGATCCCGACCTCGATCCGATCCTCCTCGGGATCGGTCGGCGGGCCGACGAACTCCTCGGCGGGATTGACAGGAGGCGGGAACTCCTCCGGTGCGATCGGCACCGGGTCCTCAGCTTCCCTTCTTGGCCTTCACGGCTTCGGTCAGCTTCGGGACGATCTTGTGCAGGTCGCCCACCACGCCGAGATCCGAGAACTCGAAGATCGGCGCGTTCGGGTCCTTGTTGATCGCGAGGATATTCTCCGAGCTCTGCATCCCGACCTTGTGCTGGATCGCTCCCGAGATCCCGGCCGCGAGGTAGAGCTTCGGCGCGACCGTCTTGCCCGTCTGGCCGATCTGAGCGGCGTACGGGTACCAGCCGGCGTCGACCACTGCGCGTGTTGCCGCGACGGCGCCGCCGAGCGAGTCCGCGAGCTCCTCGGCGAGCTTGAAGTTCTCGGCCTCGCCGAGACCGCGGCCGCCTCCAACAAGGATGTCGGCATCCTCGATGTTGACATCCTCACCGCGCTGCTCACCGCGCTGGACCATCTTCGCCTTCGTCGACCAGTCGGAGAGCTCGATCTCGACGTCCTCGACCTCGGCGGAGCCGCCGCTCTCGTTGACGTCGAACGCGTTCAGGCGGCCGATGATGATCCCCGGCTCGCCGACGTAGCCGACGTCGGCGATCTGCGAGTCCTGGAGGATCGGGCGCTCGGCGACGAGCTTGCCGTCCTGGACGTTGACCTGGGTGACCTCCATCGTCACGCCGGCGCCCAGCCGCGCGGTGAGGCCTGCGCCGACCTCGAATCCGAGCAGCCCGCCGCCGAACAGCGCGTAGGAGAACCCGTTGTCCGAGATCACCTTCGCCATCGCGTCGACGATCGGCTGTGCGAGGCCCTCGGGGACCGACTTCGCGCGGTAGACCTTGCTCGCCCCGTAGGCGCCGAGGCCCCGGCAGGCGTCGTCGGCGACGTCGCCGACGACCAGCACCGCCGCCTGCTCGCCGATCTCGCCGGCCAGCTTCGCGGCCTCGGAGACGGCCCCGAGCGAGTTCTTGTTGAAGTTGCCCTCGTCGTCGTGGAGGGCGTAGACCAGGATGCCGCCCATCTAAATCAGCTTCCTTTCCTCGAGCCAGGCGACGATCTTGTCGACCGTCTCGTTCGTGTCCTCGTCCTCGATGATCTCGCCGGCCTCCTTCTGGGGCGGCGGCTTGAGCTCGAGCACAGCGGTGCGCGAACCCCCCTCTCCCACGCGGTCGGCCTCGATGCCGAGATCGCCGGTGGCGCTCGTCTCGAGCGGCTTCTTCTTCGCGCCCATGATCGCCTTCAGCGACGGGTAGCGGGGCTCGTTGATCGCGTCGCCGACGCTGATCACGGCAGGGAGCTCGACGTCGACGGTGTCGTAGCCGTACTCGGCCTGGCGCTCGCAGCGGAGCGTGCCGTCGTTGACGTCGATCTTGATCACCTGCGTCAGCGACGGCATCTTCAGGTGGTCGGCAACCACGGCGCCGATCGTGTAGCACTCGCCGTCATCCGACTGCTGTCCGAGCAGGACGAGGTCGGGCGACTCGGACTCGAGCACCTTCGCGAGCGCGTATCCGGTCGCGCACACGTCGGATCCCTCGAGCGCAGCATCCGTGAGGTGCACCGAGCGGTCGGCGCCGAGCGCGACGGCCTTGTGGAGCGCGCGCACGGCGCTGTCCGGGCCCATCGTCACGGCGACGATCTCCTCGACGGCCTCGCCGCCCTCCTTGATCTGCATCGCGGCCTCGATCGCGTGCGTGTCGAATGGGTTCAGGTTCTTCTCGCCCGAGCGGTCGAGGCGCTTGGTGCCCGGGTCGATCCGCTTTTGGACCGCGGCGTCTGGGACCTCTTTGACCAGACAGCAGATCTTCAACTCAGAGCCTCCTTGGTGACGCGAAAAGGGCCCGGGCGTCCTTGCGGGCGCGGGGCGTCGTGCGCGGGAATCTTACACACTGGTTGACTGACCAGTCAATCGACGGTCGGCCCGGGCCGCTTGACAACGGCAGGGAGGTCAACGAGTGTTCTCGCACATTGCCCTGCCTGGCGGGACATCTGTTTCGGGCATGAAGGCGGGGCCGGAGGAGGTTCAGATGAAAGCCATGATCGGCCGGCGTCCATCGCCGGCCCTCGTCGTCGCCGCATTCGCCCTGGTCGCCGCGCTGGCAGGTACGGCGGTCGCCGGGCCCGTGTCCAACAAAGCGCTGAGCAAGAGCAAGGTCAAGAAGATCGCCGACAAGGAGATCGCCAAGAAGGCGCCGGATTTGTCGGTGGCGCACGCGAACACGGCCGACACCGCCACGACCGCGAACAACGCGAACGCGGTCGGCGGGGCGAGCCTGGATTCGCTGACGCTCGGACGCTCGGCCACCGGCTCCTGCGATCCCACCAGCTCGACGTTCGTCGGCTGCGGCAACGTCTCGTTGACGCTGCCGCGGGCCGAGCGCGTGCTGGTCGTCGCCGACGCGGGCTTCGACGGGAACAACAGTGGCGCGGCTTACCGTGGCGGCTGTCGCCTCCAGGCCGACGGAACGACAGTCGGCGCCACGGCTAGCCCGGGTAGCACCGACGGCCTCGGGGTGGGGTTCAACGCCAACGACCAGGGGGCCACCGGGGTGAACGCCGTCACCAATGTGCTCGCGGCCGGCGCGCACGACCTGACCCTGCAGTGCAACGAGCTGGGTGGGAACATCGAGTACAGCGAGAACTCGATCTCGGCGCTGGCGGTGGGCGCGGGCTAGGCCCAAGCCGGAGCTGACTCAGTTCGACGGGGGCCTCGAGGCCCCCGTCGTCGTCAGGCCGCCTCGCGCTGCCCGACAGCGCCGCGGATGAACTCGACGATCTCGTCCGTGGACGCCCCGGGCGTGAACACCTCGGCGATCCCGAGCTTCTTCAGCTCCGGGATGTCCTCGGCGGGGATCGTGCCCCCGACGGTGACGACGATGTCCTCGGCCCCCTGGGCCTCGAGCAGCTCGACGACTCGGGGCACGAGCGTCATGTGCGCGCCGGAGAGGATCGACAGGCCGACCGCGTCGGCGTCCTCCTGGATCGCGGTCTCGGCGATCTGCTCGGGCGTCTGGTGGAGGCCCGTGTAGATCACCTCCATGCCGGCGTCGCGGAGCGCGCGGGCGATGATCTTCGCGCCGCGATCGTGCCCGTCGAGGCCCGGCTTCGCGACCACGACGCGGATCTTCCGCTCCTGCGACACGCGCTAAGCCTAACTTGGCCTTGCCGGTAACCCCGCTGCCCCCAGACGCGAAGCGGAGGAGGCAGCGGTTGATTCAGGCGCCGAAGTGCAGGGAAAGCCGCGTTAACGGCGGATTAACTCCGGTGCCGGCACCGCGGCGTAGAACGCGCTCGAGTGTTCCAGTAAGCGTCCGGTGAAGCCGCGATGCTGACGCGGTCGGCAACGGCAGACGGAAGCGAAACCGTGTACGACGTCCTCTATGTGGATCGAGCTCACCAGCGCCAGGTCCTCGGCACCGGTTTGGCGCGCGAGCGGGCGGTCGAGCTCGCGCGCGAGGAGGCCCACCGCCGCCACGTCGGGCGGATGTTCCTCGCCGGCTCCGAGCCCGCCGAGCGCGGTGAGCTCGTCGTGATCGTCGAGTCCGAGCGCCGCGCAGCGTAGCGCGCGCCGCTCGCTCAGAAGATCGGCGTCTCGGTGTAGCTGCCGAAGACCTCCTGGAGGGCGACGATCATCTCGCCCTCGGAGGCTCGGGCGCGCGCGGCGTCGATGAAGCACGGCATCAGGTTGCGGTCGGGATTCGCGGCCGTGTCCTTGAGCGCCGCGATCGCGCGCTCGACGTCGGCAGAGTCACGGCTCGCCCGCGTCGCCTCGAGCCGGCCGACCTGCTTTCGCTCCAGCGCCGCGTCGATGCGCAGGATCGGGGTCTCGCCCTCGCCCTCGTCTCGGTACTCGTTGACGCCGACGACGATCCGCTTACCGCCGTCGACCTCCTCCTGGTAACGGTACGCGGCATCGGCGATTTCGCGCTGGGGAAAGCTCTGCTGGATCGCTGAGACCATCCCGCCGAGCTCGTCGATGCGCGAGAAGTACTCGTAAGCGGCGCGCTCCATCTCGTCGGTCAGCGTCTCGACGAAGTACGAGCCGCCGAGCGGGTCGACGGTGTTCGTGACGCCACTCTCGTGCGCGATCACCTGCTGAGTGCGGAGCGCGAGACGCACCGCATCCTCGGTCGGAAGCGCGAGCGCCTCGTCGTAGGAGTTCGTGTGCAGCGACTGCGTGCCGCCGAGCACCCCCGCGAGCGCCTCGATCGAGGTGCGGACGACGTTGACGAGCGGCTGCTGCGCGGTCAGCGACACGCCCGCGGTCTGGGTGTGGAAGCGCATCATCATCGAGCGTGGGTCGGCGGCGCCGTAGGTCTCCTTCATCTCGCGCGCCCAGATGCGGCGCGCGGCGCGGTACTTGGCGATCTCCTCGAAGAAGTCGATGTGGGCGTTGAAGAAGAACGACAGCCGCGGCGCGAAGTCGTCGACGTCGAGCCCGCGCGCGATCGCCTCCTCGACGTAGGTGAACCCGTCCTTGAGCGTGAACGCGAGCTCCTGCTGGGCAGTCGAGCCCGCCTCGCGGATGTGGTACCCCGAGATCGAGATCGGATGCCAGCGCGGCATGTTCTGCGAGCACCACTCGACCATGTCGGTGACGAGCCGCATCGCCGGCTCGATCGGGAAGCACCACTCCTTCTGGGCGATGTACTCCTTGAGGATGTCTGTCTGGATCGTGCCGCCGAGCCGCTCCGGGCCGACGCCCTGTTGCTCGCCGACACAGACGTAGAACGCGAGCAGGATCGCCGCCGGCGCGTTGATCGTCATCGACGTCGTCACCTGGCCGAGAGGGATGCCGTCGAACAGGGTCAGCATGTCGTCGAGCGTGTCGATCGCGACGCCCTCGCGGCCGACCTCGCCGAGGCTGCGCGGCACGTCGGAGTCGTGGCCCATCAGCGTCGGCATGTCGAACGCCGTCGACAGCCCCGTCTGGCCGTGGTCGAGCAGGTAGCGGAAGCGCTCGTTCGTCTCCTCGGCGGTGCCGAAGCCGGCGAACTGGCGCATTGTCCACAGCCGGCCGCGGTACATCGACGGGTAGACGCCGCGGGTGTACGGGTACTCGCCCGGATAGCCGAGCTCGCGCTCGGCGTCGACCCCGGCGCGATCCTCCTCCGTGTACAGGGGACGGACCTCGTGCCCGGAGATCGACTCGAACAGAGCCTCGCGCTCCTCCTGTGTCGCGTAGACCTCCTCGCGCCACGCGTGGGCGCGGCGGCGTGCGTCCGGCTCGACGGCCATGGCGGGGATTCTAGATGCGCGCCGGGCGCCGAGAGCAAACCGACCCGGGCGCAAGGCCCGGGCCGGCTTGCCCCTCGAAGATGGCGCGGCGCTAGCGAACCGCGATCCAGTCCAGCGTGATGCGGCCGGGCGCGACCGTTGCGGTGTTGACGTGGTTGCACACCTCTACCTGGAATTTCCCGTTCGACACCGTGTTCCCGGCGGGCGCGACCGAGACGAGGCCCCCGACCGCGGCGCCGACGCGCACTCCGTAGGAGATCGCATCGCCAGGCTGAGCGCCCGTGGCCGGAATCGTCGTGTCCTCGGTGCAGCTACCGGCCACCAGGTTGTAGGTGCTCGCGTTGCTGGTCGAACCAGAGGCGGCCACCTTCCCCTTGGTCACACTCCCGGCCGCAAGCTTGCCGGAGTCCACGGAGTCCGCGGCCAGCTTCTGAGGCGTGACGGCGCTGTCGCCGAGCTTCGTTGCGTCGACGGCGTCCGCGCCCAGCTTCGGCGTGGTCACCGCTCCATCGCCGAGCTTACCGGTCGTCACTGCACCGTCGGCGATCTTCTTCTCCTTGACGGCGTTGTTCTTGATGTTCTTCGTCTTGACGGCGTTCTTGCCGAGCTTGACCTTCGCGTATGTGGCGCTTCCCAGCGCAACGAAGAGCGCGAGGCACGCGATCACCATCGCCCCGCTGGGTCGCCGAAACCGGCTCAGCATCCCTTGCCTCCTTTTCTGTGACCCAGGAGGACACCGCGGGGCCAGCTTTGCTTTGCGACGACCGTAACACCGCCTGCGCAAAGGTCCAGGGCGAGACTGCTGCGGACGGCTTACCGGCTCAGCCGCGACGCAGGATCGGCCGGCGCTTGCGCGGACGGCGGCGCACCGCGAGCCACGTGCCGCTGCCGCCGATCGCCCCCGCGGCGACGGCGCCCGCGCCGATCGCCAGCCGGCGGCCGAGCTTCTCGAACCGCATCACGCGCCATCCCTGCCGCTTCGCGACCTCGGCGAGCTCGGGGTCCGGATTGACGACGACCGGGTTGCCAACCGCGCGCAGCATCGGCAGGTCCGAGGCCGAATCGGAGTAGGCCCACGAGGTGGCGAGGTCGAGGTCGTGCTCGGCGGCGACGCCCTCCATCGCGATCACCTTGCCCTTGCCGTACGTGAACGGGCCGTCGACGTTGCCGGTCAGCGTCCCGTCGGACGCGACCTCGTAGCGGGTTCCGACCCCACCGTCCATGTCCAGGACCTGCGCGATCAGCTTCACGAGCGGGTCGCTGGCGGCGCTGACGATGAACGCGGGCCGGCCCGCGTCCTGATGGGCGCGGACCTCGTCGATCATCTGCGGGTACATCCGCGGGAGCAGGCCCGCGAGCAGGTCCGGCGCGAGCCGGTTGACGTCGCGCTCGGGCACCCCCTCGAGCAGGACCTTGACGTCGCGCAGCAGCTGCTCGGTGCGCTCGTCGGTCGAGCCGCGAAGCCGGAAGCGGATGTGCTCCACGCCCCACCTGATCAGCAGCGAGCGGCTGACCATCCCGGTCCGGTACGCCGCGCGCCCAAAGTGCATCCCCGACGACCCCGCCATCAGGGTCCGGTCGAGGTCGAAGAAAGCGGCTGCTCTAGGCGCCGTTGACTTCAAGGGCGATGGCGTCGCCTTGGCCGCCGCCGGAGCAGATCGCGGCGCAGCCGAGGCCGCCGCCGCGGCGCCGCAACTCGTGGATCAGCGCACCGACGATCCGGGCGCCGGAGGCACCGATCGGATGGCCGAGCGCGATCGCGCCGCCGTTGACGTTCACCTTGTCCTCGTCGATGTCGAGCATCCGCATCGAGTTGATCGCGACCGATGCGAACGCCTCGTTGATCTCCCAAAGATCAACGTCCTCGGGGTCCTTGCCGATCTTGTCGAGTGCCTGCTTGGCGGCGCGCGCCGGCGTCTTCGCCAGGTACGGGAAGTCGTCGGCGACGGTGCCGTAGGCGAGCACGCGCGCCAGCGGCTCGCGGCCGTCGGCCCACTCGTCGGAGGCGACGACGACGGCGCCGGCGCCGTCGTTGACGCCGGGCGCGTTGCCCGCGGTGTGGGTCGCGTCCGGCCCCCCGACCGGCTTCAGCTTCGCGAGGATCTCGACGGTCGTCTCGGGCCGGATCGCCTCGTCGGCCTCAACGACCCGCTCCTCCTTCTTCACCTTGACCGGGACGCCGACGATCTCCTCGGCGAGGCGGCCCTCGTCCGTGGCGCTAGCGGCGAGGCGGTGCGAACGCTCCGCGAAGCGGTCCATGTCCGCGCGCGTGATCTCGAGCTCGTTCGAGACCTCGCTTGCCTCGTTGATCATCTGCCTCTCGGTGAACGGGTTCGTGAGCCCGTCGTGGGTCATCGAGTCGATCGCCTCAACGTCGCCCATCCGGAACCCGAACCGCGCCCCCGGGAGCAGGTACGGAGCCGTGCTCATCGACTCCATCCCGCCGGTGACGGCGACCTCGAGGTCGCCGGCGCGGATCGCCTGGTCGGCGAGGCCGATCGCGCGCATCCCCGACGCGCACACCTTGTTGATCGTCTCCGAGGGCACCTCGCGGTCGATCCCCGCCTTGATCTGCGCCTGGCGCGACGGGATCTGGCCCTGCCCCGCCTGGAGGACCTGGCCGAAGACCACCTGCTGGACGTTCTCGGCCGGCACGTCGGCGCGCTCGAGGGCGGCCTCGATCGCCCGCCCGCCGAGATCGGTGGCGTCGAGCGAGGAGAGCGCACCGCCCATCTTCCCGAACGGCGTGCGGGCGGTGCCGAGGATCAGCGTGTTGGGCATTCGCGGCCTTTCGAAGTTGGGGACGGGGTGGGGTCAATGCTAGTCGAGCGGGTTCGAGCGGCGGCGGACCGGCTCGGGGCGAGAGCGGCGGCCATATACTCGGGAGCGTCGTGCGGGTGGAGATCGTTGAGAGCGGCCCGGAGGGGGCGGACGCCGGCCTCGTCTGCGTCGGCCTGTTCGACGGCGAGGAGCTGCCGGAGGCGCTTCGGGACGCCCCGGGAGCCGCCGACGCGCGCTCGGGATATCGCAAGCTGACGGTGCTGCGGCCGGAGCGGCCGCAGCGGGTGCTCGTCATCGGCCTCGGCGCCAAGGACGACTTCGAGCCCGAGCGCGCCCGCGTCGCCGCTGCGCTCGCGGCACGGCAGGCGGGGCGCTACGAGGCCCGCTCGATCGCCTGGGAGCTCCCGGCGGAGGGCGATGCGGCTGGGATCGGCGCCGCGCTTGTCGAGGGCACCGTGCTCGGCTCCTACCGCTTCGACCGCTACAAGCAGGACGACGAGGATCCCCCCGTGCGGGTCGAGAGCCTGGCGCTGCTTGGAAGCGCCGGCGAGCTCGCCGCCGAGGCCGAGGTCGCGCGCGTCGCCGCCGAGGCCGCGAACCGAGCCCGCGAGCTCCAGGACCTGCCGTCGAACGTCGTCACCCCCTCCTACCTCGCCGAGCGCGCGGCCGAGATCGCCGCCGCCCACGACGCAGTCGAGGTCGAGACGATGGATCGCGCCGCGATCGCCAAGGCGAAGATGGGCGGGCTGGTCGCGGTATCGAAGGGAAGCGAGGAGGAGCCGCGGCTGATCGTGCTCCGCTACACGGGCGCCGAGGGCGAGAGCGAGCCACTCGGCCTCGTCGGCAAGGCGGTCACCTTCGACTCGGGCGGGATCTCGATCAAGCCGTCGGCGCGGATGCAGGAGATGAAGATGGACATGTCGGGGGGCGCGGTCGTGATCGAGGCCGTCGCCGCGATCGCGGAGCTCGGGCTCCCGATTGACGTCGTCGCGGTCGTGCCTTCGACGGAGAACATGCCGAGCGGGACCGCGCTCAAGCCGGGCGACATCATCACCCAGCGCAACGGCAAGACGGTCGAGATCATCAACACCGACGCCGAGGGCCGGCTGATCCTCGCCGACGCGCTCAGCTACTGCGCCGAGCAGGGCGCGGCGCGAATCGTCGACCTCGCGACCTTGACAGGCGCGGTGCTGACCGCGCTCGGATCGACCTACGCCGCGCTGATCTCGAACGACGACGAGTGGGCGAAGCGGGTCGAGCTGGCGGCTTCGCGCAGCGGCGAGCTCGCGTGGCGGCTGCCGCTGCACGAGGAGTTCAAGCAGCTGACCGCGGGGACGATCACGGACCTCGTCAATGCCTCGGAGAAGCGCAAGGCGGGAACGATCTACGCTGCCGAGTTCCTCGAGGAGTTCGTCGACGACCGCCCCTGGGCCCACCTCGACATCGCCGGCACGGCGTGGGACGTGGGGCGCGAGTACGTCGGCAAGGGCCCAACCGGGTACGGGGTCAGGCTGCTCGTCGCGCTGGCTCGCGAGCTCGCCGGCGGCTGACCCCTCGCCGGCCGCCGGCGCAACTCGCTTCGTTCCGGACCGCCTAGGAGCTGGCGAGCCGGTAGGAGTACGTGATCTCCCCGGCCCCTCCCGGCACCGAGGTTCCCGTCGTGTCGAGGCGTAGCTTCGACCCCGCAGCGAGCGAGAACGGCCCGTTGACCGTGCACTGGTCGCCGGCGCTCGTCAGCGTGCACACGTGCGTGGGGACCGGATCGGCCCCTCCCGGGTTCGCGACCGAGACGTCTACCTCGATCTCGCCGGGCGCGACGTCGCTGGTCGCGACGAGCGTCAGGTCGCGCAGCTTCAGGTCCGTCGGCGCGATGAACGGCGGAGCCTCATTGAACCCTCCGTCGTTGACGATCCCGGACGGCGTGTAGGACGCGTGACCGTCGGGGATGTTCTGCATCACGCCGAACATCGCCGACGAGGTGTAGTTGTTCGCCGCCACGCCGCCCAGCGAGGTGGCGTTCGTCGCCGTGTCGGCCCTCGCCGCCGTGTCGGCCCTCAGCGCCGTGTCGGCTGCGCCCGCTTGATCGGCGCTCGCCGCGGTCCCGGCCCTCGCCACGGTGAGGGTGGGTGCGAGCGTCTCGACCTCGTTCCTGGCGATCTTCTTTGCTTTGCTCTTCGTCACGGCCTTGCCTGATCCGGCGACCGCCGTTCCCGCCATTGCGGCCACGAGCGCGGCGACGACAACCCAGTAGCGCCCCACTCCTCGAACGATGCTTGCCATCTGAGTCCCTCCTGTCCTTGAGGCCCCGGCTGAGGACAGGCTTCGCTGCCGCCGCCGAGCCGCTTCTCTCGGTCTGCTTCGGCAGAGGTGGGCAAAACTTGCGTCCAGTGAGGAAACTGGACGTAAGGCGGACTCGGTAGCGTGCCGATACGGGAATGATGGGTGTCGCCGAGCGCGCACAGCCGGGCTTTTCCGCCGCGGCCGCCCAGGGCGACCGCTGGGTCGGCGGGTTCCCGATCGACGTCCTCAAGATCGACAAGTCGTTCGTCGACGGGGTCGGGGGCGCGTCCGACGACTCGGCGCTCGCGAGGCGAGACTCGGCCGTCGCGTAGGCGGCTCGCGCGGCCCCTGGACCCTTACAGAGCGAGCAGCCTCAGCAGCTTGCGCGCGAGCCTGCGGTCGCCGCTCACCCGGACGCGGCGGCTCGCGACGTGGCCGAGCGCGACGAGCCCCCTGGCGCGGGCCGGGTTCGGGACGCCCCGCACGTGGGGCGCGGTTGCGAAGTGGACGATGTCGGGGAGGCTGCCCGCAATCGCGACGTCGGGCTTGCGCAGGTCGCCGTCGGCGACCATGATCCGGCGGGCGCCGAAGCTGATCCGGACCGGCGAGAAGTCCTCCGCGAACCGCAGCACGACACGCCCCCGCATCTCGCGCGCGATCTCGGGGCGCCGGGTGACGCCGTGCTCGACGAGGCCGAGCATGCTCGGGGAGATCCCCTTGGCGACCGTGCGGCCGAGCCGCACCGCCGGCGGACGTCGCTGCGCGCGGCCGGGCACGGCGGCATCGTAAGCTGGCGCCGTGGATTTTGACCTCAGCGACGAGCAGCGGCTGATCCAGCGCACCGTGCGCGACTTCGCGCGCGAGGAGGTCGCACCGGTGGCCGAGGAGCTCGACCGCACGAAGAGCTTCCCGTACGAGATCATCGCCAAGCTCGGCGAGCTCGGCCTGATGGGGATCCCATTCCCCGAGGAGTACGGGGGCGGGGGCGCCGACACGCTCTCCTACGCGCTCGCGGTCGAGGAGCTGGCGCGCGTTGACTCGTCGGTGTGCATCACCGTCGCCTCGCACACCTCGCTGGGGACGATGCCGATCTACCTCTGGGGCTCGGCCGAGCAGAAGCGGGAGTGGCTGCCCGAGCTGTGCTCGGGACAGAAGCTCTCGAGCTTCGGCCTCACCGAGCCCGAGGCGGGCTCGGACGCGGGGAGCACCCGCACCCGGGCGCGACTCGACGACGGGGAGTGGGTGATCGACGGCGCGAAGCAGTTCATCACCAACCCCGGGACCGAGATCTCGGGCTGCGTGACGATCACGGCGCGGACGGGGGAGAACGGCTCCGGCGAGATCTCGAACATCATCGTCCCCAACGGGACCCCCGGCTACGAGCAGGGCGAGCCGTACCGGAAGATGGGCTGGCACGCGTCCGACACGCGGCCGCTCAGCTTCGATGACTGCCGCGTCCCGCGGGACAACCTGCTCGGCCCGCGCGGGGACGGCTTCAAGCAGTTCCTGCACATCCTCGACGGCGGCCGGATCGGGGTAGCGGCGATGGGCGTCGGGCTCGCCCAGGGGGCGCTCGACGAGGCGCTCGCCTACGCGAAGGAGCGGCGCGCGTTCGGGCGGCCGATCTCGAAGTTCCAGGCGATCCAGGGCAAGGTCGCCGACATCTCAGCCGAGATCGAGGCCGCGAGGCTTCTCGTCTACAAGGCCGCGATCCTCAAGGAGCGCGGCGAGAGCTTCACGCTCGCCGCCGCGCAGGCGAAGCTGAAGACCGGCCGGCTCGCGGTGCGCGCGTGCGAGGAGGCGGTCCAGATCCACGGCGGCTACGGATACATCGAGGAGTACCCGGTGTGCCGGTTCTACCGCGACGCAAAGATCCTCACGATCGGCGAGGGGACCGACGAGATCCAGCAGATGGTGATTGCCCGCCAGCTCGGCTGCTGAGCAGCCGGTCGGGGACGGATCCTGAGTGGCTAGCTGATCGCTGGCTGCGCTAGCCGCAGACCGGCCACTGTCCGGCGCCGTCGCGGTGCTTGGTGTAGACAGCGACCACGGCCTGGGTCGCGTACGCGTACTTGATCGGGTCGCCGCCGGGTGACTTCGGGGCGTTGCGCCACGTCTGCTTCATGAACTGGAACGCGCCGCGGTAGCGGCCGCCGCCGCCAATCGCCTTCGGGTTCCCGCCAGACTCGCACTTGCTGGTTTTCTTCGCCCAGCGCTTGTCGTGCGAGGAGACGCCGTCCCACAGCCGCTGGTACTTGCTGCTGGAGCTGCTGCTGCCGGTGCCGCCGCCGGGCTTGCCGTCCGAGCCAATCCCGCCGCTCGACGCGGACACGGGCGAGGCGGCGAGCGCAAGCACCGCAAGCGCGGCGGTCACGAGGCCGACGATTGTCTTCAGCTTGGGCTCGAAAGCCCGGTGGGCGTACACGTATTCAGCTCTTTCTTGCTTACGGGGTTAGCTGACGGGCTCGCGCCAAAGAGCTGGCGCTACGCGGCACTCGGGCCGCGACTCGCCCCAAACGACTTGGGTCCCCCGCTACCCGCGAATATGTGGCGGGTGCTTCAGCAGGACGCGCGGCAGACTAGCAGACTGTGAGGGACGTGTTAGTGGGTTGGTGCCTGTGAACCGAGGAAGGGTCGAGGGCTTCTCCGACGGGGTGTTCGCGATCGCCGCGACGCTGCTCGTGCTCGAGATCGCGATCCCCGAGGGCCGTGGCGACCTCGCGCACCAGGTCGGCGACCTGTGGCCGTCGTTTGCGAGCTACGTCGTGTCATTCGGCACGATCGGAATCATCTGGGTCAACCACCACGCCGTGATCCAGCGGCTCGAGCGCGTCGACCGGGCGCTGATGTTCCTAAACCTCAACCTGCTGCTGTGGGTGGCGTTCCTGCCCTGGCCGACCGCTGTGCTCGCAGAGCACCTGCGCGACAGCTCCGCCGACCAGCACTTCGCCGCCGCGATCTACGCCGGCACGTACTTCGTGATGGGACTCAGCTTCACTGCGCTGTGGGAGTACGCAGGGCGGCGCGGCCTGATCGCCGGCGGCCTCGACGCCGCGGCAGTGCGAGGGCTGCGACTCCGCAACCTGATCGGGCACGGCGGCTACCTGCTCGCGTTCGCGGTCGCGTGGGTGAGCGCACCGGCGACGCTGATCCTGTGCGCGCTCGTCGCTCTCTATTACGCGCACCCGCGGCCGCTCGCCGCCGCGAGCTGAGCGCCGCGGCTAGGAGGCGGGGTGGGCGGTGGCGGCCTCGGCGTCACGCCCGGCAACCTGCGCGGCGCGCCCGATCCCCTCGGGGATCCCGAAGTGAGCGCAGAGCTCGAGCTCCTCGTCGCGGACCAGCGCGTTGCCTACGTTGAGCTTCGGTGCGCCGCGAATCAGATCGCGCGCGTACGGGACCCAGACGCGGCCGACGCCGCCAACCGCATCGCCGGCCGGGACCAGCGTGTGGCTTCCGAAGCGGCCGACGCGGACGATCAGCCACACTGGCTCGCCGCTCGGCTCGTCGACGTAGGCCCCCTCGATCCTTCCGACCGAGGCGCCGCCGATCTCGTCGAGCCTGAAGCCCTGCCAGCCGTTGATCTCCTCGAGTGCCGGGGCCCCCGCGGGGTCAGCGTCGGCTTCGGCCATTGTCATTGGCGCTTTCTAGCACCTCGCGCGCGGCGGTCGCGGGATCGATCTCGCGCCGCACGACGCGCTCGAGCAGCTCGGTGACGGCGGGATCCTCGCCCGCCGCGGCCTCGAGGTCGCGGCGCAGCTTCGACGCTGCGAGCCCGAGCACCTCGTTGCGCAGGTTCCGCGCCCGGCGCTCCTCGAGCGTGCCCTCCTCCTCGATGTGGCGGCGGTGCTCGTCGATCTTTTCGGCAAGCTCGGCGACGCCCTCGCCGCGAGCGGCCTCGGTGCGCAGGACCGGGACCTTCCACGAGACCTGCGGGCCGAGCGCGAGCACGGTCTTGACCTCGCGCACCATCGTCTCCGTCAAGGGGTGATCTGCCTTGTTGACGACGATCACGTCGGGAATCTCCATCACCCCCGCCTTCAGCGCCTGGATCGAGTCGCCCGAGCCCGGCATCAGCACGAGCACGATCGTGTCGGCGTGATCGACGACGTCGATCTCCGCCTGGCCGACGCCGACGGTCTCGAGCAGGACGTCGTCCTTACCCGACGCGTCCATGACCAGCGCGGCCTGGAGTGCCGCCTCCGCGAGCCCGCCGAGCGCCCCGCGGCTCGCCATCGAGCGGATGAACACACCCGGGTCGAGGAAGTGGTCGGAGAGCCGGATCCGATCGCCGAGCAGGGCACCGCGCGTGAACGGGCTCGAGGGGTCGATCGACAGCACCCCGACCTGGCGGTCGGCATCGCGCAGCTCACTCGTCAGCGCGCCAATCAGCGTGCTCTTGCCGACCCCGGGAGGGCCGGTGAACCCGACGATCCTCGCGCGCCCCGTGCGCGGGAAGACCTCGCGTACCAGCTCCCAGCCCGCGGAATCGCCGTTCTCGATCAGGGTGATTGCGCGCGCGAGCGCGCGCTTGTCGCCGGCGACGAGGCGCTCGGCGAGGCTGCTTTCCTGGTCAACGCTCACGGGCGCGGATCATCGCATTCCGCCAGGCGAAGACCGGGTCGACGGCGTCCATATGATCACCGCGTGCTGCGCTTCCTCGCGCGCAACCGGATGCTGACGCCGAAGTACGCGTGGCTGCTGGTCCGCTACCTGCGACGGCGGCTTCTGACCGTGTCAGGCTGGCGGTGGGAGACGACCGGCCCGCTGTTCCTCGGCAGCCGGCTCGAGATCCAGATCGGGCGCAAGGGCGTGATTCGCTTCGGGAAGTTCGTATGGATCGGGCACGGGACGAAGCTCCGCTGCCACGAGGGCGAGGTCCTGATCGGCGACAAGACCGTGATGGGACAGGAGTGCACGATCTCGGCCTACCGCCACGTGCGGATCGGGGAGCAGTGCGTGATCGCCGACCGCGCGATGTTCATCGACTTCGACCACGGCGTCGTCGAGGTCGAGCGCCCGATCCGCCGGCAGGGGATCTACACGCGGGACGTCGACGTCGGCTCGAACGTGTGGATCGGCTACAACGCCTGCGTCCTGCGTGGCGCCCGCGTCGGCGACAACTCGGTGATCGGCGCCAACGCCGTCGTCACCAAGGACGTCCCCGCGAACGCGGTCGTCGCCGGGATTCCGGCGCGGGTGATCCGGATGCGCGACGCGCCGAAGACGTTGCGCTGGCGCGACCCGGTCGAGCCGTAGCTCCCTACCCCGGTCCCAGCCAACCGATCGTGAGATACGTGGCCTGTGTCGTCGCGCCCGATTGGACATCGAGATTGCCGCCGCTTGTCTGGTTTACGTCCAGCTCGACATACTGACCCTGATTCCGGCGGACTGGATCGCCGGGTTCGGATAGTCGCCTGCGAGATCCCCGCCGGCGGCACCCTCCGGGGGAGCGGTGACGGCGTGCTTGACCGACAGTCCCGGCGCCAACTTGATGATCCTCTTCGTCGCCTGCTTGCGAGCGATCCTGTTCACGGTCTTGCGCTTGACCGAGCTGCTGGTGGCGCTTGGCCCCGCAACCGCGGTTCCCACGAGCGCGGCAACGAGCGCCAGCACAGCCACGAGGACCCCTCAGAGCGAGCCTCAAGGCCCCTCTCCCCTACCCATAGGTGAACAACACCATCGATTAGTTTCGGGATTCCACGCCGTCTTAAGCGTGAAACCCACCCCCACTGGAGGCAAGGACGACATGGCGACCACTGCGAAGAGCCAAGTGAAGGAGGTCGGGACGGTGTTCGTCCCCGTCACCGACCAGGACGAGGCGCTCGATTTCTACACGACGAAGCTCGGCTTCGAGACGCACACCGACATCGCCTACGGCGACGGCATGCGCTGGATCGAGGTCGTGCCGCCCGGAGCGACGACGACGGTCGCGCTCGTCCCGGAGACCGACCGTTCGAAGGCCGGCGGCCCCTCGAGCGCCGGGCTCAACACCGACGACGTCGACGCCGCCCACGCCGCGCTCAAGGAGGCGGGCGTCGAGGTCGACGACGAGGTCTCGCGGATGGGCGACCCGGTCCCGCCGATGTTCTGGTTCAAGGACCAGGACGCGAACGAGGTGCTGATCGTCCAGCGCTCGTAGCCGTGCCGTAACCCAGGCTCAGACTCACACCTCATCCCCGGCGCGAGTTGCGTCGGGGATGTAGGTGTCGTACGCGTCGTGGATCCGGGCGTCGAGGTCGCCCAGGTCGGGCAGCTCGAGCCCGACCTCGAGCGAGAGCAGGGTGGCGATGTCGCGCCCCTCGCTCGCCATGTGCGTGATCGCCGCGTTCGCAACCTCGGGCCGGCGCTCGGGGCCGATCACGACCCGCGTCTCTGTGCCGCCCTTGGAGATCGCGAGCCAGTCGAGGACCGCAGTCGTGTCGGACTGGACGGGGCGCGTCAGGGACTCCCACAGCGCCTGGCCGGGGAGCCTTGAGGCGCGGTCGATCGCCTTGCCGCTCAGCCACCGGCGCGCCGCCTCGCCGGACTCGTCGGCGCGAATCTGCTGCGCGCGCTCGTGGAGCTCGTCGATCAGCTTCTGGAAGCCGACCGACTGCTCCTCGTAACCGGTTGCGAGCACCTGCATCGCCGAGCGCATCGCGCGCACTGTGACGATCGCCATGAACCAGAGCGCGTTCCGCCGCGGCTCCTCGGCGAGCCGGTCGCGCTCGTTCGGGTCAATCCTGACCTGCTCGATCACGTGGACGAGCAGCTGGCTGACGTCGTCGGCGAGGACGAGCGTCGGGAGCTCATCCGCCGCCGACTGCTCGAACTCGCGCTCGCGCTGGGTGACTATCCAGTCGTGGGCCACGGCATGCATTCTTGCCGAGCCGGGCCCGGGACGGTGAACCGGGTCTTAGCGGTTCGCGTCCTCGTCGGTCTCCGTCGACTCGAGGTGGTCGGGCTCGCCCGACACCTCGGGCTCGTGCGGCTCCTCGGGCTCGCCGGCGTCCTCGATCGGGTTCGTGTCGTCCCCGTGGCTCGCGTGCTCGATCAGGTCCTCCTCGGCGAGCTCGAAGCCCTCGGCCTCGCCTCCCCCACCCTCGATCACCGCGCGCTCGTCGTCGGGGAGGTCCTCGTCGCCAGCGCGCCCGCCGATCGCGCCCGCCTCGGCGGCGGCCGCCTCCTCCGCCTCGCGCTCCTCGCGCTCGTCTTTGTCGCTGCGCTCGCCCATCTCTTCCTCCCAACGCCCGGGTACCCGGCCACGGTCAGAGGCTAAACGACGAGCCGCGTGGCCTACTGCGCCGGGATGTCGGGGGATCACGTCGAGATCGTCCGCGCGATGTGGGAGCCCTTCAAGGGATTGGAGGTGACCGCGATCGACTGGGACCGCCGAGGCTGTCCGCGATCTGGTCACGCCGCCGTTCTCGCCCGACGTCCAGCTCACATGGACGGCGAGATGCCAAACGTGTCGAAGGAGACCGCGGACCAGGTCAATGACCAGGGCCCCGCGCAGGCCCGCCGCAGTCAGATCGACGGCTACACGATCAACTTCGTGACGATCCGCGAGGACGCGGATCTCGCCCCGTTGCTGAAGGGGCTCCCGGACGACCAATGCCAGTGCCCGCACCGGGGATACATCCTCAAGGGGAAAATGACGTGGCGGTTCGGCGATCGCGAGGAGGTCAACGCGGCGGGGGATGCGTTCTACGCCCCGCCCGGTCACACCCCGGCCGCCGAAGCGGGGACCGAGTTCGTTCAGTTCAGCCTCAGAGACGAGCTCGTCAAATCCGAGGAGCAGATCCGAAAGAACATGCAGGCGATGCGGGGCGGCTGACCGCCCGGCGGGCGGGGCGAGCCGGTGCGATCAGCCGACGCTCAGCACGAGCTTGCCGCGCACGTGCCCGGACTCGCTCAGCTCGTGCGCGCGCTGGACCTCGGCGAGCGGGAACGTCTCCGCGATCTCGACGCGGATGTCGTCATCCTCAATCAGCTGCGCGACCCGCGTTAGCTGCTCCGGGTTCGGGCTCAGCATCAGCAGCTCGGCGCGCGCTCCGCGCTCGTTTGCGGCGGCCTCCGGCGGCGCGTTCGCGATCGTGACGAGGATCCCGCCCTCGCGGAGCGTCGGGACGAGCGAGGCCGTTGTCTCCCCTCCAACGGCGTCGAAGGCCGCGTCGATGTCGCTCACCGCCTCGGTGACGTCCTGCTGCGTGTAGTCGACGTACTCGTCGGCGCCGAGTCCGAGCACGAAGTCGCGGTTTCGCGACGAGCCGACCCCGATCACGAACGCCGCCGCCATGCTCGCGAACTGGGTCGCGAAATGGCCGACGCCGCCCGCCGCCCCGGCGATGACGACGCGCTTCCCGTCGGCGACCGCGCCCTTGTCGAACAGGGCCTGCCACGCCGTCAGCCCGGCGACCGGAATCGCCGCGGCGTCCTCGAAGCTGACGTCGTCGGGCTTTAGCGCGACTGCGGCAGCCGGCGTCGTCGCGAGCTCGGCGTAGCCGCCGCTCGCGGCGAAGCCGAAGACTCGGTCGCCCTCAGAGAAGCCATCCGCGTTCGACGACTCGACCGTCCCCGAGATGTCGTTGCCGAGGATCGCGGGCAGCTCCTTCTCGGCCTGACCGCTGCGGTACTTCCAGTCGACCGCGTTGACCGACGCGGCCTTGACCCGGACGAGGACCTCTCCCTCGCCCGGCTCGGGATCGGCCACGTCCTCGTAGCTGAGAACCTCGGGACCGCCGGTCTCGCGCATGATCACGGCCTTCATGCCTAGCCCTTTCCAGGCGCCGGGTTTCGGACCAGCGCGATGCCGACGCAGAGCAGGCCGACGACGAACGTCAGCACGGGGATCACCAGGCCGAGCACGCCATCGCCAGCGAACGCGCCGGTCGTCGTCACCCCGGAACCGAGTGCGGGCAGCTGGCAGAGCGCCGCCACCGCGGCGACGATCGCGACCCAGCGCGGCAGCGCGCCATGCCGGAAGCCGACGACCGCGGTCGCGGCGAAGAACGCGGCCAGAGCCGCAGTTCCGGGGGCCGCGGTGACGACGAAGATGTCGCTGATCGCGCGAGTGATCGTCGGGTCGACCTCGGTCGGCCGGAACGCGGCAGCCTCACCGGCGGCGACGCCGAGCAGGAGGATCGCCGCCGCAACCAGACCCCCACCGAATGCCACCGACGAGAGGCGGCCGGTGCCGCCCTCGGCGGACGCGAGCGCGCCGCGGAGGGTGCCGAGAAACCAGAGGAAAAAGAACGCGGAGACGGCGACGACCGTGAATCCCGCTCGTATCGCGTCCTGGTGATCGACGTAGTACCGACCCCATTCGATCGCGGAAGCGTCAATCGCGGGCGGCTTCGGAACCAGGACCAAGAACCCGACCACGATCAGGACCGCTGCCACGATCCCCGACGCGGCGCCGAAGCGTGCGGACGACTCTTCGCTCATGACTACCTCCGTGAGTTGGACGAGTACGCCCGATCCTTTCACGTAATCGCCGGCCGGTCAGTTCGGGAGCAGCGGCACCGTGATCCCCTGATCGCGGCCGACGAGCACGGCGCGCGTAATCGCGTTCGCGCCGTAGCGGTCGCGAATGTCGTCGATCGCCGCGTCGAGCGTGTTCGGGCGCACGCGCTCGAACGGGAGCGCGAGCTGGATCACCCCGCCGTCGCCGAGCCCCGAGAGCGCGACGCCGAGCAGCGTGATCCCCCGCCGCTCGATGATCGGCGCGGCGGTGTCGAGCAGCCCGCGAGCGACGGCGAGGATCGTCCGCGTCTGGTCGGTCGCCTCGGGGATCGTCTGCGAGCGCGTCGCGCGCGAGAAGTCGTCGAGGCGCAGCCGGAGCGTGACCGTGCGGCAGACCCGCCGCGGGTCGCGCAGCCGGCGCGTGATTCGGTCGATCAACCCGACGAGGATCGTGTCGAGCTCGGCGAGCGAGCGCGGCCCGCGCCCGAGCGCGCGCTGCGAGCCGATCGATCGCCGCCGGCGTCGCCTGCGCACCCGGCGCGGGTCGCGGTTGTGGGCGAGGGCGTGGAGGTGGCGGCCCGACGCGCGACCGAGGATCGAGACCAGCGCCGGCTCCCCGAGCTCCGCGACCTCGCCGACGGTGAGCAGGTCGCGCTCGCGGAGCTTGCCTGCGGTCACCGGCCCGACCCCCCACAGCGCCTCGACGGGGAGCGGGTGCAGGAACTCGAGCTCGCGCCCGGCCGGCACGACGAGCAGGCCGTCGGGCTTCGCGGCGGCGCTCGCGACCTTGGCGAGGAACTTGGTGCTCGCGACGCCGACCGTGATCGGCAGCCCGACGCGCGCGCCGACCTCGTGCCGCAGGCGCTTGGCGACGTCGACCGGGGAGCCGAACATGTGCTCCATCCCCCCTCCATCGAGGAAGGCCTCATCGATCGACAGCGCCTCGACCTGCGGTGTCGTGCGCTCGAAGACCCGGAACACGGCCTTGCTCGCCTCCGAGTAGGCCGACATCCGCGGCGAAACGACGACCGCCTCGGGACACAGGCGTCGCGCCTGCGCGCCGCCCATCGCCGTGCGCACGCCGCGCGCCTTCGCCTCGTAGCTCGCGGCGAGGACGACGCCGGCCCCCACGATCACCGGGCGCCCGCGCAGCCGCGGGTCGTCGCGCTGCTCGACCGAGGCGTAGAAGGCGTCGAGGTCCGCGTGCAGGATCGTCGCATCGTCAACGTCACCGGTCACGAACGCATGTTCGCATCCGGCGACGACGGACCGGCAGCCTAGAGCCCGGCGGCCGCGAGTGCCTCGTCGCGCTCCCGAAAGGACTGGAAGTGGACGATCTTGCCGTCGCGGAACGTCCACGCATAGAACAGAGGCCCCTCGATCTCGATCCCCGAGTGCCGAGCGCGGGCTTGCGTTTGATGAATCGAGACCAGGCGGTCACCCGAGCCGACGATCTCCTGGAGCTCGACGCTGAGGCTCTCGAACGGCTCAAGCCAGCGCTCGGCCGCCCGCATCACCCCGTCCAAGCCGTGGTAGGCCTCGCCGACGTGGTCGGGCAGGTTCGCGTCCTCGTAGACGACGTAGGGGTCGAAGATCGAGTTGTCAGCGTCGCCCTCGGCGGACGCTCTCATCCACGCCTGGATATCGCCGCCGGCGTTCCAGGCCTCGAGCAGGGCGCGCAGCCTCTCGACGTTCTCCTCCGCCATCTCCCGACAGTATCGGCGCATTCGATTAGCTTCGGCGCGTGGTCGGCAGACCCGCCGCGACCAGCCTCCGGGACCCGCTCGTCCGGGTGCTGCTGGTGCTGACGTTCACGACCGGGCTCGTCGACGCCGTCAGCTTCCTCGGCCTCGGGCGCGTGTTCACGGCGAACATGACCGGGAACATCGTCTTCCTCGGCTTCGGGATCGCAGGAGCCGGTGGCCTGCCGGTCGTCTCACCGCTCGTCTCGCTTGCGGCGTTCCTCGTCGGCGCGCGCGGCGGGGGCATGCTCGCCGCCCGCCTCGCCGAGCGCCATCCCACCCACGTCGCGAGCGCGCTGTCGATCGAGGCCGGGCTGATCGCGCTCGCCGCGGCGGTGGCGATCGCCGTCGATGTCGAGCCGAACGCGGTCTCCGGCGACGCCGTGATCGCGCTGCTCGCGCTCGCGATGGGGGTCCGCAACGCAACCGTCCGCCACCTCGCCGTCCCCGACATGACGACGACGGTGCTGACGATGACGCTGACCGGGCTCGCCGCCGAGTCGCACGCCGACGGGACCGGCAAGGGCTCGGCGCGACGGGTCGCGGCGGTGCTGGCGATGCTGATCGGAGCGATCGCCGGTGCGCTGCTGCTCGAGGTGGCGCTGTCGCTGCCGCTACTGATCGCGACCGCGCTTCCGCTGATCACCTGGCTGCTCTACGTGCCGGTCGCGCGGCGGGGATAATCGCCACGTGAACCTTGACGACGCGCGCGCGTTCCTCCGCGACAACCATCGCGGCGTTCTCGCGACACGGTCGGCCGGCGACCGGATTCAGCAGAGCCCGGTGCTCGTCAACGTCGACGGCGAGGGACGGGCGATCATCTCGAGCCGCGAGACGGCGTACAAGGTCCGCAATCTCCGGCGCGACCCCCGCGCGCAGGCCTGCGTGTTCACGGAGCGTTTCTTTGGTCAGTGGCTGTTCATCGATGGAACCACCGAGGTCCTGTCGCTGCCCGAGGCGATGGACCCGCTGATCGACTACTACAAGCGCTTCCCGGACGACAACCCCGACTGGGACGACTACCGGGCGCGGATGGAGCGCGAGCGCCGGGTCCTGATCCGGATCGAGATCGAGCGCGCCGGGCCGGACCTGTACGGCTGACCGCTGTCGGCGCTTGACTCGGGCGGGGGCCTACGGCTTGCCCTTCTGACGGTGAGCTTCGCAGTGTCGCTGTTCGTGAACTGGCTCGAGTAACACTGCTTGAACACCGCGGCGCACTCGCGGCCAGTCGGCGCAAACGAGATCGTCGCCCGAAGCTTGACCTTGCGCTTCCTCTTCACTTCCTCTTAGCGCGGTGGTTGAGCCGCAGCGCGACGTCGATCTCGCCGGTCCCGCCCGAGGCGCTCGAGGGCTCGAGCGCGGTCCTCCGTCGCCTCTTCGGAGCGGGGGTCACGGTGACCGTCCCCGGGACCTCGGCCCTGAGCTCGAGGGCCCTGCCCTTGACCGAGAACGAGAGCGCGTTCGCGGGCTTGGCGAGAGCGAACGTCTCGCCGGTGACGAGGTAGCCGTCGGTGTTGTTGATCCCCCCCGCGACGAGCACCCGCCCGTCGGGCAGCGGGGCGAGAGCCGGCGAGCCGCGCTTGGTGCTCATCACGCCGAGCCCGCTCGAGCTGAAGCTTGCGGTCGCTGGGTCGAAGACCTGCGCGCTCGAGAACTGGTCGGTCGCGTTGCTGTCCCCGGCCAGCAGCACGCGGCCGTCGGGCAGCGGCGCTGCGCCGGCGTCATAGCGGGCGTTGCCCATCGGGCCAACCGCGCTGAAGCTCCCCGTCGTCGGGTCGAAGACCTCGGCGCTCGAGAGATAGTTGGGATAGTCGCAGCCCCCCGCGATCAGGACGCGGCCTCCGGGGAGCGGCGCGGCGGCCGCGCCTTCGCGCGCGACGACCATCTGGTTCGTCACGGGTGTGAACGTCTTCGTCGTCGGGTCGTAGATCTCAGCGGTCTTGAGCGCCTGCACGCCTCCGAGGTTCCCGCCGGCGAGCAGCACCCGTCCGTCGGGCAACGGTGCGGTCGCCGGCTCGCGTCGCGGGACGGTCATGTCGCCGGTGGCGGTGAACGCGCCGGTCTCGGGGTCGAAGAGCATCGCGCTCTTCAGGGTGCCGCCGCCGTAGCCGCCTGCGATCAGCACCTTCCCGTCAGGGAGCGGCGCCGCCCCGGCGCCGTAGCGGGCGGCTGTCATGATCGTGCTCACACCCGAGGTGGTGAAGGATCCCGACGCCGCCCCGAAGGCGACCGGCGATGCGAGCAGCCCGATCGCGAGCACGACAAAGGAGAACGTTGTGGGAAAGATCCTCGTACATGAATTCATCAGCCTCGATGGGGTCATCGAGTCCCCGACATGGACCGCGGACTACCCGTTCGACCCGAAGATGGGAGAGGCGATTGCCTCGATGATGGGGTCGAGCGAGGCGCTGCTGCTCGGGCGCAAGACCTTCGAGATGTTCGCGCCGGCTTGGTCAACTCGCAGCGCAGATGAGGATCCCGGCGCGCCCTTCATGAACGAGTCGACGAAGTACGTCGTCGCGTCGCGGGAGCCGAGAGTCGAGTGGAGCAACTCTGAGGTGATCGGCCCCTACGGGGCGGCCGCGATTCGCGACCTGAAGAAGAAGCTAGACGGCGACCTCTACGTCAGTGGCAGCGGGATGCTGGTTCGGGCCATGCTCGCCGATGGGCTGGTGGACGAGCTGCACCTCTTCGTGTTTCCCGTGTCTCTTGGTTCGGGAGATCGCCTCTTCGTCGAGGAAGGCGAGGAAACGAAGCTCGAGCTCGTGGGGGCCGACGCCTACGACAGCGGCGTGGTGCATCTCGGCTATCGGCCCGCCAGCTAGCTGCCGCAGCCTCACGAATGCAGTAGTGCGCGGCGACAACCCCGCTGCTCCCGCGTCAAGGCGGGCAGCGAAGCTGCGCTACCGCCGCCGCGGCTGAAAGCCCCCGCCGGGGGAGCGGGTGATGGGCTCGTCGGGGCGGCCGCGCAGGGGGTGCCACTCGGAGTCGCGGAGCTCCTCGCAGATGCGTTTGGTCAGGAAGTAGGCGATCGCCGGGAGGACGAAGACGGCGATGCGGAAGAAGGTGACCTGGCCGGAGTAGTTGATCCCGAAGCTGACGAAGATGCGGTCGGCGGCGCCGGCGAGGAAGATCAGGATGATGAAGGTGAATATCGCGACCCCGACGGCGGTGCGCCAGGGGTTGTCGCGGGGGCTGTCGAGCAGGTGATGAATGCGTGCGTCTCCCATCTTTCGCCGCTCGATCGTGGGCCACATGTAGAGGAAGCCGAAGACCGCGCTCGGGACGAGGATCCCGCCGATGAACGGGTTGCCGAACAGCGTGTAGCCGAACAACCGCGGCTCGATCGGGGGCATCAGGCGCAGGGCGCCGATCAGCCACCCCATGTACCAGTCGGGCTGGGCGCCGTTGGTCGCGTTGTAGGGCTCGAACGGGCCCCACTGCCAGATCGGGTTGATCTGGATCAGCCCGCCCATCAGGAGCAGCACGCCGGCGACGGCGAACAAGAGGCCGACCGAGCGCAGCGCGTACCCCGGCCACATCGGCGTCCCGATCACGTTGCCCTCGCGACGGCCGCGGCCGCGGAACTGCGAGTGGCGCGGGGTCGCGATCAGGGTCAGGTGGACCGTGATCAGGATCGCGAGCAGGGCCGGGAATATGAACACGTGGGCGATGAACAATCGCGACAGGAAGTCGGTGCCACCGGGAAACTGGCCGTTCCAGATCAGGAACGCCAGGTCGCCGCCGACGAGCGGAATCGACAGCGTCACCCCGTAGGCGATCGCGAGCCCGATCCCGGAGAGCAGGTCGTCGAGCAGCGAGTACCCGCAGAACCCCTCGAGCAGCGCGAGGACGAGCATCGTGAGGCCGATGTAGTAGTTGATGTCGCGCGGCTTTCGGAACGCGCCCGTGAAGAACACCCGCATCAGGTGGACGACGATCGCGGCGACGAACACGAGCGCCGCCCAGTGGTGAGTCTGGCGCATCAAGAGGCCGCCGTTGACGTTGAACGACAGGTTCAGCGCCGACTGGTAGGCGCGCGAGACCTGGAGCCCCTGGAGCGGCTCGTAGGCGCCGTGATAGGTCGTGTGCGCGGTGCTCGGCTCGAAGAACAGGGCCAGGAACGTCCCCGTCCCGAGCAGGACCATGAACGAGTACAGCGCGATCTCCCCGAACAGGAACGACCAGTGGTCGGGGAACACGTAGCGCAGCGCCTGGCCGAGCAGCGACGCGGAGCCGGTGCGCTCGTCGAGCGAGCGGACGAGGCGCCGGATCACGCGGGCTCCCTCATGAGGTCTTCACCCCCCACCACGACGGGCCGACCGACCCCGACATCGGGCCGCCCGCCATCAGCTTGCCGTCGGAGTCGAGCGCGAGCGGCAGCTGGGGCAGAGAGCGGCCGGCGGGCCCGAAGATCCGGTTGCCGCCGGTGCGCGGGTCGAAGGTGGAGTAGTGGCACGGGCACACGAACGCGGGCCCGGGCGAGCGGTCGGCGTAGAGCGGATAGCGGTAGAGGTTGATCGCGCAGCCCGCGTGCGGGCAGATCTTCGAGAACGCCATCACGCCCTTGGGCGTCCAGTCCCTGCGCTCGGGCGGCAGCTCGAGGCTGGAGGGCTTGAGCTTGATGACGAGGATCGGCGAGCCGAGCTCGCGCTTGTCGCGGCCCTTCGGGAACGCGGTGATGAAGGTCCCGATCTCGACGTCGTCGGGGGTCAGCTCCTGGTCGTCCTCGTTCACGACCTTGATCCCGCGCCGCCACGGCGATGAGCCAATCTCGCCACCGGGTTTTGGTCCCAGCGAGGCGACGGGGACGATCAGCGCGCCGCCGAGCGCCGCGCCCGCGGCGGCGGCCGAGCCGGCGAGCACGCCGCGGCGCGAGATCCCCTCCCCCGCCGACTCGATGTCGGCGACGACCTGGTCCTCGGTCCTGCGCTCGCCGAGCTTCGGGCGCTCCTCAACCGTCTCCTTGCCGGGGGCGATCCTCTTCCCGGCGAGGATCAGCGTCGCGGCGATGAGCAGGAACGCGACCCCGAGCGCGACCCCGAGCCACTGCGTCGAGGCGAGCAGCGAGTAGGCGACGATGAACCCGGCGGCCGCGAACGCCGCGAGGACGAGCAGCGCGGCGGCGATCAGCTCTGCACTCGACCGCTTCATTGGTTGCGCTCCCCGATGAACCGCGCGACGAGCAGCATCGCCGCGATCGCGAGCAGCCACGCGATCATCCCCTCCGGCACGGGGCCGATGTTCCCGATCCCCCAGCCGCCGCGATCGTC
Organism: uncultured Thermoleophilia bacterium; assembly: GCA_963841715.1. Classification (GTDB taxonomy): domain Bacteria; phylum Actinomycetota; class Thermoleophilia; order Solirubrobacterales; family 70-9; genus DASPWW01. The sequence goes on along the minus strand of CAWJDP010000002.1, from coordinate 90,463 downwards.
GGGGTTCTGTGTCGTCTCCACGTACTTGGCGATCGAGTTCGCCGTCCTGTGGTCGATCTGGTGGGGGCCGAAGGTGGGCATCACGTAGGGCCCGACGCGCAGCGCCTCGACGACGTCGGTCGGGGTTGACTGATCGAGCGCGGGAGCGAACGCGCCGGTGACGACGCCTCCCTTCGCGACCGCCTGGTGGCAGCCGGCACAGTGGTCGCTGAACGCGGCGAAGCCCCTGTTGAGCTTGCCGCGGCTGATCGCAACGTCTGGGATGTCGGGGCCGCCAAGCGAGCCGACGTAGGCGACGAGCGCGTGGATCGCGCCGGGCGGATAGCGGGGCTGCGAGCGCACCGGCTGGTCGCCGGGCTTGTCGAGCGGCATCCGCCCCGTGCGCAGATAGAAGTCGGCCGCCTGGGAGCCGGCGCCGTGCAGCGAGGGGGCGCGGTGCTTGATCCCGCGGCCATCGAAGCCGTGGCAGGAGGAGCAGCCCTCCTCGTAGAGCGAGCGGCCCTTGGCGATCAGCGCCGGGTCGTTGAGCCCGCGGAGCGGGCCGCTGCGGCCAGGGCCGGCGGTGTCCTTGCCTCCGGAGGGGCTCGCGAAGCTGAGCAGCGACAGCGCCCCGCACGCCGCGGCGGCGAGGCCGATCGCGATCCGCCTAGCCCGCCGCATGCGCCTCCATCCGCACCGCGTGGCGGTGCTCCTCGTTGATGTGGCTCCAGGTGACGGCGATCGCGGCGAAGGTCACCGGCAGCATCCCGGCGAGCATCGCGATCGCGGCGGCGTTCTCGCCGCGCGAGAGCAGCAGCGCGCCGATCAGGTCGAGCGCGGGAGCGGCAGCGAACAGGTAGATGCTGCGCTCCCAGCCGCCGAGCGGACGCGCGATCGGGTTGTGGCCGATCACCGGGAGCCAGAACAGGACCGCCGACCAGAAGATCGCCGCGTGCACGGCGGCGTGGAGCAGCGGCTGGTCGTCGCCGACGTGGACGAGCGGCGTCAGGTTGACGACCCACTGCACGGCGATGAACAGCGGCCAGGCGACGGTCGGGTGGGTGATGAGGCGGACGGGGCGGCTGCGGATCAGCTCGAGCAGCGCCTCGCGATCCGAGCCGTGGAGCACGCGGAGCGCGAGCGCGACCGGCGCCGCGAGCACGAGCAGCGGCGCCGCCACGGAGACGAAGATCGCGTGCTGGATCATGTGCGTCGACAGGGGCTGGTCGGCGACCGCGAGCCCGACCGCGACGGCGACGATCCCGGCAACGAAGCACGCCGTGCGGCGCAGCGGCCAGCGGACGCGGAGTGAGGCGTAGACGTACGTCGCCGCGAACGCGGCGAGGATCAGCGCGGCGATCATCGCCTCGCCCTCCCGCGTCCCGGTCCGCGCCGCGAGACGACGAGCTCGCGAATGAGGCCGCCGAGGCCGAGCACCGCGACCTCGGCGCCGATCAGCACCAGCCAGAGCCCGAACTCGGCCCCGTTGACCATCATCGCGAGCCCGAACACGAGCACGACCGTCGGCAGGCTGGCGTCGCCAAGCAGTCGGGTTTCGATCGGGCGCATCCGCACCGCGACCGCGTACAGCGCCAGCAGCAGCATCGCGACCGCGGCGCCGGTGAGCAGGATCGGCGGCAGCGGGTCGCCGTTCCACAGCCACAGGATCGTCGCCAGCACCCCGAGCCAGAGCCCGAAGCCGCCGATCCACACCGACTCGATCGGGATCCGGTCCCTCATTCGTTCTTCACCTTGGCTTTGGCCGCCTCGGGGTGGAGGTGATCGAAGTTGGGCGCGAACGAGCGGATCGGCGGCAGCGAGCGAAAGTTGTGGCGCGGCGGCGGCGAGCTCGTGTACCACTCGAGCGTGTGCCCCTCCCAGGGATCGTCCCCGGCGGGCTCGCGCTTTCGCAGCGAGACGTAGAGGTTGACGATGAAGACGAGGATCCCGAGCGCGATGATGAAGGCGCCGATCGTCGACAGCCGGTTCAGCCCCGTGAAGCCCGCGTGCGGGTCGTAGTCGGCGACGCGGCGCGGCATCCCCTTCTCGCCGAGGAGGAACATCGGGAAGAAGGTGAGGTTGGCGCCGATCACCATCAGCGCGAACTGGAGCTTGCCCAGCGACTCGCGCAAGATCGCCCCGGTCACCTTCGGGAACCAGTAGTAGACGCCGGCGAAGCCGCCGAACAGGCTGCCCGCGAACAGCGTGTAGTGGAAGTGGCCGACGACGAAGTAGCTGTCCTGGAGGTGGTAGTCGAGCGGCGGCGAGGCGACCATCACCCCGGTCAGGCCGCCGATCAGGAACTGGAGGAAGAAGCCGAGCGCGAACAGCATCGGCGCGCGGAGCAGGATCGCGCCGCCGAGCATCGTCGCCACGACCGCGAAGTACTCGATACCCGCCGGGACGACGAGCGCGGTCGAGGTGAGCGAGAAGTACTTGTCGACGACCTGGCCGGTCGTGAACATGTGGTGCCCCCAGACGCTCATCGAGAGCCCCGTGAACAAGAGCAGCGCGATGACGAGCGGCTTGTAGCCGACGAACTTCTTGCGCGAGAAGGTCGCCACGACCTCCGCCGAGATCCCGAGGAACGGGAAGAACATCATGTAGACGGCCGGGTGGCCGAAGAACCAGAACAGGTTCTGGTACGCGATCGGGCCGCCCGCGGACTCGAACACGCCGCCGAACTTGCGCGAGACGAACAGCAGCGCCATGTCGACCGCGATCACCGGCACGGTCATCAGCGTCATCAGCGCCGTCGACAGCATCGTCCAGGTGAAGACGGGGACGCGGAGCATCGTCATTCCCGGGGCGCGGAGGCGGATGATCGTGGCGGCGATGCAGAACGCGACCAGGGTGATCCCGATCCCGGCGAGGATGACGCCGAAGATCCACAGGTCCTCCCCGGTCCCCGGCGTCGCCGACGATCCCGAGAGCGGGTAGTAGGCGGTCCACCCGGCCTTGCCTGCGCCGTGGTCGGTGGCGAACCCGGCGTACAGGGTGAGCCCGCCCGCGAGGATCAGCCAGTGGCCGGCGAGCGCGAACCGGGGAGCCGCGATCTCCGCCGCCCCGACCTGGAGCGGCACAAGGTAGACGCCGATCGCGAGCGCGACCGGGACGAGGACGAGGTAGATCATCGTCGTCCCGTGCATCGTGAACAGCTGGTTGTAGGTGTCCCGCCCGATCAGCTGCAGGCCCGGCTCGGCGAGCTCCGAGCGCATCATCAGCGCCAGGATCCCGCCGAGGAGGAAGAACAGGAACGCGACCGTGAGCATGCGCACCGCGACGCGCTTGTGGTCGGTAGTCGCGACCCAGGCGAGCAGGCCGCGGCGCGCGTGCAAACGCCCGGGTGTGGTCAGGACCTCCATCACGCGCCCCTGCCCCTGGTGGCTCCCTGCGCCGCCTTCGTCTTCGCCTTCTGCTTCGTCCGTAGCCAGTCCTCGAACTTCGGCGGCGAGAGCCCGAGGACGTCGAAGGTCATCTCGGAGTGCGCGAGCCCGCAGAACTCCGCGCAGCGCCCGGTCGTCGAGCCGTCGAAGTCGAGGTCGAAGCTGGTCGTCCGCTTCGGGAACGCGTCGCGCTTGAACCTCAGGCTCGGGACCCAGAACGCGTGGATCACGTCATGCGAGTGGAGGATGAAGCGGACCGTCTCGTTGGTCGGGACGACGAGCGTCGGAGGGTGGCGCTGGTCGCCGACCTCGCTGGCGCCGCCGGGGTAGGTGAACCGCCAGCCCCACTGGAACGCGGTCACGTGGATCTTGACCGCGGGGTTGCCCTCGACCTTGTCGACCTTGTCCTCCGTGTTGAAGGTCGCGCTGAGCAGGACAACGACGATCGCGGCGAGGATCAGCGCGTAGGTGATCTCAAGCGCGGGGAAGCCGTCGCGCTGGCGCGGCAGCCTGTCGTCGCGACGGCGGTAGCGGACGATGCAGAAGAAGAAGAGGGCGAAGACGATGACCGCGACGGCGATCCCGATCGGCAGGTACAGGCCAGCGAGATCGTCGTACTCATGGCGGGTATCGACCAGGGCGACCAGCGAACCGACCCTCCTAACTCGCGCTACCGGCTGCGGGGCGCAGCCTATGCCACGCGCGGGACGGCTGCACGCCTACGACGGATCCTCGGCCTCGGGCGAGTCGGTGCCGTGCTGGATCCCGAGCCAGAAGCCGGAGAAGATCGCCTGCGATCCCCGCTTGATCAGCATTCGCGCCAGCGTCGTCGGCGTGACGCTGTAGATGTGCGCGGCCTGGCGGAGCAGCGAGTCGTCCGACCAGCCAAGGCGGGTGTTGACCTGTCGATCGCGCCGCGGGTCGGGGAGCGGGTCACGCTTGTCGACCAGCGCTTCGCTCGGCAGCCATCCCCCGCGCGGATCCAAGCTCGAGGGGGACAAGGAGTCTCCTGGGCGGGGAGGGGGAGCTCTCGTCGGGCCACGGAGCAGTCGGCCAGTCCGCTGGGTCTATGGGTTGGCCTCCCTCTGTGCCCATGTCGTGAGCGTGGTCGATGCCTTGCGCGCCTTCGGCGTCGACCGAAACGAGTCCGAAACGAGTCAGAAACGACAGTTCCGCCGAGAGTGCCGAGGCGGCCGGACGGGGCGGTGCCCTGGGTGCGCCGTGCGCCTAGACGCGCTGGGCGGTGAGGGCGAAGTACTGCTCCTGGGTCCGCTCCGCGACGTCGAGCCAGTCGAAGCCGCGAACGTACTCGAGCGCGTCGGCGACGAGGCGCCGGCCGAGGGCGGCGTCGGAGAGCACGCGCTCGGTGACGGCGGCCAGCGAGTCGGGGTCGCCGGACGTGAACCGCAGCCCGACCTCGTCGTGAACGACGACCTCGCGCAGGCCGCCGGTGTCGGCGACGATGCACGGGCATCCCGACGCCATCGCCTCGAGCGCGACGAGGCCGAAGGGCTCGTAGATCGACGGCACCACGCAGACGTCGGCGATCCGGTACAGGGAGTGCAGGACATCGTCGCCGATCCACCCAAGGAACGTCCCGTGGTCCATCAGCCCGAGCTCGTCCGCCTGGCTGCGGAGCTGCGCCTCGTGCGTCCCGGACCCGGCGACGAGGAAGCGGGTGTTCGGGAGCCGCTCGATCAGCGTCGGCATCGCCTCGAGCGCGAGCTGGAAGCCCTTCTCGTAGACGAGCCGCCCGATCAGCAGCACGAGCAGCTCGTCCGGCGCGGCGAAGTCGGCGCGCAGCCGCTGGAGACCGTTCGTGTCGAGCGTCTGCAGGTCCTCCGGGTCGATCCCGTTGGCGATCACCGAGATCCGCTGCTCGGGAACGCCGAAGATGTCAGCGATCTGCTCGCGCATGTAGGACGAGCACGCGATCACGCGGTCGGCGCGGTTGGTGATCCACTGCTCGACGCCGTGGATGTGCGACTGCGGGTGCTCGTCGACCCAGCCCTGGTGGCGGCCGTGCTCGGTCGCGTGGATCGTCGTCACGAGCGGGGCATCGAAGCGGCGCGCGAGGTGGTCGCAGGCGCCGGCTACGAGCCAGTCGTGACCGTGGACGAGATCGAAGTCGTAGCGGTCGCCGAGCTCGACCCCCGCAGCGAGCATGTCGGCGTTCATGCGCTCGACCCAGGCGACGAACTCGCCGAGCTCGCGCGGCCGGGTCGGCTCGCGGACGCGGTGAATCGTCACGCCGCGCATCACCTCCTCGGGCGGTGACTCCTCTCCGCCGCGCGTCAGAACGTGGACCTCGGTCCCGAGCTCCGCGAGGCTCTCGGAGAGCTTTCGCACGTGCCGCGCCAGCCCACCCTCGATCAGGGGCGGGTACTCCCAGCTCAGCGTCAGGACTCTGGTCACGTTCGCGCGTGCGGAGACCGCTACGGCTCCAGCAGCGGGACGAGACTGAGATCTGGTGCCAGGTTGCGCATCCGAGGGTCCGGCGCGGGAGAGTCTATGGCCTCGAGGAGCGCCTCCGCGTGCTCAGTCGCGCGACGATAGGGGTAGTCGCCGGCCTCGCGGCGCGAATCGAGAAAAGCCCAATCGCTCGACTGCACGGCGAGCAGCTCGCGGGTCGCGCGCATCGCCGCCGCGCGCGAGAGCCGCCCCGCCCCGAGCTCGCGCAGCAACCGCAGCTCGAGCCGCCGCGACGCCCACGCGAGGTCGGCGACCGCGGGGGCGTCCCAGGTCGATAGGTCCTTGTCCTCGCCCCAGGTTGACGGGCGGAGCGCGCGCCCATTTTCGTTGGTCTCGGCATCCGGCTCGTGGCGCTCGAGTGCCCGCGACAGCGTCACGAGCTCGATCCCGCGGGCGGGCGCCGCCTCGATCAGCGCCTCGAGCCATAGCGGCCCCTCGCTCCACCAATGTCCGAGCAGCTCGGCGTCGGTCGCGAACGTGACCAAGCCCCGGCGGCCGAGCTCCTGGCGGTGGCGCGCGAGGCGCATTGCTACGACGTCGGCGAACGCACCCGCGTGCTCGCGCGCCCGACGGGCCGCAAGCTCGGGCTCGTAGGGCCCACCCTCGATCGCCCACAGCCGCGTGCCGTTGTTCGACAGGCCGGCGAACTGGGCGTAGGCGGGGTCGGATGGATATCCGCCGCGCGACCACACGCGCTCGATCGTCTCCCAGTCGATCGGGAACGCGACCGGGCCGGCCGCCGTGCGAACCGGCGACAGGGCCGCAAGCGAATCCGGCTGCTCGGCGCTCTGGTCGACGCAGAACCAGCCGATCCCGGCCTCGGCCAGCGCGGACTCGAGCCCGGCGCGGTAGGCGCACTCGGGGAGCCAGAACCCGGCCGGGGCGCCGAAGCGACGGGTGTGCGAGCGCACCCCCGCATCGATCTGGAGCCAGACGCCGGCATCGGTCGCGACGAGCGGCAGCACCGCGTGAGTCGCGGCCGATGCGGCGAGCTCGACCCCGCGGTCGCGCGCAGCGCGGAAGGCGTCGAGGGGTACGCCACCGAGCTCGTCGAGGCGCGCGAGCGCATCGCGGTAGCGCTCCGCCTGGGCGCGGGCCGCCGGGCGCTCCCGCTCCGGGGCCTCGGCGGCGTCGCGCTCGGCGGCGCCGATGCGGTGCGCGGCGACGAACTCGCGCATCCGCCCGGGGACGCCGCCGGCCTCGAGCTGGTCGGCGAGCACCGGCGAGACGGTCAGCGTCAGGTCGCGCGCGCGCTCGAGCACCGGCAGGTGCGAGCGCACGAAGGCGTCGAACAGCCACTCCTCGCCGAACGGATACGTCCCGAACCCCTCCACGTAGGGCATGTGCGAGTGCAGGACGATCGCCAAATCACCAACCGCATCGGGTGCCGCTGACCCCGACGGCCCGGACGCGGTAGCGGAGGAACCGGCGGGCATTGATTCTTCAGGCACGGCAGACGGCAACGAAGTCCAGCGCGCGCTCGAGGTGGTCGGGGGCGAGTCTGAAGTCGGAGGTCGCGATCGCGGGGACGAAGCGGTCGTAGAACGGCTTCGTGATCCGCAGCGCCGGGTGGACGCGGTCCCAGCCGAGCCGGATCGCGAGCTCGTGCGCGCGCAGGCGCCGGGCATGGAACAGGCCGAGGATCCGCACGTCCGAGAAGCACGGCTCAAGCAGCGCCCGGTACTCCTCGATCGCGTACTCGCGCAGATGCCAGGGATTGCCGGACTTCTCGGCGCCCGGCGGCGCGAGCGTGAGCCGGTTCGGGGTCGAGACGTAGGCGACCGGCGCCGCCTCGGCGATCGAACGCAGCAGCCTCTGCGGCTCGTGGACATGCTCGATCGTCTGCAGGAAGACGATCGCGCCGGCCGGGCCCTCGACATCCTCGATCAGCCCGCGCTCGAAGCGCAGGTTCCGCCGCCGGTAGCGCCGCCGGGCGTGCTCGTGGGCCTCCGGGTTCGCGTCGACCCCGACGACGCTGGCCGCGCGCGTCGCGAGCAGGTCGGAGCCGTAGCCCTCGCCGCACGCGAGGTCGATCACGTCGAGCCCGTCGCAGCGCCCGGCGATCCACTCGTAGACCGCGAGGTGGCGGCGAAACCAGTAGTTCTCCTCGGGGACGTCGGGGAGCGTCCGCTCGCCGGTCAACTCGAGGGGCGGGACGCCCGGCGGCTGGTTCTGCTGCACGTGGTCCAGAACCCGAGTCTAAGAACCCGAGTCTCTGGGCGTGCAGCGCCCCTATAGTGCTCGGCTCGATGGCATCTGAATCGTCATCGCCGCCGCCTGTCTCGGCCGAGCGCATCAAGCACGTCAACAGCCTCTACCACGATGCGGCGGCCCACAGCTACGACTCGAAGTGGGGAATCGACTTCGGGTCGATCGGCCAGCAGCAGGTCCGCGCGAAGATGGAGAAGGCGCTCAGCGGCTGGCCCGCGCAGCCGTTCAGCGACGCGCTCGAGATCGGGTCGGGGACCGGCTACTTCACGCTCAACCTGCTGCAACTGGGGATGATCGAGCGCGCGACCGCGACCGACATCTCAACCGGGATGCTCGCGAAGCTGAGCGAGTCGGCGGCCGAACGCGGGCTCACCGTCGCGACCGCGTGCACAGAGGCGGAGCGATTGCCGTTCGACGACGCGAGCTTCGACCTCGTCTTCGGGCACGCTGTGCTCCACCACATCCCCGATCTCGAGCGCGCGTTCGACGAGTTCCACCGCGTGCTCCGCCCCGGCGGCACGATCGCGTTCTGCGGCGAGCCCTCCCGCTACGGCGACGTGGTCGCCGCGATCCCGAAGCGCGGCGCGCGCGCCGTCTCGCCCCTGTGGCGACGGCTCGTCGGCGTCCCGCCGCGCCCCGCCGCCACGACGTCGGCCGTCGGCAACGGCTCCGGGGAGGAGCTGGAGATGGAGGTCGACGTGCACTCGTTCTCCCCCGCCGGCCTGCGCGAGCTGCTCGCAAACGCCGGCTTCTACGATGTCGCGATCCGCGGCGAGGAGCTGCTCGCAAACGCCTACGGCTGGGTCCTGCGCTCGCTCGAGGCGACGGCCGACCCGCAGCGGATCCCATGGAAGTGGCAGACGTTCGCCTTCCGCAGCTACCTTGGGCTGCAACGCATCGACACCGCGTTGCTGGAGCCGATGCTGCCGCCGGCGCTGTTCTACAACCTCGTGCTCTCGGGACGGAAGCAACGAGGCACGCGCTGACGTCCCCACTGGACGTTCGACCGACCCCCCGCAGCCCCTGTCGAGAGGTTTTCTCATGATCAATCCGGGCATGCCGATACGTGGCTCTATGCGGGCGGGACGACGTATTGGCGCGGGCGTCGTGGCGGCGATTGCCGCCCTTGCGTGCCTGCTGATCGCGGAGGCGGCGACCAGCGGCGCGATCCCGACGAACTCGAGCGTCAAGAAGGGGCTCAAGCGCCAGCTCAAGAAGCGCGGCTACAAGCACATCCGCGCCTCCGGCTGCAACAACAACCACACCCGGTTCATCTGCCGCTGGTACGCGCACGGGCGCTGGCCCGGCAACGTGCCGTACAAGTGCCGCGAGAAGGCCCGGTTCCTGATTCACGGCAAGGAGTGGCTGATTCCGGCGTGCACGAACCGGCTCACGAAGGAGATCCCGCTCAATCCCCAGCTCGGCCCGCAGCCGGCGCTGTTCGGCGCCAACGACGGGTTCGTCGCGAAGACGTCGATGATCGACGAGCTGCCGGGCCTCGGCGCCAACGTCGGCCGCACCCAGCTGACGTGGGCATCGGTCGAGTACCAGCCGGGCCAATACGAGTGGGCGCCGTACGACCAGACCTACGCGCGGATGCTCGCCGATGGCATCCGACCGCTGTTCCTGCTCTACGGAGCGCCGTGCTGGGACCAGCCCGACCCGGGGCACTGCAACTCCGAGCATCCGAGCGCCAACCACTTCTCCGACTTCGCCCACTTCGCGCAGCTCGCGGTGCGCCGCTACCCGCTCGCGGCCGGGTTCGAGGTCTGGAACGAGCCCAGCAACGACCGCTTCTGGGGCACCGATGTCGATCCGGGACAGTACGCCGACATGCTGAAGACCGTCGCCCCAGCGATCCACGCCGTGAACCCGGGCATGAACGTGGTCTCGGGCGGACTCGCGTCGAGCCTCAGCGACGACAGCGACGGGCTCTCGACCGAGACCTTCCTGCGGCGGCTGTTCGACAAGGGTGCGCTCAACGACGTCGACGCGATCGGGATCCACGTCTATCCTCACAAGGCGTTCCACAAGGACTACCTCGGCAACGTCCGGATCCGGCTCGCGCAGATCCTCGACGTGCTGCAGGAGAACAACGCCGCATCGACGCCGCTCTGGGTGACCGAGTATGGCGTCTCGATGAGCGGCAAGGATGACTACACCGAGGGCCAGCAGGCGAGCGCCCTGGTCAACATCTACCAGCTCTTCCGCCGCGTCCAGGGCCTCAACATCCCGGCCGTCGTCGTCCACCGCTTCCGCGACACGGGACCGAAGGCGAGCGGCGAGAGCGGGTTCGGGATCACCGAGGAAAACGGCAAGCGCAAGCGGGCGTACTGCGACCTCGCCCACGCGCGCGGCGTGCCCTGTGGCTAGTCGCCTCGCCTAACCGAAGGTGAACGAGTAGCCGATCGTCCCGGCGGCGGGCTCGAGCGTCAGCTTGTGGCGCCCGACGCGCGGCAGGTCGACGAGGTCGTAGAGGCGCTGGCCGGTGACCGTCGCGACCCCGCCGTGGACGTCCTTGCCCGCGCGCGAGGAGGGGATCGGCCTGCCGTCGAGCAGCACTCTGACGCTGCGCGGGCCGCCAGTCGAGCCCATCACCAGATAGACGCGGCGGGCGCCGAAGTTGAGATCGAGCCGCGCGCCCGAGTCGGCGGTCGCCGACTCGCCGGTGATCTGCCAGCGCCCGCCGTACGCGAGCTTGTCGGGCGGCAGCTTCGCGGGCAGGGTCCCATAGTCGTGTATCCCGGGCTTGATCGGGCCGTTGACGAACCCCCTCGCCTTGCCCGAGCCGAGGTAGGTCTCGGGCGTCGTCGTCGTACGCGAGGGTGCAACCGCCTTGACGCTGGCGTTCTTGGTCCCGACGTCCCGGTGACCCGCCGCCGCGAGCAGGTCGCGGATTGCGGTCTCGGTCGCGCCGTAGTCGCCCTCGCCGAAGTGGACGTAGCGCACGTTGCCGTTCGCGTCGATCAGGTAGTGCGCGGGCCAGTACTGGTTGCCGTATGCGTTCCAGGTCCCGTAGTCGTTGTCCTGGGCGACGGGGTAGTGGATGCCGTCGTCGTTGATGGCCGTCTGGACGTTCGAGGCCTCCTTCTCGAACGGGAACTCAGGCGTGTGGACGCCGACCACGGTCAGCCCCTTGTCGCGGTAGCGCCGGTCCCAGGCCTCGACATATGGAAGCGTGCGGATGCAGTTGATGCAGGTGTAGGTCCAGAAGTCGACGAGGACGACGCGGTTCTGCCGCTCGAGCTGCGAGAGGCTGAGCGCGCGCCCGCCGGGGGTGTTGAACCACTGCTGGTTGTCGGTGAACTCGGGTGCCTTGCCGAGGTCGGGCAGCCGCTTGCCGGCCGCCGCCTCAGCGGCTCCGGCCTCTGTGCTCGTGTGCCCGCCGCCGCGCAGCGAGGAGATGTCGTTGGACACGGCGCCGCTGTCCTCGAGCTTCGAGGTCGGGCTGACGAGAACCGCCGGGAGGTCCATCGCGACCGCGTTCTCGAACTTGATGTCGAGGTTGGCGAACATCAGCGCCGCGATCGAGATCATCACCACGCCCATCACCGTCTGGACACGCCCGCGATACGCGGACAGGTGATCGCTGAGCCGGCGCCCGCCGAGCATCAGCGCGTAGAGGACGACGGCGGAGCCGATCCCGTACGCGAACGCGACCGCGAGCCGCCCGACGGTGAAGTCCTGCGCCGCCGAGACCGTGATCACCGCGGCGAGGATCGGTCCCGCGCACGGCGCGTACACGAACCCGAGGCTTCCCCCGAGAACGAACCCGGACACGAAGCCGTCGCGGCCGCGGACGATCGGCGAGACCGGGAGCCGCGAGGCGTAGGCCTCGATCCGCGCCGACACGCTGGGAATCAGCAGCGTGATCCCGAACCCGGCGAGGACGATGATCGCGAGCGTGCGGGCGAGGTCGTTCGGGAGCCCAAGCGCATCGATCAGGTAGACGAGCGCGACGGTCGCGAACGTGAACGAGAGCGCGAGCCCGGTGACGACGCCGAGGGGCCGCCGCCTGCCGCCGGTCGTCCCCGCGGCGAGCACGGCGGGGAGCACGGGCAGCACGCAGGGCGACAGCGCCGTGCCTGCTCCGGCGACGAATCCAAACAGGACGAGGAGTAGCACCGCGTCTTAGGGTTGCAAACCGGCCTAAGCGGCCGCTAATCGTGCCCCTCTACGTGCTCGCTTTCCGGGTCCGGCTCGTCGCCGTCGCCGCGGACACGGAACACGCGTACGGGCTCCGAGATTCCCTTCAGCTTGCGCTTGCCCGCATTGGACCACCGGTAGCGCTCCTTGGTGGCCGCGTCGCGCACGTCCTTCGAGGCGAGGACGCTGCCGGGATAAGCGAGCCCGGTCAGTCTGCTCGCGAGGTTGACCGTGTGCCCGTACCAGTCGCCCCCCTGCGGGAGCGCGGGGCCGCGGGCGACGCCGGCGCGAACCATCGGGAACTCCTCCCCCTCCTCCTCGACCTCGTCGATCAGCGTCAGCGCGGCGTCGAGAATCGCGTCGCTGTCGGCTGAGACGAGCATCGCGGCGTCACCGATCAGCTTCACGAGCCGGACGGGGGCGTCGGCGACCTCGGCGGCGATCTCGGAGAAGCGCCCGGTCACCGCCGCGAGCTCGTCGGCCATCAAGTGCTCGCCGAGGCGCGTGAACTCGACGAGGTCGGCGAAGCAGACCGTGCTCACGCGGAAGCCCGAGAGCTCGCCCGCGGCGAGCTCGGCGCGCCCGACGACGTCGTTGCGGATCATCTCGCGCTGGTGGGCCGCGAGCACGTACTGGAGCACCGGCCCCAGCATCGGGATCAGCTCCTCCGCCGCGTGGGCGAAGCGCAGGCCGACGTCGAGCTCGGTGTCCCCCGCTTCGACGAGCGCCTCCCGGATCAGCTGGCGGTTGGCGTCTGCGACCTGGGCCATCGCCATCCCGATCACGCGCGAGACCTCGACGATCCCCTCCTCGGGCAGTCCGGCCTCGCGGAAGGAGTCGGCCATTCTCGCGGCGTCGACGTCCTCCTCGGTGAACTCGGCCGCGTCGCGCTCGGGGACCGAGAGCCCGAGCGCGCGGCGGATTCGAATCATGAACTCGAGCTCGACCCCTGCGCGCTCGGCGGCCTCTGCGGCTGTGAAGCGGCGTCCCTCGCCCGCGAGAACGCGGTCGACGGGGAGCAGCGCGAGGCGCTCCTCGGCCACCGCCTCCTTCAGCTCCTCGAGCGAGACGCCGTCGGCGTAGAGCCCCTCGAGCAGCCGCAGGCGGGCCTCGCGCTCGCGGCCGTCCAGGCCCTCGAGCAGGCCCTCGGCCTCGAAGTCGGTCAGGTGACCCTGAACTTGAACTTCTTCTTCTTCGAGGTCACGCCGACCTTGTCGACCTCGGCGCGGACCTTGAACGTGTGCTTGCCGCGGCCGAGCTTCTTGTACGTCTTGTGGCCCTTCGAGCAGTCCTTCCACGCCTTGCTGTCGAGCTTGCACTGCAGGCTCGTCGCGAAGCACTCGAGCTCCTCGCTGCTCGCGTTCGCGACCTTGAACTTGAACTTCGCCTTCGGCTTCGAGCTCTTGGATTTCGGGTGCGAGGTGATCTTCGCCTTCACCGTCGGGTCCGGCTGCGCGTAGACGTTCTGCGCAGCCTCGCCGAAGTAGGGACCGTAGAGCCGCGCGGGCTGGCTCGGGTAGCCGTAGCTGTTCAACCCCTGCAGGCAGTCGTTCCCGACGATCCAGCCACCGCCGCTTGAGCCCGCGGTCATGTCGCACCCGATCACCATCGGCGCCGGCCCGCCGGCCGGGTCGCGGCCGTCCGAGCCGCCGTACTCGGAGTCGCACGTCCACAGCTTGCTGCCGTTGAAGAGCTGCGGCGGGACGACGCCGAGGTTCGGCACGCCGGGGTAGCCATAGGCCTGGTAGTGCTGGTCGCGCGGCTGGTCGAAGCCAACGAGCTTCGCGCCGACGACGTTCTCCAGCAGCTGGCCGCTCGAGTTCGGGGCGGTCGTCGCCCCGCCGATGTCGTAGTCGAAGTTGGCGCAGTTCTCGAACGACTGGGACGGCGTGCACGTGATCGAGCTCACCCAGCCGGAGGGCGCGGTGAGGTTGGTCGCCGCCCAGAGGCCGAACGGGTCAATGCCGTCGTGGAAGCCGGGCGCGAAGACCCAGTTGGTGACGAACGCGCCCGCATAGACGCAATGGCCCGCGGTCGAGACCATGTTCTGCCCGTCCGAGTGGATCGCGGTCCCCGAGCACTCGTAGTTGTTCCCGTCGACAGGGTCGTGGAAGAACACCTTCCCGAAGACGCGGTTCTCGGTCGAGGTCGGATCGGTGACCTCCGAGCTCGTGTACGGGATCGTCGAGCGCGGCTGCTGCCCTGCGCGCTTCGCGGCCGCTGAGCCGGCGTCACCGGGGACCGCGATATCGGCCGGGTCGGCCTCGCGCATCCGCTTTGGAGTCCAATAGGTGAGGGCGTCGGCCTGGGCGCTCGCTGAGACGCCCTGGGTGACTGGCGCCGCGACGGCCTCCGTGGTGCCGGTGAGCATCAGCGCCGGCGCGATCAACGTCGCCGCCACGCGTGCCGCCCGCCTCGAGCTCACCGTCACGAGGGGCAGCATATGCACGCGGGTCGCCTACCGCGCGCGCTTGACGCCGAACGAGTGCGCCGCCGGGCGGGCGTCCAATCAGAGGACGATCTCGCTGCCGCCGCGCCGCGGGTCGCCGCCGCCCTCGAGCGCGCCCGTGCGGGGGTCGCGGGCGACCGCGTGGGCGCCCCCGAAGAAGAGGTTGCGGCGCTTCCAGCGCGCGACCGCGTAGCCGCGGCCCTCGAGCCGCTCGAGCGCGTCGGGGTCCACCCCCGGCTCGGCCTGGACGACACCGGCCTCGAAGTGGACGCGCCCCGCGTCGACTGCGTCCTGCGCCGCGAACCCGTCGACGACGAGGCGCAGCACGACCTGGAGGACCGCGGAGCGGATCCGGTTCGAGCCACCACTGCCGAGCCCCGCCTCGAGCTCACCCTCCCGGAGTACGATCGTCGGCGCCATCATCGAGGTCACGCGGCGCCCGGGCGGGAGCGCGTGGAAGCCGAGCGGGTTCAGGTCCTCCTCGCCGAGCATGTTGTTGACGTGGATGCCGGTGCCGGGGACGAGCATCCCCGAGCCGGTCCCGTTCGAGCACGTGACCGCCGCGCAGCGTCCGTCGGCGTCGACGACGGTGATGTGCGTCGTCGAACCGAGCCGCTCCTCGGAGAGGAAGCGCTGCGCGTACCCCGACTCGTACAGCCCGGCGTGGAACGCCTCGGTCCGGGCCGCGTTCGCCGCCTCCATCGCGCTCACGACCGCCTCGACACCCGCCGAGCCGCGCCGCTCGAGCAGGTCGAGGCAGAGCGCGATCAGGATCCCGCCCGAGGACGGCGGCGGGTTGGTGAGCACGTCGCGGCCGCGGAACGCCGCCCGCACCGGGTCGCGCGCGATCGGCTCGTACGCGGCCATGTCCTCGGGGCCCAGCGTCCCGCCGCGCTCGAGCACCCACTCGGTGACCGCGCGCGCGACGTCGCCGCGGTAGAACGGCTCCGGCCCGCGCTCGGCGAGCAGCTCGAGCGCGTCGGCGAGATCGGGGAAGGTGAACACGTCGCCCTCGCCGAGGATCGCCCCCTCGGGCGCGTAAAGCGTCCGCGACTCGGGGTACTCGGTCAGGATCGGATCGAGCAGGTCGAGGAGGTAGGCCTGCTGGGCGTTGATCTCAACCCCGTCGCGCGCGAAGCCCACCGCCGGCCCGATCAGATCGGCAATCGTCGCGGTGCCGAAGCGTCGCAGGGCCTCGGTCAGCCCGGCCGCGGTCCCGGGGACGCCGCACGACGCCGCGCCGATGTTGAACACCTGCGGCGTCTCGTCGAAGATGACCGAGATCGGGACGAGCTCGGCGCCGCGCTCGACGCCCCCGCGACCGGGAACCGCGACGAAGAAGTCGAGCAGCACGTCCTCGCCGCCGCTGCTGTCGTGGACGAGCATGAACCCGCCGGCCCCGAGACCGGTCAGCGGGCTCTCGGTCGCGAACGAGGCGAGGACCGCGCAGACCGCGGCGTCGACGGCGTTGCCGCCGGCGCGCAGGATCTCGGCGCCCGCCTGAGCCGTGAGCGGGTGCCCGGCGGCGATCGCGCCGCGCGCGGCTATTTCGAGGGCTCGAACTCGGGAGCTTCGATCCCGAGATCGCCGGCGTGCAGCTCGGGCTTGTCGCCGGACTCACGCCTGCGTCCGGTGCGGCGCTCGCGCTCGAACGCCATCCCACGATGCTCGCCGCTGTAGCGGGAGCCACCGTCGGCGCGCCTGCCGCGCGCGTCGAAGCGGGTCGCGATCACGGTCACCCACACCTGCTCGTCGAGCTCGTCGTCGATGTTGGCGCCGAAGATGATGTTGGCGTCGGGGTGGGCAGCCTCCTGGATCACCTTCGCCGCCTCAGAGACCTCGATCAGCGACAGGTCGCTGCCCCCGGTGACCGAGAGCAGGATCGAGCGCGCGCCGTCGACCGAGGAGTCGAGCAGCGGCGATGAGACGGCGCGCTCGGCCGCGAACACGGCGCGGCTGTCGCCGGTCCCCATCCCGATCCCGAGGATCGCCGGGCCGGCCTCGCGCATGATCGTGCGCACGTCGGCGAAGTCGAGGTTGATCACCGCGGGGAGCGTGACGAGGTCCGCGATCCCCTGCACGCCCTGGCGGAGGACGTCGTCGGCGACCTTGAAGGCGTCGATCACGGATGTGCTGCGCGAGAGGATCGACAGGAGGCGCTCGTTCGGGACGACGATCAGAGTGTCGACCTCCTCGGCCAGGGCATCGGCGCCCGCCTCGGCCTGCTTCATCCGCCGCGAGCCCTCGAACCCGAACGGCTTCGTGACGATCCCGACCGTCAGCGCCCCGACGGCCCGCGCGAGCCGCGCGACGACCGGCGCCGCGCCGGTCCCGGTGCCCCCGCCGACCCCGGCGGTGACGAAAACCATGTCCGAGCCCTTGAGCAGCCGCTTGATCTTGTCCTGGTCCTCGAACGCGGCCTTGTGGCCGAGGTCGGGCACCGAGCCCGAGCCGAGCCCGCGTGTGACCTCGCCGCCGATGTGCACGGTGACGTCGGCGGTGCTCTGCTGGAGCGACTGAAGGTCGGTGTTGATCGCCAGGAACTCGACCCCGGAGATCTGCGCCTCGACCATCCGATTGACGGCGTTGACGCCGGCGCCGCCGACGCCGACGACGCGGAGCACAGGCAGACGCATCTTCGGAGTCGCGAACGAGCGTGCCGCGTGCGGCTCGGTGCGGCCGTACGCCGGCTCGTCGAGCGGACTCTCGAGCTCGCCGCCGCCCGACTCCTCGCCGGCGAAGATGTGCTGGAGGCCGTTGCGCCCCCCCTCCTCGGTCTCCTCGACGTCGTCCTCGGTGTTCTCCTCGGTCTCGACGGCGTCCTCGGTCTCCTCGACCGGCTCGACGGCCGCCTCGACCGCCTCGACCTCGTCTACGGGCTTCTCGGCGTCGGCCTCGTCCTCGACGCGGTAGACGTTCAGCTCCTCGGGCTCGGGGATCTCGTCGTGACCCGCCGCGCCGTTGCCGTTGGCGCTCGGCTCCATCGTCGGATCATCCTCAACCGGCTCCACCTGATGCTCGCCGGCCTCCTCGCCGACCGCCTCCTGCGACGCGGTCGTGGAGCGGAACAGGTCCGCCAGCGGGCCCTCGCGCATGCTCGCGCGCTTACGACGCCCCATCGCTCAGCACCTCCGTCGCCAGGTCGCGGTAGTACTTGGCCGCATTGCCCTTCGGGTCGTACTTGAGAACCGAAGTGCCCTTCACCGGCGCCTCGGCGAACTTGATTGCCTTGCGGATCCGGGACTTGAAGATCAGGTCGCCGAAGTTCTCCTCGAGGATCTCGACCGCCTCCTGCGCGTGGACGGTGCGCGAGTCGAGCATCGTCGGCAGGATCCCCTCGATCTTCACCCCGGGGTTCAGGTTCTCGCGAATCATCTCCAGCGTGTTCTGGAGCTGCACGAGACCGCGCATGGAGAGATACTCGCATTGGACGGGGACGATCACTTTGTCCGCCGCGGTGAGCGCGTTGACGGTCAGGAGCCCGAGGCTCGGGGGGGTGTCGATGCAGATGAAGTCGTAGTCGTTGCGGACCTCGGCGAGCGCCTTCTCGAGCGCCCGCTCGCGGCCAATCTGCGTGCTCATCGCAATCTCCGCGCCCGCGAGGTCGATCGAGGCGACGGCGAGGTCGATCTCGCGCTCGGCGACGACCTCGGTGATCGGCGTGCGCTCGACGAGGACGTCGTACATGCTCTTCTCGACCTTGTCGGGGTCGATGCCCTGGCACATCGTCAGGTTGCCCTGCGGGTCGAGGTCGACGGCGAGCACGTCGTGGCCGGACTCGCGGAACGCGACCGCGAGGTTGAGCGTCGTCGTCGTCTTCGCGACGCCCCCCTTCTGGTTCGCGAACGCGATCACGGTCGCCGGCGCGGCCTTCTTCGAGCTCTTCTTCGACGCCTTCCCCTTGCCCTTCTTGCCCTTGCCCCTGCCCTTGGCGTCCGCGGAGCCCTTGCCCTTGCCCTTGCCCTTCTTGCGCGGCGGGATCGGCGCCATCACCTCGTCGGGATCGAGGCGCTGGGCGTCGTCCACGGCCGTGGCCGTGCCGCCGTCACGGGTTGCATCGCTTGTCCCTAGGCTGAGAATGCCCATCTGCAAGCCCGTATTCGCACGCCGCACGCACATTCCTCCCCTTCGGCATGCATGGTTCGGCGACGCCTGGGCAGAATGCACCGGTGCCAGACCTGCTCGACAAGCGGATCGTGTTCGTCACCGGCAAGGGCGGCGTCGGGAAGACGACCGTGTCGCTCGCGCTCGGACTCGCCGCGGCGGCGCGCGGCAAGCGCACGATCGTCTGCGAGGTCGCCGCTCAGGAGCACACCTCGAAGATCTTCCACCGCGCCGAGGTCGGCTTTCACGAGGTCGAGATGGCCGAGGACCTGTGGGCGATCTCGATCGACCCCGACAACTCGCTGCGCGAGTACCTGCTGCTCCAGCTCAAGCTCAGGGCGATGCGCGACCTGCTCGTGCGCAGCAAGATCTTCAACTACTTCGCCGCCGCGACCCCGGGCCTGCGCGAGCTGCTGACGATCGGGAAGATCTGGGAGCTCTCGCGCGCCGAGCGCAAGGTCAAGAAGGGGCGCAAGTACGACCTCGTGATCGTCGACGCGCCCGCGACCGGACACGGGATCGGCTTCCTCGAGACACCGCGCAGCTTCGCGTCGATCGCCCGCGTCGGGCCGATCCACTCGCAGGCGCTGGCGCTCGACGCGATGATCACCGACCACGACGCGACCGGCGCCGTGATCGTCGCGATCCCCGAGGAGATGCCCGTGAACGAGTCAGCGCTGCTCGAGGGCAAGCTGACCAACGACGTCGGCGTCGCGGTCGACCGCGTGTACATGAACGCGCTCTACCCGGAGCGCTTCTCGGCCGCCGACGAGGAGCGGCTGGCGGGCGCGGACGATGACGGAAGCGACGCCGCGCGGGCGGCGATTCGTGCGGCGCTCAGCGAGCGCAGGCGCGCCGGCTGCCAGCGCGAGCAGCTCCGGCGCCTCGAGGGGCTCGTCAGCGCCCCGGTGAAGACGCTCCCGTTCGTGTTCGAGCCCGAGCTCGGCGTGCCGGGCATCGAGGCCCTGGCGGGTGCGCTGACGTGAGCGCCGGCGTCGCCGAGCTGCTCGCGGGCAAGGACGTCTGCATCTGCGCCGGCTCGGGCGGGGTCGGCAAGACGACGACCTCGGCGGCGATCGCGGTTGGGATGGCGACGCGCGGCAAGAAGGTCGCGGTGCTGACGATCGACCCCGCGAAGCGGCTCGCCGACTCCCTCGGCCTGCCCGAGCTCGGCAATACCGAGCGCCGCGTCGACCCGGCGCTGTTCGAGCAGGCCGGCCTCGACACCAACGGCGGCGAGCTGTGGGCGATGATGCTTGACGCGAAGCAGACCTTCGACGAGCTCGTCCGCAAGCACGCGCCAGACGAGGAGTCGCGCGATCGGATCCTCGAGAACCGGATCTACCGCCAGATCTCGACCGCGCTCGCGGGCTCGCAGGAGTACATGGCGATGGAGAAGCTGTTCGAGCTCCACCAGGAGGACCGCTACGACCTGCTGGTGCTCGACACGCCCCCGAGCCGCGACGCGCTCGACTTCCTCGAGGCGCCGAAGCGGTTGACGCAGTTCATCGAGGGGCGCTCGCTGCAGGTGTTCATGCGACCGACGGGCTTCGGGATGAAGCTGTTCGGGCGCGGCACGTCGATGATGTTCTCGATCCTGCGCCGGGTCACCGGCGTGGAGGTGCTCGAGGACATCTCCGAGTTCTTCCAGGCGTTCAGCGGCATGGTCGGCGGCTTCCAGCAGCGCGCGAAGCGCGTCAACGAGCTGCTCGGAGACTCGAAGACGACGTTCCTGGTCGTCTGCGGCCCCCAGGGTGAGCCGATCGACGAGGCCGTGTTCTTTCACCGCAAGCTCGTCGAGGCCGAGCTCCCGTTCGGCGGCGTGATCGTGAACAGGGTCCACGAGACGGGGCACAGCGGAGAGGGTGACCCGAGCGTCGCGGGCGAGCTGACGCAGCTGCTCGGCGGCTCTGACCCCGAGCTCGATCTGATTCAGCGCGTGGTCGCGAACCTCGAGGACTTCCGCGCCCTCGCCGACCGCGACCGCCGCAACATCGAGCACCTGACCAGGGAGCTGCGCGCGCGGCGGGTGATTGAGGTCCCCTACCTCGACGACGACGTCCACGACCTCGGCGGGCTCGAGGCCGTGAACCAGTACCTGTTCGCCGAGCGGGCCCTGATCCGCGCCTGACTTGCTGAAAATGGCGCGAGGCCCCGCCGTCTGCCTGACGGCTCAGGGCCCCGCGCGCTCCTGGGACTCCGTGCTGGTGGGGAGGAAAGTCCTTGCTCGCGGCCGGCCTCAGCCCACCGCTCGCTTGCGGCTGTAGCGGAGCTCGGTCACCGACCACTCCGTGGTCTCGGGCCGCGGGAAGAGGTGGCGCACCCGCCTGCGGGCGCGCTCGCGCTCCGCCGGCCGCTGGTCGAGCAGCCGCAGCGCCTCTGGGCGCTCGGGCCAGTCGATGTCGACCGGATCCGCGGAGTCATCGACCTCGCTGAGCCAATCCGTGTCGACGTTCGTCGGCTGTTCGTCAATCGCGTCTGGGGTGGGCATCTGGGTCTCCTTTGACTCGGGCACGGGCTCGGAAAGCCCGATCCGCTCCTCCGCGATCTCCCAGCTCGCGTCGAGGGCGTCCGTGACGGCCGTCTCCTCAGCGGTCCCCTTCGCCGCCGACTTTGCAACCTCCTGCACTTGGATCGGCTCGGGGGCGATCTCGTGCACCTCGATCGGCTCGTCGACCGGGATCGCCGGTTCCTCGGCGACGATCGCGTCCCACTCCGCCGTCGCGCCGCGCATCGTCGCCGCGCCCTCGCCCGC
This sequence comes from uncultured Thermoleophilia bacterium, assembly GCA_963841715.1. Classification (GTDB taxonomy): domain Bacteria; phylum Actinomycetota; class Thermoleophilia; order Solirubrobacterales; family 70-9; genus DASPWW01. The sequence continues at coordinate 68,961 of CAWJDP010000002.1, read as the reverse complement.
GGCGAGACCGTCCGCGAGCAGGATCTCATCCGCCGCCGCGCGCAGGTCCTCGCCGAGCTCGCCGATCACGGCGTCGCGGAGCATGCGGCGGAGCAGCGCCTCGAGCTCGGAGACGAGCTCCAGCGGCGAGCCGCCGGCGGCGGGGACGCCGCCGCTCATCAGCTCGCGCTCCAGCGCCTGGGCGCGGACGACGGTCTCGCGGACCTTCGGCCGCGCGTCCGCCTCGGCGCACAGTGCCGCGACGCGCATCGGCATCCCGACATTGGCGGGCCCGCCATCCTCGAGCAGGAAGCGGAGCGCGAGCAGGTAGTCGCACACGGCCTCGAGCAGCGCGGGCCGCTCAAGGCCGGCCTCGAAGCGCGAGATCGCGCGCTCGAGCGCGCCGCCGGGACCGGGGCCGCCGCCGGAGGGGGCGCTCGGGAGACCGGAGCGCTTGGTGAGGCCCTGGGCGAACGCGGCGAGGTCGCCGAGCTCGCCGTCGCCGAGGCGGTAGCCGCCGGGGCGAGGGCGCCCGACGCCGGTCGGGATCCGCTTCCAGCGGTCGCCCCGGGTGCGGGCCCAGGCGTAGGGCGCGAGGCCGACGCCGCCCTCCTTGAACAGTCGAAGCGTTGTCACGACGCCGCGCAGCAGCGGTCCGGGGCCGGCCACAGGCTCATCACCGTCCGGCGCGCGCACCGCTGCGAGGAACTGCGGCTCCCATCCCGCCTTTCGCGTGCCCTCGGGCCGCGCCGCCTCGTCGGGGACCTCGACGGTGTCGGCGCGGACGAGCGTCGTCATTCCGAGCTCGAGGCGCGTCGTCGGCATGTGGAAGCCGACCAGCGGGACGACGATCTCCGCCTCCCCAACCGGCATCGACTCGCTCCCCTCGAGCTCGGCGACCGCCTCGGCGAGGCGCGTGTCGTCAATCGTGAAGTCGCCGAGGCCCTCCCAGAGCCGGCACAGGAACGCGAGCGCCGCGGCCTTGGCGCGGCCGTCGCGGTCGTCGGGCGCCGGCTCGCCGAGCACGTCGAGGTAGGCCTCCCCGAGCTCGGCCTCAGCGATCGCCGCGCCCGCGGCGCGGAACGACGGGAGGCCGGTCAGCGCCGACGCGTGCTCACGGATGAACGGGACGGTCTGCGGCGTGTACTGGACGAACGGCGAGCCCTCGCCGGGGCCGGTGATGTCGTAGGGAAGCTCCTCGCCGCGCTCGACGAGGTCGCGCAGGCGCTCCGCCGCCTCGGAGGCGAACGCTTCCAGCGCCTGTTTCACGGCCAGGTCCCGCATGCTTGCGGGTTCTTGTGGGCGCGCCCCGGTCCTGCGAGTGCAGGACGCCTTGCACCGGCCGAAAGTTGCGAGGATCAGCGCGGTGAGCGAGAAGGAGCGCTCAGGCGGCGGTGGGGACTCCGGCGCGCTCGCCGCGCCCGTCCTCGAACAGCCACCGGCGGCCGTATGAGCGCATGTCCTCGATCAGCGGCACGAGCGCCTCGCCCTTCGGGGTCAGCGCGTACTCGACCCGCGGCGGGACCTCGGGGTAGGTCTTGCGGGCGACGATCCCGTGCTCCTCGAGCGCCCTCAGCCGCAGCGACAGCGTCCGCGGGCTGATCCCCGCAAGCGAGCGCTCGAGCTCGCAGAAGCGCTGCGAGCCGTCGGCGAGGTCGCGGATCACCAGCAGCGTCCACTTGCCGGAGATGATCTCGGCGCAGCGGCACACCGGGCACTCCGCGTTGGTTGTCGTCCGTGCGGTCTCGGGCATGGCTTGCAGTTGGTCGAAACCCGCAACGACGAGTTTAGCGAACGCTTTACGAACTGAAGCATTGGAGGCACCTGTGACGCGCGCGGCGCTGAACCTTCGTCGTCGCGACCATGATGACGCCGCCGCCGCGCCGGCCCGCTAACACGCGCGCGGAATCGGCCTCGCTCGTGAACGGAGGCCTTAGCGCACCTTTAGATCTTGGCGTTAGACAGCCGGACATCCGGGGGGGCGCGGCAGAGGTCAGGAGGTAGATGGGAATGTCGTGCTCGTCGATGTTGCAGGGACCGCACGCGAGGATGACCCGACTCGCACGCGCCGTGGGCTCGCTTGCGGCGCTGGCGGGCCTCGGGTTGCTGGCGATGCCGGGAGCGGCGCTCGCCAAGCCGCCGGTGCCGAAGCCGCCGAAGCCGCGCGCGTTCGTCGCCGCGGCGATCAACGTTCACAACGCCTACGCGGACCAGACCTTCGACGAGTTCGTCGCTCCCAACGGGCCGTTCGCGAGCGAGCTTGAATTCTGCCAGGCGGTGGCGGCCGAGAGCGGGGACCCGCGCACCATCAACGAGGCGACGTTGCGCGACGAGAACAGTCAGAACGCCGATCGCGTCCGCAAGGACTGGGGCGAGTACAACGACACGCTCGCCGAGGAGAGAGACACGTTCGCTGCCTACAAGCACGGGCTCAAGAAGAAGAAGCGCAAGAAGCTGAAGGGCGCGCTCAAGAACCTCGATCGGGCTCACGACGGCCACAAGGAGGAGTTCTTCCACCTCGCGGGCAGCTACGTGCAGATGGAGAACGCCAGCCTGTGCGACGCGGCGGTCAACGAAAAGAACCAGGGGGCGCTCGTCGGATCGACCGCGTGGACCGCCGAGTTCAAGGGCCTGCACGCGCTCGCGAAGCTGTTCGGCGTCAAGAAGCCGGCGCCGAGCGACTTCCTCGGACCGTACAACCGGTAGCGGCGCGAGGCGCGCTAGCGCCGGCTGACGTTGACGCTCAGCGAGGCGTCGAGACGCCTTGAGGCCGCGTCCGCGTCCGCCGCGCCGGCGCCGGGCGGGCCGAACTGCTCGGTCGTGGTGTCGGTGAGCGTGTCACCGTCGTACGGCGCGACGCGCGGGTCGGTCGAGGGAAGCGAGGCGGTCGTCTGAAGCCCCGCCTGGCCGAGCGCCTGCGCGTCGCCCCAGCACTGCGTCTGGGCCGGGGTCGAATCGTCGAGATACCAGCCGTGCGCCTGCGCCGCGACCGCCGTGATCGTCGTCTCGGTGCGGTCGGCGGAGAACAGCGTCCCCTGGTCGCCGCTCCACTGGTGCCACTCGGCGAGCGCGTTCGAGACGCCGTCGGGGTGGCCGTCGACCGGCACGCCGGCCGGGTTCGCCGAGTTGCGATATGTCATCCCGATCGCGTTCGAGCTCAGGTCCGTCTGCGTGAACAGCCCGGTGATCGGATGGACGCGCAGGTCGGTCTGGATCACGTGCTCGTCGCGGTAGAAGTAGTCGGTGCGCTGCGTATAGGGGCCGCTGTTCGCGCCGACGTAGGAGCGGATAGCGCGCACGGGTCCGTCCTTGTTGACGACGAACGCCCCCTCGGCGTCGGAGAAGGTCCGCTCGCTGCGGCCGCAGACCCCGGGCGCAAACGCGAACTTGTAGCCGTCGAGGATGTCGGCGTCGCTCGCGCCCCCGGCCGAGATCGCGAGCTGGTCGTAGATCCAGCGGTCAGAGAACCCCGCCTGGTAGTCTCGCGTCGCCACCCGGCTCGCCTCCGGGTTCGGCCCTGCGGCGCGGCGGTACGTCGACTTGTAGTCGCCGCTCCCGAGGTGGAAGTCGTAGCTGACGTAGTCGGGCAGGCTTGCGCCGTCGTGCTTCGCCGCGAACAGGTACACGGATGCGTTGCCGCCGGTGATCGCGTCGACGAGCCGGATCCGGCTCGCGCCCTTGCCGCGTGTCCCGCGTGGGCGGCGCGCCTTGCGCGGCGCGCGCTTTCCTGCATCGGAGGCCATCAGCGCGACCTCGTCGTTTTCGTCCAGCGTCGAATCAGGATCGGGTCCGACCCAGGTGTTCGAGTCCGTGTACTGGAGCGTCGTCACTCCAGCGGGCGCCGTCCCGTACACCGTCCCCGGGGTCCCTGTGGGGGCATTCGACCCCGGCACGACGCCGAAGTCGACGACCGCCCGCTCGTCGACCTGGACCGGGATCCGCTTCCAGCGCCTGCTCTTGTGGCGCCGCTTGTGGCCGCCGACGTAGCGGTACGCGACGAGCTCGCCGGGGTCGATTCCCTCGAGTCCCGCGATCCGCGAGCCCGCGAGCACGACGGGATCATCGGGGCGGTCGATGCCCGGCCCGGAGTCCTTCGGCTTCGCGCCCGCCGCCGCCGGGACGGCAAGACAGAGGACTGCGCCGACCAGGGCTGTGAGGCGAGAGCCTCTCAGGCGACTTCGCGCAGCTTTTGCGCTTCCGCCAGGCTCTGAAGCTTCTTCAGCGACTGGTTCTCGATCTGGCGGATGCGCTCGCGGGTGACGTTGAACGTCCGCCCGACCTCGTCGAGCGTCCGCGGGTGCTCGCCGCCGAGCCCGTAGCGGAGCTCGAGCACGCGCCGCTCGCGATAGGAGAGGTTCTCGAGCGCCTCGCGCAGCGCCTCCTTGGTGAGGATGTCGGCCGCGCGCTCGTACGGCGACTCGGCCTTCTCGTCGGCGATGAACTGGCCGAACTCCGACTCCTCCTCGTCGCCGACCGGCTTCTCGAGCGAGACCGGGGCCTGCGCCGAGCGCTTGATCGAGTCGACCTCGTCGGGCTCGATCCCGGTCACCTCGGCGATCTCCTCCGGCGTCGGCTCGCGGCCGAGCTCGGTGACGAGCTTGCGCTCCGCGCGGCCGATCTTGTTCAGCTTCTCGACGACGTGGACCGGGATCCGGATCGTCCGCGCCTTGTCGGCGAGCGCGCGGGCGATCGCCTGGCGGATCCACCACGTCGCGTAGGTCGAGAACTTGAAGCCCTTGCGATAGTCGAACTTCTCCGCCGCCCGGACGAGTCCCAGCGTCCCCTCCTGGATCAGGTCGAGGAACGGGAGGCCCTGATTGCGGTAGTTCTTCGCGATCGAGACGACGAGCCGGAGGTTCGACTCGACCATCTTCTGCTTCGCGTCGAGGTCGCCGCGCTCGATCCGCTTCGCGAGCTCGACCTCCTCCTGCGCGGTCAGCAGCCGAACCTTGCCGATGTCCTTGAGGAACAGCTGCAGCGAGTCGGTCGTCATGTCCGGCTTCAGGTCAAGCGCCTGAGCCTGCTTGCGCCGACGGCCGCGCTTGCCGCCCTCGGCGCGCTCCGGTTCGGCCTGCGCCGCCTGTGCCGGATCGACGTCGTCGACGAGCTCGATGCCCGAGCGTTCGAAGTGCCCGTAGAGCTCCTCGATGTCCGACTCGTCGAGGTCCACCTCGGCGACCCCGGTCGCGACCTCGCCGTAGCTCAGCACTCCGACCTGCTGGCCCTTGGTGACCAGCGTCTTGACCTCTTCAAGCTCCTGAAGCTCTCCAACTAGCATTCGCTCTCGTGTTCCTCTCTCAGGTGTGGTCCGGGTCTTAGATCTATCGGCTCACGAAGCGCCGCACGTGAATTCGGCCCTGGCCACCGCCCGGTCCTCGCGGCGCGGCCCGCGCGGCCCGCGTCTCGCCCTACCGGAAGAGTGCCCTGGCGCGACAGTCTGCAAACGGCTGTTCGAATCCTAGCGCTTCACTTTCTGAAGGCAATGAATGTGCTCCAAATGAAACGAAAACACCTGGGAGGCCTCGGAGTTACGGTGTTGGCCCCGATTGCCGACGCGACCGAATCGGTGCGCCGATGAGACTCGCCTGGCCGGCGCGCCGATCGCCGGCGACGGCCCCGACGCGACATGCCGCGGCCGGCCGCTGGCTGCGCGCGTTCTGGGAGCGCGCCTACCGCGAGAACGTCACCGGGCTGTCGGGAATGGTCGCCTACAACCTGCTGTTCGCGCTGTTCCCGTTCGCGCTCATCGTCCTGTTCATCTTCGGCCAGATCATCCGCAGCGACGCCGCCGAGGCGAGCGTGGTCCGCGACCTCCAGCTGCTGTTCCCGGCGACCGAGCGCGACACCCTGACCCAGATCCTCGAGCGGATCCGCGACAGCTCGACCACGATCGGCGTCGCGGCCGCGATCGGCGCGATCTGGGTCGGGTCCTCGTTCTGGGGCGCGATGGACACCGCCTTCTGCCGCATCTACCACGTCGAGTGCCGCGGCTGGGTCGAGCAGAAGCGGTTCGCGTTCGCGATGCTCGCGGTGACGATGCTGTTCCTTGCCGCGAGCGTCGTCGTCCCGACGCTCGAGGGGGTGCTGTTGTCGGGCGCCCACGACCTCCCGTTCGGGCTCTCCGAGATCCACAACATCGACACGGTGCTGCTGATCATCGCCGCGCTCGTGGTGACGTTCCTGATCGCGTCGGCGATCTACTACTTCGTGCCCAAGGGGCACATGCCGTGGCCCGCGGTGTGGCCCGGGGCGCTGTTCCTGACCGTGGTGATGGCGATCGCGAACTACGTCTTCCCGTTCTACCTCGCGAACGTCTCGAGCATCGGCGAGTTCGGCGGCGTGATCGGGTTCGTCCTCGTGGCGCTGATCTGGTTCTACCTCACCGCGCTGACCCTGCTCGCGGGCGCCGTGATCAACGCGCTTCGGCACGAGCTCGAAGACACTGGCTCACTCCCCGAGGTCAGCGACTGAGGGAGCCACCTACGGTCGGGCGGTGCCCGAGGCGCGGGATCCAGCGTGGGACCTCGCGCATGTAGTCGGCGTACTCGTCGCCGAACCGCGCCAGCAGCCGCGGCTCCTCGACGCGCGGCATGTAGAGCGCGTTCACGGCCGCGAACGTGAGCGCGTAGATGGCGAGCGCCGGCGAGCCGAAGACGAGCGCCTCGCCGGCGAGCACGGTTGCGACGCCGGTGATCATCGGGTTTCGCACCCGGTGGTACGGCCCCTGGACGACGAGCTTCTGCGGCGGGTCCCAGGGCGCGAGCGTTCCACGGCCGCGGCGCCAGAACAGGATGATCGTCCACGCGATCAGCACCAGCCCCGCCAGGCCCACGGTGACTCCGATCACGACGATCGCGATCGCGACCGGGCGCGGGAGGCCCCAGCCGATGTTCGTCCCGCCGGCGAACAGCAGGATCAGCGCCGGGCCGACGAAGGTGGCAATCCCGGGGAGCGGGACGATCGCGCGCACCTGGCGCGCGGGCCCGCCGTCGGCCCCGGTCTCATCCGCCGTCGCTTGCGGCCCCGTCGCGGCTATCCGTGCCTTCTTGATCGCGATGCCTGACCGACGCTCACGACCCTTGAGCATAGTCCGGCTCCTCCCCGGTCCGGAGGCGACACGACTCGGGCCGACGGGTGGCGTCCGCTCGGCGCAGGAGGGAGAGGTCAGGGTGCCCCGGGACGTGTTCGAGCGCATGTGGCATCCCGAGCAGCTCGAGCGGCTCGCGCGCGCCTACTGGCTGCACCTCTCGCGGGCCACCGGTGGTGTGGTCAGGGTCGTCTACACACCGGCAGCGCGCACCGTCGTTCTGTTGACCCGCCCGCTGGCGCCGCTGCGCTTTCGCCGCCCCGAGTACGTGACCGGTCCCGGATTCGGGCGCGTCACGTGGCGGATCGAGCGCGGGCTGCTTGTCTCGCGGAGCGCCGGCCGCGGACGTGGCTACCTGCGGATCACCGTGCGTCGCGTGCCGCCTCGAGCTGCCGCCGGCCGAGAAGCTTCCCGGCGTCGGCACCTAGGCGTCCGAATCCGCCACCGCCCGCCGCATCGCATCGTCGAGCGGCGTCGGCTCGATGTCGAACAGCTCCATTCCGGATCGGTCGGTGACGACGGTCTCGGTTGCCAGGCCCTCGACGAGGGGGCGCGCGACGCCCGCATCGACCGGGGTGACGAGGCCAATCCACAGCGACGAGAGACGCGTGCTGAGGAACGGCACGGTGAGCCGCGGGCGGGGAGCGACCCCGAGCGCCCGCGCCGCCGCGTCCATCAGCCCGCCGTACGTCGTCACCTCGGCTCCGCCGATCTGGATCTCGCGGCCTGAAGCGTTTTCGGTCCGCGGCGCGGAGGCGAGATAGGCGATCACGTCGTCGATCGCGATCGGCTGGGTCCGCGTATCGGTCCAGCGGGGCGTGACCATCACGGGCAGGCGCTTGACGAGATAGAGCATGGTCCGAAATGACTCGCTTCCGGCGCCGACCACGATCGCCGCGCCGAGATATGTGAGCGGGACGCCAGCCGCGCCGAGCACCTCGGCCGTCTCGTGGCGGGAGCGCAGGTGCTCGGAGCCCCCCGTCGTCAGACCCCCGAGATAGACAATCTCCTGCACGCCCGCGTCGCGCGCCGCCTCTGCGAAATTCGATGCCGCCTTGCGGTCGCGCGCCGCGTAGTCGCCGTGCCCGCCGCGCCCCATCGAGTGAACGAGGTAGTAGGCGATCTCGGCACCGTCGAGCGCCCGAGGCAGCGTCTCGGCGCGGAGGACGTCTGCTTCGACGACATCGGCGCCGGCGGCAGCGAGGTCGGCGGCGCGCTCCGGATTGCGTGCCAGGCAGCGCACCGCCGCTCCGCGGTCGAGCAGCTCCACCGTCAGCTGGCGCCCCACGTAGCCGGTCGCCCCGGCTATCGCCCACGGAGCGCCGGTCCGGCTACCCGTATCTGCCTCCGGTGACTTCGCGCAGCTTCGCGCGGTCGTGGCGCGCCCTGATCTCGCGCACCGTGCCCGAGCGCGAGCGCATGATCAGCGACTCGGTCGTCGCCCGCCCGCCGCTGACGTAGCGCACACCCTGGAGGAGATCGCCGTCGGTGACCCCTGTCGCAGCGAAGAACGCGTCGCCGCCGCCGACGAGATCGTTGACGGTCAGCACCTTGTCGAGGTCGTATCCGGCGTCGAGGGCCGCCTGGCGCTCGCCGTCGTCGCGCGGCCACAGCCGCCCCAGCATCTGCCCGCCGAGGCACTTGATCGCCGCGGCCGAGAGCACCCCCTCGGGCGTCCCCCCGATCCCCCACAGCAGATCGACGCCGCGCTCGCCCGTGACCGCCATCAGCGCCGCCGAGACGTCGCCGTCGGTGATGAAGCGGATCCGCGCCCCAACCTCGCGGAGCTCGGCGACCGCATCTGCGTGGCGTGGCCGGTCGAGCATGATCACGGTGACGTCGCCGGGCTCGGCGCCCTTCTTGTCGGCGACCGCGCGGACGACATCGCCGAGCGAGTCGTCGAGGCTGAGGCAGTCCGCGATCGTGGGACTCCCTGCGATCTTCTCCATGTACACGCAGGGCCCGGGGTCGAACATCCTGCCGCGGTCCGACAGCGCGATCACCGCCAGCGCCGAGGGCTGCCCCTGCGCGGTAAGCCGTGTCCCCTCGAGCGGGTCGACCGCGATGTCGACCTCGGGCGGGCTCCCGTCGCCGATCCGCTCGCCGTTGTAGAGCATCGGCGCCTCGTCCTTCTCGCCCTCCCCGATGACGACGATCCCGTCCATCGGCACCGTGTCGAGCATCAGCCGCATCGCGTCGACGGCGGCGCCGTCGGCGTCCTCCTTTTCGCCGCGCCCGACCCAGCGCGCCGCGGCAAGCGCCGCCGCCTCGGTGACGCGGACGAGCTCGAGCGCGAGGTTACGATCGGGCTTCGCGCCCGAGCGAACGTCGTGCGAGATCACTCCCGGGTCCGGCTCGTCCGCCACCGACGGCCCGCTCAGACGGTCCCGGGCGCCTTGCGTTCTCGCTCCTGCCCTGCCTCGGAGCGGAGGAACCCAACCCCCGTGATCGCGATCGCCGCGAGCAGCGCGAGCCAGTAGCCGTATTCCAGGCTCTGGCCGACCTCTGCGAAGTCATTGCCCGGCTTGTCGATGATCCCGTTGTAGGCGATCAGCACGATTGCGACGAAGCCGACGACCATCGTCATCTCACCGGGCGCCCACGAGAGCCTGTTCCCGCGCACGAGGATGTAGCCGAGGATGAACGGCGACAGCGCGGCGAGCAGCAGCAGCCAGCGATTGATCGGGAACGTCTCCCAACCCGTGCAGCTGTAGTCGCCCGATCCGCAAAGCCAGCCACCGGGCTGGCCCCGAGCCGGCCCGTGATCGAGGGAGAACCAGGGGAGGAACAGGATGCTGACGATCAGCAGGATGCCGGCGGCGCCGCCGATGATCGTCCTCCTCGGATCGAGACGGGAGAAGTCCACCCCGCGCAACTTATCCCACCGTGGAGGCCGCCGCCACCCATTCCGAGATAGGGTCGCGCGATGGCGAGCAGATGGGGATTGACGCTCCCGTTGACCGGGTTTCCGCTCTCCGACCAGGGGGACCTAGTGCGGCGCGCGGAGGCGGCCGGGTACACCGATCTGTGGTCGGGCGAGACGAACGGCCCCGACGGCTTCACCCCGCTGGCGCTCGCCGCAACCTGGACCGAGGACGTGCGGCTCGGGACCGGCGTCGTCGGCGTCTACACGCGGGGCCCGGCCCTGCTCGCCCAGCAGGCCGCGGCGCTGTCGGATGCGAGCGGCGGGCGCTTCGCGCTCGGGATCGGCGCGTCCTCGGATCGCATCGTCGAGGGCTGGAACCGGATGCCGTTCGAGCGCCCGCTGTCGAAGATGTCGGAGACGATCGACTACCTGCGCGGGGTGTTCGACGGCGATCGGGTCGACGGCGGCTTCAAGCTCGAGCGCGCACCCGACGACGAGATCCCGATCATCGTCGCGGCGCTGCGCGGCAAGATGCTCGCGCTCGCGGTCGAGAGGGGCGACGGGGCGTTCACGAACTTCCTCCCGCTGTCCGGGCTGCCGCAGGTCGCCGACGCGCTCACGGGCGCCCGGGAGGGGTTTGAGCTCCTGTGCCGCTTCTTCTGCATCCCGGGCAAGCGTGAGGAGATCGAGCCGTTGGCGCGGTTCATGCTCGCCTCGTACGGGACCGTCCCGGTGTATGAGGCGTTCTTCCGCTGGCTCGGCCACGGCGAGCAGATCGACGAGATGGTCGAGGCATGGAACGCGCGCGACCGCGAGCGCGCGACCGCGGCGGCGCCGTGGGAGCTGATCGAGCAGATCTTCATCCTCGGCTCGCCCGAGGAGATGCGCGAGCGGCTGAACGAGTTCGTCGACGGCGGGATCACGCTTCCCGTCCTCACGCCGGTCACAACCCCGGAGCGGATCGGGGACCTGATCGAAGCGCTCGCGCCGCGCTGATCGCGCTTCACGATTTCCTGATCAGCTTCGGCGACTCAGTCTAGGTCGAACCAGTCCAGCCTCGGCCGGGCGAAGCGCAATTGAACGGCAGTGTCGGATGCGCTAGCTCGCGGCGCCGTCGGCCGGCCGGGCAAGGCTGAGCGAGAAGAGGTCGTCGGGGTCGGTCCACCAGCCCGCGAGCTCGAGCTCGGCCCCGGCGTAGATCTCCTCGAGGCGCTCGCGCGTGAACTTGCACGAGATCTCGGTTCGCATCTCCTCGCCGTCGGCGAACTCGACGTCCATGTCGATCGCCGGGATGCGCACGGTCTGGTCGTCCTGCGATTGCAGGCGGATGTCGATCCGCTCCTCGTCGGCGTCCCAAGAGGCCCTGTGCTCGAACGAGTCGGGATCGAAATCGGCGCCGAGCTCGCGGTTGAGCACCCTGAGCACGTTCTTGTTGAACTCGGCGGTGACGCCGGCGGAGTCGTTGTAGGCGGCCTCGAGGCGGTCGCGGTCCTTGACCAGGTCGGTGCCGAGGAGCAGCCCGTCGCCGGGCTCCATCATCTCGCGCAGGCGCCCGAGGAACTCGTGGCGGCTGTCGGGCGGGAAGTTGCCGATCGTCCCGCCGAGGAACGCGATCAGGCGGCGGTCGTTGCCGTCCGGCAGGCGCTCGAGATGGCGGTCGAAGTCGCAAATCAGCCCGTGGACGCGCAGCCCGGGGTACTCGCGGACGAGCGTCGCCGCGGTCTCGCGCGTGATCTCCTCCGAGATGTCGACCGGGACATAGGTCTCGAGGCACTCGGCGCCGCGCATCGCGTCGAGCAGGCATCGCGTCTTCGATGCCGACCCCGAGCCGAGCTCGATCAGCGCCTGCGGCGAGGCGGCGTCGACGATCTCATCGGCGTGGTTCTCGAGGATCGCGCGCTCGGCGCGCGTCGGGTAGTACTCGGGGAGCTCGGTGATCTCCTCGAACAGGCGCGAGCCGCGCTCGTCGTAGAAGTACTTCGGCGGCAGCTCCTTGAAGCTCCGCGAGAGCCCGTCGCGAGCGTCCGCGGAGAGGTCCGACAGCACTCCCCCTTCGGGCAGGTGGACGTCGATCGTCACCTGCTCGGTTGCGGTTACCGGCTCCACGCTGGATCCCATACGCGGACCGTCCCTGCCCGGATCACTCGTCGCGTGCACATCTGACCCCCGCGAATATCTGCCGCCGCTCGGGCAGGTCCCAATTGCGGAAGCTCGGCCTGATCACGTTGCGGCGTGCCGCCCACGCCCCTCCGCGCAGGACCTTGTAGGCGTCGCCGAAGAAGACCTCGGAGTACTCGGGATACGGGAAGGCCCGGAACCCCGGATAGGCCTCGAAGTCGGACGAGGTCCACTCCCAGACGTCGCCGAGCATCTGCACCGCGCCGCAGTCGGCGGCGCCGTCGGCGTAGGCGCCACACGGCGCGCACCCGAACGCGAGCTGGTCGAGGTTCGCGCGCTCGATCTCGGACCCGGTCGCGGCGGCCTCCCATTCGAACTCAGTCGGGAGTCGCTTGCCTGCCCAGCGCGCGAACGCGTCGGCCTCGTTCCACGAGACATGGATCACCGGAAGGTCAGGGTCGACCGGCTCGCCTCGGCCCATCGCGGTGTCGGTCCAGTCGCCGCCGCCGTTGCGCCTCCAGTACATCGGCGCCTCGGCGCCGGTCTCGTCGACGAACGCGGCGTAGTCGGCGTTCGACACCGGCGTGCGGTCGATCCAGAACGAATCGACCTCGCGAGCATGCCGGGGACGCTCGTTGTCGTACGCGAAGCCCCGGGCCTCGGCGCCGATCTCGTATTCGCCGCCGTCGACATGGACCATGTCCGGGCCGTCGGCGACGGGCTCGGCCGCCGGGCCGGAATCGGTTTCGACGGGCTCGTAGCGATCCATCATCTGGAACAGCTGCAGCATCGTTTCGTTGTGCTGGTGCTCGTGCGCGAGCAGCATCTCGTAGATGAACGCGTCCTCGAGCAGCGGCTCGCCCGAGTCGAGGTCGATCTCGCCGAGAACCTCGAGGGTGCGGGCGCGAACCTCGTCGAGGTAGGAGAGGCAGTCAGCGCCCTTCAGGATCGGAAGCTCGCCGCGCGTCTTGCGCGGGTTCTCGATCGCGTCGTAGAAGCGACCGAGCTCGCCGCGCAGCGGCTCGCGCCCGCCGATGTTCTGGACCAGCCACAGCTCCTCGAAGTTGGCGATGTGGCCGAGGTCCCAGGCGAGCGGGCTGAGGATCGGCGAATAGACGCGGTTGAGCTGCTCCTCGGAGAGCGGCTCGATCAGCACAAGGGTGCGCCGTCGCGCCTCGGCCAGGCGGTCCGCTAGGGCGTCCTTGATAGTGGCCTGCGCGGGGGCGGCGATGCGGAAAGGCTAGCGAGAGCGGCCTACGCGATTGCGGATCGGCTCCACACAGGCGCGAACGCACTAGGCTGCCGGACCTAATGAACGTCGAGGGAGCAGGCGCGCTCGTCGCCGGGGGCGCGTCCGGCCTTGGAGAGGCGACGACGCGCCTCTTGCACGAGCGCGGCGCCCGCGTCGTGATCGCCGACCTCAACGCCGAGAAGGGCGAGGCGCTCGCCTCGGAGCTCGGCGACGACGCCCGATTCGTGGAGGCGAACGTGTCCGAGGAGGACGCGGTCCAGGCCGCGGTCGGCGCGGCGGCCGAGCTCGACGGCGGACTTCGGATCTCGATCTGCTGCGCGGGTATCGGCTGGGCTCAGCGCACGGCGGGCAAGCGCGGCCCCCACGACCTCCAGATCTTCGAGAACGTGCTCAGGGTGAACCTGATCGGGACGTTCAACGTGCTGCGGCTCGCGGCGACGGCGATGAACGAGAACGAGCCGAACGACGACGGCGAGCGCGGGGTGTGCGTAAACACCGCCTCGACGGCTGCCTTCGACGGCCAGATCGGCCAGGTCGCCTACTCGGCCTCGAAGGGCGGGATCGTCGGGATGACGCTTCCCGCGGCGCGCGACCTCGCCGGCCGCGGCATCCGCGTCGTCACGATCGCGCCCGGGACCTTCGACACCCCGCTGCTCGGCGCCCTCCCCGAGGACGCGCGCCAGGCGCTCGCGGCCCAGATCCCGTTCCCGAGCCGGCTCGGCCGCTCGGAGGAGTTCGCCGCCCTCGCCGTCCATATCGCCGAGAACCCGATGCTGAACGCCGAGACGATCCGCATCGACGGCGCCCTGCGGATGCCGCCGCGCTAGCTCCGGGTCGTCGCCCCCTTCGTGCTGGCTCAGCGCCGGCGCACCTTGCGGACGACTCCGCGAATCGCGTCGGTGACCAACCCGGGCTGGTCGAGCTGAATGTAGTGCCCGCTGTTCGCGGCGACCACGAGGTGCGCACCCGGGACGAGATCGGCCAGCCTGTCCTGCGAGGCCTGGAAAGCCTGCTCGAGCTCGGCGATCGGCCAGTCCGATGGGAACCCGAACGGGTTCGGAAGCGTGCGGGAATGCGTGAGAACGGTGAGCGGCATCTTGCGCAGCGGCGTGTCGGCCTGCGCCTGGTGCATCTGGGCGGCGCTCGCCTCGAGGTCGAGGCGCTCGGCGTCGGCGTAGTCCTCCAACCCAGGCGGGAGACCTGGGTTGAGCACGGCGGCTGTGTACTGCTCCGGCGAGAGGAACCGCTTGTAGGCCGCGACGAAGTCCTCGTTCTGGGCGTCGACCGAGACCAATCCGGCAACCTTGCTCGGATGGGTGGTCGCGTACAGGCGCATGACCATGCCGCCAAACGAGTGACCGACCAGGACGCGGGGGCCCCGGATGTGTGCCGCCCGCACGAGCGCGTTGAGGTCGCGGGCTATGTCGAGCGCGGTTCGCGGCATCGCGACGGGGTCGCTGCGGCTCGGGGTGTGGGGGAGCAGGTACGTTCCAGGGCGGTCGTAGGCGCACACGCGCGTGAACCGGGCGACGGCCGGGAAGACCGCCCGCCCCGGCCCGGTCGGTGGCTCGCTCCAGATCTGGGCCAGATCGCCGGTGCCGGCCTCGAGGATCACCGTGGGGCTGCCGCTGCCCCGGCACTCGAGCCACAGCTTGCGGCCACCGCGAATCTTCACGCGTCGGGCGAGGGTGCCGTGCGCCGCGTTGGCCCTTGACCTTGAGGGTGAGCCCGTCGTCGTCCGCTGGGCATCGGCCCATGCGGGCGCGGCCCAGATCAGTCCGGCGGCGGCCGCCGCGGCGAGCAGCCGTGCCCCGGGCCGGCGCCTCACCCCTGTACCCGCTCCCCTGTTCATACCCCGCTGCGCATCAGTTAGCGACCGACGGTATAGGGCGGGATCGTCCAGATGACGCGTCCCGCGGCGCGCGAGCTCAGCGATGTGCAGCCATGGCTCCCGCCCGACACGAATGGTCGCGCCGGAGGATACTCCGGGGCAGATGATCTCCACCGTGGCTGTTGGAACCGACGGTTCATCGACCGCCGCCGAGGCGGTCAAGGTGGCTGCTGGGATGGCGCAGCGCTTCGACTCGGAGCTGGTGCTCCTCAGCGCGTTTCAGGACGTGCCGGCAGACGAGCCCGACGAGGCACAGTGGGCCACGAGCCCGTCGGCCCGCACCCGCGAGATCCTGGCCAGGACCGAGGAAGACCTGAAACGCGACGGGATCGTGTGCAAAACGCTCGTGGACGAGGGCGACCCGGCCGACGTGCTGGTCCGTCTGGCCACGAAGTGCGGAGCGGATGTCCTCGTGATCGGCAACAGGGGAATGGGTAGGCGCGTGCTCGGCAGCGTGCCGAACACCGTGACGCACAAAGCGCCCTGCTCGGTTTTCGTGGTGAAGACGACCTAGAGGCTCGAAGCGGCCGTGGGCTGGGGGCCGCGAAACCGAGGGGCCTCGATACTGCACGGGCGATGTCGCAGGAGAATGTGGAGGCGCTTCAGCGCGCGACTTCTACATGCAGGCGGAGGAGATATGGGGCACCTCCCCCTCGCGGCCGCAAGAGTGGGAGATCATCGACGTGGGCGACACGCTCGTCGTCGGCAATCCGCGCTCGATCCAGCTGCGCGGCGGGGAAGCGCCGGTGGAGTTCACGATCTACGGCGTTCTTGGGTTCCCCGGGGCAGGCTTGCGCGCGCTCAATGGTTCCTTGATCGCGAGCAGCCCTCGAAGCCGCCGGGCTGCAGCAGTAGTTAAGCCCGATTGCGAGGCGCCTGGCAGGCGGGTGTTCCTGTCATGTCTCCTCGGATTCGGGGTCCCGGTAGACCTCCTTTCGCCACGGAGGGGCGATCGCAAACGGCTCGGCGCGTGCGCGGCCGTCGAGGGACTCGATCGGGATCAGCCGCAGCTTGCCGCGCGGGGTCCAGCGGCTCGATCGGCCGCCCGAGCCGTGGACGTGGCCGGCGTGGCTTCCGCCGGAGACGAACAGGCGGCCGGTCGACTTGCCCCATGCGCTTCGCGGGAGGACGCCGGCGTCGGATAGCCAGCTCGTCGGCCCGCCGTCGTAGTCGTAGCCATGGTGCGAACTCGCGCGCGAGGCGACGCCGCGGTCGCCGAGCCTGACCTGGTAGCTCTCCCAATCGTCCTGGTGGAAGCCGACCTTGCCAGGAACGTCGCGCAGGCTAGAGCTGTCTTCGTAGTAGAGCCAGTACTGGATGTAGACGTGGCCGGCGCGCCCGTCCGCGCAGTCGTAGCCGGAGTGGTCGGATCCGGGGCGGCAGTCGACGACGTGGGTGAACGCGACGGCCGGCTCGCCGGTGTTCGAGCGCCACACGGCGCCGCTGTCCGGGCCGTTCCCGCACCCCGCTCCGCGGCAGGAGCGGAAGTCCACGGGGACCGCGGTGCTTCCCTTCTCGTAGGCGATCTCGGGGGCGTTCGCCGACAACTCGGCGGCGAGCTCGGGCCCGTACGCGGAGACGAGCCCGGAGTCCGTGTCGCAGGCGTCGGAGAGCCGAACTGCGCAGGTGAGCTTGTCGGCGATCGTCCCCGCGAGCGCGCCGGGGAGCCGCGGCCTGACGATCGACAACCCCGCGAGCAGGATCAGCGCAACGAGCAGGATCAACCCAACCCACTCCACAAGAGCCTGCCCGTGCGCCCGCTTCACGCCTCGAGGCTAATGCCGTGGCGCGCAAGGGCGCCCCGCTTCTGTGCCAAGACGCGGACGCGGCGCGAACAATCCCGGTGTTAGAGTCGGCCGCGAATGGCCGACACGGGAACAGCGGGGGGCGCTCAGAGGACTTCCAACTGGAAGCGCTGGACGGTGATCGTGCTGATCATCGTGCTCGCGATATTCGTGCTCCAGAACTCGCAGCAGGTCAGCATCGACTTTTTGTTCCTGACCAGCATCAAGGCGCCGCTGATCATCGCCCTGCTCGGCGCGGCGGTGATCGGCGCCCTGATCGGCTGGCTTCTGCCGCGTGTCCGCAGCCGCGACTAGCGGCCCGTCCTCGCTACAGCTCCTCGACCTCGGCCGCGATCTCCTGCGCCGCCGCCTTCGCGTCACTGAACAGCATCGCTGTCTTGTCGTGGTAGAAGAGCTCGTTGTCGATCCCGGCGAAGCCGGGGCTGAGGCTGCGCTTGATCACGATCACCTGCTGCGCCTCGTCGACCTCGATGATCGGCATCCCGGCGATCGGGCTGTTTGGATCGTCCTTCGCCGCGGGGTTGGTGACGTCGTTGGCGCCGATCACGACGGCGACGTCGGTCTGCGGCATCTCGGGGTTGATGTCGTCCATCTCGCGCAGCTTCTCGTACGGGACGTCGGCCTCGGCGAGGAGCACGTTCATGTGCCCCGGCATTCGCCCCGCGACGGGGTGGATCGCGTAGTTGACGTTGACGCCGCGCTTCTCGAGCTCGTCTGCCATCTCCTTGACCGCGTGTTGGGCCTGGGCGACCGCCATCCCGTAGCCGGGGACGATGACGACGTTGTCGGCGTAGGCGAGCGAGATCGCCGCGTCCTGGGGGCCGACCGAGCGCACCGGGCGCTCCTCGCCCGTGGCGCCGCCGCCCGCCGGCGCGGCGCCGAAGCCGCTGAAAAGCAGGTTGGCGATCGAGCGGTTCATCGCCCGCGACATCTCGAGCGTGAGGATCGTTCCCGAGGAGCCGACGAGCGTCCCGGCGACGATCAGGACGACGTTGTCGAGCGCGAACCCGGCCGCGGCGGCGGCGAGGCCCGTGAACGCGTTCAGGAGCGAGATCACGACCGGCATGTCGGCGCCGCCGATCGGGAGCACGAACAGGTTCCCGAGCACGGCGGCCCCGATCAGCACGGCGATGAACAGGCCCTGTGACGGCTCGGAGGCGTGGCTCGCGGCGAGGACGACGCAGCCGGCAAGGATCGCGACCAGCAGCAGCCCGTTGATGATGTGCTGACCCGGGAAGCGGACCGGGCTCGACGGGATCACCGCCTGGAGCTTCCCGAACGCGATGTTCGAGCCCCAGAACGAGACCGACCCGATCACCATCGAGAACAGGATCGGGACCAGCACGTCGAGCGGGATGTCGGTTCCGAGGGAGATCTGGTGGCGGAACTCGGCCCACGAGATCAGCGCCGCGGCGCCGCCGCCGACGCCGTTGTAGAGCGCGACCATCTGCGGCATCGCGGTCATCTGCACACGGCGCGAGGCGACGATCCCGACCGCGCTCCCGATCGCCAGCCCGAGCACGATCAGGCCGCCGTTGCCGATCACGTCGAGCGAGAGCGTGATCGCGACCGCGACCAGCATCCCCGCGGCGGCGATCAGGTTGCCGCGCTTCGCCGTCGTCGGGTGGGTGCCCTGGCGGATCCCGAAGATGAACAGCGAGAAGGCGACGATGTAGCACGCCTGGACGAAGTCGGACTGGGGCGAGAACGACGCGACTATCACTTGTCAGCCCGACCCTCGTCGGACCCGTCCGCGCCCGCATGCGGGCCGTCGCCCGCACCACCGTTCGCCATCCCTGGCTCACTCGCGGAGGACGCGGACGGTTTTGGCTTGGGCTTTCGCGTGAACATGCCGAGCATCCGGTCGGTGACCATGAACCCGCCGACGATGTTGATCGCGCCGAACGCGATCGCGATCACGCCGATGATGTCCTCGACCGGATCGTTGGCGAGCCCGATCACGATCAGCCCGCCGAGCATCACGATCCCGTGGATCGCGTTCGTCTGCGACATCAGCGGCGTGTGCAGCGTCGTCGGCACCTTCGAGATCACCTCGAACCCGACGAACGCGGCGAGCACGAAGATCGTCAGCTCTGTGATCAGGTCCATGCCGTCTATGCCGCCGCTCCGGCGGCCTCCCTCGCGCGCTCGTTCTTGATCTCGCCTTCGTGGGTGATGCACGCGCCGGCGACGATCTCGTCCTCGAAGTCGAGCTTCAGCTCACCCTCGTCGGTGACGAGCAGCCCGAGCAGGTTCTCGACGTTCTTCGCGTACAGCTGCGAGGCGTGCGTCGCCATGTCGCTGGGGAGGTTGAGCGGGGCGAGGATCCGGACGCCGCCCTCGTCGACCTCCTCCCCGCCCTTGGTCAGCTCGCAGTTGCCTCCCGCCTCGCCGGCGAGGTCCACGATCAGCGATCCCGGCGCCATCGAGCGCACGGCGTCGGCCGTGATCAGAAGCGGCGCCGGACGCCCTGGGATCAGCGCCGTGGTGATGATCACGTCCTGCTTCGCGGCGGTCTCGGCGAGCGCGTCGCGCACCTGCTGGTTCTCCTCGTCGGTGAGCGGGCGCGCGTAACCGCCCTCGGCCTCAGCGTCGGGGATGAAGTCGAGCTCGAGCGGGCGCCCGCCGAGGCTGGCGATCTGCTCCCACGCGGCGCGCCGGATGTCGAAGCCGGTGACGACGGCACCGAGGCGCTTCGCGGTCGCGATCGCCTGCAGGCCTGCGACGCCGGCGCCGAGCACGAGGACCTTCGCCGGCGCGACGGTGCCCGCCGCCGTGGTCATCATCGGGAAGAAGCGACCGGCCTCGCGGGCGGCGAGCAGGCCCGCCGCATAGCCGGCGACGTTCGCCTGCGACGACAGCGCGTCCATCGACTGCGCGCGGGTGATCCGCGGGATTGCCTCCATCGCGAAGCTGGTCACCCCCGCGTCGGCGAGCGCGCGGTTCGTCTCGCCTGAACTCAGCGGAGCGAGGAAGCCGACGAAGACCTGGCCCGAACGCAGGCGGCCGATCTCGCCGGTCGTCGGGACGGCGACCTTGGCGACGACGTCGGCGCCCCAGGCGTCGTCCGCGGAGCCGACGCTCGCGTCGGCATCCGAGTACTCCGAGTCTGGATGGCCCGCGGTCTCACCGGCGCCCGACTCGACGGCGACGTCGAGCTCCTGCTTGGCGAGGCTGGCGGCGACGTCGGGTATCAGGGCGACGCGGCGCTCTCCCTCGGCCGACTCTTTCGGCACGCCGATCTTCATGAGATCTCCGACCGCGAGACCCTAATCGAGATGCTCAGGCCGGCGCACCGACTCCCGCCAGCTCAGCGAGCTTCTCGAGCGCGTGCTGCCGCTGGTCGGGCTCGGGGCTGATCGGCGAGATGATCAGCCGGTCGACGCCCGCCGACTCGTAGCGCTGCAGGCGCTCGGAGACCTCGTCCTCGGTCCCGATCAGCGCGGTCGCGTTCGCGAGCTCGTCGGGGATGGCATTGTAAGCCTCGTCGCGCTTGCCGTCCAGGTACAGCGCCTGGACCTCGTCGGCGACCTCGCCGAACCCGAACCGGTGCGTGAGGTCGACGTAGAAGTTCGTCTTCTTGCTCCCCATCCCGCCGAGGTAGAGCAGAAGCCCGGCCTTGACGACCGCCCGGGCGGCGTCGAGGTCGCCGTCGATCGCAACCTGCACCGTCGGCGAGATCTCGAGCTCGTCGCGCGAGCGCCCGCCCTTCGCGAGCCCGGCCTCGATGTGCTCACCCCACGTCGCCTCGAACGCGTCGGGCGAGGAGAAGATCGGGATCCAGCCGTCGCAGATCTCGGCCGCCATCTCGACCGACTTGCGGCCGATCGCGCCGACGAAGATCGAAATCCGGTCGCGGATCGGGTGGACGTTCAGCTTCAGCGCCTTGCCCTCGCCGCCCGGAAGCGGGAGATCGAAGTGCTTGCCGTGATACTCGAGTCGGTCCTGGCGGGCGACGATCTCGCGCACGATCTCGACGTACTCGCGCGTGCGCCCCCACGGCTTCGCGTACGGGACCCCGTACCAGCCCTCGGAGACCTGCGGGCCCGAGGGGCCGAAGCCGAAGATGAACCGCCCGCCCGAAAGCGCGTCGATCGTGCACCCGGCCATCGCGGCGGCGGCCGGGGCGCGCGCCGGCACCTGCATGATCGCGGCGCCGAGCTGGATCGTCTCGGTCTTCGCGGCGAGCCAGGCGAGCACGCTGACGACGTCGGAGCCGTAGGACTCCGCCGCCCACACCGAGTCGTATCCGGCTCGCTCCGCGGCCTGGGCGGCCTCCGCGGCCTCGTCGCCCTGGGGACCGATGCCCCAGTAGCCGAGGTTCAGCCCGAGATTCAAAGCCATCGCGCGGGAAGGCTATAGGGCCGGGGTCCAACCCGGAGTCGAGGTGTAGTGTCGCCGCTCACATCCGGGCCGATGGACGATCTCGACGCTGATCTCGGGGCCTCGCTGGAGGCGCGGATGTCGAGCGCCGGGGGGCCCGGCTGCTCTGCGGCGATCATCGCCGACGGGCGAGTTGCCTGGGAGGGATCGACGGGCGTCGCCAACGCGGCGACCGGGGCGGCCGCCGACGAGCGCACGGGCTACCTGTGGTTCTCGATGACCAAGATCGCGACGGCGACCGCGGTCATGCAGCTCGTCGACTCCGGCCGCGTCGAGCTTGACGCGCCGGCGCGCGAGCACCTGCCCGATCTCGAGTCGCTGTCGGAACGGATAACAACCCGCCAGCTCCTCAACCACAGCTCCGGGATCGCCAACCCGCTCCCCCTGAGGTGGATCCATCCCGCCGACGCGGCGGGCCCCGATCCGCGCGAGATGGTCGCGCGCCTGCTCGCGCGCCACCGCAAGCCGCGATTCGAGCCCGGGACGCGCTCGGCGTATACGAACATCGGCTACCTGGTCCTCGGCGAGCTCGTCGCCGCGGCATCGGGGATCCCGTACAGGCGCTATGTCGTCGAGCGGGTGCTGCGCCCGATCGGCGCCGTTTCGACCGGCTTCGACTTCGAAGCGACCGGCGCCCGACACGCGGCGATCGGCCACCATCCACGCCGCGATCCGTCGCTGCCGTTCGTTCGGCTGCTGATTCCGCGCTGGGTGATCGGCCCGCCCGCCGGGCGCTATCGAACCTTCAGCCCCTTCTACCTCGATGGCTCCGCCTATGGGGGGCTCGTCGGCCCGGCCGGCGACGCCGCGCGGCTCGCGGCCGCACACCTCGCCGGCGGGAGCCTCGACGGAGTCCGGATCCTCGCTCCCGAGAGCGCCGCCGCGATGCAGAGGATCGAGACGCCCGGGCGCACCCTCGATCTCGGGCTCGGGTGGTTCCGCCGCCACCGGGACGGCAAGCGCGGGCTGCGCCACGTCGAGCACCTCGGCGGGGGCGCCGGATTCGGCGGGGTGATGCGGATCCATCCCGGGCGCGGCGTCGGGATCGTGGCGATCGCAAACGTGTCCTCGAGCCGGTTCCGCTACCGCACGCTGCTCGAGCCGCTCGAGGGGCGCCTGGATAAGGTTGAGCGGTGAGCGGCGCTCAGACGATTCGCGACCTCGTCGCCGAGCGGGCGGTGCTGATGCCGGGGGTCTACGACGCGCTCACGGCGCGGATCGCCGCGCGGGTCGGCTTCGACATCACCTTCGTCTCCGGCTACTCGGTCAGCGCGGTGCGCCTCGGCGAGCCCGACTTCGGGTTCGTGACCCAGACGGAGATGGCGGAGGCGGCGCGCTCGGTGTGCCGCGTCTCCGACGCGCCGGTGATCGTCGACGCCGACACCGGATACGGAAACCCGTTGAACGTGATCCGCACCGTCCACGACCTCCAGGACGCAGGGGCGGCGGGGGTCTTCCTCGAGGACCAGGTGTGGCCGAAGAAGTGCGGCCACATGGCGGGCAAGGCGGTCGTCCCGACCGAGGATCACGTCGCGAAGCTGCGCGCCGCCGCCGACGCGCGCAAGAACGATGGGCGCGACCTGTTCATCGTCGCCCGCACCGACGCGCGCCAACCGCTCGGGCTCGAAGAGGCGATCGACCGCTGCCTCCAATACAAGCAGGCGGGCGCGGACGCGCTGTTCGTCGAGGCGCCGCTGTCGATCGAGGAGCTCGAACAGATCGCCGACGCGCTTCCCGGGCCGCTCGTCGCGAACATGATCGAGCGAGGCGCGACGCCTCATTTGAGCCGCAGCGAGCTCGACGAGCTCGGCTTCAACCTCATCGTGTGCCCGCTCGCGGCGCTGTTCGCCGCCGCGAAGGCGGTGACCGAGATCCTCACCGAGCTCCGCGATCAGGAGACCACCGCGGCCGAGGTGGACAAGCTGCTCGGCTTCGACGAGCTCAACGATCTCGTCGGCCTCGAGGGCCGCTACGCCGACGAGGCTCGCTACGCCTGATCGCGTGAGCACCGGGTATCCGGCCAGCCGCGAGGCCGACGTGGCGCTGCGCGATGGCTCGACGGTGCGCGTTCGACCGGTTCGCGCGGACGATCGCCCCGCGATCGCCGACTTCTTCGCAGGGCTCACGGATCGCTCGCGGACGTTCCGCTTCTTCTCTGCCGCCAGCGACCTGGCCGCGGCGGCGGAGGCGGCGGCCGACGTCGACTACGAGGCCCGCTACGGGCTGATCGCGACGCGGGGCGGCGAGGGGAGGCTGGTCGGTCACAGCGGATACGTGGGCACCGCAGGGGACCGCGCCGAGATCGCGTTCGCGGTCACGGACGAGCTCCAGGGTCGCGGACTGGCGACAATCCTCCTCGCCCACCTCGCCGAGGTGGCCGCCGAGCGCGGGATCGCGACCTTCGAGGCCGAGGTGCTGCCCGAGAACCACTCGATGATCGAGGTGTTCCGCGAGAGCGGCCTCCCGGTCGACGTCCACTCGAGCCCCGGCGCGATCCACGTCGAGCTGCCGACGTCGTTTACGACCGAGGCCCGGGAGCGGTTCGAGGATCGCGACCGAACGGCAGCGACGGCCGCCGTTCGCCGCTTTCTCGAGCCGCGCTCGGCGGCCGTCATCGGAGCCTCGCGCGAGCGAGCGACCGTTGGAGGCCAGCTCTTTCACAACCTCATCGAGGCCGGCTTCGAGGGCGTGGCGTCCCCGGTCAACCCGGCGGCCGAGGTCGTCCAGTCCGTCCGCGCATACGCGAGCGTCGCCGAGGTTCCTAGCCCGGTCGACCTCGCCGTCGTCGCGGTCCCCGCCGCCGCCGTGATCGACGTCGCGCGGGAGTGCGCGGCGGCGGGGGTCGCCGCGATTGTCGTCGTGTCGGCGGGATTTGCCGAGACGGGCGAGGAGGGCGCGGCGCGCCAGCGCGAGCTCGCCGCGGTGTGCCGGGAGGCCGGGATGCGGCTGGTCGGGCCGAACTGCCTCGGGGTGATCAACGCGTCCGCCGGCGTGCGCCTGAATGCGACCTTCGCTCCCGGCATGCCGCCGGCCGGAAACGTCGGCTTCATCTCGCAGAGCGGCGCGCTCGGGCTGGCCCTGATCGAGCTCGCGCGCGAGCGAAGGCTCGGTCTGTCCTCGTTCGCATCGATCGGCAACCGCGCCGACATCACCGGGAACGACCTGCTCGAGTACTGGGGCTCCGAGCCGGGCACGGACGTCGCCCTGCTCTACATCGAGTCGTTCAGCGACCCACGACGTTTCTCTCGCGTCTCGCGGCGGATCGGGAGGACGAAGCCGATCGTCGTCGTGAAGAGCGGTCGCTCGCCGGCGGGCGCGCGCGCGACGAGCTCGCACACCGGGGCGATGATCGCGGCCTCGGATGTGACCGTCGATGCGCTGTTCGAGCAGGCCGGGGTGATCCGCACGGACAGCCTCGCGGAGATGCTGGACGTGGCATCGCTGCTCGCCCGGCAGCCGCTGCCCGAGGGTCATCGGGTCGCCGTGCTGACGAACGCCGGCGGCCCCGGCGCGATGTGCGCGGACGCGTGCGAGGCATCGGGCCTCGAGCTCCCGGCTCTCGACCAGAGCGTCGTCAGGCGGCTGCGTGAGTTCCTGCCGCCCGAGGCCTCGCTCGGCAACCCGGTCGACATGATCGCCACAGCCACCGCCGAGGACTACCGCAGGGCGATCGCCGCGATCACGGCCTGGGACGGGATCGACGCGCTGATCGTGATCTTCGTCCGCCCGCTGCTGATCAAGGCCGAGGACGTCGCCGACGCGGTCGCGCGCGCGGTTGAGGAGCTGCCGCGCGAGATCCCGGTGCAGGCTGTGTTCATGGCTCCGCGCGACCGCGCCGCGATGATCCGCGAGGGCGGCGTCCCCACCTACCTGTTCCCCGAGGAAGGGGCACACGCGCTCGCTCGGGTCGCGAAGCACGCGGACTGGAAGCGGAGGCCCAGCGAGGACCCCCCGACGTTCTCCGACGTGAGTCCCGATGCCGCGGCGGCGGTGATCGCCGAGGCGCTCGGCAACGGCGAGGGATGGCTTGGGCCCGCGAGCGTGACGCGCCTGCTGGGCGCGTACGGGCTGCCGAGCGTCGAGTCGCGCGTCGCCGCCGGCCCCGAGCAGGCCGAACGCGCCACCGAGGAGATCGGGGGCCCCGTGGCACTCAAGGCGGCAGGCCCCGAGATCGTCCACAAGTCGGACCTGGGAGCCGTCGCGCTCGACCTCCGCGGTGGAGACGAGGTCGCCGAGGCGGCGGCGCGGATCGACGAGCGGCTGCGCAGGGCGGGGGTCGCGCGCGAGCAGTTTCTGGTCCAGGCGATGGCGGAGCCGGGAGTCGAGATGCTGATCGGGGTCGTCGGCGACGCGCTCTTCGGCCCGGTGATTGCGTGCGGCGCAGGCGGCGTCGAGGCAGAGCTGATCAACGACGTCTCCGTGCGGCTCAGCCCCCTGACCCGGTTCGACGCCGCGGAGATGCTGCGCTCACTCGCCACCTTTCCGCTGCTGAACGGCTACCGAGGCGCGCCCGATGTCGACCTCGAGTCGCTCGAGGACCTGTTGCTGCGTACGAGCGCGATCGTCGAGGCCCACCGCGAGGTCGCCGAGCTCGATCTCAACCCCGTGATCGCCGGCCCGAGCGGCTCGCTCGTCGTCGACGCGAGAATCCGCGTCGAGGCCGCGCCCCCGCCGCGACCGTGGCCGAGCGCGTGGTCTCAGCCCTGAGCCGACGGCAAGCGCTGCGCCTCAGGCGTCCGAGCACGACGTTTCGCGAGCCCGCCGCTCGTGTATAGATGAGTGCGTGAGAGCGGACGAGCTGAGACAGGGACTGACCGAGGCCGAGGCGCGCAAGCGCCTGAAGAGGCTGGGGCCGGTCGAGCGCGAGACGAGCCGCTCGGTGACGAGCATCGTGTTCGGGAACGTGTTCACGCTCTTCAACGCGATCATCGGCGCGTTCTTCCTCCTCCTGCTCGCGCTCGGGCTGTTCGCCGACGCGCTGTTCGGCGTCGTCGCGATCGTCAACAGCGCGATCGGGATCCGCCAGGAGCTGAAGGCGAAGGAGACCCTCGACCGGCTCGCGCTGCTCGTCGCACCGAAGGCGCACGCCGTCCGCGACGGCGAGCTCCACGAGCTCCGCGGCGACCAGGTTGTCCCCGGCGACATCGTCCGCGTCGAGCCGGGCGACCAGCTGGTCGCCGACGGCGTCGTCGTCGCCTCGCGCGGGCTGACGCTCGACGAGTCGATCCTCACCGGGGAGTCCGACGGGGTCGCGAAGCGCGAGCAGGACCGGGTGCTCTCGGGCGCGTTCTGCACCGCCGGGTCCGGCTACTACGAGGTCGACGCGGTTCGCGAGCAGAGCCACGCCGAGAAGGTCGCGGGCGAGGCGCGGGCGTTCCGCCATCCCCCCTCCCCGCTCCAGCTCGAGGTCAACCGCGTCCTCCGCGCGACAACGATCCTGATGGTCCCGCTGGCGGTGATCCTGATCGCGGCGCTCAGCATTCGCGCGGTCGCCTTCGACGAGGCTGCGCAGACCGCAACCGCCGGACTGATCACGCTGATCCCGGAGGGGCTCGTGCTGCTGATGAGCGTCACCCTCGCGCTCGCGGCGCTGCGGCTCGCGAAGATGAACGCGCTTGTCCAGCAGATGGCCGCAACCGAGGCGCTGGCCGCGGTCGACACCGTCTGCGTCGACAAGACCGGGACGCTGACCGACGGCACGCTCGAGCTCGTCGAGGTCGCGGTCGCCGACTCGACTCAGCCTGCGGATGCCCACCGGGCGCTCGCGCGCTTTGCGGCGAGCGCGGGCGAGCGCAACCGCACGCTGCAGACGATCGCCGAGAGCTATCCCGGCGAGCCCGAGCCCGTGAGCGCGGAGGTCCCGTTCTCCTCGCAGTGGAAGTGGTCGGGCGTGACGCTCAACGACCACCCGGAATCCTCCGCTTTGCGTCCGGCTCCGGGTGGCGGCGTCAGCTATGTGTTGGGCGCGCCCGACGTGCTCGCCGGGGCCGGGGCGCTGCAGCTCTCGCCCGCGCTCCAGAGCACGCTCGAGCGGCACACAGCCGCCGGTAGGCGCGTGGTCGTGTTCGGCGAGACCGCGGGTCCGCTCCCGGCGGACCCGGCGAGCGAGCCGCCGCCGAGGCTCGACGCGCAGGCGCTGATCGTGCTCGACGAGCGCCTGCGCGAGGACGCCGCCGAGACCGTCGCGTTCATGCAGGAGCAGTCGGTGGGGCTGAAGCTGATCTCCGGCGACGCCCGCCAGACGGTGACCGCGGTCGCGAGCGCGGTCGGGATCCCGCCCGACGCGGGCGTCGTCGAGGGGCCGGACCTGCCGAGCGACCTCGAGCCGGCGCGGCTCTCCGAGGTCGCGGCGACCAACTCGATCTTCTGCCGCATCACCCCGGAGCAGAAGAGGGCGCTCGTCGCCGCGCTCGCCGACCGGGGCCGGTTCACGGCGATGATCGGCGACGGCGTCAACGACGTCCCGGCGATGAAGCGCGCGCGGCTCGCGATCGGGGTCGGCTCGGGAAGCCAGATCACGAAGGGGATCGCCGACATCGTCCTGCTCAAGGACCAGTTCTCGCTGATCCCGAGGGCGGTCGCCGAGGGACGGCGGATCGCGCGCAACATCCACAGGCTCGCGCGCCTGTATACGACGAAGACGATCTACGCCGCATTCCTGATCGCCGCGGTGGCGATCTTCGGGTTCACATTCCCGTTCCTGCCCCGGCAGCTGACGATCGCCGCGACGCTGACGATCGGGATCCCGTCGTTCGTGCTCGCGCTCGCGCCGAGCGCGGGGCCCCTCTACCGAACGCGGCTGCTCCGCGCGCTGGCGGCGTTCTCGGTCCCGGCCGGGATCGCCATCGGGGTCGGATCGCTGCTCTCGTTCTTCCTCGTCGACACCGTGTTCGCGGGCACACTCACCGAGGGGCGGACCGCGGCGACGACGACGCTGATCGTGCTCGGGTTGCTGTTCATCCTCCTGCTGGAGCGCGGGCCCGGCCGCGAGCACATCGCGATTCAGAGCTACATGCTCGCGCTCGTCGCCGGCCTCGGGGCCCTGTACGCGCTCGTGCTCGCGGCGGCGCCGGCGCGCGACTTCTTCGACCTAGAGCTGCTCTCTGCGGGGCAGCTGTTCCTGTGCCTGCTCTCGGTCGCGTTCGGGCTCGTGCTCGCGAGCGCGATGTGGCGACTGCCTGCGATCCAGGAGCTCGAGATCCCCGAGACCGACGGCTCGATCCAATCGACCGAGGAGATCGACGTGCCGGGGCCGACGCACGTCCCGGCGACCGGGCAGCACGGCCTCGGGCCGCCGACCGAGCATCATCGTGCCGGCCCGGCCACCGGCGAACAGGAGCGCCCGGCGCGGCAGGCGTGACGATGGAGCGGCTCGGCGACGGCACGCCCCACCCCTCCGAGCACCGACGGACGAAGATAGTCGCCACCGTCGGACCCGCCACCCGCGACCGGGAATCGCTGACGGCGTTGATCGGCGCCGGAGCCGACGTGCTGCGGCTGAACTTCTCGCACGGGCCACCCGCGCAGCAGATCGAGACGATCCGGCTGATCCGCGAGGCCGCGAAGCGGATCGGCCGCGAGGTAGGGATCCTCGGCGACGTCCCGGGGCCGAAGTTGCGCCTCGACGAGGTCGAGGGCGGCGTCGTCGAGCTCGCGAGCGGCTCGCCGGTGACGCTGACGACGGTGGAACGGATCGGCGAGCCGGACTGCATCCCGGTCTCGTGGTCGGGGCTGCCGAGGGCGGTCAAGGCGGGCGACACGGTGTACCTCGCCGACGGTCGGATCCGGCTTCGGGTGATCGATTCCGACGCAGGGAGCGTCCGCTGCGAGGTCGAGGAGGGAGGCCCGGTCGCCTCGCACCAGGGGATCAACCTCCCCGGGGTCGACGTCGAGCTGCCCGCGGTTGGGGTCGACGACCTCGCTTGGATCGACTTCGCGGCGGAGGAGGGCATCGACCTGCTCGCCGTGTCGTTCGTCCAGACCCGCGAGGACATCGAGACGGTCGAGCGGCGGCTCGCCGCGCGCGGCTCGGACATCCCGGTGATCGCGAAGATCGAGCGCTCGCAGGCCGCCGAGAACGCCGAGGAGCTGGTCGAGGCCGCGGTTGGAGGGATCATGGTCGCGCGGGGTGATCTCGGGATCGAGGTCCCGATCTCGAAGGTCCCCTCGATCCAGAAGCGGCTGATCGCGCTCGCGGGGCGGCGGTCGAAGCCCGCGATCACCGCGACTCAGATGCTCGCCTCGATGGTGACCTCGAACCGGCCAACCCGCGCCGAGGTGACCGACGTCGCGAACGCGATTTACGACGGAACCGACGCAGTGATGCTCTCCGAGGAGACCGCGGTCGGCGAGCACCCGGTCGAGGCGGTTCGGGTGATGGATCAGATCGCGCGCGAGACCGAGTCGAACCTGCCATATGGCGAGTGGGTATTCAGCCGCGTCGCGACCGATCCCGGAGACGTCGCCGGATCCGTCGCGCGGGCGGCCGTCGGCTCGACCTACACCCTCGGGCTCGCGGCGCTCGTGGTCCCGACGCACAGCGGGCGGACCGCGCGGCTCGTCTCCGCGCACCGCCCGCGGGTCCCGGTGCTCGCGCTGTCGCCGCGCAGGGAGACCGCGCGGCGCCTCAATCTGCTGTTCGGGATCCACTGCGTCGAGAGCCCGGACCGCGAGGACTTCCGCGACCTGCTCGACGACTGCGCGCGGCTCGCGAAGGACCACGGCGTCGCCGACCAGGGCGAGCTCGTCGGGATCACGGCCGGCCTCCAGGACCAGGACCTGGGGACGAACCTGTTCGAGGTCCACCGGGTCCCGTGAGCGAGCTCCCGGGCCTCGAGCGGCTCGACTTCATCTACATGCCGAGCGCCGACGCCGCCCGCGACCTGCGCTTCTACGCCGACGTGCTCGGGGGCGAGATCGTGTTCGCGATCGAGCGCTTCGAGACCCGCGTTGGACAGATCCGCCTTGGTGAGGAGCGGCCCCGGGTGATGGTCGCCGAGCACCTCGAGGGCGAGGCGCCGTTCCTCGTCTTTCGCGTCGATGACCTCGAGGCGACGATCTCCGAGCTCGAGCGGCGCGGAGCCGAGGTCGGTGAGCGGTTCGGGATCCCGCACGGGCCCGGCGTGGCGCTGCGCACCCCCGGCGGCCAGCTGCTGGCGCTTTACGAGCTCACCCGCCCCGGGGCCGAGGAGATGCTGTCCGGCCGGCGCGACTTCTAGTCCGCGGGCGCCCCCGGGAGCACGAACTGGGTCACGAGCAGGTTCGCGACGAGGCGGGCGTCGGTGGCGCGGTGGACGCGGACCTCGATCACGTGCGTGCTTCGTCCCGCGTGGAGGTGCTCGGCCGTCGCGATCAACTCGACGCCGTCGCCGATCCCCGCGAACACGTTCAGCTTCATCTCCACGGTTGTGAAGTCGTTGCCCGGCGCCAGGTGGCGGAACGTCTGCCAGGCCGCGACCGAGTCGGCGAGCGCGACCCAGGCGCCACCGTGGACGAGCCCGCCGGGGTGCAGGTGGCGGCGGTCGACGACGATTCGCCCGCGCGTCAGCTCGTCGGTGATCTCCACCGCCTCGACCCCGAGGTCGTCGGGGAAGCTGTCGGCGATCCGCTTGTTGATCGACTCCGGCGTGACGGCGGGGTTGGTCTCCGGCATGGCGCGTGAGTATTCCTGAGTTGCCGGGGCGGTGGGAGACTGCAACCAGGGATGACCGAGGGATCGCCTCCGGCCCGCGCGCTGGCGCCGCCCGTGGCGGCGATCGCCCTGCTCGTCCTGATCTCGGTGGCCCGATTCGTGTTCCCGGACGTCAGCGGGCTCGCGCTGCTGTCGGTGGTTCCGATCACGCTGCTCGGGATCATGCTCGGGTGGCGCGCAGGGCTGCTCGCGGCGGGCGCGGCGTCTGGCGCATTCCTGGTCTGGGCGGCAACCGAGGGACACATCGGGACGCTCGACTATGCGGACCAGCCGCTGACCTTCTTCCTGCTCGGCGGGATCAGCGGCTTCTTCGCCCACGGCGCGCTCGGCGACTACAGCCTCGAGCGCGCGGTCGCCCTCGGGAAGCTGCGCAAGGCGCTCGCCGACGGCGAGATCGTGCTCCACTACCAGCCGATCGTCGCTGGCCGCGTCGGGCGCACGGTCGCGGTCGAGGCGCTGGCGCGCTGGGACGATCCCGACGGGGGGATCGTCGGCCCCGACGCGTTCATCCCTCTGGCGGAGAGCGACCGGAGGACGATCCTCAGGCTGACGATCCACACGCTCGAGCTCGCCGCCCGCGACCTCGGCGAGCGCGTCGAGGATCCCGATGTGGCGGCGGTCGTAAACGTCTCCCCCGTCGCGCTCGAGGAGCCCGAGATCGCCGAGCAAGTCGCGGCGGTGATCGAGCGCACCGGAGT
Source organism: uncultured Thermoleophilia bacterium (assembly GCA_963841715.1). Classification (GTDB taxonomy): domain Bacteria; phylum Actinomycetota; class Thermoleophilia; order Solirubrobacterales; family 70-9; genus DASPWW01. The sequence continues at coordinate 37,191 of CAWJDP010000002.1, read as the reverse complement.
CTCCCCAGGGCGGCTGGGCATCGAGGTGACCGAGAGCGCGTTCGCGGGCGAGCAGTCGCCGGTCGCCGACGCCCTCGCCGAGATCCGCGGCCTCGGCCTCAACTCGATTGCGATCGACGACTTCGGCGTCGGCCACTCGTCGATCGAGCGCTTGGGCCGGCTGCCGATCGACACCCTGAAGATCGACCAGCGACTCGTCGACGACTCGCTGAACGGCCGCGTGCGCCCCGTCGTCGAGGGGATCATCGGGCTCGCGCACACGCTCGAGCTCTCCGTGATCGCCGAGGGCGTCGAGGACGGGGGTACGGCGGACGCGCTCGTCGATTGGGGCTGCGACGCGATCCAGGGCCACCACGTCTGCAAGCCGCTCCCCCCGGACGAGCTTGCCGGCTGGCTCGAGCGCCGCGCCGCTACTTGCGCGGATTGAGCCCGAAGTCGCCGAACGGCTCGTCGCGCTCGCGAACGGCGTCCTTGAACCCCGACTCGGCGGCGCGTCGCGCGAACTCATGGCCCTCCGGAGTGTGGCGGGCGATCCCGTCGAACACCGTCCCCAGCACCTGCGTCGTGTGCAGACCCTGCGCGTAGACGGTCTGGTTGATGAGCAGCTTCATCATCACGAGCTGGTTGACCGGCAGCCGCGCGACCCGCTCGAGCAGCGACTCGAAGCGCTCGTCGAGCTCGGCCGCGGGGGCGGCGTCGGTCGCGAGGCCCCATTCCACCGCCTCGCTGCCGGACAGGGAATCGCCGGTGAACAGCAGCCGCTTCGCCTTCTCGATGCCGACGCGGTGGGCCCAGATCGATGTCGTCGGGACGCCCCAGACGCGCGCCGGCGGGTAGCCGATCTTGGCGCGGTCCTCGATCACGAGCAGGTCCGAGCACAGCGCCATGTCGGTCCCGCCGGCGATGCAGAAACCGTGCACCTTGCACAGCACCGGCTTGTCGGAGTGGAACAGGCTCATGAATCCGCGCACGTTGCGGCTCATCATCTGGAAGTCGACAACCGGGTCCCAAACGCGGCTGGGGTCATGATTCGCGAGCTGGACGCCCGGGTCAACGGGGCTCCCATCAACCGCCGCGTCCGGGCTCGCTTCGCCGAACTGCTCAGCGGACAGCAGGTCATAGCCGCCGCAGAAGCCGCTCCCGTTGCCGGACAGGGCGAGCGCATGCACGCCGGGGTCGAGGTTGGCGCGCTCGACGCACGCCGCCAGCTCGCGCGGCATCTCGAGCGTGATCCCGTTGCCGCGCTCGGGCCGGTTGAGCGTGATCCGGGCCACGCGGCCGTCGACTTCGTAGGTCAGGGTGCTGAGGCTGTCCAAGCCGATCTCCTCGCTCGCTTCTAGCTGGCGGTGAGCCACGCTAACATCGCGCCGCCGCTCAACGGGGAAGGAGCGAGATGTCGTCCGACGAGCAGGGCGCCCACCAGAGAAGGGGCATCGTGGTCACGCTGCTGATCCTCGCCTCGGTGATCGGCTTCCTCTCGATCTTCGCGCTGTGGGCGAAGCGCCAGCTGCTCGAGACCGACACCTGGACCAACACGAGCTCGCGGATGCTCGAAAACCAGGAGATCCGCGATCAGGTCTCGACGTTCCTCGTCGACCAGCTGTTCAACAACGTCAACGTTCAGGCGAAGCTCGACAAGGCGCTGCCGCCGCAGGCGAAGCCGCTTGCCGGGCCGGCCGCGGGCGGCCTGCGCCAGTTCGCCGACACCGCGGCACCGAAGCTGCTCGAGCAGCCCCGCGTCCAAGGCCTGTGGGAGAACGCGAACCGCACCGCCCACAAGCAGCTGCTCGCGATCGTCGAGGGCAAGAGCGGCGTGATCTCGCAGCAGAACGGCGTCGTCGCGCTCGACCTCCGGGTGCTGATCTCACAGCTCGCCCAGGAGACCGGGCTCCCCAACGTCGCCGACAAGATCCCTGAGGACGAAGCGCGGATCGTGATCCTGCGCTCCTCGCAGCTCGCTGCGGCACAGGACGTCGTCAACATCCTGCGCATCGCCGCCTGGGCGCTGGTGCTCGTGACGCTGGCCCTTTACGCGCTCGCGGTGTACCTCGCAACGAACTGGCGCCGCGAGGCGCTGCGCTCGGTCGGGATCAGCTTCATCGCCGTCGGGATCGCGGTGCTGATCGCGCGCGGGATCGTCGGCAACGTCGTCGTCGGCTCGCTGGCGACGACGGCATCCGTTCAGCCCGCCGCGCACGCGGCGTGGTCGATCGGCACCTCGGTGCTCGCGGAGATCGCGGGGTCGGTGCTCCTCTACGGCGTCCTGATCATCATCGCGGCGTGGATCGCGGGCACGACGCGACCCGCAACGTCGTTCCGCCGCGAGATCGCGCCCTATTACCGCGAGCCCCTGTACGCCTACGCGTCGACGGTCATGATCATCGCGATCCTGCTCGCCTGGCACCCCACTGACGGACCGACGCGGGTGGGGCCGTCGCTGCTGCTGATCCTGTTCATGGCGATCGGGACCGAGTTCCTGCGCCGGCAGATCATCAGGGAGTTCCCCGACCAGACCCCGGAGGTCGGCGCCCAGCGCTGGAACGAGCGCATGGAGGGGTTCCGGGGGATGGCGAAGCGGACGGGCGAGCGCTTCGATCAGGGAGGTGGGCGGGTGTCCGCCGAGGACGACAAGCTCGCGCGGCTCGAGCGGCTCGGCAAGCTGCGCAGCGACGGCGTCCTCACCGAGAAGGAGTTCGAGGCCGAGAAGCAGTCGATCCTCGCGGGCTGAACAAGGCCGTCCGCGTGCTCCGCTGCGCGTCCGCAGCGGACGGGTGATCTGGGCTCCGCTCCGCGTCCGTCGCGGGCGGGTGATCTAGCCTCACGCTGTGGCGGAGGCACTGACGATCGAGGCCGCGGGCCGCGAGGTCCGCCTGTCGAATCCCGGGAAGGTGTTCTTCCCCGAGGCCGGGCACACGAAGCTCGACCTCTGCGACTACTACCTCGCGGTCGCCGACGCCGCGACCAACCACCTCCGCGAGCGGCCGACGACGATGAAGCGCTTCGTCGACGGCGCCGCCGGGAAGCCGTTCTTCCAGAAGCGGGTCCCCAAGGGCGCGCCCGACTGGCTGCAGACGGCGACGGTGCACTTCCCGAGTGGGCGCAACGCCACCGAGCTCGTCGCCAACGACGCCGCCCACCTCGCGTGGGCGGTGAACCTCGGGGTGATCGACTTCAACCCGTGGCCGTGCCGGCGCGCCGACCTCGACCGCCCCGACGAGCTCCGCGTCGACCTCGACCCGACGCCGGGGGTCGAGTTCGAGGACGTCCGCAGAGTCGCGCTGATCGTCCGCGAGGTGCTCGACGACCACGACCTCGTCGGGTTCCCGAAGACGTCGGGCTCGCGCGGGATGCACGTCAACGTCCGCGTCACGCCCGAGCAGGACTTCACCGAGGTCCGCCGCGCCGCGCTCGCGCTCGCGCGCGAGGTCGAGCGCCGCGCTCCGAAGCAGGCGACGAGCAAGTGGTGGAAGGAGGAGCGCCACGGCGTCTTCGTCGACTACAACCAGAACGCGCGCGACCGCACCGTCGCCTCGGCGTACTCGGTCCGCCCGACGCCGGACGCGCGCGTCTCGTGCCCGCTCGAGTGGGGCGAGGTCGCCGACGTCGAGCCGGCGGAGCTGCGCCTCGACACGGTCCCGGCGCGGGTCGAGGATCGCGGCGACCCATCGGCCGAGATCGACGCGAACGAGGGCTCGCTCGACGCGCTGCTCGAGCTGGCGGCGCGCGACGAGGCCGAGGGCCTCGGCGACGCCCCGTGGCCGCCCCACTTCCCGAAGCAGCGCGGTGAGCCGCGGCGGGTGCAGCCGAGCCGCGCGAAGAAGCCCGGCAAGGCGAAGAGGCCCGCGAAGGCGAAGAGGCGTTGAGCGCGCCGCTGCTCGTCGTCGACGCCCCGTCGCTGCTGTTCCGCGCCTTCTATGCGCTCCCGAGCTCGATCAAGGACGCAGACGGGAAGCCCGTCAACGCGCTGCTCGGGACCGCGAACATCCTCCTCCGCGAGGTCGAGAAGCAGGACCCGCGGACCGTGGTGCTCTGCTTCGGCCCCGACGCGGCGAGCTACCGCACGGAGATGTACGAGGGCTACCACGCCGACCGCGACGAGGTCCCCGACGAGCTCTCGCCCCAGTTCGCCGACGCCGGCGACTTCTTCAAGGCGTTCGGGTGGCGGATCGCGGTCTCGGAGGACCTCGAGGCCGACGATCTGCTCGGAAGCTACGCGCGGGTCGAGGAGAAGGCCGGAGGGAAAGCGCTGATCCTGACCGGCGACCGCGACATGTACCAGTGCGCGACCAAGCGCGTGACCGTTCTCTACGTGCGCACGGGCGGCGACGGCGCCGAGGAGGTCGGCCCGGCGGAGGTCAGGCGCCGCTACGGAATCGGCCCCGAGCTCGTACCCGACTTCATCGCACTGCGCGGCGATCCCTCCGACGGGATCCCCGGCGCGAAGGGGGTGGGCGAGAAGACCGCGGCCGAGCTGCTGCGCAAGTACGGATCGCTCGAGGGCGTGCTCGACAACGCGCTCAAGATCACGCGACCGGCGCTGCGCACGGCGATCGCGGGCTCACGCGACGAGCTGCTCGCCTACCGCGACATCGCGACGCTGCGCGACGCCGGCGTCGGGCGCCCGCGCAGCAAGCGACTCGACCGCCGGGGCGCGGCGCGGGCGGCGCGCGAGCGCGGGATGAACCGGCTCGCGGAGCGCCTCAGCGAGGGATAGCCGGCGCGGCGCGGCTCAGAACGCGCAGTCCTCGACCGACGACTTGAACGAGGCGGGCACGGGCCCCGGGTAGCCGACCCAGGTCGAGCCCTGAACCACGATCGTCCCGGTCTTCCCGCCGGCGGCGCCGAACGCCTTCCAGTCCTTGGCCTGCTTCTGGGCCTCCGCGTCGCTCGGGTCGACCTCCACCGGGGCGGCGGTCCCGTCAGGTAGCTGCACCTGGACCTGGTGGGCCGCTCCGATCGAGCTCGCATTGCCCACCGGCAGGTTCTTTTGCTTGAGGCAGCTCGTGATCTCTCCGATGTCCTTCGAGCTCGACGAGCCGCACGCCGCGAGCGCCGCGCAGGCCGCAGCGACAAGCACCCCCACCAGGAAGCCCCGCCTCCCTGCTACGGATCGTGGTCGCATCGGCCCTCCTCAGTCGTCGACGCTGAAATCCTAGACCAGCTGGTCGAGGGAGCAGGCGCGCGGGTCCTTGTCGTCGCGCCAGCGGACGATCTTCGAGCCGTGGCGGATGCGGCCGCCGCTCGTGTGGTCGTATGTGACCTCGACGACGAGCTCGGGCCGGAGGCTGAACCACTCGAGGTCACGATCCGCATCCCAGCGGCTCGGATCGCCGCTTCCGCGCTCGCCGGTCTCGTACGGCTTCAGCTCGTCGACGAGCTCGCGCTTCTGCTTCGCCTTCAGGCCCGATGTGTGCCCGATCGGCCGCAGTTCGCCGTCGTCGTCGTAGAGGCCGAGGATCAGCGATCCGACCGTGCCCTTCTCCTTCCCAGGGCGCCAGCCGACGATCACGCAGTCGATCGTCCGCACCCGCTTCACCTTCACCATCCCCTTGCGCTCGCCGGGCTTGTAGCGCGCCTCGAGCTGCTTCGCGATCACGCCCTCGCCCGAGTCGAGCCACGGCTCCGCCTTCTCGGCCGAGTCGGTGAGCGGCGTCAGCTCGACCGAGCCCTTGCGCGTCTTGCCGATCAGCTTCTCGAGTGCGGCGCGGCGCTCCGAGAACGGCTTCGCGATCAGCTTCGAGCGGTCGCGGGCGAGCAGGTCGAAGGCGCGAAAGTGCGCCGGCGTCTTCTCGGCCAGCATCTTCACCCGGGACTCGGCGGGGTGGAGCCGGTTCTGGAGCAGGTTGAACTCCTCGTGTCCGTCCTCGTCGAGGATCAGCAGCTCGCCGTCGATCACGTAGCGGCCCGGGGGCAGCTCGAGCTCGGGGAAGTAGCGGCGCAGCGGGCGGCCGTTTCGGGACTGGAGGTAGACGTCGTCGCCGTCGACGAACGCGAGCGCGCGAAACCCGTCGTACTTCGGCTCGTACACCCACTCGTCGCCGTCGGGGAGCTGCTTGCGCGACAGCGCCAGCTGCGGCTTGATCGGGGGCTTGAGCGGGAGCGCCATGGAGCCGATCCTAATCGCGCTTAGGATCGCGTCGATGAGAGCGGAATGCGACTTCGCGGTCGTCGGAGCGGGAATCGTCGGGCTCGCCGTCGCGCGCGAGCTGGGGCTGCGAAATCCGGACGCCTCGATCCGGATCCTCGAGCGCGAGCCGCGCCCGGCGGTCCACCAGACGGGGCACTCGAGCGGCGTGATCCACGCCGGGATCTACTACCGCCCCGGGTCGCTGAAGGCGCGGCTGTGCGTCGAGGGCGCGCGCGAGCTTTACGCGTACTGCGACGAGCGCGCAATCGCGACCGAGCGCAGCGGGAAGCTGATCGTCGCCACCGCCGCGGACGAGCTGCCACGCCTCGACGAGCTCGAGCGCCGCGGCGTCGCGAACGGGGTCCCGGGCCTGCGTCGGCTCGGCGCCGAGGAGATCGCCGAGGTCGAGCCGCACGTGCGCGGGCTCGCGGCGCTGCACTCGCCCGCGACCGGAACCGTCGACTTCGGCGACGTCGCGCGGACGATCGCCGCCGACGCGGAGGGCGCCGGGGCGACGATCGAGACCGGCCGCCCGGTCGAGGCGATCTCGGTGGCGGGCGGGCGGATCGCGCTCCGCCACCCCGGCGGCGAGACGCGCGCCGGCGCGGCGGTGCTCGCCGCCGGCGCCTGGTCGGACCGGCTCGCGGTCGCCGCGGGGGCGCCGCCCGACCCGCGGATCGTCCCGTTCCGCGGCGCCTTCCGCCGCCTTCGTCCCGAGCGCCGCGAGCTCGTGCGCGCGAACGTCTATCCCGTCCCCGATCCGGACCTGCCGTTCCTCGGCATGCACCTGACGCGCGGGCTCGACGGCGAGGTCCTGCTCGGCCCCTCGGCGCTGATCGTCGGCGCGCGCGACGCCTACGAGCTCCGCCGCGTGCGCGCCCGCGACCTCGCGCAGACGCTGGTCTGGCCGGGGACGTGGCGGATGGCGGCGGCGTTCTGGCGCACCGGCGCGCGCGAGATCCGCGCCGCCGTCAGCAGGCGCGCGTTCGCCACCGAGGGCGCGCGGTTCGTCCCCGAGCTCGGCCCCTCCGACCTGCTCCCGGGCCCTTCCGGCGTCCGCGCGCAGGCGGTGGCGCGCGACGGCAAGCTCGTCGACGACTTCGTGATCTCGCGCACCGAGCGTGCCCTGCACGTCCGCAACGCTCCCTCCCCCGCGGCGACCTCGTGCCTGCCGCTCGCGCGGCTGATCGCCGACGAGCTCGAGGCATAAGCTGCGGACGATGGAGGCCGCGACCGAGGCGAAGCCGGAGGCCCCCGAGGCGGAGGCGGTCTCCTCGTTCGCGAAGTCGCTGTTCCTCGGCGAGATCCACGAGGAGCTCGTGTTCCCGTGGCCGCAGCCCGACCCGAGCGAGCAGGACCGGGTCCGCGGGCTGATCAACTCGCTTCGCGAGCTCGGCGAGCGCTACGACAGCCGCGAGGTCGAGGAGAAGCGCTGGGTCGGCGACAAGACGATCCGCGAGCTCGGCGAGCGGGGGCTGTGCGGTCTGTACGTGCCCGAGCAGTACGGCGGCCAGGGCCTCTCGCAGACGGGATACGCGCGCGTGTTCGAGGCGTTCGCGCAGATCGACGCGACGCTGTCGATCGTGATGGGCGTCCACCAGTCGATCGGGTTCAAGGGAATCGTGATGTTCGGGAGCGACGAGCAGAGGGAGCGCTTCCTGCCCGACCTCGCCGCCGGCCGCAAGCTCGCCGGGTTCGCGCTCACCGAGCCGAACGCGGGCTCCGACGCCTACCAGATCGAGTCTCGCGCGGTGCTCCAGCCCGACGGCTCCTGGGTCCTCAACGGCGAGAAGCGCTATATCGGCAACGGCGAGCCGGGATCGGTGTTCACGACATTCGCGCGGGCCGAGGTCGGCGGCAAGGACCGGCACATCGCGCTGATCCTCGAGAAGGGGATGAAGGGGTTCGAGGTCGGCGAGCGCTTCGACACGATGGGGCTGCGCGGCAACGACCTCCGCCGCCTCTACTTCAAGGACGTCCGCGTCCCACCCGAGAACGTGCTCGGCGAGCCGGGCGAAGGGTTCCACGTCGCGATGGAGATCCTCAACAACGGGCGGATCGGGCTCGGGACCGGGTCGGTCGGTGCGACGAAGTCGCTGCTCGACCGCGCAATCGACCACGTCAAGGAGCGGCGCCAGTTCGGCCAGCCCCTGGCCGACTTCGAGCTCGTCCAGGACAAGATCGGGTGGATGGTCTCGTACCTGTTCGGAATCGAGTCGATGGCCTACCTGACCTGCGGGCTCGTCGACGCCGGCGTCCCCGACTACTCGATCGAGTCCGCGGCGTGCAAGGTCGCGGGGACCGAGTTCCTGTGGTACTCGGCGAACCGGGTCCTTCAGCTCAAGGGCGGCGCCGGATACATGCGCGACGAGCCGTACGAGAAGGTCCTGCGCGACATCCGCATCTTCCCGATCTTCGAGGGCGCGAACGACGTCCTGCGCGCGTTCGTCGCGCTGTCCGGGATCAAGCCGGTGGGCGAGAAGCTGTCGGGGATGGGCGACCTCGACCTCGGCAACCCGATCGGCTCCATCGGCGTCCTGATCGACTACGTCGGCGACCGAATCCAGCGCGAGGTGCGGCCCGAGAAGGTGACGAAGGCGCACCCCGAGCTCGACAAGCGCGCCGCCGCCGTCGCCGACCAGGTCGCCCGCCTTCGCGACATCACCGAGTCGCTGCTGCGCGAGCACAAGAGGGCGATCGTCACGAAGCAGTTCGCGCAGAAGCGGCTCGCCGACGCGGTCGCCGACATCTACGCGCAGGTCGCGGTGCTCTCGCGCGTCAGCTCGATCTTCGAGCAGCACGGCGTCGAGCCCTCGGGGCAGGAGCGCTACATTGCTGAGACGTTCTGCGCCCGGGCGGAGGAGCGGGTGGGCCACCGCTTCGACCAGATCGAGGACAACGACGATGAGCGGATGTCCGCGATCGCGAAGCTCGCCTACAAGCGCGGCGAGTACGGCTACGCGCTGTTCGAGGACTGAACGAAAAACCGAAACAGGGGCATGGAGGAAGCGATGAAGAACCCAAGAACCGGCTTCGCCGCCGCGCTCGCGGCCGGAGCGCTCGCCGCGGGCGGACTGGCCGTCGCGGGCTGCGGAGGCAGCTCGAGCAACGACAGCACCAGCACCGCGAGCTCGATCTCCTCGCAGATCCAGCAGGCGACGAGCTCGGTCTCGACGGTAAGCCAGCAGGCCAAGCAGCAGGCACTGCAGGCTGTCAAGCAGGCCAAGGCGCAGTTGAAGCAGGCCCAGCAGCAGGCGAACCAGGCGACCGGCCAGGCCAAGCAGCAGGCCAATCAGGCCGTCAAGAAGGCCGAGCAGGCGCTCAACTCCGCCGAGCAGGAGCTGAAGGCGGCGGGCGGTTGAGCCGGCGCCCGGCAGCTGCGCTGGCCGCGACTGCGCTGGCGGCGGCACTCGCCACGGCCGGGTGCGGGTCAAGCGACGTCACCAACAGCGTCAACTCGATCTCCTCGTCCGTGAGCCAGCAGGCACAGGGCGTTCAGAACCAGGCGACGAAGCAGGCGCAGGCGGCGGTCGACCGCGCCCAGAAGCAGCTCGACAAGGCGAAGGCGAAGGCCGACACGGCGAAGGGCAACGCGAAGAAGCAGGCCGAGCAGGGGGTGAAGAACGCGCAGACGGCGCTCAACGCCGCGAAGCAGGAGCTGAACGCGCTCGGCAACAACGGCAAGTGAGGGCGGCGGGGCGCGGCTACTTGACGTGGCCGTTGGCGTTCCCGTTGCCGGTGCTTGAACCGGCGCTGCCGCTCTGGCCGGGCGGGCTGCCCGCCTGACCGGGCGGCGCGCCGCCGCTCGGCCCGACGCCCTGCGAGTTGCCGCTGCCCGCCCCCTGGCCGGGCACCGATCCGCGCGGCGCGGTGAGGCCGCGCCCCTGGGCGCTCGGGCTCGCGTGCGCGGCCCCGTTCGCGGCCGGGCTCGACGCGGTCGAACCGCTCGCCGCGCCGCTCGCCTTCTCGCCGCCGTGACCGCCTGATCCGGATCCGCCCGATCCGTTGTTCCCGTGCGATCCGGACTGGTTCGCATTCGAAGCATTCGCATGGTGGTGGTTCGACGAGCCGCTCGACTTCGACGCCTTGCCATCGTGTCCGCCGCTCTCGCTCTGGTTCGGCAGCGTGACGCCGACTGCGTCGAGCGCCGAGCGCGCGGGCGCGGGCAGCCGGACTCCGGCGACGGCGAGGCCGGTGATCGCGAGCACCGCCAGCGCGGCGGCGAAGGCGAGTTGAGCGGCAAGGCGCAGGCGACGCCGCCCCGTGAAGGGCGCGCGGGAGCGGGTCAGCACCTGGGTCGGTCCCTCGGTCGGCGCCCCGGCCGAACCGGCTGTGGCAGCGCGCGCCACAGCCGCGAGCCGGGGGACCAGCGCCGCCTCGAGGGTCGGGTCGGGGCGCGCGGGGACGGTCGCCCGAACCGCGCGCGCGAACGGACCAAGCCCACCAAGCTCGCCGAGCCCGGAACCGTTGCCGTTCCCGTGACCGCTGCCGAAAAACCGCATCTCTTCCTCGAAAGCGTCGCCGGAGCTCATTGGGTTACTCCCCGCTTCGCGAGCTCGCGCTTGACCGCGGCGAGGCCGCGTCGATGCAGCGCCTTCACCGCGCCGGGCCGCTTGCCGAGCGCGCGCGCCGCCTGCTCGACGCTGAGGTCCCCGAGCACCCGCAGCAGCAGCACCGCGCGCTGGTCCTCGGTCAGCGCCGCGAGCGCGCGCTTGACTTCCTCCGCGCCGATCTGACCAAGCGCGACCTCGGCCACATCGGGCTCGCTCTCGTCCGGCTCGTCGACATCCGCGACGGGCTCGACCGGGCGCCGGGCTTGGCGGCGCCGGGCGTCGATCAGCCTGTGGTGCGCGATCGTGAAGATCCAGGCGCGGAACTGCCGCTCGTCGCCCTCGAAGCGGGGCAGATCGCGCGCTGCCTGCAGGAACACCTCGCTGAGCGTGTCCTCGGGCTCTGGGCCCCGGTTCGCACGCAGGTAGCCGAGCACGGGCGGCGCGAGATCGCGGTAGAGAGTCGCCCAGGCCGCCTCGCTCCCCCTCGCGCCGCCGCGAGCACGTCGTCGAACCGCTGCGCCGGCATATGCCAACGACGCGTGAGCGGCCCGTAAGTAAGGCCCGAGGTTGGCAGCTACCCGTAACCCCCCGGGGGGGCGCGGCGCTTACGGATGTGAGCGCCCACCCCCCGGGCGTCAGTCATCGAGAGATAACCAGGAGGCACCCAAGCCATGAACAGAATCGCGACGATCGTCGCCTGCGTCGCCAGCGTCGGCGCGCTCGGCGTCACCGGCGCCGCCGCGAAGCCCGGCAACGGCCACGGAAACGGCGGGAACGGAAACGGCCCCGACGCCCACTCGCTGGTCAGCAAGCAGTGCACGCGGGAGCAGCACAGGCTCGGGACGAAGGCGTTCAAGGAGAAGTACGGCAAGCACGCGATGAAGGCGTGCAAGCGCCAGAACCTGCCCGAGGTCAAGGCGGACATCCGCAACGCTTCGCAGGAGTGTCGCGCCGAGCAGGCCGACCCGGCCTTCGGCGACACCCACGGCGGGGCGACGTTCGACGCCTTCTACGGCACGAACCACAACGACCGCAACGCGTTCGGCAAGTGCGTCAGCGGGAAGGTTCGCGCTGCGCAGGCGAACGACGGATCCGGCGCGCTCAGCGCCTGACAAGACCGCGCCAACCAACACGACAAAGGGCCGGCGACCGCCGCCCTTTGTCGTTCTGAGGCTTCGTTTCCCAGATCCTCGAGGCCCCGTCGCCCCGCGCCGCTGGGCCCGGCCTAAGGCCTCGGCCGGCGCGGGGTCGGGCCGGATCACGACGACGTCGGCGACCGGTATCACCTCGTCGGCCGACCCGGGGAGGATCCCGAGATCGTCGCGCAGCTGGTCGTCGCGGCGCTGATCGAGGGCGCGACGATGATCGTCTTCGCGGAGGACCCCGCCGTCGAGCGCGGCCGCGTAGGCGCCGAGATCGCGGCGATCGTCGAGGGTCTGCGGGCGCGCTGAGCGCCTCGCGACCCCGCTCAGTCGGCCTTGATCGCGCGCGAGAGGATGTCGCGCAGAGCGCGCTTGTCCTCGCGGGAGAGCGTCGTGATCGCCGGCGCCGGGACGCCGATGCGATCGATCAGCTCAGCGCGCACGCGCTCCCCCTCCGGGGTCAGCACGAGCAGCCGCACGCGGCGGTCGTGCTCGTCTGCGGTCCGGGCGACAAGCCCGCGCTCCTCGAGGCGATCGACGATCCCGGTGACGTTCGAGTTGTCGCAGAACAGCATCCGCGCGAGCTCGCCCATCGGCCGCGGCCGGTCTAGGTTCTTGAGCGCGAACAGGTGCGGCGGCAGGAGGTCGAACTCGCGCGCCGCGGCGACGATCGCGGGCTTGTGCGCGAATGCGATCCGCTGCAGCAGATCCCACGCCTCGCGCGCGAGCGGATCGGCACCCGCGCCTTCGTCGCCGCCGGTGCCGCGCTCGGCGGCCGCGTCCGTGCTCGTCTCCAATGCCACGTTTGCGAGCATACTCGATCGGGTAGATATTTGCTACGGTCAACAATATGGCACGCCAACAACACTCGCCGAAGGCGACCCCGAACGGAGACCGTATGAACTTGAACGTCAACGCCGACGCGACCGACGCCGCGAGCCCCGCAGGATCCGAGCCCGCGAACGGGATCGAGGTCGAGGACCTGGTGCGCGAGTTCAAGAACGGCCCCCGCGCCGTCGCCGGGATCGACCTCCGCGTCGCGCCCGGCGAGATCTACGGCTTCCTCGGCCCGAACGGCGCCGGCAAGTCGACGACCGTTCACATGCTGACGACGCTGCTGCCGCCCACCGCGGGCACGGCTCGGGTCGCCGGCTACGACATCCTCAAGCAGGGCGCCGACGTCCGCGACGCGATCGGCGTCGCGCTCCAGGATGCCGCCCTCGACCAGCTGCTGACCGGCCGCGAGCACATGCGACTCCAGGGCGGGCTCCATGGTCTCGACAAGGCGGAGATCAAGCGGCGCGGCGACGCGCTGCTCGAGCGCGTCGGCCTCGCCGACGCAGCCGACCGCCGCGTCGGCGGCTACTCGGGCGGGATGAAGCGCCGCCTCGACCTCGCGCTCGCGCTCGTCCACGAGCCGCGGATCCTGTTCCTCGACGAGCCCACGACCGGGCTTGACATCCAGAGCCGCGCGGCGCTGTGGGACGAGGTCGCGCGCCTCGCCCGCGACCGCGGTGTGACCGTGTTCCTGACCACGCAGTACCTCGAGGAGGCCGACACGCTCGCCGACCGGATCGGGATCATCGACCACGGCCAGATCGTCGCCGAGGGCACCCCGGCCGCGCTCAAGGCCGAGATCGGTCGGCCGACGGTCGAGGTGACGCCCGCCGAGGAGACCGACCACATTCGCGCCGAGGGCGTCCTCGCGCGCTTCGGCGACCGCGTCCCGGCCGCCGAGGGGATCGCGGTGAGGCTGCGCGACGGCGTCGACGAGCTCGCCGACATCGTCCGCGCGCTCGACGCCGAGGGCGTCAGGCTCGCGAACCTCGAGCTGCACGCGCCCTCCCTCGACGACGTGTTCCTGAACAAGACCGGCCGCTCGCTCGAGGGCGCGGGCGACGAGGCCGTCGACGAGGAGGACACCGGCGAGCACGCTCGCGAGCCGGTGCCCGCCTAGGTGAGCGACGTGTCGAGCTCCGCGGCGGCGACCCGGTTCGGCTCCCAGGCGCGCTATCTCGCCTGGCGCTCGGTGGTGCGCACGGCGCGCCAGCCGATCATCATCGTCCCGCCGCTCGTCTTCCCACTCTTCCTGCTCGCGATCAACTCGTCCGGGCTCAGCGACGCAACGAACGTGCCCGGGTTTCCGGCCGACAGCTACGTCGCGTTCGCGCTCGCGTTCCCGTTCATGCAGGGCTCGCTGTTCGCGACCAACACCGCGGGGACGAACATCGCCCAGGACATCGCCGACGGGTTCTTCAACCGCCTCTCGCTGACGCCGATGCGGGCACCTTCGCTGCTCGCCGGGCAGCTCACAGGCGTTCTGCTGATCGGGACGATCCAGGCGATCGCGTTCCTCGCCGCGGGCCTCGCGGCCGGGGTCGAGATCCAGTCCGGAGTCCTCGGCGCGGTGGTGATCTTCGCGCTCTCGCTGTGCATCTGCGCCGCGTTCGGATCGATCGGCCTGTTCGCGGGGCTGCGGACCGGCTCGGGTGAGGCCGTCCAGGGCCTGTTCCCGTTGATGTTCATCCTCCTGTTCCTGAGCTCGGCGGTGCTGCCGCGCAACCTGATCGAGCAGGACTGGTTCCGGACCGTCGCGACGATCAACCCGGTCAGCTACCTGGTCGAGGGGCTGCGGAGCCTGGTCATCACCGGCTGGGACCCCGAGGCGCTCGCGCTCGGGTTCGGCGTCGCGGCGGCGATCTTCGCCGTCGGGCTGACGCTGGCGACGTTCGCGCTTCGCGAGCGGATGGTGCGGACGTGAGCGCGCGCCGCCGCTACCTGTCCGTCGTCCGCACCGTCGCGTGGCGAAACCTTCACTCGGCCAGCCGCCATCCTGCGCTGCTGCTCCCGGCGCTGATCTTTCCGCTGTTCTTCTACATGGCGTTCGCCGGCGGCCTGTCGACGCTCGGCAACCTCCCCGGGTTCACCTACTACGACTACAACGCGTTCCAGTTCGTGTTCGTGCTGCTGCAGTCGGCGGCGTTCGGGGGAGTGTTCCTCGGGTTCTCGATCGGCGCCGACTTCGACTCCGGGTTCACCCGGCGCCTGTTCCTCGCCGCGCGCGACCGCTCGGCCGTGATCACCGGCTTCGGGGTCGCCGCCGTGATCCGCGCGCTGTTCGTGTGGGCGATCGTGTTCGCGATCGCCGTCGTCACGGGGATGGACGTCGCCGGCACCGGCATCGACCTCGGCGGCCTGATCGGCCTCGCGCTCGTCGTCAACGTCGCGTTCTTCCTCTTCGCGGCGGGGATGATGACCCGCCTGCGCACGCTCCAGGCCGCGCCGTTGATGCAGCTCCCGGTGTTTCTGATCCTGATGACGGCGCCGGTCTACGTGCCGCGCGAGCTGCTCCAAGGGTGGATCTCGACCGTCGCGAAGCTCAACCCGATGACCGCGATCGTCGAGGCCGGCCGCGGGCTGATGGCGGGCGAGCCGATCCACGTCGCGCTTGCTTTCGCCGCCGCCGCCGCGGCCGCGCTGCTGCTCACCGCGTTCGCCCGCGGCGGGCTGCGAAAGGCGGAGGCGGCGGGATGAGCGCGTCCCGCGCCGGGGCGCGGATTGCCGACGAGGTCGGCGGCTGGCCCGAGGTGACGAGCGGCCCGCACCGCTTCGGAGGCGTCGAGTTCAAGCTTGGCCGCCGCCAGCTCGGCCACCTGCACGGCGACAGCGCCGCCGACCTCCCGTTCCCGGTCGGCGTCCGCGACGAGCTGATCGCGTCCGGTCGCGCCCGCGAGCACCGCTGGACGAAGCCCGGCTCGGGCTGGGTCACGGTCCCGATCGGGGGCCCCGGCGACGTCGAGGCCGTGATCGAGCTCTTCCGCCAGAACTACGAGCGGGCGATCGCCGCAGCGACCAAGCAGCGAGGCCGCTAACCCGCCGCGAGTCGCCGCTTCAGCGAGACCTCGTCGAGCCCTTGGACGCGGACGACCTTGTCGCGGGACCGCGTCCCGCGGACGATCTCGACGCGGCCCTTCGCGACTCGGGCCCGCCGCGCGATCACGCGCCGCAGCGCCTCGTTCGCCCGTCCCTCGACCGGAGGCGCGGTGACTCGAACGACGACGACCCCGCCGCGGACGCCGGCGATCTCGTTGCGTCGCGCGCGCGGCTGGAGCCGGACGCGGATCTCGGCGCTCACGACTCGGCCGGGGGCGGGTCGCGCGACCCGCGCCAGCGCCGGCGCAGCGCCCGCCACGCGCGCTTGGCGAGATAGGGGATCTTGTCGACGACGGACTCGATCGCACAGAGGGTCAGGGCGACCGCGATCACGGGCGTCCCCGTCAGCGGCTCCGGGACCTCGCCGACCCCGGCGCGCCCGATGATCCCGAGCAGCGCGACAGTCGCGTACGCGCTGGCGCCGGACGCCCAGCCGACGCTGATTACGGTTGGGACGAGCTCCACGCGCGCGCCGGCCGGCGGGCGGGTCTACCGCCGGGGCTCGAGGACCGAGATCGTTGGAATGACCTCGCGGACGAGACAGAACAACGAGTTGATCATCAGCGCGCGGACCTCCTCCCGCGTCGCGCGCTCGAGCAGCAGCCATTCGCGCATCGCCGATCGCACGAGCCCGGTGTAGCCGCGAAGCACGAACCGCACCGACTCCGGGACCTCGCTGGTCCCGAAGTGGTTGATCGCCATGCTGTCGATCACGGCCTCGCGGGCGCGGTCGAAGAGGTCGTCGATGCCCGGTTCGGGCCCCTCGCTCCAAAGCAACGCGGTGACCGCGACGCGGTTGGCCTCGAAGTAGCCGAGCCAGGCGTCGACGTTGCGCGGCACGAGCTCCTCGAGCGGAGCGTCCTGGACCATCTCGATCCCGG
The DNA here is from genome assembly GCA_963841715.1 of uncultured Thermoleophilia bacterium. Taxonomy (GTDB): domain Bacteria; phylum Actinomycetota; class Thermoleophilia; order Solirubrobacterales; family 70-9; genus DASPWW01. The sequence continues at coordinate 20,555 of CAWJDP010000002.1, read as the reverse complement.
CCCCCGCGTCGGCCGCGAACCGCTGCGCGACCGCGAGGTAAAGCCCGCGCTTGCTGCCGAAGTAGTGGTGGATCAGCGGCCGGGCGACGCCGGCCGCGCTCGCGACGTCGGCCACGTTCACCTGCTCGAACCCCCGCTGGGAGAACAGCTCCTGGGCGACGTCGAGGATCGACTCGCGGCGCTCCTCGGGCTCGAGCCGCTTCGCACGAGTAGCGGATTCGGGCATCCAGGGTTCCAATACGGCGCCGGGGCGCCGCGCGATCAGCTGACCCGCTCGACGATCATCGCCTCGCCCTGCCCACCGGCGACGCACATCGTCTCCAGCCCGATCTCGTGATCGTCGGTTTCCATCGCGTTCAGCAGCGTGGTCATGATCCGCGCGCCGGTCATCCCGAACGGATGCCCGAGCGCGATTGCGCCGCCGTGCGTGTTCAGCTTCTCGAGCGCGATGTCACACTCGTCCATGATCGGGATCACCTGGGCGGCGAACGCCTCGTTGAGCTCGACTGCCCCGACGTCGCTCATCGACATCCCCGCGCGCTCGAGGACCTTCTTGATCGCGCCGATTGGCGCCACGCCCATGTACTCGGGCTCGTTTCCCCACGTCGCCGCGGTCACGATCCGGGCGCGCGGCGACAGACCGAGCCCTTTCGCGCGCTCGTCCGACATCACGAGGACCGCGGCGGCGCCGTCGTTGAGCGGGCACGAGTTGCCGGCGGTGACGCCGCCACCCCCGAACGCCTCTGGGAGCTCGGCGAGCTTCTCGAGCGTCGAGCTCGGGCGCGGGCCGTCGTCCTTGGCGACCTCGTCGTCACCGACCTTGACCGGGACGATCTCGCGGTCGAAGTAGCCGTCCTCCTGGGACTGGACGGCGAGCTCCTGCGAGCGCTGCGCGTACTTGTCCATGTCGGCCCGGCTGACCTCGTACTTCTTCGCGACGTTGACCGCCGTCAGCCCCATCTCGATGTAGGCGTTCGGCTGGCCGTCGTTTCCCTGCAGCTTCTTGTTCTGGTCGTCGACGCCGGCGGGCTCCGTGCGCTCGTTGTAACGGCTCACCCACTCGACGCCGGCGGCGATATAGGTCTCGCCCTGGCCGGCCCTGACCGCGTTCGCGGCGTGGCGGATCGCATCGAGGCTCGAGGCGCAGTAGCGGGACATCGTCACCCCGTTCACGCTCTGCGGCAGGTGCTCGGAGAGCAGGACCATGATCCGGGCGATGTTGAACGCCTGCAGGCCCTGCGGCATCCCGCAGCCGCAGAACAGGTCCTCGATCGAGTCCGGCTCCACGTCCGGATTTCGCTCCAGAAGCTGGTCGACGACGTAGGCGCCGGTCTCATCCGGGCGCAGCTGGGCGAGCGACCCCTTGAACGCACGCCCGATCGGGCTGCGGACGGCGTCGACGATCACGGCTTCGGGCATTCGGTCATCTCCTTCTTGGGCGAAGACTTGAGCGTCACCATGGTAGGGATGGGCGCGCGGCGAGGAGTTGGTGGACGCTAGGCTCGGTCCCCCGGATGGCCGCCGAACCCGAACAGGCGACAGGGCTCTCCCCCGAGCGCGTCGCGAAGCTGCTCGAGTCCGGCGAGGCCCAGGTGATCGACGTCCGGGAGGGCTACGAGTGGGACGCGGGCCACATCGCGGGCGCCCGCCACATCGAGCTCACCCAGCTGACCGCCGAGGCGGAGACGATCGACCGCGACCGGCCGATCGTCTTCCACTGCCGCGGCGACGGCCGCTCGGCGCTCGCCGTGGCCGCGTTCACAGAGGCGGGCTACGACGCGGAGGCGATGGAGGGGGGCATCCTCGCCTGGAGCAAGCACGGCCTGCCGCTCGAACCCGAGGACGGCGAGGTCATCCCGCGGCGCCCCCCTGACACCGGCCGAGGATGAAGTAGCCTGCGGCGCCGATTCCCATGGAGGGCAGCCAGCAGCCAGCGAAGCCCCCTCCCTCGGCCGAGGCAGGGGCGGGTACGGGCGCGACGCCCGCGCCTCCGGCGAGTCCGCACGAGCGGATCGACGGCCTGCGCGGCTGGATCTCGGGGATCGACCGCCAGCTGCGGACTCGCACCTACGTCGGCGCGGCGCTGCTCGCGATCGCGCTCGGCGCGTCGGGCGTCGCCCTGTACTTCGGGATCACGAACAAGCAGGACGCCGCCCAGAAGGGCGATGTCGACGCGATCCGCGGCCAGATCGCCGCGGTCCAGCAGGCGCTGGGCCAGGCGACGAAGGGCCAGGAGAACCTGAAGTCGCTCTCGCAGCGCGTCGGCCAGCTCGAGGGCGAGGTCAAGGCCAGCAACAGCCAGTCGAAGACCACGCAGCGCCAGCTCACGGTGGTCCAGAACGACATCGACGAGCTTCGCAACGACATCTCGAGCCTGAAGAGCAGCAGCACCGGCTCCGGCGGCAAGACGCCCTAGGCACGGGCCAACGCACCGCGGGCGCGATTGCAAGCTTGTGCGCTTTCGCACGCACTTTGTGCGTGCATGCGTAAACTCGTCTGCGTAGTGCTCTACCCTCGCGCCGAGTTCAGCCACGAGGAGGGCTGTGCGCGCCAAGCAAGCGTGGCCCCGAGCGAGCGGTTCCCGAAAGGAGACACTCAGATGCCAGAGGGTTACTGCGTAAAGGAACGCAAGAAGGTCGAGATCAAGGACCCGCAGCAGGTGACCATGAAGAACGGTCGCCCCGCGATCCAGGGCACGTGCCCAGACTGCGGGACCAAGATCTTCAAGATCGGCAAGCTCTGAGCACGAGCTGACCTCGCGACGGCCGCCTGCGCCTGCCTATCGGTATTGGGATCGGGCCCGGCGGCCGGCCGCGACCGGTGGGGCTTTGTCGCGAAGCTCCGCGAGCAGGCGTGCCGCTGGCTGATCCGGCGGCTCGCCTACTCGCGGCTGCTCGCCCGCGGGCTCGAGCGCGAAGTAGCCGAACGCCCCTGAAGCGCCTCGATGTAGCGCTCGACGTCGGCGGGCTCGGGAGCGAGCGTGTCGGGCTCGAGCGCGGGCAGCTCGGTCTTGCGCGTCGGCATCTCAACCTCCGTCATCGACTACGTCGAGGAACCGCGGGCGAAATCGAAGATTAGATGCACGGTCAATGCGCAAAACCCCGCTGTTTCCGTGCGAGAATCGGCGACGCCGATGGAAGGGGCTCAGAAACCGCTGGAGTTGATCCTGGCGCGGAACCTGATCACGAGCATCTCGACGCCCGCGTTCCTCGTCGACGAGGCCGGCTCGCTCGTGTTCTACAACGAGGCCGCCGGCGCGCTTCTGGGAATGTCGTTCGAGGAGGCCGGGAAGATGCACGCGGAGCAGTGGGGGACCCAGTTCGGCCCCTTCGACGAGGGCGGGAACCAGATCCCGATCGACGAGCTCCCGCTGACGATCGCGCTGCGCGAGGGGCGGCCCGCGCACGCCGACTTCCGGATCCGCTCCGCGAGCGGGATCGAGCACGACATCGAGGTCAGCGCAATGCCGATCTCCGCCTCCGCGGGCCCCTCGGGCGCGATGGCGATCTTCTGGCCGCGAAACGAGCGCGGGGGCGACGGCGGATGAGGATCAAGGTTTGGGGCGCGCGCGGCTCGGTCCCGGCCCCGGGGCCGGAGATGAACCGCTACGGAGGCAACACGTCGTGCGTCGAGGTCGCGCTCGCGGACGGCAACGAGCTCATCCTCGACGCCGGGACGGGGATCAGGACGCTCGGCTTCGCGCTGTCGGCCGGCGCGCCCGAGATCAACATCCTGCTCACCCACCTACACCTCGACCACATCCAGGGGCTGATGTTCTTCCCGCCCTGCTTCAGGACCGAGTCGCGGATCACGATCTGGGGCCCGGCCTCCCCGGAGGCGTCACTCGAGGACCGCGTCGCCCGCTACATCTCGGCGCCGCTCTCCCCGGTCGAGGTCAAGGAGCTGCCGTGCGACGTCTCGTTCCGCGACGCTCCGGCGAGCGAGTGGAAGATCGGCTCGGCGACGATCCGCGCCGAGGCCGTCACGCACCGCGGCCCGACGCTCGGCTACCGGATCACCGACGGCGACGACGTGCTCTGCTACATCCCCGATCACGAGCCGGCGATCGGCGCCCCGATCGACCGCCTGGAGCGCGAGTGGATCTCCGGGTTCAACCTCGCGCGCGGAGCCTCGCTGTTGCTGCACGACAGCCAGTACACCGACGACGAGTACCCCGAGCACGTCGGCTGGGGGCATTCGCGGCTCTCAGACGCGCTCACGTTCGCGCACCGGGTCGAGGCCGAGCGGCTGATGCTCTTCCACCACGACCCGCTGCACTCGGACGACTTCCTCGACTCGATGCAGAGGACCGCGCTCGAGCGCTGGGGGCATCTCGGGGGCGATCCCGAGCGGCTCGAGATGGCGACCGAGCGGCGCGAGGTCGAGATCGGAGCCGGTGCCCCGCTCGCCTCGCATGCGGGCGTGGCCGCGGCCCCGGACCGCGCCGCCGCGACCCCGCCCCAGCCCTCCGCCTAGCGACCGAGCCGCGCTCAACCGCTGCCGCGCACGTCGCGCACGCCCGGGGCGGCGATGTACCGGATGTACAGGCGGGCGGACCGAAGTCTCGACATGTGGCCAAAGACGGTCGCCCTGCGGGCGCCTACCTTGCTCGTCTGGCGTCCTCCGCCGGGCCAGTTCGGCGATGATCGGGACGAAGGCACAGCAACGACCAAGGAGATTGCACTGATGGCAACGACCAGCAAGCCGGCGACGTCGCCCAAGGACATCCTTTCGCGCGTCGAGGAGGACGGGGTGGAGTTCATCCGCTTCTGGTTCACCGACGTCGTTGGCCAGCTCAAGAGCTTTGCCGTGGGCAAGGACGAGCTCGAGGGAGCGCTGGAAGAGGGCATGGGCTTCGACGGATCGTCGATCAGCGGCTTCAACGCGATCGAGGAGTCCGACATGATCGCGATGCCCGATCCCGACACCTACACGCTGCTTCCGTGGCGAACGGACGGGGACAAGGGCAATGTCGCGCGGATGTTCTGCGACGTCCTCAACCCCGGCGGCGAGCCGTACGTCGGCGACCCGCGCTACGCGATGCGGCGCGCCCTCGCCCGCGCCGAGGAGATGGGCTTTGACACGTTCAACCTCGGACCCGAGCTCGAGTTCTTCTACTTCCAGAGCGACGAGGTCGGCGAGGACGGCATGCCTACGATCCTCGACAAGGGCGGCTACTTCGACCTGACGACGCTGGATGCGGCGTCCGACCTCCGCCGCGACACGGTGATCGCGCTGAAGGCGGTCGGGATCCCGGTCGAGTACACGCACCACGAGGTCGGTCCCTCGCAGCACGAGATCGACATGCGCTACGCGGAGGGCCTGCGGATGTCGGACAACGCGATGACCTACCGGATCGTGGTCAAGGAGATCGCGGCCCAGTACGGCGTCTACGCGACGTTCATGCCAAAGCCCCTGTTCGGCGAGAACGGCTCCGGAATGCACACCCACCAGTCGCTGTTCTCGGACGGCAAGAACGCCTTCTTCGACGCCGACGACGAGTACCACCTCTCGGCGACCGGGAAGGCGTACATCGCCGGCCTGCTCAAGCACGCGCGCGAGATCACGGCGCTGTTCGCCCCCAACGTGAACAGCTACAAGCGGCTCGTGCTCGGTTACGAGGCGCCGGTCTACTGCGCGTGGTCGCAGCGCAACCGCTCGGCGCTCGTCCGGGTGCCGATCTACCACCCGGGCAAGGAGGCGGCGACGCGATGTGAGCTGCGCTGCCCCGACCCCTCCTGCAACCCGTACCTGACGTTCGCGGCGATGCTGCACGCGGGACTCGACGGGATCGAGAAGGGCTACGACATCCCCGAGCCGATGGAGCGAAACCTCTACGAGCTCAGCCACGATGAGCGCACCGAGCGCGGCATCGAGCAGCTCCCGGAGACGCTCGGCGAGGCGGTTGAGGAGATGGCGAAGTCCGATCTCGTGCGCGAGGCGCTCGGAGATCACATCTTCGAGAACTACGTCGAGCTCAAGCGCGAGGAGTGGGAGGAGTACCGCGTCCAGGTCACCAAGTGGGAGCTGGAGCGGTATCTGCCCACGCTCTGAATGAGCGCAAGCGGGCTCCGCGAGCCGCAGCTCGACACGCCTGAGCCGATGCGAGACCTACATTCGAGGATGCTCGCCGCGGTGCTCGAGGGCGAGGGGCTGGAGGGAATCGCGGAGCTCGCGGCCGCGGAGGCGGGCGGGCCGGTGGCGATCGTGCTGCCGGCCCGCGGCCTCGCCGCCGCGGCGCCGAAGCGCGCGACCTGTGACCTCGAGCCGTACGTACAGGCCCGAATCGACGGCGAGGCGCCCGGTGAACCCGCGGCCGTCGAGCTCACCGAGGACGTGACCGCCGGGACCGAGACCGTCGGTGCGGTGCTCGCGCTGGGCGCGGGCTCGAAGACCTCGGCCGAGGCGGCGATCGTCGACCGCGGCGAGGTGCTCCGCGCCGCGGCCGCAGCGGCGGTCGCCGAGATCGCCGTCGTCGAGGCGCGCGACGAAGTCGCGCACGATCTTCGCGGAAGCTTCCTCGAGGACCTGCGCGCGGGCCGCCTCGACGGCCCCGAGGCGGTGCGCCGGGCCGCGCGGCTCGGCTGCGACCTCGGTCGCGGAGCCGTCGCGATCGCGGCCGAGGTCCGCTCCTCGCGCCCGCTGCACGCGGCGGCGCTGCTGACCGGGGAGTACCCCGGCGCGATCGCGGAGCCGCTCGACGGACGGATCTACGCGATCCTCCCGGCGCGCGGCGGCGACGACGCGCCGGAGCGGACCCAGGACGCGGCGCGGACGCTGGCGACGCGGCTGCGCAGCGACGGGCCCGCTGCGTTCTCGACCTTCTATCCCGACCCCGCCGACCTGCAGCGGGCCCTGAACGAGGCCGAGCTCGTGCTCGACGTCGTCGCGCGCGACGAGCGCCTCGCCGAGCACCTCGACGGCGGAATCACGAACGGCGTCTACCGCGTCCTGTTCCGCGCCCTCGTCACCGATCCCGAGGAGGTGCGCCAGTTCTACGACGACACCGTCGCGCCGCTCGTCGCCCACGACCGCGAGTACCGCACCGAACTGCTCGCGACGCTGGAGGCCTACCTCGCGAACGACTGCAACATGAACGCGACCGCGCGCTCGATCTACGCCCACCGGCACACGATCGGCCACCGGCTGGCGCGGATCAAGGAGCTGACCGGCCTCGACCCCGCCCACAGCGAGGACCGCGAGCGGCTCGGCCTCGGGATCAAGACCTACAGGATCATCTCGCCGACGCTGCCGCGGTAGCGCCGAACAGCGGACGACCGCGCCGGCTCGTTAGCCGCGCTCGTCGCCCGTAGAGGCCAGGGCCTCGCGGCGAGCCTGGTCGGTCGCCGCGCGAACCTGGTCGTCGGCCTCCCGCTTGGCGCGGTCGGTTATCGCCGCGAGCCGCTTCTCGGCCTCGGCGCGGGCGCGCTCGCCGGCCGCCTTCGCCTCCTGCTCGACCTCGCGCTTGAGCCGCGCCTCCAGCGCCTTGACCCGCTGCTCGGCCTCGGCCCGGGCCTTGTCCTCGGCCTGCTGGCGCAGCCGCGCCTCCTCCTCGCGCAGGCGCATCTCGATCGTCGCCCGTGACCGCGCCCCGGTCTCGCGGCGTGCGCGCTCGGCCTCCTGCTCGACCTCGTTCTCGATCCGCGCGACCTCGGCCCGAAGTCGCGCCTCGGCCTGCTCGCGGGCGCGGCGCTCGGCCTCGCCGGCGAGGCGCTCGACCAGCGAGTCGAGGCGCGCCTCGATCCGCTCCATCCGCTCCTCGGCGTGCTCGCGGCGCTCGCGCTCGGCGGCGAGGCCGCGCTCGAGTTCGTCGAGCGTGCGATCGGCGTCGGCCCGCGCCGTCTCCAGCGCCTCGCGGCCCTCGCGCTCGGCCCGCTCGAGCGCCTCGCGGCCCCTCCGCTCGGCCTCCTCGCGCGCCTGGAGCGCGGCCCGCTCGGCATGCTGCCTGCTCTGGGCCTCGGCCTGCTCGTGGAGCTTCTCGGCGTGGGCACGGAGCTTCGACTGCGCCTGCTCGCGCAGTCGCGTACGAGCGGTATCGAGGCGCTCCTTCGCCTCGGCCTCCGCGCTCGCCCTCGCCTCCGCCTTCACCCGCTCGATTTCGGCGGCGTGGCGCTCGCGCGCCTTCGCGCGCTCGGACGCGTAGGCATCGCGTGCATCGCCGAGCTCGGCCGCATGGCGCTTGCGCGCCTCGTCGAGCTCGCGCGTCGCCGCGTCGCGGGCCGTGCTCAGATCCTCCGTCTCCTCGCGCCTGACGCGCTCGGCGGCGCGAAGCGCCGACTCGGCCTGCGAGGCGCGCTCGCTCGCCGCCTCGGCGCGCTCGGTGACCTCGTCGCGGGCGCGCTCGAGCTCCGCGACACGCTTCTGGGACTTGGCGAGCTGCGCGCTCAGCCTGCGGACGTCCTCGGCGAGCTCGGCCGCTCCCTCGCGCCGCGCCTCGCTTGCCGCGCGCCCGAGCTCCTCCGCTGCGCCCCGCGCCTCGGCGGCCGCGTCCCCGCCGTCCCCGCCGTCCGCATTTTCCTCGACGGGCGGGCGGACGCCCGTCTCGACCGCCCGCAGCCGCGGCTGCGGGCGCCCCGGCTCGCCTGCGCCCTGTGGGTTCTCGCGTCCTTGGTCGGGCATCTACGCCACCTCAGATCCTCGGCGAGCCCCGCTCGCTCACGCTCTCACGTTCATTTGGGCCAGGCCCACCGGCGCCTTCGAGCGTTCTGAGACTACTGCAGAGCACGGACGCGGGACCTGCGACCCCGCGCCACAAAGAGCCTGCTCACAGGCGGAGCGCGACGAGCGCCGCAGCGAGCACGACGACCGCCCCCGAGAGCGCCCGTAGGGCGCCGTCGAGCGGCTCCGCGATGCTCTCGGCGCTGAGCTCGATGTGCTCGCCGCCGGCGAGCACCTGCTCGCCGCTGAGCGAGACCGTGCGGCGCCGGAGCTCGCGCACCGGCGTCGACAGCCGGCGCTGCGCGACGCTGAGCGCGAAGCAGCCGACGAGGGCGAGCACGCCCGGGATCCCGACGCTGAGCGCGTTCGCCCAGTACGAGGTCGCGGCGGGAAAGGCGCCCCACGAAACCGCAAACCAGAAGTCGGTGTGGAAGCGGGCGTCGAACAGCTCGAGGTTGTAGGCGAGAACGAGGAACGCGCCGACGAGCACGAACGGGAGCAAAGTCAGCGAGACGATCGCGAGCCCGGCGATCCCGATCGCGACCGCACCGCCGAGGCCGAACGCAGCGAGCGCGATCAGCGTCCGATCCGAGAGCTCCGTCCCGAGCGGGCGCCCGTCGAGCTCGTCGAGCGCGTGCGCGGCGATCCCGACGGCGAGGAAGAACGCCGCCAGCGCCGCCCACAGCCGCTGCGCGTGGAGGTGGGGCGCGACGGCGGCCCCGATCGCGACGTAGCTCAGGTGCCAGGCCGTGTACGGCGGGTGCAGGATCGTGACGAGGTCGCGCCAGCCGCCGGGACGAAGCGCGTAGAAGGCGGGGCGCTCCTCGACCGCCATCTATTCGCGAGTCCCCCAGATCACGACGCCGCCGCCGAGGCTCATCTTGCGCACGTTCACCGAGCCGATCCCGGCCCGCTCCCACAGCTCCGCCTGGCGCTCGGGCGGAAGCCGACGCCCGAGATCAGAGATGCTCGGGCCGAGGAAGCGCCCGACCTCGTACCACTCGCGTGCGAACAGGCGCCCGGCCGCGGGAAGGATCAGGCGCGTGTACAGGACCCAGAGCCATCGCAGGGGTCCCGCCGGGGGAACGTTGAACTCGAGCGAGGCGATCCGCCCGCCGGGCTTGACGACGCGCGCGAGCTCGGTCAGCGTCGCGCCCGGATCGTCGACGTAGCGCAGTAGGTAGGTGAACGTGAGCGCGTCGAACTCCGCGTCGGCGAACGGGAGTCGCTCGGCCTCACCGCGGACGAGCTCGACCCTGCTTGCGAGCCTGGGATCGCGCGAGAGCCGCGCCCGCGCCCCGGAGAGCATGTCGTCACTCTGGTCGAGGCCGACGACCGAGCAGCCGTAGCTGCGCACAAGCCGCTCGGCGACCATCCCCGTCCCCGTGGCGACGTCGAGCACGCGGTCGCTCGGGCGCGCATGCACGGCGGCGACCATCGTCCGCCGCCAGCGCGGGTCCTGGCCGAAGCTGAGCAGCGAGGAGAGCAGGTCGTAGCGCCGGGGAAGCCCCGCGAAGAGCTCGAGAGCGTGCTGCTTGCGTGAGCTGGCGGCGTCGGTCGTGGCTATGGCCCGATCATAGGTGTAGGCCCCGGTGGGCCCGGCTATTTGTCGGCGGCGAGGGGCTCCGGGACCTCGAACCCCCACTCGCGCATCCCGGCCTCGATCCGCTCGTTCACGGTCTCGACAACGGATACCCGCGCGAAGCGCTTCGAGTCGGCGGCGATCAGGTGCCACGGCGCCTTCGGCTCATCGGTGCGCGCGATCATGTCCTCGATAGCGTCGACGTACTCCTCGCGGCGCCCGCGGTTGCGGAAGTCCTCGTCGGTGAGCTTCCACCCCTTGAGCGGGTCCTTCTCGCGGCGCTTGAAGCGCTTCAGCTGCTCCTCGTCGGAGATGTGGAGCCAGAGCTTGACCAGGATCATTCCCTCATCGGTGAGCGTGCGCTCGAAGGCATTGATCTCGTCATAGGCGCGCAACCACTGCTCGCGGCTCGAGTAGCCCTCGACGCGCTCGACGAGCACCCGCCCGTACCACGAGCGATCGAATACTGCCATCCCGCCCCACCCCGGCAGCACGGGCCAGAACCGCCACAGGAAGTGATGGCGCTTCTCGTCGTGGGTCGGTGCGGAGAATTGGATCACGCGCACGTGCCGCGGGTCGATGTGGGCAACGAGGCGCTTGATCGCCCCGCCCTTGCCGGCCGCGTCCCAACCCTCGAAGACGACGCAGACGGGCGGGCCGAGCTGCTTGGCGCCGATCTGGCCCCCAAGCGTTAACCGCAGCTGCGTCAGCCGCTCCCAGGCGCGGTCGAGCGCCCGCGCCTCCTCCTTGCGGCTCAGCGACTGGCTGAGGTCGAGCTCGTCGAGCCGGCCCACGCCACCATCCTCGCAGCTACCGGCGCCGGCGTCGTGCCGCGCTGCACGCAGCCCGGGTGGACGGCAGGCCCGGTACGCTCCCCCCAATCCTCGGCACCGCCACAACGGCCAAACTCATATCGAGCCCGATCCGCCGGGCGGTCGCGGCGCTGGTGGTGGTCGCCGCGGTGTGCGGGGCGAGCCCGGTCGCGGCCGGCGCGGCTCACCGGCGAGCTGAGAGCGCCGGGCTGACCCCAGTGGTCCAGTCGGTCCTCTCGCCGCCGCGTTGGTTCAAGGGCGACGACGCACGCTTCCACATGGAGTACGAGCTGATGCTGACCAACACGATTCCGCTGCCCGTCGCTGTCACCGCGCTTCAGGTGCGCGGCGCCGGCGGACGGGACATCGAGAGCTTGTCGGGAGCGCAACTCGAGGAGGCGATGACACTGCTGGGGAGCGATGCACCGACCACGGCGCTCCCCGCTTCGACGAGCGGCATCGTGTGGGTGGACCTTAGCTTCGCGACCAGGCGCGGGATTCCGCAGCGGATCAAGCATCGGCTGACGATCGACATCGGCCCTGGCCTCCCCGCGGGGCCGATCATCACGGACACGGGCGGGCGCGCAGATGTCGCGCGCCGGGGTCCGGTGGCGATCACGCCGCCCCTGCGCGGCGGGCGGTGGGTGGCGGTCGTGGGCCCCCACCGACGCGCGCTCCAGGCCGTCAGCGGACACCTGCGCAATGCGCAGCGGTTTGCGATCGACTTCTCCGCGAAGCTCGATGCCGAGGACCGCACGCACGTCGGATCCGCGTCGGAGAACTCCAGCTACTTCAACTACGGGCGGCCGGTGATCGCCGTCGGCGCCGGCAAGGTCGTCCAGGCGGTGGACCGCTATCCCGATCAGATCCCGAACGACAAGGTTCCCGTCCCCCTGGAGGAGGCGGACGGGAACCATGTGATCGTCAAGCTCGGCAAGCGGGTGTTCGCCGGATACGCGCATCTGAAGCCCGGCAGCGTGCGGGTGCACCGCGGCGATCGGGTGCGCTCGGGCCAGGTTCTGGGCAAGCTCGGCAACTCGGGTAACACCGAGGGGCCACATCTGCACTTCGAGGTCATGAACCGCGCCTCGATCGTCGACGCGGACGGCCTGCCGTTCACTCTCGACAGGTTCGGGCTCGACGGGCGGGTGCCCTCGCTCGAGGGCTTTCTTGACACCGACCTCGCCGGAACCCCGGTGCCGATCGACCGCTCCGTCGCCGGCGGCTTCCGGAACCGCGGGCTCACCAATCTCGACGTGGCTACGTTCCCGGCCGGCTAGCGGTCGCCGACCGCGCCGAGCGCCCGACTAGTAGGGGCTGGGGACGGTCTGACCCGGCGCCTCGGGCTGATCCGAGAACAGGTTGATCGCGAGCGGGAACAGCAGCGTGGCGAGGAAGATCAGCAGGATCCCGATCACGACCAGCCACCGCGAGCGCGCGAGGTGGCCGAACACGCCGACGAAGAACCCCACGCCCATCAGGGCGATGTAGGGCTCGATCCGCTGCGGGAGGATGCTCGCGAGGGCGAGCGCGCCCACGGTGAGATTGATCGCGATCACCGCGTCATTATCATCAAGCCCGCGATGGCCTCCGCATCAATCCCGCGATGTGCTCCGCTTTCGCGTCCGCCATCGCGGGGTCAAGCGAGTCGTGGGGTCAGTGAATTGTGATGGGTCCTGATTCAGTCGCCGATGTGAAGGCCTCGCTGGCCGAGGTCGGCTACCTCGCGGACGAGTCCGCCGCGCTCGTCTCCTATCTGGCGCAGCAGCTCGGAAAGCCGATCCTCGTCGAGGGCCCGGCCGGGGTCGGCAAGACCGAGCTCGCGAAGGCGCTCTCGCGCGCCAGCGGGCGTGACCTGATCCGCCTCCAGTGCTACGAGGGCCTGGACGAGACGAAGGCGATGTACGAGTGGAACTACCGCAAGCAGCTGCTGAAGATTCAGGCCCAGGCCACCTCCGACCCCGCTGGCGTGGACGCGGGAGCGGAGCAGCCGGCGGGCGATGACCTGGGGAACGTGTTCAGCGAGGAGTTCCTGCTCACGCGGCCGCTGCTCGCCGCGATCGCCTCCGCCGATCCCGTCGTGCTGCTGATCGACGAGATCGACAAGACCGACCAGGAGTTCGAGGCGATGCTGCTCGAGGTCCTGTCGGACTTCCAGATCTCGATCCCCGAGCTCGGCGTGATCGAGGCGCGCACGCACCCACTCGTCGTGCTGACCTCGAACAACTCGCGCGAGCTCACCGAGGCGCTGAAGCGGCGCTGCCTGTACCTGTGGCTCGACTACCCCGCGGTCGAGCGCGAGATGGAGATCGTGCGCCTGCACACGCCGGAGCTCGACGAGCAGCTCGGCCGCCGGCTCGTCGAGGTCGTGCACATGGTCCGCTCGCTCGACCTCAAGAAGCCGCCCTCGATCGCGGAGTCGATCGACTGGGCGCGGGCGCTGCTGCTGCTCGGTGCCGACGACCTCGACCAGTCGGTGTTCGAGCAGACGATGAGCATCATCGTCAAGCACCGCACTGACATCGACGTCGTCGCCGAGCGGGTCGGGGTGAAGCTCGGTGAGGAGGGGAAGCTCGACCTTGGAGCCGGACAGCCATCTAGCTCCTAGGCTGGCCGAGTTCTGCGAGGAGCTGCGGCGCGAGGGTGTCGCGGTCGGGACCTCGGAGATCCTCGACGCGTTCGCGGCGCTCGAGGCCGTGCCGTGGGCCGAGCCCGCCGACTTCCGCGAGTCGCTCGCGGCGACGCTCGCGAAGTCGCAGGAGGACCGGCGCGTGTTCGAGCTCCTGTTCGACCGCTACTTCTTCCGCGCCGCCGAGGCCGAGGCGCTGACGCGCGGGATCGCCGAAGCCAACCGCGCCTCGGGTCAGGGCGACGCGCTCGACGTCGACGAGCTCCGCGAGGCGATCCGGCAGGCGATCGCCGACGGGCGCGACGGTGAGATGCGCGACCTCGCGCGGCTCGCGATCGCGGCGTTCGGGCGCCGGGGCGAGGGCTCGGGCGTCGTCGGGGTCGACGTACAGCGGATCAGGCGCACCCTCGGGCTCCAGGCGGGCAACCGCCGCGACGACGACGGCGACGCGGTGACGCTCGACCGCGAGAGCCTGACCCAGTTCGAGCGCCACCTCCGGCGCGAGCTCGAGCGCGCGCTGATCGAGCGCACCGAGCGCCTCCCTCCTTCGCGCCCGCTCGCCGAGCTCGACCGGGCGCTCCCGACGAGCCCCGCCCAGGACCTCACCTCCGTCCACCGCGCCGTCACGCAGCTGAAGCGCCGCCTAGCGACGCTCGGACACGAGCAGCGCGGCCGCCGCCGCGCCGCCGCCGTCGATGTGCGCCGAACGATGCGCGCCTCGCTCGAGACCGGCGGCGTGCCGCTGCGGCTCAAGCACCGTCCGCGGCGCCCCCGCCGGCCCGAGATCTACGTCCTCTGCGACGTCTCGACCTCGGTCACCTCGGCCAGCGTGTTCTTCCTCTCGGTGCTGCACGCGCTCCACGATTCGTTCCGCAAGCTGCGCAGCTTCGTGTTCATCGAGCGGATCTCCGAGGTCACGGACACCTTCGAGCGCGAGCGCGACTTCCGGCGGATCTCGGAGCGAATCAGCAGCGAGGGCGGGGTCGCCGACGTCTCCGGTTACACGGACTACGGTCGCGTGTGGCTTGAGTTCGGGGCCGAGATCTCCGAGGACCTCGACCCGCGCTCGACCGTGATCGTGCTCGGCGACGCGCGCACGAACGGGCGCGAGCCGCGCGCCGACATCTTCGCCGACGTCGCCGAGCGCGCCGGGCGGATGTTCTGGCTCAACCCCGAGCCGCGGCTGTACTGGAACTACGGCGACTCGGTGATGTCCGCGTACGAGCCGCACTGCGACGGCGTCTTCGAGTGCTGGACGACGAAGCACCTCGAGAACTTCGTCAACGTGATCGCGGGCGCGCCCAAGCCAGCGGAATAGCGCCCACCCGGATCGCCCGGATAGACTTCCTGACACAAACCGGGGGGCTCGCGGAAGGCGGGCTGAGATAGCGCCCTCGGCATCCACCGTCCGGCGCTGACCCGTGGAACCTGTGCGGTAATGCGCGCGGAGGGAGCATGCAGACGACACCAGAGGCTCCCGCGGCGGAGCCTCATTCGATTTCAGACCGCACCGCGCCCAACGATCTGGGCGCCGGGGCGGCGCTCGCGATCTCCGGCCTCGGCCACTCGTTTGGCGAGCTGCGCGCGATCGAGCGCCTCGACCTCGAGCTCGGCGCGCGCGGCGTGCTCGGCGTCGTCGGCCCGTCGGGGTGCGGCAAGTCGACGCTGCTCGAGCTGATCGGCGGCCTGCGCGAGCCCGACCGCGGCGAGATCAGGGTCGGGGGCGCGAGCGGCGGCGGCGATCGCCTCGGCCGCTGCGCGTACATGCCCCAGCGCGACCTGCTGCTCCCGTGGCTGAGCGCGATCGACAACGCCGCGCTCGCGCTGCGCAACCGGGGGCTGCGCCGGGCCGAGGCCCGCGCCCGCGCGGCGCCGTTGTTCGAGCGCTTCGGGCTCGGCGGCTTCGAGTCGTCGCGACCGGGCGAGCTCTCGGGCGGGATGCGCCAACGGGTCGCGTTCCTGCGCACGCTCCTGGCCGGAAAGCCGGTGCTGCTGCTCGACGAGCCGTTCGCCGGCCTCGACGCGATCACGCGCGGGGAGATGCAGGAGTGGCTCGCCGCCGCGCTCGACTCCGAGCCGCGGACCGTCATCCTCGTCACCCACGACGTCGAGGAGGCGATCTACCTCGCCGACCGCGTCGCGGTTCTCTCGGCGCGCCCGGCGCGCCTCGTCGCCGAGCTCGACGTGGCCTCGCCGCGCGGAGCGCCCCGGATCGCGGCGATCACACGCCCGGAGTTCGTCGAGATCCGCGAGCGTGCGCTCGCGGCGCTCATCGGAGGCGCGAAGTGAGGCGCACGACGACAAGCTGGTTGGCGCCGCTGGCACTGTTCCTCGCGCTGCTGGGAGCGTGGGAGATCGCCGCGCGCTGGGACCTGCTCGCGAACGCGCTCCACATCGAGCCGTTCCTCGTCCCAGCGCCGAGTGAGATCGCGCAGGCTCTGTGGAGCGATCGCGGAATGCTCGCCGACGACGGCTGGGTGACGCTGCGCGAGGTCATGCTCGGGTTTGCGCTCTCGGTCCTCGCCGGGGTGGCGTTCGCCGTCGCCCTGCACCTCTCTGAGACGGTGCGGCGCGGATTCTACCCGCTGCTCGTCGCCTCGCAGACGATCCCTATCATCGTCATCGCTCCGATCCTCGTCGTCTGGTTCGGATACGGAATCGGTCCGAAGCTCGCGATCATCGCGCTGATCTGCTTCTTCCCGATCACGGTCAACACGCTCGACGGGCTTCGCTCAGTCGATCCCGACATGATCAAGCTGATGCGCTCGCTCGACGCAGGCCGGCTGCAGACGTTCGCGCGCGTCGAGGCTCCCTCGGCGCTCCCCTACTTCTTCAGCGGGGCGAAGATCGCGGTCGCGGTCGCGGTGATCGGCGCCGTGTTCGGTGAGTGGGCCGGCTCCGACGCCGGGCTAGGCCACTTGATGCTGCAGGCCTCGGCGCAGCTTTTGACCGCGCGGCTGTTCGCGGCCGTCGTCGTGCTGTCGGTGTTCGCGATCGCGCTGTTCGCGCTGCTGTCGCTGCTCGAGCGGCGCGTCGCGTGGTGGGGTGAGCGCACGAGTTGAGCTCGCGGCGGACATCGGTGAGGGTCGTCGCGATCGCGCTCGTCGCGGCGATCGCGTCGGTCGCGGCGGGCTGCGGCGAGAAGTCCGAGCACGTGAACGCGAAGACCGAGACGCTCAGCCTCGGGCTCGACTTCTACGTCAACCCCG
Source organism: uncultured Thermoleophilia bacterium (assembly GCA_963841715.1). GTDB lineage: Bacteria > Actinomycetota > Thermoleophilia > Solirubrobacterales > 70-9 > DASPWW01. Next base: position 3,665 of record CAWJDP010000002.1, on the reverse strand, counting down.
ACCACGTCGGGATCTACCAGGCCCTGAAGGCCGGCTACTTCCGCGACGCCGGGCTCGACGTCAAGCCGCAGGTACCGTCGGATCCCTCGGCGCCGATCCGCGAGGTCGCGGCGGGGCGGGTCGATCTCGCGATCTCGTACGAGCCCGAGGTCATGATCGCGCACGACAAGGGGCTCCCGGTGACCGCGGTCGGGGCGCTCGTGCAGCAGCCGCTGACGTCGCTGATCTCGCTTCCGAAGGCGGGGATCGGGAAGCCCGCGGACCTGCAGGGGAGGACCGTCGCGACCGCGGGGATCCCCTACCAGACGGCGTTCCTCGACGCGATCCTCCAGGGAGCCGGGCTGACGAGCTCCGACGTGCACGAAATCGACGTCGGTCTAAACCTGCTCCCGGCGATCCTCTCCGGGCGCGCCGACGCGATGCTCGGGGGATTCAAGAACGTCGAGGGCGTCGACCTGCGCCTGAGCGGCAAGAAGCCCCGCGTCGTGCCCGTGGACAAGCTTGGGATTCCGACCTACGACGAACTCGTCTTCGTCGCCAACTCCGACACGCTCGACGAGCATCGCGACGAGATCCGGCTCTTCCTCGCTGCGCTCGAGCGCGGCACCCGCGCCGCGAACGCCAATCCCAAGGCCGCGACCCAGACGCTGCTCGCGGCCAACCCCGACCTCGACCCGAAGCAGACCTCCGCGGAGGTGAACGCCACGCTTCCCTTGCTCTTGCCCAAGAAGGGCGAGCAGTACGGATACATGAACCCAGGTCAGTGGAGCGATTTCGCGGGCTTCCTCAAGGACGAGCGGGTTATCGGGACGGTCCCGCCCATCGACGACGTGCTCACGAACGACCTGCTGCCGCAGAAGCTGAAGTAGGGGGCGGTCGCAGCGGCCTCGCACGAAGTCCGCCGCGCGATTGCGGACGACGTCCCGGCGCTCGCGCGCACCCTCGCGGCCGCATTCGCGGACGACCCGGTCCTCGGGTGGTCGTGCCGCCGCGTCGAGCTTCGCCCGCGCGTGCTCGAGCGCGTATTCACGGCGCGGCTTCACCACCTGCTCCCGCACGGCGAGTCGTGGACGGTGGACGGGCTCGAGAGCGCGGCGCTGTGGGCGCCCCCCGGGGAGTGGAAGACGACGCCGCGCCAGGACATGGAGCTCTCCTCGGCGCTGCTTCACCCCCGTCTCGTGTGGCGGCTTCCACTCGTCCTCGCGGGTCTGTTGCGGATCCAAGCGCAGCATCCGGCCGACCCGCCGCACTGGTACCTCGCCGTGCTCGGCACGGAGCCTGCCGCGCAGGGGCAGGGGCTGGCGTCCGCGGCGCTGGCGCCGGTCCTCGAGCGCTGCGACGGCGACGGGGTCGCCGCCTACCTCGAGTCCTCGAAGGAGTCGAACATCGCCTTCTACGCGCGCCACGGCTTTCGCGTCACCGCCGAGCACGACCTGCCCCGCGGCGGTCCGCGCGTGTGGTCGATGTGGCGCGAGCCGAGGTAGCTAGCGGCGCGACGGCGCCGGCGCGTTGAGCAGGACGCGCACGACCTCGACCGCCGCATCGACGTCCGGCTCGCTGCCTGTGATCACGTCGCTGTACAGGAACGACTCAGCCACGCGGATCATCGTGTACGCGAGCGTGTCGACGTCCAGGGCCGGCTCGAGCGTGCCGTTCTCGACCTGCTCGGTGAGCACCTCGCGGGCGATCGCCGTCATCCGGCCCTGGACCGGCCCGTCCTTCGAGGTCAGCAGGCGCAGCGCGAGCTCGGGCTCGGCGGCGATGAACCGCCGCAGCGGTTCGAACGCCGCGTTGGTGCGGCTGAAGCGTTCATAGACATCGACGACGTAGTCGGCCCCCGTGCCGCTCGCGGCCGCGCGCGCGTCGCTGATCCCGCGCTCTGCGTATGACCAGATGACCTCGCCGATCAGACGCTCCTTGCTCCCGACCCAGCTGTACAGCGTCGCGCGGCTGATCCCTAGCTCGCGCGCGAGCGCGCCCATGTCGAGGCGCTCGCCCGCGGACCAGTGCCGCCGCGCCAGCCGCAGAGCGTCAATCGGCGTCGGCCGGCGGGAGCCGTCGCCGTGCTCGGCCAAGGCACGCTCCAAAGCGGTCGGCTTGGCGTCGTTGACGGCTACTCGCGGGGCCACGTCCACCATTCTAGACGAATCATCGGTATGTTGACAGAGCTAGACATTTCTGTTATTTGTCTACTGACTGTACGCGAACGAACCCACCGCGGCGCATCGCCGCATGGAGGTCAGAGAATGTCCAACCGCACGGTCGTCTCCCTGGCAGCATTCCTCGCCGCGGTCGCGGCGATCGCTCCGGCAACCGCCGCGGCGAAGCGCAGGCCCTCGCCGCCGCTCGCGACCCCCAAGAGCGAGCTCAACCAGTCGCTGACGTGCAACGGCAAGCTCGCGAAGGCGCACCGCAACCCGGTCTTGCTGATCCACGGCACGTTCGCCGACAGCGACATCAACTGGAGCTGGAACTACAAGCAGGCACTCCCGGCACGGGGCGAGCCCGCGTGCACGGTCGACCTCCCCGACAAGAGCGCCGGCGATATCCAGGTCTCGACCGAGTACGTCGTCAACGCGATCCGAAAGATGGCGCGCCGCAGCGACCGCAAGGTCGCGCTGATGAGCCACTCGCAGGGCGGCCTCGAGGCGCGCTGGGCGCTTCGCTTCTGGCCCGGCCTCCGCGACAAGGTCTCCGACCTGGTAATGCTCGCGGCGCCGAACAACGGCTCGCTGTTCCCCGACCAGACGTGCGGGAGCCCTGGGATCTGCGCCGCGTCGCTGTACCAGATGCGGACCGGGTCGCAGTTCCTGACCGCGCTCAACAAGGGCGGACAGACCGCGGGCAAGGTCCCCGAGACAGCGATCGTGACCAACGCCGACAGCATCTTCGTGTCTCCGGAGCAGGGCAGGATCACCGGGAGCCCGAAGCTCGTCACGAACGCGGCCGTCCAGGACCTGTGCCCCAGCGACCAGCCGGGCCACAACGAGCTCCCGTTCGACGGTCCGACGTTCGCGATCGTCACCGACGCGCTCGACCACAAGGGCCCGGCGAAGCTGGATCGGATCGACGCCGGGGCGGCGTGCGCGCTCCCGTCGGTGCCGGGCACGACGCACGACGAGGGCGAGGCGAAGCTCGCCGCGTACACCGGCACCCTCGTCGACCTGCTGGGCCCAAACGGGCCGAAGGCCCAGGGCGAGCCGCCACTCGCCTGCTACGTGACGCGGACGTGCGACTAGCTGTCTGAGCTGCGACCGCGCCCGAAGAGGCGCGCGAGCGGACCGGGGCGGCGCGGCTCGACCTCCTCGCGCAGAGGGAGCCGGCCGTCCCGCCGCGCTTTCGCGACACACGCCGAGTGCGCGTGGCGGCGGCGCGCCGAGTCGCCCTCGGGGACGACGAGAACATGCTCGCTGAGCGCCGGGAGGAAGCCTCCGCACAGCGGGCAGCGGTACGTCGCGGGCTTGCGGTTCGCGGCCGGCCGGATCGCGTACCAGCGCGCCTTGCGGAAGTCCTTCGCAGCGTTCGCCATTCCAATCGCCCGGCTCAAGCTAGCGCGGACCCCCTCTCCGCTTCGCAGCCATACGATCCCTCGTCCGACGATCCCACCGAAAGGAGAGACGATGGCCAAGTTCGAGTACACGACCGACGTCCTGACGTCGGTCTTC
>CAWJDP010000001.1:0-1033567 GCA_963841715.1 uncultured Thermoleophilia bacterium | reverse complement strand
CTACCGGCTGATCGAGCCATGAACGCCGTCGTCGACGTCCTGACCTCTGGCTGGGGCCCGGCGCTCGCATGCGCGATTGTGCTCGCGGGCGAGCGCGCGCGGACGATGCGCCGCCGCCCCGCGCTCGCGCGAGCGATGCATGAGCTCCGGCGTCCGCTGCAGGCGCTGGTGCTGCGCTCGGCGGATTCGAACGGCTCAGCCGCCGACCTCGATCTCGCGCTCGACGCGCTCGACGATCTCGAGCGCGAGATCGAGGGAGCTCCGGCGCGGCCGCGGATCCGCGCGTTCTCCTGCCGTCCGCTGCTCGAGGCCGCGGTCGGCCGCTGGGCACCTTCGGCGGCGATCGCCGGCTCGCGGGTCGGGCTGCGCTGGCGGGCGGGATCGGGATGGGTGCTCGCCGACCCCCGTCGGCTCGCCCAGGCGCTCGACAACCTGATCGTCAACGCGCTCGAGCACGGCGGCCCGCCGGTCGAGGTCGTCGCGACGCTGTGCGCGAGCGGGCTGCGGATCGCCGTCTGCGATCGCGGCGCGCTGGCCGCGCGCGGGCTGCGCGAGCCGGCGCGGCCGCTCGACGGCGGCGGCCCGGCGCCGATCGCGCGGCTCGGAGGCGGGTTCATCGTCCGCCGCGCGCCGAGTCGCGGCCACGGGCTCGAGGTCGTGCGGATGATCGCCGCCGAGCACGGCGGTCGTTTCGCGCTTCGCCACGACGACCGCGGCACCATCGCGGTTCTGGAGCTGCCGGTGGCCGAGCGTCCTCAGCCCGGGCTCGAGGCAGCCCGCGCGGCGTGAGCAGGCGCGGCCGCGCCGCCGCGTTCCTCGTTGCCGCGCTCGCCTGCGCCGCGACGGCGGCCGCGATCGCGGGCGACTACGGCGCCAGCGTCGCGAGCCAGTACGGCGCACTGCGTCCGGTTCTTGTCGCCGCGCGTGAGCTCCCGGCGCGGAAGCCGATTCGCCCCGGCGACGCGCGCAGCGCGCTCGAAGTCCGCCGCGTTCCGGCGCGGTTTCTCCCACCGGACGCGCTGGCCACGACCCAGGAGGCGGTCGGCCGCGAGCCGGGGGCTGCGATTCCCGCGGGCTCATATGTCGTCGCTTCGGAGCTGCGCGATCCGGGGGACCGGCACTCGAATCGACCCGACCTCGGCGCCAACCGCCGCCCCGTTGAGATCGAGGTCTCGGGCGCGGCGGCGCTCGCCGCCACCGGCGAGAACCCCGAGGGCAGCCGCGTCGACGTAGTCGTCACGAGCGAGCCGAACACCGGCGGGAGCGGGCGCACCTTCATCGCCGCAAAGAACGTCGAGCTGCTGGCGCTGCGTCAGGGCGGCGGCGCCGGTGGCTCAAGCGATGAGGACCTTCCCGGCCCCGACGCATTGACCGCGACGCTCGCGCTGACGCGCCGCGAGGCGCTGCACCTGATCCAGGCCGAGAACTTCGCCCGCCAGGTGCGGCTCTTGCCGCGGAGCTAGTCGTCCGCGGCGAGGGTGTTGCCCCTCCGCGAGGCGAGATACTGCGCGGGCGATGTCGGAGGAGAACGTGGACCTAGCTAGCTGTAGTTCCTCGGCACGTTGTTCCATTCGGGCCTCCTTGGAGGCTGGGGGTGCGAACCAACCCAGCACCAAGGAGGAGCACCGGATGAACATCCACGCTAACGCCAAGACCTGTCCGAACTCTCGCGAACTGCTCGCAAGGCGGGTGACCGAGCAGGGCTGGAGCTACGCCAGCGCGGCTAATGCCGCCGGCGTCTCGCGTGAGGACGGTCGCGAAGTGGGCAGCGCGCTATCGGCGCGGGGAGTCGATGGCGGACCGCTCCTCAGCGCCCAGGCGGATCCCCTCGAGGACCGACCGAGCCCGGATCGAGGCGATCGAGCGCCTGCGGCGGCTGCGGATGACCGCGGCCGAGATCGCGGAGATCCTCGGGATGGCGCTATCAACCGTTTCTCGCTGGCTGCGTCGGATCGGGCTCGGCAAGCGCTCGCGCCTTGAGCCGCCGGAGCCGCCCAACCGCTACGAGCGCTCGAGGCCGGGGGAGCTCATCCACGTCGACGTCAAAAAGCTCGGCCGCTTCGGGGTCGCGGGCAAGCGTGTGATCGGACATCGCCACGCAAGCCGCGGCTACGGCTGGGAGTGCTGCCACGTCGCGGTCGACGACGCGACGCGTCTCGCCTTTGTCGAGGTGTTGGCAGACGAGCGCGCCGAGACGGCGGTCGGCTTTCTGCGTCGCGCGATCGCCTGGTTTTCTGAGCGCGGGGTCCGCGTCGAGCGCGTGATGACCGACAACGGCTCTCCCTACGTCTCAACCGCGCACGCCGTTGCGTGCCGCGAGCTCCGGCTGCGGCACCTAAGGACGAGGCCCTATCGCCCGCGGACGAACGGCAAGGCCGAGCGCTTCATCCAGACGATGTTGAGGGAGTGGGCCTACTCACGGCTCTATGGAAGCTCCGAGGCGCGGCGCGGGCAACTGGCTCCCTGGCTTCTGCACTACAACTTCCGCCGAAGGCATGGCTCCCTCGGCCACAAGTCGCCCGGGGCTCGACTCGTCGAGCTTCACGAACAACCTGGTCTAGGAACTACAGCTAGGCACGTGTTTGATGCGCTGAATCGCGACGACCTTCCGGGCGCGATGAAGGACGTAGCGACGGATTTCGCCTTCGACTTCTCGCGTTCGAGAAGCCCCGAACGAGGCGTGTACGGGCGCGAGGACATTCCCCGCCTCCAGGACGTCTTCGGCGGAGTTTGGGAATCGGTGCGCTGGGAGCCAGGGGAGTTCATCGAGGCAGGAGATCAGCTCATCACGCCGATGACGACGCACAGCCGGGGTCGCGGCGGGATCGAAGTTCAGACGAGAACAGCCTGGCTGTGGTTGTTTCGTGACCGTCGGATCGCGCGGATCACCTTCTTCCAGGACCGCCGCGAGGCCCTGGAAGCCGCCGGGCTTCGGGAGTAGCGCGGCACTCACCGGAGAAATGCGTTGGGCCTGCTCGCGGGGTCCCGGAGGTTCCCAATCCATGAGACGCTCAACCAGGGGCCTGATTGCGGCCACCGGGACCCGTCGTATGTGCCCGGCCGCTAGGAGGGGACGATCCGCTCGACGTCGCCGCCGCTCGCGACGAGCGCCTCGGCGACGAGGTCGGGACCGAAGAGGCCATGGTCGACGACGCCGGGAGTCGCGGACAGGCGCGCCGCGAGCTCGGCGAGGCCGCCGACCGGGCCGCCGTAGTCGGCGATCAGCCCGCCGTCGGGGCTCGGCGGGACGTCGCGAAGCTCGACGTCGCCGAGGTGGGCGAGCGTGGCGGGGAGGCCGAAGCGCAGCAGCTCGAGCGGGATCGGCGCGTGGATCGCGTCGACGGTCTTCGTCGAGTCAGCGATGACGACGAAGCGCTCCGCCGCGGCGGCGACGATCTTCTCGCGCGTGTGCGCGCCGCCGCCGCCCTTGACGAGCCATCCGTCGGGGTCGATCTGGTCGGCGCCGTCGATCGCGATGTCGAGCCGGTCGAGCTTGTCGAACGGCTCGATCCGAAGCCCGAGCTCCGATCCCTTCGCTTCGGTCGCGGGCGAGGTCGCGACGCAGCGCAGGTCGAGCCCTCGCGCCGCCAGCGCCGGGAGCAGGTGGGCGACGGTCGATCCCGTGCCGAGGCCGACCCGCGAGCCGTCCTCGACGAGCTCCGCGGCCGCCTCCGCGGCCGCGCGCTTCTCGGCGTCGACGCCGGGGCTCAGGTGGAGCCCTCCGGAGCGGGCATTCCCTTCGCGATCTCGTCGTCGGACGGGATCATCCCGAGCTGCTGCAGGAACTCGAAGCGGTCGGCACAGCCCCAGTTCTCGACGATCTTCCCGTCCGCGAGCCGCCAGATGAAGAACGCCCGCAGCGAGGCCCTCTTCCCCGTTGCCCCCCCGCGGCGGTAGTCGCCGGTGTTCTTCCCGCTCATCGTCATGAACGTCGCCACGCGGTCGTCCTCGGCGAGGATGTCCATGAGCTCGACGTCGATGTCCGAGAACGACTTGCGGAGCATCTCGATCCCGCCGCGGATCGAGTCGGGGCCGCTGGGGGCGTCGAGGATCAGCGGGTTGTGGGTGACGAGGTCGGGGGAGACGACCTCGTCGATGACGTCGAGCCTCCCATCATTGAAGCCCTCATCGATCAGCCGCCGGACGATCTCCTTGTTGGACTCGCGCTCGTCGGCCACCGCGGGCGAATTATTAGCGGCCGGCCTGAGGCCGCGCAACCGGCTCGACTAACTTACGCGGCAGCTCCATGGCATGGCGAGACTGGGTTCGCGACGTAGAGATCGAGCCGTCGATATATGCGGCGGACTTCGCCAACCTCGGCGCGCAGATCGACGCCCTGCTCGCGGCCGGCGTGCGGATCTTCCACTTCGACGTCGGCGACGGCCACTTCGTCGAGCCGGTGACGATCGGTCCGATCGTGCTCGAGTCGATCGCGGACCGAATCCACGCCGGGGGCGCGTTCGTCGACTGCCACCTGATGGTCTCCGAGCCCGAGAAGCAGATCCCCCAGCTCGCGAAGGCGGGCGGGGACAGCGTCACCTTCCACTGCGAGGCGACCGACGACCCGCCGCGGACGATCGCCGTCGCGCGCGAGCTTGGGATCGGGGTCGGGATCGCGTTCAAGCCCAAGACCTCGGTCGAGGACGCGGTCGCAGCCTCCGAGGGCGCCGACTTCGTCCTCTGCATGAGCATCGAGCCCGGGTACTCGGGCCAGAGCTTCATGCCCGAGGCCTACGAGCGCCTCGCCGAGCTGCGAAGCCTGCTCCGCGACGATGCTTTCGTTCAGGTCGATGGGGGTATCGACAAGGAGAACGCCCGCGCCGCAGCCGAGGCCGGGGCGGAGCTGATCGTCTCCGGGACCGGCGTGTTCGGCGGGCGGGACATCGCCGCCGCGTACCAAGCCCTGCGCAGCGACGTCGCCCGAGAGCGCTCAGAGCAAGTCTGAAAGGAGCCGCACAGAGATGACAGCGGAGATGCCGAACCAGGAGCTCGACCAGCTGTGCATCAACACGATCCGGACGCTCTCGATCGACGCGATCCAGAAGGCGAACTCCGGGCATCCCGGGACGCCGATGGCGATGGCGCCGGTCGCCTACACGCTCTGGCAGCGACACCTGCGCTTCGATCCCGAGGACCCGATCTGGCCCAACCGCGACCGCTTCATCCTCTCGGCCGGGCACGCGTCGATGCTCCTTTACTCGCTGCTCCACCTCGCCCAGGTGAAGGCGGTCGACCCCGAATACGAGACGCTCGGCGAGCTGTCGGTGAAGCTGACGGACATCGAGTCGTTCCGCCAGCTCGGCTCGAAGGCCGCCGGCCATCCCGAATACCGGTGGACATCGGGCGTCGAGGCGACGACCGGACCGCTCGGCCAGGGCGTCGGCACCTCGGTCGGGATCGCGATCGCCTCGCAGTGGATGGCGGCGCACTTCAACCGCCCCGATTTCGAGATGTTCGACTTCGACGTCTACGCGCTCGCGGGCGACGGTTGCATGATGGAGGGGATCTCGTCCGAGGCGGCGTCGCTGGCCGGACATCTGAAGCTGTCGAACCTGTGTTGGATCTACGACAACAACCACGTCACGATCGACGGCAACACCTCGCTCGCGTTCAACGACGACATGGCGACGCGGTTCATCGGCGCCGGCTGGGCCGTGAACAGGGTCGGTGACGCGAACGACCTCGTCAGGCTCGGCGACGCGTTCGACCGCTTCCACAAGGAGCAGGACCGCCCGACGCTGATCATCGTCGACAGCCACATCGGCTACGGGGCGCTCGATGTCCAGGACACGGCCGCGGCCCACGGCGAGCCGCTGGGTGAGCACGAGGTCAAGGTCGCGAAGCGGTTCTACGGCTGGCCCGAGGACGCGCAGTTCCTGATCCCCGACGGGGTGATCGAGCACTTCGCCAACGGCGTCGGAAAGCGGGGCGGCGAGGCGCGGGCGGCGTGGGAGAAGCTGTTCGAGAGCTACCGCTCCGAGCACCCCGACCTCGCCGACGAGATCGATCGCATGCAGCGCCGCGAGCTGCCCGAGGGTTGGGACGCCGGCCTGCCGAGCTACGACGCCGACGAGAAGGGGCTCGCGACGCGGAAGGCGTCGGGGGAGGCGATGAACGCCGTCGCCGAGCGCGTCCCGTGGATGCTCGGCGGCTCGGCCGACCTCACCGGCTCGACCGCGGTCGGGCTCAAGTTCGAAGGCGCCGGGACGTTCACGGCCGAGGACCGCGGCGGACGCTACCTCCACTTCGGGATCCGCGAGCACGGGATGGGCTGCGCGGTCAACGGGATGGCGCTGTCGAAGATCCGCCCCTACGGCTCTACGTACCTGATCTTCTCCGACTACGCTCGCGAGCCGATCCGGCTCAGCGCGCTGATGGAGATCCCTGCGATCTGGATTTTCACCCACGACTCGATCGGGCTCGGCGAGGACGGCCCGACCCACCAGCCGGTCGAGCAGCTCGCGGCGCTGCGCGCGACGCCCGGGGTGATCGACGTCCGCCCCTGCGACGCGAACGAGGCCTCGGAGGCGTGGCGTGTGCTGACGCGCTTTCACCATTCGCCGGTGGCGCTGGTGCTGACCCGCCAAAACGTGCCGGTTCTCGACCGCAAGCGCTACGCGCCCGCGAGCGGGCTCGAGCGCGGCGCCTACGTCCTCGCCGATCCCGACGACGGCGACCCCGAGCTGATCCTGATCGGGACCGGCTCCGAGGTCTCGCTGTGCATCGACGCCTACGAGGAGCTGACCGCGCAGGGTCACAAGGTGCGTGTCGTGAGCATGCCGTCGTGGCACCTCTTCGACGAGCAGCCCGACGAGTACCGCGAGCAGGTGCTGCCGGCGTCGGTGAAGGCGCGGGTCTCCGTCGAGCAGGCCTCGACGCTCGGTTGGGAACGGTTCACCGGGCCCGATGGCGTGCGGATCGGAATGCACACGTTCGGCGCCTCGGCGCCGCTCAAGGACGTGCAGAAGAAATTCGGATTCACCCCCGAGGCCGTGGCCGAGACGGGCCGCAAGCAGCTTGAGCTACACGGCCGCGTCGCGACTGGAGGCTGATGAGCTGATGGCGACCGCCACGCAGACGGAGAAGAGGAACCCGCTCCTCGAGCTACACGAGCACGGGCAGAGCGTGTGGTACGACTACATCCGCCGCGGCCTGATCGAATCCGGTGAGCTCCGGCGCCTGATCGACGAGGACGGCCTCCGCGGCGTGACCTCGAACCCGTCGATCTGGGAGAAGGCGATCGCGGGCTCGACCGATTACGCGCAGGCGATCCGAGAGCTGCGAAGCGGGGGCGAGAGCGACCCAAGGAAGATCTACGAGGCGCTCGCGTTCCCGGACCTCCGCGATGCCGCCGACGCGTTCAAGCCCGTCTACGACTCCGCGGCGCGCAACGACGGCCTCGTCTCGATCGAGGTCCCCCCGGACCTGGCCAAGGACACCGACGCGACGATCGCCGAGGCGGAGCGGCTGTGGAAGGCGATCGACCGCGAGAACCTGATGATCAAGATCCCGGCGACCCCCGAGGGGCTGCCGGCGATCCGCGCGACGATCGCGAAGGGGATCAACGTCAACATCACGCTGCTGTTTGCGGTCCCCGTCTATGCACAGGTCGTCGACGCCTACATGGGCGGGCTGGAGGAGCTCGCCGCGGCGGGCGGCGACCTCGGCCGCGTCGCCTCGGTCGCGAGCTTCTTCGTCAGCCGCATCGACACCCAGGTCGACCAGAGGCTCACCGACCTCGTCGCAGCGGAGTCCTCGGCCGAGCGCCGCGAGCTCGCGCGCGGGCTCGAGGGCAAGGTTGCGATTGCGAACGCGAAGCTCGCCTACGAGCACTACCAGGAGACGATCCGCTCGGGCCGCTGGCGCTCGCTCGCCGATGCGGGCGCCAACGTCCAGCGAGTGCTGTGGGCGAGCACAAGCGTCAAGAACCCGCGCTACCGGGACACGCTCTACGTCGAGGAGCTGATCGGCCCCGAGACCGTCAACACCGTCCCCCCGGCGACGTTCGACGCCTTCCGGGATCACGGCGTGGTCCGCGACAGCCTCGGCGAGGACGTCGACGCCGCCCACGACCAGCTCAAGGCGCTCGACGAGCTCGGGATCTCGTTCACCGACGTGACGACGCAGCTGACCCAGGACGGTGTCGAGCTGTTCGAGGAGGCGTTCGAGAAGCTGTTCAAGGCGATCGGCGAGACCAAGGCCGCGGAGCCGACGCCGGCGAAGGGCGGGAGCTCGAGCCTCCCCGACGAGATCGGCTCCGAGGTCTCGAAGACCGTCGAGGAGTGGGGGAAGGGGAAGGTCCGGCGGCTGTGGGCGCGCGACGCGAGCCTGTGGACCGGCAACGACGAGGCCGACTGGCTCGGCTGGCTCGAGATCGCCGACGAGCAGCTCCGCCACGGCGGCCGGCTCGCCGGGGTCGCCAAGGACGTCAAGAAGGCCGGCTTCAGCCACGCGCTGCTGCTTGGGATGGGCGGCTCGAGCCTTTGCCCCGAGATGCTGAGCATGACGTTCCCCACCGGCGACGGCTGCCCCGAGCTCCACATCCTCGATTCGACCGACCCCGCCCAGGTGAAGGCGCGCGAGGAGGGGATCGACCTCTCGAGCACGCTCTTCTTCGTGTCGAGCAAGTCGGGCTCGACGCTGGAGCCGAACATCTTCAAGGACTATTTCTTCGACCGTGCCAGCGACGCGCTCGGCGGCGACGAGGCGCCGAAGCGCTTCATCGCGATCACCGACGAGGGCTCGAGCCTCGAGAAGCTCGCCGGCGACGACGGCTTCCGCGACGTCCTTCACGGTGTGAAGTCGATCGGCGGCCGTTACTCGGCGCTGTCGGACTTCGGGATGGCGCCCGGGGCGGCGATGGGGGTCGACATCCACGAGCTGCTCGACCGCGCGCAGCGGATGGCGCATGCGTGCACGGTCTCGGCGCCGCCGAGCGACAACCCCGGGCCTCGCGCTCGGGGCGATCATCGGCGTCTCCGTCAACAACGGGCGCGACAAGCTCACCCTGATCGCCTCCCCCGGCATCCACGACCTCGGCGCATGGCTCGAACAGCTGCTGGCGGAGTCGACCGGCAAGCAGGGCCACGGCGTCGTCCCCGTCGATCGTGAGCCGATCGGCGACCCGGGCTCATACGGCGACGACCGCCTGTTCGTCTACGCGCGCCTCGCCTCGGATCCCGACCCTGAGCAGGACTCCGCGGTCGACGCGCTCGAGAACGCCGGCCATCCGGTCGTCCGGCTCGAGCTCGACGACATCTACGACGTCGGCGGCGAGATCTTCCGCTGGGAGTTTGCGACCGCGGTCGCCGGCTCGGTGATCGGGATCAACCCTTTCAACCAGCCCGACGTCGAGGCCGCGAAGGTCGAGGCGCGCAAGCTCACGGACCAGTACGAGAAGACAGGGTTCGCTGCCGAGCGAGGACCCGATCGCATCGGGCGACGGGCTCGCGATCTACGCCGACGATCGCAACGCGAAGGAGGTCTCCGACGCCGCCTCGGGCGAGGGGTTCGACGATCTGCTGAAGGCGCATCTGGCGCGGATCGGGGCCGGCGACTACGCGGCGCTGCTCGCCTACGTCGAGAACACGCCCGAGCACGAGGGCGTGCTGAGCGAGATCAGGACCGCGATTCGCGATGCGACCAGGGCCGCGACCTGCGTCGGCTTCGGCCCCCGGTTCCAGCACTCGACCGGCCAGGCGTACAAGGGCGGGCCGAACTCGGGGGTCTTCATCCAGATCACCTGCGACGACCCGGAGGACCTCGACGTCCCGGGACACAACTTCACGTTCGGCGTCGTCAAGTCGGCGCAGGCCCGGGGCGACCTCCAGGTGCTCGCCGACCGCGGCAGGCGCGCGATCCGGGTCCATCTCGCGGAGGTCGACACCGGGCTGATCGCGCTCCGCGACGCGATCAAGAGCGCGCTTGAGTGAGACAACCTCGACCCAAACCCAGACCCGAATGGAGGGGAGCTGATGCAGCTTGGAATGGTCGGTCTCGGGCGGATGGGCGCCAACATCGTCAGGCGCCTGATGCGCGACGGCCACGATTGCGTCGTCTACGACGTCAACAAGGACCCGATCGAGGAGCTCGCGAAGGAGGGCGCGACCGGGGCCGAGACGCTCGAGGAGTTCGTCTCGAAGCTCGACAAACCACGGGCGGCGTGGGTGATGGTGCCCGCAGCGTTCACCGGCGACACCGTCCACAAGCTCGCCGAGCTGATGGAGCGCGACGACGTGATCATCGACGGCGGCAACAGCTACTACCGCGACGACATCGACCGCGCCGCGAGCATGGACGGCAAGGGGATCCACTACGTCGACTGCGGGACGAGCGGCGGCGTGTTCGGGCTCGAGCGCGGCTTCTGCCTGATGATCGGTGGCCATGACGAGGCGGTCAACCGCCTCGAGCCGATCTGGTCGACGGTCGCCCCGGGTGTCGACGCGGCGCCGCGGACGCCGGGGAAGACGGGCGATCCCTCGCCGGCCGAGCAGGGCTGGCTGCATTGCGGCCCCTCGGGCGCAGGCCACTTCGTGAAGATGGTGCACAACGGGATCGAGTACGGGGTGATGGCCGCCTATGCCGAGGGCCTGAACGTCCTCCACAAGGCGAACATCGGCAGCAAGCCGCCCTCGGAGGAGGACGCGGAGACGACCCCGCTGCGCAACCCCGAGTACTACCGCTACGACATCGACACCGCCGATGTCACCGAGGTATGGCGGCGCGGCAGCGTGATCGCGTCATGGCTGCTCGACCTCACCGCCTCGGCCCTCGCCGACTCGCCGACGCTCGAGGGCTTCGCGGGCCGGGTCTCGGACTCGGGTGAGGGCCGCTGGACCGCGCTCGCCGCGATCGACGAAGGCGTGCCCGCGAACGTGCTCGCGACGGCGCTGTTCGAGCGCTTCAGCTCACGCGGCGAGGCCGACTTCGCCGACCAGCTGCTGTCGGCGATGCGCAGGCAATTCGGCGGTCACGTGGAGAAGCCCACGGGCGAGTGATGGCGGCGACCGCGACGAAGCCGGCGCGCTCGCGCCGGCGAAAGCCCGCCGCGCCGGGCAGGGTCCACGTCGGCGAGATCCCGCGACCGAACGATCACCTGATCGTGCTGTTCGGGGCGACGGGCGATCTCGCGCGCCGCAAGCTGATCCCGGGCATCTACCACCTGATGTGCGAGGGCCTGATGCCCGAGGAGTACCGGATCGTCGGCACGGCGCGGAACGCGATCCACGACTCCGAGTTCAAGGCGATCGCGAAGGCGGCGATCGCCGAGCATGGCCGCGAGCCGCCGCGCGGGGAGCACTGGAAGCGGTTCGTCGACCGGCTCAGCTTCGTCGGCGTCGGGGAGGGCCTCGGGGGCCTGCGCGAGCACGTCGCTGAGGCTCGCGCCGAGCTCCCGCGGCGGACCCACGTCCTCCACTACCTCTCGGTCCCGCCCTCGGCGTCGATCGGGATCATCGAGGAGATCGGCGAGCTCGGGCTGGACCGCGACGCGAAGGTGATTATGGAGAAGCCGTTCGGGACCGACCTCGCGTCCGCGAAGAAGCTCAACTCGGCCGTTCACGAGGTCTTCGACGAGTCGCAGGTGTTCCGGATCGACCACTACGCGGGCCGCGAGGCGGTCCTCAACCTGCTCGCCCTGAGGTTCGCGAACGGCATGCTCGAGCCGGTGTGGAACCGCAACCACATCGACCACATCCAGATCGACATCCCGGAGACGCTCGGGATCGGGATGCGCGCGAGCTTCTACGAGGCCACCGGCGCGTTCCGCGACATGGTCGTCACGCACCTGTTCCAGATCATGGGCTTCGTCGCGATGGAGCCCCCGACCTCGCTCGAGCCCGAGACGCTTGTCGCGGAGAAGAACAAGGTCTTCTTCGCGATGCCGCGCCTGCGCCCGAGCCCCGTCGTCCGCGGCCAGTACGTCGGCTACCGCGAGACCGACGGGGTCGCGGCCGACTCCGACACCGAGACGTTCGTCGCGCTCCGGGTGAGCGTGGACAACTGGCGCTGGGCGGGCGTCCCGTTCTTCCTCCGCACGGGCAAGCGCATGGCCGAATCGCGCCATGTGCTCACGGTCTCGTTCAAGCGCCCACCGCGGCGGATGTTCCCGCTCGACACCGACTTCAACGCTGAGGGCTTCGGCTACGACCACCTCACGTTCGAACTCGGGGATCCCGGGACGATCGAGTCGAGCTTCCTCGCCAAGGTCCCGGGTCCGAAGATGGAGCTCGGAGAGGCCCGGATGGAGTTCAGCTACGCCGACGCGTTCGGCTCCGAGGGGCACGAGCTCGAGCCGTACGAGCGTCTGATACACGATGTGATGATCGGCGAGCACACGCTGTTCCAGACGGCGGAAGGGATCGAGCAGCTGTGGAGGATCTCCGAGCCGCTGCTGCGCCGCCCGACGCCGGTCGCTCTCTACGAGCCCGGCACCTGGGGGCCGCACGAGGCAATCGACAAGATGGTCCGGCCGCGGCGATGGCATCTGCCCGGCCACAAAGGGGGGTAGAGGTGGCGGAGGACGACGACATCGTCGCCGTGCTGTTCGACATCGACCTGACGCTGATCGACAGCGGCGGCGCCGGGTCGGTGGGGTGGAGGAAGGCGTTCGACGACCTATACGGCGTCCCAGCCGACATCGGCAAGTTCACCGACGCGGGAATGACCGACCCCGAGGTCGGCCGGCTGACCTTCAAGGCGGTCGTCGGGCACGAGCCGAGCGAGAAGGAGCTCCAGGAGGTGCTCGACCGGCGCCAGCACTACCTCCCCGAGGCGGTCGCCGAGTCGAAGACGTACAGGGTGATGCCCGGGGTCGTCGACACGCTCGAGCGGCTGACCAAGGCCGGCTACCTGCTCGGGATCACGACCGGCGGGACGAAGGAGGCCGGGGAGACGAAGATCGAGCGTGGGCACTTGAACCACTTCTTCAGCTTCGGCGGCTTCGGGTCCGACTCGTCCGACCGCGTCGAGCTGACGAAGAGGGCGATCGAGCGCGCGGGCAAGGCGCGCGGCGAGCCGATGGAGCCGCGCCAGTGTGCGGTGCTCGGCGATACCCCGCACGACACCGATGCAGCGCGCGGGGCGGGGGCGATGGGGATCGGCGTCGCGACCGGGCACTTCACGGTCGAGCAGCTTCACGGCGCGGGCGCCGAGTATGCGGTCAGGGACCTGACGAAGCCGCTGCCGTTCGAGTGATGTTGGCGCGGAGCCGCAAGCCCCCAGTTCGAGAGTGTGCAAGCGCGTTCACGTTGGTGACGCGACAGGCAGGTGGGTGTTGATGATGAGTCGGGCCGCCCGGCGCGTGATCGTCGACGACCCCGCCGCGGAGGCGGCGGAGCGGATCGCCGCGGTCGTCCGCGCGGGTGGGCACGTCGCGCTCGCCGGCGGCAACACGCCGAGCGCGTCGTACGAGCGCCTCGCCGGGATGAACCTCGACTGGAGCGCCTGCACGCTGTGGTTCGGCGACGAGCGCTGCGTCCCGCCCGACGACGAGCGATCGAACTACGGGATGGCGCGCGAGGCGCTCCTCGACCGCATCGAGCGCGATCCACCCGACGTCCGCCGGATCCCCGGCGAGGAGGGGGCCGACGCCGCAGCAGGCGCCTACGAGCGCGAGCTGGTCACCGTTTTCGGCGACGGGCCGCCGGCGCTCGACCTCGTCCTGCTCGGGATCGGGCACGACGGCCACACCGCATCGCTGTTCCCGGGCCAGCCCTCGCTCGACGAGCGCGAGCGCTCGGTGGTCGGGGTCGAGGAGGCCGGCCAGGAGCCCTACGTCCCGCGCGTGACGCTGACCCTGCCGGCGATCAACGCCGCGCGCGAGGTCTTCTTCCTCGTCGTCGGCGAGGGCAAGGCCGATCCCGTAGCGCGGGCGTTCGGCGCTGAGCCCAGCCGCGAGGTGCCGTCGAGCCTCGTCGCGCCGGACCCGGGCACGCTGACGCTGCTGCTCGACGCCGCCGCGGCGTCGAAACTCGGCTAGGTGTCGTCGGGGCGGGACGCCAGCGACTCCAGCACCCCGAGGAGCTCCCCGACCCCGCAGACGAGCAGCCGCTCCTCGTCGATCTCGACCCAGACGCCGGCCGAGGCCGGGAAGACGACGTGGTCGCCGGGCTCGACCGGCATCTCGACGCCGATCTGTTCCCACCAGTCGAGCCCGGGGCCGACCGCGAGCACGATTCCCTGCTGCGGCGGCGGGTCGTCGCTGCCGGGCGGGACGACGAGGCCGGAGCGACGGACGCGGTCCTGGTCCAGCTCCTTGATCACGATCCGGTCGAACAGCGGCCGCAGCTGGTGGCGGACCGTCTCGAGCGGGCCGTGCTCGCCGTGCTGGGAGCGGGTGTCCACGACCTGAAGCTTAGGAGCCGACGGCGGCGACCGCGCGCTCGAACGCGTCCCGGGCGTCGGCGCCGAAGACGGCGAACACGACCCGCACGAGTCCGCTGCCGGCGTCGAGATGCCGGCGGACCTCCTCGACCTCGATCCGCGCGGCCTCGTCGAGCGGAAAACCGCCGACACCGGTCCCGAATGCGACCAGCCCGAGCGACCTCGCGCCGAGCTCGTCCGCGCGCACGAGCGTGCTGGCGGTAGCGCGCCGAATGATTTCGGCCGAGGTCGGTCCGCCGAGCTCCATCGTCGCCGCGTGGATCACCCACTGCGCGGGGATCGCGCCCGCGGTCGTCTCGACGGCCTCGCCGAGTCCGACCGGCGCCCGCTCGTCGCTCTCGGACTGGACCGCGGGGCCGCCCGCGCGCGCGATCGCCGCGGCGACGCCCCCACCGTGCTTGAGCTGCGTGTTGGCCGCGTTCGCGATCGCATCGAGCTCGAGCTTCGTGATGTCGGCCTCGGCGACCTCGATCTCGGCCACGGGTGGAGGTTAGCCTCGGCGCGAGCGCTAGGCTCACGAGACTACGGCGA
This sequence comes from uncultured Thermoleophilia bacterium, assembly GCA_963841715.1. GTDB lineage: Bacteria > Actinomycetota > Thermoleophilia > Solirubrobacterales > 70-9 > DASPWW01. The sequence goes on along the minus strand of CAWJDP010000001.1, from coordinate 1,018,654 downwards.
TGGAGACCGGCGAGCTCAACGCGAGTCCCAGGAAGGGGACGCAGCTGAGGAAGGCGGCGCTGATCGCGCTGATGGCGTTGGGGAGCGTCGCGCTGTGGATTGCCGTCCCGATCGGGTGGCTGTGGATCGGCTCGCAGCTGACGAAGTCGACGCAGGCGGCGCTCGGCCCCTATCTGCTCGTCGTCTTCGGGATCATCGTCTCGATCATCGTCATCGCCAAGGGATTGGCGACGCTGAACGCCGCCTACAGCCGCGTCGCCGGGCGCGACGTCACGGTCCGGATCCAGCTCCCGTGGATGCGCAGCATGCGCGGCGAGCGCGACGCCGGCTACCCGGCGTCGGTCCTCGACGTGATCATGATCCTGAGCGTCGGAAGCGCTGTGATCGCGCTGATGGTCTGGTTCTTCTTCTTCGCGGGCTCGAGCCTGCCGACCTCCTAGCGGCACCGGATCCCATGGGTAGTGGGTGACGTCGCGGTCGAGGTCGCGCTCAGCGTCTGCGCCGAGCACGCCGAGGGCCCGATCTGGGATGCCGACAGCGCCCGCCTGTGCTGGGTCGACATCGCCGGGCCAGAGAATCCACCGCTTCAACCCCGCCTCGGGCGAGGACAGCTCGTGGAGCACCCCCGGCCAGCCGGGCGGCGTGCTCATCGACGCCGCCGGGGAGCCGATCGTGCTCCGCCTGGAGGGCCTCGCCGTCCTCGACCGCGACAGCGGCAGCGGCGAGCCCGACCTCGAGGTCGCGATCGAGCGCGACAAGCAGCCGCAGGGAGCCTTGAGTCGCAAGTCCACAGCCTTGACCTCATGTCGCGGTTGATCGTCGCCCGCGTGAGGGGGAGAGTTCTCGCTCCCCGGGGCTCGTATCTCCGTGAGCGCGAACGAGCACGCCGAGGCGCTCGCGGCCGTCCTCCGCGAGCGCCTGATAGAGCGCCGCCGCGCCGACGCCGCAGCCGGACGGATCGGCGACGAGCTCGCCGACGCGGTCTCGGAGATCGTCGCCCACGACGCGGCCGTGCTCACCGAAGGACGCCGCTCCGAGCTCCAGGACATGATCCTCCGCGACACGATCGGCCTCGGGCCGCTCGAGGAGCTCCTCGACGACCCGCTCGTCGAGGAGGTGATGGTGAACGGGCCCGACGCGGTCTACATCGAGCGCCGGGGGAAGATCGAGCGCACCGCGGTCCGCTTCGGTGACGAGCAGTCGCTGCGCGATGCGATCGAGCGCATCCTCACCCCGCTCGGGCGCCGCGTCGACGAGCTCAGCCCGATGGCCGATGCCCGCCTCGACGACGGCTCGCGCGTCAACGTCGTGATCCCGCCGCTCGCGGTCGACGGGCCGACGCTGTCGATTCGCCGCTTCACCGCCCAGCGTCCCGATCCCGGCGAGCTCGTCGAGCTCGGAACGATGACCGAGGAGCTGTGCGACCTGCTCGCGGCCTCTGTTCGTGCGCGGCGCAGCATCGTGATCAGCGGCGGCACGGGCTCGGGAAAGACGACGCTGCTGAACGCGCTCTCGAGCTTCATCGCCCGCCGCGACCGCGTGATCACGATCGAGGACGCAGCCGAGCTCCGCCTCCAGCAGCCGCACGTCGTCCGGCTCGAGAGCCGGCCCGCGAGCATCGAGGGTCGCGGCGCAGTCACGATCCGCGAGCTGCTCCGTAACGCCCTGCGCATGCGTCCCGACCGGATCGTGATCGGCGAGGTCCGCGGCCCCGAGGCGCTCGACCTGCTGACGGCGCTCAACACCGGGCACGACGGCGCCCTTTCGACCGTGCATGCAAACTCGCCCGAGGACGCGCTTCGCCGGCTCGAGACCCTTGCCCTGATGGCGTCGGTGGGTCTGCCGCACGAGGCGATCCGCGAGCAGATCGGTCGCGGGGTCGAGCTCGTCGTTCACCTCGCCCGCAGCGGCGACGGCGCGCGCCGGGTCGTCTGCGCGGGCGAGGTCGTCGAGGCCGCGGGTGGGATCGGCATTCGCGAGCTGTGGCGGCGGTGAGCGGGCCGCCGGGACCGGGCCCGCTCGCCGTCGCCCTCGCGGCGCTTGCGGGCGGGGCGGGTGCGCTCGCGGCGCGCGAGGCGGTGCTGGCGACGCCGGCCGTCGCGCGCTGGCTGAGCGCCGCGGTAGATCCGCTCGTGCGCGCGGGGCGGGAGGGCTACGCGCCCTCGGAGGCCGAGCGCCGGCGCCTCGCCGCGGTCGGCGCCGGAGCGCTGTTCCTGTTCGCGCTGCTCGTCGCCGGGCCCGGTCCGGCGCCGCTGCTCGCGGTCGCGGGGCCGGCGGGGGCGACGTGGGCGCTCGCGGCCCGCCGCGCCCGCTACCGCAGCGCGGTCGAGAGCGGTCTGCCCGAGGTCGCGCGCTCGGTCGCCGACTCGCTCTCCGGGGGGCGATCGATTCGCGGCGCTCTCGCCTCCGCGGCGGACTCGCTCGAGGGTCCGCCAGCGGTCGAGCTCGCGCGCGTGCGGGCGGATGTCGAGCTCGGCGCCTCGACCGCCGAGGCGCTGGGGGCGTTCCAGGGGCGCATGCACTCTGCACGCGTGGACTCGTTCGCCGCGGCGCTGCTCTCCCAGCAACTGGGCGGGGGCGACCTCGCGGCACTGCTTCGCCGCTACGCCGGCGCCGCGGCCGAGCGCGACCGCGTCGCCGCCGACGCCCGCGCCGCGACGACGCAGGCCCGGTTCACGGGGCTGCTCGTCGCCGCGATGCCGACCGGCGCGGCGCTGTTCGCGGAGCTGATCGAGCCCGGCTTCGTCGGGCGGCTCCTCACCGATCCGGCGGCCGCGGTCCTGCTCGTGATCGCGGCGGGGCTTCAGGCCTGCGGGTTCTTCGCGATCCGCCGCCTCGGCCGGATCGTCGAGTGATCGCGGCGCTCGGCGCGGCGGTCGCGGTCCTGCTCGCGTTTGCCGCCGCCTGGGAGCTGCTCGGCACGCACGGCGAGGAGGTCGGCGACGTCGCGCGGCGGACGCTGGGCGCGCTGACTGCCGGCCGGGCGCGGACGCTCGCCGAGGCGGCGCTGCGGCTCGGGATCCCGCGGCGGCTGGCGCGCGCGGGACTCTCGGAGCGGGTGCCGGTCCCGGCGGTGCTCGCCGGCAAGCTCGCGGGCGCGGTGATCGGCTCGCTGCTGGTTCTCGTTGCCGCCCCGGCGGCGCCGGGGCGCCTGTCGCTGCTCGTCGCCACCGGGTTGCCGGCCGCGGGGTTTCTCGTCCCGGACGCACTGCTCGAGCGCGAGGCGCGCCGGCGCCTGATGCGGCTCGTCGACGCGCTGCCCGATGCGCTCGACCTGCTCGCGGTCGCCGCCGAGGCCGGGCGCTCTCCCGGCGCCGTGCTCGGCGAGATCGCCGAGGGCTCGACGGGACCGCTGGCACGCGAGCTCGCCGTCGCGTCGAGCGAGATCGAGTGCGGCGCCTCGGAGTCGGTCGCACTCGCGGCGCTCCGCCAACGCGTGCCCGGGGCCGAGGTCGGCGCTCTTGCCGCGGCGCTCGAGCGCTCGCGCCGCCACGGCTCGCCGCTCGCGGACCAGCTCCGGGGACAGGCGACGGCGCTGCGGTCCGACCAGCGCCGCCGGATCGAGGAGCGCGCGGCGCGGGCGGCGCCGAAGATCCAGCTCGTCGTCGCGCTCGTCCTCGTGCCCTCGGTGCTGCTGATGATCGTCGCCGGCCTCGTCGCGAACTCAGGCCAGCTGCTCGGCGGGCTGTAGCACCGGTAGCGAGACGTTCGTCACAGATCGAATCCCGCGGTCGGGACCCGCCGTAATATTGGCGTCTAGCAAGCGACGAAGGGACGACCCCATGCGTACCAAGATCTACATCGGAGCGATCGTGGCGGCGCTGTGCGCCGTCTTTGCCTTTTCCGCGGTCGCCGATGCGCAGGCCAAGACGCCGACCTCGGTCACGATCAAGTTCAACGGTGACGGGTTTCAGGGCAAGGTCAAGAGCTCGAAGAAGAGCTGCGTGAAGAACCGCAAGGTGACGGTCTTCAAGGCCAACGGCCAGAAGCAGTTCAGCGACACCTCCGGCAGCGATGGCAGCTGGGACACGGGGAACTCGGGCCAGACGTCCGGAAAGTTCTTCGCCAAGGTGAGCGGAAGCGCGACCTGCAAGAGCGCGACGAGCTCCACGATCCACGTTTAGGCCCGATCGAGGCCCGCAAGGCTCGAGCGCGGCCCGTCGAGCGCCGGCAGCCGACCGCCCTCAGGCGGTCGGGTCAGCGGCACCCGACGGGCCGCGTCGTGCTGTCCGGGGCCGGACGTCGCGTCCGGCCTGCAACCGGCATTGCAGAAACGCGGGCCCCCAGTGGCGGTCGGCCCGCGGCCCGATGCCGCCGGAAACCCCATGCCCATGGGGATCTGGCGCCCTCTGGGGTCGCTCTGGCAATTCCGTCCGACGGATGAATTGGAATCCCGCGTGTCAGGTTGTGTTGCAAAGTGGGTAGTTGTGGGTTAGCGTGGCGATCGACTCCAACCAAGGACCGGGGTGGTGAGGCTCCTCCCACCTTGCCACTCCGGTCCACTTCCGCCGCTCGGAAGACGGAGACCCCGACCGCACGGACCCAGCTTTGGCATTTCGCAGCCAGTACGCGCATAGCCTCGACGCAAAGGACCGGATCACGATCCCGGCGAAGCACCGGACCGCTTTCGCTCAGGGAGTGATTCTCTCGGCCGGTCTCGACACCTGCGTGGAGGCTTGGCCGGTCGACGCCTACGAGGACTTCGAGCGCCACCACCTCGCCGGGCTGAGCCCGCTCGGGCGTGACGCGCGGCTGATCAAGCGCCGCCTCTACGCGCTCTCCGACGAGGACGAACTCGACTCCGCGGGTCGGGTGAAGCTGCCGGACCACCTCGTCAAGCACGCGAAGCTGTCGGGCGAGTGCACGATCGTCGGCGCGGGCGATCACCTCGAGATCTGGAGCCCTTCGGAGTGGGCGCCCGAGGCGGAGGAGATGGACGCGCGCGGCGAGGAGATCGCCGAGGGGCTCGCCGGCCAGGGCGCGAGCGAGGGCAAGGGCTGAGATGTCGACGGCGCTTGCGGCAACACTTAGCTACATGCCGAGCGAGCATCTGCCCGTACTCGCCGACGAGCTCGTCGATCTGCTCGACCCGCAGCCGGGGGAGACGGCGATCGACTGCACGTTCGGCGGCGGCGGGCACGCGGCCCTGGTCGCGGAGCGGCTGGGGTCGGACGGGACGCTTGTCTGCATCGACCGCGACCCGGCCGCGAAGGAGCGCTATGCGGCGTTCGCCGCGACGGCGCCGTGCGAGACGCGGTTCGTGCGCGATGACTACGCGGACGCGCTCGAGCGCATCGCCGCGACCGGCGAGCGCGCGGACATCGCCTACCTCGATCTGGGGATGTCCTCGCTCCAGCTCGACGCGTGGCAGCGCGGGTTCTCCTACGCATACGACGCACCGCTCGACATGCGCATGGACAGCGGCCAGGAGCTCTCGGCGCGCGTTCTCGTCAACGAGTGGCCCGAGCGCCGGCTCGCTGAGATCATCCGCGGCTACGGCGAGGAGCGCCACGCGCGCCGGATCGCCGCCGAGATCGTCGCCCGCCGCCCGCTCGCGACGACGTCGCAGCTTGTCGAGGCGGTCCGCTCGGCGCTCCCGCCCGCGGCGCGCTTCGGCCGCGGCCACCCCGCGAAGCGGACCTTCCAGGCGATCCGGATCGCCGTCAACGACGAGCTCGGCTCGCTCGACCGCGCTTTGCCTGCCGCCTGGGCGGTGCTGCGCGACGGCGGGCGCTTCGCCGCGATCTCATTCCACTCGCTCGAGGACCGCCGTGTGAAGCGCTTCCTCGCCGACCGCGTCCGCGGCTGCATCTGCCCGCCCGAGATCCCGGTATGTGTGTGCGGGCGCGGCCCCGAGGCCGAGCTGCTGAGCCGCCGCGCGGTCGCGCCCTCGCCCGCTGAGGCGGAGGAGAACCCGCGCTCGCGCTCGGCTCACCTCCGCGTCGCGTCGCGGCTCGCGGCGATCGGAGAGGGGACGGCCTGATGGCAACCGTCGCCCCCGCGAGACGTCCCGCCCGCTCGACCGGCCGCGCAGCCCGCGCCCGCGCCGTCCCCGCGCGCCGAGCCCCGGCGCCGGCGCGCCTCGTCCCGATCGCGGTCGGCAAGACAGCCGGCGCGGTCGGTGACCTCGCCGACTCGGGGCTGATCTTCCGGCTCACCCGCGGTCGCGCCTGGATCGCGCTGCTCGGGGTCCTGCTGACCGGGATCGTGGCGATCAACGTCGCCAGCGTCAGCCTGAACGCCTCGCTGACCAAGCTCGGCACCCAGACCGACACGCTGGAGCGCCAGAACTCGGTCCTTCGCACCCGGATCGCGAAGCAGCTCTCGGGGCCGCGGGTCCGGGGCGTCGCGGCGCGGCTCGGGCTCTCGATCCCCGACCCGGCGGCGATCACCTACCTGACCTGGAGCGACCGCTACGCGTCGATCGCGGCCCACCGGCTCGCCTCGGGCCAGCTCCGGGCCGGCTCGGCGACGGCACCGCCGATCCCATTCACGCCCAGCTCGTCGTCGACTGCGGTCGCGCCGGTAACGCCGTCGTCTCCCGCGCCGGTGCCGGTGACGCCGTCGGCGCCCGCGACGGCGCCGGCAACGAGCGCCCCCGTGACGACCGCGCCGGCCCCTAGCACCGGCGGCGCGAGCGCGCCCTCCGGCGGAGTCGGGGGGGATCGCCCCGTAGGGCGGCCCCCAGGATCCCGTCATGAGGCTCGTCGAGCGTCGCATCGGCCTGCTGTTCGCGGGCTTCGTCCTGTTGCTGTCGATCGTGCTCGCGCGCGCGGTCTGGCTCCAGGGCGTGCAGGGCGCGGCGCTGAGCGCGAGCGCCCAGGACCAGCAGACCGAGTCGGTCGTCGTCCCCGGCCACCGCGGCAAGATCCTCGACCGCCGCGGCCAGGCGCTCGCGGTCTCGGAGGACGCGGCCAGCGTCTACGCGACCCCGTACCAGGTCAAGGACCCGGCGGCGACCGCGGAGAAGCTCGCGCCGGTGATCCGGGCTCCGGCGAGCGAGCTCGTGAAGCTGCTCTCGAACCACGAGTCGGGGTTCGAGTACCTGAAGCGCAAGCTCGACCTCGCGGCCGCAGAGCGGGTCCGCAAGATGAACATCCGCGGGATCGGGATCGTCCCCGACAGCCGCCGCGTCTATCCGCAGGGCGATCTCGCGGCCCAGGCGCTCGGCGCCGTGGGGACCGACAACCAGGGCCTGAGCGGGATCGAGGCCCAGCACGAGGAGCTTCTCCACGGCACCGACGGCGAGCGGCGCGTGACCCGCGACGCGCTCGGCGATCCGATCGAGCGCCAGACCGTGGCCGCCGCTCACACCGGGCAGGACATCCAGCTCACGATCGACGCAGAGATCCAGGCGCGCGCCGAGCAGGCGCTCGCCGGGATCGGCGCCACCTACCACCCCAGGGACGCGACGGCAATCGTCATGGACCCGCGCAACTCCGAGGTCCTTGCGATGGCGAGCTGGCCGCAGGCGAACCCGCTCGACGCCTCGGCCGCCGGAACGAGCGCGATGGAGAACCGCGCCACGGGCTTCACCTACGAGCCGGGCTCGACGTTCAAGGCGTTCACCGTCGCGGCCGCGCTCGAGGACCACAAGGTCACCCCGAGCACGACCTTCGACCTCCCGCCGACGATCCAGGTCGCCGACCGCAAGATCTCCGACGCCGAGTCGCGGCCGGAGCAGACGATGAGCGTCTCCCAGATCCTCGCCCAGTCCTCAAACGTGGGCGCGGTGACGATCGGGCTCAAGGTCGGCGCCGACAGCTTCGCGAGCTGGATCCACCGCTTCGGGTTCGGCGAGCCGACCGGGATCGACTACCCGGGCGAGGAGAAGGGGATCGTCCCCGCGCTCGCCGACTACTCGGGCTCGACGATGGGCAACCTCCCGATCGGCCAGGGCCTGTCGGTGACGCCGATGCAGATCGCCACCGCCTACTCGGCGATCGCCGACGGCGGGATCCTGCGCACGCCTCGGCTCGTCCTCAAGGAGGCCGGCAAGCCGGTCTCGGCCGAGCGGGGCAGGCGCGTGATCAGCTCGGCGACGGCGGCGAAGCTTCGCAAGATGCTCGAGGGCGTGCTCGAGCCGGGCGGCACCGCGTCCGAGGTCAAGGTTCCCGGCTACGTCCTCGCCGGCAAGACGGGCACGTCGCAGGTCGCGGTCAACGGCGGCTACTCGAACAGCGCCTACGTGGCCTCGTTCGTCGGCTTCGCGCCGGCGAGCAACCCGGGGCTGTTGGTGGCGATCGTGGTCGATCGGCCCCAGGGCGACATCTACGGCGGCAGCGTCGCCGCCCCGGCCTTCGGCGAGATCGCCAAGTTCGCGCTTCCCTACCTGGGAATCCCGCCGAGCTGAGCGCCGACGGCCGGCCCTAGAATCGGCTCGATGCGGCTCGACGAGTTGATCGCCGGTACGGATGCCGAGGTCGTCACGGGGGACGCGGGGGTCGAGATCTCGGATCTCGCCTACGACAGCTCACGGGTCGCAGCCGGGACGCTTTTCTTCTGCGTCCGCGGGGAGAAGGCCGACGGCCACGACTTCGCGCCCGACGCCGTCGAGCGGGGCGCCGTGGGGCTAGTCGTCGAGCGCGACCTCGAGCTCGACGTCGCCCAGGTACGGGTCGCCGACTCGCGCGCCGCGACGGCGGCGCTCGCGGTCCGCTTCTGGGGTGATCCGACCTCCGAGCTGGACGTGGTCGGGATCACCGGGACGAACGGCAAGACGACGACGGCGTTCCTCGTGCGCCACATCCTCGAGGCGTCCGGCCGCCCGACCGGCCTGCTGGGGACCGTGAAGCGGATCGTCGGCGGCCTCGCCGAGGAGGTTGAGCGGACGACGCCGGAGGCGATCGACCTCCAGGCGACGTTCAGGCGCATGCTCGACGGCGGCGACGGAGCGTGCGCGATGGAGGTCTCCTCGCACGCGCTCGCGCTCGGCCGCGCGGCGGGGATCCGATTCGATGCCAAGGTCTTCACCAACCTCACCCAGGACCACCTCGACTTCCACGCCGACATGGAGGACTACTTCGCGGCGAAGCGGCTCCTGTTCGAGCCCGACGCCGGCTCGGGCGTGATCCCGGGCGGGACCGCGGTCGTCAACGTCGCCGACGACTACGGCGTCCGCCTCGCCGATCAGCTCCGCGCCGCCGGCGAGCCGCTGCTGACGTTCTCGGGCACGGGCACCGAGGCCGACTACCGTGCGCTCGATGTCAGCTTCGACGCCGGCGGCGCGCGGTTCCGCTGCGCCGCTCCTGACGGCGAGATCCCGGTCGAGATCCCTCTGCCGGGCCACTTCAACGTCGCGAATGCCCTCGCCGCGCTCGCCGCGACGGCGCCGCTCGGCGTCGCGACGGCCGAGGCGGCGCACGCGCTCGCGGACGCGGCGCGCGTCCCCGGTCGTTTCGAGCCGATCGACGAGGGCCAGCCGTTCATCGTCCTCGTCGACTACGCTCACACGCCCGACTCGCTCGACAACGTGCTCCGTGCCGCGCGCCGCCTCGCCGGCGGCAGCCTGATCTCGGTCTTCGGTTGCGGCGGCGACCGCGACCGCGACAAGCGCCCGCAGATGGGGCGGATCGGGGCCGAGCTCTCCGATCTCGCCGTCGTCACCTCGGACAACCCGCGCTCCGAGGACCCGGAGGCGATCATCGACGAGATCCTCGCCGGCTCGGGGCGCGACGGAGTCGAGGTCGACCCCGACCGGCGCGCCGCGATCGCGTTCGCGCTCGGCGAGGCCGAGGGCGGGGACGTCGTCGTCATCGCCGGCAAGGGACACGAGCAGGGGCAGGAGTTCGAGGGAGGCCGGAAGATCCCGTTCGACGACCGCGAGGTCGCGCGCGAGGAGCTCCAGCGGCGGGAGAAGGCGACGGCCGCGGCGTGATCCTGCTCGCTCCCCACCGGATGGCCTCCGAAGCGGGGGCCGAGATCGTCCGCACGGGCGGCGAGCGCCCGCCCCGCCGCGCGGTCGTCGACTCCCGCGAGCTTACCCCCGGCGATCTCTTCGTCGGGCTTCCGGGTGAGAAGGTCGACGGTGGTGAGTTCGCGGCGGCGGCGCTCGAGGCCGGGGCGTGGGGCGTCCTCGTCTCGCCCGAGCGCGCGGCCTCGCTCGCCGATCCCGACGCCGGCACCGACAACGACGGCTGGGTGCTTTCGGTGCCCGATCCGCTGCGCGGGCTGCAGCGGCTCGCGCGCGGGTGGCGCCGCCAGCTCCCCTGCCGGGTCGTCGGGATCACGGGCTCGACCGGCAAGACGACGGTCAAGGACATGTGCCGCGCGATGCTCCCGTTTCACTCCCATGCGAGCCCGGAGAACTTCAACACCGAGATCGGCCTCCCGCTGGCGATCCTCTCGGCCCCCGAGGACACCGAGTTGATGATCCTCGAGATGGCGATGCGCGGGCTTGGCCAGATCGCCGAGCTGTGCGAGATCGCCGAGCCCAACGTAGCCGCGATCACCAACGTCGGCCCTGTCCACCTTGAGCTGCTCGGAACGCTCGAGGCGATCGCCGAGGCCAAGGCCGAGATCCTCGCCGGGCTCGGCGAGGACGGCACCGCGGTTGTCCCCGCCGACGCCGAGGCGCTCGCGCCCCATCTCGACGACGAGCTCCGCACCGTCACCTTCGGGGTCGGCGGCGACGTGTTCGCGCTCAACTCGAGCGCCGAGCTGGCCTCGACCGTCGCCTCGATCGCGACGCCGGACGGCGAGCAGGAGTTCCGGTTTCCGTTCGGGGAGGCGCACAACCTCACCAACGCGCTCGCCGCGATCGCGGTCGGCGTCGCGCTCGAAGCCCCGCTGGCTGAGATGGCCCGACGGGCCCCGGAGATAGGCTTCTCCCGCTTGAGGGGGGAGCTGATCGAGCTCCCTGACGACGTCTTGATCGTCAACGACTGCTACAACGCCAACCCGATCTCGATGCGCGCTGCGCTCGACCATCTCGGTGCCCTCGGGGTCGCCGGTCGCCGGCTGGCCGTGCTCGGCGAGATGAAGGAGCTCGGGCCCGACGCGGCCCGGTATCACCGCGAGCTCGGCGCGCACGCGCGCGAGCTTGGGATCGGGCCGATCGTCGGCGTCGGAGAGCTCGCGCGCGACTACTCGCCGGACGAGTGGGCGCCCGACGCGGCAGCTGCGGCCGGGATCGTCGAGGAGATGATTGCGCCGGGCGACGCGGTGCTCGTCAAAGGCTCGCGCTCGGTCGGCCTCGAGACGGTCTCCGACGCGGTCGTCAGCGGTCGCGGCGCCGTCGCCGACGGCGAGCGGCGGTGATCCCGCTCGCGGACATCGCGGGCGTCGCCTCCTCGACAGTCGACCGCGGCGCGATCCTGATCGCGGGGATGGCCGCGATGCTGATCACGATCTTTCTCGGGCCGAAGTTCATCGAGTTCCTGCGCGCGCGCGAGTTCGGCCAGCAGATCCGCGAGGAGGGTCCGCAGGAGCACGTCGCCAAGGCCGGCACCCCGACGATGGGTGGGCTGATCCTGTTCGTCGCGATCGCGGTCCCATATCTCGTGCTCTCGGATCGCGACGTCCAAAGCCTGGCCGTGTTCGGCGTCGCGCTCGGGTGCGCGGCGCTCGGCTTTGCCGACGACTTCATCAAGATCGTCAAGCGGCGCTCGCTCGGGCTTTCGGCGAGGTGGAAGCTCCTCGTCCAGATCGCGCTCGCGGTCGCGCTGTGGTGGGTGGCCTCGCAGGAGGTCGGACTCGACCCCCGGATCCAGGTCCGAATCTCCGACGCCAGCATCTACCTCGGCCCGGTGCTGTACGTGCTGCTGATCTTTCTTGTGATCGCCGGGGCGAGCAACGGCGTCAACCTCACAGACGGCCTCGACGGTCTCGCCGCGGGCTCGTGCGCGATCGTCCTCCTCGCCTACCTCGCGATCACGGTGACGAGCGGCCAGCAGGGACTCGCGGTGCTCTCGGCCTGCCTCGTGGGAGCGTCGGTCGGCTTCCTGTGGTTCAACGCCTTCCCGGCGTCCGTCTTCATGGGCGACACCGGCTCGCTCGGGTTAGGCGGGGCGATCGGTGGGCTGGCGGTCATGACCCAGACCGAGTTCCTGCTGATCATCCTCGGCGGGATCTTCGTCATCGAGGCGCTTTCGGTCGCGCTCCAGGTCGCGACCTTCAAGCTCTTTCGCCGTCGCATACTGCTGATGGCCCCGGTCCACCACCACTTCGAGCTGCTGGCGTGGTCGGAGACGAAGATCATGCTGCGGTTCTGGATCATCGCCGCCGTATTCTCGGGGATCGGCTACACGCTGTACCAGAACTCGATCGGCACCTAGCGCGATACTGGGCCGATGTCCGAGGAGAACGTCGAGCTCGTTCGGCGAATTCTCGAAGCGTGGAACCGCGGCGACCTCGACGCCGCAGCCGCGGAACTCGATACCGACGTTATCTGGACCTGGCCCAAGAATGTGCCCGAGGCCGGAACCCACACCGGCCGCGACGAGGTGATGCGCCGGCTGGAGGAGTTTCTCGAAGCTTGGAACGGCCTCACGATCACCATCGAGCGTCTCGTGGACGCCGACGATCGCGTCGTTGCTCTGGTCCGCTACAGCGGCATGGGCCAGGAGAGTGGGATTGAGGTGACAAGCCGCTCGACCGACGCCCAGGTCTGGACCGTGCGCGACGGCAGCGTTGTCAGCGTCGAGCTCTACGGGGGATCTTCCGACGCCTCGGCTCGGGCGCTGCGAGCTGCCGGTGTCGAGACGTGACGCCTCCTCCGCTCAAGCCGCGCCCGCCGCTGCCGACCGGCCCGTACCTGGTCGTCGGCCTCGCGCGCTCGGGGGCCGCCGTCGCGCGTGCGCTGGCCGTGCGTGGACTCGAGGTCGCTGGTTGTGACGCGGGCGAGCCCGACCAGGCGCGCAGGCTTGAGGCGGCGGGCGTCGAAGTCCATCTCGATGTCGACGGGACCGAGCTGGTCGAGCGTGCCCGATGCGTGGTCAAGAGCCCCGGCGTACCCGGGAGCGCGGCCGCGATCGTCGCCGCCCGCGAGCGGGGTGTGAGCGTGATCGGCGAACTCGAGGCTGCGTGGCGAATGCTCCCGAACCGGTTCATCGGGGTCACCGGCACGAACGGCAAGACGACCGTGACCGAGCTGATCGGCCACATCTACCGTCGCGCCGGCGCCCCCGTCGCCGTCGCGGGCAACGTCGGCACGCCGCTCGCCGCCCTCGTCGGCGAGGCGCCCGAGGACGCGACGATCGTCTGCGAGTGCTCGAGCTTCCAGCTCGAGGACTCCGAGGCGTTCGCGCCCGAGGTCGCGGTCTTCCTCAACTTCGCGCCCGACCATCTCGACCGCCACCCGACGCTCGAGGACTACCTCGAGGCGAAGCTGCGGATCTTCGCCAGCCAGGCGAACGAGGACGTCGCCGTGTACAACGCCGACGAGCCGGCGCTCGACGGCCGCGACCTCGGCGGCTGCGCGCGGCGGCTGGCGTTTTGCCGCGCGGGCGGCGAGGGCAAGGAGGGCGAGCCGTGCGAGGTCGCGCTTGCCGCGCGCGAGATCTTCTGGGTCGATGACCCGCTCGTCGACGCCAAGCAGCTGCCGCTGCTCGGCGAGCACAACGCCGACAACGCGATGGCCGCCGCGGCCGCCTGCCTCGCGATGGGACTCGCACCGGGAGACGTGCGCGAAGGGTTGCTCGACTTCCCCGGCGTCCCGCACCGGCTCGAGCGCGTAGCAGAGATCGGCGGGGCGCTGTTCGTCAACGACTCGAAGGCGACCAACGTCGCCGCGGCGACAGCCGCGATCTGCTCGTTCGAGGGCGGCGTCCACGTGATCCTCGGCGGCTCGCTCAAGGGTGAGTCGTTCGAGGCGCTCGCGGAGCCGGTCGCCGAGCGCTGCGCCGCCTGCTACCTGATCGGGGAGGCCGCCGAGAGCCTGGAGAGCGACCTCGCGACGGTTCGCGACGCCGGCGTCCAGCTCCTCCGCTGCGACGACCTCGAGGACGCCGTGCGCGCCGCCGCGGACGCTGCGGGGGCCGGCGACGTCATCCTGCTCGCCCCGGCGTGCGCGAGCTTCGACGCATTCCGCGACTTCGAGCAGCGCGGCGAGCGCTTCCGCGAGATCGTCGAGGAGCTGGCGGGCGGTGATTGGCTGTGAGCCAGGCGGTTGCGGCGAGGGGCGTGCCGCGCGCGCGGCGTCGGAGGAAGCGAACCGCGCTGCGGACCCACGCGGCGAGCCCCTCGATCGAGTACTCGCTGCTGCTCACGTCGACCCTTTGCCTGCTCGCGTTCGGCGCCGTGATGGTGTTCAGCGCCAGCTCGACAACGTCGATCCTCGGCGGGACCGGCGACGGCGCCTACTACCTCAAGCGCACGGTGATGTTCGGCGCCCTCGGGCTCGTCGCGATGCGGGTTCTGTCGCTTCGCGGCCTCCGCGTTGCCCGTGCGCTGACGCCGCTGGTTTTGGTCGTGTCCTTCATCGGCCTGGTCGCGGTGATGGTCCCCGGCGTCGGGATGGAGGCGAACGGCGCCCACCGCTGGATCGCGTTCGGTCCGATACAGATCCAGCCGTCGGAGATCGCCAAGGTCGCGCTGATCCTCTACGGAGCGCACCTGATCGCCGCGCGACCGAGGATCGTCCGCGACGTCCGCGCGCTGTTCCCCTACCTGCTCGTCGTCTCCACAGCGGGCCTGCTCGTGATGGCCGAGCCCGACCTCGGGACCGCGCTCGTGATCTCGTTCTCGGTCGCCACGCTCCTGATCGCGGGCGGGGTCAAGCTCCGCCACCTCGGGCTCGTCGCCGGCGCGCTCGTGCTCCTGGCGCTGATCGCGATCCTGATCGAGCCCTACCGGCGCGCGCGGCTGCTTGGCTTCCTCCACCCGGGAGCCGACGCGGGCGGAGCCGGTTTCCAGGCGATCCAGGCGAAGATCGCGCTCGGCTCGGGGGGCATCTTCGGCGTCGGGCTCGGCGAGAGCGTCCAGAAGGCCTTCTATCTCCCCGAGGCCCACACCGACATGATCGCCGCCGTGATCGGCGAGGAGCTCGGGCTCGTCGGGATCACCGTCCTCATTGGCCTGTTCGGGATGTTCGGCTACGCCGGGATGCGGACCGCGCAGCACGCCCGCGACACGTACGCGAAGCTGCTCGCCGCCGGGCTGACCTCGCTGGTGATGATCCAGGCCGTCGTCAACCTCGCGGCGACGATGGGGCTGGCGCCGCTGACCGGCGTGCCGCTGCCGTTCGTCTCGTACGGGAACAGCAACCTGCTCGTCGTGCTCGCGGCCGTCGGCCTGCTGCTCAACGTTTCGCGCGGCGGGACTGCGAAACTGCGCGTCATCGAGGGCGGCCGGAGCGCCGCGCTCCGGAGAGGCTCGCGAACCCGTGGCAAGAGTGGTCATAGCGGCCGGCGGTACCGCCGGGCACGTGGTGCCGGCGCTCGCCGTCGCCGACGCGCTGCGCGCTGACGGCGCGAGCGTTTCGTTCCTCGGCGCGCGTGAGCGGCTCGAGGCGAGGCTCGTGCCCGAGGCGGGGTACGAGATCGACTTCCTGAACGTCACCGGGCTTGACCGCCGCAACCCGCTGAGGGCGCTCGGCGCGCTCGCGCGCGCCGCCGGCGCCGTCCCGGCCTCGCGCAGGGTGCTGAAGCGCCGCGAGGCCGACGCGGTGATGGGGGGCGGCGGATACGTCGCCGGGCCCGCGGGCCTCGCGGCGCTAACCCGCGGGGTGCCGCTCGTCCTGACCGAGGCCGACAGCCATCTCGGGCTCGCCAACCGGCTGCTCGCGCGCGGGGCGCGGCGCGTCTGCCTGGCGTTCCCGATCCCGGGCCGCGAGGGCGAGCGCTACGTCGTCACCGGCCGTCCCGTCCCTGCCGCCGTCCTCGACGCCGGCCGCGCGGCCGCCCGCGAGCGCTATGGAATCGACGCCGAGGTCCGCTGCCTGTTGGTGTTCGGCGGAAGCCAGGGGGCGCAGTCGATCAACGACGCGGCGGTCGCGGCGTTCGCCGAGCCGGGCGAGCGCAGGCGCGACTTCCACGTCCTCCACATCGCGGGACAGCGCGACTACGACGACGGCCTCCGCGAGCGGGTCGAGGCGCTCGCGCCCGAGCGCTACACGCTGCTCGCCTACGAGCCCGACCTCGGCGACGCCCTCGCGGCGTGCGACCTCGTCGTCGCCCGCGCCGGCGGGTCGATCTTCGAGATCGCCGCCGCGGGCCGGCCGGCGATCCTGGTCCCGTATCCGTACGCGACCGCCGGGCACCAGGACACGAACGCCGCCTGGATGGAGGAGGCCGGCGCGGCGATCGTGATCTCGAACGATGAGCTCGAGCCGACCAAGCTCGCGCGCTCGGCGGCGCTGCTGCTCTCCGACCCCGCCCGGCTCGAGCGGATGTCGGACGTGGCGCGCTCGATCGCGCGCCCCGACGCCGCGACTCGCATCGCCGCTGAGATCATGAACTCACTGGAACCCCGCCGGCCCGGACGCGGGAGCGAGCGAGAAACATGACCAGTCTGATGAGTGCGAGCGAGCGGGAGCAGGGGAGGCGGCGGGATTGATGTGGGAGGGGAGAAGGCTCCACTTCATCGCGATCGGCGGCGCCGGGATGAGCGGGCTGGCGCTCGTCGCCGACGCTCTCGGCGCGAGTGTCACCGGCAGCGACCGCGCCGAGTCCTCATACGTCGAGCGTCTGCGCGCCGCGGGACTCAAGCCGCGGATCGGCCACGACGCCGACAGCGTCCCCGAGGGCGCCGAGGTCGTCGTATCGACCGCGATCCCGGACGACAACCCCGAGCTCGAGCGGGCGCGCGAGCGCGGCCAGCGGGTGATCCACCGCGGCGAGCTGCTCGCCGAGCTCTGCACGCTGAAGCGGTTGATCGCGGTCGCCGGGACGCATGGCAAGACGACAACGGCGGGGATGATCGCCCACGCGCTCCGCGCCACGGGCGCCGACCCCGCCTTCGCGCTCGGCGGCGAGCTGCCGGAGGCGGCGCCCGGGGGCGCGGCGGCGAACGCCGGCTGGGGCGAGGGCGAGTGGATCGTCGCCGAGGCCGACGAGAGCGACGCGAGCTTCCTGCGCTTGAAGCCGGAGATCGCTGTCGTGACCAACGTCGAGCTCGATCACCACAGCCACTGGAGCTCGCGGCACGAGCTGCTCGAGGCGTTCCGCGGCTTTGCAGCGCCCGCGAGCGGGCTCGCGCTCGGCGCCGAGGCCTCGCTCGACCCCGTGAGCGCGAACCAGAGCAATCAGAGCGTCGTCCGCTTCGACGCCGACCACCCCGGTCCGAGGCTCGAGCTCGGCCTTCCCGGTGTCCACAACCGGCTCAACGCGCGCGCGGCGCTCGCGGCGCTCGAGCTCGCCGGCGCCGACCTCGCCGCCGCCGCCGCGGCGTTGGCGAGCTTCCCCGGGATGGTGCGGCGGCTTCAGCTCAAGGGGACGCACGAGGGCGCCGTGATCTACGACGACTACGCCCACCATCCGACCGAGGTCGCCGCGGCTCTCGACGCGCTGCGCGAGCTCGAGCCACGGCGGCTGATCGCCGTCTTCCAGCCCCATCTCTACTCGCGCACGAAGGCGTTGGCGGACCGCTTCGGGGCCGCGCTCGCGGCGGCCGACGAGATCGGCGTGCTCGAGGTCTACCCGGCGCGGGAGCAGCCGGTCGGCGAGCTCGCGGGGGTGACCGGGCGCTCGGTCGCCGAGGCGGCGGCGGAGAGCGCCGGCGGACGGCCGGTGTGGTGGCTGCGCGACCGTGTCTCGGCGGCGCGCGCGCTCGAGGGCCGAATCGGCGACGGCGATCTGCTCGTCACGCTCGGCGCCGGGGACATCTTCCTGCTCGCCGAGGAGCTTGCCAACGACGACGGCGGTGAGCCCGAATGACGATGCCCGACGGTGTCGAGGTTGACTTCCCGCTGGCGCGACTGACCACGGTCCGCACCGGCGGCCCGGGCGACTATTTCGCCCGCCCCGACACCGAGGAGCGGCTGATCGAGCTGCTCGCCTGGGCAGCGGGGGTGGGGATCCGGGTAGGAGTGGTGGGCTCGGGATCGAACCTCTTGGTGGCGGACGATGGATTTCGGGGACTTGTGATCAAGCTCGAAGGTGAGCTCGCGATGATCGAGCGCGACGGAGGACGCCTGCGCTGCGGCGGCGGCGCGCGACTGCCTTCGGCGGCCGCGAAGGCGGCCGGTTGGGGCCTTTCGGGGCTCGAGTTCGGGATCAACATCCCCGGGACCGTCGGGGGTGCCGTGAGGATGAACGCGAACGCGTACGGCGGGGAGCTCGCCCGCGCGCTCGAGTGGGTCGACGTCTGCACCGCGGACGGCAGCACCCGCCGCCGTCCGGACGAGTTTGCGTTCGCCTACCGGAGCTCGAACCTGACCGCCGGCGAGGTCGTCTCGCGGGCCTCGTTCCAGCTCTCGCCGGGGGACCCGGAGGCGATAAAGGCGACGCTTGCGGAGATGCGCGGCAAGCGCCGCGAGGCGCAGCCGTCGGGGATCAAGACCTTCGGGTCGACGTTCACGAACCCGAATCATCCGCGCGCGCAAGGACGAACGGCGGGCCAGCTGCTTGAGGCCGCAGGGTGCCGCGGGCTCGCCCAGGGCGGCGCGCGGTTCTCGCCGAAGCATGCAAATTTTGTGGAGAACGCCGGCGAGGCGACGACCGCCGACGTCCTTGAGCTGATGGCCGAGGGTCGGCGGCGCGTCCACGAGCGCTTCGGCGTCACGCTCGAGCCCGAGGTCCAGGTCCTCGGCGAGATGGCCTGGCCCGACTCGTGGGATCTCGGGGGCGGGCGATGACCGCCCGCGCCGCGGCCCGGCCGCGCGTCCCCCGGCGGAAGATCCGGCTCACGCGGCGGGCGCGAGTCTGGCGCCGTCGGGCGGTGCTGGTGATCGCCGTCACCGGCCTGCTCGCGGCGCTCTACATGTTGTGGCTCCGCCACTCCTCGTTTGTCGCCGTCAAGGACGTCCATGTCAGCGGCGTGACGAGTCAGAACCGCGATCAGGTCACCGCCGCCCTCGATCGCGCGGGGCGCGGAATGAGCACCCTCGACCCCGACGTGGGGCGCCTCGACGACGCGGTGCGCCAGTTCCCGACCGTAGCCTCGGTGAGCGCCGATCCGAGCTTCCCGAACGGGCTCGAGATCCACGTCACTGAGCGCCGTTCGGCCGCCGTGATCGGCTCGGAGAGCAGGGCGGTGCCGGTGGCTGCCGACGGGACCGTGCTCGACGGGCTCGGCAAGCCAAGCTCGGACCTCCCGGCGATCCCCGGCACGGCACCAAACTCCGGTCGGCTGACCGGAGTCAAGCGCCAGGAGGCGATCGTGCTCGGCGCGGCGCCCGCTCCGCTGCGGCCGGAGATCGCATCCGCGGCGAGCGGCAACGAGGGGATCAAGGCTCGGCTCACCGGCGGGATCGAGATCGTGTTCGGCGATTCGTCGCGCGCCGACGCGAAGTGGGCGGCGGCTGCACGAGTTCTTGCGGACCCCGGATTGACCAGCGTCGGCTACGTCGACGTCCGCGCGCCGGAGCGTCCGGCCGCTGGGGGAGCCGTCCGTACGCCTGAATAACGCTCATGAGCGGCGATTTCCGCCGCTTCGCGCCCCGAAAGCAAACCCTATGGTCGAGCCTGAGGGTATGGCCATGCTCGACTCAGGCTCAAGAGTTCACGCCTGCACGTCTCCCGTCAGCGCGTTGACAGGGGTAGCCTATTGCCCTACTTTCGATTCGTTTCCAGGTAAATCGCCTGCAAGGAACCCTGAACTGGTTGTTGAGCCTGGCGCGCGGAGGCGCCTCGCCCGCGGAAGATGGTGGAGTCCTCATATCTCGCAGTGATCAAGGTCGTCGGCGTCGGCGGCGGCGGAACCAATGCCGTCAGCCGGATGGTCGACGCTGGCCTCAAGGGCGTCGAGTTCGCCGCCGTCAACACCGACGCCCAGGCGCTGCTCGCCTGCGACGCCGACATCAAGCTCGGGATCGGCCATGACCTGACAAGGGGTCTGGGAGCGGGCGGGAACCCCGAGATCGGCAACGGCGCCGCGGCCGAGAGCCGCGACGAGGTCAAGGAGGCGCTGAAGGGCGCCGACATGGTCTTCATCACCGCCGGCGAGGGCGGCGGAACCGGCACCGGAGCGGCCCCCGTGATCGCCGAGATCGCAAAGCAGGAGATCGGGGCGCTGACCGTCGGCGTGGTCACGAAGCCGTTCGAGTTCGAGGGTCGCCGCCGGATGCAGCAGGCGATGGACGGGATCGAGAAGCTGCGCGCCGAGGTCGACACGCTGATCGTCGTCCCGAACGAGAAGCTGCTGCAGATCGTCGAGCGGCGCGAGAGCGTGCTCGAGGCGTTCCGCAAGGCCGACGACATCCTCCGCCAGGGTGTCCAGGGGATCACCGACCTGATCACGATCCCGGGCCTGATCAACCTCGACTTCGCCGACGTCGAGACCGTGATGCGAGACGCCGGCTCGGCGCTGATGGGGATCGGCACCGCGTCGGGCGAGAGCCGCGCTCTGGAGGCCGCGAAGGGGGCGATCGAGTCCCCCCTGCTCGAGGAGTCGATCGAGGGCGCTACCGGTCTGCTTCTGAACGTCACCGGCGGGGAGAACCTCGGCCTGTTCGAGGTCAACGAGGCCGCCGACCTCGTCGTCAAGACCGCCGACCCCGGCGCGAACATCATCTTCGGCGCCGTGATCGATCCGACGATCAACGAGGAGTGCCGGGTGACCGTGATCGCCGCCGGGTTCGAGGGCTTCGAGCTCCTCGCGCGCAAGCCGGCGCAGCTGCGCGCCCGCAGCCGTGACCGCGCCAAGGCGAGCATGGGCCTGCCGGACCGTGAGCGGCGCGAGCTCGAGGTCGGCGAAGACGACATCGACGTGCCGTCGTTCCTGCGCCGCCGCTAGACGAATTTGCCCCCCGGCCAGTCGCTAGCCTCCTCCTAGTGAGCACGACGGCTGCGCTGCGGCATACCCCGCTGTATGAGGCGCACGCGGCGGCGGGCGCGAAGCTCGTTCCGTTCGCGGGCTGGGAGATGCCGGTCGAGTACGAGGGGGTCCGCCGGGAGCACCTCGCGGTGCGCGGCGACGCGGGCGTGTTCGACGTCTCGCACATGGGCGAGATCGAGACCCGGGGCCCGGACGCCACCGCGCTGCTCCAGCGCCTGCTCTCGAACGACGTCGAGAAGATCGAGGTCGGCGGGGCACAGTACTCCTGCCTCTGCCTGGAGGACGGCGGGGTGCTCGACGACCTGTTCACGTACCGGCTCGAGCCCGACCGCTACCTCACGGTCACCAACGCCGCCAACCACGAGCGCGACCTCGAGTGGGTCGGCGACCACGCCGGCGCCTTCGACGCCGAGGTCCGCGACGTCGCCGCGGACTACGCGATGCTCGCGGTCCAGGGTCCGCGGGCCCGTGAGGCGGTCGCGGGGATCGCCGATGGCGAGCTGCCGGCGCGGATGCACACGGCGAGGGTCGCGATCGCGCACGCTCCGACGCTCGCCTGCGGGACCGGGTACACGGGCGAGGACGGGGTTGAGCTGCTGATCCCGCCAGACGCGGCGCCGCCCGTCTGGGACCTGCTGCTCGACGCCGGCGTCAAGCCCGCCGGGCTCGCCGCGCGCGACACGCTGCGGCTTGAGGTCTGCTTCTGCCTCTACGGCAACGACCTCAGCCCCGACCGCACGCCGATCGAGGCCGGGCTCGGTTGGTGCTCGAAGGAGGAGACGGAGTTCATCGGCTCCGAGCGGATCGCCGAGGTCCGCGCCGAGGGCCCGGCCGAGAAGCTGGCCGCGTTCGTGATCACCGACCGCGGCATCCCGCGCCAGGGAAACCCGATCAACCGCGACGGCGCGACCGTTGGCGAGGTGACGAGCGGGACCCACTCGCCCTCGCTCGAGGTCGGGATCGGGATGGGCTACGTACGCGCCGACGCAGCCGAGCCGGGGACCGAGCTCGAGATCGACGTCCGCGGCAAGCTCCGCGCCGCCCGCGTGGAAAAGAAGCCCCTGGTTGATCTGGCGTCGAGCGGACGTAGCCCGATTGCGGGGCGACAGGCAGGTGGGATTTGATCAGTGAGGAGGACTAGCGTTGGCCGACGAGAGCTATCCGGAAGAGCTGCTCTACCACTCTGAGCACGACTGGGCGCGAGTCGAGGGCGAAAGCGCGACGTTCGGGATCACGTGGTACGCACAGGACGCGCTCGGGGAGGTCGTGTTCTTCGACCCACCCGACGCCGGCTCTAAGATCAGCAAGGACGGCTCCTACGCGGAGATCGAGTCGGTGAAGGCCGTCTCCGATGTCCACGCGCCGATGTCGGGTCAGGTCATCGAGGTCAACGCCGCCGCGGGCGACTCCCCCGAGCTCCTCAACGACGACCCCTACGGCGAGGGATGGCTCGTCAAGGTCAAGCTCGACGACCCCTCCGAGGCCGACGACCTGATGAGCGCCGACGCGTACAGGAAGATGCTCGCCGAGAGCGAGGACGAGTGAGCCGCTACACCTCAGCGACCGACGCCGACAGCCGCGAGATGCTCGCGGCGATCGACGCCGCGTCCCTTGATGAGCTGTTCGAGGACATTCCGACGGACCTGCGGCTCAACCGCCCGATCGCGCTCGACGACGGGCGCTCTGAGAGCGAGGTCTTCGACCTTCTCGCGTCGCTCGCGGCGCGCAACGCCGACGCCGACTCCGAGGTCTGCTTCATCGGCGCCGGGATGTACGACCACTACGTTCCCGCGATCGTCGACGCGATCACGCAGCGCTCCGAGTTCCTGACCCCGTACACGCCGTACCAGCCCGAGATCTCGCAGGGCGGGCTGCAGGCGATGTTCGAGTTCCAGACCGCGATGTCCGAGCTGACGGCGCTCCCGGTCTCGAACGCCTCGCTCTACGAGGGGCCCTCGTCGGTCGCCTCAGCCGGCTACCTCGCAATCGGTGCCACCGGGCGGCGCAAGTTCGTCGCCTCGCGCGGCGTCCATCCCCACAGCCGCGAGACGCTCGCGACCTACGCCGTCGGCTACGGGGCCGAGGTCGTCGAGGTGGGGCTCGAAGGCGGTCGCACTGACGCGGCCGGGCTCGCCGCAGCGATCGACGAGGACACGGCGGCGGTGTTCCTTCAGAACCCGAACTTCCTCGGCTCGGTCGAGGACGTTGCCGCGCTCGCCGCGGCCGCGAAGGGCAAAGGCGCACTCGTCGTTGTCGCCGTCGACGCGCTCACGCTCGGGGTCCTGAAGCCGCCCGGGGAGTCGGGCGCCGACATCGCGGTCGGAGAGGGCCAGCCACTCGGAAACCGGCTTGACTTCGGCGGACCCTCGTTCGGCTTCTTCTGCGCGACCGAGGAGCACATCCGGCGGATGCCGGGACGGATCGCCGGCGAGACGACCGATGTCGACGGTCGGCGCGGGTTCGTGCTCGCGCTCCAGACCCGCGAGCAGCACATCCGCCGTGAGAAGGCAACCCACAACATCTGCACCTCGCAGGCCTTGAACGCCCTCGCCGGTGTGATCTACCTGAGCTGGCTCGGCAAGCGCGGAATCGTCGAGCTCGGCGAGCTGATGACGCGGAGGACCGCATACGCGCGCGAGCGGCTGGCGGCGGTCGAGGGCGTGGAGCCGCTGCACGACGCGCCGGTCGTGCGCGAGTTCGCGGTCCGGCTCGACGCGCCGGTCGACGCGGTCCTCGACCGCGTTGCGGGGGACGGGATCGCCGCGGGCTACCCGCTCGGGAGCGAGTACCCCGAGTTTGAGGATGGGTTGCTCGTTGCGATCACGGAACGGCGCAGCAGGGAGGACATAGACCGCCTGGCCGCTGCTCTCGAGGCCGCGATCGCCGAAACGGGCGGAGACCGCGCCTTTGCTTCGGATAGCGAAACAAGGACGCCAATCGGAGGCGTTTTGTGAACCACGCTGATTCGCCGTCGGTGCCGGCGTCCGCGCCGCCGTCGAACGCCGAAACGCCGACTCCCCAACAGCGCGAACCGGTGCTGACGATCTTCGAGCGCTCGCGCCCCGGGCGCCGCGCCGCGACGCCGGCGCCGCTCGACGTCCCCGAGCGCCCGATCCCGGAGCTGATCCCGGAGGGACTTCGCCGCGAGGACCCGCCCGAGCTCCCCGAGGTCTCCGAGCCCGAGATCATCCGTCACTACAACCGCATCTCGCGCCGCAACTTCGACCTCGACACCGGCTTCTATCCGCTCGGGTCGTGCACGATGAAGCACAACCCCCGCGTCAACGAGCGCGTCGCCGCGCTTCCGGGCCACGCGCGGCTTCATCCCGCCCAGAGCCCGCGCCGAGCGCAGGGCGCGCTCGAGCTGATGTCGCGGCTCGAGGCGGCGCTGTCGGAGATCTGCGGGCTGCCGTACACCAGCCTGCAGCCGTCGGCCGGCTCCCACGGCGAGCTCGCCGGGCTGCTGCTGACGCGCGCCTACCACCTCGACCGCGGCGAGCGGCGGACCAAGGTCCTGACCCCGGACACCGCCCACGGAACCAACCCAGCGTCGGTGACGATGGCGGGGTACGAGGTCGTCAAGCTGGCGACGAACGAGCGCGGGGGGGTCGACCTCGATGACCTTCGCTCGAAGCTCGGTGACGACGTCGCCTGCCTGATGATCACGAACCCGAACACGCTCGGGCTGTTCGACGAGAACATCCGCGAGATCACCGACGCGGTCCGTGAGGCAGGCGGCACTCTGTACTACGACGGCGCGAATCTCAACGCGATCATGGGCCGCTCTACGCCCGGCGACATGGGCTTCGACATCGTCCACCTCAACCTCCACAAGTCGTTCTCGCAGCCGCACGGGGGCGGCGGGCCCGGATCCGGCCCGATCTGCGTCTCGGAGCGGATCGAGCCCTACCTGCCCGTGCCACGGGTCGTCAGCGACGGGCGGGGCAACGGCGCGGAGCCGAGGTTCGACCTCGACTACGACCGCCCGAAGTCGATCGGCCGTCTGCGCGGCTTCCAGGGCAACTTCGGGGTCTTCGTGCGCTCCTACGCCTACATCCTCGGCCTCGGCGGCGACGGCCTCGCGGAGGCCACCGACATCGCGGTCCTGAACGCCAACTATCTGCGCGCTCGGCTGGCGGCGGGGAGGGCGGGGGAGTACCTGCCGGCCGCCTTCAATCGCCGCTGCATGCATGAGTTCGTGCTCTCGGGGCGGCGTGCGAAGAAGCAGCTCGGCGTGACGACACTCGACATGGCGAAGCGGATCCTCGACTTCGGCGTTCACCCGCCCACGGTGTACTTCCCGCTTCTCGTCGACGAGGCGCTGATGATCGAGCCGACCGAGACCGAGACCAAGGAGACACTCGACGGCTTCGCCGACGCGATCGAGGACATCCTCGCCGAGGCCGAGGACGACCCCGAGATCGCCCGCCGGGCGCCCTACACCACGCCCGTGCGCCGCCTCGACGAGGCGGCCGCGGCGCGAAAGCCGGTGGTCCGCGAGCCGCTGGGCTCCGCCGGCCGCGCCGGCTGAGCGCCGCCGCATCCCCGGGGCGGGCCCTCCCGCGGTTGCCCGTACGGCAGCGGGCGTTCGCGCGCGGGCCGGCTCGAGAGCGCGAATGTACCTTTTTGTTCATTTTCGGTCTATAGTTGGCGCGGGTCGAATGCAGCCCGACGGTGACGTGTATTCACGGAGGTAGAGAGATGGCGAAGGTTCTGTGTGTGCTCTACGACGACCCGGTCGACGGATACCCACCGGAGTATCCGCGCGACGAGATCCCGAAGATCGAGCGCTACCCGGACGGGCAGACGACCCCGACCCCGGACGCGATCGACTTCTCGCCGGGGGAGCTGCTCGGCTGCGTATCGGGTGAGCTCGGCCTGCGCAAGTTCCTCGAGGCGGACGGTCACGAGCTCGTCGTGACCGCGGACAAGGACGGGGCCGACTCCGAGTTCGAGCGCGAGCTGCCCGAGGCCGAGGTCGTGATCTCGCAGCCGTTCTGGCCGGCATACCTGACCGCCGAGCGGATCGCCAAGGCCCCGAACCTGAAGCTCGCGATCACCGCGGGGATCGGTTCCGACCACGTCGATCTTCAGGCCGCGCAGAAGGCCGGGATGACGATCGCCGAGGTCACGTACTCGAACTCGATCAGCGTCTCCGAGCACGTGGTGATGATGATTCTGGGGCTGGTGCGCAACTACATCCCCTCATACAAGGTCGTCGTCGACGGGGGCTGGAACATCGCCGACTGCGTCGCGCGGGAGTACGACGTCGAGGGCATGCAGGTCGGCACGGTCGCCGCCGGGCGCATCGGCACGGCCGTGCTGCGCCGGATGAAGCCGTTCGACGTCGGGCTCCACTACACGGACCGACACCGTCTCCCCGATGAGGTCGAGAAGGAGCTCGGAGTGAGCTTCCACGAGACGACCGAGGAGATGGTCGGGATCTGCGACGTGGTCACGATCAACGCGCCGCTCCATCCGGAGACCGAGCACCTGTTCGACGACGAGATGATCGCGAGGATGAAGCGCGGCGCGTACCTGGTCGACACCGCGCGCGGCAAGATCTGCGACCGCGACGCGATCGTGCGGGCGTTGGAGTCCGGTCAGCTCGCGGGCTACGCGGGCGACGTCTGGTTCCCTCAGCCCGCGCCCGAGGACCACCCGTGGCGGACGATGCCTCACCACGGCATGACCCCGCACACGTCGGGGACCAGCCTCTCGGCTCAGGCCCGGTATGCGGCGGGCACGAGGGAGATCCTCGAATGCCACTTCGGGGGCAAGCCGATCCGCGAGGAGTACCTGATCGTCGAGGGCGGAAGGCTCGCGGGCGCCGGCGCGCACTCCTACAGCGAGGGTGACGCCACCGGCGGCTCGGAGGAGGCCGAGCGGTTCAGCGGCAAGTCATGAAGCCGTTTGAGGACATCGACGCGATCCGCGAGCGATGGGACGTGCTCGAGCACCCGTTCTACATTCGCTGGTCGGCCGGAGAGCTCTCGCCCGAGGAGCTCGCGCTGTACGCCGGCCAATACCGCCATGCCGTGGTTGCGCTGGCGGATGCGTCCGCGAGCGCCGCGCGCAGCGCCGGGTCCGGCGAGGTGCGGGAGATCCTCGAGGCGCATGCCGCCGAGGAGGCCGAGCACGTCGAGCTCTGGGATCGGTTTGCACTCGCCGTCGGCGCGGACCGATACGCGCCGGCGAGCCCGGAGACCCGGCGCTGCACCCGTGCGTGGCGGGGGTCCGACGAGCGCGAGCTCGGCGCCTCGCTCGCGGCCCTGTACGCGATCGAGGCAAGCCAGCCCAGGATCTCGGAGGTCAAGCGGGACGGCCTGATCGATCACTACGGCCTCGAGCCGTCAAGCGACGCCACGGCCTACTTCGACCTCCACGCCGTTCGCGACCACGAGCATGCGGCGCAGCACCGCTCGCTGCTCTCGGACCGCTTCGGCAACGGCGACGTCGAGGTGCTGATTCGGCCCGCCGAGGATGCGCTGGCGGGCAACTGGGAGCTGCTCGACGGGGTCGAGCGCGGCTGCGTCGAGCTCACGGCGCGCGGCTAGGTCTCAGTCAGCTGACCGGAAGCGCCGCCCCGTTGACCGCGGTCAGCGGCGGCTTGCCCGCGGTGACCGCGATCGCGTTTCGCGCCGCTAGAACGGCCATCGCGGTCCGGGTCTCGAGCGTCGCGGAGCCCAGGTGAGGCACTAGGACCGCGTTCTCGAGCTCGAGCAGCGCCGGCTCCACGTTCGGCTCGTCCTGGTAGACGTCCAGGGCCGCGCCGGCGATCGAGCCACTGCGCAGCGCGTCCGCGAGCGCCGCCTCGTCGACGATCGGACCGCGCGCGGTGTTGACGAGGAATGCAGTCGGCTTCATCAGGCCGAGCCTGGCGGCGTCGATCAGCCCGCGAGTCTCCTCCGAGAGCGGACAGTGGAGGCTGACAACGTCGGACTCGCTCAGCAGCCCGTCGAGCTCGAGCCGCTCAGCCCCGAGCTCGGCCTCGATCTGCGGATCGACCCGGCGCCGTCCCGTGTACACGATCCGCATCCCGAAGCCGCGCGCGCGGCGCGCAACCGCCTGCCCGATCGCGCCCAGCCCGACGATCCCGAGCGTCTTCTCCTGGAGGCCCGTGCCGAGCATGTAGAACATGTGCCACGACCACGGCGTCTGGCCCCGGATCACGCGCTCGCCCTCGCCCAACCGCCGCGTCGCCACCAGGATCAGCCCCAAGGTGAGGTCGGCGGTGGCGTCCGTCAGCACCCCCGGGGTGTTCGTGACGACGACGCCCCGATTCGTCGCGGCGGGAACGTCGACGTTGTCGTAGCCGACGGCGACGTTCGCGACGCAGCAGAGCTGCGGACCCGCCGCGTCGAGGAACTCGGCGTCGATTCGGTCGTGGAGCAGCGTCACCACCGCGGTCGCACCGCGGGCCGCCTCGAACAGCTCGGCCCGCTCCAGCGGCGCGTCCCGTTCGGAGACCCACAGCTCGCCCGCCTCGGCGAGGAGCTCGAGGGCGGGCTCGGGAATCGTCCGGGTGACGACCAGCCGCGGCTTGCCGCTCATCCGGGGACTGCGGCGCCGTGGCTCTCCACAGTCGCCTGGAGAGCCTCGAGGACGCGGTCGGCGGTCTCCGTTCGGGCATTCGGGCCCATCAGCCCGATCCGCCAGATCGCGGGCGCATCCGGTCCGAGGCCGCCGCCGATCTCGATTCCGCGCTCGTCGAGAAGCTGCTTCTGGACCGCCTTGCCGTCGATCCCCTCCGGAACGCGGATCGCGGTCAGCGGCGCGAGCTGAAACTCCGGCTCCGCGAGCAGCTCAAAGCCCGCCTCGCGAGCGCGCCGTTGGAGGTGCGAGCCGGCCTCGGTGTGGCGGGCCCAGCGTTTCTCGACGCCCTCGATCAGCGTCTGGCGGAGCGCCTCGTGGAGCGCGTAGATGTGGAGGATCGGCGCCGTGTGGTGGTAGGCCGCCGGGCGGTCGACCCAATACGACTGCAGGAGCTCGAAATCAAGCGCAAACGGGACCGGCGTCGTGCGGCTGCGAACGCGCTCGAGCGCACGCTCGGAGAGCGCAACGGGCGACATCCCGGGCGGAGCGCCGAGGCACTTTTGAGTGCACGAGTATGCGTAGTCGAGCCCCCATCCGTCGAAGTCGAGCTCCACCCCTCCCAGCGTCGTCACGCAGTCGACCATCAGCAGCGGATCGCGGCCGCGCATCTCGGCCGCGAGCTCCGCGACCGGATGCTGGGTCCCGGTCGAGGTCTCTCCGTGGACGACCGCGAGCAGGCGGGCGTCGGGGTGCCGGTCGAGGGCGCCGAGCAGGCGCTCGTTGGGCACGTGCTTGCCCCAATCCTCCGCGACGACCTCGACGCGGGCACCGGCGCGCTGGGCGACCGCAGCGATCCGCTGCCCGAAGTAGCCGCTCGCGCCGACGACGACCCGGTCGCCGGGCTCGACGAGGCTTGCGATCCCGGCCTCCATCCCGGAGGTCCCGGTCGACTGCAGCGCGACCACGAGGCCGCCGTCGGCGCTGTAGACGCGGCGCAGGAAGTCGACGAGCTCGAGCAGGATCTCGTGCAGCTCTGGATCGAGGTGGCCGAGCATCGGCTTGCGCATCGCCTCGAGCGCGGCGGGCTCGACGTTCGTGGGGCCGGGCCCGCAGAGCAGCCGCTCGGGCGGGGCGATCGGCGCGGGCACTGGGGACATGGGCGGCACCCTCGCACAGCATGCCATGCCTTCAAACTAAGAAAAGCGTCGTATCGATAAGGCAATCCCTATATATTCCGCCGTCTTGTGGCGGTCACCGTCACGCAGCTCTCGGCGTTCCTTGCCGTGGTCCGTCTCGGATCGGTCACGGCGGCCGCGGAGCAGCTCGTCGTCACCCAGCCGTCGGTCTCGGCGGCGGTCGCCGCCCTCGAGCGTGAGCTCGGAGTGCAGCTGACCGAGCGCGTGGGTCGCGGCGTGCGGCCGACGCCCGCGGGGGAGGCGTACGCGCGCTACGCGGCCGACATTCTCGCGCTCGTCAACGAGGGCTCCGAGATGGCGGGGGAGATCGCGCGCGGCGGCGAGAGCCACCTCCGGATAACGGCGGTCACTACCGCCGGCGAGTATCTGCTCCCGCCGCTGATCAGGGCGTTCCGCGCGCAGCATCCCGAGCTGGAGCTGAGCGTAAATGTGGGCAACCGCGAAGAGGTTTTCCGGCGCCTCGAGGCACGCGAAGCCGACGTCGCGATCTCGGGGCGCCCTCCCGAGGGCCGCGGCTTCGAGGGGCTTCCCTTCCTCGACAACGAGCTCGTCCTGATCACGGCGCCCGGCGACCCGCGCGCGCACCGTTCGCGGGTCCCGGTTGAGGAGCTCGGCGACACTCCGTGGCTGATGCGAGAGCCGGGCTCGGGGACGCGTCGTCTGTGCGAGCTCTACCTCGACTCGCATCAGCTCCAGCCCCCGCTGCTCACCCTGGGTTCGAACGGTGCGATCAAGAGCGCCGCGCGAATGGAGCTTGGCGTTGCGCTTCAGTCCCGGCTCTCGGTCGAGCTCGAGGTCGAAGCCGGGCACCTGGCGACGATCAACCCCCGCGGCGGGCTCCCCAAGCGCGCCTGGCACATCGTCAAGTCGGGCGTGGGTCCGGGCTCGGAGTCGGCGGACGCGTTCATCGCCTTCGCGCGCTCGGCGGCGGGACGCCGGGTGCTCACGGGGAGCGACCGCGAGCGTCCGCAGTAGCCGCCTGCCGGCTCAGGCGTGCAGCGCCGAGTCGGCGCCGACGATGCCCGGCACGTGGCGATCATGGGGATCGATCCCGGCGCTGATCCCGGCCCGCGTCGAGACGAGGTGATAGAGGAGCAGCGTCTGAGCGAGGGCCAGCGACTCTGACCGGTGGAGGTCGGTTCCGATCGTGAACTCGCCCAGCCGCTGGGCCCGAAGGTGGCTCGCATACTGCATTCGGCGCCACACCGCCTCCTCGAGCTCCGCCGCGAGATCGGGGTCGGTGTCGCCGGGGATCCTGAGCAGCGACTCGTGGCCGCGCCGGACGAGCGTCGGCCCGTCTCCGTCGGGTCGCAGGAACGGGGAGAGGTCGGGCTGGCGAAGCGTGGACCGGAGAATCAGATGGGCGTCGAGACGCTCCTGGTCCCTGTCGTTGGTGGGGATGAACGACATCACGATGTCGGCGTGCTCTCGCTGCGGCTGGATGAAGGCTGCGACGTCGGCCTCGCGGCGGTCGAGCTCGTTGATGACCTCGTGCGTCGTGTAGCCCCGCCGCGTGCAGTCACGGGTCAGCTTCCACATCCGTCGCAGTTCCTCGGGCGGCGCCAGGAAGACGCGGATGTCATGGGCTTCGCGCAGCGCCTCCGAGTGGAAGTTGAGCAGCCCCTCGACGATCACGTACGAGTTCGGGCGCACGTACTCGGGCGGGCTCAGGATTCCGGCGCGATGGTCGTAGACCGGCTTCAGGATCGGCTTGCGATTGCGCAGGTGCTCGAGGTGCTGCTCGAGGATGTCGAGGTGGTTGGCCGCCGGGTCCAGCGGGGTGATGCCGAGCTCGGCCCGCTGCTGGCGACCGTAGCGGTGGTAGTCGTCGCCGCTGATGTAGGCGACATGGTCCGTCCCGCCGAGGATCCGGACCAGCCCGCGTGTCAGGGTCGTCTTCCCCGCGGCCGAGTCTCCGACCACTCCGAGCACGACGGGTCGCGTCATTCGTAGAGAATGCCACGCTCGACGCGCTCCCGCGCGGAAAGCCCGTGGGTACCGAGGCGGCGTCAGCGGTTCGGCGCGGCCCTGGCCGCCTCGACCGCCACGGGACCGTTCTGGCGCTCCTCGATCATCTCGATCTTGGCCAGCAGGTGCTCGGCCATTCGCAGCGACGCGGCGTCGATCAGGCGGCCGTCGAGCGACACCGCGCCCTTGCCGGCATCGGCCGCCTCCTTCATCGCGGCGGTGATCCGGCGCGTCTTTGAGACCAGCTGCGCATCTGGCGAGAAGACCTCGTTCGCGAGCTCGACCTGACTCGGGTGGATGCACCATTTGCCCTCGAACCCGAGAATCGCGGCGCGGCGCGCCGCGACGAGGTAGCCCTCGCGGTCGCTGAAGTCGCCGAACGGCCCGTCGATCGGCCGCAGCCCGTTCGCGCGGCAGGTGACGGCGATCCGCGACAGCGGGTAGTGCCACTGGTCGCCCCAATGGAGCTCTCGGCGCTTCGTGTCGTCCTCGGCCTCGGGATCGGTGATCACCGCGTAGTTCGCATCGGAGCCGCCGATCGAAGCGGTCTGGCTCTGGATCGAGGCCGCGTAGTCGGCGACGCCGAAGATCAGCGCCTCCATCCTCTCCGGACAGCTGGCCCCGATCTCGTCCACGTTGAGCATCCCCGCCGCGGTCTCGATCAAGGCCGAGATCCCGATCCGGTCACCGATCCCCGTCGCGTCCTCGATCTGGGTCAGCAGGGTCGCCACGAGATGGATATCGGCGGCCGAGCAGGCCTTGGGGATCAGCATCGTGTCGAGCCACGCGCCACTCTGCTCGACGACGTCGACGATGTCGCGATAGCAGTAGGGCGTGTCGAGGCCGTTGATCCTCAGCGTCACGCTGCAGCCGCTCCAGTCGAGCTCGCGAAGCGCGGCGATCACGTTCGCACGTGCCTGGGTCTTGTCGTCGGGGGCGACCGCGTCCTCGAGATCAAGCATCACGACGTCGGCGCCGAGATCGGGCGCCTTCTCGAGCATCCGCTCGTTGGTGCCGGGAACGCACAGCTCGCTGCGATGCAGACGGACGGGGACGGACATGACTCTCCTCGTTTCTCGACTTGCCGCGAACGGTCAGTGAACCCGGCGAACCGCGTCCGATCAAGCAAACTGCCCAGCGGATACATAGACTCAACCCTCTGAGTCTTGTGCCGTGCTTAGGCGCTTGACTTTATGTTCATCTGTTCAGTCCAGTCCAGTCTTCGGTCACGCGCTCGGTCACGCGCGCGGGCGCTTCAGCCGACGCCGGCGACGTCCTCGGGGAACTTCAGCCCCCGGATCACGTGAAGGTCGACCGAGCCGGGCGCGAACACGTCTCGGGAATGCTGAACCGCTTCGCCCCCCGCAAGGTGCATCAGCTCGACGATCTCGAGCGCGGCGGTGATGCGGGTCGCCCCCAGTGCGTCGCCGAGCCGGCTTCCCGGCTCGACCAGCCGCGGCCACACACGCGTCTTCGCGAACGCGATCCCCGTCCCCTGCTCGACCAGCACGTCCATGACCATCTGCCCGGACTCGATCGCTTCGCGGAGGTCCTGAAGCGGGGGCAGATCGACGTCCGGGTGGACGATGTCGCGCATGTACGCGGCGACCACGCCGTCGGCGAGCAGGGTCCTATGGATCAACGGCGCCCGCGCTCCGCGGCGGACGCCGAGCGCCTCGGCGACGTATCCGGGCGTTCGCGCCTGCTCGATCTGCAGGTTGCGGACGGTCAGCCTCCTGCCCTGGCGCCGCGCGAGCGAGGCGTAGGACTCGAGCACCTCGAGGCCCTCGCTGAACGCCGCGCCGAGCGCGACGCGCCCGACGAACGTGCCGCTGCCCTGGCGGCGGATGATCTCGCCGTTGCTCTCGAGGCGCTCGAGAGCGAGTCGGAGGGTGCCTCTCGACACCCCGAGCGCCTCGGCGAGCTCCTTCTCCGGAGGGAGCCGGTCGCCTGGGCGGGCGCGGCCCGGCGCGAGGCGCTCGCGAAGCGCCGTCTCGGTTACGTCTACAAGCGAGGGACGGGGCACGCCGGGAGCGTAAAGGTGCTCCTCGACGCTGAATGTACCTTTTTGTTCATTCCAGGGCTATAGTAACTTCGACCGCGGCCAGCGGAACGAGGAGCGAATTGTCGGCAGCCACGACCACGATGATCGGGCACAGCGACTCGCAGCTCGCGCGAGGGGGCTCGGTGCGGCGCAAGGCGGCGGACGCTCACCGGCCCCCGCGGA
This sequence comes from uncultured Thermoleophilia bacterium, assembly GCA_963841715.1. Classification (GTDB taxonomy): domain Bacteria; phylum Actinomycetota; class Thermoleophilia; order Solirubrobacterales; family 70-9; genus DASPWW01. The sequence goes on along the minus strand of CAWJDP010000001.1, from coordinate 984,853 downwards.
TCCTCGCTCGGCCGCCTCAAGGCTTCGCGTCTGACCCAGTCGTCGTCCATCCCCGCACGGTGGGGCGGAAAGGAGAGGGATAAGTGGCCGCAGCGAAGAAGTCCGGCGCGAGCGAGGTGCAGACGATTCTCGACTCGCCGAAGATCGAGCCGGCGCCGAAGACGCTCGAGGAGGCGCGAAACGCGCCCGGCCGCGCGGAGCGAATCGCCGAGATCGCGGACGAGATCGAGCGCGAGGGGATCGAGTACGTGTTCTTCCAGCAGGTCTCGGTCACCGGCCACATCAACGGCAAGGGCGTCGTTGCGGACTGGTTCCCGAAGGTGGCGGAGCGCGGCTACCAGCTCGTCTACGGCGCGACCGCCGATCTCCTCACCGACCGTGAGGACAACTACATCGGCTTTGGGCCCGAGGAGTCGGAGCTGGCGGCGATGGCGGATCTCGACACGTTCACTCGGCTGCCGTGGGACGAGCGCGTCGCCCGCGTGTACTGCGACTGTTACGACACTGAGACGGGTGAGTTGCTCGACGCGGACCCGCGCCAGAACCTGAAGCGGGTTGCCCACGACGTCGAGGAGGAGCTCGGCTACACGTTCCTGTGCGGGATCGAGCCGGAGATGATGTGGCTGCGGCTGGCCGAGGACGGCGAGGGCGACCCCGAGGGGGTCACGAAGCCGCTCTGCTACCACATCAACCAGTTCGAGCAGCTGCGACCGGTGATCCTGGACGTCGTCGCGTACGGGAAGGCGATGGGGCTCGACATGAGCTACGGCGACCACGAGGACGCGCCGGGACAGCTCGAGCTCAACTTCCGCTTCGATCGGGCCCTGCGAACCGCCGACAACATCACGACCTACCGCCAGTTGTGCACGGCGGCCGGGCGCAACCACGGGCTGCACGCATCGTTCATGCCGAAGCCGTTCACGGGCGTGTCGGCGAATGGACACCACCACCACTTCTCGCTCGTCGACGATGCCGGCACGAACGTCTTCCACGATCCCGATGGACCCGCACAGCTGTCGGAGATCGGGCAGCGCTTCATGGGCGGGATTCTCGACCACTTCCGAGCCCTCGTCTGCGTTGGCTCGCCGACCGTCAACTCGTACAAGCGGATGTGGGACTTCGGGTTCTGGGCGCCGGTGTACAAGAACTACGGCTGGCAGAACCGAACCTGCACCGTGAGGGTTGCGAGCGGCGGCCGCTTCGAGTTCCGTGGGGTGGACTCCTCGTGCAACCCGTACCTGACCCAGGCGGCGCTGTTGACTGCCGGGCTGGACGGAGTCCGCCGCGAGCTCGATCCGGGTCCGCCCCAGCAGCGGAACACCTACGAGCTGCTCGCCGAGGGCGCCGAGTTCGAGCGCGTGCCGGACCATCTCGGCGACGCGCTCGACGCGCTCGCGGCCGACGAGGTGGTGAGCGGGGCGATGCCCGGGCGCCTCTACGACGTCTTCATGCACTTCAAGCGCGACGAGTGGGAGCGCTACCTCGCCGCGGTCACCGACTGGGAGCGCGAGCAGTACCTCGAGGTGCAGCCCTGACCCTCACCGCCACAGCCGCGGCGATCCGACCACGGAGCCGGCCGTGTGCGGCATAGCCGGGATCATCTACCGCAACGGCGGCGGCGAGCGCGAGGTCGGGCGCGACATGACCCGGATGCTGCAGGCGATGAAGCACCGCGGCCCCGACTCGACCGGGTACGCACTCTATCGTGGCGGTGTCGACAGCTACGTCATGCACGTGAAGCTGAGCGAGGCGGCCGACGGTGACGCCGAGCTCGCGCGGCGCGTCGAGCGCCAGCGCGCCGAGATCGAGGCCCGGCTGCGCGCGGGCGGCGCCGAGATCGAGAGCGTGAGGAGCACCCCGCGCACGATGACGATCGTCTTTCGCTTCGACGGCGACCTGAAGCCGCTCGCTGACGCCGTCGAGCGCGTACGCCACACCGAGGTCCTCTCTCTGGGGCACTCGCTCGAGATCGTCAAGGATCTCGGGGACGCCGAGACCGTCTCCGAGGAGTACGGGCTGACGGGGTACGTCGGGACTCACGGCATCGGCCATGCCCGGATGGCGACCGAGTCCGACGTCGACATCGCCAACGCGCACCCCTACTGGGCGTACCCGTTTCCCGACGTCGCCGTCGTCCACAACGGTCAGCTGACGAACTTCCACGACTGGCGCCGGCGCCTGATCCGAGCAGGGCACCGCTTCCAGTCCGAGTGCGACTCTGAGATCATCGCCGTCTACCTCGCCGAGCAGATGGCCGACGGCACCTCGCTCGAGGACGCGATGCACCGCAGCCTCGAGGACCTCGACGGAGTCTTCACCTACATCTGCGTCACCGAGGACGCGCTCGGGGTGGCGAAGGACGAACTCGGCGCGAAGCCGCTCGTCCTCTACGAGGACGAGGATCTCGTGGCGCTAGCCTCCGAGGAGATCGCTATCCGCCAGGTGCTCGACCGCGAGATCGAGACCCACGACCCGTACGAGGGCGAGGTGCGCGTATGGACCAGGTGAGCGAGGAGACCGCCCCGCGGATGGACGAGCGCGGGCTCGTCGAGCTCGACGACTCGGTCCCGAGGACGTCGAAGATCGACGGCGGGCGCGCGGTGCTCGATGCGGCTGATCTCACCCCGCGCAAGATCAACGCCGAGCTGCGATGGCTGATCTACGAGCGGGGCGTCGAGGACGTCACCGTGCTCAACCCGAGCGCCCGCCACTCGCTCGGCGTCGCGATCCTCGCGCGGTGCAGGATCCGCTTCGAGGGAAGCCTGGGCTACTTTGGCTGCGGGCTGATCGACGGCCCCGAGGTCGAGATCACCGGGCGCGTTGGCTGGTCGGTGGCGGAGAACATGATGTCCGGCGTCGTCGTCGTCGAGAACAACGCGGGCTCGCTGGCGGGCGCCGCGCTTCGCGGCGGCGACCTCGTCGTCAAGGGCGACGTCGGCGCCCGCACCGGAATCGACCAGAAGGGCGGCACGATCATCGGACTCGGCAATGCGGCCTCGATGACCGGGTTCATGATGCAGCGCGGGCGCCAGATCATCTGCGGCGACGTCGGGCACGGGCTCGGCGACTCGATGTACGACGGGACGATCTACGTCGGCGGGAGCATCGCTTCTCTCGGCGTCGACTGCGTCGAGGCGGAGTGGACCGACGCCGACACCGAGCTGGTCGAGCGTAAGTTCGGCATCTACGAGCTCGGCGACCCACCCGAGCTGCGGAAGTTCGTGTGCGGGAAGAAGCTCTACAACTACGACAGCCTCGAGCCCAGCGAGCGCAAGCTCGTGCTGTAGGGAGATCGATGGCCCGCGAAGCACCAGACCAGCGCGAGACCCTCGGCCGCAGCCCGATCTTCACCCCGGAGGTCATCAACGACATTCATATGAAGGCGGAGCTGGGTCGCTACCGGATGCGCGGGTTCTCGATGTTCAAGAAGCTTCCGGGCTGGGACGATCTGATCTTCCTTCCGGGCACGCTGACGCGGTTCGTGATCGAGGGTTACCGGGAGAAGTGCGACACGAGGACGGTGCTCGGGGCTCGGTTCGCGAAGCGCCCGCTCGAGCTCGACATTCCCGTCTACGTGACCGGGATGAGCTTCGGGGCGCTTTCGCTCGAGGCGAAGATGGCGCTTGCGAAGGGCGCCTCGATGGCGGGCACGGCGACGTGCTCGGGCGAGGGCGGGATGACGCCGCCCGAGCGCGACCTGTCAACGAAGTGGTACTACCAGGTGATCCAGAGCCGCTACGGATTCAACCCCCACCACCTGATGCTCGCGGACGGGATCGAGTTCTTCATCGGACAGGGGTGCAAGGTCGGGCTCGGCGGCCACCTGATGGGCCAGAAGGTCACCGAGCAAGTGGCGGAGATGCGCTCGCTCCCGGTCGGGATCGACCAGCGCTCACCCGCGCGCCATCCCGACTGGCTCGGCCCCGACGACCTCTCGCTCAAGGTCCAGGAGACGCGCGAGGCGACCAACTACGAGGTCCCGATCCAGCTCAAGCTCGGCGCCGCGCGGGTCTACGACGACGTCCGGATGGCGGCCAAGTGCGGCCCCGACATCATCTACCTCGACGGGGCCGAGGGCGGCACGGGGGCGGGCCCGCACATTGCCGCCGAGGAGACCGGGATCCCGCTGATCGCGGCGATCCCCGAGGCGGTCCGCGCACTCGAGGACGTCGGCCTCTCCGACGAGGTCGACCTCGTCGTCGCCGGCGGGATCCGCAACGGTGGCGACATCGCCAAGTGCCTCTCGCTCGGCGCCAACGCCGTCGCGATCGGCCACTCGGTGCTGATGGCGCTCAACTGCAACAAGGAGATCCCGGGCGTGACCGACTACGAGGGCACAGTCGGGGTGCCCGCGGGCCAGTGCTACCACTGCCACACGGGCCGCTGCCCGGTCGGGATCACGACCCAGGACCCCGAGCTGCGCAAGCGGCTCGACGTCGACGAGGCGGCACAGCGCGTGTTCAACTTCCTCCACGCGCTGACGCTCGAGGTCCAGATGCTCGCCCGTGCTTGCGGGAAGACCAGCGTGCACAGCCTCGAGCCGGAGGACCTCGCGGCGCTGACAACGGAGGCCGCGGCGATGGCGCGCGTGCCGCTCGCCGGCACCGAGTACATCCCCGGCGTGACCGAGGAGCGCGCGCTCGCCGAGATCCGCACCGTGCTCGACCAGTACCTGGAGAACCCGGTGGACTTCCTGCCCGACCCCGCCCGCGCCGCGGCGGAGGACTCCGAGTGACGAGGGCCGACGACTTTCGCGAGCCCGAGAAGGTCGTCTCGATCGACGCCGAGTACCTGTCCGGCAAGCGGTTCCCCTACCAGGAGAACATCTCGCTCGTGGAGGACATCGATCTCGAGGCGGCTACGCCGGGCAGGGACCTGAACTGGCTCGAGGACGTCGAGCTGCTCGAGGAGGAGGGCACGCCCGCCGTCTTCGACCGCTACTCGAACTCGTTCCTGAGGATCTACTTCCCGATCCCGAAGGGCCGCGAGGACGAGATCGCGCGCAAGATCCTGATCGCGCACCTGACTGCGGGGAACTCGTACGGGATCCGCTTGAAGGGGGCGCACGCGAAGTTCGCCCAGCCCGAGCTCGGCCCGTGGGTCGCGGACTCCCAGACCGTCGGCGCGGACTGGAAGCCGTCCGTGCTCGAGGGCTGGGAGCCGCCGGAGCACTGAATCGATGACGGACCTGCCGGGGTCCGTGCGCACCCTGATCGTGGGCGCGGGCGTGCACGGGCTCTCGACCGCCTGGCACTTGGCCGAGGCCGGCGAGGATGCGCTCGTGCTCGACAAGAGCGGAGTCGCGGCCGGCGCCTCGGGAATCGCGTGCGGAGTGATCCGCAACAACTACTTCCAGCCGGCGATGTCCGAGCTGATGGCGGCCTGCGTGGAGATCTGGGAGTCGGACCCGGAGGTCCTCCACTACCACGGATCCGGCTACGTGGCCCTGGGGCCGCCGAGCCAGGAGGAAGAGCTCGCCGAGGTCTTCGAACGCCAGCAGCGGATCGGCTATCCCTCGGAGCTGTACACCGGCGAGGAGGCGGTCCGTGCGCACATGACCGAGCTTTACGGCGACTGGCGGGCGCGGGGGTTGACGGCCTGCCTGCACGAGCGCGCCGGCGGCTTCGCGTTCAACCGCGAGTCGATGCTGGGGATTGCCGACAAGGCGCGCGCGGCCGGCGCCCGAATCGCCGAGGGGGTCGAGGTCGAGGGATTCGTCTTCGACGACTCCGGTGCGGTGACCGGTGTCGAGACGAACGCGGGCGCACTGCGCGCCGAGCAGATCGTGATCGCCGTCGGACCCTGGATCCAGCGCCTGTGGCGAATGCTGGGGCTGCCGGAGCGGATCGATGTCCGCCATCCCGACGGTGGAGTTGATCGCGACGTGCCGATGTGGACCTACTGGTACCTGCAGGAGGGCGAGGTGGCGCTGCCGCCTGCCACGCTCGACACCGCGGACGGGCGCGAGTCGCCCGTGCTCCACGTCGACTCCGACGCGGGCCTCCACGACGATCGAGGGCGCCTCGTGACCGACGGGCCGTGGGGCATCTACGTCAAGCCCGATCGCGATTCGGTCCAGGGAGGCGCCCAGCCGCTGACGGTGGGGGAGAGCTTCACCGTCGACCCGTACCCGACCGGCAGTGTCGAGCCCGGGTTCCCCGACCTCTGGTGCGCGGCGCTCTCGAACTGCATGGAGCGGTTCGATGGATGCCGCTCGCGCTACGTTGACGCTCGGTCGGGCGGGGCCGGGGCGTTCACCGCGGACAACTTCCCGGTCTTCGACCGGATGCGGCCGAACGTGTACGTCGCCGCGGACTCCAACCACGGATACAAGATGATCGCGGTCGGCCGCGAGATCGCCCGCGAGCTGCAGGGCGAGCACTCCTCGCTGCTGCACCCGTTCCGGTTCGAGCGCTTTGCGACGGGCGATCTGCACCCCGTCTCCAGCAGCCCCTATCCGTGGAGCTGACGGTGGCCAAGTTGGCTCGGGCGCGCAACCCGAAGGGGTACGATCGAGTCTCGATCCATGGCCCGGCGGTACCAGTGTCTGGACGTGGGCTGCGATGAGGAGATCGTCGCCCCGGATGAGGCGGCCCTGATCGAGGCGGTCCAGCGCCATGTGGCGGACGCGCATGACAGCTTCGAGCTCGAAGCCGTGATCATCGAGATGTCCACGGAGGTCGAGGGCGAGGAGCGCGACCCTGATGGCTGATGCGACCAACGGCAAGCCCGATCCGGACGTCGTTCGCCGCTTTCACTTCACCCGCGAGATGGTGAAGGGGCGGGTGTACCTGAAGTACAAGCTGGCAATCCGAAACGTGTGGAACGTCGACGACCTCGATTTCGCCCAAGACGCCGAGGACTGGAAGCGGATCACCGACGAGCAGCGCGAAGGACTGCTCGGGATCACGATCCGCTTCCTCGCCGGAGAGCAGGCGGTCACCGACCAGCTCGTTCCGATGATCGCGGGGTCTCGAGCACTGGGGCGCTTCGACTGGGTCACCTACCTCTCGACCTTCCTCATGGAGGAGGCCAAGCACGCGGAGTTCTTCATGCGCTGGCATGACGACGTGGCCGGCGTCCTCGAGCCGGAGGAGGTCGCTCGGCACTTCCTCATTCGCGGCGCCACGGTCGACCCCAGCGGGCGCTTCGAGGTCCGGGACGTGCTCCACGAGGCGCTCCCCGATTACGGTGAGCGCCTCCTCCGAGCCTCGATGGACGGGGCCGAGGAGGAGGTCGAGCGCGCCTTCGTGCGGTTCGCCGCGGCCTACAACGGGTTCGTCGAGGGCGTGCTGACAATGCCGTCGTACGAGATCGTGATCGACACGACGGACCACTGGGGCGCCTTTCCCGCCCTCAAGCAGGGCTTCAAGCTGATCCTGGGGGACGAGGGAAGGCACATCACCTTCGGGACCCAGGCCTGCAGGACGCTGATCGAGAAGAACCCCGACTACGAGGCGCTCGTGCACGAGGTCTTCGATGCGTATCGGGGCAACCTCGTGGGGCTCGTCGAGTACCAGAAGGCGGTACCGGGACTCGATCTCCAGAAGTACCAGGACCAGAAGGTTCGCCACTACCGCAACCGGTGCCGTGAGATGGGGGTCACCCCGGACCCGGACCTCGTGGACCAGATCCTCGACCCGGAGATTGACTTCGTGGTCGGGGTGCAAGGCGGCTAGCTGACGCGCGCGAGCCACGTCGTCATCGGCGGCGGCATCAACGGTCTCTCGGTCGCCTGGCGCCTTGCCGACCGCGGCGCGGACGTGCTCGTGCTCGACAAGGGTCGGATCGGCGGCGGGGCCTCGGGCGCGGCCGGCGGGATCGTGCGGAACTTCTATCGCTCGGAGGCGATCACCGATCTGATCCGGCTCTCGATCGAGATCTTCGAGGACGAGCCCGATGCATATGGCTTTCGCCAGGTCGGCTATGTGGCGGCCGTGCCGCAGCGGCAGGCCGACGACCTCGTCGCGATCCGTTCCCAGCATCAGCGGTTCGGGTACGAGTCCGAGCTGATCGTCGGCGCCGAGGACTGTCGGGAGTACCTGGCCTGGAACTGGCCCGATTGGCGGGCGCCGGTCGACGCGCTTCTGCACGAGCGCAGAGGGGGCTGGGCGGACTCGGCGCAGACGGCGCGTCACCTCGCGGAGCGGGCGCGCGCCGCCGGGGCGGCGATCCATGAGTGGGTGGAGGTGACGGACGTCGAGTACGGGCCACGGGGCGTCGAGGCGATAGCGACGGCGAGCGGGCGCGTCGAGTGCGACGTCGTGGTCGCCGCGCCGGGGCCGTGGATCTCGCGGGTGTGGCGGATGCTCGGCCGGGAGCCCGAGCTGGACGTGAGCTCGAACGGGGGCGTCGCGCGCCGCCCGTTGGTCGCCTACTGGAAGGCGCAGGAGGGAGAGTTCGCGCTCCCGGGAGTCGCACTCGGCCCGCGCGCGGGGAGCGAGCCCCCGGTCGTGCATCTCGACCAGGATCGGCCGTTGAGCTCCGATCGCGACGGACGCGAGCTCGCGCCGGGGCCGTGGGGGATCTACTTTCGCTTCGGGCGCACGGGCACCGGAGTGACCGGCGGCGGGCTGCCGGTGCGCCTCTCCGACCCGCAGCTGGACCCCTACGGCCCCGGGAACCCCGCGCACGCGGCCGAGCCCGAATTCAGCGAGTTCTTCGTTTCGGGCCTCGCAGCCGCGTTCGAGCGCTTTCGCGGCCATGCCGGCGAGTGGCGGATGACCCTCGGCGGCGGGGTCGTCGCCCACACGCCCGACCACTACCCGGTCTGCGACTGGGTGGCGCCGAACGCGTACGCGATCGTCGACTCGGGCCACGGATTCAAGATGCTGGCGCTCGGGCAGCTCGCGGCCGACGACATTCTCGAGGGTGAGAGCCGGCTCGACCCCTTCCGCCTCGACCGCTTCGAGCGCGGTGCGACCCACGTCGCCTCGCGCAGCCCGTATCCCTGGACCTGATTGTGAGAGCGAGAAAAGGAGGAGATGGATGTCGCAACGGGAGCAGCTGTCTGAGGAGATCCTCGCCGCAAAGCGGTCGAGGGGGCTGAGCTGGGCGGACCTCGCGCGGGCGCTGGACGCGCCGGTCGAGTGGACCGTCGCCGCGCTGCTCGGTCAGTTCCCGCTCAGCGAGACGCAGGCCCGGGCCGCGATCGACGCCCTCGGCCTCGCCGAGGACGCCGCACCGGAGCTGACTGCGTCGCCGATGCGGGGCGCGCTCGAGAGCGCCGTCCCGACCGATCCGACGATCTACCGTCTGTACGAGGTCGTCCAGGTGTACGGCCCGGCGGTCAAGGAGCTGATCCACGAGGAGTTCGGGGACGGGATCATGAGCGCGATCAACTTCGGCTTCAGCGTGCGTCGCGAGCCCGACCCGAACGGCGACCGGGTCGTGATCGTGCTGAACGGGAAGTTCCTGCCATACGAGTGGCGCGAGCGGTAGCGAGCGGTCGTCGGCCGCTCGCGGAAGGGACGCTGGCGATGCGTCAGCCGGTCAACCTGGCCGCGGCGTCGCCGGCGAGACGGCCGCGCTCGGCGGCGGCACGGGCGCGCCCGGTACGAGGGTCGCGGCCGTCGTCGGCGAGGTTCGCTGCGACCAGCTCCGCGCAGCCGAGCGCGGCGGCCGCCGCGAGCTCGGCGGCGACGACCGCGTCGGGCCTGAACGTCCATTCACCCGCCGCGGCGATCTCGCTCGCCGCTTCCGCGAGCTCCGCCGCGAGCTCGGCGATTGCGAGCGGCGGCTCGCTCGCGGCGCTCAGCGCCTCCGCGCGGACGCGCGCGTCCGGGGCGCGGGCCACCTCGCCGTAGGCGGCTACGTCCTCGTCGGCGAGTCCGGGCAGCTCCTCGCGAAGCTCCGCGGCGCGGCGTGAAAGCTCGAGCATCCGCGTTGTCTTTGCGGCGTCGGCTTCGATCCTCTCGGCCGCCAGTCCGGCGGTCATCTCGACGAGCGCCGCGGCCGCGGCACCGGCAAGCGCGGATGCGACGCCCGCCGCTGATGGCTCCGACCGTGATGCGAGCGCGCCCAGTGCCTCACGCACCTGGCGGCTGCCTAGCCCGGCCACGGCCTCAGAATAGCCCTACGGTCCGTCCATCCGCGTCGATGTCGACGTTGAAGGCCGCGGGTGTCTTGCCGAGCCCCGGCATTTGCTGGATCGCTCCGCACAGAGGCACGAGCCAGCCGGCGCCGGTGTAAGCACGAACGTCGCGCACTGGGAGCTGGAAGTCGGTCGGGGCGCCGAGCAGCTCCGGGTCCGCCGACAGCGACAGTGGCGTCTTCGCCATGCACAGCGGGAGCTCGGCGAGGCCCTGGGCGTTGAACTGCTCGATCTTCCTCTCGGCCTCGAGGTAGTAGACGACCTCGGAGGCGCCGTAGACGCGCTCCGCAATCGTCTCGATCTTCGACTTGATCGCGTCGCCGTTCTCGTACAGGAAGCGGAAGTCGCTCGGCTGATCGCAGGCCGTGACCACGGCCTCGGCGAGCTCCGTGACGCCCTCGCCCCCCTTCGCAAAGCCGTCGCTCACGGCGGCGGCGGCCGCGCCTCCTTCCCTCGCGAGACGCAGGACCTGCTCGACCTCGTCGTCCGTGTCCTCGGGGCGGCGGTTCACCGCGACCACGGCCGGGACACCGAACTCGCTCACGATGCCCAGATGCCGCTCGACGTTGGCGAACCCCTTCTCGATCGCCTCGATCGCCCGCTTTCCGTCCCCGCCCTCGGCGAGCCCACCGTGATGCTTCAGGGCGCGCACGGTCGAGACGAGGACGATCGCGCTGGGCTGGATTCCGCCCGCGCGGCAGACGATGTCGATGAACTTCTCCATCCCCATGTCGGAGCCGAAGCCGGACTCGGTGACGACGTAGTCACCGAGCTTCAGTGCGAGCAGATCCGCGATCAGTGACGAGTTGCCGTGTGCGATGTTCGCGAACGGTCCGGCGTGCATGAGGCAGGGCTGGCCCTCCAGCGTCTGGATCAGGTTCGGCTTGATCGCGTCCTTCAGCAGCACGGTCATCGCACCGGCGGCGCCGAGGTCCTCTGCGGTCACCGGCTCTCCGTCGCGCGAGTACGCGGCGGTGATCGCGCCGAGGCGCTTGCGGAGGTCGTGCACGTCTCGCGCGACGGCCAGCACGGCCATCACCTCCGACGCGGCTGTGATGTCGAACCCGCTCTCGCGCGGATAGCCGTTCGTGGGGCCGCCGAGGCCCAGGGCCACCTGGCGCAGGGCGCGATCGTTCATGTCGACGGCGCGCTTCCAGGTGACCCGCAGGGCGTCGATCTTGTGCGGGTTTCCGTGCAGGACCGAGGCGTCGAGCATCGCCGCGAGCAGGTTGTTGGCCGCGCCGATCGCGTGGATATCACCGGTGAAGTGAAGGTTGAGGTCCTCCATCGGGACCACCTGTGCGAGCCCGCCGCCCGCGGCGCCGCCCTTGATCCCGAACACGGGGCCTAGCGACGGCTCGCGGAGGCAGAGCACAGGGCTGCGGCCGATCGCGCCCAGGCCCTCGGTCAGCGCGACCGAGGTCGTGGTCTTGCCCTCGCCCGCCTTCGTCGGGGTCATGCCGGCGACGCAGACCAGCTTTCCGTCGGGTCGATCGCCGAGCCGCTCGATCGCCGAGAGCGAGATCTTCGCCTTGTTGCGCCCGTACGGCTCGATCTCGTCCGGCTCGAGGCCGATTCGAGCGCCGATCTCGTCTACCGGCTCCAGCTTCGCTTCCTGCGCGATCTCCAGGCTTGACTTCATCTTCTCCTCTTGCCTCCTTCGGGTTTCAATGTGAGACCGCCGCCGCCCCGAGCTCGGACACGAGCCGGTCGCGATAGAAGCGCTCGAGCACGAACGGCTCGATCAGCTCGGGCGTCGTTCCCGTGGCGATCAGCTCGGCCATCGTCTGGCCCACGATCGGCGCCGCCTTGAATCCGTACGTCCCCCAGCCGGTGCTGATCAGGAATCCCTCGACGGCGGTCTCGCCGAGGATCGGGCTGAAATCCGGACTGATGTCGCACAGGCCCGCCCAGCTGCGGAGGATGCGCGCGCGCTCGAGCTGCGGGAAGAGCTCGATCGTGTGACGAGAGGCCTCCTGGAGGAAATTGAGCGTGCCCTGCTGGCGGTACGTGGTCCATGGCTCGATCTCGGCTCCGATCAGGAACTCACCGCGGTCGGTCTGCGAGATGTAGACGTGCATCTGCGACGAGACGACAACGATGTCGAGCAGCGGCTTCAACGGCTCGGTGACGAAGGCCTGGAGGATGTGGGTGGTGATCGGGAGCTCGAGTCCCGCCATCTCCGCGATCGTCGAGCTCCAGCCCGCGGTGGCGCTGACCACGTGACCGGCCTCGATCGTGCGGCCGTCGCGGATCCTGACGCCCGTTGCGCGGCCGTTCGAGCGCTCGATCCCCGTCACCTCGGTGTAGGGGTGGATCTCGGCGCCGCCGCTGTCCGCGCCGCGCGCCAGACCCCAGACCACCGCGTCGTGGCGAATGATCCCGCCGGGCGGGTGATAGAGAGCGCCCATGACTGGATAGGCGGCGTCCGGCGAGAGCGACATCGTCGGCGCCAGGCGCTGGATCTCGTCGGGGTCGACGACACGCGAGTCGATCCCCTCGAGGCGGTTGACCTCGGCCCGCTCGGTCATCACGAACATCGCGCGGTCGGTGTGGGCGAGCGTGAGGTGGCCCTGTTGCGAGAACAGCAGGTTGAAGTCGAGCTCGGCGGACAGCCGTTCGTAGAGCTTCACCGAGGCGTCGTAGAAGCGCGCCCCCTCGGGAGTCTTGTAGTTCGAGCGCAGGATCGTCGTATTCCGTCCCGCTGCGCCGGACCCGATGTAGCCCTGCTCGAGCACGCAGACGTCGGTGATCCCGTGCTCGCGGGCGAGGTAGTAGGCGATCGCGAGGCCGTGCGATCCCGCGCCGATGATGACGACGTCGTAGCGATCCTTGAGCTCGCCACTCCGCCGCCACATGCGGCGCTTGCGGAACAGGTCACGCACCGGCGCGCACCCCGCTTCCGAGCTTCGGCGCGATCGCGTCGAAGCCGACCGCGCGGCCCCCGAGGCTCTCGGCCGCGTCCAGGAACACCGTCCACACGTACTCGGCGAACCCCGTGCCGAACAGGTGCACGAACAGATCCCCGCGGTCGCGCAGGATCAGCCCAGGCGTCCGCGCGACGGACACCGGTGCGAACCCGAGCTCCGGGAACCGCTCGTCGCGCATGTCGAGCGCCGTCGAACGAGCGAAGGTCTCGCGGGCGAGCGGCCCGGCGACGAGGTTGGAGCCGAACGCTGTCGTGAGCTCGTTCAACGACAGGAAGGAGCCCGCCGCGCCCGCCGCCGCTTCGAGCTCCTCCCGAAGCCGCGGCGTCGCCGCCGGCGGGCTGATCGTCACCAGCCTGCTCGCGGACATCGGGCACCACCAGACGCCCCCGCGGTACGCCGCCCGCCCGGGCTCGAGCTCAGCCCCGCCGGCGAGCTTCGCGACGATCGAAGCGACGGCCGCGGGGTCGCCCTGCAGGTCGAGCTTGCCGAGCTGGGACGCGTCCGCGAGGCCGACCGAGTCGCGGCACACGGCCTCCTCCTGCTCGAGGGGCGCATAGCCGGCCACCACCCGCCAGCCGTCGCGCGCCTCGAAGCGTGCTCCGGCCTCGCGATGCAGGTGCTCGATCGGGCTCTGCGCAGCCGGCCGATCGCCGTTGAACGGCACCGCCGCGTCCGGGGCGAGGAACTCGAAGCTCATCCGCGCAGGCGCTCCTGGTCGGGGTCGTAGAAGGGCGCCTTCTGCACCTGGGCGCTCAGCCTGCGACCGTCGTCGGCGAGCGTGATCTCGGCGCCGTCCTCGGCCTGGGAGCTGGGCACCCAGGCCATCCCGATCGTCTTCTGGAGCTTCGGTGAGAACCGCGACGAGGTCACCCGGCCAACGGGCCTTCCGTCGGCGACGACGGCGGCGCCCTCCTGCGGCACCGAGCCGTTCGAGACGGTGAAGCCGACGAGCTCGTTCTCGTTCCCGCGCTCCTGCACCGACTCCAGCGCCCAGCGGCCAATGAAGTCCTCGTCCTTGTCGAACTTGACGATCCACGGCATCGCCGCCTCGAGTGCGTTCGACTCGGCGTCGGTGTCCTGGCCGACGAGGATGTGAAGCTTCTGCAGCCGGAGCACGCGCTGCGGCTCGAGGCCGAACGGCTTGACGCCATGAGGCTTGCCCGCCTCCATCAACGCGTCCCACAGCGGCTCGGCCAGGGTCGCTGGGCAGTGGAGCTCGTACCCGAGCTCGCCGACGAACCCAATCCGGAGCATCAGACAGGGAACGCCGGCCACGTCGGCGCGCTTTCCGTCCAGGTAGCCGAACGAGTCGTTCGAGCAGTCGAGGTCGGTGAGGGTCGAGAGGATCTCGCGCGAGTCCGGGCCGGCGAGGTTGAAAGCCGCGAGCCCCTGGCTGACGTCGGTGAGGTAGACGTCGAGCTGCTCCCACTCCGCGAGCCACCACGCGAACCAGGCCTCGACGGCGTCGGCACCGCTCGACGTCGTCGTGACGTAGTAGGACTCGTCGTCAAGGCGGGCGACGATCCCGTCGTCGGTGATCCGCCCGGCGTCGTCGCCGAGCACCCCGTAGCGAATCCGTCCGTTCTTGACGTTGTCGAAGCGGTTCGGGTACAGCCGGTTCAGAAACTCGGCAGCCTGCGGGCCGCGCACGAGCAGCTTGCCGAGCGTCGAGACGTCGATCAGCCCGGCGCCGTCGTGGACCGCCATCACCTCGGCCTCGGGATCGCCGTAGTCGTACGGTCGCCGCCAGTCACCCGCCCACATCACGTTGCCCCCGAGCTCGCGGTGGCGCCCGTGGACGGCCGAGCGCTTCGCGGGCTCGAACGGGCGGCCGGCGAGCACGCCCATCGGCACGCTCGACCACGGCGGGCGCGCGGTCGTGAGCCCGATGTCCGCAACCGAGGCGCCCGTGTCCTCGGACATCTTGCGGATCGTCGCGAGCTGGCACATCCGGCCCTGGCACGGGCCCATCGTCACCGTCGTGTAGCGCTTCAGAAGCTCCAGCGAGTCGAAGCCCTCGTCGATCGAGAATCCGATGTCGTCGGTGGTGACGTCCTCGCAGATGCAGGCAAAGCACTTCCCGTGGCCGGAGCGCTCTCCACTCGGTGCGCTCGCCGGACCGACGCGAGGTGCCGGTGCCGTTTCGGCGGCCAGCGCGGCGCGGTCGGCGTCGAGGCGGTCTCGATCGCGCGCGTCCCCGAGCTCGAGCGACAGCGCGGCCTCCGCGCCCGCGATCGCGCCCGACATCTCGGCATCCCCCGGCGCCTCGTGACCCGCGACGGCCCCGGCCGGATGGATCCCGGCCGGGACGTCCTCGGGGAGGTAGGCGCCTGCGCCCTCGTCCCAGCGAGCTTTGGCACCCGCCTGGAGCAGCAGCGAGCTCGCCGGGACGGTCCCGCCGGAGACCGCGATCAGGTCGCAGTCGATCTTGATCTCCTCGCCGGCGAGCGGCCGGCTCGCCTCGTCGAGCTTCGCCACGATCGCTCGCCGGACGCCGCGGCGTCCGGCGGCGCGCACCACGGCGCTGCCCCGCAGTACCCGGATGCCCGCGTCTTTCACCTTCCTAGCCGGCTCGCCATCCGCAGCGTCGGTGCGCGAGTCGACGATCGCCGCGATCTCGATCCCCGCCTCGTGCAGCGCGAGCGCCGCCTCGACGCCGCGATCGTCGATCGTCGCGACCACGGCCGTGTTCCCGGGGCGGACGCCGTACAGGGTCGCGAGCCGCCGAGCGCCCGAGGAGAGCATCACGCCTGGGAGGTCGTTGCCCTCGAACATCAGCGGCTGCTCGATCGAGCCCGTGGCCGTCACGTGCCGGTCGGCGCGAACCTGGTGCAGCGTGCTCGCGGCCCACACGGGGACGATTCCGTCGAAGTAGCCGAGAGCGGCGGCGGGCGCGATCACCTCGACCCCGGCGGCCCGGACGCGCTCGGCGGATTCGCGCGCCGCGTCGGACCTGGCGCCGGCGAGAACCGAGCCGCCGAGCTCGGGACCGTCGTCGACGAGCACGACGTCGGCGCCCAGCTCCGCGGCCCTCGTTGCCGCCGACATCCCGGCGATCCCGCCGCCGATCACGAGCACGTCGGCGTGGCGGCGCCGGTACTCGGTGCGCCAGGCGCGCTCGTCCTGATGCTTGGGAAGCCTGCCGAGCCCCGCCGCGTGACGCAGGACCTTCTCGTACAACGGCCACAGGCGCCGCGGCCGAATGAACGTCTTGTAGTAGAAGCCGGGAGGCGTGAGTCGACTGCCAAACAGGTCGGTGGCGCGCATCACGTCGAAGTCGAGCGACGGCCGCGCGTTCATGTGCACGACGCGCGCCCCATCGCGCGCCGGCTCCGTGCACGCCCGGACGCCCGGATGTCCGTCGACCTCGACGAGGCAGTTGGGGCATTGCCCCGCGCAGCACATCAGCCCCCGCGGCCGGTGGTACTTGAAGCTGCGTGAGAGGACGCGTCGCCCCGACGCATGCAGCGCCGAGCCGATCGTGTCGCCCTCGAACGCCTCGACCCGCTTGCCGTCGAAGCTGAAGCTGACCGTGCGCCCGCGGTCGATGCGCTCGTTGGGGCCGGCGGGGAGGCGGCTCATGGCTCGGGCAGGCCGACCCAGTGCACGTCGTTGGTCGTCGTGTCTCGGTCCGCCTGGAACCATGCCCGACAGCCCGACCGGTGGTACCACCACTCGCGCTGGACCCCGGCAGCGTTGCGGCGAAAGTAGTTGTACGAGTTCAGCTCGCGCTGCGAGGGCTTCGCCGTCGGGCGGGGGACCACCTCACCCCCGAAGGAGAAGTCGGTGACCTCGCGCTCCCCGCAGTTCGGACATCTGAGCAGAAAGGACATTGCGCAGCCTCGGTCGACGTATTCCCGGCGCGGATACTAGACAAATTTGTACAAACGCGCAACGGGATGTGCCCGTGGGACATAAAGGCCAGGTGAATCCTGGTCCGTCAGACCATTGCCAGCGATCCCGCTATGTGCGATGAATACAGCTATGAGCGGAGACTTACGGCCGACGAAGGACGACGTCCGCAAGGCGGTCGCCGACGAGGGGATCGAGTTCCTGTTCGCAAATTTCGTCGACATGCACGCGAGACCGAGCGCCAAGCTGATCCCCGCGCAGGAGCTCGAGGGGCTGTTCGAGGACGGTGCCGGCTTCGCGGGGTTTGCGGCCGGCGACATCGGCCAGCAGCCCAACGACCCCGACATGCTGGCGATGCCCGACCCGGGCTCGTTCACGAAGCTGCCGTGGAAGCCGAACGTGGGCTGGTTCGCATCCAACGTGACCGTCGAGGGCGAGGCCTGGCCCTACTGCCCGCGCACGATCCTGCAGAACCAGATGAAGCGCTGCGAAGACGCGGGCTACGAGTTCAAGATCGGCTACGAGCTCGAGTACTTCCTGGTGCGCCAGACCGAGGACGGCGGCATCGAGGTCGCGGACCAGCTCGACACGCTGGAACTGCCCTGCTACGACATCCGGGCGCTGACGCGCAGCTTCGACTTCGTTGCCGAGGTCGTCAAGAACGTCAACTCGCTGGGCTGGGGCCTGTACGCGACCGACCACGAGGACGCCAACGGCCAGTTCGAGCAGAACTGGGCCCCGGCAGACCCGCTGACCAGCTCGGACCGCGCGATCTTCTACCGGTACATGGTCGAGGCGATGGCGCAGGAGCGCGGGCTGATCGCGACGTTCATGCCGAAGCCGTTCGCGCACCTGACCGGGAACGGCTGCCACATGCACATGAGCCTGTGGGACGGCGAGACCAACGTCCTCCTCGAGGACCCGAAGAACGACAAGCACGGGCTCGGCCTCAGCGAGAAGGGCTACAACTTCATCGGCGGCCTCAAGAAGCACGCCAAGTCCTACATCGCGGTCACCGCCCCCTCGGTCACCTCGTACAAGCGGCTGGTCATCGGTGCGCCCACTAGCGGCGCCACCTGGGCGCCGGCATACGTCACCTACGGCTGGAACAACCGCACGTTGATGCTGCGCATCCCCGACCACGGCCGAATCGAGGACCGCACCGTCGACGGGGCGTGCAACCCCTACCTCGCCGCGACCGTCGTGCTCGCGGCCGGGCTCGACGGGATCGAGAATGGGATCGACCCCGGCGACCCGAGCACGGGGAGCATGTACGAGACCAGCGAAGAGGACCGCAAGAAGATGGGGATCGAGACGCTGCCCGAGAACCTGCTCGACGCCACGCGCGAGCTGGAGGGCGACGAGGTGATGCGCAAGGCGCTCGGATCGGTGGGGGAGGAGGACTACGTCGACTACTTCGTCCGCTGCAAGCGGCGGGAGTGGCAGGCGGCGCACGAGCAGATCACGCAGTACGAGATCGACAGGTATCTCCAGCTGTCTTAGCTGGAACCGAGGTCAACAGATGTGCGGCATAGCCGGGTTGTTCAGCAAGTCGAGCGCGGTTGAGGAGCAACTTGGGTCGCATCTGAGCGCGATGCTGGCGCAGCTCGCCGAGCGCGGGCCCGACAGCTGCGGCGTCGCGCTGTACCGGGATCCGGCTCCGCCTGGATCGTGCAAGGTCTCGCTGTTCTCGCCGCAACCCGACTATCCATGGCACGAGCTGGCGTCCGAGCTCGGCGAGAGCTTCGGTTCCGTCGACGGTCCGGAGATCCGCGCGACCCACGCGTTGTTCACGGTCGAGGCGGACGGGGCCCGGGTGCAGACGTGGCTGACCGCGGAGCATCCGGAGCTGCGAGTGATGAGCGTCGGGCAGCTGATCGAGATCTACAAGGAAGCCGGGGACCCGCGTGAGTTCATCGCGCGATTCGGCCTCGAGGAGGTCTCGGCGACGCACGCACTGGGGCACACGCGGATGGCGACCGAGAGCCGCGTCACGACGGAGCATTCGCATCCGTTCTCGACCGGGCTCGACCTCTGCCTCGTTCACAACGGATCGCTGTCGAACCACAACCGGCTTCGGACGTTCCTCCGCCGCCAGGGCCTCGTGTTCCAGACCGACAACGACTCCGAGGTCGCGGCGGGCTACCTGACGTGGCGTCTGTCGCAGGGGGCGGAGCTCGAGCAGGCTCTGCAGGGGTGCCTCGAGGACCTCGACGGCTTTTACACGTTCGCGGTCGGCACGGCGGACGGCTTCGCCGTGCTCCGCGATCCGATCGCATGCAAGCCGGCGGTGATGGCCGAGACCGACGACTGGGTCGCGATGGCCTCCGAATACCGCGCAATCGCGGTGCTACCCGGGGCCGAGGACGCGAACGTCTGGGAGCCCGAGCCCGCGCGCGTGTACTCGTGGCAGCGCGCGATGGTGGCGTGAGCGCGACGCGGCTAGCCGTCGAGACGGTCGATCTCGCGACAACGACCGTCAGGGAGCTGAACCAGGCGCTCCACGATCTCGAGCCGGATCGCGCCTCTCGCTGGCGAGTCCTGAACCCGAACGGCGCCCATGCCGTTGCGGTGGGTCTGGACAACGAGGCTGAGGTCGAGATAGAGGGTCACGTCGGCTATTACTGCGCGGGGATGAACAAGCTGGCGACGATCCGCGTCGCCGGCAACTGCGGCGTCGGCGTTGCGGAGAACATGATGTCCGGCACGGTCGTCGTCGACGGTGACGTGAGCCAGTCGGCGGGCGCCTCCGGGCGCGGCGGATTGCTCGTCGTCAGGGGGAGCGCATCGGCGCGCTGCGGGATCTCGATGAAGGGAATCGAGATCGTCGTCCACGGCTCGATCGGCCATGTCGGAGGTTTCATGGCGCAGCGCGGAACGCTCGTCGTCTGCGGCGACGCCGCTGAGGACCTCGGGGACTCGATCTACGAGACCCGTGTCTACGTGCGCGGCGATGTCGCGAGCCTCGGCGCGGACTGCGTCGAGAAGGAGATGCGTGAGGAGCACGTCGAGCAGCTCGGCGCGCTGCTGAGCCGTGCGGACGCCGATGCCGATCCGGCGGATTTCCGGCGCTATGGGTCTGCCCGCGAGCTCTATACGTTCAAGGTCGACAACGCGGGTGCGTACTGATGACCGAGTTCGACGCACTCGGCAAGCGGGAGGGATTCGACCCGGAATTGGCCGGCCGCTGGCGCCCCGGGCTGCGCGAGTCGGCGCTGTTCGATCGCAACGCGATCCACGAGATCCACCGGATGGCGCGGGAGGGCATCTACGACATCCGCGGGTTTGGGGCAAAGCGGCGGGTCCCTCACTTCGACGACCTCCTGTTCCTCGGTGCGAGCGTCTCGCGCTATCCGCTCGAGGGCTATCGGGAGCGCTGCGCGACCGACGTAACGCTCGGAGCGCGGTTCGCAAGCGAGCCGGTTCACCTCGAGATCCCGATCACCATCGCGGGCATGAGCTTCGGAGCGCTTTCCGCCCCCGCGAAGGAGGCGCTAGGAAGGGGTGCGAGCGCGGTCGGCACCAGCACCACGACCGGTGACGGAGGAATGCTCCCGGAGGAGCGGGAGCACTCCGAGCGGCTCGTCTACCAGATCCTCCCCTCGCGCTACGGGATGAACCCCGACGATCTCCGCCGCGCCGACGCCGTCGAGGTCGTGGTCGGGCAGGGCGCGAAGCCCGGGGGCGGGGGCATGCTCCTGGGCCAGAAGATCTCCGATCGCGTCGCCGAGATGCGGGACCTGCCGCGGGGCATCGACCAGCGCAGCGCATGCCGCCATCCGGACTGGACCGGGCCCGACGACCTCGAGATCAAGATCGGAGAGCTGCGAGAGATCACCGACTGGCGAAAGCCCGTGTACGTGAAGATCGGCGCCACCCGGACCTACTTCGACGTCGCGCTGGCGGTCAAGGCGGGTGCGGACGTGATCGTGCTTGACGGCATGGAGGGGGGGACCGCGGCGAGCCAGGAGGTCTTCATCGAGCACGTGGGGATCCCGATCCTGGCCGCGATCCCCGAGGCTGTGCGCTCCCTCCAGGAGCTGGGAATGCACCGCGAGGTCCAGCTCGTCGTCTCGGGCGGAATCCGATCGGGGGCCGACGTCGCGAAGGCGCTGGCGCTGGGCGCCGACGCGGTCTCGATCGGCGTCGCGGCGATTGTCGCGCTCGGCGACAACGCGCCCGAGTTCGAGCAGGGCTACGAGCAGATCGGCAGCTCCGCCGGCTTCTACGACGACTGGCACGAGGGCCGGGACCCGGTCGGGATCTCGACCCAGGACGGCGAGCTCGCCGACCGCTTCGACCCCGAGCTCGGAGGCAGGCGGCTGGCGAACTACCTGCGTGCGATGGTGCT
The DNA here is from genome assembly GCA_963841715.1 of uncultured Thermoleophilia bacterium. Classification (GTDB taxonomy): domain Bacteria; phylum Actinomycetota; class Thermoleophilia; order Solirubrobacterales; family 70-9; genus DASPWW01. Next base: position 963,627 of record CAWJDP010000001.1, on the reverse strand, counting down.
CGAAGCGCAGACCCTGGCGCGCGCCTGCGGCAAGTCGCACGTGCACAACCTGGAGCCGGAGGACATGGTGGCGTTGACGCTCGAGGCGTCGGCGATGTCCAAGGTGCCTCTCGCAGGAACCGACTGGGTCCCGGGTCGACGGGCAGCGTCAGCGGGCGAGCCGGACATCGACTGACGCCCGGCCCGTCTTCGCTCAGGGCGAGTTCGTGACGGCGCTCGCGGCTGCCGCGCCGTCGAGGAGCCCGAGTCTGCGCGCGAGCCGCGCCGCCGGGAGCGCCTGGAGAAGCAGCGTGAGGATGATCGCCAGGGCGACGACGCTCGCGTAGAGGTCGGTGTGCGGCACCCCGAGGCCGGCGAGGACCCCGACGAGCGCGGCGGGCACGACTCCGGTCTCCCGGGTCCAGCACAGGAAGGTGAGCTCCTGGCGGGTCCAGCTGCCCCCGCGATCGGGCACGACGCAGGTGAGGATCGTGAGCGGTCGCGCGAGCAGCAGCAGCCCGGCGATCACGGCCAGCGCGGGCAGCAGGTTCGCTCCCAGCGACGAGAACGGGATGTTCGCTCCGAGGACAAGGAAGACCGCGAACGTGACGAGATCGGCGATGTTGAACGCGAACCGGCGCATCTCGGTCTCGTGCTCCGAGTGCATCGCCAGTCCGAGCAGCTCCATGTTGCCGACGATAAGCCCGGCGAGGAAGGCGCCGAGGTAGCCACTCCCGCCCGCCGAGTCGAGCGAGAAGTATCCGATCGTGACCACCGTCAGGACGGCCGCCGCGGACGACTCGCGCCAGATGCCCGTGCGGCGGCTGGAGATCACGGCAGCGAGCAAGACGCCGGCGACGATGCCGATCACGGAGCTGATCGCGAGGTCCCCGAGGAACTTCGACACCGGCGCGGCGATCGAGCTGCTGCCGCTCAGCACGACCCCCGCCAGCGCCAGCGCGAGCACCGCGCCGGTCGGGTCGTTGAACGCGGACTCGGCGACCACCGTCTGCGCGACCTTCTCCCTGAGCCGCGAGCGCACGAAGAGCGGGATCAGGATCGCGGGGTCGGTCGGGGCCAGAACCGCCCCCATCAGCAGCGCAGCGGTCCACGAGAGGCCGAACACGAGGTGCGCGACCGCGCCGGTGACGAGCGCGGTCAGGAGCACCCCGGGCACGACGAGCATTCCAAGCCCGACCCAGACTCGTCGCAGCACGGTCAGCGAAAGGTTGAGACCGCCGTAGAAGAGGATCAGCGAGACGCCGAGCGTGAAGATGAGTTGAGCGCCGACCGAGTCGAGCGGCACGTCGATGACGTCGAGCGCCGAGGGTCCGAGCGCAGCGCCGAAGCCGACCAGCACGAGGATCTCGGGGATGTTCAGGAGGCTGGCGACGAAGCGCGCCGCGAGCGCGGCGCTGAGCAGCAGGCTCAGCGTGAGGAGGATGTCGCGGGTCACGGCGGACCCTCTTCGTCGGGCTCGCGGCTGCGCTCCGACGGCCCGGATCGCGTCCTCCGCTCCCCCTCGAGCGCCAGGCGCGCGACGTCGTTGGCGGTCAGGAGCAGCAGCACGATCACCACGCCGGCGCCTAGCGCGACCGCGATCAACCGGCGGCGGGCGCTGTCGCGGGCGTCGTCGAACGCGCGCTCCGCCGCCGCCGAGCGCGCGACCTCGTACGCGGCGAGGCTCCCGGCCGCGTCCGCGGTCGCCTCGAAGTGCTTGATCTCCGGCCCGAGCAGGATCTCCCGCACGCGCGCGTTTCGCCCCGCCTGGACGTCGCGCCACGAGACCGCGTCGAGGGCCATGAAGCGTCCGAACGCCTGCCTCAGCTCGGCGAGCTTCGCGCGCTCACGGGTATCCGTGAGCGTGGCGTTCGCCTCTCGGAGGTGGGCCCGCAGCTCGCCGACCGAGTGGACGAACTTCGGGCGCGAATGGCCATTGTCGTATCCGTATGCCGTCTGCCAGCCGTTGACGTCGGTGACCCCGAACTTCAGCTCGCGGGCGAGGGCCTCGTCCTGGGCGCGCGCCCGCACCTCGTCGAAGCGGTCGCCGAGCTGCGACATCGCGTGCAGCGATACCGCGGTCGTCGCGAGAGGCCCCAGGATCGTCAACACGATCGCCGCGTAGAGCTTCGCCCTGATCGTCACATCGAGCCCCGATCGTCGCGAGCGGCCCCGATACGATCACCCCGATGATCTTGTTCGTGCTCACGCGTGGCGCGCCGGCGATCGTCGTCCTGTCCCTGGCCGTTATGTGCTACCTGACCGGGTACGAGCTCTCCAAGGAGAAGGACCTGTACTTCCTCTGGAAGGCGTGGTGGGTTCTGCTCGTGTTTCTGCTCAACATCCTCGGATTCGGGATCTTCTGGATCTGGCTCGCCTGGCGCCGCAGGCGGGTCCGCCACGCCTAGGCGCACGCCGCGCCTACTCCCGCTCGGCCCGCACCCGGTGTAGGCGGGCGAGCATCAGGGCTAGCTCCAGCGACAGCAGGTCCTCGCTCGGCAGGTCCAGGCCGCCGATCCGCTCGATCCTCTGCAGCCGCTGGCGGACCGTGTTCGGGTGCACGTGGAGCGCGTGGGCGCTCGCGCTCAGACTGCCGCGATCGGCGAGGAAGCGCTCCAGCGTCTCGACCAGATGCGAGCTGCGGCGGCGGTCGTACTCGATCAGCTCTCCGACCGCGCGACGGTACCGATCATCGGGCGCGTCGTCGAGCTCGAGGTGGACGAGGTACCGGTAGGCGCCCAGTTGCTCGTACGAGACTGCGCCGCCCTCGGTTGCGAGCGAGTGGCCGATGCGGGCCGCATCGGCGGCTTCGCGAATGCGGCGGCGCGCGGTCGCTGCCCCGCGGTCGGCGTCGCTTAGGCCGACGAGCAGCCCTTCCTCGCGGCCCAGCGGCGCGCACGCCGCCCGCACCTCCTCGACCGCCTCGGTCTTGCCGGGCGGAAGCGGCACTATCGCCCTGACCCGGTCGTGGCGGGAGTCGACCAGCGCCGGCGGGTACCGACGCCGGAGCTGGGACTCGAAGCGCGCCGCCCGCTGCGGCCACGCCGGGGCGTCTTCAGCGACTTGCGCCGCGCGCTCGATGTGCAGAAAGAGGTGCGCTCGCCCGAGATCGCAGCCCGCCTCGACCGCCTTCGCCTCGGCAGCCTCCACCGAGCCCGCGGCGAGGGCGTCGAACATGTCCTTGACGATGTTCTCGGCGGTGAGGCGCTCGATCAGCTCCGCCTTCTTCAGTCCCACCGCGGTCTGATTGGCCACCGCGCCGAGAAGCTCGGCGTCCTCGTCGACGAATCGCCTCGCGCGGGCCAGGCAACACAGAATCCCGAGTTGCTCGTCGCCCGCGGCGAGCGGCGCGACCAGCACGTCGCTCTCGTCGACGTCGGGCCACAGCGCCCGCATGACGCTTCGGCCGGTCCGCCCGTGCCCGTTCGCGCGGTGCATCAGGTCGAGCACGAGACTCGTTCCGCCGGCCTGCGGATCCGGTGCGGTCGTCACCTCCGGGTCGGCCTCGACCAGCGTCAGCTCATCCGCCTCGACGTCGAGCCGATAGATCTGGCAGGCGTCGGCGCCGAGCAGCTCGCGTGCGCCGCGCGTCACGGTCCGGTACAGGTCCTCCCGGAGCGTGACCTCGGCGAGTCCCTGGCTGAGCTGGGTCAGCGTGGTCAACGCCTGCACTCGACGGCGCGTCTCCTCGTACAGCTGGGCGTTCTCGATCGCCCCCCCGACCAGCGAGGCCGTGTGGACGAGGAAGTTCAGCACCTCGTCATCGAACTCGCGCGGCGCGGCCGTGTGGAGCACGATCACGCCGATCACCTCTCCGGCCTTCGCCAGGATCGGCACGGCGACGATCGACTGGAAGCGCTCCTCCTCGAGCTCGGGCACGTACTTCATCCGCTCGTCCGCCATCGCGTTCTCGGGAATGAACTCCGGGGTCTTGGTGCGCGCGACCCAGCCCGCGAGCCCCTCCTCGACGCCTAGCTCAAGCCGGCCGACGAATCGCATGTAGCGCTGCGACGCCGCGCGCAGGACTAGACGATCGCCCTCGAGGAAGTAGATGAAGCACGCGTGGCAGTCGGTGGCGTCGTTTGCGATGTCGACGATCCCGCCGAGCACGCGGTCGAGGTCGAGCGACGACGAGACCGTCTTGATGACGGCGTACAGGGTCTCGTTCTCGCGTCGCGCATCGAGAAGCGCTTCGTCTCGCTCGTCCCCGAGCTCGAGCGAGCCCACGGGCTCGACCGACCTGAGCGTCACGCGGCTCACCTCCTTTCCCCGTTGCCGGCGCGCCCATCCTAGCCTGTGCCGCGCCTCCCGCATATGTGCGGACTCCACTCGGACCGGGGGTGAAGTGTGTAGCGAATGTCTATTGCGCGCGCGCTCCCGACGCCTATATGTTCCGCCACGTTGGTGGCCAATGATGCTTGCGCCGTGAGGTCCCGCACCAACGACGAGGGGCGTTCACGGGGGGACAGACTGAGGAGACTGACCAAATGAGCACTCTGAGCACTCTTTTCGCGCAGGTCCAGAGCCTCAAGCAAGCCGCGCCCGCCGACAGTCTCACGCAGGACAGCGCGGTTCTCGGCGAGCAGTTCTACTTCTTCACGGTCGTGCTCATGTGGCTCATTCACGTGGGCTTCATGACCTATGAAACGGGAGTCGCGCGACGCAAGAACGCCCTCGCCACGGCGATGAAGAACATCCTCACGATCGCCGTCGTCACGCCGACGATGTACTACATCGGCTGGTGGATCTACAGCTGCAACCAGCCCGGTCTGCCGATCGGCCCCAACAGCACGGACTTCACGTCGATCACGTGCCAGAGCGGGATCCCGTGGTCTGACGCGTTCGGGCCGAACATCACCAACAACATCAACCTCGTCTTCTTCCTCGCCTTCACGCTGTTCTCGTGGACGACCGCATCGATCATGTCCGGCGCGCTGCTCGAGCGCGTCCGGGTGTCCGCCTATCTCGTCCTCGCCTGCCTGCTGGGCTCGGTCGTGTGGATGCTCGACGCGGCGTGGGGCTGGAGCGCCGGCGGATGGCTGACGCTGCGGTTCGGCTTCCACGACTCGATCGCCTCGTCGGTCGTGCACGGTGTCTCGGGCGCGTTCACGCTTGGGGTGCTGTTCAACCTCGGACCCAGGATCGGCAAGTACACGAAGGAGGGCCTAGCCCGGACCTTCAGACCCCACAACATCCATATGACCTTGATGGGGTTGATGCTGATCTTCACCGGGTTCTACGGCTTCTACGCTGCCTGCCTCGTGATCGCCTCGACGACGTTCCCCGGCTGGGCGAACATCTATCTCAGCCCGACGACGCTCGGCTCGATCGCGATGATCATCACGTTCGGCTTCGCGGGCGGCTTCACGGGCGCCTACTTCACCAGCAAGGGCGACCCGTTCTGGACCGTCTCGGGCGGCCTCGCCGGCGTGATCGGAGTCTCGGCCGGCGCCGACGTGTACGCGCCGACCCTCGGCTGGCTGCTCGCGATGGTGACCGGCGGGGGCGTGGTCTATGTCGGGACCTGGATCGAGGAGAACATGCGCGTCGACGACGTGGTCGGCGCCGTCGCCGTTCACGGCTGGGCCGGCTTCATGGGCATCATCTGGGTCGGCATCTTTGCGGCCGGGTATCCGACCGGGCTCAACAACGTCGACAGCTCGATCTGGGGCCAGTTGATCGGATTTGCAACCTTCCTGCCGCTCGGCTTCCTCTCGGGGTGGGTTGCCGCATTCATCCTCAAGAAGCTCAACCTGCTCCGAGTCCCGAAGGAGGTCGAGATCGACGGGCTGGATCAGGCGGAGTACGAGCCGGATATCCACGTGCCCGAGTTCGCCCATGCGGAGGACCTGATGATCGAGCCGGATGGAACGCGGGTGCCTGCCGAGAAGGTCCAGCGCGAAGCGGAGAAGGATCTGGTGAGATCATGATCGGGATCGGGACGAGACCGACTAAGGAAGGAGTGGAGCTCGCATGCCGGCGATAATTGACAGCGCACCGTCCTGCGTCACCCACGGGACCGGTACCGAGAACGCGCGGGTGAACGACTCCGCTGACTTCATCCTCCAGGCGAACTACAAGCACTGCGCCGGGATCATGACGTTCGGTCCCGGCACGACGTACGGCAAGGGCGGCGAGGCGGCGGACGGCGCCTACTACGCCCTGACCTGGATCGGCGTCGCCGTCACGATCGCGGTGCTGATCGGCTGGATCGTGTACGAGAACAGGCGCCTTGTCCGCTACGTCAGCGGCGCCCGCGGCTAAGGAGAGGGGCTGAGATGATCGGTGGAAAGCAGATCGAGTTTCCCCCCAAGCAGACGCACGTCAAGGCGTTCGAGTACGGGATGCTTGCGTTCTCAATCATCTGCACGATAGTCGTGCTGTATATCGTGCTCTTCACCAACATCGGGATCAACTTCCGACCCACCGCCTGAGCAACGGGGGCGACACTCCCCGCGGGCCGGAGCCGCACTCCGGTTCGCGGCGCGCGTCAGATCAAGGCGGGCGCTGGTCGCGTCGGCAGGAGTACGGGCGCGGCGTCAAGCCGACTTGGCCGCGCGTCGCCGTGCTCGCCCTGCTGCTCCTTGTGGCCTTCGTCGTCGCGAAGTCCTGCCAGCAGGCGCAGATCAGGTTCACCCAGGACCAGGCGATCGCGATCGCGAAGCAGCACGTCGACTTCAAGCCGAAGCTGACGCAGGTCCGGTTGCTCCGGCAGGGCTTGAGCCGCAAGCCATTCTGGTTCGTCTCGCTCTCGGTCCCGATCGGCAAGCCCGACCAGGCACGCAAGTTCATGCACCTGAGCGTCGTCAAGATCGACGCGAACACCGGGGAGGTCGACAGTGTCGACAACCAGATCCCGGGACCGCACCCGAGCTCGAAGAAGAAAGGCGGCGGTTGACCCGGCGCCACGCTCGCAAGGCGCAGTAGCGATGCGCGTCCTCGTTCTCCAGCACATCGCCTGCGAGCACCCGGGCGTGTTTTCCGAGGTGATGCGCGCGCGCGACGTCGAGGAAGTCGCGGTCGAGCTCGACGAGGGCGCGGCGCTTCCCGACTGGCGCGAGTTCGACGCTGTGCTTGCGATGGGCGGTCCGATGGGGGCCACGGATGACGGTGAACACCCCTGGCTCGGAGCCGAGAGGGGGCTGGTTCGGGATGCGGTCGACGCGGGGCTGCCCTTCCTAGGTGTCTGTCTCGGCGTTCAGCTGCTCGCTGCGGCGCTCGACGCCCGCGTCTACGCGCTCGACGGCGCCGAGGTGGGGCTGCTTCCGGTGGAGCTCACCGCCGAGGGCCGGCGGCACCCTCTGTTCGCGGGCATCGACGACGCGTTCGAATCGCTGCAATGGCACGGCGACAGCTTCGAGCTGCCGACCGGTGCGGTCCGTCTCGCGCGCTCGCCGCTGGTCTCCAACCAGGCCTTTCAGGTCGGCGAGTGCGCCTACGGCGTCCAGTTTCATCTCGAGGTCACGCCCGAGATGGCCCGGGAGTGGGCACGCGTTCCGGCCTATCGCAGCTCGCTCGCCCGCACGCTAGGGGAGGAGCGGGGCGACGCCTTCCTCGCGGACGTGGAGCGCCGTGCGGAGGAGTTGCATCCGTCGGCACGCCGCTTGTTTGCGAACTGGCTCGAGCTCGCCTCCAGATGACGGCTCGCCGAGGCATCCCGCTCCGCCGTCCTCAGCTCCAACTAGTGCTGCCGCGCGCACCTGGCACAAGGGCGTGTGACGACGAGCACACGGCGGTCGCGGCGAGCATCATCGGCTCGGTGCCGGGCCCGGGCTCTGGCGACTTCTCGGTCACGACCGCAACCGATGAGCACGGCCCTGACGCGACGAAGGACCCCACGTGGTACACGCCGAACGCCAAGGGCGCCGCCGCCTGCGCGCCCCCTACACTGAAGGGTGAAGCATTCGCTCGGTGGTCCTACTCCCTCGTCCCTCGCGCGAACCCTGAGCCAGAGGGCATGGAAGGTTGTTAGATGTCGAGCTCCGCGCCTGCTCCTACCGATGCGAATACCCGCTGGACCTGCTCCCGCTGCGGGATGACGGTCAGCTGGCTGCCCGGGGCGGAGACTCAGGGACGGCCGGAAAGCTGGGCGGACGAAGGCGGCGAGCTGCACTGCCTCTCCTGCCGGCGCGACCGCGCGGGTGACGAGGCGATCGACGACTTGCCGGACGGCGCCCCGCCGCCCGACCGCCAGCGCGCCCGCTCCAACGCGCGGATCGAGTTCGAGATCGAGCGCGATCCCGAGCGCCCGGACAATCGGATCGCGAACGCATGCCACACCTCGACGTTGGCCGTCCGCAAGGCGCGGATGCGGCTGCACCAGCGGACCCAGCCGCGCGCATAGAGCGGCCCGCCTGCTAGCGTGGATCGCGTCGGGTGACCGCCGCCACGCGGATTCGTTGCCCGAGAGGTTCCGTTTCTCCGCGTGCTTCTTAGCTCTTGGGGTCGCTGGACTTCCCCCCAAGAACTCATAAGGAGCACATATATGTCTTCCGAATCATTCGCCGATCTCGGCGTGTCTCGCCCAGTCGTGGGCGCGCTCGCCAAGCGCGGCATCACCGAGCCATTTGCAGTCCAACGGATGTGCGTCGCCGACGTTCTCACAGGTGACGACGTTCTCGTGCAGTCGCCGACCGGGTCCGGCAAGACGCTGGCCTTCGGCGTGCCGATCGTCGAGCGCATCAAGCCGGGGGCGCGACGGCCCGCCGGCTTGGTGCTCGCGCCTACCCGCGAGCTCGCCGAGCAGATCGTCGACGAGCTGCGCACGGTCGCCGAGGCGAAGAGCCTGCGGATCGCCGCCGTGTACGGCGGCGTCGGCATCCCGGCGCAGGCGAAGCGCGCCGCGAAGGCCGATGTCGTCGTTGCGACCCCCGGGCGCCTCGAGGACCTCCTCAAGCGCGGCCACCTCAGCCTCGAGAACGTCGGCATCCTCGTTCTCGACGAAGCCGACCGCATGCTCGACATGGGCTTCAAGCCCGCCGTCGACCGGATCGTCGCGAGGACGGCCGCGAAGCGCCAGACGCTGTTCTTCAGCGCGACCCTCGAGGGCGCCGCGGGCAAGCTGGCCGCCGCGTACACGCGGAATCCGAAACGCCACGTCCACCGCCCGAAGGTCGAGCACGAGGCCGACGTCGAGCACCGCTTCGTCCACCTCCGCCATGACGCCAAGCTCGAGGCGCTGGTCGAGCAGCTCCGCGACGATGAGCGGGGCCGCACGCTCGTCTTCGTGCGTACCAAGCACGGCGCCGACCGCCTGGTGAGGAAGCTCGCCCGCCACGGGATTCAGGCGCTGGCGATTCACGGGAACAAGAACCAGAATCAGCGCCGCCGCGCCCTCGCCAGCTTCGAGCAGGGCGGCTGCGACACGCTCGTCGCCACCGATGTCGCCTCGCGCGGCATCGACGTCGAGGACATCACGCACGTGGTCAACTTCGACGCCCCCGAGGACCACGACGTCTACATCCACCGCACGGGCCGCACCGGCCGCGCGGGTGCGTCCGGCGTCGCCGCCAGCTTCGTCCTTCCGGATCAGCGTCGCGAGATGCGCAAGGTGGCCGCAAAGCTCGGCCTCCAGCGCGAGTTCGACGCCTCGCGTCGGCGTTGACCTACTCGACCTGCGGAAGCTTCTGCTTCAGCTCGAGGACCGGTGCGAACAGGTCGCCGCGGTCCTCGACCCGCTCGAGCAGCTCGCCGGCCTCGAAGTAGAGGCCCTCAGGCTTGCCGCTGTCGGCGGCGTCGGTGATCTCGTCCCAGGTCAGAGGCGCCGACGCGGTCGGGCGCTCGCGCGCACGCAGCGAGTACACGGCGACCGTCGTCTTCTTCTCGTCGTTCTGGCTCCAGTCGACGAGCACCTTGCCCCTGCGGAGATCCTTGTTCTGCTTCGAGACGACCTCCCTCGGGAACCGCTTCTCGAGCAGGCGTGCGACCGCGCGCGCGTACGGCTTCGTCTGCTCGTAGGTCGCCCTCCCGTTCAGCGGCACGTAGACCTGGATCCCCTTCGACCCCGACCCCTTCGGGAAGCACTCGACGCCGAGGTCGCCGAACAGGTCCCGGAGTCGCAGCGCGACCCGCGCGCACTCGATCACGGTCGCGGGCTCGCCGGGGTCGAGGTCGAAGGCGAGCACCGTCGGGCGCTCCATCGTCGTGCTCCGCGACAGCGAGGGGTGGAGCTCGATCGAGGCGAGCTGTGCCATCCAGACCAGCGTCGCGCGGTCGTTGCAGACGCAGAAGTCGATCTCCCCTTGGCGGCGGCCGACGTAGATCGGCGTCGTCCCGACCCACTTCGGACGGTGCTTGGGGCATCGCTTCTCGTAGAAGTGCCCCGCGTCGACGCCTTCGGGATACCGCTTCAGGGTCATCGGCCGGCGCTTGACGTGCGGGACCATCACCGGCGCGATTCGCGCGTAGTAGTCGATCACCTCACCCTTGGTGAACCCCGACTCCGGGTACAGGACCTTTTCGAGGTTCGTCAGCTTGAGCTTGCGACCGTCGACGTCGACTTCGCGGTCGTTTGCCACCGATGCCGCGTCGCTAGGACTTGGCGGCGGCCTTGCGGCGCCCGCTTGAGCGGGACTTCGAGCCCGACTTCTTGGCGCCGTTCTTGCTCGCGCCCTTCGACTTCGAGCGCGGCTTCGACGACTTCGGCTTCGATGAGCGCTCCTCCTCGCCCTTGACCGCCGCGAGGCTCTCCTCGAGAGCCGCCATCAGGTCCGGCGCCTTCGTCGGCTTCGGCTCCTCGCTCGCCTGGCTGACGATCGCCTCGCCCTTCGCCTTGCGCTCGATCAGCGCCAGAAGCTCCTCGCGGTACTCGTCGCGGTAGCCCTCGGGCTGGAAGTCGCTCGCCAGCGATCCGATCAGCTGCTTCGCCATCTCGACCTCGCGCTTGTCGATGTCGCCCCCGTCCTGGGCCGTGACCTCGTCGAGGTCGGACGCGGGGACCACCTCGTCGGCAAACCGCATCGTCGTCAGCGTCAGCACGTCGCCCATCGGGCGGACCGTCGCGAGGTGCTCCTTGTTGCGAAGCACGAAGCGCGCGATTGCGACCTTGTGCTCCTCGGTCATCGCCTTCGTCAGCAGCGCGTACGCCTTCTCGGCACCCTTGTCGGGGCCGAGGTAGTAGGGCTGCTCGAAGTAGATCGGGTCGATCTCGTCGAGGTCGACGAAGTCCTTGATCTCGATCGCGCGCGTCTTCTTCGGGTCGAGCTCCTCGAGCTCGTCGCGGTCGAGAACCACGTACTCGTCGGGGGAGATCTCGTAGCCCTTGACGATCTTGTCGTAGGGGACCTCCTCGCCGTCGGCCTCGGCGACGCGCTTGTGGCGTACGCGCGAGCCGTCGCCCTCGCGCAGCTCGCGAAAGCGAATGTTCTGCTTCGAGACCGCGCTGTACAGCTTCACGGGCACGTTCAGGAGCCCGAAGCTGATCGATCCACTCCAGATCGCTCTAGCCATGGTTCTGAATATTGAGACTACCGACGGTTCCCTCTCGGGAAACCCCGGCCCGGGCGCGATCTTGCGTCGCGTCTGTGTTCACGCCCGTAATGACCGCCCGAGGCCGCGGAACTCATCGCTCCGCGGGCAGCCCGATAATCCGCCTGTGCTGTTCCAGCTCGACGCAGTCAGCCTGACCCGCGGCAAGCGCCACGTTCTCCGCGACGCGACGCTCACGCTGCCGCGCGGCGCGAGCTGCGTCGCGGGCCCGTCGGGATCGGGCAAGTCGAGCCTGCTGCGGCTGCTGAACCGCCTCGTCGACCCCGACTCGGGCCGGGTCCGCTACGGCGGGCGCGACGTGCGCGAGCTCGACCCGCTTGAGCTCCGCCGCGAGGTCTCGCTCGTTCCCCAGCTCCCGGCGCTGCTCGACGGGACGGTCGAGGACAACATCCGCTTCGCGGCGCAGCTAGCCGGGCGCGAGCCCGACCCCGGGCGCCTGCTCGGCCTCGCGGGCCTCGACGCCTCGTTCGCCGATCGCTCCGCGGAGCGGCTCTCGGTCGGCGAGCAGCAGCGGGCGATGCTCGCGCGCGCGCTCGCCGGCGAGCCCGACGTGATGCTGCTCGACGAGCCGACCTCGGCGCTCGACCTCGAAGCGCGAGGCGCCGTCGAAGCGACGCTGCTTCACCTTCGCGAGCGCGTGGACGTTTCGCTCGTCCTCGTCACCCACGACCTCGAGCAGGCGCGGCGGATGTCGGACTGGGTCGTGCGGCTCGACGACGGGCGCGTGACCGCGCAGGGCGCGGCCGGGGAGCTGCTGTCGGCATGACGCCGCTTGCTGTGGCGAATAGCGGCGCGATCGACGTCACCCTCGGCGAGGTCGCGGCGACGCTCGTCCTCGTCGCGCTCGCGATCGCCGTCTCGGTATGGCGGCGCACCGCGCTCGAGGGCGACATCGCGATCGCCGTCGTGCGCTCGTTCATCCAGCTGACCGCGATCGGCTACGTGATCAAGCTGATCTTCGACGAGGACAACCTGCTGTTCGTGTTCGCGCTGATCGCGGTGATGGTCGTGTTCGGCGCCTTCACGGCCCGCCAGCGCGCGCGCCACGTCCCCGGGGCGTTCTGGCCGCTTCTGATCGCGCTCGCGCTCGGCGGCGGGAGCACGCTCGCGCTCGTCGTCGGGCTCGGGATCTTCAAGCCCGAGGCGCGGTTCCTGGTCCCGGTCGGCGGGATGGTCGTCGGCAACTCGATGACCGCGTCGGCGACGGCGCTGAACCGGCTCGGAGACGAGATGCACTCCCAGGCCCGCAAGATCGAGGCGACCCTGGCGCTCGGCGCCACCGCGGCCGAGGCGGCGATGCCGATCGTGCGCTCGAGCCTGCGCTCGGGGACGATCAACCTCATCGACTCGACGAAGACGATGGGGCTGATCTTCTTCCCGGGGACGATGGTCGGGATGCTGCTCGCCGGCGCCAACCCCACCGACGCGGTGCGGCTGCAGCTGATCCTCGTCTGGACGCTGCTCGGCAGCGTCTCGCTCGCCGCGCTGATCGCGACGACGCTCGCCTACCGCAACTTCTTCACCCCGGCCCAGCAGCTCCGCGAGCCACCCGAGCCCTAAGGGGTGTTGGTGATTCAGCCGGAGAAGTGCTTCGCTAGCTTCGCGGCGTAGAAGTCCTCCCACTTGCCGCCCGGATCCTCGTCGGTGAACTCCCTGTCGAGCCGTACGAGCATGTACGTGAGCTCGCTGCGGACCGGCTTCATCCCGAGCAGGTCGGGGAGCTCGGAGTGGCTCGTGAGCCAGTCCGAGTACCACGACGCCCAGTCGTCGTCGGCACCGTCGGTGATCCGGAAGACGATGTGGTGGGTTTCGCCCGCCTCGTGGAGCAGGTCGCTGATCTTGGTGAGGTCGTCTTCAGCCATGGCGTGTAGACGGGCAGTGTGCCGGATTCGTTACGCGCTGATCGGGCGAAGGGCGGGCCTGCGAGACTGGAGGCAGTGGTCGAGCGCCGCATCCAGATCCTCACGCTCGTCGCGACGATCCTCGGCTCGACGGTCGTGTTCCTCGACGCGACCGTGGTCAACGTCGCCCTGCCGGCGATCAGCGACGACCTCCAGGTCGGGCTTGCCGATCAGCAGTGGGTCGTCGAGGCCTACCTGCTCGCGCTCGTCTCGCTGCTGCTCGTGGGCGGCTCGCTCGGCGACCAGTTCGGTCGCCGGCGGATGTTCCTGATCGGGCTCGTCGGATTCGCGATCACCTCGGCGGCGTGCGCACTGGCGCCCAGCTCGGGCGTCCTGATTGTGGCGCGCGCCGCCCAGGGTTTCACAGGGGCGCTGCTCGTCCCCGGTTCGCTCGCGATTCTTGCGGCGACGTTCGATGGCGCGGAGCGCGGCAAGGCGGTTGGGACGTGGACTGCGTGGACGGGGATCGCAACCGTGATCGGCCCGGCGGGGGGCGGGGCGCTGATCGAGGCGCTGTCGTGGCGCGCGATCTTCTGGGTCAATATCCCGCTCGTCATCTTCACCGTGCTGATGACGCGGCGCGCGGTCGCTGAGAGCTCCGACCCGGAGGCGGACCTGACGCTCGACTGGCGCGGGATCGTCCTCTCGGCGCTCGGCCTCGGGGGGCCGGTGTTCGCCCTGATCGAGCAGCCGACCCACGGGTGGGCGGCCCCGATCGTGTGGATCCCGCTCGTCGCGGGGGTCGCCTGCTTCGCGTTCTTCCTCCTCTGGGAGTCCAGGTACAGGCACTCGATGCTCGACCTCGGCCTGTTCAGGATCCGCAACTTCGCGGTCACGAACATCGAGACGCTGATCGTCTACGCCGGCCTGATCGGTGCGTTCTTCTTCATCACGCTGTTCCTCCAGCAGACGGTCGGCTACTCGCCGCTCGAGGCGGGTCTGGCGACGACGCCGATCTCGATCATCCTGTTCGTGCTCTCGCCCTACTTCGGCAGGATCGCGACCGGGATCGGGCCCCGGCTGCCGATGTGCATCGGGCCGATCGTCGGAGGGATCGGGCTGCTGATGTTCCTGCGCATGGACGCGGGCAGCTCGTACGTCACGGATTGCCTCCCGGCCGTGATCGTGTTCGGGCTCGGGCTCTCGGCGACGGTTGCGCCGCTGACCGCGACCGCGCTGAACTCGGTCGAGGAGCGCCACGTCGGGGTCGCCTCAGGGATCAACAACGGCGTCTCGCGGGTTGCGGGCCTGCTCGCGATCGCGATCCTCGGGGCCGTGATCGCGGGCAGCTTCACGTCGAAGATCGACCACGGCCTCGCCGGTACGAAGCTGAGCCCGGCCGGCCAGCACGCCGTGGCGTCGGCTAAGAACAAGCCGCTCGGCGCCGCGAAGACGAGGGACCTGCCCCCGGCCGAGGCGACCCAGATCCACTCCACGGTCACGGCCGCCTCCGAGGACAGCTTCCACCTCGGAATGGGGCTCGCGGGCGTGCTGATGATCGTCGGCGGCGTGATCGCCGGGATCGGGCTCCGCAACCCGAAGCGCACCGAGGAGCGCGAGGTGCCGCTCGCGGCGCCGGCGGGAGAGTGCGCCCGCTCGGCCGAGGGCGACGGTCGGCCCCCGGAGCCGCAGAAGGCGCCCGCCTGAGCGGCCGCGGCTAGATTCTCGGGCCAATGCGCATCTTCTCGGGGATCCAGCCGACCGGGCGCAAGCACCTCGGCAACTACATCGGGGCGATCCGGCAGTACGTCGAGGGCCAGGATCGCGGCGAGGCGATCTACTGCGTCGTCGACCTGCACGGGATCACGGTCCCGTTCGACCCCGCCGAGCTTCGCCGCAACACCTACGACACCGCCGCGATCCTGCTCGCGGCGGGGCTCGACGCCGAGCGCTGCATCTTCTTCCGCCAGGGCGACGTCCACGAGCACACCGAGCTCGCGTGGCTGCTCGGCGCGGTCACCGCCTGGGGTGACCTCAACCGCATGCACCAGTGGAAGGAGAAGCGCGCGATGCTCGAGGAGCGGCCGGGGGCGTTCGTGTCCGCGGGGCTGTTCAACTACCCGATCCTGATGGCGGCCGACGTGCTCGCCTACCGCGCGAACGAGGTCCCGGTCGGCGACGACCAGCGCCAGCACGTCGAGCTCATGCGCGACGTCGCCGAGCGCTTCAACGAGCGCTTCGGCGAGACGCTCGTCGTTCCCGAGCACCGCATCCCCGCCCTCGGGGCGCGGATCATGGACCTCCAGGACCCGTACTCGAAGATGACGACGACCGGCGGGACCGAGCAGGGGACCGTCTACGTGCTCGACGAGCCGGAGACGGTGCGCAAGAAGGTCCGCAGCGCCGTCACCGACTCGGGATCCGAGGTCCGCCGCGGCGACGACAAGGCGGGGATCGGGAACCTGATCGAGGTGCTGTCGGTCGTTCGCGGCGTCGAGCCGGAGGGGGTCGAGCGCGAGTTCGAGGGCTCGGGCTACGGCGACTTCAAGACCGCGGTCGCCGATGCGGTCGTCGACTACCTCGCCCCGGTCAGGGAGCGATATGGCGAGCTGCGCCCGGACGAGGCCGCTCTCGAGCGCACGCTCGCCGCCGGCGCGGAGAAGGCGCGCGCAATCGCATCCGACACGCTCGCCGACGTCCGCGAGGCGATGGGCGTCGGCCCCGTGCGGGACCGCTATTGACCTTCTTCGTTGTCACCTTCTTCGCCGACATGCCCGCGACCGACTCGGCTGACCTGTCGGTGCGGGTCGGCCTGCCGGGAAGCGGATTCACAACCGGCTGCAACACGGTCTCGGGACCGCAGGCGGAGATCGTCACCGTCAGGAATGCTGCGTTCACACCGCACGGCTTCTACGTTCAGCTCTACAACTGAGCTCGCGTAAGCCCGACGCATTCGCGGGCCGCCGGCGTCAGCCGGCGGCCCGTTGGCTACTCTGACCTGATCTTGAGGGCGGGATTACCTTGCAGGGCGGGGACGTGTGCGGCGATCGCGGCGATCGCGATCGGGATTGTGGCGGCCCCGGCGAGTGCGGGCGGGGTGAAGTCCGCCGACCGCAAGCTCGACACGGCGCTCGCCGACCTCGCGCACACGACCGGGGGCCCTCCCGGGGTCTCCGCGCTCGTCGACCGCGGCGGCAAGGTGCGATTCCATCGAGCGGGCCGCAGAACGGTGCTCAGCGGACGGCCGTTCCGCGCCGACGACCATGTGCGGATCGCGAGCACCTCGAAGGCGTTCAACGGCGCGGTCGCGCTGATCCTCGTCGACCACGGCGTGCTCTCCCTCGACGACACGATTGGCGAGGTTCGCCCCGACCTCCCGGCCGCGTGGAGCGCGGTGACGCTGCGAGAGCTGCTCCAGCACACGAGCGGTATTCCGTCGTACGAGAAGAGCCCCGCGTTCATCGCCAAGTTCCTCGCCAACCCCCGCCAGTACTTCAGCCCGAACGACATCATCGACGCCGTCAGGGACAAGGGCCTCGAGTTCCCGCCCGGCACCCGGTACGGCTACTCGGATACCGACAACATCGTCGTCGCGCTGATGGCCGAGAAGGCGCTCGGGTTTTCATACGAGCGCCAGCTCCGCAAGCTGCTCTTCAAGCCGCTCGGGCTGAAGCAGACGAGCCTTCCCGAAGGCTTCGATATCCCGCGCCCGTTCATACACGGATACGACCTCACGCCCGGTCAGCCCGCCGAGGACGTCAGCCGCCTGCTGAGCATGTCCGGCATCTGGGCGTCGGGAGGGATGACATCGACGCCTCGCGATCTCAACACCTTCATTCGCGCGGACGTCGGCGGGCGCCTGATCAGCAAGGAACTGCGCCGCCAGCAGCTGAGCTTCGTGCCCGACTCCGCCGGCGATCCGCCGGGGCCCGGCGACAACTCCAGTGGGCTCGCGGTCTACCGCTATCAGACGAAGTGCGGGACCGTCTACGGCCACACCGGAAACCTTCCCGGGTACACGCAGTTCATCGCCGCGAGCGCAGACGGCAAGCGCTCGGTCGTCGTCACGGCGAACCAGCAGCTCTCCGGCGCGATCGGCCCCCCCGCGATCTTCTCCCAGCTCCGCAACGTCTTCGAGCTCGCCGCGTGCGCGGCGCTCGCCGGCAAGTCGCGCTAGGGCGCGGCGGGGCCGGCCGGCGCCTACTGTGTAGCCGATGCGCAGCGGCGATCTCGAGCTCGACCTCGACGTCTTCTCGGGTCCGTTCGACCTTCTGATGGCGCTCGTGCTGCGCGAGGAGATCAGCCTGCTGGACGTCGACCTCGGCGAGATCGTCCTCTCCTACCTCGACCATCTCGAGCAGGTCGGCGAGCTCGACCTCGAGTCGGCGACCGAGTTCCTCGTCCTGATCGCCGCGCTGCTGGAGCTGAAGTCGCGGCTGATGTTGCCGCGCGACGACGAGGACGAAATCGACCTCGCCCCCGAGGAGGCGGCCGAGGAGCTGCTCGCGCGGATGCTCGAGTACCGCCGCTACCGCGACGCCGCCGCCTACCTCGACGGGCGCTTCGGCGCCGAGTGCCGCTACCTCTACCGGGTGGCGCCGCTCCCGCCCGATCTCCGCAGGGTCGCGGTCGACTCGGCCATCCGTGTCTACGAGCCCGACCGCCTCGGCGAGGCGGTTGGAGGCCTGCTGCGGATCCCGCCGCCGCCAGACACGAGCCACATCCGGCCGACGGTCTCGCTCGAGCGCCGGCTGCGGATACTTCGCGAGGTGCTTTCGAGCCGGCCGCGGTTCGACTTCGACGAGGTGTTCGCGAACGAGGACCGCCTCACCCAGGCGGTGACGCTGTTCGCGCTGCTCGAGATGCACCGCCGCGGCGAGGCGACATGGGAGCAGCACGAGACCTTCGGGCCGATCGAGATCGTCAAGGGCGAGGGCGGCTGATGCCGAGCGCGGTCGATCTCTCGCGCACGGTCGAGGCGCTGCTCTTTCTCTCGCCCGAGCCCGTCAGCCTCGAGCGCCTCGTCGAGGCGTGCGACGAGAGCGAGGCGAAGATCGAGGCGGCGCTTGAGCTGCTCGCCGAGGAGCTCGATCCGGGGCGCCGCGGCGTCGTCCTGCGCGAGGTCGCCGGCGGGTACACGCTCGCCGCGGATCCGATCGCCGAGCAGGCCGCGCGCCGACTGCTCGCGAACCCGCGGACCCCGCCGCTGACCCAGGCGCAGGCCGAGACGCTCGCGATCGTCGCCTACCTGCAGCCGGTCTCGCGCCCCGAGATCGCCCGCATCCGCGGCGTCGCCTCCGAGTCGGCGGTCGGGACGCTGACCGAGCGGGGCCTGATCGAGGAGTCGGGCCGCTCGCGCTTCGGCGCCGTGATCTACAAGACGAGCGAGCTGTTCGAGAAGCTGTTCGGCCTTCGCGGCATCGACGAGCTACCCGACGTCGCGCGCTTCGACCCCACCCCCGAGGTCGAGGCGGACCTCCGCGAGCGCCTGCTGAAGGCCGGCGAGCAGCGGGCGGAATAGCCAGGCTCTTCGCGTTCCCGTGCGCCTCGCGAGGTACCTGGCTCACTCGGGCGTCGCGTCGCGGCGGCGCGCCGAGGAGCTGATCGCGGAGGGGAGGGTGAGCGTCGGCGGCGAGGTCGTGACCGACCCCGCGCGCGACGTCGACGAGGGCAGCGGCGTTGCGGTCGAGGGCCACGAGGTCAGGCCCGAGACGCGCGAGGTCTGGGCCGTCAACAAGCCGCTCGGCGTCACCTCGACCGCGCGCGAGCCGGGTCGCCGCCGCGCCGTCGTCGATCTTGTCGAGAGCCCGCTGCGGCTGTATCCGGTCGGGCGGCTCGACGCCGACTCGACCGGGCTGATCCTGCTCACCAACGACGGCGAGCTTGCGAACCTGCTCACGCACCCCCGCTACGAGGTGCCGCGGACCTATCGCGCGAAGCTGAAACGGGAGCCGACCGAGAACCAGCTCCGCCGCCTGCGTCGCGGTATCGAGCTCGACGACGGCCCGACCGCGCTGGCCGAGGTCGACCGCGTCGGCCCGCGCGAGATCGAGCTCACGATCCGCGAGGGGCGCAACCGCCAGATTCGACGCATGGCCGACGCGGTCGGCAACCGCGTCGAGTCGCTCGTTCGCACCGGGTTCGGCTCGATGCGGCTCGAGGGGCTCGACGAGGGCGCGGCCCGGCGGCTCGGCAGCGACGAGATCGAGCGCCTCTGGGAGGATGCGCGGCGATGAGCACTGACTCAGGACAGCGTCTGTGGGCGGCGCGCGGCGCGACGGTGGCCCGCAACGACGCCGACGCGATCGTCGCCGGCACCGAGGAGCTGATGCTCGAGCTGATGAAGCGCAACGAGCTCGAGCCTGCCCGGATGGTGAGCTGCCTGTTCACCGTGACGTCGGATCTCAACGCCGAGTTCCCGGCGGTCGCCGCGCGCAAGATCGGCCTCGACACCGTGCCGCTGCTGTGCGCGCGCGAGGTCGATGTGCCCGGGTCGATGAAGGGCGTGATCCGGGTCATGGTCCACTTCTACGGCCCGGCGAACCACGCGCCCGCACACACCTACCTCGGCGAGACGCAGAAGCTTCGCGCCGACCTCGAGTCAGCACAATGAGCCCATGGCGGTGACCTTTGCCGAGAAGCTCGCGCGGATGCCCCACTATGACGCCGGCATGCGCGAGTCTGAGGCGCGCGAGACGTTCGGCGCCGAGGACGTCGTCAAGCTGGCCTCGAACGAGTCGCCGTGGCCGCCGCACCCGGCGGTGATCGAGGCGGTCGCGCGGGCGGCGGAGGAGTCGAATCGCTACCCGGACCAGAACGCACGCGAGCTTCGCCACCGGATCGCCGAGCGCCACGAGTCCGACCCGGCGCGGGTGGCGGTCGGCAACGGCTCCTGCGAGCTGCTGCTCGCAGCGGCCGAGGCGCTGTGCGAGCCCGGCTCCGAGATTGTCTTCGCGTGGCCCGCGTTCTCGATGTACCCGCACGCCGCGGCGCTGTCCGGCGCACGCGAGATCCGCGTTCCGCTCAGCGACGGCTACCGGCACGACCTCGACGCGATCGCGAACGAGCTCACGGCCTCGACCCAGCTTGCGCTCGTCTGCAACCCCAACAACCCGACCGCGACCTACCTCGACTCCGAGGCGATCGGGGCGTTCATGGAGCGCGTGCCCGACCACGTCACGGTGATCCTCGACGAGGCCTACGTCGAATTCCAGGTCGTCGAGGACCCGAGCTCGACGCTCGATCTCCAGCGCCGGTTCCCCAACCTCGTCTGCATGCGGACGTTCAGCAAGTGCTACGGGATGGCCGGGCTGCGCGTCGGCTACGCGATCTGCGCGCCGAGGCTTCGCGCCGCGATGGACGCGGTCCGGCAGCCGTTCTCGGTCAACTCGATCGCCCAGGCCGCGGCCGCCGAGGCGATCCTGCACGAGGACGACGTCACCCGGCGGGTCGAGCGCACGGTCGCCGAGCGGATCGGCGTCGAGGAGGCTCTCCACGCTCTCGGGCTCGGGACTGCCGAAAGCCAGGCGAACTTCTCCTGGATCGCGCTCGGCGATCGCGACGAGCAGGAGCTCGTCCACGAGCTCGGCCGCGCCGGGATCATCGTCCGCGCCGGCGACCAGCTCGGCGGGCCCGGCCACATCCGCGTCAACTACGGGACGCCGAGCGAGAACGAGCGTTTCATCGCCGCGTTGCGAGAGGCGCTGTAGCCGGGGCTGAGGCCGGCGCCCTCGCGAGTCGGCGCCGCGTGCCCTCGAGCACGTGGCGGTGAAAGGCGTGGACGAGCCACCCTTCGACCGGCTCCCAAACGGCCCGCGGGCGGAGCGGGCGGGAGACGAACCGCGTCGCCATCGTCAGCCGCGTGCCGCCCGCCTCGGGGCGCAGCTCGACGCGGCCGCCGAGCAGCCTCACGCCGGCTCCGAAGCGCAGCTCCTGCTCGACGACGTCGAAGGCGAGCAGCCGCTCCTCCTCGACCTCGGTCATCCGTTTGACGAGGTGGCCGCGCATGTAGGTGCAGCGGACAAGGCCGCCGACGCGGTCCTTCGGGCCCTCGGAGCGCAGCGGGCGGGGGAGCGCGATACGCAGCAGGAGCGGGGGCGCGTGGTCAATTTCCTCATAGAAGGCGACGGCTCGCCATACCGCTCCAGGTTCGGCGGCGAACATCGCGTCGGTCGCGATCGTCGCGGAGCGCCCCACTACGGCGGCGAGTCTATTTGTTCGCCCGCGACCTAGCCTTCGCGTCGATGACGGGCACGAGCGATCGCTGGCGGGCCGGCCGGATCAAGTCGGCGATCTACGATGCCGGGGTCCAGCGCGAGCGCATCGCGCGCCCGCTTGCGCGACTGATGTGGGGCCACGACGCCGGCTCGCTGTACGCCGACATCGCGCGCCTGGCCACGGTCCCGGACGGGACGGCGATCCTCGACGTGCCGTGTGGAGGCGGGGTCGCGTTCCGGGGGCTGCGCCCGGGATCGGATCTTCGCTACGTCGCCGCCGACCTCTCGCCGCACATGCTTCAGCGAGCGCGAGAAGAGGCCGAGCAGCGCGGGATCGAGGGAGTCGAGCTCGTCGAGGCCGACGCCGCGGCGCTCCCATTCGACGACGGGAGCTTCGACCTCTGCATCTCCTACAATGGGCTCCACTGCTTCACCGACCCGGAGCGGGCTGTGTCCGAGATGGGACGGGTCGTGCGGGCGGGCGGTGAGGTCCGCGGCACCGTCGTGGTGCCCGGCGCCGGACGTCGGCAGGACGCCCTGCTCCGCGCCTACAGCCGCTCCGGCGTCTTCGGGGCGCCGATCAGGGTCGAGCGGCTCCGCGCCTGGATGGGGGCGGCGGGGCTCGAGGCGGTCGAGATCGAGCTCGACGGCGCGGTCGCGCGCTTCTTGGGTCGCCCGACCGGCTAAAGCTTCGGCCTCGTTTGGCCGATCTAATCATCGGCAGAGTGTCCAAGGACGGATGCACGCAGACAGGAATTGCCGCAACGCGGGGTCGTACCGCGCTCGGGGTCGTCGCGACCGCCGCGGCTCTCGCGCTGATCGCGGCCTCCCCGGCCGGGGCGGCGACGACGCGCTACGCGTCCCCCACGGGTACTGGAGTGGATCCGACGTGCCCCTCGGCGGATCCGTGCGACCTCAAGACTGCCATCACCGACGCTTCGGACGGGGACGAGGTCATCGTCGAGCCGGGCCCCCCTGACTACGTGCTGACGTCGATGATCGGAACCAAGAAGATGATCGACGTCCACGGGGCCTCCGGGGGCGCGCGCCCGGTCATCGATGCGGCTGCCCCGTCGGAGGCGATCGGGCTTGGCGGCCCGACCGGGACCAAGCTCCGCGATCTCGAGATTGACCAGACGGGCTCCGGCGGCATCGCGCTCGGTGGTGGTGCGGTCGGCGACCAGCTCCTCGTCCGGAGCTCCTCGAAGGCGGCCTGCCTGCTCTTCGCGGGTGCGCTGATCCGCGACAGCGCCTGCGTGGCCACGGGGCCGGGCGGCTACGGCGTGGCACTCGTCTCCGACGGAGACCTGACCGTGACGGCCTCGCTGCGCAACGTCACCACGACCGCCAACGCCGCGAATGGCGTCGGTGTGCTCGCGTACGCGGACACGTCGAATGCCGATGTGACTCTGAGCGCCACGAACGTGATCGCGAACGGCGCCGGTACGGATGTCGAGGCTCAGACCGAGCCTGGCACGGTCGGCTCGACGGTCAACCTGGACCACTCGAACTACGACACCACTTTCGAGGACACCCCAGACCCGGTGGGGATCCCGGCCGTGGTTACTCCGGCCGGAACGGCCACGAACCAGGAGGCGGCGCCCCGGCTCGCCGCGGACGGCTACCACGAGCTCACCGGCTCGCCGACGATCGACGCCGGGACCTCCAGCGATCCGCTCGGACAGGCCGGCTCGGCTGACGTCGACGGGCAGGCCCGCGTCCAGGGCGGCGGGGTCGACATCGGCGCCGACGAGCTCGTGCCGTCGACGCCCGGCGGCGGCGGCGGTGGAGCGCCCCCCGACAACAACTTCACGATCGGCAAGGCGAAGAAGAAGAAGGTGTCCGTGACGGTTCCCGGACCGGGTGAGATCGACGTCAAGGATGCGGCCGCGGCGAAGAAGAAGAAGAAGAAGAAGCTGCTGCTGAAGCCGTCGAGCGCGACGGCGAGCGACGCCGAGACCGTTCAGGTGCCGTTGAAGCTGACCAAGACGGCGAAGAAGAAGCTGAAGCGCAAGCACAAGGTCAAGGTCAAGGCCGCGATCACGTTCACACCCGCTGGCGGCTCCGCTAACGCCCAGAGCAAGGGGCTGAAGGTCAAGCGGTAGCGGTGCCCGGTCCGTGGGGCCTCGCAAGGTGCGGGTTTGCCAGCCGCCGTCATCCGTGCCACAATTCTTCGCGATGAGTCGCCGTCGCACGTCGACCGATGAAAGCGCCGCCCCCGGCGCCACTTGGCGTGCCTACTACTACTTCTGGCGATTTACCTAGGCGTCCGGCCGGCGGCCTCACTCGTAGGAACCTGAACAGCACAGCCGGGCGCCGATAGAAGGCCTACGCGTTAGGCCGTTCCGGACCGAGTAGATCGCGAAAAGGACTTCACAAGGGTTCTTCGAAAGGCAGTAATCCGATGATGATCGTGATGAAAGAGGGGGCGACCGAGGAGCAGATCGACGCGGTCGTCGAGCGAGTCGAGTCGGTGGGCTGCTCCGCCCACGTCTCGAAGGGCGAATTGCTGACCGTAATCGGGGCGATCGGCGACCGCGACCGAGTTCAGAGCCTCGGGCTGGAGGGCGCTCCCGGGGTCGACCACCTGGTCCCGATCCTGAAGCCGTACAAGCTCGCCTCGGCCCAGTTCGGGAAGGGCGGGCGAAGCGTGCTCGAAATCGACGGGCGCCGCGTCGGGGGCGACAACTTCGCCCTGATCGCGGGCCCGTGCACGGTCGAGAGCCGCGAGCAGACGCTCGAGGTTGCGGAGTGCGTCGCCGACGCCGGCGCGAGCATGCTGCGCGGCGGTGCGTACAAGCCGCGAACCTCGCCGTACAGCTTCCAGGGCCTCGGCAGCGAGGGCCTGGCGCTGCTCCAGGAGGCAAAGGAGCGGACGGGGCTGCCGATCGTCACCGAGCTGATGGACGTGCGCGATCTCGAGGACGTGCTCGAGGTCGCCGACGTGCTCCAGATCGGAGCTCGGAACATGCAGAACTACGTCCTGCTGACCGAGATCGGCCGCTCGGGCCATCCGGCGCTTTTGAAGCGCGGACTCTCGGCGACGCTCGAGGAGCTGCTGATGGCGGCGGAGTACATCCTCAAGGAGGGCAACGAGCGCGTGATGCTGTGCGAGCGCGGGATCCGGACGCACGAGACCGCGTACCGGTTCACGCTCGATCTGCTCGCGATCCCGGTGCTGAACGAGCTCAGCCACCTGCCGGTGATCGTCGACCCGAGCCACGCGGCGGGGCGGCGCGACTGGGTCCAGCCGATGTCGCTGGCGGCGGCCGCGGCGGGCGCCGACGGGATCATCGTCGAGGTCCACAGCGAGCCCGAGGAGGCGATCTGCGACGGACCGCAGGCGATCCCGACCGAGGTGTTCGCCGACTACGCCGAGCAGGTCCAGCGCGTCGCCGAGATAGCCGGCAAGGAAGTCTCGCGAGTCTAGAAATGAGGGTCGCCGTCCTCGGCGTCGGCCTGATCGGCGGCTCGATCGGGCTCGCGGCGAGGCGGCGGCTCAAGGCCGAGGTCGCGGGCTACGACCGCGATCCGGCGACGCTCGGCCGCGCGGCCGACCTCGGCGCGGTCGATCGAGCATGCGGCTCGGTCGCCGAGGCGGTCTCCGGCGCCGAGGTCGTGTTCTGCGCCGCCCCGGTCGGGGCGCTGCCGCGGCTCGTCGCCGAGGCGCTCGACGAGAGCGGGGACGACACGGCCGTCACCGACGTCGGATCGACGAAGCGCGAGCTGATCGCGGGGCTGCCGCAGTCACTGGGCGAG
Organism: uncultured Thermoleophilia bacterium; assembly: GCA_963841715.1. Taxonomy (GTDB): domain Bacteria; phylum Actinomycetota; class Thermoleophilia; order Solirubrobacterales; family 70-9; genus DASPWW01. The sequence goes on along the minus strand of CAWJDP010000001.1, from coordinate 938,345 downwards.
GCGGCGGAGCGGTTCATCGGTGGGCATCCGCTCGCGGGCGCGGAGACGTCCGGGGTCGAGAACGCGCGCGCCGACCTCTTCGAGGGGGTGCGCTGGTACCTGGTGCCGAGCGAGCGCTCGAGCGGGATCATGTACGACCGCCTCCAGCGCGCGATCGCCGACATGGGAGCCCGCCCGCAGGCGATTGACCCCGACACCCACGACCGCGTGATGGCGACGGTCAGCCACCTCCCGCACGTGCTCGCGAACGTGCTCGCGGCCCAGGGGGCGGCGGCGCTAGCCGAGGAGTCCGAGGGGATGCCCGAGGTTGGGCCGAGCTTTCGTGACACGACACGCGTCGCGGGCTCGAACCCGGCGATCTGGGCCGACATCTTCGCGAGCAATCGCGAAGCCGTCGCGAGCGCGGTCGACGCCGTGGTCGAGCGGCTCGAGGCCGCCGCCGAGCTGCTGCGCTCGGGCGATCCCGAGATGGTCGCCGCCTGGCACCGCACCGCGCTCGACAGCCGCCGGCGGCTGCTCGAGGGCGAGCTCGTCGGCGGCCCGGTCCGCGAGCTGCGGGTCGCGGTCCCGAACAAGCCCGGGATCGTCGCCGAGGTCGCGCTTGCGCTCGGGCGCGCAGGCGTCAACATCGAGGACATGGCGCTGTACCCGGCCGCCGACATGAGCTCGGGTGCCGTGTCGCTGTGGATCGCGGGCGAGCGGGAGGCCGAGCGCGCGAGCGAGATCGTGCGCGATCTCGGGCACTCGGTCGCGATCGTCCCCAGCGAGGAGTGATCGGCATTTGACGGGGACCGTGACCCGGTTCGAGCCGTCGGGGCCGCTGCGCGGCAGGCTGCGGCCGCCCGCCGACAAGTCGATCTCGCACCGCGCGGCGCTGATCGGAGCGATGGCGGAGGGTGAGACGCGCGTCGAGGGTTTCCTGCGCTCCGACGACACCCTCGCCACCCTCGCCGCGGTGAGGGCGCTCGGCGCCGGAGCCGACGAGCCGCGCAGCGCCCCCGGCGGGCCGCCTGAGGTGACGATCGCGGGGATCGGCCTGCGCGGTCCCGGCGAGCGCTCTCGTGGCGCAGGCGCGCTGATCGACGTCGGCAACGCCGGCACGCTGCTGCGGATGCTGCCGGGGTGGCTCGCGGGCCAGGGCTCGGGCCGCTGGACGCTCGACGGCGACGATTCGATCCGCAGGCGCCCCGTCGACCGCGTCACCGAGCCGCTGCGCCTGATGGGCGCCGAGGTGAGCTGCCGCGACGACCGCCTCCCGCCGCTCAGCGTCACCGGCGCCGAGCTCGACGGGATCGACTACGAGCCGCCGGTCGCGAGCGCGCAGGTGAAGTCGTGCGTGCTGCTCGCGGGCCTGCTCGCCGGCGGTCCGACGGCGGTCCTCGAGCCCGCGTCCTCCCGCGACCACACCGAGCGGATGCTGCGCGCCGCGGGCGCGGAGGTCGAGGTCTCCGAGCGGGCGAGGCCGCCGGGTGGGCTGGGACGCCGGATCTCGGTGCGGCCCGCCGAGCGTCTCGAGCTCGACCACGTCTCGATCCCGGGCGACTTCTCATCCGCCGCCTTTCACGTCGTCGCCGCGGCGCTCGTTCCCGGCAGCCAGGTGCGCCTCGAAGGGGTGGGCCTGAACCCGACCCGGATCGGGCTGCTCGGGATCCTGCACCGGATGGGGGCGTCGGTGGAGATCACCGACGAGGGGTTCGACGGCGGCGAGCCGCGCGGCACCGTGATCGCGCGCAGCGGGCCGCTCACGTCGACGCGGGTCGGCGGGGCTGAGGTGCCGATCGCGATCGACGAGCTGCCGCTCGTCGGTCTGCTCGGATGCTTTGCCGACGGCGAGACCGTCGTCACCGGAGCCGGGGAGCTTCGCCACAAGGAGTCGGACCGGATCGAGGCCCTGGTCGACGGCCTGAACGCGATCGGCGGCGAGGCGGAGGCGCGCGAGGACGGGTTCGCGGTCAGGGGCGGCGACGGGCTCCGCGGCGGGCGGCTCGACGCGCGGCGCGACCACCGCCTGGCGATGCTCGGCGCGGTCGCCGGCCTCGCCTCCCGCGATGGCGTCGAGGTCGTCGGGATGGAGTCGGCCGCGGTCAGCTACCCGCGCTTCGAGACCGACCTCGCGACGCTGCTACCCGGCTGAGCTAGTCGCGCTGGCTGGGGTGCCCTTCGCCGGGCCACGGCGAGAGCAGCAGCAGCAGGCGGGCGTCCTCGGTCGCCCGCACCTCATGGCGCTCCGCGGGATCGAACGCGGCGAGGAAGCCGGGTTCGCCCGCGGTCGTCTTCCCGTCCTCCACGACCTCGACCCTGCCGGCGATCACGAGCAGCCAAGCGCGCTCGTGGACCTGGTGCTCGTCGAGGGCCTCGCCGCTCGGAAGCTGGATCGCGATCGCGCGGCCCTCGTCGGTTGAGACGAGCACCGTGGGCTCGCGCGGTGGCACGTCGATGCTCCCCAGATCCCAACTCCGCATCGGGCCGCACTCTACCCTGCTGCCGATGGTGATCGCGATCGACGGCCCCGCCGGGGCCGGGAAGTCAACCGTCGCCAAGGGAGTCGCGAAGGCACTCGGATTCACGTACCTCGACTCGGGCGCGATGTACCGCTGTGTCGGGCTCGCGGCGCTGCGCTCGGGGCTCGAGTTCGAGAGCGGCTCCGAGGTCGGAGCGCTGGCGCGGCGGCTCGAGATCGGCTTCGACTCCGGGGCCGTCGAGCTCGACGGGGAGGACGTCGGCTCGCAGATCCGCACGCCCGAGGTCTCGGCGGCGGCGTCGCAGGTCGCCGCGCACCCCGAGGTGCGGCGGGCGCTCGTCGAGCGCCAGCGGGCGCTGATCGCCACGGCCGACTACGTCGCCGAGGGCCGCGACATCGGGACGATGGTCAGTCCCGACGCCCCGCTGAAGGTGTTCCTGACCGCGAGCCGCCAGGAGCGCGCCCGCCGCCGCGCCGCCGAGAGCGGTGAGCCGGTGGCCGAGGTCGTCGAGGCGCAGCGCGAGCGCGACGAGCGCGACAGCGGGCGCCGGCACTCGCCCCTGCGCGCGGCCGACGACGCGGTCGAGATCGACACCACGGGTCTTGCAGTCGACGAGGCGGTGGAGCGCGTCGTCGCCCTGGCGCGGGAGCGCGGCCTGGCGTGAGCGCGGGTCTGCCCAAGGTCGCCGTCGTCGGGTTCCCGAACGTCGGCAAGAGCACGCTCGTCAACAGGCTCGCCGGCGGGCGCGAAGCGGTCGTGCATCCCGAGGCCGGCGTGACGCGCGACCGCAAGGAGCTCGAGTGCGAGTGGAACCGGGTCCGCTTCGACCTCGTCGACACCGGCGGGGTCGACCTCGCCGCCGGCGACTCGCTCTCGGCCGCGGTTCAGGCGCAGGCGCGGGAGGCGATCGGGGAGGCCGACGTGATCGTCTTCGTCGTCGACGGGCGCGCCGGGCTGCGCGCGGGCGACGCCGAGCTCGCCGAGCCCCTGCGCCGCTCGGAGACTGAGGTGGTCGTTGTCGTCAACAAGATCGACAACCCGAGCGCCGACGCCTCCGCCGCGGCGGAGTTCTACGCGCTCGGTCTCGGGGATCCGTTTCCCGTCTCCGCGGCCCATGGTCACGGCATCGGCGATCTCCTCGACCGGCTCGCTGAGCTCGTTGGCCACCCGCCGCCCCCTAACGCGGGAACGAGCGAGCCGGGTGAGCGGTCGTATGAGGGTGAGCGAGCGGGAGCAGAGGAGGCGGCGGGTGTTTCCGTCGCGGTGATCGGGAGGCCGAACGTCGGCAAATCCTCGCTCGTCAACCGCTTTCTCGGCTCGGAGCGCGTGATCGTCTCCGAGCGCGCCGGGACAACCCGCGACGCGATCGACACCCGGCTCGACTTCGACGGGCGCCCGCTGGTCCTGATCGACACCGCAGGCCTGCGGCGGCGGACGAAGGTCGCGGGAAGCGTCGACTACTACGCCCAGCTTCGCAGCGAGCGCGCCGCCGGGCGGGCCGACGTCGCGATCCTCGTCTGCGACGCCGCCGAGGGCGTGACCGGGGACGATCTGCGGGCGAGCGAGCTGGCGATGAAGACGGGCTGCGCGACCGTCGTCGCGCTCAACAAGTGGGACGTTTCCGAAACCGACCTCGAGGACGCCCGCGCCCGGCTCGCGAGCCGGTTGCGCCAGCGCCCGCCGCTGCTCGTCTGCTCGGCGAAGACCGGGCGCGGGATCGAGGACCTGTTGCGGACGGCGGTCGCGCTCGCCGACCGCCGCGCCGACCGGATCCCGACCCCGGCGCTGAACCGGTTCATTGCCGACCTCGTCGCCGAGCACCCGCCGCCGTCGAAGCAAGGCCGGCGTCTCCGCCTCTACTACGCGGCGCAGGTCGGGCGCAGGCCGCCGCGGTTCGCGATCCAGGTCAACGATCGCGGCCTGATCTCGCGGGACTGGGCCTTCCATCTCGAGAACCGTCTGCGCGACGCATACGGCCTTCAGGGGGTCCCGCTGATCATCGACTACGTCCCGCACTCGCGCCGGGGCGGCCGCCGGGGGCGGCGTGGAAGGCGCGAGGCGCTCGACGACCATCGGCTATAACCGGGTGATGCCAAGGCTTCCGAGGCGCTCGCTGGGGAACGCGAGCTACGAGGTTCGCCGTCGGGGAAGGCGGATCCGTTACTTCTTCGAGGACGTGGGCTACGCCACTCGGCGCGCGCCCGTGCGCGCCGGATGGCGAGTCCGCGACCGCTGGGACCGGATCCCTCCGCAGGCACGGCGCCGGTTCGCGATCGGCGTTGCGGCGGTCGTAGCCGTTGGGGTGATCGCGTTCGCGCTTGTGCCGCACCTTCCCTGCCAGGTGCCCGGCGGCGAGTCCTGCGCCCCCGCCGACGAGGCGATTGGGATCGTCCCCGAGAGCTCGCTCGCCTATGTGCACGTCAACGTCGATCCCGGCACCGAGCAGTACAAGCAGGCCTCGGATTTCGCGAACCGGATCCCGCAGCTCGCCCAGCAGGCGATCCTCAGGCTTCCGTCCCCGGGCGGGCAGCGCGTTGACTACGCGCACGACGTGGCCCCGTGGCTGGGGGGGAGGGGGCGCTCGCGATCATCCCCGGCCATGGCAGGCAAAGCCATGAGGCGATCCTGCTCGAGGCGGGCGATGAGGGCCAGGCGCTGAAGTTCTCCGAGCGGATCGTCGGTCGCAAGCCGAACAACGCGACCGTGGACGGGGTCGACGTGCGGACTGGGAACGGCGCCGCGGCCGCGCTCGTCGGCGGCTTCCTCGTACTCGGGACGAAGAACTCGGTCACGAGCGTGATCGCCACCGACCAGGGCAAGGGCTCCTCGCTCGCGGACTCGAGCACCGCCGAGGAGGTTCGCGATGCGCTCCCCGACCAGCACATCGCTGAGGTCTACGTCTCGCGCACCGGGGCCCGCGCCCTGCTCGCCCAGGGCCAGTTCGCCTCGTTTGAGTCGTTTGTCAACTACCGCGCCACCGAGGGTGCCGGGGCGGCGCTTGTCGCGAGCTCGGACGCGGCCGAGATTGACGTCCACAGCGTGCTCGACCCGGCGCGCGCGAAGAAGTCTCCCGGCTTCTTCGGCGCCTTTCCGCCGTTCGAGCCCGATCTGACGTCCTCGGCGAGCGCGAACGCGTACGCGTACCTCGGCGCCGGCGACCCCGAGGTGACGATCCGCAGCCTGCTCCTGCAGGCGAAGGCCCGCGTCCCCGCGCTCGTCGCCGGGTTCAAGAGCCTGAGCGCCGAGCTGCGAAGGCTCGGCAAGGTGAACCTCGAGCGGCAGGTGCTTCCACTGCTCGGCTCCGAGGCCTCGGTGGCGCTCGAGCCTGTCCCGCAGTCGAAGCCGAAGCACAAGGGGAACGGGAAGGGCACGGGCAACGGGGGCAAGAAGGGCAAGGGAAGCAACGGCAAGGGAGATGGGGGCGCGCAGCAGCAGGTCCCGACCACGCCCACCACGCCCGCACCGCCGACTGGCGCGGCCGGGGGACAGTCCCCGCCCGGCGTCCTCGAGCCGATCGCCCCACCGTACGCGAGCTTCGTCGCCGACGAGGTCGACGAAAAGCACGCGTCCGACGTGCTCGGCCGGCTCGAGGACCCGGTTTCGAAGGCGCTGAGCCGGCCCGCCGGCGGCAACAAGCGCGTCTTCAGCAACGAGCGCATCGACGGCGTCGACGCGCACAGTCTGAAGCTGTCGCCGAACGTCGACCTCACCTACGGGCTCGTCGACGGCAAGCTCGTGATCAGCACCGACCCGGCGGGCGTCGGCCAGGTCGCCAAGGGCTCCACACACCTGGACGATTCGACCCTTTTTCAGGATGCGACGAACGGGTTCCCCTCTGCGGTCTCGACGCTTCTCTACCTCAACCTCGGACGGCTGATCAAGCTCGCCGAGCAGCAGGGGCTCGCCGAGGACCCCGGCTACGCGCTGTTCGCGTCCGATATCCGCAAGCTCCGCTCGCTCGGCGTCGCGGTCGAGCGCGGCCCCGACGCGATCGACACGCAGGCGCGCCTCGCGGTGGGGACCGGTTAGCAAGCGGGCTCCGCACCCTCGGCGAGCGCTCCCGCGGCGATCGCCTCCCCCGCCATCTCGGGCTCAGGCGTCTGTAGCATGCCGCAGTCATGAGTGAGTACTTGTTCACTTCGGAGTCCGTCACAGAGGGCCACCCGGACAAGGTCGCGGACAAGATCTCCGACTCCGTGCTCGACGCCGTGATGGCCCACGGCCAGGCCGAAAACGCGCGCGTCGCCTGCGAGACGCTCGTGAACACGAACCTCGTCGTGATCTCCGGGGAGATCCGCACCGACGCCGAGCTTGACCTGACCCAGATCGCCCGCGACACGATTCGCGACATCGGCTACGACGGCTTCGATTCGAAGTTCGGCGCCGAAACGGTCGAGGTTCTCGAGCGCATGGACCAGCAGTCCCCGGACATCGCCCAGGGCGTGGATGAGGCCCAGGAGATGCGCGAGGAGGGGTCCGAGGACAGCGTCGATGCCGCCGGCGCGGGCGACCAGGGGATGATGTTCGGCTACGCGACGAACGAGACGCCGGAGCTGATGCCGCTGCCGATTGCGCTCGCGCACCGTCTCGCCCGGCGCCTGAGCGAGGTCCGCAAGGACGGCACGCTTCCCTACCTGCGCCCCGACGGCAAGACCCAGGTCACGGTTCGCTACCGCGACGAGAAGCCGGTCTCGATCGAGCGCGTGCTGATCTCCACCCAGCACTCCGAGGACGCCGACCGCGAGACCCAGATCCGCCCGACCTGCTCCAGCAGGTCGTCCGCGCGGTGCTCCCCGAGGGGATGTACGACGAGCAGCAGATCACCGACACGCTGCTGATCAATCCCACCGGGCGCTTCGTCATCGGCGGGCCGGTCGGCGACTGCGGGCTCACCGGTCGCAAGATCATCGTCGACACCTACGGCGGCGCCGCCCGCCACGGAGGCGGCGCGTTCTCGGGCAAGGACCCGTCGAAGGTCGACCGCTCGGCGGCGTACGCAGCGCGCTGGGTCGCGAAGAACGTCGTCGCGGCGGGCCTCGCGGAGCGCTGCGAGGTCCAGGTCGCGTACGCGATCGGCGTCGCACACCCGATCTCGCTGATGGTCAAGAGCTTCGGCACCGGGAAGCTCTCCGACGCCGAGCTGACGCGGCTTGTCGTCGACGAGTTCGACCTCCGGCCGGCGGCAATCCGCCGCGACCTCGACCTCCACCGGCCGATCTTCAAGAAGACGGCGGCGTACGGGCACTTCGGCCGCGACGACGAGGACTTCACTTGGGAGCGCACCGACAGGGCGGATGCGCTGCAAAAGGCGGCGGGGCTTGAGGCGGGGGAGCCGGCCGAGGTCTCGTAGCGGGCGCCCGGTCCGGCACGGGCTCGGCATTCGCGCTGGCGACTGGACTGGTGCTCGTCATCGCGCCCGCGGCCGGAGCGGCGCAGCTGACGTCGAGCTCGGTGTTCTGCCAGCCGAGCGCGGTCGGGCTCGCGCAGGCGACGACCTGTGTCGCGACCGTCAACGGGAGCGCGCCGAGCGGCGCGGTCACGTTCTCGGCCGTCGGGGGGACGTTCGGAGCGGGCGGCGCGTGCGCGTTGACGCCGACCGGGGCGTCGGAGTCGTCGTGCTCGACGACCTATGCTCGCGGCGACGCGGCCGACACGGCGATCACGGCATCGTACGGCGGCGACGGCGCCAACGAGCCGAGCTCCGCGACGACGACGCTGACCGTGCGCGAGCTCGAGATCGTGAGCACGACGCTCGACCGCCGCAAGGGCACGGGTGAGCTCGAGGCGCGGGCGCCGGGACCCGGCAGCGTGAAGCTGTTCGGCGAGTCCTTGAGGGGCTCGAGGTCGCACGTCGGCGGCGCCGGCCCGGTGACGTTCCCGGTCACCGCCAAGGGCACCGCGAAACGGAAGCTGCGGCGGAAGGGGAAGGCCAGGGTCGCGCCGACCGTGACGTTCAGCCCCGGCCCGGGCGGCCAGCTCGAGGTCGTGGTGGCAAAGCTCAAGCTCGTCAAGAAGCGCTAGCGGCCCGCGGGTGTCCGCTTCGGCGGATCCGCGCCGCTAGCGCTTGATCTTGAACTTCACCTTCGCGGGCGAGGTGTCGGTGTTCCCCGACACGTCGGTCGCCTCGACCCGGAACGTGTGCTTGCCGGGCTTCAGCTTCTTCACGTAGGGAGAGGTGCAGAGGGCGAACGGCTTCTTGTCGAGCTTGCACCGGAAGTTCGCCTGCTCGTTCGCCGAGAAGGTGATCATCGGCTTGCGCTTGTGCGACTTCCTCTTCGGCTTCTTGTCGATCTTCGTCTCCGGCGGCGTCGTGTCGTCGTCGCTCGGTGGAGTCGGGCAGTTGGGCTGGTACTCGTACGCGCCGATGTCGCTGTACGCGAACCCGTCGCAGTTTCCGTCGCGGACGCGATCGCTGCCGCCGAGGTCCTTCGGCGGCGTCCCCGGAACCCCGAGCGGGTTCGGGTTCCCGGCGTCGATCAGTGCCGATCCGGCGGCGAGCTTGTAGTTGCCGCTCGAGGCGTTGATGAAACCGGGGGGGTTGTTCGTGTTCGTATGGGGGGGGTCCTCGGTCAGCGTCGCGGTCCCCGGCGGGTCCCCGCCGACCTGCGGATCGACGATGTTGCCGGACGGGTCGTAGTTCGAGTACGAGCTGGTGACCGAGGCGTGCTCGCCGTTGTTTGTCTGCACGACGATCGGCTCGTCGGGACCGCTGATCACCGAGTCCTTCAGTGTCCCTGTCGCGCTGTCGCCATCGTCTCCGGATGCCGGACTGTTGACGAACGCGCGGATTCCCTGCGAGCCGCTCGCGCCCCCGACGATCGTAAGGTGGCGGGCGTTGAGGCTCATCGCGCGGTTGGTGGGGTAGTTGCCGTTGCAAGCGCAGAGGCCGGTGGCTCCGGGGCTCGTTCCCAGGTCGATCAGGGTGTCGTCGATGTTCACGGTTCCGCCGTCCGTGGTCACTCCGATCCCATCCGCTTGGATCGAGGACAGGCTGATCAAGTCGGTGACGTTAGGAGAGCTGTGCTCGACTCCGGCCTGCGCTGTGATCGCCGTTCGGTCGATCTCGTTCGTGCCTCCGCCGCTGCTGATGCCCAGGTCCCCGCTCCCGCCGTTCGGCAATGAGATCGTGGAATCCACCAGCGAGCTCGTGAACAGCCTCACGCCGGTGGCGTCGGTGGGGGTCCCGCTGACCGTCACCTTCGAAGCCGCGGTGTTTTGGAGGTCGAGGCCGAGGCCACCCGCTCCCGGCGCCATCGCGAGCGTCAGGTCGTGGACCATCGAGCCCGCCGCGTCATGGATCTGAAGGATGGTCTGGGCGACGCCCGCGCTCAGCGTCGTCTGGCCCTGCCCCGCCCCGGTGACGGTGAGCTGGTCGCCGGAGCTGCTCGCGAACGGCCCGCCGCTGTAGGTGCCCGCCCCGATCTCGACCGAGTCCGGCCCCGCGTTCGAGTCCGCGTCGCTGAGCGCTCCCGCGAGGTCCGACCCCCTATTGATCTCACCCCCGGGGCAGCTACCGCCCTGGTGGACGCAGTACACGCTTGCCCGCGCGGCCGCCGGTACGGCGACGAGCGCCCCGAGGGCGAGCAGTCCCCAGATCACCCGAAGGCGGCGTCCCTGCAGCACCGCTGGGACGATACCCCTGCCTCGCCGCCGCCGCGCCGGGCTCCCGCCGCGCTCTAGGTCTGTCCCGGGGCCGGGTCGCCGAGCCCGGCCTTGTGCGCGCCGCCCTCGGTCGCCGTATCGACGTCCTGGACGACCTTCTCGGGTTGGGCGACGCCGTTGAACGTGAAGTCGGAGTCGTCCTCGCCCGCGGTGTCGAAGTCGACGTCCCCGATCTGCATCACACGCTGGTAGACCGACTGCTCGTAGTTGACGTTCTGGACCCGCGCGAGGCGGTCAGCGCTACCAGCACGAGGAAGACGCCGACGACGAGACTCTGGTTGACGTCGCCGCCGATCTTCGTGATCCCGGCGACGATCGCCGCGATCACGATCGCAATCAGCGTGCCCTTGATGTAGAAGCCGAGGATCGCCCGCCACGAGGGGTGACCCTTGAAGATCTCCTCCTCGCCCGGGCTGAGCTTCAGCGGCACGCGCGGGCAGTCTACGCTCCGGGCGCTTCCTTCACGCTCCGCGGCCGTCCGGCGGCGCGCCTACGCTCGGCCGACGATGGCAATCGCCAAGGTTGAGCCGCTGACGACCGCCCGGGCGCTCCGCGGGCCGTTTGACTACCGCGTGCCCGAGGGGATGGCGGTGGACGTCGGCAGCCTGCTCGAGGTTCCGTTCGGGCGCCGGCGCCTGCGCGGAGTCGTCGTTGGGCTCGCGGAGCACAGCGAGGTTCCGCCCGAGCGGCTGGTCGAGCCGCTGCGCGCGCTCGAGGCGGGCGCTCCGCCCGATCTTGTCCGGCTCGGGCTCTGGGTCGCGCGCGAATACTGCTCGACGCCGGCGAGGGGGCTCGGCCTCGCGCTCCCACCAGGGGCGGCCTCGGCGACGGGGACGGTTGCGCCGCGGACCGAGATCTGGGCCGAGATCACCTCCGGCGGGCGCGAAGCGCTCGCCGGGGGTGCGCGGCTCGGACCCCGCCAGCGCGCGGCGCTGGAGGAGCTTCAGGGGCGAGAGCGCGGGGCGGGCGCGCTCGAGTCCGCGTCCGGGGCGGGGCGCGACACGCTGCGCCGTCTCGAGGCACGCGGCCTCGTCATCCTCCGCCGCGTCCGCTGCGACCGCAGGCCGCGCCCCGCCCGCGTCGGTGCGCCGCCCCGCGCCGTCGAGTTGACGGGGGCCCAGCGCAGAGCCGTCGAATCGATCTCGGCGGCGCTCGCCGGCGACGGCGAACGCGAGCTGCTGCTGCACGGCGTCACGGGCTCCGGCAAGACCGAGGTCTATCTCGCCGCCGCGGAGCGGGCGCTCGCGTCCGACCGCGGGGTGATCGTGCTCGTTCCCGAGATCGGGCTCGCCCCGCAGGCGATCACCCGCTTCTCGGAGCGGTTCGGCGACCGCGTCGCGCTGCTGCATTCCCGGCTGCCCGCGGGAGCGCGCGCCGATGAATGGCGCCGCCTGCGCTCGGGCGAGGCGCGGCTCTGCGTCGGACCGCGCTCGGCAGCGTTCGCGCCCGTCCACGACCTCGGCCTCGTCGTCGTCGACGAGGAGCACGACGCCTCCTACAAGCAGGAGGGAGACCCGCGCTACGACGCCCGCGACGTAGCCGCGCCACCGCGCGCGGGATGCCGGGGCGGTCCTTGTCGCCGGCTCGGCGACGCCGCGACCCGAGAGCTGGGAGCGCCTCGACCGCCTCGAGCTGCCCGAGCGCGTCGACGGCCGCCCGCTCCCCGAGGTCGAGGTGCTCGACATGCGCGCCGGGCACCGCCGCGCGGGGCCGCTCCATCCCCGCACCCACGAGGCGCTCGCCGGGCTCCGCGCCGCGCGGCGGCAAGGCGATCGTGCTGCTAACCGCCGTGGCTGGGCGCCGTTCCTGTGCTGCCGCGCGTGCGGCCACGCCTGGGAGTGCCAAGAGTGCGACGTCTCGCTCGTCATCCACCGCGTCGGCTTCCCAGCTCGCCTGCCACCACTGCGGCCACGCGGAGCCGCTACCCGCGGCGTGCCCCGAGTGCGGCTCGGTGACGCTCGCCCGAGGCGGGGCCGGGACGGAGCGACTCGAGTCGATGCTCGCCGAGACGCTCGATCCGCTGCCTGTGTTCCGGCTCGACTCCGACAGCGCTGCCGGGCGCGCCCACGACGAGATCCTGGCCGAGTTCCAGCGCGCGTCCGCGGGCGTGCTGCTCGGCACCCAGATGGTCGCGAAGGGCCACGACTTCGCCGACGTCGGCCTCAGCGTGATCCTCGATGCCGACGCGACGCTGCGGTTCCCCGACTTTCGCGCCGAGGAGCGCACGTTCGCGCTCGTCGCCCAGCTCGCTGGGCGCAGCGGACGCGGTGGGCGGCGGGCGCGTGCTCGTGCAGACGCTGGCGCCGGATGCGCCTGCGATCGCGGCGGCCGCGCGGCACGACACCGCGGGCTTCCTGCGGGCGAGCTCGAGCGTCGCCGGGCGCTCGGCTATCCGCCGTTCTCGCAGCTGGTCGCGGATCGAGCTCGGCGCCGCCGATGCGGCCGACGCCGAGGCCGCGGCCGCGGCGATCGCCGAGCGGCTCGCCGCTGCGTGCCGGCCGATGGCGCGAGCGTGCTCGGGCCGGCGCCGCGATTCCGCGCTCCGCGGACGCCACCGCCGCCAGCTGCTGGTCAAGTCGGCCGAGCGCGAGCCGCTGGTCGCCGCGATCCGCGCCGCCGTCGAGGCCGCGGCGCGTCGACGGCGGCTGCGCGGATGCGCGCTCGCGGTCGACGTCGATCCGCAGTGAGGCGAGCAGCCTCGCCTCGACGCCGACGCTGACTAGACTCGGCTTCGTGGCCGACGAGCCGGTCAGGCCACAGGCGACGCCCGACGACGAGCGGCCTCGACCTCGACGAGGAGGCGCGCGAGCGCCGGCGCGCCGCGCTTGCGCAGGTACGGCGTTTCGGCGATCCGGTGCTCAACAGCCCGCGCCTCCGTGATGAGGTTCGACGAGGAGCTCGAGCACGACGCCGAGCGGATGACTGCGATCATGCGCGACGCGGTCGGCGTCGGGCTCGCGGCGACTCAGCTCGGCGTGATGCGCCGACTGCTCATCTTCCAGCCGGGGCTCGACGCGCCCGCGATCCCGGTCGCCAACCCCGAGCTCGAGTGGGTCTCGGAGGAGGTAGCGACCGCGGAGGAGGGCTGCCTCAGCATCCCGGGCGTGATCGTCGACGTCGACCGCGCCGCTTCATGTGCGGGTGCGCGGCGTCGACATCCACGGCGAGCAGCTGCTGATCGAGGCCTCGGGGCTCGAGGCGCGCGTGCTCCAGCACGAGATCGACCACCTCGACGGCATCCTGATGCTCGAGCGGACAACGCGCGAGCAGCGCAAGGGCGCGCTCGCGGCGCTGCGCGAGGGCGAGACCTACGCGCCGCCGCAGGCCGACGAGGACGAGGCCGAGGAGCCGGCGCCGGCCGAGGCTTGAGGACGGTCTATCTAGGGACCTCGGAGTTCGCGGCGACGGTGCTCGGCCGCCTCGCGGACTCCAAGCACCGGCCGCTGCTCGTCATCACGCCGCCCGACTCCCGCGCGGGGGCGGGGTCGCCGGCTCGCCCCGCCCCCGGTCGCCGAGCGCGCGCGCGAGCTCGGGATCGAGCTGCTGCAGACGGCCGACGTCAACGAGCCGGCCCCGCGCGAGCGGATCGCCGCCGCCGAGCCCGAGGTCGCGGCGGTGTGCGCGTTCGGCCAGCTGCTCAGGGAGCCGCTGCTGACCGAGCTGCCGATGCTGAACCTGCACCCTTCGCTGCTCCCGCGCTGGCGCGGGGCGGCGCCGATCGAGCGCGCGATCATGGCCCATGACGGCGAGACCGGGGTGACGATCCTCCGCGTGACCGCCGGGCTCGACTCAGGCCCGATCGCGCTCGCCGCGCGGGTGCCGGTCGACGACACGGAGGACGCGGGCGCGCTCGCGGAGCGGCTCGCCGAGATCGGGGGGCGAGCTGCTGATTCGCGCGCTCGACCTCGCGGCGGCGGGCAAGCTCGAGCTGCGCGAGCAGAGCGAGGACGGAGTCACCTACGCCGAGAAGATCGATCCCGCCGAGCGCCGCCTCGACCCCTCGCGTCCCGCCGCCGAGCTCGCCGCCACCGTGCGCGCGCTCACCCCGGAGATCGGCGCCTACCTGGAGCTCGACGGCGGCGACCGGCTCGGCGTCCGGTCGGCGCAGGCCGAGCCCGGCGACCGGGAGCCCGGGGCGTTGGCGGTCGGCGAGGGAGAGCTGCATCTCGGAACCGGGGAGGGCGTCCTGCGGCTTGACGTCGTGCAGCCGCCCGGGGGCAAGCCGACTCCGGTCGAGGCGTACCTGCGCGGCCACGCGCTTCCGTCCGGCGCGCGGGCGAGATGACGGCCGGCACGGACGGCGGCGACACCCCGGACCGGATCTCACCGGCGCGCCGCGCCGCCCACGAGGTCGTGCGGCGCGTATTCGAGCACGGCGCCTGGGCGGACCGCGCGCTTCCAGCCGCCGTCGAGCGTCACGGGCTGGACGCCCGCGACCGCGCGCTCGCCCAGCGGCTCGCCTACGGCGCGGTCCAGCGCCGCGGCACCTCGGACCACCTGATCCGGCTGCTCGCCGGGCGCGCTCCGGAGCAGATCGACCCCGAGCTGCTCACGGCGCTGCGGCTCGGGCTCTACGAGCTTCTGTTCGCCGGCGGGACGCCCGATCACGCAGCGGTCGACCAGGCGGTCGAGCTTGCGAAGTCGGCCCGCCCCCGCCTCCGCCCGGGGGCGCGGGCCTCGTCAACGCGGTGCTGCGGCGGGCGGGCCGCGAGCGCGCCGAGCTGCTCGCGGGGCTCGACGACGCGACCGCCGAGGGCGCCGCGATCGCGCACTCGCACCCCCCCTGGCTGGCCGAGATGTGGTGGGACGAGCTCGGGCGCCGATGCGGCACGGACGGTGATGGCGGCCGACAACGAGCCGGCGGAGACCGCGCTGCGCGTGAACACGCTCCGCGCCGCGGCGGACGACGTGCTCGCGACGCTCAAGGCCGAGGGCGTCGATGCCGCACGAGCGGCCGGCGCTGCGCCGCTCGCCCAGCCCGAGGGCATCGTCGTCGACCGGACCGCTCGGCGACGCGGGGATGCGCGCGATCGCCGCCGCGGACGCGATCCCGCAATCGCGCGCGTCGGCCGCCGTCGTCGCGCTGCTCGACCCGCAGCCCGGCGAGCGCGTGCTCGACCTCTGCGCCGGTCCGGGAGTGAAGACGACCCAGATCGCGGCGCGGATGCGCGACGAGGGCGAGGTCGTATCGGTCGAGCTCGATGAGGCTCGGCTGGCCGAGCTGCGTGTGCTCTGTGGGCGCGCCGGGGCGAGCTGCGTGCACGCGATCCAACTCGACGCGTCGCGTGAGGAGCCGGGGGGCGAGTACGATCGAATCCTTGTGGATGCTCCATGCTCAGACCTCGGGACGCTCGCCTCGCGCCCCGATGCCCGCTGGCGCAAGTCGCCGCAGCTGATCGAGCGCCTCGCAGCGCTCCAGTCGCGGATCCTCGCCCACGCGGCGCGCTCGCTGCGCCCCGGTGGCACGCTCACCTACTCGACCTGCACGATCTCGGCACGCGAGGGCGATGGCGTCGTCGCGGCGGCGCTCGACTCCGACGCAGGCCTGCGCGCCGACGATCTCGGCGCGGCTTTCCCGGCGCTCGCCTCCTCGGGCGATTCGCGCTTCCTGCAGACGCGTCCCGACCGCGACCGCACGTCGGGCTTCTTCATCGCCCGGCTGCGGGGGAATGACTGAATGGCCGAGGACGACGGCGGCAAGGGCAAGGGCGTCAAGACCGACGTCCCCCGTCCTGGCTGCCCCGGCTGCGGCGAGCCGTGGCTGCGCCCCACCCAGCTACCCGGGCGCTACCGCTGCGTCTACTGCCTGCGGCGCTTCGAGCTCGTCTCGGCCTGCCCCAACTGCGGCGAGCACCAGACGATCGCGCGGATGAGCTCCGACGAGGACATGCTCTGCCAGCACTGCCACGAGTCGATGCTGCGGCCGATCTAGGCCGGCCGAGCGCAGACGTGACCGCGCGCTACGTGGCCTCGTCGGCGGCGGCGAGCTGAGCCTCGAGCTCCTCGGGGGAACCCGGCTTGACGATGTCCTCGGGCCGCGCGTGCGGCCGCCGGTAGACGATGTAGAGGAGGACGAACAGCAGCGCAGTCGCCCCGGCGAGCCCGACCTCGACGCGAAGGAATTGGCTCATCACCGGGAGCAGGCACCAGGCGACGAACAGGACCGCGCAGCTGATGTAGCAGACCGCGGCGCGCCGGGCCTGGCCCTGGGCGAGCGCGGCCTGGTTCAGCGTCACCGCGGAGAGGTAGAAGCCCATCGCCGCGGCCATGATCAGCAGGTCGACGCGGTCGTAGGTGAACTTGTTGCCGAACGCGATCTGCATCAGCTGCGGTCCCGCGATCAGGATCACGATCGCGGTCAGCCCGGCGAACGCGGCGACGGCCATGATCGTCGCCTTCACCGACATGTCGAAGGCGCGGTCGTCATCTTCGTCGCGCTTCGAGCGCAGGCGCGTGAGGTGGGGGAGGAGGCTCGTCGCGACCGCCTGGAACAGCACGAGTGGCGCCCGCGCGACCATGATCACGTTGAAGATGAACCCCGCGGCCGCGGCCCCCGTCGTCGCGCGCACCAGCAGCGGTCCGGCGTTCATGAACGTCTGCTCGCTGAACATGATCAGCAGCACCGCTGCGGCAAAGCCGCCGCCCTTGGCGAGCGTGAACTCGGGCTCCTCGGGGCGCGAGGTCGGGGAGGCGCCGGGAGCGGCCGCGACCTCCGGCGCGCCGCCGTCACCGGCAATTGCCGCGGTCGGCCTGCGCGGGCGCCCGATGACGCCGCGGGAGACCCCGATTGGGAGCACGATGAGGCTGAAGCACGGTCCGGCGACGATCCCGAGCGCGATCACCGACTGCCCGCCGGCGACGCCGATCGTGACCGCGAACGCGAAGCAGACGCGCGAGAGCGACTCGGCGAGCAGCAGCGCCCCGTAGTAGCCGAACCGCCTCGTCCCGGCGAGGAACCCGCGCGCGAAGAAGCTCGCCGCGTAGGCGAGCACCGAGCTGACCATCACCCAGTAGAGAAGGCTGCTGCCCGAGAACAGGCCGTTCTCGAGCGGGCCCTTGAACACGAGCACCAGCGCGGTGAAGATCGCGGCGAGGCCGAGCTGGATCGTCGCCGCGACGCGCATCGGCTGGCCGATCGTCTGCTCGTGCGCCTCGCGCTCGGCGATCGTCCGCGAGAGCAGCTGCTCGACCGGGCGGTAGAGCGTTACGACGGTGACGAAGACCGCCGACCAGACGACGACGATCTCGCCGTATTGGGCCTTCGGGAGCGCGTGCGAGGCGAGCGCGAAGTAGATGTAGGTGACGAGACCGCTGGCGCCGATCCCGGCCGATAGCAGCGTCGCAGTGCGACCGTAGCGTCGCGTCTCGTCTCCGGCCCCGTCGCCAGGGCGGGACGGCCCTCCGACGTTCTCCACGCCCTCCCGTGCGCGGTCGCGCAGGCGGGAGCGCAGCGTCGGCGAGCTCACGCTCCGACCCTCTCGATCTCCTCGGTCGCCGCGCCATGGGTCGCGCCCCGCTCGTAGTGGGAGGGCGGGACGCCGAGCGCGAGCTCCACCCGCCGCACACGCTCGAAGACGCGCTGGCTGATCACCCGCTGGCCCGCGAGCGCGTCACCGATCACCCCGAGCGCGAACAGCTGCATCGCCGCGATCGCGAGGACTGCGCCGAGGATCAGCGACTGGATGTGGCCGCTGCGGTCGCCGTGAAGGATCCAGTCGAGCAGGAACGGCATCCAGGCACCGAGCGCGGCGATCGCGGTCACGCTCGCCGCGATCGTGAACACGCGCAGCGGCTCGTACATCGCGTAGGCGCGGAAGATCGCAACCGTGTTGCGGCGCACGTAGCTCGCGGTCGACGGGAACAGGCGCGACTCGCGGAGCTTCGGATTCGTCCCGACCTCGACGTGGTCGATCGCGACGAGCATCTTCCCAGCCTGGATCAGGCTCTCAAGCGTGTAGGTGTACTTGGAGACGACCTGGAGCTGGAGCGCGGCCTCGCGGTTGTAGGCGCGGAAGCCAGACGTCGTGTCGGGGACCCCGGTGCCGGAGGCGCGGCGGACGACCCAGCTCCCGAGCCGCTGCAGAATCCGCTTCGCGGCCGAGAAGTGCGGGATCGACTGCATGTCGCGGCAGCCGACGACCATGTCGGCGTCGCCGGCGACGATCGGCGCGACGAGCTTCGGGATGTCGCCCGCCGCGTACTGGTTGTCGCCGTCGGTGTTGACGATCGCGTCGGCGCCGAGCTTCAGGGCCGCGTCGATCCCGGCCTGGAACGCGGCTGCGAGCCCCTTGTTATTCGTCAGCCGGACGATGTGGTCGACGCCGGCGGCGCGGGCCGCCTCGGCCGTCGCGTCGGTCGAGCCGTCGTCGACGACCAGCCGCTCGACGCTGTCGAATCCGTCGACCTCGCGCGGCAAATCGGCGAGCGTACGGGGGAGCGTCTCCGCCTCGTTCAGGCACGGGATCTGGATGATCAGCTTCACGCCGCGATGGTACCCCCGGATGCCGGGCCGCCTAGCGCGGCCGCACCGGAAGGGCGAGGAAGTCCACGGTCAGATCGCCGCTCGGGCTGAGCACGCTCGAATCCTTGCGGAACTCGATCGTCTGCGCCTGCGGCGATACGGCGAACGGGCGCGGGAAGTCGACGTCGGATGGCGCGTCGAGGATCAGACCGTCGTCTGCCGTGCCCGGGGTGATCCGGTACTCGGCGCTTCCGTTGAAGACGACCGTTCGGATCGCGGCGCGGAACGCGAACGCACGCAGCCGCTCGACGCCCGAGGGCTCGAGGCCGTGGACGCGTGCGAGCACGACCTCGCTCGGTGCCTTCGCCCGCGGGACGCGAACCGTCTCGTTGTAGCCGACCGTCCGCGAGCCGATCGGGTGCTCGGGCCCGCATCGGTTCGCGGTCCGCCCGAGGACGAGATACGGCCGCGTCACGCGCAGGGGCCGGAAGTGGCACAGGCTTGCGAGCGTCTGCTCGGGCGCGTCGAAGGCCCCGAAGCGGTTGTCGATAGAGAGCAGGTTCTGGGCCTGCTCCTCTCCGACGGGGACGTCCGAGACCGAGGGCGGCGCGTTGGGCGGGAACGTCGTCGCGTGGCGCAGGATGCGCTCGGGGCCGTCGGGGGCGGAGAGCCGGTCCGCGTTGCGCTCGTCGAGGCTCGAGGTGTAGGCGCCGTAGGACTGGAAGATCGGCGCCGGGCGCCAGTTGAGCCCGTAGGCCCAGGCGATGTTCGTCTCCCACGGTTGGACGTCGACCGTCTTGCTGTCGAGGGCCGTCAGCGTCTGCGGGTCGATCCCGTAGGCGGCGGCGAGCGTCGCCCGGGTCTGGTCGCGCAGGCGATCGCGCGGACCGGGGAGGACGAGGTCGCGCACGTCCGTGGCCGCCTGCTTGGCGTTGTCGAACGGGTTCAGGTGGTCGGCGACTCTGGCGTGAGCCAGCGGGAAGTAGAGGGCGCCGAAGACGACGACCACGAAGGCGGCGATCTCGGGCGAGGTCAGCACCGGCCGGCCGGGCTTGAACAGCGCGCCGCGCCAGCGGAACGCAAACAGCGTCGCTATCAGGACCGAGAGCAGCTCGTCGACCCTCCCGTCCTCGTGCCGGACCACTGCCTGCTTCCAGAGCATGAACGCCGTCACCGCGACGACCACGATCGAGGCGATCCTGCGCCGCGGCGGCAGCCCCCGCGAGCCGAGGTACGCTGCGCCGATCGACACGGCGAGGATCGCGAGGCTCCATGCATAGAGCAGTGCCGAGTCGTCGCGCTCGAGCGCCATCGCCGTCGAGTAGCCGGCGATGATCGCGATCGAGCCGCCGATGAAGTCGCCGAGGTCTCCGACCCCCTGACCCGTGACGAACCACAGCACCGCGAAGGCGATCACGAAGTCGGCGACGAAGGCGGCGATGTTGCGGCGGCGCGGGCCGTCCATCGCGATCACGGTGATCGCGGCGATCACGAGCACCGCGAGCCCGATGTTGACCTTGTCGAGAAGCTCGATCGCGCCGACGATCCCGGCCACCGTGGGCAGCAGGCGCGCGGCGAGCGGAGGTGCGTCGTCATCGAGGACGACCACGCACCAGATCAGGACCGCGACGAGGACGGGCTCGGCGGTGAGCATCGCCGCGAGCAGCGCGAGCACGAACGCGCCCACGAGCGGGAAGCTGCGCCGCGCGGCCCACACCAGGGTCACCCCGAGACCGAACTGGACCAGGAGCGTGTACACGGCGGCGATCACCGCGTACTTCGCCTCCGTGACCTGCGGGTACGCGAGGAACCCGAGCGGACCATAGGTCCACAGGACGTCGGTCCCGAAGTCGAGGCCTCGGGCGTGGGCGAGGGCGAGCGCAGTCACCCACGACGAGTCGAGGCCGACCCCCGGGGCGAGCGGCTGCAGCTCCCAGCTCGCCCACGCGACGACGAACCCGAGGAACCACGACGACCGCAGGATTCTGAGCGCCGGCGAGGGTGCGGGCGCGCGTGATTGGCTTGGCCGGCTCGCTTGCTCGATCGGAGGCCTCCCCTGAGCGTCGTAGGCGTCGCGCGGCAGTCTCGCGCAAGCACCCGCCGCGTGTGGGGCGGGGGAGCGTACAATTTGGCTGACTGACCAGTCAATCGGGCAAGCGAGGCCGAAGGCCAGTGAGCGCGGTGCGAACAGATCAAGACCGGCTCTATATGAAGCGCGCGCTTGAGCTTGCCGAGGAAGGACGCGGCCGCGTCAGTCCCAACCCGCTGGTCGGCGCCGTGCTCGTGCGCGACGGCGCGGTGATCGGCGAGGGCTTCCACGAGCGCTTCGGCGGCGCGCACGCCGAGGTCGCGGCGATCGCGGACTGCCGCAGCCGCGGCGGCGAACCCGCCGGCTCGACGATGTACGTGACGCTCGAGCCGTGCGCCCACCACGGCAAGCAGCCGCCGTGCGTCGATGCGATCGTCGCCGCGGGCGTCGCCCGCGTCGTCATCGGGTCCGACGATCCCTCCGACAAGGCGAGCGGGCGCGGGCCCGGGATGCTCCGCGACGAGGGGATCGACGTCGAGCTCGCGGGCGGGGCCGAGGCGACCGCCGCGCGCCACCTCAACCAGTCGTTCCGCAAGCACGCCCGCACCGGGCTCCCGCTCGTGACGCTGAAGCTCGCGCAGAGCCTCGACGGGCGCGTCGCGACCGCCGAAGGTGAGTCGAAGTGGATCTCGGGCGAGGCAAGCCGCGAGCTCGTCCATCGCTGGCGCTCGGAGGCCGACGCGATCGCGGTCGGGATTGGGACGGCTCTCGCCGACGACCCGCTGCTGACATCAAGGCCCGCTGACTCGTCCGCTCCGCATCCGGGGGCGGCGGTGCCGCAGCCGATTCGAGTGATCTTCGATTCGAAGGCGCGGCTGCCGCTCGACTCGCAGCTCGTCGCAACCGCGGCTGACTCGCCGGTGATCGTCGCCGCCTCGATGGACGCTCCGCGCGATCGTCTCCGCTCGCTGCGCGACGCTGGCGTCGAGCTGATCGTCGTCCCGGGCGGACCGGTAGCGCGCGTGCGCGGCGCGCTCGTCGAGCTCGGACGCCGCGGCGTCTCCTCGCTGCTGCTCGAGGGCGGCCCGGTGCTCGCCGGCTCGTTTCTCGACGCGGGCGAGATCGACGAGGTGCGGCTGTTCGTCGCCCCGATCGTGCTCGGTGGGAGCGGCGCCCGCTCGCCGATCGAAGGCGAGGGCGCGGCACGGGTCGGGGAGGCCGAGCGCGCGCTCGAGCTCGACTCCGAGCGCGTCGGTGAGGACGTCCTTGTCTCGGCCCGGCTGAAGGAGTGGTGAGGTGATGTTTACGGGGATCGTGGAGTCAGACCGGCCGCGTCGATGAGATCGCCGCGAGCGGGGACGGGGCGCGGCTGCGCGTTCACACGCCGCTCGCAGCGCAGATCGAGGCCGGGGACTCGGTCGCCGTCAGCGGTGCCTGCCTCACCGCGGCGAAGACCGACGCGAGCTCGTTCGAGGCCGACGTGATGAACCGGACGCTCGCGGCCACCTCGCTCGGCGAGCTCCAGCCCGGCAACCGGGTCAACCTCGAGCTCGCGATGCGGGCCGGCGATCGCCTCGGCGGCCACCTCGTCCAGGGCCACGTCGACGGCACCGGGCGCGTCGCCCGCATCAGCGAGGACGGGATCGCGCGCCGGCTCGAGATCGAGGCGCCGGAGGATCTGCGGAGGTTCATCGTCGAGCGCGGCTCGGTCACCGTCGACGGGGTCAGCCTCACCGTCGCCGCGATCGGCGACGGCGGCTTCGAGATCTCGCTGATTCCCGAGACGCTTGAGCGAACGACACTCGGCGAGGTCGGCGAGGGCGCCTCGGTCAACCTCGAGGTGGACGTCATTGCCCGCTACGTCGAGCAGCTCGTGTCAAGGTTCGATACTGAAAGGAGCCAGGAGCGAAGATGAGCGACGGATCCACGCAACGCGAGACGGCGATCGCACCCCAGGCACAAGGCGATGTCGAGTTCTCATCGGTCGAGGACGCGCTCGAGGACGTGCGCCGCGGTCGCATGGTCGTCGTCTGCGACGGCGAGGACCGCGAGAACGAGGGCGATCTCGTGCTCGCGGCCCAGTTCGCGACCCCCGAGGCGATCAACTTCATGGCCAAGGAGGCGCGTGGGCTGATCTGTCTCGCGCTGACCGACGATCGCTGCGACGAGCTCGGGCTCGACTTGATGTCGGCGAAGAACGAGGCCCCGCTCCAGACCGCGTTCACGGTCTCGATCGAGGCCGCCGAGGGCGTGACGACGGGGATCTCCGCCCACGACCGCGCGCGCACCGTCCAGGTCGCCATCGACCCGCACTCGGGCCCCGAGGACCTCGTCCAACCCGGCCACATCTTCCCGCTGAAGGCGAAGTCAGGGCGGGGTGCTCGAGCGAACGGGGCACACCGAGGCGAGCGTCGACCTCGCTCGGCTCGCCGGGCTGATCCCGGCAGGGGTTATCTGCGAGATCATGAACGAGGACGGGACGATGGCCCGGGTGCCCGACCTGGCGCCGTACTGCGAGCGCCACGGGCTGAAGATGATCACCGTCGCCGACCTGATCGCGTACCGGCGGCGGACAGAGCGCCTGATCGAGCGGATCGTCTCGACTCGGCTCCCGACAGCCTACGGCGAGTTCACGGCGGTCGGCTACCGCTCGCTCGTCGACGAGAAGCACCACGTCGCGATGGTCAAGGGCGAGGTCACCGGGAAGGACGACGTCCTCGTCCGCGTTCACAGCGAGTGCCTGACCGGGGACGTCTTCCACAGCCTGCGCTGCGACTGCGGCGAGCAGCTCGCGGCCGCGCTGGCGCAGATCGAGCGCGAGGGCGCGGGGCGTGCTTCTCTACCTGTCCCAGGAGGGCCGCGGGATCGGCCTCCTGAACAAGCTGCGCGCGTACAAGCTCCAGGAGGAGGGCCTCGACACCGTCGCCGCCAACCTCAAGCTCGGACTGCCCGCCGACCTCCGCGACTACGGGATCGGCGCCCAGATCCTCACCGACCTCGGTCTGTCGAGCATCCGCATCCTGACCAACAACCCGAAGAAGATCATCGGTCTCGAGGGCTACGGGCTCTCGGTCACGCGAGCAGGTCCCGATCGAGTCGGTCCCCAACCCGCACAACGAGGACTACCTGAACCAGAAACGCGAGCTGCTCGGCCACACGCCTCCACCACCAGGGCCTCGCCGCTCGACGACGAGCTGCTCCACAGCGAGCACGTGCGCGACGCGGAGTCGCGAAGACGAGGCGGATGAATGACCTCGAGCGTCCGGAGCAGCGCGAGCTGCTCGGCGGCCGGGATTTCGCGATCTGCGTCGGGACGTTCTACGCCGAGCTCGCCGACGCGGCTGACGAACGGCGCTGCCGAGGAGTTCTCCGAGGCGGGTGTCACCGCGGCCTCGCTGCACACGTTCGAGGTCCCCGGCGCGTACGAGCTCCCGCTCGCGGCGAAGTACTGCGCCGAGTCGGGCCGCTTCGCGCGGCGTCGCCTGCCTCGGCGACCGTGATCCGCGGCGAGACCGACCACTACGACCACGTCTCGCGCGAGGCGGCGGCCGGGATCCAGCGCGTCGGCCTCGATACCGGCGTCCCGTGCGCATTCGGGGTCATCACGTGCGACACGATGCACCAGGCGCTGGCGCGCTCGGGCGGCGACAAGCGCGACCAGGGGCGGAACGCCGCCCGCGCCGTGATCACGATGTTCCTGCTCCGCGGCGAGCTCAGCTGACTCAGCCGGCTCGCTGGGAGGCGAATGACCTCGCCGCGCTCCGCGCGGTCGCAGCGCTGGGCGGGCCTGAGCTGCCGTGGTCGGACTGGTCGATGCGCCCGAGCGCGCTCGCGGCGACGATCACCGCGGCGCCCCGCACCGAGCACCCGAACGTCGTCGAGCTGGGGGCGGGCCGCCTCGACCGTTGTCCTCGCCCGCTGGGTGCGGGAGCGCGGCGGCCGTCTCGTCAGCGTCGAGCACGACGGCGAGTCGGGGCGGACGGTGCGCGGACTGCTTGGCCGTGATGATCTCGAGGCGGTCGCGGACGTGGTCGAGGTGCCGCTGCGGTCGCTGCCCGCCCCGAGCCGGCCGGAGCCCCCCGACTTCGAGCCCGCGCGCGGCTGGTACGCGCGCTCCGCCGTCCGGGCGGCGTGCCCGCGGACGATTGACCTGCTCGTCGTCGACGGCCCGCCCGCCGGGGAGCTGCCCGCTCAGCTCGTCAGGGCGCCCGCGCTCCCGGCGCTCCGCGACCTGCTCGCTTCCGAGTTCGCGATCGTCCTCGACGACGTGCGGCGCCCCGCCGAGCGTGCGACGGCGGAGCTGTGGCGGCGCGAGCTCGGCTGCGAGATCGAGCTTCGAGACGAGGTCGAGGTCGCCGTGCTGACGGACTCGAGTCGGGGATCGGACTGAAGCCCGCCCGCTACCATGCCCTGCCCATGGCCAAGGTCTGCCACAGCTGCGGCAAGGGCCCCGCGTTCGGGAACTCGCGCAGCCACTCGATGGTCGCCACGCGGCGGCGCTTCGAGCCGAACCTGCAGAAGGTCCGGATCGACGAGGGCGGGCGCGTGCGCCGCGTCTACGTCTGCACCCGCTGCCTGAAGTCGAACAAGGTCACCAAGGCCGCGTAGCGGACGCCGCTCGGGCGGCGGCAGACGCGGTTTCGCGGAATAATCTCCGCAAGCGATGGCCGATCCTTCGATCGAGCGCTTCCGCCGTGTCGTCTCAACGGCGTACGAAACCTCGAAGCAGCGCCGCAGGAGGTCAACGACCTCAACGTCTTCCCGGTCGCCGACGGCGACACGGGCGACAACATGGCGCTGACGATGCGTGCCGTGATGCGACGAGCTCGACCATCTCGAACGGGCTCAACGTCGACGAGATCGGGCGCGACCGAGATCGTCCACGCCGTCGCCCGCGCGGCGCTGATGGGCGCGCGCGGCAACTCCGGCGTCATCCTCAGCCAGATCGTCCGCGGCGCCGCCGAGGAGCTGGCCAGCCGCCCGGGTGAGCTCGTCGACCCGGTGCTCGTCGCCGGCGGCGTTCGCGAGCGCCGCCGACGCCGCCTACGACTCGGTCCGCGATCCCGCCGAGGGCACGATGCTGACCGTCTTCCGCGAGATGGCCCACGCCGTCGCGCAGCAGCTCGCGCACATGCGAGCGGGCAGCGCCTCGACACCGGCGACGATCACCGAGCGAGCAGGACGCAGCTGCTCGCCGAGGTGCTCGAGGAGGCGATGCGCGCCGGGGAGCAGGCGGTCGCGCGCACGCCCGAGCAGCTCGAGGTGCTCGCGCGAGGCCGGCGTCGTCGACGCCGGCGCCCACGGCCTCGTCCTGATCCTCGCCGGCGTCGTCGCCGGGCTCGCCAGCGACAGCGAGCCGCTGCCGAGGTCGCCGCACCACGAGCCGGCCGCGGCACACCCGGCCCCATCACGCCGACAGCAGTTACCGCTACTGCACCAACTTCATCGTCACCGGCGACGGCCTCGAGTCGCGCTCCGTTCGTGCCCGCAGCTCGAAGAGCTCGGCGACTCGGTTCTCGTCGTCGGCGACGAGACGACGCTCAAGGTCCACGTCCACACCGACGAGCCAGAGGCGGCGGTCGCGCGTCTTCGAGAGCGCCGGGGAGGTCCGGCGGCTCGACGTCGCCGACATGCAGGAGCAGATCGCCGAGCGCGAGCGCGCGGCTCGCGGCCGCGCGGCAGACCGGCGTCCTCGCGGTCGTCTCCGGCGATGGGCTGCGCGACCTCTACGAGGGCCTCGGCGCCGACGTCGTCGACGGCGGCCCGACCTTAACCCGTCGACCTACGAGCTGCTCGCCGGGATCCACGAGGTCCCGGCGAGGAGGTGCTCGTGCTGCCGAACTCGCCCAACGTCGTGCATGGCCGCCGAGCGCGCGGCCGAGCTCTCCGAGCAGCCCGGCGCGCGTCGTCGGCGTGCACGCTCGCCAGCAGGCCGGGCCTCGTCGCGCTGGTCGAGCTCGACCCGCGACGCGCCCCGGACCCGAGAACGCGCGAGCGGCTCGAGCAGGCGCTCGACGGCGATTCGCGCCGGCGCGGTCGCTCCGGCGGCGCGCGACGACGCCGCAGGGCCGCTTCGTCGCCGGCGACGCCGTCGGCTTCGTCGGCGAGCGAGATCGTCGCCTGGGGCGGCGCCGGCTCGACGCTGCGCGGCGACGATCGAGGCGCTCGCCGAGCGACGCGGAGATCGTCACCGTGATCGAGGGCGACGGGGCGCCGATCGCATCTCGACGAGATCACGGGCGCAGGTCGCCGGACGGGGTCGAGCTCGAGCTCCACAGCGGGCGGCCAGCCGCACTGGTGGTGGCTGCTCGCGGCGCAATGACGCCTGCTCGACGAGGTCGTCGAGGCACACGGCGGCGCCGAGCGCTGGAGCGAGGCGCGCGAGATCAGGGCGACGGTGCGCTCCGGCGGACTGCTGCCGCGCACGCGGTTCAGCGGCCGCGCGCTCGACGAGTATCGGCTCGGGTCGGAGGTCGGGCGGCCGCACGCGATCATGGAGCCGTTCCCGACGCGACGGCGAGCGCGGCGTGTTCGACGCCGGACAGGTGCGAGTCGATCAGGTCCACGGCGAGACGATTTCGAGCCGCGAGAGCCCGCGCTCGTCACTTCACGGGCTCGAGCGGGTTGCGGCGCAACCTGCGCTGGGATGCGCTCGACACCGCTTACTTCGCGGGCTATGCGCTGTGGAACTACCTGACGACACCGATCATGCTCACCCGCGGGGCTTCGAGGTCGCGAGGGTGAGGACTGGGACGAGGACGGGCGAGCGCTGGCGCCGGCTCGAGGTCACGCTTCCCGGAGGGCGTCGACACCCATTCGCGCGAGCAGACGCTTCTACGTCGATGCGCGCGGGCTGATCCGCCGCGCTCGACTACACGGCCGAGGTGGTCTCGGGCTTCGCCCGCGCGGCGCACTACTGCGACGCGCTGCAGGAGTTCGACGGCCTCGTCCTCCCGACCCGGCGCCGCGTCGTGCCGCGGCGCCGCAGCGGCCGCGCGTCTCGCGCCCGACGATCGTCTGGATCGACCTCGACGACGTCCGCGTTCTCGACCACGGATCGGGAAACTAGGACGGGCGATGGCGAGCGACCGGCACCCCGTCCTGTGGCAGTACACGTTCTCGAACTTCAACGAGAAGGCGCGATGGACGCTCGACTACAAGCGGATCCCGCACGTCAGGCACAACGTTCTCCCGGGCAGCCCGCGGGCGCTGTGGCACTCCCGCAACGGCACCTACCCGCTGCTCGAGCTCGACGGCAGCCGGCTCGGCGACTCGAGCGAGATCGTCTCCGCGCTCGAATCGCGCGCCCCCGACCCGTCGCTGTATCCGGAGGAACCGGCAGAGCGCGAGGCCGCGCTCGAGCTCGAGGAGTTCTTCGACGAGCATGCGGGCCACGATCTGAGGCGGGTCGTCTTCCACGACCTGCTCCAGGATCCGGGCGCCGCCTGCGAGCTGCTGGCGACCGGACAGCCGGGTTGGGCGCGGCCCGTCCTGCGGGTACAGGCGCCCGTGGCTGCGGCGTACGTGCGGCGCCGCTACAGCATCACCCCGGAGGACACCGAGCGCAGCATGGCCGCGCTGCGCGCGGCGCTCGATCGGATCGAGTCCGAGCGCGGACCGAATCGAAGTGACTACCTCGTCGGGGACCGGTTCTCGGTCGCCGACCTCACTGCCGCTGCGTTGCTCTACCCGCTCGCGCGGCCGTCCGAGTTTCCGTACGAGATCCCGGACCCGCCGGCGAAGCTCCAGGAGGTGATCGACTCGTTCGCGTCGCATCCCGGGATCGGGTGGATTCGCGAGACATACCGCCGCGACCGCGGCACCTCGGCCGAGATCGCGGCCTGAGGCTGGCGCGCGCCCGAGGCCCCCGGTTCCGGGTGGCGACGCGCGTAGCCTTGCTGCGATGAGCGAGGCACACGCTCTCGATGCGCAGGAGCGTCCCGGCTCCCAGGGCGAGCCCGAGCCGCCACGCGCGCTGGGCTCCGGCGAGCGCCAGGACCGCGAGGCGCTGCGCGGGGTCCGCCTGCGCTCGATTCCGCGGCCGAGCCGTCTCGCGCGTCCGATCCAGACCCTGAAGGGCGCGGGCCCGAAGCTCGCAGCGATCGCGCGCGAGATCGGGATCGAGTCGGTCGGAGACCTGCTCTGGCATCTTCCGCACGGGTATCGCGACCGCACCGAGCGCGGCGAGATCGCCGCGCTGAAGATCGGCGAGGAGGCCACGCTTCAGGTCGAGGTGCGGAGCGCCCGCCTTCGTCGCACCCGGCGCCGCGGGCTGACGATCCTCGAGGTCAACGTCGCCGACGAGTCGGGGCCGGCGAAGGCGGTGTGGTTCAACCAGCCGTGGCTTGCGGAGCAGGTGACGCCGGGCACGCGGCTGCTGATCCACGGAAAGCTCGACCGCTCGGGGTTCCGCGTCGACGCCCACGAGCTCGAGAGCGAAGCAGGAGAGCAGGCGGGCGGCCTGCACACGACCGGGATCGTCCCGGTGCATCCCGCCACCGAGGGGATCAAGGCGCAGCGGCTGCGGGAGTGGGCGCACGAGGCGGGCGCTGGGGCCGGCGATGCGCTTGAGCCGCTCCCGGCTCACCTGCGCGCGGAGCGCCGGATGCCCGGGATCGCAGACGCGCTCGTCGCGGCCCACTTCCCCGCCGACCCGGCGGACGTCGAGGCCGCGCGGGAGCGGCTCGCGTTCGAGGAGCTGCTCCTGCACCAGGCGGCGCTCGCCGCGCGCCGCGAGGGGCGCGATACGCGTCGCAGCGGAGTCGCGATCCGCTCCGGCGCCGAGCTCGCGGTCGAGTGGCTCACGACGCTGCCGTTCGAGCTCACCGACGACCAGCGCAGCGCCTGCGAGGAGATCGACGCCGACCTCGAGTCGGGGCGGCCGATGCAGCGCCTGCTGATGGGGGAGGTGGGGTCTGGGAAGACGGTGTGCGCGGTCTACGCGATGCTGCGCGCCGTCGGCGCGGGATTCCAGGCAGCGCTGATGGCGCCGACCGAGACGCTCGCCGAGCAGCACTTCCACACCCTCGACCGCCTGCTCGAGGCCGCGGCGCCGGCGCGCGCGTCGCTTCTGACCTCGTCGACTCAGGCGGCGGCCCGGCGCGAGATCCTCGGGCATCTCGCGAGCGGCCAGCTCGAGCTCGTCGTCGGCACCCACGCGCTGATCGAGGATGGGGTCGACTTCGCGCGGCTCGCGGTCGTCATCATCGACGAGCAGCACCGCTTCGGCGTCCGCCAGCGTGCGGCGCTCGACGCCAAGGGACCGGGGTCGGCCGCCCCGCACGCCCTCCACATGACCGCGACGCCGATCCCACGCACGCTGTCGCTGACCGCGTACGGCGACCTCGACGTGACTGAGCTGCGCGAGCTTCCCGCGGGGCGACGCCCGGTGAAGAGCTGGGTCGTGGGGGAGGAGCGGCGCGCGGGCGCGTATGAGTTCGTCCGCGAGCGCCTGCGCGAGGGCCGACAGGCATACGTCGTCTGCCCGCTGGTGACCGAGTCGGAGAAGCTCCAGGCGCGCGCGGCGACCGAGGAGGGCAAGCGGCTGGCCGAGACCGAGTTCCGCGACTTCGAGGTCGGCGTCCTCCACGGACAGATGCAGGCGGCGGGCAAGGCCGAGGCGATGGAGCGCTTCGCCGCCGGCGAGGCCGACGTGCTCGTCGCGACGAGCGTGATCGAGGTCGGGATCGACGTCCCGAACGCCGTCGTGATGGTGATCGAGGAGGCCGACCGCTACGGGCTCTCCCAGCTCCACCAGCTCCGCGGGCGCGTCGGCCGCGGCGAGCACGAGTCGGCGTGCATCCTGTTCGGCGATCCGCGCTCGGACGCCGCCCGGATGCGGCTCGAGGCGATCTCGAGCGAGCGCGACGGCTTCAAGCTCGCCGAGGTCGACCTCTCGCTGCGCGGCGAGGGTGAGATCCTCGGCACCCGCCAGCACGGCCTGCCGCGGTTTCGCGTCGCGACGCTGCCCGCGGACGCGGCGCTGCTGATCGCGGCCCGCGACGCGGTGCTCGCGATGCTCCGCGAGCACGGCGACCTCGACGTCCCGGAGCTCGGCCCGCTGCTCGACGCCGCGCGGCGTCGATTCGGCGACGAGCGCGCCGAGCCACTCGCGGCGTAGGAATGCGAGTTGTCGCCGGCGAGTTGGGCGGGCGGAGGCTGGCCGCGCCGAAGGGCGGGGAAGTGCGGCCGACCGCCGATCGCGTCCGTGAGGCCGTGTTCTCGATCCTCGGAGACATCGAGGGTGCCCGGGTGCTCGATCTCTACTCCGGTACCGGCGCGCTCGCGATCGAGGCGCTGTCGCGCGGAGCCCGGCACGCGACGCTCGTCGACACCGACACGTCGCCGGCGCTGCGAAACGTCCGCGAGCTCGGGCTCAGGGAGCGCTCCGAGGTCGTTCGCGCGGACGCGCTGCGCTTCCTTCGCCGCGACGGCGGCCGCTACGAGCTCGTGTTCTGCGACGCGCCGTATAGACTCGCCGACCGCCTTGGCTCTCAGCTCGACCAGCTCGTCCCGCCGCGCCTCGCAAAGGGGGGACGCTTGATCGTCGAGTCGGCTGTACGCGATCCGCTCGAGCTCGGGCTCCCGCTCGTCACCGAGCGGCGCTACGGCGACACGATGATCCGGATCCACGCGGTGCAGGGCGATGCCTGACGGCCGCACGGTCGTCTGCCCGGGTAGCTACGACCCGGTCACGAACGGCCATCTCGACATCATCGGCCGCTGCGCGCGCGTGTTCGACCGCGTCGTCGTCGGGGTCGTCAACCTCCCGATTCGCAAGCAGAAGACCCTGTTCACGGCCGACGAGCGCCGTGCGTTCATCGAGGACGCCACGGCAGACCTCGAGAACGTCTCGGTGGAGACCTTCTCGAACCTGCTCGTCGAGTTCGCGCGCGAGAACGGCGCCGGCGCGATCGTCAAGGGGATGCGCGCGATCTCGGACTTCGAGTACGAGTTGGAGATGAACCAGCTCAACCGCAAGCTCGCCCCCGACGTCGAGAGCGTCTACCTGTTCGCCTCCCCGGAGTACAGCTTTCTCTCCTCGACCGGGGTCAAGGAGATGGCGACGTTCGGCGGCGACGTCTCGGACCTGGTCCCTGGCCCGGTCGCCGAGGCGCTCACGGAACGGATCGGGCGTTCTTAGGCCTCCTGGGCAGGAGGTTGCAGGCCGGCGACGAAGTCGTGGCCTGAATCTCCCCGACTGCCCCGATCCCTAAGCTTTAGCAACCACTAATGGACGTTCTAGTCCTGATCGACAAGCTGGACGATCTCGTCCACAACGCGCGCCCCGTGCCCCTGACCGACCAGGTGCGGGTCGATCGCGAGGAGATTTACGACCTCCTCGACCAAATGCGCGCGACGATCCCCGAGGAGATCAAGCAGGCGCGGTGGATCGTCAAGGAGCGGCAGGAGATGCTGGCCGAGGCGAAGCGCGAGGCCGAGCGGATCATCAGCGAGGCCCGCGACCAGCAGGCGCGTCTGATCTCCGACGAGGAGGTCTACAGGCAGGCTGAGCGCGGCGCCGAGGAGATCATCGAGGACGCCCGCGAGACCGAGCGCCAGATCCGCCTCGGCGCGGAGGACTACGCGGACGAGATCCTCTCGACGCTCGAGGTCAACCTCGAGAAGTTCCTCTCAGCCGTGCGCCGCGGGCGCGAGCGTCTCTCCGGGCGCGACGAAGAGCCGGTCGAGCTCACCCGCTAGCCCGGCGGCGAACGCGAAGCCGAGCACGCCGGGCTAACCCGTCAGCCGGCCGATCCTCGGCACGAAGCGCCCGACCCTGGCCGCGTAGTCCGCGTATTCGCTGCCGTGGGCACTGCGCAGCTGCGGCTCCTCGGAGGCGCGGACGTGCACCTCGAAGCCGAGCACGAGCCCGGCGAGGCCGATGATCGAGATCACGTTCGGGGTCAGCAGCGCAAGCCCGGTGGTGGTCGTGATCACAGCGGTGTAGATCGGGTTGCGCACGAGCGCGAACGGCCCGCCCGTGATCAGCTCCGTCGGCTGCTCGGGAACGCCGAAGCGCCACGAGCTCCCCATCGCGAGCTGCGAGTAGACGGTGACGGCGAGCCCGAGCCCGTAGAGGACGATCCCGGCGATGTGGCCGCCGGCCCCGTCGAGGGCCGCGATCGGTTCGATTGACCGCGCCGCCTCGAGGATGGCACCGAGCAGCGCCGTGTTCAGCGAGCCGATGAACAGCGCGCCGCCGACCCACTCGGCCTTCCCCGACGTCCCGCCGATTCCGACCAGGCCCGTGGAGCCGGCGATCACGAGCTGCACGGCGACCCGGCCCGCGAGCGCGAAGACGAAGAACGCTCCCCACAGGATCAGCGCCAGCGTCGGCATGCTGACCAGGAACATACGCCGCATCCTCCGCTTCCGCGTCGGAGTGCGGCTCGGCGCGCGGCTATACGCTGCGCTGCTGAGCGAGCAGGAGGTTTCGAGATGGGCGAGCGGTGGTTCTCCGACGATGAGCTGGGAGAGATGTCGCGGCCGACGATGGAGCGGGCGATCGAGGCGATTGAGCGCGGCGACACCGGCGAGGCGAAGCAACTGTGCGAGGAGATGAAGCTCGAGTCGCAGTTCATGCACGATCTGCTCGTCGACGGGATCGCCGGGCTGATCTCGTTCGTGAAGGAGCGGCTCGGCGACGAGGGGGTCGAGGAGGCGTGGACGTACAGCCTCGAGCGCAGCTGGCGCCGCCCCGTGGAGACGATCGCGAACACCGACCGGCGCGAGGTTGCGAAGGCGCTCGCGGCGACGTGGCGCGCCCACTCGACGAGCGGCGTCGGGCCGATGCCCGGCGCGTTCGAGATCGACGAGGACGAGGAGAAGCTGACGTTCACGATGAACCCGTGCGGGTCGGGTCAGCGGCTGTGGCGGATGGGGCGCTACGGCGACGACGGCTGGGGGGTCACCGACGAGGCGCACGACTGGAGCTACGGGCGCGAGGGCTTCCCGCTCTACTGCACGCACTGCGCGTTCATGAACGAGGCGCTGCCGATCCGCTGGATCGGCTACCCCGTCTATCCCTCTGACCCGCCGCAGGACTTCGACCACGACCCGTGCACGTGGTACTGGTACAAGGACCCGGCGAAGATCCCGGCGCGCCACTTCGAGCGCCACGGGGCGAGCCGCGGGGATGGCGCCTGAGAATCCGCCTGTAGAGGGCGTCCGCGAGGTCATCGGCGAGCTCGAGGGGGAGGATCCCGGCGGGCTCGCGATCACGCCGATCCCGGGCGGGGCGTCGCGCCAGGTCTTCGACGTTGGCGGCAAGTCGGGCCGCTGGGTGCTTCGCCGCGATCCCCCCGGCGCGGAATCATTCGTCCCGCTCGAGGTCGAGTTCCGCGTCATCGGCGCGGCGGACGCCGCAGGGGTCCCGGTGCCAAGGCCGCTTCGGTTCGAGCCCGACGGCGGCCGGTTCGAGTCGGCGGGCTTTCTGATGGAGTTCGTCGAGGGGGAGTCGGTCCCGCCGCGGCTGCTTCGCCGCGACGAGTTCGCGGCCGCTCGCGAGCGCCTCCCGGCCCAGCTCGCCGAGGCGCTGGCGCGGATCCACGCGATCGACCCCGGCGCGGTCGACGGGCTGCCGAGCCCGCCCGGCGACGACCCCGCCGTCGCGGCGTGCGAGTTCTGGGAGGCGGAGCTCGAGCGGATCGGCGAGCCCCTGCCCGCTGTCGAGACCGGGCTCCGGTGGCTGCGGCGTGACGCGCCGCAGCCGGTCGAAGCGAGGCTGCTGCACGGCGACTTCCGGCTCGGCAACTTTCTCGCCGATGGCGACGGGCTGAGCGCGGTGCTCGACTGGGAGCTCTCCCATCGCGGCGACCCGGCCGAGGATCTCGGCTGGCTGTGCATCCGCTCGTGGCGCTTCGGCGCCGACGAGCTGCCGGCGGCGGGGCTGGCGTCGCGCGGGGAGTTCCTCGACGCGTACGAGAGCGCCGGCGGCATCCGTCCCGAGCCCGAGCGGCTGCGGTGGTGGGAGGCGCTCGGGAACGTGAAGTGGGCGGTGATCTGCGCCGGCCAGGCGCACGATCACCTGATCGGCCGGCGCCGCAGCGTCGAGCTCGCTTCGCTCGGCCGCCGGATCTGCGAGCCCGAGTGGGACCTCCTGGAACTAATCAATCCCGCCGCCTCCTCCGCTCCGCGTCCGGGGCGCCGGGGTGGGCTAGGCACGTAATGCAGGATCGACCCGAAGCCGCGGAGCTGCTCGACGCGGTCGCCGAGTTCCTGTTCGGCGACGTGCGCGGATGGGCGCCGCCACAGAAGCGCTTCATCGTCCTCGTCGCCGCCAACGTGTGCGCGATCGTCGCCCGCGAGCTTCGCGTCGGCGAGGAGCCCTCGCGCGAGGATGCGAAGCTCTTCCGCGACCTGCTCGGCGAGCCCGCGGATGCGCCCGCCGGCGGCGAGGCTGACGAAGCCGCGCGGGAGGCGGCCGAGCGGCTAGCGGGGCTGATCCGCGAGGGCGGCCTCGACGAGGACCTCGAGGGCACGGCCGCGAAGCTCCGCGAGCACGTTCGCCGAAAGCTCGAGGCTGCGCGCCCCGGCTACGACCGTTCCGGTGAGGGTTAGGCGCTGCTCAGGGGCGCGCGGCGCAGCTTCAAGGTGATGCGCAGCACCAGCACTAGTCGGCGTCCTCCGAGCCCAGCGACATCGGGTTCAGTGACAGGCCGCCGTCGATCCCGATCGCCTCGCCGGTGATGTAGGCGGCCGCGTCGGAGGCCAGGAACGCGACCAGCGCCGCGACCTCGTCCGGCGAGGCCATCCTCCCCGCGGGGAGACCCGCGTCGAGGCGCTCGATGATCTCGCTTGGCATCGCCTTCACCTTCTCGGTCGCGACCATCCCTGGCAGGACCGCGTTCGCGGTGACCCCGCGGCCGGCATTCTCGGCGGCGATCGTCTTCGTCATCCCCAGCAGGCCCGCCTTCGAGGCGGCGTATGCGACCTGGCCGGGGAGCCCCGATCGCGCCGCACCGCTCGAGATCACGATGACCCGGCCCCAGCCGCGCTCGCGCATCCCCGGCAGGCACGCCTGGATCGCGCGGAAGGCGCCGCTGAGGTTGACGTCGACGTCGAGGCTCCATTGCCTCTCCGTCATCCGGTGCGCCGGCGCGATCGTGTCGGTGACGGCGGCGTTCGAGACGCAGATGTCGACCTCGCCAAGCTCAGGCACGGGGTCCGAGCGCAGGTCGATCTGGTGATCGCAGCCCGCGTCGCGATCGAGCGTCACGACCTCGAGCCCGTCGGCACGCAGCCGCTCCGAGATCGCGGCGCCGATGCCGCGACCCGCTCCGGTGACCAGCGCGCTCCGGCTCACAGCTCGGTCCCATGCTTCCCCGCGCGGCCGGCGTCGGTCTTTTCGTAGAAGCGCCCGAGCAGCTCCTTCGTCTCCTCGGGGTCGGCGCACGTGTATGCGTTCCATGCCTCGGTGCGGAGCTGGAAGTCGAGCGGCTGGCCGATCACGTCGAGGATCGTCTGCTTCGCGGAGCGAACGGCGTTCTGCGAGTTGCGGAGGATCTGCCGCGCGATCGTCTCGGCCTCGTCCATGAGCTGGTCGTGGGGGACGATCTTCGAGACCATGTTGCACTGGAGCGCGCGCTGCGCGTCGATCGGCTCCGCGGTCAGCAGCATCTGCATCGCGACCCCGGAGCCACAGATGTTGACGAGCCGGACGAGCCCGCCGTCGCCGTGGTGGAAGCCGCGGCGCGCCTCGAACGAGCCGAACATCGCTCGCTCCGAGGCGATCCGGATGTCGCACGCGAGCGCTGTCTCGAGCCCGCCCGCGAGCGCCCAGCCGTTGACGGCGGCGACGATCGGCTTGTATATCCGGTGCATCCCGCGCGTGAACCCGTTCAGGCCGAGCTCGACGATCTCGCGGATCTCGCTCGGCGAGCCCTCGGCGACGATCGGCGGAATGTAGGTCTTGAGGTCGGCGCCGGCGCAGAACGCCTCGCCGGTCCCGGTGAGGATCGCGACGTCAAGGGAGTCGTCGTCGCGGAAGTCGGCCCAGGTCTCGATCATCGCGCGGTGGACGTCCGGGTCGATCGCGTTTCGCGCCTCCGGTCGGTTGATCGTCACGTACGCGATCCGGTCACGCTTCTCGTATAGGACCTTCTCCATCTCAAACTCCTCTCGCGGGGGGCCAGTGGATCGTATGCCGCGCCACTCGTTGGGAGGCAGAAGAGGGCCGGGGGGTCGCTCAGAGGGATCCTGCACGAACGCTGCCCCCAACTAGCGAGACACGCTCACGCCGCTCAGGGGAGTAGTTGCACCCGATATGAGCGACCCCCCGGGAACTCCAAGCGCCCGCTAGTCGTACGTCGCGCGGATGACGACGAGGTCGTCTCCCCGCCACACGATCTCTCCACCGCACCACTCCGCCAGCTCGTCGGCGTCCTCGTAGTAGTCGAAACCAGGGTCGGGCGGAGGCGCGAGCTGCGGGTCCGAGACGACGACGTCGCCGATCACGAGCGAGCGTGACTGCTCGCGCACGCGGCGGAACAGGTCCTTCTTCTGGTCCGGATTCAGGTGATGGACCGAGAGCACCGAGATCACGAGGTCCCAGGGGCCGTCGGGAAGCGGATCCTCCATCCGCGCAAGCCGGACCTCGATCCCCATCTCGCGGGCACGGAAGACCATCCCCGGGCTCGCATCGAGCCCCGTCATCTCGGTCTCGGGATAGCGGTCGAGGAGGCGGCGGGCGGTCTCGCCGGTGCCAATCCCGAGCTCGAGAGTGCGCTCGGGCGCGAACGGGATCGCGGCGATCGACTTGTCCTCGAGCTCGTCGTAGAGCGGGATTGCCGCGCGCAGACGCTCCCGATACGCGGCGGGCTCCGAGGGGAACTTCTCGGTCGCGCTAAGCTCGGATTTCGGCTCGTCGGGCACCGCTTGACCGCCCATCGTAGAGGCCCGCTCGACGCGTCGGCCGAGCATGGGACACAAGACGGACATACTCGACCTCGCCCAGATCGCCCCCGGCGTGGGGGACGGCGGCAGGATCGAGCTCGAGGTCGAGCCGGGGCGGCTGAGCTTCGGGGACCAGGCGTACGAGATTGCCGGCGAGCGGATCCCGGTTCGCGTCGACGTCTCGCGCGCCAACACCGGCTACGCGATGCGGCTGCGCTTCGACGCCGAGCTCGACGGGCCGTGCGTGCGCTGCCTCGACCCGGCCGAGGTGACGGTTGCGGTCGACGCACGCGAGGTCGACCAGGCGGCGACCGAGGACGCCGAGCTGCGGAGCCCCTACGTCGACGGCGACGAGCTCGACCTCGTGGGATGGGCCCACGACGCGCTCGCGCTCGCGATGCCGGGGCAGTTCCTGTGCCGGCCCGACTGCGCCGGTCTGTGCCCGGCGTGCGGGGAGTCGCTCAACGACGCCGACGCGGCCGAGCATCGGCACGAGTCCGCGCCGGATCCGCGGTTCGCGAAGCTGCGTGAATTGAGTGATCCTGGCGCCGAGCAGAGGCGCTAGCCGATTTCCGCTGGGACCGGCTCCGCGAGCAGCGGCACGCCGATCGCCTTCAGTCGCCGGGTGAGCGCGTTGAAGGCGAACGCGTTGATCTCGGTCGAAGTGTAGTTCAGCATCGACCAGTCCTCGTTCGGGTCCTGTCCCGCGGGGACGAGCACGAGCGCCGCGATCGGCAGCAGCTCGTTCAGCTTCGCCCGCATCCGCTCGGCCATCGCAGGGTCGCGGTCGCAGGCCTGCTTCAGGTACCAGGTCCCGTAGGCGACGTGACGGTGCTCGTCGCGGGCGACCTTGCCGAAGCCGTCGACGAACCCGGCCAGCTTTCCCTGCTTCTCCCAGTAGTCGGTGAGGAAGT
Source organism: uncultured Thermoleophilia bacterium (assembly GCA_963841715.1). Lineage (GTDB taxonomy): Bacteria > Actinomycetota > Thermoleophilia > Solirubrobacterales > 70-9 > DASPWW01. The sequence continues at coordinate 899,921 of CAWJDP010000001.1, read as the reverse complement.
TCTGCCCCGTCAGCGCGAGCGTCCCCTCGATGACCATGTGGTAGGTCGTGATGAACTCGACCTTCGTGCCGAGGTCCTTCGGGTCGGCGATCAGACGGTTCCCGATCTCGACCAGCTCCTCGTCGAACAGCTTCACGAACGCGTCGTTGAGGTGGACGCGGACCTTCTCGAGCCGGGACTGAATATCGGCGTCGTCCACGCCGACGACCTCTTGGTAGAAGCGGTCGAAGAACTGCATGTGGCGCGCCTCGTCGACCTGCTGCGTGGTCAGGAACGACTCCTCCTGCTCGTCCTCGTATGCCATCACGAGGCCGGAGAACTCGGTCGTCACGCGCTCCTCGCCGATGAAGAACGACGACATCAGCCACACCGCCCAGTCGCGCTCCTCCTCGGTCAGGCCCTCCCAGTCCCTGCGGTCCTGGGTGAAGTCGATCTCGTGCGAGACCCAGTTCTGGTTCTCCCACAGCTCGTACAGCTGCTGCGGGTTCAGAAGCTGGATCTTGCGGGCCTGCTCCTCCGTGGCGAGGGTCCCGGGGTCGCCCTGCTGGGTGAGGTCGAGGAGGGTGGACATCAGTGCTCCTTCCAGAGGTTCCTTCGCGCGTTTCGGGCGCCGGCTCGCAGCGTGGCCCAGCCTATCAAGCTTGCCGACACAGCGTCAGACACTATGTCTAAGATGGTCGGGATGCCGGTTCTCTCGCAGCCCGGGTCGGGTGAGCGCCGCCGTGACGCAGAGCAGGCTCTGCTCGCGGCGGCAGAGGCGCTGCTCGACGAGGGCGCTCCGTTTGCCGAGCTCAGCGTCGAGCGGATCGCGGCGCGCGCTGGCCGGCCCCGAACCGCCTTCTACCTCTACTTCCGCGACAAGCGCGAGCTGCTCGAGCGCCTCACCGAGGCCGTCGCCGAGCGGCTGTACGAGGAATCCGACCGCTGGTGGAGCGGGGAGGACGGCCGCCGCGACCTCCGCGCGGCGCTCGGCGACCTGCTCGTCACGTATCGCGAGCATGCGCGGCTGATCGGCGCCGTCGTCGACGTGTCGGGATACGACGCCGAGGTCGCGGGGCTCTGGCGCGGGATCATGGACCGCTTCGTCGCCGCGACCGCGCGCCGGCTCGCGGCCGAGGGCGAGGAGACGGGGGCGGCCTCGAAGGCGTTCGTGCTCTGCTGGATGGTCGAGCGCTCGCTCTACCAGCACTTCCAGCGAGCGGCGCGCGGCGAGGACGTCGCCGACGACGAGCTGCTCGACGCTCTGACCGAGGTGTGGGAGCGCGCGATCTACGGGTAGGTAGCATTCCCGGCCGATGGCGGTCCCGAAGAAGAGAACCTCGAGCGCGCGGCGCGACAAGCGCCGAGCCACCCACCGCAAGCGCGCGCCGCGGCTGAACGAGTGTCCGCAGTGCCACAGCCCACGGCTCCCGCACCGCGTCTGCCCCACCTGCGGCACGTACGCCGGGCGTGAGGTCATCGCGCAGCAGGAGATCGCCGACATCCCGCAGTCCGAGCCGGCTGAGGAGTAATGAGCCCGCCCGCCGATGGCGGCGGGGTCGTGGTCGCGCTCGACGCGCTCGGCACCGATCGCGGGATCGACGTGATCGTTGCGGCGACCCGCGCAGTCGCCGCGGAGGGGATCGGCGTGCGCGTGTTCGGGCGGCCGGACGATCTCGCGGCGCTGGACGGCGAGTCGGGGGTCGAGATCATCGCCGCCGGCGAGGGGATCACCAACGACGACGACCCTCTGGCCGCCGTGCGCTCGCGACCCGGGGCGTCGATCGTGATGGCGGCGCGCGACGTCGCCGAGGGGCGCTCCGGCGCCGTCGTCAGCGCCGGCTCTACGGGCGCGACGATGGCCGCGGCGCTGTTCGCGCTGCGCCGCCAGCGGGGGGTCCAGCGTCCCGCGCTCGCGGCCCAGATCCCAATCCCGGGACGCGAACGGCCGGTGCTGTTCCTCGACGTGGGGGCCAGCGCCGAGGTCCGCGACCAGCACCTCGTCCAGTTCGCCTACCTCGGACACGCGTTCAGCTCCACCGTGCTCGGAGTCGAGCGGCCGCGGGTCGGCCTGCTCTCGGTCGGCGAGGAGGCCGGAAAGGGCCGCCCGGAGGTCGTGAGCGCGCACGAGCGCCTCGCCGCATCGGAGCTGCTCGACTTCGCCGGCAACGTTGAGGGCCGGGACCTGCTCAGCGGCGGGGTCGACGTGATCGTCACCGACGGCTTCACCGGCAACGTCGCGCTGAAGACGATGGAGGGGACGGCGAGCGCGGTCGCCGGCGCCGTCCGCGACGCCGCGCGCTCGAACCCGGTCTCGGCCGCCGGCGGACTGTTGATGCGGCCGGCGCTCGGGGGACTGCGGCGGCGCCTCGACCCCGACCAGACCGGGGGCGCGATCCTGCTCGGACTGCGCGGCGTTGCCGTAGTCGCCCACGGAAGCTCGGGTCCCGACGGGATCACGAACGCGATCCGGCTCGCGGCGCGAAGCGTCAGCGAGCGCGCGATCGACCGCATTGGGGAGCTGCTCCAGCGCTCCGGCGCCACGCGCGGAGCGATGCGAGAGGCCGACGGGCGTGATAGGAAGGCTTCTGATGAGTCGTGACGAGGTCATGGAGAAGGTGCGCGGCCACCTCGCCGCCGAGCTCGAGCTGCCCGAGGCCGAGATCAGCGAGGGGAGCCGCTTCCGGGAGGACCTCGACGCCGACTCGCTCGACCTCTACGAGCTCGTGATGGAGCTCGAGGACACCTATGGGCTGAAGATGAGCGAGGAGGAGGCCTCGCGCATCGAGACGGTCGGCCAGGCGGTCGACTTCGTGCTCGCAAAGGCACCGAGCCCCTAGGAGTCGGGAGTCGCGCTGATGGCCCTGGGGACTCGACGGGGGCGCAGGCGCCGCCGTCGGCCCTCGGGCATCGAGCCGCTCGCGAAGCTGATCGCCTCGCTTCCGGACGACCTCCGCCGCCAGGCGCTCACCCACTCGTCCTGGGCCGAGCACCGCGCCGACACCTACGGCCGGCTCGCGTTCCTCGGCGACGCCGTGCTCGGCCTGGCGATCGCCGAGGACCTCTTCAAGCGCTTCGAGCGCAGCGACATCGGGCGGCTGACGAAGATCCACGGCCAGGCGGTGAGCGGGCGCGCGTGCGTCGAGGTCGGGGTCGAGCTCGGACTCCCGGAGCAGCTCCGAGCCGTTGCGCCCGCGCGCTCCGACGCCGGGATCTCGGTCGACGGGCTGCTCGAGAGCGAGCGCGCGATGGCGTCGATCACCGAGGCGGTGATCGGCGCCTGCTACCTCGAGTACGGGCACAAGCGGACGAGCGAGGCGACCTTGGCCGCCTTCCAGACCCAGGTCGAGCTAGCGAGCGAGACGCTGATCGATTTCAAGTCGGCGCTCCAGGAGGAGCTTGCCCGGCGCGGATCGACCGTCGTCTACGACGTCCTGAGCGAGGAGGGCCCGCCGCACGATCGCATCTTCGAGGTCGCCGCCAGGGTCAACGGCGAGGTCCTCGGCACCGGCGGGGGACGGAGCAAGAAGTCGGCCGAGCAGCAGGCGGCGAGCGAGGCGCTCGAGCACTTTGGCCGCTAGGAGCGGCCGTCTACGGCGCCGATCCGACCCCTCCGACCACGCGCGACCCTATCCTGAGCGGATGCACCTGAAGTCGATCACGATGAAGGGGTTCAAGTCGTTCCCCGAGCGCAGCCGGCTGGTGTTCTCGCCCGGCGTCAGCGTGATCGTGGGCCCGAACGGCTGCGGCAAGTCGAACATCACCGACGCGGTGCTGTGGGCGCTCGGGGAGCAGAGCCCGGTCTCGATCCGCGGCCAAACGATGCAGGACGTGATCTTCGCCGGCGGCCAGGGCCAGAGCCGCCGCCGCTTCGCCGAGGTCGAGGTCGTTCTCGACAACTCCGACGGCGCTGCCGAGACCGAGTTCTCCGAGATCTCGATTCAGCGCCGGCTCGACCGGACCGGCGACGGCGAGTACCGCCTCAACGGCGCCCGCTGTCGGCTCGCCGACGTGCTCGAGATCCTCTCCGACGCGAACCTCGGCGGCGAGATGCACTCGGTGATCAGCCAGGGCAAGGTCGAGGAGGTCGTGCACTCGAAGCCGCGCGAGCGCCGGCTGCTCGTCGAGGAGGCGGCGGGGCTCGGCAAGCACCGCAAGCGCCGCCGCCGCGCGCAGCTGAAGCTCGAGCGCACGCGCGACAACCTCGCGCGCGTCCTCGACGTCGAGCGCGAGGCGCGCAGCCACCTGCGCCCGTTGAAGGCGCAGGCTCAGGCCGCGGAGACGCACGCCCGCCTCGAGCGTGAGACGCTCGAGCATCGCGCGCGGCTGATCTCGGGCGAGCTCCGCTCCGAGGAGGGGATGCTCGAGGAGTCGGAGCGCCGGGCGAAAAGCGCCCGTGAGCAGCGCGGAGCCGTCGAGGCGAGGCTCGCCGACGCGAACAGGCGCCGCAGCGAGGTTGAGGAGCGCTTCGCCGAACGGGACCGCGAGCGAACCAGGCTTTGGGGCCGGCTGACCTCGCTGCGCTCCGCGCACGAGCGACTCAGCGTCCGCGGCGAGGCGTCGATGGCCCAGGTGCGCGAGCTCGAGCGCTCGCTCGAGCGCCGCCGCCGCGCGCTCGGGGCGCTTGCGCTCGAGTCGCCGACGGCGGAGGGGCGGTCCGAGGAGGACGCGCTCAAGGCCGAGCTCGAGCGGATCGAGCACGCCCTGGGAACGGCGACGCGCGCGCTGCTCCGCGCCAAGGCGCGCGAGGGGGCGTTCGACGAGGAGTTGGGACGGGTCCGCGACGGCGCCGAGCAGGCGGTCCGGGCTGCAGCCCGCGCCGAGCTTGTGGTCGGGAAGCGCCGCCAGGGCTCGCTTGAGCGCCAGCTCGCCGACGAGGAGGAGCTGCTGAAGACGCTGCGCGGCGCCGCCGACGCAATCGCCTCGGCGCGCGACGCGCTCGGCGAGCGCACGACGATGCTCGAGAAGCGGATGCTCGGCGACGAGCAGGACGCGGACGAGGTCGCCGAGGAGCTGCGCGCATGCTCGAAGCGCGAGTACGCGCTCCAGGCCGAGCTGCGGACCGCGACCGAGGCGGTGACCGAGGCCGAGGTCAAGGCCACCCACCTCGGCGACCGGCGCGACGAGGTCGAGGCCGAGCTTCGGCGGATCGAGGCGCGGATCGGCGAGGAGCCGGAGCTCTCCGAGCGCCCGCTGACCGAGCAGGAGCGCGAGGAGATCGAGCGCAAGCTCGAGCGGCTGACCCGCCGGCGCGAGCAGCTCGGCCCCGTCAACCCGCTCGCCGAGCGCGAGTACGATGAGGGCCGCGCCCGGCTCGACGACCTCCGCCGCCAGCGCGACGACCTCGAGACCGCGCTCGCCGAGACCGAGAAGCTGATCCGCGACACCGACCGCAAGATCCGCGCCGACTTCGAGGACACCTTCGAGGCGACGGAGCGGAACTTCCAGGAGCTGATCGAGCATCTGTTCCCGGGCGGCCGCGGCAACCTGCGGCTCGTCGACGCGCCCGCGCCGCGCGCGGTCCGGGCGGCCGCGAACGGCGACGGCCCACCGCCCGAGCCGGAGGCCTCCGACGAGGACGAGGACGAGGAGGCAGGGGGAGGGGCCGAGGACGAGGAGGATCGCCAGGGCGTCGAGATCGAGGTCACCCCGTCCGGCAAGGCGACGCGGCGCCTGTCGCTGCTTTCGGGTGGCGAGAAGTCGCTCGTCGCGCTCGCGTTCCTGTTTGCCGTCTTCCTCGCCCGCCCGTCGCCCTTCTACATCCTCGACGAGGTCGAGGCGGCGCTGGACGACGCGAACATCGACCGCTTCCTTCAGCTCGTGCGCCGGTTCGCCAGTCGCGCCCAGTTCGTGATCGTCACCCACCAGAAGCGGACGATGGACGCCGCCGACGTCCTCTACGGCGTCAGCATGAGCGAGGGCGGGATCACGAAGGTCGTCTCACGGCGGCTGCCGCGAGACGATGATCGCGAGGCCGAGCCGGCGGAGGCGGTCGAAGCGGCCTGACCTCGTGGCGCGACGTCTTCGACCTCGGCGAGGGCCGGGCGGTCGATGTCGCCCCGGAAGCTGGCGAGGCGAGCGAGGAGCGCGGCGGTGTCTTCCGCCGTCTGCGCGAGAACCTGTCGAAGTCCCGTCGGGCGCTCTCCGATGAGCTCTCCGCGAGCCTCGGCGACCGCCTCGACGGCGACGCGTTCGAGCGCCTCGAGGAGGCGCTGATCCTCGCCGACGTCGGCCCGAAGACGACGGCCGAGGTCGTCGGGCGGCTCGAGACCGAGGTCGAGGGCGGGGAGGTGGCGGGCGGTGCCGCCGCGCGTGAGCGACTGATCGAGCTGCTCGCCGGCGTCGCGGAGACGGGCGAAGCGAAGATCGACCTCACGAGCCGTCCCGCGGTGATCATGGTCGTCGGCGTCAACGGGTCGGGGAAGACGACGACGATCGGCAAGATCGCCTGGCACCTGCAGCGCGAGCTCGGCCTGTCGGTGATCGTTGCCGCCGCCGATACCTACCGGGCCGCCGCGGTCGAGCAGCTCGAGGCGTGGGCGCAGCGCGCCGGATGCGAGATCGTCCGCGGCGCGACCGGCGGAGATCCCGGGGCGGTCGTCTTCGACGCCGTCTCGGCGGCGGAGGCGCGGGGCGCCGACGTCGTCATCGCCGATACCGCGGGGCGGCTGCACACGCACGGCAACCTCATGGACGAGCTGACCAAGGTCCGCCGCGTGATCTCGAAGCGCATCGAGGGCGCCCCGCACGAGACGCTGATCACGATCGACTCGACCACGGGTCAGAACGGCCTCCGCCAGGCGAAGGCGTTCTCGGACGCGGTCGCCGTCGACGGCGTCGTGCTGACGAAGCTCGATGGGACCGCGAAGGGCGGGATCGCGCTCGCTATTGCCGGCGAGCTCGGGATCCCGGTGAAGCTGATCGGGGTCGGCGAGCAGCTCGAGGACCTGCGTCCGTTCGACTCGCGGGAGTACGCCGCGGCGCTGGTGGGGGAGGATGGCGGCGGATGACGAGTGCGCTTGCGGATCTCCGGGGGCCTTCACGGCAACGTCGCCGACGCCAAGCTCCGCGAGCTGCTCGACGTCTACGTCGCTGCTTCGCCGACTTCCGCGCCCGGCAGAGGCGCGGCTAGGGCGCGACCGAACCAGGCACTCGATCGCCGTGTTAGAGCAACGGTGATGCCAACTTCGATTCCGCTCGTCCGGGTCATTGGGAGCGCGGCGCTGATCGCCGTCCTGATCGCGGCCGCGCTCGCCCGCTCGGCGAGCGCGAGCTCGACATGGTTTCGCGAGGCGGCCAACATCCCCACACCGACGCCGACCACGAACAGGTCCGGCGACCCAACAGGAGGCCCCGCGGACAACATCGGGGGCGAGGCCGCCGCGATCTTCGACGTCAACCACGACGGGGTGCCGGACATCGTCATCGTCAACGGCACCTCGTACTACTTCGTCTCGCTCGGCACGAGGGGGAGCGACGGCTCGGTCTCGTTCTCGGCCGCCACCCCGCATCCCATCGGGGTCGAGGGGGACGGGCGAACCAGCCACGCCAAGGCGCTCGGTCTCACCGACTTCAACGGCGACGGCCGGCTCGACCTCTACCTCGGCAACACGGGCGACGGGTCGCGCCGGCTGAAGGACCAGCGCGACCTCGCGCACGCCGACGACCCTTCGAACATCAATACCGGAGGGCTCGCGCAGGATCATCGCTATCGCTCGTACCTGAACCTGGGGGGCGGAAACTTTGGCTATCGGGATATCGGCGCCGATGCCCTCGGGGACACGCGCACGGCGCTGTTTGCCGACTTCGACGGTGACGGGAGGAACGATCTCTTCGCCCTGAACGCGCCGTACTTCGGGGTCTGGTGGGGTGGCAGCTCTTCGCCCTCCGAGCTCCTGCCCGGCGCGCGCGACGGAACGTTAGGGGGCAACGTGCTCCCCAACGCGGTGGTCGACGGCAAGGGACGCTCCGAGGGCAACCGCTTCGAGGACGGGCGCGGCCGGGGGAACATCGACATCAAGGGCGCGGTGACGCGGGACTTCGACGGTGACGGCAAGCCCGACGTGCTCGCGAGCGCATACAGCGACGTCTGGGACAACCAGTCGACGCCGCCGCTCGCTCCGGCCGATCCCGCCGGGGGAAACGTGGATCTCGACCACGACGGCGTCCCGGACGGCGGCTACCAGGGAGATTGGCCGCACGGGATCATGGCACTTCGAAACGCTTCGAAGCCGGGCCGGATCCGCTTCCAGGATCAGAGCCAGAAGTCGACGGATCAACCCGTCGGCTACGGGAACCGCATGCACGTCTACGAGACGATCCCGGTCGACTTCAACGGCGACGGCCGACTCGACCTCGTGGCGACCGGTGTCCGCGACTTCACCGCGTTTGACTCGCTCAAGTACCAGACCCCGCTGATCCAGCTCTACCGCAACGACTCCAGGCCGGGGAAGCTGCGCTTCAAGAACGTGACCGAGAAGTCGGGGCTCGATTTCATGAACCACAACGATGCGCTGAGCCAGGCGACCGGCGGGCGGTTCCCGATCAGCATTCCCGGCCTGATGGAGGACGGCGGGCCGCTCGTGCTGACGCCGCTGCTCAGCGCCGGCGCAGGCGTGGACATCAACAACGACGGCAGGCCCGACGTTGTGCTCGTCGATCGCCAGTTCACGAGCCGCGATCCGGTCAGCGGCCAGGAGTTCTCGCTGTGGACGTTCCTCGGCAAGGGCGACGGGAGGTTCAAGATGATCCTGCCCGCCGAGACGGGCCTCGTGCACACCGCGCGTGACATCACCTACGGCGACCTGAACGGGGACGGGCGGGAGGACCTGGTGACCGTGAACGGAAGCGGAGGCGGCCAGAGCGTCGACGACAACAACTACGTGTTCCTGAACCAGATTCACAACCACAACAAGTGGATCGACCTCAGGGTCGGCTCGAAGCACGACCCGCTCGGGCTGGGGGCGCGGGTCACCGTGTACCGCGCCGGCACCCACAAGATCGTCGGCGCCGACGAGATGCGCACCGACTTCGCGTACCGCTCGCGTCGGGACGCTCAGCTGCACTTCGGGCTCCGGAGGACCAGCTGTGTCGACGTTCGCGTCAAGGGGCTCGGCCACACCCGGAAGGTGCGCGGGCTGCGTGCCGATCGCGTGCAGACGATCAAGCTCCGGCGCCACCGGGTCTCGCGCTCGCACAAGCGCTGTCACGCTTAGTGCCGGTACACGGGGTGCGGATCCGCGGACTTCTGTAGTCCGCCAGTCGCCTCGCCGCCACTAAGCTGGTTCGTTCATGTTCGACGTACTGAGCGACAGGCTGCAGTCGACGCTTTCGGAGGTTCGCTCGCGCGGGAAGCTGAGCGAGGCGGATGTCGATGCGGCAATGCGCGAGATCAGGCTCGCGCTGCTCGAGGCCGACGTCAACTTCAAGGTCGTCAAGGAGTTCACCGCGGCGGTGAAGGAGAAGTGCCTCGGCGCCGGCGTCCTCGACAGCCTCGATCCCGGCCAGCAGGTCGCGAAGATCGTCAACGATCAGCTCGCGGACCTGATGGGCGGCGCCGGGCGCGACGTCGTCTTCGCGCCGCAGGGGCTGACCGTGATCCTGATGGCCGGGCTCCAGGGCTCGGGTAAGACGACCGCGTGCGGCAAGCTCGCGAAGCACTTCACCTCCGACGGCAAGTCGGTCGCGCTCGCGGCGTGCGACCTCCAGCGTCCGGCCGCGGTCGAGCAGCTCGTCCGCGTCGGCGAGCAGGCGAAGGCCGAGGTCTACGAGAAGGGGACCGCCGCCGACCCGGTCGAGGTCGCCCAATGGGCCGTCCAGCGCGCGAAGCAGGACGGTCGCGACGTCCTTATCGTCGACACCGCCGGCCGCCTCCACATCGACGACGAGCTTATGGACCAGCTGACGAAGATCAAGAGGAGGACGGTCCCGCACGACGTCCTCCTCGTCCTCGACTCGATGACCGGCCAGGACGCGGTCAACGTCGCGAACGAGTTCGCCGAGCGCACCGACTTCGACGGCGTCGTGCTGACGAAGCTCGACGGCGACTCGCGCGGCGGCGCCGCGCTGTCCGTCAAGGCGGTGACCGGGAAGCCGATCATGTACGCGTCGACGGGCGAGAAGCTCGGCGAGCTCGAGCGCTTCCGTCCCGAGCGGATGGCGAGCCGGATCCTCGGGATGGGCGACGTGCTCACCCTCGCCGAGAAGGCGCAGGAGGTCTCGGACGAGAAGCAGGCGGCCGAGCTCGAGCGCAAGATCCGCAAGCAGGAGTTCACGCTCGAGGACTTCCTCTCGCAGATGAAGCAGGTCCGCAAGATGGGCCCGCTCACGAACGTCCTCGGGATGCTCCCCGGCGGCGGAGGGATGATGAAGCAGCTCCGCGGTGCGAACGTCGACGAGCGCGAGCTCGACCGCCTTGAGGCGATCATCCTCTCGATGACCCCGGATGAGCGAAAGAGCCCCGAGATCGTCAAGGGCTCGCGCCGAAAGCGGATCGCGCAGGGCTCGGGGACGACCGTTCAGGCGGTCAACCAGCTGATCAAGCAGTTCGGCCAGATGCAGAAGATGCTGAAGCGGATGACGCAGGGCAAGATGCCGAACCCAGAGCAGTTGCTCCGCGGGCGCTAACCTTCCCCGCCGCGATGGCCGTACGCATTCGACTGACAAGAGTGGGCTCGGGCAAGAACCCGATCTGGCGAATCGTGGTCGCCGACAAGCGCTCCCCGCGCGACGGTCGGACGATCGAGACGATCGGGCACTACAACCCGCAGACCGACCCCTCGCTGATCTCGATCGACGAGGACCGCGCTCGCCACTGGCTCGAGCACGGCGCGCAGCCGTCGCGAACGGTGGCGACGCTCCTGCGCACGCAGGGCATCGACGCGACGGGCTCCTAGGCGCCGGATGCGCGAGCTGGTCGAGTTCCTCGTCCGCGCCCTCGTCGAGGAGCCCGAGGCGGTCAGCGTCGAGGAGGTCGAGGAGAACGGCGACGTCGTGCTCGAGGTCAGGGTCGCCGACGACGACCTCGGCCGCGTGATCGGACGCGGCGGGAGGATCGCGAACGCGCTTCGCACCGTCGCCAAGGCCGCCGCGACCCGCGCCGACAAGCGGGTCATCGTCGAAATCCTGGAGTGAGGGCACTCCACGTCTTCACCCTGTTTCCCGAGGCCTTCGACTGGTTCCGGGGACAGCGGCACATCGCCAACGCCGAGCGCGAAGGCCTCGAGCTGCGGCTCCTCAACTACCGCGACTCGACCCCGCTCGGAGCCGGCCAGGTCGACGACGCGCCGTACGGAGGTGGCGCCGGAATGGTGTTGCGAGTCGACGTCGTCGACGCGGCGCTCACCGCCGCGTACGGCGAGGGCACCGGCGCGCGCCCGCGGGTCGTCCTGCTGGCGGCGTCGGGGCGCACGTTCGACGAGGAGCTCGCGAGCGAGCTCGCCGCCGAGCCGGCGCTCGCGCTCCTGTGCGGGCGTTACGAGGGGATCGACGAGCGCGTCCGCGAGCACCTCGCCGACGACGCGGTCTCGATTGGCCGCTACGTGATCTCCGGTGGCGAGCTCGCGGCGATGGTGATCGCCGACGCCGTCGTCCGCAAGCTCCCGGGCTCGCTCGGCGACGCCGAGAGCGCGGTCGAGGAATCATTCTCGGCCGCGCTTGACGGAGCCCCCGAGTACCCGCACTACACCCGCCCAGCGAGCTATCGCGGCTGGGGGGTGCCCGAGGTCCTGACCTCCGGCGATCACGAGCGCGTGCGCGAGTGGCGCCTAGCGCGTAGCCGGGAACGGGCGTCCCGCTAAACTCCGCCGGTCGCGCGGGCCTTCGGGCACGCGTATTTTTCGGTCGAATTGCGGGCGCTCCGCCGGCCCTGACCAATACCTCGCGATGACCAGCGTCATAGAAGACATCGAGCGACGTCAGCTCTCCGCGGTTCCGTCTTTCCAGCCGGGCGATCGCGTCCGTGTCCACTTCCAGGTCGTCGAGGGCCAGCGTCGCCGGACCCAGGTGTTCGAGGGCGTCGTGCTCAAGCGTCAGGGCTCGGGCGCGCGCGAGACCTTCACCGTCCGCAAGCAGTCGTTCGGCGTCGGCGTCGAGCGGACGTTCCCGCTCCACTCGCCGAAGATCGAGAAGCTCGAGGTCGTCGCCCGCGGCGAGGTCCGCCGCGCGAAGCTCTACTACCTGCGCGACCGGGTCGGCAAGCGCGCCCGCGTCGCTGAGCGCCGCTGGGGGATCGAGAACGAGCTGATCGGCGCCGGCCCCGAGGAGGCCAATGCCGTCGACTCCGAGGGCGCGACGATGGACGAGGTCGAGTCGGCCGAGCCGGAGTCGACCGAGGAGGAGGAAGAGGACGGCGCCGAGGGCGGCGACGATCCCAAGGCCGAGGAGGGCGCCGAGGCCCAGTCCGAGGACAACGAGGGGGAGGAAGTCACGGCCGAGGCGAAGCCCGACAAGGAAGGCGACTGATCCCAAAGCCGCAGAGTGGGCGGGGCGCGGTAGTCGAGCTGATCGTGATCGTCGGCTTGGCGATCGCGCTGGCGCTGCTGATCCAGGGCTGGATCGTGAAGCCGTACCAGATCCCCTCGCAGTCGATGGAGCCGACGCTCGACGTCGGCCAGCGCGTGCTCGTCAACCGCGTCCTCTTCCACCTTCGCTCCCCGCAGGTCGGCGACATCGTCGTCTTCCACCCGCCGAAGGGGGCCGAGAGCGGCAACGAGTGCGGGGTCAGGCGCAAGCCCGGCGAGGCCTGCCCGGAGCCGACCCCGGAGGAGGACTGCCGGCCGTCGCACTTCCTGGTCGTGATCCCGTCGCGGAACTGCACGAACTTCATCAAGCGGGTAGTCGCCGTGCCAGGGGACAGGCTCAGCATCAAGAACGGCCATCCGGTCGTCAACGGCAAGATCGCGCAGGAGAATTTCATCCGACCTTGCGGGGGAGCCGGGGCCTGCAACCTGCCGAAGCAGATAACAATTCCACCCGACCACTACTTCATGATGGGCGACAATCGTGGGGCGAGCGATGACAGCAGATACTGGGGGCCCGTCCCGCGGGCGTGGATCATCGGGAAGGCCTTCCTCACCTACTGGCCGCCCGACCGAATCGGAACCCTCTAGCCGCAAGCAGCGCAAGAGCCGGCCCTCGCCCGCGCGGCGCACGGCGCGCCTGTTCCGCTTCGACCGTGGGCACGGAACCCGGTTCGTCGCCGGCACCGACGAGGCCGGGCGAGGCTCCCTCGCCGGGCCGCTGGTGGCGGCCGGGGTGCTGCTCGACTACGAGGCGCTCGAGCGCAAGCGCGCGCGGCGCGCGCTTGCCGGTCTCGATGACTCGAAGCAGAAGTCGCCCGCGGAGCGCGAGGCGCTGTACCCGCGCGTGCTCGAGCAGGCGGCCCGGGTCACGGTCGCGGTGCGCTGCCCGACCGGGATCGACGCGCGCGGCCTGCACGTGACCAACATCGCCGCGCTCGCGCGCTGTCTGGAGCGCGTCGCGGTCGACGGCGCGACCTGCCTCGTCGACGGCTTCCGGCTCCCGAGCTGCCCGGTCGAGCACACGGCCGTCATCGACGGTGACGCGCGCAGCGCCGCGATCGCCGCGGCGTCGGTGATCGCGAAGGTGACCAGGGACCGCTACATGCGCCGCGCCGACGGCGCCTATCCGGGCTGGGACTTCGCCGGCAACGTCGGCTACTCGACCCCGGAGCACCGCGCGGCGATCATCGACCGCGGGATCTCGGACCTGCACCGGCGCTCGTTCCAGTCGATCGCCTACAGCCAGCTCGCGCTCGCCGAGGGCTCAGAGGGCGCCGCGGACATGCTCGTAGTCGGCGACGGCGCCGTCGCGATCGAAGCTGACGCCGACGACGTCGAAGCGGAGCGCCCGGAATGGCGGCAGATCCCACCGCCCGGCGAGCCACAGCGCCGCGAGGCGGCGTAGCCGCGCCCGCTTCCGTCTCCCGACCGCGAGCACCGCGCGCTCCGGCCCCGTGCCGCGGCCTTCTGTTGCGGCCTTGACCTCGACGAAGACGAGCGTGGCGCGCTCGATCGCGATGATGTCGAGCTCGCCGCTGAGCTCGGGCTCGCGGATGCGGGCGTTGCGCGCGAGGACCCGCGCGCCCGCCGCCTCGAGCCGGCGGGCGACGAGCTCCTCGGCGGCGCGACCGAGGCTCTGGCGGGCGAGCGTCATCGGCGGCTGAAGCTACGCCCGCGCGGCGCGGCGATCGCACCGCGATCGCGCCGAGGCCGTCGCGGCGGCGAGCCGAAATCGACAACCCCGACACATTCGGCGCCCCATCGGTACGCGGACCGTTCCTAGCCTCGCTCGATGGCGCTCGCCTCGGCACGGACGTTCTCGCTGCTCGGCGTCAGTGCGCGTGAGGTCGCGGTCGAGGTCGACGTCAGCCGCGGCCTGCACACGTTCTCGATCGTCGGCCTGCCCGATCCCGCGGTCCGCGAGGCTCGCGAGCGCGTGCGCGCCGCGCTCTCCAACTCCGGCTTCGAGTTTCCGCTCCAGCGGCTGACCGCGAACCTCGCGCCCGCCGATCTCCGCAAGGCCGGCCCGGGCTTCGACCTCGCGATCGCGGCGGCGCTGCTCGCGGCGGGCGGTCAGATCGGGCGCGCGCCGCTGGAGCGCACCGCGCTCGCGGGGGAGCTCGCGCTCGACGGCACGATCCGCCCCATCCCGGGGGTGCTGGCGATGGCCGAGGAGGCGCGGCGGCTCGGGATCGGCTCGCTCGGGGTCTCGGCCGCCAACGCCCCCGAGGCGGCGCTGATCGACGGGCTCGAGATCCTGCCGCTGTCGCGGCTCGGCGAGCTGCGCGCGCTCGCGGCGGGGGAGCTTGTCCCGTTCGGGCCGGCGCGCACGCCGGACGGCGGCGAGGCGCGTGCGAACGGGGAGCCGGACCTCGCCGACCTCCGCGGCCAGCCGTTCCTGCGCCGCTCGCTCGAGGTCGCCGCGGCCGGCGGCCACAGCATCCTCGTCGCGGGTCCGCCCGGGGCCGGGAAGTCGCTCGCGGCGCGGCGGTTGCCCTCGATCATGCCGCCGCTCGCGCGCGCCGACGCGATCGAGGTGACGCGTATCGCGAGCGTGTGCGGGCGCGGGCCAGCCGACGGCAGGCTCGCCGGGCGACCGTTCCGCGCCCCGCACCACACGATCTCCGCGGCGGGGCTCGTCGGCGGCGGCAACCCGCCGCGCCCGGGCGAGATCACGCTCGCGCACCGCGGGGTGCTGTTCCTCGACGAGCTCGGCGAGTTCGGCCGCGCCGCGCTCGAGGCGCTGCGCCAGCCGCTCGAGGACGGGCGCGTCAGCGTCGTTCGCGCGGGGCACCGGATCGAGCTCCCGTGCCGGTTCCTGCTCGTCGCGGCGGCGAACCCGTGCCCGTGCGGGCGCGGCGAGGAGTCAACCAAATGCCAATGCTCTCCCGAGACCGTCCGCCGCTACGCGACGAAGCTCAGCGCCGCGCTCGCCGACCGGATCGACATCGCGATCTCCGTCAGCCAGCCGAACGCGGGCGAGATCGGCGGCGAGCGCGGCGAGCGCTCGGCCGATGTCCGCGAGCGCGTCACCGCGGCGCGCGAGCGCCAGGCGAAGCGCCTCGGCCCCGGGCACTGCAACGGCGACGTCGACGGCGCGGGGATCCGCGCCGGCGCCCGGCTCGAGCCCGACGCCCGCACGCTGCTCGCCGACAGCCACGCGCGGCTCGGGCTCAGCGGGCGCGGTTACGAGCGCGTGCTGCGCGTCGCGCGCACGATCGCCGACCTCGAGCGATCCGACGCCGTCGGCTCCGCCCACGTCGCCGAGGCGGTTGCGATGCGGCGCCGCGCGGCGCGCTGATGCGAATCGCAGACGGCGCCTGCGACGAGTGCCTGCGCCGCGCGGCGCTGCTCGGCCGCCTCGCCCCCTACATCGAGCGCGTCGCGACCGGGGAGCCGGGGCGACGCTGCGCCGAGCTGCTCGCGAACGACGCGCCCGGCCTGATCCGGGCGGTCGCGCCGGAGAGGTCCGCCGAGCTGCTCACCGGCCTCGACGAGGGCGTGCCCGCGCTCCGCGCGGAGCTCGAGGCGCGCGATTGCTGGGCGCTCTGCCGCCACGACCCCACCTACCCCGAGCCGCTCCGCGACCTCGAGCGCGAGGCGCCCCACGCGCTGCTCGGGCGCGGCCGTCCCGAGCTGATCGCCGAGCTCGAGCTCGACCGCACCGTGACGATCGTCGGGGCGCGGCGGGCGAGCGGCTACGGCGCCGGCGTCGCCCGGGAGCTCGCGCGGATGCTCGCCGGGGCCGGGCTGGCGGTTGTCAGCGGGCTCGCGTTCGGGATCGACTCCGCCGCCCACGAGGGCGCGCTCTCCGCCGGGTGCGAGACGCTCGCCGTGCTCGGCAGCGGACCCGACCGCGCCTACCCGCGGGCGCGCGCGGCGCTCTACCGCGAGATCGTCGCCCACGGTGCTGTCGTCTCCGAGCTCCCGCCGGGTACGTCGCCGTTTCGGTGGACGTTTCCGGCCCGGAACAGGATCATGGCGGCGCTCGGCCGGATGACGATCGTCGTCGAGGCGGCGGAGCGCTCGGGGTCGCTGATCACGGCGACGATGGCCCAGGATCTCGACCGCGAGGTCGGCGCCGTCCCGGGACCGGTCAACGCGTGGCTCTCGGAGGGGACGAACCAGCTGCTCTGCGACGGCGCCAGGCTCGTCCGCGACGCCCAGGACGTGCTCGACGCGATGCTCGGCGTCGGCCGGCGCTCGGTCGAGCGCACCGGCCCGCCGCTCGAGCCCGAGCTCGTCACGGTTCTGAGTCGAGTCGACGACGAGCACGCGACCCTGGACTCGATCGACGCGACGCTCGAGCTTGCACCCGGGCGCACCGCGGCGGCGCTGGCGCGCCTCGAGCTGCTCGGCTACGTGTCGAGCGACGCGGCTGGCCGCTACGCGCGCACGAGCCTGCGGCCGCCGTAGGATCGTTCACATGACTCACCTCGTCCCAACCGCGCTTTCGATCGCCGGATCCGACTCCGGCGGCGGCGCCGGAATCCAGGCCGACCTGAAGGCGTTCGCGCGCAGCGGCGTCCACGGGATGACGGCGATCACCGCGATCACGGCCCAGAACACGATCGAGGTCAGCGCCGTCCACCACGTGCCGCCGTCGATGATCGTCGAGCAGGTCCGCGTCGTCGCCGACGACATCGAGGTCGACGCGGTGAAGATCGGGATGCTCGGCCGCGCGGAGACGATCGAGGCCGTCGAGGATGCGCTCGATCACGTCGCCGACGCCCCCGTCGTCATCGACCCGGTGATGGTCGCCGAGAGCGGCGCCGTGCTCCTCGACCGCGACGCCCGGTCGCGGCTCGCGGAGCACCTGCTTCCCCGCGCCACAGTCGTCACCCCGAACGTCCCCGAGGCCCGCGAGCTGACCGGGCTCGACAACGGCGCGGCGCTGGAGGAGCTCGCGCGCGCCGTGCTCGCGCTTGGGCCCGACGCGGTCGTCGTCACCGGAGGACACACACGCGAGCGCGTCGACGTCCTCGTCGAGGGCGATTCCGACCCGGTGAGGATCGAGGGCCCGCGCGTCCGCGACGGCGCCTCGCACGGCTCCGGCTGCACGCATTCGTCGACGATCGCCGCGCTGCTCGCGCGTGGCGCGAGCATCCCCGACGCTGCCGTGGCGGCGAAGGCGATCGCCTCGGAGGCGGTCGCAAACGGGCTCATCGGCCTCGGTGCGGGCGCCGGCCCCGTCGACGTCCTCGGGCTCTCGCCCGGGCACGAGTCCGACCCTCAGGCATAATCGGAGCACGTGAAGCTCCTGCGAATGCAGCCTGGCCATGGCGACGTCGTCCTCGCCGAGGGCGATGTCGAGGTGCGCGAGGACGAGGAGAGGCTGGTCGCGGAGTTCCGCCGCCAACTCGACGAGGGGATGTGGGCGGCGGTGCCGACGACCGATGGGGGAGGGCGCCGCGAGGCGACGATGGTGCGCGACTTCTCCGAGGTCCCGCGAGATGCGGAGCGAGTGATCTTCTTCCCGCCGGCGGCGGGCGGCTAGCGCCGATGCGCTGGGACATGGAGCGGGCCCGGCGGGCCGAGGACCGCGCGCGCGAGCTGATGCGCTCGGTCGTCGCCGAGGACGAGTACGAGATGTACCGCGACCTCGGCTTCATCCGCGTCGTCGCCGACGACGGCCCCTACGGCTATCTGATCTATCCGCACCGGCCGATCGTCTCCTACGACGCCGAGAGGGGCGGCCTGTTGAGCGAGTACTGCGTCGGCTTCCACGACCCGGCGTCGCCGACCGACCGCCTCCCCGAGGCAGACGACGTGCTCGCGAAGTGGCTGGCCTTGCGCGCCGACGAGCGCACGCTGATCTCGGACGCGAACATCGACGTTCCCGGGCGCCAGGTCGATCCCGACCACGTCCGCAGGGATCTCCGACGGCTCGAGGCGTGGCAGAATCGCCGCCTCGCCCGCCGCCCCGGACGCGAAGCGGAGCAGGCGGCGATTGACTGATGCCTGATCCACGAGCAAGAAGCAGGGTCGTCTTCGAGGGCAAGGAGCGCGCCCCGGCGCGCGCCTACATGAAGGGGATCGGGTTCGACGACGAGGACCTGAGTCGGCCGACGATCGGGATCGCCAACACCTGGATCGAGGCGATGCCATGCAACTTCCACCTCCGCGAGGTGGCCGAGCGCGTCAAGGCCGGCGTCCGCGAGGCCGGCGGGACGCCGTTCGAGTTCAACTCGATCGCGATCTCCGACGGGATCACGATGGGGACGCAGGGGATGAAGACCTCGCTGATCAGCCGCGAGGTGATCGCCGACTCGATCGAGCTCACCGTGCGCGGCTACCAGTTCGACGCCTTCGTCGCGCTCTCCGGCTGCGACAAGACGATCCCCGGCTGCGTGATGGCGATGGCTCGGCTCGACATCCCGTCGGCGATGCTCTACGGCGGCTCGATCGCGCCCGGGCGCTGGCACGACAAGGACGTGACGATCCAGGACGTGTTCGAGGGCGTCGGCGCCAACGCCGCCGGGAAGATGAGCGACGAGGACCTGCTCGAGCTCGAGGGCTGCGCGAGTCCCGGCGCCGGCGCGTGCGGCGGCCAGTACACCGCGAACACGATGGCGTGCGCGTTCGAGGCGATGGGCGTCTCGCCCCTCGGCTCGGCGATGGTCCCCGCCGTCGACGGCCACAAGGGCCAGGCCGCGGAGCAGGTCGGGCGGCTGATCATGAGCATCCTCGAGGACGACCTGCGACCGAGCCGGATCATCACCCGCGAGTCGATCGACAACGCGATCGCCGCGGTCGCGGCCTCGGGCGGCTCGACGAACGGCGTCCTCCACCTGCTTGCGGTCGCGCGCGAGGCCGGGATCGAGCTCGACATCGACGACTTCGAGAAGATTTCCGAGCGCACGCCGCTGCTCGCCGACCTCAAGCCGGGCGGCCGCTTCGTAGCCACCGACCTCTACCGCGCCGGCGGCGTCGGCCTCTTGACCAAGAGGCTCGCCGAGGCCGGGATCCTCAACGGCGGCGCGATGACCGTCACCGGCCGCACAATCGGCGAGGAGACCGAGGACGCGAGCGAGGCCGAGGGCCAGGAGGTCGTGCGCTCGCTCGACGACCCGCTGAAGCCGACCGGCGGCTTCGCGGTCCTGCGCGGCAACCTCGCGCCGGAGGGCTGCGTCGTCAAGCTGGCCGGCACCGAGCGGCTGAAGCAGACCGGCCCGGCGCGCGTGTTCGAGTCCGAGGAGGACTCGTTCGCCGCCGTCAAGGACCAGCAGATCAAGGCCGGTGACGTCATCGTGATCCGCAACGAGGGCCCCTCCGGCGGGCCCGGGATGCGCGAGATGCTCCAGGTGACCGCGGCGCTCGTCGGCGAGGGCCTCGGCGAGGAGGTCGCGCTGCTCACCGACGGGCGGTTCTCCGGCGCGACGCACGGGCTGATGGCCGGACACGTCGCCCCCGAGGCGCGGCGCGGCGGACCGATCGCCGCGGTCCGCGACGGCGACGAGATCACCTTCGACGTCGAGGCCCGGCGGATCGACGTCGACCTCTCCGACGACGAGATCGCCAAGCGCATCGCCGACTACGAGCCGCCCCCGCCGCTGTTCGAGGCCGGAGTCATGGCAAAGTACGCGCGCTCGGTGTCGTCGGCCTCCGAGGGCGCGGTGACGGGATGACGATGGACCGTCTGACATCGATCGACGCGGCCTTCCTCGCGCAGGAGAAGGAGGGCTCGCACATGCACGTCGGCGCGGTGATGATCTTCGAGGGGCCCCCGCCGGAGCGCGACGCCTTCACCGAGCAGATCCTCTCGCGCCTGCACCTCGTCCCCCGCTACCGCCAGAAGCTCGCGTTCCCGCGCTTCGAGATGGGCCGGCCGCTGTGGATCGACGATCCCAACTTCAACGTCGCCTACCACGTCCGCCACACGGCGCTGCCGCGCCCGGGCTCGATCGAGCAGCTGCGGCTGCTGAGCGGTCGGATCTTCTCCCAGCGCCTCGACCGCACGAAGCCGCTGTGGGAGATCTGGCTGATCGAGGGCCTCGAGGACAACCGCTTCGCGCTGATCAACAAGACCCACCACGCGCTCGTCGACGGCGTCTCCGGAGTCGACATCACGACGGTCCTGTTCGACCTCGACCGCACCCCGGCCGACGTCGGCACGGAGCCCGACGCGTGGCTGCCGAGCCCGCAGCCCTCGGATGCCGACATCGCCGCCAAGGGCGTGCGCGACCTTGCCGGGACGGCGCTCGGCCTCATCGAGCGCGGCCTGCGCGCCGCCCGGAATCCACGCCACGTCGTCGACGAGGTCCGTGTCGCCGCCGACGGCGCTAGCGAGATCCTCGCCGGAACGCTCGGCAAGGCGGCGCCCGACTCGCCGCTGAACACGCCGATCGGGGCGTACCGGCGCGTGCTCTGGGTCGGCGCCGAGCTGGCCGACCTGAAGGAGATCAAGAACGGCCTCGGGGGCACGGTCAACGATGTCTTCCTCGCCGTCGTCAGCGGTGCGCTCAGTCGCTGGTTGCGAAGCCGCGGTGTCCGGATCGAGGGCCTCGAGCTCCGCGGCGCGGTCCCGGTCTCGGTTCGCAGCGAGGACGAGCGCGGCGAGCTCGGCAACAAGATCACGATCATGGTCGGGCCGCTGCCGACCTATGCCGAGGACCCGCGGCAGCGGATGCGGATCGTCACCGCGGCGATGAAGGACCTGAAGGAGTCGCATCAGGCGCTCGGCGCCGAGGCGATCGCGCGGCTCGAGGAGTTCGCGCCGCCGACGCTGTTCGCGCAGGCCTCGCGCCTCCACTTCTCGACCCGGCTCTACAACCTCCTCGTCACCAACGTCCCCGGGCCGCAGTTCCCGCTCTACATGCTCGGCCGCGAGCTCGAGGACTTCATCCCGGTGGCGTTCCTGGCTCCGAACCAGGCGCTCGCGGTCGCGATCGTGAGCTACGACGGCGCCGTCAAGATCGGGCTGATCGCCGACTACGACGCGATGCCCGACATCGAGCTGCTCGGCGGGCTCGTCGAGGACTCGATCGCCGAGCTGCTCGCCGCGGCTCGCGCCGGCGAGCCCGAGACCGAGACCGAGACCGCCTAGCCCGGCTCCGGCTCGGCGACGAACCCGTCGAGGAGCCGGTTGAAGCGCACCGGGCGCTCGGCCATCGGGCAGTGGCCGCAGTGATCGAAGATCGCGAGCTTCGAGTCCTTGAGGTGGCGCCGGTACTCGATCGAGTCGACCGAGGGCACGACGCGGTCGTTGCGGCCCCAGACAATCAGCGTCGGCACGTGGACGTCGTCCAGCTGGTCGAGGATGTCGTAGCCGAGCAGGTTCTGGAGCGCAGGCATGAACGCTGGGGCGCTCGTCCCGCCGTTGTAGAACTCCCACAGCAGCTCGGTTCGCATCCGCAGCGGGTTGAAGAAGATCCCGCGGAAGAGGAGCCAGCGCACCCGCTTGCGACGCAGGCCGCGGACCCGCATGTCGAGCGCGAGCGGGACCGAGGCGCGCATCATCCGCGCCGCGGCCTCGGCGGGCTGGCGGCGGACCCGGACGCTGCTGATCCCGGCGGCCGAGACCAGAACCAGCCGCTTCACCCAGTCGGGCGCACGGGTCGCGACCTCGGCGGAGATGAACCCGCCCATCGAGTTGCCGATCAGCGTCGAGGCGTGGATGTTGAGCTCGCTGCAGAAGCGGTCGACAAGCTTCCCGTAGTTGGCGATCGTCGGCTCCCATTGCGGCATCGGGCTGCCGCCGAAGCCGGGCAGGTCGAGCGCCAGCACGCGATGGTTGCGCGCGAAGTGGGGAATGTTCTCGAGCCAGTTCTGCCAGCAGCCGGAGAGGCCGTGGACGAAGACGATCGGATCGCCCCGGCCGACGTCGACGTAGCTGACCCGCTGACCGTCGACCACGGTCTCGCGCAGATGCTCGCGCCAGTCGATCTTCAGCCACTCGGGGTTCGGGTCGCCGTAGGGGTCGGGCCCGTCGCTCGGGGTGGGGGGAGGGCGCCCGATCCCGGCGAGCACGGTCAGCGCCTCGCGGGCGCGCATCACCTCGGGCGAGGCCGCGGGCCGGTCCTCGGTCGTCCCGGCGGGTCCGCTGACGGCGCTTGCACCGTCAGGCATAGCCCATCCGCTCAAGGATCGGGATCTCGCGAATCTGCGGCGGCTGGAGGTGATCCCAGAGGACACCCCGGGGGCGGTCGAAGGCGCGCTCGACGTCGATCACCGCGCGCGGCGTCGCGATCGTGTCGACCGGAAGGTCGTGGGAGGTCATCGGCAGATGCTCGCGCAAGATCTGGATCGGGTGCACCGTAGTCGTGACCACGGAGTGCGCGTCGATCTTTCCCTCCTCGATCAGGAGCCCGAACTCGAGGTCGGAGAACCCGCCGCCCTTGCCGACCCGTGCGCCGCTGAGGTTGACCGCGACCGAGCCGCAGAGGACGAGGTCGACCTCGGGTATCTCCTCGAGCGCGACGACCTTGCCGTGACGCATCGCCCCCTTGATCGTCGCCGCCTCCTTCTTCGCCGCTCCCGAGAGACGTCGCGGATCGAGAACGCGAAATGGATGCTGGTCGCGCAGCCGCGGCACCGCCATGACGACGGTCTTGCCCTGCTCGAGCGCGAGCCTGCGGACGTGGGTCTGGGGGGAGTCGGGATTCGCCTTGATCACGTTGGCTCGCTTCCAGGCGCGGTTGGCCGCCAATCGCTCGGCGGCTAGTTTCGCGCCGGCGAAGTTGGGTATCCGCCCTTCGGCGCCGGGAAAGCGGGAGACTCCCTCGCGTTCCATCGCCTTCCAGACCGCTCTGCGGACCTGGTCTTTGGTTCGCATCCGGACGTGAGCTTATGCGCTGCCCTCAGCAGGCATGAGCGGCGCCGCCCAAGCTCGCGCTCGGTGATTGCTGAGAGAATCCAGCCATGGCCACAGATCCACCCCATCTTGCCCCCAGCCCCGAGGAGCAGGCCGCCGCGGCCGAGCGCGACCTGCCCGCCGTCACCGGCGAGGGCAGGCGCGACCTGCTGCCGGCGATCGAGCCCGACCGCCAGCTCAACGACTGGGGCCGCTCGGAGCGGATCGAGGGGATCTTCGATCGCACGATCGTCGACTTCTATTACCGCTATTGGTTCCGAGTCGAGGTCGAGGGGATCGAGAACGTCCCCTCCGACGGCGGCGCGCTGCTGGTCTCGAACCACTCCGGCGCGCTGCCCCCGGACGCGGCGGTGATCGCGAAGGCGATCCGCGAGGAGCACCCGCACCCGCGCCCGCTCAACATCACCGTCGAGCACTTCTTCAAGGGCTATCCCGGGTTCTCGATGCTGATCCCGAAGATCGGCTGCGTCGCCGCCCATCCGGCGAACGTCCACAGGCTGCTCTACGACGAGCGCCAGCTCGTCCTCGTCTTTCCCGAGGGCCGCAAGGGGACCGAGAAGCTCTACAACCAGCGCTACCGGCTGCGGCGCTTCGGGCGCGGCGGGTTCGTCGAGGCCGCGCGTCGCGCCGAGGCGAAGATCGTCCCCGTGTGCGTCGTCGGCGCCGAGGAGGCGCAGCCGATCTTCGCCCAGATCAACTTCCTCAAGCGGCTCACCGGCCTGCTCTACTTCCCGATCACGCCGACGTTCCCGTGGCTTGGCCCGCTCGGGATGCTCGCCTACCTACCGGCGAAGTTCAAGGTTCGGTTCCTCGAGCCGATCGAGCCGAGCGAGCTCGGCGACGAGCCCGACGCGGCGCTGGTGCAGTCGATGGCGCAGGAGACCCGGGCGCGGATCCAGGAGGGTCTCTACGAGATGCTCGCGAAGCGAAAGTCGGTGTGGCTCGGATGAGTGTTTCCGCGCGAAGCGAGCGCGGCCCGGTTCCGGCCGACGTCCGGCGTGTCCTCGTAACCGGTCTGTCGACGTACTGGGGCGGGCGCCTCGCCCAGGCGCTCGAGTCGTTCCCCGAGATCGAGGCGATCATCGGCGTCGACAACGAGGACCCGACGCGCGAGCTCGAGCGGACCGAGTTCGTCAAGGTCTCGAACCAGCACTCGCTGATCCAGCGGATCGTCAAGGCGGTGGAGATTGACACCGTCGTCGACACCCGCCTCGTCGTCAACTCGACGACGACGACGCCACGGCTCGCGCACGAGAACAACGTCATCGGGACGATGAACATCCTCGCTGCCTGCACCGGCGCCGACTCGCCGGTGAAGCGATTCGTGTTCAAGAGCTCGGCCCACTACTACGGCTGCGAGCAGGACGATCCCGCGTTCTTCACCGAGGAGATGCAGCGCCCGCATCCGCCGCGGACCGAGATCGAGCGCGACGTCGTCGAGGCCGAGCAGGCGGTAGCCGAGTTCGCGTTCAAGCGCCCAGAGGTGACGGTGACCGTTCTGCGGTGCTCGAACGTCCTCGGCCCGCATCTGCGGACTCCGCACGCGCGGATGTTCGCGCTGCCGCTGGTCCCGATGGTGCTCGGCTTCGACCCCCGCTATCAGTTTGCCCACGAAGACGACGTCGTCCATGCGCTCGAGCACGTGCTGCTGAACCAGGTCCCCGGCACCTACAACGTCGCCGGCGACGGCGTCCTTGCCCTCTCCGAGGTGATCGGGCTGCTCGGCAAGCGCCCGCTGCCCGTCCTGCCGCCGTTCGGGACCGGCGCCGTGGCCGGCCCGCTTCGCCGGCTCGGGTTCCGGATCCCCGACGAGATGGTCAACCAGCTCCGGTACGGCCGCGGGCTCGACAACCGCAAGCTGACGGCGACCGGGTTCAGGTACGGCTACACGTCGCGCGAGGCCGCGATCAAGTTCGGCGAGTACCTGCGCCTGCATCCGGTGCTCAAGGACGCCGAGGGCGAATACAGGTACGAGAAGGAAGTCGAGGAGTTCCTACGCCGCAGCCCGCACGTGCGCAGGGCGGACCGGCGCATGGAGGAGCCGCTCGGCCTCTGATCGCGGCTCCGCGCGCGGGCTTGTGCGGATCGGCGCGCAACCCGGTTTGCAGGCGCGAATAGCGCGTTTGGACGGGATTGCCGGTCCCTAGAATTCGTGCGCGCCGCCCCGGGTGGAAACGGCGCGCGAACGTCGAATAGGGGATTGCTCGAGAGATGACGACCGGACTGGAATCGACCAAGCAGGGACGCGGCCCAAGGCGCTGGGCGCTGATCGCGGTGATCGCGTTTGTCGTCTGGGGCCTGCTGATGGTCGTCGGCGCTTACGCGTGGGATCACGCAAACGAGGACAAGATCGCCGACGGCGTCAGCGTCGAGGGGATCGACCTCGGCGGCAAGAGCGCCGACAGCGCGAGGGCGATCCTCAACGACAGCCTCGTGAAGCCGTTGCAGAAGCCGGTCACGGTCACGTTCGAAGGCAACAGCTACACGCTCACCCCGCAGCAGCTGCAGACGCGCGCCGATACGAACGCGATGGTCGACGAGGCGGTCGCGGCGAGCCGCGAGGGCGGTCTCCCAACGCGCCTGTGGCGCTACGCGACCGGCGGTGACGTCGACCGCACGATCTCGCCGCGGATCTCGTACTCGACCGCCGCGCTCGACTCCTTCATCAAGGGCCTGCAGGGGAAGATCGACCGCGAGCCGGTCGACGCGACCGTGAAGCCGACGCCGACCTCGCTGCTGCCCGAGAAGCCGCGGGACGGCGTCGCGCTCCAGACCGACGCTCTGCGCTCGAAGCTGATGGCGGCGATCCAGTCCCCGGACGAGCGCACGGTCCAGGCGACCGTGACGAAGACGAAGCCGAGCGTCACCGAGGCCCAGCTCGCGCAGAAGTACCCGACCTACATCGTCATCGACCGCAGCGGGTTCAAGCTGCGCCTATTCCAGAACCTGAAGCTTGCGAAGACTTACACGATCGCCGTCGGCCAGGTCGGCCTCGAGACGCCCGCCGGCGAGTACAACATCCAGGACAAGCAGGTGGACCCGTCTTGGCACGTGCCGAACTCGGCCTGGGCGGGCGATCTCGCCGGGACCACGGTCCCGCCCGGCCCCGCGGATCCGCTGAAGGCGCGCTGGATGGGCCTCGTCGACGGCGCCGGCATCCACGGAACCGACGAGCTCGACTCGCTCGGGACGGCCGCGTCGCACGGCTGCATCCGGATGTCGATTCCCGACGTTGAGAACCTCTACGACAAGGTCGACGTAGGGACTCCGGTCTACATCTTCTAGGCGCGGCCTCGCGCAGGCGTGAGGGCGCCGGCGCCGAACTCCACGGTATGACTGACGGCTGGAAGGCCGCGATCGAGCGCTACGAGCGCGATCTAGCGCGGCGCGGGGCGGCGCGGAACAGCAAGCGCGCCTACCGCGCCGACCTCGAGCAGCTCGGCGATTGGGCGTCGGAGCGCAGGCTTGAGCCGACAGCGGTCGGCTATCGCGAGCTGCGGGCGTTCGCCGCCGTGCTCTCCGAGCGCGGCGCCGCGCGCTCGACCGTCGCGCGCAAGCTCGCCGCCGTGCGCGGCTTCTACGACTACCTCGTCAGCGTCGACGAGATCGGGCAGAACCCGGCTGAGCTGCTGTCGAGCCCGAAGCGGCCGTCGCGGCTCCCGCGCGCGCTACCGCGCGCCGAGGTCGAGGCGCTGCTGGAGCGGATCCCGGTCTCTACGCCACTCGACGCGCGCGACCGCGCGATGTTCGAGCTCACCTACGCGTGCGGGCTGCGATGTGAGGAGGTCGTCAGCCTCGACGCCGACGGGGTCAGCTTCGACTCCGAGACCGTGCGCGTGACGGGGAAGGGCGACAAGACGCGGATCGTCCCGATCGGGGAGCCGGCCCAGCGCGCGCTCCAGCGCTACCTCACCGCGGCGAGGCCGGAGCTCGCCGAAGCCGCCGCTCAAGGGGGGGGCACGCCCGCCGCGCTGTTCCTGTCGCGGCGCGGGCGACGCCTGTCCGCGTCGGACGTGCGCCGCCGGCTTGGGCGCTGGCTGCGCGAGGCGGCGCTCGCGGGTGGGATCTCCCCGCACGCGCTCAGGCACTCGTTCGCGACCCACATGCTCGAGGGCGGTGCCGATCTGCGCTCGATCCAGGAGCTGCTCGGTCACGCGAGCGTGTCGACGACGCAGATCTACACCCGCGTCGAGCCCTCGCGCCTGCGCAGCCAGTATGCGCGCAGCCATCCGCGCGCGTAGATGAGTGATGCATCGAGGCCTGAATTGCACCCCAGGGCACAACCGGCGTCGAATATTCGGCCAGTAGGTAATGTTGGCCGCGGGACCTGAGTGGAAGCCCAGGGGGGTACAAAAACAAGCGTCAAGTCGGTTGAGCTGCGCGAGCTCTGGCGCCGGTGCAAGGTGGACGGAGACAAGCGCGCGCGCGAGCGGCTGGTTGTCGCGTACTCGCCGCTGGTCAAATACGTCGCCGGGCGGATGGCCTCGGGGCTGCCCTCGCACGTCGAGGAAGCCGACCTGATCTCGTACGGGCTGCTGGGCCTGATCGGCGCGATCGAGCGCTACGACCCCGACCGCGAGATCAAGTTCGAGACCTTCGCGGTGTCGCGGATCAAGGGCGCGATCATCGACGAGCTGCGCTCGCTCGACTGGGTCCCGCGCTCGGTGCGCTCCCGCGCCCGCGAGATCGAGCAGGTCCACTCCGAGCTCGAGAACGGCCTCCAGCGCGCGCCGACCGAGGAGGAGCTGGCCGAGAAGCTCGGGATGAGCGTCGACGAGCTGCGCGCCGCGCTGCTCGAGATCGCGAACTCCTCGGTGCTCGCGCTCGACGACCTGTGGACGGTCGCCGACCCCGCCGGCGGGCAGGTCTCGCTGCTCGACACGATCCGCGACCCGAACGCGATCGACCCCCAGAATGAGCTCGACGCCGCCGAGTTCAAGGACCGGCTCGTGGGCGCGATCGAGACGCTGCCGGACCGAGAGCGGGTTGTGATCGCCCTCTACTACTACGAGAACCTGACCCTGCGGGAGATCGGCGAGGTGCTCGGCGTGACTGAGTCGCGCGTCTCCCAGCTCCACACCAAGGCCGTGCTCGGCCTGCGCTCGGGCCTCTCGCAAAGTCCCGCGTAGGAACCAGCCGCGACCTCCTCCGCTTCGCGTCCGGGGGCCGCGGGTTGCATATATTGCGTTCGGTGCCGCACAAGCCGTCCGACAAGATCCGCAACGTCGCCCTGATCGGCCACAGGGGCACGGGGAAGACCTCGCTCGCCGAGGCGATCCTGTTCGAGGCCGGCGTGATCAACAGGCTCGGAAGCGTCGAGGACGGCAGCACCGCGTTTGACGCCGACGCGGACGAGAAGCAGCGGCAGATGTCGATCGGGGCGACGCTGGCCTCGTTCGAGTACTCCGACCGCAAGATCAACCTCCTCGACACCCCGGGCGAGTCGAGCTTCGTCGCCGACACCCTCGCCAGCCTGCGCGTCGCGGACGCGGCGGTTGTCGTCATCAACGGCGTCATGGGCGTCGAGGTCCACACCGAACGGCTGTGGGGCCGCGCCAGGGACGAGGGCCTCGCGCGGCTCGTGTTCGTGAACATGCTCGACCGCGAGCGCGCCGACTTCTTCACCAGCCTCGACTCGCTGAAGGCCGCGTTCGGCCCGCACGTCGTCGCCACCGAGATCCCGATCGGCAGTGAGCACGAAGTCCGCGGCGTGATCGACCTCATCGACATGACGGCGTTCGAGTACGAGGGCGCGGACCGCGGCAACGCGAAGCAGATCGAGATTCCCGGGGAGCTCGCCGAGCAGGCGAACGAGTACCGCGAGAAGCTGATGGACGAGGTCGCGGAGAACTCCGACGAGCTCATGGAGCGCTACCTCGAGGGCGAGGAGATCTCGCACGAGGAGATCGTCACGGTGCTGAAGCAGGGGGTGACAGGGGCGAAGCTGTTCCCGGTCACATGCGGGGTCGCGACCCGCAATCTCGGCACAAACCGGCTGCTCGAGGCGCTGGTCGAGGACGTGCCCTCGCCCGACATGCGCGGCGCGATGGCGGCGCTCGACGAGGAGGGCAACGAGATCGAGATCGAGCCCGATCCCGACGGCGATCTCGTCGCCTACGTCTTCAAGACGCTCGCCGACCCCTACGCGGGGCGGCTGAACATGCTCAGGGTCTACTCGGGGGTGCTCTCGAGCGACTCCCAGGTCACCAACGTCACCCGCCGCGCGAAGGAGCGCATCGGCCAGCTCTCGGCGCCGCGCGGCAAGGAGCTCGAGGCGATCGACGCCCTCGGGCCGGGCGACATCGGCG
Source organism: uncultured Thermoleophilia bacterium (assembly GCA_963841715.1). Classification (GTDB taxonomy): domain Bacteria; phylum Actinomycetota; class Thermoleophilia; order Solirubrobacterales; family 70-9; genus DASPWW01. The sequence goes on along the minus strand of CAWJDP010000001.1, from coordinate 870,300 downwards.
CGGTCGCGAAGCTGAAGGAGACGCGCGCCGGGGACGTGCTCGGGACGAAGGAGTCGAGGATCACGTTCCCGCCGCTCGACCTCCCCGCGCCGGTGATGGCCTTCGCCTTCGAGCCGAAGACGAAGGGCGACGAGGAGAAGGCGGTGACGGCGATCCGGCGCCTCGAGGAGGAGGACCCGACGCTCGACGTCCACCGCGACCCGCAGACCGGCGAGCAGATCATCGCCGGGCTGACGCAGGTCCACGTCGAGGTGATCGTCGACCGGATGAAGGAGCGCTTCGGCGCCGAGATCAAGCTGAAGCCGCCCCAGGTTCCATACGTCGAGACGATCCGCAAGCCCGCGAAGGCCCACGGCCGCTACAAGAAGCAGACGGGCGGGCGGGGCCAGTTCGGCGACTGCCACATCGAGATCTCGCCGGGCCAGTCCGGATCGGGACTGGAGTTCGTGAACGAGATCAAGGGCGGCGTGATCCCGAGCGGGTTCATCCCCGCGGTCGAGAAGGGCGTCGCCGAGGCGATGTCCAACGGCGTCCTCGCCGGCTACCCGATCAAGGACGTGCGCGTGCGCCTCTACGACGGCCAGCACCACCGCGTCGACAGCTCCGAGAACGCGTTCAAGGTCGCCGGATCGATGGCCTTCAAGCAGGCCGCCGCGGAGGCGGACGCGGCGCTGCTGGAGCCGATCATGAAGATCACGATCAGCGTCCCCGAGGACGCGGTCGGCGACGTGATCGGCGACCTCAACTCGCGCCGCGGGCGCCCGCTCGGCATGGAGCCGAAGGGGTCTGCGACCGAGGTCAAGGCCGAGGTGCCGATGGCCGAGGTGCTCGACTATGCGCCCGATCTGCGCGCGATCACGGGCGGGCGCGGCGACTACACGATGGAGTTCGAGCGCTACGAGGAGATTCCGAGCCACCTCGCGCAGAAGGTGATCGACGCCGCGCGAAGCGAGGACGCCGAGGCGGCTTAGCGCCGCCGTCACCGCGTTGAGGCTTGCTACCTTGGCGCGCGTGCATGCCGAGATCGACGAATTCGACGCCTGCGAGGTCTGCGGCCGATCGATGCTCCGGGGCGAGCGGACGCGCGCCTACAAGACGCCCGAGGGCGAGCGTCGTGCCGTTTGCGACCTGTGCCGCGTCGGCGTCCAGTCTGCCGGCTGGGTCCGTGTCGACCCGCCCTCCGAGCGGCGCCCTGCGCCGAACACCGAGGAGCGATCCCCGCGGCGCCGGTCGGGACCGCTGCGTCGCAGCCGCTGGGCGGGCGAGTCGCCGCAGCGACGGCTTCGTCGCGCGCTCGAGCGCTTCAACCGCAGCGAGTACCGCCGCACCGTCGAGGGCCTGACGCGGTCGCTCGGTGAGCCGCGCGTGTCCGCGGTCACCCCGGCCGAGCGCCCCGAGGAGGTCCGCCTGACGGTCGCCTGGGAGCTCTCGTGGTACCAGTGGGCGGTCAAGCTCGCCGACCGCGAGATCACGGTCCAGGCGCTCGGCCAGGGCAAGGAGGTCAGGGAGCTGAACCCGGCGGACCGCGCGTGGAACGCGCACGCGGCTGAGGACGGACGCCTGAAGCTCAGCATCGCCGGCAACGGCGGCGGCCCGAAATGAGCCCGCGGCGCGCGCCGCGGTCGTGACGCCGGCCGTCGGGCGCCTGGTCGTCAACGTGGACGGGGGCGCGCGGGGCAACCCCGGCCTCGCCGCAATCGCGGCCGTCGTCGCGACCCCGGACGGCGAGGTGCTCGAGCAGCGCGGTGAGCGGATCGGCAGGGCGACCAACAACGTCGCCGAGTACAGGGCGCTGCTGCTCGGGATCGAGCGCGCCCGCGAGCTGGGCGCGAGCGAGGTCGAGCTGATCGGGGACTCGGAGCTGATCGTCCGCCAGGTGAACGGCGACTACAAGGTCAAGGACGACGAGCTGAGGAGGCTGAACGCGCGCGTGATCAGGGAGCTCGGGGGATTCGACCGCTGGTCGCTCACCCACGTCAGGCGCGACCGGAACGCGGCGGCGGACAAGCTGGTAAACACCACGCTCGATGGCTGAGTGTGATCGGCGGGATATCTGGCGGGCACGAGCGCAGAGGCGGGCGCGACGCTTCTAGGCGGCGCCGCCGGCGCGGCCGAGGCGGTGGAGAAGAGGCACGGCCAGCGGCGTCCGCATCCGAAGACGCCCGACGCCGCTCTCAAGGTGCTCGAGAAGGGAAACCGCCGCTACCGGCGCGGGAAGCTGAAGCTGCGCGACTACTCCCCGAAGGGAGAGGACCAGGCGAGCTCGCAGAGCCCTTTCGCTGCGATCATCACCTGCGCCGACTCGCGGCTCTCGCCGTCGCTCGTCTTCGACATCCACCTCGGGAACCTGTTCGTCTCCCGGATCGCCGGGAACAGCATCGACGCCGGGACGCTCGGCAGCACTGAGTACGCGGTCGGCGTGCTCGGGGTGAAATTGATCATGGTGCTCGGGCACAGCGACTGCGGAGCGATCAAGGCGGGGATCGGGGTCGCGAACGGGACCGCGAGCTATCCGCCGGACAAGTACGGCGCCATCGGAGCCTTCGTCGACCTCCTCATCCCGCCGATCGAGGGCATCCCGCAGGCCGATCGCTCCGTGGCGCGCTGCACGACCGAGAACGCTCGCTACCAGCGAGACGTGATCGCCGCCAAGGGCCCGATCATCAAGCCCGCGATCGACGGCGGGAAGCTGAAGGTCGTCTCGGCTGCCTACGACATCAAGTCCGGCAGAGTCCGAATCGTCTAGGTACGCTCCTCCTATCTAGGGGAGGAGTCACATGGACGTCAATCGCACCAGGACGGTGCTCGGGGTGATCGTCGGGCTGGCCGCGGTGTTCGCCCTCGCGGGCACGGCGAGCGCTAACACGGTCACATACAGCGGTGAGGCCAAGAACCTGAAGCCGGGGCAGACGAAGGGGCTGCCGGTGCTGATCGGCTTCGAGCTCAGCGGCAAGAAATGCCCGAAAGGGCCGAAGTGCTTCAAGCACGCCAAGATCCAGAACTTCGAGGCGGTCTCGTTCGCATGGCCGAACTGCCCGGATGTCCTCGACACCGACTTCTCGGAGCTGACGGCCATCCCGGTCAAGAAGAACAGGAAGTTCGACGGAAGCGGCACCGGCCCGGACCCAAGCGGCTTCCCGACCGACGTCACTCTCCATGGCCGCTTCAAGAAGAAGGGCAAGAGCGCCGCGGGCGGGTTCACGGCCACTCTCGACATCTGCTCGAGCGATGAGATCACGTGGGAGGCCACCCCGGACTAGGGAGCAGCTCCCCGGTCGTGATGCAGCGCGGGGCTACAATCTGCGACTCTCGCGGCTGTAGCTCAGTTGGCTAGAGCGTCTGCTTGCCATGCAGAAGGTCGTGGGTTCGAATCCCATCAGCCGCTTCAGAGAGAGCCCCGCTCCGGCGGGGCTTTCTCGTGGCCATCCTCGATCCGATTCCACGCGCCCGAGCATTCAATGCTACGTTTTGCACAATCCGCGAACAGGGAACGGGGGTCGCTGTGGGTTCTTCAAATTTGGCGGGCACGCCCGAGCGCAGGCGGGCCGACAGCCTCGCCGCCGTCGCCGTCGGAGTACGCGGGCGGGCGGGACGGCTCGCTGACCACTCGCGTGCCGGGATCGCCCGCCGGGCGGGCCTCGCCGCCGTGCTCGCCGTCGCCGCGGCCTCGCTCGCCCTCGCCGCTCCCGCCGGGGCGGCGGTCGGCGACATCGCGTGGCACGGCTGCATCACCGGCGCCAGGGGCATCGTCGGCTCGGCCGGAGACGGCGCCTGCGCCGACGCGCCGGGGGCGACCGCTGACGGCGCCGGCTCGGGCCTTGACTTCCCGACCTCGATCGCCGTCAGTCCCGACGGCGACTCGGCGTACGTGACGTCGCAGTCCGACGACGCCGTGTACGGATTCGATCGCGCCGCGGACGGCACCCTGACCTTCAGGCGCTGCATCACCGGCAACAGGGACGGCTCCGGCTCGACCGGTACCGGGGTCTGCGCCGACAGCAACACCGCGACCGGGGACGGCACGGGCTCGGGTCTTGACTCCCCGTTCTCGATCGCCGTCAGCCCCGACGGCCACTCGGTGTACGTGACGTCGCAGTCCGACGACGCCGTGACCAGCTTCAACCGCGACGCCGATGGCCGCCTCACCGATGCCGGCTGCATCACCGGCGCCAAGAACATCGCCGGCTCGACCGGAACCGGCGCCTGCGCCGACGCGCCGGGGGCGGCCGCCAACGGCACCGGGTCGGGTCTTGACTCCCCGTCTGCGCCCGCCGTCAGCCCCGACGGCCACTCGGTGTACGTGGTCTCGGTCTATGACGCCGCCGTTGCCAGCTTCGACCGCGCCGCCGACGGTACCCTGACCTGGGACGGCTGCATCACCGGCGCCAAGAACATCGCCGGCTCGACCGGAACCGGCGCCTGCGCCGACGCGCCGGGGGCGGCCGCCAACGGCACCGGGTCGGGTCTTGACGTCCCGACCTCGATCGCCGTCAGCCCCGACGGCCACTCTGTCTATGTCGGGGCCCAGGGCGACGCCGCCGTGAACACGTTTGACCGCGCCGCGGACGGCACCCTGACCGACGTCGGCTGCATCACCGGCGATAAGGACGGCCCCGGGTCGGGCGGGACCGGGGTCTGCACGGACGCGCCGGGGGCGACCGGCGCCCCAGGGTACGGGTCGGGTCTTTATTCCGCGTCAGCGCTCGCCGTCAGTCCCGACGGCGACTCGGTGTACTCGGCGGCGTACGGCGACTCGGCGGTCGCCAGTTTTGACCGCGCCGCGGACGGCACCCTGACCTGGGGCGGCTGCATCACCGGCGACAAGGGCGGCGCCGGCTCGGCCGGGACCGGGGCCTGCGACGACGTTCCGGGGGCGACCGAAGGCCTCAATGGCCTCGGATCTGGACTCGCCTTCGTGTACCACAGCATCGCGGTCAGCCCCGACGGGCGCTCCGTGTACGCCGCGGCGTTCCACGACGCGGCCGTCGCCGGCTTCGACCGCGCCGCCGATGGCAGCCTCGCCTGGGACGGCTGCATCACCGGCGCGAAGGGCAACTTCTCCTCCGGCTCGGGCGGGACCGGGGCCTGCGATGACGCGCCGGGGGCGACCGCCGACGGCAACGGGTCGGGTCTCCTCGCTCCGCTGGGGCTCGCCGTCAGCCCCGACGGCGACTCGGTCTACGCGGCGGCGGGCGGCGACAGTGCGGTGGCGAGCTTCGGCCGCGAGCCCCTGACGCCCCAGACTTCGCTCACCGCCGGCCCCTCGGGGACGACCTCGGACAGCACCCCGACGTTTGCCTTTGCCTCCGACACGCCGGGGGCGAGCTTCGAGTGCCAGATCGACGTGAGCCCGTTCTTCGACTGCACGAGCCCCTACACGGCGTACGCGCTGGCCGACGGCCCGCACCGCTTCCGCGTCCGGGCCGTCGACGGCTTCGGCCACACCGACCCGACGCCGGCGAGCCGCGACTTCACAGTCGACACGACGCCGCCGGTCGCAGGCGACACGACGCCGCCCGAGACGAGCCTCGACTCGGACCCGGGCAAGAGCGTGAAGACGAAGCAGAAGAAGGCGGCGCTCGAGTTCCGGTTCTCCTCCTCGGAGGCCGGCTCGAGCTTCCTCTGCAGCCTCGACGGCAGCAAGGAGTTCGGTTGCGCCCCGCCCTACGAGGCGAAGGTGAAGGCGAAGAAGAAGGCCAAGGCGCACTCGTTCGAGGTCCGCGCTGTGGACGCCGCGGGCAACGCCGATCCCTCCCCCGCGAAGTGGGACGGGAAGGTGAAGCGCAAGAAGAAGCGCTGAGAGGGCTGCCCTGCCGCCGGCCCCGTGGCCCGACGGCGAATCCTCGTCGGCGGTCGTCCAACGTCCGGGCTTTCGCTAGCTCACCTCTTGGCGCTCCCGATCGGACCAGCTCAGCGAGACGAGCTGTTCAGCGCGACCGCGTCGCGGATCAGGGCCTTGAAGGCGGAGTCGTCAACCTCGTCGCCTTCGTGGAGGTCGATCGCGCGCCTGACGTTGCCCTCGAGGCTCGAGTTGAAGAGCTTCGAGGGGTCGCTCAGCCGAGCACCCTTCGCGAACGTCAGCTTGACCTTGTCCCTGTATGTCTCGCCGGTGCAGATCTGCCCGTCGTGATACCAGACCGGCACGCCTCGCCACTTCCACTCCTCGGCGACCTCGGGGTCGGCCTGCTTGATCAGGGCGCGCATCCGGGAGAGCGTCTCGCCGCGCCAATCGGCCAGCTCCTCGATCCTCGCGTCTATCAACCGAGACGGTGACTCACCGGCCTGCGAAGTGTCGTCCTTCCTCTTCAACTCTTTCAGCCGCTCGAGAAAAAAGAGAGGGGGCTAGATCTTCTTCGGCTTGTAGGTCCAGCCGGCGCCGGTCACGGCGTCCATCACCGGCTCGCGGAGCTCGGACCAGCTGAACTTGTAGCCCTTCTCGTCGGCGCCGCCCTCGGTCGAGTGGGGACCGAGCCATGCGGTCACGTGCAGCGTCTCGCTGCCGACGTGCTGACCGCGCTCCCAGCCCTTCGAGATAGCGATCCCGTCGGAGTCGATCTCGGCGTCGGCGTCGGTCTTGAAGCAGATCCCGCTCGCGGTGTTGTCGCTCGGGTCGAGCTCGACGCGGATCGCACGGTAGAGGTACTCGACCTCGGCGCCGCCGAGCCCCGCGCTTGACACCCTCGCGGACCACGAGATCACGATCTCGCCGTCCTGCTGCGCCGTCTGGATCCCCTTCCCGGAGATCGCGAGCAGCCGCTGCGCGACCTCCTCCGCCGATGCGGCGGGCACGCCGTCCTCGGGCTTGGCGGCCGTCATCACCCCGCGGCTCGCGCCCTTGACCTTGTCGAGGAAGCCCATTGCGTCCAGCCTAGCGCTCGAGCTTCGCGAGGAACTTGACGAGCTCACGCGCGCAGCGCTCCGGCTGCTCGTCGTAGACGAAGTGACCTGCGCCGTCGACGAGCACGACCTCGGTCCCCGGAACCTCCTTCTTGAACCGGAACGCCCCGGCGGGAGGCGCGAAGGCGTCGTTCTCCCCCCAGAGGCAGAGCAGCGGCACCCCTAGCTCGGCGAGCTTGCCCTTGTAGGGCTCGAGCTTCTCAAAGTCGCCGGAGCGGTACATCTCGAGCACCCCCTGGCGCCCCTCCTCGGTCTCGTACGACCTCCAGTACTCGTCCGCGGCGCCCTCCTCGAAGCCCGGGACGAGCCCTCGCATCATCTCGCTGAGCCCCTCGCGGGTCATCGCAGCGATTATCTCCTCGCCCTGGCCCTCGGTCCGCAGCGCCTTCGCCATCCCGTGCCAGCGACCGTCGGGGAAGAAGCCGGTGTTGCTGGCGACGATCGCCGACGCCCGCCCGAGGTGATCGCAGGCCCAGCGCAGCCCGATCAGCCCGCCCCAGTCGTGGACGACGAGCACGACGCTTTCGAGCTCGAGCCCGACGCACAGCCGCTCGACCGCCTCGACGTGGCGCTCCCAGGTCGCCCGGGGGTCGGGGGGCGAGTCGCCGCAGCCGGGGAAGTCGAGTGCGATCGCGCGGCGGCCGGCCTCGTCGGCGATCGCCGGCATCACGCCGCGCCACATGTACGAGGTCTCGGGGAAGCCGTGGAGGAGGAGGACCGGGTCGGCCTCCGACTGCGAGGAGGGGAGCGCCTCGCGGTAGGCGAGGTCTCCTTCGCGCTTCAGATCCACGCCGGACATCGCGCGAGCCTATCCGCGCGCGGGGGTCGGGGCCCACCGGCCGGTACCTAATAAGTTCGTAAAGATTCGCACGAGGGCAATCGAAACGGGCTCCCGAGTCGAATAATCAATTGAGATGAGCCCAATTGTTCTAGGCCTTGCGGCCATCGACACGGCGGTTGCGGCGCAGACGATCTACGCGGTTCGCGACTACCGGAAGCACAGCCGCAAGAACGACAAGTAACCCCGGCGAACGGTCTCGTCCGCTCGCACCCTGCCGCTACGCTTGGCGCCGCGGCGCCTTGGCGGAGTGGTTACGCAGCGGCCTGCAAAGCCGTTCACACCGGTTCGATTCCGGTAGGCGCCTCTAGTCGTCAGGCAGCCCAGGCGAACTCGGAGTTCGAGATTCCCGACTTGCCCTCGTACTCGATGCCGAACGCGTTGATCTTCGAGCTCTTCGCCTCGGCGGCGTTGAACTCCGACGCGGCCGGATGGAACATGCCGACGAGCCGAACCGGCTTCCCCGTCTCGATCCCGAACGGCACGATGTCCTCGATCTCGAACTCGATCCCGTCGCCGATCTTGACGCTATGGCGGAGGCCGTCCTCCACGACCTTGAACGGGGCCCGCTCGACGCCGAGCATCTCGCCGAGCAGGGGGGTGATGTTCTCCATCGGCCCGCCCTTCTGGCCGCCGAAAACGCCGGTGAGCTTCTCCATCTGCTCGTCGCTCGCCTGATCGTCGATGAACAGACCGAGGCGCCAGTTGCCCTCGGTCATCACCTTCGGGGTGTCCGCGATCGCGGCGACGCTGAGCCCGCTGACATCGGTTCCCTCGATCTCGCCGTCCTTGATGTTGAAGACGAGGACGACGCGGCAGAAGTCGTACGTCGCGCCGTGATCGAACGACATGTTGCACGGGCACATCAGCTCGCACGAGCAGGTCTCGAAATAGCTCCCCTTCAGGCTCCAAGACATAAGAGCTCCTCCTTGATGTTGGGGTCTAGATCGGCACCCGTTTCAGTACCGGGACACTACACCGGTTCCAGGGAATCCCAAGCACCCCGACCGGGTTTGCCGCCCTAGACTGATTCGCTATGGAGTCCGCGGCGCTACGGAGAGCGCCACCGCTACGGGCAGCACTGCAGCTGGGGCTGATCTTCGGCCTCCTGCTCCTCGCGGCGCTCGCCTGGGCCGTGACCGGGGATCGGATGGCCGGGATGGACGCGGGCCCGGCGACGGATCCCGGCACGCTTGGATTCTGGCTCACCGCCTGGATCGTGATGATGGCGGCGATGATGTTCCCCTCGATCGCGCCGATGGTCATCATGCACGCGCGCATCGAGGAGGGGAAGCGCCGCCAGGGGCGCGAGACGGAGTTCGGGACCACGACGCTGTTCGTGCTTGGCTACCTGCTGACCTGGGCGGCGGCGGGATTGATCGCCTACGGGATCATCGAAGCAGGGCGGGCGCTGTCGCTCGACTTTCTCGCCTGGGACCGTGCCGGGCCGTACGTCGCGGGAGGAGTCATCGTTGTGGCGGCGATCTACCAGCTCACCCCGATGAAAGACGTCTGCCTGCGGCACTGCCGGAGCCCGATGACGTTTCTGCTCATGCGGTGGAAGTCGGGACGCGCGGGCGCGGTGTGGATGGGACTGGAGCACGGGGGCTGGTGCGTCGGCTGCTGCTGGGCGTTGATGGCGGCGCTGATCGCCCTCGGCGTGATGAGCCTCGGATGGATGCTCTTCATTGCCGCGCTGATCGCGATCGAGAAGCTGCTGCCCTGGAAGGCCGTGGCCAACCGCAGCATCGCCGTGCTGTTGGTCGTCCTAGGCCTGGGAGTCGCCTTCGCCCCCGACAGCGTTCCCGGCTTCACCACGCCGGACTCACCGGAGGCGGCGCGGGCGATGGAGTCGATGGGCATGCAGAAGGGGTCCATGGACAGCGGCTCGATGAACGAGAGCGGCGGCTCGATGAACAAGGACGGCGGCTCGATGAACAAGGACGGCGGCTCGATGAACGACGAATCCATGCACGGCAAGAGCCCCGGCATGGGGGCGCACTAGCAGCCGCGCGACCCTCCGTCGGCTCGACTAGTTGTGGCGCTGGACCTTGCGGAAGTGCTTGCGGACGCCCTTGCCGTACTTCGTCGGATGGGCGCTGTAGTAGGCGGAGAGCTTCGGCCCGAGCAGCGCGTTCGCGCAGCCGCCGTAGTCGGCTGACGTGTTCCAGGTCCACGCCAGGTACGAGATCCCGCTGCGGTCGGCGAACTTCATCAGCTTCGTGCTGAAGCTCGAGTCGCAGTCGGTGTCGCCGAACCCGCCGACGACGATCGGGTAGCGCGACGCGAGCGAGCCCAGGTCGCTCTTCGAGGGCCCGAAGTTCTTCGAGTAGTCGAAGCTGTTCCAGCCGACGGCGATCGAGCTCAGCGGGTCGGCCGGCTTCAGCTCCTCCCAGCGGCTGAGATCGCCCGCGAAGTCGATGCCGGAGACGATGATCGGCTGCGTCGCACCGGTGGCCCGGATCGTGTTCACGATCGCCTGGTCGCCCGCGGCCTGGTAGGAGCCGAACGGGGGCTCGCTGTCCGAGCCGTCGGCGTTCACGGCGCACCCGTCTCGGAGACACTCCCACGAGATCTTGTGCGGCTCGTCGTAGGCGTGGAAGAGGACCGCGTGGTTGTCGCGGAAGCGCGTTGCGACCGAGCTCCAGAACGCAAGCGAGTGGTCGAGATCGGCCATCGGGCTCTCCGCAGCCCCGGACGTTGTCCCGTAGACATGGTCGTCGGGCCCGGCGCCGGAGAGCCTCAGCACGACGTAGATGCCGTGCGCATTCAGCCGGTTGACGTAGTCCTCGATCGCGGCGCGGTACGGCTCGCCGCTGAACCCGGGCTTCAGCCCTCCGTAGCCGCCGAGCCAGCACGCCTCGTTGAGCGGCAGCGCGACGGCGTTGATCTTCCACTTCCTCATCGCCTTGATCGCGCGGTCTGAAACCGGCCCCTGGAACACGGCGTAGCCGTGGCCGCCGGCGCCGTCATCCGCCGAGCACGAATACTCCGAGCCCGAGCGATTGACGCCGATCAGGCGCACCGGCTTTCCGCTTCCGTCAACGAGGTGGTTCCCCGACACACCGATATCGATGGCGTTGGCGGAGCCGACACCCAGCAGCATCGTCGCGGCACACGCAACGATTCCCACCACGGCTCCCCCGCGCCGGCCCACAGCTCTCACGCCGCGGAGACTACCGGCCCTGGGTCAGCCGGATGTAGTTCCCCGTCGGATCGCGGAGGCCGGACTCGGCGCCGTACGGTTTCTCCTCGGGCGGCTGTACGAACTCGACGCCGCGGCTCGTCAGCTCCTCGTACGTCGCCTTGACGTCGTCGGACTCGAGGAAGAGGATCCCGGTGAGGCCGGTGGACATCATCTCGCGCAGCCTCACGGCCGCCTCGTCGTCCATGAACGGGGGACCGGGCTCCATCAGCGCGATCTCGACGTCGGGCTGCCCGACCGGGCCGACGGTGAGCCAGCGGAATCCGTCCGCCTGGGCGTCGACGCGGACCTCCATCCCGAGCTTCTCCGTGTAGAAGGCAAGCGCCTCGTCCTGGTCGTCGACGAGCAGCTGCACGGCGGTGATCTTGATCATTCGTTTCGTCTCCTTCGGTTGGGCGATCTGACTCGCCCGGCCAAGCTACCCGCGGGCCGGCGCGCTGTCTTCTCGAAACGTGCGGTGTTGCGGGCGCGCGTACATGCGCACGACGCAGGGCGGCACCGGCAGCTGCTCGGACGCGGGCGGGAACGAGGCGCGGTAGGCGGTCGGGGTGGCGCCGTAGGCGCGCTTGAAGCTGGTCGTGAACGAGCCGACGCTCCGCAGGCCGACCGAGAAGCAGATCTCGGCGACCGAGTAGTCGGTGTTGCGCAAGAGTGCCGCGGCGCGCTCGAGGCGCCGCGTCAACAGGTAGGCGTGCGGGGACTCGCCGAACGTGCGCCGAAACTCACGGCTGAAGTGGGCGCGGGAGAGACCCGCCGCGCGGGCCATGTCGTCGAGGTCGAGCGGCTCGAAGTAGCGCACATCGGCGAGGTCCTTCGCGCGCAGCAGATGGCGGCCGGGAGGGGGGAAGGGCACGGCTCCAAGTATCGCCGTCGCTCAGTCGACGTGCCTGACCCTTCCGTTGAGCTTGTCGCAGAACCTGACAAGCTCGGCGGTCGGATTGTGGGAGGAGTCGTCGGTGAACATCTCGCGCGTCAGCGTGCACAGCGGCTGCGTGTAGGCGTGGGCGGCCCGCTCCATCGACCCGCCGGAGCGGAACCTGAAGTACGTGGGCCCGCCCCCGGCCACCTGACAGGTGATGTCGAGGATGTTCGTGGCGCCGTCGGAGACGGCGTGGCGGAAGCGCGGGCCGCCCTCCTTGTTGCCGAACTCGGAGCGCAGCTGGGCGGCGTTGTCGGCGTCGACCTCGCGGGCCGCGACGTCGCCGCCGAAACGGTCGCAGTGGGAGTCGAAGAGTTGCTGGAGGCGCCCCTGGACCCCCGTGACGACTGGTCCGGGGCCTGGTCTGGCGCTGATCACGAACAGGACCCCCGCGACGACGAGGGCGACGAGCGTGAGGATCAGGCGTGGCCGGGACCGGGACACAGAGAGGTGAGTATCAGGCGTGGACGGACGCGCAGCGAGTCCATGGACGACCGGTGAAACGGAAAAGGGCCCCACAGAGGGGGCCCTTTGTATCCGAAAGGACGTGCCACCAGGGCTTCTATGCCACTGGCCCGTCAGTCCTTCAAGCTTTGCCTGCCATTTCGCCTTCCTCGGCGTCGGCTTGCAATAACTTAACACTTCGGGTCGGCGTTTGTTTCACTTCTCCGGCGAATTGCATGAAATCCGTTCATCTCGTGCGGGCGGGGCAAATGCGGAATTTGCGGAATAGCGGGGAGATCGGCGAAGGCCGGGGGGCCGAAGGCAGCTTAAGCGTCTGCTTGCAAACGCTCCAGGCGCGGAGCGAATAGGATCCCGGAAACTGGCCAGCCGGCCAGTCCGATTCAAGGAGAGGTCGAGATGAAGTACGTGATCACGGGCGGCTCCGGCTACATCGGCGGCCGCCTGATCGAGCTGCTGTCGGCGCGCGACGAGACCGAGCGCATCGTCAACGTCGACGTCCGCCCGCCCAGCGTCCCGTGGCCGAAGAGCGAGTACATCCGCGGCGACGTCCGCGACCGCGCCTCGATCAAGGCGCTGCTCGAGCGCGAGAAGCCTGACTCGCTCGTCCATCTGGCCTTCCTCCTCGACCCGATCCACGACGAGGCGCGGATGTACGACATCGACGTCAACGGGACCCAGGCGGTGCTGTGGGCCGCGTCCGAGACCGGGATCCAGCACGTCCTCGTCGCCTCCTCCGCATCCGCCTACGGTGCCTTCCCCGACAACCCGCTGCCGATCGCAGAGGACTGGCCGGTCCGCGGGCAGCCCGACTTCTCCTACGCGTGCCACAAGGCCGAGGCGGATCGCGTCTGCCAGCTGTGGGCCGCCGACCACCCCGACCGCGTGATGACGATCATCCGTCCCGCCGTCGTCTACGGCCCTAACGTCAACAACTACCTCTGGCGGACGTGGGAGACGAACCCCTTCATGCCGATCCTCGACGGGGTCGAGCAGGTCTTCCAGACGATCCACGAGGACGATGTCGTCAGCGGGATCACCGGGCTGCTCGATGCCAAGGCGCCGGGCGCGTTCAACTTCGGCGCCGACGGGATGATGACGTGGCGCGAGGGCTGCGAGCTCACGGGCGTGAAGGCGCGCGAGATCTCGTTCAAGAACGCGTACCGGCTCTCGAAGTGGTCGTGGCGGCTGCACCTCCCGAACTCGGAGTCGCCGGCCGGCAGCCTGTCGTTCCTGCGCTATCCGTGGGTCGTCTCGAACGAGAAGCTGAAGGCGACCGTCGGCTGGGAGCCCAGATACGACACCCGCGAGACGTTCCTCGAGACGATCCGCGCCAAGGGTCTCGAGAGCGCCCCCGCGGAGGTCAGGCAGAGCGCGCCCGCAGCCGCCTAGCGTCGGCGGCGCCGTTGCTACGCTGGGCCCGATTCTCCCGGGCGCTTAGCTCAGTTGGGAGAGCGCCAGCTCGACAAGCTGGAGGTCACTGGTTCGAGCCCAGTAGCGCCCATGGCGTGCTTGCGCGACCTGAAGTTCGCTTGGCGGCTAGCGCTGGCGGAACGTCGGCGTGCTCGTGAAGGTCCGCTTGGAGATCGCGCGGCGGTAGGCCCGGAGCGCGCGCTTCGACGAGTCGATGTGGAGGTTCGAGGCGGTCCCGTTGCCGTTCTTCCAGCGCTCGTGCCAGTACGAGAGCGCGGCGATCCGCGGCCAGCGGTGCGAGGCGACGTCGTCGATCGCATGCCTGATCCAGCGCGCCTTTCGGCGGTGGCCGCGATCCTCGCGCGCCCCGTACTCGAGCACCGCGATCGGCTTGTCGCCGGGCTGCGCGAGCCGGTCAAGCTCCGGATAGACGGCGTCGAGCCGGTGGCGGAAGCTCTCCCAGCCGTCGCTCGGGACGAGCGGGCCGTAGTCGGAGATCCCGATCCAGTCGACGTACTTGTCGCCCGGGTAGTAGTTCGCGTAGGTCGAGTTCCACTTCGCCTCCGGCGAGGCGCCGACGTCGACATGCCAGAACCAGGTGATGTTGTCGGCACCCTGGGCGTTGCAGGTATCGACGATCCGCCGGTAGACGTCGCGGAAACGCTCGGGGCCGTCGGGCACGCTGGGATCGCCGTATCCGTCGGTGCGGCCTCCGCCGTTCCAGCGCCCGTTCCACGGGAACCAGTCGCCGTTGACCTCGGTCCCGAACTCGACCAGCAGCGGCCCGTCGACGGCGGCCGCTCCGTCGCACCAGCGGCGCAGGTCGGAGTCCCAGCGCCCGTCGAGGAAGCTCTGCATCGTGTACGTCGGGTCCGCGTGGCCCTCGCTGAAGCTCGTCCGGGGCATCATCCGGATGAACGGGACGCGGCCCGCAGCGCGGATCTCCTCGACGTTCGCGGTCGGGAACTCGATCCCCTTGTCCCAGTTGTTCGAGAAGTAGGCCCAGGTGATCGGCTCGCCCGAGGCGCGCTCGAACGACGCGATCTTGCCCGCGCTCACGCCCTGCTCGGCGCCGCCGAAGTCGGGGAACGCCGCGCGGTAGATCCGGCCGCCGGGCGGGGGAGCGAGGACGAGCCCCGACCCCGCGCCGCCGCTCGCCGCCGGGACGAGCGCCGCGGCTGCGACAGCGAGCGCGCAGGCGAGGGCGATCGGGATTCGCATGGCTTGAGCGTAGCCCGCGGATAGCATGGCTGCGATGGCCGACGACGACCGCAAGGCGCTCGACGAGCTCCGCCACGACGCCGCCCACGTGATGGCCGAAACGGTGCTCGAGATGTGGCCGGGGGCGAAGCTCTCGATCGGCCCCCCGATCGAGGACGGCTTCTACTACGACTTCGAGTTCCCCGACGGCGAGGGTCCCGGCGAGGACGACCTGCCGCGAATCGAGAAGCGGATGCGCAAGCACATCTCCGCCGACGAGCGCTTCGAGCGCCGCGAGCTCCCGGTCGTCGAGGCGATCGAGAAGTTCCGCGGAGAGGACCAGCCGTACAAGGTCGAGCTGATCGAGGACCTCGTCCGCGACGAGGGCGTCGAGACCGTGTCGCTGTACCGCAACGGGGCGTTCGAGGACCTGTGCCGCGGGCCGCACGGAGAGTCGACCGGGCGCCTCGGCGCGTTCAAGCTCAACTCGCTCGCCGGCGCCTACTGGCGCGGCGACGAGACGCGGCAGATGCTGACGCGGATCTACGGGACCGCGTTCTTCACCGAGGCCGAGCTCGAGGAGCATCTGAAGCGGCTCGAGGAGGCGCGCGCCCGCGACCACCGCAAGCTCGGGCCCGAGCTTGGCCTGTTCATGCTTCGCGAGGAGGCGCCGGGGATGCCTTTCTGGCTCCCGAACGGGACCGTGCTGCTGCGGCTCATCGAGCGTGAGGTCCGCGGCCAGCTCGAGCGGCGCGGCTACGTCGAGATCAAGACGCCGCACATCCTCGACGAGGAGCTGTGGATCCGCTCCGGCCACTACGACAACTACCGCGAGGCGATGTACTTCACCGAGGCCGAGGGGCGCCGGTTCGCGGTCCGGCCGATGAACTGCCCCGGGGCCTGCCTCACCTTCGGCGCCGATCGCCACTCCTATCGCGAGCTGCCGCTGCGGCTGGCCGAGTTCGGACAGGTCTCGCGCCGCGAGCGCGAGGGCGTCCTCCACGGGCTGCTGCGCGTGCGCGCCTTCACCCAGGACGACGCCCACGTCTACTGCACGCCGGATCAGATCGTCAACGAGGTCGCCGACATCTGCGAGGCGATCGACGAGCTGTACGCGAAGTTCGGCTTCGACGACGTCCACGTCGAGCTCTCGACCCGGCCCGAGAAGTCGATCGGCTCGGACGAGGAGTGGGAGCTCGCCGAGGCGGCGCTGAAGGAGGCGCTCGAGCGCCAGGGGCGCGAGTACAAGCTCAACCCGGGCGACGGCGCGTTCTACGGCCCGAAGATCGACTTTCACGTCACCGACGCGCTCGGGCGCTCGTGGCAGTGCGGGACGTGCCAGCTCGACTACTTCATGCCCGAGCGCTTCGATCTCACCTACACCGGACCCGACAACACCCCGCACCGCCCGGTGATGATCCACCGCGCGCTGCTCGGCTCGCTCGAGCGCTTCGTCGGGATCCTGATCGAGCACCACGCGGCCCGGTTCCCGCTCTGGCTGGCGCCGGTGCAGGCGTTGATTCTGCCCGTCGCCGACCGGCACAACGCCTACGCGGAGCGGGTCGCGGCGGAGCTGCGGGAGCGCGGCGTCCGCTGCGACATCGACACGCGCTCGGAGTCGGTCGGGAAGAAGATCCGCGCCGCCGAGCTCGCGAAGGCGCCGTTCATGCTCGTCGTCGGCGACCGCGAGGAGTCGGCCGAGGCGGTCGCCGTGCGCTCGCACGAGGACGGCGATCTCGGGGCGATGCCGATCGGCGAGCTCGCCGACCGGGTGCTCGTCGACAAATGATCAATGAGTAGGGGGGCGACCGCATCGCCTGGGCCGCGGTCGTGTTGAGTTCAGATGAAGGGGCGACGAAGTCACTGAGCAGGGTGCTACAAGGGGTGTGTCTGAGAGGGGAGCTGACGTGAGTGAGTCTCGTTTCGCCGCCGTCGCGGCCGTCGCCGCGATCTCGCTGTTCGCAACCGCCCCGGTCGCTCAGGGGGCGTCCGTCTCGATCGGGCACTCGGGATGGTCCTGGGGCGATCCACAGCCGCAGGGCAACACGCTGAACAGCATCGAGTTCGCCGGCGGCCGCGGCTACGCGGCGGGTGACTTCGGGACCCTGTTGCGCACCGACGATGGCGGCGCGAGCTGGACCGGGCTCTCGACCGGGCTCACCGATGACCTCGTCCGCGTGCGCGCGATCAACTCCGACACGGTCGTGATCGGCGGCGGCTGCGCGCTCCGCCGTTCGACGAACGCCGGGCAAAGCTTCACGCGGCTTCCGTGGACGTCGAGCGACAGCGACTGTCAGAGCAAGATCGCGTCGTTCCAGTTCCCGAGCGCATCGGTCGGCTACGTGCTGACCCAGGACGGCAGCGTCCTGCGCACCGACGACGGCGGGCAGACGTTCGCCCGCAGGACGTCGATCCCGGGCACCTCGTCGACCGGTGGGAGCCGGACGCCCACCGACATCTGGTTCACCAGCGACACCAACGGCGTCGCGACGACGTCGGCGAGTGGCGAGGGCAAGGTCTTCCGGACGATCGACGGCGGCCACTCGTGGATGGAGGTCCAGAGCGTCGACCAGCCCCTCAGGGGCCTGCAGTTCGCCGGCGGCGGGGTCGGGTACGCGGTCGGCTCGGGGACGACGATCCTTCGCAGCATCGACTCCGGCGCGAGCTGGAGCAGCAAGAAGACGCACACGGGTGTTCCCTCGAACCTCAACCTGACCTCTATCGGCTGCGCGGATGCGAACCTCTGCCTCGCGACCGAGTCGGACGGCGGCCTGCTGGTGCGCACGACCGATGGGGGCGACAACGCGAACACGGTCACGCCGTCGACGCAGCAGCTCTTCGCCGTCGCGTTCTCTTCCGCGACCCGCGCGGTCGCGGTCGGCGACCGCGGCGCGACGGTCGTCTCCGACACCGGTGGGTCGACGTGGGACCCCGTCGGGGGGAAGGTCTCCGGCAGCGGGTACCACGGCGTACGCGCGCAGTCGCCGCTCGTCGCCCAGGCGGGCGAGGAGGGCGGCACGATCGCGCGGACGACGGACGGCGGCGTGAGCTGGTTCACGGTCGGCGTTCCGACCAGCGCCGCGATCCGCAGCGCCACGTTCCCGAGCGCGGCGGCGGGATACGCGCTCGATGACGCCGGCGGGGCGTACAAGACCGGCAACGGCGGCTCGAGCTGGGCGATACTCAACACGGGGACGACGGCGCATCCCACGGCGATCTTCGCGCCCGATCCGAGCCGAGTCCTGCTCGTGGGGCCGAAGGGCGTGCGGCTGTCGACCGACGGCGGCAATTCGTTCGCGGCCGTCCGCGACAAGGACATCAAGAAGGCGTCCGTCGACGACATCGACGACGGCGGCGGGACGCTGTTCGCCTTCGCGCGCAAGGCCCTGCTCGCGTCGGCCGACGGCGGCACGAGCTGGAAGAAGGTCAAGCGGCCGAAGGGCGCGCCGCTCGACGACGTCGACTTCGTCAGCGCCAAGTTCGGGTACGCGTTCGCGACCGACGGGCGCCTGTGGAGGACCAAGAACGCCGGCAAGAAGTGGACCGACGTGTCCGCGATCGGCACCGACCTCGGCAGCGGGATCAGCTTCTCGAGTCAGACGTCGGGCTTCCTGAGCACGTTCGGCTTCGGCAAGGAAAAGCTCGGGTACGTCCTGCACACGAACGACGGCGGCAAGACGTGGCAGCCGCAGCTGATCGCGCCGCAGTTCATCAACATCTGGGACGCTGGCGCGACCGCGTTCGCGATCACGTACAGCATCCAGGGGGTGCAGCCGGGCGGCGACTTCTTCGCCACGACGACGGGCGGACAGGCCGGCACGCCGACGAGCATCTCGCTGAAGAGGGCGAAGGGCGCGAAGCCGGCCGGCTCCGCGAAGAAGGGCAAGCAGGTCAAGGTCAGTGGTCAGCTCAGCCCGCCGAGCGGCGGCGAGCAGATCGTGGTCTCGATCCGCAAGCGCAAGCGCAGCTCGTGGCGCAGCGTCAACGTGCAGGCCGCGTCGAACGGGGGCTTCACGGCGAAGCTCACGGTGAAGAAGCCGTCCGTCGCCGTCGCGCAGTGGGCGGGCGACGGTTCCCGGGCCGGCTCCGGCAGCACGGCGCTGAAGCTGACGCCGCCGAAGAGGAAGAAGTGACGAGCGCGCGCGGAAAGCTCGCGATCCCCGAGAGCGGCCTCTATACTGGCGCGCGCATGACCGGCGCGAACATTCAGCGGGGCCTCTGAGCCGCCCCTGCCCTTCGTGCCGACGCGACTCTCCTCTCTTCCATTGGCATTCCCGCCGCGCATAGCTTGACGCCGACCGTGGCCCGCAACTAGTGGCGATTCCGCGCAGGTTCGACCGGCGGCCGCCCGAGCGTGACTCGACGCGGATCAACGAGGCGATCGGCGTTCCCGAGGTTCGACTGATCGGGGCCGAGGGGGAGCAGATCGGGATCGTCCCGACCCCGGATGCGCTCGAGCGCGCGCGCGACGCCGACCTTGACCTTGTCGAGGTCGCGCCGCAGGCGAAGCCTCCCGTGACGCGGCTGCTCGACTACTCGAAGTACAAGTACGAGCAGGAGCAGAAGGCGAAGCAGGCGCGCAAGCACCAGCAGCAGGTCAACGTCCGCGAGATCAAGCTGCGGCCGAAGATCGCCGACCACGACTACGAGACGAAGAAGGGGCACGTCGTGCGCTTCCTCCGCCAGCACGACAAGGTCAAGGTGACGATCATGTTCCGGGGTCGCGAGCAGGCGCATCCCGAGCGGGGTCGGATGCTGCTCGAGCGCCTGTTCGGCGACATCGAGCCGCTCGCGACGATCGAGCAGGAGCCGGAGCAGGAGGGGCGCAACATGCACATGCTCCTCGCGCCGACCCGCGAGGCCGGCAACGACGGCGGCAACGACGGCGGCTGACGCACGAACCCGGTCGCGACTCACGCCCAGCTGAGCACGCGACCGGCGCGATGTTGTTCAATAGTCGATCCCGATGCCGAAGATGAAGACCCACTCAGGCGCGAAGAAGCGGTTCCGCAAGACCGCGAAGGGCAAGCTGCGCGGCCGGCGCGCGTACTCGAGCCACATGCTCGAGCACAAGTCGCCGAAGCGGAAGCGCAACATGCGCCGCCCGGTCGCGATCGCAAAGCCAGACAAGCCGCGCGTTCGCACACTGCTCTCGAAGGAGGGTCGCAAGTGAGCCGCGCCCGCGGGCCCGTCGCGTCGCGCAACCGGCGGCGCAAGAAGCTCCGCCAGGCGCGCGGCTACTGGGGCCGCAAGCACTCGAGCCCCAGGTTCGCCAACGAGCAGCTGATGCGCTCGGGGCAGTACGCGTACCGCGACCGCCGCAACCGCAAGCGCGAGTTCCGGCGGCTGTGGATCGTGCGCATCAACGCCGCCGCGCGGCGCGAGGGCATGAGCTACTCGCAGTTCATGCACGGCCTCAAGCAGGTCGGCATCGAGGTCGACCGCAAGATGCTCGCGGACATCGCCGTCCGCGACCCCGAGGCGTTCCGCCGATTTGCCGAGCTCGCCCAGGAGGCCACCGCGGCCTGACGAGTTGTCAACGCGCGAGGGCTTTCCGGGGCGGACCGCACTGCGGCCGCCCTTTTTGGTTCCCGTTCGTCGACGCCGGACCCCGATCGGATCGAAGTGATCACAAGCGCACAGAACGAGAAGCTGAAGCTGATTCGCAAGCTCCACGAGCGCAAGCACCGCGAGCGCGAGTGCATGTTCGTGGCCGAGGGCGAGGATCTGATCGCGGCGGCCGCGGCGGCCGGCGTCGAGCCCGAGCTCGTGCTCGTCGCCGGCGAGGACGTCGAGCCCGAGCTGCTCGACGGCGCCAGCACGCTCGGCTCGGGGACCCGCGCCGTCGGCGTCTATCGCGAGCGCTGGAGCGAGCCGGCGGGGCCGGTGTGCGTGTACCTCGACGCGGTCGCCGACCCCGGCAACGTCGGCGCGATCATCCGCACCGCGCACGCGCTCGTCGATGGATCCATCGTCCTCGGACCGGGGTGCGCCGACCCGTTCTCGCCGAAGTCCGTCCGCGCGACGATGGGATCGATCTTCGACCAGCCCGTCGCGCGCGCCGCGATCGCCGACACTCCCGAGCCCCGGGTCGCGCTCACCGCCCACGGCGGCGGTTCCCCGAACGAGCTCACCGCCCCGCTGACGCTCTGCCTCGGGGCCGAGCGGTCCGGGGTCGGGCCCGACGTGCTCGCGGCGTGCGAGGCCGAGGTGACGATCCCGTTGCGCCCCGGCGGCGCGGAATCGCTCAACGTCGCCGCCGCGGCTGCGATCGCACTCCAGGGGGTATCGTCGCCCGGTGCTTGAGCGGATCGCCAAGCTGCGCTCCGAGGCCGAGGCGGCGATCGCGTCCGCCGCGGACGCCGACGCGCTCGAGGAGCTCCGTGTCCGTTATCTGGGCCGCAGGGCCGAGCTGACGGAGATCCTGCGCGGGATCGCCGAGCTCCCCGCCGAGGAGCGGGGGCCGGTCGGCAAGTCGGGGAACGAGGCGCGCCAGGCGCTCGAGGGCCTTCTCGAATCGCGGCGCTCGGAGCTCGAGGGCGTCGAGCTCGAGCACAGCCTCGCCGCCGGTGCGATCGACGTCACGCTCCCCGGTTCCCCGCCCGTCCCGGTCGGCTCGCGCAGCCTGCTGCTGCGGACGCAGCGCGAGATCGAGGACGTCTTCGTCGGCCTTGGCTACCGGGTGATGGAGGGGCCCGAGGTCGAGCTCGACTACTACAACTTCACCGCGCTCAACCATCCGCCCGGCCACCCGGCGCGAATGGCTCAGGACACGTTCTACGTCGACCCGGACAGCCTCTCGCCGAAGCTCGTGATCGAGCCCGCACCCGAGCTTCCCGGCGGGCCGGTCGAGGGCGAGCCTCACCCGCCCGGGCCCGAGGACGTCGTGATTCGGACCCACACCTCGCCGATGCAGGTGCGATCGATGGAGGCGCAGGAGCCGCCGATCTTCATCGTCGTCCCCGGGCGCTGCTACCGCAGCGACCCGTTCGACGCCACCCACAGCCCCGTTTTCCACCAGGTCGAGGGCCTCGCCGTCGCCGAGGACATCACCCTCGCCGACCTCAAGGGGACGCTCGACGAGTTCGCGCGCGCGATCTTCGGGCCGGACCGGCGAACGCGCTTCCGGCCAAGCTTCTTCCCGTTCACCGAGCCAAGTGTGGAAGTCGATGTTTCTTGCTTCAGCTGCGGCGGCTCGGGCACGCTGCCGGACGGCTCGCGCGACCCGATCTGCAAGGGGGTCGGCTGGATCGAGATCCTCGGCGCCGGGATGGTCGACCCGAACGTGTTCGAGTTCGTCCGCGACCACGGCTACGACCCGGATCGGATCCAGGGGTTCGCGTTCGGGATGGGGATCGAGCGGATCGCGATGCTGAAGCACGGCGTCCCCGACCTGCGGAAGTTCTTCGACAACGACGTCCGCGTGTTGGACCAGTTCCGATGAGGATCCCCTACTTCTGGCTGCGCGAGTACTGCGACCCGGGGATGCCGGTCGACGAGCTCGCCGAGCGGATCGCGCTGCGGACGACCGAGGTCGAGCGGATCTCCTACGTCGGCCCGCCGTCGGCCGACGGCTTCGTCGTCGGCGAGGTCGTCTCGGTCGAGAAGCATCCCGACGCCGACCGGCTCAGCGTCTGCGAGGTCGAGACCGGTGACGGGACGCGGACGATCGTCTGCGGGGCGCCGAACGTGGCCGCGGGACAGACGGTCCCGGTAGCACTCCCCGGTGCGGTGATGCCGGGGGGTGAGAAGCTCCGCGAGGCGAAGCTCCGCGGCGTCACCTCGGACGGGATGATCCTCTCCGAGGTCGAGCTCGAGATCGGCGACGACTCGGAGGGGATCGTCGTCATCAATCCCGCCGCCTCCTCCGCTTCGCGTCCGGGGGCGGCGGGGTCCGTGTCCCCTGGAACGCCGCTGGCAGAAGTAATGCCCCTGGCGGAACCAGTGCTGGAGCTCGAGGTGAATTCGAATCGGGTCGACTGCTTCGGGGTCTACGGCATCGCGCGCGAGGTGCACGCGTTCACCGACGCGCCGCTCTCGGCGCCGCCCTGGGACTCCGACGCGGAGGCGACCGGGGAGGGCGAGGCGAGCGACTACGCCTCGGTCAGGGTCGAGGTGCCCGAGCTCTGCCCGCGCTTCACGGCGCGGGTGTTCACCGACGTGACGATCGGTCCCTCGCCGCTGTGGCTGAAGTCGCGGCTCCTCGCGGCCGGTCAGCGTCCGATCAACAACGTCGTCGACATCACCAACTACGTGATGCTGCTTACCGCGCAGCCGCTGCACGCGTTCGACCTCGACGAGGTCCCGGACGGCGCGCTGATCGTCCGCACCGCGCGCGAGGGCGAGACCATGATCACCCTTGATGGGGAGGAGCGGAAGTTCGACACCGACGCGGTGCTCGTCTGCGACCGCGACCGACCCGCCGGCATCGCCGGGATCATGGGCGGCCAGGTCTCCGAGGTCTCCGACTCGACGACCCGCGTCCTGCTCGAGGTCGCGACATGGAACGGGGTCAACATCCTCCGCACGTCGCGCAAGCTCGGGCTGCGCTCCGAGGCCTCGAACCGGTTTGAGAAGCAGCTCCATCCCGAGCTCGCGATGCGCGCCCAGCGGATCGCGTCGAAGCTGATGGTCGAGGTGTGCGGGGCGAGGCTCGTCCCGGGGACGATCGACGAGGCGGCCGAGATCCCGCAGCGCCATCGCATCACGCTGCGCGAGGGGCGCGCGGGGTCGCTGCTCGGGATGCCGATCGAGCCGAAGCTCTCGGCGATGTACCTGAAGCGGCTCGGCTTCGACGTCCAGGGCACCTCAGGCGATCTCGTCACCGAGGTGCCCGTCCACCGCCACCACGACGTCACCCGCGAGGCCGACCTCGTCGAGGAGGTGGGGCGGATCCACGGCTACGACGAGCACCTGCCCTCGACTCTGCCCGATGCGGCGGGGCAGGGAGGGCGGCTGACGCGCGAGCAGGCGCTGCGCCGCCGCGCCGAGGACGTGATGCGCGACGTCGGCTTCGACGGCGTCGTCAGCCTCAGCCTCACCGACCCGGGGATGCCCACGCGCCTGCGTCTCGGTGACGGTGATCCGCGGCACGGCACGATCCGGATCTCGAACCCGCTCTCGCTCGACCATTCGGAGCTGCGGACGACGCTGCTCGGGTCGCTGCTCGACGCGGCGCGCTTCAACCTCGCCCACGGCGCCGAGCGCGTGGCGCTGTTCGAGTCCGGGCGCGCCTACCTACGCGAGGGGCGCTCCGAAATCGGAGGCGTGCTCGGCGGAGAGTTCGCCGGGGATCGACCGCCGCCCGCGTTCGAGCCGCAGCAGATCGCGGCGCTGAGCGTGGGCCCTTTGACTCCCTCAAGCTGGACGGACCCGGCCACGCCCGGACGCGAAGCGGAGGACGTGGCCGGAATGAGGTTCTACACGCTGAAGGGCGTCCTCGAAGCGCTCGCCGCGCAGCTCGGGGCCGAGCTGGCGCTCGAGCCAGACGAAGGGCAGCCGTTCCTGCGCCCGGGACGCGCCGCGCGCGTGTCGATCGGCGGGCTCGAGGCCGGCTGGATCGGCGAGCTCCACCCGCTCGTCAGCGGCGAGTGGGACATCGACACGGCGAGCGCGTTCCAGGTCGGCCTCGCCGAGCTGACCGCCGCGGCGCGCTACGGGCGCGAGAGCTACGAGGACGTGACGACCTTCCCGGCGCTGCACGAGGACCTCGCGATCGTCGTCGGCGAGGAGGTGCCGGCCGCACAGGTGCGGGCGACCGTGCTCGACGCAGGCGGCGAGCTGCTGCGGAGCGCGACCGTGTTCGACCTCTACCGCGGCGACCAGGTCGGTGCAGGGCGCAAGAGCCTCGCGCTGCGGCTCGAGTTCCGCGCCCCCGACCGGACGCTGACCGACGCCGAGGTCGCCGAGCGCCGCGCCGCGATCACCGAGGCGCTGGGCGCGATCGGGGGCACGCTGCGTGAGTGATCAGGTCCAGCCGCTGAGCGGCGATCCGGTCGCGCGCGTCCTGGTGGCCGGCGCGTCGGGGTTCGCCGGCGCGCTCGCGGCCCAGCTCGCGTGGGATCACCCACGGTTCGAGCTCGCGCGGGTCACCTCGCGCAGCGACGCCGGGACGCGGATCGACGAGCTCTACCCGCGCTATCGCGTCCCGCTCACGCTTACCGAGCTGGAACTCGACGAGGTCGGCGACTGCGACGCGGCGATCGTCGCCTACCCCCACGGGGCCGCGGCCCCGGTCGTCGCCGGCCTGCGCGAGGGCGGCCTCACCGTCGTCGACCTCTCGGCCGACCTCCGGCTCCGCGACGGCGAGGTGTACGGGCGCTGGTACGGCGACCCGCCGCCGGCCGAGCTGCTCGACGAGGCCGTGTACGGGCTGACCGAGCTCAACCGCGAGCGGATCGCGGAGGCGAAGCTCGTCGCCAACCCCGGCTGCTACCCGACGGCGTCGGTCTTGGCGCTCGCCCCGCTGGCATCGGAGGGGATCGTGGAGGACGTCGTCATCGACGCTAAGTCGGGCGTCTCGGGCGCGGGGAGGGGCGGGGGCGAGCGGCTCAGCTTCGTGACGGTGGGCGAGAACTTCTCGCCGTACGGGACCGACGGCCACCGCCACGAGCCCGAGATCGCCCAGGAGCTTCGCGAGCTCGGGGCTGAGGCGCCGCTGACCTTCGTCCCGCACCTGCTGCCGATCGACCAGGGCGAGCTCGTCAGCTGCTACGTGCGGCTCGGCCGCGAGCTCGACCCGGCGGCGCTCGCGGAGCTGTACGCCGAGCGCTACGGCGGTGAGCCGTTCATCGACGTCGTCGACGCGCCGCCGGGAGTCCGCGACGTTCGCGGCACGAACCTGTGCCGGATCCACGTCACCGTGAACGGCGGCTCGGGACGGGCGATGGTGTTCGCGGCGATCGACAACCTCTGGAAGGGCGCGGCGGGACAGGCGATCCAGAACCTGAACCTGATGCTGGGCCTGCCCGAGACCGAGGGGCTCGAATGAGCCGCGCGAACCCCGCCGCGCGCGGACGCGAAGCCGAGCACGCGGCGGGCAGTGATTTCTTCCGCTCCAGGTGGGTTGCCGCTCCGGACGGCATCGAGCAACGCGACCCCGCCGAGCTCCCACCCGGCTTTCGCGCCGCCGCCGCCGCATGCGGGCTCAAGGCCGGCGGCAACACCGACCTCGGCCTGCTCTCATGCGACGCCGAGCGCGTCTCGTCCGGGCTGCTGCTGACCCGCAACGCCGCCGCCGCGGCTCCGGTCCGCGTCTGCCGCGACGAATGCGACGCGGGGGCGATTCGCGGCGTCGTCGTCAACTCCGGCAACGCGAACGCCTCCACCGGCGAGCAGGGCTACCGCGATGCGCTCGCGATGCGCGACGCCGCCGCCGAGGCCCTGCGCCTCGACCGGCGCGCGGTCGCCGTCGCCGAGACGGGGACGATCGGCGTCCCGCTCGCGATCGACGCCGTGCTGCGCGGGGTCGGCGAGGCGTCGGGCGAGCTGTCCGAGCGTGGGGGCGAGGCGTTCGCGCGCGCGATCATGACCACCGACCGCTCGCCGAAGCAGTGCACGCTGCGCGTGGGTGGCGCGATGGTGTCCGCGCAGGCAAAGGGCGCGGGGATGATCGAGCCCGGGTTCGCGACGATGCTGTGCTTCGTCCAGACCGACGCCGTGATTGACGACGCCGAGGGCGAGCTGCGAGCGGCGGCGGCGGGCTCGTTCGAGCGGATCACGGTCGACGGCCAGATGAGCACCAACGACACCGTGCTGCTCCAGGCGACCGGTACGAGCGGCGAGCGGATGCCCGACGGACTGCTCGACGCCGTCCTGCTCCAGCTCGCGCTCGAGATCGTCGCCGACGGCGAGGGCGCCTCGCGCGTCGGGCGGGCGCGGGTCGAGGGCGCGGCCTCGGATCGGGAGGCCGACCGCGTCGCGCGCGCGATCGCCAACTCACCGCTCGTCAAGACGGCGCTGTACGGGCGCGATCCGAACTGGGGGCGGATCGCCCAGGCCGCCGGACAGGCCCTGGCGGGGGAGGACATCGGCGAGCTCGGCACCGATTCGATCGACGCCGACGAGCTCGGCTCCGACGCCGACGAGGCGGAGCTCACCGTCCGGCTCGAGCGCGGAAGCGGCTCCGCGCACGTCTACTTCTCCGATCTCACCCACGCCTACATCGAGATCAACGCGGAGTACACGACGTGACGGCCGACGATCGGACAGCCCGGGCCGAGGCCAACGTCGAGACGCTGCTCGAGGCGCTCCCGTACATCCGGGAGTTCCACGGGCGCACGGTGGTGATCAAGTACGGCGGCGCGGCGATGCGCGACGAGGCGCTGCGCGAGGCATTCGCAACCGACATCGTGCTGCTCAAGTACGTCGGGCTCAATCCCGTCGTCGTGCACGGCGGCGGCCCGGACATCACCGAGTACATGGAGCGGCTCGGGATGGAGGTCCGCTTCGTCGAGGGCCTGCGCGTCTCCGACCCGGAGACGGTCGAGATCGCGAAGATGGTCCTGCTCGGGAAGGTGAACTCGGACATCGTCCTGCGCCTCAACCGCCACGGCCAGCCGGCGGTCGGCCTCAGCGGCGAGGACGGGACGCTGTTCGACGTCGGCCCGGTCGCGAACGCGGCCGAGGTCGGGTTCGTCGGCCAGATCGAGCGCGTCGAGGTCGACGTAATCCACCACATCGCCGAGGACTTCATCCCCGTGATCGCCTCGGTCGGCGCCGACCGCGAGGGCAACTCCTACAACGTCAACGCTGACGAGGCGGCCGGCAAGGTTGCGGCGGGGCTGCGCGCGTACAAGGCCGTGTTCCTGACCGACGTCGAGGGCTGGCTCGAGGACCCGGAGCGCCCCGAGTCCCGGATCTCGCGCGCGTCGGTGGACGAGGTCGAGGCGGCGCTCGGCGGCGTCGGCGGCGGGATGCGCCCGAAGCTCGGCGCCTGTATCGAGGCGATCCGCGGCGGCACCCAGTACGCCCACATCATCGACGGCCGCCGCCCGCACTCGCTGCTACTCGAACTCTTCACTCAAGCGGGGATCGGGACCATGGTCACGCCGTGAAGAATCATTCCGCCAACGTGCTCCGCTTTCGCTCGCTCGCACTCATGACGACTGGGCCTGTTGCTCGCTCGCTCCCGCGTCCGCCGTTGGCGGGTGGTGATCACCTTTGTCCGTAAAGGAGCTTCGGAGGCTGGAGGCGCGGTATGCGATGCCGACATACAAGCGGGCGCCGGTGGAGTTCGTGCGCGGCGAGGGGGCGCGGCTGTGGGATGTGGACGGAAGGGAGTATCTGGACTTCTTCGCCGGTCTCTCGGTCCACAACGCCGGCCACTGCCATCCGCGGATCACCGAGGCGATCCGCGAGCAGGCGGCGACGCTCGTCGGGACCTCGAACCTCTACTACCTCGAGCCGCCGCTGCGGCTGAGCGAGCGGCTGTCGAAGTCGAGCCTCTCCGGGCCGGTGTTCCTCGGCAACTCGGGCGCCGAGGCGAACGAGGCCGCGATCAAGGTCGCGCGCCGCCACGCCCACGGCCGCGGTATCGCCGCGCCCGAGATCGTCGTCCTCGACGCCGGATTCCACGGGCGCACGATCGCGACCCTGTCCGCGTCGCCGAAGATCGCCAGCGAGGGGCTGTTCGGCCCGCTCCCGGCGGGGTTCGTGACGGTGCCGCGCGACGACCCGGATGCGCTGCGCGCCGCGGTCGGCGAGCGCACCGCGGCCGTGATCGTCGAGCCGATCCAGGGCGAGGCGGGCGTGTACCCGATCGCCGACGAGGTGCTCGTCGCCGCGCGCGAGGCGACGGACGCGGCCGGGGCGCTGCTCGTCTTCGACGAGATCCAGACCGGGATGGGGAGGACGGGCTCGCTGTGGGCGTACGAGCAGGGGCCGGTCCGGCCCGACGTGATCACGGCGGCGAAGGCGCTCGGCGGGGGCTTGCCGGTCGGCGCGTGCGTCGTCGACGCCGCGCTCGGTGAGGGCCTGGCGGCGGGGGAGCACGGCTCGACCTTCGGCGGCGGCGCCGTCACCGCGGCGGCGGCGCTCGCCGCGCTCGACGTGCTCTCCGACCCGGAGCTCCTGCGGCGCGTGCGCGAGCTCGGGGCGCGGTTCATTGACGGACTCGCCGGGCTGGACGGCGTCGCCGAGGTCCGCGGCCGTGGGCTGCTCGTCGCCGCCGGCTTGGCGGGGGACGACGCGGCAGGCGCGGCGGAGCGCCTGCTCGACGCGGGGCTCGTCGTCAACGTCCCCGCGCCCGACACGCTCCGCTTCCTGCCCCCGCTCGTGATCGGCGAGGCGGAGGTCGACCGCGCGCTCGAGCTCGTGGGCGCAGCGCTGGCCCGTTGAGCGTGTCCTGACCGGGTCCCGCCACCCGCCGTCCTGTCCTCTCTCTAGACTGCGCGCCCGATGCACGACGACCCCACCCGCTACATGGATGAGCCGCCCGGCCGCCCGCCGCCTCCGGGCGGCTATCCGCCCGGGCGCGGCCCCGGGATGAGCACCGCGACGAAGATCCTGATCGGCGTCCTCGTCGCGATCGTCATCGGTCTCGGCGTCGGGATCGCGATCGCGGTGATCACGCCCGGCAGCAACAGCACGACGACCACGACGACCACGCCGCCGACGACTCCGACGACCACCACTCGTCCGCCGACCACGACGACGACGGCGCCGACGACGACGACTCGGACGACGACGGTGCCGCCCCAGAGCGGCGGCGGCTCCGGCGGCGTCAGCCCCTAGGCCTTTCGCTCAGGGCAGCGGAGCTATGCCGACGGGGCGCCGGATCGGCACCCTGCGGAAGGCGAACTCGCCGCAGCCTCCGGTCTCGGTGGCGCGTGCCGCGGCGTAAGCGGAATCCCGCGCCGCTCCGTGCACGGTCTCGTCGCGGGCCCGTGCGCCGCCACTCCCCCGCAACGTGCAGTCCCGTTCCCTACCGTTTGGGCGGATGACCGATGGGCGAGGCTCCAACAGGATCGGACCGGGCCGAGCCAGCGATCCCTGGTGCCGCTTCGGTGTGGAGGATCCGCGGCGCAGCGAGATCGGGGTGGTCGAGCCGCACCGAACGGTGAAGGAGGAGGCGCTGGGGCGCGGATGAGCCGTGGTGGACGTTCGCTGGTCACCGGCGGCGCGGGGTTCATCGGCTCGCAGCTCGTCGACGCGCTTGTCGCGCGCGGCGAGGACGTCGTCGTCCTCGATGATCTTTCCACCGGCCGGCGCGAAAACCTGAGTGGCGCGCTTGAGAGCGGAGCGACGCTCGTCCAGGGGACCGTCGCGGACGGGGCCTTGATCGCGAGCCTCGTCAAGGAGCGGAGCCCGGAGCGGGTCTTCCACCTCGCTGCGCAGATCGACGTCCGCCGCTCCGTGAAGGAGCCCGCATTCGACGCCGAGGTCAACGCGGTCGGGACGATCAACGTTCTCGAGGCGATGCGCGCGGGTGGGTCGGGTCGGCTCGTGTTCGTGTCGACGGGCGGGGCGATCTACGGCGCGCCGGCCCGGGAGGAGCTGCCGGTCGGCGAGGACGAGCCCTGCGCGCCGGCGTCGCCCTACGGTCAGAGCAAGCTCGCAGCCGAGGGCTACGTGGATCTGTTCAGACGCCTGCACAGTGTTTCCGCGGTCACGCTCCGCCTGGCGAACGTCTACGGCCCCCGGCAGAGCTCCGAGGGAGAGGCCGGCGTGGTCGCGATTTTCTGCGGCCGGCTGCTCCGCGGCGAGGCACCGGTCGTATTCGGCACAGGGACCCAAACGCGCGACTACGTCTACGTCGCCGACGCCGTCACGGCAATCCTTGCGGCGGAGGCAAGGATCGACGATTCCGGTTCCGATTGCTCGGGTCCTTACAACGTCGGAACCGGAGTCGAGACGACCGTGCTCGAGCTCGTCGAGCTCCTCGCGCGAATCAGCGGACGCTCCCGCCTTGAGCCTGAGATGGCTCCGTCGCGGCGCGGCGAGGTGGAGAGGATCGCGCTCGACATCTCGCGCGCCGAGCGCGAGTTGGGCTGGAGGCCCGCTACCGACCTCGCGACCGGGCTCGAGCTGACCTACGAGGCGATGCGCGCCGCGGCGGCCGGCGGGCAGCGTCGAGCTAGCTGACGCGTGCGAACTGGACACGGTCCAGGCGCGCGAACACCGCGTAGCGGTGCACCGCGCTGTACAGCGGGTGGCACGCGGTCATCACGATCTGCTCGTGCTTCGTCCTGTGGATGATGCCGACGTCGCCGGGGTCGACGATTCGTGCCCTGCGGACCTTGTACGTGAACGTCCCGTAGGGCATCTCGATGATCACCGGGTCGCCCTTCTGCAAATCGTCGATGTGGCGGAACGGGGCGAGATAGGTCGTGCGGTGTCCCGCGATCCCGACCGTTCCGCCCTGTCCGGGAAGCGGCGTCGTCGGGTAGTGGCCCGGGCCCTTCTGAAGCGTGGCGGTGTCCGTGCCCTGGACCATGACGATGCCGAGGCCGATTCGGGGGATCTTGATCCGTCCAATTCCCTCGCCGATGTGGATCCGCTTGCGATAGCCCTTGGCGAGGATCTTCGCGCTGTCGAGCGGATCACCGCGGCGCGCCGCGCGCAGCTGCGCCTTGGTCGGATACGAGCTCTCGAGGTCGTTGAGCTGGTTCTCCGCGACGTTCTGCTTCCACCAGCCGTACGCCGAGGACAGCGGCTCCTCCCACGCCAGCGTCGCGCCGACGTCGGCGAGCACGACGATCCCCGCCGTGATCAGCGCTATCGACAGGATCGCGACCCCGCGTCTCACCGCTGAGATGATCGCGCACCGCCTCTCCCGGTCGCGCCGCGTCGGCGCTGACGTTCCCCGGCGCCGTGCGAGACTTCGCGCCATGACCGGCGAGCGCAAACGCGGAGACGCCCCGATCATCGCCTCCTACCAGGCGGATCCCGAGCGGATCGGCCGCGTGCTGCTGCTGTACTCGGGCGGGCTCGACACGAGCGTGATGCTGAAGTGGATCCAGGAGGCCTACGGCGCCGAGATCGTGACCCTGACCGTCAACCTCGGCCAGCCCGAGGAGGACTGGGAGGTGATCACAGGGAAGGCGCGCGACCTTGGGGCGCTGGATGCGCTGCTCGTCGACGCGCGTGAGGAGTTCGCAAACGACTACGTGCTGCCCGCTATCAAGGCGAACGCGCTCTACGGCGGCGGCTACCCGCTGTTCACCGCGCTCGGTCGGCCGCTGATTGCGAAGCTCGCGGTCGAGAGCGCGCGCTCGAGTGACTGCGACACGATCGCCCACGGCTGCACCGGCAAGGGCAACGACCAGGTTCGGATCGAGGGGACGATCGCGACCCTCGCCCCGGAGCTGAAGGTGATCGCGCCGGTGCGCGAGTGGAGGATGGGGCGTGAGGAGGAGGTCGCCTACGCGCGCGAGCATGGGATCCCGGTTGCCGGCGGGAGCGAGGCGCCGCCGTACTCGATTGACGACAACCTCTGGGGGCGCTCCTCGGAGGGGGGCGCGATCGAGGATCTCGGCGCCGCGGCGCCCGACGACGCCTTCCAGCTCGTCACCCCGCCCGAGCGCGCTCCGGACGAGCCGGAGCGGGTGTCGATCGGCTTCGAGCGTGGGCGCCCGACCTCGATCGACGGCGGGGAGATGGGGCTGGTCGAGCTGATCGACCGCGCGGCCGAGCTCGGACGCCGCCACGGGATCGGGACCGTCGATCACATCGAGGACCGGGTCGTGGGGCTCAAGGTCCGCGACCTCTACGAGGTGCCGGCCGCCGCAATCGTCCTCGCCGCCCACCGCGAGCTCGAGAAGCTCGTCTCGACGATCCACCAGAACAACTTCAAGGCGGGTCTGGAGAACCACTGGGCCTACCTCTGCTACGCGGGTCTGTGGCATGAGCCGCTGCGCCGCGACCTCGACGCGTACATGGACTCCGCGAACGAGTACGTGACCGGCGAGATCGCGCTGCGGCTGTACAAGGGCTCGGTGACCCCCGTCTCGCGGAGCTCGCCGTACGCCCTGTACGACCGCTCGCTGGCAAGCTTCGGCGAGTCGGAGGGCGATTTCAGCGAGCACGCGAGCCCCGGCTTCATCGAGCTGTTCACGCTCCAGAGCAGGCTGGCGCACAGGATTCGGGCCGGCGAGCCCGGGGAAGGAGGTGAGAGATGAGCGCTGTCTACGAGGCGATCGGGCGCATCGTCGTGCGCTTCGTGTTGATTCGCTACCGGCGACAGATCAGGATCGCGGCCGGTGTCGCGGTCGCGTCTGTGGTCATCGGCGGCATCCTCGCCGCCAACCGCGACGTCGAAGAGGGCTGAACCAACCGCCGCGTCCTCCGCTTTCGCGTCCGGGCGCGGCGGGTAAGCCTCGTAGGGCGGGGCAGACCTCGTGCCGCAATCAACGTTGCACGAGGTCTCGGCTAGCCGTGGCGGGGGCGGGATCGCGGGAGGGTTCGGGCATGTCCGCTAGCATCGCCGGGACAAGTACGCCGAGTCCTCGGGCGCCGGTCCGAGGAGCGGGGGAACCATCGGCGGCCCAAACCCGTGGGTGTCGGGCCGCCCGGGGCGAATCACCGCCACGTGTAGCGCCACCTATTCCTTCGGCGCGAGCCCGTCAGCTAACCCCGTAGGCGCGAGAAGGAATGGGACTCCAACGCGACACGGCGAAGATCGACGCGCGGCGCATCGTCGTCGCGGCGGTCGTGGCCTGCCTCGCGGCGCTCGCCGTCGGCGGCACCCGCGTCGGCGCCCAGGACGTCGGCACGCTCGAGTCGCGGATCTCGAGTGCGCGCGAACAGGCGCAGAGCCTTGCCCAGAGCATCGACGCGAAGACCTCCGCTCTGGCGTCGCAACGCTCGAAGGCCGCCGCCGCGGCGGCGCGCGAGCACCAGCT
The DNA here is from genome assembly GCA_963841715.1 of uncultured Thermoleophilia bacterium. Taxonomy (GTDB): domain Bacteria; phylum Actinomycetota; class Thermoleophilia; order Solirubrobacterales; family 70-9; genus DASPWW01. The sequence continues at coordinate 836,524 of CAWJDP010000001.1, read as the reverse complement.
CGAGGGTCTTTTGGCGCGCGGCCGCGAGCGCGAGGCGGAGCTCAACCAGCGCGTCACCGAGACCGAGACCAAGCTCAGCGCGGCGCGCGATCGGCTCCACCGCGCGCTCCAGGCGCTCTCGAACCGCCTCGTTGCGATCTACAAGGGCGACGTCCCCGACGCGACGACGCTGCTGCTCGAGTCGAAGGGCTTCGACGACCTCGTCACGCGCGAGGACTTCCTGAAGCGGATCGAGGACTCGGACTCCGATCTCGCCGGGCGCGTCCGCAGCCTTCGCGACGAGTTCGAGACGCAGCTCGCGGCGGTGCGCAGGACGCGCGCGCAGGCCGCGGCCTACGACCGCCGCCTCGAGACCGCCCACGCCCAGATCGACGCCGCCCGCGCCACGGCCGAGAGCCAGGCCGCCGCGCTCGCCGAGGCGCGCTCATCGCAGGCACATTCGCTGAACGCGCTGCGCTCGCACGTCGGCCAGTGGACACAGCGCGTCCAGCACCTGCAGAGCGTCTCGGCGGCCCAGGCACAGCGGCAGGTTGCCGGCTGGGTAGGCCAGTGGGCGATCCCCGAGGCGATCGTGATGTGTGAGTCGGGCGGCAACTTCCATGCGGTGAACCCCTCGAGCGGCGCGGGGGGCGCGTACCAGATCCTGCCGTCGACCTGGGCGGCCTACGGCGGGCGCGGGCTGCCTCAGAATGCCTCGCCCGCCGAGCAGAGCCGGATCGCGGCTCAGATCTGGCGCGACTCGGGCCCGAGCGCCTGGGAGTGCGCCGGCTGAGCCTTCAAGTGCCGGACCTCCCGGTTGCGGCGCCCGGCGAAAGAATCCATGCACGAAGGGCCCCTCTCGCGGGAATCGGAGGTGCGGTGAGAACCTAGGCACCATGTCGGGCGCAGATGAGCCATCGGCCGATGTCGCCGAGCGCCTGCGCGCCGAGCTTGAGGCGCGCGTGGACGAGATCGAGGGGCAGCTCGCCGCCGCGCTGGAGGACCCACGCGCGAAGCTGACCCGCAAGGCCCGGCGCCAGGAGCTGAAGCTTGCGCGTCAGGAGCGCGACAAGCGGATCGCCGCCGCCGAACGGAGTCTCGAGCGCCGCGGGGAGGAGCTCCGCGATCAGCTTGAGGCTCGGGCGGCGGAGATCGACGAGCGCGGCGGGGCGGTGATCGAGCAGACGCGGGACGAGGCACGGGAGGCCGTGGACGCGGCCGTGGCGGGGGCGCGCAAGACGCTCGAGACCGAGACTCAGCTGCGAGCCGCGGAAGAAGTCGAGAGAGCGCGGGCCGATGCCCAAAGCAAGCTCGCGTGGACGGTGGACGATGTGCAGGAGCGGGCCGAGGAGATCCGCTCGCGGACCGAGGCCCGGATCGCGGATGCCGAGAAGCGGCTCGCGCGGCCGGAGCGCCGCCAGGAGCTGAAGCTGGCGCGCCAGGAACGGGACCGCCGGTTCGCCGCCGCCGAGAAGAGCCTCGGTGAGCGCGGGGAGGAGATCGAGAAGCGAATCGACGAGCGCGCCTCGAGAGCGGAGACGGACGCGCGCCGCGCCATGGACGAGGCCCTGAAGGAGGCGGAGAGGAGAATCGCCTCGGCGGCCAAGGACTCCCGGGCGCAGATCGAGTCCACGGTCCGGGCCGAGGTCCTGGCGGAGTTCCGCGAGCAGGCGAAGCGCGAGGAGATCGAGGCCCGCGGCCGGTTCGACCAGGCGGTCGAGGCGGCGTACTCGCGGTTCGCGGCCGCCGAGCGGGCACAGGAGCGCGAGCAGCGGATCCGGGAGGGGATCCAGACGCTCGAGCGCGAGGCGATGTCGCGCGTGCGCGACGCGGAGTCGCGACTCGCCGAGCTGACGGGGGCGCTGGAGCGCGTCGAGCAGCGCCTCGAGGCGGCCGACCGCCGCGTCGCCGCCGCCGAGGAGCGCTTCGGCGGGACGGTCGACGAGCTCCGCCGTCCTTCCGGCTGAGCCGGCCGCGAAGCTTCCCGGAGGGTGCGGAATCGAGGTCCGCCGGGCGCCCGGGGGCGTCTGCCTCGCTTGGCATGATCGGCAGGTGAGTCCCGAGGCCGTCCATCTCCACGTCCACAGCGAGTACTCGCTGCTCGACGGGGCGAACAAGATCGACCGCCTCGCGGCGCGCGCCGCCGAGCTCGGGATGCCGGCGCTCGGGCTCACCGATCACGGCGTCATGAACGGCGCCGTCGAGATGTACAAGGCCTGCCGCGAGAACGACGTCAAGCCGATTCTCGGGATGGAGGCGTACTTTGTCGACGACCGCCGCACCGAGGCGGTCCGATACGAGCGCAACCACCTGACGCTCCTGGCGCGCAACGACGAGGGGTTCCGTAATCTCGTCAAGCTCAGCTCGGCGAGCTTCCTCGACGGTTTCTCGCGCGGGAAGGCAAACGTCGACATCGAGCTGCTCGAGCGCCACTCGAGCGGACTGATCGCGCTCACGGGCTGCCTCCAGTCGCGGTTTTGCCGCCGCCTGGTCGAGGACCGCCCCGACGAGGCGCGCGCCCACATCGACGAGCTGCTCGGCGTGCTCGGACCGGACAACGTCTACTTCGAGATCCAGGAGAACGGGCTCGAGCTCCAGGACAAGGCGAACGTGGGGATCGTCCGCGTCGCCGGCGAGGTCGGCAGGCCGCTCGTCGCTACCGGCGACGTCCACTACCTGCGCCGCGAGGACTACGACAACCACTCGGCGCTGCTGTGCGTGCAGACGAAGTCGACGCTGGCCCAGCCGAAGCTCCGCTTCGACACCAACGAGTACTACCTCAAGTCCCCCAACGAGATGGCCGAGGCGTTCTCCCGCTGGCCGGAGGCGGTGCAGAACACGCTTGAGGTCGCCAATCGCTGCGACGTCGAGCTTGCGCTCGGCGAGCTCCTGCTGCCGCGCTACCCGACACCCGACGGCAGCGAGCCAACCGAGATGCTGCGGCGGATCGCGACCGAGGGCCTGGCGCGCCGCTACGGAGAGCCGCTTCCCGCCGAGGCGACCGAGCGGCTCGAGTTCGAGCTCCGCGTGATCCTCGAGATGGGCTTCGAGTCCTACTTCCTGATCGTCTGGGACTTCGTCCGCTTCGCTAAGCAGGAGGGAATCGCCGTCGGCCCCGGCCGCGGCTCCGCCGCCGGCTCGATCGTCGCCTACAGCCTCGGGATCACCGACATCGACCCGCTCGCCAACGACCTCCTGTTCGAGCGCTTCCTGAACCCCGCGCGCAAGTCGATGCCGGACATCGACATCGACTTCTCAGTCCGGGGCCGCGAGCGCGTGATCCGCTACGTCGCCGACAAGTACGGGCGAGAGTCGGTCGCCCAGATCATCACCTTCGGCAAAATGGCGCCGCGGGCCGCGACCCGCGACGCCGCGCGCGTGCTTGGGCTCGACTACGGGACCGGCGACCGCGTCGCGAAGCTGATCCCGGAGCCGATCATGGGTCGCAACCCGAGCTTCGAGGACTGCCTCAAGCCGGGTGAGGAGCTGAAGCGCGTCTACGACTCCGAGCCCGAGGCGCGCCAGGTGGTCGACGTCGCGAGGGGCCTGGAGGGGATCGTCCGCAACCACTCGATCCACGCCGCCGCGGTCGTGATCGCCGACCGGCCGCTGCAGGAGATCGTCCCGCTGCAGCTCGCCGAGGACAGGGGGGCGGGCGAGGCGGGCGAGCGCGCGTACAAGACCGTGACCCAGTACTCGATGGGGCCGATCGAGGAGATCGGGCTGCTGAAGATGGACTTCCTCGGGCTGCGCAACCTCGACGTGATCGAGGACGCGGTCGAGATCATCGAGCGCTCGCGCGGGGTGCGGCTGGAGATGGACTCGTTGCCGCGCGACGACGTGAAGACGTTCGAGATGCTCGCCCGCGGCGACGCGGTCGGCGTGTTCCAGTTCGAGTCGGACGGGATGCGCGAGGCGCTGCGCAAGGTGAAGCCGACCGAGTTCGAGGACCTCGTCGCGCTCAACGCCCTCTACCGCCCGGGCGCGATGCGATTCATCCCCGACTACGCGCGCGGCAAGCGCGACCCGAGCTCGGTCCGCTACGCCGACGAGCGCATGCGCCCGATCACCGAGGAGACGTACGGCTGCTGCATCTACCAGGAGCAGCTGATGGAGATCGCGAAGCAGATGGCCGGCTTCTCGCCCGCCGAGGCAGACGATCTCCGCAAGGCCGTGGGGAAGAAGAAGCGCGACCTGATGGCGAAGATGGAGGACAAGTTCCTCTCCGGGCTCGCCGAGTCGCGGACCGAGAGGGGGGTCGCCAAGGACCTGTGGTCGCTGATGACCGCCGCGGCCGACTACAGCTTCAACAAGTCGCACGCGGCCTGCTACGCGCTGATCGCCTACCGGACCGCATACCTGCGCGCCAACTATCCCGCCGAGTACATGGCGGCGCTGATCTCGTCGGTGATGTCGACGAAGGACAAGGTGCCGTTCTTCGTCAACCGCTGTCACCAGGTCGGGATCGACGTGCTTCCGCCCGACGTCAACGCCTCCGAGCACGGCTTCGTCGTCGCCGAGAACAAGATCCGCTTTGGGCTCGACGCGGTCAAGAATGTCGGCCACGCTGCGGTCGAGGCGATCCTCGCGGCACGCCGTGACGGCGGCCAGTTCAACTCCCTGTGGGACTTCTGCGAGCGAGTCGACGCCCGGGCCGTGAACAAGCGCGCGATCGAGTGCCTGGTCAAGTGCGGCGCCCTCGACTCGACGGGCGCCAGCCGCAAGGCGATGCTCGACGCGCTCCCCGCGGCGCAGGGCGCGGGGCAGAAGCATCAGGAGGACGCGCAGCGCGGCCAGTCGTCGATCTTCGAGATCGACGGCGAGGAGATGCCGGGCATGGGGGCGGGGCGCGCGCATCCGCCGCTGAACGGGGACGAGTTCGAGCCGAACGAGCTGCTGCGGCTCGAGAAGGAGACCCTCGGCACGTTCCTCTCCGAGCATCCCCTCGCCGCGGTCCGCGACGCGCTCGCCGCGCGCGTCGACTGCTCGCTCGCGGATCTCGCGGCGAAGCAGGACGGCTCCTGGGTCACCGTCGGCGGGCTGATCACCGAGCGCAAGCGGATCCGGACCAAGAAGGGTGACCCGATGCTGTTCGCGACCCTCGACGACCTCGAGGGCCAGGTCGAGATGCTCGTCTTCAACTCCGCGCTGGCGGCGAGCGAGACCGAGATGACGATGGACTCGGTCGTGCTCGTTCGCGGTCGCGTCGACCACAAGGAGCGCGGTGAGACGAAGCTCGTCGTCCACGAGGCCGAGCGCTTCGAGGCAAGGGAGGCTTCCGTCCCCCTCGCCGCCGGCTTCGCCGGCGGCTCCCCCCACGTCGGCGGGGCCCGCGCGAACGGAAACGGTCGCGGCGAGAAGCTCGTGGTCCGCGTCAAGGCCGCCGACTGCGCACCGACGCTGGTCGACGACCTCAAGGGCGTGTTCTCCAACTTCCCCGGGAACAGCGAGGTCGTGCTCGAGATGCACACCCGCGAGGGCACGAGAAGGCTGCGCTTCGGGAGCGAGTATCGGGTCAAGGTCTCGCACGCGCTGCACGCCGAGCTCGACTCCGTGCTCGGCCCGGGTGTGCTAGCGGCCTGAGCGCGAACCCATCGACGGCGCGCCCACCCTCCCCTAGACTGCGTCACCGATGGCGCTCCAGCAGCAAGGCCAGAGGACAGCCTCCGGCGAATGCCGGAAGTGCCGCACCTTCTGCGACAAGCTGATCGAGCCGCGCGGCTGCCTCGAGCTTCGCTGCGCCTATCTCTACAGCTACTACGACCAGCTCAGCGGGCGGCGCTATCTCGGGTGCATGCGCAAGGTGTTCGGCGCCGAGATCGACGTCGACGCGTTCGAGCAGGCCGAGCGCTCCGGCGGCTACGGCGGGATCAAGATGACCGGCGACCCGCTGCCGCAGTGCCAGTTCCGCGTCGAGCCCGCGTACGAGGGCGTGGGGCCCGAGTTCGAGTGCGTCAACCGCCGCTTCTTCGACTGTGACGACTCGGGGCCCGAGGGACTGCGCGTGTTCGACCTGCGCGACGCGCTCGCCTGAGCAATCCGGCCTAGCCCCGCTTCTCGAGCCCCTCGCGCCGCAGCCGCTTCGTCAGCCGCACCTCGGCCCGGTCCGGCCCGTGACCGTCGGGGCCGGGCGTCTCGAGCAGGGCCGGGAGCCGCTCGAAGCGCGGCTCGGAGAGGAACGTCCTGAAGCCGGCGCGGCCGATCTCACCCTTGCCGATGCTGGCGTGGCGGTCGCGCTCCGACCCGAGCGCCATCTTCGAGTCGTTGACGTGCAGGCACCGGAGCCGCTTCAGGCCGACAGTCGCGTCGAACGCGTCGACCGTCTCCGCGAGCCCCTCGGGAGTGCGCACCTCCCATCCCGCCGCGAGCAGGTGGCAGGAGTCGAGGCAGACCCCGAGCCGCCTGCCCCCGCCCGAGCGCTCGATCAGCGTCGCGAGCTCGGAGAACTCGCGCCCGAGCAGGCCCTTGTGGCCGGCCATGTTCTCGATCAGCAGCGGGCAGCGGTCCGAGTCGCGGAGCGCCCGCTTGATCGCTCCGCTCGAGCGGCGGATCGCGTCGGATAGGCGGTCGGTCTTCTGGGCCCCGGCGTGGAGGACGACCCCGTCGGCCCCAATTTCGTCCCCGACCCGCAGCGCGTGGGTCAGCGAGTGGATCGACTTCTCGCGAACCTCCTTCTCTCCGGCGGCGCAGTTGAGCAGGTAGATCGCGTGGATCACCACCGACTCCACCTTCGAGTCGGCCATCGACCGCCTGAACTCCGCGAAGTCGTCCTTGTCGTATCCGGTCGGCCGCCACATTCGCGGGCTCTGGTTGAAGATCTGGATCGCGTCGCAGTCGCGCTCGGTCGCACGCTCGATCGCGCGGCTCAAGCCCCCGGCTGTGGAAACATGCGCGCCGATCAGCATCTTGCCTGCCCGAGTTCGATTTGCCCCGTCGCCCACCGGCGCCCTTCACATTGGCGGGGCACGGACCGCACTCTATAACTGGCTGATGGCGCGCGGCGATGGTGGTTCGCTTGTGCTGCGGATCGAGGACACCGACCGCGAGCGCTATACGCCGGAGGACGAGGAGCAGATCCTCGAAGCGCTGCGCTGGCTCGGGCTCGACTGGGACGAGGGACCGTACAGCCAATATGAGCGCGCCGACCGCCACCGGGCGAGGCTCAAGGAGTTGATCGAGGCCCGCAAGGCGTATCCCGACCCGACGAGCTCGGCCGAGGTCCGAGATTGGAAGCGGGCGCACGGCGGCGTGGGCTACCGTGGCGAGCCGCGCGACGAGCCCGGCGCGGCGATCAGGCTCCGGGTCCCCGACGAGGGCGAGACCGTCGTCGAGGACGCGATCCGCGGCGAGGTCCGATTCGAAAACCGGCTCCAGGACGACCTCGTGATCGCGCGCGGGGACGGATCGGTCCTCTACAACTTCGCGGTCGCAATCGACGACGCCGAGATGGACATCACCGACGTCGTCCGCGGTGACGACCACCTCTCGAACACGCCGAAGCAGCTGCTCGTCTTCCGCGCGCTCGACATTCACCCGCCGCGCTATGTCCACCTGCCGCTGCTGCACGGCCCGGACGGGCGCAAGCTCTCGAAACGCCACGGCGCCGATTCCGTCCAGGCCCTGCGTGAGGCTGGGTACCTGCCCGCCGCGGTGCGCAACTATCTCGCGCTGCTCGGCTGGGGGACCGAGGACGACACGACGCTGCTGACGACCGAGGAGCTGATCGAGCGCTTCCGGATCGAGCGCGTCGGCAAGGCGGCGGCGGTGTTCGACGAGCAGAAGCTGCGCTGGATCAACGGGCGCTTCATGCGCGAGGCGTCGCTTGACGAGTACACGGAGGCCGTCGCCCGCTTCGTCGGGCGCGAGCCCGACAACCGGCTCGAGGTCGCATGCGCGATCGTCCAGGACAAGGCGCAGACGCTGGCCGAGGTGTGGCCGCTGATCGCGTTCATGTTCGAGGGGCCCGCGGACGACGAAAAGGCGTGGAAGAAGGTGATGACTCAGGAGGCGCGCCCGCTGCTCGAGGACGCGCTGAGCACGATTCGCGAAGTCAGGGAGTTCGCGCCGGAGGAGCTCGAGCGCAAGCTGCGGCTCGTCGCCGAGCACCACCGCGTGAAGCCGAAGCAGCTGTTCCAGCCGCTCCGCGTCTCGCTCACCGGGAGGACGGTCTCGCCGGGGATCTTCGAATCGCTCGCGGCCCTGGGGCGAGAGGAGTCGGCGACCAGAATCGAGCTCGCGCTCGAGCGTTTGTGATCACCCACGCCGGGCTGGGCACGACTTTCTCGTTCCGGGGCTAAAGAACCGGGCTCCAATCTGCCGATGAAGGGGTTAGCGCTCCGTCGTGCACGGATCGACGCTCCGCCATGGCCACGAAGACCAAGACGAAGCCGACAGTCGCGTCCGCCCGCAATTCGAACGGCGGGCGCTTCAGCAACCGGGAGACTCGACCGCAGACCCGCGGCACCGGGCGCGGCGGGCACCGCCTCGCGGACGCGTTCGCCGACGTCGAGAGCTTTCCGGCTCTCGTCGAGTCGCATCAGCGCGCCCTCAGCGCGAGCTCGAAGCGCGGCGCTTCGACCGACGAGCTCAGCGAGGTGGTCGAATCCGACGTCGCGCTTGCGATCGCGGTCCTGCGCGCGGCACAGCGGGTTAGCGGCAGGCACGCTGGACTCGCCGGGATCCTGGAGGCGGTCGAGAGGCTGGGGCCGAAGGGGGTCGAGGCCGCCATCGAGCCGCTGGAGACGTATGAGTTCTCCGAGACGGCGGCCGAGTGGCAGATGCGGCCCGAACGCTTCCGTCGCCATTGCGCCGCCGCCCGCCAAGCCGCGGAGCGGATCGGCGAGATCGGCAAGCTCCCGGGCGACGAGGAGCTCTCTGCAGCGGCGCTGCTCCACGACGTCGGCCGGCTGGTCCTGATGCGAATGTATCCCGGCTACCCGGAGCCGCTCGCCCGACATCACACCCCTGAGGACCGCGTCGCCGCGGAGCGACGCGAGCTCGGTATCGACCACGCGCTCGTCGGCGGGGTCCTTGTTCGCCGCTGGGGCCTGCCCGGCGGGATGGCGACCGCGGTCGAGCGCCACCACGCCGATGATGCCACCGGGCTCGCCGCCGGCGTCGCGCTCGCGGACATGTTCGCCCGCCACAGCAACGGCGAGGCGATCGACCCGGGGCGGCTCGACGCGATGGCCGCCGCGGTCGGGATCGCCGCGCCCAGCGCCCGTGCCGCCCTCTACGAGTTCCCGCTCACCGCTCGACCGGCGCGCCGCCGCTCGCCCGAGCCATGCCCCCTTTCGGCCCGCGAGCTCGACGCCCTGCGGGGCCTCGCTGAGGGCAAGGTCTACAAGGAAATCGCCGATGAGCTGTCGCTGTCGGCGAGCACGGTCCGCACCCACCTCCACAACGTGTACCGCAAGATCGGTGCCGTCGACCGCGCCCAGGCCGTCCTCCTCGCCAGGGACAAGGGTTGGATCTAACCCGACGCGGCGCGGACTGCGCGTTCGGCTAATCGATGAGGCTGTTGCGCATGCCGATCGCCACGGAGTGGGCCTGGCTTCGAGCCCCGAGCCGGGCGAGGATCTGCTTCGTGTGCGTCTTTACGGTCTCGGTGCTGAGTCCCAGCCGCTTCGCGATCTGGGGGAGGCGGTGGCCGTCGGCGATCAGCTGCAGGATCTCGCGCTGGCGTTTGGTCAGGACGCGCGGGTTCTTGCCGCTGCGCGGCGCGCCGTCGGCCTCGGGGTCGAGGAAGCGCTCGGCCTCGAGCGCGGCGTCGACGGCGCGGCGCAGGTCCTCGGGGGGCGAGCTCTTGGCGACGTAGGCCGTCGCCCCGGCTGCCATCGCCTCGCGCGCGACGTGCCGCGCACTGCGCCCCCCGTGCGCGACGATGCCGAGGCTCGGTTGCACCTTCAGCAGCGCCCGGATCGTCGCCTCGCCCGACATCCGCGCCGCGTCCTTGTCCGGGCCGCGGCGCATGTCGACGATCGCGACGTCAAAGTCGCCGACGTCGGTGATCAGCTGAAGCGCGACCTCCCCACACTCGGCCTCCTCGACGTCGAACCGGCTCGCGAGCAACCGCCGCACCCCGAGACGCACGATCGGTTGACTCCCGATCACGAGGCATCGCTCCTTCTCGCTCATCGGCGCGCCTCGCTCAGCGCCATCCTCCAGGGTCGCTAGGGCCGGACCGAATGATCGTAACGGAGCGCGGACGGTCGGCGTGCGGCTTCCCTCGGTGGCTCGGTCGGCCGCTTCGTGTACAAAGCGTCGGCGATGATCTCCGTCACCTCGAAGTCCCGCTACGCGGTCGTCGCTCTGGCCGAGCTGTCGCGCTCCGGGGAGGCGCCGGTGCCGATCGCGACGCTCGCCGAGCGCCGCGGGATGCCGGTCCAGTTCCTCGAGCAGCTGTTCTCGACCCTGCGGCGCGCCGGGCTGCTCGAGAGCCATCGCGGGGTCAAGGGCGGCTACACGCTCGCGCGCCCCGCCGACCAGATCACCGTTCTCGAGGTCGTCCAGGCGCTCGACGGCCGGGTCGGACAGGAGGCGAAGGAGGCCGGCGGGATCTGGGCGCAGGGCGTCGTGGCGCTCCGCGACGTCTTCGAGCGCACCACGATCGCCGACATCGCGCACCGCGAGGCTCACGACGCCGGTGCGCAGACCTACCACATCTAGAGCGGCTCGCTATTCGCTCAGGCCCGCAGCCTCGAGCGCCTCGCTCTTGCTCGGGAAGATCTGGGTACGGAGCGAGCGCCCGTCGCGTGTCCAGAGCGCGAATGCGGCGCTGAACTCGACGTCGATGCCGGTGTGCCGCGCCTGGCCCCCGAAGCGATGCCACGCGACCGTCACGTCGCCGCCGTCGATGACCCCGTCCATCTCGATCCACATTTCGCTGAACGCCTCCATCTGCCCCGACACGAACTGGACCACGCCATCGGCTCCGTGCCATTCCCCGGTCTCCGGGAATCCTCCCGAGGTCCTGAGCACGTACTCGGGGTCGCACCACTCATCCGTGAACCGGCGCAGCTCCTCGGTGTCCCCGGTGCGATAGGCCTCCTGGATCACTGCGTAGGTGCGCTTGACCAGCTCCACGTCGGCTTCCGCCATCGACCGATTATCCCCGCCGCGCAACCCACCTTGCCGCCGATCGGGGTAGCTTGAGACGATGGCGTCTCAGACTCTGCGGATCGGGCGCGAGGCGGCGGCCGTCGTCGGCGACACGCCGCTCGTCGCGTTGAGCCGCCTCGGCGAGGGCGAGGACGCCGAGGTGGTCGCGAAGCTCGAGTACCTCAACCCCGGCGGGTCGGTCAAGGACCGGATCGGGGTCTCGATGATCGAGGCTGCCGAGGCCGAGGGGCGAATCGAGCCCGGCCGTTCCGTGATCGTCGAGCCCACGAGCGGCAACACCGGGATCGCACTGGCGATGGTGTGCGCGGCGCGCGGATACCACTGCGTGCTCACGCTCCCGGAGGGGATGACGCGCGAGCGCACGGCGCTGTTGCAGATGTACGGCGCCGTGGTTCGCGAGACGCCGTCGCTCGGGGGGATGAACGAGGCGGTCGAGCTTGCCGCGCGAGTCGTCGCCGAGAACGACAACGCGTTCATGCCGCAGCAGTTCGAGAACCCGGCCAACCCCGACGTCCACCGCCGCACGACCGCGGAGGAGATCTGGCGCGACCTCGACGGTGAGGTCGACGCGTTCGTGTGCGGGGTGGGGACAGGCGGCACGATCACCGGCGTCGGCCGATTCCTGAAGGAGCGCCGGGACGACATCTACGTCGTCGGCGTCGAGCCCGCCAACTCGGCGGTGCTCGCCGGGGGATCGCCGGGTCCGCACAAGATCCAGGGGATCGGCGCCGGGTTCGTCCCCGACGTTCTCGATCGCGACGTGATCGACGAGCTGATCGCGGTCGAGGACGAGCTCGCGCTCGAGACCGCGCGGCTCGCCGCGCACCGCGAGGGCCTGCTCGTCGGGATCTCCGCGGGCGCGGCGATCTGGGCCGCGCTCGAGGTAGCCGCGCGGCCGGACATGCGCGGGAAGCGGATCGTCGTAATCGTCCCCGACGGCGGCGAGCGCTACATGTCCCTGCCGTTCTTCGCACCCTAGGCTTTGAGCATGCTCGGGATCGGAATCCTGCGGCGGGTGCTCGGAGAGGTCCGGGCGGACGTCGGGGCGGCGCGAAGCCGCGATCCCGCCGCGAAGGAGGCGGGGACGCTCGAGATCCTGACGAGCTGGGGCGGGGTCCAGGCGCTGCTCTCCCATCGCCTCGCCCACGCGCTCCACGAGGCCGGCGTGCCGGCCCTCCCGCTGACGCTCTCCTACGTCTCGCGCGCGGTGACGGGGATCGAGATCCATCCCGCGGCGAAGATCGGCGAGGACTTCTTCATCGACCATGGCGCCGGGGTCGTGATCGGCGAGACGGCGGAGGTCGAGTGCTGCGTGACGCTGTACCAGGGCGTGACCCTGGGCGGGACGGGTTTCGCCCGCGGCAAGCGCCACCCGACCGTCGGCCCCTACGTGACGATCGGCTCCGGCGCGAAGCTGCTCGGGCCGATCAACGTCGGGCGCGGGGCGAAGATCGGGGCGAACACGGTCGTGATCGAGGACGTTCCCGAGAACGCGACCGTGGTCGGCAACCCCGGCCATCCGGTGAAGATCGAGGGCCGGCGGATCGACGGTCCCGACACGGACTGGATCCACCTCCCCGACCCGATCGCCGAGGCGATCAAGGAGATGTCGACGCGGATCGCCGAGCTCGAGCGTCGGATCGCGGAGCTGAACGGCGACGCGCAACCGGATACGAAGGTCCAGGAGCTGCGCCCGAGGCGGGGTCCGTCGACGGCCGGGGGCTAGCCGCGCCCAGGGCTATTCTCGGTCCGTGGCCGTGACCGAGAACCCAGAGCGGGGAGAGGCGGCCCCCACGGAGGTCGGGGCGGACCCGGTCGAGCGCCTGCTCGCCGATCTCAATCCGCCACAGTGTGAGGCCGTGACGCACGGCGGGGGCCCGCTGCTCGTGCTCGCGGGCGCCGGGTCGGGCAAGACGCGCGTGCTCACCTACCGGATCGCCTACCTCGTCGCCACCGGCCAGGCGCGGCCCGGCGAGATCCTCGCGATCACGTTCACGAACAAGGCCGCGGACGAGATGCGAGAGCGCGTCGAGAGCCTAGTCGGCGCGGCCTCGCGGCTGATGTGGGTGATGACCTTTCACTCGGCCTGTGCGCGGATCCTCCGCCGCGAGGCGATGCGGCTCGGCTACAAGCGGAGCTTCACGATCTACGACGCGTCCGACTCGCTGCGGATGGTCAAGCGCTGCATGGAGGAGCTCGAGATCGACCCCAAGCGCTACCCGCCGCGGGCGATCCAATCCGAGATCTCGGGGGCGAAGAACCGGCTCACCGACCCCGACGAGCTCGCCGAGATGCACGGCTCGTTCGAGCAGACGGTCGCCGACGTCTACCGGCTGTACGAGCGCCGGATGCACGAGGCGAACGCGATGGACTTCGACGACCTGCTGCTGCGGACGGTCAACCTGCTGGAGCTGTTCGAGGACGTCCGCGACCGCTACCAGCGCGCCTTCCGCCACGTCCTCGTCGACGAGTACCAGGACACGAACCGCGTCCAGTACCGGCTCCTGCAGCTGCTCTGCGGGCAGCACCGCAACCTGTTCGTAGTCGGGGACGATGCACAGTCGATCTACGGCTTCCGTTCGGCCGACATCCGCAACATCCTCGAGTTCGAGCGCGACTTCCCCGACACCGAGGTCGTGAAGCTCGAGCAGAACTACCGCTCGACGCAGACGATCCTCGACGCGACGAACGCGGTGATCGCCAACAACCGCGGCCAGAAGCCGAAGGAGCTGTGGACGGACGCCGACCGCGGCGACCCGGTGGCGATCTCAGAGCTGCCCGACGAGCACGCCGAGGCCCGCTACGTCGCCGGCGAGATAGAGCGGCTCGCAGACGAGGAGGGGATTCCGCGGACCGAGATCGCGGTCTTCTATCGGACCAACGCCCAGAGCCGCGTGCTCGAGGACACGCTCGTTCGCCTCGAGCTCCCGTACCAGGTGATCGGCGGGACGAAGTTCTACGAGCGCGCCGAGATCAAGGACGCGGTCGCCTACCTGACGCTGCTCTCGAACCCCTCCGACGCGGTCGCGCTGGCGCGGATCATCAACTCGCCCCGCCGGGGCATCGGCCAGACGACCGAGGCGCGCCTGCTCTCGCACGCGAACACGACCGGGACGTCGGTGTGGGACGTCGTCCAGGCGCCCGAGAGCGTCCCCGGGCTCGGCTCCGCGGCGCTCAAGGCCGTCGGGCGCTTCGGCGAGATGATGGCCTTGCTGCGCACGCGGGCCGAGCGCCAGGCGCCGGTTGCCGAGCTGCTCGAGGCGGTGCTCTCGGAGACGGGCTACCTCGACGGACTCGAGGCCGAGCGCACGATCGAGGCTCAGGGACGGGCCGAGAACCTCCAGGAGCTGGTCGGGGTCGCGGCCGAGTTCGACGCCAACCGCGCCGTCGAGGGCGCGAGCGAGATCTCACCGCTCGACGAGTTCCTGCAGCAGATCTCGCTCTACACCGACCAGGACTCGCTCCGCCGCGACGAGGAGCTCGTGACGCTGATGACGCTCCACAACGCGAAGGGGCTCGAGTTCGAAGCCGTGTTCATGATCGGCTGCGAGGAGGGGGTTTTTCCGCACTCGCGCTCGGTCGAGGAGGGAAACCTCGAGGAGGAGCGGCGGCTCTGCTACGTCGGCGCGACGCGCGCGAAGCGGCTGCTGCAGCTGACGTTCGCGCGCCAGCGCACGCTCTACGGCGCCCGCGGGTTCAACCTCCCGTCGCGATTCCTGGGCGAGATCCCCGACGAGCTCGTCGAGCGCAACGAGACCGAGGGGGAGCGCACCGGGTGGGGGCTCGGGGGGGCCCGGCTCGGCGGGGCGACGCAGCCGCGTACCCAGACGCCGCCGTTCATGCTCGGCGATGACGTCGTCCACGCGAGCTTCGGGGAGGGAGTCGTGACCGCGGTCGAGCCGGGATCGGTGATAGTCGTCCGCTTCGCCGACGACGGCGCCGAGCGCAAGCTGATGGCCGACTATGCCCCGTTGAAGAAAGCGAGCTGAGATGGCAACAACGGAAGAGCAGGAGCAGGAGGCGGGAGCGCGCGTAATCGACGGCAAGGCGATCGCCGCGTCGGTCCGCGAGCGCGTCGCCGCCGAGGTCGCGGAGTTCACGGGCGCCCACGACGGCCACTCGCCGGGGTTGGCGACGGTCCTCGTGGGCGACGATCCCGCCTCGGAGATCTACATCCGAAACAAGCGCAAGGCGTGCGAGGAGGTCGGGATCCGCTCGATCCACCACGCACCCGACGCCAGCATCAGCCCCGGCCGGCTGCTCGATTTGATCGGCGAGCTGAACACCGATGGCGAGGTCGACGGGATCCTCGTCCAGCTGCCGCTTCCCGAGGGCCACGACCCCGAGGCGGTCGTCGCGGCGATCTCGCCGCTCAAGGACGTCGACGGGCTCACCGCGACCAACGCCGGGCTGCTCGCGCAGGGGAAGGACGCCCCGCTGGTCGCCTGCACCCCTGTCGGGGTGATGGAGATCCTCCGCCACGAGGGCTTCGAGGTCGAGGGCGCCGAGGCCGTGATCCTCGGCCGCTCGACGCTCGTCGGCCGGCCGCTCGCCGCGCTGCTGCTGGCCGCGAACGCGACGGTGACCGTGTGCCACACGCGCACCCGCGACCTCGCCGAGGTCTGCCGCCGCGCCGATCTGCTCGTTGCGGCCGCGGGGGTCCCGCGGCTGGTCGGTCCGGGGATGGTGAAGCCCGGGGCAACCGTGATCGACGTCGGCACCAACCGCACCGACGACGGCCTCACGGGCGATGTCGACTTCGACGCGGTGCGTGAGGTCGCCGCGGCGATCACACCGGTCCCCGGTGGCGTCGGGCCGATGACGGTCGCGATGCTGCTTCCGAACACCCTCCGAGCGGCGCGGCTGCGAGTCGGCCGCTGAGCCACCTTAGAGCGATGTCCTGCGGTGGGCCACCTCCGCCGCGCGACGGGTATAGGCTGCGCCTGCTTCCAGCGCCCCCGGCCATGACGCGGGTCGAGGGGCTCCAGCTCAACGGACTACAAGCCCCAACACGGGAGAATCCGAATGGAGAGAGTCAACCAGGGCGAGAGGATCGCGGCGGCCTCGGGCATCGCGCTGATCCTGTTCATGTTCATCTTCAAGTGGTTCGGCCTCAAGTTCGCTGGCCCCACGGGCATCCCGGGTGCCCCGTCGGTCGCAGTCGAGGGATCGCGTAACGCCTGGGGCTCCTACGGGTGGCAGGACCTGCTGCTGTTCATCACCGCGATCGCC
This sequence comes from uncultured Thermoleophilia bacterium, assembly GCA_963841715.1. Taxonomy (GTDB): domain Bacteria; phylum Actinomycetota; class Thermoleophilia; order Solirubrobacterales; family 70-9; genus DASPWW01. The sequence continues at coordinate 820,192 of CAWJDP010000001.1, read as the reverse complement.
GCAATCGGCCTCGCGGCGATTGCCGCCCAGGACATGGAGCTCGACCTCCCGATCGGCGCGAGCGCGATCGTCGCCGGGCTCGGTGCGCTGAGCGTGCTCGTGATCGTGATCAGCCTGATCAGCCCGCCGAGCTTCGGCGTCAACCTGTCCGGGAGCGGTGTCAGCCACACTCGCAAGATCGGCGCCTTCCTCGGCCTCATAGCCGCGATAGGGATAGTCGTCGGCGGGTGGATGGCGATGCAGGAAGAGGGCGCGGCGTACGCGTCCGACGACTATGGCGGAGGCGGTCCGCAGCCTCCCGCCGGTGGGCCACCGCCGCCACCGCCCCCGCCGCCCCCGCCGCCCCCGAGTGGGCCCTAGCGCCGGAGGATGGCAAACGTAAGGCGGGGAGAGCTGATCGCCGCGGTCGCGGCGGTCGCTCTCCTCGTGATCATGTTCCTGACCTGGTTCGGTGAGCCGGCCTCCTCAGCGCAGGTCCCGGGGACGAACGTGACCTTCAACCTCGGGAACGTCCCCGGCGTCGATACGACGCTGAACGCGTGGCAGGCGTTCGACTTCATCGACATCGTCCTGCTGATCACGATCGTCGTCGCGATCGGGCTCGCCGTGATCACCGCGACGCAGACGAACGTGACGATGCCGGTCGCCGGCGGCGCGATGCTGACCGGGCTCGGGATGCTCTCGACGGCTCTCGTCCTCTACCGGATCATCGATCCGCCGAGCGGCCTCGACCGCAAGTACGGGATCTATCTCGGCCTGATCGCGGTCGTCGTGATCACGATCGGCGGCTGGATCGCGATGCAGGAGGAGGGCTCGACCTTCGCCGGCGAGGCGGACCGGCTCGCAGGCGGCGAGCGCAGCTAGGCCCTACGCGGCGGCGCGCTCGGCGACGCCGCGCGCGACGCGCTGCGCGAAAGCGATCACGGTCATCATCGGGTTGACCCCGATCGACCCCGGAAACACGCTGGCGTCGGCGATGTACAGCGACTCGGCGCCGTAGACGGCGCCGTCGATCCCGACGACGCCCTCGCCGTCGTCGGCCGACATCCGTGCCGTCCCCATCGGGTGGAACGCCTCGAGCCGCATCGCGCTCGACGGCGGGGGGAGGACTCGAACCCGTCGATGTCGGCCGGGCCGAGCGACGGGATGCCGCCGACCTGCGGGTAGACCTCGCGCGCGCCGGCGGCGAAGTAGAGCTCGGCGGCGCGCGCGATCCCGAACGCCAGCGTCCGTGCCTCGTCGCGCTCGAGCTTGTAGGTGACGCGCAGCGAGCCGTCCGCGGCGAGGCCGACGCGGCCCGCGGAGCGGTCGCTGAGGTGGACGCCGGTTGAGGCCAGGCGGTCGAAGGCGAGCACCCGCTCCTGGTGCTCGCGACCTGTCCCGGGCAGCCACTGGGCGCCGAACGCGAGCGGGGTGAACGTCGCCTCGAGCAGCAGCCCGCGATCCTCCCACTCGTCGACGCAGTAGCTCTGCATCACCCCGTCCCAGCCACGCACCTCCTCGTCGAAGCGGGCGCCGACCCAGCACGCCGGGTGCATGCGCAGGTTCGTGCCGATGTTCTCGCTCGGGCGTGGAAGTCGCGAGCGCAGCAGGAGCTCGGGCGTCCCGAACGCGCCGCCGGCGAGCACCACCGTTCCCGCGCGGAGCTCGTACGGGCGCGTCCCAGCTTCATTGGCGCCGCCGCGCTCGGGGGCCTCGGCGCGGCAGCTGACGCCGACGGCGCGGTGCCCCTCGAACAGGACCCGTTCCGCCTCGACCCCGGCGCGAACCCGCGCGCCCGCGGCCACCGCCCTGGGGAGGTAGCTGACGTGCATCGCCTGCTTCGCGTCGAGACGGCATCCCTGCGGGCAGGAGCTGCACTGGATGCAGCGTCCGGCGTTTCGCCTCAGCGGCTCGTGGCTGACGCCGAGTGCCTCGGCGCCCTCGAGCAGCAGCTGCCCGTTGCGCCCCATGCGCTCGGGGTCGACCGGTTCGACACGCAGCATCTCCTCCGCCTGGGCGTAGTCGGGATCGAGCTCGGTCGCCCACTCGATCCCGAACCGGTCGCGCCAATCGCCGAGGACGGCGTCGGGGGCGCGGAAGCATGTGCCCGAGTTGATCACCGTCGTCCCGCCGACCGCTCGGCCGACGGGGACGGGGATCGACGGCATCCCCTCGGCGACGGTGAGCCCGCCGTCGCGATACAGCGACGTGACGGCGTCGAGCGGCTCGTCTGGGTAGCTGTGACGGTCGAGGTAGGGGCCGGCTTCGAGCACGACGACATCGACGCCGGCCTCGGCGAGCACGGTGGCCGCCGCAGCGCCGCCGGCGCCCGAGCCGACGATCGCGACTTCGCAATCCTCTCCGCCGGCGGGCGCCCGGAGGTCGCCCAATGGCAATGGCAATGGCAATGGCAGCGGCATCGGAGGCGAGGCCGGCGCGGGCTCGGCGCGACCGCCGGCGACGGCGCACCGCGCCTCGTAGCCGACCGCGGCGCGGACCCGCGGGTCGTTCGCGTATCCGAGTCCGGAGAGGACCTTGAGGAATAGGAGCAGGTTCGAGTGCAGCCAGCGCGGCGACGCGTCGAGCTTGCGCAGGAACTCGCGCCGCGACTCGACGCTCGAGCGGCTGAAACGCCACGGGAACGGCAGCCACTCGAACACGACAAGCACGAGCTTGATCCGGCGCACCGAGCGCGGCGGCATCGAGCTCAGATAGCGCGCGATCGGCTCCGCGACCTCGACATCCTTCTCGGCCGCGGGCAGCGGACCGACGGCGGGCGACATCGCCTCCGCGAACGCGCGCAGCGTCCGCAGCTCGGCGGCGCTAAGCCCCGGCGGGCGCCTTCAGGACGGCGCGGGGACCGCGCCGACGCGGCCGGCGAGCGCCCAGAGGAAAAGCGAGAGCGCCGCCAGAAACCCGTCGACGAGGAAGTTGAGCAGGTAGATGAAGACGTTCTGGTCGAGGACGAAGAACGCGAGCGCGCCGAGCGACGAGGCCGTCTTGCCTGCGGCGAGCACGAGCAGCAATGGCCGGAAGCGGACGATGTCGAACTGGACGACGACGCAGATCCCGGCGATCACGACCATGTACGCGAACGCGAGCGCGAGCCAGAACTTCTCGACCGTGTCGGGCGCGGTGGCGAAGCTGCCGATCGCGTCGCCGAGGTCGTCGATCACGTCGAGGACGCCGTCGGGTACGGCGATGAACAGGATCCCGACGACGGCGAACGTCACCGCGAGCAGGCGCAGGTTGAGGACGACGAATCTCTCCGCTCGCGCGCCGGTCATCGCGGCGGCATCCTATCCTGCGCTCCTCGTGCCTAGACCTAGCCCCGTCGACCTCAACCTAGAATCCCGAGCGTGATCGACCGCGAGCAGGTGCTGCACGTCGCGAGGCTCGCCCGTCTGGGGCTGGGCAACGAGGAGGTCGAGCGGATGGCGCGCGAGCTGTCCGGGATCCTCGACCACGTCGAGCGGATCTCGGAGCTCGACCTCGACGGCGTCGAGCCGACCTCGCACGTCGTCGAGCTCGAGAACGTGCTCCGGCCCGACGAGCCGCGCCCGAGCTGGCCGCGCGAGCGCGTGCTCGAGGGGTCGCCCGATCCCGCCGAGGGCCAGTTCCGCGTCCCCTCGCCGCAGGCGTGAAAGAGCTGCTCGAGTTCACCGTCCGGAACGCGCTCGAGCGGATCCGCGCCGGCGATTTCTCCGCCGACGAGTACTTCGACGCCTACGCTGACGCCGCGGGCGGAGACGATCTGAACGCCTATCTATGGCGCCCGGAGAAGGGCGAGCGGCCCGCCCCGGGTGCGGAGAGGCCCGGCGAGGGGGTGCTGGCCGGCGTACCAATCGCGGTCAAGGACCTGTTCTGCACCGAGGGGATCCCGACTACCGCCGGGTCGCGAATCCTCGAGGGGTACCGGCCTCCGTACACGGCGACCGCGGTACGCCGCCTGACCGAGGCCGGCGCGCGCGTGCTCGGGAAGACGAACATGGACGAGTTCGCGATGGGCTCGTCGAACGAGAACTCCGGCTACGGCCCGGTCCGCAACCCGTGGGACCGCGACCGCGTTCCGGGCGGCTCGTCGGGCGGCTCGGCGGCGGCGGTCGCGGGGAGGCTCGCCCCGTGGGCGATCGGCACCGACACCGGCGGCTCGATCCGCCAGCCCGCATCGCTGTGCGGGATCGTCGGGATGAAGCCGACCTACGGCGCCGTCTCGCGCTACGGGATGGTCGCGTTCGCCTCCTCGCTCGACCAGTGCGGGCCGCTGACCCGCGACGTCACCGACGCCGCGCTGCTGCTCCGGGTCCTCGAGGGCCGCGACCCCTGCGACTCGACCTCGGTGGGGATCGAGGGCGGCGTCGAGCTCCCGAGCCGGGAGGATCTGAGCGGGCTGCGCTTCGGGATTCCGAGGGAGTTGGTCGCCGGAGCAGACACGCTTGAGGGGGGAGTGAGAGAGTGCTTCGATGAGGCCGTAGAGAAGATCGAGGAGCTGGGGGGCAACGTGGACGAGACGGAGCTCCCGCACGCGACGCATGGGATCTCGGCCTACTACGTGATCGCCCCGGCCGAGGCGTCGACGAACCTCGCGCGATTCGACGGCGTCCGCTACGGCCCCCGCGACGGGAACGGCGACCTCACCGAGATGTACGAGCGAACCCGCGACGCGCGCTTCGGCGCCGAGGTCAAGCGGCGGATCATGCTCGGCACCTACGCGCTCTCGGCCGGCTACTACGACGCCTACTACGGCCAGGCGCAGCGCGTGCGGACGAAGATCGCGCAGGACTTCGCGGCCGCGTTCGAGCGCTTCGACTTCGTGATCTCGCCGACCTCGCCGACCGTCGCGTTCGAGCTCGGGGCACGCGTGAACGATCCGCTGACGATGTACATGTCGGACTACTGCACGGTGCCGATGCCGCTCGCGGGGATCCCGGCGATCTCGATTCGTGCGGGGGTCGCTGGCGCCCCGATGGGCACCGCCGATCGTCTTCCGGTTGGGTTCCAGATCGCGGGGCCCGCGTTCAGTGACAGTCGGCTGCTCGATGCGGCCTACGCGCTGGAAACGGCAATCAATTTCAACGAGAGGCCGCGGGCGTGACCGAGCTCGAGCCGGTGATCGGCCTCGAGATCCACGTCCAGCTGTCGACGAGGACGAAGATGTTCTGTGGCTGCGCGCTGTCGTTCGGCGACGAGCCCAACGTCCACACGTGCCCGGTCTGCCTCGGCCACCCGGGGACGCTGCCGACGGTCAACGAGCAGGCGATCCGCTACGGGCTGATGATCGCCGCCGCGCTCGGCTGCGAGGTCGCGCCGCGGTCGATCTTCCACCGCAAGAACTACTTCTATCCCGACCTGCCGAAGGGCTACCAGATCAGCCAGTACGACATCCCGCTCGCCTCGGGTGGCCGGCTCGGCGACGTGCGCATTCATCGCGCGCACCTCGAGGAGGACGCCGCGAAGCTGACCCACGTCGGCGAGTCGGGCCGGATCCACGGCTCGGGGCAGTCCCTCGTCGACTTCAACCGCGGCGGCACGCCGCTGGTCGAGATCGTCACCGAGCCCGACCTGCGAAGCGCGGCCGACGCGCGCGAGTGGGCTCAGCTGCTGCGGACGACGATCCGCCAGCTCGGCGTCTCCGACGTCAACATGGAGGAGGGGAGCCTGCGCGTCGACGCCAACGTCTCGGTGCGCCCGGCCGGCAGCGATGAGCTCGGAACGAAGGCCGAGCTCAAGAACATGAACAGCTTCCGCTTCCTCGAGCGCGGGATCGAGGCCGAGATCGCGCGCCAGATCGGGATCGTCGAGTCCGGCGACGAGGTCTCACAGGAGACGCTCCACTTCGATCCCCACACGGCTCGCTGACGCCGCTGCGCTCGAAGGAGTACGCGCACGACTACCGCTACCTCCCCGAGCCCGACCTCGTTCCGCTCGCCCCGACCGCGGAGATGGTCGCCTCGGCCCGCGAGGCGCTTCCCGAGCTCCCGGCGGCGCGGCGCGAGCGCTACCTGGCCGAGCTCGAGCTGCCCGACGACGCCGCGACCCAGCTCGCCTTCGACGCCGAGCTCGGCGACTACTTCGAGCGCGTGCTGGAGGCGGCCGACGGGGCTGAGCCGCGCGCGGTTGCGAACTGGGTCACGGGAGAGCTCGCCGCGGGTCTGCGCGAGGCCGGCGTCGAGGACGCGGCCTCGTCGAGGGTCGAGCCGGCGGCGCTCGCGAGCCTCGTCGCGATGGTCCAGGCGAAGCAGGTGACCCACGGCGCCGCGCGTGAGGTCCTCACCGAGCTCGTCGCCGGGGGCGGCGACCCGGCGACAATCGTCGAGGCGAAGGGGCTCGGCCAGATCGAAGACGAGGGCGAGATCGAGGGCGCGGTCGAGCGCGCGATCGACGCCAACCCGGACGCCGCCGAGAAGGTCCGGGGCGGGAACCCGAAGGCCATCGGCCCGATCGTCGGCGCGGCGATGAAGGAGACGAAGGGCCGCGCCGACGGCGGCGAGATCACGAGGCTGATCCGCGCCAAACTCGGCGCCTGACCTGGCCCTTGTAACAGCCTGTTACAAGCCCATCGGCGCTGCCATACTGAACGCATGGCCTGGAACGTCGTCATCGCCGGCGGCGGGTTCGCGGGAGCCCACGCCGCCCGCAGGCTGGAGAAGGTCATGCCGCGCCAGTCGGCGCGGTTGATGCTCGTCAACGACGTCAACTTCCTCCTCTACACGCCGTTCCTGCCCGAGGCCGCGGCCGGGACCGTCGAGCCGCGCCACGTCGTCACGCCGCTGCGCGACATGCTGCGCCGCACCTACCTGCGGCTCGGTGCCGTGACCGAGCACGACCCCGCCGCGCGCACGGTCGAGATTCGAAGCCATGAGAGCGAGACCGAGGAGGTCCGCTACGACCAGCTCGTGCTCGCGCTCGGCTCGGTGTCGAGGCTGCTTCCGGTTCCGGGCCTCGAGCATGCGATGGGCTTCAAGAGCCTCGCGGACGCGATCTGGCTGCGAAATCACGTCGTCGAGATGCTCGAGGCGGCGAACGCCAGCGAGGACCCGGACGGCGCCGCGAGTATCTCAACTTCGTCTTCGTCGGCGGCGGCTACGCGGGGCTCGAGGCACTGTCCGAGCTCCAGGACTTCGCGGTCGACGCGATCGAGCGCTATCCCCGCGCGCGACTGGCGGGGATGAACTGGACCCTCGTCGAGGCCGCCGACCGCGTCCTGCCCGAGACCGACCCCGACCTCGCCGCCTACGCCGTCAAGGAGCTGCGCGGACGCGGGATTGACATTCGGCTCGGCACACGCCTCGACGAGCTCACGGAGGATCACGCCAAGCTGTCGACCGGGGAGACGGTGCCGACGCGGACGGTCGTGTGGACGACGGGCGTCGCCCCGCACCCCAGCCTCAAGTCCCTGAACGTGCCGCTGAACGAGCACGGCCGCGTCCCCACCGACCGCTACATGCGCGTCGAGGGCCTCGATGCCGTGTGGGCCGTCGGGGACGGCGCCGCGGTGCCCGACCCGCGCGGCGGGATCTCGCCGATGACCGCCCAGCACGCGATCCGCCAGGGGAGGACGGTGGCGCGCAACGTCGCCGCCGCTCTCGGGGTCGGCTCTCCGCATCCCTACAGCTACAAGGATCGCGGCTCGTTCGTCAACCTCGGCCGCCACAAGGCGGTCGCGAAGTCGGGGCCGCTCAAGTTCCGCGGCTTCCCGGCGTGGTGGGTGGCGCGGACCTACCATCTGACCCAGATCCCGGGGCTCGCGCGCAAGCTCCACGCCGTCGCCGACTGGACGGTCGGGCTGCCGTTCGCACGCGACACCGCCGAGGTCGGGTCGATCGGCCACCCGCGCCCGCTGCGCACCGAGGAGTATGCGCACGGCGGCAGCCATCGCCCGATCCAGTAGCCGCCGATGAGCCTGCTCGTGATCCTCGCCTCGTTCGGACTCGCGACCGGCCTGATCGGACGCGCCAAGGGAAGCTCGTTCTTCATCTGGTTCCTGGTCGGGTTCGTGCTCCCGTTCTTCGGCCTCGTCGCCGTGATCCTGTACCGGGTCGAGAAGGACGAACCCGAGCGCCGCTGTCCGCGCTGCGGCGCGGTCCACAAGATCTACGTCCAGGTTTGCCGCGTTTGTGGCGAGGACCTCTACCTGCCCGACCCATCCGAGGTCAGGCAGCCGCGCTCTACCTCAGCCAAGTCCTGACGATCGCATTGGCGAACCCGATCCCGTAGCGGACCACGGCCGGCTTCTTCGAGTGGCCGTGGAGACGGCCGACGACGGTGACCGGGACCTCCTGCGCCGGGACACCGCGCTTGATCGCCTCGATCAGGAACTCCGACGTGTGGAACTGCTCCTGGCGCAGGACAAGCTGGGGGAGGACCTCCGTGCGAACTGCGCGATAGCCGTTCGAGCAGTCGCTGACCTTGGTCCGGGTGATCACCGAGACCATGCGGTTGAAGAACACGATCCCGAGCTCGCGCGCGAAGTGGCTCGCCTCCGCCTCGCCGAGCACGCGCGAGCCGTGCGCCACCGCGACCTCGCCGTTCAACACCGGCTGGACGAGCTTGTGCATCTCCGATGGCAGGTGCTGGCCGTCGGCGTCGAGCGTGACGACGATCTTCGCGCCCGACTCCGCCATCAGCCGATAGCCGGTCCGCAGCGCGGCCCCTCCGCCGCGGTTGATCACATGGCGGGCGACGACAGCGCCGTGGTCGCGCGCGACGTCGCCGGTGCGGTCGCGCGAGCCGTCGTCGACGACGAGGACCGCGGTCTCGACGCCGCAGACCGTCGACGGGATCTGGCCGAGGACGGCGCCGAGGCTCTCATCCTCGTTGTAGGCGGGGATGAGAACGGCGATCTTGTCGCGGAACTCGGCCGGGTGGCCGGCGACCCGAAACTGCTCCCACGCCAGGCCCTCGAGCACCCCCGAGAGCTCGCGCGTGATCCGCGATCCCTGCGACAGCGCCCGCAGCACGAGCAGGAAGAGGATGAAGATCGCGAGCAGCGCGACGCCGATGATCCGCGTCCCGTTGCCCTTCTTGAACGAGAACGCCTCCAGCAGCGAGTCCAGCAGCTCTGTGCCGGAGACGATCGCGAGCCCGACCGCGAGCACGATGAGGATCAGGACGTCGGCGTTGCGAAGCGAGCGCCGGCGCCAGATCGCGAACGCGAGCAGCGCCACGGCGACCACGAGCCCAACGGCCCGGATCGCCGTCAGCTCAGTGGGAAACAGACTTGCCAGAGGGAGGTGTAGCTGCTCCACGGGGCGCCAGAGGATAGTCTCGACCGGGCGTTTCCCCTGCAACCGTCCCTCCCGCCCGCCGCTCGCGGGCGAGCGCCCACAGCCACGTGATCGCCGCCGCCGCGAGTGAGATCACGACCGGCATCAGGATCAGGTTGCGCCGCGTCGAGGCGAGCAGCACCGCGCCGATTGCCGTGATCGCGGCAAGCACGAGGCCGATCACGAGCGCCTCGACCCGCCGCCGCCACGCCAGCACCCCGAGTGCCAGCAGGCCGAGGACGAGCAGCGAGTCGTGGAGGATGTGCGCCGCGACCCCGACCATCGTCGGGCCCGAGCCGTTGACCCACATCCGCCACACCTTGCGGCCCAACATCTCGACGAAGTCGACCGGGCGGTCGGACAGGTAGCCGCGCAGGTTCTGCTTGCCGATCTTGCCGAGCGCGGTGTCGCGCGGGAGGTTCGGATAGCGCGCCGCGACCCGGTTCAGCAGTGGCTCCATCGGCTTGACGTTGATCTCGTCGTCGCTGAGCCTGGTGTGGGGGTGGAACTCGCGGTAGAGGATCCGCTTCGTCGCGAAGTGGTCCCCGTCGGCGGGGAGGTTGGTCCCTATATACAGAGCCTTGCCGCCGCCTGTGGCGAGCGGCTCGAAGCGGTCGAGAACGATGAAGTTGCGGATCGTCCACGGGGCGATTACGAGGACCAGCGCCGCGGCGAAGCAGCCGGCGGCGAGCAGGCCCGGCGCGCGCCCGGCGCCGCGCCAGACGAGGGTCCCGGCCAGCACCGCAAGCATGATCCCGATCGCCAGGTACTCGGGGCGGAACATCGCCGTCAGCCCGATCAGCGCCCCGGCGAGCGCCCAGCGCCACCGGTCGCGGTGGTCGAGCGCGACCAGGAACGCGAGCAGCGCCGAGGGCAGGAGCAGCTCCGCGAGCGGCTCGGTCATCAGCCTGCCGGCGTCGTAGATGAACGCCGGATAGACCGCGACCCCGAGCGCCGCGAGCAGCCCCGCGGCGGCCCCGTCGGTGGGATCGCCCAGCGCCCGCCCGAGCCGGCGGCCGAGCGCGAACACGACGACGATCGCGAGCGCACCGGCGAGCGCCTCGACCAGGCGCGGCGCGCCCTCGCGCACCCCGCCGGTCGCGTAGTAGACGCCCGCGTAGAGCAGCGGCGCGCCGGGGGACCAGTCGCTCGAGTTCTGCATCTCGGGCGGGCCGTAGGTGCCGTCCGTGTACAGGCTCTTCGCGATCGCCCCGTAGGCGAGCGAGTCGGCTCCGGGCTCGTGGATCGGCTCGAGCGCGCGGGCGACGCGCAGCCCGAGGCCGAGGGCGACGATCGCGCACAGGGCGATCGCGAAGCCCGTGCCGAGATCACGTGGCCACATCAACGGGATGCTAGTTCGCGCCGGTCCGCTACCCTGCCGCGGTCATGCGGATTCTGATCCTGGGTGGCGACGGATACCTGGGGTGGCCGACCGCGATGCGCTTCTCGGGCAGAGGGCACGAGGTTGCGGTCGTCGACAACTTCGCCCGTCGCCGCTGGCATCAAGAGAACTCGACCGACTCGCTTACGCCGATCCGATCGCTCGGTGACCGCGTCGAGGCGTGGGAGGACGTCTCGGGCAAGGAGATCCGCCCGTTCGTCGGTGACATCTGCGACGCCGAGTTTCTCGACGCCGTGATCGCCGACGTCCTCCCCGAGGTGATCGTCCACTATGGCGAGCAGCCCTCGGCGCCGTACTCGATGCGCTCGCGCCGCCACGCCGTCGAGACGCAGCAGAACAACGTCATCGGGACGCTCAACGTCCTGTTCTCGATCCGCGACCAGGTCCCCAACTGCCACCTCGTGAAGCTCGGGACGATGGGCGAGTACGGGACCCCGAACATCGACATCGAGGAGGGCTTCCTCGAGATCGAGCACAAGGGCCGCAAGGACACGCTCCCGTTCCCGAAGCAGCCCGGCTCGCTCTACCATCTCTCGAAGGTCCACGACTCGCACAACATCCAGTTCGCGTGCCGCGTCTGGGGCCTGCGCTCGACCGACCTCAACCAGGGCGTCGTCTACGGGGTCGAGACCGACGAGACGGTCCAGGACGAGCGCCTGTGCACGCGCTTCGACTACGACGAGGTCTTCGGCACGGTCCTGAACCGGTTCTGCGTCCAGGCCGTGATCGGCCACCCGCTGACCGTTTACGGCGAGGGCGGCCAGACGCGCGGCTTTCTCAACGTGCGCGACACGCTCCAGTGTGTCGAGCTCGCCGTGACCAACCCCGCCGATCTCGGTGAGTACCGCGTCTTCAATCAGTTCACGGAGCAGTTCACGGTCGCCGAGCTCGCCGAGCTCGTGAAGACGAGCGCCGAGCACGTTGGCTACGAGGTCGACGTGAAGCGGTTCCCGAACCCCCGCGTCGAGCTCGAGCGCCACTACTACAACGCCGCGAACACGAAGCTGATCGACCTCGGGCTGAAGCCGCACCATCTCGGCGAGGAGCTCGTGCGCTCGATGCTGAAGGTGATCGAGGTCCAGCGCGACCGCGTGCTCGAGCGCGCGATCGATCCCCACATCACCTGGCGACCGGGCGAGCTCGCCGGCGAGACGCTCTCGAGCGAGAGCTAGAACAAAGACACCCACCTGCTAGTCGCCTCGCGCTCGGGCTTCGCCCTCCGCTCGGCGCCGACCTCACCAAAAAAGCCTGCTGGCCGGGCACGAGGCCGCTGCTACCATCGCTCACCCATGAGGGCCGCGGATGCATTGGTGGAAGCGCTTCAGGCCGAAGGCGTAGAGCACGTCTTCGGGATCCCCGGTGGCGCCAACCTTCCGACCTACGACGCGCTCTACGACGCGCCGTTCCAGCACATCCAGGTCCGCCACGAGCAGTGCGGCGGCCACGCCGCGGAGGGATACGCGAAGGCCTCGGGCAAGGTCGGCGTCGCGCTCGCGACCTCGGGTCCCGGCGCGACGAACATGGTCACCGCGATCGCCGACGCGATGATGGACTCAGTGCCGACGGTGTTCATCACCGGTCAGGTGCGGACGGAGCTGATCGGCACGGACGGGTTCCAGGAGGCCGACGTCACCGGGATCACGCTGCCGATCGTCAAGCACTCGTTCATGGTCACCGACCCGCGGCACATCCCGGAGTACATCCACGACGCCTTCTACATTGCCTCAACCGGACGCCCCGGGCCGGTCCTCGTCGACATCCCCCAGGACCTCTCGCGCGCCGACATCGACTACGAGCCGAGCACCGGGACTCCCAACCTCCCCGGCTACAAGCCGCGCTCCGAGGGCAACATCAAGCAGATCCGGATCGCGGCGAAGGCGATCGCCAACGCGCGCCGTCCGGTCATCTACTCAGGGGGCGGCGTCATCAACGCGAACGCCTCCGAGGAGCTGCGGCGGTTCGTGCTCTCCGACAAGTTGCCGATCACCTCCACGGTGATGGGCCTGGGCGCCTTCCCGGCCCCGCACGAGCAATGGTTGGGAATGCTCGGGATGCACGGCACCCGCACCGCGAACTACGCGATGGACGGCGCCGATCTGATCGTCGCGATCGGCTCGCGCTTCGATGACCGGATCACCGGCAAGCTCTCGGAGTTCGCCCCGCGGGCGAAGTTCGTCCACATCGACGTCGACCCGGCCGAGATCTCGAAGAACGTCCCCGCGCACATCCCGATCGTCGGCGACGCGAAGAAGGTTCTGCCGATCCTCACCGCCGAATACGAGGGCCTGCGGCCGGACGCCTCCCGCCTCGACGACTGGTGGAAGGAGATCCGAGCCTGGCAGGAGGAGCACCCGCTCCGCTACGACGACTCCGAGGACGGCGAGATCAAGCCGCAGCGGATGATCGAGGCGATGTACAAGGCCACCGAGGGCGACGCGATCGTCACCTCAGACGTCGGCCAGCACCAGATGTGGTGCGCCCAGTACTACGATTTCCCGCAACCGCGCCGCTGGATCAACTCGGGCGGCCTCGGGACGATGGGCTTCGGCCTTCCCGCCGCGATCGGTGCCAAGGTCGCGAAACCCGACGAGACCGTCGTCTGCCTCGCCGGCGACGGCAGCCTGGTGATGGTCTGCCAGGAGCTCGCCACCGCCGCGCTTCACAACATCCCCGTGAAGGTGTTCCTGATGAACAACGGCTACATGGGGATGGTCCGCCAGTGGCAGGAGCTGTTCTGGGACAAGCGCTACAGCTCGGTCGAGATCGGCGAGCACCCCGACTGGGTGAAGCTGGCAGAGGCGTTCGGCTGCACCGGGATGCGCGTCACGGACAAGGGCGAGGTCGAGGACGCGATGAAGGGCGCGCTCGAGACAGATGGCCCCGTGCTGCTCGACGTGCACGTCACCAAGCAGGAGAACTGCTACCCGATGATCCCCGCCGGAGCCGCGGCGCGGGACATGGTCGGCTGAGGCGGGAGGACCGATGGAAGCCGGGACGCCGGATCTCGTCAAGCTCGAGGACCTCCGGGTCCAGGGCGGCCTCACGGGCCGCAAGCACACGCTCTCGCTGATGGTCGAGAACAAGCCCGGCGTGCTGGCTCGGATCGCGGGGCTGTTCAGCCGCCGCGGGTTCAACATCGACACGCTCGCCGTCGGCCCGACCGAGGACCCGGACATCTCGCGGCTGACGATGACGGTCGACGGCGCCGTCCACCCGATCGATCAGGTGACGAAGCAGCTGCACAAGCTCGTCAACGTGATCAAGATCCGCGACATGGAGCCCGATCAGACGATCGGGCGCGAGATGGCGCTGTTCAAGATCAACGCCGCGGTCGAGAACCGCGCCGAGATCATGCAGTTCGCCGAGATCTTCCGCGGCGAGGTGATCGAGGTGTCGCGAAAGACGCTGACGGTCGAGATCACGGGCGACGCCGGCAAGATCGACGCCTTCGAGCGCATGGTCCGCCCGCACGGGCTGATCGAGATGGCCCGCACGGGCGAGGTCGCGATCCCGCGCTCGAAGCCCGAGGCCTGATCGCCCGCGCCGACACCGGGCGCCTGCTCGACTCGCTCGGCTCGCAGCTCGACGCCGCGCCCCCCGATCGCCGCACGCTCGTCAGCGCGACCGCGGCGGTTGCCGGGGCTGATCCGAGCGCGGTTGCGTTCGCCTCGCGGCGGGCGGACGATCGCTGGTTCTGCTGGGAGCAGCCAGACCGCGGCGGGTTCGCGATCGCGGGGGTGGGGAGCGCCCACGACGTCGTCTCGCGCGGCGCCGGCCGCTTCGCCGACCTCGTGCAGGGCTGCGCCGCGCTGGCCCGCGACAGGCTCGCCGACGAGCCCGCGCGGCTGCCCGCGGGGGCCGGCCCCGTGTGGGTCGGCGGGCTCGCGTTCGCGCCCGAGGGCGCTGCGGCGGCGCAGTGGTCGTCGCTGCCGCCCGCGCTGATGACGCTCCCCGAGGTCGCGATCTGCCGGCTCGGCGACGACGCCTGGATGACGCTGAGCGCGCTCGCCGACGCCGGCGGGGACCGGGCCGCGCTGATGGCGCGGCTCGAGCGCCGGCTCGCGGGGCTGGGGGAGGACGCGCTGCCGATGATCGAGCCGCGGCGCACCGGCGAGGTCCGGATCGCGAGCGCGCTCCCGCCGGAGCGCTACGAGCGCGCCGTCGAGGCGGCGGCCGAGCGAATCAACGCCGGCGCAATCGACAAGGCGGTCCTCGCGCGCGAGGTCACGGTCGAGGCGCCTTCGGCCCACGACCCTGCGGCGCTGTACGGCGCGCTTCGCGAGGCGTTTCCGTCCTGCTTCTGCTTCTGCGCCGGAACGCCCGAGGCCGCGTTTGTGGGCGCAAGCCCGGAGCTGCTCGTGCGCCGAAGCGGCGCGGTCGCGGCGACGGTCGCGCTCGCGGGCTCGGCGCGGCGGAGCGCCGACCCGGCCGTGGACGACCACCTCGGCGAGCGGCTGCTGCGCTCGGCCAAGGACCGCGAGGAGCACGAGATCGTTGCGCGGCGGATCAAGCGCGCGCTCCGCGGCCACGCGGTCTGGGTCGAGACCGCGAATGAGCCCGGGCTCGTCAAGGTCGCGAACATCCAGCACCTCGCGACCCCGATTCACGCCCAGCTCGCCGAGCCGCGCTCGGCGATCGAGCTCGCGGGCATGTTGCACCCGACCCCGGCCGTCGGCGGCGAGCCCCGCGACGCCGCGCTCAAGGCGATCGCTGAGCTCGAGGACATGGACCGCGGCTGGTACGCGGGCCCGGTCGGGTGGATGGACGCGGTCGAGGACGGCGAGTTCTGCGTCGCGCTCCGCAGCGGCCTGCTCCGCGACCGCACCGCCCACCTCTACGCCGGCGCCGGGATCGTCGCCGACTCCGATCCCGCCGCCGAGCTCGCCGAGACCGAGATCAAGCTCGAGGCGCTGCTGCCCCTCGTCTCAGCGTAGGTCTGTATCGTCCCCGGAAGGTACGGGGAATGCTGAAGCTGTTAGGGACGACAACGGCAGCACTGCTCATCGCGATCGTGGGTGCGGCGCCGGCGCTGGGGGCGACGACCTACTATGCATCGCCCGGCGGTTCGGGCACGACGTGCTCGCAGCTCAACCCGTGCAGCCTCGACACCGCGGTTGAGACCGTTGCGACCAACGGCGACGAGGTCGTCGTCGGGCCCGGGAGCTACACCCCCTCGTCCGGGCTTCTGGTCGCCTCGGACATCCACGTGCATGGTGTCGCCGGGTCGATTCCGACGATCGACCCGGGTTCCTTCGACGTGAACGTGGACAGCCCGAACGCGAAGCTGGGCGACGTCAAGATCGATGCGAACAACAACTTCAACGCGCTCGCGCTTCGCGATGGAACAGTCGAGCGGGTCTTCGCCCACGAGGCCGGGACGCCCGCCTTTGCTTGCAATCAGGCGCCCGGCCCGTTTGGAAGCACGCTGAGGGACAGCGTGTGCTGGGCTGACGGGACGAGTGGGACCGGGCTGGGGACAAGCGCCTCTCCCGGCAACGGGACCTTCGCTGCGAAGCTCCGCAACGTGACCGCGATGGGGCTCGGTAGCAGTGGCAGGGGCATGGATTACGCGGTGAACAACAGCACTGGGACGACGACCTACAGCATCGACGCCAAGGACGTGATCGCCCAGGGGACCACCACCGACGTCAAGGCAACCGGGACCGGAACCACCACCACGACGATGAACATCGCCCTCGACCACTCGAACTTCGCGGCCACCTCGGTGTCCCAGGGCTCGATTACGAGTCCGAGCACGGCTAACAACCAGACCATGTCTCCCGTGTTCGAGAACGGGGGTGCCGGCGGCGACTTCCACCAGCTCGCAAGCTCGCCGACGATCGACGCCGGCGACACCGACGCCTCGAGCGGCTCTGCGGACTTCGAGGGCGACGCACGGGTGCTCGACGGGAACGACGACTGCACAGCCGTCGCCGACATCGGCGCCGACGAGTTCGTCGACCCGACGCCCACGGACTGCAACCCGCCTCCGCCTCCGCCGCCGCCGCTCGACACGACCGCGCCCGACACCCTGCTGGGCAAGGTCCCGAAGAAGATGATCAGGTCGAAGAGTAAGAAGGTCAAGGTGAGGATCGAGTTCTCCGCGACCGAGCCCGGCAGCTTCGAGTGCAGCCTCGACGGCGCCGACTTCTCCTCCTGCATCTCGCCGTTCACCGCGAAGGTGAAGCGCGGCAAGCACAGCTTCCAGGTCCGCGCCAAGGACGGCGCCGGCAACGTCGATCAGAGCCCGGCGGCGCTCGCCTTCAAGGTCAAGAAGAAGAAGAAGAAGAAGTAGGCGCCGGCGTGCGCGCTAGCTTGCTCTTTCGATTCGAGCGCATGATCGCGACGACGATGATGATCGCCCCCGCGATCGCGATGCCGCCGAAGAACGCGAGCAGGCCGCCGACGAGCCCGCCGACGAGGTGGAAGATGCCGAACGACTCGCCGATCGCGAGCGGGATGCGGCGCGTCGAGTCGCGTTTGTCCTCGCAGCCGACGTTGTAGCTCCCCGCCTTGTCCGCGGTGAACTTGAGGATCGACTTGAAGCGCTCGTCGTTGCGACTGAGGGTGAACCCGAACAGGCTGTCGCTCACGTCGACCTTCCCCGAGGGTCCGCCGACCGCGCATTTGACGTCAGCGTTGCCCGGGGTGCGGATCGGGCCCGAGACACCGCGCGTCTGCTGGTAGATCGTCCGCTGGTCGCCCGCCTCCAGCTGCAGGGTCTTCGCGCCGGGCGTCTCGAGCCGGGTCAGGTGGCCCGTCAGCGCGCCGATGTCGCCGGCGACCCCCGTGAACAGCAGCACCGCGACGAGGACGCCGGCGACGCCGATCGCGGCGGCGATCCAATACCAGAAGCGACCGGGGCTGATCTCCGAGGGACCGACGCGGCGCAGCGGCGGGACCGCTGGAGGCGGGGCCGCAGCCGGGGGCGGGGGCGGCGGGGGCGGGGAGGCTCGGCGCTCACGGGTGGGCCTCGAGCGTGGCCGCGACGGCCGCCGTGGCGCGCTCGGTCAGCAGGCCGTGGAGGGCCGTGTTCTCCGCCCTGTCGACCGGGACCTCGACGATCACCGGCGACTCGCGCAGCGCCGGCGCGAGCTCGGCCGGCTCCTCCGCGCGCGCGTAGCGGATCCCGTGCAGGGCGGCGATCCGCTGCACCTCGAGCCCGGTCGGGGTCCCGAACAGCGCCTCGAACTCCTCGCGCTCGATCTGCTCGGCCTGGGGCAGGAACTCGAAGATCCCACCCCCGGCGTTGTTGATGACGACGATCCGCACCGGGGAATCGATCTGTCGCATTGTCGCGAGCGCGTTCATGTCGTGGAGCAGGCCAACGTCGCCGACGATTATCCACGCCGGAACGCCGCTCGCCGCCGCGGCGCCGAGGCCGGACGAGATCAGCCCGTCGATCCCGTTCGCTCCCCGGTTGCAGAGGAAGCGAACATCGGCGGAGCCGGCGGGGAGGAACGCCTCCTGGTCGCGGATCGGCATGCTCGAAGCGGTGTAGACGATGTCCCCGTCCGCATAGAGGCCGGCGAGCGCGCGGTGGACGCCGGGCTCGTTGAGGCGGTCGAGGGCGGCGAGCCGCGCTTCGATCGCCGCCTCAGCGGCGTCCGCCGCGTCGAGCCAGGCCCGCGCCCACGCGGCGTCGCCGGGGGCCTTCAGCCGTGAGGCGAGTCCGCCCGCGAGCGCCGCCGCGTCGCAGCGCAGCACGGCCTCGGCGCGCCGCGAGGGCTCGTTCCACCCGTAGCCGGGATCGACGACGATCTGACGTAGCCCATCGATCGAGCCGACCCACTGGCGCAGCGGCTTGCACGTCGGCATGTCGCCGAACCTGACGACCAGGTCGGGCGCGAGCTCGGGCGGCCGCGCGCGGGCGATTGGCTCGTAGGCCGCGACGACGCGCGAGCGATCGTGGGCCCCGAGCCGCAGCTGCGAGGTCGGCTCGGCGAGCACCGGGTAGCCGGACGCGGCCGCGAGCGCCGAGACGTGCGCCGCAAGCGCGGGGTTGGGCTGGCGACCGCCGAGGATCACGCCGCGCGGCGCGCCGGCGATGCGCTCCGCGAGCTCGTCGAGCAGCGCCGGCTCTGGGGTCGGCGCGGAGTTGGCGACGGCGGTGAGCGGACGGTCTCCGCGACCCTCGAGCGCGAGCGCGGACCTCGCCCGGACCTCGCCCTCACGCAGCTCGGGCCCGAGCGGCTCGCGCCACGCGAGGTTCAGGTGCACCGGCCCGGGCCGCGGTTCGCCGCGCGCCGCCGCCCACGCCCGGCACGCCGTCGAGCGGTAGTGGAGGAGGCCGGCGTCGTCGGCATCGTGCGTTCCGACGTCGCAGAACCAGCGCACCGAGAAGCCGTACAGCTTCAGCTGGTCGATCGCCTGCCCGGCACCGATCCCGCGCAGCTCGGGCGGACGGTCGGAGGTGAGCGCGATCAGCGGCACGCCGGCCTCGTCGGCCTCGACGATCGCGGGGTGGTAATTGGCAGCCGCGGTCCCCGAAGTGCAGGCGATCGCGGCCGGCCGCCCCTCCGCCTGCGCCGCGCCGAGCGCGAAGAACGCCGCCGAGCGCTCGTCGACGATCACGCGTGCGTCGATCGCCGGGTGGCGCCACAGCGCGAGCGCGACGGGGGTCGAGCGCGAGCCGGGGGAGATCGCCGCGTGCCGCAGGCCGCAGCGGGCGAGCTCCTCGACGAGGGCCGACGCGAGCGCGGTGTTGCGGTTCGTGGGGTCCAAAGCGATTAGATCCGGTACCGCTCCAGCGCATCTTCGTCGATCTCGACCCCGAGCCCCGGCCCATCGGGCAGCTGCAGGTCGCCGTTCACGAGCTCGCACTGCCGCGAGGCGATCGTGTCCGCGAACAGCTCCTGGGTCGCGAGCCCATGGGGGATTCCCGCGTCGCCGCCGGTCTCGCGCAGCGCCTGCGCGGTGTGCGCCGCCGCGGCGATTCCGACCGGGCCGTCGAGCGCGCTCGACATGTACACCGGGAGCTTCGCGGCGACCAAACGCGCCCCAGCGGACCCACCGACCTTGGATAGCTTCACCGTCGCGAGAGAGCACGCACCGAGCTCGACGGCGCGCTTCGCGTCGGCGCGGCCGGCGACGCTCTCGTCGGCGGCGATCGGGATCGCCGTCCGCTCGCGCACGAGCGCCAGCTCCTCGAGCCCGGCGGCGGGCTGCTCGGCGAGCTCGAGCCCCTGCGGCTCCATCGCCGCAAGTCGTTCGACGGCCTGCTCGGGGCCCCAGACGCCGTTCGCGTCGACGCGGATCCGCGCCCCGTCGCCCAGCGCCGAGCGCACGGCCGCGACCTGCTCGACGTCGTCGTCGACCCCGACCTTGAGCTTGAACGAGGTGAAGCCGAGCGCCGCCCAGCGCTCTGCGTCGGACGCGACGTCGGCGGGCGCGCCCGCGACCAGGGTCGCGTTGCAGGAGAGAGGGCGGGCCTCCGTCGCGCCCATGGCCTCCCACATCGGGCGTCCCCCGAGCTTCGCGCCGAGGTCGATCATCGCGGTGTCGATCGCGGCGAACGCGGGGGCCGACAAGCCCTCGAACTCGGCGCCGCCCTCGTAGACGTCGAGCCCGGCGAGCGGTGTGAGCGCGTCGCGGAGCTCGCGCTCGACCTCGGCCACCGTCGCGCCGCCGCGCAGGGCGAGCGGCACCGCCTCGCCGAGCCCCTCGACGCCCTCGTCGGTCCGGATCCGCACCAGCACCATCTCCCGTCGCTCGAGCCGCCCCCGCGCGGTCACGTACGGCTCACGGAACCGGAGCGCATAGGGGACGACCTCGACCCGCTCGATCCGCGCCACGCCGCCCTAGCTGATCAGCAGCGCTGCCGCGACGAGGAGGCTGAACAGCGCGAGCAGGCGCCCGGTCGCGGCGAGGGCTCCGTTCAGCGACGGCCCGTCGGTCCGTGATGTGACGACGCCGAACGGCGCCAGCGGCAGGGTCACGAACGCGACCAGGGGCCAGAGCTCGGAGTCCCCGACGATCAGTGCCACCGGGAGCAGGGCGTATGCCCCGACGACGAGCCCGACGTACAGCCGCCGCGCCCCCTGGCGCCCGAGCCGCACGGCGAGCGTGCGCTTGCCGACGCGGCGGTCGGTGTCGATGTCGCGAACGTTGTTGACGACGAGGATTGCTGTCGTCAGGAAGCCGATCGGAACGGACAGAGCGAAGGGGAGCCAGTCGAGTCGCTCGAGCTGGACGTAGTACGAGCCGTTGACGGCGACGAGACCGAAGAACAGGAACACGAACAGCTCCCCGAGGCCCTCGTAGCCGTACGGCCGCGGCCCGCCCGTGTAGAGGACGCCGGCGAGGATCGAGAGCACGCCGACGATCAGGATCACCGGGCCCGCGACCGCGGTCAGGTAGACGCCCGCGGCGACGGCAACGCCGAACGCGACCCAGGTCGCGACCAGGACCCGCTGCGGAGTCACGAGCCCCGACGCCGTCACCCGCACCGGGCCGAGCCGGTCGACGGTGTCGGCGCCGCGCTTCGCGTCCGAGTAGTCGTTCGCGAGGTTGGTCCCGATCTGGATGAACACGCTTCCGATCAGGGCTGCGATGAACGCTCCCCAGCGGATGTCATCGGAGACCTCGACCGCCGCCGCCGTCCCGACGAGCACCGGGGCGATGGCCGCCGGCAGCGTGCGCGGCCTCGCGGCCATCAGCCACAGCCTCATTGCCCGCCGCCTCCTCCGCTCAAGGACGTTTGGGGAACTTGGTGAAGTCGGGTCGGCGGCCCTCCGTGTACGCGTTGCGCCCCTCCTGGCCCTCCTCGGACATATAGAAGAGCAGCGTCGCGTCGTGGGAGAGCTGCTGCAGGCCGGCGAGACCGTCCTCGTCGGCGTTGAAGCTCGCCTTCAGCAGCCGCAGCGCGAGCGGCGACAGCGCGAGCATCTCGCGGCACCAGCGGACGGCCTCGCGCTCGAGCTCGGCGAGCGGCACGACCGCGTTCACGAGCCCCATCCGCTCGGCCTCCTCGGCGTCGTAGAGGCGGCACAGGAACCAGATCTCCTTCGCCCGCTTGGCGCCGACCTGGCGCGCGAGCAGCCCGGCGCCGAAGCCGCCGTCGAAGCTGCCAACGCGCGGGCCCGTCTGGCCGAACCGGGCGTTGTCGGCGGCGATCGTCAGGTCGCAGACGAGGTGGAGGATGTGGCCGCCGCCAACCGCGTAGCCGGCGACCATTGCGACGATCGGCTTCGGGGTGCGTCGGATCTGCAAGTGGAGGTCTCCGACGTCGAGTCGCCCGACGCCGCTCCGGGCGACGCTGTCGTCACCGATGTAGCCGTCGTCGCCGCGGATTCGCTGGTCGCCGCCAGAGCAGAACGCCTCGTCGCCGGCGCCGGTGAAGATGATCGCGCCGACCTCGAGGTCGTCGCGGGCGCGGGCGAACGCGTCGCGGAGCTCGGCGAGCGTCTGGGGGCGAAAAGCGTTCCGGACCTCGGGACGGTTGATCGTGATCTTCGCGATCCCGTCACCCGTCTCGTACAGAAGGTCCGTGTACTCGCCGGCGGCGCTCCACTCGATCGGCGCGTAGAGCTCATCGAGCGGCGGGGAGTCCTTGTGCGGGGTCGGCAGCTCTCGTTCCTCCTGGTCGCGGGCGCATCGCGGGGCACAGCCCGCAAGAATGCCGGGCAACGATAGCCACCGGAGCTCTCTAGCAACTTGGTCCTCGACAACTGGCTGGCGCAGCGCGCCGAGACCTGCCCCGACCGGCTCGCCCTGGTCGCCGACGGGCTCGAGTTCACCTATGCAGCGCTCGAGAACGAGGCGACCTCGTCGGCGCGGCGGCTGGCGGCGCGGGGGGCTCGCCGCGGCGCGACGGTCGCGCTGCTGCTTCCGGCCGGTGCCGAATACGTGATCACCGTGCACGCGCTGATGAAGCTTGGCGCAACGGTGTTCCCGCTCAACCCGGGGCTCGCGGCGAGCGAACGCGACCGCGAGCTCGCGGCCGCGAAGCCAGCGCTGGTCCTCGACGAGCGCGACCAGCTGACGATGACCGAGGCCGATCTACCGCTGCTCGGCGAGCACGACCTGGAGGCGCTCCACTGCCGGATCCTCTCCAGCGGAACTTCCGGCTCGCCGCACCCGGTCGGGCTCACCTACGGCAACCACCTCTGGAGCGCGGTCGGATCGGCGTTCAACCTCGGCGTCGACCCCGGCGACCGCTGGCTGTGCTGCATGCCGCTGTACCACGTCGGCGGGCTCTCGATCGTGATGCGCTCGGTGATCTACGGGACCGGCGCCGTCGTCCATGATGGCTTCGACGCCGACCGGATCGCTGCCTCGCTCGAGCGCGACGGGATCACGCTGCTCTCGCTCGTGCCGACCGGCCTCGCCCGGCTGCTCGACGCCGGCGTTGACCTCTCGGGCCCGCGGGCGATCCTGATCGGCGGCGGCCCCGTCCCGGTCGAGGTCCTCGACGAGGCGGCGGGCCGGGGTGCGAGCGTCGTCCAGACCTATGGCCTGACCGAGGCCGCGTCGCAGGTGACGACGCTGACGCCGGAGGAGGCTGGGCGCAAGCTCGCCTCGGCTGGCCGGCCGCTCCTCACCACTCACCTGCGGATCCAGGAGGGCGAGATCCTCGTCCAGGGTCCCACCGTGGCGCGCGAGCGCACCGACGAGGACGGCTGGCTCCACACCGGCGATCTCGGGCGGATCGACGAGGAGGGGTTCCTGTACGTCCACGAGCGGCTCGACGACGTGATCATCACCGGCGGCGAGAACGTGCTCCCAACCGAGGTCGAGTCGGTGTTGCTGCGCCACCCGGACGTCGCCGACGCGGCGGTCATCCCCCGCGACGACGCCGAGTGGCAGCAGGCGGTGACGGCTGTCGTCGTGCGCGCCGATGGCGCGGCGGTCTCCGAGGATGAGCTGCGTCGTTACTGCGAGGTCGACCTCGCGGGCCACAAGGTCCCGAAACGCGTCGAGTTCGTCGCCGAGCTGCCCCGTACCGCGTCGGGGAAGCTGCTACGGCGCGCGCTTCGCTGACCGCGAGTCGATTCGACTAGCATCGAGCGCCCGTGGCCGAGTTCGGCGACAGCTTCTACGACGACGACGCGGACCTCTCCGCGCTCGACGGCAAGACGATCGCGATCCTCGGCTACGGATCGCAGGGTCACGCCCACGCGCTCAACCTCAAGGACTCCGGGTGCGAGGTCGTCGTCGGCCTGCGCCCCGACTCCGCGAGCCGCGCCGACGCCGAGGGAGCGGGCGTGCGCGTCCTCGACACCGCCGATGCCGCGAGCGCCGGCGACGTGGTGATGATCCTGCTCCCCGACGAGCGCCAGGCCGAGGTCTGGGACGCCGAGATCGCCGACGGGATCGCGGACGGGAACCTGCTCCTGTTCGCGCACGGGTTCTCGATCCACTTCGGGCAGATCGACCCGCCGCCGGGGGTCGACGTCGGGATGGTCGCTCCGAAGGGACCCGGCCACCTCGTGCGGCGCCAGTTTGTCGAGGGCCGCGGCGTTCCCGGCCTGATCGCCGTCCAGCAGGACGCGACGGGGAGCGCTAAGGCGCAGGTGCTCGCCTATGCGAAGGGGATCGGGTGCACGCGCGCGGGCGTGATCGAGACGACGTTCAAGGACGAGTGCGAGACCGACCTCTTCGGCGAGCAGTCGGTGCTGTGCGGGGGCGTGACGCAGCTCGCCCAGGCCGGGTTCGAGACCCTCGTCGACGCCGGCTACGACCCGCGGCTCGCCTACTTCGAGTGCCTCCATGAGCTGAAGCTGATCGTCGACCTGATGTACGAGAGCGGGATCCAGGGGATGCGCGACTCGATCTCGAACACGGCCGAGTACGGCGACATGACGCGCGGCCCGCGGGTGATCGGCGATCCGACCCGGGAGGCGATGCGCAAGATCCTCGACGACATCCAGTCGGGCGAGTTCGCGAAGGAGTGGATCGCCGAGAACCGGGCCGGCGGGGAGAGCTTCCAGCGCATGCGCGAGGAGGCCGCCGGCGCCCAGGTCGAAGAGGTCGGCGCCGAGCTGCGCGCGATGATGCCCTGGATCGGCCCCGACAAGCAGGACTAGGGCCCGGCGCTAGACCTCGGGCCGAATCGCGGTCCTCGGATCGAGGTGATCGCGATGGTGCGTCTCGACGTGCCTCGTGGCCTTGCTGGCACGGTCGAACACCCATCCGCAGACCGAGCAGCGCCAGCGCTTCGGCGGCGCGCTCAGGACAGCGGTCGTGGCCGGCTGGTCCGCGCTCGGCGCCGCCGCCGCTGCCGGCTGCACCGCCGGCGGGGGCCCGGTCGGAGGTCGAGGTGGAGGGTTGGCCGGCGGGGGCGGGGGCTGGACCGGGTTGTAGGGCGGCGGCGGAGGAGGGGGGAGCGCCGGCGCGCCGGCCGGCTCCGCCGGGGCGGCTTCGTCGAACCGGTGGCCGCAACGGGGGCACACGGTTGCGTCCTGCGGGATCTCGTTTGAGCACTCGGGACACGTCTTCATCGCGGGCTCCCAGCCGTTAGTCTCACACGCGAGTGATGTTGCGCGACCTTCTCGCCCGGGGGGATGGATAGTGGCCGATCAGGAGCCGCCGAGTCAGAGTCCCGAGGGCGAGAGTGCCGCGGGCCAGAGCCCGCCTCCGGGCTGGTACACGGACCCCAACGACGCCAGCACGCAGCGCTACTGGGACGGGCGGGAGTGGACCGAGAACCGCACCCCCGCGCCGATGGGCGGGCTCGTGCCCCCCGGACAGGCGATGCCGGTTCAGCAGACGTCGACGAACGGCCTCGCCGTCGCCTCGCTCGTGCTCGGCATCCTGTGGCTGTACTGGGTCGGCTCCGTGCTGGCGCTGATCTTCGGCTATATCTCGAAGAAGCAGATCGATGAG
Organism: uncultured Thermoleophilia bacterium; assembly: GCA_963841715.1. Classification (GTDB taxonomy): domain Bacteria; phylum Actinomycetota; class Thermoleophilia; order Solirubrobacterales; family 70-9; genus DASPWW01. Next base: position 794,716 of record CAWJDP010000001.1, on the reverse strand, counting down.
TCGAACGGCCGTCAGACCGGGCGCGGGCTCGCGATCGCGGGGATCGTGCTCGGCTGGATCGGCGTCGGTGCGCTGGCAATCGTGCTGCTCGCGCTCCTGCTGAGCAACGGCAACAGCAGCTAGGCGGACTCAGAGGAAGGCGGAAGCTCTCCGGCCGCGGTCGCGCCCGTCTGCGTCGCGGAGACCTGGGGCTGTGCGGAGAGCGGCTGGACCTCGTTTCTCGCCAGCTTGTTCGCCGCCGACTGGATCTGTGCGGCGGAGATGCACGCGAGGACCGGCCAAGCGATAAATGTGAACACGATCACGTACCCGGCGAGGCCAGTGATGATCGTCCACAGCGCGAGGTCCTTGGAGACGGGATCGGGGGCTCCCCGCAGCCGGTACTGGAAGTTGATCCGGTCGCAGAGCCGAAGCCAGAACGGGAACTGCCAGTAGAGGTTGAAGAAGGGGATGAACAGGAACCCGATCCCCTTCCCGGCCATGAAGTCGTCCGACTTGATCAGCGGCAGCTTCGAGTGCTTGAGGCCGTGGTAGATCGTCCCGAAGATCCCGAGCGTCAGGATCGAGAGCACGAGCACAGCCCAGGTCGGGAACTCGGTCAGCGTGTTCTGCATGTACGCCTGGCGCTGCTGCTCGTTGAGCGCCGCGACGTTGAACATCTTGTTGTAGGGATCGATGATCTGCGGCTGCGCGACCGCGGCTGCGCCGGCGGCCGTGCCCGCGGCCGGGCCGGGCGCCGTGTTCTGAGTCCAGTCCGATCCGTCCCAGTAGCGCTGCAGCTGGGGGTCGTTCGGGTCGGCGTACCAACCCGCGGGTGATGTATCGGCCGCCACGGCGGCGTAAGTCTATCCCCCGGCCGGCGCGACGAAGCGGCCGGCCGGGGACCAGCTCTGGTTCGCCTCTACGACTGCGGGGGCGGCGGGGGCTGCTGCTGCGCCGGCTGCGCCTCGCCGGCCGGCTCGGCAGGCGCGGCGGCTCCCGGCTCGAGCAGCGGTCGCGTGTCCCAGGCCTTGTTCAGCTCCGACTGCATATATGCGTAGCCCGCGGGTCCGATGAAGATGAGCAGAACCAGCAGCAGCCCGCCGCTGATCGCCACCTGGCCCGTGGTGACCTCTTGGGCGCGCTTCAACCGACCGTAGCCGTTGACCAGGGAGATAATCGCCGGAACGATGATCAGGCCACCGGGGAACATCGCCAGCAAGGACGTCGTCGGGTTGTCGCCGAGGCCCTCTGGGTCGTTCCGCGCCGCGCCGAGATCGGCCATTTCGCGATTGATCTGATACCACCAGTAAAGGCCGTAAAACGGGACGAGCATCAGAAAGAAGGTCCCCACGGGGTTTCTCTTTTTCGCGATGCCCGTACCGTTGATCTGAACCTCTTCAGCCATTGGCTGCTCTCCTTCGATAGCTCACGTCGGGGGGTTGCCCACTGGCATCCCGCGACCGCAGCCTAGTCATTCCCCCAAGACCTTGATCACGAGCCGTTTCGGCCGCTGGCCGTCGAACTCGGTGTAGAAGACCTGCTGCCAGGGACCGAGGTCGAGCTCGCCCTCGGTCACGGGGAGGACGACCTGATGGTGGACGAGGAGGTTCTTCAGGTGCGCGTCGCCGTTGTCTTCGCCGCCGCGGTGGTGGCGGTAGTCGCCCGGGTCGGGCGACAGCTTCTCCGCGACCTCGTTCGAGGGCTCGCTCCAGCTCGGCGGGGCGAGCTTGTCGAGCCACTCGAGCGCGTCCTCCTGGATCCCGGGCTCGTCGTCGTTCACCCACACGCCGGCGGTGATGTGCATCGCTGAGACCAGGACCATTCCCTCCTCGATCCCGGACTCATCGACGGCGGCCTGGACGTCGTCGGTGATGCGGACGAACTCGCGTCGCTCGGCGGTCTCCAGCACGAGGTAGACGGTGTGAGCGCTCACGGGCCGGGACTCGAGTCCGGCGGGTAGCGCGTCACGCTCAGCATCCCCCTGTCGAGCACCTTGGCGCGGTCGCCGCGGTGGAAGCGGCCGGGCGGGAACTCGACCGCCATCCCCGTGGTCAGGTTCAGGTACAGCGTCTTCGGCGAGTCGTGGGTGATCTCGGCGACCCCGAACTTGCGCGCGGTGCACGGATTCGAGAATGCGCTCGGCCCCGGGGTGCAGTTGAACGCGTTCGAGCGCCCGATCTCGCTCCCGTGCCCGGCGACGTGGTGGGGGAGCCCGCCGTGGTCGGCCGAGTTCGGGCCGGTGGCGAGTATCACGTCGGTGGTCGTGAAGGCGCTGTACGGGTTGGCGAGCTTCGCGACCAGCTTCCCTTCGACGACGAGCTTCTCGCCCTCGCGCAGGTTCGGCAGCGGGATCGAGTAGACGACCTGCTGCTTCGGGCTTTTGCCGTGGCCGACGATCGGGATGTGGGAGTGCGACGGGTCGCGGGTCTCGAGCGGCGCCGGCCGAGCCTGGTCGCCGGGGCGCAGCCGGACCGCATCGAGCCGGCCCTTGTCCTGCTTGATCGCGCCCCCACGGGCGTTCGCGCCGATCACGACCTTCTGGCCCTTCTTGGCCCCGTGATGCGATGCGCTCATCACGAGGTTGAGGTGGCAGCTCCCGGGATCGCACGGGAGCGCCGAGGTATCGCCGATGTCGATGCCCTCGCCCCCGATCGCGATCACGCAGTGGTGGTTGCGGTTCGGCTGCTTCTGCTTGCAGCTCAGGCCCTCGTTGCGGGACACGGGAAGTGTCTTGTCGCCTCCGGTCGCGGACGAGTCTGATGCAAGCACGATCTGGGCGTCGATCCGAGGGTCGTAGCCGTAAGTCCTGCCGACGCATGGGAACCCCGGGCCGGGGTCGAGCCGGTTGTGCTTGAGGCACGTCGAGACCTCGACCTCCGAGTCGACCTCGAGCCGGTCGCCCCGCGCCAGGTCGCCGAGCTTGTCGGGACCGATCGTCATCACGACCCGCTTCTGGGCGCCGCGGCGGCCCGCGACCGGGATCGTCTTGGTGAGCTCGGGATGGTCCGTGCTCGTCGCGACGTGGACCGCGCCGGTCGGCGCCTCCGCGGGCGCCGCCGTGACGCAGCCGAACAGCGCCGTCGCGCCCGCGACGGCGGCGATTGTCCCTGCCGCCCTGGCCGTCATCGATCGCCCCCAGGATAGGGGCGATCGCACGGCGGGCTTACTCACCCACCCTCGATCGGGCCGCCGCCGATCGTCCCCGGCGGACCGTCGAAGCCGGGTCCGCGCGGGTTCTCCCCGCCTTCGGGCACCCGCCCGTCCCGGCCGACGTAGCCCTCGCTCGCGCCGACGACCACGTAGACCGCGTCCTCGTCAGAGGTGTTGCGGACCCTGCGCACCGTCGGCGCGTCGACGCGCGCGAAGCCGCCCGGGCCGAGCACGTGTGTCGAGCCGTCCCCGAACTCGAACTCGACCGTCCCACGATGGATGAAATACAGCTCCTGCTGGGACTCGTGGTAGTGGCGACCGCTCGCGTATTTCGGCGGCAGTACGATGGCGTTGACACCGAACTCGCTCACCCCGAGCTCCCGGCGGACCTTCCGGAACCCGTAGCCTTCTCCGATCCCGCTCAGGTTCGCGAGGGCGTATCCGTCGCCCTCGACCGCCCCACTCACCTCGTCGCCCATGATCCCTCCCTCCGCTCCTCGCGATTCGTTCCAACTCGCTCTGCCGAGCCGGGCGGGAGGCTATCGTCAGCCCTAGCCGATGCCCGACCCGCCCGACATCTTCTCGAAGCAGTACCTGATGACCGCGGGGCCGACGCCGCTGCCGCCGCGCGTGAGCCAGGTGATGGCGGAGCCGATCCTCTACCACCGCGCTCCCGCCTTCGTCGAGCTCTACGCGCGCTCGCTCGACAACCTCAAGACGGTGTTCCAGACCGCGAACGAAGTGCTCTGCTTCGCGGCCTCCGGGACCGGCGCGATGGAGTCGGCGGTCGCGAACCTGATCGCCCCCGGCGAGGTCGCCGTCGTCGCCTCGTGCGGCAAGTTCGGCGAGCGCTGGAAGGAGCTCTGCGAGGCCTACGGAGCCCAGACCGTCCACCTCGCGTCCGAGTGGGGCGAGAGGGTCGACCCCGAGGTCCTCGCCGAGGCGCTGGGCGACCCCAAGCTGGGACGGCCCGTGGCGGTGTTCACTACCCAGTCGGAAACCTCGACCGGTGTCGTCAACGACGTCCGCGCCCTGAACCAGGTTGCGCGCTCACACGACTCGATGCTGTGCGTGGACGCGGTCTCGGGCCTCGCTGCGGTTGACCTCCCGCAGGACGAATGGGACGTGGACGTCGTCGTCTCGGGATCACAGAAGTCGCTGATGTCGCCGCCCGGGCTAGGTTTCGCCTCACCCTCGGAGCGCGCGCTGGCGCTCGCGTCGGAGAAGCCCGGGCGCCGCTACTACCTCGACTGGGAGCGGGCCTTGAACGGGCAGCGCGAGCAGACTCCGAACAGTGCCTTCACGCCGTCGGTGACCCTGTTCCAGGCGCTGGACGTCGCGCTAGAGATGATCCTCGCCGAGGGCCTCGAGCGGGTGTTCGACCGCCACGCCGTGCTCGCGCGCGCCGCGCGGGCCGGAATCGAGGCGCTTGGGCTCGAGCGCTTCGGGCCCGCGGACGAGAACGCGAACGTGGTCACGGTCGGCGCGTTGCCCGATTCGATCGATGGAGCGAGCGTGCCGAAGCTGATGCGCGATCGCTTCGGGGTCACCGTCGCGGGCGGCCAGGGCCATCTGAAGGGGAAGATCGTGCGGATCGCGCACTGCGGCTACTACGGCGCCTTCGACATCGTCATCGCGCTGACGGCGCTGGAGATGGCGCTGCGGGAGCTCGGCCACGACTCCGAGCCCGGCGCCGGTGCCGCGGGCGCGCAACGCGTCTTCTCAGAGGCCGGATTCGCGCCGGTGCCGGTCGCGTAGCGCGGTGGCCGCCGGAGATGGAAACGCGCCCGCGCCGCGGGTGCTCGTCAGGGAGAAGATTGCCGACTCGGGGATCGAGCTCCTGCGCGAGGGCTTCGAGGTCGAGCTCGGCTACGACATGGACGCCGAGGAGCTCGCGCGAAGGATCGCCGAGTTCGACGCGCTGCTGATCCGCTCGGCGACGCAGGTCACGGCCGAGCTGATCTCGGGCGCGGATCGCCTCAAGGTGATCGGCCGCGCCGGCACCGGCGTCGACAACGTCGACATCGAGGCGGCGACGAAGGCCGGGATCGTCGTCGCCAACGCGCCCGAGTCGAACTCGGTCGCCGCGGCCGAGCACACGCTTGCGCTCGCCCTGGCGCTCTCACGCAACGTCCCCCAGGCCCACGCGGCGCTGACTCAGGGTCGCTGGGAGCGCTCGCGGTTCGCCGGCAACGAGCTCTACGGCAAGACGCTCGGCGTAATCGGCTTCGGCCGCATCGGCCAGCTCGTCTCGCAGCGTGCGCTCGGCTTCGAGATGGAGGTCGTCGCTTTCGACAAGTTCGTCTCCGCGGAGCGCTTCCGCGAGCTCGGCGTCGAGGGCGCCTCGACCACGGACGATCTCTACTCGCACGCCGACATCGTCACGATCCACCTCCCGAAGACGCCGGAGACGGCGAATTGGATCGACGCCGCGGCGATCGCGAAGATGCGCGACGGGGTCCGCATCATCAACTGTGCCCGCGGCGAGCTTGTCGACCTCGATGCGCTCGAGGCGGGACTCGAGTCGGGCAAGGTCGCGGGAGCCGCCCTCGATGTGTTTCCCGACGAGCCGATGACCGAGCATCCGCTGTTCGAGCGAGAGAACGTCGTCGTCACCCCGCACCTCGGTGCGTCGACGGCCGAGGCGCAGGACCGCGCCGGCGTGATCACTGCGCAGCAGGTGTGCGCCGCGCTGACCGGCGGGGTGGTCATGAACGCGGTCAACATCCAGGCCGTCCGGCCCGAGGCAATGGAGGCGCTGGCGCCGTTCGTGCCGCTGTGCGAGGCGCTTGGCCGGCTTGCCCAGGGACTCGGCAACGGCTCGGTCGACCGCGTCCACGCCGAGTTCCGCGGCGGGCTCGCCCACCACGACACGCGCCTGCTCGGGATCGCGGTCCTGGCCGGGATCCTCTCCGGCCACACCGAGGAGCCGGTCAACCTCGTCAACGCGCCCTCGCTCGCCGAGGAGCGCGGGATCGAGCTGATCGAGCAGCGTGAGTCGCACTCCGACGAGTTCACCGAGCTCGTCACGGTGCGGCTGGAGTCGGGAGGGCAGGAAGTCGAAGTCGCCGGGACCGCGGTCGGCCCGCGCAACCTCGCGCACCTGGTCAAGGTCTGGGGCGAGAGCTTCTACCTCCCGTTCGCCGACAACCTCGTGATCTTCCGCTACAAGGACCAGCCGGGGATGATCGGCCGCGTCGGGACCGCGTTCGGCGAGCAGGGCGTCAACATCATCTCCGCCGCGGTTGGCGCCGAGGCGCGCGGCGAGAAGGCGGTCATGGCCCTGACGACGGACGCGCCGGTCCGCGGCGCCGTCGTCGACCAGATCCTCCAGCTCGGCGACTTCGATGCGGGCCGCGCCGTGGAGCTGATGCCCCGCCGTTAGGGTTAGTGGCGTGCGCGCGGTTGTGATCACGAAGCATGGGGGGCCCGACGTGCTCAAGGTCGAGGAGCGGCCCGATCCTCCGGTCGGGCCGGGCGACGTTCGCATCGCCGCGAAAGCGTCCGGGATCAACTTCGCCGACCTGATGGCGCGCTCGGGGGTGTACCCGGATGCGCCGAGCCCGCCATGCGTGGTCGGCTACGAGGTCGCGGGCGAGGTCGAGTCGGTCGGCGAGGGCGTCGCCTCGTTCAAGGTCGGCGACCGTGTCGTCGCCGGGACGCGCTTCAACGGCCAGGCTGAGCTCGTGACCGTGCCCGCGGACCAGGTCTACGCGCTGCCCAAGAGAGTCTCATTCGAGCAGGGCGCGGCGTTCGTCGTCAACTACGCGACCGCGTACGCCGGCCTTGTGATCATGGGCGGCGTGAAGGAGGGCGAGCGGGTGCTGATGCACGCCGCCGCGGGCGGGGTCGGGATCTCGGGGACGCAGATCGCGAAGGCGCGCGGGGCCGAGGTGTTCGGGACCGCGTCTGGCTCCAAGCACGACGCGATCCGCGCCCAGGGCGTCGACCATGCGATCGACTACCGGGAGCAGGACTTCGCGGCGGAGGTCGAGCGGATCACGCACGGGGAGGGCGTCGACGTGATCATGGACGCGATCGGCCCTTCGAGCTTCCGCAAGGACTACAAGATCCTCAGGCCCGGCGGGCGGCTGATCATGTACGGGCTCTCCGAGGTCCAGACCGGCGACAAGCGCAACATGCCCGCGGCGCTGAGGAGCCTCGTGCGGATGCCGCTGGCGACGATGCCGTGGTGGAAGAGCCTCAACGTGATGAGCGAGAACAAGGGTGTGTTCGGCCTCAACATGCTCCACTGGTGGGACCAGGAGGGGAGCCTCGAGCGAGCCGCGGGCCCGCTGGTCGAGGCCCTCGAGAAGGGCGAGCTCGACCCCGTCGTCGCGGAATCGTTCCCGTTCGACCGCGCCCCCGACGCCCACCGCTTCATCCAGGAGCGGCGCAACATCGGCAAGGTCGTCCTCGTGCCGTGAGTGGCGCCGTCCCCGTCCTGGCCAGCATCGGCAGTCTCTACAACCGGGCAATCGTCGGCACGGGCAAGGAGCCCGAGCTGATCTTCCTTGTCTCGTTCCTGGTCACGTTCGGCTTCATCCGCACCAGCGCGCACATGATCCGCGCCCAGGTCAGCTGGTGGCCGGGAAACGTCCAGGTCGGTGGCACCCACGTCCACCACCTCGTTTGGGGGATCTGCCTGATCCTGATCGTCGGCTACGTCGGCGTCGCGATCCAGCCCGCCTCGCCGTGGAAGGAGATCACCGCGGTGTTGTTCGGGATCGGGACCGGGTTGACGCTCGACGAGTTCGCGCTGTGGCTCAACCTCAAGGACGTCTACTGGTCCCAGCAGGGCCGGTCCTCGATCGACGCCGTGATCATCGCCGCGGCGCTCGCGGGCATCGTCCTGATCGGGGTCAAGGCGTGGGTCGACGTCGCGAAATCGGTTGGCGACGCCGCTCTCGCGACGGTCGGCGGGGTGACGATCCTCGCTGCCGTGCTCGCGGCGATCAACTTCGCGAAGGGCAAGTTCGTGACTGGGCTCGTCGCGCTCGTCTTCCCGCCGATCGGCCTCGTCGGGGCGATTCGGCTCGGCAAGCCGCACTCACCGTGGGCGCACTACCTGTACAAGGACGGGCGCCAGACGCGCGCCGAGGAGCGCCTCGGGCGCGAGCACGAGCTCCTGCGACACCCGATTCGCACGCTGAAGGAACGGCGCAGCGGGCGGGCTCAGTCGCCGGAGTCGGCCTGAGCCTCGGCGGCCGCGGCGATATGGGACTCGCGCTCGTAGGTGAGCGCCTCGTCGATCAAGACGCCGATTGACGCCGCGGTCGGGATCGCGACCAGCGCGCCGATGATCCCGAGCAGCTGAGCCCCGACGAGGATCGCCGCGATCGCGATCACGGGGTGGACCTTGACCGCGTTCTTGTACATAAGCGGCTGGATCACGCGGTCCTGGAGCTGCTGGTAGACGAGGAAGAAGGCGAGCCAGATGATCAGCGCGGTGGGGAAGTTGTGGAACGCGGCGACGGCCGCGACGAGGACTCCGGCAGCGGTCAGCCCGACGAGCGGGATCAGGTCGAGGAAGACGACGAACACGGCGAGCGGTATCGCGAGGTCGACGCCGAGCAGCTCGAGGATCAGCCACGTGAACACACCGGCCGCGACCGCGAGGGCGAGGTTGACGGTCACGTAGCCCTTGACGACGCCGTAGATGCGACGGCCGATGCGGCGCAGGCGGTCGCCGGTTCCGGGATCGAAGCGTTCGCACAGGCGCTCGTACTGCTTGTCGCCGTCGATCAGCAGGAAGAACGTCAGAAACAGGATCGTGATCGCCGCCAGCACGTGCTTGAGGACGCTGAGCGTCGCGCTGCCGGCCTCGCCCGCGGCGCCGCCGAGCTTCGAGGGCAGGTTCTGCGCCTGCTCGCCAAGCGTCTTCGTGAGGTGGTACCTGTGGTTCAGTTCCTGGAACTGCTGGTTCTGGTTCGCCCAGTCCTCGAAGTCTTTGACGTAGGTCGGCAGCTTCGGCGCGAGCGCCTTGACCTCGTGCACGATCGGCGGGATCACGAGCAGGACCAGGAACGTGAACAGCGCCAAGAAGAAGACGAAGACGATGAAGATCGCGGGGACGCGGGGGATCGCGGTCTTGCCGCGCCACTTGAATCGCTCGACGAACTCGACCGCGGGGGCGAGCACGAGCGCCAGAAAGATCGCCGTGAACAGCCACCGAAGCGTCGTCTCGATCTTCATTGCGACGACTACGAGCAGCGCCGCCGCGGCGAGCACGAGCAGCGTGACCGAGACGATCTTCGCGATCGCGCGCGCCTGAATTTGGACAGCCTTCAGCACCGGGTTTCACGCCCCGCCTTCGCCGGGCGGGGCGTCGTCCCTGCCCGCGCACGAACCAAACCCGAATAACGAAACGAGCCCGGCGGCAGGGCCGCCGGGCTCGCGGGTCGAACCGGCCGCCTCAGGCGACCGTCACGGGGTGCGTCAGCTGCTGCTCTTGGCGGCCTTCAGCTGGCCCCGGATCGCGCCCTTCGGGTACTTCGTGCTGTGCAGCTGCACATAGAAGTTCTCCGGGTGGTTCACGATCTTGTTCAGAACCGGCTTCTTGAGGTTCTTGATGCAGGCGGAGGCCGGTGAGTTGGTCGTCTTGGTCCAGAGGTCGAACTTCTTCGGCCCCTTATCGCCCTTCGCCCCCTTGTGGAGCTCGGCCGAGTTCGGCGCCGGGTTGAGCTTCTTGAACGAGATGTCGTAGCAAAACTTCAGCTTCGACTTCGTGATCTCGAAGGTCGCGCTGCCGGTTGCCTTCGGCGCCCCCGGCCCGGGCACGACCTGCTTCTCGTTGAGCTTCGCCTTCGCGTTCACGGTTCCCGCCGCCAGCGCGCCGCCCGCCAGGACGGCCACCAGCGAAAGGGCCGCGAGCACGCCGGCGATCGTGACGCACGTGCGCTTGCTCATTTCATCCCTGCTTTCGTGGGTGTAGACAAAGCGCGCCGGACGGCGCGCAAGCGAAGGATTGAAGCACATTTTGACTCCTCGTCAGCCAGGCCCTGCGCTAAGCTGCACGCACCGAATGACGCACCGGCTCGACACCCTGGCGCTCCTCCTTCTTCTCCCCCTCCGGGGGGAGTAAGCGCTGGGCGGCGCGAGAGCCGCGAGATCACAGGTCATCGGAACAAGAAACACCAGAAGGAGACAGCCATGAGCGGCACGGCCGTACCCGAGGAGAACCGGGTCCACATCTTCGACACGACGCTGCGCGACGGCGAGCAGTCGCCTGGGATCTCGCTCAACACACAGGAGAAGGTCGAGATCGCGCAGCAGCTCGCGCGCCTCGGCGTCGACGTGATCGAGGCCGGCTTCCCGATCACCTCGCCGGGCGACTTCGAGGCCGTTCAGGAGATTGCGCGCAACGTCGAGGGCCCGACGATCTGCGGGCTCGCGCGCACGCACAAGGCCGACATTGACGCCGCCTGGGGCGCGATCAAGGACTCGCAGCGCCCGCGCATCCACACCTTCGTCTCCACCTCCGACATCCACATCGAGCACCAGCTGCAGACGACGCGCGAGGACGTCAAGGGCCAGGCGCGCGCTGCCGTGGCGCTCGCGAAGTCGTACTGCGAAGACGTCGAGTTCTCTCCGATGGACGCTACGCGCGCCGATCTCGAGTACACGGCCGAGGTGTGCGCGATCGCGGTCGAGGAGGGCGCAAACGTGCTCAACATCCCCGACACCGTCGGCTACACGACGCCGACCGAGTACGCGCGCTACTTCGAGCGCCTCTACGAGCTCGTCCCCGGGAGCGGCGGGGTCGAGTTCTCGGTTCACTGCCACGACGACCTCGGGCTCGCGGTCGCGAACTCGTACGCCGGCGTCCTGGCGGGCGCGCGGCAGGTCGAGTGCGCAGTGAACGGGATCGGCGAGCGGGCCGGCAACTGCTCGCTCGAGGAGATCGTGATGCTGCTGAGGACGCGCCGCGACGTCCACGGGCTCGATACGGCGCTAGACACGCGCGAGCTCGCGCGCACAAGCCGGATGGTGTCGCGATTCACGGGTTACTCCCTGCAGCCGAACAAGGCCGTCGTCGGCCGCAACGCGTTCGCACACGAGTCGGGGATCCACCAGGACGGCGTGCTGAAGGAGCGCACGACGTACGAGATCATGGACGCCCGCGACGTCGGGCTCGAGTCGAACTCGATCGTGCTCGGCAAGCATTCGGGGCGCCACGCGCTCCGCGACGCACTCGAGGAGCTCGGCTTCCGTGTCGAGGGCAACGCGCTCAACCAGGCGTTCCACCGCTTCAAGGAGATCGCCGACAAGAAGAAGACCGTGACCGCGCTCGATCTCGAGGCGATCGTCTCGGACGAGTTCCGCGAGCGAACCCAGGGCTACAACCTCGTCTGGTACGACGTCGACGCGTCGTCGCGGCGCGAGCCAAAGGCGAAGGTCGCCGTAACGCATCCCTCCGGCGAGGAGGTCGTCGGCGAGGCGAGCGGCGACGGGCCGGTCGACGCGATCTTCGGCGCGATCCAAAAGGCGGCGGCCACCGACTGCGAGCTGCGCCAGTACACCGTTTCCGCGGTCACCGAGGGCGAGGACGCGCTCGGCGAGGTGACCGTGATGCTGCGCGCGGCCGGACGGCTGGCGTCCGGACAGGGCGTGGCGACGGACATCCTCGAGGCGTCGGCCCGCGCCTACGTGCGCGCGCTCTCGAACGCGCTCGAGGGGGCGGCGATTCGCGAGGCCGAGGCGCTCACCGCTGAGGCGGCGCAGGAGCCGACGCCCGGGCCGTAGCCGTGCCGCGAACACGGCGCAACATCCTGCTCGGGCTGTCGCTGGCCTGCGCCGCGCTCGGCGCCGGCGTGCTCGCGGGCTGCGGGGGCGGAAGCGACACGACGACGACGTCGACGATCCCCACCGTGAGCTCGACGACGCCGCTGCCGACGACGACGGGCACACGCGAGAACCGGGGCGGAGGCCAGGGTGGCAAGGGCGGGGGCAAGGAATCCGCCGGCTCCGGCCACGCGGCGGCGGCGGCTCGGGGTCGATCATCACGTCCGCGCAGCCGAACCGCGCGGCGTGCCGCCGCAAGGCGAAGCAGTACCGCGAGTACCTTGGCAGCGACATCGCCACGAACCGGGCCAAGGCAGTCGCGAAGCTGCGCAAGCTGCTCGCCGAGTGCGGGCCCAGCGCTCACTGATCGAGTGCGGGACATAGACTGCCCCCGTGGCTGGAGTGCTCGAGGGACGCAAGGCGATCGTCACAGGCGCCTCCTCGGGGATCGGGGAGGCGACGGCCCGGGCACTCGCGGCGGAGGGCGCGACGGTTGCGCTCGGGGCGCGCCGCGGAAACCGGCTCGAGGCGCTCGCGGAGGAGATCTCGAACGGCTCGCCGCATCACCCGTTCTCCGTCGACATCGGCGAGCAGTCGGCCGCGACCAGGTTCGTCGACGACGCCGCAGAGGCGATGGGCGGGCTCGACATCCTGATCAACAACGCCGGCGTGATGCTTCTCGGGCCGCTGCAGGGCGCCGACCCGGACGAGTGGCGCACGATGGTCAACGTCAACGTGCTCGGCCTCCTCTACTGCACGCACGCGGCGCTGCCGCTGATGCGCGACAGCGGCGGCGGTCACATCGTCAACGTCGCCTCGACCGCGGGCCGCCAGGCGACGCTCGGAGCGGCCGTCTACAACCTGACCAAGTTCGGCGTCGTCGGTTACTCCGAGGCGCTGCGCCAAGAGGCACTCCACCTCAACGTTCGTGTGACGGTGATCGAGCCGGGTTTCGTCGCGACCGAGCTCCAGGGTCACAACACGCATCCGATGGTCGTTGAGGCGACCGAGAAGATGCGCGAGCAGATCGGCGACGTCCTCGAAGCCGAGGACATCGCGAACGCGATCGTCTACGCCGTAGCGCAGCCGGAGCGGGTCAGCATCAACGAGGTCCTCGTTCGCCCGACCCGCCAGCAGCGCTGATCCGGGGCCGCGTGCCCGCGGAACGGTTCGACGTCCTCGTCCTCGGCGGGGGAACTGCGCGTTGCGTGCTCGCGTCGCGGCTGAGCGAGAACCCCGAGCGCGGCGTCTGCCTTGTCGAGGCGGGCCCGTATGACGGATTCGTCCGCCACCTGCGCCGGGGATCGCGCCCGGCGCCGGCGCGACACCGGAGTCGCTGCGCTCCCAGGGTCGCGAGGGCGTGACGACCCACTTCCATCCCGTTGCGACGTGCGCGATGGGGGAGATGACGGACGGCGACGGCTGCGTCCGCGGCTTCGAGAACCTCCGCGTCGTCGACGCCTCGATCATCCCGCGGCCGCTGCGCGCGTCACCGAACCTGACCGTGCTCGCGGTGGCTGAGCGGATCGCAGAGGTGCTGCAACGTCGCCGGCGCTCATCGTGATATAAGACAAACGTCTGTGATACCGTACAGACCATGGCGAGGGCCACAGCAAAGCGGTCACCCGCGATACCCGACTCGCCGGCCGTGGACGCGCTCGGCGCGCGTGTGCACGGCCTCCGAGAGTCGATGGGACTCTCGCTGCGCGAGCTCGCGCTTCGCAGCGGCGTCAGCGCGCCGATGCTGAGCCAGGTCGAGCGCGGGGAGGCGAGCCCGACACTCGCAGTCGCCGCGAAGATCGCCGCCGGCCTCGAGCTGACGCTGTCGCAGCTGCTTCGCCTCGACGAGGACCGCCACCTGGTCGTCGTCCGTGAGAGCGAGCGCCGCACGCGCCGCCGCGGTAAGCACCGCGTCGAGGAGCTCTCGCCGCCGCTGCCGGGCCTGCGCGCCGATGTCTCGCTGCACGCACTGGAGCCCGGAGGCGTCACCGGCGGCGCCGGCGACCCCCCGATGCATGAACCGGGCAGCCGCGAGACGGTCTACGTCCAGTCCGGGTCGGTGGAGCTGGTCATCGACGGCGAGCGCCACGAGCTCGCCGAAGGCGACAGCGCCACCTTCGACGCCGACCTTCCGCACCACTTCGAAAACCCGACCAAACAGCGCGCGACGATGCTCGCCGTCGTCGCCGCTGGCCTGCGACGAAGCTGAGAGAGGAGGAATCCGATGGCGAAGAGCCTTTTCGACAAGGTCTGGGAGCGGCACGAGGTCAGCGACGGCCTCATCTACATCGACCTCCACCTCGTTCACGAGGTCACCTCCGCGCAGGCATTCGAGGGCCTCCGCCTCGAGGATCGGACGGTCCGCCGACCCGACAAGACGCTCGCGACCGCCGACCACAACGTTCCCACCGACGGCACGCCCGCGGCGCGGCTGATCGCGGACGAGCTCTCGCGGGTGCAGGTCGAGACGCTGGAGCGCAACTGCGAGGAGTTCGAGATCCCGTTGTACTCGCTCGGCTCGGAGCGGCGGGGGATCGTGCACGTGATCGGGCCCGAGCTGGGGATCACCCAGCCGGGGATGACGATCGTGTGCGGCGACAGCCACACCTCGACCCACGGCGCGTTTGGCGCGCTCGCGTTCGGGATTGGGACCTCCGAGGTCGAGCACGTGCTCGCGACCCAGTGCCTGGTCCAGAAGCGCCCGAAGACGATGCGAATCCTCTATGGGGGCGAGCTCAGCGAGGGCGTGACCGCGAAGGACCTCATTCTGGCGACGATCGGCAGGCTCGGGACCGGCGGCATGCGGGGCCACGCGGTCGAGTACGCGGGCCCGGCGATCGAGTCGCTGACGATGGAGAACCGGATGACGATCTGCAACATGACGATCGAGGGCGGCGGTCGAGCTGGGATGGTGGCGCCGGACGATTCGACCTACTCCTACATGGAGGGCCGCCCCGGCGTTCTTGACGAGTTCGCCGCAGCGGTCGAGACGTGGCGCGAGCTCCCTACCGAGGACGGCGCCGCATTCGACACCGAAGTCGAGATCGACGCCGGGTCGCTGGCGCCGATGGTCACCTGGGGGACGAACCCCGGAATGGTCGTTGAGGTCACCGACTCGGTCCCCGACCCGACCGCGCTCGACTCGCCCGCCGATCGCGAGGGTGCCGAGCGCGCGCTCGCGTACATGGCCCTGGAGCCTGGGACGCCGATCAGCGAGATCGAGCTCGACCGGGTGTTCATCGGCTCGTGCACGAACTCGCGGATCGAGGACCTGCGCACGGCCGCGGCGATCCTCGAGGAGACGGGCCGCAGCGCGAGCTCGAGCCTCGAGGCGATGGTCGTCCCCGGCTCCGAGCAGGTCCGCGCGCAGGCCGAGCAGGAGGGCCTCGACGAGACGTTCACCAAGGCCGGGTTCGATTGGCGAAACGCGGGTTGCTCGATGTGCCTGGGGATGAACCCCGACATCCTCGAGCCGGGCCAGCGCTGCGCCTCGACCTCGAATCGCAACTTCGAAGGCCGCCAGGGCCGCGGCGGCCGGACGCATCTTGTCTCGCCCCAGATGGCGGTCGCGGCCGCCGTCGAGGGCCACTTCGTCGACATCCGGACCTGGAGCGCGTGATGAAGGCCGTCGACGTGATCCAGGGGCGAGTCTCGGTGCTCGACCGCGCCGACGTCGACACCGACCAGATCATCCCGAAGCAGTTCCTGAAGCGGGTCGAGCGCACGGGCTTCGGCGAGTTCCTGTTCTACGACTGGATCAAGTCGGGAGAGATCGAGCTCGAGCCGAACCCGATCCTCGTCACGGGTCGGAACTTCGGCTCCGGCTCGTCGCGCGAGCACGCGCCGTGGGCGCTTCAGGACTTCGGTTTCGAGTCCATCGTCGCGCCGTCGTTCGCCGACATCTTCTACGCCAACTGCACCAAGATCGGCCTGCTTCCGGTGATCCTTGACGAGGAGCACTGCCGCGCCGTGGCCGGGGCGGGGGAGGCCCGGATCGACGTCGACGACCAGACGGTCGACTGCGCCGCCGGCGTGTTCGAGTACGAGATCGACGAGGAGATCAAGCACCGTCTGATCAACGGGCTCGACGACATCGGCCTGACGCTCCAGGCGGCGGCGCAGATCGACGCATTCGAGGCGAGCGGGCGCGCCGACGCGGGGCCCGTGACGACTGCGCTGTGAGGTCGTGACGCGATGACGGCGGGCTCGACCGGCGACGGTGGCGAGATGGCGCCGATGAACACCGGCCCCCGGGAGTGGGACGCGGGGACCTACCATCGCGTCTCCGACAGCCAGCACTCCTGGGGGCTCGAGGTGATCGAGCGGCTCGCGCTCCAGGGCGACGAGACCGTGCTCGATGCCGGTTGCGGTACCGGCCGCGTCACCGAGGTGATCGTTGAGAAGCTGCCGAACGGCCGCGTGATCGCCGTCGACGGCTCCGAGCAGATGGTCGAGAAGGCGCGCGAGACTCTCGGCGACGACGTCGACGTCTTCCACGCCGATCTCGTCGATCTCGAGCTCGACGAGCCGGTCGACGCAGTGTTCTCGAATGCCGTCTTCCACTGGATCGAGGACCACGACCTGCTGTTCAAGCGCATCTACGCGGTGCTTCGCCCCGGCGGTCGCCTGATCGCCCAGTGCGGCGGCAGGGGCAACGTCGCAGCGCTCGTCGAGGTGATCATCGAGGTCGCCTCGGACCCGCGCTTCGCGAGCTCGTTCGAGAGCCTGCCGTCGATGTGGAATTTCAACGGCCCAGAGGAGACCGAGCCGCGGCTTGTCGCCGCCGGCTTCACCGACGCCCACTGCTGGCTCGAGAACAAGATCGTCGCTCCGGAGGACCCGAAGGCGTTCCTGCGCACGGTCACGCTGGGTCCGTTCCTCGACGCGCTCCCCGCCGAGGACCGCGACGAGTTCGTCGATCGCGTCGCCGAGCGCATGGGCACGCCGCTCGAGCTCGAGTACGTGCGGCTGAACATCGACGCGCGAAAGCCCGACTGACCACCGGTGGGTGCCCGCGTGACGTCGGCAAGCGAGCCGGTCGACTGGGACGCTCAGGCCTACCACCGTGTCTCTGACATGCAGCTCGCGGGCGGGAAGCGGTTCCTGGACGGGCTCGAGCTCGCCGGCGACGAGGTCGTTCTCGACGCCGGCTGTGGCACCGGCCGCGTCACGAAGCTGCTCGTGGAGCGCATCCCGCGCGGGCGGGTGATCGCGGTCGACGCCTCGCCGTCGATGGTCGAGATCGCGCGCGAGACGCTCGGCGAGAGCGCCGACGTGCGCGGCGCCGACCTCACCGCCCTGGACCTCGGCGAGCCCGTCGACTTCGTCTTCTCGACCTCCGTCTTCCACTGGATCCTCGACCACGAGGCGCTGTTCGCGTCGCTGCATGGTGAGCTTCGGCCCGGCGGACGGCTCGCCGCGCACTTCGGCGGCGCCGGAAACGTCAGCGAGCTTCGCTCCTCGATTCGCAGCCCGGCGCGGCGCGCGCCGTTCGCCGAGTACCTGCGCGGCTACGAGCATCCTTGGCTGTTCGCGACCCCGGAGGAGACGCGGGCCCGGCTCCAGACGGCGGGCTTTGATGTCGTCCGCTGTGACGCGGAGGTCAAGACCCTGCGGCTCGAGGAGCCCCGCGA
This sequence comes from uncultured Thermoleophilia bacterium, assembly GCA_963841715.1. Lineage (GTDB taxonomy): Bacteria > Actinomycetota > Thermoleophilia > Solirubrobacterales > 70-9 > DASPWW01. Next base: position 777,167 of record CAWJDP010000001.1, on the reverse strand, counting down.
GTGGCACCGCACGGTCGGGGTTCCGGTCCAGCTGGCGCGGCTTCCGGAGGAGCTCCGCGAGCCCTATCTCGAGGCGGTGCTCGAGCAGCTGCCCGATCCAGGCAAGATGCGCTTTGTGCGCTTGAACGTCGAGGCGAGGAAGCCGGAGCGATGAGCCGGGTGGTAGTGCTCCCCGGCGACGGGATCGGCCCCGAGATCACTGCGTCCGCGGCGCGCTTGCTCGATGCTTTCGGCGGCTTCGACCTCGACGAGCAAATCGTCGGCGGCGCGTCGATCGACGCCCACGGGACAGCGCTCACCGACGAGGTGCTCGACGCCTGCCGCTCCGCCGACGCTGTCTTGCTCGGCGCCGTCGGCGGCCCTAAGTGGGAGACGACCGACCCCGACGCGCCGCGTCCCGAGCAGGGGCTGCTCGGGCTCCGCAAGGGCCTCGGCCTGTACGCGAACCTGCGCCCGGTGCGGCCGAGCCCGTCGCTCGCGCACGCGAGCCCCCTGCGCCCGGAGCGGATCGCGAACACCGACCTGCTCGTCGTCCGCGAGCTCACCGGCGGGATCTACTTCGGCGACCGCGCCCGCGTCGAGGACCGCGCCCACGACACCTGCGAGTACGCGGTCGATGAGATCGAGCGGATCGCGCGCGTCGCCTTCGACTCGGCCCGCGAGGGCGCCTCCGCGGCTGACGGCGGGGCGAAGGTGACCTCGGTCGACAAGGCGAACGTGCTCGAGACCTCGCGGTTGTGGCGCGAGACGGTCGAAGAGATCGCCGTCGACTACGGCGACGTCGAGCTCGAGCACATGCTCGTCGACAACGCGGCGATGCAGCTCGTCGCCGCGCCCGCGCGCTTCGACGTGATCCTGACCGAGAACATGTTCGGCGACATCCTCAGCGACGAGGCGGCGATGCTGACGGGATCGCTCGGGATGCTCCCCTCCGCCAGTCTCGGGGCGGACGGCCCGGGCCTGTTCGAGCCCGTGCACGGATCGGCGCCGGACATCGCCGGGACCGGCGCCGCAAACCCGCTCGCGACCTTCCTCTCGGTTGCGCTGATGCTCCGTCACGGCCTCGACCGTCCGGACGACGCCGCCGCGGTCGAGGCGGCGGTCGAGGCGGCGCTGGAGCGCGGGCTGCGGACGCCCGATCTCGCCTGGGTCGAATCCGAGCGGCCGCCGATGGCCGACATACCGGCCGAGGTCGAGGTAGGAACCGAGGAAATGACCGAGGCCGTGATCGAGGGACTCCCCACATCGTGAAGAGGGCATAGGGCATACTTCCTCGCTCGTAGGCAAGCGGCAGGCAACACGGAGGACGCGGTGGAGACTTCCGAGCTCATCTGGATGAACGGTGAATTCGTCGCCTGGGAGGACGCAAAAGTTCACGTCCTCACCCACGGGCTGCACTACGGGACAGGTGTCATCGAGGGCATGCGCGCCTACGAAACCGACGACGGCCAGACCGCGATCTTCCGCAACCGCGACCACCTCGATCGGCTCGAGAAGTCGGCGATGCACTACTACCTCAACATCCCGTACTCGACCGAGGAGCTCCGGGACGCGATCCACGAGCTGATCCGCCGTAACGGGCTGCGGAGCTGCTACGTCCGCCCGCTGGCCCATCGCGGCTACGGGAACATGGGCCTGTTCGCCCAGGACGCCCCGATCGAGGTCTCGATCGCGGTGTGGCCGTGGGGCGCCTACCTCGGCGAGGAGTCGAAGACGCGCGGAATCCGCGCCAAGGTCTCCTCGTGGCGGCGCACCTCGCCCGACTCGCTGATCCCGCACGCGAAGGCTTCCGCGCACTACCTGAACTCGGTGCTGGCGAAGAGCGAGACCGCGAACGCGGGCTATGACGAGGCGATCCTGCTCGACCAGCGGGGGATGGTCTCGGAGGGCTCGGGCGAGAACGTCTTCGTCGTCCGGGACGGCGTGCTGCTGACGCCGCCGCACGTCGCCTCGATCCTCGACGGGATCACCCGCAAGTCGGTGATCCAGATTGCGCGCGACCTCGGCTACACGGTCGAGGAGCGCGACATCGCGCGCGCCGAGCTCTACATGGCCGAGGAGGTCTTTCTCACCGGGACCGCGGCTGAGCTCGTCCCGGTCCGCGAGGTCGACGACATCATCGTCGGTGAGCCGGGCGAGATCACGCGACACATCCAGGCGAAGTTCGAGGATGCGCTGCACGGGCGTGCTCAGGAGTACCTCGAGTGGCTCGACTTCGTCGAGCAACCGAGTAAAGTCAGCGTCGATGGGTCGTAGGGCCTTCTTCCTGCATATCGGGCGAATTACGGACGCCGCAGCCGCCTAGCGCGGCTCGCGGTCCAATTCGGGCGCCCCCAAATGACATCGGGGCGCAGCGGCCGAAGCCAGATCTCTCACCGCGCCTCAACCGCCGCCCTGATCAGAAGCGAAGGAAGGAACTCCCTTGAAGCAGGTCAATCTCTACGACACGACGTTGCGCGACGGCATGCAGGGCCAGGGCATGTCACTGTCGGCAGCTGAGAAGACGCGCGTCGTCCGAGCGCTGGATCGCCTCGGCGTGCAGTACATCGAGGCCGGCTTCCCGAGCTCGAACCCGAAGGAGGAGGAGCTGTTCGAGCTCCTCGCGGAGGAGCCCCTCGAGCGCGCCCAGGTGTGCGCGTTCGGGATGACCCGCCGCCGCGACGTCGCCGCCGAGGACGATGAAGCCCTCCGGGTCGTCACCTCCTCGTTCGCGCCTGTCGTCACGCTGGTCGGCAAGACCTGGACGCTGCACCTTGACAAGGTCACCCGGGTCTCCCCGGACGAGAACCTGGAGATGATCCGCGACTCGATCGCGTGCTGCGTCGCCCGTGGCAAGCGCGTCATCTACGACGCCGAGCACTTCTTCGACGGGTGGCGCGACGATCGCGCCTACGCGCTCGAGTGCCTGAACGCGGCCGCCGAGGGCGGGGCGGAGAACGTGACGCTGTGCGACACCAACGGCTCCAGCCTCCCGGACGAGATCGCGGCATCGACCGCGGACGTCGTCGACGCGCTCGGCGACCGGGTGGCGATCGGCATCCACACCCACAACGACGCCGAGTGCGCGGTCGCAAACTCACTCGCGGCCGTCGAGGCCGGTGCGACGCTGGTCCAGGGGACGATCAACGGCTATGGCGAGCGCTGCGGAAACGCGAACCTTGTCTCGATCCTGCCCGCGCTCCAGCTCAAACGCGGCTACTCGGTGATCCCCGAGGACCGGCTCGAGCACCTGACCGAGACCGCCCACTACCTGGCCGAGCTCTGCAACATGGCTCCGGACCCCGATCAGCCCTACGTCGGCCGGAACGCGTTCGCGCACAAGGGCGGGATGCACGTCGCCGGCGTGCAGGCGGACGCGCGCACATTCGAGCACATCGACCCCGATTTGGTCGGGAACCGGCGCGAAGTGCTGATCTCGGAGCTGTCCGGCAAGGGCTCCGTGCTGAGCCGGGCCGAGCGCTCGGGGATCGAGCTCGATGAGGAGGGCGCGCGGCGCGCGGTCGAGAACCTGAAGCGGCGCGAGCACCGCGGCTACCACTACGAGGCGGCGGATGCATCCTTCGAGTTGCTGCTGCGCCGCGAGTCGGGAAGCTACGAGCCGCTGTTCCGGCTTGAGAGCTTCCGCGTCACGACGGAGAAGCGCGCCGACGGCAAAGTCGAGACCGAAGCGACGATCAAGGTCTGGATTCAGGGGAAGCGCTACCTGCGCACCGCGGAGGGGAACGGCCCCGTGAACGCGCTCGACAGGGCGCTGCGCTCGGCGATCACCGAGCTCCATCCTCATCTCGCGGACATCGAGCTCGTCAACTACAAGGTCCGGATCCTCGACGAGCACCACGGGACCGGGGCGGTGACCCGCGTGCTTCTCGACTCCTCCGACGGCCGGGAGTCGTGGGGCTCGATCGGCGTCTCCGAGAACATCATCGAGGCGTCGTGGGAGGCGCTCGTCGATTCGCTCGAGTACGCCTTCCAGCCAAAGCGCGCCACGGCCGAAGGTGATGACCACCCGAGGACAATTCCGGCCGAATCCTCGGCTCCCGCGTCCGGTTCGGCCGGGTCCGCGACGGGATGAGCCTTGTCTGATCCGATTCCGCTCGCTAAGCCTCACTTGGGGGCTCGCGAGGAGGAGCTGGTCCGCGAGGTGATCCGCTCCGGACAGCTGTCGCTGGGGCCGATGTCGGAGCGCTTCGAGCGCGAGCTCGCGGCGTGGGTCGGGGTCGAGGACGTGGTCGCGGTCTCGAGCGGCACCGCGGCGCTCCACCTCGGTGTCCGGGCGCTCGGATGGAAGGCGGGGGACGAGGTCGTGACGAGCACGCTGAGCTTCATCGCCTCGGCGAACTGCCTCCTCTACGAGGGCGTGACGCCGGTGTTCTGCGACATCGACCCGGAGACGCTGAACCTCGACCCGGATGCCGCGGCCGCCGCCGTCGGCGAGCGGACCGCCGGGATCCTCCCGGTCGACATCTTCGGCTACCCGGCGAAGATGCCGGCGCTCGAGGCGCTGGCGTCAGAGCATGGCCTAGGGTTGCTCGAGGACGCATGTGAGGCGCTCGGCGCCGTCGACGAGGACGGGCGGATGGTCGGCACGCGCGACACCCCGGCCGCATTCGCGTTCTACGGCAACAAACAGCTGACGACGGGGGAGGGGGGAGCGCTCGTTCCCTCGGACCCCGAGATGGCTGAGCGTCTGCGAAGCGAGCGCAACCAGGGCCGCGCGCCGGACATGGGCGTGCTCGCCCACGGCAGGCTCGGCTTCAACTACCGGATCTCGGACCTGGAGGCCGCGCTCGGCGTCGCCCAGCTCGAGCGCCTCGACGAGCTGCTGGCGGCGCGGGCGCGGGTCGCCGGCGCCTACCGTGAGCGCCTGGCCGGGATCGAGGGGCTGAGGCTGCCGTGCGAGGACCGCGGCGCCGCCCGCCGGAGCTGGTTCGTGTTCGTCGTCCAGCTCCCCGAGGGCGCCGACCGCACGGCGACGATCGGCGAGCTCGCCGAGCGCGGGATCGCCTCGAAGGGGTACCTGCCGTGCATTCACCTGATGCCGTTCTACCGCGAGCGCTTCGGCTTTCGCGGCGGCGAGTTCCCGGTCGCCGAGTCGGTCGCCGAGCGCTCTCTGGCGCTCCCCTTCTTCCCCGAGATGACCGAGGACCAGGTCGAGCGCGTGGGCGTCGCGCTTGCCGAGGCGCTGCGCGTTGCCGCCCCCGGCTAGGCGCCGGGAGCGGTTTCGGGGACTCTCGGGCTAACCCTGGCGCGTCGCCCAGTGCGAGAGCTCGACGTCGTAGACCTTCTCGACCGGGTCGGCCTTGACGAGGCCGAGCTCTACCAGGCGCGAGCGTTCGAGCTCGGCGACGCCGGCGCCCGCCTGCATGTACTCACCGTCTCGCCAGAACACGAGCGACTGCGCCTCGCCCGAGTCGCGGTCGTAGAGCAGCATCGCGCCCTCGAAGCCGGGCAGCTCGCGCAACCGCGGAAGGCTCTCGGTCTGGACCAGCTGGATGGCCTCGGGGTCGAGGTCAGGCCAGGTCGTGACTCGGACTCGCAAGTGACTCCTTTCGTCGGCGGCCTAGATCTAGATCTGACCTGAGTCTGACATCCAGCGCACGGTGCACTCGATGCCCTCGCGCCAGTCGGTGGGCTCGAAGCCGAGCTCGCGCTGCGCTTTCGAGGAATCGGCGCGCGCCTCCCAGAGCAGGAACTCGAGCTCGCCACGAGCCATCAGCGGCGGGCGTTTGATCAGGTTCGAGATCGCCTCCCCGGTCGCGGCCATGCCCCTTGCGGCGCGCTCGGGGAGCGACGGCGGGACCCAGCCGCGCCCGGCGGCGCCGACGGCGGCCCTGACGATTTCCCGGCAGGGCGAGAATCCGTCGGCGAGCACGTAGCGCTCCCCCGGCTCTCCGCGCTCAAACGCCGCGAGGTGCCCGGAGGCGACGTCGTCGACGTAGACCATCGTCATCCCGCCCGGCGGGGTGGCCGGCAGCCGCCGGCGGATCCCGTCGCGGATCAGGCGGTCGAGCCCGGTGCCTCCCGGTCCCGGCCCGAACACGGAGGCGGGGTTCGCGATCACGACCTCGATCCCGTTCTCTGCCTCGGCGAGCACGAGCTCCTCGGCGTGCTGCTTCGAGCGCTCGTACGCCGTGTTCTTCGGGTAGTCGGCGACGACGTCCTCGCGGACGGTGCCGCCGCGGTCGGCGTGGAAGACGTCGAAGGTCGAAGTGTGCAGGGCACGCTTGACGCCGGCCTCGCGCGCGGCGCGGATCACGTTCAGCGACCCCTGAGCGTTGACCTGATCGAATCTGCCGTCGTCGCGAAGCCACTGCTCGGGGAGCCCCATGCAGTTGAAGACGCCGTCGGCGCCTTCGACCGCGCGGGCGAGAGCGTCGGTTTCGTTGACGTGGCCGACCGCGAGCTCGATCCCCGGCGGCAGCGCCTCCCGGCCGCGCGCCGCTTGGCGCACGAGCGCGACGACCTCGTCGCCGCGGTCAGCGAGTGCCCTCGCGACCGCGTTTCCGACCTTGCCGGTTCCCCCCGTGACCAGATATCTCACGCCAAAATCACTGCGTCGCAGCGTATCTCCTGCTTAGACTGCGGCGAATGTCACGCTTCCGAGAGCCTCCGGACCCGCTGTTCCAGCGCATAAACACGTCGATCGGCTACGACCATCGCCTGGCTCCGTACGACATCGAGCAGTCCCGCGTCCATGCTCGGTCGCTCGAGCGCGCCGAGGCGATCAACTCCGACGAGCTGCGCGAGCTCGAGCGCGGTCTCGACGCTGTCTCGGAGGAGCTCGAGTCGGGGACGTTTCCGTTCGAGGACGGCGACGAGGACATCCACATGGCGATCGAGCGCCGGGTGATCGAGATCGCTGGCCCAGTCGGCGGCAGGCTCCACACCGGACGGTCGCGAAACGACCAAGTGGCGACGGACGTCGCGATGTTCGTTCGCGATCACGCCGAGCGGGCGATCGAGCTGGTGGGTCGGCTGATGAGCGAGCTGCTCGCGCTCGCCGAGCGCCACGCCGACTGGCCGCTTCCCGGGTACACGCACGGGCAGCGGGCGCAGCCGATCTACCTCGGCCACCATCTGCTCGCCTACTTCTGGATGCTGCTGCGCGACACGGGCCGGTTCGGCGCGGCGCGCGCGGCGACGGTCTCGCTCCCGCTCGGCTCGGGCGCGCTCGCCGGGGTCGGCTGGGATCTCGACCGCGACGCGGTGGCGCGCGAGCTCGGCTTCGAGACGGCGAGCGAGAACTCGCTCGACGCAATATCGAACCGGGACTTCATGCTGGACTACCTCGGGGCCGCCTCGACCTGCGCGGTCCACCTGTCGCGGCTCGGAGCCGACATCGTGCTGTGGTCGACCCAGGAGTTCGGATTCTGCACCGTGGCGGAGAGCTTCTCATCGGGGTCGAGCATCATGCCCCAGAAGCAGAACCCGGACGCGGCGGAGCTGCTGCGGGGAAAGGCACCGCGGATCGCCGCGGGGTGGACGACGCTCACCGGGGTGATGCACGGGCTGCCGCTCGGCTACTTCAAGGACATGCAGGAGGACAAGGAGGCGCTGTTCGACGCCGTCGACAACCTCGAGCTGTGCCTTGAGGCCGCCGCGACGATGATCGGGGGACTGAGCTTCCACCGCGATCGGCTCGCCGAGGCGGCGGCCGACGAGATGCTCGGGGCGACCGACGTCGCCGATCTCCTCGTGCGCAAGGGGATGCCGTTCCGCGAGGCCCACGGCGTGGTCGGCGGGCTGGTGCGGCTGGCGCTCGAGCGGGGAGTGAGCCTCGCCCAGCTCTCGCCCGAGGAGGTGGCCGAGGCCTCGGACCTGCTCGGGGACGACTTCTACGAGGCGCTTCGACCCGAGCGCTGGCCCGAGACGAAGATCTCGGCGGGGGGTACGGCGAAGGCTCGGGTCGCCGAGCAGCTCGACGCGGCGCGCGCCGCACTCGCGGCCCTCGACGAATGAGCGTCCGCGACGCCCCCGCCGGCGCGTCGCGGCTTGAGCGCGCGTTCTTCGCGCGCTCGGTGCACGACGTGGCGCGGGACCTGATCGGGTGCGGACTCAGCTTCCGCGGGGTCGGCGGCCTGATCGTCGAGACCGAGAGCTACGCCGATGGGGACCCCGCGTGTCACGCGTACAACGGCCGCACGCCGCGCAACGAGGTCCTGTTCGGGTCTCCCGGGTACGCGTACGTCTACTTCTCGTACGGGATCCACAACCTCCTGAACGCGGTCTGCGAGCCTGACGGCATCCCCGGCGCGGTGCTGCTTCGAGCGCTCGAGCCCCGCTGGGGGATCGACGAGATGCGCCGCCGCCGCGGCCGCGACGAGGTCCGCGAGCTGTGCTCGGGCCCGGGCAAGCTGACCGAGGCGCTCGGCGTCGGCCTCGGCGAGGACGGCGCGAGCCTCGCCGAACCGCCGTTCGACCTCGCCGGGCCCTCGCCGGAGTGGGCCGACGTCGAGGTCGCGACCGCGCCGCGGATCGGGATCTCGCGCGCCGCCGACCGGCCGTGGCGCTTCTGCGCGGCCTCGAGCCGCTTCCTGTCGCGACCGGTGCCGCTCGCGAGCGCAGCTAGCGCTTAGGGGCGACGCCGGCGCCGCCGGTAGCTCCGCCGCCGCCGGTGGGCGCGGGTGCGGCCGGTGCGGGCGTCGCGGGTGCTGCTGGTGCCGCAGTCGGGGCGGGCGCCGCCGAGCTCGTCGGCGCGCTCGTGGTCGGCGCAGCGGTCGAGGTCGACGTCGTCGTCGAGGTGCTGGTTGCCTTGCCCTGGCCCGGGACGATCGACTCGTAGTCGCTGACGATCGAGGCCCAGATCTCGGCCGGGAGCGTTCCACCGTCGACGGGCTGGCCGCCGAACTCGGTCTCCATCGGCTTGTTGCTGTCGGCGTGGCCGACCCACACGCACGCGGTCACGGCGGTGTTCGCGCCGCAGAACCAGGCGTCGCCGTTGTTCTCGGTCGTTCCGGTCTTGCCCCAGACGTCGCCGCCGATGTCGGCGCGCTTACCGGTTCCCTCGGTGACGACCGTGCGCAGGATCCCCACGGCTTCATCGGCGTAGCCGCGCGGGACAACCTGAGCGTTACGGACCTCGTCGCGCCCCGAGGCGCCGGTCTCGTCCTTGACGAGGTTGCCGTTCGGGTCGGTGACCTGGCTGATCCCGACGGGGCCGAGGCCTGGGCCGGGAACGCTGTCCATCGAGCCGCCGACGCGGGCTCCGTGGCGGGCCAGGGTGGTGTACGCGTACGCCATCTCGAGCGGAGTCACGCCCTCCTCGAGTCCACCGAGGATCATGGCGGGGTTGGTCGAGACCTTGGTCTGGATCCCCATCGCCTTCGCGGTGTGGGCGATCGCGGTGGTCCCGAGCTGGAGCCCCAGCTCCGCGTACACCGAGTTGTCGGAGAAGGTCGTCGCGGTCGCGATCGATCTCACCCCTCCGTACTCGTCGTTGTAGTTGTGGACGTAGAACTGCTGCGGCTTCTTGTACCCCTTGACGTGGAACTGGAAGGTCTTTGGCTGTGAGGTGAAGGTCTCGTCCGGCGAGTGTCCCTTCTCGAGCGCGGTAACGAGCGTGAACGGCTTGAACGAGGACCCGGGCTGGCGGTGTCCGTTCGTCGCGAGGTTGAACGGCTTGCTCTGGTAGTCGGACCCTCCGACCATCGCCAGCACCCCGCCGGTCTTATTGTCAATTACGACCGCCGATCCGGACAGGCCCAGCGGGGAGACGGTCCCGTAGACGTCGTCCTCGGCGGCGCGCTGAAACTCGAGATCGAGGGTGGACTTGACCCGGAGCCCGCCGCCGAACGCCTCGCCGGCGCCGTAGCGATCGACGAGCTGCTGCTTCAGCCAATCGGTGAAGTACGGCGCCTCGGAGTTGTCGGTCGGCGAGTGGATCTGCGAAGGCTTCGGCAGCGGCTTCGCCTCCGCGGTCGCCGCCTCGTCGGCCGACAGGCTCCCCTGCTCGACCATCTTCTGGAGCACGAGGTTGCGGCGCGCCTTCGCTGCGGTGGGGAAGTTGCGCGGGGAGTAGCCGCTCGGCGAGGAGATCATCCCGGCGAGCAGGGCGGCCTCCTCCGGGTACAGCTGCGAGGCGCAGCGGTTCCCCGGGTCGCCGCAGCCGGGGTGATTCCAGCCGAAGTAGGTCTGGGCGGCGGACTCGATCCCGTACGCGCCCTCGCCGAAGTAGATCGAGTTCAGATACTCGGTGAGGATCTTGTCCTTGGTCCAGTGGCGCTCGAGCTGATAGGCGAGCGCGGCCTCGCGAAGCTTCTCGAACACGGTACGACTCGCCTGTGCCTTGAGCGCGTTCTTGACGAACTGCTGCGTGATCGTCGACGCACCCTGGACCGAGCCCTGGTGGAGGACGTCCTGTCCGATCGCTCGCAGGATGCCCTGATAGTCGACGCCGCGGTGCTGATAGAAGCGCTGGTCCTCGATCGAGATCACGGCCTGCTTCACGGTCTGCGAGATGTCGCCCGAGCTGACGAGGATGCGGTGCTGGTTACCGGTCAGGGTCGCGAGCTTCGCGCCGGTGCGGTCGAGGACGACTGAGTTCTGCGCGTGCTTGAACTGCTCGCGGTTCTGGAGCTGGGGAAGGTCCTGGGTGACCGACATCATGATCCCGAAGATCCAGGAGACCAGTGCGAGCAGGGCAAGCCCGAACAGCACCAGCGCGACGCGAAGCTTCTTCAGCCGCGGCTTGTTGCGCTTCGGCGGGGTCCCGTCGGCCGGCGGCAGGCCGGGGCCGATCTTGAGCGGCGGCTCGCCGTTGCCCTTGCGGAGGCGGCGCATCCCGTCCTCGCGCAGGTCCCGAAGCGCGCTGAGCCCGTTGCGGCCCAGGTCGCTGAGCCGCCCGGTGCGCGAGGGGGTGGGGGCGAGGAGCGCCTCGGGCCCCCCCTCCGGGGCGCCGCGGCTGCGCCGCGTGCGCGGCGGCTTGGCGCGCTTCGTGCGCGCCGAGCGCGACGACTTCGTGCGCGGTGCCGGCCCCTTCGTCTTTGTCTTCGTCTTCGTCTTCGGGTGCGAGGTCGTCGTCTTCGTGCGCTCGAGAAGCTTGTGGGTCCCTGTGCGAAGCTCACGCAGCTTCTCCATCGGGCGTCCGAACAGTGGCTGGGAGGTCGTGTCGGCGCCGTTCGATCCGTTCTCGCCGAGGCCGAGGGGGTCGCCGACCTTGCGGCGGGCGCCGTTCCCGTTGCCGCCGTCGTCATGGCCGTTCCCCGAGTCGAACTCGTCCAGCCAGGAATCATCGGGCGCACCGTTTCCGGGCCGCTCCCGGAAGAGGTCCTCGTCGCCGAGGCGGTCTTCGGGTCGGCGCCTACGCCGGGTGGCCATTGTCCGGGGGGCTGTCGTCCGTGGAAATCTGCATACGGCTAAGCCGGGGTCTCCCGGGCTTGGCGTGCGGCAGATACGGCAAGTCTGGCACTCGTCCCAGTCACGAGCAAGGGCATCCCTGCCCCGCCGAGCGCGAGCGCGTGAGTCTAGCATTGGCGCGATGACGGATTCGCAGGTTCAAGCGCGCCGGCTGGCCGAGCGAGCGGTCGAATCGCTGCCCGAAGGACGCCTCGCGGAACAGCTCGACGAGGACCGCCCGCTGCGCGTCAAGCTGGGCATCGACCCCACGGCGCCGGACATCCACCTCGGGCATGTGGTCGTGCTCGACAAGCTCCGCGAGTTCCAGGACGCCGGCCACATAGTCGTGCTGATCGTCGGGGATTTCACGGCGCGGGTGGGTGATCCGAGCGGTCAATCGACCGAGCGCCCGCTGCTCGAGGACGAGCAGATCGACGCCAACGCGGCGACGTTCCAGGAGCAGGCGTACAAGGTCCTCGACCCGGGGCGGACGGAGGTGCGGCGGAACAGTGAGTGGCTCGACATGGGGACCTCGGAGCTGTTCAAGCTCGTGCGGCGGTTCACGGTTGCGCGATTGCTCGAGCGCGAGGACTTCGACTCGCGGATGAAGGCGGGCAAGCCGGTCTCGGCGCTCGAGCTCATGTATCCGGTGCTGCAGGGGTATGACTCGGTTGCGATTGACGCCGACGTCGAGCTCGGCGGGACGGACCAGAAATTCAACCTGCTGTTCGGGCGCGACGTACAGCAGGCGCTCGGAAGGCCCCCGCAGTCGGTATTGACGATGCCGATCCTTCCCGGGCTCGACGGCGTGCGCAGGATGAGCAAGTCGCTCGGGAATTACGTCGGGGTGACGGATCCGCCCGAGGAGATGTTCGGGAAGCTGATGAGCGTCCCCGACGACGCGGCGGCCGAGTACCGGCGGCTGCTTCTCCACGAGTCCGAGCCCGGTGACGCCGCCGCCGAGCCGATGCGGGCGAAGCGCGAGCTCGCGCGGCGGCTCGTCGAGCGCTTCCACGACTCCGACGACGCGGCGGCGGCCGAGCAGCGCTTCGACCGCGTCCACGTCGAGCGCCGCGCTCCGGACGACATCGAGGAGATCAGCATCGCCGCCGATGGGCCCGTTCACCTGCCGGCCCTGCTCGCCGAGCACTTCGGGGTCAGCCGCAGCGAGGCGCGCCGGCTGATCGAGCAGGGGGGAGTGAAGCTCGGCGACGCCACCCTTGGCTCGGGCGAGCTCGACGTGCCCGCCGAGCGCCTCGACGGCGAGATCGTCCAGCTCGGCAAGCGCCGCTTCAAGCGGGTCAGGCTGAGCTGAGCCGGGGGCGGGCCCGATCGCCCGTCAAATGGGTGTAACCGTCGCCCGGGAGGCGGGTATCCTCCCTCTTGCGCCCGGTTCGCCTGCGCGGCAGGGGCGTCGAAAATCAGCGTGGGCCGGGCACCGGAAGTCCGATGCGGGCTATACTGGCTGGCCGCCTTGCGAGGCGGACCGTGCCTCGGGAGAGTCCCTCCCGCGGCCCGGCGGCGGTCTTTGAAAACTGAGCAGCGCACGCGTGTCGCGGGCAGTGCCCGTGCCACGCAGGCCCGACCCACCCGGCGTACCCTCGCCAGGGTGGGCAACAACCTCGTCATGTCGGCGCCGTTTTGTGTACTCGGCGCCAAGTCAGGCATGACAGCTCTTCGTAAGTCACACTTTTCACGGAGAGTTTGATCCTGGCTCAGGACGAACGCTGGCGGCGTGCCTAACACATGCAAGTGGAGCGACGAACCAGGCTTCGGCCTGGAGCAAAGCCGCGAACGGGTGAGTAACACGTGGGTAACCTGCCCCGATGACCGGGACAACCCGAGGAAACTCGGGCTAATACCGGATGTGCCCTGCCGGCATCAGCCGGTCGGGTAAAGGAAGCTTCGGCCTCCGCATTGGGAGGGGCCCGCGGCCCATTAGCTAGTTGGTGAGGTAATGGCTCACCAAGGCGACGATGGGTAGCTGGTCTGAGAGGACGATCAGCCACACTGGGACTGAGACACGGCCCAGACTCCTACGGGAGGCAGCAGTGGGGAATCTTGCGCAATGCGCGAAAGCGTGACGCAGCAACGCCGCGTGGGGGAAGAAGGCCTTCGGGTTGTAAACCCCTTTCAGGAGGGACGAAGGTGTGGGGGCGAATAGCCTCCCGCACTGACGGTACCTCCAGAAGAAGCCCCGGCTAACTACGTGCCAGCAGCCGCGGTAATACGTAGGGGGCAAGCGTTGTCCGGAATCATTGGGCGTAAAGCGCGCGTAGGCGGCCCGACAAGTCCGCTGTAAAAGTCAACGGCTTAACCGTTGAAGGCCGGTGGATACTGTCGGGCTAGAGTCCGGAAGAGGCGAGTGGAACTCCTGGTGTAGCGGTGGAATGCGCAGATATCAGGAAGAACACCGATAGCGAAGGCAGCTCGCTGGGACGGTACTGACGCTAAGGCGCGAAAGCGTGGGGAGCGAACAGGATTAGATACCCTGGTAGTCCACGCCGTAAACGATGGGCACTAGGTGTGGGAGGTGTCGACTCCTCCCGTGCCGACGCTAACGCAATAAGTGCCCCGCCTGGGGAGTACGGCCGCAAGGCTAAAACTCAAAGGAATTGACGGGGGCCCGCACAAGCAGCGGAGCATGTGGTTTAATTCGACGCAACGCGAAGAACCTTACCTGGGCTTGACATGTGGGTGACAGCCGTGGAAACACGGTCTTCCTTCGGGACACCTTCACAGGTGGTGCATGGCTGTCGTCAGCTCGTGTCGTGAGATGTTGGGTTAAGTCCCGCAACGAGCGCAACCCCTGTCCCATGTTGCCAGCATTCAGTTGGGGACTCATGGGATACTGCCGGTGACAAACCGGAGGAAGGTGGGGACGACGTCAAGTCATCATGCCCCTTATGTCCAGGGCTACACACGTGCTACATTGGCGCGTACAAAGGGACGCAATACCGCAAGGTGGAGCAAATCCCAAAAAGCGCGTCTCGGTTCGGATTGGAGGCTGAAACTCGCCTCCATGAAGCTGGAGTTGCTAGTAATCGCGGATCAGCAATGCCGCGGTGAATACGTTCCCGGGCCTTGTACACACCGCCCGTCACACCACGAAAGCGGGCAACACCCGAAGCCGGTGACCCAACCCGCAAGGGAGGGAGCCGTCGAAGGTGGGGCTCGTGATTGGGGTGAAGTCGTAACAAGGTAGCCGTAGCGGAAGCTGCGGCTGGATCACCTCCTTTCTAGGGAGCTCTTCACGCCCGGCCTCGAGCCGGGCGGAGGGTGAGCCGGTCGCCACGGGTGACCGGCCGATCCCGAAACGTCGACCGGGCCTGGGCGCGAAAGCGCTTCGGCGCGCTGCTCAGTTTTGAGAGACCGCGACGGCGGAGGTCATCCGCCGGCCGGCCTCGGCGAAGCTTGAAAACTGCACAAAGGCCAAACGGGTAATAGCCCGTCTGCGCGCTTCGGTGCGTGGGCGGAGACTCACCGTCAAGATGCTAAGGGCAGGCAGTGGATGCCTTGGCACCGGGAGCCGAAGAAGGACGTGGACGGCTGCGATAAGCCGCGGGAAGGCGCTGAACAGCTTTTGATCCGCGGATCTCCGAATAGGGAAACCTGACGCCGGTAATGCGGCGTCGTCCAGCGTTGAACACATAGACGCTGGAAGGCAAGTGGGTGAACTGACACATCTCAGTAACCCGAGGAAAGGAAATCAACCGAGACTCCCCAAGTAGTGGCGAGCGAACGGGGATCAGCCTAAACCCGGCAGGTGCAAGCGGACACGCGTTGCCTGCCAGGGGTCGTAGGACTTCGTGTCCGGGTCGTGTCCGACCCGGCGACAGTTACCAAGTCAGCCGCTAGTCGAAGCGAGTGGAACCTCGCACCACAGAGGGCAATCGTCCCGTAGACGAAAGCGACTGGCCTGTCGATCGAAGTTCCTGAGTAGGACCGCTGCCGTGAAACGCGGTCTGAACCTGGGGGGACCACCCTCCAAGGCTAAGTACTACCTGGTGACCGATAGTGAACTAGTACCGTGAGGGAAAGGTGAAAAGCACCCCAGAAGGGGAGTGAAATAGTACCTGAAACTGCATGCCTACAAGCGGTCGGAGCACCTTCGGGTGTGACGGCGTACTTTTTGCATAACGGGCCGGCGAGTTACTCGTCCGTGGCAAGGTTAAGCGATGAGCGGAGCCGCAGCGAAAGCGAGTCTGAACAGGGCGATTGAGTCACGGGCGGTAGACCCGAAACCGGGCGAGCTATCCATGGGCAGGTTGAAGCGAGGGTAAGACCTCGTGGAGGACCGAACCGACCTAGGTTGAAAACTGGGCGGATGACCTGTGGATAGGAGTGAAAGGCTAAGCAAGCCCGGAGATATCTGGTTCTCTCCGAAATATATTTAGGTATAGCCTCAGATAATTGCGTATCGGCCGTAGAGCACTGCTTGGACTAGGGGCCCTACCAGGTTACCGACTTCAGGCAAACTCCGAAGACCGTTACGTTCATTCTGGGAGTCAGTGCGCGGGGGATAAACTTCGTGCGCGAGAGGGAAACACCCCAGATCACCAGCTAAGGACCCCAAGTGCTAGCTAAGTGGGAAACGATGTCCGAATGCCGAGACAACCAAGAGGTTGGCTTAGAAGCAGCCATCCTTGAAAGAGTGCGTAACAGCTCACTGGTCAAGTGTTCGGGCGCGGACAATTCAACGGGGCTCAAGCTAGCCTCCGAAGCTGTGAGCTCACGAATCCTGCGGGATCCGTGAGCGGTAGGAGAGCGTTCCTGTTGCTGCGAAGCGGTGGCGAAAGCCGGCGTGGAGCGGCAGGAAGCGAGAATGCCGGCATAAGTAGCGCAAGAGGGGTGAGAATCCCCTCCACCGATTGTCCAAGGTTTCCTGAGTAAAGTTCGTCTGCTCAGGGTTAGTCGGGACCTAAGGCG
This sequence comes from uncultured Thermoleophilia bacterium, assembly GCA_963841715.1. GTDB lineage: Bacteria > Actinomycetota > Thermoleophilia > Solirubrobacterales > 70-9 > DASPWW01. Next base: position 760,904 of record CAWJDP010000001.1, on the reverse strand, counting down.
AGGCCGAAAGGCGTAGCCGATGGCCAACGGGTTGATATTCCCGTACCACGTCGTGTCCGCTATGACCGATGGGGTGACGAGGAAGGGAAAGGGAACCCAGGCGATGGTCGTCCTGGGGCAAGCACGTAGCCAGTCGCGGTAGGCAAATCCGCCGCGGCGTTTACGCGAGGTGCGATGCCAGCTGGCTTGACCGCCGGCCAGTCCCCGCACCCATGCCTCCGAGAAAAACCTCTAGGCAGGACACTCGTGCCCGTACCGAGAACCAACACAGGTGGACAGGTAGAGAATACTAAGGTGAGCGAGCTAACCCTCGTTAAGGAACTCGGCAAAATCGCCCCGTAACTTCGGGATAAGGGGCGCCCCGGTAGGGTGAAGACCGTACGGTTGGAGCCCGAGGGGGCCGCAGTGAATAGGTCCAAGCGACTGTTTACCAAAAACACAGGCCTCTGCTAAGTCGAAAGACGATGTATAGGGGCTGACGCCTGCCCGGTGCCGGAAGGTTACGCGGAGTCGTTAGCCACTTGTGGCGAAGCGACGAAGCCAAGCCCCGGTAAACGGCGGCCGTAACTATCAGTTGACCGAGGTAGTTGTAAAACTCGGCCATATGCTGGAACCTCCGAGTATCCGGCGCTACTACCGATGCCATTCATTCGGTAGTGACAATGCGACCGGTGCGGACAATCAGCAGGAAAGGCCCTCGAGCGCGGAGCTCTGCTCAGGAGCTGCCCGAGGGAATCCTCAGAGACTATACGCCGAGCTCTCCGCTGAGTGGTGGGAGAGATGAGATAGTCCGCTCTCACGGGCGACCGTGAGAGGTGGCCAGAAATGAGCCACCCGCCGCGATCTACTGGTTGCGGTAGTAACAGTAAGGAACGGTCCTAAGGTAGCGAAATTCCTTGTCGGGTAAGTTCCGACCTGCACGAATGGCGTAACGACTTGGACGCTGTCTCAACGAGGGGCTCGGTGAAATTGAAGTCTCGGTGAAGATGCCGAGTACCCGCGGCAAGACGGAAAGACCCCGTGAACCTTTACTGCAACTTGATATTGGAGTTCGGGATATCTCGCTCAGGATAGGTGGGAGGCTTTGAACCGGCTACTTCGGTAGCCGTGGAGCCAACCTTGAGATACCACCCTTGGTGTTCTGGGCTTCTAACGCATCGCCCTGATCGGGTATGCGGACAGTGTCAGGTGGGCAGTTTGACTGGGGCGGTCGCCTCCCAAAGAGTAACGGAGGCGCCCAAAGGTTCCCTCAGCACGGTCGGAAATCGTGCGCAGAGTGTAAAGGCAATAAGGGAGCCTGACTGCGAGATCGACGGATCGAGCAGGAACGAAAGTTGGGCTTAGTGATCCGGCGGTTGCGAGTGGAAGCGCCGTCGCTCAACGGATAAAAGGTACTCCGGGGATAACAGGCTTATCGGTTCCAAGAGTCCACATCGACGAACCGGTTTGGCACCTCGATGTCGGCTCGTCGCATCCTGGGGCTGGAGTAGGTCCCAAGGGTTGGGCTGTTCGCCCATTAAAGCGGCACGCGAGCTGGGTTCAGAACGTCGTGAGACAGTTCGGTCCCTATCTGCCGTGGGCGTTGGAGAGTTGAGAGGAGTCATCCTTAGTACGAGAGGACCGGGATGAACGCACCTCTGGTGTACCTGCTGTCCTGCCAAGGGCATGGCAGGCTAGCTACGTGCGGACTGGATAACCGCTGAAAGCATCTAAGCGGGAAGCCAACCTCGAGATGAGCTCTCCCATCCCCTTGAGGGAGTAAGACCCCTGGTAGACCACCAGGTCGATAGGCCGGATGTGAAAGAGCAGTGATGCTCTCAGCAAACCGGTACTAATGGGTCGAGGGCTTGACGTTTTCTATTTCCGTTTGGCCTGAGTGCAGTTTTCAAGCCGCGCCGGGGCCGGTGGTCTCGCCGGTTTCGGTGGCGATAGCGAGGGGGCCACACCTCTTCCCATTCCGAACAGAGCCGTTAAGCCCCTCAGCGCCGATGGTACTTGGCGGGCAACCGCCCGGGAGAGTAGGTCGCCGCCGGTCTTCTTTCAAAGGGCCCTCGCGAGAGGGCCCTTTTTCGTGCCCGGATGCGCCATACGATGAGCTCGTGGATGCCACGGCAACCCGCGACATTGCTCCCGAGCGGACCCTCGGCCGGATCCGGGTCCTGTGCGAGGAGATCGGCCCCCGCCGGCCGACCGGCGAGGCGGAGCGCCGCGCGGCTGAGCGGATGCACGACGAGCTTCGCGCCGGCGGCATCGCCGCCGAGCTCGAGCCCTTCGAGGGCTACGCGAGCTTCATCGAGCCATACGCGGCGATCCTCGGAGCGGCTCTCGCGCCCGCGCTGCTTCCGAGGCGCCGCTGGGCCGCGCGGAGCACCCTCGCGCTCGCCGCCGCCGCGGGGCTCGCCAGCGAGGGCTCGCTGCGGTGGACGCCGCTCTCCGACCGCCTCTCGCGGCGGCCGAGCCAGAACGTCGTCGCCGAGATCGCGCCCCGAGGCGAGGCGCGGCGGACGCTTTGCCTCGTCTGCCACCTCGACACCTCGCGCAGCGGGATGGTGTTCCATCCGGCGCTCGCCCCGTACCTCACGCGCGTGATCAGCCTCCAGTCACTCGCGGTGCTGGCGCAGGGCGCGGAGCCGCTGCTGGCGCGATCCCACCCGGGCCGCGGCGTTCTCGCCGCGGCCCGGGCAATCATCGCCGTGGGCCTCGTGCTGCTCGTCGAGCGCGAGCTGCGCGGCGAGGACGTCCCCGGAGCGAGCGATAACGCCTCCGGCGCAGCGATCGCCGTCGAGCTCGCCCTCGCGTGCGCCGCCGAGCCGCCCGAGAGCACGCGCGTCGTGCTGCTGATGACGGGATGCGAGGAGGCGGGCCTGCTGGGATCGCAGGCGTTCGTGCGCGGCCGCGACACGTCCGGCTGGCTGTTCCTCAACTTCGACAGCCTCGGCGGTCCCGCGACGCTGCGCTATCTGCGCCGCGAGGGCGTGATCGACAAGTGGGACGCCGATCCGGGCCTGATCGCCGCCGCGGCGGCGATTGCGGAGCGCTGTCCCGATCTCGACCTCGAGCCGACCGACGACCCCGCCGGGCTGACCTACGACACCTCGGTCGTCCTCGCGCGGGGCGGACGGGCGCTGACGCTCTCGGCGCAGGACGAGACGATCCCGAACCTCCACCTGCCGAGCGATACCTACGAGAACCTCGACCCGCACGTGATCGGGCGTGCACTCAAGACCGGCCGCGAGCTGATCGCCGCGGTGGATCGCGGCGAAGCCGACTGACCTGAGCTACGCGGCGGCTCGGCGCCGGGGCAGGCGCGCGTCGAGCCCCGACTCGCCACGACGGGCGGGCGCGAGGACCTCCCAGTCGACCCGGAGGTCGACCTCCTCGCGCCCACGCCCGTCGCCATGACCGTTGCCGCTCCGCTCTCGACCCTCGTGGTGGCCGGCGGGCAGCGGCTCAAGCCCGTACTCGCCCAGCGTGACCAGGTCGATAGCCAGGTCGAGGCCGCTGAGCAGTCGGGTGGCAAGTCGCGTTCGGGTCATGCAGCGGTCACCGTAGGCCGGGGCGCGGACAGAACACACGTTCTGCAACGCATCTTGCATCCCAGGCACGAATCGGGCCCGATTCGGCCGCCCGGAGGACCGCCGCGAATCGCCGCCCGGGTCAGCGGCCCCGCCGCCCGAAGCTGTGCGCGGCGGGTAGCACCGCGCCGAGCTCGCCCGCGTCGCGCCCCGTTTCGCGCCCCGGGGGCGGCTCGATCTGGCGCACCTCGGCGCCCGGCAAGTCCAGCCGCGCGATCTGCGCGAGGCGCCCGACGAGCACGTTCGTCACGCCCTCGCGGCGCTCGAGCCGCCCGCCGGCGAGCACGAACGGCGCGTTCCTCACGGCCCGGCGGTGGCGCTCGTACACCCGCGGCGGGATCACAAGATTGATCCATCCCCACTCGTCCTCGAGCAGCATGAACGTCACCCCCTTCGCCGTCCCCGGCCGCTGGCGGGCGACGACCAGCCCCGCGACCTCGACCGGGGCGCCGTCTGCGATCCGCTCGAGCCCGTCGCTCGAGGTGATCCCGTCGTCGATCTCGTCTCGCATCAGGCTCATCGGGTGTGCGCCGAGCGCCATCCCCGTCGACGCGTAGTCGGCGACCAGCCGCTCCCACGGCGTCTGCTCGCGCAGCGGCGGCGACGTCGGCGCCTCGAGTGGCAGCGGCAGCTGGACCGCGTCCCCGCCGCTGCGCGCCGCGCCCGCGACCGTCCCCAGCCGCCACAGCGCCTCGCGGCGCGCGCTCGCGCCTTCGATCTCCCCGGCGAGCTCGTCGCACGCCGACGCCCACGCCAGGCGCTCGAGCGCGTCGCGCCCGACACCCGAGCGCGAAGCGAGCTCCGAGACGTTCGCGTAGGCGCCGGCGCAATCGCGCTCGGCGACAATCGCCGCCGCGTCGTCCTCGCGCAGGCCGTGCACATAGCCGAGCCCGATTCTCACCATATCCACCGACTCGACCCCGTCTCCCGACTCGACCCCGTCTCCCGACTCGACCCCGCACTCGACGCGGCTGCGGTTGACGTCGGGGCCGAGGACCCCGATCCCGCGCCGCTGCGCCTCGTGGACGAGCGCGTCGGGCGGATAGAAGCCCATCGGCTGCTCGTTCAGCAGCGCGCACAGGAACTCGCGCCCGCGGTGCACGCGCAGCCACGTCGACTGGTAGGCGAGCAGACCGAACGCGACCGCGTGCGCCTTCGGGAACCCGAACCCCGAGAACCCACGCACCTGCTCGAACACGCGCTCGGCGACCTCGCGCTCGACGCCGCGCTCTGCGGCCCCGGCGAGGAAGCGGTCGCGGTAGGCGAGCACCGCCTCCTCTGAGCGCTTGCGGCTCATCGCCCGCCGCAGGCCCTCGGCCTCGCTCGAGCTGAACCCGGCCAGCGCCATCGCCACCTGGATCACCTGCTCCTGGAACACGATCGCCCCGAGCGTGTCCTCGAGGATCGGCTCGAGCGAGGGATGCTCGTAGGGGACGTTCCACGAGGGATCCTCGCGCAGCCGCTTTCGCCGCTCGATGTAGGGGTGGACCGCGCCTCCCTGGATCGGCCCCGGCCGCACGAGCGCGACCTGGACCGTGATGTCGTCGATGTCCTGGGGCAGCGTCCGCGGCAGCATCTGCATCTGCGCCCGGCTCTCGATCTGGAACACGCCGACCGTGTCGGCCCCGCGGATCGCTTCGAACACCTCTTCGTCGTCGAGCGGGACCCGCGAGAGGTCGATTCGCTCGCCGCGCGCGCGAGCGATCTCGTCGACGCAGCGCTCGACCGCGGACAGCATCCCCAGCCCCAGCAGGTCGATCTTCAAGAACCCGGCGTCGGCGCACGAGTCCTTGTCCCACTGCACGATCTGGCGCCCCTCCATCGCCGCCGGTTGCACCGGACACAGCTCGGTCAGCGGATCGGTCGACAGCACCATCCCGCCGGGGTGCTGCGAGACGTGGCGGGGGAGGCCCCAGACCTCGCGGGCGAGTCGTGCCAGCGCCCGCCAGCGGACCGAGTCGGCACGGTGTTTGCCGATCGCCTCGGTGATGTCGCGCTCGACGTCGGCGGCGCGTCCGTGGACGTCGACCATCTTCGCGACGCGCTCGATCTCTCCGGGCGGCAGGCCGAGCGCCTTGCCGAGACCGCGGACTGCGCCACGCGACTGGTAGGTCGCGAACGCTGCGACCAGCGCCGAGCGCTCGGGACCGTAGCGCTGGTGCACGCGCGGGATCAGCCGCTCACGGATGTCGCGCGGGAAGTCGAGGTCGATGTCGGGCGCATCGGTGATCTCGTCGTTGAGGAATCGTCCGAGGAAGAGTCCGTTGCGGATCGGGTCGACGTGCGAGAGCCCGGTCAGGTAGCAGACGACCGAGCTCACGCTCGAGCCTCGCCCGCGCCCCGGCGGCAGCAGCATCCGAACCGAGTCGGGACCGCGGACCTCTGCGGCGACCTCGCGCGCAAGCTCGAGCAGGTCGTAGTGCAGCAGGAAGAATCCCGACAGCCGCAGCCTGCGGATCACCTCGAGCTCCTCCTCGAGCCGGCTCCCGGCCTCGCGATGCTCGCGCGTCTCTGCGTAGCGGTGCTCGAGCCGTGCGCGACAGATCTCCGCCAGGGTGCGGTCGGCCTCGGGGTCCTCGGACCCCGGGTAGCGATAGCCCAGGTCCCGCGTGAGGTCGAACTCGAGCCGCTCGGCGATCCGCGCGCTCTCGGCGACGGCGTCGGGATGGTCGCGAAGCAGCGTCGCCGTTTCGTCCGGAGGGCGCAGCCAGAAAGACGAGTTCCCCCGCCGCATCGGCTCGGTCTCCTCGAGCGTCCCCAGCAGGCGGACGGCGACGAGCGCGTCCTGGAGCGCGGCGCGGCCGCGGTCGTGCATGTGGACGTCGCCCGTCGCCACGCAGCCGACGCGCAGCATCCCGGCGAGCCCCGCGAGCCAGCGATTGCGAGTCCGGTCTCGCCGCCACAGCGGTCGCTGGAGCTCGATCCGGAAGCGCTCGCGGCCGAACGCCGCCACGAGCCGGCGCGCCAGCGCCTCGGCGCCGCGGGGATCGCCGCGCTCCCAGCGTCCCGCCGCGGCGCCGTCGCGCGCGCATCCCGACAGGCACACGAGGCCGCTGGCGCGGCGCTCGAGCTCGGCGAGCGGGAGCGTGGGGGGGAGGGGATCGCGCCCCGGCTTCGGGCGCGTGCCGCGATGCGACTCGGTCAGCAGCAGGCAGAGGTTGCGATACCCCTCGCGGCTCTCGGCCAGCAGGGTGATGTGGAACGGGAGCGGCCCGTCGCCGGTCACGGTCAGCTCGGCGCCGGTTATCGGCCGCACGCCGAGCGAGCTGCACGCCTGCGCGAACTCCATCGAGCCCCAGACGCCGTCGTGGTCGGTGAGCGCGAGCGCCTCGTGGCCGTGATCGGCCGCGGCGCTCGCGAGCTCGAGCGGGGACGAGGCCCCGTCACCGAACGAGAACGCCGAGTGGCAGTGGAGCTCTACATAACCCGGCGCCACGTCGTCACCCGCCCGGCTTCGCGTCAGCCCCGCTGCTCGAACCAGTGGCCACTGCCACTGCCAACGCCGACGGCATTGGCATTTGGCGCCGGCTCGCAGAACACGACAACGTCGCGGCCGTCGGCGAGCACGAGCTCGAAGTAGCGGCGGCGAAGCGGCCGCGGGGTCCACCAGCGGTCCTCGACCACCCACTCCTCCCGCACCGCCTCGACCGCGACCGATCCCACCGCGCGCGGAACCCCATCGTCGCCGGCGCGGACCTCAACGGGTTGAGGCCAATACACGGACATCAGCGGCGCGCCGAGGTCACTGCGGCTCCGGGAACGGAGCGAGGCCGACGCGGCGCTCGGGGACGCGCGAGTCGAGGTCGATCTCGAGCACGCGCAGGACGGCGTCCTTCCCGGCCGCCGCCCGAGCCTGGCGGATCGCCTCGCCGAGACGTTCGCGGCGGCGCTCACTTGGCGACCGCGTCAGCGTCCCCTGGTCTTGTGCGGGCGGACCGGTCGCAAGCGCCCGCAGCTCGAGCGCCAGCGCCGGGCTCGGTAGCTCGCCCAGCTTCGGGGTGAGCGCGAGGCGGAGCCGCTCCGCCGACGAGCTCGTGCGCCGCAGCGCGACCTCCGTGCGCCAACCGCCTCCGCCGGCGAGCCGCGCCGACAGCCGCAGTCGCCGCAGGCTCCGCCCCCGCCGCACGGGGTCGGCGAGCAGGCGGTCGATCAGCATCTCCAGCGCGCGCTCGAGCTGCGGTCCCGAGATCGCCTCGGGGAGGTCGAGCCGGGCGGCGATCCGCTCCCGCGGGCGCCGGGGGCGGAGCGGCTCGTCCTCGCCGCCGGCGAGCGCTAGCGCCTGCAGCCCGGCGCGCCCGAAGCGGTCGGCGACGTCGTCGCGGGGGAGCTCCGCGAGCTCCCCGAGCGTCCGCACTCCCAACCGCCACAACACGTCGACGAGCGCTGGACCGTCGTCACTGTGATCGCGCAGCAGCGACACCGACAGCCCCGCGAGGAAGATCCGCGTGGCGCCTTCGGGGACGATCGCGGCGCCGCCGCGCGGCCTCGCGCGCGTCGCGGCGGCGGCATATGCGCAGAACCGCGTCGGGCCGCCGCCGATCCGGGCCGGGACCTCGATCGCGCGCCGGGCCCGCGCCGCGACCCGCTCGGGGCGCCCCCACAGCCCGCTGAGCCCGTCGGCGGCGAAGAACGCCTCCCCGGGGCGCTCCGACTCGACCGCGGCGCCGATCCCTTCGAGCGCAAGAACGGTGTTCTCCCATGCCGACTCCGCCCCCTCGGGGTCGGGGGCGATCAGGGTCAGGTCGGGGCAGCGGGCGAGCGCCTCGGAGAGCCGCATCCCGGCGCGGATCCCGTGCCCCTCGGCGGCGCCGGAGATCTCACCGATCGACTGGCCGGCGCCGGGCTCGGGAGCGAGAGCCACCGGGCGCATCAGCAGCTCGCGGCTTCCCCTCGTCACCGCGAGGAGCGAGAAGCGGGGGACGAGGATGCAGACGATCATCGAACATATGTTCGCTCATCGTAGGCAAAGGCGCAAGTCTTGCGATCATCCGGTCATGCGCAGGCCCCCGCTGACAACGACTTTGACCCTGATCGCCCTCGCAGGGCTCGCCGCCGCCGCGATCGCCGGCTGCGGCGGCGGGTCGTCGAGCTCGACGACCCCCGGCACCGCCGACGTCCCCGGGAACGCCGACCCGGGATCGGTGAGCGTGATCAAGGGCTGGGTCGACTCGCTGCGCGGCGGCGACATCGACAAGGCCGCCTCCTACTTCGCGATCCCCAGCGTCGCCGAGAACGGTCCGATCCTGATCAAGATCACGAACCTCGCCCGCGCCAAGGCCTTCAACCAGTCGCTGCCGTGCGGCGCGCGTCTCGTTCGCGCCGAGACCGCGGGCAAGTTCACGACCGCGACCTTCGAGCTCACCGAGCGCCCCGGGCCCGGAAACTGCGCCGGCGGCGTGGGGGAGAAGGCGGAGACGAGCTTCGTGATCCGCGACGGCAAGATCGTCCAGTGGCGGCGCGTCGGCTCGACGCCGCAGCGGCCGGCCCCGGGGCAGGCGGTCTAGCCGCCGCGATGGCGGGAGCCGGGATCGAGCAGTGCACGTGGTGCGGGGCCGAGGTCGACCGTGACGACGGCTTCCGTGCCTACGAAGCCACGGGGTCGCGCCGGGCGGTCTTCTGCCGGCTCGAGCACATCGTCCCGTGGGCGATCCAGGGCCCGAACTGGGAGGCCGGCGAGCTCACCGAGCGGCCGGGGATCGACGCGGGCCCGCTCACCTGCGCCCACTGCGGCGCCGAGCTCGGCGAGGTCCATGTCCTGCTCGTCCGCCACCGCGGCGAGCACCGGATCGGTGACGACTTCTGCTCCACCGAGCACATGGTCGAGTGGGCGAAGGCGGGAGGGCGCTGGGCCTAGCCGGCCTTCGCGCCCGACTTCGACTTCTTCGACTTCGCCTTGGTGGCCTTCTTGCTCGGCTTCTGCTTCGGCTTCGCGGGCGGGCTCTCGGGCTGCCCGCCGCCCTCGTTCGTGAACCCGAGCACGAGCCGCGCCGTCTCGACCGGCTTCTCGACGTTCGGCGAGTGGCCGGCGCCCTGGACGGTCGCGGTCCGCGCCCCGGGGACGTTCTGGTACGAGGCGATCGCGCGGTCGGTGTCGTAGATCTGGTCCTCGGTCCCGAAGATCACCATCAGCGGCACGCCGATCTTGGTCAGCCGCTGGTCGAGCGGGACGCTGTCCGTGTAGGACTCCTCGTCCTTGTCCGAGCGCACGTAGGACGTGTACGTCATCGCGTTGAAGTCGTCGACGACCTGGTTCGGGTTCGCGAACCCGCTCGAGATGTCGTAGCCGGGGGCGAAGACGTCCTTGTAGCCCTCCTTGATCAGCGCGTCGGGCGTGATCCGGTTCAGGAGCTGGCCGAGGATCGGTACGTAGGCGACCTTGGCGAGGAAAGGGAGGCTCCCGTAGCTGTTGTCGGGGGCCTGGTCGATCAGCACGAGCTTGCCGACGAGGCCCCGCGACTGCTCGGCGAGCGCGGTCCCGACCGTCCCCCCGAGCGAGTGGCCGACGACCTCGGCCCGCGTGACGTGGAGCTCGTTCATCGCCTGGCCGACGAGCGCCGCCTGGTCCTCCATCGCGTACCCGCTCGAGGGCTTCTCCGAGCCGCCGTGCCCGAGCAGGTCGACCCGGACCACGCGGTGGTGGCGGGCGAGGATCGGGACCATCCGGTCCCACCAGTGGAGCGAGCAGGTGTAGCAGTGGACGAGCACGATCGGCTGCCCCTCGGGGCCGCTCGCGGTCGGGCCGGTGTCTGTCACCTGGACGTCGCCGGCGGGGAGGTTGAGGATCCGGCCGCCGGCGACGGTCACCCGCGCCGGCTTCGTCTCGTTGTCGACCGCGATCGCGTTCAGGCCCAGGATCAAGGCTCCGACGACGATCACGCCGAGCAGGATCTGCCACCAGCGGCGCCTCACCCGCCCGCCTCCTCGCGCGGCTCGAGCCCGAGCTCGGTGGCCCGCGCCGCCATCGCGTCGATCACGAGCTGGAGGTGCTCCGTCTCGTCGACCTCGAGGTCCTCGATCGCGCGGTCGATTTGGTCGCGGTCGACCTTGGCCGCGAACGACGGCTGCTTGAGCTTCTTTCGCACCGACTTCGGCCTCATTCCCTCGATCCCGGTCGGTCGCACCAGCGCGCACGCGGCGACGAACCCGGACAGCTCGTCGACCGCGTACAGCGTCTTCGCCATCTGCGTCTCGCGGGGGACGCCGAGGAAGTCGGCGTGGCCGGCGACGGCGTCGATCACGTCGTCGGGATAGCCGCGGCTGCGCAGCTCCTCGAGCGCGATCCGCGGGTGACCGCTCCCGAGATCGGGGTAGCGCTCGTAGTCGAGGTCGTGGACGAGGGCGGTCACAGCCCACCTCTCCTCGTCCTCGTCGAACTTGCGCGCGTACGCCCGCATCGCTGCCTCGACGCCGAGGGCGTGCTTGCGCAGCGAGTCGGACTCGGTCCACTCGCAGAAGAGCTCCCAGGCGTCGTCACGGGTCGGCTCTGCCATAACCCGCTGTTACCCTAGCCCTCTCTCCGCGTCCCGAGTGGCGCGCCGAACCCGAGACAGGAACCGACGACGATGGAGAAGTTCGTCATCCAGGGTGGAAGCCCCCTGTCGGGGGAGATCGTCGCTGCCGGGAACAAGAACGCCGCGCTGCCGATCATCGCCGCCGTGCTCCTCACCGAGGACGAGGTCGTGCTCCGCAACGTTCCGCGGATCAGCGACACCGAGACCCAGGTCCAGTTGATGGAGCTGCTCGGGGTCAAGGTCGAGTGGGGCCCCGGCCACGAGCTCCGGCTTCGCGCCGACGCTGTCGCCGACACCCCCGTCGACGAGGACGCAGCGGCCGCGATCAGGGCCTCGTTCCTGCTCGCCGGCCCGCTCCTGGCGCGGTTCGGCGAGGCGCGGATGCCGCCGCCGGGCGGCGACTTCATCGGGCGCCGCCGGCTCGACCCGCACCTCGACGCGTTCAAGGGCATGGGCGCGTCGGTGAAGGGCGACCGCTCGATCGAGATCAGCGCCCCGCCGGGGGGGCTGAGGCCGTGCGGGATCTTCATGGACGAGCCGTCGGTGATGGGGACCGAGAACGCGCTCATGGCGGCGGCCCTGACCGAGGGCCCGACGACGATCTCGAACGCGGCCTGCGAGCCGCACGTCCAGGACCTCGCCCGGCTGCTCGTCAAGATGGGCGCGCAGATCGACGGCATCGGGTCGAACGTGATGACCGTGCACGGACGCTCGAAGCTCGCCGGCGCCGATCACAAGGTCTGCCCCGACCACATCGAGGTCGCGAGCTTCATGGCGCTCGCCGCGGCGACCGGGGGAGAGCTGCGGATTCGCGAGGCGGCGCCCGAGGACCTGATCACGATCCGCCGCCAGTTCCACCGCCTCGGCCTGCACTCGATGGTCGAGGGCGACGACGTCCTCGTGGCGCCGGAGCAACGGCTCGAGATTCGCGATGACCTCGGCGACGCGATCCCAAAGATCGACGACGGGCCGTGGCCGGCCTTCCCGGCCGATCTGACCTCGATCGCGCTCGCGCTCGCGACCCAGGCGCGCGGGACGGTGCTGATCTTCGAGAAGATGTTCGAGAACCGGTTGTTCTTCGTCGACAAGCTGGTCGCGATGGGCGCTCGGATCACCCTCTGCGATCCCCACCGGGCGATCGTCAGCGGTCCGAGCCGTCTTCACGGCGCCCGGCTCGAGAGCCCGGACATCCGCGCGGGGATGGCGATGCTCATCGCCGCGCTGGCCGCGGAGGGAACCTCGGAGATCGGGAACATCGCCCAGATCGACCGTGGCTACGAGCGCATCGACCTGCGGCTTCGCGAGCTCGGCGCGCGGATCGAGCGCGTTGCGGCTGAGAGGGTCCCGGCCTAGCCTTCGCCTGAAGGCTTGCGGCCGCCCGAGAAGGAGGGTGGCGTGACACATCCGATCCCACCCGGCACCCGCGACGTCCTCCCCGACGAGATGCGCGAGCTGCGCCGGCTCCAGGGAGCGCTGTACGACGTCTTCGACGCGTGCGGCTACGGCGAGGTCGCGACACCGACCTTCGAGTACAACGACGTGCTCGCGCGCGGCGACGAGCGCGCCGCCGCCGCCTCGTATCGGTTCTTCGGCGAGCGCGGGGAGCTGCTCGCGATGCGCTCGGACTGGACGATCCCGATCGCCCGTCTGGTGTCAGCGCGCTTCGCCGAGGTTGCGCCCCCTTACCGCTTCTTCTACATCGGCAACGCCTATCGGGCCGTGCGCCCCCAGCGGGGGCAGATGCGCGAGTTCATGCAGGCCGGGATCGAGCTGATCGGGGCCGACGCGCCGGACGGGACCGCGGAGGTGATCGAGCTGCTCGTCAGGGCGCTCGACGCGGCCGGGCTCTCTCGCGCGGTGATCGGGCTTGGCGACGCCGACCTGTACCGCCAACTGCTCGCCGAGCTCGGCGTCGAGGACGAGCCGAAGGCGGCGATCCTCGACAGCCTTGCCCAGCACGACCTCGTCGCACTCGAGGCCGAGGTTGCGGCGCTCGACGGGATCGGCAGGCGCGCGAAGCGGACGCTGGTCGAGCTCCCCGGGCTGCGGGGTGGGCACGAGGTCCTCGACACCGCCCGCAAGATCGGCGGCGACGCCGTCGAGCGCTCGGTCGGCCGGCTGCAGACGACCTTCGACGCAGCCGCGGCGCGCGGTCTCGCCGACCGGATCCAGCTCGATCTCGGGCTGCTCCGCGACCTCGGCTACTACACCGGGGCGATCCTCGAGGTCTACGACCCGGCGCTCGGCCATGTCCTCGGCGGCGGCGGTCGCTACGACGAGCTCATGGGGCGCTTCGGACGCTCGCTCCCGGCCGCGGGGTGGGCGCTGTTCCTGGAGCGGATGCACATCGCCCAAGCCGAGGAGGAGCGAATCGCCCAGGAGTCGACGAGGTAGATGGCAATCATGAGGGTCTCGCGATGGACATGAAGACGAGCGGTATCGAGGGCCCAACGCGGGCCCGCCCTGACGGCGTCCTCAAGCTCGCGCTGCCTCGCGGCGCGCTGTGGGAGCCGACGCTGGAGATCCTCGACCGGGTCGGGATCGACACCGCGTGGCTTCGCAGCGACAGCCGCTCGCTCGTCTTCGACTCCGACCACCTGGCGCTGGTCACGATGCGGCCCTCAGACGTCCCGACCTACGTCGAGGCGGGCGCCGCCGATCTCGGGATCACGGGCAAGGACGTGCTCCTCGAGCAGCGCGACCGCGTCGTCCACGAGCTCGTGGACCTCGGCTACGGCGCCTGCCGGATGGTCCTCGCCGGGCGCCAGGGCGATCCCAGCCTCGGCGAGTCCGAGCGCCGGCTCGGTCTGATGAGGATCGCGACCAAGTACCCGCGGATCGCCGAGCGCTATTTCGAGGACACCGGGCGCCAGGCCGAGGTGATCGAGGTCAAGGGCTCGGTCGAGCTCGCGCCGCTGGTCGGGCTCGCCGATGGAATCGTCGATCTCGTCGACACCGGCCGCACGCTGGCCGAAAACGGACTCGAGATCCGCGAGGAGATCGTCGACTGCACGGCGCGGCTGGTCGCGAACCGGATCGCGCACAAGCTGCGCGGGCCCGAGGTCGACGAGCTCGCGGAGCGCCTGAGGATCGCGAGCGGCAGATGAGGGCGGAGCGGATCGACTGGGACGGCGCGGACCCGCGCGGGCTCGCGGAACGAATCGCCGCGCGCGCGCCGTCGCTGTACGAGGTCGGTGGCGACGTGGCCGCGATCCTCGCCGACGTGCGCGAGCGCGGCGACGCCGCCGTGCTCGAGCTGACCGCGCGCTTCGATGCCACCGAGCGTGCGCCCGAGCGGCTGCGTGTCGACCCCGGGCGGATCGCCGCCGCGGCCGAGGGGCTCGACGCGCCGACGCGTGAGGCGCTCGAGGTCGCGGCCGCGAACATCGGCGCCGCCGCCGAGGCCCAGCTTGCCGGCACCGCCGCCTCGGTGGTGCTGCCCGAGGGCCAGCGGGTCAGCGTGCGCGAGCTGGCGGTCGCCGCGGCGGGGATCTACGCACCGGGCGGGCGCGCCGCCTACCCCTCTACGGTGCTGATGTGCTGCCTGCCGGCGCGCATCGCCGGGGTCGAGCGGATCGCGGTCGTATCGCCGCCCGGCCCGCGGGGCGAGGTCAACGCGGCGGTGCTCGGAGCATGCGCCGTCGCGGGCGTCGACGAGGTCTACGCGGCAGGCGGCGCGCACGCGGTCGCGGCGCTCGCCTACGGGACCAGGGAGGTCGAGCGCGTCGATGTGATCGCGGGCCCCGGGAGCCGCCACGTCCAGGAGGCGAAGCGGCAGCTCTTCGGCGTCGTCGGGATCGACGGGCTCGCGGGCCCGAGCGATCTCACTGTCGTCGCCGACCCCTCGTGTGACCCTGAGCTCGTCGCGCTCGATCTGCTCGCCCAGGCCGAGCACGGCGCCGACAGCCCGTTGTGCGCGATCGCGACCGAGCCCGGGACGCTGGACGAGATCGCCGCGGCGATCGAAGCGCTCGCGCCCGAGCGCCCGAGCGTCGCCGACGCACCGCTCGCGCTCGTCGCGGCCCCGAGCGTCGACGCGGCGCTGGCGCTCGCCGACGAGCTCGCCCCCGAGCACCTCGAGCTCGTCTTCGACGGGGCCGGCCCCGAGGTCGCCGGCGAGCGCGTTGCCGGGTGCGTGTTCATCGGACGCGAGGGCGGGACGGCGTTCGGGGACTACGTCGCGGGCTCCAACCACGTCCTCCCGACCGAGGGCCGGGCGCGGTTCGCGGGACCGCTGTCGCCGCGGACGTTCATGCGCTCGAGCTCGGTGGTGGAGATCCCGGACTCGGCCGCGGCCCGGCTCGCCCCGCACGTCGCCGCGCTCGCCGAGGCCGAGGGCCTTCCCGTGCACGGCGAGTCGGCGCGGGCCAGGCTCAACGAATCGCTGCGAGGATCAGGCCGTGGCTAGATCGGCGGAGATCAAGCGCAAGACGAAGGAGACCGACGTCAGCCTGCTGCTCAACCTTGACGGCGGCGAGGTCAACGTCGAGACCGGCCTCGGCTTTCTCGACCACATGCTCGAGCTGCTCGGGCGCCACGGGCGAGTCGGCCTCGGGGTGCGCGCGAGCGGCGATCTCGAGACCGGCGCCCACCACACGACCGAGGACGTCGGGATCGCGCTCGGGCAGGCGCTCGACGAGGCGCTCGGCGAGCGCGTCGGGATTCGCCGCTACGGCTACGTCGCGGTGCCGATGGACGAGGCGCTCGGGATCTGCGCGATCGACATCTCGGGGCGTCCGCTGTGCCTGTTCGAGGCCGAACTTCCCCCGGTTGCGATCGCTGGCTTCGACACCGAGCTAGCCGAGGAGTTCTTCCGCGCTGTGGCGACGAACGCGAAGCTGACGCTGCACATCGGCACCCGCTACGGGTCGAACGCGCACCACATGGTCGAGGCCTGCTTCAAGGCGTTCGCCCGCGCGCTCCGCGAGGCGGTCGCGATCGACCCCGACGAGACGGGCGTCCCGTCGACGAAGGGAACGCTCACCCAGTGACGGCTGCGGAGACGGCGGCCGCGTCGCGGATCGCGATCCTCGACTACGGGATGGGCAACCTGCGCTCGGTCGAGAAAGCGCTCGAGCATGTCGGCGCCGCCGGCGTGATCACGGGCGACGCCGACCGCGTCCGCGATTGCGCCGGCGTGATCCTTCCCGGCGTCGGCGCGTTCCCGAAGGCGATGAAGCGCGTCCGCGAGCTCGGCCTCGACGCGCTCGTGCGCGAGCGCCTCGACGCCGGAACGCCGGTGCTCGGGATCTGCCTCGGCCTGCAGCTGCTGTTCGAGCGCTCGTCCGAGCTCGATGGGGCCGACGGGATCGGACTGCTCGCGGGCCGGGTCGAGCCACTGCGGGCGCCGGGGCTGAAGCTCCCCCACATCGGATGGTCGCCTGTCGCGTGGGAGGGCGCGTCGCCGCTGACCTCTGGGATCGACGAGGAGACCCCGTTCTACTTCGTGCACACCTTCGCCCCGCGACCCGCCGACGCCGAGGTCGTGCTCGGGACCGCCGAGCACGGCGAGCGGTTCGCGTGCGCGGTCGCCCGCCCGCCGCTGTTCGGCGTCCAGTTCCACCCCGAGAAGTCGAGCTCCGCCGGCCTGCGATTGCTCGAGAACTTCGCCGGAATCTGCTCGTCAGTCCCGGCGTGATCCTCTATCCGGCGGTCGATATTCGGGACGGCCACGCTGTTCGGCTGACGCAAGGCGACTATGCACGCGAGACCGTGTACGACGCCGATCCGGTTGACGCCGCGAGGCGCTGGGCGGATGACGGGGCGCGGTTCATCCACGTCGTCGATCTCGACGGTGCGCGCGAGGGGCGCCCGGTGAACGTCGAGCACGCGCGCCGGATCGTCGACGCCGTCGATGTCCCCGTCCAGCTCGGCGGCGGCCTGCGCGATGCCGACAGCGTCGGGGACGCCTTCGACGCCGGCGTCGAGCGCGTCGTCGTCGGGACGAGCGCGGTCGCCGCGCCGGAGCTCGTCGCCGCGCTCGTCGACGAGCACGGCGATCGCGTCGTCGTCTCCGTCGATGCCCGCGACGGGCGAGTCGCTGTCTCCGGCTGGGAGCGGGCGACCGAGGTCGAGGTCACGGAGCTGGTCGCGCGCCTCGGCGAGCGCGGAGCGTCACGGTTCGTCTACACGCCGGTTGAGGTCGACGGCACCCTCGAGGGCCCCGGGCTCGACCGGCTGCGCGCGGTTGCCGGGGAGATCAGCGGCGAGCTGATCTACTCGGGCGGCGTCGGCTCGCTCGACGATCTCGAGGCGATCGCCGGGCTTGGCCTCGAGGCAGTCGGCGGCGTGATCGTCGGCCGCGCCCTCTACGAGGGTCGGTTCACGCTCGGCGACGGCCAGCGGGTGCTCGACCGCGCTCCGGGGTAGCATCGGCACATGCCGGGTGGACTGACGAAGCTGATCTCGCGCGGGCGGGCGCTGAACTGGATCGCGATCTACGAGGTGGGGATGTTTTTGTACCGGCACGGCAAGGAGCGCTGGGAGAACCTCACCCCCGACGAGCGCCGCAGCCTCGGCGAGCTGCTGCGGAAGTCGAAGGGCCGGCGCTCGAACCTCAACGGGCGAGAGCGTGACCGGCTGGTCGAGCTGATCAAGAAGGCAGCGCTCGGCCCCGCCGGCTAGGTCCTCGCGGCCGCGGTGCGGGTGCTGGTCGCCAGCGGCTCGGGCGAGGCCCGCAGGCTCGTCGGAGACGTCGTTCGCGACCTCGGCCACGACCCGGTCAGCGCCGACGACGGAAAGCGCGCTACCGCTACGGCGGCGAGGAGCTGGTCGTCGTGCTGCCGGAGCGGGACCTGAACGGGGCGGGGATCGCAGCGGAGCGCCTGCGCGCCGGGGTCGAGGCGCTCCGGACCGAGCAGGCGGGCAGCGCTCCGGAGGACGTCGTGACGATCAGCGTCGGGATCGCGGTCGCCCACTCGGGTGCCGACGGTGGAGCGGACGCTGCGCTGAGAGGCGTCGATCACGCCCTCCACGTCGCCAAGCAGCACGGCCGGAACCGGGTCTCGTCCGAGAGCGACGGCGCCTGAGCCCCAACGGGCCCGCCGGGCCCGCCCGTCCCTAGACTGCTGAGCTCGATGCGCGCCGTAGGTATCGCCAGGTGGCTGCGCGCGAACCCCGGGATCGCCGCGATCGTCACGCTCGCGCTCGCCTGGGGACTCGTCATGCACAGCATGGGCTGGGCTCAGTCCGCCCACTACGCGCAGGTGCGCGCCCTCTCGCACGGCGAGGCGAACATCGACCAATGGCACTGGGAGACCCGGGACAAGGCGTGGATCGACGGTCACTTCTACTCGGTCAAGGCACCGGGGCTGCCGTTGATGACGCTGCCCGCGTTCCTCGGCGCGAAGGCGCTCGACGGCAAGCACGTCGCCCGCACCGCCGTCGTCAACGCGCGCGACGCCGGCTACCGGCCGTGGGGCGACAAGAGCGGCCCGCCGTGGGCGTCGTTTGGGTTCAACGCCAAGCGCGCGCACGAGACGCAGCGCCGCGTCCAGCTCAGTGCCCCGATGGTCTGGTTCCTGACCCTGTTCGGGGCGACGCTCCCGGCGCTCGCGCTGCTGCTGCTCGTGCGCTGGGTCGCGGACCGGATCGAGCCCGGCTTCGGGACCGCCGCGGCGATCACGCTCGGGGTCGGGACGATCGTGATGACGTTCGCCTCCGAGTACTTCTCCCACGCTGCCTCGGCGGCGCTCGGCTTCGGTGCGTTTGCGCTGCTGTTCCGCGAGCGCGAGGGGCCCGAGCGCCTACGGCTCGTCGCCCTCGCCGGGCTCGTCGCCGGGGTCGCGGTCACGTTCGAGTACCCGCTGTTCCTAGCCGGAGCGGTCCTGTTCGCCTACGCGCTCGCCCGCAGGGGCCGCCGCGTCGCGCGCGGCGCCTGGTACGCGGCCGGCGCGTTCGTCGGCGCGCTGCCCGCGCTGCTGTTCAACCTCTGGGCGCTCGGCTCCCCGTTCAAGTTCGCCTATTCGGCGGCGGTCGAGATCCAGGGGCGGACCGGCCACGCAAAGCTCGGGCTCAACGACGCCGGCTTCTTCGGGATCACGGCGCCGAGGCCGGGCGCGGCGGTCGACCTGCTCCTCGCCGGCCGCGGGCTGGTGACGCTGACCCCGGTGCTGGTCATGGGGCTCGTCGGGACCGTGATGATGCGCCGCGGCCCGCGCCGGACGGAGGCAAACGTGATCCTCGCGATCGCGGTCGTCTACTTCACCTACAACACCGGCTACTGGCTGCCGTTCGGGGGCGGGTCGCCCGGGCCGCGGTTCCTGATCCCGGCGATGCCGTTCGTGGCCGTCGGTCTCGCCGCCGCCTACCGGCGCCTGCCGGCGATCACGCTCGCGCTCGCGATTCCCTCCGCGGCGTTCATGGCCCTCGGCATGTTCACGTTCCCGCTGCTCGGCGAGCAGGGCACGTGGATCTGGGTCGAGCGGGTGCGCGAGCGGTTCTTCGAGCACACGCTGTTCGGCGTCCTCGGGGTCGGGACCCCGTGGCTCTCGATCGCGCCGGTTCTGGCGCTGATCGCGACCGCGGTCGCGCTCGCCGCCGTGGCGACGCCGGCGACGCGGATCGGTGACATCCGTCCGGCGCTCGCGGCGGCGTTCGGCTGGGCGCTGCTTTCTTTCCTTGGGCCGACGATCGCCGGCGACGCCGTCACCCCGCTCGATGGGGGCAGGGAGACGGTGTGGGCGATCGCGATCGGCGCCGGGGCGGCGGCGGTGACGCTGATCGCGCTGCGCTACCGCGAGCGCCGCAGCGAGCGGACGAGCGCGCGGTTGGGCGCCCTCGGCGAGCCGATCTCGTAGACGATCACGTCGTCCTTGCGCCGCCGGGTCAAGTCCAGGCCCCAGACCGGCCGCCTCGCCGCGTGGCTCCACGGCGTGTCCTCGACACGCTTCGTGTGCAGGACGACGGAGCGCACGCCGATGTCACGCAGCAGGCGCACGCTCCTGCGGTCGGGGAAGCCCCTGGAGCGCTCGATCGCGCGGTGGGTGAACAGCGGGTTGAGGCTCGAGCGACCGTTGACCATGTCCGGAAATCCGTCCGTCGACCACAGCACGTAGCGGCGGTTGTCCTCGGGGCGAAGTGCGGGGAGGTTGAGCTGCGGCGCCGGGATCGAGCCCGCGGCGACGTGCGGATCGGGAGTCACCGGCTGCGCCCGCTCGCCGAGTGGATTGAACGGGAGTCCGCGCCCCTCTACCAGGATCACGAGCACGAGCCCGCCGGCGATCGCCGGGCCGACCCAGCGCCCGCGTCCCGATCCCGCTCGCCGCAGGGCCAGCTCCGCGCCCATCGCCGCGAGCAGCGCCAGCCCCAGCGAGGAGAAGGTGACGATGCGGCCGACCGCGCGGATCGCGTTCCAGCCGGGTAGGTCGTAGACGATCCGGTACGGGTAAAGGTAGGAGTCGCTGGCCCGGAACCCGAGCGCGAGAACGGAGACGAACACGACCCCGATCGCGAGCCCGACGCGAAGCCGGCGCGGGTAGGCGGGGGAGGCGAGGCCCGCGGCGGCGAGCGCGAGGATCGCGAGGCCCGGGAACAGCGTCTCCTCGGGAATGTTCTCGAGCCGGTCGCGGAGCCCCCGCGTCGCGTCGCCCCAGACCCAGTTCTCCTCGGGGGCGGCGAGGAACACGGTTGGCGGCCCGGAGAAGCTCTCGATCACCGACGGTGAGCGCCTCGCCTCGGGGAAGCGGTCGACGACCTCGATGTAGGCGCGCCCGATCAGCGCCGCCATGCCGACGAAGATCACGGCACCGACGGCGGTCGCGACCACGAGCGAGCGGTCGGGGGGTGGCCGGCCCCGGCGCCACCACACGATCGCCGCGAGCACGCACAGGGTCGCGATCAGGTACGAGAGCGGCATTCCGAGCGTGAACCCGAGCGTCAGCTGCCACGTCGCGACGATCCACGCGACGAGGACAAGCCAGGCGCGGTGGAGCCTGTAGCCGTGGAGCCCGAGCGCGATCGAGAGCGGGATCCCCCCGCTTGAGATCACGGCCATGTGACCGTCCTGCTCGAGCCGGAAGGGGGCGAACGCGAACGCCGCGCCCGCGACCGCCGCTCCCGCGGGACCGACGCCGAGCTCGCGTGCGAGCAGGTACGCGCCGACGAACGCAAGCGCGTAGGCGAACAGGAACATGACGTCGTAGCGGAAGATCGCGGCCTCGACGCCGGACCCGATCAGCCCGGCGGGTGCGTAGCCGAGCAGGGCGTCGGAGAACGCGAGCGAGTCGTGAAGGGGCCAGAACTGGTTCGACTCGAACCAGTTCAGCGGCTGGTGGGCGAGGGCGTGTCCGTCCCAGGCGATCTCCCACGACTGCACGAGCGGGTCGCCGATATCCCGCGGGACCGTTGTGCCGAGGTGGAGGGCCAGCGGCCAGTTCATGACCACCGAGATCGCGCTTGCGCCCAGGCAGAGCAGCAGGACCTCGCGGGCGGTTATCGGTCGCTCCACGGCCAGCATCGGCGCGGCATCGTCGCACGCGGGCGCCGCTAACCTCGGCTCGTGGTGCTGAAACGCGTGATCCCGTGCCTGGACGTTGACCGCGGACGGGTCGTCAAGGGAACGAACTTCGTCGGGCTGCGCGATGCGGGCGACCCGGTCGAGCTTGCGGCGCGCTACGACGCCGAGGGCGCTGACGAGGTCGTCTTCCTCGACATCACCGCCTCGCATGAGCGCCGCGAGACGATCGTCGAGCTCGCCCGCCGCACCGCCGACAACGTCTTCATCCCGTTCACGATCGGCGGTGGGATCCGCTCCGCAGAGGACGCGCAGGCGGTTCTCGACGCCGGCGCCGACAAGGTGTCCGTGAACTCGGCGGCGCTGGCGCGCCCGGAGCTCGTCGAGGAGCTGGCCGAGGTGTTCGGCGCCCAGTGCGTCGTCGTGGCCATTGATGCGAAGAAGAACGACGAGGGTTGGGCGGTGTACGTGAACGGGGGGCGCACGCCCGTCGAGGGGCGCGAGGCCGTGGAGTGGGCGCGCGAGGTTGCGGAGCGCGGCGCCGGCGAGATCCTGCTGACGAGCATGGACCGCGACGGCACGACCGACGGCTACGACCTCGAGCTCACCCGCGCGGTCGCCGACGCGATCGGGATCCCGGTGATCGCGTCAGGAGGCGCCGGCGAGCTCGACCACCTAGCCGAGGCGATCGACGAGGGCGGGGCCGACGCCGTGCTGTGCGCGTCGATCTTCCACTACGGGACCTACCGCGTCCGCGACGCGAAGCGGCGGCTGCGCGATTCGGGCATCCCGGTGCGGCTGGCAGAATGAGCGGGCGTTCGGCACGGCCCACGTCATCGCGGGCCTGGGGGGATTCGAGCCCGGGCCGGCTAGTGCGAGAGCAGTAGCGGCAGGACGATCTCGGCCGTGATCAGCGCGCCGCCGGCAAGGAAGCCCGCGGCAACAAGACGCCGGCGCCTGATCGTGTCACTCTGAGGTGTGCTGGGGCGGGGGCGCGACGGGACCGTCCGCCGCCGCCGATCCGTCTTGCGGCCGCCGTCCATGAGGGCTCCGTCGACGTCGCCCTTCTTGATTGCGACGAACTCGGAGGTCTCGCTCGCCGGACCGAGGATCTGCTCGACGAACGGGAGCGGGGGCTCCTCCCGAGCCGCCCGCGCCGCGCCGAGCGTGTCCCTGAGCGCTGCGGCGGCGTGCCGGTCGACCGCGAACTCCCACAGGTCGACGTGGCCGTTGTTCTGGCTTGCGACGCGCAGCATCCCGTGGGGGACCCGGCCGGGTACGTCGTCGGGCCGGCGTCCTGAAACCGTGATCCCGCGCATGTCGTTGATCTCGATCCGCATGTCCGCGCCGCCCGGATCGCTGAAGTGGAGCCCGTCGGTCTCAGCCCACAGGCGCCCGCGCGGGATCGGGCCCGCCTCCCCGGGGTCGCCGCGCAGGTAGACGGCTCTTGTCGCCTGCGTTGCCTTCACGATCACTTCCATTTTGGCCGAATTTGCGTGATTCCTGCGCACGCAAGGGATCGCCCGACTTCTACGTGGGACCCGGCGGCGGGGCGACCGTCTTGCCTGCGATCGTCTGCTTGAAGTTCTGCTCGAAGCCCGAGACGCCGTCGCTGAGCGAGACGCGGAGCCGCTTCAGCGTGTAGGGCTCGCTTCGCGTCGCCAGGCCCGGGTCGGTGGTCGTTGCGCCCCGGTATCCGGCCTGCTTCACGGCCTGGATCGCGGCGTCGTCGTAGCGGCCGCTCGGATAGCAGAAGTTGTTCACCGGGACGTTGAAGCGCCTCTGAAGCTCCTTGCGCGATCCGTCGACCTCCGCCTTCAGGGAGGCCGGATCGAGGGTCGTCACGTCGGCGTGGTGGATCGTGTGCGACGCGAGCTCCCAGTGCGCCTTGATCATCTCGCGCACCTTGTCGTCCGGGAGGTCGGAGCCATCGGCGATCAGGTCGATGACCCCGGGCCAGCCGAGCTTCTGCAGCACCGGGAACGCGTACTTGAACTGGGAGTAGTACCCGTCGTCGAAGCTGACGACGACCGGCTTCGGCGGCAGCGTCTTGTGCCTGTACCAGGCGTCCTCGACCTGGTCGAGCGTCACGCCCGCGTAGCCCTGCTTGTCGAGCCACTCCATCTGGCCCTTGAAGTCCGCCGGCTTCACGAACAGCTCCGGGTACGGCTTCGTCGGGATCGGCGCCTGGACGAGGTGGTACATCAGGATCGGGACCGGGCCGCGGTACGGCTTCCACCCCGGATGTACGGGCTGCGAGCTCGCGTTGCCCTTGTCGCTCGCCACCTTGGCGGCGCTCGTGACCGCGGTCGAGCCCGAGTGGCGGATCAGCAGCACCGCAAACGCGACCAGCAGCAGCGTCGGGACCGTGACGACGAGCAGCGGGCCGAGGAACCCGAGCCCGCGCGGCTCCCGCTCAGACTCGCCCTCGGCGGCGCGGGCGGCCTCGGCGCGGGCGAGCGTCGGCGGCCCGGGGGGCGCGGCGGGTTGCGCTGGGGATCCCTCGACCGGGGGCTCGATCGGCGGCGGCTGCTCGGGAATGAACGCCGGGGGCGCGATGTCGAGCTCGGGCTCGAGCTCGGGCCCCGCCTCCGCCACGAACGGCTCCGGCGCCATCTCGCTGCCCTCGGACGGGGGCGCGGGCGGTGGCGGGGTGGGTGCCTCGGGCCGTGCGGGCGCCGGCGGTTGCTTCGACTTCGCGCGCCGCTTCTGCTTCTTCGGCTCGAGCTGCTCTACGCGGGGAAGCGGCCCGCGGAGCGCCGCTTCGAGCGCGCGCTCCACCAGCATCCTCAGCGCGGAGGCCTGACGGCGCTCGATCGCGAACTCGAGGATCGCCCCGGCGCCGTCGCGGCCGACCGCGAGCCGGAGCGTCACGCGCCGCACGCCGGCCTCGTCGGGCGCCGAGGCCGCGCTCAGGCTGAGACCGCGGAGATCCCCGAGCGGAACCGCAAGCCGCTCGCCGCCGGGGCCCGCGAACACGAGCCGGTCGCGGACGAGCCCGAGGTAGCCGTCAACCGGGTCCGGGTAAGCGGGGGCGCCGCCGAGATACCTGGCCGTGGCGCCGCTATTTCTTCTTCTTGGCGCCATCGTGCTCGCCGTGGCCGCCGTGGTTGGCGGCCTTGTGCTTGTGCGTCGCCCCCCCGTCTCCGCCGTGGCCCCTCTGCTTAGGGACCAGCGCGGTGATGCTCGAGTACCCGGTGAGGTAGATCCGGTGGCCGTCGGAGATCACGGGGTTGTACTCGCCCTTCGAGAACCCGAACACGCGCCGACCGCTGCCGATCTCGTAGCCGACGGTCTTGCCGGTGTTGACATCGGACATGTAGAAGACGTGGCCGACCACGCTCCCGGCCCCGGTGACGAGGCTGCCGACCCGCCGCCGCCAGCGCTCGGCGCCGGTGCGCGCGTCGAGCGCGTACGCGTTCCCGTCCGCCGACCCAATGTAGACCGTCGGCGGGGTGTGCGGTGCGTCGGCGACCGCGGGCGCCGAGTAGACGTCGTCGCCGGTCGAGTGTGTCCACGCGATCTTGCCCGTGCGCTGGTCGAAGCTGTACACGCGGCTGTCTGCATCGCCCGCGTATACGCGGCCGAACGCGACCGCGGGGGTCGAGTAGAAGCGCCCCTCGATCCCGAGCCCGGGCCCGAGGTCGGACTTCTTCCACCGCAGCGCGCCGTCCCGGGCGCGGAACGCGTACATCTCGCCGGCGTAGTCGCCGACGTACACGGTCCCGTTCGAGTACGCGACGCCGGCTTTGACCGCGCCGTCGGTCTTCTTGTGCCACACGAGCTTCCCCGTCTTCGCCTCGAACGCGAACACGTCGCCGCCCTCGTCGCCGACGTACACGCGCCCGTCGCGATACAGGGGCGAGGTCTCGGAGCGGCCCGGGAGCTTCTTCGACCACACCAGCCGCCCGTCGCTCGCGCGCACCGAGAACACGTGCGCGGGGGAGAGGTTGACGCCGAACAGCCGGCCCTGGCCGTAGGCGGGCGAGGACGCGTTCAGCTTCCCCTCGTCGTGGCGCCACTTGCGCTTGCCGTTGCTCGCGTCGAGCGCGAACATCACCGCGTCATTGTCCATCGCGTAGATCGTCCCGTTGACGACGATCGGCGAGAACTCGAGCAGCTCGCCCTCCTCGTAGCCCCACACGCGATGGAAGGGCGGCGCCAGGCCCTTGGCCGGGAGGTACCGCGTGCGCGCGTGGTCGTAGCCGTACAGCGGCCAGTTGACGGTCTTCGTCGTGGTCGTGTGCTTCTCGGGAGCGCGGAAGCCGACGCCGGAGTTCGAGATGTCACCCGGGCGCTTGACGATCAGGTAGCCGACAACCGCGGCGCCGATCACGACCGCGGCGACCGCGCTCAGGGTGATCGCCTGTCGCGTGGGGGACCACGACGACCAGATCTTCAGCAGGCGAGCCATCTCAGAGAAGCGCAGCATGCTACGAAAGCCCCCTAAATGGGCAATCAGGGCGAGACAGGACTGAAACCGCCCGCCGAGGTCGCCGAGCGCCTCGCCGCGCTGCCGGGGATCGCCAGCGTCACCGACGCGGCGGAGGGCGCGCCGGTGTTCGCGGTCGGGGGTGTCGTTCGCGATCTGCTGCTCGGGCTGCCTCCGGAGGAGATCAGGAACCTCGACCTCGTCGTCGAGGGCGACGCCGTCGCGATCGCGCGGCGGCTCGACGCCGCCGCCGTGGCGCACGATCGCTTCGGGACCGCGACCGCCGTCGTCGACGGGATCGAGATCGACGTCGCGGCGGCGCGCACCGAGACGTATCCGCAGCCCGGCGCGCTCCCGGAGGTCAGCCCCGCGACCCTCGCCGAGGACCTCGACAGGCGCGACTTCACGATCAACGCGATCGCGCTGCCACTTGGCGGGACCGATCTGGTCGACCCGCTCGGCGGTCGGGACGACCTCGTGGCGGGAGTCATGCGCGTGCTCCACGAGGGCTCTTTCGTCGACGATCCGACGCGGGCGCTTCGTGCCGCGCGTTACGCCGCGAGGCTCGGGTTCGAGCTCGATCCCGAGACCGCCGGCCTCGTCCGCGCGAGCGACCTCGGGACTGTCTCAGGCGATCGCGTCGACGCCGAGCTGCGCCTGATCGCCGCCGAGCCCAAGCCCCGGATCGCGTTCGAGCTTCTTAACACCTGGAGGCTGGTCTCGCTTCCCGAGGGGAGCGGAGATCTGATCGACGCCGTCGTCGAGCTTGCCGCCGCCGCGCCGTGGCGTCAGCTCGACGTCCGCGAGGACGCCGTCCTCGGCGCTGCCCGGGTTCCCAACGATCGCGTCCGCGCCCTCGCCGCGGCCCGGCCCGAGCGCGCCTCCGAGGCGGTGCGCACCGCCTCGGGCCATACGGGGGAGGAGCTCCTGCTCGCCCGCGCGCTCGGCGCCGAGTGGCTCGACCGCTATCTCGCCGAGTGGCGCGGCGTCGCGCTCGAGGTCACCGGCGACGAGCTGCTCGCCGAGGGGATCCCTGAGGGCCCGGCGATCGGGCGCGGGCTCGACGCCGCGCTGGCGCGCAAGCTCGACGGCGAGATCTCCGGGCGAGACGAGGAGCTTGCGACGGCGCTAGCCGCGGCGCGCGGCGACTGAGCCCGGGCCCCAGCGCCCCTCTCCTATCCTCAGTCGCGTGCGCTGGCGCGAGCGAGATGGCGTCCGCTGGCTCGAGGCCGAGCTCCACGGCGCTAGGGCCGCGTTCAGCACCCGCCTCGGCGGGGTCAGCGACGAGCCGTACGAGAGCCTCAACCTCGCGGTGCTCTCCGGCGACGAGCGCGACGCCGTGCGCGAGAACCGCCGCCGCCTTGCCGCGGCGCTCGAGCTCGACCCGCGCTCGGTCGTGATCGCGCGCCAGGTTCATGGCGCCGAGGTGGTCAGCCACGAGGGTGCCCCCGACCCGGCGGCGTTCGCCGACCCCGGGCCCGAGCTCCAGGAGGCCGACGGACATGTCGCGATGCGGCCGGGGCCGGCGCCGCTGGTCATGGTCGCTGACTGCCTCCCGGTCGCGGTCGCAGGCGAGGGGGGAGTGGCGATGCTCCACTGCGGCTGGAGAGGCCTCGCCGCTGGGATCATTGGGCGCGGGACGGAGGCGGTCGGCGCGAGGGCGGCGGCGATCGGTCCCGGAATCGGTCCGTGCTGCTACGAGGTCGGCGACGAGGTCCGGGCCGCGTTTGCGCCGCTCGGTGACGGGATCGCCGAGGGCCGGATGCTGAGCCTGCGCACCGTCGCGCGGCGACTGCTCGAGCGCGCCGGCGTCGAGGATGTCAGCGAGAGCGATCTCTGCACGCGCTGCAATCCCGAGCTCTTCTACTCCTACCGCCGCGACGGCGAGCGCACCGGACGCCAGGCCGGGGTTGCGTGGGTCGACACCGCCGGCCTCGGCGAGGATTAGGCGATGCCCGGCCTGATTCGCGGCCTCGACGCCGGGGTGATCCGCGACAACCTCGCGCGGGTGCGCGATCGCGCCGGCCCCGAGGTCGAGATCCTCGCGGCGATCAAGTACGTCCCCGACGACGAGGTCGGGGTCCTCGCCGAGGCGGGCGTGACGCTGGTCGGCGAGAACCGGCTCCAGGACCTCGAGCGAAAGCGCGTGGGGTTCGAGGAGGCGTTCACCTGGGACTTCATCGGCAATCTCCAGAGCCGAAAGGTCAAGAGCGTGCTCCCGCTCGTGCGCCTGGTCCACTCGGTGTGCACGGACTCGGTCCTCGCGCAGCTGGAGCGCCACGGAACCCCCGCGACGGAGGTCCTGGTCGAGGTCAACGTCGCCGGGGAGGCCGAGAAGGCCGGCGTTGCTCCGGGCGAGCTCGGGGCGTTCATCGACCGCTGCCCGGTGACTGTCGCCGGGCTGATGACGATGCCGCCGTTCACCCAGGATCCCGAGTCCTCGCGGCCGTATTTCGCGCGCCTCGCCGAGCTCGCGGCCGAGCACGGGCTCCCGCGCCTGTCGATGGGCACGAGCCAGGACTGGCAGGTTGCGGTCGAGGAAGGGGCGACGATCGTGCGTCTGGGCACGGACCTGTACGCACCCGCGCCCGCGTTGCCATAATCCGGCGAGAGGAATACCCCGCTCGGGGGCGAAAACGAGGCAGAAATGGCCGTTCGTGACACATGGCACCGCGCGCTCGTCTACTTCGGCCTTGCCGAGGACTACGACGACGAGCCCGAGCTCTACGAGGCGGACGAGCTCGACGACGTCGATCCGTACGAGGACGTCGCGCCCGCGCGTGAGCCGCGCGCTCGCGAGTCCCGTGGGTCACGCGGTGCGTCGCGGCTCGAGCGCCGGCGCGGCCGCTCCGACGACATCGACGACATCTTCGCCGACGAGGCGCCGACCGGCGCCCAGCAGGCGACCGGCGCGCGCGTGCTGCGCCCGGTCGGCAACGGCGGCGCCGACGTCCAGGTCCACCTCGTCAGCCCGCACAGCTTCAACGACGCGCAGGAGGTTGCCGACCACTTCAAGCGCTCGGTCCCGGTGATCATGAACCTTCAGTCGTCGGGAGCCGACCTCTCGCGGCGGCTGATCGACTTCGCCTCCGGGATGACGTACGCGCTCGGCGGCGGAATGCAGAAGATCGCCGACAAGACCTTCCTGCTCACGCCGCGCAACGTCGAGGTCTCCGCCGAGGAGCGTGCGCGGCTGATGGAGAAGGGCTTCTTCAACCAGTCCTGACGCCCCGGCGCCGCGGCCGCACCGGCCGCGAACCGGCTTCTGATTAGCTTTCGCCGGTGGTTGACTGATGCGGATCGGGTTCGTGGGAGCGGGCAACATGGCGGGTGCGATGGCGCGCGGCTGGGCGAAGAGCCCGGACGGGCCCGACGCGATGCTGTTCACAGACATCGACGCGGACCGCGCCCAGGCGCTCGCCGAGGAGGTCGGCGGTGAGACGCGGCTGCGGATCGCCGAGACCGCAGCCGATTCGGACGCGATCGTGCTCGCTGTCAAGCCGACCGCGCTCGACGAAGTGGCGGGCGAGATGCCGTCTGGCCAGCCGGTGATCTCGGTCATCGCCGCGACCTCGATCCGGCGCTTGGCAGCGGCGCTCCCCGGAACGCCGATCCTGCGCGTGATGCCGAACCAGCCGGTCGAGGTCCGCCAGGGCCTGCTCTGCCACGTGCCCTCCCTGCACATGACCGCCGAGGTCGAGGAGCGCCTTCTCGCCCTGCTCGGCGAGCTCGGCGCCGTCGTAGCGGTCGAGGAGGACCTCGTCGACGCGGCGATGGCGATCATGTCCTCGTCCCCGGCCTACGTCGCGCTGCTCGCCGAGGCGCTTGCGGCCGCGGGAGTGGCCGAGGGCCTGGCTCCGGAGCTCGCGCGCGAGCTTGTCGCCGACACGCTCGCCGGGACCGCAGCGCTGCTCAAGGTCCGCGACCCGGGCCACGTCCGCAGCGCCGTCGCCTCCCCCGGCGGGGCGACCGAGGCCGGGCTCGAGGCGCTTGAGCGCCGCTCGGTGCGCGAGGCGGTCCATGAGGCGGTCAACGCGTCCCTGGAGCGGTTCAGGTGAGCCTGCTCGTTGCGGTCAGTCGAGGGGACATCGCCGACTACGTCAGCGCGCTGTTCCTCGTCTACATAGTTCTGATCTTCATCAACATCCTGCTGTCGTGGATCCCGCGGATCCCGTACAACGTCTACCTCCGTGCGGTCGTCGACTTCATCCACGACACGACCAACCCCTATCTGCGCCTGTTCCGGAGGATCATGCCGCCGCTCGGCGGAGGGGGGATGGCGCTCGACCTGAGCCCGATCATCGCCGTGATCGTGCTCGTCGTCGTCCGCTTCCTGGTCGTCGGGGCGATCCAGGGTTGAGCCCCGACGTGGAGGGCTGGCGCCGGGCGCTGGCGCTGTGCGGCGCGGTCGTGCTCGTCGATCAGATCGTCAAGGCGATCGTCGACAGCCAGCTGGCGGTCGGGGAGCGTGTCAACCTGATCCTCGGGATCGACATCGCCGACGTGCGAAACCGCGGCGTCGCCTTCGGGCTCCTTGGTGGGGGCGGCGACGTGGTGATCGTGATCACCATCGTCGTCGTGGTCTTGATCGTCGGCTACTTCGCGCTCAACCCCGCGCGTGCGGGCCTCTGGGTCCCGGTCGGCCTGCTCGCCGGCGGAGCGCTCGGAAACCTCGCCGACCGCGCCCGCGCCGGCGCCGTGATCGACTTCATCGACCCTCCGCTGTGGCCCGCGTTCAACGTCGCCGACGTCGCGATCATCGCCGGGATCCTGGGGCTGTTCGTGGTCCACGGGGCGTTCTCCTCGGAGCCCTGACCGGCCGGTGGCCGACGGCGCCCGCGAGCTCGAGATCGTCCACAGCGACGACTGGGTCGCGGTCGTCGACAAGCCGCCGGGGCTCGTCGTCCATCCGGCGCCGGGCCACAGAGGCCGCACGCTCGTTGACCTGATGGCGGGGATGGCGGCGGGGGGTGACCCCGAGCGCCCAGGGATCGTCCACCGGCTCGACAAGGACACCTCCGGGTTGATGCTCGTCGCCCTGGCCGAGGACGCGCACCGTGAGCTGGCGCGTCAGGTCAAGGCGCGGGAGGTCGAGCGCCGCTATCTCGCGCTCGTCGAGGGCGCGCTCGAGTCGCGGACGGGCACGATCGACGCGCCGGTCGGGCGCGACTACCGCGCACCGGAGCGAATGGCGGTCTCCGGACGCGGTGCGCGCGAGGCGCGGACCCACTTCGAGGTCGTCGAGACGCTCCCCTCCGACACGCTCGTCGAGGCGCGCCTCGAGACCGGCCGCACGCACCAGATCCGCGCCCACTTCGCGGCGATCGGCCATCCGGTCGCCGGCGATCCCCGCTACGGCCACGCCGGCCGCCACGGCCTCGAACGGCAGTTCCTCCACAGCCACCGGATCGGCTTCCGCCACCCGCACACGGGCGAGCAGATGCGCTTCGCCTCCGAGCTGCCCGAGGACTTGGAAACGGCGCTCGTAGCAGCCCGCGAGGGGTGAGATATCGACCCGTTTCGCGCTTTGCTAGCGGATAGCGAGAAGAGGGCGCCGGATCGCCCATTTGGCGCCGTTTGGTCGCATAGCGCCCACAAGGCGCCAATTTCCGCCGTTTCGCCACCCTCGGTTCCCGCAGTTCGGGTCCCGCCCCCTACAATCCTCGGCTGACCGGTAAGCGACCCCTGTCGGAGTGCGCGGGGCCCCTGCCCGGCTTGAGCCGGGTTCCCCACAGCGCCGACGGGAGAGACAACGACAGACACAAAGGGAGCCTCAATGGCAGAGGTAGGAATTCGAGAGCTGCTCGAGGCCGGGGTTCACTTCGGCCATCAGACGCGGCGATGGAACCCGCGCATGCGCCGCTTCATCCACGGCGAGCGCGACGGGATCCACATCATCGACCTGCTCCAGACGCAGGTCCTGCTCGAGGAGGCGTGCGAGGTTGTCGCCGACATCGCCCGCAAGGGCGGGACGATCCTGTTCGTCGGGACGAAGAAGCAGGCGCGCGACGCGATCAAGGAGTGGGCCGACCGCTCCGGGATGCCGTACGTCAACCAGCGTTGGCTCGGCGGACTGCTGACCAACTACTCGACGATCTCGAAGCGGATCGACCGCCTTCACGAGCTCACCCAGCTCGAGAACGACGGCAGGCTCGACCTGCTGCCGACCAAGGAGCGGATGTCGATGGAGGCCGAGCTGCGCAAGCTCGAGTACAACCTCGGCGGTGTCCGCGACATGAAGCGGCTTCCGCAGGCCGTGTTCATCATCGACCTCAAGACCGAGGCGATCGCCCTGCGCGAGGCCGAGCGGCTGCGGATCCCGATCATCGCCCTCGTCGACACGAACTGCGATCCCGACCCGGTCGACTACGTGATCCCCGGCAACGACGACGCGATCCGCTCGTGCGAGCTCGTGATCCGCGCCGTCGGGGAGTCGGTCGAAGAGGCCGCCGCCGCGTGGCGCGCCGAGGAGGCGCGCCGCCGCGCCGAGCAGGAGGAGAAGCGCCGCCGCGAGGAGGAGGAGCGCCAGCGCCGCGAGGCCGAGGAGAAGGCGCGCCGCGAGGCCGAGGAGGCCGCGAAGGCGGAGGCTGCGAAGGTCGAGCAGGAGGCGAAGGCCGCTGCGACCGCGAAGCCGCAGGGCGCGGGCGACAAGCCGCCCGCGCCGAGCGCCCCCGCCGAGGCCCCGGCGAAGCCGCCACAGGAGGCGCGGCCCCAGGATTCACAGGCCCAGCCGCCGAAGCCCGCTCCCGAGACGGCCGCGACCGCGACGGAGACGGAGACGAAGTGAGCACCGACGTCTCGGCGTCGGACGTCAAGTCGCTGCGCGATCGCACCGGCGCGGGGATGATGGACTGCAAGGCCGCGCTGGCCGAGGCCGACGGCGACGTCGACCGCGCGATCGAGCTCCTGCGCGTCAAGGGCCAGGCCGCAGCGGCGAAGCGCGCCGGTCGTGGCACCGGCGAGGGTGTCGTCGCCTCGTATGTCCACGGAACCGGCAAGGTCGGCGCGCTCGTCGAGATCCAGTGCGAGACCGACTTCGTCGGCCGCACCGACGAGTTCAAGGACTTCGCCTACCAGGTCGCGCTCCACATCGCCGGCGCGGCGCCGCGTTACGTGTCCGCGGACGAGATCCCCGACGATGCGCGCGAGGCCGAGCGCGGCGTGCTCGAGGAGCGCGCCCGCGAGGACGGAAAGCCGGACGACGTGATCGGCAAGGTCGTCGACGGCCAGCTCTCGAAGTGGGAGCGCGAGGTCGCGCTGCTCGATCAGCCGCACATCAACAGCGACCGCTACGAGGGCAAGACCATCGAGGAGCTGCGCGCCGAGCTCGCGGCGAAGACCGGGGAGAACATCCGCATCGCCCGGTTCGCCAAGTTCACGGTCGGGGAGGATTAGGAGCAGATGGGCCTCCCCGCGCTCGACGAGGTCGCACGCCGCTGACGCCATGAGCGCCGCCGAGCCCGGCTTCCGCCGCATAATGCTGAAGCTGTCCGGCGAGGCCCTGATGGGGCAGCTCGACTACGGGACCGATCCCGCGCAGGTCGAGCGGATCGCGCGCCAGGTGCGCGAGACCTCCGAGCGCGGCGTCCAGGTCGCGCTCGTCGTCGGCGCCGGGAACATCTACCGCGGGCTCGCCGGCGCCGCGCGCGGCATGGATCGCGCCACCGCCGACTACATGGGGATGCTGGCGACGGTCCTGAACGCACTGACGCTCCAGGACGCGCTCGAGAAGCTCGGCTCGCACACGCGGGTGCTGTCGGCGATCTCCGTGACCGAGGTCGCCGAGCCCTACATCCGCCGCCGCGCGATCCGCCACCTCGAGAAGGGCCGGACGATCATCTTCGCGGCCGGGACCGGGAACCCGTTCTTCACGACCGACACCGCGGCGGCGCTGCGCGCGCTCGAGATCCGCGCCGAGGTGCTGCTGATGGCAAAGCACGGGGTCGAGGGGGTCTACGACGCCGACCCCGCGACCGAGCCGAACGCGAAGTTCCTGCCCGAGATCACGCACCGCGAGGCGATCGAGCGAGGGCTCAAGGTGATGGACTCGACCGCGCTCTCGCTGTGCATGGACAACGACCTGCCGATCAACGTCTTCAACGTCGGGGACGAGCGCAACATAGATAGGATCGTTTCCGGGGAGAAGGTCGGAACGCTGGTCTCCAGCGCCGCTCACGGCCGGCCACAAACGCCCGCGGAGGTCACGGCCGACAAGTGATGATCGAGCTGATCGACGAGCTGCTCGACGACGCCCGCGACCGGATGGGGAAGTCGGTGGCGGCGAGCCGCAACGAGCTCGCGACCGTCCGCACGGGGAGGGCCTCTCCGCACCTTCTCGACCGCGTCGAGATCGACTACTACGGGACCGCAACGCCGCTGCGCCAGATCGCTCAGATCGCCGCGACCGACGCCCGCCTGCTCACCGTCACCCCCTACGACAAGTCGTCGATCGGGACGATCGAGAAGTCGCTGCTCGAATCCGACCTCGGCCTGACCCCGAACAACGACGGCAACGTGATCCGGCTGCAGATCCCGGAGCTGACCGAGGAGCGGCGCAGGGAGCTCGTGAAGATCGTCCACGGCGTCGCCGAGGAGGGCCGGGTCGCGGTCCGAAACATCCGCCGCGACTGCATGCACGACCTCCGCGAGCTGAAGAAGGAGGGCGACGCGGGCTCGGACGAGGAGCATCGTGCCGAGACCGAGCTACAGAAGGCGACCGACGAGGCGATCGCCGAGATCGACTCGCTCCTCAAGGGCAAGGAAGAAGAGATCCTCGAGGTTTGACCGAGCCGTTTCGGTCGCCGGCGCGCTACGTGGCGATCATCACCGACGGCAACGGCCGCTGGGCCCAGGCCAGGGGTCTGCCGCCGATCGAAGGCCACGAGGCGGGAGCCGACGTCGTCAAGGCGCGGCTGCGCGACGCCGCGGAGCTAGGGGTCGAGGAGCTGACCGTGTACTCGTTCTCGACCGAGAACTGGGCGCGCCCGCAGGCCGAGGTCGACGGGCTGATGCGGATGTTCGGCGAGCGCATCGACCGCGAGACCCCCGAGCTCGACGACGAGGGTGTGCGGATGCGGTTCATCGGCCGTCGCGAGGGAGTCGACGTGAAGCTCGTCGAGCGCATGAACCGGGCCGAGGAGGTGACGGCCTCGAACACGCGAATCACGCTCTTCGTCGCATTCAACTACGGCGGGCGCAGCGAGATCGTCGACGCGGCGGCCCGGTTCGAGGGCGGCGATGAGGACGAGTTCCGCCGCCATCTGTACGCGCCGGACATGCACGATCCCGACCTGCTGATACGCACGAGCGGCGAGCGGCGGCTCTCGAACTACCTGCTCTGGCAGTGCGCGTACTCGGAGCTCGTGTTCGCGGACGAGCTCTGGCCTGACTTCGATCGCGCCGCGTTCGAGGCCGCGCTGCGGGAGTTCGAGTCCCGACAGCGCCGCTTCGGGGCGCGCTAGGGTCCGCGCCGTGGCGTCTCGAAGGTTCCCGCGGCTGCGGCGGGGAGGGTCGCGCTCCTCGCGCTCGTCGCGATCATCGCGTCGGCGGCGCCCCCGCTCCGCCGACCTCGACGATCCAAGCCGCGATCTGGGCGCCGACGCGGAGCCGGAGCTCCGGGTAAGCCGCGGCACCGACGAGTTCGACGAGGTCGCGCCGTTCGTCCTCGACGAGCAGGAAGAGCCGCTCGAGTTCGAGGCTCCGCGCTCGCGCCGCACGTCGCGCGAGACCGTGATGCGGATCGTCGTCGCCGTCCCTTGGATCGTCTTCGCGCTGATTCTCGTCAAGACGGGCGGGATTCCGTTCACGTTCGCGATGATCGGGCTCGCCTGGCTCGGGATCGCGGAGCTGTTCCGGATGACGCAGGCGGCGCGCCCGTTCGCCTCGGTCGCGTTCCCGGTCGTCGCGGCGATGATCCTCGCGGCGCACTTCGGGACCGGTCGGATCATGGCGGCGTGCTTCGGCGCCGCGTTTCCGCTGATGTTCCTGTTCGCGATCATCCGCGAGGACCGCCGCAACGTCACATACTCGTTCGCGGTCACGGTGCTGGGGCTGGCGTGGATCGGAGGCCCGTTCGCGCATGCGGTGCTGCTCCGCGACCTGCCGCTGCACGGCGGAGGGCTCCTGATCGACGTCCTCGTCGGGACGTTCGCGACCGACACCTGCGCGTACGCCGGCGGGCGCCTGTTCGGGCGCCGCCCGCTGGCGCCGAACCTGTCCCCGAACAAGACGATCGAGGGGCTCGTGATCGGGTTCATCGGCGGGACGATGGGCTTCTGGTTCGCCGGCCTCTACCAGGACTGGCTCTCGGGGAGCCAGGCGCTGCTGATCGGCGCCGCCGTGGCCGCCGTCGCCCCGATCGGCGACCTGTTCGAGTCGATGGTCAAGCGCGACCTTGACGTAAAGGACACGGGCCGGGCCTTCGGCCCCCACGGCGGCCTCCTCGACCGCCTCGACGCGGTCCTGTTCACGGTCGTGGTCGGCTACTACCTCTCGGTCCTCGTCCTCTACCAGCACTACCCGGGCAGCTAAGCGCTAGGCGAGCGACTCGCGCACGAACTCGAGGTCGGCGCGCACCTCGTCGATCCCGCCCGGCGTCTCGACGATCACGGGCGGCCCCGCCGCGGCGATCATCGCGCGCAGCGCGTCGACGTCGATTTCGCCCTTGCCGAGGTTGGCGTGGCGGTCGGCACCCGTGCCGGCGGGATCGCGGGAGTCGTTCGCGTGCAGGAGGTCGATCCGGCCGACGATCCCGGTCACGCGCTCGACCGCGTCGGAGAGTTCCTCGCCGGCGGCGTGGGCATGGCAGGTGTCGAAGCAGAAGCCGACCTCGACGTCGGTCTCGGCGCCCGACACCGCCTCCCACAGGCCGGCGAGCGCGTCGAAGCGCCGGCCGACCGCGTTCTTGCCCCCGGCCGTATTCTCGATCAGCACCGGCACCTCCGACCCGAGCATCCCCAGCGTCCGCACCCAGCGCCGGAAGCCCGCGGGCAGCTCGTCCTCGGCGTAGCCGGCGTGGACGATCACGGCCGCCGCGCCGACGTCCGCGGCCGCCTCGCACGTCTGCTGGAGGATCTTGCGCGAGCCGTAGCGGACGTTGTTGCGTGGCGAGCAGACGTTGATCAGGTAGGGCGCGTGGACGTAGAGCGGTGTCGGCGACGCGGCGAGCTCGCCGGCGTCGTCGCGCGGCGGCGGCTTGCGCCACCCCTGCGGGTCGGAGAGGAAGATCTGCACGGCGTCGGCGCCGAGCTCGTCGGCCTCGGCCAGCGGGTGCTCGGGCGCGACGTGGGCCCCGACGATCGTCTTGCCGCGCGCCATCGCGGCGAGCATAGCCGCGGGCCTCGGCAGGCTTCAGGCCCGGTTCAGCTCCGTCCCTACACTCCGCACGATGCGGAAGTTGCTGATCCTGGGCTCGACGGGGTCGATCGGGACGCAGGCGCTCGACGTCGTCGCGCGCTCCGATGATCTCGCCGTCGCCGGCCTCTCGGCCGCCTCCAACGACGAGCTGCTCGTCTCGCAGGCGCGCGAGCACGACGTCGGCGCGCTCGCGCTCGCGGACCCCGACGCCGCCCGTCGCGCGCGCGGCGAGTGGAAGGGGAACGTGCTCAGCGGAGAGGAGGGCGTTCGCGAGCTGATCGCTTCGACGCGGCCCGACCTGGTCCTTAACGCGATTGTCGGCTCCGCCGGCCTGGGGCCGACGATCGTCGCGCTCAGCGAGGGGATCGACGTCGCGCTCGCGAACAAGGAGAGCCTCGTCGTCGGCGGCGAGCTCGTCACCGCGCTCGCCGAGGCGGCGGAGGCGAGGCTGATCCCGGTCGACTCCGAGCACTCGGCGCTTTACCAGCTGATCCGCTCCGAGCCACCCGGAACGGTCGACCGGCTGCTGTTGACAGCATCCGGAGGGCCGTTCCGTGGCCGCACCGACCTCGGCGGCGTCACCCGCGACGAGGCGCTGGCGCACCCGACCTGGGACATGGGTGGGAAGATCACGATCGACTCCGCGACGCTGATCAACAAGGGCCTCGAGCTGATCGAGGCCCACCATCTGTTCGGCGTCCCCTACGAGCGCATCGATGTCGTCGTCCACCCGCAGTCGATCATCCACGCGATCGTCCAGCTCAACGACGGCGCCTCGCTCGCCCACCTCGGCTATCCGGACATGCGGGTCCCGATCTCCTACGCGCTTCACTTTCCCGAGCGCGTCGACGTCCCCGTCGCGCCGCTCGACCTCGCGGCACTTGGTGAGCTGACCTTCGAGGCCCCGGACCTCGACACGTTCCCGTGCCTGCGCCTCGCGCGCGAGGCGGGCGAGGCAGGGGGGACCGCGCCGTGCGTCCTCAACGCCGCGAACGAGGTCGCCGTCGCCGCGTTCCTCGAGGGGCGGATCGGGTTTGTGGGGATCGCCGAGGTCGTCGCGAGCGCGCTCGAGGCGGTGCCCGCGGGCACCCCGTCCCACTTCGAGGACCTCTACGCCGCCGACGCTGCCGCGCGCGAGGTCGCGGGCGGCCTCGTGAAGCGCGTCAACGGCGCCGCGGCCCCCACGCGATGAGCTGGTTCCTCGCCTTCGCCGGCTTCGCCGTGCTGATCATCCTGCACGAGTTCGGCCACTTCATCGCCGCGAAGGCGACGGGGATGCGGGTCGAGCGCTTCTACCTCTTCTTCCCGCCGGCGATCGTGAAGACGCAGCGCGGGGAGACCGAGTACGGGATCGGCGCGATCCCACTCGGGGGCTTCGTGAAGATCACCGGAATGAACCCGGACGAGCAGCTTCCGCCCGAGATCGCCGCGCGGGGCTACTACCACCAGCCGGTGTGGAAGCGGATCGTCACGATCGGCGCCGGCCCGGCGATGAACATCCTCGTCGCGTTCCTGATCCTCTTCTTTCTCGCATTCGGGATCACGAAGCCGAATCACAGCGTTGACACGATCGAGTCGGGCGCGCCGGCGCAGGGCAAGCTCCAGCCCGGCGACCGCATCGTGTCGGTCGACGGCGTCCGCGGCGGGCAGGTCAAGCTCGCGAACGAGCTCAACAAGCACCACTGCGCGGGCGGCTCGAAGCAGGACGGCTGTGCTGCGACAACGCCGGCGCACGTCGTCGTCGAGCGCGACGGGATCAAGGTCCGGGAGAAGATCACGCCGAGCTACGACGCCGCGCTCGGACGTCAGCGGCTCGGGTTCGCGTACGGAACCGAGCCCGTGAACCCGTCGGCGCCGGAGGCGGCGAAGATCTCGGCGCAGTTCATGTGGCGGGTGACGAGCGCGACCGTGGGCGTGTTCAGCCGCCTGTTCGAGCCTCAGGAGCGGAAGCAGATCTCGAGCGTCGTCGGCGGCTACGAGGTGACGCGCCAGGCGATCGAGTTCGACTCCCGCCGGGCGCTGACGCTGATCGCGGTGATCAGCCTGTCGTTGGGGATCATCAACCTGGCGCCGTTCCTGCCCCTCGACGGCGGGCACATCTTCTGGAGCCTGGTCGAGAAGGTCCGCGGCAAGCCGGTCCCGTTCAGCGTCATGGAACGGGCCGGCGCGGTCGGCTTCGTGCTCGTGATCTTCATCTTTCTGATCGGGTTGTCGAACGACATCGGCCGCCTCACCGGCGGGGGCTTCAGCGCCCACTGAGCGTCCGGTAGCGTTCCCCCCGGAAGCGAGGAGGAGAGGCAGATGGAGATCACGACCGCCGAGCGCTATGCGAGCGGAGGGCCCGCCAAGGACCTGTATGCGCAGAACTTCCCGTTGGCGTTCCACAGGCAGGTTGAGCGGCTCGGCGACGCCGTCGCGATCCGCTCCGGCGACGACACCCTGACCTGGGACGAGCTTCGGGCGAAGGTCAACCGGATCGCGGGCGGGCTCGCGAGCCTCGGCCTCAAGAAGGGCGACACGATCGCGCTGATGATGAACAATCGGATCGAGTTCATCCCCTGCGACCTCGGCGCCGTCTCGCTCGGCGCGGTCCCGTTCTCGGTCTACCAGACCTCCTCACCGGAGCAGATCGAGTACCTGCTCTCGGACTCCGAGGCGCGGATCGCGATCGTCGAGACGGCGTTCCTCGACCGCGTGCTCGCGGCGAAGGAGAAGGCGCCGAAGCTCGAGACCGTGATCGTCGTCGACGGCGACGGCGGGACACACACGCTGGAGGAGCTCGAGGCGCTCAACCCCGAGTTCGACGTCGGACCGTTCGTGCACGCGATCAAGCCCGACGACTTCCTGACCCTGATCTACACGTCGGGGACGACGGGGCCGCCGAAGGGCGTCCAGCTGTCGCACCGCAATCTGATGACGCTCACGGCCGGAGTTGAGGACATCGTCGAGTTCCCGGAGACCGGCGGCAAGGTGATCTCGTGGCTCCCAGCCGCGCACATCGCCGAGCGCGGCGCCCACTACTACCTGCCGATGTCCCGCGGCCTCGAGGTCGCGATCTGCCCCAACCCGCGCGAGATCATCGCCTTCCTGCCGCAGGTGCGCCCGGCGTGGTTCTTCTCGGTCCCGCGGATCTGGGAGAAGCTCAAGGCGGGGCTCGAGGCGTCGATCGAGAAGATCCCAGGCGAGGAGGGCGAGAAGGCGCGCGCCGCGCTTCAGGCCTCGCTGAAGAAGGTGCGGCTGGAGAACGAGGGCGCCGAGGTCCCCGAGGAGCTCGCCGCGGCCGTCGCTGCGGCCGACGAGGGGATGTTCTCGAAGCTCCGCGACCAGCTCGGGCTCGACAAGGTGATGGCGGTCAACGCCGGCGCCGCGCCGACGTCCGCCGAGGTGCTCGAGTTCTTCCACGCGATCGGGGTCCCCGTCGGCGAGCTGTGGGGGATGTCCGAAACGTGCGGCGTCATCACCTGCAACCCGCCCGACAGCGTCAAGATCGGCACCGTCGGGCCACCGATCGCAGGTGCGGAGGTCAAGCTCGCCGAGGACGGCGAGATCCTCGTCCGTGGCGAGATGGTGATGCCCGGCTACCGCAACCTCGCGGAGAAGAACGAGGAGGCGTTCACCGACGACGGGTGGCTGCTGACCGGAGACATCGGCGAGCTCGATGAGGACGGCTACCTGAAGATCGTCGATCGCAAGAAGGAGCTGATCATCAACGCCGCCGGCAAGAACATGTCGCCGGCGAACATCGAGGCGAAGCTGAAGCTGATCCCGCTCGTCGACCAGGCGGTCGCGATCGGCGACCGGCGCAAGTTCGTCACCGCGCTGATCACGCTCGACCCCGAGGCCGCCGCCGGATGGGCGAAGGCGCACGAGATCGACGATCCCGACCTCGCGGAGCTGGCCGAGGACGAGACTCTCCTCGGCGAGATCGAAAGCGGCGTCGAGGAGGCGAACTCGGGCCTCTCAAGAGTCGAGCAGGTGAAGCGGTTCAAGATCCTGCCTGCGCCGTGGGACCCCGGCGGCGATGAGCTGACACCGACAATGAAGCTCAAGCGGCGCCCGATCGCCGACAAGTACGCCGAGGAGATCGAAGCCCTGTACGCGGAGTAGGGCCGCGCGTGAGGCGGCCTAGCGAGGCGATCCGAAGCGCCGCGCGCAGGCTCCCGCGCCCGCTACGCGATCGCGCCAAGAGCGCCCGGAGCTCGTATCGCAGCGCGCGGTACCGGACCCGTGAGCGGATCAGGCCGACGCGCCTCGACGGCGCCGATGTCGAGCGCGCGCTGCGCGCCGCGGGGCTGACGGAAGGCGACACGCTTTTCCTCCAGGCGAAGATGAGCGCGTTCGGCAGCTTCGAGCGCGGCCCCGACGCGGTGCTCGAGGCGATCGACCGCGTCGTCGGACCGGAGGGCCTGGTCGCGATGCCGACGATCACGATGGCCGAGCCGGCGATCGAGTACCTGGCAAGGGATCCGATCTTCGACGTCTACGAGACGCCGTCTCGCCTCGGTGCGATCAGCGAGCGCTTCAGGCTCTCGCCGGGAACCCTGCGCAGCGTTCACCCGACACATCCCGTCGCGGCCCGCGGTCCGGGAGCCGAGGAGATCGTCGCCGGGCACGAGACCGCCGAGACGCCGTTCGGGGAGGGGACGCCGTACCTGCGGCTGATCGAGCGCAACGCGCTCCAGATCTACTTCGGGTGCGGGCCGGCGGCGCTGACGATGTACCACCCGTTCGAGGTCACGCGCGTGCCGCCGTTCCCGCTCGACGTCTTCGCCGACCGCGTCTTCGACGTCCGCTGCATCGGCAGGCGCGGGGAGGAGATGCTGGTGCGGACGCTGGTCCACGATCCAGAGCTGCTGAAGATGCGGATCGACGTCAACCGCGGGCTCGAGGAGCGCTTCCGCGTGAGCTTCATCGACCGCGCCGGGGCGCGGGCGATCGAGCTCGGGCGCGGCGAGGTGCTGGGCCTGCGCCTGCAACCGATGCTCGAGGACTTCGAGCGCCTGCTCGGCGAGGGCGTGACGATGTACGCCGCCGACGTGCCCGACGTTCAGCCGTCGGTTCCGCCGCAGGACCGCGTGCGTGGCTGACGCCGCCGGGCGCGTCGCCGAGCTCGAGGCGTTCGCGCTCGAGAAGCTGCCCGGGATGCAGCTCGCCGACGCGAGCTTCTGCTACGAGGTCGTGAAGGGCGATCCGACGCCGCGCGGACGCTCGCTGCGCTACACGCTGATGGCCCTGCTCGGGCTGCTGCGCGCCGACGGCGTCGGGCGCGAGCACGAGCTCGACACCGGGCGGATCAAACAGCGGATGCTGTCCGAGATCGACTCGCCGGAGCTCGACGCGGGCGAGCTCGGCCTGTTCCTGTGGGCGGACTCGCGCTCGGGCCACGAGGCGACCGACGGCCTCGTCCGGCGGCTCGACGATGTGATCGGCAAGCGCGGCTACCCGTTGCTGGAGGGGCTCGAGCTGGCATGGGTGGTCACCGGCCTCGCCGCGGCGGGCGCCGAGCGCTCCTCGCCGCGCGGGGAGCTGCTGCTCGAGCGCGGGCTTCGCCAGCTCAACGACAACCTCATGTTCACCGGGTTGCTCACGCATCGCGGGCAGGGATGGCGGCGCCGGTTCCCCAACTTCGCGACCGAGATCTACGGCGTCCTTGCGCTCGCCCTCGTCGGGCGGCTGCGCGACGACGCTCCGGCGATCGACGCCGCGCGGCGGATCGCCGCACGGCTGATCGCGCTCCAGCGGCGAAACGGCGGCTGGCCGTGGCTGTTCGACGCCAGTCGTGGCAACGTGGTCGAGCCGTTCGAGATCTACTCGGTGCACCAGGACGCGATGGCGCCGATGGCGCTGCTCGAGCTCACCGAGGCCACCGGGGACGGGCTCTATCGCGACGCGGCGGTGCGCGGCCTCGACTGGATCTGGGGCCGCAACGAGCTCGGCGCGCAGATGCTCGACTCCGAGGCGGGGATGCTGTATCGCTCGATCGTTCGGCGCCCGCCCAGCGACCGGGTCTACCCGCGGGTCAGCACGGTGACCGGCTACCTCGGTCGCCCGCTGCTCGCCGGGCACCTGGGCAGGCTCGAGGTGAACGAAACCGACCGCCCGTACCACCTCGGCTGGGTGCTCGAGGCGTGGTCGGGGCGCGAGGGCGCGGCTAGTGGTGCTTCTTCTTCCGCTTGACCTTGAAGTCGTCTGTTGCGGGGCTCTGGTCAGCGATCCCGGTCGGGGCCGTGGCCTGGACCTCAAAGCTGTGCTTGCCCTTCTTCACCTTCAGCTTCAGCGGTGGAGTGCAGGGGGCGAAGGCGGCGTCGTCGAGCTTGCACTGGAACGTCGAGTTGGCGATGTCGGATGAGAACTTGTACTTGACCTTCGCCTTCTTCTTCCTGGTCTTGACCTTGTTCTTAGGCGCCTTGTCGATCTTCGTGTTGGGGCTGACGCCGGGAC
This sequence comes from uncultured Thermoleophilia bacterium, assembly GCA_963841715.1. GTDB lineage: Bacteria > Actinomycetota > Thermoleophilia > Solirubrobacterales > 70-9 > DASPWW01. The sequence goes on along the minus strand of CAWJDP010000001.1, from coordinate 717,137 downwards.
CCTGGCACGTGGTCTCGGTCGGCGTCGCGGAGTTGTTGCGCGGCGTGTTCATGCTGATCGCGAAGTCGGCGGCGCTGTTGTTCGTGTCGTCGGCGTCATCGAGCGCAGTGGCGCAGGCAGGGGTGATCTTGCGCTCCAGCGTCTGGCCGAACGCCGTCGCCGGGGCCGGCGTTCCCGCGGAGGGAATGTTGCCCGTGAAGTTGCCGTACGAGACGCAGTCGACGGGGGTCCGGTCGGGCGGGGCCTCAGTGATGCACACGGCCCCGTCCTGGCCGGTGGGATCGAAGCCACCGGGTGCGGGGCCGAGCAGACCCGCGTTCAGATCCGGGGTCACTCCGCCGTCGACGGTGCTTCCGTTGGTGATCAGGAAGGTGCGCTGGCTCTGGGTGTTCGGCGGGTTCGAGGGGATCAGGTAGTCGGAGCGGACCCCGCCATCGCCGTAGTACGAGGTCAGGTACCGGCCGGCTGTCGTCTGCCCGTTCGACGTCAGCTGGAGCTCGACCCAGTCGCCCTGGTCGAACGGAGCCATTGCCGATTGGTCCGGGTGGATCTGGCGGATCTTCACGTCCGCGCTAGCCCAAGCCGATAGGACGAGGCATCCAGCGAACGCCAATCCGCACGCGCTGACGAATCCCCTCCGCCTCTTTGTGCCTATGAACCTGCGCCCCTGCACTCCGCACGAAGTGTAGGCCCTTCAGCCGTGAACCGCCGCCACATCTATTCCGTATCCTCGATTCACGCATGGCCTCGAAGCGTCAGATCTTCGTCGGCAAGGTGCCGATCGGCGGCGGGGCTCCCGTCGCGGTCCAGACGATGACCAAGACCGAGACGGCGAACCTCGAGGCGACGATGAAGCAGATCGACGAGGTGGCCGAGGCGGGCGCCGACATCGTCCGCGTCGCAGTGCCGCGCGACAAGGACGTCGAGGCCCTGAAGGAGGTCGTCAAGCGCTCGCCGATCCCGGTGATCGCCGACATCCACTTCAACCACACGCTGGCCTTGAAGGCGATCGACGCCGGCGCCGACTGCATCCGCCTCAACCCCGGCAACATCGGCGGCCCCGAGAAGGTCGCCGAGGTCGCGGCGAAGGCGACGGCCGCCGGGGTTCCGATGCGGATCGGCGTCAACTCGGGCTCGCTCCCGAAGCATCTGCACGAGCTCGAGCGCGAGGACCCCGTCGAGGCGCTCGTCCGCGCGGCGGTCGAGTTCGTCGAGCTGATGGAAAGCCTCGAGTTCGAGAACTTCAAGGTCTCGATCAAGTCGACGAGCGTGCCGAACACGATCGCCTCGAACCGGCTGCTCGCCGGACGGATCGACTACCCGATCCACCTCGGGATCACCGAGGCGGGGACGAAGTGGACGGGGTCGCTGAAGTCCGCCGTCGGCCTCGGGACTCTGCTCGCCGACGGGGTCGGCGACACGATCCGGATCAGCCTTTCGACCTTCCACGCCGAGGAGGAGGTCAAGGTCGCGTGGGAGATCCTCAAGGCGCTCAAGATCCGCGAGCGCGGCCCGGTGCTGATCGCGTGCCCGACCTGCGGGCGGCTCCAGTTCGACATGGACACCGTCGTCGCCGAGATCGAGCGGCGCCTCGAGCGCTACGAGGAGCCGGTCGAGGTCGCCGTGCTCGGCTGCGCGGTGAACGGGATCGGCGAGGCCTCGCACGCCGACTTCGGGATCACCGGCGCCAAGGACGAGGGCCTGATCTTCGCCCACGGCAAGCCGCTGCGCAAGGTGCCGCAGGACGACCTCGTCACGGCCCTGTTCGAGGAGATCGACAAGTCGCTCGACCGCGGCAAGGTCGACGTCGACGAGCGCAAGTCGGCCGAGGGCGCCGAGTGGCTGCAGCGGATCGAGGACGAGAACGCGGACGAGCTGACGCCGGAGCGGATCGCGAAGCTGGAGGCCGAGGCAGCGAAGGCGGACGGGGCCGACGCCGAGCCGATCCCGGCTGTTCAGCCCGTGAAGCCGAAGCTTGACGAGGGCGACTCGCCGGTCGCCGGCCGTCGCTTCACCCGCGCCTGAGCAAGAACCGCAGGGTCATCTAGGCTCCGGCCCGTGAGCCGGCTGAGCACGTACTTCCTGCCGACGCTGAAGGACGCGCCCGCGGACGCGGAGGCGGTCTCCCACAAGCTGATGGTTCGCGCCGGGCTCGTGCGCCAGGTCGGCGCCGGGATCTGGACCTACCTCCCGGCAGGATGGCGGATCCATCGCAAGGCCGAGGCGATCATCCGCGAGGAGATGGACGCGATCGGCGCCTTGGAGATGCTGATGCCGGTGCTGCAGCCGGCCGAGCTGTGGAAGCGGACCGGGCGCTACTCGATCCCGGAGCTGTTCAAGCTCAGCGACCGCAGGGATGCCGAGCTCGCGCTGGCGCTGACCCACGAGGAGAACCTCACCTTCCACATCGCCCGCGACGTGCGCTCGTACCGGGAGCTGCCGCTGATCCTCTACCACGTGCAGACGAAGGAGCGCGACGAGGCGCGGCCGCGCGCCGGTGTGCTGCGAACCCGCGAGTTCACGATGAAGGACTCGTACAGCTTCGACCGCGACGCCGACGGGCTCGAGCGCAGCTACGCCCTCCACATCGAGGCCTACGACCGGATCTTCGACCGCTGCGCGCTGCAGTGGTACCGGGTCGAGTCCGACGTCGGGATGATGGGCGGCAGCGGCGCGCACGAGTACATGGCGCCGTGCGCCGCGGGCGAGGACGAGATCGCGCTCGCCGGCGAGTATGCGGCCAACGTCGAGGTGGCGAGCGCGGCGCCGCAGCAGGTCGAGATGCCGCCGCGGCTCGATCAGCCGCAGCGCGTGCCGACGCCCGGGCTGACGACGGTCGACGAGGTCGCCGACGCGCTCGGGGTCGCCCCCGGGGCGGCGATCAAGGCGATGCCCGTGGTCGTCGACGACGACCGCGACTTCGTTCTCACCCTCGTCCGCGGCGATCACCGCCTGAACGAGGTCAAGCTCCGAAACGCGCTCGGCGCCGACTTTCGGCCCGCGACCCCGGAGGAGATCGAGCGGCGGCTCGGCCCGGTCGGGTTCGTCGGGCCGGTCGGGGCCGACGTCTCGGTGCTGAAGGACGCCGCGATCCGGGGCGACGGCTTCTACGGCGGGGCGAACGAGGGTGACGCGCACCTGATCGGGATCACGCCGGGCCGCGACTTCGAGTTCGACGAGGTCGACATTCGCAGCGTCGAGGAGGGGGACCGCTCCCCGGCCGGGGGCGAGATCCGGATCGAGCCCGCGATCGAGATCGGCAACATCTTCAAGCTCGGGACGCGGTACTCGGAGGCGCTCGGGGCGACCTACCTCGACGAGGACGGCTCCGAGCGCCCGATCGTGATGGGCAGCTACGGGATCGGCCCGGCGCGGATCATCGCCGCCGCTGTCGAGCAGGGCGCCGACGAGCGAGGGATTGTGTGGCCGCGCTCGCTCGCCCCGTGGCAGGTCCATGTCGCGGGGCTCGGCAAGCCGGGCGACGAGGCCGGCGAGGTCGCCGAGCGCGTCTACTCGGAGCTGCTCGAGCGCGGCGTCGAGACGGTGCTCGACGACCGCGAGGCTGGGACGGGGGAGAAGCTCACGGACGCCGAGCTCCTCGGCTGCCCGCTGCGGGTCGCGATCGGCAAGCGCTCGCTCGCTGAGGGCGAGGTCGAGGCGCAGGCTCGGCGCAGCGGTGACGAGGATCGGCTTGCGGTCGATCGCGCCGCGGCGGAGGCGCTCGAGATGCTCGAGCGGATCGAGTGAGCCGCGGCGGGGCGCGAGCGGCGGAGTCCGGCTCGGCGCGCCGCCGGCCACTGAGCCGGCGCCGGCTCGTCGGCCTCGACCGCTCGGGTCCGAACCCGCAGCAGACTCGCGCCGGGCAGCCGCTGCACCCGCTGACGATCCCAAACATGATCGGCTACGCGCGGCTGCTCGCGATCCCGGTCTTCCTCTACATCGCGCTCGGCTCCGGCGACGGCCGCGACGCAGCCGCCGCGATCATCTTCTTTGCGATCGCCGCCGGTGACTACCTCGACGGATTCGTCGCCCGCGCAACCGGCCAGTACAGCCGCATGGGCGCGATCCTCGACCCCGTCGTCGATCGGCTGACGATCCTCTCCGGTGTCGTCGTCTGCTGGCACTTCGAGCTGCTGCCGCGGTGGCTGCTCGCCCTCGTCGTCGCGCGCGAGCTGATCACCTCGACCCTGGCCCAGGTCGGGTTGCGGCGCGGGCTCGAGTTGGAGATCAACTGGATGGGGCGGATCGCCGTGTTCTGGATCATGGGCGGGATCTTCCTCGCGATGGTGATCGAGAGCTGGATCCCCGAGGCGCTCGTGCTCGTAGGGCTCGTGCTCGCGACCCTCGCGACGGCGCTGTACGCGAAGACGGGTCTCGCGCGCTCGCGCGAGCCGCGGCGGGGGCGATCGGGGGGTGCAAGCGACCCGCCATAACCTTCAACCTCTAGTTGAGCTTGCGGACCGGATCTATAATCGAGCAGGCCGTCCGAGGGCGACGGGGTGAGCACAGAAGAGGAGCCGGATGGAGATGGAAGAGACGTTTCCCGACATCGGCGCGATGAGCGACCAGGAGCTGAAGGACCTGATCGACGAGCTGACCGCGGAGGAGCGCGAGGTTTCCTACCGGCGACGGCTGCTGCACGGCAAGATCGACATCCTGCGCGCGGAGCTCGTCAATCGCCTGCGCACCAAGCGCGAGGAGGGCGACTCGCTGATCACGGGCGACGACGTCCAGGACCTCACCAACATCCTGCTCGGCGAGGGCCCCGGCAGGGCTGAGGAGAAGTAGGCGCATGCCCGGACCAGCAATTGCGCACGCTGCGAGGTCGAGCGTCTGATGGCGCTGCACTGTCCCGAGTGCGGGTTCGTCAACCCCGAGGGCGCGAACTACTGCCAGAAGTGCGGCGCCTACCTGGCGCGGCCCGAGGGCGGCGAGGACCCGACGACGATGACCTACAAGGTCGACGAGACCGGCGACTACCAGCCGGTCGACATCGACGAGGTCGTCGAGGAGGCGGGCGCCGCGCTCGTCATCCGCTCCGGAGGCGGGCGCTCGGGCGAGAGCTTCACCCTCGAGCAGGACCGGATGAGCATCGGGCGCACCCCCGACGCCGAGGTGTTCCTCGATGACGTGACGGTTTCGCGGAACCACGCGCTGCTCGTGCGGCGCAAGGACGGGCTCTACATCGACGACCTCGGTTCGCTCAACGGCACCTACGTCAACCGCCGCCGGATCGAGTCGCACAAGCTCGAGGACGGAGACGAGATCCAGATCGGCAAGTACAAGCTCAGCTATCTGGAGCGCTGACCGTGGCCGTGGCGGCGGAGAGCAACACGCGCCGCGCCGGGAGCGGCAGCGCGGGCTCGCGTCGCAAGGCGCTGACGATCGGCGCCGTGTGCAAGATCCTCGGCCAGGAGTTCGAGGACATCTCGATCTCGAAGATCCGCTATCTCGAGGACCAGAAGCTGCTCTCGCCCCGCCGTACCCAGGGCGGCTATCGCCTCTACAGCCAGGCCGACGTCGACCGTCTGCGGACGATCCTGAGGATGCAGCGCGACGAGTTCCTGCCGCTGCGGGTCATCCGCCAGGAGCTCGCGGCCGGAAACGAGGCCGAGCCCACCGAGAAGCGCAAGGCGCCGGGACCGCGCCGTCGCGCGGTCACCGTCGACACGCCGACGGCGCGGTTCACCGAGGACGAGCTGGTCGAGCAGACCGGCGCCGACCCGGCCCTGATCGCCGAGCTCGAGGAGTTCGGGATCGTGCAGGCGCAGGCTCGCGACGGTAATCCGAGCTACGACGAGACCGACGTCGAGATCGTCCGCTCGGCGAACGAGCTCGCCCGCTACGGGGTCGCGGGGCGCAACCTGAGGATGTTCCGGACCTCGGCCGGTCGCGAGGCGGACCTCCTCGAGCAGATCGTCGGGCCCGCGCTGCGCTCGAACAGCGAGGCCCGCCGCCGCGAGGCGCTGGAGACGCTGGAGAGCCTCGCCGCGGTCAGCACGCACATGCAGCACCTTCTGCTGGTGCGAGACCTAAGACGCCTCGCGTGAACACCTCGCTTCCGGCCCCTCTTGGATCTCACTGATGCCGCGCGTAAGCCGGCGGCGGATTATCCCCGCGACCGCGCGCGAGGTCTGGGCGCTGGTCTCCGATCCCTACCACCTGCCGCGATGGTGGCCGCGGGCGACGCGGGTCGAGAACGTCCGCGGCGGCCGTGGCGCGCGCCGCAGCCACTGGACGCTCGTCCTCGGGACGAAGTCGGGGCGGCCGGTCCGCGCCGATTACGTGTGCACGAGCGCCGCCACCGGCCAGCGCTTCGTCTGGGAGCAGGAGGTCGCCGAGACCCCGTTCGAGCGCATCGTTCGCAGCTCGGAGCTGGAGATCGGGCTGCGCGCTGACGACGGAGAGACCGAGGTCACGCTGCAGAGCACGCAGAGCCTTCGCGGCCTCTCGAGGCTCGGATCGCCGATGATGCGGCGCGCAACCAAGCGGACGCTGGGTGAGGCGCTCGACGGGATCGAGCGCGCGCTCACCGGCGGTGAGGAGGCCGAGCCGGCTTGAGATGGTGGGGGTGGGGGGATAGGCGAGACAAGGACTCGCTGTCCGCGGACGCCCGCGCGATGCTTCGCGACGAGCTTGGCGACACCGACCCGAGGCCCGCTGTCTCGCTCGACGATGTCTCGCTGCCGAAGCGGCGGAAGCTGCCGCGGTCGGTCGTCGACGCGGCCGGCGAGCAGAACGTGTTCACGAGCGCGGAGGCTCGCATCCTGCACGCCGTCGGCAAGGGCTACCCCGACCTCGTCCGGCTGCGCTCCGGCAAGCTGAAGGACGCGCCCGACGCGGTGATCACCCCGGTGCACGCCGGACATGTTCAAGCGGTGCTGGACGCGTGCGCGCGCGAGCGCGTCGGCGTGATCCCGTTCGGAGGCGGGACGAGCGTCGTCGGGGGCGTGAACGCGGTCCGGGGCGAACTCGAGCGGATCGTCTCGCTCGACCTCTCGCGGCTTCGAGACGTCGAGGTCGACATGCGCTCCCTGAGCGCACAGCTCGGGCCGGGGTTGCTCGGCCCCGAGGCCGAGCGGCGGCTCGGGGCGTCCGGGGTCACGCTCGGCCACTTCCCGCAGTCGTTCGAATACGCGACGATAGGCGGGTTCGCGGCGACCCGCTCGGCGGGGCAGGCGTCGACCGGCTACGGGCGCTTCGACGCGCTCGTGAACGCGATCACGCTGCGCTCGCCGAGCGGCGAGCTGGCGCTGTCGCGGACGCCGCACTCGGCCGCCGGGCCCACGCTGCGCGAGCTCGTGATCGGCTCCGAGGGCGCGTTCGGCGTCATCACCGAGGTCGGCGTCCGCGTGCGGCCGGCGCCGGCCGCACGCCGCTACGAGGGCTGGATGGTGGCCGACTTCGCACACGGGATCGAGATCGCGCGCGGCCTCGCCCAGGACGCCGGCCTGCCTGACGTCTTCCGGCTCTCGGACCGCGAGGAGACGCGCATATCGATGGCGTTGTCGGGAACCGGGGGCATGACCCGCCGGCTGCTCGGCCTGTACCTCAGCGCGCGGCGCCGCTCCGGCGGCTGCATCGTGATCTGCGGCTGGGAGGGCGATCGCGAGACGGTCGCCCGGCGGCGCTCGCTGAGCGAGCGCGTGCTGCGCCGCGGCGGTGCCGTCGGGCTCGGCAAGCGCCCCGGCCGCGCATGGGCCCGCGGCCGCTACGAGGGCCCGTACCTGCGTGACGAGCTCCTCGACCGCGGGGTGATGGTCGAGACGCTCGAGACCGCGCATTCGTGGAGCGGGATCGAGGGGCTGTACGAGGCCGTCACGGATGCGATCACGGGCGCGCTCAAGAAGCAGGGCACGCCGGGGATAGTGATGTGCCACGTCTCGCACCTGTACGCCGACGGCGCCTCGCTCTACTTCACGTTCATCGCCCGCCAGCGCCGCGGCGACGAGATCAAGCAGTGGCGCGCGGTGAAGAAGGCCGCGTCGAAGGCGATCGTGCGCGTCGGCGGGACGATCACCCACCACCACGCGGTCGGGTGCGACCACATCGCCTACATGGAGGACGAGGTCGGCGAGCTCGGCGTTGACATCCTCCGCTCGGTGAAGGACCGCTTCGATCCGACCGGGATCATGAATCCCGGAAAGCTCGTCGGCTAGGGACTCGTTCCGCCGCCGCCCGCACCGCCGCCGGCGGCTCCGCCTTGGGCGGTGCTCGCGGTCTTCGGGACCGCGCCGCGGGCGATGCTCTCGCCGCTGTAGGTGAGGATCGGGTTGCCCTGCTTGACCGCCTTCGGGAGCTGCTTCTGGAGATTGGCGTTGTCGGTCAGCGAGATGTCGACGAACCGCGTCCGCGCCGCGAGCTGGGTCGCGAACTGCGGGATCGGGAAGCGGTCGTCGAAGTTGCCGCTGTCGGGGATCTGCAGCGGCGAAAGCGGGTAGCCCTGGGTCGGGGTGAGCAGCAGCCAGAGGACGTACGTGCGCCCGGCGGGCGCGGGCTGGAGGTTCTTGAGACTCGCCTCGAGGTAGGGCTGGCTGCCGCCGGCGATCCCGAAGATCGCCTTGCCGCTCGCGTCGCTTCCGCCCTGGCCCTTGAGCGGGATCGTCGCCAGCACCTTGCTCGGGCCCGAGGCGCTGTTGGCGGTCGTGCTCGCGGTCGTATCGCTCGCCGAGGTGCTCCCGCCGCTGTCCGAGGAGCTGCTGAAGCCGCCCGCGATCGCGGCTACGGCCGCGATCAGCAGCACGCCGACAAGCCCGAAGACGACTATCAGCCGGATCTGGCTCGGGGACATCCCCTCGCCGTCGCCACGGAGGCGGGGGCGCCCGCCCTTCTCGGCCGCCGGCGCCGCCGCGGCGCGCTCGCGACGCCGCCTTGGACCGCGGCGGCCGCCCCGCCCCGGAAGCTGGGGCATCTCGGCCTCGGGCGCGATCACGCGCAGCTTCGTCTCGAGGCTTGAGGCGAGGTCGAGCGCCTCGGGGTCGTCCTGAAGGTGGCGGACCGCGTCCGCGCGCCCGATCGGGTCCGCCTGGCCGAGCAGGTAGTCGGTGAGTCCGACCTCGGCGTCGGGATCGGAGCCGCCGAGCTCGGCGAGCGCGTCGCGGGCGCGCGAACGGACCTCATCCTCGCCGACCCCGAGCAGCGAGGCGATGTCTTCGTAGCTCTGGCCGCGCTCCAGCATCAGCTGGAGCATCGCGCGCTGGTCGTCGCTCAGCGCCATCTCGCCTCTGGCCCGCCGGGGGAGAGCATCGGCTGTGCAGCCTACGCGCTCGGCAGCCTGGGGGTGGCGGATGAGGGTTATCGTCCCGGCGCGGTGAGCGAGCAGCCCGAGATCGGCCCCAACGCGTTCGGAGATCTGATCGGGATCGAGGGCTACGAGTCCGGCGACGGCTGGGCGAAGGCGCGGATCCCGGTCGAGGCGAAGATCCTGCAGCCAGACGGGATCGTCCACGGGGGCGTCTACCCGACCCTGGCCGAGACCGTGTGCTCGGCGGCGACCGCGCTCGCCGTGCTCGACGACGGGATGATCGCGATGGCCCAGGCGAACGACACCAGCTTCCTGCGCCCGATATCCGCGGGCCACGTGAATGCGCACGCGAGGGCCCGGCACCGCGGCCGCACGACGTGGGTGTGGGATGTCGAGATCACCGACGACGAGGAGCGCCTGTGCGGACTCGTGCGGATGACCGTCGCCGTGCGCCCCGCGCCCTCGCGCGCTTGACGCTCCCCCGCAGGCGACCGCGAACCCGGCGCAGGCGCCGAAGACGCTCGGGGAGGCGCGGTCGGAGGTGAGCGCTGTCGAACGGGGGGTTTTCAACTCACGATTCGCTACAAGCCGAACAAGAAGTAGCGCCCTAGCCGCCGAAGCGGTTGGTGATCGGCAGCCGGCGGTCGCGGCCGAACGCCTTCGTCGAGATCTTGATCCCCGGCGGGGCCTGGCGGCGCTTGTACTCGGCGCGGTCGACCATCCGCACGACCTCGGCGACGACGGCCTCGGGCAGCCCGTCGGCGACGATCCGCTCCGGGTCCTCGTCGCGCTCGACGTAGGCCTCGAGGATCGCGTCGAGCTGCTCGTAGGGGGGCAGCGAGTCCTCGTCGAGCTGGTCGGGGCGCAGCTCGGCCGACGGTGCGCGCTCGAGCACGGACTCGGGTATCAGCTCGCGGTCGGCGATCCCGTTGCGGTAGCGGACGAGCCGGTAGACGAGCGTCTTCAGCACGTCCTTGATCACCGCGAACCCGCCCGCCATGTCGCCGTACAGGGTCGCGTAGCCGACCGAGAGCTCGCTCTTGTTCCCTGTCGTCAGCACGAGCCATCCGTACTCGTTCGACAGCGCCATCACGATGTTGCCGCGGATCCGCGCCTGGATGTTCTCGCGCGCGAGCCCCGGCTCGGCGCCCTCGCCGATCCCGGACTCGAGCAGCTCGTCGTAGGTCCTCATCGCGGACTCGATCGGGATCTCGATCAGCTGCAGCCCGAGGTTCGAGGCGATCCGGCGCGCATCCGCCTGCGTCTCCTCGCTCGAGTGCGGGGAGGGCATGACGACGCAGGTGACCCGGTCGGGGCCGAGCGCGTCGGTCGCGATCAGCGCGACGAGCGCCGAGTCGATCCCGCCCGAGAGCGCCAGCACGACGCTGCCGAAGCCGTTCTTCTCGACGTAGTCGCGGAGACCGAGCTTCAGCGCCTCGTACGCCTCGGCCTCCTCGGACTGCGGCTCGGCGAGGCGCGGCGGCGCGGGGTCGCCGGAGGGTGCGGGGACATCGACAGTGGCGAGCATCGGCGCGTCCATCTGCGCCGGGACCTCGTCCGGGCGGCGGTTGGCGCCCGATCCCGCGTCGGGGAGCTCGAGGTCGCAGACGAGCACCTCCTCCTCGAACTGGGCCGCGCGGGCGAGCGTGTGCCCGCTCTCGTCGACGATCACGCTGTGGCCGTCGAAGACGAGCTCGTCCTGCCCGCCGACCGCGTTGCAGAGCGCGACCGTGGTCCCGGTCTCGAGCGCCCGAGCCGCGACGACGTCGCGCTCGCGCTCGGTGCCCTTGCCGCGATGATAGGGGGAGGCCGAGGCGTTGACGATCAGCCGCGCCCCGGCGAGCGCCTCCGCCGTCGCCGGCGGGCCCGCGAACCAGATGTCCTCGCAGATCGTCAGCCCGACGGGGATCCCTGCGACGTCGATCAGCGCCGGCGAGCCGCCCGGCTCGAAGTACCGGCGCTCGTCGAAGACGCCGTAGTTCGGGAGCAGGATCTTCGCGTAGCTGCCGAGCACCTCGCCGTCGCCGAGCACCGCGAGCGCGTTGCGCGCGAATCCGTTCGCGTCGGCGTAGCCCACGAGGGCTACGATCCGCGAGATCCCGGCGGCGATCTCGGCGACGGCGCGCCGGTTCGCCTCGATGAAGTGAGGCTTCAGCAGCAGGTCCTCGGGCGGATAGCCCGTGACCGCGAGTTCGGGAAGGACGACGAGCTGCGCGCCACGAGCGCGCGCATCGCCGATCGCGTCCGAGATCCGCTGCGCGTTCGCGTCGATGTCGCCGACCGTGGTGTCGATCTGCGCCAGCGCGATCCGAAGCCGTGCGTCATCCGAGGCCACGGATCAAGTATTGCCCGTCGACCGGGGACCCCGCCGGCGGGGACGCGAAGCGGAGCACGCGGTCGGCTGTGTTCCTGGGCTACGAGAGGATGCCGCGCGCCTTGAGCTCGGCGCGAATCGCGGCATCGTGGATGCCGCGGCCGGGCGAGGAGGCGTCGGGATACAGCGCAGCGTCAGCGTCCAGGAGCGCCTGGCCCGCCTGCGCGAAGCTCGGTGCCCGCGGGAGCATGAAGTTCGACGTCAGTACGACGCGGTCGAGCACGCTGCGACCCGCCGCGTCGTTGCCGAGCTCGGTGCGGAGGGCGAACAGCGTGCTCGACCACACCTGGCCGGTGCAGTGGATCTCCGGCTCCCCGATTGGGACGCCGTGGCGGTGCGGCGTGCACTCCGCCTGGCCCTGCTGCAGCGTCTGCGTCTCATCGGCGCGGCGATCGCAAGTCCCGAACGGGTCGTAGGAGATCGAGTCCCACTCGAAGATGCAGACGTCGTCCTCGTAGCTCGTCCCGGGCGTCTGCGCGGACATCATCGCCGCGGTGTAGTCGCCCCAGCCCTCGCTCAGGGCGCCGCCCTCGGCGCCGTCACCGAAGTTGTGGACCTGGGCGTCCTCGATCGCGTGGCCGTACTCGTGTGTGACGACGTCTCCATCCTCGGCGTCGTCGACGCCACCGCGCCCGTAGCGGATCTCGCGGCGAATCGGGTCGAAGAACGAGTTGTCCTCCTTGAACTGGTCCGCGAACACGCGCGTCCGCGCATGCTTGAAGTGCCCGACGTCGAGGCTCGTCACGTAGGCCCGGGTGCGATCGATGTGGTAGTAGGCCATCAGCGCCTCGAAGTCCGGGTCCGCGCGCTTGGCGCGGTTGAAGTTGCGGTGCTTGGCGCAGACCGCGGTGCTCTTCGCCTTCGGCCGCTGCTTCGTCGTCACCTTCGCGAACTGACCGACGAGGCAGCTCTGGTGGGGGTCGAGGCGCACCAGCTGAACCGGTCTGCGAAGCGCGGTCAGAAGTGGGGTGTTGCGGTCGTGGTTGTCGTGCAGCCCCTTGAACTTGCCGTGTGCGACGACCGGGTTGGGATCGAAGAGCTCGGCCTTGCCGTTTGCGTTCTCGAGCAGGCTGCGGCGCTCGACGATCTGACCGCTTGCCGCGTCGACGAGCACCTCGTACGCGGCCGGCGGATGGTCGGAGTCGAGCTCGATGCGCCACACGAGCGTGCCGCCGTTCCCCGGCTGGATCGCGAGCGCCGCGGTCGGCGCGACGGCGGGCGGACCGAGGTGGGTTGCCGCGCGCGCGGCGGCGATTGCCCTCGCGGATGTGATCGAGGGCGGTGGAGGGTTGTCGATCGCGGCGTGGGTGTCGTCGGCGACGAGCTTCGGCGCCGCGCCCGCGGGGTCGACCGCGACCGCGTCGCCGTCGATCACGGGCACGCCGCCGACCCGCTGCTCGAGGCGGACGACGTCGGTGCTCGAGGTGGGGAGGTCGATGTTGCGCGTAACCCGGAGCTCAGGCGACGGCGCGCGGGCCCGCTTGACGGCGCCGTGGAGGTCGCTTGCCGAGGCCGCCGCCGGGACGCACAGGATCGCCGCAGCCGCCGCAGCCGCCGCGTGGGTGAGCTTGCTCAGGTGTGGTCGTCCCGTCGATCTCATGCTCGCCGCCCGGATCCATCCGGGCCGATCGGTCCCGCGGCGCCTCGGCGCAGAGGAACACGAAGTCTGACGAACTCAACCCGTGGGCGCGCCGGGAGTTTCGTCGGCGCCCTCGTCAGCGACTTTGGACGGCGATGATCGCGCCCAGGGCGGTGAGCACGATCGCCCCGAAGACGATCCACTCCGGCGCCGTGTCGAGGTCGAAGACGGCGGCGTAGGCGAGCATCAGCAGCACGAGGACGAGAACGATCGAGAGCACGCGGATATGCGTCTGCTGCCGATGGATCTTCTCCTCGTGGTCGAGCTCGCCGGTCGGAGTCCGGACGTGGGCCTCGCGGTGGTGCGGCCGCTGCGGATCCGTGAATTCCTCGGGCATCGGCCGCATGTTTTCACAGTTCAGAGCAGCCGCTCGACGACCAGCACGTCCTTCCACTCGCCGTCGAGTCGGCCGTGCCGTCGGTGGACACCGACCTCGTCAAAGCCGCAGCGCCTGACCAACTCGATGCTGATCGCGTTCGAGGTGAAGATCTTCCCGTTCAGCTTGTGCAGGCCGGCCTCCCGCGACGCGTCGGCGAGCCCGTTCAGCAGCGCCTCGCCGATGCCGGAGCGGCGCGCGGCGCGGGCGACGTACATCGTCGCCTCGCCGACCCCGTCGTAGTAGTCGTGCAGCACGTCGTAGGGCCCGGCTCGCGCCCATCCCACGACCTCGCCGTCGCGCTCGGCGACGACGATCACGTCGCCGCGCTCGATCCAGCCGGCGACGTCGCCCGCGCCCGCGGGCTTCGTCTCGAACGTCGCGGCGCGGTCCTCGATCCCCTCGTTGAATATCGCCGCGATGCGCTCCGCGTCCCCGCCCCGCGCCGGGCGGATCACCTAACTCACCTAGCGCGTCTGCGGTGCGTCGCGCGGCTGGGTCGGGGCGAAGCCGGAGCCGTTGCCGCGCTCGGCGGCCGGAGTGCGATCGGCCTCGGCGGCCTCCGCGAGCTCGTTGATCGACGCCGCGAGGTCGTCGCCGAGGCGGTCGAGGTCGGGCATCGCGTCGAAGTCGCCGACGAGCCCGAAGTTGATCTGGCCGTTGTAGCTGATGATCCCCACGCAGACCGCCTGGCGTGCGGCGAGCGGGACCATCGGGAACACGGCCTGCATCTCGCGCCCTAGGACATACATCGGGAACTGCGGTCCCGGCACGTTGGTGACGACGAGGTTGAAGAAACGCTGCCGCGACTGCAGCCGCGCGGCCTGCCCGGCGATCGTCGGCGGGGCGAAGTCGGTCAGCTCGCTGAGCATCGTCGCGCCCATCGCCTGCTTCGAGTCCTTGAGGTCGCCCATCGACTCGCGGATCACGCGCAGGCGCTTGACCGGGTCGTCGCACCACACCGGAAGCGGGGCCATCATCGCCGAGACGCGGTTGCCGAGCGCGCCGGACTCGTCCGCGGTGCGAATGCTGATCGGGACCATCGCGCGCAGCTCGAGGTCGGAGACCGCGTTGCCGTGGCCGCGGAGGTAGCGGCCAAGCGCGCCGGTGACGGCGGCGAGGACGACGTCGTTGACGGTCCCGCCGAGCCTGTCCTTGATCCGCTTCAGTCGCGCGAGGTCGCCGCGCACGAACACGAACCGGCGGTGCGGCCCGATCTCGACGTTGAACGGCGAGCGCGGGGCGCCGAGCCCGGCGCCCGCGAGCGAGCCGATCGCGCTCAACCCGCCGGCAAGCCTGCTCGCTACCCGGCGCGGTCCGTTGACGAGCGAGCGGATCCCGTCAATCGCCTCGCGGGGGTCGGTCAGGCGCTCGACGACGGTCTCGGCGAGCAGGCTGGTGCTGGTCTGCTCGGGACCCGGAAGCCAGTGCTCGTTCGACTGTGGCGGGGTGGGCTCGCGCTCGGTGTCGAACAGGACCGTCGTTATGTCAACTCCGGACACGCCGTCGACGAGGCAGTGGTGGCTCTTGGCGACGATCCCGAAGCGGTCGCCCTCGAGCCCGTCGACGAGCCACATCTCCCACAGCGGCTTCGAGCGGTCGAGCTGCTGTGAGAACACGCGCGCCGCGAGCGTCCGCAGCTGCTCCTCGCTTCCGGGAGCGGGGAGCGCCGTCATCCGCACGTGGTACTCGAGATTGAGATGGGGGTCGTCCTCCCACACGGGGTTGCCGAGCCCGAAGGGGACGAAGCGCAGCTTCTGGCGGAATCGCGGCACGAGGTGGAGCCGCGACGCGACGTGGTCGAGCAGCTCCTCGTACTCGGGGGTTGGGCCCTCGAAGATCAGCGTCGAGGCGATGTGCATGTGCGCACCGCCGCGCTCGAGCTCGAGGAACGAAGTGTCGAGTCCAGTCAGCCGGTCGCTCAATTCAGCCTCCTCCACGCATGTGCACGCATCTTTCCAGAACTGGGCCCTCTGTGACCGGAATCACTCAGGCTGGGCAATTGCTCACATACCCTCGCGCGCTCGTACAAATGACTGCCGAGTCGCCCCGGTTCAGATTGGGGCGGGCGGGGGACCCAAAGCCAGTCGTTCCGTGGCAGGGGCGAATCGAGCGGTGATCCGCACGTAGCGCCACCAGGCCGACCTTGGGCCTGGGGGGCGCGAGCCCGTCAGCTAACCCCGTAGGCAGCTGACGAAAGGAACAGATGCGACGTTTCCAACGCCGCAGAAGGCGGGTTGCCGTGATGCTGCTCCCGTTCGCCGCGCTTGCGGCGACCGCGAGCCTCGCGCTGGCGGCCTCCGCAGCGAGCCCCGGGGCGCAGATCTCGGCCAGCTCGAGTCAGGTGAAGTACGGCAAGCCGGTTCGACTCAGCGGCGCCGTTCCCGGCATCCAGGACGCCGATGTCGAGATCGCGTTCCGGCGCGATGGGGACAGCGAGTGGAGCTCGGTCGACCATGCGAAGACCGACGACGCGGGTACGTACGCGGCGAAGGTGCGACCGCACGCCACCGGCGAGTGGCGAGCCCAGACGCCGACCGGTGAGCCCTCCGCCGAGCAGCGGATCGAGGTCCAGTCGAGGATCGATTCGAGGCTGCGGCGGAACGTGATCGCGGGCCGGACCGTGCGCCTGGGCGGGCGCGTCCATCCCGCGGGCCCGGGCCGCAAGGTCCAGGTCAAGATCGGTGGGCGGACGCATACCACCCACACGAACAAGAAGGGGGCGTTCAGCGTTCGCTGGCGCGCTCCCCATGCGGGGCGCTACGGCGTCCGGATCTCCGCGGCCGGCAACCGGTTCGCGGAGGCGAACGAGACCAAGTCGCAGCGCGTGACGGCGTTTCGCCGCGCGCTCGCCTCGTACTACGGCCCCGGCCTCTACGGCGGTGCGCTCGCGTGCGGAGGCAGGCTCACCCCGGGCAAGGTCGGGGTCGCGAACAAGACGCTGCCATGCGGCACGAAGCTCACGCTTCGCTACCGCGGCCACAGCGTCAACGCGCGCGTGATCGACCGCGGCCCCTACGCGGGCAACCGCGAGTTCGACCTCACAGCCGCGACGAAGCGGAAGCTCGGGTTCCCCAGCACGGGGACCGTGCTCAGCTCCAGGTAGCCAGGAACGGCGTTTCGGTGCGGGCGCCCGGCGCGATGCCGGGTGCCCGCACCGTCGTCCGCCGCTGCGATAGTGGCCGGCGTGTTCGGCCCCGGGTCGCTGACGTGGCGTGTCAACGGTGAGGCCGTGCTCTTGCTGGGCGGGGGCAGGGCGCTGCTGCTCCAGGTCGCGCACCCGAAGGTCGCCGCCGGGGTCGCCCGGTTCTCCAACTACCGCGAGGATCCGTGGGGGCGGCTCGCGCGCACGCTCGATGTCACGCTCGCGATCGTCTTCGGCGACCCCGAGACGTCGCGCGCGGCGTCGGAGCGGCTGCGCCGAGCGCACTCGCGGGTGCGCGGCGAGGACGACCGCGGCGAGTCGTACAGCGCCCTCGACCCCGAGCTCCTGATGTGGGTGCACGCGACGCTGATCGACACCTCGCTTGTGATCTACGAGCGCTATGTCGGATCGCTGAGCGAGGACGAGCGCGCCCGTTACTACGAGGAGATGCTGACGCTCGGCGAGGCGTACGCGATCCCGCGCGATCGCCAGCCCGCGGACTACGCGGCCTTCCGCCGCTACTACGCCGGCGCGCTCGAGAGCGAGCTCAGGGTCACCGACGCTCTGCGCGATGTCGCCGACGCGGTGCTGAGCCCCGAGCTCCCGTTTGTCGCCCGCCCGACGGTCGAGGCGCTGCGAATGGTCACCGTCGGAACGCTCCCGGAGTCGCTTCGTGAGGAGCTCGGGCTGTCGTGGGGCCCGGTGCGAGAGCGCCTCCTCGACGCTTCGACTGCGACGATCCGCCGGCTGATGCCGCTCCTGCCCGATTTCGTCCGCCAGTTCCCTGACGCGCGCTCGGCCGCGAGCCGCGCGGCGTGAGCGCGATGGCGACCGCGACCGCGACGAAGATGCTCCAGATCAACCGCAGGACGCGGCCGTGGTGGACGCTTGTCGGTGCGTGCACCGGCCTCTTCGTGCTGATGCTGGATTCGACCGTGGTCGTGCTTGCGCTCTCCGCGATCCACCGTGAGCTCGATGCGACGCTGGCCTCGCTGCAGTGGGTGGTGAACGGCTACCTGCTCGTGATCGCGGTCCTTGTCATCACCGCGAGCCGGCTCGGCGACATCTTCGGGCGGCGCCGGGTGTTCATGATCGGGGTCGCCCTGTTCGCCGCCGGATCGGTGCTCTCCGCGGTCGCGGGCAGCGACATCGCACTCGTCGTCGGCCGCATCGTCCAGGGTGCGGGGGGCGCGGCGATGCTGGGTCTCTCGCTCGCTCTTGTGGCGGATGCGTTCCCGGCGAACCGGCAGGCTCGCGTGCTGGGGATCTGGGCGGCGGTGTCGGCGATCGCGCTCGCGATCGGCCCGCTCGTCGGCGGGGCGCTGATCGCGGTCGACTGGCGTCTGATCTTCTGGGTCAACCTGCCGATCTGCGCCTTCGGGCTTGCGGTGATGGGGATCGGCGGGCTGGAATCGCGCGACGAGACGGCCACTCAGCGGGTCGACTACCCCGGCCTGCTCGCGTTGACCGTCGGCCTCACCGCGGTCGTCTTCGCCCTGATCGAGTCCGACTCCTGGGGCCTCGGGTCGCCGGCGACTCTGGGGCTGGCCGCGGCGGGCGTCCTGGCCCTGGTCGGCTTCTATGCGATCGAACACCGGGTCGGCGACCCGATCGTCCAGTTCTCGCTGTTTCGCAACGGGCCCTACTTCGGCGCCACCGCGGCCGCCTTCGGGATCATCAGCGCGTACTGGACCGTGATGTTCTACGAGCCCCAGTACCTCCAGGACGTTCTCGGGCACACTGCGCTCGCGAGCGGACTGATGGTGCTCCCGATCACCGCGCCGATGGTCGTGATCTCGCCGCAGGCGGCGCGCTTGACCGCGCGCTTCGGGCCGAGGAAGCTGATGACGTTCGGGATGCTGCTCGGGACCGTGGGAGTGTTCGTGTTGACGCGCATCACCGACACCAGCGGATACGCGCTGCTGCTGCCCGGCTTCCTCCTGCTCGGGATCTCGATCGGCCTCGTGTACGCGCCGATGTCCGTCGCGGCGATGGCCGCGATGCCTCGGAGCAAGGCCGGCATCGCGGCCGGGGTGCTGGCGATGGACCGCGTCCTCGCCGGCGCCATCGGCCTCGCGGCGACCGGCGCCGTGTTCCAGGCGCTGCAGAGCGACAAGCTCGAACAGCTCCACGGCTCGTCGCACGCCGCCGACCACGCGTTCGTGTACGGGATTCAGAACTCGTTCTGGGTCCTGGTCGCGCTGCTCGTGATCGCCACGGTGCTGACGTGGCTGTTCGTCCGCCCCCAGGCGAGGACCGGAAAGGACCGCGCCGTCGCGGGAACGCCCCCGGCGATGCAGCTCCAGCACCACCAGCACCACCGCCGCTTCCACCTCTAGCCATCCGCGGTGTCGCCGCGTTCAGCCGGAGACGTCGAGCGCCAGCGCCTGCTGGCCTTCGCGCGGCGGACCATCGGCGGCCGCCTCGCCGGCCGTGCCGTCGAGCCCCGAGACGCCGACCCCGAGCAGTCGCACCGGGGCGTCGAGCTCGAACGCGTCGAGGAGCTCGCGCGCGACCTCGCCGACGACCGCGGGGTCGCGCGTGGGGGAGGGCAGCGTGCGCGAGCGCGTATAGGTGCGAAACGGGCGCAGGCGGATCTTCAGCGTCACCGTTCGACCCACTTTGCCGTGCTCGTCGAGCCCGCGGCACAGCGTCGCGGCGAGGCGGTCGAGGGCGCCGGCGAGCACCTCTGGGTCGGAGACGTCATGCGGGAACGTCGTCTCGCGGCTCTCCGACTTGGGCACGCGGTCTGTGTCGAGCGAGCGCTCGTCGAGCCCGTTGGCGCGATCGCAAAGCGCGCGGCCGAGCCGCGGACCGAACGCGTCCTCGAGCACGCGGGCGTCCGCGTTCGCGAGCTCGGCGACGGTGCGGATCCCGAGCCCGCCGAGACGCTCCGCGGTGCGCTCGCCGACGCCCGGCAGCAGCGTTGCCGGGCGCTCGCCGACCGCTTCGAGCATCTGCTCCGGCGTCAGCGTGCAGAAGCCGTCGGGCTTGTCGAGGTCGGAGGCGATCTTCGCAAGCAGCTTGTTGGGCGCGAGCCCGACCGAGCACACGAGCCGTGTCTCGTCGCGCATCGCCCGCTTCAGCTCGCGCATCCGCGCCTTCGGCGCCGGCGATCCGGCAAGGTCGAGGTAGGCCTCGTCGAGCCCCGCGACCTCGATGCGATCGCTGTAGCGGCGCAGGATCCCCATCACGGCGGCGGAGGCCCGCCGGTAGAGGTCGAGGTCGCGGGGCAGCAGCACCGCCTGGGGGCAGCGGCGGTAGGCGATCGCCAGCGGCAGCGCCGAGTGGACGCCGAACCTCCGCGCCTCGTAGTTGGCTGCCGCGACGACGCCGCGCGCGTGGGGGTCGGTGCCGGCGGCGACGATCACCGGCCGCTGGCGCAGGTCCGGCCTGCGCAGCAACTCGACCGAGACGAAGAAGGCGTCCATGTCGATGTGGGCGATCGGCCCAGCCTCGGTCATCCTTGCGATCGTAGGCTCGCTCACGGACGGCGCCCGGGCCCCGGGGTGTCTACTGTTTCGACCGTGAGCTCGGCGGCGAAGAACCTCGAGGCGATCTCGGAAGCGATCGACCAGCACAACCGCAACTGCCCGTTTCCGGCCTCGGAGGTGCGGATGAACCCGTTCGAGGTCGAGCGGCTCGGCTGGGAGGAGATCCGCGGCCTCCCCGTCATTCCCGACCCTGAGATCGGCACCGGTCGGTTCCGGATCGTTTGCTCGGGCGACGAGGACGGCGCAGGCCTGGAGGAGGTCGAGGCGGTCGGTGAGCCGCTCGAGACCGAGACCGAGATCGCAGTCCCGGCCCGGCGGAGCGAATAGCCGAGAAGTGACGATCCCCGCGCCGGACCCGCTCGGGGCCCTCGTACCGGGGATCGACCCCGCGGCGTTGGAGTCGGGCGAAGCCGTGAAGGACGGCCCGCTGTCGGGGGCGCGGCTTGTCGTCAAGGATGTGATCGACGTCGCGGGCACCGTCACCGGCGCCGGCAACCCCGACTGGGCCGCCGACCACGAGCCCGCGCGGGAGCACGCGACGTCTGTCGCCGCTCTCCTCGACGCCGGCGCCGAGCTGGTGGGCAAGGGCCAGTGCGCCGAGTTCGCGTTCAGCCTCAGCGGCGACAACGCGCACTTCGGGATGCCGCGCAACTCGGCGGCCCCGGAGAGCGATCCCGGCGGGTCGACGAGCGGCCCCGCGGCCGCGGTCGCGGGCGAGATCGGGGATCTCGGGATCGGCACCGACACCCTCGGCTCGATCCGTGTCCCATCCTCGTACTGCGGCCTGTACGGATTCCGGCCCACCCACGGCGCGATATCGACGCGGGGAGCGATGCCACTCGCGCAGAGCTTCGACACGGTCGGGATCCTCGCCCGCGAGTCGCGCGTGCTGCGCGACGCGGCGGCGGTCCTGCTCGGTCGCGGCGGAGCGGGAGAGGCCGAGGCGCCGCGCAGGCTGCTCGCCCTCGGCGAGGGCTTCGATGCCGCCGACCCTGAGGTGGCGAAGGCGACCCGCGCCACCGCCGAGCGGCTGGCCGCGAAGCTCGGCGCGACGATCGAGGAGACGCGGCTGACCGGTGGCTCGATCCCGTCCCTGTCGGAGGCGATGGCGGCGTTCAACGTCCTCCAGGGCGCGCAGGTGTGGAGAAACCTCGGCGAGTGGATCTGCGCGAAGAGCCCGTCGATGGGCGAGGACATCTCGTCGCGGATGGAGCGCGCCTCGGGCTACACGCGCGACGACGTCACCCAGGCGGAGCCCGTCGCCAAGTCGCTCGCCGAGGCGGTGCGGCGACTCGAGCCCGGCAAGGCGTTCGTCATCCCCGCCACCGGGACCGTCGCCCCGAGCCGCGGCGCCGGCGCCGACGAACGCCAGAGCGCCCGCGTCTCGGCGGGCCAGCTGACCTGCCTTGCGACGCTCTCCGGCGCCCCGGCGGTTGCGCTCCCGCTCGCCAACGTCGACGGCGCGCCGGTGGGGATCAGCCTTGTCGGCCCCCCCGGCGCCGATGCCTCGTTGCTTGCCGCGCTCAAGGCGCTGGGCTCAGACGTTTGAGAAGAAGTTCAGCCCGAGGTTGTTGAGGAACTTCTGCGCCTCGATGTTGAGCTGGAAGAGCTCGCCCGTGAACACGAGCACGCCCATCGCGATCAGGATCACGCCGCCGCCCGCCATGATCGCCGCGTAGTGGCGCTTGATCACGGCGAACGCCGTCGTCATCCGCGAGAACGCGAGCGCCGTGAGCAGGAACGGGATCGCGAGGCCGAGCGAGTAGACGAACAGCAGGAAGGCGCCGTGCGCGGCCGAGCCGGACAGCGAGGCCGCGGTGAGGATCGCGGCGAGGGTGGGGCCGACGCATGGCGTCCAGGCGACCGCGAACGCCGCGCCGGCGACAAGCGGCCCGCCCCTGCCGGCGCGCGCGAGCAGCGCCTCGACGTGCCACTCGCGGTTGATTCGCGTTATGAACAGCGTCGCGACGAAGAAAACGCCCATCGCGATGATCAGCGCCCCCGCGACCTTGTTCAGCGTGTCGCGGTTGTCGTTAAGCGCCGAGCCGATCCCGCTCGCCGTCACCCCCAGCGCGACGAAGATCGCAGTGAAGCTGGCGATGAACAGCAGGCTCGGGACGAGGACACTGCGCCAGCTCGCGTCCTCGAGCTCGCCCATCGAGACGCCGGTGACCGCGGACAGGTAGCCGGGGACGAGCGGGAGGACGCAGGGGGAGAGGAAGGAGACGAGGCCCGCGGCGAGCGCGGCGAAGATCCCCACCCCCGCAGCGGGATCACCCTCCACCGACTGTTCTCCTCATCGCGCGCGTGTCAGTTCAGGGCAGCCGCCAGTCGCCGACGGTGCTCGCGCGCCAGCGGATGGTCGGCACCCAGCTCCGTGAATATCGCCACCATCACCCTGCGGACGAGATCACGGCGCTCGGGGTCCTCAACCCGAGCAAGCTCACCCTGGAGCGACTCCAGCGCGTCCTCGGGATCCCCGCGGTCCCAGGCCTCGAAGGCGGCGGCCAGATCGGCATCCGAGCGGTCGCCGTCGGCGGAGTCCAGCCGCGCGCGGGCGAGCAGGCCCTCGGCGACGAAGTCGCCCTCGAGCGGCTCGAGGAGCGTCAGCGCCGCCTCGGTGTCACCGCGCGCGAGCAGCGCGCGACCAAGCTTCTGCGCGGCCTGCGAGTTCCGCGGATCGAGCTCGAGGGCCTTGCGCCACGATGGCTCCTCGTCGGACTCGGCGAGCTCGTCGGCCTCGCTCGGGACGAGCTGGTCGAAGAACTCCTCGACGCGCGCCGGCGGGATCGCCCCGGTGAACTCGGCGACGATCTGACCGTTGCGGAACGCCTTGACGGCCGGGATCGACGCCGTCTGGAAGGTCATCGCGAGGTTCGGGTTCGCGTCGGTGTCGACCTTCGCGAGCTCGACCTTGCCCTCGCGCTTCGCCGCCGCCTTCTCGAGCGCGGGGCTCAGCGTCCGGCATGGGCCGCACCACTCGGCCCAGAAGTCGACGACCACCGGAAGCTGTCGCGACCGCTCGATCACGCGCTTCTCGAACTGCGCCTCGTCGACGTCGAAGACCACGACTCAACCTTAGCCGCCTCGCGCAAAGAGACGGCCCGGCCGGCTGATGCCGGCCGGGCCGCAACTGCCCCTATGCGACGGCTCCTCAGTACCGATCGGCGATCAGTACAGCGCGATGTAGAAGCCGTCGTCCTGCGGGGCGCCTCCGCCTGCATGGGTGTCCACGCGGAAATCGGTGAACGGTGCCGCGCACGGCGGGTTCGTCACGGTCGAGGCCTGTCCATCGGCCTTGTTTCCGCTCGAGGTCGACTCGAGCGTCACAAGACCGCCGCTGACCGTGTCGCTGAGGTCGAAGCAGTACACGCCCGTTGCGGGTCTGCTCACGTTGACGACAACGCCCGACGCGGCCTGAATCGACCCGTTCGCGAGAACTGAGGCGAACCCACGCGTGAGCGTGTTGTCGTTGACCTTGTCGGCGGTGACAGCGTCGTTCTTGATCTTCTTCGTCGTCACGGCGTTCTTCTTGATGTTCTTCGCCTTGACGTCGTTCTTGCCGAGCTTGACGTGGACCGCCCAAGCGGACCCGCCGAGCGCGACGAACAGCGCCACGAGCGAGATCACGAGCGCGGCCGAAGGCCTGCGCTTGAGGATGCCTCTCATGGATTTCCTCCTTTGTCGTTCTGGGCCGTGGCTTCCCGGCCCCTCACCCCTTATGAGTCCCGGTTCTTGCAGCCCCCGTGCGAGCCCCGGTTCTTGCAACCCCCGACAGCGGTGATTGTTGCGCTTCAGATCGCGCGTCAGAACGTGCCGGTCTGCCCGAACATCTCGGGCAGCCGGCCGGCGACCTCGAGGTCGCCCTCGATGTCGAGGCGCTCGCCGAACAGCAGCTCGGTGACGTCGATCTGGCCGGCGAGCACGCGCGCGAAGTCGGGCAGCGCGAAGCGCAGCGTCAGCGCCGGGTCGGCGCCGTTGCCGCGGATCGCGCTCGCGCCGTCGCCGTCGACGCGGATCGTCCACACATCGGGCGGCTGGGCGCCGTCGGTGACGTGCGCGAGCTCGTAGACGATGTCGCCCTCGAACCCGCGCGAGAACCTGGGCTCGAACTGGCGCGCCATCCCCTCGAAGATCATCCGCTGCGCAATCTGGGTCCCGAAGCGGCGCTCGAGCTGCGAGTCGGACGCACCCCGAACCCAGCGTCCGAACGCGGCCTGGAGGCGCTCCTGCGCGAGCTCGCGGAGGTCGCCCGCCACCTGCGCCGCGCGCTCGCGGCGGCTGTAGCGCCCGCGTCTTCGGCGGCGGGCCCGCTCGAGCTCGGCCTGCTCGTCGATCTCGTATCCCGCCGGCGCCTCACGCGGCGGATCGCGCCGAGCGAGCGCGGCCTCGACCGCCGCCTCGAGCCGCTTGGTCTTCTCGGCCTCGTGCTGCTCGGCGCGCTCGGCGAACTCCGGCATCACATCGCTCGCGAACAGCTCGATCGACTCGCAGATGTGCTCGTGCTTGTTCGCTCCCGCCTGGAGCACGAAGATCACCTGGTCGACGCCGACCGATTCGTAGCGGCGTACGAGGTCGCGGATCTGGTCGGGGGTGCCGATCGCGCCGCGCAGCGCCCCGAGGCCCGCCTGCATCAGCTTCACGCCGAGCGGTGCGTCGTCGGCGGTGATGATCTCGCGCGCGAACCCGCGCTCGGAGCGGTTCGCCTGGAACTCCTCCCACACGTTCGTGCGCCCCGGCCTGTGGCGGCCCATGCCGTAGAAGTGCGCGAGCGAGTAGCCGAAGAAGTGGGCGCCGTCGATCCCGCGGTCGATTGCCTCCTGCTCGTCAGGGGCGCACATCATCGGCAGCACGACGGCGACGTTGGGGTTGACCGCGAAGCCGGCGGGGATGCACTCGTCGGAGCCGATCAGGCGGTAGTACTCGTCGACCCACTCGCCCGCGTCCTCGGGCTCGACGAACGCGAACGACAACGCGCCTAGCCCGCGTCGCGCGGCAAGGTGGATCGTGTCGCGGCGGCTGCACGCAACCCACAGCGGCGGATGCGGCTTCTGCAGCGGCTTGGGGATCACGTTGCGCGGCGGCATCTGGACGTAGTCGGAGTCCCAGCCCGCGAACGGCTCCTCGACGAACATGTGGGTGATCGCCTCGAGCGCGTCGTCCCACATCTCTCGCTTGCGCTGGCGGTCGACGAGGAAGCCGCCGAGCTCGGCGGCGGAGCTCGACTCGCCGGTGCCGAACTCGAGCCGGCCGTTGGAGATCAGGTCGAGGGTCGCGACGCGCTCAGCGATCCGCGCCGGGTGATTGACGCCGGGCGGCGCTTGGACGATCCCGTGTCCGAGCCGGATCCGCTCGCTGCGCTGGCTCGCAGCGGCGAGGAACACCTCAGGCGCCGAGGAGTGCGAGTACTCCTCGAGGAAGTGATGCTCGACCTCCCATGCGTAGTCGATCCCGACCCGGTCGGCGAGCTCGATCTGGTCGAGGGCGTCGGCGAGCAGCGTCTGCTCCGAGCGCTCCTCGCCCCACGGCCGAGGGTTCTGGTGCTCGTAGAAGAGGCCGAACCGCATCGCGCGAACGGTACCGTGTGCCCGACAGCAATGAGGCTGATCGGCAACATCATCTGGTTCGTGTTCGCGGGCCTGTGGCTCGCGATCGAGTACTTCCTCGTCGGGATCCTGATGTGCATCCTGATCGTCACGATCCCGTTCGGGCTCCAGGCGTTCAAACTCGGCTCTTTCGCGCTGTGGCCGTTCGGGAAGACGCTGATCAAGCGCCCCGACGCCGGCGCGCCGTCGGCGATCGGGAACGTGATCTGGGTGATCCTCGCGGGCTGGTGGCTTGCGCTCAGCCACCTCGTCACCGGCGTCCTGCTCTGCATCACGATCATCGGGATCCCGCTCGGGCTCGGGAACTTCAAGCTGATCCCGGTTTCGCTGCTCCCGTTCGGGCGCGAGATTGTCCCGATCGACGAGATCCCTCCGGGCGTCGAGGTCGTCGCCTTCGACACCCGGGGCGCTTAGCCGGCGGGGGGAAGCGGGGTAGGAGCGGGTTGCGATGAAGCGCAGGCGGCTGGGCGACAGCGAACTTGAGGTCTCGGAGATCTCGCTCGGCTCGTGGCTGACCTACTCCGGTGGGGTCGAGCGCGAGCGCACCGAGGCCTGCACCCGGGCCGCGTTCGAGGTCGGGATCAACTTCTTCGACACCGCGAACGTGTACGGCAGCGGCGAGGCGGAGCGCGCGTGGGGCGAGATTCTCTCCGACTACCCGCGCGACTCCTACGTGCTCGCGACGAAGGTCTTCTTCCAGATGTCCGACAGCGACCGCGGGCTCTCCGCGGATCAGATCGCGAAGCAGATCGACGCCTCGCTCGAGCGGCTGCAGACCGACCATGTCGACCTCTACCAGTGCCACCGCTTCGACACCGAGACCCCGATCGAGGAGACGATGGAGGCCCTGACCGCCGTCGTCGAGTCCGGCAAGACGCGCTACCTCGGCTTCAGCGAGTGGACGACGGAGCAGATCCAGGCCGGCCTCGAGGTCCCCGGCGCCGCCAAGTTCGTCTCCTCCCAGCCGCAGTACAACATGATCTGGCGCTCGCCCGAGGCTGAGGTGTTCGAGTTCTGCGCCAGGCATGAGATCTCGCAGATCGTCTGGTCGCCGCTCGCGCAGGGCGTGCTCACCGGCAAGTACGAGCCCGGGGCCGACCCGCCTCCCGACTCGCGCCGCGGAAGCGACGCGATGGGGTGGGCGATGGACCGCTACATGGACGCGGGGCTCCTGGAGGCCGTGCGCGACCTGACGCCGATCGCCAAGCAGGCCGGGTTGACGATGCCCGAGCTTGCGCTCGCCTGGATCCTGCGCCGCCCCGAGGTCGCCTCGGCGATCATCGGCGCGTCGCGCCCCGAGCAGGTGCGCGGGAACGCCGCCGCCTCGGGCGTCGAGCTCTCCGATGACGTCCTCGGGGCGATCGACGAGGCGCTCGCCGAGCACGCGGTAACCGAGCACCGCCCGGCGGCGTTCGCCAACGAGGGCGTCAAGCACAGGTAGCCCACTAGATGCCCGGGGCGACGACGATCGTGCCCGTCGGGCGCTCCTGCGGGCAGCCACGCCGCACGACCGTGCAATAGATGGCGCAATCGTTGCGCTAGAGTCCGAGCTCGGCACGGAGAGGAGAGTCGATGACGGGGGTCGGTGTGCGTAGGCGGAGTCTTCTTGCGGGGTTGATCGCGACCGCGGCAGTTGCCGCAGCGCTGGTTGCGCCGGCGGGTGCATCGGCGAAGCCGGTGTGGCTGTGCAAGCCGGGGATCGCCGACAACCCGTGCCAGCCCGGGATGCAGACGACCGAGCTCACCCCGGACGGCCAGCCGAGCGGAGTCGTCACCCCGAAGACCGCCAAGAAGCCGAAGTACGACTGCTTCTACGTCTACCCGACGGTGAGCGACGACAAGAGCACCAACTCCGACCTCTCGATCGACCCCGAGGAGCGCTCGATCGCCCTCTACCAGGCCGCGCGCTACTCGAAGCAGTGCCGCGTGTTCGCGCCGATGTACCGCCAGGTGACCCTGCAGACGCTGACCCAAACCGGAGGCGAGAGCGGGGAGCCGGCCGAGATCGCCTACTCCGACGTGCTCGCGGCGTGGAAGTACTACCTCAAGAAGTACAACAAGGGTCGAGGGGTGGTCCTGATCGGCCACTCGCAGGGCACGTTCATGCTGCGGCGGCTGATCACCGAGCAGGTGGACAAGAGGAAGAAGCAGCGCAAGAAGCTGATCTCGGCGATCCTGCTCGGCGGAAACGTGCTCGTCAAGGCCGGGTCGGACAAGGGTGGCGACTTCCAGCGCGTCAAGGCCTGCACCTCGCCGAAGCAGATCGGCTGCGCGGTCGCGTTCTCGACCTTCAACGCGCCGCCGCCCGCCAACGCGATCTTCGGCCGCACCGGCGAGGCCGGCGATCAGGTCCTGTGCACGAACCCGGCCAAGCTGGGAGGCAGCGGCGAGCTCGACTCGGTCTATCCGAGTGCTCCGTTTGCACCCGGGACGACGATCGGGCTCGCGACCGGACTGGTCGGACTCCCGCAGCCGCAGGTCTCGACGCCGTGGATCGAGTCGCATGCGTTCACCGGCCAGTGCTCGTCGGCCGACAGCGCCAACGTGCTCGAGATCACGGGCCTGCCGGGCGCGCCGCAGCTCCACGCGGTGCCCGACGCGACCTGGGGCCTACACCTCACGGACGCGAACGTCGCGCTGGGGAACCTGACGAGTCTCGTGGCGAAGCAGGCAAAGCACTACCTGAGGAAGAACTAGCGCCGCCGCCACGTCGGTGGGTCCGACGGTGCGACGCGGTCGGATTTGGCGCGAAGCACGTGCGCCTTGGCACAAAGTGGGCTTGAACAGGACCTCGTGCCGTGTCGCATTAAGGTTGTGTGAGCAAACCGCCACCGGGTCGTGTACCCTGCTCGTAATCGAAAACCGGTAAAGCCGAGTCCTCGATCCCGAGCGCCCCGTTGATGGCGACCCCGGGGCGGGGAGCGGGGGAACCAAGTCGTTGGGGCAAACCCACGCCGAGTGGGGGCGCAGGCTCCTTTAGCGCCAGCCCGTCAGCTAACCCCGTAGGCCGACGAAGGAGGCTGGCAGGTGTTGCGTGCACATTTCCTGAGATTGCGTGGCGGGGCTCTCGCGGCCGTCGCCGCGGGCGCGGTGGCGCTGATCGCCCCCTCGCTCGCGATCGGAAGCGGCGGCGGGGTCGCAACCACCGGAAGCGACGTCCCGACCGGCAGCAAGGCGAAGCTCTCCCACGGCGAGGCGATCGCGCCGGCGGGCGCGCCGCGGAAGGTCGTGAAGGCGATCAACGCGGCGAACAAGATTCGCAGGAAGCCCTACGTCTGGGGCGGCGGTCACGGCAGCTGGAAGGCGCGTGGCTACGACTGCTCGGGCGCCGTCAGCTACATGCTCCACGGCGGCAAGATGCTCAAATCGCCGCTCGCCTCGGGTGCGCTCTCGCACTGGGGCAACGGCGGCAGGGGCAAGTGGATCACCGTGTACGCGAACGGTGGCCATGCCTACGCGGTCGTCGCGGGCCTGCGCTGGGACACCTCCGGCGACAGCCACGGCACCGGCCCGCGCTGGCACAAGGACCTGCGCTCCAACGGCGGCTTCAAGGTCCGCCACCCGCACGGCTACTGAGCCGGGCTTAGCCGACTGGCTGCACCGGGAGCCCACGCCCAGCCCGGCGTTGGGCCTCCGGTCCGTGAAAGGATTGCCGCGTGGGCTTCGACCAGTACCACGAGCCGCCCGACGAGCTCCCGGAGGACGACGCGCACCTTCGCCCGCCTGTGTGCCTCGCTGACCGAGGAGGCGGAGGCGATCGGCTGGTACCAGCAGCGGCTCGCGGTCGAGCCCGACGAGCGAGGCGCGCGCGATCATGCGCGACGCGCAGGGCGAGGAGTTCAAGCACTTCGCGATGGACCTCGAGTTCCTGCTCCGGAAGACGCCGCTGTGGCGCGAGATCACGCGCGGGATCCTGTTCCAGGACGGCGACATCGTCGAGCACGGCGAGGACGCCGAGGAGGAGGCGACCGAGGAGGCCGCAGAGCGCGGGGCGCCGGTGACCGGCAGCGAGTCGCTCGGGATCGGCGGCATGAGGGAGGCCGGTTAGGCGATGAGCCACCTGCTGCGCGAGCAGGCGCCGATCACCGAGGCGGCCTGGGAGCAGCTCGACGAGGAGGCGCGCGAGCGGCTGAAGCCGGCGCTCGCGGCGCGCAAGCTGATCGACTTCGCCGGCCCCCGCGGCTGGCGCTACTCGGCGACGAACCTCGGCCGCACCGAGGCGCTCGGCGACGCGCCCGCCGACGGAATGAGGCGCGGCAGCGCCGGGTGCTGCCGATGGTCGAGGTCCGGGCGCCGTTCACGGTCGCGCGCTCCGAGCTCGACGACGCAGACCGCGGCGCCGACGGACGTCGACTTCGCGACCCTCGACGAGGCGGCGCGCTCGATCGCGGTCGCCGAGAACAAGGCGGTCTTCCACGGTTGGGGCGGGCGCCGGCATCGCGGGGATCATCGAGGCCTCCGCCGCAAGACCCGATAGCGCTCGGCGAGGACTGCGAGCGCTACCCTCGCCACGTCGCCAAGGCGGTCGAGTCGCTGCTCGCGGTCGGGATCGACGGGCCCCACGGGCTCGCGATCGGTCCGGAGGTGTATACGCGCGTGCTCGAGACGAGCCGAGCACGGCGGCTACCCGCTGCTCGACCACCTGCGCAAGATCCTCCGACGGCCCGCTCGTGTGGGCGCCCGGCGTCGAGGGCGCGGCGGTGCTGAGCCTGCGCGGCGGCGACTTCCTGTTCGAGTCCGGCGAGGACATCTCGATCGGCTACGAGAGTCACGATGCCGACGCCGTCGACCTCTATCTGGAGCAGAGCTTCAGCTTCCGCGTCGTGACGCCCGAGGCGGCGGTCGCGTTGACGCCGTAGGGCGGGCGCCGAGGCGATGGCCGAGGGGGAGGGGGGTCGAGTCCGAGCCGGCCGGTCCTGCTCGTCTCCGACGAGCGCCCGGACGACGGCGACCAGCGGGGGCCTCAGGCCGCCAGACTCTCAGGCGCGCTCTACCTCGTCCGTCGCGTGGGCGTCACCAACCCCGTCGCGCAGCCGCTGCACAATTGAGCGCAGGATCCGCGACACGTGCATCTGCGACACGCCGATTCGATCGCCGATCTCGCTCTGCGTCCTGTCCTCGACGAAGCGCAGATGGAGCACGAGGCGCTCGCGCTCGGTCAGCTCCGCGATCGCCGGGGCGATTGCGGCTCTGTTCTCGGCCGCCTCGTAGCCATGTTCCTCCTTGCCGATCGAGTCGACGAGCGGAGAGTAATCGCCATCGCCCTCGGCGACCGGTGCGTCGATCGAGAGCGGATACGACTTGTCCTCGGCGTCGAGGATCTCGAGCACGTCCTCGGGCGCGAGCGAGGCGCGCTCGGCGATCTCGTTCACCGTCGGCTGGCGGCTGAGGATCGTCGGCAGCTCGGAGACAGCCTTCTTCACACGTGCGCTTCGCTCGCGGACGTCGCGGCGGACGTGGAGCGACCAGCTGTGATCGCGAAAGTGGCGGCGTAGCTCACCGAGGATCGTCGGGAAGGCGAAGGTCGCGAACGAGAACCCGCGCTCGGGCTCGAAGCGCTCGATCGCCTTCACGAGCCCAAGGCTCGCGACCTGCTCGAGGTCCTCGAGTGCCTCGCGGCCGCCGCTGTAGCGCGAGGCGAGCCGCTTCGCGAACGGCATCAGCCGCTCGACGAGCTCGTCCCGGATCGCCGAGTCGTGCGTCTTTGCGTAAGCATCGAACAGACGCGCCTCCTCGGCCCGCCTGTGGAGATCCGTCTCGGATTGTTTCCGCCGATCGACCACGGTGGTTGCCGATTGACGGTTCAAGCGTACCCTGACGCTGCGGCCGGGCCGCCTCGGGATTGCGACTAGGCTGCGGCGCGCGAATGCGCGCCCTGTCCCGAAGCGAGTCGTTTCCACGCGCGGCGCATCGCAGGCTCGGCAAGCACTCGGACGAGGGCAATGACCTCTCGGTCGGCGGCGGGCTCTCCGCGCTCAGCCTCGACGCGCTGTCGAGCGTCGCCTACGGGCCCCAGGCGATGATGATCGTGCTGCTCGCGGCCGGGACGAGCGCGCTGCGGCTGACGGTCCCGCTGACGCTCGTCATCACCGGGATGCTTGCGCTGCTCGTCGTCTCCTACTCGCAGGTGATCGCGGCAAACCCGGACGGGGGCGGAGCGTACGCGGTCGCGAAGAAGGAGATCAGCCGCCGCGTGGCGCTGCTCGCGGCGGCGGCGCTCGTCGTCGACTATGTGCTCACGGTCGCGGTCAGCCTCGCGGCCGGCGCCGCGAGCCTCGGAAGCGTGTTCCCGTCGCTCGCCGACCACCTGCTGCCCGTCAGCCTCGTCGGCCTCGCGGTGGTCGCGATCGTGAACATGTTCGGGATCACGTCGTCGGCGCGGCTGCTGATGCTCCCCGCCGCGGTGTTCGTCGGGAGCGTCTTCGCCGCATTGATCGTGGGTCCGTTCCATTCCGACCCCGTTGCGGTGATCGGGACGAAGACCACGTTCCACGCGACCGAGGCGCTCGGCGTGATTCTGATCCTGAAGGCGTTCGCCGCCGGCTGCTCCGCGGTCACCGGCGTCGAGGCGATCGCGAACGGCGTCCCCGCATTCAAGAAGCCGCGGGTGAGGACGGCGCAGCGAACCGAGCTCGTCCTCGGGGTGCTGCTCGGGGTGATGCTGATCGGGCTCGCGGCCCTCGTGCGCGCCCACGACGTCCTCCCGCGCGGCAACGTGACGATCCTCGCGCAGGTGTTCGCGGGAGCGTTCGGGACGGGATGGCCCTTCTACGTCTCGACGCTCGCCGTCACGATCGTCCTCGGGCTCGCCGCGAACACGAGCTTCGGCGGGCTCCCGGTGCTGATGAGCCTGCTCGCCAAGGACGACCGCCTCCCGCACCTGTTCTACCTCCGGGCTGAGCGCCCGGTGTACCGGGTGGGCATCGTCGCGCTCGCGATCCTGGCCGCGCTGCTCCTCGTCGCGGTCAACGCCGGGACCCAGCGGCTGATCCCGCTGTTCACGATCGGGGTCTTCGTCGGATTCACGATCAGCCAGATCGGGCTCGTGCGCCACTGGCGCCGCACGCGTCCGCCGCGCTGGCGCGCCAGGGCGATCCTCAACGGCGCGGGGGCGGTGATGACGGCGATCGCGGTCGCCGTCTTCCTCGGGACGAAGTTCCTCGCCGGCGCGTGGATCGTCGTCATCACAGTGCCGATCCTGATGTTGCTGTTCTCGCGCACCGAGCGCTACTACGGCCGGGTCGGCGAGGAGCTGGGACTGGGAAAGGTGCCGGCGGCACCCGAGAGGCGAGAGAGCATCGTGATCGTTCCGACCACGAATGTCAGCGTGCTGACCGAGCGGGCGCTGAGCGCGGCGATGTCGCTCGGCGAGACCGTGGTCGCGGTCGCGGTCGCCGGCACCGAGGACGAGAAGACGCAGGTAGAGGAGGAGTGGGAGCGGTGGCACTCGCCGGTCGAGCTCGAGGTGATCGTCGACCCGCATCGCTCGCTTGTGCATTCGGTCCTCGGCTACATCGACTCACTGCCCACCGGCGATCTCACGGTGACGGTTCTGATCCCGACGATCGTCCCCGACAAGCGCAGCCGCGAGATCCTCCACAACCAGCGCGGCCTCCTGCTCGCGGCCGCGCTCGAGTCCCGGACCGACGTCGTCGTCGCGACGCTCCCGTTCCACAGCGAGGCCTGAGGCATCCGTTCCTACTACGTAGGCGGGTGCAGTGTGCAACTCGGATGGCGCCGGCGCTCCACCTCCGTACGCTGGCGCCATGAAGGAAACTCGGGGCGGAACCGGCTTGCCGGGGTTGGGCGCTTGAGCGGCGCCGGGAGCGGCACGGGCGACGGGGGTCGGGTGGTGATCGCCGGCGGCGGCATCGCCGGGCTCGAGGCGCTGTTCGCGCTGCGCGATCTCGCCGAGGAGCGGGCGGAGCTCAGCCTCGTCGCCCCGAATCCCGAATTTCTCTACAGGCCCGAGACCGTTGAGGAGCCCTTCTCGTTCGAGCCGGCGGAACGGCATGAGCTTGGCCCGGTAGTCGAGGAGCACGGCGGGACGTTCATCCAGCGAGGCCTCGCCGCCGTTCACCCGGGCAGCGCGGAGCTCGAGCTCGACGACGGCTCGCGCCTGCCGTATGACTTCGCGATCCTGTGCATCGGAGCGCGCACGGAGGCCGCCCTTCCGGGCGTTCCGACTCTCGGCGTCCGCGGTGATGCGGACGCCGTGCGTGAAGCCGTGTGCGCCGACGATCGCGACCTTGCGCTGGTCGTACCATCGGGCGTCGTCTGGTCGCTGCCGATCTACGAGATGGCGCTGATGGCCGATCAGCGCAGGCGCTCGGCGGGGGAGGGGAAGGATCGCCGGATCGCGATATTCACTCCGGAGTCCGATCCACTCATCCTCTTCGGCTCCGTCGCGAGTGCCGCCGTTTCGGAGCTGCTTTTCGCTCGCGGCATCGAGGTCAAGACGGGAGCCCACGTTCGACCCGCGAACGAGGAGGGTCTGCTGTTCGCGGCGCCGGGCGGCGGTTGGCCGGAGTCGGCTCGTGCGATTGCGCTCCCCGTCCTCGAGGGCCCCGGGATCGCCGGGCTTCCCGAGGGACCGGGCGGCTTCATCCCCATAGACGGACACGCGCGCGTCAATTCGCTGGACGGCGTATACGCCGCCGGCGATGCGACCACGTTTCCGATCAAGCAGGGTGGACTCGGCACTCAGCAGGCGGACGCCGCGGCCGAGCACATCGCCTCACGACTCGGCGCCCCGGTGGACCCGAAGCCGTTCCATCCCGTGCTCCGCGGCAAGCTGATCACGGGCGGTGAGTCGATGAGCCTTCGTCACGACCTGACGGGCGGCCACGGCGAGGGAGCCGTCTCCGCCGACTACCTCTGGTGGCCCCCGCGAAAGGTCGGGGGACGCTACCTCGCGCCCTGGCTTTCCGGCGGCGCGCCATATCGTGACCTCGAGCCTCCAGCGAGTGGGATCGACGTCGAGGTCGCGTTGCCGGCCGAATGGCACGAGGAGCCGATGATGCTCGATCCAGAGACGCTGACCGGGCCGGACCCGTGAGCGTCGGCCGCGAGGTGCGCCAATGACGAGAGCGGTCGTCATCGTCGCGAGCAAGTACGGCGCCACCCGCGAGATCGCCGAGATCCTCGTCGAGGACCTGCGCCAGGGCTTCGACGTCAGGCTCCACGATGCCGCGGACGTGGCGAGCATCGATGACCTCGACGCCGAAGGGATCGTGTTCGGCAGCGCGATCTACATGGGCAGATGGCTGAAGCCGGCGCGGGAGCTGCTCGACAAGCACCAGGATGAGCTCGCGAAGCGACCGCTTTGGCTGTTCAGCAGCGGACCCGTCGGCGACCCGCCGGTTCCCACGGAGGCGCAGCCGACCGAGCTGATCGACGCCGCGAAGGCCACCGGCGCGCGCAGCCTGATCATGTTCGCGGGCAGGCTCGACGCGGCGTTGCTCAGCCGCCGCGAGCGCCTCATGGTCAAGGCGTTGCGCGCCGTCGAGGGCGACTACCGTGACTGGTCCGCGATCCACAGCTGGGCTGCTGAGATAGCCGCCGAGCTCGAACCGGACCCCTCGAGAGAGTTGGAGGCAAGCTAGATGCCCGAAGACCGAAAGCAGGCGGAGGGACCCGTCGTCATCTGTTACGACGGGTCCGATCAGGCGGCGGCCGGAATCGCCGCGGCCGGGCGGCTGCTTCGACCGTCGACGGCGGCGATCGTGGTCACGGTCTGGGAGCCGTACTCGGCGCTGGGATTCGGCAGTGTTCCGGTCCCCCGGGGCCCGGTTCCGCAGGAGACCTTCGACACGATCGACGGAGAGCTCAAGGCGCAGGCCGAGCAGGTCGCCGACGAGGGCGCCGAGCTCGCCCGCGAGGCGGGATTCGACGCCGAGCCGTTCGCGTGCGAGGGCGTTCCGGCCTGGGAGCGGATCGTGAAGCTCGCCGACGAGCGCGATTCCTCGCTGATCGTCCTCGGGTCACACGGGCGCACGGGGCTCACCTACGTCGTCATGGGCAGTGTCGCCACGGCGGTCTCCCAGCATGCGCGGCGCTCGGTCCTGATCGTCACAGGGCCCGAGCATGAGCAGTAGTCAACCCGAGCACTCGGGGCCGTCCGTGGCCGTGTTCGCGCCGTCGCTGGCCGTCACGATCACCGCCGAATCGTCGACCGGGGGCGAGGCGGAGATCCACATTCACGCAGGCGGGCAGGGCTTCTGGGTTGCGCGCATGGCCGCGCGGCTCGGCGGAGTGGTCGGCCTCTGCGCGCCGTTGGGCGGGGAGACCGGAACGGTGTTGAAATCGCTGCTCGCGGCCGACGGGATCAAGCCGCTGACCGTGCGGGCCGCGGGCGCAAACGGCGCCTACATCCACGATCGCCGCGGTGGCAGGCGCGAGCAGATCGCCCGCACCGACAGTCCCGCGCTCTCTCGGCACGAGCTCGACGATCTCTACGGAGTGACCCTCGCCGCCGGGTTGGAGTCCGACGTGACGCTGATCACGGGCTCACGCAACGAGGGAGTCCTCCCGCCGGGGGTCTACGAGCGCCTCGCCCGCGACCTGAGGCGGAACGGTCGCCCGGTCCTCGCCGATTTGAGCGGCGATGAGCTGACGGCCGCGCTGCGCGGCGGACTCGACGTGGTCAAGGTGAGCGATGAGGACCTGATCGCCGACGGCCGGCTCGCCAATCGCGAGCTGGCCTCGGCCGCAGAAGCCGCACAGCACCTCGAGCGGGAGGGCGCGAGGAGCGTCGTCATCTCGAGGAGCTCTGAGGCCGCGTTGCTGCTCGTCGAGGGCCGGCTGCTCACGGTCGACAGCCCGCACTTCACCCCGATCGACCACCACGGTGCCGGCGACTCCCTGTTCGCCGCTATCGGGATCGGGGTCGGCGAGGGTCTGGCGCCGGACGTGGCGGTGAAGCTCGGCGTCGCGGCCGGGGCCCTCAACGTCGCTCGCCGCGGCCTCGGCACCGGCCAGCTCCGCGAGGTCAGGAGCCTGGCCGACCAGGTGATGCTCACAGAGCTCTCCGCCGACGCCGGTGATCTTGGCCATCGCGACGACCTGCGGACGAACGTCCGCTAGCGCGCCGGGTCACTCGCGCGCTGCGCAGCGTGGGCCAGGCGCGCGCCCGCCGAGCGCGGAGTCACGATGACCGGACAGGGAGCGCTCGCCAGCACCTTCGTCGACACGCTGCCCAGAACCACGGAGCGAAGTGGTCCGTGTCCCCGGGATCCGAGGACGAGCAGATCGACGCCCTGCTCCGCCTGCGCGAGGAGATGGTGGGCGGGGTCCCCACGATCGAAGACCGCGAGCGTGCGGAGCTCTGACGGAAGCTCAGCGACGGCGTCGTGAAGCTTTGTCTGAAGGTCGTCCGCGGCCATACCGGCCATCGGCGCCGGATGCCTCGGCGCGGCGGCGGGAAGGGGTCGGTCGATCGCGATCACGCGCATCGTCGCCCTGGCCGCGCCCGCGAGCGCCGCGGCGCGATCGAGCGCCAGCCAGGCCTCGGGCGACGCGTCGAAGCCGACATCGACCACCCGCAGGTCCTCGCTCGGCCGTAGCGAGGGCCGCTTCGCGGAGGACGCCCCGCCGGCGCGCGGCCCGGTGTCGGCGTCGAATCGCGGATTGCTCGCGTAGCCGCGCGGCGCAACCGCGACCGAGCATGGAGCGCCGCTCAGGAGCTGGCTCGCGGTGCTCCCCGGAAGCACTCGCCCGAGACCGGCGCGGTGGGTAGACCCGACGACGAGCGTCCCGACGCGAGGATCGGACTCCGCGAGCTGCTGAAGCGCTTCAGCCGCCGACCCCGTTAGGACGCCGGCCTCCGCGCTCGTGCTCGAAGCGGCGAGAACCCCGTCGATCTCGGTCGCGAGCCGCTCGGCATCCGCCGCGCTGTCGTCGGCGCCGGGATCGTCGACGGCGCGCACGACGAGTAGCCGGCTGGACGTCGTCCTCGCCAGCAGCTCGCCGAGCGCCAGGGCGTCGGTCCCGGAACCCCCGCCGTCGTCGCCCACGGCTATCGCGTCCAGCTCGCGCACGGGCCTGATTCTCGTCCAGATCGCCCCGGGTCGTCGTTCAAGCGCAAGCCTCCCATTCGCGCCGACAGTCCATGCGCGGCATCAGTCTTGGAGGCTCATCGGGTGCCCGGGTGAGCTCAAACGCTGACCCTGCGCGGCCATATGATCGCGCCGGATGAGCACCAACGCCATCCTCACGGGTTTCGGGCTCGTGATCGTGCTCGCCATCGCGGCCCAGCTCGTGGCGGGGCGGTTGCGGCTGCCGGCGATCGTCATCCTGCTGCCTGTTGGGTTCGCCGCGGGCGCGATCACGGCTGACGTTCATCCCGACAACCTCCTCGGGGACGCGTTCCAGCCGCTCGTATCGCTCGGCGTCGGCCTGATCCTGTTCGAGGCCGGGCTACGGCTGCGCGTCGACGAGCTCCGCGGCGATGTCCGGCGCACCGTCTGGCACCTGATCGCGGTGGGCACGTTGATCACCCTGGTCGGCGTCACGGCTGCCGTGAAGCCGATCTTCGGCCTCAGCCTTTCGGTCTCGGTGCTGATCGGCGCGATCCTCGTCGTCTCCGGGCCGACCGTCGTGCTGCCGTTGCTCGAGTTCGTGCGGCCCTCCGACAGAGTGCGAACGATTCTCAAGTGGGAGGGCGTGCTGATCGACCCGATCGGCGCGCTCCTGGGGGTGATCTTCTTCCACGCGGTGCAGCAGGGAGCCGCCGGCGGCCGTCCCTTCCACCCGGGCATGCTTGCGTTGAGCCTTGGAATCGGCCTGTTGGTCGGCATCGCGGCGGCTGCGGTCCTAGGCGTCCTGCTTCGCGTCCTGCAGCGCTCGGCTCCCCAGCGGGGGGTCACCGCGGCGCTGATGGTGGTGGCCGCGGCGCTCGTCTCGGCGGACCTGATCCGCGAGGACGCGGGCTTCGTGGCGACGACCGTGATGGGGATCGCGATGGCGAACCAGCGCCGGATCGACGTATCCCAGATCCTCGAGTTCCACGGCACGGTCGTGAACCTGCTGATCGGAATGCTCTTCGTCCTGATCTCGGCCTCGGTGACCCCGTCGGACGTTCGCGAGATCCTCCCCGAGGGCCTCGCGTTGATCGCCGTGATGGTGCTTGTGGTGAGGCCGCTCGCGGTGGCCTTCGGGACGTGGCGCTCGGAGCTCAGCGTTCGCGAGCGTGCCTTCGCCGCGTGGATGGCGCCACGCGGGATCGTCGCCGCCGCGACCGCCTCAGCGTTCGGCATCGAGCTGACCCAGCAGGGCGTCGCCGGCGCGGATCGCATCCTGCCGATCGTGTTCGTGGTGATCTTCGGGACCGTCGTCCTCTACGGCCTCACCGCGACGGCGGTCGCCCGGCTGCTGGGGGTCGCGGGGGAGGGAGCGCCGGTGGTGCTGATCGTCGGCGGCCATCCTTGGGCGCGGGCGATCGCCTCGGCGCTCAAGGAAGCGGACATCGCAATCCGGCTGTGGACGGGGGACCCCGAGGAGCAGGAGGCGGCCCGCGCCGCGGGCCTCGACGCCGGGCAGGCGCGGCTCGGCGTAGACCGCGCGACGCGCGAGGCCGAGCTCGAGGAGGTCAGCGACGCGCTGCTCGTCACCGATTCCGACGACTTCAACGCCCTCGCTGCATTCGAGCTCCGCCAGGAGCTCGGCAGCGAACGCGTCTACAGGCTCGCTCCCGACACCGCGCCGCTCGACCTCGTCCCGAGCTATGCCGAGGGCGGCATCCTGTTTGCCCGCAACCTCACCTTCGACGAGCTCTCGAGACGCTTCTCGGGTCGCGCCCGCCTCGTCTCGGCACCGGCCGAACCCGAGGTCGAGTGTGGAGCGGCGCCGGGCAGGCGGACGCCACTGTTTCTCGTCTCCGAGCGGGGCAGCCTGCGGGTCATCACCGCCGACGCCACCCCGCGGGTCGATCCCGGCGACACGGCCATCGTGCTCGCCGACGCCTGACGCGGACCACATCGAAGCCGGCCTTGAACGGTATGCTCACGGGTGTAAGCGATGAGGCTCGCTTGACAACCGCGGCTCTGCCGCTGATGGCCTCTAACCGGTTCGAGAGCAACCGAATTGGAGGTCGTCGATGCCCCCCAACAGCGCCCTGACCCGCTTCATCAAGCGTGCGACTGCCGGCGCGCACGGCGAGCGCATCACGGCGCGCCGACTCGCGAACGGCCGCCCGGACGGCTGCTACGCGTGCTCGCGACTCTCGACGGCCGACGCCTCTCACAGCGTTCAGCTGCTGGATCTGCTGAAGGACCCGCTCGCCCGCGACCGATACGTGCTCAAGGACGGCGTCTGCATCCCGCACCTCACCAGGATGCTCGCCACCACAGGGCTGGCGAGTGAGCATCCCGATGCCCTGCGCTTCGCGGTTGAGGACTGCTACCGGCGCCTGCGAGAGCTGCGCCGGCTGGTTGGTGAGTTCGACCGCAAGCGGGACCCTGCGCCGGCGGACGCGCGCCGGCCAGAGGAGGAGCGGTCGCCGACGCAGGCGGTGAGGCGCTATATCGGCTACGAGCCGAGCCTCGCGGAGGCCCCGTGGGATCCGGGGCTGGCCGATTGGTGATGGCAAGGACGTACGAGATCCCGGGTGTCGAGGCCTTCGAGCTCGAGTATCTGCTGCTCGACGTGAACGGCACCCTGACCGATCGAGGGCGCCTGATCGAGGGCGTGGTGGAGAGGGTCAACCGGCTGAGTGGCGGGCTGGCGGTGCAACTGCTCTCTGCCGACACCTTCGGCACACTCGACGAGCTCGTCGCGGAGCTCGGGGTCGAGGCCCGGCGGATCTCGACCGGCGACGACAAGGAGGAGCTGCTTCGGACCCTGGGCGCCGCGCGGTGCGCCGCGATCGGAAACGGGACGAACGACGCGGCGATGCTCTCGGCTGCTCGACTCGGAATCGCCGTTGTCGGCCCCGAGGGCGCAAGCCGCGCGGCGCTCGAGGCGGCGGACGTCGTTTGCCACTCGATTGTCTCGGCCCTCGATCTCCTGCTCGACCCGCGGGTCGTGGCAGCGTCGCTGAGACCCTGAGCGAGAAGGCCGCAATGGCCGCCACCAGGGTCGGAGGGACGTCGGTCGACAGCTCCGAGCGGCCGTCACGCGCTACCGCGGATCAGCGGCGCCGCCGCGGTCTTCGGATCGTGATCGCGCTCGGCGTCGTCAGTCTCCTCGCCGACGTGGTGTACGAGGGCGCGAGGAGCATCCTCGGCCCCTTCCTCGCCACGCTGGGCGCCAGCGCGACGACCGTCGGGCTGATATCCGGCCTCGGGGAATTCGCAGGCTACGGCGTCCGCTTCTTCGCCGGGTACGCGGCGGACCGCACGCGCGATTACTGGGGACTGACGATCGCGGGCTACGCACTGACCGTGATCTCCGTGCCGCTGCTCGGAGTTGCGAACTCGATCCTCCTCGCGCTGGCGCTCGTGATCGGCGAGCGCCTCGGCAAGGCGATTCGCTCCCCCCCGAAGGACACGATCCTCTCGTTCGCCACCTTCGAGCTGGGACGCGGCTACGGGTTCGGATTGCACGAGGCGCTCGACCAGACCGGAGCGGTGCTCGGCCCGCTGTTGCTCGCGGGGGTCCTCGCGGCGCGAAACGGCGACTACAAGCTCGCCTTCCTGGTGCTCGCGATCCCAGG
This sequence comes from uncultured Thermoleophilia bacterium, assembly GCA_963841715.1. Lineage (GTDB taxonomy): Bacteria > Actinomycetota > Thermoleophilia > Solirubrobacterales > 70-9 > DASPWW01. Next base: position 675,607 of record CAWJDP010000001.1, on the reverse strand, counting down.
CGCCCTGGCGATGACGGCCCTCCTCTGGACGCGCCGGCGCCTTCCCAATCCCCGCGAGCTTGAGCCGACCGAGGCGACGGCCGAGGTCGGCGAGCCGGCCGCGCCAGCCTACCGCCGCTACATGGCATTCACCTTCCTCGCAGTGCTCGGCTTCGCTCCGTTCCCGCTCATCGGCTACCACCTCGTGACGCGGGACGTCGTCAGCGACGCCGCGGTGCCGCTGCTGTTCGCGTTCGCGATGGCGGTCGACGCCGGCGTGGCAGTGGTTGCGGGTCGGATCTACGATCGCCGCGGGCTCTGGGTGCTGTCAATCGTTCCCGCGGCCACGGCCGCGGTGCTGCTGTCCTTCACCGATACGCCCTTGCTCGTCTGGATCGGCGTCGGCATGTGGGGCGCGGTGATGGGCCTGCAGGAGTCCACGCTGCGCGCGGCGGTCGGCGACATGATTCACGCCCACAGACGTGGAATGGCATACGGAGTCTTCAACGGCCTCTACGGACTGGCACTTCTTGCGGGGGCGACGGCGATGGGGGTCCTGTACGGGATCTCCACGAGCTGGCTCGTCGCCTTCGTCGGCTTCGTCGAGCTCGTCGCAACGGCGGCGTTGATCCGGATGCTGCGGGCGGTTGGCTCCGTTCGGTCAACGTGATCGGGTACGTGATGGACGCGAGGATTCTGCGCAGCTCGTGAGCTGGCCGTTCATCTACATGGAGCTCTACCGGTCGCGCCGCGGCGATGTGGCGACGGTGGAGGAGCGCCCCTTCTTCGTGCCCGCGCGGCAGTCAGAGCATCGGGGAGATAGGCCGCCAGACCCCGCTTGACGCTTGTCCAGGTCCTGCGGTGGGTTTGCAGGGGCTCAGCTGTCCCGGTCGTTGCCGACGACCAGGACGGGGATCTCACCGGCGCTGACCAACCGCTCGGCGAGCCCATGAACGAGGAAACGCCCCGCGCGACCGTCGCGGTGATGCCCCGTCGCGAACAGATCGAAGGCGTGTTCGTGCGCGAAGTCGAGCAAGGTCTCCGCTGGATGTTCCCCCTCGAGGATCACGTGCTCGAAGGGGACACCTACGCGTTGCGCCCGGTCGCTGATCTCGTCGAGCGTCTGGGATAGGTACTCGCGCGCCGCGTCGACGGATTCCCGGCGATCGGCCTCCGTCTCCGCATGGACCGGTGAGTGGGCGACCGACGCAGCGACCAGCTCGGCGTCGTAGCGTCGCGCGAGATCGATTGCGACGTTGAAGGCCCGCTCCGCCACCGGCGAGCCGTCCCAGGCCAAGAGGATGCGCTGGAACATCAGGAACGAAGGGCCGGGATCAGGGCGAGCGCCGTGAGCAGAAGGAGCAGCATGTAGAGAAGGTAGACGCCGAGGCGTCCGGACTGAACACGTCGGGACTGGGCTGAGAGCCACAGCGCGGCGGTCGCGATCGGCCCGTACAGATAGTGCTCAAACGCCGGGACGAGGCGCGTCTCGAGCTCGGCTTCCGACCGCCCCCCGGCGCGGGCGGGGTCCTGCGCGCGCAGCCGCCGCCGGTAGCCGTATAGGCCCCTTAGGACGAAGCGAACCGGGTTCGAGTATGCGGCGGGCGTGTACTGGACCGCGACGCGACGCCCGTCCGTCCCCGAGACCCAGATCGGAGCGCGGCGGACAGCGGGCCGGCGCCACACCCACACGGCCGCGACCGCAAGCAACGCATAGGCGGGCAGCGTGATTGCGAGCCACGTGGGTGCGAGCACCGAAAACTCTTGGTAGACGGGGCCGAGCGTCAGCGGATGGGTGATCGTCGAGGCGGAGAGGTCGAAGCCGAGGATGTCCTGGAGCCCACTGCCGACCCAATGGATCTCCCACGGTGCGATCGCTCCGAGCGCCAAGCCGACGACAGTCAAAGCCACGAGGCCGGTGCCGAAGTCGCCGGGCTCCGCCGTCTCGCTGCGTGGTTTGCGCACGCGGCCGAGAAAAACTGTGCCGTAGAGCTTCGCGAAGGCCAGCAGCGCGAGGCCTGCGGTCAGCGCCAGAAGCGCGGCTGCCAGCGCCATCAGCAGGCGCGTGACCGTGCCGGGGAGACGGAACGCCTGCAGCAGCGCCTCGAACGTGAGCCACTCGCTGACGAATCCGGCAAACGGTGGAACGGCGGCCAGCGTCAGCGTCGCGACGCCGAACCCCGTCGCGGTTCTGGGAAGCAGGCGCCCGAGGCCGCCGAGTGGCGCCAGATCCCGGGTCCCGGCACCGCGGGCGACTCGATCCGCGCCGAGGAAGGCGAGGGTCTTGGAGACCGAATGTGCAATCAGGTGGAGGGTTGCCGCGAGCAGGCCGGCGGCGGCGAGCAGGGGACGATTGGCCGCCGAGCCGATCAATGCGACGCCGAAGCCGATCAGAACGATGCCGGAGTGCTCGATCGTCGAGAAGCCGAGGAAGCGCTTGAGGTCGTCCTGCCCGATCGCGTACAGGATCCCAACCAAGGCGGAGATGCCTCCGATGACGAGGACGAGGTCGCCCCACCACGTCGCGGCGGGGTGCACGGTGGCGAAGACGAGCCGCCACAGCCCGTAGAAGCCCGCGTTGATCGCGATGCCCGACAGCGTCGCCGAGCTGGCGCCGGGCGCCGCGGCGTGACCGACGGGGAGCCAGCCCTGGAACGGCGTCATCCCAACCTTCGTGCCAAATCCGATCAGCAGCAGCAGAAAGGCGACGCCGCGAACCGTCGCGTCGAGCGCCGGAGCCGCCGCCGCCCAGTGAGAGAACTCGAAGCTGCCCGTCTTCGCGTACATGAAGGCGAACGCGGCGAGCAGCGCGCCGCCCCCGAGCTTGTTCAGCGCGCCGGTGAAGTAGCCGGCGAAGAGCGCGTATGGACGCGAGCGATCGGCGCCGGCGAGCAGGTAGAGGGTGAGGGTGAGCAGCTCCCATGCCAGCAGGAAGACGAAGGCCTGGTCGGCGCCGATGACGACCGCCATCGCGAGCAGCAGGAGCCCGTGCAGGCAGACGACGAAGCGCCGGGGCGGATGCTCAAGGTAGGTGGCGGACACCGCCGCCCCGGCCAGCCCGGTCAACGCGAGGAAGAGGCCCGAGAGGCGATCGATCCGCAACGCCGCGGACCCGAACCCCAGCCAGTCCCCGAGCCCGATCGTGGCGTGAGTCCACCCGGCGGCGCTCGCGAAGCCGACGACGAGGTACAGTACGGAGCCGGCCAGCGCGAGCCCGGCGGCGCCGCGGCGGGAGAACGCCGCGGCGGCGATTGCGCCGATTGACAGGCACAGGGAGATGAGGAACGCAGAGGTCATGACGCAGCCTCGGTGACGATCCCCGCGGCCAGGAGCAGGCCGTGGAGCAGGGCGATCGGGCTCGGCGGCGAGCCCGGCACGTAGACGTCGACGGGCAGGGCACGGTCGATCCCGTTGCCGGTCTCGCCGCCGTTCGCGGAGAACCCTCCCGAGCACGCGTCGGTGCCGGCCGCGACGATCGCCTTCGGCCCTCCCATCACCTCGTAGGCTCTGCGCAGCGGGGTAACCATCGGCTCGACGAGTTGTCCGGTGACAAGCAGGATGTCGGCGTGGCGTGGGGAGAGCGTGAAGTAGAGGCCGAGCCTCTGCATGTCGTAGTAGGGATTGGCTAGGGCCGCGATCTCCCACTCCTCGGAGCCATCCGAGCCGGCGTCGACATGGCGGATGTGAATCGAGCGCCCGAGCGCGCCGGCGCGCTCGCGGAGCGTCGGCGGAAGCGCGTCCGGCTCTCTCGTTGCGGGTGGATCGATGTCGCCGGCGCCCACGACGAGGGCCTCGCGGGAACGCGACGCAGTTTCGTATTCGCTCACAAAGCGGAACTGCTCGGGAGCGGCCGCGACGCAGGCGCCGCAGAGGATGCAGAGACCGCGGTCGAGCATCAGACTCTCCCGGCCGACCGTGATCGCCCCGGTGGGGCAGATCGCTCCGAGGCGGGGGTCGGGGCTCGGATCGGTGATCTCGATCCTCCCGCGGAATCCCTGGGGCGCGGGCTCCGAGCGGCGTGGAAACCGCGTCGTGACTCTTCCCTTCATCAGCCCACGTGTGATCCACTCGAGCAACCGCTTCTCCTAGCGATCCGCCCCAGCGGGTGTAAGTCCGAAGCTGTGCTCGATGAACGCAAAGTCGGTGAGGACGTCGCCGCGGAAGCTCTCGGAGAAGAGCGGCCAGTTCCGCGACGAGGGCGAGGACACCCGCAGCTCGCGAATCCCGCCGCCCTCGACGGCCACCCAGTAGAGGACCTCGCCCTGCGGGGCCTCGGCCCAGCCGCAGGCGGTGCCCGAACCGTTGGCGGGCTCGACGTAGGTCGACGACTCATCGCGTTGCAGCCGGTCGATCGCCTGCCGGATCAGGTGCATGCTCTGATCGATCTCGGCGAAGCGCACGCGGAGGCGCGCCATTGCGTCGCCCTCCTTGCGGGTGGACACCTCGTAGCCCAAGCGCCCGTACCCCGCGTACGGTCGCTCGAAGCGGGCGTCGATCGAAAGACCCGTAGCCCGCGCGACCGGTCCGACGCCGCCGAAGGCCTCCACCGTCGCGCGATCGAGGCGGCCGGTGCCGATCAGGCGGTCGGAAAACGAAGTCGTGCGGAGCAGCAGGCTGCGATCGCGCCGGAAGTCCGCTTCGAAGTCGGAGAAGAACTCAGCGAGCTCGTCAAGCCCGACCGCCGGCTCGTTGCGGATCCCGCCCGGCCTGACGACACCACGGGAGAACCGGCTGCCGCTCATCTCAGCCGCCAGGCGCAGGATCAGCTCCTTGAGAATCATGAAGCGTGCCTGGCCGACTGCGAGTGCGCAGTCCTCGGCCAGGCGGGCGGCGGCCTCAAGGTGGTTCGCGATTCGCTCGATCTCGGCGTAGATCGACCGCCACATCGTCGCCCGGGTCGGCGGCGCCAGCTCCAGCGCACGCTCCACCGCCTGCGAGAAGGCGATCGCGTGCGCGACCGAGGCTATCCCCGCGACCCGCTCTGCAAGGTAGGCGCCGTGCTCGAAGCCTCGTCCCGCGAACTGCGCCTCGCGGTTGCGGCGCTTGAAGAACGGCCGGGTCTTGAGCGCGAGCACGTCCTCGCCACCCGTGTCGACGATGAACTGGATCGCCTCGAAGACCCCCGAGCGGATCGGCCCGTAGGGGATCGTGAACGTCTCGGGGTGATCCAGGGCGGGCTCGAAGGCGTCAGCATCGGGATCGAGTATCGGGCTCGGGTCCGGATGAGCGAGAGCCGTGACGGGCGTCTCATCGAGGAGCTCGCGCTCGGGCCAGTCGGCGGCCCGGAGCCGCGGCGTCAGCGAGGGGAACGTGCGCGCGCCGGCGCGCGACGCGGCTCGAAGGACGATGAGCTCGCCCTGGAGCGCGAACAGCACTCGGATGCAGGGCTCCGGAGTCTCGGACGCGAACAAGTCGATGAACCTCCCGCCGTGCTCGAGCAGCTGCCCCACCGCGCGGTCGAGGGCACCGAGCGAGAGCAGCAGCCAGTTCTCGCCGAGCGGCGCGCCGGGCTCGCGCACGCTCTGGTATCGACCGCGTAGCACCCACCCCGGGTCGAGCCGCGCGGGGCCGCGTGTCTCGCGCGCGCTCACGGCCTCCCCTCGAGCGAGCCGCTTGCATGCGTAAGGAGCTGGCTGAGTGGGTCGGGCACGTGCAACCCGATGCCGACCACGACCACGAGGCAGGCGAGCATCGCTGCGACCATCCATCGGCTTGTTTCGCGGCGCTCGGGCGGATCGGCGCCCGCCTCGCCGGAGAGCACCATGCGACCGACGTGCCAGATCACGCCGAAGAACGCGAGGTTGACGAGGACGATCAGCAGAGCGACCCAGACGTAGGCAGGCTTTTGAAAGCCTCCGGCGACGATCTGGAACTCGCTCCGAAAGACGCCGGAGATGGGTACGCCCGACAACGCCAGCGCGGCCGCGAGGAACATCGGGCCGCTCCACGGCAGAGCCGCCGCCGCGTCGTGGACGTCGTCGATCTCCTTGCTGTCGAAGCGCCGGAGGATCGAACCCGCCCCGAAGAAGGCGAGGCCCTTGGCCGCGGCGTGGTTGAGCACGTGGAGGAGGGCGCCGGCGACGGCAAGCGGAGTCCCGAAGCCGACTCCGAGGGCGATCACTCCCATGTGCTCGATCGACGAGTAGGCGAGGAGGCGCTTGTAGTTGCGTTGGCTGAGCACGAAGAGCGCCGCGAGGGCAAGCGAGGCCGCGCCGAGGACGAGCAACACATGTCGCGGGAAGGACGAGCCGTCGACTGCGGCCGCCACCTGGTAGAAGCGCAGGATCGCGTAGAAGGCGCTGCACAGGAGGGCCCCCGAGAGCAGCGCCGAGACCGGCGTCGGCGCCTCGCTGTGGGCGTCCGGCAACCACGTATGCACCGGCACAAACCCCGCCTTGGTGCCGAAGCCGATCGCCGCGAAGAGGAAGGCGACCTTGACCGGGCCGGGCGGAAGCGAACCCGCAGCGTCGAGATACGACGAGAACCGGGGCAGAAAGTCGCTTCCGAGCTGCGCCGTCCCCGCCGCGTAGAGGAGGATCACGGCGAGCAGCGCGATGCCCAGGCCCGCCGAGGCGATCAGCACGTACTTCCAGGCTGCCTCGAGCGCTGCGTCGGTGCGATCGAGCGCGACCAACAGAGCGGAGACGATCGTCGTCAGCTCGACGGCGATCCACAGCATCGCGAAGTCGTTGACGAGCGGGACGAGCAGCATCGTCCAGGCGAAGAGGTTCAGATACGCGAAGTAGCGGCGCGCGAACGGCCGGTAGTCGCTCTGGGCGGCGTCCGCGCGCAGGTAGCCGATCGAGAACAAGGCCGCGCTTGCGTAGATGAACGCGGTCGCGAGCAGAAACACAGCTCCGAGGGAGTCGATCCGCAGCCAGCTGCCGAAGACGCTGATCACGTCGCCGTTGCGCACCTGGATCGCCACCGCGACCGCGAGTCCAAAGACAGCGAGCCCCGCGAGGGCGGTCGTCGCCTGTGCGATCCGGGGGGCCGCAAAGAGCGCGACCGGGACCGCGGCAAGCGGAAACAGAAGCAGGGCAATCGGCAGCCAGCCCATCTGTCAGCCTCGCAACCGGTCGAGGACATGGGTTTCGACCGCCTCTTGATGCACGGCGAGGTACTGAACGAGAATCACGAACACCAAGACGCCGACGAAGAGGTCGAAGAGGAGCAGGAGCGCGAGGATCAGCGGCAGGCCCGGAGCGATCACGAGACCGGCGAGGGAGGCGCCGTTCTCGAGCACCAGGAAGCCGAGCAGCTGAGACGGCGCATAGGGCCGTGAGACCATGAGCAGGAAGGCGACGAGGATGACCGCGACCGCGACCGCCAGCGCGGAGAGCGGAACCGCGCCGCCAGGCCGCTCGATGTCGAGTTGCGATATGGCCAGGAAGGCGAAGCTCGAGAGGCCGATGCCCAGCAGGACCATGCTTGGCACCCCGAGTTGCGACGGCACACGTGTTGGGACGTCGAGCCGGCGCAACACGATCCCGATCCCGAACGGAACCACCAGCGCCTTGAAGCCGATCGTCACCGCGCCGAGCGCGTAGAGCGTGTCCCCGTGTCCGGTCGCCGCGGCGGCAAACGCGAGCACGGCGACGAGCGCGGAGCCGCCGCTGTACAGGCGCAGCTGCTCCCAGATGTCCTGAGAGCGGAGCATGCCGAAGGCGAGCAACAGCACGCCGACCGCGATCACGCTGGCGAACGCTCCGTACACCGTCAGCTTCTCGTTGCCGAACTCGCGCTCGAAGACGAACGTGACCACCGCCAGCACGGCGAGCAGGAACCCGGCGACCGTGAACTCGGGGATCTTGTAGAGGCGCAGCTTGGCGAACGCCGACTCGACCCCGACGATGACGAGCCCGACGAGCGCCGCCTTGCCCATCAAGACGACGATCGCGAGCAAGATGTGGTCGAGGCGCGCGTCGCCCGCCAGCCCCCACGGAAGGACGAGGACGTTCATGAAGATCACGAACAGGATCAGCTGCTTCATCGAGGAGCCCAAGCGCAACAGTGCGTAGCCCGGCCCCGAGTGCTCGAGGGTCCTCGCCTCCTCGATCATCCCGAACTCGAGCGTCGATCCGTGATTTTCGACCGGGATCCTCCCCGTCTCGGTCAGCAGAACGACGAAGAAGGCCGCGATGATCAGAAGGTGCGAGGGGCGAAGGACCTCGACCGCCGACGAGCGAAGCGTCTCGACGAGCGCGTATGGAAGGTCCGTGTGGGTGGTGAGAGCGACGGTGAAGATCACGAACAGGATCGTCGGTTCGCCGAGGGCGCCGAAGCTCCGCAGTCGGCTGGAGCCGAGCTGGGCGAACGGGCTGCCGCTGTCGATGGCGGCAAGCGAGACCGCGAAGCTCGCCATCCCGAGAATGAAGCCGCCTCCGAGGATGTCGCCCATGTACCCGAGCGGGAGCGGGAAGGTGGTCAGGACCGGGATCAGGAGCGGGACGGTCGCGTACCCGGCGATCGCGATGTAGGGCGCCGCGCGGAAGACGGGCCCCGCGTCATTGGGGAGGACGGTCTCCTTGCGGAGTGACTTCGCAATGTCGTAGTACGGCTGCAGCAGCCGCGGCCCACGCCGCATCTGGACGATTGCTTCCGCCCGCGCGATGAAGCCCATGACGAGGGGGGAGAGGAGCAGGACCGTCCCGACCTGGAAAAACTGAATCTGCCAGTCCTGCAGAGTGGGCACGACCCGAGACTCCTTCTGCATCGCTTGCGATGTCAGTAGAAGCCATCAGCCGGCAGGCGGCCGTTCGGGGCGACGCCCCACCAGAGCCTCATCTGGCTGGCGCGAACCCTACCAAGCTCCTGCGCTGCTTCCGACCGGGATGTGGCCGGGCAAACGCATCACAGCGCACGCTCGAAGACGCGTCGGTATACGTCGGTTCCATAGCTGGTCGCCTGTGGCCTTGCCTCAACGATCCGGAACGTGCGAGTGCCGTCGTGGCGCCTCTCGGCGCGCAGGAAGAGCGTCGTTTTGCCGTCAGCCGAGTAGAGGCTCTCGGCCAAGTCGAACATGTGCGTGACGGCGAGGATGCGAACGCCGGACTCGGTCAACGCGCTCAGAATCTGCCGTGCGATCTCCGCGCCTTCGACTTCGTTGGTCGACGCGAAAGATTCGTTCGACAGGACGAGGGAGTCCGGTCGCAGGTGCCCAACCATCTCGCTCATCCGCGCGAGCTCCTCGTCGAGCTTGCCGCTTTCCATGGTTTCGTCCTCCTCGCGCTTGAAGTGCGTGAAGACGCCGTCGCGAACGGCGAGGGACAACGCCGCGGCGCCGACGAACATGCCGGCCTGAGCCATCAGCTGAGCCTGCCCGAGGCTGCGCAGGAAGGTTGACTTGCCGCCCTGGTTCGCTCCGGTGATCAACACCATCTGCTTCCCGTCCGCGGCGAGCCCGTTTGCAACGGGAGGAGCGGAGCGCGCCAGGCCGAGGCTGACGTCGTACAGATCCTCAGCCGAGAGCGCCAAGCCCTGCGCGCTGGAGACAGTCGGAAGCGACACAGGGAGGCCCTTCGCGACCAGGCGCTCGTGCAGGTTGACGCAGCCGATGTAGAACGCGAGCTCGGTGTACAGCATCCGGAAGAACGAAAGCACGTGGTCGGCGGACTGCCTCAGGACGTTGGCAGCCCCGTTGACGGCGCGGTCACGCAACTCGCTCAATGCTCGGGCTCCGGATTCATCGCGCTCGGGCAGCTCCCAGACATAGGGAGTGCGATCGGCAAACGGCAGCCGCTCCCGCCAGTTCGGGGGCCTGGTTGCATGAAGCTGGTAGTCGATTCCGCGGTTGCCGTTGCCGAGTCGCGCGCTCAGCGTCATCCCATGCCTGAATCGGAGCTGCTTCAGGTGCTTGCGGACCTCGTCGAGGTAGGAATCGCTGAGCTCCCGGGTGAGCATCGCGAACAGCGTCTGAAACCCCTCCGAGCGGAACCCTCCGACGTGCCGTTCGGCGAGGCGCCGCAGGCTCTCGAGCCGCCCGACGAGGTCCTCGAGGGCCCGAACCGAGCTCGACACCACGGTCCCGGGTGAGTATGCATAGAGCCCGATCGAGCTCCTGCGGCCCTGCTGCGCTGCCTCCACGGCGAGGGCGTAGAGATCGCGGATGACCTGGGGGTTCTCGAGGCAGTCGCGAACGACGTCCTGCCGGTAGGCGATCGCGTCGGTATCGACGAGGCTCGAGAGAATCCCGGCGCTCGCCACCTCGTGGACGAATTCGTCGCCTCGGGACATCGCCTCGAGCATTCGCTCGAGCTCTAGGTCCTGGGTCAGCTCGTTTGCATTGGGTGTCACGCCGCTGCCGACCTCGAAATCGCGGTCCCTATGCATGAGATGTGCCTTCATGAGCCCAGGCGTCCCTTCAGCTGCTCGTAGGAGAGGCCGTACTTGTCGGCGATCGCCAACGCGTACGCCCTTCCGTCGGGAGGCCTTCGGACGACACGATAGGTGCGGCCGGCCGGGTCGTCCGGCGGGACCGTGGCGACCATGCTCACCGTCGCATCACTGAGCTGGGCCAGCTCGTCGATGAAGGTCACATAGACGCCCCGGACACCGCGGTCGATCAGCTCCTCGAGCACCACCTGGCCCAGCCGGCGCGCATCCTCGACGGTCGTGCTGGTCAAGCTCTCGTTCATCACCACGACGCTTCGGCTCGTTACCCGCTCGACGATGCCGTGAATCCGCTCCAGGTCGTCCTGGAGCTTGCCGCTACCCGTCGCTAGGTCCTCCTCCTTCTCGAAATGGGTGTGAAGCCCGTCGCACAGCCCTAGCTTCGCCTCTCGGGCGGGAACCGGAAGGCCGATCGCCGCCAGATCGTGGAGCTGGCCGAACATGCGCGCGAACGTCGTCTTGCCTCCGTGGTTCGGTCCCGTGACGACGAGGATCTGCTCGGGGTCAGCGAGCGCGAAGTCGTTCAATATCGGCGCGCGGCTCGCGCCGAGCAGCGTGCCGGCGAGGGCGATGTCGAAGGCCCCACGGGCGCGAATCTCTCGTGGCCCATCGGCGATCTCGGGGTAGGCGCACTCGAGACCGACCTCGCGGAGGCGGTCACGGTGCTCGAGGAATGCGAGGTAGAACTGCACCTCGCGGTCGAAGGTGACCACGATCTCGTCGACGAAGGCAGCGTGTCGCTCGCAAAAGCTGTCGAGCTCCGCGAACTCGTCGGAACAGAGCTGAACGACCAGGTCGAGGATCGCCTCCTCGACGTGGTTCATGGCGGGCGGGTCTGGGAACCTGGAGCGGTAGTCCCGTGCTTCGCCCTGCCTGAACTTCTCAAACGTCGCCTCGACCTTCTCGGTGTAGGCCGGTTCGTGCTCGTAGGCGCTCACCGTGATTCGGCCCCCCTTGATGTGAAGTCGATAGCGGATGCCCGCAAGCCGCTCCCGTGCCGAGTGGGCATCGTGGACAAGGCCGGCGAACCGGTCGGATTGGACGTAGGCATCGAGGTAGTCGGCGAGCGAGAGCAGTCCAGGCGACCCGATCTCCGCATCGCGCAGTCCCTCGGCGAGAGTCGCAACGGTTTCGCAGTACTTGTTGGCGGCGGAGAGGAACCACGCCTTCTGCTGGGAGGAGTGGCGGAGCTCGTCTCGCTGCGCGAGTCGCCTCCGAACCGCACGCATCCCCTGGGCGAAGCGTTCGATCGAGTCGCGTGGCTCTTCCTCCTCCAAGTCCCGGAGCACTTCGTGGCGGAACTCGACTCCGGCCACCGAGCTCAGCGGGGTGAAGAAGAACGGCTCGAGGTGATACTCGTCGCGCCCGGCGGTGATCGCTTCGACGACCTGATCGAGGTTTAGGTCGGCAAACGACGCCGGGGGCTCCTCGGAGAGTGGGGGAGTCTCGTCGATGCGTCCGAATAGGACGCTCGGCCGACCCTCAAGCGCCTCGTTCGCTGGTGGCGGCTGTAGTGCTGAGGCTGCTGAGCGCGGGTGCATCACGACCTCCGTTCATAGAGGCCATCAGCGCCATCAGCGCGGGTAATTAGGCGAGCCTCATCGCCTCCAGAATGAGGATACAGCTGGTTATCCCAGTACTTAGACTGGCCGTGCGGCGATGAAGCTCGCCCTCAACCGCGTCATCACGGACGCTGATGGCTTCTGGCGATCGAAGTCGAGTGCAAAGGAGACGCGGTGGAGCTGAGCTGTTACGTCGAGGTCCCCCAGGGCAGTCGCAACAAGTACGAGTACGACGAGAAGACCGGCGCACTGAAGCTCGACCGGCATGTCTTCGCGTCGGTGGTGTTCCCCACCGACTACGGGTTCATCGAGGGAACGAGGACGGAGGACGGTCGCCACGTTGACGCGCTCGTCCTCCTGAGCGAGCCGACCTTTCCCGGCTGCCGGATCGATGTCCGGCCGATCGGGGTCTTTCAGATGCGCGATGAGGCCGGGGTAGACGACAAGGTCCTATGTGTCCCTCTGCATGATGAGGAGTGGCGGGAGGTTCGCGAGCTCGACGACATCTCAGTCCGCGTTCGCGAGGAGATCGAGCATTTCTTCTCCGTCTACAAGGACCTCGAACCCGCCAAGGTGACCGCGATCGAGGGCTGGGCGGACAGGGACGCGGCGGAGCGCGAGCTCGGTGTGGCCCTCGAGCGCCACGTCGAGGCGAAGGACGCCGGTGGGTGAAGCTGCGGCAGAGGTCGCGCCCTAGGATCAGACGAGCGCGACGGCCGAGCGTCCGGCGTAACTGGCGCCGTCTTCGAGCTCCTCCTCGATCCGCAGCAGCTGGTTGTACTTCGCGACCCGCTCGGATCGCGCGGGCGCGCCGGTCTTGATCTGACCCGCTGCCGTGGCGACGGCGAAGTCGGCGATGAAGGTGTCCTCGGTCTCACCGGACCGGTGCGAGATCACGCAGCGGTAGTCGTTCTCTCTCGCGAGCTCGATCGTGTCGAGGGTCTCGGTCACGGTCCCGATCTGGTTCAGCTTGATCAGAATCGAGTTGGCGATCCCGCGGTCGATTCCCTCCTGCAGGATCGCCGGGTTGGTGACGAAGATGTCGTCACCAACGAGCTGCAGGCGCTCGCCGAGCCGATCCGTCAGCTGCCTCCAGCCGTCCCAGTCGCCCTCCGCCATCCCATCCTCGAGTGAGAGCACGGGGTAGCGCTCGGCAATGGTCGCCCAGTAGTCGACCATCTCCGGTGCGGACAGCGATCGCTTCTCGCCGGCGAGCTCGTACATGCCGTCTTCGAAGAACTCACTCGCCGCCGGGTCAAGGCAGATCGCAACATCGTCGCCGGGCGAGTACCCAGCTCCTTCGATGGCCGTCAGCAAGAGCTGCAATGGCGCCTCGTTGTCCTCGAGCGGTGGAGCGAACCCGCCTTCGTCGCCCACTCCAGCGGCCAGGCCTTGCTCGCCGAGGGTCGTGTTCAGGCGCTGGTAGATCTCGGCACCGACTCGGACGGCCTCCGCGAACGAGCTCGCGCCCACTGGCGCGATCATGAACTCTTGAAAGTCGATCGGATTGGCGGCGTGGACGCCGCCGTTGAGGACGTTCATCGTTGGCACGGGGAGGACCGGGTCACGCCCGTCCGCCAGGTGCCGCCACAGCGGGAGACCCAGCTCGGCCGCGGCGGCGCGGGCATATGCCATCGACACACCAAGGATGGCGTTCGCGCCTAGACGCGACTTGCCCTCGGTTCCATCGAGCTCGACCAAGGACTCGTCGAGCTGACGCTGGCTGTCCATCTTGCGGCCGACTACCGACTCGGAGATCTCTCCGCTCACGTTTGCGAGCGCTTGGCTCACGCCCTTGCCGCCGAACGGACCGTCGCCATCCCTGAGCTCAAGCGCTTCGCGGCTCCCGGTCGACGCGCCGGACGGGACCGCGGCGCGCCCTGTGGCGTCCGAGGCGAGCGCCAGGTCGACCTCGACCGTTGGGTTGCCGCGGCTGTCGAAGATCTGGCGAGCGTGGATGGTTGCGATCTCGGTCATGCGATGCCCGTCCCGCTCACCAGGCGAGCGTATCGATCAGGAACGAGCCTGTCGCCGACGCCTTCCAGCTCTTCAGAGGATCAGCTCGCTCCCAGGGTTACCTAGGGATGATTCCGGATAGACGGCGGGGCCCGCCGCCGTCATCGTCGTCGCCATGAACGAAACACCGAAGAACACAGAAGCCAAGACGGAGGACGCGAACGCCAGACCGCGCCGCCCCCTGCTCCGCTCGAAGAGCGATCGGATGATCTGGGGCGTCGCCGGCGGGCTTGCCGCCCACACGGGGTTGGACGCCACCCTGGTTCGGATCGCGTTCGTCGTCAGCACCTTCTTCGGCAGCGCCGGCCTGCTCGCCTATCTCGTGCTGGCCGTGGCGCTGCCGGAGGACGATGGAACGGGGATGCCGGTCCGGGAGAGCGTCGGCGTTCGCCTGGCGCGGGTCCTGCTGGCCTGTGTCGTCGCACTCGTTGCGCTCGCGCTTGCGGCCGCGCTCGGCGCGCTCAGCGCCTGGACGACGGCAGCCGGCGAGGGCGTGATCGTCGCCTCCGTCGTCGTCGCCCTGGGGGTGGCGCTCGTCTGCGTCTCCTTTCTGGGTGGCATCCGCCGGCGGGTCGCTCCCTGGCTCGCGGTCGCGGCGCTTGTCCTGGCGATTCCGGCCGGGGCGGTGGCTGCGGCCGGGGTCAGCTTCGACACGTCGATCGGCACCCGGCAGTACAGCCCGAGCACCGTCGCCGACCTACCCGCGGACGGGTACGAGCTCGGCACGGGTCAGCTGATCGTCGACCTCCGCGATTTGCCGTGGAGGCGCGGCCGGGTGATCCCTGTGAACGCAGACCTCGGCATGGGGCAGATGATCGTCTCGGTGCCGTCCAGGGTCTGCGTCAGCGGTCACGCGACCGGCAAAGCGGGCGAGCTGCTCGTCGCCGGAACGCAGAGCGACGGCGTCGACCCGAAGGTCGACCAAAGTCAGCATCGGAGCAAGGCCCCGAGGCTGAACCTCGACGCCGACGTCCAGTTCGGGCAGCTGATCGTCACAGATCAGTCGCCGCACGAGCTGAACACCAGCGGCGTCGACTACGACCACAATCGGAAGGAGGCAGACTCGCAGCGGCAAGTATGCGGTCGATGAGCCGTCCCGATCTGAGCACGCTGGGGGCCGGGGTCGCGATCCTGGCCCTCGGCGTGCTGCTCCTGCTCCACGCGGAGGGGGCGATCGACGTCGCCTCCGGTGCCCTGCTCGCCGCGATCGCCGGTTGCAGCGCGATCGCGGTGGCGGGCAGCCTGAGGGGCGGGCGGGACGCGCCCCGGATCGCCACGAGGCTCTCCTGGGTGGGCTTCGGGATCGCGCTCGCGCTGGGCGCGGGGCTGATCTTCCTCTGGGCGACCGGCGCGCTCGATGCGGCCGGCAACGTCGCCCTCGCGGCCCTGGTGGTCTCGATCGCGCTCGGCCTGATCGCGGCGCCGATGTGGCTGGCGCTGATCCGCCGGCTGGGGGCCGAGCGCTCGGCGCGCATCCGCTCCGAGGAACGGGGTGAGGTGGCCGCGCACCTGCACGACTCAGTTCTGCAGACGCTGGCGATGGTCCAGCGGCGCGCCGGCGACCCGGCTGAGGTCACTCGCCTCGCTCGCCATCAGGAGCGCGAGCTTCGCTCGTGGCTCGCGGGCTCTGAGCCGTCGCGGCCGGGCGAACGGCTCGCGGACGCACTGCGCGCCGCGGCCGAGGAGGTCGAGGAGCGGTACGGTGCTCAGGTCGAGACGGTCGTCGTCGGCGACGGGCGGCTGGACGAGCGGATGGATGCCCTCGTCGCGGCGGCGCGCGAGGCGCTGACGAACGCGGCCAAGTTTGCCTCGGCCGGCGGCGCGGTGCGCCTCTACGCGGAGATCGAGAACGGGAGCGCCGACGTCTTCGTCGACGATCGCGGGCCCGGGTTCGATCTCGACTCGATTCCCGAAGATCGCCGAGGGGTCCGCGAATCGATAATCGGCCGCATCGAGCGCTACGGCGGCCGAGCCGAGATCCGCAGCCAGCCGGACGGAGGTACCGAGGTCGTCCTCGAAATGAGCAGGGCGGGGAGATGAGTGCGCGAACGCCGACGGTGGTGATCGTGGACGACCACCGGATCTTCCGCAGCGGCGTGCGGGCCGAGCTCCGCGACCGGGTCGGGGTGCTCGGCGAGGCGGAGTCGGTCGAGGACGCTGTGCGCGTGATCACCGAGCTCGAGCCCGACGTCGTGCTGCTCGACGTGCACATGCCGGGCGGCGGGGGGGTGGAGGTCATCGGCCAGGTGACGAAGCGGCATCCGCAGCAGCGCTTCCTCGCGCTCTCGGTCTCCGACGACCCGGACGACGTGATCGCCGTCATCCGCGCGGGCGCGCGCGGGTATGTCACCAAGACGATCACCGGCGAGGAGCTCGCCGACGCGGTCCGCCGGGTGAGCGACGGCGACGCCGTTTTCTCACCCCGGCTCGCGGGGTTCGTGCTCGACGCCTTCGCGGGGGCCATCCCCGCCGGGGAGGTCGACCCCGAGCTCGACCAGCTCACCGCCCGCGAGCGCGAGGTGCTCCGCTACATCGCGCGC
The DNA here is from genome assembly GCA_963841715.1 of uncultured Thermoleophilia bacterium. GTDB lineage: Bacteria > Actinomycetota > Thermoleophilia > Solirubrobacterales > 70-9 > DASPWW01. The sequence goes on along the minus strand of CAWJDP010000001.1, from coordinate 659,118 downwards.
GGCTACATGTACAAGGAGATCGCCCACCGGCTCGGCATCTCCGCCAAGACGGTCGAGGCCCACGTCAGCTCGGTGCTGCGCAAGCTCCAGCTCTCGAACCGCCACGAGCTCAGCCGCTGGGCCGTGGCGCGCCGGCTTGTCGACTGAGATGGGCCGCTACGCGGACGGACCGGCCGGAAACTCGCGTGCCGTCTGCCGGCGAAGGATCTCGATCCCGAACACGGCCAGGGCCGCGAGTACGACGATCACGGCCACCTGGCCGAGGTTGTTGATGCCGGGAATGAACGAGAGCCAGAGCAGGAACAGCACGGCCAAGAACGTGTAGACCGCGACAGGATGGTCGCGCAGGTAGGGCGCAAGGAAGCGTCGCACCGCGACCTCGTGGCGCCCGGGCCCGGCGAGCAGGCCCCCGCCGATGAACGCGAGGCCGATCACGAGCACGAACAGGGCTCGCTGGCGAAGCCCCGCCGAGAGGATGTCCCAGACCGAGGTGACGGCCGGCTTGACCGTGTCCGAGGCCGCGACCGAGTCGATTCCGTTGCCGATCAGGCGCCGTGTTAGAAGAACGAACAGCGTCGCCACCAGGATCCCGCCTCCGGCGGCGATCAGGGCCTCGCGGCGCCAGCCCTTGGCGAGGTAGAGGGCGGCGAGGTAAAGCAGCAGCGCCAGCACCGGAAGCACGTAGCCGAGGTTGCGCAGCGCGCTGACGAGCGTCTGCAGGCCCGAGAGCTGACTCGACCTCATCAGGACGAGCTGGCCGGGGGTCTGGACGACCTGGCGGTTGAGCAGGGTGGTGATCCGCGCGTCGAGCGTGGCGAGGGAGGCATCGAGCTGCTTGACGTTCGCCTGGCTCGGATCCGCCAGCACCGCCGCCGTTCGCTGCTTCAGCGCGGTCGCCCGTCCGTCGGCCGCGGCCAGGCGGCCCTGGAGGTCGGACAGCTTGCTCCGCAGCTGGGCCGGGACCTTCGACTGGACGCTCTTCAGCGTCCCCTCGAGGCTCGCGATCTGCCCCTGAAGCTGGGTCGCGCTCTTATTCAGAGCCTGGAGATTCTGCTTCAGCGTCGGGGTCAGCTTGCCCGCCTGCGCCTGCGCGAGCGTCGAGCGCACCGTCTTGATCCGAGCTTGAGCGGTCGTCAGGCGCTGGCGGAGATCCTGCGTGTAGCTCTGCACGAGTCCCTGGAGCTTGGAGATCGTCGCCGGATCGACACCGAGCCGGGTGGCGAGGTCGGCGACCACGCTTCCGTAATCGAGCGTGACGTTCCCGCCCGTGGTCGAGACGAACCTGTCCTTGTTCTCGACCAGGTTGACGAACTGCTGCTGCGCCCCGGCGACCGCGGTGGAAACAAGGGCCTGGCCCTTCGGCGAGGCAAGCGCCCTCTGCGCCACGTTTGTCGCCAGCTGCCTCGTCAGCTCCGAAACCGGGAAGGCCAGCGGCCGGGCACCGGGCGGGAGCTCCTTCTGGATCTGGCCCTGGACGTCGACGTTTGCGTACAGCTGGTCGACCGCATAGGTGGCGAGCGCCTTCTGGACGTCCTCGTCCTTGAGGATCTGGTCGGTGGTGCTCTTGACCTGATTCGTGTCCAGCGCCTCGCGCTGGACCCAGTTCGCGAATATCGACAGGACGAGGACGACCGACGCGAGTACGACGAGCGACCAGACCGCGAAGCGATGCTGACGCCTGGCCTCGTCGTCTTTGCGCTCAGGGCTCATCATGGCTTGAGTCGCTCGAGGGTGGCTTCGACGGGCAGAGAATCATGCATCGGTATTCGACCTGCTTCGATCTGCCATCGCATCACCCGGTCGGGGTGATATCTGGTCGGGGTGGGCGTGCGGAGCTCTCAAGGAGCCCGTACTTCTACAGCACGCTCGATCGCCTCGCTGTGCGATGAGACGGCGAACCTGCTGTGGGAGTGCATTCGGCCGAGACCCGGAAAGCTCCTTCGACTGAGAGCGCTCAGAATCACTGACTGAGAAAGCACCGGTGCGGCTCGATAGCTCACCCGAGGGTCCGTTGGCGATTCTGCGCTCGAAGCGGGGCTGAGCCGGAGCGCTCGTCTCCCCGCCGTGCGCTTTGCGGCGGCCGGCCCGGTAACGGCTAGCCTGGGGGCGCCACGAGCGAGCTGTCACCAGAGCGAGTGCGCGACCGGCGCGCCAAGTCGCGGAGGGGGGCGATCCGGCGACGGCGCATCACGGCGCTCGCGGTGCTTGCGGCTCTGGTCGCGGCCGGCGTGATCGCGTTGCACGGCGGCCTGGGTGGATCCGCCGGCTCGTCGCACGAGGCTCAGCAACGCTCGCACTCCGGGGGCGGGGACTCGGCGAGGCTCGTCCGCAACGCGCGCCCGCAGCCGGGATGGCGGCCGTCGCGCAGCCCGGTTCCCATCCTCGTCTACCACGCGCTCGGGACCCCTCCCGCGGGCGACCCCTACCCGGGGCTGTACGTCTCCAGCGGAGAGTTCCGCGCCGAGGTTGCGTGGATGGCGCACCACGGGTTCCAGGGCGTCACGCTCGATGAGGTCGAGCGCGCCTGGTACCGGCGCGGGACGCTGCCGGCCAAACCGGTCGTGATCACGTTCGACAACGGATATCCGGCCCAGGCGCGCTTCGCGCCGTCGGTCCTGGACCGCTACGGATGGCCCGCGGTCCTGTTCGAGATCACGGTGGGCCACCTGACGCCCCCGTACATAAAGCCGCTGATAGCCAGGGGTTGGGAGATCGACTCCCACTCGGCGACGCATCCGGACCTGACGACGCTGAGCGGCAAGAGCCTCACCTACCAGGTCGCGGGATCGCGCAGGTTCCTCCAACGCACCTACCACGTACCGTCGAACAACTTCTGCTATCCGTCGAGCGAGTACGATGCCTCGACGATCGCCGCGGTGCGCTCGGCTGGCTATACGGGCGCGGTGACCGAGAACGCCGGCTATGCGACCCGATCGCAGCCGTACGAGCTCAACCGCTACGAGATCGAGCGCGCGCAGGGCGTCACCGGCCTCGCCGCCGACCTCGGAACACGAAGTCGTTCGGCACCGGGCCGGTGACGCAGAGGTTCAAGCTCCGCCACCCGAAGAAGATCTGTGCGAAGAAGCGCTACCACCGCTGTCAGCTAGTCGCTGCTTGGATCCTGTGCTCGATAATCGACGTTACGTAAACCTGGGCGGGAGCCGAACCCGCTCGCCCGGACCGTCGCGACACCTGGCGCGCGCGAGTAGGCTGATCCGAGTGGATCGGCGGGGCAGGCAAATTCGCCGCTGCGTGTTGGCGCTGGCGGGCCTTATCGCTCTGCTGGCCGCATCCTCGGCCCGGGCCCAGAGCGGCGACGTTGTCGTTGGCGGCGCAACTTGTGACACCGACAGCTCCCCAATCGTTTGCACGCTGGACACAAGCACCACTTCGGTCGATATCAGCGCGTTGGTGAGCGCCCTGGCGGGCGAGAATGTCACCACGCAAACGCCAATTTGGGTCCAGGCTTGGGGTGGCAACGGGGGCCGTGGCGCCGGCGACACCGTTCACGCCAGCGGCGGCGCCGGTGGCTTCACGCAAACCATTCTCACCGCCGCCGACCTGAGCAGCGGCTATCAGACGACCACCCTCTACTACTACCTCGGCGACGAGGGGGCGACGACCGATTCGTCCAGCGATGAGGTCGCGGCCGGCGGTGGCGGCGCGACGACCGTTTTCTCCACCGCCAACCTCGCAACGACCGCCCCGACGACAGGCAACGTCATCGCGCTCGCCAGCGGAGGCGGTGGCGGCGCCGGCGAGCAAGAGGCCCCCAACTCGCTTGGCGATGCCGGCGGCTTGGGCGGCACCGCCGTCGCTTCGACTGCGGGCCCGGCCTCAGGGCCCGGCTCTGCGGGCACAAACTCGAGCGGCACTCCCAGCTCCCACTCCGGATCGGGCGGCACCTGTCCCGGAGGCGGCGCGAAGGGCAAGGGGCCGGACGGCAACGGCCAGTACGGCGGCTCGGGCTTCGGGGGAGTGGGCGGCGCCGGCGGCCGCAACGGCAACCACAGCGGCGCCGCCTACTGGAGCAACGGCGACCCGACCCAGTTGACAAACGGCGGCGGCGGTGGCTGGGGCCACAATGGAGAGGAGTTCCCCAACTCGATTGCCGGAGGCGGAGGCGGCGGCGGCGGCTACGGCGGCGGCGGCGGAGGCGCCGTCGGGGCCGGCTCCTTTGATCCGGGTGCCGGGGGCGGCGGCTGCGGCTGGGCCGCGCAGGCGCTGGCCAGCGACTCGTTGGCTCCGTCGGGCTTCCAGCCCAACCCCAGCTCAGACCCCGACGGTGGAGCGGCCCAACTTGTCTTTGACAACACGAGTGCTGACCAAGCGACGTTCACCGTGCCCACGCCGGCCAGCCCCGGAGGCTCTGGATCAATCACCGCCCACTACAAGGTCTCGGTTGAATCGGGGGCGAAGACGTTCTATCCCGAGAGTGGCTCGCTCACAGGCCTGTGGGACCAAAGCAGCCAGAGCCTCAGCCAGGGGACGGGCAATCTCGCGGTTGAAAGCGGCGGCGGCACAGAGCTCCCCGAGCAGGTCGCCATCTCGGGAGCAACGATCACCGCCGCCACGAGCGCCTGCTCGCCGGCGCCGTACCAACTGGACGGGACGGTTGCCGTCACCGGCGTGCCGGTCATCGGCCTGGTTACCGGGCAGGCCACGCTCTGCGGCACAGGCGATATCACCGGCCAGACGAGCTACACGGGGTCGCTCAGCGACATCAACACCTCGGACATCAAGTCGGTTGAGATCAACGGCCTCCTGCTGCAGATGACCCCCGACCTGACCGTGGCCAGCCCCAAGGCCCAACGGGTGAAGAGAAGGCTCCGCGTCAGAGTCGGCTGTCTCGACCAGGATTGCCGGTTCCGCATCGGCGGTACCGTGAGACTGCCTCGCAAGGGACGGAGCGCGGCCAAGGTCAGCCTCAAGAAGAGCTACGTCAGCTTCGCGAAGGGCAGGGCTCACCAGCTGGACGTGAGAATGAAGCGGGCCAGCCATACCGGACCCCGTGTTCGCCGCCTGATACGGACCTCGAAGCAAGCACGCCGCAAGGCTCACGTCAAGTTCCGCGTCAAGGCGCACGGCTCACAGGGCGCGGTCGGTCGCAAGGGCAGCAAGAGCAAGCTGCGCTCTTAGGCTCGCGGCGCGGCGAGCCCCTACTGCTCCGCCATCAGCCGCTCGAGCTCGGCCTCGGAGTCGACGATCAGCTCGCCACTCAGATCGAGCGTCACCGACCGCAGCTCGCCCGTGAAGCGGCTGGGAGCGTCGTAGTCGCGCGGGCTCACGGAGTCCGTGCCGTCCCGCCCGCAGGTCAACCCGATGATCCCGAAGACCAGTGGCACGGTGTGAGGAATCTCGACGCCGGCCACGAGCCTGCCCGCAACGTACAGCTGACTCCGACCGCCGCTCCCCTTCCCGACCGCGATGTCCGGCGGGCCGGTCGGCTCGAACTCGTACCGGAGGTTCACCTCGCCGGTCGGAATCGCGTCGGGCGAGCTGACGCGGAACCACTCTATGCCGAGATAGTTGTGGACGTGGTGCAGGCGGCGATCCTTGACGAAGAACGTATATCCGCCGTGTCGATTTCCGTGCGCCAGAAGGACTCCATCGGCGCCGTTCTCGGGAATCCAAGCCTCCGCGGTGATGCTGTGCGGGCGGTTGTACACGCGCGGCGCAGCCGCAAACGGAACCGGCGCGCCACCGGGCCGGTACACGAAGCGATGGCGCGACCCGCCCACCCCCGGGCGCGGCGCGGTGAGGCGCGCGAGGTCCGCGGCGGCGAGCGGCAGCACGCCGTAGCGCTCAGCCTCCTCGTACCAACGCTCGATCATCCCGCGCAGACGCTCCGGCTCGGAGCCCGAGAGGTCGCGGTTCTCGGCCGGGTCGTCGCTGACGCGGTACAGCTCCCAACCCGTCGCGTCGAGGGCATCGAGCGCCTCCGTGTCGAGCGGAGAGCCGAAGAAGCGCCCCTCCTTGGCCGCCTCGGCGAAGCTCGGGCCGGGGAACGGGCACACGGCCTTCCAGCCGCGGTGATGGATCGAGCGATGGCCGAGCATCTCGAAGTACTGCGTCGTCCGCGCCGGACTCGCGTCCGCATCGTCGAAGGTGTGGACGAAGCTCGCTCCGTGCATCGCCGATTGAGCCACGCCGCCGATCTCCGCGGGAGCCTCCGCGCCAACCGACTCGAGCACGGTCGGGGCTAGGTCGATCGCGTGCGCGAACTGGGAGCGGACCTCGCCGGCGCCGTCGATCCGCGCCGGCCAGTGGACGATGCACGGGTCGGAGATGCCGCCGCGGTAGGTCTCGCGCTTCCAGCGCCGGAACGGCGTCACGCCGGACCATGCCCAGCCCCAGGAGTAGTGGGGAAAGGTGTCGACGCCTCCCCAGTCCTCGTAGTGGCGGAGGTTGTCCTCGAGATCCTCGGGCGCGTGGTTGAAGAACAGCATCTCGTTGAACGTCCCGTCGACCCCTCCCTCCGCGCTCGCACCGTTGTCGGAGATCGCGATGACGAGTGTGTTGTCGAGCTCGCCGATCTCCTCGACGTAGTCGATCACGCGCCCGAAGTGATGGTCGGTCTGCGTGAGGAACGCGGCGTACGTCTCCATCTGGCGCGCGTACATGCGCCGCTGATCGTCTGAGAGCGTCCCCCACTCGGGCACGTCCGGGTCGTGGCGGGAGAGCTCGGTCCCGGCGGGGACGACCCCGACGTCCAACTGGCGGTCGAGCACCGCCTCGCGGTAGGCGTCCCAGCCGTCGTCGAAGCGGCCCCGGTATGGCTCGATCCATTCGCGCTCGACGTGGTGCGGAGCGTGCCCCGCCCCGGTCGCGTAGTAGAGGAAGAACGGCTTCTCGGGGGCGTTCTCGTGGGCGCCGTTGATGAACCCGATCGCGCGGTCGGCGAGGTCAACGTTGAGGTGGTAGCCGTCGGCGGGCGCGTACGGCTGCTCGGTTGGATGGTTGTCGCAGACCAACTCGGGGTGCCATTGGTCGGTGTCCCCGCCGAGGAAGCCGTAATAGCGCTCGAAGCCGCGGCCGAGCGGCCAGGCATCGAACGGCCCCGCGGGCGTGGTCTCCTGCGGTGGAGCAAGGTGCCACTTGCCGACCGCGAACGTGTTGTATCCGTGCTCGAGGAGGATCTCCGACAGGAAGCCGTGCTCGGGGCCGATCATCCCGTTGTGGGCCGGATATCCGATCGAGATCTCGGTGATGGCCGAGAGGCCGAGCGCGTGATGGTTGCGCCCCGTGAGCAGGCATCCACGCGTCGGCGAGCACAGCGCCGTCGTCTGGAAGTTCGTGTAGCGGAGGCCGCCGCCGGCGAGCCGGTCGAGTGTCGGGGTGTCGCAGAGACCGCCGAACGGAGACAGCTGGCCGAAGCCGACGTCGTCGAGGACGAAGATGATCACGTTCGGCGAGCCCTCCGGGGCGCGGCGGCGGGTGGGCCAGGCCGGCGAGGAGCGGTCGAGTGTCCTCGCGGTCACTCCCGGGAACTGCGTCCCCAGTGGGTACTCCTCGAGCTCGGCCATCTTCACCTGCCTTGTCGCTGACGCCGGAGCAGAGGCTATATCAGCGTCAGCAGTTCTCAGTCCGAGTCCGGGGCTCCTCGGGCTCGCCCGAGCCTCGCGCTCGCCGCGCGCACGTAGCGCGCCACGGTCCACGCCACGCGCGAGTCACGCAGTGAACGCCCGCGCCATGCCCGCAGCCGGCCCAGGTCGAGAGCGCCGCCCACCTCGCCCGGGCCGCGTTCGACGACGACGAAGTGGCGGCGGACGTCGAGCGCCGCGACGACGTCCTGGACGCTGCCGACGACGCCGGCGAGCTCGCCGACGAACCGGGTCAGCGCGTCGCGCTCCGGCGACGCTGCGAGGCGGAACTCGCTGCCCCAATGGCCCCACGCCCAGTCCTCGATTATGTAAAGCCCCCCGGGCCGCAGCAGCCCGAACAGCGCCTCCATCGACGCCTTCGTCTCCCGGTACAGGTGCGCCCCATCGTCGAGGACGAGGTCGAGCGGCCGGTCGAAGCTCTCCCCCGCGATCCGGCGCAGTCTGTCCTTGTCGGTCTGGTCTACATCCCAGAACGTGCGTATCTGGTCGCGCCGCTCCGGCGCCGACTCGTAGGCGCGGAAGTACGGCGTCCTGCGATCGGCGATGTCGACGCCGACGTGCATGCGCGGCTCCAGGACCTCTTGCCACAGCGCGAAGCTCCCACCGTCCCAGAGGCCGATCTCGAACACGTTCTCGGCCTCGAACTCGGGCCGCTCGCCCCAGTAGCGCGCGTAGGCGTCGAGGATCGAGCGGTCCTTGAGCAGCGCGAAGGAATCGCTCGACGCGGTGGCGTCCTCAGCGCGATGCGGGACCGCGAGCTCGAAGACCGTGTCCCCGAGCATGGCCCTCTCACCGTCGCTCCAATCGAGCTGGGCGAGCGCGGCCGCGGCGCTCATCGAGCCTCGCTCAGCCCCCGGACTTGCCCGAACCATGCGACCCGCGCGGGAGCCGGCCGTCGCCGGCGAGCGCGCGCACTTCCTGGGTCAGCGTGAGGATCTGCTCCGAGAGGTCAATCAGCTGGACGTTCTGCTTGTCCTCCTCCTGGACCGTGTTCCACTGCGCGTCGGCGATCACCTGGCGCTTCGCGTCGGCGCGATTCTGGGAGATCATCACGAAGGTCGAGAGGAAGATCGCCTCGAGCGAGACGATCATCGTCAGCAGCCCGTACGGGTAATCCTCGACCCCGAAGCCGATCCAGCACCCGAACCAGATGATGTGGATGTAGACGAACAGCATCGAGCCCGCGAACGTGGTGATCAGGTCGGCGACCCTGTTCTGCCTCGCCTGTGCGCGCTCCTTCTCGTGCTCTATCAGCGCCGGGTCGATCGGCGGCGGGATCTTGTTCGGGACCAGGAACACGCCAACGCGCCTGAACAGCGGCTTCTTCTCCGGGCGCGCGGCAGCGGGCGATTGCTGATGACTCGACATCACGGGACTCCTTCCTCTCGGTTCAGGGCCTCAGCCCCCCAGCGGGGAGGGCGGGATGCGCGTCTCGCCGTGAACCGAGGGGATCGCGAGCGCGACGTCGTCGATGTAGCACCAGGACCAATCCTCCCCCGGTTGGAGCGAGCGGATCAGCGGGTGCCCGCTCTCTGCGGCGTGCGCCGAGGCGTGACGGTTCGGCGAGTCGTCGCAGCAGCCGACCTTGCCGCACTTGAGGCAGATCCGAAGATGCAGCCACGGGTCCCCGCTTGCCAGACACTCCTCGCAGCCCTGCACGGACTCGGGCAGCTGGGTGATCTCGACCTGGTCGAGATGCGTACAGGGGGCCATCGCTTCGACGCCCCCACAATACGCCCCCCGGCTTCATGCTCTCGGCCCATGGCTGACATCCGCCTCAAGAGCGCCGCCGGCCGCTGGGTCGTCGCCGTCGCGGTCCTCGGCTCGGGGATGGCGTTCCTCGACGGCACGGTGGTCAACGTCGCCCTGCCGACGATCGGGCGCGACCTCAAAGCCTCGACCGCCTCGCTGCAGTGGATCCTGAACGGCTACACGCTGTCGCTGGCGGCGCTGATCCTGCTCGGTGGGTCGCTCGGCGACCGCCACGGACGCAGGCGCATCTTCGTCCTCGGGGTTGGAGTGTTCACGGGTGCCTCACTGTTGTGCGCTCTCGCCCCCACCGTCGAGATCCTGATCGCGGCCCGGGTCGTGCAGGGCGTCGGCGGAGCGCTGCTCACGCCGGGCAGCCTGGCGATGATCGAGGCGAGCTTCCGGCCGTCCGATCGGCCGCGGGCGATCGGCGCCTGGTCGGGGCTGACCGGAGTCGCCGCGGCTGTCGGACCACTGCTCGGCGGCTACCTCGTCTCCGCGTTCTCGTGGCGCGCCGTCTTTCTCCTCAACCTCCCGATCGGGGCGCTCGTCGTGGCGCTCTCCCACCACGTCCCGGAGACCCGCGACCCGATGGCGCACGGCGCCCTCGACCACCGCGGCGCAACGCTCGGCGCGATCGGCCTTGCCGGGGTCACCTACGCGCTGATCGAGGCGCCGAACGACGGGCTCTCGGCGCCGATCGTTGCGACGGCCGCGATCGGCCTTGGCGCGCTGATCGGCTTCTTCGTCGCCGAGCGCCGCGAGTCGAACCCGATGATGCCGCTGACGATGTTCGCGTCGAAGCAGTTCAGCGCCGCGAACGTCGTCACGTTCGTGGTCTACGCGGCGATCGGGAGCTTCTTCTTCCTGATGGTTGCCTTCCTTCAGATATCGCTCGGGTACTCGCCGATCGCGGCCGGGGCGGCAACGATCCCGGTGACGCTGCTGATGCTGGCGCTGTCGGCGCGCTCCGGGGCGCTGGCGCAGCGCATCGGGCCGCGGATCCCGCTCACGGCGGGCCCGCTGATCATCGCCGTCGGCCTGCTCATCCTCACCCGGCTCAACCCCGGCGCCGAATACGTGACCGGCATTCTGCCCGGCGTGCTCGTGTTCGGGATCGGGCTGACGCTCGTCGCTTCGCCCGTCACGGCGACCGTGCTCGCCGCCGCCGACGAGCGGCACTCGGGGATCGCGTCGGGGGTCAACAACGCCGTCGCCCGGGTGGCGAACCTGCTCTCCGTCGCCGCGCTGCCGCTGATCGCGAACCTCGGCGGCCGACGCTTCTACCAGCCCGAGGCGATGACACACGGCTTCCACGTCGCAATGCTCGTCGCGGCGGTCCTGTCGGTGGTCGGCGGCACCGTCGCCTGGCTGACGATCAGCGCCGATGCGCTCAGCGCCGAGCCCGAGGAACGCGGCCAACGCCGGGTCGAGGTCGCGACCAACCACAGCTGCCCCCTCGCCGGGCCGCCGGCGCAGGCCCGAGAGCCGGAGCCGGCCGCCGCCTGACGCTCAAAGCCCAGCGGTCCAACCGGCCCGCGCCGCACCGAAACCAAGCGATCTGCGATGTGTTGGTTCGATAGTGCTACCGGCTGGACAGCCAGCCTGATATACCTCCCGACGGCAGGAGCAGAGTGTGCAGTGAAGTGACTGGGACCACGGGGATTGGAGGCAGTTGATGCGTCGTTTCGTGTGCGTGCTTGTAGGGATTGCCGCTTTCGTGCTCGCGAGCGCATCGACTGCGAGCGCCGGCGTGGCCAGGGACGACGCCCAGACCGCGCTCAACATCATCCCCTCCGGCCAGTACGGAAGCCTCGGACCCAACGCGGACTCGCAGGCGAAGCTGTACGACGGCCTCACGCCGCTCTTCGACCACGTCACGAACTCCGACCTCACCCAGTACTTCAAGTCCGAGAAGTTCGGCATCGACACCTCCGGGCCCGGCACCGACGAGAGCGTGCCGCGCGCCGGCGTCACGATCACGCGTGACAAGTACGACGTCCCCCACGTCACCGGCCAGACTCATGACGACGGCGTCTGGGCTGCCGGCTGGATCACGGCCGAGGACCGCGGCCTGCTGCTCCAGGTTGCACGGAACAATTCTTACGTCGCGGCAATCGACGCCCCCGGGCTGAGCGCCATCGGCCTGATCAGCAACCTCCAGGACTTCCAGCCGAGCCAGCAGACTCGGGATGAGGTCGCGAAGCAGACCCAGGTGATGGAGAACGCGGGCTCCGAGGGCAAGGACGTCCTCCATGACATCGACACGTTCACCGAGGGCATCAACGCGTACCTCGCGATCCACAGCCCCGCAACCCCTCCGTGGACGCGGACCGACATCTACGCGCTCAACGCCCTCAAGGGTCAGTTCGTCGGCCAGGGCGGCGGCGACGAGGCACGTCGTTCGCAGTTCCTTGGCTCGCTCGAGCAGAGCCTCGGCTCGAAGAAGGGCCTGAGCGTGTTCAACGACCTGCGCCAGTTCAAGAACAAGGGCAGCACGAAGACGCTGCCGGGCAAGTTCAAGTACGGGTCGATTCCGAAGAAGGCCAAGGGCAGCGCCGTGCTGGATCCGAACAGCTTCCAGGCGACGCCGGCGGTTGCGAACCGCCAGATCGCGAACGAGCCCGCGCCGACGGACACGCCGAGCCATGCGTCGAACGAGCTCATGGTCGACGGCAAGCATTCGAGGACCAAGCACCCCGAGCTCGTTGGCGGGCCGCAGATCGGCTACTTCTTCCCCGGCTTCACCGACGAGATGGATATGCACGCCGGCGATCTGCAGTGGCGCGGCGCGACCTCCGCCCCGTTCCCCGGCTACCTGCTGATTGGGCGCGGGCCGGACTTCGCGACCACGCTCACCTCGTCGGACGGCGACATCATCGACCAGTACGCCGAGACGCTGTGCGGCGGGAGTGACACCAAGTACCTGTACAAGGGCCAGTGCCTCGACATGGGCCACTTCGACGCCGGGACGCTCGGCGGCAAGCCCGTCGCCTTCAACACCACCGTCCACGGCCCGGTCGTCGGATACGCGACCGTGCACGGCCAGAAGGTCGCGATCTCCAGCAAGCGCTCGAGCTACGGCAAGGACACGCTCGACCAGCTCCTGTTCCGCCGCCTCTCCGACGGCCAGGTGCACAGCCCGAAGACGTTCTTCAAGGCGGTCGAGAAGACCCCGCAGACGTTCAACTCGTTCTACCTCGATAACAAGAACATCGCCGAGTACACGAGCGGCCTGCTGCCGATCCGGAACAAGCACGTCGACCCGGGCCTGCCGACCAAGGGCACCGGCCAGTACGAGTGGAAGGGCTTCCTGTCGAACAAGAAGCACATCCACGGCAAGAACCCCAGGAACGGCAAGATCGTGAACTGGAACAACATCGCGGCGCGCGGGTTCGGAGCGGCAGACAACAACTGGGGCGGAAACGGCTCGGTTGGCCGCGTCGACCTCCTGAAGCGCAACCTGAAGCTCCAGAAGCACAAGGGCAAGTGGTCGCTCGCGCAGATCACGTCGGCGATGAACGCGTCGGCGACGCAGGACGTGCGCGCGATCATCACCGTGCCCCTGCTCAAGAAGCTGCTCAAGGGCTCGCAGGCGCCGAACGCCCAGGCGCAGCAGATGTTGTCGCTGCTCGGCACATGGCGATCTCAGGGCGGCAACCGCCTCGATCTCAACAACGACGGCCTGATCGACAATCCCGGCGCGGCGATCATGGACGTGGCGTGGCCGAAGATCGCGAACGCGCTGCTGTCGTCGAAGCTCTCGAGCTCGCAGGAGGATGAGCTGAACACCCTGTTCTCCCGCTTCGACCAGCCGCCGGGCGGCCAGTACAGCGGTTGGTACCAGTACTTCGACCGCGACATCCGCAGCCTGCTTGGGAAGAAGGTCAAGCAGCCGCTCAAGAACAAGTACTGCGGCGGCGGCAAGCGGCGCCGGTGCCAGAACGAGATCTGGCAGGCGCTCGCCGATGCCGGCACGTCGCTGACCGCGTCACAGGGGACATCGGACCCGACCCAGTGGCACTCGAGCGCGACGGCGGAGGAGATCCACTTCGGCGGGCTGCCGCTGACGACGATGCGCTACACGAACCGCCCGAGCGGCATCCAGCAGGTGATCTCGTTCAACAAGCACGGTTGAGCGAGTGGAGCCAGAGAACGACGAAGGAGGCAATTGAATGAGCGGGACCGTTAGCGGGCGAAGCCGTCTGGCCGGGCTGATCGTGGCCGGCGTGGTCGCAGCGGCGCTGCTCGCACCCTCGGGCGCGTCAGCTGCCGGCGCCGACTGCCAGATCTTCTCCGAGCCCTGCCTGCTCCCGTTCCCGAACAACCTCTACACGAAGAAGGACAAGAAGACCCCGACGGGCCGCCGCGTGAACCTGCCGGCGGACGCGATGCCGGTCAACAACGGCGGGACGCCGGTCAACCCCGGCGAGTGGAACCGCTCCGACGGCTTCAGCCCCGGGAGCATGATCGTTGTCCGCGTGCCCGGCCTCGACAACCCGCAGGCGCTCGCGAACACGAACCCGGCGTCGTTGACGAATCTCGCGTCGTACAAGGAGAAGAAGGCGCCGATCGTCGTCATCGACAAGAAGACGGGCAAGCGCCAGCCGATCTGGGCCGAGCTCGACTCGCACGCGACCTCGCCCGAGAATACGAACCTCCTCATCCACCCCGCGGTGAACTTCCGCGAGAAGCACAAGTACATCGTCGCGATGCGCAAGCTCAAGGACGCCAGCGGCAACAAGCTCGACGCGCCGAAGTGGTTCGAGAAGCTCCGCGACGGCAAGAAGCTCCCGAAGGCCGAGAAGTCGCAGCGCAAGCGCTACAAGCACATCTTCAAGCCGCTGAAGAAGAAGGCCAAGATCAAGCGCAAGAGCCTCTACGAGGCGTGGGACTTCACGGTCGCGAGCCGGCCGAACATCACCGACCGGATGCTGAGCATTCGTGACGACGCGTTCTCGCAGCTCGGCGACAACGACCTCAGCAACGGCAAGGTCGAGGGCAATGCGCCGCAGTTCCAGGTCACCTCTGTCGACAACTCGCCGTCGGACACCAGCCTGCTGCGGATCGTCAAGGGGACGTTCACGGTCCCCTGCTATCTCGACCAGCAGGGGTGCACGCCCGGCAGCGCCGGCTTCCACTACGACTCGACGAAGCCCGACGCGCTGCCGACCCAGATCCCGGGCAACACCGGGACGGCGAACTTCGACTGCATCGTCCCGAAGGCCGCCCAAACCCAACCCGCGCGCCTGTCGCTGTACGGCCACGGCCTGCTCGGCGACGCCGGCGAGGTCGAGTCGAGTCCGCAGCGCAAGCTCGCCGAGGAGCACGACATCGTCCTCTGCGCCTCGAACTTCTGGGGCTTCTCGTCGGATGACATCCCGTCCGCGATCAAGGCGCTTGGGGACCTGAACTACTTCCCGGCCGACGTCGATCGCCTGGAACAGGGCGGGCTGAACCAGCTCCTGCTCGGGCGTCTGATGGACAACCCGCAGGGGCTCGCGTCGAACTCGAACTTCCAGGGCCTGCTCGACACGTCGAACCTGTACTGGGACGGCAACAGCCAGGGCGGAATCCTGGGCGGCTTCACGACCGCGATCGCCCCCGACTGGACGCGGGCCGTGCTCGGCGTCTCGGGGATGAACTACGGTGGCCTGCTGCTCCAGCGCAGCACCGACTTCGCCACATATCAGCCGTTCCTGTTCGCGTCGTCGGGTTCGACCGGCTATTCGGACAACTCGCTCGACCCGCTGATCCTGTCGCTGATGGCGCAGGTCTGGGACCGCGGCGAGCCCGACGGCTACGCGCAGCAGATGACGAGCACGGCGCTGCCCAACACCCCAACCCACAACGTGATGATGCAGATCGCCTACGGCGACCATCAGGTGAGCCAGTACGCGGCGACTGTCGAGGCGCGGACGATCGGCGCGAGCGCGTATGAGCCGGCGCTCGATCCGGACCGAACCCAGGATCAGAACCTGTTCTATGGGATCCCCGCGATCTCGAGCTTCCCGTTCGACGGCTCGGCGATCGTGATCTGGGACAGCGGGCCCGGGCGGGTCAACCCGCCGCCGACGACGAACCTGCCTCCGGTGACGGACAACAGCGTCCCGGGCGAGACCGACCCGCACAGCGACCCCCGCAACACGGTCGCGGCGCGGAACCAGACATCCGCGTTCCTGAGCAACCCGGGGAGCCTGATCGACGTCTGCGGCGGCGCCCCGTGCCACACGGACGCGTTCACGCCCTAGGGCGCAAGGACAATCTGGCCCGGGGGCGGCACCTCCCCGTCGCGCGCGAGGGCAAGTTTGCGCATGGGGTCGCGACGGGGCTCCCGAACCCGAAGGCGATCAGGCTGTGAACGCGCCTGAGCGAGATCAAGCACGACTCGCTGCTGACGCTCGAGGTCGCGAAGGACAAGCACTTCCGCAGGGTCGTCGAGCGCAAGAAGATGAAGGCGCCGAAGAAGAACGACAAGCATCTACGACTGGGCACGCCCGCGCTCCAGCAGGTGCAGGTCCAGCCGCTGCTCAGCGGGCGCGCTTGCCGAACAGGCGCCCGAAGCCCTTTGCCGCTTGCGCCGGGTTGAAGCCGGCGATGCCCTTCTCGGGCGGCGGGAGCTCCGCGACCGCGTCGGCGTCGATCGTCAGCGTGACGCCGCGCTCGGCGGTGCGCTTGACCTCGGGGGCGTCGACGAACCGGAGATGTCCGTTGGACATCTTGATCACGAACCCGTCGAGGATGTGCTCGCGGTAGTTGTCGAGCACCTCCGCCACCGTCCCGACCTGGACCTCGTCGACCGAGTACACGGGCGTCCCCCGCTCGATCGCCGCGTAGTGAATCGCCTGGCCGTCGTCAATCATTCTCGTAGAAGGATATTCATGGTCGGGTTTTCGGGTCAGATCGTGCGTCGGTAGCGGACCTCGAGAACGCCGCCGAACTCCTCGCGGCGCTGCTCGGCCCCGTCGCGCTCGAAGCCCTGGTCCTCGTAGAAGTCGTTCGCGCGCGAGTTCTCGGCGAACGACCACAGCGCCGCGGCGACATATCCGGAGTCACGCAGGACCTCGAGGCCTGCGGCGAGCAGCGCGCTTCCGACGCCGGTGCGCCACGCGGGCGGGTCGACGTAGAGGGCGCGGACCTCGCCGCCGTTCGTGGGCGCGTCGGGGTCGCGGCTCAACCCGACGACGATCAGGCCGACGACGCGGCCGTCGCGTTCCGCGAGGAGCTCCTCGGCCTCGGCGCGGGCGAGCGACGCCGCGACGCGGCTCCGGAGCTCGCGGGTATCGACGATCGGGAACTCGGGCGCTGCCTCTCCGAAGCCCTCGCTCGCGCTGCGCTGGTTGATGCGGACGATCGCGTCGACGTCGTCGATCGTCGCAGCGCGGATCTCGATCTCGCCGCTCACCGCGGGCTCGGTCTCCCGGCGCGCTCGACGACGGCGCCCTGGGCGCAGAATGCCGCGATCTCGCGCGAGAGCCGGCCCCCCTGCCAGGCGAGCGGCGAGTCTCCCGCGCGCTCGCCGATCAGCCGCGCGTCCGGGATCCGGCGCGCGTACTCTTCGGCCACCGCGTGGGGATGGCCGGGATCGGCCTCGTCGTGGCTCGCAACGACAAGCGCCGGGACGTCGAGGAACTCGAGCTCGTCGAGGTCCTCGAACGGCATCGAGCGCGGGACCTCGCGGAGAGCCCGCGCGACCGCCTCGGGGTGGCGGTGGGTCTCGAGGCGCTCGCGGGTGATCCTGATCAGGGTGTCGCGCCACTTGGGATCGAGCCCCTGCGCCTCGTACGCGCGCAGGAAGCCGTCGACGCCACCGCTCTCGAGGCCGTCGGCGAGCTCGTCCCAGTTGCGCAGCCTCTCGTCGCTTGCCGGAAGGCCGTTGAAGGCGGGGCAGATCGCGACCACGCCCGCGACGCGGTCGGCGTTCTCGAGCGCGTAGGCGATGACCGTGTGGGCCCCCATCGAGTGGCCGGCGATGACCGGCGGCCCCTCCCCCGCCCGCGCGGCGATCACCGCATCGAGGTCGGCGACGAGCTCGGCGTAGGCGTAGCCGGCTCCGGCCGGCGCGGGGTCGGACTCGCCGTGGCCGCGCGCGTCGTAGGCGATCGTGGCGTGGCCGGCCCGCGGCAGGGCCTTCGAGCCGTGGACGACGTAACGGCGGCTGGCGGTGATCCCGTGCGCGAGCAGGACGGCCGGGCCCTCGCCCGCCGCCTCGGCGGCGAGCGCAAACCCGTCCCGGTCGACCGAGAACGGCTGCGGGTCGAGAGTCACGCCGCTCCCACCAGCTCCGGTACGTCGGCGATCGAGTCGACGGTCGCGCTCGGCTCGATCCCGGACTCGCGGACGAAGTCCTCGCGGTACTTGCCGGTCCGCACGAGGATCCCGGCGAGGCCGGCGCCGATCGCCCCGCCGACATCGGTCTCGACGTCGTCGCCGACCATCGCGACCTCATCCGCGGCGCGTCCGAGATCGTCCAGTACGAGTGCGAAGAAGCCCGGCGAGGGCTTGCCGACGACGAGAGCCTGCTTGCCGCTCGCGTACTCGACCGCGACGACGAACGGGCCGGCGTCGAGCGAGAGGCCGTCGGGGGTGAGCCAGAAGCGGTTCTTCTGCAGCGCGACGAGCTCGGCGCCGTCCATGACCATGCGGAACGCGCGGTTGAGGATCTCGAACCCGAACGCCTCGCCGAGGTCGCCCATGATCACAGCGTCGGGCTTCTCGTCGACCTCCTCGAGGCCCTCGAAGTCGCGCTTCACGTCCTCGTTCATGATCAGGGCGACGCGGCGACGGTCAGAGTCGACGCAGTGGCGGCGGGCGAGCGCCGCGGGCGTCACGAGCTCGTTCTCCTCGACCTCGAATCCGAGCCGCTCGAGTCGGGCAAGGGTCTGCGCGCGCGAGCGCGCCGTCGTGTTGGTGACGAAGCGAAGCTCAAGCCCTTCGGCGCGAAGCGTCGCGACGGCGTCGACCGCGCCCGCGACGGCCTCGTCCTCGACGTAGAGGACGCCGTCGAGATCGAGCAGGAGGCCGCTCGGGCGCTGCGCGAGGCGCTCACTCACCTCAGATGGGCCAGGGCCTTGCCGAGGTCGTCGACGTCCTTGTAGTGGAGGCCGAGCAGCGCAACGTGGCGGAAGCGAACGATTCCGTCTGAATCGACGATGAAGATCGAGCGGCGGACGAGCCCGCCCGGCGCGAGCACGCCGTAGCGCCTGATCACCTCGCGGTGCTCATCGGCCAGCAGCGGGACGGTGAGCCCGTACTTGCTCGTGAAGCGCTCGTGAGACTCGGTGCTCTGGGGCGAGATCCCGAGCACGTCGACGCCGAGATCGTCGAGGTGGTCCTGGCCGTCTCGATAGGAGCAGAACTGGCGCGTGCACACCGGAGTGAAGTCGCCGGGGTAGAAGGCCAGGATCACCGTCCCGCCGCGGTAGTCGGCGAGCCGGTAGGTCCTGCCGTCGCTCCCCGGAAGCTCAAACCCTGGAGCTTCGTCTCCGACCTCGACCTTGTTCATCTGAGTCCACCCACCATCTGAGCCTAACCACCCACGCGCGTGTAGGTTCCAGCCATGGCCGCCGAGCGTCGGTACCTGCTGCTCGTCAACCCTTCGGCGGGAGGCGGGCGTGCGGGAAAGCTGCGGGCCCCGGTCGAGCTCGCGCTCGAGCGCCGCGGGATCGAGTTCGAGGCGATCGTCACCGAGAGCCTCGACGACGGCGTCGAGAAGGCGAAGGCCGCAGCGGCGCGCGGCGAGATCCCGGTGGTGATGAGCGGCGACGGGTTGATCGGCCAGATCGGCGGTGCGCTCGCGGGGACGGAGACGCCTATCGGCGTGATCCCGGGCGGGCGCGGAAACGACCTCGCGCGGGTACTGGGAATTCCGACCGAGGTCGACCGGGCCGCGGACGTGATCGCGGCCGGCAACGTTCGCGAGATCGACGTCGCCGAGGTCAACGGGCACCCGTATCTGTGCATCGCGAGCTGCGGCTTTGACTCCGTAGCGAACAGGATCGCCAACGAAGCGAAGCTGGTGCGTGGAAACCTCGTCTACGCCTACGCGGCGATCAGGACCCTGATCGAGTGGAAGCCCGCGAGCTTCGAGGTCTCGGTTGACGGTGAGAAGCACCGCTTCAGCGGCTACTCCGTCGCGGTGGCGAACAGCCGCGCCTACGGGGGCGGGATGTTCGTCGCCCCGGACGCCGAGCTCGACGACGGCCGCGTCGAGGTCGTCAACACCGGCGCGGTCGGCAAGCTTCGCTTCGTGGCTAACCTGCCGAAGGTGTTCAAGGGGACCCACATCGGCGAGGACGAGGTCAGCCTCTACCGGGGCGCGCGGGTCGAGATTCGCGCCGACCGCCCGTTTGCCGTCTACGCGGACGGCGAGCATGCGACCGACCTTCCGGCGACGATTCGCGTCCGCCCCGCCCGGCTCGGCGTGATCGCGCCTCCCGGGCCGCTACGCGACCCCGACGACGACCCGAAGGCGTGAGCAGGGACGACGGGGGCTCGAACGGGCGCCCGGCCGTCCGGCGAGGCGCCCTGTTCGGACCGAAGCTCGCGCTCGCGCGGCTGACGGGGGCGGTGAGCCGGCGCAGCGGCCGCGGCGGGGGCACGACGCTCCCTGGACGGGTGCTGCTCCGCCTCGCCCCGGATGCGATCTCCCGCCTCGGCTCCTCGCTGTCCGCCGGGACGACGATCGTCAGCGCGACGAATGGGAAGACAACGACCGCTGGGATGATCGCGGCGGCGCTGCGCGGCGCTGGCCGCGTGCCCGTCCACAACCGAGCCGGCTCGAACATGACCTGGGGGGTTGCGACCGCGCTCCTCGAGCAGCGCGGCGACGAGGGTCTGTTCGAGGTCGACGAGGCGTGGCTTCCTCGCGTCGCGGAGCAGCTTGACCCCGGGCTGATCGTGCTCGGGAACCTGTTCCGCGACCAGCTCGACCGCTACGGCGAGCTCGAGCACCTCGCGGACGAGTGGGCGCGGCTCGTCGAGGCTCGCGCCGGGCGAACCGAATTCGCGCTCAACGCCGACGACCCGCTCGTCGCCGACCTCGGCCGCGATGCCGACGGGGAGCGCCGCCCGGGGATCACCTTCTTTGGCATCGACGACGCGAGCCAAGCTCTGCCCAAGCTCCAGCACGCCCACGATGCCAAGCACTGCCGCCGCTGCGGGGCCCCGTACGCGTACGAGCGCGCGTTCGTCGGTCACCTCGGCCACTACTCCTGCCCGGAGTGCGGTGCCGGGCGCCCGACGCCCGACGTCGCCGCGACGCGAATCGAGCTCGACGGCATCGACGGTTCGCGGGTCGAGCTGCGCACCCCCGCGGGAGACCTCACGCTGCGGCTCCCTCTCCCCGGCCTCTACAACGTCTACAACGCCCTCGCTGCGGTCTCGGCCGCGCTTCGGCTCGGCCTTGGCCTTGAGGCGATTCGCTCCGGTCTCGAGGCGATGGAGGCGGTTTTCGGGCGCGTTGAGACGATCGAGGTCTCCGGCACCGCGGTCTCGATCCTGCTGATCAAGAACCCGGCGGGTGCGAACGAGGTCCTGCGGACGCTGGCGCTCGAGAACGAGCGCCGAGACCGCGGCGCCGACGGGCTCGACCTGTGGCTGGCGCTCAACGACCGCATCGCCGACGGGCGCGACGTCTCCTGGGTCTGGGACGCCGACTTCGAGCTGCTGGCCGACTCGGTGCGGAGCGTCGTCTGCGCCGGGACCCGGGCGCCCGAGATGGCGGTGCGGCTGAAGTACGCGGGCTGGCCGCCGGAGGCGATCGAGGTCGAGGGCGACGTGCGGAACTCGCTGGACGCGGCGCTCGAACGATCCGATGGACGCCTGTTCGCCCTCCCCACCTACACGGCGCTGCTCGAGCTCCGCAACCTGCTCGCGGACCGCGGGCTCGCGCGTGAGTACTGGGCGTGAGGGAGTGAGGGCGTGAGCTCGAGCCGCGAGCGCCCGCGCCGCAGGGCGCCCGCGTTTGACCCCTGGGACCCGGTGCTGTGGCAGGAGGTCGACTACGGCTCCTACCAGGCGGACCTGCCGCTGTGGCGCGAGCTCGCCGACGGCGCCGACGGCCCGGTGCTCGAGCTCGGGTGCGGGATCGGCCGCGTTGCCCTGTGGCTCGCGCGCACCAACCCAACCTGGGCGATCGACATCGACCCGGTGCTCGTCGACGAGGTCCGCGCCCGCGCCGAGCGCAAGGGCGCGACGGTGCGCGCGGGCCGCGCCGACGCCGCCGAGTTCTCGATCGGCCAGAGCTTCGGGCTGATCATCGCCCCGCTTCACCTCGCCCAGGAGCTCGAACCCGAGGGGCGGCGGCGGATGCTCACGCGGTGCGCGGCGCACCTCGCCCCGGCCGGCGTCCTCGCGGCGACGCTGATCGGGCCCGAGGAGGTCGCGGGCCCACCCGGGAAGCTGGCTCTCAACCGCGAGGTCGTCCCCGACATGCGCGAGTTCGACGGCTGGGTGCTGTCGAGCCGCCCGCTCGCCGTCGACCGCAGCCCGGACGCGATCTCGGTCGACCGCCTGCGCGAGGTCGTCTCGCCCGACGGCCGCCACCAGACCCGGGTTCACACAAACCGGTTCAACCTCGTCCCCCCGACGCGGCTCGAGCGCGAGGCGGCCGACATCGGCCTGCGCGCCGCCGCGCGGCGCGAGGTCCCGGCGACGACCGCGCACCTCGGATCGACGGTCGTCATCCTTGAGGCGCGCCCCCACTCTCGTTCGCGATCACGATGACCCAACCCTCCGAGCTCACGCTCCGCTTCCTCGCGCTCTACCCGGAGCAGATGAACATCTACGCCGATCGCGGCAACGTCCTCTTCCTCCAGCACCGCTGCGAGTGGCGCGGGATCGGCTTCAGCTACGAGGGTGCGGGGCCCGGCGAGGGCTTCGACCCCGGCGAGCACGACCTGATCTACATCGGCGGCGGCCAAGACCGAGACCAGGTGATCGTCGCCGAGGACATGCTGCGGACGAAACGCGACGCGCTCGCCGCCGCGGTCGAGGACGAGGCCGTTGTGCTCGCCGTCTGCGGCGGCTACCAGCTCCTCGGGCGCTCGTACCAGCTCGGCGAGCGGCGGATCGAGGGCCTCGGGCTCGCCGACCTCGAGACCGTCCGCGAGCCCGGCCCGCGGCTGATCGGAAACGTCGCGATCGAGGTCGATCTCGGGGGCGGGACCGAGCTCGTCGCCGGGTTCGAGAACCACGGCGGGCGCACCTACCTCGGGCCCGACGCCGCTCCCCTCGGCCGCGTCGTCAGCGGGCACGGCAACAACGGCTCCGACGGCCTCGAGGGCGTGCGGCGGCTGAACATGCTCGGGACCTACCTCCACGGGCCGCTGCTGCCGAAGAACGCGTGGCTGGCCGATCGGCTGATCGAGCTCGCGCTCGCGCGGCGAGCTGGCCGCGCGCCGGAGCTCGAGCCGCTCGACGACAGCCTCGAGCTCGCCGCGCACGAGTCGGCGCGGCGCGCCGCCGTGGGCGACTAGCACCCCCTCGGAAGGTCCAATTGAGGCAGCCGGGGGCGGCGTTATGTTTGCGCCTCCGCCTTGATCTACGAAGGAGGCCTGATTCTCATGGAGGGAAGACCCCCGCCGCTCCCACCCCCGCCGCCCCCAGCGCAACCCCCGCCGCCCCCACCCCCGCCGCCTTCAGGCCAGGCGCCTCCTCCGCCCGCCTCGCCGCCGCCGCGCGGCCCCGGCGCCCGGCGGGCCGTACCCGCTGACATTCTCGGTCGAGTATCCGGAGCGCGACCTGAACCGGCTGACCACGTTCTTTCGGATTTTCACCGTGATCCCGATCTACCTCCTCTACCTCGCGCTGACGGGGGCCAGCTACAGCACAAGCTCGAGCGGCGACTCGACGCAGCTCGCCGCGGCGGGCGCGGGGCTGTTGATCCTCGCACCGCTGCTGATGATCCTGTTCCGCAAGAAGTACCCCGCCTGGTGGGCGGAGTGGAACCGTCAGCTGCTGCGGTTCTCGAATCGCATCGCCGTCTACCTGTACCTGATGGATGACACCTACCCGTCGACCGACGACGAACAGGCCGTCCACCTCAACTTCGAGAACCCGAACGCGGAGCGCGATCTGATGCGCGGGATGCCGTTGGTGAAGTGGTTCCTCGCGATCCCGCACTACATCGTGCTGTTCTTCCTCGGGATTGCAGCTGTTTTCTGCATCTTCTTCTCGTGGTTCGCGATCCTGTTCACGGGCCGCTACCCGCGGAGCCTGTTCGAGTTCGTCGAGGGCGTGATGCGATGGGGCAACCGGGTGGCCGCGTACGCGTTCATCCTCATCACCGACGACTACCCGCCGTTCAGGCTGAGCGCCTAGCGGCCTGAGGAGCCGAACCCCGAGGATCCGCGCGCGCTCGCCTCTAGCGCCGCGGCCTCGGTCGGCTCGGCCTCGGCGAACCGCACGAGGACGAGCTGCGCGATGCGGTCGCCTGGTTCGACCTCGAACGCGCTCGCGCGGTCGGTGTTCAGCAGCAGGACCTCGAGCTCGCCGCGGTAGCCGGAGTCGATCAGCCCGGGAGCGTTGACGAGGGCGATCCCACTGCGCCGAGCGAGCCCCGACCGGGGCAGCACGAGCCCCGCGTGGCCCGGCGGGATCTCGACCGCGATCCCGGTCGGGATCGCCGCTCGCCCGCCCGGCTCCAGCGTCGCCGCCTCGACCGCGCACAGGTCGAGCCCCGCGTCGCCCTCGTGGGCCCGGGTCGGCGCGACGGCGTCGTCTCGGAGGCGGGTGAAGCGCAGCTCCACCCGCGGGAGCCTAACCCGGCCCGGCGCCGTTTCCGGTCCGCGGCGCGGGTGTCCCGGCGCCGTTCACCGCAAGGTCCGCGAAGCGGTGCTCGAGCGCGACCGGGATCCTCGCGTGGACGAGCACGCCCTCGGGGCGATCCTCGCGATCGAGGTAGCCGGCGAGCTCGTGCAGCTCGGAGAGCCGTCGGCCCTCCGAGTAGGGGACCAGCAGCTCGACGGCGCGAAGCGTCTCCGCGAACGCGACCTCGATCCGGTCGCGGAGCTCCTCGATCCCCGAGCCCGCGCGGGCCGAGATCGCGACCGCGTCTGCCTCGCCGACGATGAGGTCGGCGAGCTCCTCGGAGTCGATCAGGTCGGCCTTGTTGTAGACGAGGATTCGCGGCTTCGAGCCGGCCCCGATCTCCTCGAGCACGGAGTCGGCGGCGGAGATCGCCTCGGCGCGGTCCTCGGCCGGCTCGGCTGCATCGACGACGTGGAGGACCAGGTCGGCGAGCGCGGTCTCCTCGAGCGTCGCCTTGAACGCCTCGACGAGCTGATGCGGCAGCTTGCGGATGAACCCGACCGTGTCGGTGACGAGATAGCGCCGCCCGCCGTGCTCGTAGGCGCGCGTCGTCGGGTCGAGGGTGTGGAACAAACGCTCCCCCACCCCCACGTCGGCCCCGGTGAGCGCGTTCAGCAGCGTCGACTTGCCGGCGTTTGTGTACCCGGCGAGTGCGACGATCGGAAGCGAGGCCTGCTGGCGGGTCGAGCGCATCACCATGCGGTTCCGCTCCAGGCGGCCGAGCCGGCGCCGCAGGGTCGCGATCCGGTCGCGCGCGAGGCGGCGGTCGGTCTCGATCTGCGTCTCCCCCGGGCCCCTGGTCCCGATCCCGCCGCCGAGCCGCTCGAGGTGCGTCCACAGGCCGCGCATCCGCGCAAGGTTGTACTCGAGCTGGGCGAGCTCGACCTGGAGCTTGCCCTCGGCGCTGTGCGCGTGGTCAGCGAAGATGTCGAGGATGACGGCGGTGCGGTCGATCACCGGGACGCCGAGGGCAGCCTCGATATTGCGCTCCTGGCGCGGGGCGAGCTCGTCGTCGCAGGCGACCAGGTTCGCGTCCGCGCGCGCGATCTCGGCCTTCAGCTCGGCGAGCTTGCCGCTGCCGAGGTAGCGGTTCGGGTCGGGCTCGTCGCGGTGCTGGATCAGCTCGCCCGCGGTCGCAACGCCGGCGGTCCGCAGCAGCTCCTTCAGCTCCACGAGCGGGTCGCCCGCGTCCGATTGACCGCGACCGCCTACGATCCCGATCGCGACCGCGCGCTGGCGCGCCCTGGGGTTGGCCACGCCCGCGATCTCGGTCGTGCGCGTGGTGGTGGATTCGCCCATCCGCCTGAAGTGTAGGTAGCTCGCCAGCCGCTACGGGCAGATCGGCGGCGCGGCTGGGACGCGGCGCAGGCCGATGTCGCTCACATACGGCAGCGCGCCAGCCGAGCAGGCGTTCGAGACCGCCTCGGCGGAGGCTCCGGCGTCGCCCGCGGAGACGTAGTCGGTCGTGGTGACGAGCAGCCCGTCGGCGGCCAGCGAGCGCAGCTCACCGAGCGCGCCCGCGATCTCTTCCGGGTGCTGGTGCACGTAGCGGTGGCGGTCAAAGTCCCAGGTCCAGGTCACGTCCTCGCGGTTCCAGCCGTCGAGGTACGGGATCAGCGGGCCGATCACGTCGTATCCGTTCTGGGCGAACAGCAGCTTCCCGCGCTCCCGCGCGAGCCCCGAGAGCGAGCGGACCAGCGTCCGCATCCCCTTCGCCTGGCCGTGGTGGTTCTCGATCATGTCGGTGTTGTCGAGGAAGAGGCCGTCGAAGCCCTTGTCGAGAAGCGCCGGCGCGACCTTGCCGGCGACCGCCTTGCGGTAGCGGCGCGAGCGCACCTTCGCGAACCACTCGTCCCTCCAGTCCTTCCAAGCCGCGAGCCGATAGCGCTTCAGCTGCGGGTACCACGAGCGCCACTTCTCGATCGTCCCGACGCTGAGATAGGCGAGCACGATCGCCCCGTCCGCATGCAGCGCGGCGATCTTGGCCGGCGTCGCCTCCTCGCCGTCGGTGACGACGAGGTCGTAGCCCGCGTAGCGCGCCCCGACGCCGGACGCGCCGCCGTCGAGCGTGTGGTTGCCGATCGCGAACGCCCAGCTGTGGACGCCCGCGAGCCGCGGATCGCGCGGGGTTGCCCCGGCGCCGGGGACGAGCGCGAGCACGGTCGCGACCGCCGCGCACAGCGCCACCCCCGCCCTGCTCAACGACGTCCTCCAACTCGGGCTCGATGGCGAGCGCGGGCGCGGCGTCGCGGCCCCCTGAGAGAGAGCGCCCGCCTGCGTCAGTACCTCTTGCGCTTGTTGACGGCCATCGCCCAGGTGCGGGCGGGGTGGCTGACGACGAAGCGCTTCTTGATCTTCTTGCCGTCCAGATCGGAGCGGCTGATCACGCCCTGCGTGTTGTTCGACCAATAGAGGAACTTGCCAAGGACGGCGATGCCGGGGGAGATTCCGAGCGTCTTGACGAACTTGTCTTCGACATTCGTGCCGTCGAGGCTGGCGCGGCCGAGGTATCGGCCCAACTGCGACCAGTAGATGTTCGAGCCGTCGACGGCGAGCATGAACGGGCTGTCGCCACTTGTGGTGATGAAGTTCTGTTCGACCGAGGAGCCGTCGAGCTTGGCACGGCCGATGCCGCCGTCGCCGGTGGCCCAGTACACATAGGTGCCGTCGACGGCGAGGCCGCCGTAGGTGGAGATGCCGGTCACGAAGCTCGGCTCGACGCCCGTGCCGTCCAGATTCGCCCGGGCGATCCGATCGCCTTCACCCCAGTAGAGGTGCGTGCCGTCAACGGCGATTCCGTACGGCGAGTCGGCGTTGATGAAGTCCTTCTGGACGTGTGAGCCGTTGAGCTTCGAGCGGCCGATGCTGCCGGTGGTGTCGGCCCAAAAGGATACTTCTTGCTCGCGGCGATCCCGTGCGGATCGCGGGCGCCCTTGAGGATCGGGCGCTGGGCCTTGGAGCCGTTCATCTGGGCGCGGCCCATCCGACCGGCGTAGTTCCAGAAGATCAGCGCCTCGGCCTGGTCCGGCGCCGGAACTGTTGCCACGGCGATCATCGCCACGCCTGCGAACAGCAGGGCGGCGAGTGTTCTCGGCGGCGTCATGGCCTCGATGCTAGACGACGACGCCTGGTCGTCGAGCCAACCCTGGGGGTAGACCGGCCACACCTCGCTCAGCGTCCATCATCGTCGCTCGATGATTGCGGGTACGCTGCGCGATGAATGAAGGTCTTCGTAACCGGCGGCACAGGGTTCATCGGCGGTCACGTCGTCCGCAAGCTGCTAGCCCGTGGCGACGAGGTGCGGACGCTGTGCCGCAACTACGAGAAGGGCAAGCCGCTCGAGGAGCTCGGCTGCGAGCTTGTCGAGGGCAATCTCTCCGACGACGCCGCGTTGCGTGCGGGCATGCACGACTGCGACGCTGTGATTCACGGCGCCGCCGTCTACGAGGTCGGGATCCCGAAGGGCGAGCGCGCGGCGATGTACGAGGCGAACGTGCTCGGGACCGAGCGCGTGCTCCGCGCCGCGCTCGAGGAGAAGGTCCCCAAGGTCGTCTACATCTCGACCGTCGGTGCGTTCGGCAACACGCGCGGCCAGGTTGTCGACGAGTCCTACGTCCACCCCGGAGGCGACTACACCTCCTACTACGAGGAGACCAAGGTCCAGGCTCACCAGATCGCAGAGCGGCTGATCGACGACGAGGGACTGCCGGGTGTGATCGTCCAGCCGGGCGGCGTCTACGGGCCAAATGACCATTCCGCGCTCGGCAGCCAGATCAATCAGTTCCTCGACGGCAAGATGCCGATGATCGCCTTCCCCGATCTGGGGATGAACATGGTCCACGTCGACGATGTCGCCGACGGCGTCCTGCTCGCGCTCGACGACGGCAAGGTCGGCGAGGCGTACGTGCTCGGCGGTCAGATCACGACGATGCGCGAGCTGATCGACACCGTCGCCCGGGTCAGCGACAAGAAGGCCCCAAAGCGCGCGATCCCGACGCCGATGATGAAGGCGCTGACCCCGGTCGGCCCCGTGGTCGGCAAGGTGATGGGCCAGCGCCCCAATCTCCGCGAGCTGATCAGCTCCGCGGACGGGGTCACGTTCTGGGCCAAGCACGACAAGGCGATGGAGCAGCTCGGCTACTCCCCGCGCGGCCTCGAGCAGGGCATGCGCGACACCCTCGCCGTCGAGGGCCGCCTCCCGTCCTCCTCCTCCTCCTCCTCCTCCTCCTCCTAGCGGTCCTCGGCTGAGGTCCCGCGCTCAGGCGCCGACGAGCCGCGAGGCCCGCTTCTTCGCGCTCTCCGGGATCCCCTCCCCGCGCTCGTCGAGCGTGGCGCAGGCCTTCGTCATGTCGTCGGCCAGCGTCCGCGCCCCGGCGTGACTCACGTTCTCCTTTACCAGCGCGCGCATCACCTTCACGTGGTCCGCGTTCGGCGGCATTGTGTACGCGGGTACCATCCAGCCGCGCTCGGCGGCGAGCAGCCCCGCGATGTCCGTCTCGTCGTAGGGGAGGTCGGTCCTCGCGAGCTTGAACGCGACCAGGGGCAGCTGGGCGCGGTCCGCGTCGATCAGCTCGAAGTGCCCCGAGTCGACGAGCTGGCGTCCCAGGTAGCGGGCGTTCTCCTTGAAGTTGTGGATGATCTCCGAGTAGCCCTCGTGCCCGAAGCGGCAGAAGTTGTAGTACTGGGCGAGGACCATCGCGCTCCCGGTCGAGAAGTTGAGCGTGAACGTCGGATCCTGCTCGCCAAGGTAGTTCTCGTAGAAGATCAGGTCCTCGGGGAGGTCGGCCTTCTCGCGGAAGACCAGCCACCCGATCCCGGGGTAGACCATCCCGAACTTGTGTCCCGAGACGTTGATCGAGCGCACGCTCTCGAGCCGGAAGTCCCACGGCTCGTCGGGATAGAGGAACGGCCACACGAACCCCCCGCTGGCGCCGTCGACATGCATCGGGATGTCGAGGCCCTTGTCGTCGCGCATCCCCGTCAGCAGCCTGTCGATCCCGACGACGTCGTCAGCGTGACCGGTGAACGTGGTCCCGACGACGGCGACGACGGCGATCGTGTTCTCGTCGACGTGGGGCTCGACGTCCTCGGCGTGGATCGTGAACCTGTCCTTGCGCAGCGGGATCGTTCGCGGCTCGACATCGAAGTAGCGGCAGAACTTGTCCCAGACGACGTGCACGTCGCCGCCGAAGACGAGGTTCGGCTTCGTCGTGTCCTTCTTCTCCTTCTCGCGGCGCTCGCGCCAGCGCCACTTCGCGGCCAGGGCGCCGAGCATGATCGCCTCCGAGGAGCCCTGGCAGCGCGCGCCGATGGTCTCGCCGGGAGCGTTGTAGAGGTCGGCGAGCATGCGGATGCACCGCTGCTCGATCTCGGCCGTCCGCGGGTACTCGGGATGGTCGATGAAGTTCCGGTGCAGGTTGTCGGAGATCAGCTGCTTGACTGGGAGCTCCATCCATGTGGTCACGAACGTCGCCAGGTTGCGACTAGGGTCGCCGTCGAGGGCGAGCTCCTCCTGCAGCAGGTTGTAGGCGTCGGCCCCGCCCATCCCCGTCTGGGGCATGCGGTCCACCGGGACTCCTTCGGTGAAGAAGCGACTGCCGTACCGCGCCGGGAGCCCGCCGAAGGGATCAATCGCCATGACGGGAGCCTATCCTGTGCGAATCGCCGGCGGCCCTGCCGGCCCGGCGGCCGGGCTAGGCGCGCTGGGGGGAGGTGCGCAGCGGCGCCGGCATCATCGCCGCCGCGCCGACCAGCGCGACGAGGGCGAAGGCCCGAATCGCGATCTCGAGCGCCCCGCTGCCGATCGGGTCGTCGAAGACGAGCACGCCGCCGAGGATCGCGGAGCAGTTCGCGGCGATCGAGGTCAGCGTGATCACCGGGATCGCCTCGGCGGTCTGGAGGCCGCGGGCGAGGGCGAAGAACGCCAGCAGCGAGGCGACGAGCGCGAGCGGCGCCCACGGGGAGAGGATGCTGAGCGCGTCGCTCGGCACGGTGCCCGACAGCGCCTTGATCGAAACGTCGGACACGCCGAGCAGGAGGCCGCTGGAGACGCCGAGGAGGAGCCCGTGGCGATGCTTGACCCGCTCGACGCGGTCGCCGAGGACGAGCAGGATCCCGACGACAAGCGCGGCGGCCTCGAAGCCGGCAAGCGGCGCGACCTGGTAGCTCGAGTGCTGGCCGTGTGAGCCGGCGCCGAGCGTGATCGCGAGGCAGGCGAGCCCTAGCGCGCTGAGCCCGAGCCCGAGCCACTCGCGCCGGCCGAGCGTGATCCCGAACCAGCGCTGCGCGGGGACGGCCAGAAGCGCAAGTCCGCCGGCGATCACCGCTTGGACGATCGACAGCGGGGCGATTGCCATCGCCGCGACATGCAGCACCCAGGCGAACACCCCGATCGCGAACCCGATCGTCCACCAGCGCGAGCGGAACAGCGCCTTCGCGCTCGCCAGCGGGCGCATGAACTCGACCTTCGGGGCGGCGACCGCGCCACGCTGCTTGCACAGGAAGCTGACGTTGCCCGCGCAAGCGCAGCCGAGGGCGAGAAGGATTCCGAGCTCGATCATCGTGGTCTGTCGCCGGCTCCGACCTCCGCGGGTCTTCGATCCCGGGGGAGCCCCTCCCCTGCCTGCGTGCCCTCGGGGCGCGGGATCGGAGTCGAACGAGGTGAGCCAGCCTAGCCTAGTTGGCGGCCGGATGTGAAGGTTCTATGAGCTATTTAAGTTCTCTTCAGGTCAGATGCTCACGAAGTCGCTCGAGCGCCTCGGCCAAGCGCTCGTCGGGGGTCGTGAGCGAGATCCGGAAGAACCCCTCGCCGTGCGGCCCATACATCGACCCGGGCGAGACGATCACGGCGGCGCGTTCGAGCACCCGCTCGGAGAACGAGATCGACGTGTCGCCCTCGGGAACGGGCGCCCAGACGTAGATCGTGCCCTTCGGCGGCGTCACGTCGACGCCGATCTCGCGCAGCGCGCCGACGACGAGGTCGCGGCGGCGCGCGTAGACGGCGTTCATCTCCTCCAGCGGCTCGCGTGGACCGTCGAGGGCCGCCGCGCCGGCGAGCTGGACGGCCTCGAACAGACCCGAGTCGACGTTCGTCTTCAACCGCCAGTATGAGTCGATCACGTCGGCGTTGCCGAGGATCGCGGCGCAGCGCCAACCGGTCATGTTGAACCCCTTTGACAGCGAGAAGACCTCGACGCCGACCTCCTTCGCGCCGGGGGTGGAGAGGAAGCTGGGCGCAACGTAGCCGTCGTACGTCGTCTCCGAGTAGGCGTTGTCGTGGACGACGAGGATCTCGTGCTGGCGCGCGAGCTCGACGACGCGCTCGAAGAACCCGTCGGGGACGACCGCCCCGGTCGGGTTGTTGGGGTAGTTGATGAACAGAAGTCGCGCGCGGCCGAGGACGTCGGGCGCGATCGCGTCGAGGTCGGGGGCGAACCCGTGCTCGGGCTCGAGCGGCATCAGCACCGTCTCCGCACCCGCCAGCGCGGGGCCGCCCGTGTAGACCGGGTAGCCGGGATCGGACGCGAGCGCGGTGTCCTCGGGGTCGAGGAAGGCGAAGCAGAGGTTGTAGATGCACTCCTTGGCGCCGATCGCCGCGACGACCTCGCGCTCGGGGTCGATCGCGACCCCGAAGCGCCGCGAGTAGAAACGGCTGAACGCCTCCCGAAACTCCTCGCGGCCGCGGTTGTTCGGGTACTGGTGGTTGCCGGGGTCGGCGACCGCGGCCCGCATCGCCTCGACGATGTAGGGGTACGTCGGCCGGTCGGGATCGCCGATCCCGAGGCTGATCACGTCGACGCCCCCCTTGCGCTTCTCGGCGGCACGGCGCTCGATCTCCGCGAACATGTACGCGGGAACCGCCTCGAGGCGCCTCGAGGGCTCGGTCAGCGCGCGCTTGCGTGTCTCCGGAGATCCCACGTCACACAACCCTAGAGAGCCAAAGGAGCTAAAGAGCGGAGAGCTCGCGCATCAGCTCGTCGGAGAGCTCTCCCGCGAGCACGGGTTCGGCCGGCCCGCTCAGCCGCACGTCGAGCTCGCCGGATACCTCGACCTCGAGCTCGCCGCCGTCGAGCCGCACCGTGACCGGACTCGCGGCCCCGCTCAGCACTGCGGCGACGGCGGCGCCGCTCGCGCCCGTCCCCGACGCGAGCGTCTCCCCCACTCCGCGCTCGAAGATCCGCGCCCGCACGGTCGACCCGTCGACGCGCGTGAACGAGACGTTGGTGCGGTTCGGGAACATCTCGCTGGTCTCGATATCGGGGCCGATCGCCCCGATGTCGATCTCCTCGAGCTCGCCGCCGACCTCGATCACGCACTGTGGGTTGCCGATCAAGACGTGGCGGAAGGCCCATTCGCGGCCGCCCGCCGACAGCGTCCCGCGCCCGTCGTCGCCTCCCGATGGGTAGTCGGCCGACTGCGTGCTCGCGCGGCCCATCTCGAGGGTGCACGCGGTCGGCGAGGTGATCGTCGGCCTGATCTCACCCGCCGCGGTGAGGATCGAGAACTCGTCGGCGTCGGTCCAGCCGGCGCGGCGCAGGTAGAGCACCGCCTCGCGCGCGCCGTTTCCCGACAGCTCGGCCTCGGAGCCGTCGGGGTTGAAGATCCGAAGCTCGGCGACGAAGCGGCCCTCGGGCGGTGGGGAGAGAAGCAGGATGCCGTCGGAGCCGACGCCGAAGTGCGGATCGCAGATCCGCCGCACGCGCTCCGGCGTCAGCTCCCACGGGAGCTCATTCCGCTCGACGATCACGTAGTCGTTGCCGAGCGCCTGCCACTTCTCGAACCTCAACCCGCCTCCCCCTCCAGCGCGGCGAGCGCCCGGTCGCGGCTTGCGTACATGTCCAGCGCCACGACCTGACCCTCCCGGACCCTCCACGCCTGCTCGATCGAGTCGCGGACCTCTACCCCGCTCCCGCGCCCCTCGGCCTCGATGTCGAGCGTGACGAGCACCGTGTCCCCGTGCTCGGCCCAATTCGAGAACGCGATCGTGTATTTGGCCCAGGGCTCGAGCCACGCACGCCAGAAGTCGAGCCAGCCCGAGAACCCCGAGAAGCGCTCGCCGATCAGCGACGTCACGCGAATGCCGTTGAGCCCGATCTCGACCTCCGGATCAATGGCGTCGCGAATCAGCTCGCCGAAGCCGCCAGCACGCTCAGCGAGCTCGTCGGCGCTCTTCGACGCCTGCAGCGCCTCGCGGAAGCCGTCGAAATCGCTCGCGAGGAATCCGTCTGTGATCGACTGGACGAGCTCGCGCGGATCCTGACCCATGGCGTCAGTATTCCAGCGCTCAGGCGAGCGCCTGGACGATCTCGCGCGCGACGTCGCCGTCCTCGCGGCGCGTGCGGTCGATGAGGCGCACGCCCTCCATCCTCCGCATCCACGTGAGCTGTCGGCGCGCGTAGCGACGCTGCGCGGTCTTGATCGCCTCGACGTCTCCAGCGCGGAGCTCCTCGAAGCCGATCGCGGCGCGCGCTGTGCGCGAAGCGCCGGCGCCGGCGCTCTCGACCTCCTCCGCCGCCCCCGCCGCGATCATCGCGTCGACGCGGGCGTCGATTCGCTCCGCGAGCTCGGCGCGGTCCATGACGAGCCCGACGAGGACGGTGGGATGGCGAAGCCGCGCCGTCCACAGCTCGCCGCCGTCTGCGGGCGGCGGGTCGAAACCGGCGCGCTGGAGCTCGGTCGCGCGTGCAATCCGCTTGCGGTCGTTGGGGTGGACGCCGGCGGCGACATCGGGGTCGAGCTCGGCGTGAAGCGCCCGCGACCCACGAGCCTCGAGCTCCGCCTCGACCCCCTCGCGAATCGCCGCGGGGACGGGAGGCCGAAGCTCGAGCTCGGCCAGCGCCGCGCGCAGGTAGAGGCCGGTGCCGCCGACGACGATCGGACGCCGGCCCTCCGCGAGCAGGGCGTCGATCTCGGCCCTCGCGAGCTCGGCGAAGCGCCCGGCGCTGAACTCCTCGCCGGAATCGGCGATCCCGGCGAGCCGGTGCTCGAGCCGTGCGTTCTCCTCAGGCGCCGGAGCGCCGGTGAGCCCCTCGAGCCCCCGGTATACCTGAAGTGCGTCGCAGGAAACGGCGACCGGGTCCTCCCCGCGCTCTCGCAGTGCCTCGGCGACCGCGATCGCGACGCCGGTCTTGCCCACCGAGGTGGGGCCGAAGAGCGCGAGAAGCTCCACCACGCCGCTCAGACGCGGCTGAGGATGCGCTCCCGGCCGCTCAGCGTGGTCGAGGTCGCGGCGGTGATCTCGACGTCGACGAGCTCGCCGGGGCGCGCGGTCCCCTCGAAGTTGACGCTCTTGTTGTGGCGGATTCGACCCCGAAGTCGCGAAGGATCGGTCCGGCTCGGGCCCTCGACGAGCACCTCCATCTCGCGGCCGACGAATCGCTGCGCGCGCTCCGTGGCGCGGCGCTGGACGATCTCAACGAGCCGCTGCATGCGCTCGACCTTGACCCCGTGTGAGAGTCGGCCGGGGTAGCCGGCTGCGGCGGTCCCGCGGCGCGGAGAGAAGTTGAACGTGAACGCGCCGTCGTAGCCGACCTCCTCGGCGACGTCGAGCGTCTCCGCGAACTCGGCCTCGGTCTCCCCCGGGAAGCCGACGATGATGTCGGTCGTGATCGCGGCGTCCGGGATGTGCTCGCGGATCTGTGCGACCCGGCTCATGTAGCGCGAGCGGTCATAGGTCCGCTTCATCGCCTTCAGCACCCGGCTCGAGCCCGACTGGAGCGGGAGGTGAATGTGCTCGCACAGCGCCGGTAGCTCGGCGTGGGCGCGGATCACGTCCTCGCGCATGTCCTTCGGGTGCGGGCTCGTGTAGCGAATCCGGTCGATGCCGTCGATCGCGTCGACGCGCTCGAGCAGCTCCGAGAACCGGATCCGCCGCTCGCTCGGCAGGTCGCGCCCGTAGCTGTTCACGTTCTGACCCAGCAGCGTCACCTCGCGGACGCCGTCGGCGGCGAGGCCCTCGATCTCGTCGACGAGCTCGTCAGGTGCGCGGCTGACCTCGCGCCCCCGTGTCGAGGGCACGATGCAGTACGCACACACGCAGTTGCACCCCTGCGAGATCTGGACCCAGGCCTGAAACTCGCGCTCGCGCTTCGTCGGGAGGTGCCCGGAGAAGTCCTCGAACTCGAAGTACCCCTGCGCGGTGAGTGAGTCCGAGGCGAGGAACTCGGCCAGACGGTGGACCTGCCCGGGGCCGAATGCGACGTCGACGAACGGGAACCGCCGGAAGACCTCATCCTTGACGGACTGCGCCCAGCACCCGCCGACGCCGACGATCCGCTCCGGGTCCTCGGACTTCAGACGCTTCGCCTCGCCGAGGTGGGCGATGAAGCGGTTGTCGGCCGACTCGCGGATCGAGCAGGTGTTGAACAGGATCAGGTCCGCGTCGGAGCGCTCAGCCGACTCCTCGTAGCCGAGCGCCTCGAGCATTCCCTTCATCCGCTCGGAGTCGTGCACGTTCATCTGGCACCCGAACGTGGTTACGTGGAACTTCGCCATCGACCTGATGTTAAGCCGCGCGGCCGCCGGCGGCCGGCGGGGCCTACTTGACAGTCAACGTTCCCTTCATTCCGGCTTGCTCATGCCCCGGCACGTCGCAGAAGTAGGTGTACTTGCCGGGCTTGAGATTGGCGCTGACCGACGTCTTTCCCTTCGAGATCAGGTCTGTCTTCGCGATCTCCTTGCCGTCGCCCTCGATCACGACGTCGTGCGAGGTCGCCGACGGGTTGTCGAAGTTGATCGTGACCTTGCCGGCCTTGGCGCTGAGGCTGTCGGTGTTGTACGCGAGTTGCGTCGGGTCGGCCGAGAGGTTGAGCGACGAGCCGCCGCCCGAGGAGGAGCTCGACGAGGCGCCGCCGGACGGCGAGGCGCTCGCGGTGCCCGCATTGGCGCCGGCGCTTGGCGTTGGTCCCGCATTCGACGGCGCGGCGACGTTCGCCGGGCCGGACTCGCCCTGGCCCTCGAGCTTCGCGATATCCGCCTCCTGGCGCGCGGCCGCCTCGACGTTCTCGTCGTGCTCCTTCGTCTGATCGTTGGCGTTGATCACGGCGGCGGTCGTCGTAGCCGCGACGAGCCCGATGAACAGCAGCAGCCCGCCCGCCATCGCGAACCGCGAGCTGGGGAACTTCGTGTTTCGCAGCCCGAGCGCTGAGGTCGCAACCGCGAGCACCACGAGCGCGATCCCGATCACGTAGAAGATCGTCGGCATCGGCCAAAACCCTACCTATCGCTCAACTCCGGGCGCTCACTCGGCGTAGGCGGTTGCGCGGCTCTCGCGGATGACGGTGATCTTGACCCGCCCGGGAACGTCCATCTCGTGCTCGACCGAGCTCGCAATCTCGTGCGAGATCACGGTCGCCTGGTCGTCGTCGACCTCGCCGGGATCGACCATCACCCGGACCTCGCGCCCCGCGCGCATTGCGAACACGCGGTGAACGCCGGCGTGCCGCGCGGCGATCTCCTCGAGGTTGCTGAGCCGGGTGACGTACTCCTCCAGCGAGTCGCCGCGGGCGCCCGGGCGCGCCCCGGAGACTGCGTCGGCTGCCTGCACAAGCACCGCCTCGACCGTGCGCGGCTCGACCTCGTTGTGGTGCGATTCGATCGCGTGGGCGACCGCCTCGCTTTCGCCCCTGCGGCGCGCGATCTCGGCGCCGACCTGCGCGTGAGAGCCCTCGACCTCGTGCGTCACCGCCTTGCCGAGGTCGTGCAGCAGGGCCCCGCGCCGCGCGGCCTCGACCGACGCGCCGAGCTCCTCGGCCATGATCCCGGCGAGCTGCGCCGACTCGATCAGGTGATCGAGCACGTTCTGGCCGTAACTGGTCCGGAACGCGAGCCGGCCGAGCATCTCGACGAGCTCGGGGTCGACGCTGTGGACCTTCGCCTCGAGCACGGCGCGCTCGCCCTCCTCGATGACGCGCCGCTCGACCTCCGAGCGCGCCTGCTCGTAGGCCTCCTCGCACAGCGCCGGCGTGATCCTTCCGTCGGCGATCAGCTTCTCAAGCGTCAGCCGCGCGACCTCGCGCCGAACGCCGTCGAAGCTCGACAGGACGACCGCGTTCGGCGTCTCGTCGATGATCAGGTCGACGCCGGTGATGTTCTCCAGTGTGCGGATGTTGCGGCCGTCGCGGCCGATGATTCGGCCCTTCATCTGTTCGTTCGGGAGCTCGACCATGCGCGTCGTCGACTCGCTCGCGTGGGTCGCGGCGAGCCGCTGCATAGCGATCGAGAGCACGTTTCGCGCCCGGCGGTCGGCCTCGCGCTGAGTCTCCTCGTCGATCTGGTGCAGCGACAGGCCGGCCTGGCGCCGCGCCTCCTCCTCGACCTCCTTGAGCAGGATCTGCTTCGCCTGCGCGACGGTCAGCCCCGAGAGCTGCTCGAGCTCGCGGCGCTGAACCTGCTTCGTCCGCTTCACCTCCTCGGCCTGGCGGTCGAGGTTGCGCTCACGGTCGTCGAGCGCCTGGCGGCGCCGGTCGAGGTCCGCCAGCCGGGCCTCGATAGACGCGGCCTCGCGGAGCGCGTGCTCCTCCATCCGTGCGATCTCCTCGCGGCGCGCCCGCAGCTCGTCGGCGAGGCCGCCGTCGGCCCCGGCCGGCTCTGCCGCGGGGGGCGCCGGCGGGGCGATCCCGTCTCCATGCTCAAGATTCCGTCCGGCTTCGTCGCCGCCAGCTCCCCCGGCTACGTCGCCATCCGCCCCGCCCCGCTCCAGGTCCCCGTCGCGATCGCCGCGCCCGAAGGGCATCCATTCGCGTAGGTCCATGCGTATCGGCCTTTCTCCCGCTCCGCGGGCGGGACTAGCTGTCGCTCCCGCGTGCGCCGCTGCGCGGCGCCCGCGGCGGCCCCTGAGCGGCCCCAGTCACGAGGTCCCCCGATACTGCTTGCTCGCTACGCGCCTATTCAGGCCTGTCGGAGCTCTCTCAAACCCTCTCTGGAGATTTCTGGAAGTGTTGGAAAATCGCTGATTTCGACGGGTTTCAGGTCGGGATTTCGTGGCTTGGGCGGCTCACCGGCCGCGCCACTGATCGTAACCCCGAAAAGTGGTATTCGCAAACTATTCAGGCCATCGCGCCGCCGGCGCGCCGGACCGCCTCGTGGGCGATCTCGTAGCCGTAGCCGCGCCGGGTGAGGAACGCGAGCGCCCGGGCCCGGGCCGCGTTCGAGGACAGCTCGTCCCCGCGGCGCGCGAGCAGGCCCGTCGCGCGCCCGATCTGCTCGTCCTCCCCGTCGCCGGCGAGCGCCGCCTCGATGTCCGCGGCGTCGACGCCGCGTGAGGCGAGCGCGGCGCGAATCCGCTCCGCGCCCCAGCCGGCGAGCTCGCGCTTGTCCTCCGCGTAGCGGCGCGCAAAGCGCTCGTCGTCGAGCTCCCCGAGCGCGACGAGGCGCCCGACAGCGCTCTCGACATCGTTCTCCTCGATCCCGCGTCCGCGCAGCAGATCGGCGACCTCCGCGGTCGAGCGCTCCTTGCGGCCGAGGGCCGCGACGGCGAGGTCGAACGCGTCCTCCGGCATCGTCCCGGCGCCCGCCCTCCCGCTACGCGGCCTTGCGCTCGGGTTGCTGCTGCTTCTTTCCGGCGTGCTTCGCCGCGGCCTTCGCGCGCGGTGCCTCCGCCTTCGGCGCCTCGGCCTTGGTCCCGCCGTCGTCGCCCGCGGCAACAGGGTCCTCCGCCTCCTCGGCCGCTGCGGGCTTGGCCGGGGCGGCGCTCTGAGGCGGCTGGTCGATCCCGAGCCGCTCGAAGATCAGCTTCTCGATCTCGGCGGCGAGCTCCGGGTTCTCGGCCAGGTACTGCTTCGCGTTGTTGCGGCCCTGGCCAAGCCGCTGCTCGCCATAGGAGAAGAAAGAGCCCGACTTCTGGACGAGGTCGTGCTCGAGCGCGAGGTCGAGCAGGCACCCCTGCTTCGAGATCCCCTCCCCGTACTCGATGTCGAACTCAGCGAGGCGGAACGGCGCCGCGACCTTGTTCTTGACGACCTTCACCCGGACCCGGTTCCCGACCGCCTCGGTGCCCTCCTTGAGGGTCTCGATGCGGCGGATGTCGAGCCGCTGGGAGGAATAGAACTTCAGCGCCCGGCCGCCCGGTTGGGTCTCCGGCGATCCGAACTGGACTCCGATCTTCTCTCGGATCTGGTTCGTGAACACGCAGATCGTGTTCGCCCGGTTGAGATTCCCGGCCAGCTTTCGCAGCGCCTGGGACATCAGCCGTGCCTGGAGGCCGACTTGGGTCTCCCCCATCTGCCCCTCGAGCTCGACCCGCGGCGTCAACGCGGCGACGGAGTCGACGGCGACGAGGTCGACCGCGCCGGAGCGGACGAGGACGTCGACGATCTCGAGCGCCTGCTCGCCGTAGTCGGGCTGGGAGACGAGCAGCTCGTCGGTGTCGACCCCGATCCTGCTCGCGTAAATCGGGTCGATCGCGTGCTCGGTGTCGACGAAGGCGCAGATCCCGCCGCGAGCCTGAGCCTCGGCGATGATGTGGTAGACGAGCGTCGTCTTCCCCGACGACTCGGGGCCGAAGATCTCGACTATCCGGCCGCGAGGAACCCCCCCGACCCCGAGCGCGACGTCGAGCGAGAGGGCTCCGGTCGAGATCGCCTCGACCTCGATCGCGCTCCTGTCGCCAAGGCGCATCAGCGACCCCTGGCCAAACTCTTTCTCGATCTGCGTCACCGCGGCCTGCAGGGCGGCGTCCTTCGCCTTCGCGTCCTTGGCGCCGGCCTCCTTCAGGGCGGGTCGGGAGCTTCGCTTCTCGTCTGCCATCTTCACGCCTTTCCGCTGCCGCTCGGCAGCTCCAACTGGGCCAACGGGACATACTCCGCGCCCGTCGGCCGGAGGTGAGAACGGTAGAGAGCGACCCGGACGGCCTGAAACGGCTCCAGCAGTGCGTCCGGAAGCGGTTTCAGCTCCCCCTCGACGCGCGCCGGCCGCCGCGATCCCCTGCGCTCGGGGCGCACCCGGGCGACCGTGAGGTGGGGCCAGAAGGGGCGCTTCTCGGGGGTGTAGCAGCGGCCGTCCACGAGCCGCTCCGAGATCCGCTCATGGAGCGCGATCGACTCGGGGCTCTCGGCGCCGATCGCAAACAGCCGCGTGCGGCGCTTCGGGACCGGAACCGACTCCGGCGCGAGCTCGATCAGCGGCGCCTCCGCCTCGAGCCCGGTCGCGAGCTCGGCGATCCGCCCGATCTCGCGCTCCGGGTGGTACCCGAGGAAGGCGAGCGTCATGTGCAGGGTCTCGGGGCGCGAGGGTCGCAGCGCCGCGATCCCCTCGAGCGCGTCGCGCTGCCATGCGGCGAGCCCGTCGCGGACCCGCTCGGGCAGGTCGAGGGCGACAAACAGCCGCGCCCTCGGCGAATTCAAGACACCCACCTGCCAGCGGCCTCGCAATCGCGGCTTCGCCGCTCTGCTCGACGCCAAGGCATCCGCTCCTTCGCCACCGCGGGCAAGTTACGCAAGCCGCCCGCGCGCGACAAGCCCTGATCGCGTCCGATGAGTGAACATGCTCGCCCGGATGCCAGGCCAGACGGTCGAGATCGAGCACCGGAACGTCGATGCAGGCGGACTGAGGGTCCACCTCGCCGAGGCGGGCTCTGGGGATCCGATCCTGCTCCTCCACGGCTGGCCCCAGAGCTCGGCGATGTGGGAGCGGGTGATGAGGGCGCTCGCGCCCCGCTGCCGGCTGCTGGCGCCTGACCTGCGCGGGTTCGGCCAGACGGAGGCCCCGGGTCATGGATACGACGGCGAGACCTTCGCGCGCGACCAGGTCGCGCTGCTCGACGCGCTAGGGATCGAGCGCGCGAGGGTGATCGGACATGACTGGGGCGGGTGGACGGCGATGCTGCTCGGGATCGGGTACCCGGAGCGGATCGAGCGAATGATCGCCTGCGCCACGCCGCATCCGTGGCCGCGGCTCAGCGCCGCCGGCCTCGCCGAGGCGTGGCGGTCGTGGTACGCGGTCGCGATCGCGACCCCGCGGATCGGGCCGCGCCTCGTCGCGAGCGGGTGGATGCCCCGTCGCATCCTCAGCCACGGCAACGTCGGGACGCCGTTCAGTGACGCCGACCTCGACCGCTACGTCGCCGGCTTCCGCGCGCCCGAGCGCGCCGAGGCCACGCACCGCCTCTACCGCTACTACCAGAGCGCCTTTCGCGACGCCGTGCGCGGGCGCTGGCGCACCCGGCGAATCGACCTCCCGACGCTGTTGATGCTGGGTGAGCGCGATCGCTACGTGTCGCCGAAGCTCTCGCCGGGTTACGAGGCGCACGCCTCTGCGATCAAGCTCGAGATCGTCCCCGAGACCGGCCACTTCATCGTCGACGAGCGGCCGGAGCTGATTCTCGACCGCGCGCTGACCTTCTTCGACGCTTAGGGGCTGGGTCGGGGGCCGGCCCGCCGCCGGCCCCCGCCCGTCGGTCGAGCTCCGCTCCCGCCTAGGAGCAGCGGTCGAGCTTCAGCTGGCCGTTCTCCTCGGTGATCACCCCGGTGCCCTTCGAGTAGAGCTTGAACTCCGTCTCGGGCTTCGGGCTCGTGTCCTCGCGGATCTTGAACACGTGGTTATAGGTCCTCCCGCGGACCTTCGCCTTGTTCTTGCTCGGGACGACCGTGTCGTCCTCGTGGGTGATCCCGGGGACGTCCTCGGAGGTGAACTTGTCGCCCAGCTTCGGGTTCGCCGGCATCAACAGTCCGGGCGTCTGGGTGTCGCGCCCGAGCAGCCATGCGCCGCCGTGACCCTTCACCTGCCCGTGGTTGTTGTACTCGTTGACGTCCTCGCCGAGGTAGTAGACGTCGCCCGCGTCGCTCTGCGCGAAGTAGTCGAACGTCCTTTCGGCGAGCTTGCCGTTGTCCTTCTCCTGATCCCTCTGGACGAGGGCGTCGACGGTGCCGCCGCTCCAGTGGATCGTCTTCGTGCGCGACAGGTTCGTGCGCACGACCCGTGTCTGCGTCCCGTTGACGTTGCCCGTCAGGGTGCAGCTGTCGAACTTGCTGAGCGGCAGGTTCGGGTTCGTGACCTTCGTGGGGTTGCTGAACGTCGGGTTGGAAGAAGCGCTCGAGCTCGTCGAGGCCTGTCCGCTTCCGCTCCCGCCGCACGCGGCGAGAGCGAGTGCGCCCGTCATGAGCGCGGTCGCGCCCAGCGCGCCGGCCCGGATCGGGGTTCGCTTTCGCATCTCGACTCCTTTTCGTTGTCTGCCCGCCCCTGCATTGCGCCGACGACGATGGCGTCGCGGGATGAAAGCTTTGTGAAAGCGTCAGCGAGCCCGCGGGATCTCGATCCACACGTCTGCTCCCCCGCCGGGGGCGTTTCGGGCCTCGGCGCGGCCGCGGTGGGCGCGGGCGATCGCGTCGACGATCGCCATCCCGAGGCCGCTTCCGCCACCGTCGGCGCGGGCGGCGTCGGCGCGCCGGAAGCGCTCGAACGCATGCGGGAGGAAGTCGGGCGGGAAGCCCGGCCCGGAGTCGGTGACGTGGAGCTCTACGCCGCTCTGGCCGTCGCGGGCGCTGAGCTCGACCGGGCCGCGCCCGTGGCGGAGCGCGTTGTCGACGAGGTTGCCGAGCGCGCGCTCGAGTCGGACCCGGTCGCCCTCGATCGCGAGCCAATTGCCATCGGGCTCGCCGACGAGCAGCGAGCGCCCGAGCGAGTCCGCCTCGCCCTGCTCCTGCTCGCGCACCGTCGCGAACAGCTCCGCGACCGGAACCGTCTCGGCGTCGATCGCGAGCGCGTCCTTCTCGGCCCGGGCGAGGATCAGCAGGTCCTCGGCGAGGTCGGTGAGCCGAACCGTCTCGTCGATCGCGGAGCCAATCGCCGCGCGCAGCTCCTCGACGCTGCCCCCGTGGCGGAGCGCGAGCTCAAGCTCGGTCCGGTGCAGCGCCAGCGGCGTTCGCAGCTCGTGGCTGGCATCGTCGACGAACGCGCGCTCGCGCTCGACCGCGGCGTGGAGGCGGTCGAGCATCTCGTTCAAGGTCTCGCCGAGTCGATGCAGCTCGTCCTGCGCCGGCGGCACGGGCAGGCGCTGGTCGGCCTCGGCTGCCGAGATCTCGGCGGCGCGACGGCGCATCGCGTCGACTGGGCGCAGCGCCGCACCGGCCATGAAGTACGCGGCAATCGAGGCGAGCAGCAGCGCGATCGGACCGCCGATCAGCAGCAGCGTCGCCATGCTCCCAAGCGTTCCGTTGCGGTCCTTCAACGACGCGGTCTCGACGATCAGCAGTCGCGACCCCTCGAATCTGATCGGCTTCACGAACAGCCGGGTCTGCTCGGGCGCGAATCCGGGTAGGTCGGCACGCTCCAGCACCGCCCCGTCGCTCCGCGACTCGCGGAGCTCCGCCGGGTCGAGGACCGGCGGGTGGTGCGACTGCGCCTTGGGATCGAACAGGCGCCCCGACGGGGTCAGGACCTGGGCGTAGTTCTCGCGCTCTCCCCTCAAGACGCTCCTCGCGGGCTCACCCAGGCCGTGGTCGGAGACGCGAATCAGGGCCGCAAGCTGCTCGGCCCGCGTCTGCAGGTTCCTGTCGATCGTGTGGTTGAGCTGCGTGCCGAGGCGCAGGTAGAGGAACAGGCCGGTCGCGCCCAGCACGATCACCATCACCCCCGCGAACGCGAGGGTCACCCGGAGCCTGACCGGCAGCCGGCTCACTCCCCACCGTCCTCCCTGAGCCGGTAGCCCGCCCCGCGAACCGTCTCGAGGCTCTCGACTCCGAACGGGCGGTCGATCTTCTTGCGCAGGAACCGCACGTAGGAGTCGACGACGTTGGAGCGGTTCTCGTACTCGTAGTCCCACGCGTGCTCGAGGAGCTGGTATCGGGAGAGGACCTCGCCGGGGCGGCGCATGAACGTCTCCAGGATCGAGAACTCCTTCGGCGAGAGCTCGATCTGCTGATCACCGCGCCACACGCGCCGGCGGGCGGGATCGAGCCGCAGCTCGCCGACCCGGAGCTCGGTCGGGCGCTTGATCGGCCCCCGGCGGACGAGCGCGCGCAGGCGCGCCAGCAGCTCGGCGTAGGAGAACGGCTTCGTCAAATAGTCGTCGGCCCCGCCGTCAAGCCCGCTGACGCGGTCGCGGACGGAGTCGCGCGCGGTCAACATCAGGATCGGCGCCCAGACCTCGGCCGCCCGCAGCCGCCGGCAGACCTCAAACCCGTCGAGGCCGGGGAGCATCACGTCGAGGATGATCGCGTCGTACTCGGTGGCCTCGGCCATCCACACGGCGTCTTCACCGCTTCCCGCGATGTCGGTGGCCATGCCCTCCTTGCGCAGGCCGCGCTGGATCAGGCTGGCAAGCTTGGCGTGGTCTTCAACGATCAGTACGCGCATCTCGCTTGCCCCGTCCCAGGGTGCGCGCCCAAGATGAAAGCACGATGAAAGGAGCCGTTCACGGCCGTTTCATCTCGGATCGCCAGCCTGTCGACCATGGCAAGCAACCAAGGAGGTCGCATGCGCAAGCGCATCACGGCGGGAGCGGCCATCATGGCCGCGCTAGCCGTAATGGGCGGCGGGATCGCCGCCGCGAACGGCGTCGGTGGCTCGGAGAACGAGTCCGCGACGTCGCCCCCGGGCCCGAACGGCTCGCGCCTCGATGACGGCAAGGGCCTGCTGCCGCAGGCCAAGATCACCGAGGCCCAGGCGATCAAGGCCGCTCAGTCGGCCGAGTCCGGCGGTCTCAACGAGGTCGACCTGGAGCAGTACCAGGGACATCTCGTGTTCAACGTCGACG
Source organism: uncultured Thermoleophilia bacterium (assembly GCA_963841715.1). Classification (GTDB taxonomy): domain Bacteria; phylum Actinomycetota; class Thermoleophilia; order Solirubrobacterales; family 70-9; genus DASPWW01. The sequence goes on along the minus strand of CAWJDP010000001.1, from coordinate 614,265 downwards.
TCGGCGCCAAGGACGTGAAGGTGGACGCCTCGAACGGCAACGTCCTCGCCGCGACGACGGGTGACTAACCGATCTCGCAACGGGTAGGAGGTTTCCGACCCCCACGCCCCGCGGCGAATCGGTAGCCAGAGATGCAAACGGGAAGGCCCCTGATGTCAGGGGCCTTCCCGCGTTCTCGGGCGCCTCAGCCGATCTCGTCGAGGAACTCGTTGACGTCGCCGGTGAACAGCTCCGGCTCCTCGAAGGCGGCGAAGTGGCCGCCGCTCGGCATCTCGGTCCAGTGGCGCAGGTCGCCGAGCACCCGCTGCGTCCACTGGCGCGGCGGGCGGACGATCTCCGCGGGGAAGTCGGCGACCGCCGACGGTGTCGCGACCCGCTCTCCCGGCTCAAGCCGCCAGCGGTTGCGGGCCTCGCCCCAGTAGAGGCGCATCGAGGAGCCGATCGTCCCCGTCGCCCAGTACATCGTCACGAAGTCGCAGAGGTCGTCCTTGGAGAATCTGCGCTCGACGTCGCCGTCGCAGTCGCTCCAGCGCATGTACTTCTCGACCAACCACCCGGCGAGGCCAGTGGGCGAGTCGTTGAACGCCGGCGAGACGGCGTCGGGGGCGTTCGACTGCAGCAGCAGGTGGTAGCCGCGCCGCAGCCGCCATCGCCGCGCGTTTTGGATGTACTCCTGCTCCGCCTCGCTCAGCGGCGGATCGGCGACGTCGACCGGCAGCGGGAGCACCGACGGCGCGTTTATGTGCAGCGCCGCCACGTTGTCGCGAGCGTCGTGGGCAATCCGGGCCGAGATCGGCGAGCCCCAGTCCCCTCCCTGGACCGCGTAGCGCACATAGCCCAGGCCGGACTCCATCAGCTCCCGCAGCCGCTCCGCGACCGCGGCGATGTTGAGCGGCGCGGCGGGGATCTCGGAGAACCCGAACCCGGGCAGCGAGGGTATGACGAGGTCGTGCCCAGCCTCGAGCAGCGGCGGGATCGCGGCGAGGAACTCGATCGGACCGCCGGGCCAGCCGTGGATCAGCAGCAGCGGCAGCGCGTCCCCGCCCGCGCGCGCGTGGATGAAGTGCAGGCCCTCCCAGGTGAGGTTCTGGTGCTCGTTCAGCCGCGCCGCGAGCCGGCCGGGGTCGTAGGAGTCGGCCCAGTAACGGCACAGCTCGCGCAGGTAGCCGAGGTCGATGCCGAGCTCCCACTCGCCGGCGACGGGCTCGGGCCAGCGGGCGTTCTCGAGCCGCTCGAGCAGGTCGTCGTGCCAGCCGGCCGGGAGCGCGATCTCGCGCGGCTCGGGGGCGCGCCCGCTCGCGCTCACAGCGGCAGGTCCTCCCCGCGCAGCAGCCGGCGCAGCATGTGCATCGCGACGACGACCGTGCGCTCGCGGACGTCGTCGCGCCCGCCCGGAAGCTGCGGGTCGCGCGCGAGGCTCTCGCCCGTGGCGAGCTTCACGCACACGCACACATAGCCGACCGGCTTCTCCTCCGTCCCTCCGTCGGGGCCGGCAATCCCGGTGATCCCGCAGGCGACATCGGCGTCGAAGCGCTCGAGCGCGCCGTCGGCCATCGCCTCGGCTACCTCGACCGAAACCGCGCCGTGCCCGGCGATCAGCTCCTCCGCGACGGCGAGCAGCCCGATCTTGGCCTCGTTCGAGTACGCGACGACGCTGCCCGCGACGTACGCCGAGGCTCCCGGCCGCTGGGTCAGCCGTCCCGCCATCAGACCGCCCGTGCAGGACTCAGCGATTCCGAGCCGGTGCCCTCCGAGTAGCTCCGCGAGCTGCTCGTCGATCGTCGGCCCGTCGCTGAAGAGGTGGCGGGCGTGGCGCTGCCCGATCTCGTCGCGGAGCCGCTCGTAGCGCTCCTCGTCCTCGGGCAGGTAGCGGACGTCGACGACGAGCTCGGCCTGGCGGAGACAGGTCGTGATCTCGAGCGGTGAGAGATCGACCTCCGACTCGATCTCGCGCAGCGTCTTCGCGATCTCGGACTCCGGGATCCCGAACATCCGCAGCGTCACCTCGCGGAACGGCGTCGCGCGCTCGAGCGCCGCCCTGACGTCCGGCGTCTCGAGCGCATGCGGCCACATCGCGTGCAGCTCGCGCGGCGGGCCCGGAAGCACGATCACGGTGACGCCGTTGCTGGACACGACGATCCCCGGCGCGGTGCCCGCGGGGTCGATTGTCGTCGATCCCTCGGGGACCATCGCCTGCTTGCGGTTCGCGTCGCGCACGGCGTCGACGTCGAACTTGAACCGGCGCGCGAACGCCCGCAGCACCTCGGCGATCTTCGCCTCCATCTCCTCGTCGAGGACGAGATCGACCCCGGCGAACCTGGCGACGACCTCGGCTGTGAGATCGTCGGCGGTCGGGCCAAGGCCGCCGCTGGTCACGATCAGGCCGACGCCCTGGTCGGCGAGGAAGCGAAGCGCCGCCTGGAGGTCCCCGGGCCGGTCGCCGACGACGAGGATCTGGGCCACGTCGACGCCGTTCTCGGCCAGCCGCTCGGAGATCCAGGGGCCGTTGCGATCGCTGATCCGTCCCGTCAACACCTCGGTCCCGGTGACGACTATCCCTCCGCGAAGGCTCATGGGCAGCCCGGCGAGTATGCGGACGACTTGACGCCCGACGGGCCGACTCGGTAGGCGGCGGGCTGGGTGCCGAGCCTGGCGACGCGCGACTGGCGGCCGTTGACGAACACGTCGGCCTGCGCAGGGTTGAGCCGGACCGTGAACCGCGGCGAGACGAACGGGCCCTCGGTGGTCCCGCCCGGGATCGCCTCGTTGGCGATCAGCACGCGGCCATGGGCGTTGAGGAGGCAGATCTGGGTGTCGGTGCGCGCGACGAGTCGAAGCGCCACCGGGCCGGGCGGGGCCGCGGGTTGCGTTGCGCCGGCCTTGCCGTGGTGCGCGGCTCCCTGGGCCTGGCCGTTGCCCCGCTGCTTCGCCTTCCCGGATCCCCCACCCGAGGAGCCGCCGGAGAACACCGCGATGATCCCGAGCGTGGCGATGCCAAGCACGATCACGACCGCGATCGCGACCGCGACGCCGATCGCGATCCGCTCGCCGCGCCCGACGCCGCTTCGTCTGCGCGCACCGGGCCCGTCCAGAAGCGGCTCGCCGACGTCCTGGGAGTCCCTCCCAGGCTCCTCGTAGCGGCGGCGGTAGTCGTCGAGGAGCGCGTCGCCGTCGAGGCCGAGCGTGCCCGCGTACGCGCGCAGGAAGCCCTTCGTGTACGCCGGGCCTGGAAGCACGTCCCAGTCGTCGTTCTCGAGCGCGCGCAGGTACTTGACGCGGATCTTCGTCCGCTCCTCGACAGTCTTGATGTCGATTTGCTGGCGGCGGCGCTCGTCGCGGAGCACAGCGCCGATCTCCGGCGCGCGGTCGCTGTCGGTCTGCGTCGCCACTGCGACGCCTATTGTCGTCGGCGGCTAGCCGTCGTGCTCGGCGGCCACAGCGGGCTCCTGCTCGGGAGCTCCCTCCGAACCCTCGGCACCGGCCAGCACGCGCGGCAGATCGGCCTCGGAGACGAGCACCTGGCGGGGCTTCGAGCCCTCGTAGCCGGAGATCACGCCGCGTCGCTCGAGCATGTCGATCAGCCGCCCCGCGCGGGTGTAGCCGACGCGCAGGCGGCGCTGGAGCATCGACACCGAGGCCGTGTCGGTCGCGACGACGAGCCGGATCGCGTCGCCGAGCAGGGCGTCCTCGTCCGGGGAGAGGTCGCTCTCGTCGGAGTCCTCGGGCTCGGAGCGAGCCTCGAGCAGCTCGTCGGCGAACTCGGGCTCGCCCTGGCGCGACCAGTGCTTCGTCACCTTCGCGATCTCGTCCTCGGTGATGAACGCGCCCTGGATCCGCTGCAGCTTCGAGGTCCCCGCCGGCCGGAACAGCATGTCGCCCTGGCCGAGGAGCGTCTCCGCGCCGCCCTGGTCGAGGATCACCCGCGAGTCCACCTGCGACGCGACGGCGAACGCGATCCGCGCCGGGATGTTGACCTTGATCGTCCCGGTGATCACGTCGGTCGAGGGGCGCTGGGTGGCGAGCACGAGGTGGATGCCGACCGCGCGCGACTTCTGGGCGAGGCGGATGATCGAGTCCTCGACCTCGGCCGGGGCAACCATCATCAGGTCCGCGAGCTCGTCGATCACGCACAGCACGTAGGGAATCGGGCGCTCCCCGGCCTTGGCGCGGGCGCGGTTGAGCTCGACGAGGTTGCGGGCGCGCGCCCGGCCCATGACCTCGTAGCGGCTCTCCATCTCGGCGATCAGGTTCGCGAGCACGTTCGCCGCCAGCCGCGGCTGCGTCACGACCGGCGTCAGCAGGTGTGGAACCTGCTCGTAGTGGTTGAGCTCGACGCGCTTCGGGTCGACGAGGACGAGCCGGACCTCGTTCGGCGACGCGTGCAGCAGGATCGAGCTCAGGATCGCGTTGATGCAGCCGGACTTGCCCGAGCCGGTCGTCCCGGCGACGAGCACATGCGGCATCCGCGAGAGGTCGGTCCAGACCGCGTGGCCGGCGATGTCCTTGCCGAGCCATCCGACGAGCGGCGAGCCGTCGCTCGGGCGGCCCTGGTAGATGTCGCCGAGCCTGACCATGCGCCGGCGCTGGTTGGGGACCTCAACGCCGATCGCCTGCTTGCCCGGGATCGGCGCGAGGATGCGGATGTCGGTCGAGGCGAGCGCGTAGGCGAGGTCGTCCTTGAGCTGGGTCACCTTCGAGACCTTGGTTCCGGGCGCGAGCCGCAACTCGTAGCGGCTCACGTGCGGGCCGACGACGGTGCCGACGATCTCGGCATCGACGCCGAAGTGGCCGAGCGTCTCGAGCAGCGCCGCGCCGATCGCCTCGCGGTCTCCCTGGTCGGGGCCGGGGTCGTTCTTGCCGCGGAGCAGCAGGTTCTGCGACGGAAGCGCGTAGTCGATCTCCTCGGACTCGGTCACCGCGCCGCGGCGCTCTCCCATCGGCGTGCGCGCGACCTCGATCTCGGACGTCGAGGGCTCGGGCGGGACGCCGGACGTCCCCGCGTCTGCGTCGCCGTCCTCGCCGTCTGACGGGCCGTCGACGGCGTCGTCGAAGCTCATCGGCTCGGCGCTTCCGCCGTCGGGCCGCTCGATCACCGGGACCCGGCGCGTCTGAATCTCCTCATCCCCCTCGGGCTCGGCGTCCTCGAGGCGCTCGGTGAGAGCGTCTTGGCGCGCGGCGGCGCGCGTCCTCGCGGCGTGGGTGTCGCCGCGGCCCCCTGCTCCCGAGTCGCGGCCGGTCTCGCCGACGACGGTCGCGAGGTCGCGCGTGCCCGTGCCGATCCGCTTTCCGACCCGGCCCGCGCCGCGAATCAGCCCCGCGACCGAGCTCCCGGTGAGCAGCAGCAGCCCGGCGACGAGCAGCAGCGCCGCAATGATGTGGGCGCCGAGACGCTGGAACAAGGTCGTCGTCGCCCAGTACAGGACCTCGCCGAGGCCGCCCCCGTGATGGGTGAAGAAGTGCGGCTGGAAGTAGCCGTGACGGACGCCGTCCGGCCCCAGCCCCGCGGTTTGGGCCGCGAACGCGAGCAGCAGCGCGGCGACGAGGCAGATGCCGCCCGCGTGGATCGCCCCCGGCGACGGGATGAACGGGCGCAGCGTGAGTGCGACGCCCGCGAACACGATAGCGATCGGGACGATGCCCGCCACCGAGCCGGCGACGTAATGGAGCCCGTCCGCGGCGGCGGCGCCGACGCGTCCGCCGTCCCAGCCGACGTAGAGCACGCAGCCGAGGTAGATCCCGGCGGCGACGAGGACGAGGCCGATCAGGTCGAGGTGGCGCTGGTCGAGCAGCGGCTCGTCGGCGCGCCGCGGCGGCCTGCGCCCACGCGGCGCAGCGCCGCCGCGCGACGTCTTCGCCTTCGCCGTTGTCTTGGGGCGCGCCCGCCCCGTGCGCACGCGACTCTTGCCCAAGCCGAGCATCGGCAATGACTTCGACGCGGCGAGCCCCGCCCCTGCGTCCCGGGCCACGCATAAACGGGCGATAAATATGCCGCTCGCGGGCATGCTCGGGCTCTACCCTTGAGGCATGGCTACGGAGGTTCGCGAGGCGGGTGCCGGTCGGGTGCTCGTTGTCGAGGATGACGGTGATATCGCCGACGTTCTGCGACGCTCGCTGCGTCAGGAGGGCCACGAGGTCCGCACCGCCGGCGACGGCGTCGAGGCACTGACCGCGGCTGAGGAGTTCGTCCCCGACCTCGTCATCCTCGACCTTGGCCTCCCCCGCCTCGACGGCGTCGAGGTCTGCCGGAGGCTCCGCCAGGCCGGCGACGTCCCGATCCTGATCCTGACCGCCCGGACCGATACCGACAACCGCGTCGAGGGTCTCGACAGCGGCGCTGACGACTATCTCGTGAAGCCGTTCGAGCGCAGCGAGCTGCTGGCTCGAATCCGCGCCCTGCTGCGCCGACGTCCGCCCCGCGGCGCCGCCGCGCTCACGGTCGGCGATCTTCGGCTCAACCCCGATACGCGAGAGGTCCGCCGCGGCGAGCGCGAGATCGACCTCACGAATCGCGAGTTCGAGCTGCTCGAGTACCTGATGCGAAACGAACGCCTCGTGATCAGCCGCGAGCGCCTGCTCGAGGAGGTCTGGGGCTACGACCCGACCGCGCTCACGAACACGATCGACGTTTTCATCTCGAACCTGCGCCGCAAGCTCGAGGCCGAGGGGGAGCCTCGGGTGCTGCACACCAAGCGCGGGGCCGGCTACGTGGTCAAGGCCTGACGCGGCCGTGATGCTGCGAAAGCGCGGACAGCGACCTCCGCAGGAGAAGAACCGCGTCCTCACCTGGCCCCGCGGCTGGCCGGTCAGATGGCGGCTCGCCGCCGTCTCGGCACTGCTGACGCTGGTGATCCTGGTCGTGTTCGCGATCGTCGTCGGACGCCTGGCGACGGGACAGCTCCGCGCCGACTACCGCGACCAGCTCCAGAGCACCGCGGGCGAGCTCGCGTTTGAGATCCAGGTGAGCCACAGCCCGACCGTGGTCAGCGGAATGCGCCCGCCCGACCTCGAGCGCGTCGCGCTCGCCGAGCGCGCCGCAGTCCGCGTCGTCGACAGCAACGGTCAGGTGCTGGGCAACGAACAGACGCCGAACGCCCCCAATCTCGGCCCGCCCGTGCAGGGGGTGACGCAGGTCGGCAAATACCAGGTCGCCGCTTCTCCCGTGGCGACGAACCAGGTCGGGGTCCCCGCCGTGTACGTGCAGTACGCGCGCAACCAGGATGACCTCGAGACGACGATCGGGCGTCTGTGGCTGTTCCTTGCCGGCGGTGTGATCGTCGGGACGATGCTCGCCGCGGTCGCCGGCGTCGCCGTCGCGGGCCGGGCCATGCGCCCGATCGCGGCGCTGACCGCGACGGCGCGGAAGATCGGCTCGACCCGCGATCCCTCGCAGCGGGTTCCGCGCCCCGAGACCGACGATGAGATCGCCGAGCTCGCGACGACGCTTGACCAGATGCTCCACTCGCTCGACGACGCGAGGACCGAGCGTGAGCAGGCGATGCAGCGCCAGCGCGAGTTCGTCGCCGACGCCTCACACGAGCTCCGCACCCCGCTGACGAGCATCCTCGCCAACCTCGAGCTGCTGCAGGCATCGCTTGAGGGCCGGGGGCAGGACGACGACCAGCAGGCGATCGGGTCGGCGCTGCGCTCGTCGAAGCGGATGAGCCGCCTCGTCTCCGACCTCCTCCTGCTCGCGCGCGCCGACGCCGGGCGGACCGGCCCGCTGCTCGACTGCGACCTCGATGAGGTCGCCGCCGCCGCGGTCTCCGAGTTCGAGCCGGTTGCGGCCGACCACGCGCTCGAGCTCGACTCGAACGGCCCGGTGCGGATCGAGGGCAACGCCGACGAGCTCCATCGCATGGTCACCAACCTGCTCGACAACGCCGTCCGGCACACGCCCGAGGGAACCGAGATCCGGGTTGGCGTCAGCGCCGAGGACGGCAGCGCCCGGCTTGACGTGACCGATGACGGCCCAGGAATCCCGGACGGGCTCGAGGGCCAGATCTTCGACCGCTTCGTCCGCGGCGTCGGCCCGGCGGACATGGCGGGGACGGGCGGCACAGGGCTCGGGCTGGCGATCGTCAAGGCCGTAGCGACGGCGCACGGAGGTGAGGTCGAGGCCGGATCCTCGCCCGAGGGCGGCGCGCGGTTCACGGTCCGAATCCCCCTCGGCGAGGATCGAGAGCGGACCCGCGAGAGCACGGCCGAGGGCGCTGATCGGCCCGAAACGGCCCGAATCACCCCTTAGCGAACTATTCAGCCCTCTTAAGGAACGCTTTATCGAGCGGGCCTAGTCTGCCGAACTGGACGAGACAAGCGGCCCGTCGCGGCTCCTCACCCCACATACATATGCCTCGGCGGGTCTTTCATTGGCCAGCCTGAGCCAATCGGCCCGCCGGGTTCCCCTCCCTGACCCGGCGGGCCAAGTTTTTCCCTAGACCTCGACGACAACGGGCAGGATCATCGGGCGGCGGCGGAGGCTCTTGTAGACGAACTCCGCGACGTCGTCGTGGATCTCCTCCTGGAGCAGGGCTACCTCGTGGATCTGGTCGTTGGCGGCGTCGTCGAGCGATTCCTCGACGACCTCTCGCAGCTCCTCGATCAAACCGTCGGCCTCCTCGACGAACGGCACGCCTCGGAAGATGATCTCCGGCGGCGCGACCGAGGAGCCGTCATCCGACGAGATCGTCGCGACGACGATGAACACGCCGTCGGCCGACAGCGTCCTGCGGTCGCGCAGCGCGACGTCGTCGGGGTCGCCGATGTCGACGCCGTCGACGAAGATCATCCCCGCGCCGACGTCGTCGCCGAGCCGCGCCTCGCCCTTGTCGTCGATCTCCAGCGCGAGACCGTTCTTTCCCGTGAACACGTTCTCGGGCTCAACCCCGACCGCCTGAGCCAGCTGACTGTGGAGGCGCAGGCGCTTGTGATCACCGTGCATCGGGAGCACGAAGCGCGGCTTGGTCAGGTTCAGCATCAGCTTCAGCTCCTCCTGGCGACCGTGTCCAGAAGCGTGAATCGGCGCGTCGGCCGTGGTGATCACGGTGGCGCCGATCTGGAAGATGCGGTCGATGGTCTCGTTCACCGAGCGCTCGTTCCCGGGAATCGGCGTCGCCGAGAAGATCACGGTGTCGCCCGAGTGGAGCTCGACGTCGGGATGGTCGCCGTGGGCCATCCGCCGCAGCGCCGACAGCGGCTCACCCTGGCTCCCTGTGGAGATCGCAACCACGCGCTCGTCCGGGAAGTCCTCGATCTCCTTCGGCGGGATCAGCAGTCCCCCCGGGGCGGAGGCATGGCCGAGGTTGCTCGCGATGTTGAAGTTCTTGCGCATCGAGCGCCCGACCAGCGCCACCTTGCGGTCGAGCTTCGCCGCGGCATCGATCGCCTGCTGGACGCGGTGAATGTTGGAGGCGAAGCAGGTAACGACGATCCGCCCGTCGCAGCGCGAGAACGCCTCGAGCAACGCCGGGCCCACGCTCGACTCCGACGGGGAGACGCCGGGGCGGTCGGCGTTCGTCGAATCGCCGCCGAGCACCAGCAGGCCCTCCCTGCCGAGCTCGGCGAGACGCGACATGTCGGCCGGAGTGCCGTCCACGGGCGTCTGGTCGAACTTGTAGTCGCCGGTGATCAGCGCGGTTCCGATCTCCGTGTGTATCGCGACCGCGCACGAGTCCGGGATCGAGTGCGACATCCGCACGAGCTCAACCCCGAACGGCCCGGCCTCGACTCGGTCGCCGGTCGCCAGCACTTCGAGCGGCGCGTCCTTGATCCGGTGCTCGTCGAGCTTCGAACGCACGAGGCCGATCGTCAACGAGCCGCCGTAGATCGCGGGGGGCGTCCCGATCTCGCGAAGCACGTACGGCAGCGCACCGACGTGGTCCTCGTGCCCGTGGGTGAGCACGATCGCCTCGATGTCGTCGGCGCGATCGCGCAGGTACGAGAAGTCGGGCAGGACGAGATCGATCCCCAGCATCTCCCCGGTCGGGAACATCAGACCGGTATCGACGACGACGATGCGGCCGTCGCGCTCGACAACGGTCATGTTCTTTCCGATCTCCCCCAGACCGCCGAGGGGAAGGATCCGGAGCGGTGCCAAGCTAGCCGCTGGTCGTCGCGAGAAGGCCCTGGTGCTCCAGCGCCGCGCGCACGGCCGCGCGCTGTTCCTGGTCGGCCTCGATCATCGGCAGTCGCAGCCGGCCCGGGATCACGCCGAGCATCTCCAGCGCGGCCTTCACAGGGATCGGGTTGGAGGTCACCGTCGTCGCCTCGTAGACGCCGCGGATCGAGTCGTTGATCTCCCGTGCCCGATCGAGGTCACCGCCCGTCGCCGCGTCGTACAGGTCGCGCATCTCCGGTCCGACGAGATGCGAGGAGACGAGGATCCCGCCGGTGCCGCCGATCTCGAGGCAGCGCAGGAAGATCTCGTCGTTTCCGGCGAGCACGTCGAGCCCCTCGATCGGCCCGAGGTCGTCGTTGTTCGCCTGCTTGACGCCGACGATGTTGTCGACCTCGGCGGCGAGCTCGGCCATGAACTCGGGGTCGAGGTTGATCACGCACCGCGACGGGATGTTGTAGAGCACGACCGGGGTTTCGCCCGCCGCCTCGGCAACGGTGCGGAAGTGCGCCCTCAGCCCGGCCCGGTTGGGCTTGTTGTAGTACGGCGTAACGACCAGGCAAGCGTCGGCTCCGGCGGCGGCGCCAGCTCGCGTCAGCTCGACGGAGTGGTGGGTGTCGTTCGAGCCGCTGCCGAACACGATCGTAGCCACGTCGCCGACCTCCTCGGCGACGGCTCGAAGCAGCGTCAGCTTCTCCTCGTCGTCGAGGGTCGGCGACTCGCCGCTCGTCCCGGAGACTACGAGGCCGTGCGAGCCGTGCTCGACGAGGTACCGCGCGAGGCGCCGCGCTGCCTCGACGTCGACCGCGCCCGTCTCGTCGAACGGCGTCACCATCGCCGTCAGCACACCCGAGATCGTGCTCATCGCCAGCAGTATGGAGGATTGGCTTGGGCGCCGAGCGGAGGACCGAGGGATCGACGCGAGGGGTGAAACAGGTGGGTATCAGTCATTTCCGCCGGCGAACACAGGAGGCGTGCGATCCGACCACGGGTGCGCGCGCTCGAGCTGGGCGGCGATCCGGATCAGCACATCCTCGCCCCCGAACGGAGCGACGAGCTGAATCCCGATCGGCAGGCCCTCCTCGCTCCAGCACAGCGGCACGGAGATCGCAGGCTGGCCGGTCGCGTTGTAGAGCGCGGTGAACGCCGCGGTCTTCGCGGCGCGCTGGATCGCGGCGATCGGCTCGGGCCCGGAGTCGTCGAAGGTCCCGAGCGGCGTCGGCAGCTCACCCATCGTCGGCGTCAACAGCAGGTCGAACCCGGACTCGAACCAGCCGGCGATCATGCGCGAGATCTGTTGGTGTTGGGCGATCGCCTCGAGGTACTGGGCGGCGCTCCGGCGCCACCCCTCCTCGGCGAGCGCCCAGGTCAGGGGCTCGACGTCGTCCTCGGTCACCTTGCGGCCAGACTGCGCTCCGAACTGGTCCAGGATCTGCGCCTGCCCGGCCATCCACCGCGTCAGGAACGAGTCGATGATGTCGAACCCCTCCAGGCCCTGGGGAGCCGAGTCCGCGACAGCGTGCCCGAGCGCCTCGAGCATTCCCGCGGCCTCGTGTGCCGCCTCGACGACGACTGCGTCCGGCGGCGCGTCGAGCGGAGGCTCGGTGAGGATCCCAACCCGCAGCTTGCCGGGATCGGCGTCGAGCTCCTCGACGTACGGCCGCTCGGGTGGCGGCGCCACATACGGGTCGCCCGGTGCGGGCCCGTGGACGGCGTCGAGGACGGCGGCGGTGTCGCGCACCGACTTCGAGACCACAAGCTCGGCGGTGAGGCCGGACATGTTGTCGCCGATCAGGGGCCCCTCGCTGATCCGCTGCCGCGTCGGCTTCAATCCGACGAGCCCACACGCGGCGGCCGGGATCCTGATCGACCCACCGCCGTCGTTCGCGTGCCCGATCGGGACCATCCCCGACGCAACGGCCGCTGCCGATCCGCCGCTCGAGCCGCCCGGAGAGCGAGAGGTGTCCCACGGGTTGTGGGTAGGGCCGTAGGCATCCGGCTCGGTCGTCGGCAGGATCCCGAGCTCGGGCGTGTTCGTCTTCCCGACGGTCACGAACCCCGCCCCCCGGAACCGCTCCGCGAGGTAGCTGTCCATCGGGGCCGTGAACCCGATCTCCTTCAGCAGGCGCATCCCGAGGTGGAGGGGATCACCCGCGAACGCCGCGCCGAGGTCCTTGTTCACGAGCGGCACGCCGGTGAACGGTCCGTCGGGCGGACCCGCCGCCGCCGCCTCGCGGGCCTTGTCGAACAGCGGGTGGATGACCGCGTTCACGACCTCGTTCACGGATTCGATCCGTTCGATCGCGGCCTCGACGAGCTCCTCCGGGCTCGCCGTGCCCGAGCGCACCAGCTCCGCCTGGTCGGTGGCGTCCATGCGCGCAAGCTCGTCCTGGCTCAGACCTCTTGCAGCTACCCCCTCGGTCACGGCGACCTCCTTCTCAGTCGGTTGATCGGCGCCGTCGGCTGAACCCTAAAGCAGAGCCTCGAGGCCCACCGTGAAGGGCTCGTCGAGCTCGCCGATCCGCCGGACGGCGAGCAGAACGCCGGGCATGAACGAGCGTCGGTCGATCGAGTCGTGGCGGATCGTCAGCGTCTGGCCCTCGCCCCCGAGGATGACCTCCTGGTGCGCGACGAGCCCCGGGAGGCGAACCGAGTGGATCGGGTCGTGGACGTTCCCGCCGGCGTCGCGGATCAGCTCTGCCGTGCGCTGCGCGGTCCCAGAGGGTGCGTCGAGCTTGCGGTCGTGGTGGAGCTCGACGATCTCGCACTCGGGCATGTGCGGCGCTGCGAGCTTTGCCGCCTGCATCATCAGGACCGCGCCGATTGCGAAGTTGGGGGCGACGAAGCACCTGGCCCCGTCCTGCTCGGACTCGGCGACGAGCGCCGCGGCATCGTCGGGGTCGAAGCCCGTCGTCCCGACGACGACATGGACCCCGGCGGACACGCAGGCGCGGATGTTGTCGAGCGCGGTCTCCGGCGTGCTGAAGTCGACGACGACCTCCGCGTCATCGAGCACATCCACGAGCTGCGCGTCGAGCACGGGGTCGGCGCGGCCGACTAGCTCGGTGTCATCCGCCTCCTCCACCGCCTCGCACACAGTCGCGCCCATGCGCCCGGCCGCGCCTGATACTGCGACGGAAATCAACTCAACCGTGAGACAAGCACAAACCCCGCGACGGCGGAAGCGAAGCTGATCACGTCGCGGGAACGGTTCACGCGGCGGCGAGCTCCTTGCTGACGGGGGCGATCGCCTCGCGGAAGCTCTCCTCGCTCTTGCCGACGCAGGCGGCGGAGAGGCCGCCCGGCGTGTAGATCTCGGCGGCGAGCTCGGCGAGCTCAGCCGCCTCGATCGCGTCGATGCGGGCGATCATCTCGTCGAGCGAGAGCAGCGGCACGTCGTGCAGCATCGCGCGCCCGATTCTCGACATCCGCGCGCTCGTTGACTCGAGGCCCAGAACCAATCGCCCCTTGACGTGCTCCTTCGCCCGCTCGAGCTCCTCGTCGGAGACCCCGTCGGACTCGAGCCGGGCGAGCTCACGGCCGACGATCTCGCACGTCTCGGCGACGTTCTCGGCGCGGGTGCCGACGTAGAGCGCGACCATCCCGCTGTCCTCGTACTGCTCGGTGTAGGAGCCGACCGAGTAGGCAAGCCCGCGCTTCTCGCGGATCTCGCGGAACAGCCGCGACGAGGTCGAGCCGCCGAAGATCGAGTCGAGGACGCCAAGCGCGTAGCGACGCTCGTCGCTGCGCGCGATTCCAGGCCCGCCGAAGCAGATGTGGTACTGCTCGGTCTCCTTGGGCAGGAACAGCGTCCGCGGCTCGAACGCAGGGGGCCCCTCGGTCGCCCCGTCGTCGCCTCGGCCCGCGGGCGCGACGTCGCGCCCCGCGAGCTCGACGATCTCGGCATGGTCGACGTTCCCCGCCGCCGCGACGACGATGTTCGGGGCGATGTAGCGGCGCGAGTGATAGGAGTCGATGTCGGCAACCGGGATCGACGCGATCACGTCGGCCTCGCCGAGCACGCGGCGCCCGAGCGGATGGGTGCCGAAGACGGCCTCGCCGAGCACGTCGTGAACGCGGTCCTGGGGCTCGTCCTCGTACATCGCGATCTCCTCGAGCACGACCTCGCGCTCGGAGTCCACCTCGGCGTAGGTGGGCGCGAGCAGCATCTCCCCGAGGAGGTCGAAGGCGTCGGCGACATGGGTGTCGAGGAAGCGCGCGAACAGGTTCGTCGCCTCCTTGCTCGTCGCGGCGTTGATCTGGGCGCCGAGTCCGTCGAAGAGCTCGGAGATCTCAATCGCGGAGTGGCGCTTTGTGCCCTTGAACAGCATGTGCTCGAGGAAGTGCGAAACGCCCGCCTGGGAGAGCTGCTCGTCGCGGGAGCCGGTCCGCACCCAGAGCCCGAGCGCGACCGAGCGGACCGAGGGAACGGCCTCGGTCACGACCCGGACTCCGGAGTCGAGCTCGGTGAGCTCGACTCCCTCGGGCAGCGCGGGCGCTTCGCTCACCGTCGGCGGCGCTCGCCGCCGCGACCGCGTCCGTCGCGGCCGCGTCCGCCCCGGCCCCTGCCGTCGCCCCCGCCGCGGGGGCCGCGATCGCCGGAGCCAACCTCGGTCAGCTCCGTGGCGCTCTTGCCCTCGACGGCCGGATCGTCGCTGAGGCGCAGGCCGATGCGGCCGCGCTCCGGGTCGACCTCGACCACGGTGACGTCGATCTCGTCGCCGGAGCTGAGCACGTCCTCGACCGCGTCGACCCGCTCACCGGGCTTCACGTTCGAGATGTGCAGGAGCCCGTCCGTGCCCTTCGTCAGCTCGACGAAGGCACCGAACGTCGTCGTCTTCACGACCTTGCCGGTGAACTTGTCCCCGACCTCGGCCTCCTTGGTCATCGCGCGGATGCGGTCGATGCACGCCTCGACGAGCTCGCCCGACGCCGCGTAGACCCTGACCGTGCCGTCGTCGTCGACGTCGATCTCGGCCTCGAACTCCTCGGTCAGGGCGCGAATCGTCTCGCCGCCCTTTCCGATCAGTGCGCCGATCTTGTCGGGGTCGATCTGGATCGACTCGATTCGCGGCGCCGTCGGCGAGAGCTTCTCGCGAGGCTCGGAGATCGTCGCGTTCATCTTCTCGAGGATGAACAGCCTCCCGAGCCGGGCCTGCTCGAGCGCCTCGCGCAGGATGTCGAAGGTGACGCCGGCAATCTTGATGTCCATCTGCAGGGCGTTGATGCCCTCGGCCGTTCCGGCGACCTTGAAGTCCATGTCACCGAGGTGATCCTCGACGCCGGCGATGTCGGTGAGCACGATGTGCTCGTCGCCCTCCTTGATCAGGCCCATCGCGACGCCCGCGACGGCGTCTGAGACCGGGACCCCGGCCGCCATCAGCGCCATCGACGACGCGCACACGGAGCCCATCGACGAGGACCCGTTCGACTCCAGCGTCTCGGAGACGACCCGGATCACGTACGGAAACTCCTCCTCCGAGGGGATGATCGGCGTCAGCGCGCGCTCGGCGAGCGCTCCGTGGCCGATGTCGCGGCGCTTCGGGCCCCGCATGAAGCCGGCCTCCCCGACCGAGAACGGCGGGAAGTTGTAGTGGTGCCAGAACCGCTTCGTGGTCTCGAGCCCGAGGTTGTCGATCTTCATGTCCATCCGCGTCGTCCCGAGCGCGACGTTGGAGAGGATCTGCGTCTCCCCGCGCGTGAACAGCGCTGAGCCGTGGACGCGGGGCGCGATGTCGACGTCGCACTCGATCGGGCGAATCTCGTCCTTGGCGCGCCCATCCGGCCGCTTCTTGTCGACCGCGATCCGCTGTCGGACCGTGTCCTTCTCGAGCTTGGCGAACGCGGCCTTGACCTCGGCGACCCGCTCGGGATCGGGCTCATCGCCGTTCGCGGCCTCGGCGTACTTGGCGACGACCTCCTCCTCGACCGTGTCCGTTGCCTCGCCGCGGGCGAGCTTGTCGGCGACCTGGGTCGCCTCGTCGATCGCCGCGCCGTGCGAGCTCTTGATCTGATCGAGCAGCGCCGAGTCGATCTCGGGCGCCTCGACCTCCTGCTTCGGCGTGCCCGCCTGCGAGCGCAGTTCCTCCATCGTCGAGCACAGCTTCTTGATCTCGCCGTGGGCGATGTCGAGCGCGTCGAGGATCTCGGCCTCGCCGACACCCTCGGCGCCGCACTCGACCATCAGGATCGCCTCATCCGAGCCCGAGACGATCAGGTCCATAGTCAGCTCCTCGAAGCTCTCCTCGGAGGGGTTGACGACGAAGTCGCCGTCGAGCTTGCCGATCCGGACCGCGCCGACGTGGGTGGCGACGGGGATCTGGGAGACGGCGAGCGCGGCGGAGGCGCCGTTCATCGCCAGAATGTCGTACGGGTGCTCGTGCTCAGCCGACAGGGTCAGACAGACGAGCTGCGTTTCGTAGTGCCATCCCTTCGGGAACAGGGGCCGCAGCGGCCTGTCGATCATCCGTGCGGTCAGGATTCCCTTCTCGCCGGGGCGAGCCTCGCGGCGGAAGAACGACCCCGGGATCTTGCCGACCGAGTAGTGGCGCTCCTCGACGTCGACGGTCAAGGGCAGGAAGTCCACATCGCGCAGGTTGCCGGCGGTCGCGGTGCACAGCACCATCGTCTCGCCACCCTGGACGACCACGGCTCCACTCGCCTGTCGGGCGAGCCTGCCCGTCTCGAACGAGATCTCTTCGCCGCCCACCTCAACCGAGACGCGGCTAACGTCAAACATGCTCATCTATTCGCTTTTCCCTTCAGGTCGCCCTCGGTGCGACCCCTCGCTTCATCGACTTTCTCGATTAGTTCGCGCCGAATGGTACAGGGACGCGAATTGCTGACGATGCGGACGCCGAGGGGCTGGCTACGCGCCGGCGACGCTTTCGAGCTGCTCTGCGACGTCACCCGGAACCAGGCTCCCGTCGACGAACGCGGCGGGCGTGCCGCCGATCCCGGCGCGGATCCCGGCCCTGAAGTCGCGCCTGACGCGCTCGGCGACGGCGTCTGAGCGGCGGTCGGCCTCGAAGCGCTCGAGGTCGAGTCCAAGGCGCTCGGCGCGCTCCCACAGGTGCGGATCGTCGTGATGCCCGCGGTCAACGAGCAGCGAGTCGCACATCTCCCAGAACCGCTCCTCAGCCTGCATTCCCGCCGCCTCGGCCGCGGCGTGCAGCGCCGGGGCGCGCGGGTGCTTGCTCGCGACCGGAAAGTGGCGGAACGCCAGCCGCAGCTCGAGCTCGCGGATCCGGCCCCATGCTGCGGCGCAGTGGGGGCAGCCGAGGTCGAGATAGAGGATCGCCTCCGGCCCGTCGCCGCGAACGTGGTCGTCGGGCCCGACCGGAGGCACCCCGGCCGTGGTCAGCTCGGAGACGTCAGTCTCCCGCCAAGGCGTCGAAGATCAGGTTCGCGCCCGGGATCTCACCCTTCTCGGACGCGTAGGACCATGCGACCTTACCCTCCTCGTCGACGAGCACGAGCGAGCGGTTGGTGATCCCAGCCGCCTCGATGTAGGCGCCGTAGGACTCGGCCATCTTGCCCTTGGGATTGAAGTCCGCGAGCAGCGGGATCGCCAGGTTGAGGTGCTTGCGAAACGCGGCGTGGCAGTACGCCGAGTCGACGCTGACGCCGACAAGGCTCGCGCCCTCGGCCTCGATCTCGTCGAGGACCTCCTGGTAGATCGAGAGCTGGTCCGTGCACACGGGGCTGAAGTCGAGCGGATAGAAGGCGAGCACGAGCTTCCTTCCCTCGAAATCTTCGAGCCCGACCATGTTGCCGTCGTGGTCCGGGAGCGAGAAGCCGGGCGCCGGTGTACCTGCCGCGATCACCCCGTGGACCTCGCGGCTAGTGCCGGAGGCCGAGCTCGGAGACGAGCGCGCGGTAGCGGTCGAGGTCGTGGCGCTCGAGGTAGGCGAGCAGGCGCCGCCGCTTGCCGACGAGCATCAGCAGTCCACGCCGCGAGTGGTGGTCCTTGCTGTGGGTGCGCAGGTGCTCTGTGAGCTCGTTGATGCGCTCGGTGAGCAGCGCGACCTGGACCTCCGCCGACCCCGTGTCGCCGTCGGCGCGGCCGTACTTGCCGATCAGCTCGGCTTTCTTCTCTTTCGTCAGCGACATTCGAATCGGTTCATCAAAACGCTTGAAGCGCCCCCCAACTTCGGAGCGCTCCCTACGGCGGGGAGAAAGTAGCACAGAGCTCTCGGGCCGCCTCCACGTCGCGGTGCATCTGCGCGATCAGGTCCTCGACCCCGGGAAAGCGCCGCTCTCCGCGCAGCCGGGAAACGAACGCGATCCGCAGATCGCGCCCGTAGAGGTCGCCTTCGAAGTCGATCAGGTGCGCCTCGACGAGCAGGCCGCGACCGGTCGCGAACTGCGGGCGAACACCGACGTTGACTGCCGCGGGATGCTCGTTCGCGAACGCCGCGTAGACACCGTGGCCGGGGACGATGAGGCTGTCGTCGGGGACGATGTTCGCGGTCGGGAATCCAAGCCTGCGGCCGCGCGTGTCGCCCTCGACGACCTCACCCTGGAGCAGGTAGGGCGCCGCGAGGCAGCGCGCGGCGGTGTCGAGGGCGCCGGCGGCGATCAGCGCCCTGATCCGGCTCGAGGACACGGTCTCGCCGTCGACCTCGACCAGCGGGACGATCCTGGTTGTGAACTCGTCGCGCTCCGCGAGCATCTCGGGGTCGCCTCGGGCGCGCTTGCCGAAGCGGAAGTTCTCACCGACGGAGACGTTCTTCGCGCCGAGCCGGTCGACGAGCACACTGGAGCAGAACTCCGCCGGGTCGATGCCGGCGAACTCGCGGTCGAACGGGATAACGACGAGCTCTTCGACGCCGAGGCCATCGATCACATCGCGCTTGATCTCGAACGGCATGATCAGCTTCGGCGCCGCCTCCGGGTTGAGGATCCGCACCGGATGAGGCTCGAACGTGAGCACGGTGTCGGCGTCTCCGATCACCGCGCGGTGCCCGACGTGGACTCCGTCGAAGGTCCCGATCGCGACATCGCGCGGGCGCGGCTTCGCGTTGGGGAGCTTGGTGACCTTGATGCTCAAGTCAGAACCTCACGTCAAGACGACTCCATCAAGACGACTTCGGGCTTGATCAGATCATCGCGCCTGATTCCGACTGCGACCACCGCGCCATCGTGGGTCATCCGCACCGCGCCCTCGCCGGCGTTCCCCGCGGGAACGGGAACCCCGTGGCCGACTCGCTCTGTCTCGGCGGCGGACAGCGCGCGCTCGGGTAGGAACGCAAGCGCCCGCGTCAGCCCGATCGGCTCCTCGCCGGCGTCCTCGACACGGAACGGTCCGATCGCGGTGCGCCGCAGCCGCTCACAGTATGCGTCGCCGAGCGTCTCGATCAGCGAGCGCACGTACGTCCCCGACGAGCACTCGATCTCGAACTCGGCTCGCCCGCCGTCGCCGTCGGTCGAAACGAGCACGGCACGGTGGACGTTGACGGTGCGAACCGGCGTCTCGATCTTCTCGCCCCGGTGCGCGCGGCGGTACAGGCGCTCACCGCCGACCTTGACCGCGGACGTCATCGGAACCTGCTGCTCGATCCGGCCGACCGGGAGCTCGAGTCGACCCGGGAGCCGGCCGGTGTGCTCAAGCTCGCCGTCCGGGTCTCCGGTGGTCGATCGCCAACCCAGCCGCGCGACGGCGCGGTAGACCTTCGGGAGGAACAGCATGTAGCGCTGCAGCCGAGTCGCGCGGCCGAGCAGCACGAGCAGGAGCCCGGTCGCGAACGGGTCCAGGGTGCCGGCGTGGCCGGCCTTGACCCCGCGCTCGCGGCGCACGGCCGCGACTACGTCGTGCGAGGTGGCGCCGGCCGGCTTGTCGCGGAGCAGGACGCCGGCCGCGGCGCCCAACGTCCTAGAGCTGCGCCCTGACCTCGGCACTGAGGAACTCGAGCACCTCCGAGTAGCTGAGATCGGTGGAGAACCCGGCCGCCCGAGTGTGCCCCCCTCCCCCCTTCTCGCGCGCGATCTTCGAGACGTCGACGCGGCCGTTGACCGCGCGCAGGCTGACCTTGCGGGCGCCCTGGGCGCCGTCGGCGCGATCGCGGACGAGCGCCGCAACGGATGCGCCCTCGAGCGAGCGCAGGTAGTCGATGATCCCCTCGGTCAGGACCTCGTCGGCGCCGGTGTCGCGATAGTCGCTTTCGGTCAGGTAGGCGATCGCGAGCGCCCCGTCGTCGCGGCGCTCGATCTTCTCGAGCGCACGGGAGACCAGCTTCAGCTTCTCGATCGGGACGCGCTCGTAGAGACGGCTGTAGATATCGCTGACGTCGACGCCGGCCTCGATCAGCTCGGCGGCGACCCGGTGCGTGTCGGCACCGGTGTTCTCGTACATGAACCGGCCCGTGTCGGTGACCAGCCCGACATAGAGCGCGCTGGCGATCTCGGGTGTGATCTCGACCTCGAGCCGCGTCGCGAGGCCGTACACGATCTCCGCGGTCGAGGAGACGTCGACGTCGACCAGGTTCACGGTCCCGAAGCGAGTGTTGTCGTGATGGTGGTCGACATTGAGGATCCGCGCTCCGTCGCGCTGGAGCCAGTCAACCGGCATCCGGTCGATGTTCCCGCAGTCGAGGAACACGAGCACGCGGTCGATAAGGTCGGCCGGTGCCTCGTGGAAGACCTCCTCGAGTGGCAGGAACCGGTACTCGATCGGAAGCGGGAACTCCTTTGAGGCGAGGAACATCACCGAGTCCTTGCCGAGCTGGCGGAGAATGTGGTGGAAGGCGAGCAGCGACCCGAGCGCGTCCCCGTCGGGGTTCTCATGCGTGGTCAGCAGGAAGCGGTCGTGGGAGTGGATCTCCGCGGCGATCTCGTCGATCGAGCCAGCCACGGCTTCGGCCGTCCTGCTCATGAGTCGAGAAGTCGCGTCACGCGGTCGGCCCGCTCGGCGGTGTCGTCGTAGTGGAAGCTGAGGGTCGGCGTGCGCTTGATCCGCATCTCGCGCGCGATCGCGCTCTGGAGCACGCCGTGCGCGGAGCGAAGTCCGGCCAGCGTCGCCTCGCGCTCTTCGTTGGATCCGAGCACGCTGACGTAGACCTTGGCGCGGCGAAGGTCGGGGCTTGTATCGACGGCAGTCACGGTGACGAATCCGATCCTTGGGTCTTGAAGTTCAGTCGCGATAGCGCTCCCGATGACTTCGAGCATCAACTCGTTGACGCGCCGCATCCGGGCGGAGGGCATCGCCGCGCGACTATAGCGGCGCGATGCATCACTGGCCTCGCTCGTTGCAGCGGCGCTCAGCGGCCTCTCAGCCGCGGACGTCGGCGAGGCTGAGGAGGTCGCGCTCGAACCGGCACTCGTCCGGACACCGAGACTGCACGAACCGCTCCAGCTCGCCGGCGCGGTCCTCGACACCGGTGTCGCCGACCAGGGCGCACAGGAGAACCGCGCGCTGCCAGGTGTCGTGACCGTCGATCTCCGCCACGGAGGCGCCGAAGCGCTTGCGCACCTGCGCCTTCAGCGAATGCAGGACCTTTCGCTTCTGCTTCAGGTTTCCCGACTCGTTGAGGTGGAGATGAACCTCGACCAGGCACACGTAGCCGTTCACAGCCTTAACTCTACGTCGAGCGGACTGCGGCGCACTGTCGCGGATGCGACACTGCGCGGGTTCGCCGTCGGGGAGGACCGGCGGCCTGTCACCTAGGAGGGAAGATGCACAGGTTCGCACCCAGACGCCCGTCTGCGGCGATGGTCGTGGCCGTGATCGCGCTCGTCATGGCGATGGCCGGAGCGGCCGTGGCCGGGACCGGCGTCCACAGCAAGAAGGTCACGACGAAGAAGGTCAAGAAGATCGCCGACCAGGAGATCTCCAAGGCGGCGCCGACGCTGAACGTCGCAAGCGCCGACAGCGCGAAGATCGCCAACAACGTCTATTCGGCGAACGTCCTCGCCACTGGGACCCTGCTCGGGTCGATCCCGTCCGGGGCGACGTCCAGCCACCAAGGCGGCGCGAACTCCGGGCAATACCACGTGTCGTTTGGCCGACCGATCACCGGCTGCACTATCTCGGGCGGGGCCGCTAACAACACCGCCCCAGTGATTGCGCTCGTGGCGGTTGGTGTTGCGGATGCGAACACGATCAACGTGTTCACTCGCACCGGGGGCAACGTCCCCAACGACGAGCCGTTCTACGTTCAGATGATCTGCCCGGCGGGCTGACCCACCGGAACGATCTCAAGCGCGGGATCGGGCCCCGGCCCGGTCCCGCGCTTCGCTTTAGGGGCCGCTCACCGCGTTCGGTCTTCGCGAAGGGTTCCTTGCCCCGGAAACGTGAGGCCGAAATGAACGCCGGAGACGCTGGCGCCGTCCCTGACGACGTGGTCCTTGGGGCGCACATCCGCGGGTGGCGCGCGACCCAGCCGTCGCGGGAATGCCTGGACCGCGACGGTGGTCGCGCGACAGGACCCGCGGTCGGGCGGCTGGAATGCTCGTCTACCGGGCGGCGGCTACTCGAGCGTCTTCTCGACCTCGCGGGTCTCGAAGATCTCGAGCACGTCGTCGACCTTGACGTCCTGGTAGCCGTCGAGGACGATCCCGCACTCGAGGCCCTGCTCGACCTCCTGCACATCGTCCTTGAAGCGCCGCAGCGAGCCTACCCGCCCTGACCAGATGACGGTCCCGTCGCGGACGAGGCGGACCTCCGCGTCTCGCCTGACGCGGCCCTCGGTGACGAGGCAGCCGGCGATCGTGCCCCAGCGCGAGGAGCGGAAGAGCTCCTTGACCTCGACCTCACCGACGATCTGCTCGACCTCCTCCGGCTCGAGCATGCCCTCGAGCGCGGTGCGGAGCTCCTCGGTGACCTTGTAGATCACCGAGTACGTGCGGATCTCGACGCCCTCGTCCTCGGCGGCGCGTCGGGCCTCGGCGTTCGGCCGTACGTTGAAGCCGACGATGATCGCGTCGGAGGCGGCGGCGAGCATGACGTCGGACTCGTTGATTCCGCCGGGGGCGGAGCGGATCACGTCGATCGCGACTTGGTCCTGCGGCACCTTGGCGATCTCGTCCAGGAGCGCTTCGAGCGAGCCCGTCACGTCCGCCTTGAGGACGATGTTGAGCTGCTTCAGCGCGCCGACCCTGGCCTTCGCGAAGACCTCGTCGAGTGTGATCTTGCGTGCCTCGCGGCGGGCGAGAGCCTCGGTCTTCAGCCGGTGCGCGCGCTCGCCGGCGAGCTGGCGGGCCTTGCGCTCGTTCTCGACCGCCTCAACGTGGTCGCCGGCCTCGCAGACGCCGTCGAAGCCGAGCACCTCGACCGGGGTCCCCGGCCGCGCCTCCTCGATGCGCTCGCCGGTGTAGTCGTGCATGGCGCGGACGCGGCCCCATTGCGAGCCGGCGATAAGCGCGTCCCCGACGTGAAGCGTTCCGCGCTGGACGAGCACGGTGACGACCGGGCCGCGTCCGGGATCGAGCTTCGACTCGACCACGGTGCCCGACGCCGGGGCCGTGGGGTTCGCCTTCAGCTCCTCGAGCTCGGAGACGAGGACGATCATCTGCAGCAGGTTGTCGAGCCCGTCCTTCGTCTTCGCCGAGACGTCGCAGTAGACGGTCTCGCCGCCCCACTCCTCGGGGTTGAGGCCCTGTGATGAGGCGAGCTCGTTGCGGACGCGGTCGGGCTGCGCACCCTCCTTGTCGACCTTGTTCACGGCGATCATCATCGGCACGTCAGCGGCCTTCGCGTGGTCGATCGCCTCGGTCGTCTGCGGCATCACGCCGTCATCGGCGGCGACGACAATCACCGCGAGATCGGTGACCTCGGCGCCGCGCGCGCGCATCGCCGTGAACGCCTCGTGACCCGGGGTGTCGAGGAAGGTGATTGTGCGGCCGTCGTGGTGGACCTGGTAGGCGCCGATGTGCTGCGTGATCCCGCCGGCCTCGCCCGCAACCACCTCGGTCTCGCGGATCGCGTCGAGCAACGACGTCTTTCCGTGGTCGACGTGGCCCATGATCGTGACCACCGGCGGGCGCTCCGCGAGGTCCTCCGCCGCGTCCTCGAAGGTCGGCTCCTCGACGACCTCCTCGGCCGCGTGCACGATCTCGATCTCGCGGTCGAAGCTCTCGGCGAGGACCGTGATCATCTCGTCCGAGAGCGTCTGCGTCAGCGTCGCCATCTCGCCGAGCTCCATCAGCTTCTTGATCAGCTCGCCGCTGCCGAGGTCGAGGGTCTCGGCGACCTCGCGAACCGTGGCTCCAGAGTTGATCTTCGTCGCCTCGGGCGGGGCGACCTCGGTCTTTGCGACCGGCTCCTCGAGGAGCGGGCGGCGGCGGCGGCCGCCGCGGCGGCGCGGGGGCCGGTGCGGGGGCGGCGGCGGCATGTTGTCGCGCCGCGACGCCTGAGAATCGATGACGACGCGCCGCTGGCGGCGGCCGCCGGGGGTGGCGACGGTCTGGCCGCCCCCGCCCTCGGAGCGTGTGCGGGGGGGCGTCTGCTTCGGCTTCCGCTTTGGCGCGGCCGGCTTGCCGTCCCCGTCTCCGCCCGATGCCTTCGGCTTCGACTTCGCGGCGGGCTTCTGCTTCGAATCCGCCTTCGGCTCCGGCCCCGCGGCGGGCTTCTGCTTCGTCTCGGTCGCGGCGGCGGCCTTCGGCTTCTTCTGCGCCTTCTTCGCCGCCGGCTTGGCGGTCGTCTTCGTCGCCGCCCCGCCGCCGTCCGCGGTTGCGGGACCGAGCGCCTTCAGCGCAACGTCCTCCTCGACGCTCGACGCTGCCGCCTTGGCCTCGATCCCGGCAGCGTTCAGGGCAGCGAGGACCTCCTTGCTCGTCAGGCCCTGCTGCTTGGCGATCTCGTGAACACGCTTCTTTGCCATCTGTACCGCGCTACTCGGCCTCGGCCTTCGCCTCGGCGGGCTCCTCGGCGTCCTCGTCCTCGAGCTCCTGGTCCTCCTTGACGATCGTCTCCTTCTCGGCGGCCTCCTCGTCGACGAGGGCCTCTGCTGCGGCGTTCGAGTCCTCCGCGTCCTCCGGCTCATCGGTCTCGGCGGCGGCCTCCTCGAGGGCCTCCTCAGACTCGATCTCCGCCTCGACCTCGGTCTCCTCCTCCGCAGTCTCGACCTCGGCCTCGAGCTCCTCCTCGGCGTCCTCGTCCTCGAGCTCCTGGTCCTCCTTGACGATCGTCTCCTTCTCGGCGGCCTCCTCGTCGACGAGGGCCTCTGCTGCGGCGTTCGAGTCCTCCGCGTCCTCCGGCTCATCGGTCTCGGCGGCGGCCTCCTGCTCGGCGAGACTCGCCTCGGCGCGCTCGACAAGCGGTGCGACGGCGCCGTCGTCGGCGTCGCGATCGGCGAGCGTCGCGACCTCCTCGTCGGAGAGCGAGGAGAGAACGGTGACGCTGTTGGTCCCGAAGCGGGCCAGCGCCTGATGCTGGGGAAGGCCGCAGTAGCGGGAGCCGGACAGCGCCGCATTCGGGCACCGCCGGCCCGCGGATAGCACAGCCGCGCAGCGCCCGTCGGCATCCTCCGCCCCCTCGATCTCGAGGTCCTGCTCGACCTCGGAGAACTCGCTCTCGGACTTGATGTCGACGTGCCAGCCGGTCAGCTTCGCCGCGAGGCGGGCGTTCTGACCGTCGCGCCCGATCGCCAGCGAGAGCTGGTCGTCGGGGACGATCACGGTCGCCTGCTTGCCCTCGTCGTCGACGAGCACCTCGCGGACGCGGGCCGGGGAGAGCGCCTTGGCGACGAACCGCGCGGGCTCGTCGTTGAAGGGGATGATGTCAATCTTCTCCCCGCGGAGCTCGGAGACGACCATCCGCACGCGCGAGCCACGTGGCCCGACACATGCGCCGACCGGGTCGACGCCGTCGGCGTGGGAGATCACCGCGATCTTCGAGCGGTAGCCCGGCTCACGCGCGACGTTGACGATCTCGACGAGCTTGTCGGCGATCTCCGGCACCTCGATCTCGAACAGCTTTCGGATCAGCTCGGAGTCGCGCCGCGAGACGACGATGCTCGGGCCCTTGCCCTCTGCGGAGACGTCGGTGATCACGGTCTTGATCCGCATCCCGTGGTCGTAGCGCTCGCTGTACACCTGCTCGGACTTCGGCAACAGCGCCTCGACACGCTCGCGCAGCTGCACGAGCGTGTAGCGGCTGTCGGACTGCTGGATCAGGCCGGTCACGAGCTCGCCGACGCGGTCCTGGTACTCCTCGAACATCATCGCCCGCTCCGCCTCACGGATCCGCTGCAGGATCACCTGCTTCGCGGTCTGGGCGGCGATCCGCCCGAAGTCCTTCGGCGTCACGTCGCGGCTCTCGATCTGGTCTTCGTACGGCTTCAGCTTCTCGGGGTCGAGCTCGGGATCCTCGGGCTCGCGCAGCTCACCCGTGGTCGGGTCGATGGCCGGCTCCTCCTCCTCCTGCTCCTCGAGCGCCTCGGCGACGAGCTGCTCCTCGAGCGCGGGCGGGAGAATGAGCTCGAAGACTCGGAAGTCCGCGGTCCCGCGGTCGAGCTCGACGCGGGCGTATTTGGCGGAGCCCGGGGTCTTCTTGTACGCGGACAGCAGCGCGTCCTCGAGCGCCGACATCAGCGTCTCGGCGTCGATCCCCTTCTCCTGCTCGAGCGTCCGAACTGCCTCGACGATCTCCTGGGTCATGACGGCTCCACCTCCGAGAAGTCGGGAATCAGGTTCGAACGGTGCACCTCGTCGAGCGGGATGTCGACCCTGTCGCCGCCGGCGTCCACGCATACGCTGCGCTCGTCGGCTGCGGTCAACGTGCCGGTGAAGCTTCGGCGGCCCTCGATCTCGCCGCGCGTGCGAACCCGGACCCGCTTGCCGACGAAACGCCGGAAGTGCTCGGGCTTGGTCAGCGGGCGGTCGAGCCCGGGCGAGGAGACTTCGAGCGAGTAGCTCTCGAGCAGCTCGCGGAGGTCGTTCGTGACCCGCTCGCAGAGGGCGAGGTCAACCCCTCCGGGACGATCGATGTAGATGCGCAGCGTGTCGGCGCCGGGGCGCTCGACGGCGACCACCTCGACATCGGGCTCGAGGCTCTCAAGCTTGGTCTCGATCGTCTCCTGGAGGTCTTGCATTGCTCCTGTTCGGGCTCGAAATGGCCGCGTTAGGCCGAAATAAAAGGTGGGCCCGGGCCCACCTTCGGTAAAGGGTTCGGGTACGAAAAGCTGCGGATCAGTATAGCCCCGGTGCCGAGCGTCGTCCAAGGCGGCGAAGCGTGGCGAGACGGACCGCTCCGGCGACTGCGGCGGCGGCGAAGACGAGCAGCGGGAGCTTGATCAGGGCCGCCGCCAGCGCCCCACCGACCAGCCGGAAGTTGACGAAGCTCATGACTCGAGCATCAGGGTGACGGGTCCGTCGTTCGCGAGCTCGACCCGCATCCGCGCCCCGAAGCGGCCGCGCTTGCCGCCGATCCGCTCGCAGAAGCGCTCGTAGAGTGGCTCGGCGAGCTCCGCCGGCGCCGCCGCGGTGTAGCTCGGCCGGTTGCCCTTGCGGGTGTCGGCGTAGAGCGTGAACTGGCTCACGCACAGGACCTCGCGGTCACCGAGCGGCTCGTTCATTCGGCCGTGGGCGTCGTCGAAGATCCGCAGCGCGCTGACCTTGTCGGCGAGGCGGTCGGCGTCGGCCTCGGCGTCGTCGCTCCCGACCCCGAGCAGGACGAGCAGGCCGGGCCCGATAGTGGCGAGGGTGTCGTCGTCGACTGAGACCGACGCGGCGCTGACGCGCTGGACGAGGGCCCGCATGCGCGAACTATCGCGCACGTCGCGCCGCACCGGTGCCGCTAGCGGAGGGCGGCCAGTCGCTCGCGGTAGAGGCGGTAGTCCTGGCGCTCGGGGCGCAGGTTGGCGGCGATCGCGAGGTGGCGCCGCGCCCGATCGCGCCGGCCGGTGAGGCTGAGCGCGCGCCCGAGGCAGAAGTGGGCGAAGTCGTTGACCGGGTAGCGCTCGACGACGGCCTCGAACTCCTCCGCCGCCTCCTCGAAGCGCCGCGAGCGGAAGTAGGCGCGTCCGAGCGCCTCGCGCACCGAGCTCTTCTCGGGCGCCCGCTTCGCGGCCTTGCTCAGTGGGACGGACGCGGACTCGAAGTCGCCGTTCTCGAGCAACGACATCCCGCGCCGATACAGCGAGTAGACCGAGGTGTCTTCGCCCGGCCCGTGACCCTGCCCGTCGTCAGGTGTATGAGGTGCGCCGCCCACCGCTTCTAGTGTAGGCGGGCGTCAGGCGCGAGCCCCGGAGCCCTTCCGGAGCGCCTCGACGCGGTCGAGGATCACGTCCGCGACCTCGAGCTTGGAGCTGAATCCGACCTCGACCTCGCCCGCGGCGTCGACGATCGTGACCTCGTTCTGCTCGCTGTCGAATCCGATCTCGGGCCGGGAGACATCGTTGACAACGATCGCGTCGAGCCCCTTGCGCTCGAGCTTTGCCCGCCCGCGCTCGACCGGGTCCCCCCCGTGCTCGGCCGCGAAGCCGATCAGAGTCTGTCCGGCTCCCCGCTGTCGGGCGACGCTTGCCAACGCGTCCTCGGTCGGCTCGAGCCGAAGCTCGAGCTCGCCGGTCGCCTCGCGCGCGATCTTCCCCTCCCCCGGCTCGAGCGGCCGGAAGTCGGCGACGGCGGCGGCCATCAGCAGGACGTGGGCGTTGGGGAACTCGGCCCTCAGCGCCGCGGAGAGCTCGGCGGCGCTCTCGACGTCGATCCGGCGCACCCCGGGCGGGGTCGGCAGCGCGACGTTCGCGGCGATCAGCGTCACGTCCGCGCCGCGCCGAGCGGCGCGGTCGGCGAGCGCCATGCCCATGCGCCCGCTTGAGCGGTTGCCGATGAAGCGAACCGCGTCAATTGCCTCGCGGGTACCGCCGGCGGTCACCAGCACTCGAAGCCCGTCCCAGGCGCCGGACTCGCCCGGGATCAGCGCTTCGACCTCGGCCAGCAGGCGCGCTGGGTCGGGAAGGCGGCCGACGCCGACCTCGCCCCGGGACGCCAGCTGCCCCTCCTCCGGGTCGATGACGCGGATCCCGCGCTCGAGCAGGGTCGCGAGGTTGTCCTGCGTTGCCGCGTCCGCGTACATGCGGTCGTTCATCGCCGGGGCGACCGCACGCGGCGCGGTGCAGGCGAGAAACGCCGTCGTCAGCATCGAGTCGGTGAGCCCGGCGGTGAGCTTCGCGATCGTGTTCGCGCTCGCCGGGGCGACGAGGTACGCATCGGCATTGGCGGCGACCTCGAGATGGCCGATCGGATCGTGGTCGGGCGCGGGATCGCCGGGGTACGCGCCCCGGGCGGGATCGCGATCGAACTCGTCGATCAGCACCGGGGCGCCGACGATCCCCTCGAACGAGGCCGGACCGACGAACCGCGTCGCCGACTCGGTCATCAGCACGCGGACCGCGTGCCCGGACTTCGTCGCCAGGCGCGCAAGCTCCAGGGCCTTGTAGGCGGCGATGCCGCCGGTGACCCCGAGCAGGATCCGGGCGATGGCGGCCTCCTAGGTCTGGCGGTACGAGTAGTCGATCTTGCCCGCGGCGAGCTCCTCGAGCGAGATCGTCAGATAGTTGCCGCTCGCGGTCTCGACCATCGGCGGCGTGTACTCCTCGTAGGTGCCCTCACCGAGCGCGCGGTAATAGCTGTTCAGCTGCCGCGCGCGCTTCGCGACGACGACCACGGCGGCGTAGTGCGAGTCGGTGCGAGCGAGGAGCTTGTCTTCACGTGGACTGATCATCGTCAAGAGGATAGCCCGAGCTCGCGGCGGACAAGCCGGTCGAGCTCCTCCGCCGCACGCTTGATGTCATCGTTGACGATCACGTAGGCGAACTCGGGCTGGGCCTCGAGCTCGAGCTCGGCCGTCTTCAGCCTCGACTCGATCGCCTGCTCCGAGTCGGTCCCGCGCCGCTCAAGGCGGCGGCGGAGGTCGGCGGCGCTCGGCGGGGCGATGAAGACCTGGACCGACTCGGGCATCGCGGCGCGGAGCTGGCGCGCGCCCTGCACCTCGATCTCGAGCACAACCGAGCTCCCGGTTTCGAGTCGCCGCTCGACCTCGGACCGCAACGTCCCGTAGCGGTTGCCGCTGTACGTCGCGTGCTCGAGGAATGCCCCCTCGCGCGCCAGCCGGTCGAACTCGGCGGGGTCGAGGAAGTGGTAGTCGCGCCCGTCGACCTCGCCCTCGCGCGGTGTACGCGTCGTCGCCGACACCGACATCTCCAAACCCGGGACGCGCTCGAACAACCGCGAGATCAGCGTCCCTTTCCCGACCCCAGAGGGCCCGGTGATGACGAAGACTCGGGCTATCGGCGGAGCAGCGCGACGAGCTCAGCGCGCTGGCGCTCCGAGAGGCCGCCGATCGTCTTGCTCGGCGAGATCCGGCACTGGTTGAGGATCCGGTTCGCCTTCACGCGACCGTACTTCGGCACCGCGAGGATCATGTCGAACGCCTTCGCCGAGTTGACGTACTCGGGCGGATCGAGGAGAAGCGTCTCGACCTTGACCTTGCCGGCCTTGAGGTCACGCTTCAACTGAGCGCGCTTGCTGCGGATCTCGTTCGCCCGCCGCAATGCCCTCATCCGCTGGTCGTGGGTCCTCTCCGGAACGGCGGTGGCGGTTTGGACGGGGGCGGCGACCATCGGCGGGCGCGAGTATATCCCCGCCCCATCGGGGCGCAAGCGAATTCGCCGGTTTTTCGGCCAAATTCGATTCGACCTCAAGTTGAGGTCGAGTCGGCCTCGATCCGGAGCTCCGCCGGAGTGGCGATCTCCCTCTCCGCGAGCTCACTCGCGAGCTCGTCGCGGACGCGCCCGGCGGCGAGCGGATCGCGGAAGCTGGCCGTCCCGACGGCGACGGCGCTCGCCCCGGCGACTAGCAGCGCGAGCGCGTCGAAGCCGGTCTCGACCCCGCCCATGCCGACGACCGGGATCGACACCGCACCCGCAACAACCCCGACCTGTTGTAGCGCGTGAGCGCGGAGCGCCGGCCCCGAGAGGCCGCCGCCCCCGCCTCCGAGCCAGGGACCGAGCGTCTCCGGGTCGAGCGCGCTCGCCTTCAGGGTGTTGATCAGCGAGACCGCGTCCGCGCCGCCCTCCTGCGCCGCGAGCGCGACCGCGCCCGGGTCCGCGACGTTCGGGGTCAGCTTGACGATCAGCGGCTTCGCGGTCAGCGCGCGGATGATCCGCAGCAGCGACAGCGTCTCCTCCGACTGCTCGCCGACGATCAGCCCCGACTCGACGTTGGGACACGACACGTTCAGCTCCAGGCCGGCCACTTCGTCGTGCGGTGCGACGCCGTCGACAAGGCGGGCGAACTCGTCGTGGCTCTGGCCCATCACCGAGACGATCAGCGGCACCGGCAGCTTCGCGAGCTCGGGCAGGTCTGATTCGAGGAAGCCGGCGAGGCCCTTGTTCGGGAGGCCGATCGAGTTGATCATCCCGGCTGGGGTCTCGAACAGCCGCGGCGGCGCGTTCCCAGCCCGCGGCTCGGGGGTGATCGTCTTCGAGACGAAGGCGGAGAAGGGGAGCCTCTCGATCAGCTCGTCCCCGAACGCGCGCCGGGCGGAGATCGCGTCGAAGGTCCCCGAGGCGTTCAGGATCGGATGCGCGAGCGTATTCCGCAGAGCTCGGCGCGCAGGTCGACCCCAGACTCCGGACTTCGGAGATCGGGAGCCATGCCCGTGTCCGATGGCTGCCGTCTGATGTCTGGAGCCTGCCTGGCCATCCTCAGTGGCCCGACCCGGCGACGAGGGCGGTCTCAACGTCACCGGCGTTGACGACGGGCCCGTCGATGCACAGGCGCATGTATCCGCCCGACGCGAGCGGGATCGCACACCCCATGCAGGCGCCGAACCCGCACGCCATCGGCGCCTCCATCGCGAGCTCCGCGGCGACTCCGCGCTCCGCGCACATCACCCGCACCGCCTCGAGCATCGCCGGGGGCCCGCACGCGTACACGGCCGCGCTCGCCGCGTCGTCGCCCTCGAGCAGAACCGCGAGCAGGTCGGTGACGTAGCCGCGGTGGCCGGTGTGTCCGTCCTCGCTCGCGAGCCGTATCTCGGAACAGTCGAAGAGCTCGAGCCCGCCCGCGTGGGAGCGATCGCGGAAGCCGAGCAGGACCCGCGCCGGAGCGCCTCCCTCGACCAGCCTGCGGCGCCAGATCGCGAGCGGCGCGACCCCGATCCCGCCGCCGACGAGGACCGCGCCGGCGGCACCGGGCGCCAGCGCCGCGGGCGGCGAGAACGAGCGCCCGAGCGGGCCGACGATCGCCAATCCCTCCCCCGGCTCCAGCGCCGCGAGCCGGTGGGTGCCGGCCCCGATCGCCTCGACGAGGAAGTCGAGCCTGACACCGCGCGGCGTCCGTGTGGCCTCGGAGACCGAGAACGGGCGCGGAGGTACGGCCGGCCGTCATCCAGCTCCCATCGCTCCGCGGAGGCGAGCATGTAGAACTGCCCCGCACCGGGCTCCGGCCCATCGGCGTCAAGCGCGGAGAAGATCCGGTAGGCGCCGGACTCGCGATTCGCGACGACCTCGGCGATCCGACGCCCGAGCGGCGCGGCGGCGCGGTCGCCCTCAGACGCGAGCCTCGGCACCGGGCGTCGTCCTGTCATGGAGCTCCTGGAGCGAGCGGACCTCGGCGCCATGCTCGCGGCGGGCGAAGATCGCGCGCGCCGCCGCCGAGGCGCCGGTCATCGTCGTGATGCACGGGATCCCGCGGCGGACCGCGGCGGTGCGGATCTCGTAGCCGTCGCTGCGCGCCCCCCCGCCGCTCGGCGTGTTGATCACCATCCCGACCTCGTCGCGGCCGATGTAGTCGACGACGTGGGGGGAGCCCTCGCCGATCTTGTTGATCTTCTCGACCGGCACCCCCATCCGCGAGATCGCCTGCGCGGTCCCCGCGGTCGCGAGCACCTTGAAGCCGAGGTCGTGGAATCGCGCCGCGAGCTGCGTAGCCGCCGGCTTGTCGGTGTCGGTGACGCTGATGAAGACTGCGCCGTCGCTGGGGAGCGTGACGCCGGCCGCGGCCTGCGCCTTGCCGAACGCGGTTGGGAAGTCGCGCGCGATCCCCATCACCTCGCCCGTGCTCTTCATCTCCGGCCCGAGCACCGAGTCGACGCCGGCGAAGCGCGCGAACGGCAGCACCGCCTCCTTCACGCTCACGTGGTCGGTCGGCGGGTCGGGGAGCTCCTGGTCGGCGAGCGGCTCGCCGAGCATCAGCCGGCAGGCGATCTTCGCCAGCGGCGCGCCGATCGCCTTGCTCACGAACGGCACCGTTCTCGAGGCCCTGGGGTTGGCCTCGATCACGTAGAGGTCGCCCCCGGCGACCGCGTACTGGATGTTGATCAGCCCGACGACCCCGAGCTCGAGCGCGATCGACCTCGTCGCCTCGCGGATCGCCTCGAGCATGTCCTCGCCGAGGCTCATCGGCGGGATCACGCACGCCGAGTCGCCGGAGTGGACGCCGGCCTCCTCGACGTGCTGCATGATCGCCGCGACGTGCACCTCGTTGCCGTCTCCGAGCGCGTCAACGTCGACCTCGATCGCCTCCTCGAGGAAGCGGTCGAGCAGCAGCGGGTGCTCCTGGTCGGCCTTCACGTTCGCCTCCAGGTAAGCGCTCAGCCCCTCGGGCGAGTAGCAGATCTCCATCGCCCGGCCGCCGAGGACGTACGACGGCCGGACGAGCAGCGGAAAGCCAACGCGGTCGGCGATCGCAACCGCCTCGTCCGCCGACAGCGCCGTCCCGTACGGCGGATGGGCGATCTCGAGCCTGCCGAGCAGGGCCGCAAACCGGCCGCGGTCCTCGGCGAGGTCGATCGCGTCGACGGGGGTGCCGAGCAGCCGCGCTCCCGCATCCTCGAGCGCGCGCGCCAGGCGCAGCGGCGTCTGGCCGCCGAACTGGACGATCACGCCCTCGGGCCGCTCGACCTCGATCACCGAGAGCACGTCCTCGGCTGTGAGCGGCTCGAAGTAGAGGCGGTCGGAGGTGTCGTAGTCGGTGGAGACCGTCTCCGGGTTGCAGTTGATCATCACCGCGTCGCGGTCGCTCTCGCGGACCGTCATCGCAGCGTGGACGCAGCAGTAGTCGAACTCGATCCCCTGCCCAATCCGGTTCGGCCCAGCGCCGAGGATGACGACCGAGTTGCGCTCACCCCGCCTGACCTCCCCGGCCCGATCGGTCGGTGGGCGCTCGTGCGCGCTGTAGAAGTACGGCGTCCGGGCCTCGAACTCGGCCGCGCATGTGTCGACGGCGCGATAGGTGCGCGCGAGGCCCTCGGTCCCGTCGCCATCGGTCGCGAGCGCCCGGAGCTCGCGCAGGAACCAGGGGTCGATCATCGTCCGCTGCTGAACCGTGTCGAGCTCGATCCCGCGGTCGAACGCCGCGAGTACGAGATCGAAGCGGTCCGAGGACGGAGTCTCGAGCCGCGCGAGCAGCTCGTGATCCCGGTCCGGGATCGAGGCGACGGAGTCGAGCTCGCGCGAGCGCATCGCCTTCGCGAACGACTCGCGGAATGTGCGGCCGATCGCCATCGCCTCGCCGACGCTCTTCATATGCGTCGACAGCCTCCCCTCGGCGCCGGGAAACTTCTCGAACGCGAACCGCGGCACCTTGGTGACGACGTAGTCGATCGTCGGCTCAAACGAGGCCGGCGTCGCGCGGGTGATGTCATTGGGGATCTCCTCGAGCGCGTAGCCGACGGCGAGCTTGGCGGCGATCTTCGCGATCGGGAAGCCGGTCGCCTTCGAGGCGAGCGCGGAGCTGCGCGACACCCTCGGGTTCATCTCGATGACGACGATCTCGCCGCTCTTGGGATTGACCGCGAACTGGATGTTCGACCCACCGGTCTCGACGCCGACCGCGCGGATCACGCGCAGGGCCTGGTCCCGGAGCTCCTGATACAGACGGTCGGTGAGCGTCTGGGCCGGGGCGACCGTGACGCTGTCCCCCGTGTGGACCCCCATCGGATCGACGTTCTCGATTGAGCAGATGACGACGACGTTGTCGTTGCGGTCCCGCATCAGCTCGAGCTCGAACTCCCCCCACCCCAGCACCGACTCCTCGACGAGGACCTGGTTGATCGGGCTCGCCGCGAGGCCCTCGGACACGACCTGGCGCAGCTCGGTCTCGGTTGAGCCCACGCCTCCGCCCTGTCCGCCGAGGGTGAACGCCGGCCGCACGATCACCGGAAGGTTCAGGCGCCCGTCCTCGAGCGCGCGCTCGGCGTCGCCGACGCTGTCCGCGATCAGCGACCACGGTACCCGCAGCCCGGCGCCCTCGATCGTCTTCCGGAAGGCGTCACGGTCCTCGGCGCGGTGGATCGCCTCGTAGTCGGCGCCGATCAGCTCGACGTCGTAGCGCTCAAGGGTCCCGTCGTCGTGCAGCGCCTTGGCAAGGTTCAGCGCCGTCTGGCCGCCGAGCGTCGGCAGCAGCGCTTCGGGACGCTCGCGCTCGATGATCCGCACGACGGTGGCCGGCTCGAGCGGCTCGACGTAGGTGCGGTCGGCGAACTCGGGGTCGGTCATGATCGTCGCCGGGTTCGAGTTCACGAGCACAACCTCGTAACCCTCCTCGCGCAGCACCTTGCACGCCTGGACGCCGGAGTAGTCGAACTCCGCTGCCTGGCCGATCACGATCGGCCCCGAGCCAATGAGCAGGATCTTCTCGATGTCGTCGCGCCTAGGCATCGGCGGCCTCCCTGATCTCAAGCTCGGCCGAGCTCATGCCGCGAGCTCCAGGAAGCGGTCGAAGAGGTGGCGCGCGTCGTGCGGCCCCGGCCCGGCCTCCGGGTGGTACTGGACCGTGCAGCCGGGGACGTCCTTGAGCACGAGGCCCTCGACCGTGCGGTCGTAGAGATTGAGGTGCGAGAGCTCGGCGGCGCCGAAGTCGGTCTCCCAGCGCACCGGCTCGTCCCCCTCGAGCCTGCCCTCGCCGCCGGGACCCGCGACCGCGAAGCCGTGGTTCTGCGAGGTGATCTCGATCCGCCCGCTGTCGAGCTCCTTGACGGGGTGGTTGGCGCCGCGGTGCCCGAACGGGAGCTTGAACGTCTCGAGGCCGACCGCGCGGCACAGCAGCTGGTGGCCGAGGCAGATCCCGACGACGGGGCGCTTGCCGACGAGATCGCGGACGGTGTCGACGACGTAGTCGAGCGCGGCCGGGTCGCCGGGGCCGTTTGCGAGGAAGACGAGATCCGGATCGCGATCGAGAACGGCCTCGGGTCCTGCGTCGCACGGGATCAACGTCAACCGGCAATCTCGCTCGCGAAATTGCCGAATGATCGAATGCTTGATCCCGGTGTCGAGGCCAACCACGTGCGGCCCCGAGCCCTGGATCTCAACCGGCTCGGGCGACGCGACCTCGCGCGCGAAGTCGGCGCCGGCCATCGACGGCTCAGCGGCGACGCGCTCGCGCGCATCGGCCTCGGTCTCCTCGGCCGCGAAGATCCCGCCGCGCATCGCGCCCGCGTCGCGGATCCGCCGCACGAGCGCGCGGGTATCGACTCCGGAGATCGCCGGGACCCCGCAATCGCGCAGCCAGTCCAGCCACCCGCCCTCGGCGTCAGCGGCGTCCTCGGCGTTCTTCGCCTCGCGCATGACGACGGCGCGGGCGTGCGCGCGGTCTGACTCCATCGCCTCGGAGGAGACCCCGTAGTTCCCGATCAACGGGTAGGTGAAGGTGATGATCTGGCCCGCGTACGAGGGGTCGGTGACCGCCTCCTGGTAGCCCGTCATCGAGGTGTTGAACACGACCTCGCCCGTGACCTCCCCGCCGGCGCCGCAGAGCTTGCCGTCGAGCCGCGTCCCGTCCTCGAGCAACAGGTAGCCGTCGCTCATTTGACGAGCGCCTGAACCCGCTTGAACTGGTCGGTGCCGGCGCGGCGGACGAGCTCGAACAGCGCCATCTCGACCGTCGTCAGCGCCGCGCCCGCCCTCTCGACCTTGTCGAGGCCGGCGAGCCGGTTGTCCTCGGTTCGCGAGCCGACCGCGTCGCGCGCGACATGGACCTCGACACCGTCGTCGAGCAGATCGAGGACGGTCTGGTTCACGCACACGTGGGTCTCGATCCCGCACACGAGCGCCTGGTCGCGCCCGTAGAGGTCGAAGCCGTCGGCCTCGGCGGCCGAGAACACGAGCTTCTCGATCGGGATCAGATCGTCCGGCAGGTGCTCGGCGACCTCGGGGACCGTCGCCCCGAGCCCCTTCGGGTACTGCTCGGTGACGACGACCGGGACGGCGGTCGCCCGGGCGCCGTCGACGAGAGTCGCAACCGCACCGGCGACGACGTCGAAGTCGGGGATCGCCTTGCGAAATCCCTCCTGGACGTCGATCACGACCAGGGCCGCGCGCGTCGGGTCAAGCTTGGGAGACATCAAACACCCACCTGCTGGTCGCCTCGCATCCGAACGTCCCCTACTCGGCGCTCAAACATCATCCCGCGGCCCCGATCGCGAAGCTCCGCTGCCGGTATGCGACCCGTCCGGCGGCGACCGTCATCAGCACCCGGCCTCGCAGGGTGCGCCCCGCGAAGCATGAGTTGTCGGAGCGGCTCTCCCATCCCTCCGCCGCCGCCTCCCACTCGACCTCGGGGTCGATCAGCGCGACGTTGGCCGCAGATCCCGGGGCGAGCGTCGGGAGCTCGAGGTCGTAGAGGGCCGAGCCCGCGGTCATGCGCTCGACGAGCGTCGGGAGATCCAGCACCCCCGGGAGCACGAGTTCGGTGTTGAGGACGGCGAACGCCGTCTCGAGCCCGGTCACCCCCATCGCCGCCTCCTCGAACGGCACCTCCTTGTCGTCGATCGCGTGCGGGGCGTGGTCGGTGGCGACGCAGTCGATCACTCCCGAGCGCAGCGCATCGATCAGCGCCGCGCGATCGTCCTCGGAGCGGAGCGGCGGGTTCATCTTGAACCGCGCGTCGAGGCTGCGCACCGCATCCTCGGTGAGCACGAGATGGTGCGGCGTCACCTCGGCGCTGATCCGGACCCCGGCTTGCTTCGCGCGCTCGACCGCCTCGACCGAGCCGCGGGCCGAGAGGTGGAGCGTGTGGACGCGCGCGTCCTCATGTCCCGCGAGTGCCGCGTCGCGCGCGATCATCGTCGACTCCGACACCGACGGGATCCCGGCGAGGCCGAGCGCCGCCGAGACCTCGCCCTCGTGCATGCAGCCGTCGCCGGAGAGGTCCGGCTCCTCCTCGTGCAGCGCGAGCACCCCGCCCGCGAGGTGCTGGTACTGCATCGCGCTCCGCAGTACGCGCGCCCCGTGCACGGGGACGCCGTCGTCGGTGAACCCGAGCGCGCCTGCGTCGCGCATCTCGGCCATCTCGGTCAGCGCCTCGCCCCCGAGGTCACGCGTGATCGCGCCGAGGAACCCGACCGGAACCGACCCGTCCTCGGCGGCGCGGTCGCGGAGCGCGCGCAGGTGCGACGCGGAGTCGATCACCGGATCGGTGTTCGGCATCGCGATCACGCCGCAGTAGCCACCCGCGGCCGCAGCGCGGGTCCCGGTCTCGATGTCCTCCTTGTGCTCGTGGCCCGGCACGCGGAGGTGGACGTGGGGATCGAAGAAGGCGGGAAGCGCGACCAGGCCCTCGGCGTCGACGACCTCGGCCCCCTCAACCTCGCCCGTCCCGGGCTGGGCGAGCTCGGCGATCTCCCCGCCGCGGATCACGACATCGTGGGCGGCGTCGATGTCCGCGCGGGGGTCGAGCGCACGGGCGCCGCTCAGCACGAGGTCGTGAGGCTCGCCCTCGCGCCAGCTCAGCGAGCGCCGGCTCGTGCTCATGCGGGCTGTCCGATCGGCGAGGGCTCGGGCGCCGGAGAGCTGCGGTCTCCTGGCGCGCGGTCGGTCCCGGTGAGGAGCTCGTAGAGGATCGCCATTCGGACGACGAGGCCGCTTTCGACCTGGGCGGTTATCAGCGAGCTCGGCGAGTCGATCACGTCGGGGGCGAGCTCGACGCCGCGGTTGACCGGTCCGGGGTGCATCAGCAGCTGCCGCGGCCCGAGCCGGCGCGAGTCGATCTGGTACCGAGTCGCGTACTCGCGGAGCGAGGGCACGAAGCTCTCGCTCATCCGCTCGAGCTGCATCCGCAGCGTGTAGACCACGTCGGCATCGCCGATCCCGTCGAGGGTGTACGCGAGCTCGCATCCGAGCGTCTCGAAGCCGTGCGGGATCAGGGTCGGCGGCCCGCACACCGTCACCTCCGCGCCCATCGTCCGGAACGCGCGCACGCACGAGCGCGCGACCCTGCTGTGGAGAATGTCGCCGACGATCCAGATCCTGCGACCGTCGAGATCCCCGAGCCGCTCGCGCAGCGTGTAGACGTCGAGCAGCGCCTGGCTTGGGTGCTCATGCTTGCCGTCGCCTGCGTTGACGACGGAGGCGTCGGTCCAGTGAGTGATCAGGTCGGCGGCGCCGGCGTGCGGCGAGCGGATCACGATCGCCGCCGGGTCGTAGGCGCTGAGCGTCGCGATCGTGTCCTTCAGCGACTCCCCCTTCTCGACCGAGGAGCCCGTCGACTTGACCGCGATGACGTCGGCCGAGAGCCGCTTCGCGGCGAGCTCGAACGAGGAGCTCGTGCGCGTGCTCGACTCATAGAAGAGGTTGACGATCGTGCGGCCGCGCAGGGTCGGGACCTTCTTGATGTCGCGACGGCCGACCTCGGCGAAGCTCGCGGCGCGATCGAGGAAGCGCTCGATGTCGGCGCGGTCCAGATGCTCGACGGCGAGCAGGTGCTTCATCCGCCCTCCTCCTCGCCCGCCGCCACGCCCGCCTGCTCGCGCGATTCGATCGTCACCTCGTCGACCGAGTCGATCTCCTCGACGCGGACGTTGACGCGCTCCTCGCGCGCGGTCGGCAGGTTCTTGCCGACGTAGTCGGGGCGGATCGGGAGCTCGCGATGGCCGCGGTCGGCGAGCACGGCGAGCTGGACCCGGGCCGGGCGCCCGTAGTCGAACAGGGCGTCGATCGCCGCCCGCACCGTGCGGCCGGTGAACAGGACGTCGTCGACAAGCACGATCGTGCGCCCGGCGAGCTCGAAGTCGAGGTGCGTGGAGTGGACGACCGGCTGCGCGCCCGGCTCGCGGGCGTCGATGTCGTCGCGGTAGAAGGAGATGTCGAGATCGCCGAGCGGGACGTCCGTGCCGCGCAGCTCGCCGACGAGGACATGGAGCCGGGTTGCAAGCGCCGCTCCCCGCGTGTGGATGCCGACCAGGGCGACACCGTCCGCCTCGGGATTCTTCTCGACGATCTCGTGCGCGATCCGCACCAGCGTGCGCCGCACGTCGTCGCCGTCGAGGACGACCCTCTCGTTCACACTGCGCTCCTTCCTGGCCTCTCGGGACCGGGTTAAAGGATCGGCGGCCAGCGTAGCAGCGGGGGCCGATGCGTCCTTAGCCGTCGTCCTCAGCCGCGACGGGCTCGGCGCGCCGGTCGGGTCCAGTTTCGAGCGCCCCGCGCGGAACGAGCTTCGGCTCGCCCCGCTCAGGGAACGGGATCTCGACGACGTCGAAGTCGCGCGGGGCGATCGCGTCGGGGTAGACCTCGCGCGCCTCGGCGAGGAGCTCGCCGACGTTGTAGCGCGACGATGCGTGCACGAGCGCGAGCAGCTCGACGTCCGCCTTGCGGGCGAGCGCCGCGGCCCCCTGGACGGTCGAGTGGCCGGTGTCGGCCGCCCGCTCCGCCTCCTCGGCCGCGAAGCTCCCGTCGTGGACGAGCAGCGAGGCGCCGCGCGCCGCGAGCTCGGTCGTCTCGCAGGGCGCGGTGTCGCCCGTGATCACGATCCGCCGTCCCACCCTCTCGGCGCCCATCACGTCGTCGGGGTGGACGACGCCGTCGGATCCGGGAACGTCCTCTCCGCGCTGCAGGGCGCTGAACGCCGGGCCCGGCTCGACGCCGAGCTCGCGCGCGCGGTCGGGGTCGAAGCGCCCCGGGCGCGCCGCCTCGACGATCGCGTAGCCGTACGCCCGAACCCTGTGGCTGACCGGGAACGTGCGCACCTCGTAGCCGTCGCCGGAAACGGCGTCGCCGGCGTCGAGCTCGACGAGCTCGAGGTCGTAGCGGAGCTCGCCGAAGATCCGGCGCAGCGCCTTGAACAGCTCGGCGAGTCCCGGCGGGCCGACGACCCGCAGCGGGACCTCGCGACCCTGGAGGTCGTAGGTCTTCAGCAGCCCGGGAAGCCCGAGGTAGTGGTCGGCGTGGTAGTGGGTGAGGTGGATCGCGTCGAGCTGGACGAGCCCCGTAGAGCGCTGCATCTGGCGCTGGGCGCCCTCGCCGCAGTCGAACAGCAGCCGCTCGCCGCCGCGGCGCAGCATCAGGCACGCCGTCGCGCGGCGGGCGGTGGGCACCGACCCCCCGGTGCCGAGAAAGACCAGCGACAGGTCCATGCCGAGAGCCTACGTCGCGGCGGCGAGGGCGACGGGAAGGCCCGTGCGCGGGGCTAGACTGGGCGCGTAAGCGCCCGTAGCTCAGTGGATAGAGCGCCGCCCTCCGGAGGCGGAAGTCGCAGGTTCGAATCCTGCCGGGCGTGCTCCGTAGGTGGGGTCGGGCTAGGCCCGCTCGAGCGCCAGCTGGTGGTTGGCGCGGATCAGGCCGGCTGGGTCGTACTGCTTCTTGACCGTGCGTAGGCGCGCGCACACATCCGCCGGGAGGATCGCCTCGACTTCGCAAGAGCGCTCGGCGAAGTTGAAGTAGCCGCCGCCGGCCGCCCACGAGTCCATCGCATCGTGGAGCTCGTCGAGCTTGGCCTCCACCGCCTGGCCGATCTCGGGGCTCGCCAGGATCCCAACCGCGTACAAGGCGTACGCCGCGTCGAGCTTCTCGAGCGCGCCGGCGTTCGCGGCCGACCGTCCCAGCGCACCGCCGAGCTGGCGCAGCTCGGCGAGGAGCAGCGGAGAGTCCATCTCGACCCCGACGGCGTCGACGAACTTGTCGATCGCGCCGTCCGGCAGTTCCTGGATCAGGCGATGATGGCCGAGCCCGGGAACCGGGTTCTCCGGGTCCATGTGGATGCGGCTCAACCCGACGGCGGGCATCTTCTGGACCATGTCGACGAGCGGCTCGCCGAGCGCGCGGATCGGGGCGAACAGCTTCGCGCCCTCGTCCTCGTCGCCGATGAATGCCATCCCGATCGTGAACAGCGGCGTGTCCCGGAGCGGCTCGGGGACGTCCGGGAGCGGCGGCGGGCGCAGAAAGCGCCCGATCGTGGTCGCCTCGTCGGGCAGCGTCTCTGTCCAGTCGCGATAGGCGTGGAAGCCCTCCGCGCCGACCGCGGCGGGGAAGACGATCGTCCCGCCGTAGACCTCGGCGACCGGGGCGAGTGCGAAATGCAGAGCGGTGACGATCGCGTAGCCCCCGCCGCCGCCGCGCAGCGCCCAGAACAGGTCCGGCTCGCTCTCGGCGTCGACCGTCCGGGCCTCGCCGTCCGCGGTCACGAGCTCGATCGCTGTGATCCGGTTGCACGCGAAGCCGTAGCGGCGGCCGAGCCAGCCGAGGCCGCCGCCGAGCGAGAAGCCGGCAACGCCGACGTCGGGCGAGGAGCCGGGGAAATAGGACAACCCCTTGGCCTGAGCGGCTTCGCCGAGCTCGAGCGCAAGCACGCCGGCCTCGACGCGGGCACTCTCCGCGTCGGCGTCGACCTCCACGCCCCGCATGCGCTCGGTCTTGATCACGATCGTCCCCTCCATCGCGCCCGCCGCGACCGCGCCGTGGCCGGTGCTCTGGCCGAGGACATTGAGTTCGTTCGCGGCGGCGAACTTGAGCACCGCGGCTACGTCGTCCGCGCTCTCGACGAACGCGACCGCGTCGGGATCCTGATTGGCGGCGAGGTTCCAGGTCAGCCGCGCCTCGTCCCAATCGGAGTCGCCGGGCGTCGCGATGCGTCCCGAGATCGAAAGTCCTGAGTAGTCGCTCATCGGCGCGGCACTCTAATCAATGCGCCCTTGGGCCGCCGATGCGGACTGGATCTCGGCGAGCAGTCCCTCGAGCTCGGGCCTGTGCTCCTTGTCCATCAGGATCGACTGCGGCGTCGGCGGGCCGGCGCGGAAGCCGGCCACGTGGAGGATCAGGAACAGGCGCGA
The DNA here is from genome assembly GCA_963841715.1 of uncultured Thermoleophilia bacterium. GTDB lineage: Bacteria > Actinomycetota > Thermoleophilia > Solirubrobacterales > 70-9 > DASPWW01. The sequence continues at coordinate 571,168 of CAWJDP010000001.1, read as the reverse complement.
GCCCTCCCCCTCCTTGATCTCGGCCTCGACGATCTGCAGCACGTGCATTCGCGCCGAGCGCACCTGGCCCCAGCCGAACATCTCGAGGACCTCTCCGTCAAACCTCAGCACCCCGTCGCGAGCGCGGATCTCCGTCACGGTCCGAGTATCTCCGCTCGACGCCCCCGTCCCACCCGGAGGATCGGAGTGACGTCATCTCGGGAACCGCGTCCCGCACGGTCGGCAGCGCCGGCCGACGCCCTTCGGCGACCGCCTCGTGGTACGCACCCGGTGACTCCACCGCGCATCGCTTGTCTGCGACTCGTGGTCTTCCGTCTCAGCGAGCCCGTGCGGACGATCTCCCGGTTCCCCGACGTCCTGCTCGCGCTCCCTAGCCGCGCGCCGATTCAACCGTGGGTCGCACCTCCGGGTGCTCGCGGTACCAGTCGATCGTCCGGTGGAGGCCGTCCTCGAGGCTGACCTCGGCGCGCCAGCCCGTCAGCTCGCGCAGCTTCGTCGAGTCGACGTACTGGCGGTCGATCTCGCCCGTCGGGATTGCCGGCGCCCTCGATCTCGGGCTCGACGTGGGCGTGAGAGAGGCGGCAGATCAGCTCGACGATCTCGCGCACGGCGTACGGGCGCTCGCCGCCGGCGTTGAACGCCTCGCCGCGGCCCTCGCCGCGCTCGAGCGCCCCGGCGATCGCGAGGTACGCGCGCGCGGCGTCCTCGACGTACATCAGGTCGCGCTCGGGGGAGCCGTCGGAGCGCAGCACCGGGGCGCGACCGTCGAGCGTCGCGCTCACCGTCTCGGGGACGAGCCGGGAAAAGTTCGTGTCCCCTCCACCGTAGATGTTGGCGAACCGCGTCACCGCGACCGGGAGGCGGTGCGACGACCAGTAGCTGCGCGCGATCAGGTCCGCCGCCGCCTTGCTCACCTCGTAGGGCGCCGTCGGGCGGAGCGCAAAGTCCTCGCGGTAGGGAAGCTCGTCAGGGGCGCCGTAGGCCTTGTCCGAGGAGGCGACGACGACCCGCCCCACCCCCGCCTCACGGCACGCTTCGAGCACGGTCCACGTCCCGCGGACATTTGTGTCGAGCGCCTCGGCGGGCGCGCGCGCCGCGTCCCCGACGATCGTCCGCGCCGCGAGGTGGAAGACAACCTCGGCGCCGACGCCCGCGAGTGCCTCCGCGACCCCCTCGGCGTAGCGCAGGTCACAGTTCACCTCCTCGATCTCGCCCTCGATCCCGAGCAGCGCCGGCGTCGAGGGACGCCCCGAGCTCGGCGCGTCGAGGCTGGCGACCCGCAACCCCTCGTCGAGCAGCGCCCGAGCGAGCCACGCGCCGACGAACCCGCGGCCGCCGGTTACGAGGGCCGTGCCCGCTGCCATTCCCACACCCGCCACGGCGCCTCGCCCGTGTCCCAGAGGTCGTTCAGCATCACGGCGTCCTTGTAGGTGTCCATGCAGTCCCAGAACCCCTCGTGGCGGTAGGCGCGCAGCCGGCCGTCGGCGGCGAGGCGCTCGCCAGTGGCTCCTCCTCGAGCACGCTGTCCTCGGCGAGGTAGTCGAGCGCCCCGGGCTCGAAGCACATGAAGCCGCCGTTCACCCAGTGCTCGAGCGGCGGCTTCTCGCGAAACTCGATCACGCGGTCGTCGCGGTCGAGCTCGGCGACGCCGAACTGGCCGCGTGGGCGCACCACCGTGACCGTCGCGAGGTCGCCGTGCGCGCGGTGGAAGCGCAGCAGCGACTCGATGTCGATGTCGGCGACCCCGTCCGAGTAGGTGACGCAGAAGCTGCCGCCGGCGACGTGGTCGGCGATCCGCGCGATCCGCCCTCCGGTCGGGGTGTCGGGACCGGTGTCCACGCACTCGATCTCGACCGGCTCGGGCCACTCATCAGCGTCGACGAAGCGCGTCGATCATCTCCCCGCGGTAGCCGGTGCAGAGCACGAACCGCCGCAGGCCCTGCGCGGCGTAGATCCGGATCACGTGCCAGAGGATCGGCGCGCCCGCCGATCTCGACCAGCGCCTTCGGGATCGAGCGCGTCTGCTCCTGCAGCCTCGTGCCGCGCCCGCCGCACAGGATCACGACGCTGCCGACCGCGTCCCGTCCCCGTCCACTGGGCCAATCATGCCGCAGCCCGGCGTATCGACGCGACCGCGGGCTAGCCGCCGGCGACGGCGGGGAGGATCGTCACCTCGTCGCCGTCGGAGATCGGCGTCTCGAGGCCGTCGCGGAAGCGGATGTCCTCGCCTGAGACGTAGACGTTCACGAACCGGCGCAGGTCGCCGTCCTCGGTGATCCGCTCGCGAAGCTCCTCGTGCTGGGCAAAGACCGCGTCCAGCGCCTCGCCGACGGTCGTGCCGTCGACCTCGATCTCGCCCTCGCCCCCGGTGACGGCACGCAGCTGCGCCGGGACCTTGACCGTCACCGCCATCAGCTCATCCCCGCGGTCGCCTGATCGCGCTCGAGCACCGTCTCGAACGATTCGGTGCTCGGCTCGATCTCGTGCATGACGAAGCTCTCGCGTGCGGCGTCGAGCGTCTTCAGGCCCTCGCCGGTGATGTAGATGACGACGCGCTCGCCGGAATCGATCTCGCCGCGCTCGGCGAGCTTCGCGAGCACCGCGGTCGTGACGCCGCCGGCGGTCTCGGTGAAGATCCCCGTCGTCTCGGCGAGCAGCCTGATCCCGGCGCGGATCTCCTCGTCGCTCACCGACTCGATGCTGCCCTCGGTGCTGCGCGCGAGGTCGAGTGCGTAGACGCCGTCGGCCGGATTGCCGATCGCGAGGCTCTTCGCGATCGTGTCGGGCTTCACCGGGCGGCAGAAGTCCTTACCGTCGGCGAACGCGCTCGCGACCGGGCTGCAGCCCTCGGCCTGGGCGCCGTTGAAGGTCGGAAGCTCGCCGTCGACGAGGCCGAGCTCCATCCACTCGGTCAGGCCCCGCCCGAGCTTCGTGAACATCGAGCCGGAGGCGATCGGGGCGACGATACGGTCCGGGATCGTCCACCCGAGCTGCTCGACGGTCTCGTAGGCGAGCGTCTTCGAGCCCTCCGCGTAGTACGGGCGCAGGTTGACGTTCACGAACGCCCACCCTCGCGACTCGGCGAGCTCGGTACACAGCCGGTTGACGTCGTCGTAGTTGCCGCGCACCCCGACGAGCGTCGTCCCGTAGATCTGCGTCGCCAGCAGCTTCTGCTCCTCGAGGTCGGCGGGAACGAACACGTACGAGCGCAGCCCGACGGCCGCGGCGTGCGCCGCGACGGCGTTGGCGAGGTTCCCGGTCGAGGCGCAGGCGACGGTGTCGAAGCCGAGCTCGCGCGCCTTCGCGAGCGCGACCGCGACGACCCGGTCCTTGAACGAGTGGGTCGGGTTGGCGGCGTCGTTCTTGACCCACAGCTCGCCGATCCCGAGCCGCTCGGCGAGCCGGTCGGCGCGGACGAGCGGGGTCATCCCCGGCTCGAGCGGGTCGCGCGGCCGCTCCTCGAACGGGAGGAAGTCGGTGTAGCGCCAGATCCCGTGCGAGCCGGCCTGGATCTTGCGCTTGAGCCTCGTGCGGGGTCGAGATCGCCGAGGTCGTAGGCGACCTCGAGCGGGCCGAAGCACTGCTCGCACACGAAGCGGGCCTCGAGCGGGTACTCGCTCCCGCACTCCTTGCACCTCAACGCTTCCAGTCCCACTTGCTTTCCGTTCGCCCTTCCTCGTAACGATTAAGACCTCTGCCTTGGTGTGAGCAGAGGTCCTGTGTGGGACTTCCACTCACATCTTCCAGGCAAATGCACCTGCTGGAGTTGGCACCTATCCCCGGTCGTGGGGGGGTTGCCGGGGCTTCTGCGGGCCAGTCCCTCCGCCCCTCTCGATGTGGTGGCTATGTGCGGGTGATTATACCAAGCACCGGACGCACGGCAACCGATCGATCGTGGGCGCGCCGCGCCTGGCGAGTCGCGCGGTGAGGCCGTAACCTTGGGCGAGACCGAAGATGACGGCGATGAGCGTGACCGATGCCGAACCTCCCGAAGCCCAGGCTGCGACGTCTGGGGCGTTCGCGCGCGCTCGCGTCATCCGCCCCACCTGAGCGGCTGAAGCCAAACGTCGAGGAGATCGCGGGTGAGGGCCTGCGGTGGGTGAATATCGAGGACCCGACCCCGCTCGAATGGGCCTGGCTCGAGGAGCACTTCGAGTTCCACGCCCTCGACCTCGAGGACGTGATGTCGCGGAACCAGCGGCCGAAGATCGACGAGTACGCCGACTACCTGTTCATCGTCCTCCACTTCCCCGTCTACGACCCCTCGGTCGGGCGCCTGAACGCGGGCGAGCTCGACATCTTCGTCGGCGCCGACTTCCTGGTCACGATCCCGAACCAGCCGCTGCAGCCACTCGAGTACCTGTTCGAGCGCTGCCGCGCGAAGGAGGAGCTGCGCGAGCAGATCTTCTCCCGCGGCGCCGGCTACCTGCTCTACCGGATCGTCGACGACTCGTTCGACTACTGCTTTCCGATGCTGCGCAAGATCGGCAACAAGCTCGACGCGGTCGAGCAGGAGATCTTCGAGGGACGCTCGGAGGAGATCGTGCGCGACATCTCCAACGTCAAGCAGGAGATCATCAACTTCCGCAAGGTGATCCGCCCGCAGCGGCCGGTGCTGCGCGACCTCGAGAAGGTCAAGGGGCGCTTCCTGGCCCCGGACCTCGACCTCGAGATCTACTTCGACGACGTCGTCGACGCCCATGAACGGATCTGGGACATGCTCGAGAACGACAAGGAGGTCATCGAGGCGCTCGAGGAGACGAACGAGTCGGTGATCTCCCACCGGGTCAACGACATCCTCCGCGTACTGACAGCGATCAGCGTCGTCGTCCTCCCACTGACCCTGATCGCAAGCGTCTGGGGGATGAACGTCGGGCTTCCCGGGGAGCACGACCTGACGGCGTTCTGGATCCTGATCGGGTCGATGGTCGCGCTGCTGGTCGGGATGCTGACCTACTTCCGCCACCGCGGCTGGCTGTAGCCTGACGCGATCGCCGATCCCCAGGCGACAGAGAGACGGGGACCTCGCGCACCCGCCGAACGAGTTGGGCCGTTCGATCCGGGTCCGGAGTTCCAGTACGACCGCGCGCGCGTTCAAGACGCGCCGCCGGAGCAGCGATCCGCGCCCGAGCGCACGGTCGGCCCGGGCCCGTTCGACCCCGGCCCGCTGTCGGAGCCGAAGCCGCGGCGGCACGGCCCGAAGCCCTCGCTGCCGCGCCCGCGACTGCGGTCGGTCTCGCTGCCGCGCCCGAAGCTCCCAAGGCTCGCCCGCCCCTCGCTGCCGAAGCGCAGGCCGCGGGGGCACGAGGGGAAGCCACCGAAGCCGAAGCAGCACGAGCCGCGGCACCGCCCCGCGGCGGCGGCGGGGCCGCGGAGGCGGGCACCCGCCCGCCGGCGCCCGCAGGGCCGACCGGCCCGCGGCCCGCTCGCCCCGCGGCGGCGGCTGACACTCGTCCGCGGCGCCGCGATCGTCGCGGTGGCGGCGGCGATCGCGTTCGGAGTCGGCCTTGGCTCCCAGATCCAGGACCTGCTCTCCGGAGACACCGGCGGCGCGCTCTCGCAGAGCGCGCGGCTCGGCCCTCCCCCGGAGAGGATCGGCAGCGGCACCTCGGCCTCGCTCAGCGCCGGCCCCTACTTTCCGCTCATCGGGACGAAGTGGACCTTCGCCCCCGGCGCGGGGCGGTTCGGCGCCCCGAGGAGCTACGGCTTTCACGCGGGCCAGGACATCCTCGCCGACGCCGGGACACCGATCGTCTCCGTCCGCGACGGCGTCGTGCTGGAGTCGGAGAGCCTGAACAGCCCGCGGTCGGGCGGGCGCGGCAACTACATCGGGATCTTCAGCCCCGTCGACCACCGCACCTACGTCTACGAGCACATGCTCCGCCCCTCGACCCTTCGGGCCGGCGATCGCGTCGCCGCGGGGCAGCGGATCGGCCTCGTCGGCTGCACCGGCTCGTGCGACGGCGACCACCTCCACTTCGAGATCCGGCCGGGGCGCAGCCTCGAGGCGAAGCCGATCGACCCGCTTCCGTTCCTCAAGAAGTGGCCCCAGTTCCATCCGTAGGATGCCCGCGTGGCGAATCAACGACTGTGGGCGCCGTGGCGCCTCGCCTACGTGAAGGACGCGTCGAAGGAAACCGAGTGCATCTTCTGCGCCAAGCCGGCTGAGGACGACGACGAAGCCAACTACATAGTCCGGCGCGGCGAGAGCGCGTACGTGATCCTGAACGCGTTCCCCTACACGAACGGCCACCTGATGGTCGCCCCGTATGCGCATATCGCAAGCCTCCAGGACCTCGACTCGAAGATCGTCGCGGAGATGATGGCCCTTGCGCAGCGCTCGCTGCGGGCGCTCGACGACGCCTACTCGCCGCAGGGCTACAACGTCGGCTTCAACCAGGGGCGCGTCGCCGGGGCCGGGTTCGAGGGCCACATCCACATGCACGTCGTCCCGCGCTGGGGAGGCGACACCAACTTCATGCCGGTCCTCGCCGACACGCGCGTCCTGCCGCAATCGCTCGAGGACAGCTACCGTGCGCTCAAGGAGCGACTTTGAGCCGAGTCGGCGGACCGGGGGCGGTCGCCCCGGGGATCTTCAAGGCGTACGACATCCGCGGCCTCTACGGGGAGGATATGAACGCCGACACGGCGCTCTTGATCGGCCGCGCGTTCGCGCGCGTCCTCGGGCGGCTCCGCGACAAGCCCCCAGACGCGCTGCGGATCGGCCTCGGCCGCGACATGCGGCTGACCGCCCCGGAGATGGCGTCGCAGGTGCGCGCCGGCTTGCTCGCCGAGGGCGCGACGGTGATCGACGCGGGGATGGTCGCGACCGAGATGCTCTACTTCCTCGTCGGCTCCCGCGAGCTCGACGGCGGCGCGATGGTGACCGCGTCGCACAACCCGAAGGCGTGGACCGGGATCAAGCTCGTCCGCGAGGGCGCGCTCGCGCTCTCCGGCGACGCCGGGATCGGCGACGTGCGTGCCGAGATCGAGGCCGGACTGCCCGATCCGACTGCGGAGGGCGAGCTCGAGGAGGTCGACATCTACGAGGACTTCCACGAGCGCGCGCTCGGCTTCATCGACCCGGGGCGCGTCAAGCCGCGGCGGCTCGTCGTCGACGGGGGCAACGGGATGGCGGGGCCGATGATCGGTCCGCTGCTCGAGCGGCTGGGGCTCGATCCGACAACGACCTACTGGGAGCCGGACGGCGAGTTCCCCGACCACGAGCCGAACCCGCTGCTCGAGGAGAACCGCCGCTTCATCGTCGACAAGGTGCGCAGCGAGAAGGCCGAGCTTGGAATCGCCTGGGACGGCGACGCTGACCGCTGCTTCTTCATCGACCACAGGGGCGAGTTCGTCGACGGCGACTTCCTGACCGCGATGCTGGCGCGCTCGATCCTCGACAAGCAGGCGGGCGCCGACGTCGTCTACGACGTGCGCGCGAGCCGCGCCGTCCCGGACACGGTCCGCGAGCTCGGGGGCACGCCGCACATCAACAGGGTCGGCCACGCGTTCTTCAAGGCCGCGCTTCGCGAATACGACGCCGCGTTCGGGGGCGAGGTCTCCGGCCACTACTACTTCCGCGACTTCTACTGCGCGGACTCCGGCACGATCCCGGCGCTGCTCGTGCTCGAGCTGCTGTCCGCCGACGAGCGCAGCCTCGCGGAGATCGTCGGCGCGTTCCGCGACCGCTACTTCATCTCCGGCGAGATCAACTCCGAGGTCGCCGATCAGGACGGCAAGATGAAGGAGCTCGCGGAGCGCTACTCCGACGGCGACGTCTCGTGGCTCGACGGGGTCTCGGTTGACTACCTCGACTGGCACTTCAACGTCCGGCCTTCGAACACGGAGCCGCTGCTGCGCCTCAACCTCGAGTCGCTCGTCTCGCATGAGGACATGGAGTCGAAGCGCGACGAGGTCCTGGAGGTGATCCGCGGGTGAACGCGGAGGAGGCGCTCGAACGCGCCGCCGACGCCGAGATCCACCGGCTCCAGGTCCCGACCCCGTTCATGGTCGGGCGCGTCAACTGCTACCTGATCGAGGACGAGCCGCTGACGCTCGTCGACACGGGCCCGAACTCGGGCAAGGCGCTCGACGAGCTCGAGCATCAGCTCGCCGAGCTCGGCCACTCGATCGACGAGCTCGAGCTCGTGATTCTCACCCACCAGCACATCGACCATCTCGGGCTGATCGAGGTGATCGCGTCGCGCTCCAGCGCCGAGGTCGCGGCGATCGACGTCGCGGTTCCGTTCATCGAGAACTTCGGCGACGACGCCGAGCGCGACGACCGCTTTGCCGGCGAGCTGATGCTGCGCCACGGGATCCCGCAGGACATGATCGTCGCGCTGCAGAGCGTGTCGCGGACTTTTCGCGCCTGGGGCGCGAAGGCGGACATCACGAAGCCGCTCCACGACGGCGAGACGCTCGAGCTCGGCAACCGCAGCTTCGAGGTCCTCCACCGGCCGGGCCACAGCCCCTCGGACACGCTGTTCTGGGATTCGGAGCGGCGGATCCTGATCGGCGCCGACCATCTGCTGCCGCAGATCTCCTCGAACGCGCTGATCACGCGCCCGCTCGACGGCTCGACGGAACGCACGCAGGCGCTCGTCACCTACATCGACTCGCTGCGAAAGACGCGCGAGCTCCCGGCTGAGATCGTGCTGCCCGGTCATGGGGACCCGGTGACGAACCATCGCGAGCTGATCGACGAGCGCTTCGAGCGGATCGAGAGGCGGCGCGAGAAGCTCTACGAGCTGATCGTCGAACAGCCCCGGACCGGGCACGAGCTCGCCCAGGCGCTGTGGGGAGACGTCGCCGTGACGCAGGCCTTCCTCACCCTGTCCGAGGTGATCGGACACGTCGACCTGCTCATCAACGAGGGCCGTGTCCGCGAGGTCAGCGACGGCTCCGTCGTCCGCTACGAGGCAGACGGTAACCCGGCGGGCGACCGGGGTTAGACGAGCTGTGACCGCCGCTTCTTCAGCATCCGCACCGTCGCGCCCGGTCGCCGGGACGGCGAGCCCCGGCAGAGGCGACTCGGCAGGGGCGCCTGCGAAGAAACGCATGCTCGTGATCGTCAACCCGTACGCGACGACGGTCTCGGACCGGCTCAAGAACCTGGTCGTGTACGCGCTCCAGGGCCGCTACGAGGTCTCCGCCGTGTCGACCGAGGCGAAGGCGCACGCGATCGAGATCGGGCGCGAGGCGCGCGACGGCGGCTACGACCTCGTCGTCGCATTCGGGGGCGACGGGACGCTGAACGAGGTCGCAAACGGGCTCGCGGGAACCGACGTGCCGGTCGCGGTGCTCCCCGGCGGCTCCACGAACGTCGTCGCCCGCACGCTCGGAATGCCGAACGACGTCGTCGACGCCACCGAGCACCTGCTCGGCCTCGCCGACGACTTCCAGCCGCGGCGGATCGACCTCGGGACGGCGAACGGTCGCCGGTTCGTGTTCGCGTGCGGCGCCGGGCTCGACGCCGCCGTCGTCAAGCGCGTCGACGCGCACCCGAAGCTGAAGTCGCGCGCCGGCGAGTGGTACTTCACCTGGGCGGCGATCTCGGCCTTCTACCGCAAATACCTGCGCAACCCGGTCCAGCTCAAGCTCGAGGTGGACGGCGAGAGCGCCGAGGGGATCACCGCGATCGCCCAGAACTCCGACCCGTTCACCTACTTCCGCGACCAGCCGCTGCGGGTGTGCGAGAACGCCGCGCTCGACAACGGCACGCTGTCGGTCGCGACGCTGAAGCGCGCCGCGCAGCGCGATATGCCGATGATCGCGGCTCGCGTGATCAGCGAGCGCCTGCGCCTCCCCGAGCACAGCCAGATCCACCACTTTGACGGCGTCAGCTCGGCCAAGGTCCACTCGACTTCGCGCGACGAGCGTGACCATCCGAGGGCGTTCCCCGTCCAGGTCGACGGCGACTACATCGGCGACGTCGCCGACCTCGAGCTCGGGATCGAGCCCGGTGCGCTGACGATCGTTGCCTAGCAGCGCTCATGACTGCGCCTTCTGTGCGATCGTCGCCGGCGAGGAGCACGGCACGGTCGTGTTCGAGGACGGGAACTCGATCGCGTTCCTCGACCACCGGCCGCTGTTCCCCGGCCACTCGCTGCTCGTCCCGCGCGAGCACTACGAGACGCTCGCCAACCTCCCGGCGAAGCTGGTCGGCCCGTTTTTCACCAACGCGCAGCTGCTCTCGCGGGCGATCCCCGAGGCGATGGAGAAGCCGGGCAGCTTCGTCGCGATGAACAACGTCGTCAGCCAGAGCGTCCCCCACCTCCACGTCCACATCGTCCCGCGGCGGCCGAAGGACGGCCTGCGCGGCTTCTTCTGGCCGCGGCGCAAGTACGACAGCGAGGAGCACCTCGAGGAGACGGCGCGGATCGTCCGCGCCGCGATCGAGCGCTTGCGCTAGCCGCGCGCCAGCACCGCGGCGATCACGCCCAGAAAGCCGGTGAGCATCGCGGCCGTCATCGCGGCCGCCACCCTCACCATGGCCGCGCGCAGAGCGCCAACCTCGCTGTGGATCTCGAGCCGCAGCTCACGGATGTCCGCATCGACCCGGTCGAAGCCGGAGTCAATCCGCCGAGCGAGGTCGTCAAGGCGCTCGTCCGTCCACGCGATTCGCTCCATCACGGCCAGGCTACTCTCACGATCCTCGGGACACCCCGACAATGGACACGAGCCGCGAACGACCCCGCCGCGAACGCGCTCGTCGCTCAAGCCGGTCGCCGCACCGCGTTGCTCGAGCGGTAGCCGACGTTGTGGGCGACGAGGCCAAGCCCGTCGAGGGCGCGGAATGCGGCGCCCTCGCGGTCGCGCGGCGCCAGCCGGGCGGCGTCGATCGCGGCGAGCGCGAGCTGCTTCGGAAGCGGCCAGCGCCCGGCGAACCCGGGGTAGCGCTCGTTCAGCCACCGCGCCCCGGCGCCGTAGCGGGCGACGATCCGGAGGTGATCCGCGACGCGCTCGCTGTGGGGGTGGTGGACGACCGCGCCCGGGCGCGGCTCGAGCGTCCACCCGGCGCGCACGAGGCGCCACGCGAGGTCGACGTCGCCGCCGGAGCGAATCCCCTCCTCGAACCCGCCCAGCTCCTCGAACGCCGCGCGGCGAACCATCAGGTTGCCGCCGACCGCCCAGACCTCGCCGCGATCGGCTCCGGCGCCGTTGAGAAAGCCGCGGTCGGTCGCGTAGCGAGCCGCGAGCGCGCGCTGGCCCCGCTCGGGCAGCACCGCGCCGGTCAGCGCGCCGCAGCGGCCGGGCGGGGGATCGCCGAGGTGGGCGTCGATCAGCCCCGGCTCGGGACGGCAGTCGGCGTCGATGAACAGCAGCCAATCGCCGCTCGCGGCCCGGGCCCCGGAATTGCGGGCGTGGTAGGAGGAGCGCTCGCGGCGAGCCTGGACCACCCGCGCGCCGCGAGTCGCGATCGCGGCGGCGGCGCCGGAGGCGGTGTTGTCGGCGACGATCAGCTCGTCGTCTCGCTGGAGGCGGATGCCGCCCAGCCGCTCGGCCATAAGCTCGGCGTCGGCGTCGCGGCCGAGAAACGGGACCACGACGCTGACCGGCGGCCGCGAGGCCACCGCGTCAGCCCGTCGGCGTGACGCGGTAGGCGTCGAAGACCGAGTCGATGTGCCGGAGGCGGCTCACGCACTGCTTCAGCTGCTGGGTGTCCCCGACCTCGACCACGAACCTGTTCTTGACCATCGGGTGCTTGACGGTACAGGTTGCTTCGAGGATGTTGACGCCGGCCTCGGCGAAGCTCCGCGAGAGATCTTCGAGCAGGCGCGTCCGATCCCACGCGTCGACCTGCAGCTCGACACGGTACGAGGTCTCGTTGTCGCCGTCCCAGGAGACGTCGGTGAACCGCTCCGGCGCCTTCATCAGCGCCTTCACGTTCTTGCAGTCCTCGCGGTGGATCGTGATCCCGCGTCCCAGCGAGACGTAGCCGACGATGTCGTCGCCGGGGACGGGCCGACAGCACTTCGCCAGCCGCACCATCACCTCGTCGACGCCCTTGACGTGGATGCCGAAGTTCGCGGCGTCGTGGATTCGCGGCGCCTGGGCGTCGCGGCCCGCGAGCACGCCCGCGAGCGGCGAGGCCTCGTCCTCGCCGACCGACTCGCCCTGCTTGAGGCGCTGGAAGACCTTGTTCGCGACCGTCCGCGCTGGGATCTTCGCCTGGCCGAGGGCGACGTAGAAGTCGTCGGCCTTTCGAAAACCCATCTCGCGCGCGACGTCGACGAGAAGCGAGGACCCGGCGACCTTCTGCGGGGGCAGCCCCCGCTTCTTCAGCGCCTGCTGCAGCGTCTCACGGCCACGGTGCTCAGCGTCCTCGCGCCGCTCGCGCTTGAGGAAGGCTCGGATCTTGTTGCGGGCGCGACTCGTTCGCACGAGGCTGAGCCAGTCGCGCGAGGGGCCGCGCTCCTGCTTCGCGGTCAGGATCTCGACGATGTCGCCGCTCTTCAGCTGGTAGTGGAGCGGGACGATCTTCCCGTTGACCTTCGAGCCCACGCAGCGGTGGCCGACGTCGGTATGGACGGCGTAGGCAAAGTCGAGCGGCGTCGAGCCGGCGGAGAGGTTCTTGACCTCTCCCTTCGGCGTGAACACGAACACCTCGTCCTCGAACAGGTCGACCTTCAGCGACTCGAGGAACTCGGTCGGGTCCTCGTCGGAGTCGAGCTCGAGCAGCTGGCGCAGCCAGGTCATCTTCTCGCGCTCGGGATCGGCTGCGCCGGCGCCGCCCTCCTTGTAGATCACGTGCGCGGCGACGCCGTACTCAGCGAGCTCGTGCATCTCGGGGGTGCGGATCTGGATCTCGAGCGGGCGGCCCTGGGGCCCGATGACCGTGGTGTGCAGCGCCTGGTAGAGGTTCGACTTCGGGGTCGCGACGAAGTCCTTGAACCGCCCCGGCAGGGGCTTCCATATCGAGTGGATGATCCCGATCGCGCCGTAGCAGTCCTTGACAGAGTCGACCAGGACCCGCATCGCCGTGAGGTCGTAGATCTCGTTGAATTCCCGGCCCTTCTTGGTCATCTTCGAGTAGATCGAGTAGAAGTGCTTCGCGCGGCCTGAGATCTCGGCGTCGATCCCGACGTCCTTCAGCTCCTCGCGCAGGAACCGGCCTGCGTCGGTGACGTAGCGCTCGCGCTCGGCGCGCTGCTGCGAGACGAGCTTCTTGATCTCGTCGTACTTGCGCGGGTGGAGCGTCGCGAAGGCGAGATCCTCGAGCTCCCACTTGATCGCGTGGATACCGAGGCGGTGGGCGAGCGGCGCATAGATCTCAAGCGTCTCGCGCGCCTTGTCGAGCTGCTTCTGCTTCGGCAGCGCCGACAGCGTGCGCATGTTGTGGAGCCGGTCGGCGAGCTTGATCAGGATGACCCGGACGTCCGTGGCCATCGCGACCATCATCTTGCGGTAGTTCTCCGCCTGGCTCTCGTCGCGGCTCTGGAAGGTGATCCCGGTGAGCTTCGTGACGCCGTCGACGAGCTGGGCGACGGCGACGCCGAAGCGCTCGCGAACCTCGCTCAGGCTCGCGCTCGTGTCCTCGACCGTGTCGTGCAGCAGCGCCGCGCACAGGGTCTCGGTGTCGAGCCGGAGCCCGGCGCAGATCTTCGCGACCTCGAGCGGGTGATTGATGAACTCCTCGCCCGAGCGCCGCTTCTGGTCGGCGTGGCGCTCGCAGGCGAACGCGAACGCGCGCTCGACCGCCGAGCGATCGAGTCCCTCCGCCCCTGGGGTCGTGTGCTCCTCGACCACCGCGAACAGATCGCCGAGAAGCTCGCGCTCGTGGCCGCTGAGCTCCTTCGTGGCCTCATCGGCGGGGGCGGGGGGCACGCCGCCGTTCGTCGCCGTGATCCCCACGCGCTCGTGTCCGTCTTCATTCGCGACCTCGCCGCGCCGGCGGGCGGCGCGCTTGCGCTGCGCCGAGCGCTTGCCGTCACGACCGTCCCTCACCTGGGTTGATCGCTGGTTCTTCGGCTTGGCTGCCTTTGTCTGCTTAGGAATCTGCGTCCCTCCTCGAGCCGTCGCGCGTAGGCGACGAAGGCACTCGATCGTTCGAGCTCCGTCCCCTCCGAGGATACGACCCGGAGCGCGCGCCTGGCCCCGTCACCCTCCCAGGCGACGAGCCCGAGCTGCTCGAGGACCCGCACGCAGCGCCCGGCCTGCTCTGGGCTGCGCGGGTGCCTGCCGGGACCCGCGAGGATCGCCTCGAGCTCCTCCCCGCGGGCAGGCCCACCTTCGCTCAGCAGCCGGTAGACCTCGGCGAGCGCCGGGCGCAGGTCCCACTCGCGCTCGTGGACGCGGAGCGCGAAGGCGGTCTCGGACTCGCCCCACGTGAGGTGCAGATACGCGGGCGAGACATCGGCGTTACGCAAAAGCGACTCGAGCGCCTCGCTCGGGACGGGATCGATGAGCACGGCGTGGCGGAAGCGCCCGGGCAGCGAGGGGAAGCGCGTGACCGCGGGCCAGTCGAGCAGGCAGAGCCCACCGCCGGCTTCGAGGGGGCGCTCGATCCGCTCCCGCGCCGCTCGCTCGTCGCAGCGGGCGCAGACGAGGCACGGCGATCCGCCGCCGAAGCGCGACGGCTCGGCGGCGCGCTCCGCGAGTTCGCGACGGCGCGACACGTCGGCGCACACGGCGAGCACGGGCTCCCCGCTGGAGACGAGGTCGGCGAGCGTCGCGACTCCCGAGCCGGGCGCGCACTCAACGACCTCGCGCAGAGCAAATCCCGCCGCATCCTCCGCTTCGCGCCCGGTGCGGCGGGGTTCGTTTGGCCCGGTCCGTTCGAGAGGTGCGTCACGCTCGGCGAGCGCGCGGCGCAGCCACTCCTCCCCGCACGCCGGCGCGTCGCACCCCGGCGCCTCGCCGTCCGCATTCTCGGGCGCGTCGAGCGCGTAGGTGTCCTTCAGCAGCACCCGCGGCTCGACCGAGCCGTTCCACTGGTTCAGCTCGAGCTCGATCGCGACGTCCCGCGGGGCGTCGCCGAGCGAGGCCAGCGACCCGTTGACGCCGAACGCGACCCCCCTGGCGCGCGCCGCGCCGCTCTCGAGCGTGAACCTCGCGTGTCTCTCCCCCTCCCCCATCGGCCGCACGTTGCGCAGCCGCGCTGCGGGGACGAGCAGGCGCACGCCGGGGTTTCCGACTCCAAACGGCGACAGGCGCTCGATCTCCTCGGCGACGTCGAGTCCGAGGCGGTCGGCGCCGACGACGGCGTCGACGATCTCGCTGCGCTCCCCCCCGCCCTCGCCGAGCGTCTCGCGGGCGTGGGCGACGAATGCGTCACGGAACGCGCCCAGCCTCCCGACCTCGATCTCCAGCCCCGCGGCGGCGCTGTGGCCGCCGTAGCGCGCCAGGTGCTCGTCGCACTCGCGCAGCCCCGCGAGCAGGTCGAAGCCGGGGATGCTGCGGCCCGAGCCCCTGCCGCGACCCGTGCCGTCGAGGCCGACGATGACGACCGGACGCCAGTGGCGCTCGACGAGGCGCGAGGCGACAATCCCGACCACGCCCGGGTGCCAGCCCTCACCGGCGAGCACGAGCGCGGGCGCGTCGGCGAGCTCCTCGGGGAGCTCGCGAAGCGCGGCCTCGGCGCCCCCGAGCACGCCGAGCTCGGCGTCGCGGCGCTCGCGGTTGACGCGGTCGAGCTCGGCCGCGATCTCCGCGGCGCGACCCTCGTCTGTGCACAGCATCAGCTCCACGCCCGCGTCGGCGCGGTACAGGCGCCCCGCGGCGTTGATCCTCGGGGCGAGGCGAAACGCGAAGTCACCCTCGTCAAGCCGCGATGGCTCGATCCCTGCGACGGCGACGAGCGCGCGGAGACCCGCGCGCCGGGCGCGGCGCGCCTGCGCCAGCCCCTCGCGGACGAGGGTGCGGTTCTCGCCCCGCAGCGGGACGAGGTCGGCGACGGTTGCGAGCGCAACGAGGTCGAGGTCGTCCTCGGCGAGGTCGGAGTTCAGCCCGGCGCGCTCGCGGAGCGCGGCCGAGAGCTTGTGCGCGACGCCCGTCGCGCACAGGTCGGGGCACGGGTAGCCCCCGATCCCGGGATGGACAACCGGGCACTCGGGCAGCGGGCCGGAGGGAGCGTGATGGTCGGTCACGATCGTGTCGATCCCCACCCCTCTCGCGGCCTTGACCTCGGCCGCGCAGGTGATCCCGCAGTCAGCGGTGACCAGAAGCCGCGTCCCGCGCTCGACCAGGCGCTCGACCGTCCCCATCGTGAACCCGTAGCCGTCGCCGAGGCGGTCGGGGATCAGCCAGTCGCAGTCCGCCCCGAGCTCGCGCAGGGCGGTGATCAGGATCGCGGTCGAGCAGACGCCGTCGACGTCGTAGTCGCCGTGGACGGTGATCCGGCGCCCCACCCGGACCGCCTCGAGGATCCGCTTGACCGCCGCCTCGATCCCGTCGAGCTCGAACGGGTCGTGGTGCTCCTCAGCGTCGAGGAAGCGCCGCGCCTCCTCCACGGTCCGGTATCCGCGGCGGACGAGGGTGACGGCGATCGGATCCGAGAGCCCAAGCTCGCCGGCAAGCTCGCGCGCGGCGGAATAGTCGTAGGGCTCGACCTTGAACGTGGCCTGTGGCTGCGCGGCGCGCACGCAGCCACGTTAAGTTCGCCCGGGGACGGAATCGCCCCGATCACGGTCCCGATCGAGGCGAGCGCCGGCTGACTAGGCCTCGCTGAGGCCGCGAGCGCGCTCGTCGCGGAGCCCGATCAGGAACACAATCCCGAGCCCGATCAGCGTCCCCGGCACGGCCGCGAGCACGGTCAGGATGTCGGTGTCACCGATCCCGCGCCCGGAGGCGAAGTGGAGGATCGCTCCGCCGATCATCGCCCCCACGATCGCGCCGACGAACGCGCCGACGATCCCGCCCCAGAAGCGGTCGGGGACGAAGACCGTGAAGTGCCAGATCGCGATCCCGGTCGTGAACCAGACCAGCAAAGCCATCAGCGGTGCCTCCCGTGCTTGCGCCGGCGGCGCTGTTGGCGCCGGCGGCTGGGCTTGTCGCGCCGCGGCTGCGGCGGGTCCTGCGGGCCCGGGGACCCCGAGCCCGCGCCGACGACGGGTCCGGCCTCGTCGGGCTCGACCGGGGCGGCGTCGGCGGCTCCGTTGCCGTCCCCGACGCCGTCCCCGCCGACGCCGTCGCCTATGCCGTCCCCATCGCCCGCGACCGGTGCCGCGGGGGCGGCCGGCGCGACCGGCGCCGCGGGGGCCTCGCGCGGTCCGTCGGCGGGCGCGGCGCGCCGGGCGCGCTCGCGCTCGAGCTTCTCGCGGTGCTGCGCCTCCTCCTCGCCGACCTTGGCGACGAGGTTCTCCTCGGGGAACGCCGGGACGTGACCCATCGCCTCGACGATCCGCTCGCGCTTCGCCCGGTAGGTGCTCTCGCGCTCCTTCCACGCGCTCAGCACCGGCGAGGCGATGAAGATCGACGAGTACGTACCGGACGCGACCCCAACCATCATCGCGAACGCGAAGTCGCGCAGCGTGGCACCGCCGAAGGCGAGCAGCACACCGATCAGGAACACGGTCGACGCACCGGTGATCAGTGACCGGGTCAGAACCTCGCTCATCGAGCGGTTGACGATCTGCGAGAAGGCGGCCCGCGGCAGCCGCGGGACGTTCTCGCGGATCCGGTCGAAGACGATCACCGTGTCGTACATCGAGTACCCGAGGATCGTCAGGAACGCGGCCACGGTGCCGCTCGTCACCTCCTGACCCGTGAGCGAGTAGACGCCGCCGGTGATCAAGATGTCGTGGAACAGTGCGATCAGGACCGGCACCGCGTACTTGGGCTGGAAGCGGATCGCGACGTAGCCCATGATCACGAGCAGCGAGAAGACGATCGCGTAGAGGGCGTTCTTCGCGACCTGGGCGCCGAACGTCGGACCCACGGTGCTGCTCTGGAATCCGTTCGTCCCGCCGTGGAGGCCGAACTTGTTCGTCAACGCCCTCTGGACGTCGCCGACCTGATTCGGGGGGATCTTGGCCCTGATCAGGACCACGTTGGGCCCGAAGTTCTGGTCCGTGACCTCCTGAACCTCCGCGTTGCTGGCCCCCTGAATCGAGGCGTCGGTGAGCGCCGTGCGCACGGCGTCGGTGCTCGCCGCCTGGTTCAGGCTCGCCTCGACCCTGGTCCCCGACTCGAAGTCGATCCCGAGGTTGAGCTGCTTGGTGGCGAACGAGATCGCGCCGATCGCGAGGATGACCCCGGAGAGCGAGAAGAAGTACCGGCTCGCACCCATGAAGTCGAAGTGCCAGCGCAGACCCTCCCCGCGGGCGCCGATCATGCCCGGGGAGCGCAGGAACGCGGTTCGCCCGAGGGAGCCGAGGACGGCCTGGGTGAACACGACCGCGGTAAGCAGCGAGACGATCGTCCCGACGCCAAGCACGAACGCGAAGCCCTTCACGCCCGCGGTCGCCAGCACGAAGAGGATGAACGCCGTGATCAGGGTGATCACGTTCGCGTCGACGATCGTCGCGATTCCCTTCTTGTAACCCGCGGCGATTGCTGACGGGATCGAGCGCCCGCCCCTGGCTTCTTCCTTGATCCGCTCGAAGATGACGATGTTGGCGTCGGCCGCGACCCCGATCGTGAGGATCAGCCCCGCGATACCCGGAAGCGTCAGCGTGATCGGGATCAGCTTGATCAGCGCGAAGAACAGCAACGCGTAGACGCCGAGCCCGAGCGCCGCGATCAGCCCCAGGAAGCGGTAGTAGGCGAGCAGGAACAGGATCACCAGCGCGAGTCCGACAATCCCCGCCTTCACGCCCTGGTTCAGCGCCTGCTGGCCGAGCGTCGCCGAGACGGTGCTCTGGCTGATCAGCTTCAGCTTCACCGGCAGCGCGCCGATCTCGAGGAAGTTCGCGAGGTCCTGGGCCGACTGGATCGTGAAGCTGCCCGAGATCTGGGCGCCGGTGCGGCCGTCGATCCCGTCCGGGTTGTCGACGAAGTTGATGATCGGGCGCGACTTCACCTCGCCGTCGAGGACGACCGCGAAGTGGCCCGAGTACTGGTCGGCCTGCGCCGAGCTGATCCCGGGCGGCGCGCTTGCGAGGCCGCGCTGCGAGATCTTCCGGGTCACGTTCTGGAACTTCGTCCGTCCGGCGCCGGTGAAGTCGAAGGTCACCGATGGCTGGCTCGTCTGCGGGTCCTGCTGCTCCTTCGGGTTCGTGATGTCGGTGCCGGTCAGCGACGGGCGGTCACGCAGCACCCACCACCGCGTCGGCAGCGAGCTCTGGCCCGAGGTGTCCTGCGCGGACCCCGGCTCCTTGAGCACGACGGTGCCCTGCGGGACCTGGATCACCTGGCTGTTCTTGGGCTGCTTCTCGTTCGGCAGGCTCACGAAAAGGTCAGAGCGCTTCTCTTCCGGCCCGGCGAGCGCCTTCTCGCTGTTCTTGTCGAAGAGGTAGTACTGGGCGCCGGTCGTCGTGCAGCCGTGGCACTCGGGCTTCTGCTTCGAGGCGAACTTGACGGCGTCGAACTCGCGCGCGAACGAGCTCTGCTCGGGAGCCTTGCTCTTGTTCTGCCGGATGACGTTCGGCTCCCAGTCGTAGAGATAGAGCTGGGCGGTCGTCCCGACCTCGCTGATCGCGCGATCCGCGTTGCTGACGTCGGGGAGGTCGACCTGGACGGCGTCGGAGCCGATCCGCGAGATCTCGGGCTCGGAGACTCCGAGCTTGTCGGTCCGCTCGCGGATGATCTCAACGGAGCGATCCATGTCCTCGGAGGTAACCTCGGGGTTCTGCGGGGTCGGGCGGCCCTGGTAGACAAGCGACGTGCCGCCGGCGAGGTCGAGGCCCTTCTTCGTCGGCTTCGTGAGGATCACGAGCAGCGACACCAGCGCCAGGCCGATGATGAACAGGAGCACGAAGACGTTGCGGCGGCGGCTCGTCATCGCTCGACCTAGTCCGGGGTCAGGACGAGCAGCATGCCGCCGTCGTCGTCGTAGGCGGGAAAGACATCGGCAACCGCCTCGGTGGGGAGATCGCCCTCGGCGTTGACGGCGACCCGCTTGCCGAGCGAGCGAACGCCCCACTCGAGCGTCGTCTCGATCGGGTCGGTCTCACCGTCGCCGTCGATGTCGGCGGTCTTGCCCCCGTCTCCCTTGTCGATCCATTGCAGGCCGAGCACGTCCTTGACCATACGCCCGATCACGTCCTCGTCCTTGAGACCCGTGAGCTCGAACCCGCCCTTGCCGACGTCGAGCACCCGGCCCTTCTGGTCACAGGTGAAGAACGCCGCCTCGGGAGCCGGGTAGTAGTCATCGAGGAGCTCGAACAGGAAGCCGAAACCGCACTTGGAGCACCCCTTGGGACGACCGGAGAACCCCGCCGTCCGCTCGCTGCTCAGCTCTCGATTCCCGCAGCTCGGACAAATGAAAAACGGCACTTCGGGAAGGCTAGCGGGAGTGGCCTCGCGGCCGCCCCGGGGCCGCGAGGCTAGAACAGGCTCGTTGCGCGGCTCGGGACCGGGAGCTCGAGGTGCTCGAAGGCGCGCTCGGTGGCGACCCGCCCCCGGGGGGTCCGCTTGAGGAGACCGCGCTGGAGCAGGTAGGGCTCGTAGACGTCCTCGATCGTGTCCTCCTCCTCGTCGACCGCGGCGGCGAGCGTCGAAAGCCCGACCGGGCCGCCCGAGAATTTGACGGCGATCGTGTTCAGGATCGCGCGGTCGTGGCGGTCGAGCCCCTCCGAGTCGACCTCGAGCATCTCCAGCGCCTCGCGCGCGACTCCCCCCGTGACAACCCCGGCCCCCCGGACCTCGGCGAAGTCGCGGACGCGCTTCAGCAGCCGGTTCGCGACCCGCGGTGTCCCCCGAGCTCGCTCGGCGATCGCGCGCTCACCGTCGGGCTCGATCTCGACCCCCAGGATCGCGGCCGAGCGGTTGACGATCTCCGCGAGATGCTCGGGCTGGTAGTGCTCGAGGCGGTGGCAGACCCCGAAGCGGTCACGCAGCGGCGTCGTCAGCAGGCCCGTGCGCGTCGTCGCACCGATCATCGTGAACGCGGGCAGCTCGAGCGTCACCGTGCGGGCGCCCGCGCCCTGCCCGAGCACGACCGGGAGCCGGCGCTCCTCCATCGCCGGGTACATCGTCTCCTCGATCGCGCGGTTGAGCCGATGGATCTCGTCGACGAAGAACACGCTCCCCGGCTCGAGCGCGGTCAGGAACGCCGCGATGTCGGCCTTCCGCTCCAGCGCGGGGCCGGCGGTGTGGACTAGCGGGGCGTCGAGCTCGGAGGCGACGATGTGCGCGAGCGATGTCTTGCCGAGCCCGGGTGGGCCCGCGAGCAGCACGTGGTCGAGCGGCTCGCCGCGCCTGCGCGCCGCCTCGATGAAGATCTCGAGCTGGCCCGTGACCTGCTCCTGGTTGACGAACTCCCGCAGCGTCCGCGGGCGCAGCGAGCGGTCGAGCTCGTCGTCGGAGCCGGTTGCGCTCGCCTCGCCGACCCGTGCCGCCTCGATGCTCGGGTCCGTGACCCGAGCCGCCGATTCCGCGCGCTCGCTCATGTCACCTTCCGGGACATGGCTATTGATTCTGGCCCCGCGCCCGGATGCCTCCCGACGGGTGGGCGGAGATCCGGTTTGGGGCCCGAAGCCGGGGCGCCCTCGCGCGCGCGGCGAAGCGCCGCGCCGACGAGCTCCTCGGCGGTCTCGCCCTCGGCGCCCTTGAGCAGGCGCTCGGCCTCGGGCGGCGTGTAGCCGAGGTTGAGCAGGCCCTCGCGCGCGAGCGAGCGCGGCTCATCTGTCCCCGCGGCCTCGACCAGCGCCGCCTCGTCGAGGCTCGCCGCGATTCGCTCGCGGAGCTCGACGATGATCCGCTCTGCGGTCCGCTTGCCGATCCCGGGCACGGCCTGGAAGCGCTTTGCGTCCCCCGTCGCGATCGCACGTACGAGCTCGCGCGGAGGGCCACCCGACAGCGCAGCGATCGCGACCTTGGGCCCGACGCCGGAGACCGAGATCAGCTGCAGGAACAGGTCGCGCTCCTCCTCGCTCGCGAACCCGTACAGCGACAGCGAGTCCTCGCGCGCGACGAGATGCGCTTGCAGGGTCGCCTGCTTGCCGCAGGCGGGCACGGCCTTGAGGCTCTCGGCCGAAACGGCGAGCCTGTAACCAACACCGCCGGACTCGATCACCACGTGATCGGGCCGGCGGACGAGCACCTCGCCTCGAACCGAGGCGATCATCCGGCGCCCGCTTGGGCGCGCAGCCCCGTGGCCCCGATCGGGACCTTGGCGCCCGGAGCGATCGCCGCGTGGCCGGCGCCGGCGTGGTTGGCGTGGCAGATAGCGACCGCGAGCGCGTCCGCCGTGTGGTCTGAGTGCGGCGGCTCGGGGAGGCCCAGCAGCGCGCCGACCATCCGCTGGACCTGGTCCTTGGCCGCCGAGCCGGCTCCGCAGACCGCCAGCTTGACGACCTGAGGCGTGTAGTCGAAGCAGCGCACGCCGCGCTCGGCTGCGGCGAGCATCGCGACCCCGCGCGTCTGCCCGACGCCGATCGCGGAGCGCACGTTGCGCCCGAAGTAGACGTCCTCGAGCGCGACCGCCTTCGGCTCGTGCCAGGTGATCAGCTTGCTGAGCTCCTCGTGGATGACGGAGAGGCGGTCCTCGGGCCGGCGCTGCGGGGATGCCTCGATCACACCGCCGTCGATTGCGGTGAACTGCGTTCCCGCGACGCGCACGACGCCGAAGCCCGTGTTTGCCACGCCGGGGTCGATGCCCATGACCACCAGCATGGGTACGGATTCTTGCTCGCCGCTCGGATGCCTTCCCCGAGCCGCTCTAGGCGCCGGCTGCCGCCGCCTCGAGTACGTCCTCGGGAATGTCGAAGTTCGCGTGAACCGCGTCGACGTCGTCGTGGTCGTCGAGCGCTTCCATCAAGCGCAGCAGCGGCTGCGCCTCGCTCTCGCCCACCTCGACGACGCTCTTCGGCTCCATCGAGAGCTCCGACGACTGCACGTCCACCCCCGCGGCCTCGAGCGCATTGCGCACGGCTTCGAGGCTCGCCGCCGGGGCCAGGACCTTGAGCAGGTCGCCATCCTCGGACACGTCGTCCGCCCCGGCGTCGATCGCAGGCATCAGGTCGTCCTCGGAGTAGCGGCCGCCGTCGACGAGGACCACGCCCCGGCTCTCGAAGATCCACGCGACGGAGCCAGGCTCGCCGAGGCTGCCGCCGTGCTTCTCGAACGCGTGCCGAATGTCTGACCCGGCGCGGTTGCGGTTGTCGGTCAGCGCCTCGACCATGATTGCGGCGCCGCCCGGCCCGTAGCCCTCGTAGACGGCGCGCTCGATCTGCCCGTCGGCGCCGGCCGCGCCGGTCCCGCGGTCGATCGCGCGCTGGATGTTGTCCTTCGGCATCGAGAAGTCGCGCGCCTTCTGGATCGCCGTCGCGAGCGTCGGGTTGCCGTCGGGGTCTCCCCCGCCCTCACGCGCGGCGACCGTGATCGCGCGCGCGAGCTTCGTGAACTGCTTGCCCCGCTTCGCGTCGGTGGCGGCCTTCTTGTGCTTGATCGAGGCCCATTTCGAGTGCCCGGACATCGGCGCTGATACTAGGGCTCGGCCGGAGGCTAGGGACAAAGGAAGCGGCCGGCGTTCGCCGGCCGCTTCTCTTTCAGCATCCCTCCTGGGCGCTCTTCCCCCGGCGCCCACGGCTTAAGCGTGCGTCTTGGATCTCGGGGGTAACCCTCTGCTGGGGGATATAACCGTCCAGGGGGGTCGAAGTTGCGCCTCCGCGCGAATCTTTACTCGTTCTTGAAGGGGCGGCCGGCACCCTCCTCGCACAGCAGGCGCAGGCTCTCGAGGTAGTACGCCCAGTTGTAGGTTGTAGACGCCGTACGCGTCGTCGTCGAGCTCGGTCGCACAGTGCTGCCAGAAGCCGCAGGCGCGTAGCGCCCTCGAAGCGCTCGGAGTCCGCGAGCTCGAACCGGAAGTCGATCGCGGCGCCGACCGCGGCGTCGGGCGCGCTGACGTTGGTCGTCCACCAGCCGGCGAGGCCCTCCTCGGTCGTCAACGCCTCGTAGACCTTCGCGGCCGGGACCGCGGGATCGAGAACGTGGTGAATCGTCCTCATCGTTCCTCCTCTCGAATACGTAAGCAGATATTTACGTAAGGGATGGCTTACGCGCGTTCTCGCCTTCGAGGACCGCTCGGCGACCGAGCAGGCGGGCCTCCGACGAGGACGGCAACGACTCAGACGACGAAGCGTCCGTCCTCGGACAGCGTCTCCCCGTCCACCGTCAGCCTGCCCCCGCGGCGGAGGTCGCAGACCATGTCGTAGTGGACGGCGCTGTCGTTCGTGCCGCCGGTCTCGGGGTAGCTCTTGCCGACCGCGAGGTGGACCGTGCCGCCGATCTTCTCGTCGAGCAGCACGTCGCGGGTGCCGCGGTCGATCGCGTAGTTGGTGCCGATCCCGAGCTCGCCGAGGCGCCTGGCGCCATCGTCGGTGTCGAGCATCTTGATCAGGAAGTCCTCCCCGCGCTCGGCGCTCGCATCGACGACCTTCCCCGACTCGAAGCGCAGTCGCACCCCGGCGACCTCGCGCCCGGCGATCATCGCCGGGAGCTGGAAGGAGACCTCGCCCTCGACGGAGTCCTCGACTGGGCCGGTGAAGAACTCTCCGTCGGGCATGTTGTTGCGTCCGTCGGCGGCGATGAAGGTGCGTCCGGCGATCCCCAGCCGCAGGTCGGTGCCGGGGGCCTCGATGCGGACCTCCTCGTGGCCCTGGATCCAGTCCGACAGGCGCTCGGTCTCCGCGGCCGCCTGCTTCCACGCCTCGACGGGGTCGGGCTCGTCCGCGAGGCAGGCCGAGTAGTAGAAGTCCTCGAACCTCGGCAGGCTCATCTCCGCGTCGGAGGCGTAGGCGTTGGTCGGGAAGATCGTGTAGACCCACTTGTGCTGGCCCTCAGCGGAGCGCTCCATCGTCCGCCGCATCAGGTGCGCGGTCGCGGTCTGGCGCCGCGTCTGGCGCTCCGGATCGACGCCCGAGAGCTCGCGGGTGTTCGTCGACGCGCCGACGGCGATCCGCGCGTCGGCGTTCTCCGCCGTCCACTCCGAGAGCGGCGAGACCCAGTCGAGCTGGGCGTCGCTCGCGAGCTCGTAGTAGGTCGCGGCCTGGCCCTCGAGGGCGACATTGACGATCGCGTTCCCGCCCGCCCGCAGCACCTCCTCGTAGACGGCCTGGAGCAGCGGCTGGGCCGCCGACTCGCCCTCGATCACGCACGTCTCCCCCTCCTCGACCGCCGCCGAGTAGCGGACGAGCACGTTCGCCAGCGCGGCGACGCGGGGGTCCCTCATGCCCGGACCTCCGCGCGCTCGCGCGCCGCGGTCGCGAGCGCCATCAGCAGCGCGTGGATCCGAGAGTCGTCGGTGAGCTCGGGGTGGAAGGCGCACGCGAGCATCCGCCCCTCGCGGACGACGACCGGGTGGCCGTCATGGGAGGCGAGGACCTCGACGTCGGGGCCGTGCTCCTCGATCCACGGGGCGCGGATGAACACCGCCCGCAGCGGCTCGGGGCCGAGGCCCTCGACCTCGAGATCGGACTCGAAGCTGTGGAGCTGGCGCCCGAAGGCGTTTCGCCGCGCGATCACGTCCATCAGCCCGAGGTGGTCGCGGTCGCAGACGATCATCCCGGCGCAGGTGCCGAGCAGCGCTGCGCCGCGCTTGACGCGGTCGCGAATGCCGTCGGCGAGTCCGTCGCGCTCGATCGCCTTCGAGATCGTCGTGCTCTCGCCGCCCGGGATCACGAGCCCCTCGAGCTCGGCGAGCTCCTCGGGGAGGCGGACCTCGACCGCCGCGGCCCCGAGCGAGCGCAGCACCCGCGCGTGGGCCTCGAAGTCACCCTGACTCGCGAGCACGCCTATGCGAAGTGCGCCCCGGCTCTGGCTCACACGCCCCGCTGCTGCAGCAGCTCGCCGGATTCCGCGAGCTCGGCGATGTCGTCGCCGCGCATCGCCTCGCCGAGCTCGCCCGACGCCGCCGCGACCCGCTCCGGATCGGCGAAGTGCGTCGTCGCCTCGACGATCGCGCGTGCGCGGCGCGGCGGATCCTCGCTCTTGAAGATCCCCGAGCCGACGAAGTTGCCCTCGGCGCCGAGCTGCATCATCAGCGCCGCGTCGGCCGGAGTCGCGATCCCGCCGGCGCAGAACAGCGGCACCGGCAGCCAGCCGCGCTCGGCGACGTCGCGGACCGCTTCGAATGGGGCCCGAAGCTGCTTCGCGGCGCTCGCGTGCTCCTCGCGTGAGAGCGACGCGAGCCTCCGCATCTCGGCGGTGATCTCGCGCATGTGGCGGACCGCCTCGACGATGTTGCCCGTCCCCGCCTCGCCCTTAGAGCGGATCATCGCCGCGCCCTCGGAGATCCGCCGCAGCGCCTCGCCGAGGTCGGTCGCGCCGCATACGAACGGGACGTCGAAGCCGTGCTTGTCGATGTGGTTCGCCTCGTCGGCGGGTGTGAGGACCTCTGATTCGTCGATGTAGTCGACCTCGAGCGACTGCAACACCTGCGCCTCGGTGAAGTGTCCGATCCGCGCCTTCGCCATAACCGGGATCGTCACCGCCTCCTGGATCTCCTTGATCACGCGCGGGGCGGCCATCCGGGCGACGCCGCCGTCGGCGCGGATGTCGGCGGGGACGCGCTCGAGCGCCATCACCGCGCAGGCGCCCGCCTGCTCGGCGATCGCGGCCTGCTCGGCCGTCGTCACGTCCATGATCACCCCGCCCTTGAGCATCTCGGCGAGGCCGGTCTTGACGCGGAACGTTGCTCGCTCGGCCATGTTCAGCAATATAGCCCGGCCAAGGGTGTCCCCCGCCGGCGCGGACGCGGAAGCGAGCGAGCAAGGCTGCCAGTGAGGTGACTGCGAGCGAGCGGAAGCAGAGCAGCCGGCGGCTGATTACTTCAGCTTGAAGGCGCGGATGTCCTTGTACGCGGCCTTGTCGCGCGAGTAGACGCCGTGCGCGAGTGCCTGAACCAGCGACAGCAGCGCCGAGTTCGACCGCGTGTACGAAGGGCTGTTCGACGAGTAGTAGAGGGCCAGCTCGGCGTGCTCGGCGATGTCCGACAGCGTGGCGTCGCTGATCGCGAGCGTGCGCGCGCCGCGGTGGCGCGCGAGCTTCATCGAGCGGACGACGAGGGGGTGCGAGCGGCCGGCCGAGAAGGCGACGACGAGGGTTCCGTCGTCGACGCTGCCAAGCCGGTTGAGCGCGTCCTGGCGCGGGCTCGAGACGACCTCGGAGCGGATGTCGAGCAGCGCCAGCAGGTGGCGGAGGTAGCTGGCGAAGAACGCCATCTGCTCGACGCCGACGACGACGACGCGCTGCGAGGTCGCGAGCGCGCTGACGCATGCCTCGACCTGCTCCTTGGTCAGGCTCCGCGCCGTCTCCTCGACGTTGGCGTGATCGCTCGCGAGCGAGGACTCGAACTCGGAGTGATCGAAGTCGAACAGGGCCCCGTTGCCGGCGCCGGCATCGGTCTCCGGCGCGCGGCGGCGGTACTCCTCGATCGCGGCCTGCTGAAGCTCGGGATAGCCCTCGAAGCCGAGCGCCTGCGAGAAGCGAACGACGGTCGAGGACGAGGTGCTGGCGCGGCGGGCGAGCTCCTCCGCCGTCTGGAACGCGGCCTCGTCGAGATGGTCGACGATGTAGCGCGCGACGTCCTTCTGCGAGCGCGAGAACTCGTCGAAGCGCTCGGTGATGAACTCGGACAGCGTCTTGCTCGTCGGACGCTTTCCGTTGCTGCGGGACGTGCGGGTCTTGGTCGCGGTCTTCGGCACGGTGACCCCAGTTTCGCCCCGTCCGCGAGATTCCCTTCCCGCTTGTCCATCAGGCCGGGGCGTTACGACGCGCACCAGCGGCGGCGCGATGTGGTTGGATCGCGACCGTGACGGTCGAGGACGCGCTCCGGCAGACGAACCGCAACATGATCGGCTTCGATCTCGCGCTCGGCACGGCGGCGATCGCGGCGCCCAGGGCGACGCTGCGGATCGTCTTCGGGCACGACGACCCCTCGCCCGACGCGGAGCACCTGCTGCGCCGCTGCGGGCCGATCTGGCTCACATTCGCAGCCGCCCACACCGTCGCCGAGCGGCGCGGCGAGGAGCGCGACTGGTGGGCGCTCGCGTGGCTGCGCGGAACCGAGATCGCGACCGACGCGCTGTGGTCTGCATCGCCGGCGATCAAGCGCCCCGGCGCGCGCACCGGGCTCTGGCTCGCGGGGGTCGCCAACCTCGCGATGGCGATCGGGTTCGGGTGGCTCGCCCGCCGCCGGGCGCGCGCCTAGCTGTAGTTCCTCGGCACGTTGTTCATCCGGGCCTCCTTGGAGGCTGGGGGTGCGAACCAACCCAGCACCAAGGAGGAGCACCGGATGAACATCCACGCTAACGCCAAGACCTGTCCGAACTCTCGCGAACTGCTCGCAAGGCGGGTGACCGAGCAGGGCTGGAGCTACGCCAGCGCGGCTAATGCCGCCGGCGTCTCGGTGAGGACGGTCGCGAAGTGGGCAGCGCGCTATCGGCGCGGGGAGTCGATGGCGGACCGCTCCTCAGCGCCCAGGCGGATCCCCTCGAGGACCGACCGAGCCCGGATCGAGGCGATCGAGCGCCTGCGGCGGCTGCGGATGACCGCGGCCGAGATCGCGGAGATCCTCGGGATGGCGCTATCAACCGTTTCTCGCTGGCTGCGTCGGATCGGGCTCGGCAAGCGCTCGCGCCTTGAGCCGCCGGAGCCGCCCAACCGCTACGAGCGCTCGAGGCCGGGGGAGCTCATCCACGTCGACGTCAAAAAGCTCGGCCGCTTCGGGGTCGCGGGCAAGCGTGTGATCGGACATCGCCACGCAAGCCGCGGCTACGGCTGGGAGTGCTGCCACGTCGCGGTCGACGACGCGACGCGTCTCGCCTTTGTCGAGGTGTTGGCAGACGAGCGCGCCGAGACGGCGGTCGGCTTTCTGCGTCGCGCGATCGCCTGGTTTTCTGAGCGCGGGGTCCGCGTCGAGCGCGTGATGACCGACAACGGCTCTCCCTACGTCTCAACCGCGCACGCCGTTGCGTGCCGCGAGCTCCGGCTGCGGCACCTAAGGACGAGGCCCTATCGCCCGCGGACGAACGGCAAGGCCGAGCGCTTCATCCAGACGATGTTGAGGGAGTGGGCCTACTCACGGCTCTATGGAAGCTCCGAGGCGCGGCGCGGGCAACTGGCTCCCTGGCTTCTGCACTACAACTTCCGCCGAAGGCATGGCTCCCTCGGCCACAAGTCGCCCGGGGCTCGACTCGTCGAGCTTCACGAACAACCTGGTTAGGAACTACACCTAGCTACCCCGAGGGCGAAGCGCCGGACGAGGCGCCGAACGGGCGGCTGCACTGCGTGAATCCGACCTCTCGCGCGAGCCGAGCGCGCTTCACCTGGCCGCCCGCGACCTCGGCCTGCGCCTGCGCGTACCCCGCTGCGTCCTCGTTCTGCGCGGCGGTCTCGCCCTTGTGCAGCGTGGCGATGACATCGCGCCGCGCGGCGAGGTAGCGCTCGAAGGCCGGCTTCGCGCTCGCGGGTGCCTGCAGCGCCTCGAGGCTCGACAGCTCCTGGGTCGAGAGCTGGATCACCTTCGCGGTCAGCGCCGCAGCGGCCTGCGGCGTCTTCGGCGGGCTCTTATGGAGCTCGGCGAACTGCTGGTCCCCCCGTTGGCAGATCGCGTTGCCCTGGGTCACGAAATCGGCCTGCGTCAGCGCTCCGCCGCCGTCGTCCTCGAACGGGCCGAGGTCGGCGAGCGCGGCGGCGGTCAGCCCTGCGACCGCGAGCACGATCACGATCGCGAAGCCAAAGAAGGCCCGACGGCCAGAAGATCGCGATCGGCCCGAATTCCCTGACTGGCGCTGCTCCACGGCGCTCAGCGTAACTTTGGCCGACCTCAGTGGTCTCACGGAGGAAGACAGTGAGAAGAAACCCCCAAGGAGACCCAAGATGATCACCACCAGGCCCGCAATCGCGGCGCTCTCCCTGACGCTCGCCGTGGTCGCGAGCTTGGCTGGGACGGCGTCGGCGCTCGCCCACTTCGACCTCTCGGCGACGAACAAGCACGACCTGCCGATCGGTGACGGGCGCTACAAGACGAGTGGGCCGAAGCGCGGGTACATCTACTCGTGCAGCTCGAGCTTCAACTCCGCGGGCGGGGCGATGGTCAACGGGCCGTGGTTGCACGGCAGCACGTACGACCTCCTCGACAAGGCAACCGTCGACGGAGCGAACAGCTGGCCGCAGGCGACGTTCTCGGCCCTCAAGGAGGGCGGCGAGCGTGTCCTCAGCGGCAACGGGCTCCCGGTCGGTACGACGACGGGCACGTTCCCGATCTCGTCCTCCGACGACGCGTACCAATACGACCGCAACCCGAACTCGATCAAGTCGCGCCAGTTCTCGTACTCGATCCCGACCGATCCAACGAAGGCGTCGTCGGCGAGCTGTCTGCCCCAGGGCGTGATCGGCTACGCGAAGAATGGCGTCGCGATCTTCAACGGGCTCGACGCCGGCGGCCGCGACGCGGTCGCGCACGAGGTTCAGGACACCTGCGGGGGGCATCCCCAGCAGGAGGGCGAGTACCACTACCACGAGATCCCCTCGTGCCTGACGAAGGGGGACTCAAAGCACAAGCGGTCCTCGGTCGTCGGCTACGCGCTCGATGGGTTCCCGATCACCGGACCGCGAGGGCCGCACGGCAAGAAGCTCGCCGACGACGATCTCGACGCATGTCACGGCACGAAGGGCAAGATCAAGATCGACGGCAAGAAGCTGAAGACCTACCACTACGCCGCGACGGACGAGTACCCGTACACGCTGGGATGCTTCCGCGGCACCCCGGTCGGGACGTCCACGCACCCGTAGACGTCAGCGAGCGGCTACAGACCCGGCGGATGACGGGCGATGAAGCCCGCCGTGGACTCCATGTCGGTGTGCCAGCGGGGGCCCGTCCCGCTGGCATCGCCGACGGTGTCCCAGCGCAGGCCCGCGACAACCGCCCAAGCGTGGCTCGCGTTCGCGTACACCGTGATCCAGCGCCCGGGACCGGGTGAGCCCCACGTCGCGAGGCCGGTCGAGTCGAGCGGGCTCGAGAGCAGGCCGCCGCCGTGGAGCATGAAGCTGACCGCGCCTGAGCAGTCGTAACCCGACGAGGTGAACGAGCCGTGGCCGCCGCCCCACACGTACGGCGTCGTCGCGATCGAGTTCGCGGCGGCGATCGCCGAGCGCACGGCCGCGGGCGCGCTCGCGGGGGCGGTCGCCTGACCGTCGGCACCGAGGGTCGCGTGCGGACCGTTGGTGATCGGGGCGCTCCCTACGGTCGGGGCCTGGCCCTGGGCGGCGAGCTTCTTCGACAGCTTCTTCTGGCGCGCGAGCAGCCCGCCGAGCTGCTTCTTGCGCGCGTTCCGCGCCGCGATCAGCTGGTCGCGCTCTGAGGAGACCGAGGACTCGGCGCTCGCGAGCTGGTCGCGCTGGTTGGCGATCGCGTCGCGCGCCGACGCGATCTGGTTCCGGTCGGCGGTGAGCTTGTCGACGGCGTCCTGGGTCTGCGACTTGAGGGTCTTGACGCGATCGACGATCACGTTGTCGTTTTGCTGAAGTCGGTCGAGGTAATCGCCCTCGGCCATCACGTCGGACCAGCTCGCCGAGGAGAGGATCACCGTGAGGACGTCGGGGTTGCCCGACTTGTAGATCTCGACCAGTCGCTGCTTTAGGACGCCAAGCGCGCGCTTCAGTCGCGCGCGGAGCACGGCGAGCTTCTTGCGCTGCTTGTCGAGCGCGGCCTGGGCCTTGTCGAGCTCGGCCTGCTTCGCGTCGAGCTGGTCCTGGGCGGCGGATTCGCGCTGCTGGAGCGAGGCGACCTGGCCCATGAGATCGTCGACCTTCTTGTTGTCGGCCTGGATCGAGCCCTGGAGTGAGTCCTGCTTCGACTGCACAGCGCCGAGCTGCGTCTGCAGATCCTGGGCCGGGGCGATGCCGGTGAGGGAGAGCGCGCTCCCCGCCGTGAGCACGAGCGCGAAGCCGAGAACGGCCGGCCAGCGGCGACGGCCGTTGTCATTCCGCGGGTTTTTTTTGGAGCAACCCATCCGCACGCGTTCGTCCCAGCCACGGCCCCGGACCCGAGGCCGGCTGCGGCAGATTAGCGACTCTTCATAAAGCTGTGAGCCTCTGCAAACAATCTTGCAATTGGCGGCGCCCGCCAGGCGTGGATCGTGCCTGGGAGAGCCGCGCCTACTGGTACATCACGTAGTCGGCGGGGGGATCGAGCTTCAGCACCTTGTCGGGGCTCATCAGGTGCTTGTCGAGCTTGTAGAAGAGCGAGAAGCCCTTGAAGAGCTGATCCGCGCTCAGCGAGTCGTAGCCCGAGACCTTTCCGCCGGGACCCCCGATCCCGTCGAAGTTAAGCGTTACCGCGACGTCGCTTCCGCGCTGCTCGATCTTGTTGCGCCCGTGGACGCTGCCCTTGCGGAACTGGTGCACCACCATCACCTTTTGCGGGAGGTTGTTTTCCTTCACGATCCCGGCGAGGTAGTCCGAGACCTTGTTCAGCTCCTTCGCGCTCACCTTGCCCTCGGTCTTGCCCGGCTTGCCGTGCGGTCCGACGTTCCACTCGGGATCGAGCGCGACGTCGACGTCGGGCTTCGTGAGCAGGTCGCTGAGCGCCTTCATCTCCTTGAGGAAGGTCGAGCGCCCCGGTTCGATGTCGAGCAGCAGTCGGCCGTTCACGGACCGCGCCGCGTCGAGATACGTCTGCAGCACCGAGCTCGACTGGCGATCACGGTAGAGCCCGCTCGGTCCGGGCGTCCCAGTCGCGATCGTCGCGAGGATGTCGAAGCCGCCCGTGACCGGGCGGTCGCCCTTGTCCTCGTACGCCGAGACCTCTTTGTTGAGCTTCTTCTTCGCGCCCTTGACCGACTTCAGCCCGATCACCGTCTTCTTCAGCTGAGGCGCGCCGTACAGGGTGACGAGGCGCCGGTTGGGGAAGATCCTCCCCCCCGACTTCGCCTCGCCGCGCGCGGCGAGCGGCGCCTTCGCGCTCCCGCCGGCATCCGGGTGCGCGGCGTCGAAGCTGCGCGTCGCGCGCTCGACGGCGCGGCTCGACGGCGGCTGCGGCCGATCGGAGAGGTG
This sequence comes from uncultured Thermoleophilia bacterium, assembly GCA_963841715.1. Lineage (GTDB taxonomy): Bacteria > Actinomycetota > Thermoleophilia > Solirubrobacterales > 70-9 > DASPWW01. The sequence goes on along the minus strand of CAWJDP010000001.1, from coordinate 538,063 downwards.
CGGCGTCGATGCGCCGAGCGCCGATACGCCCGCGACGAGAGAGCCGAGCAGCGCGAGGGCGGACGCGAGTGAGGTCGCGCGTTTCATCTGGGAGACAAACACCGGCGCGAACGGAAGTTGCGAACCAAGCGTTGGAATAATCGCGCGCGTGAGCCCCAGGGAGAACCGCGCCGCGCTGATGGTCGCGGTTTTGTTGGGTCTCGGCGCGGCCTGGAACGGGGGCAATATCGGGCCGGTCGTGAGCACGCTGGCCCACGACTTCGGCGTCTCGCTCGCCGCGATCGGCCTGCTCGCGGGGACGGTCTTCTTCATCGCCGGCGTCGTCGGCACCGTGATCTCAGAGCCGATCGGCGAACGGATCGGGGTCGCCAACGGGATGCGGCTCGCGTGCCTGCTCATGGGCGCCGGCAACGTCCTCTTCGCGCTCGGACTTGGGTTCGCCGGGCTCGCCGTGGGGCGGGTGCTGGCCGGACTCGGCTTCGCGATCGCCGCCGTGCTCGGGCCCGTCTTCGCGCGCACCGCCGGGGGCGTCAGGCTGGCCGGCGCGTTCGGCGCCGGATTCCAGCTCGGCGTCGCCGCCGCGCTCGTCGTCGGCGCTCTGCTCCAGGAGGCCGGAGTCGCGTGGCAGGTCGGATTCGTGATCTCGGCCGCGGTCGGGCTCTCGGCGCTCCCGTTCACTCCGAAGCGGGTTGAGGTCGACCCCCCGGGTGCGCCGAAAGAGGGATTCCTCCGCGCAGCGGTTCGGAGCTTCGAGCTCGTGCGGCTGACGACGATGTTCATCGCCACGCTCGGAATCCCACTGATCATCGGCGCGTGGCTCGTCCACTACCTGACGACGGAGGGCGGGATCGCCGTCGGCCTCGCGGGGATCCTCTCGTTCGTCCTCTACGGGCTGTCCGCGGCGATGCGGCTGACGGGGGCACGGATCATGGCCCGCGGCGGCTCGGCGGTCGTGCTTGCGGGCATCGTGCCGCTGCTCGCCGCGGTGGGGCTCGCCGCGATCGCGATCGAGGCGGGCTTAGCCGTCGCGCTTCCGGCTGTGATCCTGATGGGGATCGGCTTCGCGCTCCCCTACGCGGTGATCATCGTCGAGTCGCAGCGCCTCTTCCCCGCCGAGCCGCTGGCGCCGCTCGCGTTCGTGATGGTGTGGACGCAGGCGATACCGATCGTCGTGATCCCGGTGATGGGGTCGATGCTCGCAGCCGGAAACGGCGCCGCAGCCTTCCTAGGCCTGGCGGGATTCGTGGTCCTCGCCAGCGTGCTCAACCTCGCCCCGGCCGACAAGCCGATCGGTGGCGGGTAGGCGGCGGTCGCCGTCGAGCAGGACATCGTCGCGGCTGTAGTGGCCCGCGACGTCGAACCAACGCTTCGCGTACAGGCCGTGACGAAGGTCGCAGTCAGCGATCACGATGCCCTCCTCGTCGTAGAGCGGGCCCGCGATGATCTCGCCGCCGAGCGGATCTGCGATCAGGGCGCCGCCGCGCAGGAAGACGTCGTCTCCCTCCGGCAGCGTCGCCGGGAAGTCGTCCGGGAACGCGGATGCCGGGATGTACTGCGGGGCGGAGACGACGAACGCGCCCGACTCGAGGGCGATGTGGCGCGCGGTCACCGTCCAGCTCTCCTCGTCGTCTGCGTTCGGCGCCGCCCAGATCTGCGGGCCCTGCTCGTAGACGCGATAGCGCGCCACGGGCATCATGTTCTCCCAGCAGATGAGGCCGCCGAGCCGGCCGATCGGCGTGTCCACGACCTCGAGGTCGTCGCCCGCCCCGATGCCCCAGAAGAGGCGCTCGTGATGGGTGGGCATCAGCTTGCGGTGGCGCGTCAGAAGGCCGCCGGGCCCGAACGTGAGCATCGTGTTGTAGAGCGTCCCCGGCCGCGCCTCGATCCGCTCGCTGACGCCGATCACACAGTGGATCGACTCCTCAGCGCACGCCGCGGCAATGCGGTCGGTGAGCGGACCCGGGACGTCGACCGAGCCCGCCCACATTCTCTCCCAGAGCTCATCGAAGCCCTCGAACGAGGCCCCCTCCTTCGCCCATGCGTCGGAGGGGTACAGCGGGACAAACGACTCCGGGAACACCGCGAGCTTCGCGCCCGCTGACGCCGCCTCGCGGAGCAGCTCCTCGACCTTCGCGACGGTTGCGTCGGCATCGAGGATCACGGGCGTCGCCTGGACCGCCGCAACGCGTACGGTCTCGAAGCTCGTCATCGCAGCGCCGCCTCCGCGAGCAGATCGACCTGCTCGCGATCGGCCGAGCTCGGGATCATGAACAGCTCGTCGCAGCCGGCGGCCTCGAACGCGGCGACGCGCTGCCGCACGGCCTCGGGGTCCTTCAGGGCGGAGTCGGCGATCATCCGCGCCAGGTCGTCGCCGAGCCACGCGTAGTAGTCGAGCAGGTAGCGGTCGGCGTCCTCCTGCGCATTGTCGCCGAGCGCGAAGTACGCGAGCGCCCCCTTCCGGGGCTCGCCCTCGCGGCCGTGGCGCTCCCACGCCGCGCTCAGCTTCTCGAGCGCGCCCGAGAACTGGTCCGGCGCGCCGCCGCCCAGCATCCAGCCGTCGCCGTGGCGCGCGGCGCGATCGAAGGCAGCGTCGACGGTCCCGCCGACGATCAGCCTCGGCCCGTCGCCGCCCGGGCGCGGTCCGACCCTCGCCTCGCTCGCACCCTCCCCGTTCCAGATCCGCCGGATCATCGCCAGCTCTGAGTCCATCCACGCTCCGCGCTGCGACATCGACACGCCGCTGATCTCGTAGTCGTCCTCGCGGGCCCCGATGGCTATCCCCAGCACCGCACGCCCGCCGCCGGCGAGCGCGTCGAGCGACAGCACCTGCTTCGCGAGCAGCGCCGCGTTGACGCGCAGCGGACCGAGAAGGACCGTCGTCGCGAGTCGAATCCGTTTCGTGACCGCCGCCGCGCCGGAGAGGGCGATGAGCGGCTCGTAGTTCGGGTACATGATGCGATCGATCGTCCCGAGGCTGGAGAAGCCCGCCTCATCGGCGGCGCGCGCCCATTCGGTGAGCTGATCGCCCGTCGCTCCGGTTACGGCGTTCGGGAGTCCGATCCCGATCTCCATCGTGTACCTCCTTGTTCGGCTCCGCGCCGCAGCCGATTCTAGGAAGTCAGCTCACCCGGAACTTGAGGTGGGTGACGTCGGGTGCCGGGGTCACGCGCTCGATCTCGAGTGTCGGCCTCCCCGTCGCGAGGCCGTCGAGCAGGCGCGTCCCGGACCCGAGCACGACGGGAACGACGCTCAATGTCATCTCGTCGACCTGGCCGGCGGCGAGGTACTGCTGGATCGCCTCGGCTCCGCCGCCGATCGTCACGTCCGCGTCCCCGGCCGCCTCGCGCGCCCGCTCGAGCGCGGACTCGATCCCGTCGGTGACGAAGTGAAACGTCGTGCCCCCCTGCATCTCGAGCGGCTCGCGCGCGTGGTGGGTGAGGACGAACACCGGGACATGGAACGGCGGCTCATCCCCCCACCAGCCCGTCCACGGGTCATCTCCCCACGGACCCTCGCCGCCGCCGAACATGCCCCGGCCCATGATCGTCGCGCCGACGTTCTCGTTCATCGCCTCCATCACCGGAGTCGACTCGTTGACCTCACCCCCCTCCCGCCCGTGCGGCTCGCGCCACGCCGCGAGCTTGAACACCCACTCGTGCAGCTGGATGCCGCCCTCGCCGAGGGGATCGTCCTCGCTCGGGCTGGGTCCGGCGAGATAGCCGTCGAGCGAGATCGAGACGCTGAACCTGAGCTTTCCCATCGCCGCGCGACACTACTCGACCCGGCTCGCCATTTCGCGGGCCTGGCTCTAGGCGCCCCGCGTGACCCTTACTCGCGGGCGGAGGACTCGATCGCGCTCTGGAGCTCGGCGAGCTGCTTTCGCAGGTTGCGCTTTGCGATCGGGCCGATCTGCATGATGCTCGCGTTGAACGCGATCGCGGTGCCCCCGTGGTCCTCGGACAGGAGCATCTCGATCTTCGATGGGTTGCTGAACATCCCGAGCCCCGGCTTGGCGACAATCCGATTCGCGTCTCCCTCGTCGTCCTGCCTCCAGCGGAGCTGTGTGATCGCGCTGCGACACGCCTGCGACGCGGCGTCAACCGGCGCCTCGACCCGCATCTGCGCGCTCATCTTCGCCATCCGAATGCCTACTTCTTGACCAGCTTCACCGACATGCGTGCGGTGTTCGTTGCAGGCTGGCCCCTGGAGAAGGCATGGTTGAGCATCTCGAAGAGCTTCCACTGCCTGAACGGGTTGCCGTTGAGGGCGTCGATGCACGTCGGGTTGCCCTGCGCGAAGTCGTTCCAGCCCGAGCTCACGCTCGCGAGCATCCCGAGCGTGATCTGGTCGGCCTCCGGATAAGACGGGAAGTACTTCGAGAGCTTGTCGTCGAGGTTGAGCTTGCCCGCGTCGCGGAGCTGGAGCAGGATCGTCTCCAGGCACGGATCGCCATCGAGCCGTCGCGCCAGTGCATGTTCGGCGTCGCCGCGACGCCGGCCATCGAGCGCCCGATCCCGGTCTTGACGAGCGCAGCCGCGAGCGCGGCCGTCGCCAGCGCCGCCGCGCTCCCCGCCCTTCGCCTCTTTGCCTGCCCGGTGGTCAACTCAAATCCGCCCTACCGGTCCCACCGCCCAATAGATATCAGTCTGGGACCGAATATATGCTCATCCGGTGATTTCCGGGGAGAGCAGGGTGGCCCGCCGTTCCGGCCGTCGGACGCCCGCGCTGTCACCGCTCGCCGCGCTGATCGCGCTAGCCGTCATCGCGCCGAGCTCGGGTCTCGCCGCCCCCGCACCCGATTCGCCGGCGACGGCCTCGGGGGCCGCCTCGGGCGCGAAGCGGACTCCGCGCCCGCCCCGGCTCGCGCCCGACTTTCAGGCCAGCGGCAGGTACATCGTCCGCGACCTCGGCGTCAACGTTCCGTTCAGGTGGCGAGGCCGGGACGGCAACAGCCAGATGATCGCCGGAGGCAGGAAGTACCCGATCTGGTTCACGAACCTGATCTACAACAACACCCTCTACACCCTGACCTACAGGTGGCCGAACATCGCCCCCGGCTCCGGCGCTCTCAACTGCATGAAGCTCGGGGGGTTCTTCAGCCGCCAGACCTTCAACAACTTCCTCAAGGGCTCGCGCTTCGTCGGCCGCGAGATCCTTCGCGGCGGGCCGCGTCGGTTCGTCAACCACTGGCGGGTCGGCGTCGTCCTCCCCCCGCTCCCGCCCGGCGCCTTCGTCCGGCTCCCGTTCGTGCTCGGCGACTTCTACGTCGGCCGGCGGAACCGGAGCAGGTTCTGGCAGGTGCTGCACTTCGGCGTCCAGAACCTCTTCGACCCCGAGCTCGACGAGTGGATGCGGATGCAGAGGTTCGTGCCGGGGCGACCCGGAAAGGTCACGCTGCCGGAGGGCTGCCCGGCCCCGAACCCCTGAGCCGCCCGGCGCGAATCGTCGGAATGGGCCGGGGAGGACTCGAACCTCCGACCGACGGATTATGAGTCCGCTGCTCTGACCAACTGAGCTACCGGCCCGCTGTGCGGGGCGAGCGTAGCGTCCCTCAGCCGGCCGCCGCGCGGTACTGAAAGCCGATCGTTGCGGCCGCGCCCAGTCCCGTGCCCACCGTCTCCAGCCTGTACTGAGCGTCCTTGGGGATCGTCACCGGACCGTTCACGCGACACGTGGTCTGCATGCCGCTGACAGTGCACAGCGACACCGACTGGGCGTTGATCTCCAACGAGAACGCGAGCGATCCGCTAGAAAATCCCGAGGCTGCCTCCCCCACGAAGTCGCGGACCGTGATCGCCACGGGGGCGATCGCCTCGACCGATTTGTCGGTCGTGGCATCGAAGTAGCCGTAGGGCGGGAAGAACTTCGAGCCGTTGCCGGGGTCGTAGACCGCGCCGCTGACGACGCCGGACCCGAACCCTGATGGGGGGGTCCCGCCGAGCGCGTTTGCATTCGTCGCGGTGTCCGCGGTCGTCGCCGACATTGCTGAGGTCGCTGAGGGCACGGTCCCGAGCTTCGACTCGTTGACCTGCTTGCCCGTGACGCTGTTCTTCTTGATCCGGTTGCCCGGCAGCGAGTGCTTGCGGATGGTCTTTCCGTTGATGTGGCTCGCGGCGTACGCGCTCCCGCTCAGCGCAACGAACAATGCGAGATACGCGATGACGTTCGAGCGGAGATGCTCTGCGATCTTGGCGGCCATCGGCACAACCCAGTCGGTTCCACGCGAGTGTAGCTCAGCGCGCCGCAGGTTACCCTCCCCCGCGATGCGGATCGGGATCGTCTCCTACTGGTTCAACCGCGGCCAGGCCGTGGTCGGCCGCCATCTGCGCTCGGCGTTCGAAGCGCTAGGGCACGAGACGTTCGTGCTCGCGCGGCCGACGCGCGAGACGACGATCCGGCCCTCACACGTGGAGCACGAGGGGGTCTGGGACCAGCCGCGCCTGACCGTCGGCTCGAGCTACTTCATGCCGGCCGAGGAGTACGAGGCGTGGGCGCACGAGAACGGGATCGAGGTCGCGTTCTTCGATCAGAACTACCAGTTCGCCGAGATCGCGCGGCTGCGCGCGACCGGCGTCAGGACCGTGTCCCGCTTCGTCTGGGAGGCGTTCGCGCCCGAGCACGTCTCCCCGGCGGAGGAGGCGCTCGACGTCATCTACTCGCTAACCGCCGCGGAGCGCGAGCGCTACGCCGGGTTCGGCATCGAGAGCCCACGCGTCCACTGGGGCTGCCACCCGGAGCTGTTCGAGGTTGTCGCTGAGCACGAGGACGGCGTGGTCTCGTTTTTCTATCCGGGCGGGTTCATGACCAAACGAAAGCCGTTTGAGGCCGTGCTCGAGGCGTTCATGGCGACCGCGGACTCCGGCCTGCGGCTGGTCATGAAGGCGCAGGTCGAGCGCAAGGCGAAGCGGGTACGGAAGATGATCGGCGACGACGAGCGAATCGAGCAGATCACGGAGGACCTGCCCACCGCCGAGCACCTCGGCCGCTTTGCGGGCGCCGACGTCTGCCTGGCGCCGAGCCGCTGGGAGGGGCTCGGCCTGCACCTCTACGAGGCCACGGCGTTCGCCCTTCCGATCGTCACCAACGACAATCCGCCGATGAACGAGATCGTCGTCGACGGCGAGAACGGGATCCTCGTCGAGGGGCACGAGGTCGATCCGGCGAAGTCGGGCCTGCCGGCATACGACCCCGACGTCGGCCAGATGCGCGCGGCGATCGAGCGGCTGGCCGACGCGGGCGAGCGCGAGCGTCTTGCCGCCGGCGCGCGCGCCGCGGCCGAGCGCTGGTCGTGGGAGCGAACGGTGGGCGAGCTCGGCGAGCTGCTCGAGCGTCTGCCGGCGCCGTCGGGCGCTCGAACGAGGGCGGCCTGATGCCCAAGACGACCTCCGGCGGCGCGATCGAGCCGCGCGAGTACTGGGAGGAGCGCCTCGGTGCCGACTACGCGCTCGAGGGCGTCGGCTTCCGCCGCCTCGGTCCGGGCTTCAACCGCTGGTCGTACAGGGTGCGCGCGGCGGCGTTCAGGCGAGCGGTCCGCCCCCTGACGCGGGAGCATCCCCCGGTCCGGGTGCTCGACATCGGCTCGGGCACCGGCTTCTACCTCGACCTGTGGCGCGGGCTCGGGGCGCGGGAGATCTTCGGGACCGACATCACCGAGAAGGCGGTCGGCGAGCTTCGCGCCGCCCAGCCCGGTGCGCGCGTGCTGCGGGTCGACGCCGGCGAGCCGTCGCTGCCGGCCGAGATCGAGCCGGGGACGTTCGACTACGTCTCGGCGATGGACGTGCTCTTCCACATCCTCGACGACGACCGCTACGAGCGCGCGTTCGCGAACCTCGCCGCGGCGCTGCGGCCCGGCGGCCGGCTCGTGTTCTCGGAGGACTTCGTGCACGGGGAGCGCAGCGCGAGCAGGCACAAGGTCGTGCGCCCGATCGGACAAATCGAGGCGTGCGTGAAGGCCGTGGGGCTGGAGCCGGTGTCGCGGCGGCCGATCTTCTTCCTCATGAACCGCCCGCTCGACTCGCGCAGCCGGGCGCTCGAGCGCTGGTGGATGTTCCTCCGCACGACGCTCGGCGACCACCCCAGCCTGGGCGGGCCGCTGGGCGCGGTGCTGTACCTGCCGGAGCGGGCACTGGGTGCGATCAGACGCGAGGGTCCCTCGGCCGAGCTGATGGTCTGCCGCAAGCCCGGCTGAACCTGAACCCGGGGTCGTCAGCGGGGCGCTAGGACTGGCTCGAGCTCGGCGGGCCGGCGACCTGCTCGACCGCCTTCTGGAGCTCGCCGACGCTGAACGCGCCCTCGATGCGGGTCGTGATCACGCCCTTCTTGTTGATCACGAACAGCCACGGCTCGGTCTGCAGGCCGTACGTCTTGAGCTGCGGGCGCAGGCCGTCGTTGATGTTGTTGTTGTTGTAGATCTCCTGGTGGATGAAGGCGACGCGGTTGCCGTACTCGCTCTTCACCTGCTCCTCGACGTCCACGACCGGCCCGCAGACACGGCTCTGGCAAAGCGCCGGAGTCGCGAACAGCAGCACGACCGGCTTCTTGCCGAGCACGTCGGCGAAGTCATCGCTGTGCATGTCGTCGTGGGGGACGCGGGTGTCGATCTTCGAGTAGTCACCGCCGACGTCATCGGCGGTGAGGGTGTGCATCGACGGCGCCTTCTGGCCGACCTTGGGGATCTTGTTCGGCTTGCCGGCGACGGCGCTCGGGACGCGGGTCGCCTGGTAGTTGTCGCCGTTCTTGATCAGGGCGACGATTCGCCATTCGCCGGGCTTGTTGAAGTTGAGGTCGGTGACGTAGACGACGGTCGCGGCCTGGGGGTCGTTGGCGGTCGTCTGCGCTTCGAACGCGGGCTCGGTCTTGAGGCTCTCGACCCGAGCGGGGAACGGACCCTCGGCCTTGCCGTTGGGACCGTGCGCGATGTACAGCGCCACCGAGGCGTCGGAGATCGGGTCGCGCCCGGGTGTGAAGACCCCGAACGAGTAGCGGTTCTTGCCGACGTCGTAGACCTCGCCGGCGGGCGCGACGACGGGACCCTGCGAGTTGGCCTCGCCGAGCACCTGCTCGAGCGAGCCCTTCGCGGAGGGAAAGTCGGATGCCGCGGGCGCGGCCTGGTCGGCGGTGTCGTCGCCCGATCCGCCGCACCCCGCCGCAATCAGCAGGGTGGCGAGCGTGAGGGCGCCCAGCACCCGCTTCGCGGAGGTACTCACGGCGAGCATCGTAGTCAGCCGGCCTCAACCTTTCCTCAAGACTCGCGGGCCAGAGGCGATGCGGATAGGGTTTGCGCGCCTGAGCCTGACCGAACCGAGAGGAGTGCAGATTGGCTGACCGCGCAGCGCTGATCACGGGAGCGTCGAGCGGGATCGGGCTCGCGATCGCGAGCCTGCTTGGCAGCGAGGGATACGGGCTCACGGTCTCGGCGCGGCGGCCCGAGAAGCTGGAGGCGGCCGCGAAGGGTCTGACGGACGACGGCCACGACGTCAACGTCGTCGCGACGAACATGGCCGAGGAGGATCGGATCGCCTCGCTTGTAGACGCTCACCGTGAGCGCTTCGGGCGCCTCGACGTCCTTGTCAACAACGCGGGCGTCGGGATCGGCGGAGAGATCGCGGCGACGCAGACGAAGTTCCTCGACATGCAGCTCGACGTCAACCTGCGTGCGATCGTGCTCGCGACGCGCGAGGCGCTGCCGCTCCTGCGCGAGGCCGGAGGTCAGCACGGCAAGGCGTTGATCGTCAACACGGCGTCGGTCGCCGGCAAGTGGGGGCAGGGATGGATCTCGGTGTACTCGGCGACAAAGGCCGGCGTGGTCGGGTTCAGCCAGGCGACACAGCGCGAGGAGGGCGGGAACGGGATCCAGGTGACGGCGTTCTGCCCCGGCCTCGTCGACACGCCGATGACCGAGTGGGCGCGCGAACAGGTCGGCCAGGAGGACATGATCCGCCCCGAGGACATCGCCGAGGCGGTGCGGTTTCTGCTCGCCACCTCGCCGAACTGCGTGATCCCCGAGATCGTGTTCAGCCGGCCGACGTCGAGCCTGCCCGGGGATCAGGGAATTTAGGCTAGACGGCCTGGCGTTCCTTCGGGCGAGCCCAGACGCGAAGCCGACGCTTGCGGCGTGGGCGGCTCGGTACGGCAGCGGCGCGGCGCGCGTCGCGCTCGGCGGCGCGCCGGCGCTCGAGCTTGACGTCCTCGACGGCGCCGCCGAGCGACGCGCCGCCCGGCTCGTCGCGGAGCAAGCCGACCTCGAGGTAGCTCCGCAGGGTCCGGACCTCGCGCCGGGTCGCGAGCCGGGGGCGCTTCGCCTTCGTGTACCGGTCCCAGGAGCGCGCGAAGCTGGACAGGCTCGTGCGGCCGCCGTTGCGGTGCGCGGCGAGCATCGGGCAGATCCCGCCTGTGTCCTTGTCCGAGTAGGCGCCGACGACGATCTCGTTGTCGTCGATCCCGCGGAGCATCGCGAGCTTCGTCCGGCGCGGCAGCGCCTCGACCGCCATCCGCAGTCGCTGCGCCGAGTTTCGAGTACGTGCACGCCGCACGACCCTAGGGATATCGCGTGGGATCGGCGACGGGGGCCCGGCTCCTGCACGGGCAAGCGAACTTGCATCCGCCGATGACGGCACCGCGGCCGATCCGCGCGCTCGTCGCCGCGTTCGGCGACGCCGGACATGCGTTCCCGGCGATCGCGCTTTCGCGGGCGCTCACAGCTCGGGGGAACGAGGTGACGGTGGAGACGTGGGATCGGTGGCGGAATGCGGTCGGGGAGCAGGGCCTGGGGTTTCGGGCCGCGGAGGAGTACACGGTGTTTCCCCCTCCCCCGCCCGACGGCTCGCGCGGGCCGACGGCGGTGCAGGCGGCGCGCGCGCTCGCCGGGTTGATGCAGGAGCTCGAGCCGGACGTGGTCGTGAGCGACATCCTCACGGTGGCGCCGGCCCTGGCCGCCGAGGTGGCGGGCGTGCGACGGGCGGCGCTGGTGCCGCACATCTACCCGGTGCACGCCGACGGAATGCCGTTCTTCGGCTTCGGCCTGCTGCCGTCGCGGACCCCGGTCGGGGCGATGTGGTGGCGCGCGGCGCTGCCGCTGCTCGAGGCCGGGCTGCGGCGCGGGCGGCGCGAGATGAACCAGGCGCGAGCGGAACTGGGCCTGGCGCCGCTGGACCGCTTCCACGGCGGTATCAGCGACGGGCTGGCCGTGGTCGGCACGTTCCCGCAGCTGGAGTATCCGCGCCGGTGGCCGGCGCACGTCGAGGTGACGGGCCCGCTGTTCTTCGAGCTCGCAAGCGGGGAGACGGAGATGCCGGCCGGCGATGCGCCGCTGGTCGTCCTCGCGCCGAGCACGTCGCAGGACCCCGAGCACCGGCTGGTGCGGGTGGCGCTCGAGGCGCTGGCGGATCAGCCGGTGAGGGTGGTGGCGACGCTGAACCGAGGGACCGACGCGGTCGGGCCGGCGCCGGAGATCGAGGTGCCGGCGAACGCGACGCTGGTCGACTGGCTGAGCTATTCGCGCGCGATGCCTGGGGCGGCGCTGGTCATCTGCCACGGTGGGCACGGGACGGTCGCGCGGGCGCTGGCGGCGGGTGTGCCGGTCCTGGTCTCGCCCGCGGTCGGCGACATGGCGGAGAACGGCGCCCGGGTGACGTGGTCGGGGGCGGGCCTGATGCTGCCCCGGCGGTTGACCGCACCCGCGTCGCTGCGCGCGTGCGCGCAGCGGATCCTCAGCGACCCGCGGTTCGCCGCGCGCGCGGGTGCGATCGCGGCGTGGAGTCGCGACCACGACGGCGCGGCACGTGCGGCGGAACTCGTGGAGTTGTACGCGCGCGGCTAGAGCTCCCGGGGGCGGACTCGAACCGCCAACCATCGCCTTAACAGGGCGCCGCTCTGCCGAATTGAGCTACCCGGGATCGTGTTATGCCGATCTTGCTACTCGGGAAGGCCCTTCCCAGAAGCCCACTGTACCGGCAACTCAACCATTCCCCCCTCGACCTCCGCGTGGCAGTTCGCGCACAGCAGGACGCACTTCTGCGCCTCAGCCCGAGCCCGCTTCAAAGAGCGGGTGGCGCCGGCGCGCGCAAGCCCGAAGGCCTTCTTCTCCGGGTCCAGATGATGAAAGTGCAGAGCGCCAACAAAGCGATCGTAACCGCAGATGACGCACCCTCCGCCCACTTCCCTGACCAAGATCTCCTTCACCTGCCGACGACGAGTCGCGACCCGGTCGGAGCGGCAGGCCGTGCACCGCCAGCTCCCCCGATTGTCGAGAACGAACTCGGTCCAACCATGACGAGAACACTCCATGGTGGCGTTGCGAATTCCGGTCCGCTCGAACTCGGCCAATCGCCGCCTTCGAACGCGGTATCCACTTTCTTTCTCCAGGCCGAACTTGGCCAGCCAGTGGCGAACGGTCGACGGGCTCACACCGAGTCGATCGGAGATAGCGCGGACCGCGAGGCCCTGCTTCACCAGGGGTTCGAGATCGCTGCGTGTCAGCCCACCGCGCGGCGCATGTTTGTCCCGGCCGTTGGCGACCAGGCCGTGCTTCTTGACCCAGAAGCCGACCGTCGAGGCATCGCGAGCAACGAGAGCACCAATCTGCTCCAGCGACATGCCATCGGCCAGATACCTCTCAAGCAACCCCCGCTCCATGCCGAGATCTTGCCCGCAGGGTCGGACGGAAACAGCGAACAGGTGTTCGCGTCGCAGTCCGCGGAACGCCTACTCGCCGCGGGCGATGCGGTCGGCGAGGGCGGCGCGCTCGCGGCCGATGGCGACGAACTCGCCGTCGTCGCCGCGCTCGCGCGCGCGCGGCCTGCAGGTCCTCGAGCCGCCGCTGTTCGAGCTGGAGAAAGTTCAGCTCCATCGCCGCGCTCGAGGCCGGTTCGCGCTCGGAGCTCATCACGAGCGTCGTCACCAGCGACACCAGCTCCTCGTCGTCGCGCGGCAACCCCGCCATCGGATCGTCGAGGTGGCCGCGCAGCCACTCGAGCGCCCGCGCCGCGACCGGCGAGGACAGGTGCTCGGGGGTCAGGCGCTGCAGGTACGCGCGCCCGTCCGCCGGCGCCGCGATGCACATTGCGAGCAGCGCCCGCTCCTGGAGCTCGCGCGCCCCGAGGGCCGCCGTCCTCGGCTGGGGCTGCGGCGCGACCGCGGTGGCCCCCGCGGTCCCCCCACCGGACGGCGCCGTCGCGCCCGTCCCCCGACCGCGCCCGCGCGGCTGGGCGTCGAGGCGCCGGATCACCAGCCCGGGGTCGGCGTCGAGCCGGTCGGCGACGCTTCGCACAAGCTCGTCGCGGCTGATCGACTCCTCCATCGCCGCCAGCACCGGCAGCACCTCGTCGAGCGCGCGGTCGCGGCCCGCCGGCGAGGTCACGTCGGCGTCGTCGAGCGCGCTTCGCACCTGGAACGCCGGCAGGTCGGCCGCTTCGGCGACCAGCTTGCCGAACCCGTCGGCCGACCCGCTCTGCAGCAGGTCCGCCGGGTCCTCGCCCGGCGGCATCGCCGCCACCCGCAGTCGCATCTTCCGCGCCCCCGCGACGCGCTGCGAGCGGATCATCGCGTCACGTCCCGCCCGGTCCGCGTCCATCGCCAGCACCACCTCCTCGGCGTGGCCCGACAGCAGCGCCAGCTGCTCGGGCGTGATCGCCGTTCCCATCACCGCGACCGCCTCCTCGATCCCGGCCTGGTGCAGTGCAAGGACGTCGGTATACCCCTCGACCACCACCGCCCGGCCGGCGCGAGCGATCGGCCCGCGAGCGCGGTCGATCCCGAACAGCGTGTTGCTCTTCCGGTACAGCTCCCCCTCGGGCGAGTTCAGGTACTTCGGCCCCGCCGCGTCCTCCGCGAGCGCGCGCGCCCCGAAGCCCAGCACGCGCCCGCGCGGATCGCGGATCGGGAACATGATCCGGCCGCGGAAGCGGTCGTAGAAGCCGCCCTTCTGCCCCTTCTGGATCAACCCCGCCGCCCGCATCTCGTCGATCGAGAACCCGGCGCGCTGGCCGCGTGTCAGCACCTGATCCCACGCCTTCGGCGCGAACCCGACCCCGAACGCCCCCAGCACCTCCTCGCCGAGCCCGCGCGACGCCAGGTACTCGCGCGCCTTCGCCGCCTTCGGCGCCTCCCGCAGGAAGCTCGCGTAGAACGCCCCCGTCCGCTCGAGCAGCTCCCACAACCGCGCCCGCCGCTTGCGCGCCGCCTCGGCGCGGGGGTCGTCGCGCTCGCGCTCGACCTCGACCCCGTAGCGCTCGCCGAGGGTCTCGACCGCGTCCGGAAAGCTCAGGCCCTCCTTCTCCTGCAGGAATCGGAACACGTCGCCCCCCGCCTCGCAGCCGAAGCAGTAGTAGAGCTTCTCGCGCGAGTCGACCGAGAACGACGGCGTCCGCTCCTCGTGGAAAGGGCACAGGCCGACAAACCGCTCCCCCTGCCGGCGCAGATCGGTGTGCGCCGAGACGACCTCGACGATGTCCGCCGCCGAACGGACTCGGTCGATCGTGTCGGGCGAGAACCGCGCCACTACAGACGGGATTCTTCCGGGAGGGCGAGCCGCCGGTAGGTCGCGATGCAGAAGCGGTCGGTCATCCCCGCGATGTAGTCGGCGATCCGCTGAGTCTCGTCGGCATCGGGAACGCCGTCGGGCAGCTCTTCGGGATGCGCCGAGTAGTGATCGAAGAGGCCCCACAGCGTGCGCTGGACCCGCTCGTGCTCGCTTCGCGCCTCCGGCCCCAGGTACACGCGCTCGAACATGAACTCGCGCAGCCGGCTCATCGCCGCGCCCACCTCCTCGCTCTGACAGATGTCGCGCTCCTCGGCCGATCGCTCGACGATGTCGCGGACGAGCGTGTCGATCCGCTTCGGCCCCGTCGATCCGAGCCGCTCGATCTCATCAGCCGGAAGGTCATCCTGAGTGATGATCCCCGCGCGCAGCGCGTCGTCGAGGTCGTGGTTGATGTACGCGACACGGTCGACCAGCCGCACGATCCGCCCCTCGAGCGTCGCCGGGGTGTCGGGCCCGGTGTGGTTGAGGATGCCGTCGCGGACCGGCTCGGTGAGGTTCAGCCCGCGGCCGTCGCGCTCGATCACATCGACGACGCGGAGCGAGTTGTGGTTGTGGAGGAACCGCCTGCCCGCGCGCTCGGCGAGCACCGCGTCGAGCGCCTCCTCGCCGATGTGCCCGAACGGCGGGTGCCCGAGGTCGTGCCCGAGGCCGATCGCCTCGGCCAGGTCCTCGTTCAGGCCCAGCGCCCGCGCGACCGTGCGCGAGATCCCGCACGCCTCGAGCGTGTGGGTGAGGCGCGTGCGGTAGTGGTCGCCCTCGGGCGCGATGAACACCTGCGTCTTGTGCTTGAGGCGACGAAACGCCTTCGAGTGGACGATGCGGTCGCGGTCGCGCTGGAACGGCGTCCGCACGGGGCTGTCGGGCTCGGGCTCGGCGCGGAGCGCCGGATAGGAGCGCGTCCCGAGCTCCCACATGTACTCGGCCTCCCACGCGCGCACGCGCTGCTCGAGCGGCGCCGGCGGCGCCGGCGCGAGGTGCTGTGCCGCGATCTCAGCCATCCGCTGCTCCTCTACTCACAACCCCCCCATTTTGCACTCACGTTGGACGGATACCGGCGGCGCCACAGCCAATAGTCTCCGCAACGTGCCAGATACGGCACTCATAACCGGCGCATCGTCCGGAATCGGCGAGCAGTTCGCGCGCCAGCTCGCCGCGCGCGGCTACGACCTGATCCTCGTCGCGCGGCGCGAGGACCGCCTCAAGGCGCTCGCCGACGAGTTCCCAGTCACCGCCCACGTCGTCACCTGCGACCTCGCCTCCGATGCCGACAAGCTCGCGGGCAAGGTCGCCGAGCTCGGCGTCGACGTCGACCTGCTCGTCAACAACGCCGGCTTCGGCGCCTTCGGAAAGATCGTCGACGGCGACGCCGCGCGCGACGCCGAGATGATCCGCCTCAACTGCGAGGCCGTCTCCACCCTCACCCACGCCTTCCTCCCAGCGATGGTCGAACGCGACCGCGGCGGCGTGATCAACGTCTGCTCGAGCGCCGGCTTCCAGCCGATCCCGTGGGAGGCCGTGTACGCGGCGACGAAGTCGTTCGCCCTCAGCTTCACCGAGGCGCTCTACGAGGAACTCCGCGGCACCAACGTCAAGGCTCTGGCGGTCAACCCCGGGCCGGTGCCGACCGAGTGGCAGGACATCGCCGGGCACGACGACATCAACGTCGCCCCCGGGAAGATCGAGGCCGATCAGGTCGTCGCCGAGTCGCTCGCCGCCTACGACCGCGGCCGCCGCTCGATCGTCCCCGGACGGACGATCCGCTGGTTCCTGCGTGCGACAGCGCCGAGCCCGCGCGGAATCCAGCTCCGCGTCACCGAGCGCATGTATCGGCCCAAGGTTTAGCGGCCCGCCCGACCTACGCCGCCGGGCGCAGGCGCACGTGCGCATGGTGCTCGAGCGTCTCCGTGACCGCCCTGTCGGCCTGGCGCAGCTCGCGCTCGCCCGTCGGCGGCGCGTCCGCGAGCGGGCTGCCGAGCGCCTCGACCATGAACCTGTGCGCCTCCCCGGTGAGCGGGAACGAGCCCTGCTCGCACGCGGCGCAGACGACGCCGCCCGCGTCCCCGGAGAACCCGACCAGATCGTCCGACTCGCCGCAGCGCGCGCACGACGCGAGCTCGGGCGCGAAGCCTGCCGCGAGCGCGAGCTTGAGCCGGAACGCGAGCGCGACGCTCTCCCCCGCCCCCTGCTCGCGGTCGAGCAGCGCGAGGTAGCGGCAGAGCAGGTTGTAGGCGGGGTCGTTCGCCTCCGCCGAGTCGAGCAGCCGCAGGACCGCGTCGCACGCCCGCGCCGCCGCCATCAGCCCGGGCCCGCTCGCGCGCAGGCGCGGGTGCCCCTCGACGGTCGACGCCGAGGTCACCGTCGCGAGCTCGCCGCGGCCCTCGTGGAGGATCAGGTCGAGGCGGAAGAACGGCTCCAGCCGCCCGCCGAACCGCGACCGCGGCCGCCGCGATCCCTTCGCGATCGCCCCGACCCGCCCCCGCGTCGCCGTGTACAGATGCAGCACGCGGTCGGCCTCGCCGAAGCGGATGCTCCGCAGCACGATGGCTTCGGTCTTGAATGTCCCGGGCACGACATATGAGCCTGCTTCATCGCCCGGACGGACGAACAACGGCCGCGGCGGGCGATGACATCAATTCCGCTCGCGTGCTCCGCTTCGCGTTCGCGCGCGAGCGGGTCAGCTGAGGGTGGCGTCGCGGATCGCCGCCGCGGTGACGGTCGCGGCGATCGTTCCGATCACGATCGAGCCGAACCGGTCCGCGACCGGCTCTCCCGAGGCGATGCAGAAGGCGACGTCGCCGTCGACGTCCGAGAACACCGGGTCGACCGCGCGCGCCACGCCGCCGCTCGCCATCCGCGCGACCCGTGTGCAGGTCGGCTTGTCGAGCCCGGCGTCGGTCATCACGCAGACGAGCGTCGTGTTGCGCTCCGCGAAGCCGGCCCACGCCGGCGGCTGCTCCATCTCGGCGATCACGTTCGCGGTCGACGGCCGCTCGCCACCGACCCCGCGCGGCCCGGCGAGGATCCCGCCGTCCGCTCCAATAACGTCCCCGAACGCGTTCACGACCGCGATCGCGGCGACCGTCTCCCCCCTTCCGCTCCGCGCCGCGGCGTAGCCGACGCCGGTCGGGACCGAACGGTCGCGGCCGAGGATCTTCCCGACCGCGGCGCCGGTACCCGCCCCGACGCGCCCGCGCTCGGGAACGCCTGGCGCCGCCGCCTCGCACGCCGTGTAGCCCTCCTCCGCACCCGGCCGCGCGCGCGAGTCGCCGACCGCGAGGTCGTAGATGCTCGCCGCGGGCACCAGCGGCACCAGCCCGCCGGGGGTCGGGTAGCCGATCTCGTGCTGCTCGAGCCATCGCACCGCGCCGTCGGCGGCGGCGAGCCCGAACGCGCTCCCGCCCGCGAGCATCACCGCGGTCAGCTGGGTCGTCCCCGCGAGCGGGCCGATCACGTCGGTCTCGCGCGTCGCCGGGCCACCGCCGCGCACGTCGACGCCGCCCCGGCTCCCGCCCGGTGCGATCACCACCGTGCACCCGGTGACGCCCTCGGCATCGGTCCAGTGGCCGATCGAGAACCCGCGGGGCGGCGGCAGCGGCTCGCTCACGCCCGGCTCCCAGCCGTCCTTCGCCGCCGCGGACGCCGGCGAAGCCGCTTCTGGCAGCCGGGACAGAAGCAGGACGAGCGCCCGCCGATGACGACCTTGCGGATCTCGGTCCCGCAGCGGGAGCACGCCTCCCCCTCGCGCGCGTGGACGAGGAACTCGTCCTGCATCGTCCCGCGTTCGCCACGTGCGTCGCGGTAGTCGTCGATCGACGCGCCGCCGTTCGACAGCCCCGCCTCGAGCGCGGCGACGATCCCCGCGCGCAGCGCCTCCCAGTGCTCGGGGCGCATCGAGCCCGCCGGCGAGAGCGGATGGAGCTCGGCGCGCCACAGGGCCTCGTCCGCGTAGATGTTCCCGACCCCGGCGACCCCCGACTGGCCGAGCAGGAACGACTTCAGCGGCGCGCGGCGCCCCTCGGCGAGGCGCCCGATTGCCTCCGCGCTCAGCGCGTCGGTCAGCGGTTCGATCCCGGCCCGGGGGTCGAGGTAAGCGTCGAGCTCGTCGTCCTCGAGCACGATCGCGGTCCCGAACCGGCGCGCGTCGGTGAACAGGAGCTCGCGGCCGTCGTCGAGCCTGAACCGCGCGCGCAGGAACCGCGGCTCCCTCCGGCCCCCGCCTCCATGAGCACGAGATTGCCGGTCATCCGCAGGTGCATGACGAGCCAGAGCCCGTCGTCGAGCCCCATCAGCAGGTACTTGCCGCGCCGCCCGATCGCCTCGATGCGGCGTCCCTCGCACGCCGCCTCGACCTCGCCCGGGGGCTCGGGCCGCGTCCAGCGCTCGTCGATGACCTCGAGCGAGCGGATCTCCCGCCCGAGGAGCTCGGGCTCGAGCTGGCGGCGGATCGTCTCAACCTCGGGAAGCTCGGGCACTTAGCGGTTGTACCAAGCGAGCTACTTTGCGACGGCCCGCGGGTGCGCCCGGAAGTACACCTCCTTGATCTCCTCGCCGGAGAGATGCGTGTACAGCTGCGTCGTCGCGACGTCGGCGTGGCCGAGCATCTCCTGGACCGAGCGCAGGTCGCAGCCCCCGGAAAGCAGGTGCGTCGCGAACGTATGGCGCAGCGTGTGCGGGCTCATCTTCCCGTCCAGGCCCGCGGAGCTGCGCGTGGCGGCCGATGATCTTGTACAGGCCCTGGCGCGTGAGCCCGCCACCGCGATGGTTGACGAACAGCTTCGGCTCCGGGCGCGCGCCCGACGAGCCTCGGCCTGCCCGACGCGCAGGTAGCGCTGGATCGCCGCCGCCGCCTTGCCCCCGAGCGGGACGATGCGCTCCTTCGAGCCCTTGCCGTGCGGGCGCACGAATCCGCGCTCGATGTCGACGTCGCCGACCTCGAGCCCGACGACCTCGGAGGCGCGCAGCCCGCATCCGTACATGACCTCGAGCAGGGCGCGGTCGCGGAGCGCGCTCGGGTCGGCGCCGCGCGGCTGCGCGAGCAGCCGCTTGACCTCGGCGTGGCTGAGAACCTGGGGCAGCTTGCGCCCCCTCGCCGGGGGCCGGAGGGTCGCCGTCGGGTCCTCGTGGATCGAGCTCCTCGCGGCGAAGGTGGCGGTAGAACGAGCGCAGGCATGCCGCCTTGCGGTTGATCGTCGCCGCGCGAGCACGGCCGCGTCGCCGTTCCCCGTCGCGAGCTCGGCGAGGAAGTCGGCCGACGTCGGCGCGTCGCCGCATCGGCCCGTCGCGTCCCTGCCGCGCCCTGCGAGGAAGGCTCCGAACTGGAGCAGGTCGGTACGGTAGGCCTCGAGCGTGTTGCGCGCCAGCCCGCGCTCGAACTCGAGGTGGGCGAGGAAGTCGAGCACGAGCGCCTCGAAGCGCTGTCGGTCGGCGCCGTCGCGGTTGCCATGACACCGGCGTTACTTCGCCCCACGGGTCCGCGTTTCACCTCCCGCGGCCGCATCGACCCGCCGGCGTGCTAGCCTCGCGCTCACCGCGGCGGAGCTCGCGGAACAGCAGCAGCCCGATCAGCGACTTCGAGTCCGCGCACTCCTCGATCGCCGCGTCGAGCTCGGCGAGCGGCCACGGCACGATCTCGATCCGCTCCTCCGCGTCGGGCTCGTGCATCGACATCCGCGAGGCCGGTGGCGACGAACACCGCCACCTCCTCCTCGGCGAACCCGGGGCTCGTGTAGAAGCGCTTCAGCTCCGCCACTCGGCGGCGCTCCTCCCGATCTCCTCGCCGAGCTCGCGCTGCGCGCACTCAAGCGCGGCTCTCGCCCTCGACGTCGAGCTTCCCGGCCGGGAGCTCGAGCAGCGCCGGCTCGCCGACGGCCTCGCGCGGCTGGCGCACGAGGTAGAGGTGCGTCGTCGTCGTGGGCGACGACCGCGACCGCACCCGGATGGGTGACGATCTCGCGCTCGAGGTCGCGCCGTCCGGCGTAGCGGAACTCGTCGATGCGGACGTCGGCGACCTTGCCCTCGTAGACAATCCTCGGCTCGAGATTCGCTCGAGGCCGCTCACGACCCACTCCCCGCTGCGGCGCGCGAGCGCGCGCCCGGCGGCGAGCGCGGCGGCGAAGAACAGCGGATCCTCGGCGAGCGTCGCGGCCCATCGTCGTCGCCGGCAGCCCGCTCGCCGCGTACGCCGTCGAGGTCGACCGGCTGGACGAGCATGTCGTGGCGCTCGGCGCACGCCTCGCGGAGCTCGTCGAGCGGCCTCGCTCCGCCCCGGCGTCCGCCCCGCCGGTCGGCCACTCGCCCGTCGCTCACCTCCGGCACCGGGACCTGGACCGGCCCAGCAGCAGCTCGAGAACGGCCGCGGTGTGGTGGCTGAGCCCGCGGTGGCGCGGGCGCGGGTCGGCGCCGGAGAGCCGCGGCGAGACCAGCGTCGGCAGACCGAGCGCGAGCGCGGCGTGCGCGGTGTCGAGCGCGGCCATCCCGCCGTGGCCGTAACGCGTGTCCGAGCCGAGGATCCCCGGGCCGGGCCCGGCGATGACCGCGTCCCAGCCGAGCTCGCGCCGCGGCGTCGAGCGCTCCGACGACGCTGATCGCCTCGCGCTCGCCGCCGTACGCGGCGCCCGCGGTGACGTGGCCCGGCGAGCAGGTCACGGTCGCGCAGCTCGCGCGACGTCGCGCGACAGGCTCCCCGGCAGTGCGCCGCCGATCGTCTGGACGTATCCGACCGCGCAGTCCGGGCGCGCGCTTCGGCGGCCGCCCACGCGGCCGGAGCGAGATGACCGTGGAGCGGGAGCACAAGCACGGGCGGACCGCCCCCCGCGGCGGGCTCGCGGCGCCTCGATCGTCTCGACGGGATGCTGGAGCGGCGTGTAGTTGAGCTTCATCACGTGGCGCCGTCGCCCCCCGGCGCGTCCAGCCCGCGCGTCAGGTTGGCGCAAACGACGTCGAAGCCGCCCGATCCGAGCTCGAGGTCGAGCGCCTCGGTGTTGACGACGACCTCGTCCCCGGCCTCAACCTCGCCGACGAGGCCGGCGTCGGCCCATGCCGGGCGCTCGCTCCCGTCCACCTCGACCGAAGCGGCTCGACGCGACGAACCACGCCGCGGCGCAGTTTCATCATCGTGCGGCGCCCTCGTCGAGCGATCGCCTCGCAGACGCTCGAGCATCTCGACTATCGACGCCGCGGCGATCGACTCCTCTGGCGTGTGGTTTCGCTCGGTCCCGTTCGCGAGCAGGACCGCGTCGAAGCCGGCGGCGATCAGCGCGTTAGCGTCGCTGCCGCCTCCGGTTGCGATCTCGCGACCTCGTGCTCCGCCGCTCCAGCGCCGCCCTCGCGACGGCGACGCCCGCAGAGCCCTTCGGCTTCCGGTACGCGCGGAAGTACTCGACCACGTCGATGTCGAGTCGCACTTGCGCTCGCCGGCCGCCCAGCTGCACGTCTCGACCATCGCGGCGATCGTCGCCGACGCCTTGTCCGGATCGACGCTGCGCGCCTCGCCTTCCACCCGGCAGCGACCGGCGACGACGTTAGTCGCCGTTCCGCCTTCGATCACGCCGACATTCGCCGTCGTCTCATCGTCGATGCGCCCCAGCTTCATCTCGGCGATCGCGGCCGCCGCGGCCGCGATCGCGTTCCGTCCCGCCTCGGGCTGGAGGCCCGCATGCGCCTCCTGGCCCTCGAACTCCGCAACTAGCCGCTGGTACGTCGGTGCCGCGACGATCACGTCGCCGATCGGGCTCGCGTGATCGAGGACGAACCCGTAGCTGCGAGCGAAGCGCCCCGACGTCGAGCTCCTTGGCGCCGCGCAGGCCGTCCTCCTCGGCGACCGTGAACACGAGCTCGATCCCGACCGGCGGCGGTGAGTCCGCGTGTCGCGCTGCGATCTCCATCAGCACGGTGACGGCGGCCTTGTTGTCGGCACCGAGGATCGTGTCCCCGCGACTGCGGTACACGCCGTCCGCGAAGTCCACCGTGATCGGGCCGTCGTGCGGAACCGTGTCGAGGTGAGCGTCGAACATCACCCATCCCGGCTTCGCGCCCGGAATCCGAACGATGAGGTTTCCCGCGCCGGCCCGCGCGGGCTCCGCCGCGCCGTCCTCGCTCACCTCGAGGCCGAGCCCGCGCAGCTCGCCGGCGATGTCGTCGGCGACCGCGCGCTCGCTCCCGGTTGGGCTCGCGATCTCGCACAGCCGCACGAAGCGGTCGAGCATGCGGTTGTGCTCGTTCACGGTCGACAGGCTATTCGGCCGGGCGCGCTACTCGGCGAGCACCGCAAGCGCGACGCCGTCGAGGGCGGACTCGTCCGCGGCGAGCCGCTCGGCGGTGCGCTTGATGACGGCACTGCGGACCCGCTCCTGCTCCCCCTCGTCGATCGCGTTGTAGGCGTCCGCGATCGGCGCGGCGAACGCGAGCGTCTTCGCCCAGTGCTCGCCGGCATCGTCATAGTCCCAGCGGATCGGGACTTCCTCGATGTCAGGCTCACCGAATCCGGCGCCTGTGACCAGCTCGCGGATCCGGTCAGGGTCGCCCATCGCGAAGATGCCCGGCGCACCAGGATCGGGCGGCGGCAGGTACCCGAGCTCCACCAGCGTCATTCCCGGGATCGACGCCCACTGGTTGCGCTCCGGCGTTGCCCAGACCGCGAACGAGAGCCGCCCGCCGTCACGAAGCACCCGGCGAGTCCCGGACAGGGCGGTGGCCGGATCCGCCATCAACATGTAGCCGAAGCGGCATAGCACGCCGTCGACGCTCGAGTCATCGAGATCCATGCGCTCGGCGTCGAGAACCCGGTATTCGACGTTTCCGAGGCCGGCCCGCTCTCCGCCGCGGCGCGCAGCGTCGACCATCCCCGGGGCGAAGTCGGTCGAGATCAGCTTTCCGTCATCCCCGATTCGCTCCGCGGCGGCGAAGCCGACGTCGCCGGTGCCGGCGGCGAGCTCGAGCACGGCGTCTCCGCGCTGGGGGTCGAGCCTCTCGATCAACCGATCGCCGAGCCCGCCCGTTCGGGACCTCACGTATTCGCGTTCGCGCTCCCAGTTGCCGGAGAACCGGTCCCAGGAGTCGAGCGAACTGTCCCGATATCGCTCGAGGTCGATCGTCACCTGCGCGATCCTAGCTCAGGATCGCGGCGAGCTTCAGGCTCGGCGCCGAACGCCCGTGTCGTCGGGGGGGCGTGCAAACTTGACGGTCAGGGCCAGGGACGCCCCTAGGCGCTAGTTCCCAAGCCGGGCGGCGCGTCGAGCCTCATCGTGGTCGTAGAACGCGTCGTAGCGGATCAGCTTGCCGTCACGGAGCGAGAACAGCCACCCAACCGGCTGGTCGAGCTCCGCGCCGCTACCCCGCCCGCGCGCATGGATGACTCCGAGCCCCAGAACGCGATCGTCCCCGAGCTCGATCCACTCCTCCACCCGAAGCTCCCAGCGGTCGAACTGCTCGTCAATATCGGCGAGCCACTGCATGTATCCGTCGTGTCCGCGATATGGACCGCCGCGCGTGGATGCGAGCGGGGAGTAAAGCTCAACGTCGGGATCAATCGTGTCGTAGTCGATGCTGTGGTCGCCTGCGTTCCAGCGCTCGAACGCGCGCCGGAGGACCTCCAGATCTCCCTCCGCCATCAGGCCGTGCGGCGGACGCTCGGAGCGCTCTCCTCGGAGGGCTCCGGCTGGGGCGCGAATCGCTCGGCGGGCGACCGCTCCGCGGCGCGCTTCGCCGCGGCGCCGACGAAGTCGCGGAACAGCGGCTCCGGCCGCGTCGGCCGGGAGTTGAACTCGGGGTGGAATTGCGAGCCGACGAAGAACGGGTGATCGGGGAGCTCGATCATCTCGACGAGGCGCTCGTCGGGCGAGGTTCCGCCCCACACCAGCCCCTCCTCCTCGAGGCGCCGGCGGAGCATGTTGTTGACCTCATAGCGGTGGCGGTGGCGCTTGTAGATCACCGACTCCCCGAAGATCTCGCGGGCTCGCGTCCCGTCGTGGAGCTTCACCGGGTCGGCGCCGAGCCGCATCGTCCCGCCCATGTCCGAGACCTCCTTCTGCTCGGGCAGCAGGTCGATCACGGGGAACGGCGTCTCGGGATCGAACTCGGTCGAGTTCGCCCCCTCCATCCCGGCGACGTGGCGGGCGAACTCGGCGACCGCGATCTGCATCCCGAGGCAGATGCCCAGGTAGGGGATTCCGCGCTCGCGCGCGACCTGGGCCGCCCTGATCTTGCCCTCGATCCCGCGCTCGCCGAACCCGCCCGGGATCAGGATCCCGTCGGCCCACTCGGCGACGCGGTCGGGGTCGAAGTCCTCGGAGTCGACGAGCTCGACCTCGACGTTGGTGCCGTGGTGGTAGCCGCCGTGGGTGAGGGCCTCGATCACCGACTTGTAGGCGTCGGCGAGCTGGACGTACTTGCCGACGAGCGCGATCCGCGTCGTCCCCTCGCAGGCGTCGGCGCGGCGAATCAGCTCCTCCCAGTCACGGAGCTCGGGCGCCGGGGCATTGACGCCGTAGTGGTCGAGGATCAGATCGTCGATCCCCTCGGCGCGGAACACGAGCGGCACCTTGTACGTGTTGTCGACGTCGCGGGCCGAGATCACGGCCTCCTCCGGCAGCGAGGCGAACAGAGCGATCTTGCGGCGGATGTCGCGCTCGAGCCCGCCCTCGGAGCGGCAGATCAGAGCGTGCGGCTGGATCCCGATCCGCCGCAGCTCGTTCACGGAGTGCTGCGTGGGCTTGGTCTTCAGCTCGCCGGCGTGGCCGACGTAGGGGACGAACGTGAGGTGGAGGAACATGCATCGCTTCGGCCCGAGGTCGGTGTAGAGCTGGCGGATCGCCTCGAGGAACGGCAGCGACTCGATGTCGCCGACCGTCCCGCCGATCTCGGTGATCACGAAGTCGACGGTTGCCGACTCGGCGACGATCCGGATCCGGTGCTTGATCTCGTCGGTGATGTGCGGGATCACCTGCACCGTCGCGCCGAGATAGTCCCCGCGGCGCTCGCGGCGGATCACCGAGTTGTAGACCGAGCCGGCGGTGACGTTCGAGGCGCGCGAGGTGTTCTCGTCCGTGAAGCGCTCGTAGTGGCCGAGGTCGAGGTCGGTCTCGGCGCCGTCCTCGGTGACGAAGACCTCGCCGTGCTGGAACGGGCTCATCGTCCCGGGGTCGACGTTGATATAGGGGTCGAACTTCTGGATCTGGACCCGTTGGCCGCGACTGACGAGGAGGCGGCCAATCGACGCCGAGGCGATCCCCTTGCCGAGAGCCGAGACCACTCCCCCGGTTACGAAGATGAATCGAGTCTCGGCTGAAGCGGTGGTCATCTCGGTCTGCCAAGCGAGTCTAGATGGCGAAGCAGCGGAACGCCCTCGATCGCAGCGTTCAGCGACCGGAACTCGCCGTAGGCGTTGAGCGCGGCGACGACCCCGAGGACGATCAGCCTCGCGGGGTCGTCGAGGGTGACGAGCAGCGAGACCCCGGCGAGGGCGCCGACGAGGTTCGAGCCCGAGTCCCCAAGCATCGCCCGCTCGCGAAGCGTGAACCACGCCCCGACGAGGACGGGGCCGATGAACAGGCCAAGCAGCGTCAGCGGCACGCTCGTCCAGTTCCCTAGGCAAACCGCCGCCAGCAGCGCGATGAACACCTTCTCCGCCCGTCCCGGCCGCAGGTCGAGGAGGTTGAAGAGGTTCGTCGTCAGCAGCAGCAGGGCGAGATCGGCGACATAGTCGAGCGACTCGCGCCCCCGGCCCGAGACCGCGTAGGCGGCGAGCGCCAGCGACCCCACCGCCTTCACCGCCCCGGTCGAGTACCGGCCCTCGAAGAGCGCGCGCACGTGGCCCCGCCACCCCCGCGGCGTCCCGGCCTCGGAGCCGCGCCCGAGCGCGTCGTCGAGCAGGCCGAGCAGCGCGACCCCCAGCACGAAGGTGATCCAGCGCCGCAGGCCGGGGTCGAGCAGGTCAAGGTCGGCGCGGTCGTCGAGGAGCGCGAGCGGGACGAGGGCGACGAGTGAGACCGCGATCAGGACCGCACCGGATGGGAACGCGACCCTCCTGCCGCGGAAGTTCTCCCGCGTCTGCCCGGTCCGCGCGAGGTCGCGCAGCCACGGCGGGACGAGCAGCGGCGCGAGCGCGAGCGAGAGCGCGAGCCCGGACCAGTCCACGGCTCAGCCCGAGTGGCGGCGCGAGGGGACGAGAAGATCGGGCAGCAGCTGGTCGGCGGTCCTCTTGGTCCCGAAGTTCCCCTTGGCGCCGCGCAGCGCGAACACCATCGCAACCTTGCCGGAGGTGAGATCGAGATTGTCGACGGTGGGGATGTCATGCGAGCTGAACAGCGGGATCGACGAGCTCTGGGCATCGCTTCGCTCGACTCCCACGGCGGGGACGCCGCTGGCCTTGATCCCGTCGAGGATCCCGCTCTCGAGCGCGTCGCGGTTGGCCTTCGCCTTCGCGGCCTGGTGCCCCCCGGGAGGCTCGCGGACGACGATCACGTCGTCGGCGCTGCGCGCTCGGCCGCTGAAGCGGTCCAGCAGCTGGTCGCGCGTTCGCCTCACGAGCGGCCCCGACTTCACCAGCTGGCGACCCGCGGCGTGACCGAACTGCGACAGCACGTCGGTCGAGTGCTTGATCCGCTTGAAGCGCGTGTGCTTGAGCTTGGCCGCGAGCGCGTTCGTGTTTGGCGGGAGGCTGACGACCGAGACCTCGGCGAGGCGCCCCCCGGTCGGGTCGATCGCCGCCTGGATGTCGTCGGCGAGATCGCTCGGCACCCCGCCGAGCGCGATCAGCGCGATCCGGTCGCCCTTGAGCTTGTGGTGGACGAGCGCCGGGTACGCCCGCTCGCCGAACGCCCGCTCGCGGTTCAGCTGGCTGCCCAGCTCGTCGACGCGGTCGCGCGAGCTCTGCAGATCGCCCTTGAGGCTGTGCTCGAGCCCCTTCGAGGTCCCGCTGACGACCTTGTCGCCAAACCCGACGCCGATCAGGATCCCGATCGCCAGCGCCAGGAACACGGCCGCGAGCGAGGCGACGTGGTAGCGCGAGCTATATCCCAAGAAGGACCTGGATCTTCAGCCACAGCAGCTCGAGCAGGTTGTCGAGCGCCGGCGAGCTGGCAACGACGATCGCGAGCAGGAGCGCGAAGGCCCCGAAGAACAGCGCCATCTGGGCGCCGCCAACGCCCGGCTGATAGAGGCGGCTGACGCCCTTCGCGTCGATCAGCGTCTCACCGATTCGCAGCCGGGTGAGGAAGGTCGACGACATCCCCGCGCGGCTGCGGTCGAGGAACTCGATCAGGTTGAAGTGGGCGCCGACGCTGACGATCAGCGAGGCGCCCTTCTCGTACGCGAGCAGCATCGCCACATCCTGGCTCGTCCCCGGCGCCGGGACGGTGGTGTGCTCGAGCCCGGCGCGCTCGAGGCGGTCGTGCCCCGGCGCGCGCCCGTCGGGATAGGCGTGGACGATCAGCTCGGCGCCGCAGCGAAGCGCCGCGTCGCTCGCCGAGTCCATGTCGCCGAGGACGACGTCGGGCTGCAGCCCGGCCTCGAGTATCGCGTCGGCGGCGCCGTCGACGGCGACGAGGAGTGGCTTCACGTCGTCGATGTATGCGCGAAGCGCCCCGAGGTCACGCCGATGCGTCGTTCCGCGGACGACGATGAGGACGTGGCGGTCGCGGAACGTCGTCTCGGTCGCGGGGAACTCGACCGCGCCGGAGAGCAGCTCGCGCTCGTGGCGGATGTGGGCGACCGTGTTCTCGGCGAACGCCTCGATCGCCTCGTCGATCCGATCGCGCTGGCGCTCCATCTGCTCGCGGAGGTCGTCGACCCCGAGCACCCGGCCGCTCGCGACGGTCTCCCCCGCGACGCGGACGTCGCCGCCGTCGACCGCCACCGGGTCACCGTCCTTGAGGCGCTCGAACAGCGCGGCGCCCGGGACGTCGACGAGGCGGATCCCGGCCTCGGCGAGAAGCAGCGGGCCGGGGTTGGGATAGCGGCCGGTCGATGAGGCCGCGACGTTGACGACGGCGAGGACGTCGGTCGCGATCAGCTCCTCGGCCGCGATCCGGTCGATGTCGGCGTGGTCGATGATCGCGATCTCGCCCGGACGCAGGCGCTTGACGAGTTCCTTGGTCTTGCGGCCGAGCCGCGCTGAGCCGTGAATCGCGCCCGTCGCCGCAGCCGGGTGTACCGCCTGACGGCGTCCGAGCAGGGAGCGGGGGATCGTGCGGGGTGCGGATGCCATCGCGCCCCCGGGATTATCGCTGGAAACACTGCCGCCGCATGCTCCGCTTCGCGTCCGCTGCCGCGGGGTCGGCTAGTTCCGGGCGCGCGCCCCTCCGCTAGGCGGCGGCGAGCAGCTCGCGCGCGTGGCGGCTCGCCGCCTCGTCGGCGCGATCGGCGCCGAGCATGCGGCAGATCTCGGCGACGAGCTCGTCGCCGTCGACGCGCTCGACGCTCGCGATCGTCGAGCCGTCCTCGACCCGCTTCGCGATCCGGAAGTGGGTGTCGGCGAGCGACGCTACCTGGGGCAAGTGGGTGATGCAGATCAGCTGGCGCTCGCGGCCGAGCGCCCGCAGGCGCTCTCCGACGGCACGCGCGGTGTTCCCGCCGATCCCGGCGTCGATCTCGTCGAAGCAGAGAGTGCCGGCGCCCGAGGCCGGGCCCAGCCCCGTCAGCGCGAGCATCACCCGCGAGAGCTCGCCGCCCGACGCCGCGTCGCGAAGCGGCGAGACCGGGATCCCGGGGTTGGTCGCAACCCGGAACGTGACCCTCTCCTTCCCGCTCGCGCCGTACTCCTCAGGATGCTGCTCAAGCGCGACCTCGAGCCGGGCCCCGTCCATCGCCAGCTCGACGAGCTCTGCGGCCACCCGCTCCTCGAGCCTGCCCGCGGCCTCGCTGCGCGCGGCGGTGAGCTCGTCGCCGAGCGCGGCCCTGCGCCCGGCGACCTCGGCGACGCGCCGCTCGACCTCGGCGCTTCGCTCCTCGGCTCCCTCCAGACTCTCGATCTCCGCGCGGCAGTGCTCGGCGTGCGCGAGCACGGACTCGATCGAGCCACCGTGCTTGCGCTTCAGCCGGTCGACCGCCTCGAGGCGCTCCTCGACCTGCTCAAGGCGCCCGGGCGCCGCGTCGATGCGCTCGGCGTACGAACGAAGCTCGCTGATCACGTCCCCGAGCTCGACGGCGACGCCACGGGCGCGCTCGGCGATCTTGTCGAGGTCGCGGTCGACCCTGTCGACGGCGGCGAGCGCGCCCTCGGCTTCGCCCAGCGCCGCCGCGGCCCCGTCATCGTCACCGCCGGTGATCGCGGCGATCGCACCGGCCGCGGCCGCCCGCAGGCCCTCGGCGTGGCGGAGCCGGTCGCGCTCCTGCGCGAGCTCGCTCTCTTCGTCCGGGTCGGGCTCGACCTCCTCGATCTCCTCGAGCTCGAACCTGAGCAGGCCGAGGTCGCGCTCGCGCGCGCCCTCGCGCTCGCGCAGCTCGGCAAGCTCCGCGGCCAGCGTCGCGTGCTCGGCGTACGCGGCGCGGTACTCGCGGCGGCGCCCGAGGTGCTCGGGTCCGGCGAACGCGTCGAGGATCTCGAGCTGGGCCGAGGCGAGCGTCAGCTTTCGGTGCTCGTGCTGACCGTAGAAGGCGAGCATCCGCGAGCCGAGCGCGCGGAGGTCGTCGGCCGACGCGAGCCGGCCTTGGACGAAGGCGCTGGTGCGGCCCGATGCGGAGACGCGGCGCGCGACGACGAGCGCCTCCGCTCCCTCGGGAAGTCGCTCGCGAAGCTCGGCGAGCTCGGGATCGTCGAGGAGGTCGGGCGGGAGCTCGAACGATCCCTCGACGTAGGCCTCCTCGGCGCCCGGGCGGACGATCTGCGGCCGCGCCTTGCCCCCCATCAGCAGGTCTAGCGAGTGGGCGAGGATTGTCTTACCCGCCCCCGTCTCGCCCGTGATCGCGTTCAGGCCCGCACCGAAGCGGAGCTCGGCCCGCTCGATCAGCAGCAGGTTCTCGATCCGCAACTCGTGCAGCACGCTGCTCTGTCTAGCAGCGGGCCACGACGGATTCGCCCCTAGCCCGCGAGCTGGCCGAAGCGCTCGCGCATGCGGCGGTAGAAGTTCGCGCCGGCGAGCTGGGCGAGCCGCGCGACGCGGTCGCGGAACCGGACCTCGATCTCCTCCCCGACCGCGAGGTCGCGCTCGTGGCGGCCGTCGAACGCGACCTCGACCGAGCCGCGACTCGCCTCGTTGCGCACGTGGAGGACGTCGTCGGGCGCAACGACCAGTGCACGTGCCGTCAGCGTGTGCGGGGCGATGAAGCTGACCGCGAACCCCTCGACGCCCCAGGCGAGGATCGGGCCGCCGTTGGCGAGGTTGTAGCCGGTCGATCCTGCGGGGGTCGCGGCGACGAGCCCGTCGCAGCGCACGTTCCCGATCTCCTCGCCGCCGAGCCGGTAGGCGAGCTCGGCCATCGGGCCGTGCGGCCCGCGGGAGAAGGTGATGTCGTTGAGCGCCGGCGCCGATCCGCCCTCGGCCTCGAGCCCCGAGAGGTGCACGACCTCGAAGTCGCCGCGGAACGCACGCTCGAGGCCGTCCTCGAGCTGATCGGCCTCGACCGCGGCGAGGAACCCGATGCGGCCGAAGTTGACCGCGAAGACCGGCACGTCGGTATACGCGTAGCGACGGAGCGCGCGCAGGATGCTGCCGTCGCCGCCGAGCACGAGGCAGAGGTCGGGATCGTCGGGAAGCCTCTCGACGAGCTCGAGGCCCTCAGCGTCGGGGCCGGCCTTCTCGATCTCCTCCTCGGTCACGAGCAGCCGGCACGACGCCGCCTCGGCCGCCCTGATCGCGGCCGCGGTCCCCCTGATCTCGCGTGGGTGCGAGTGGGTGATCAGCACCGCGGTCTCGATCGCGGCCCGGGTCGCGTCCTTCGTGCTCACGGCTCGATCTCCCGCAAGGCGGCCGCCGGGTCTCCCACGCCCTCGGCTCCGAGCGCGCAGTGGATGAACGTTTCGCGGTTGCCCTTCGGTCCAGGGAGGCCGGAGGAGGCGAACCCCAGCACGCCGAGTCCGGCCTCGTGCGCCGCCTCGGCAACGCCGAGCAGGGCTTCCCGCCGGTCGTCGGCCGAGCGGACGACTCCCCCCTTCGCGCGCCTCGGCCCGAGCTCGAACTGCGGCTTGACCATCGCCAGCACTTCCCCGCCGGGCGCCAGGCACGCCGCGACCGGCGGCAGGACCCTGGCCAGCGAGATGAAGGAGACATCCACGCTCGCAAGCTGCGGGGCGAAGGGGAGCCCGCCGGGCGCGAGGGTGCGCGCATTCGTGCGCTCGAGCACGACGACGCGCTCGTCGTTGCGCAGCCCCCAGTCGAGCTGTCCGTGGCCGACGTCGAGCGCGATCACGTGCGCGGCGCCGCGCTTCAACAGGCAGTCGGTGAACCCGCCGGTAGAGGCGCCGACGTCGAGGCAGTCGCGCCCCTCGACCGCGACGCCGAGCTCCTCGAGGGCGTTCTCGAGCTTTGCCCCGCCGCGGGAGACGTAGCGGGGGGGCTCCTCGAGCACGAGCTCGGCGTCCTCGGGCACAAGCTGGCTCGGCTTGTCCGCGCGCGGTCCGTCGGGGCCCAGCCGGACCAGGCCCGAGCGCACCGAGCGCGCCGCGCTCGTGCGCGACTGCGCCATTCCCCGCTCGGCGAGCAGGGCGTCCACCCTTCGCTGCGTCGGAGTCATCGGGGGGACCGTAGCGCGGCGGGGGCGCCGCCCGCGGGCGTTCGCGTCCTATGAGCAGTGTGAGCAGAATCACACACAAACCGCACATACGTTCGTATCCTGCCCCGCACGATGACCGTTTCCCGATCGATTCCGTTCTACGTGCACGCGGCAGTCGAGACCGTCCTCGGACCGGCGATCATGGTCGCCCCGTTCGTGTTCGGCTTCGGTGTCGGAGCAACCGCGATCGCCGTCGTTATCGGCGCGCTGCTGCTCGGCCTCGCGCTTTCGGCGCACGGAGATCGGCGTGCCGTCCCACTGTCGGCACACGCCGGATTCGACTACGCGCTCGCGCTCGTCGCGGTCGTCTCCGGAGTCGCGGTCGGGATCGCCACTGGTCAAGCGGGCGCAACAGTCTTTTTGGTCGGGGTTGGTGCCGCCATGATGGGGCTGACCGCTTCAACGCGGTTCAGCCTCCCGCGCGGTACCTGAGGCTTCCGACCCACCTCACACAGACGCACACAGACGCACATACATATCTCTCCTCCCTGTAGTACCCCTGAGAGCGCCCCGTCCCCACGGGGCGCTCTCTCTTTTGTGGGAGTAGGTTTGTGGGGGTAGACCCCTCTCCAGATCGAGGGCCCCGATAACACTGCCGAATCCAGGGATGGTGCGCCAGAAAAAGCGCTCTTCTTTCCAGCGAGGTCCGCCCTCGCAGTTCGCTCCTTAGTGAGGGTCGCCAGGCCATATCGGCGGTCTACGGTAGAAGCGATCATCCCTGGCGACCCTCACCTAGGGACGCGATACTGCGAGGGCGGACTCCTCGGCGGGAGCAGTTCAGAACAGGGTGGCTTCGGCGGTGGGGTCGACGGCTTGCTCGATGAGCAGGTCAGCACCCCGCTGCCCTCGCCTGACCCGTTAGATTCCGGCCGGCCCATCCGGCGAGGTCAGTAAGCATGCGCTGTCCGGTGGCGAACTGGCCGTCAGTTGGGAGCGCGGCGATTGCAAGGACGACGCTCTTGGAACCCGTACCGAGCACGCCCATCTGGCGGACTAGATAACCGCCGTTCAGCCCGGGCCCCCAGCCCCCCTTGAACTGAGCGGGCGCTCCCGTTTCCCCCATCCCCCAGCGCTGACCGGGAACGACACGCGACATCTCGCCCAGCAGGTAACTCGTTGTGCCGGGATCTGCGAGGCAGCCGCCGGCTAGCGAGGCCATGAAGCGCGTCTGGGCCTCGAGGGACCAGTCGGTCTGCCCGTAGGGGCTGAAGCCGTCTCGGCCCTGCGAGGAGACAACGGTCGATTCGTCGCCGGCACCTCTCAGCACCCGCGTTACGGCGCCGGCGGCGCCGCTCGCGCCTCCGTAGCGGGAGACGAGCGAGCTCCACAGCGCCATCGCCGCGTCGTTGTCGCTAGCCTCCAGCGCCCGCGATATCTCGGATCGCTGCGTCGAGCTTAGGGCGCCAGGCCCCCCAGCGTCTTTCGTGACCTTATCCGCGAGCGCGACCTTGATCGTCGACCACGCCGATCCCGTTTGAAGGCTCCCCAGCGTGTGGACTGCGGACCGCTGGCCCGTGCCCGAATATGCGAGCCCGACCTGTCCGGGCATCGTTCCCTCAAGGTGGCGGAACGATGAGGCGGCGCCCCCCGAGCGGGTCGAGGGAGGCGCGGTGGCTGTTCGCCTTTTCTCCCTTTTCAGCTTCGCCTCGAGTCGATGTATGCGAGCCGCTACTCGATGGCCGGATGAGCGGTCGACGGCGGTGCTCGGCGGGGCGGGCTCGCTGGCGAACGGCCGGGTGACGACGATCGCGGCCGCCGCGGCGCCCAGCACGAGGGCCGCTGCCGTCGCACGCCTTAGGAGAATCCGCCTGCGGGTGGGTCGCGGCACAAGCGCTCTGGCAGTAGCACTTCGATCTTTGCGGCGCATCACCTTGTTCTTGCTGACGCGGGGATCAGAGGGTCAACGACGTGTCGGCTCAGCCTTGATTTGGGTTCACCCCAACCCGCCTCGCACCGAGCGGACACTCGTGGTCGGCGTGGCGACCGCTTAGAAGAAGTAGACCGAGGCGCTGTTCCCGCCGGTGCACGCCGTGGGGCTGCTTCCGCTGCACGACATCGAGTAGCTGCGACCGGTGGTTGGGCTGAACGCGTTCACCGTCACGCTTCCACCGCCGCTCTTGAAGTAGGCAGAGCGAACGTTCTGGGCGAACGGGCACGAGGTATTGGGCCCCGCATAGAGCCCTCCGCCACAGGACTTTGCGCCCGAAACGCCGCCAGACCCGCCTCCGGAGCTCGTGGCGTCCCCACCCGATGCGGTCGCACCGCTTGCGTTCCCTGCCTGCTTCTGCTGGTTGACTTCGCGCTGGAGCTCCTTGAGCTTGGCCTGCTGGCGCGCAGCCTGCGCTCCCTGCGTCGACGCGCTACTCAACTCCGCCTGGTTGTTCCCGCCACAGCCGGCGAAAGCGGCCAGCATGACGAGCGCACCGACGAACCCCACGAACGCTTTCCACATCTTCACTGCAACTCGGATCCTAGCCGAAGCTCGCGGCAGCTGTCACGAACCGAGAGTTAGCAAGACAGGCGCTGAAGCCGGGAGCGATAGACGTCCATGTCGGCCTTGACCCAGTCGCCGTGGGTCTGATTGCGCAGACTCGGAACGTTCTCGCGGTGGTACGGCGAGCTGAGGCTCTCGTTGTGACCAATCACGTCGGCGATCGGAATCCCGTATCGACACCGCAGCCAGTGCGTCAGCGCAAGCGAGGAGCGCATCTGCGCGGCGTTCGAGAGGACCTCCTGGTCCGAGTTCCCGGCGTGCTCGATCCCGATCGCGGTGTAGTTGAGGCCGACCGTGTGCCGGCACATGATTCCCAGCGGGACGAGCTGGTAGATCGTGCCGTCGGTGTCGATCACGAAGTGCGCGCACGTGCCGGGCAGCTCGTGCAGCTCGGGATCGGGGACGTCCTGGGAGAACGTGTTGATCGCGGACTGCGCGTCCGGCGTCGCCGTGTAGTGCTCGACGATCACCTTCGGATCGCGGAGCCGATAGGTGTCGATCCCGTAGTGGCGCTGCGCATATGCGACCATCTCCTGCTTTCGCTTCGCCGAGAACGGGATCGGTCGCTGGACGATGCGCGGCCTCCGGACCGTTGCCGAGCTCGGCCGCTTCAGCTTGCGAGCGGCCTGCGCCCGCTGCGCGGCCAGCTCGCGCCTCTTCCTCGCGATCTCGGCCTGCCGTGCGGCGTTTCGCTCTCTTAGCCTCGCGAGAGCGAGGCTGTTCGAGTCGTGCGGCGAGCCTCCTCGGCTGATGGCAAAGACGCCGGCCCCCGCGCCAAGGAGCAACGGCAAGCCAACGGCAAGGACTTTCAGGCGGCGCCGCACGCCCGAACAGTACGCCTCGTCGTCCACATGGGAGCAGGCAGCGCCTACGGAACGCCTGGCCCCCCGCACGTCCATCGTCATATGAATCTCGCAACGTGCCAGCTTCTCGCCGGGCAGTCGCGGCGGCTTCCGTGCGCCAGTCGGTGCGCCAGTCAGACACCGGATCCACGGGTCCATACGGGTCGGTGCGGGTCCGAGTTTCGCATGGACAAGCGAATTCCGCATAGCCAAGCGGCGGGCGGCGGTTCTCTCCTCCCCGTAGTACCCCTGAGAGCGCCCCGTCCCCACGGGGCGCTCTCTCTTTTGCGCTTCGCTTGATCCCCGCCCGGACCCTCAGGATCAGGACAGCGAGCGTTGCAGCCTGACCTCGCAGGCGTCGACGGATGCCCGCGTACCGGGGGTCTGAGACGAGTCCATCTGCTCGAAGACCGCACTCGCGTCTCGCATCTTCTCGACCGTCTCGAAGTACCCCACGAAGACCGCGGTTCCCTGCGCCTCGTCGAAGAAGAGCTCGAGTCCGGTCGCGTCGACCCCGGGCGGGGCACCCTCCGACTCGACCCTGGCAATGATCTCCGCGATCCGCTCGGCCTTCACGTCGCTGAACCTGACGACACGTGCATGCATGCGTTCGTCCTCCTGGATTCGCTCACGCAGCCACGTTAGTACCGCGCGCGAGCGCGAGGCCGCCACCTGCAGCCCGGTCGAGGCCGGCTCGGCGTCCCAGCGGGTAAGGTGACGCAGATGGCGTCGACAGAGGCCCTCTGCAGCGCGATCGAGAATGCGATTTCGGATCGGCCGTTCGCGATCCGCTTCTGGGACGGCGGCGAGGTTCCGCCCTCGAATGGCGCCGGCCCGACGATCACGTTCAAGTCGCCGCGCGCGATCCATCAGATCCTGCGCGCGCCGGGCGAGCTCGGTCTCGGACGCGCATACGTGCTCGGCGATGCCGACGTCGACGACCTCGACGGGGTGATCTCCCTGCTCGGCCGCTGGCAGGCGCCGCCGATCGCCGCGGCGGACCGCGCCCGGATCCTCATCGCGGCGCTTCGCGCCGCCGGCGTCCACCGTCCCCCTTCCCCGCCGGCCGCCGAGCTCAAGCCCCGCGGAAGCGGCAAGGCATCGCACACCAAGGACCGCGACTCCGAGGCGGTGCGCCACCACTACGACGTCTCGAACGAGTTCTTCGCGCTCTTCCTCGACGACTCGATGACCTACAGCTGCGCGCTGTTCGAGGAGGGCACCGAGAGCCTCGAGGACGCCCAGCGCGCGAAGCTCGAGCTGATCTGCCAGAAGCTCGAGCTCGAGCCGGGCCAGAGGATGCTCGACATCGGCTGCGGCTGGGGAAGCCTCGCGATCCACGCCGCCCGCGAGCACGGCGTCGAGGCGCTCGGGATCACGCTCTCCCCTCCCCAGGCCGAGCTCGCCAACGAGCGAGCCCGCGAGGCAGGGGTCGGCGACCAGGTCGAGATTCGGGTCCAGGATTACCGCGAGCTCGGCGCCGACAGCTTCGACGCGGTCGCGAGCATTGGGATGGTCGAGCACGTCGGGCTGACGAACATCGACGAGTACGCGCGCGACATTGCCCACGTCCTGAGGCCGGACGGCAAGGTGCTCAACCACGGCATCGCCCGCGTCCCGCCTTCTGAGGACGGCGGCCATGTTGGGGGCGAGTTCTCGCTGCGCTACGTGTTTCCCGACGGCGAGCTGCTGAACCCGTCGCGGATGCTGCAGGCATTCGAGCGCGCGGGGTTCGAGACGCTTCACCTCGAGAACCTGCACATGGACTACGCCGAGACGCTTCGTCACTGGACAAGCAGGCTCGAGGAAAACCTCGAGGAGGCGGAGCGACTTGCCGGAGCCGAGCGACTGCGGGTCTGGCGCCTCTACCTGCGCGCGGCGCGAAACGGCTTCGAGACCGGCACGACCGCCGTCTACCAGCTGCTGTGCTCGCGCCCACTCGCCGAGCCGGCCGCGGTCGCCCCAACGGATCGTCAGCACTCGGCTGCGCGGCGCCGGGTCCCCGCCGGCTCCGCCTGAGGGCGGCGGGGCCTAGCCTTCGTCGATCGGGTAGCCGGCGCGGCCCCACGTCCCGACGCCGTCCGGCGTCACATGGAGCACGTCGCTTGCGCCCAGCCGCTGCAGCAGACTCGCGGCGACGCCGCTGCGACTCCCGGACGCGCAGATCGCCGCGATCGGCCGGTCGGGATCGAGCTCGTCGGGGATTCGGTCGAGGTCGTGGTAGGGCCGGTGGACCGAGCCCGGGATGTGCTCGCTCTCCCACTCCGTCCGCTCGCGGACGTCGAGGATCTGGAGCTCGGGGTCGCTCTCGGAGCGCTCGTGCAGCCCGGCGACGTCGAGCCGCTCGATGCCCGAGGTCGGCCGCTGCTCCTCGCGCCAGCTCGTCATTCCGCCGGCGAGGTAGCCGGCGACGTTGCGGACGCCGATCGATGCCGCGAGCTCGGTGGCGAGCCGCCCGTCGTCGTCGTCGCGCCCCACGATGACGGTCTCGACGCCCGCGTCGGCTATCCACGCGAGCCGGCTGCCGAACCCGGACTGGAGCATCGTGATGCTGACCGAGCCTGGGATGTGAGCCTCGTCGAACTGCGTCGGCGTGCGCACGTCGACGATCAGCGCCCCACCCGCACGCTTCGCCTCGACCTGGATCGGTGCCATCGGGTGGGCGTCGACGTCCTCGACGTGCAGCGGTCCCCTGTTCGCCGCGACGATCGCCTTGAAGTTCGGCGGCTGCGGCGGCAGGTTCGCCGTCGCCTGCTCGACGAACGCGTCCTCGTCCTCGATCGCAAGCATCGAGTTGTGGGCACGCTCGTAGCCGATCGTCGAGGCGACCTTGAGGTCCATCCCGGGCCCGCCGCAGAGCGAGCCGCCGACGTGCGCTGGCCAGACCTCGGTCTCCGGCGCGAGCGTCAGCAGCTTGTCGTGCAGAGAGCGAAAGATGTCCCGGGCGCCGTCCTGCTTGTCGATCGCGAGGTCGGGGCGGGCAATGTCGCCGACGAACAGCGAGTCGCCGCTGAGAACGGCCCACGGCTCGTCGCCGCGCGCCGTGTCGATGAGCGCGAACGCCGTGTGCTCGGGTCGGTGCCCGGGCGTGTGAATCGCGCGGACGCGGACATTGCCGAGCTCGAGCTCCCAGCCGTCGTCGAACGGCTCATGCTCGTAGTCGGGCGCCGCGTCGCGGTGGATATGGATCGTCGCCCCGGTCGCCGCGGCGAGCCGCCCGTGTCCGGACACGTGGTCGGCGTGGTTGTGGGTCTCGAGCACGTGCTCGATCTTCACGCCGAGGTAGCGGGCGAGGCTCAGGTACTCGTCGATGTCCAGCTTGGGATCGACGACCGCCGCAACCCCGGCCTCCTCGTCGCCGATCAGGTACGAGGCACAGCCGAGGTCGTCGTGTGTGATCTGCCTGAAGACCATGGGCCTCCGAGGCTAGCCGCTCGCTACCGCTTCGCCATCGGCGCCGAGGTGTTGCCTGCCTGGTCGGCGGCCTCGAGGGAATCGACCGCGGCTAGCGCAGCGTGCCGCTCATGCTCAGCGTGCCGAGGACGTCGCCGGCGGCGAAGTCGGAGCTCGCCGGGCCGCACCCCTTCGACGACGGGCCGAAGACCTGATCGTTGAGCAGCGCCGCGGCGAAGCCGAGCAGCTTCACCTTCGCGCCCGTCATCGTGAACTGACGCGTCGCGTGGTCGATCGTCGTCGTCGCATCCGAGAGGTCGAGCGTGCCCGCGGCACCGGCCGAGACCAACGTCCCGTTCTGGGTCTGGACGCTGGCCAGGAGCTCATGCTGCGTGAAGTCGGGCGCGAGGTCGAACTGGTTCACGAACACGCCGACCGGAAAGCTGGACTCGCACTCGCTGCTGGGTGGGATCACCGGCTCGGTCTTCGTCAGCTTCAACCCGCCCTTGCTCTGGACGCGGCCGTCGTTGAAGTCGAGGCCGAGGCTTCCGCCCGTGATCGGGAAGGTGAACGAGATCGGAGGCCCAACCTGCATCGTCGCCGGATCGACCGCCGACACGCCGAGTGCCGGATTGACGCCCTTGAGCGCGAACTTCGTCGTCTCGCCGTTGTCGGGCGCGAGCACGACGGTGCCGCCCGGCTGAACCTCGACGGCCCTCGGGACAGTGGTGGTGGACACCGAGGCGAAGGTGCCCTTCGCCTTCTTCGCGCCCTTCTTGCCGAACAGCGCCTTGGCGCCGGACTTCGTCAGCTTCGCCTTCGCATCGGTCACCTTGCCGCCGAAGTCGTCGCGCCCGACGCTGCCGCCGGAGAGCTTCGCGAGGCCGTTGAACGTTGCCTTGCCGACCTTCGCGTCGATCTTCCCCTTCGAGCCGAACGTGGACGAGATCTTGGACATCCTCGCCTTGTGGCCCTTGTACTTGAACTTCAGGGTCCCGCCCTGGACGAGCTTCCCGGACCCGCTGACCGGGTCGAAATTCCCGCTCGCCGTCGGGAGCGTGATCGCGCTTCCGTCCTTGCTCGCGCCGCCCCTCGCCTTGACCTTGACGTGCTTGAGCTTGAGGTCGAGCGTGGTCTTCCCGCCCTTGACCGGATCGGTGCCGGCAAGCGCGCTGCGCGTGAGCGCTAGCGTCACGGCGAGCACGACGAGGCCGCTGAGCGCGAACACCGACGCACGTAGGGGCAGACGAACGGGTGTGGCGAGGTTCACGTTTTCTCTCCTGCCTGTTTGGGCGAGATTGCTGCTTGCGCGGAAACCGTAGCCGACCCGAAGGGGGCCGGTGCGGGTTCCCGTTGACGCAAGGTCACAGCCGGGTGATCCACCGCCGCCCCGATCGCGCATACTCCAGGCGTGGTGCGCACGAGGCCGCTCCCGTTCGCCGGCGCCGTGGTGGCAATCATCACCGCCTTCCTCGGCGTCGATCACTTCGTCGCGATGCCCGAACAGTTCGTGATCGGCGTCGCGACGTGGGCAGCGCTGCTGATCGCGTGCGCACCGCTCAGCCCCGAGGGACGGGCACGGGTGGCTCTGGTCCTCATCGTCGCGACCTGCGCCGAGATTCTCGGCTCGCTGATCATCGGCGCCTACGTGTACAGGCTCGACAACCTCCCGAGCTTCGTCCCCCCCGGGCACGGGCTCGTCTACCTCGCCGGCCTCGCGATCAGCCAGTCGGAGGTCATCCGCCGCCACAGCCGCCCCTTCCTGATCGGGGTCGGCGCGATTGTTGCGGCATGGGGAATCGCCGGGTTGGTGCTGCTCGGCCGGCCCGACCTGCTCGGCGCGATGTGCGCGGCGCTGCTGATCTTCGTGCTCGTCAAGGGGCGCGCGCCGACCCTGTACGCCGGCGTGTTCCTGATCGTCGCCTTCCTCGAGATCTACGGGACCTCGATCGGCGCCTGGCGCTGGCAGGAGGTGGTCCCCGGCACCTCGCTCCCGGTCGGCAACCCGCCGAGCGGTATCGCCGGCGTCTACGTGCTCTTCGACATCGCGGCGATCGCGCTCGCGCCGCGGCTGCTCGCCGTGCTGGGGGCAGCGCGGCGGCTGATCCCGCGGGCCGGCCTCACCGGCTAGCGCGGTCGGGCTACAGGCCCGCGACCGGCTGCGCCGAGCGCAGCGCCGTCGTCACACGCTCCGCGACCGCCCCGCCCGTCAGCCCGACCTCGTCGTGGAGCAGCGCCGGCTTCCCGTGCGCGACGTAGCGGTCGGGCAGCCCGATCCGCAGCACCCGGGCGCGGCCCCCGTCGCGGTCCGCGAACGCGTCCTCGAGCTGTTCGAGCACCGCGGAGCCGAACCCGCCGGGAAGGACGTTGTCCTCGACCGTGACGAGGAGCTCGTGCTCGGTGGCGAGGCGCTCGACGAGCTCGGTGTCGAGCGGCTTCGCGAACACCCCGTCGGCCACCGTCGGGTCGAGGCCGTGGTCGGCGAGGATCTCGGCCGCGTCGTTGGCGACCTGGACCCCGTAGCCGTAGCCGAGCAGCGCCACGCGCTCGCCGCGGTGCAGCACCTCGCCCTTGCCGATCTCGACCTCCCGCGCACGGTCGGGGAGCGGCACACCGGCCCCGGCGCCGCGCGGATAGCGGAGCGCGATCGGGCCGTCGTCGTGG
This sequence comes from uncultured Thermoleophilia bacterium, assembly GCA_963841715.1. Classification (GTDB taxonomy): domain Bacteria; phylum Actinomycetota; class Thermoleophilia; order Solirubrobacterales; family 70-9; genus DASPWW01. Next base: position 496,425 of record CAWJDP010000001.1, on the reverse strand, counting down.
GCGAGCGCGGTGCGCACGAGGTGAACGAGCATCGCCTCGTCGCGCGGCGCCATCAGGACGATGTTCGGCAGCGGGCGCAGGTAGGAGACGTCGAAGGCGCCGTGGTGCGTCGGCCCGTCGTCTCCGACGAGCCCTGCGCGGTCCATCGCGAAGACGACGTTCAGCTTCTGCAGGCAGACGTCGTGGACGATCTGGTCGTAGGCGCGCTGGAGGAAGGTCGAGTAGATCGCGCACACCGGCTTCGCGCCCTGGATCGCCAGGCCCGACGCGAACAGGACCGCGTCCTGCTCCGCGATCCCGACGTCGTAGTACTGCTCCGGACACTCCTTCGCGAGCTTGTTCAGACCCGTCCCTCCGGCCATCGCCGCGGTTATCCCGATGACGCGCTTGTCGCGCTTCGCCTCGGCGATCAGTGAGTCGGCGAACACCGCCGTGTACTGCGGCGCCGAGGGCTTCGGCGGCGGAGTCTCGAGCTTCTCCGGCGCGATCGAGTCCGGCGCGTCGGACTCGCGCACCGGGACGGGCTTCGTTGGCGCGGGCCGGCGATCGACGATCGAGCCCGGCTTCGCCGCGTGCCACTTCTCCATCCCCTCGAGCCCGCCCTCCTCGGCCGGCGCGAAGCCCTTGCCCTTGACCGTGTTGATGTGGACGACGACCGGGCGGTCGGCCTTCAGCGCCCCGGAGAGCGCGCGCCGCAGCGCGGCGACGTCGTGCCCGTCGATCACGCCGAGGTAGGCGAGGTCGAGCTCCTCGAACAGCAGCCCGGGCGCCCAGTACGCCTTGATCGCCGACTTGATCTCGGGGCCGAGGCGCTCGATCCGCGCGCCGAGCCCGAGCGGCAGCTTCGTCAGCCGCTCCTCGACGCCCTCGCGGGCGTGGTAGAGGCGCCGGGTTGAGGCGGGCGCGCTGGAAGTAGCGCGCGAGGCCGCCGACGTTCGGCGAGATCGACATCCCGTTGTCGTTGAGGACGATCACGATCGGCGTCTGCAGGCCGCCCGCGTGGTGCAGGGCCTCGTAGGCGACGCCTCCGGTCAGCGCGCCGTCGCCGATCACGGCGACGACGTGGCCGTCCTCGCCGATCCCCTTGCGCATCGCCTCCTTGAGCCCGACGGCGTAGCCGATCGAGGTCGAGGCGTGGCCGGCGCCCATGATGTCGTGCTCGGACTCGAACACCGAGCAGAAAGGCGCCAGACCCTCGTACTGGCGAATAGTGTCCAGGCGCTCGCGGCGACCGGTCAGAATCTTGTGCGGGTAGGCCTGATGGCCGACGTCCCAGAGGATCTTGTCGCGGGGCGAGTTGAGCATGCTGTGAAGCGCGACCGCGAGCTCGCAGGTCCCGAGGTTGGCGCCGAAGTGGCCGCCGATCTCGCCGATCGTGTCGATGATCAGCTCGCGCGTCTCCTGCGCGACCTGCTGCAGCTGCTCGTCGTCGAGCCCGTGGAGATCGAGGGGGCCGTCGATGCCCTCGAGCAGGATCTCGTCGGTGCTCTGCTTGCGCCTGCTCACGACTGCCGCCTGTAGATGAAGTCGGCGATCATCTCGAGGTCGCCGCTGTCGCCCTCGCCGGTGGCGTCGGCGAGCGCCGAGCGCGCCTTGGCATGCGAGTCGGCCGCGAGCTCCCGCGCGCTGTCGAGTCCGAAGAGGCTGACGTAGGTGACCTTTCCATGACGTTCGTCGCTGCCGCGCGGCTTGCCGAGCTCATCGGTGCTCCCGGTGACGTCGAGTATGTCGTCGACGATCTGGAACAAGATCCCGAGCTCGTCCGCGAAAACGTGGTACGGAATTGTCTCAGGTTCATCGAGGCCGGCCAGTATCAATGCGACGCGGACGCTCGCTCCGATCAGTCGGCCGGTCTTGAGCTCGTGCATCGAGCGCAGGCCGGCGGGGTCGAGGCCCTCCTCGGTCACGTCGACGTACTGGCCGCCGACCATGCCCGCGACGCCGGTCGCGCCGGCGAGCTCGCCGAGTGCGGCGAGGATGCGCTCGGGCGCTCCTCGCTGGCGCTCGCAGAACAGGCGCATCGCCTCCGCGAACAGCCCGTCGCCGGCGAGGATCGCGACATCCTCGCCGTGGACGACGTGCGAGGTTGGCCGGCCGCGGCGCAGCTCGTCGTCATCCATCGCCGGGAGGTCGTCGTGGATCAGCGAGTAGGTGTGGATGAGCTCGATCGCCGCAGCGGCCGGCATCACCTCGTCCGGGTCGCGACCGACCGCGCGCGCCGTCGCCAGCGCGAGCACGGGCCGAATCCGCTTCCCGCCGGCGAGCAGCGAGTAGCGCATCGCCTCGTCGAGCCCCGCCGTCGCGGCGTGATCGGAGAACGAGATCCCCTCCAGATACCCCTCGACCAGCTCCCGCAGGTCCTCGGGGTAGGCGGCGTTACTCATCCTCCGTCCGAGGCTGCTGCAGCGCGCGCTCGGCCTCGGCGCCCACCTTCGCCGCGAGATCGCCGGCCTCTCGCGCGAGCTCCTCGGCGCGCCCGTCGTCGAGATCGGGGTCGCGGAGCAGCCCGGCCAGCTCCTGAAGGCGGGCGGCGAGGTCGGCGAGCTCAGCGCCGCTCACCGCTGCCCGCCTCCGCGGTCGACGCGCGCGCCGCCGCGCCGAGGATGCCGTTCACGAATCCGGGCGTGTCGGTCCCGCAATACTCGCGCGCGAACGAGACCGCCTCGTCGATCGCGACCTCAGCGGGCACATCGTCCCGGTGGACCATCTCGTAGAGGGCGACGCGCATGATGCTCTTCTCGAGCGGGGCGATCCGGTTCGGATCCCACCCCTTCACGTGGGCGGCGATGAGCTCGTCGAGCTCGTCGCGGTGCGACTCGGCGCCCTCGGCGAGCTCAAGCGTGAACGGCTTCGCGCCCGCGAGCAGCTCGTCGAGCGGGCGCCCGGTGACCTCGTGCTGGTAGAGCGCGAAGACGGCGTCCCGGCGCTGGTCGGAGCGTCGCATCCCCGGCCGTCAGACCCGGGAGACGTATTCGCCGGAGCGCGTGTCGACGCGCACCCGGTCGCCCTCGTTGATGAACAGCGGCACCTCGACGACGACCCCGGACTGGAGCGTCGCCGGCTTCGTTCCGCCCCCCGATGCGGTGTCGCCCTTGACCCCGGGGTCGGTCTTGGTGACCGCCATCTCGACCGCGCTCGGGACCTGGACGTCGGTCGGGCTCTCGTCGACGAACAGCACCTCGACCTCGTCGTTCGGCTGCACCCAGCGCATCGCCTCGCTCGTCAGCGCGCTCGGCACCTCGAGCTGCTCGTAGTCGCGCGAGTCCATGAACACGACGAACTCGCCGGAGTCGTAGAGGTACTGCATCTTCCGCGTCTCGGTGCGCACGGGCCGAAACTTCTCCCCCGCCCTGAACGTCTTGTCCTGGACCGAGCCGTCGTCGAGCTTGCGCAGCTTCGTACGCACGAACGCGCCGCCCTTTCCCGGCTTCACGTGTTGGAACTCCACGATCCGGTAGATCGTCCCGTCGACCTCGATGTGGGTCCCGTTCTTGAACTGGTTCGTGCTGATCACGAACGCGAAGGCTAGCTGGGCAACGGATCCGCGCGGCGGGGACGGCCCGGCCGACTTGCAACGATGGGCTCATGGCCAGCGCCGCGACGACCACCCGCGCGCCACGGATCAGCGCCGTCCTGCGCGAGGGAGAGCGGGTTACGCCGCTGGAGCTCTTCTTCGACCTCGTCTTCGTGCTCGCGATCACGCAGTGCACGGCGCTGATGTCGAACCACCCGACATGGTCGGGGCTCGCGCAGGGCCTGCTCGTGCTCGGGGTGCTGTGGTGGTCGTGGGGCGGGTTCGCGTGGCTGACGAGCGTCGTCGACCCCGAGGAGGGCGCCGTGCGGCTGGCCATCTTCGCGACGATGGCGGCGCTGCTGATCGTCGCGCTGTGCGTCCCGGAGGCGTTCGGCGCGCTTGGGCTCACGTTCGCGGTCGCCTACGGCGCGGTGCGGGCCGGTCACATCGCGCTGTTCACGCTCGCGAGCCGGGGCGACCCCGGGCTGCGGCACTCGGTGGCGACGCTCGCGGTCTCGACGGCGATCGGGGTCGGATTGCTGATTGCGGCCTCGTTCTTCGACGGGCTCGCGCAGGGCGGGCTGTGGGCGCTCGCACTGGGACTCGACATGGCGGGCCCGTACTTCTTCGGCTCCGAGGGCTGGAAGCTCGTTCCGGGGCACTTCGCGGAGCGCCACGGGCTGATAATCCTGATCGCGCTCGGCGAGTCGATCGTCGCGATCGGCGTCGGCGCCCAGGTCGGGCTCACGTTCGGCGTCGGCCTCGCGGCCGTGCTCGGGGTCGCGCTCACGGCGGCGATGTGGTGGGCCTACTTCGACGTCGTCGCGATCGTCTCCGCGCGGCGGTTGATCCATGCGCCCGAGGGGCGGGCACGAAACGAGCTGGCGCGCGACTCGTACTCCTACCTCCACTTCCCGATGGTCGCCGGGATCGTCCTGCTAGCGCTCGGGCTGAAGAAGACGCTTGCCCACGTCGACGACCCGCTGCACGTCGTGCCCGCGTTCGCCCTCCTCGGCGGCGTCGCCTTCTACCTCCTCGGCCTCGTCGGCGTCCGGCTCCGCCACGTGCACACGGTCAACTGGCGCCGCCTTGGGCTCGCGATCGTCCTCTTCGCGTTGCTCCCACTCGGGGAGGAGATTCCCGCTGTCGCGCTGCTCGCGATCGTCAACCTGCTGATCTGGACGATGATCGTCTACGAGACGCGCAGCTACGGCGAGGGGCGGGAGACGACGCGGCACAAGCCGCTCAGCGAGCCGCCTTCCTAGAGCGGTAGTACTCGATCGCGCCGGTGCGCTCGAGATCCTCTCCGAGGATCGCCTCGGCGTCGGCGACGACCTCGATCTCGTCGCTGACGACCACACCGCCATCGGGAAGCTCGTCCTGCCACGAGACGCCGAAGTCGCGGCGGTCGACCCTGGTGCGCGCCTCGAAGCCGATCCGGCGCATCTCTCCGCGGTTCACGTCTCCCTCCCACCACGGCGTCCGCCACTCGCCGAGGTAGGTGACGTCGAGCGGAATCGTCCGCGTCGTGCCGCGAATCGTCACGTCCGCCTCGGCGCGTAACGCCGTGTCGCCGGGCCGCGCCGTGAACCGGCCGGCGAACGTGATCCGCGGGAACTCGGCGACGTCGAAGAAGTCCGCGCTTCGCAGGTGGTCGTCGCGCGTCGGCTCCCCGGTCGACATCCGCGCCATGTCGATCACGCCCTCGAACCTGGACTCGCGCCACTCATCGAGCTCGAACTCGAGGTGCCCGCGAATGTCCTTGAACAGTCCCCTGACCCAGGTCACCATCATGTGCCGAGCCCGGAACTCGACCTCAGTGTGCCCGGGCTCGAACATCCATCGCGACATATCCTCACCCAACTATGACCGACTTCGAGGCGCGCGAGATCGAGCTACACGGGCACCGGATGATCTACCGCGTCGCCGGCGACGGCGCGCCGATCGTGCTGATCCACGGGATGGTCAACTCCTCGCGCCACTGGGAGGAGGTCGCGACGGCGCTCGCGGACGAATACACGCTGATCGTGCCGGACCTGCTCGGCCACGGCGACTCTGCCGCGGTCCGTGGCGACTACTCGCTCGGGGCGCACGCGTCCAGCATTCGCGACCTGATCGCGCGCATCGGCGTTGATCGCGCGACGATCGTCGGCCACTCGCTCGGCGGCGGGATCGCGATGCAGTTCTTCTACCAGTTCCCCCAGCGCACGGAACGGCTTGCGCTCGTCTCGAGCGGCGGCCTCGGCCGCGAGGTCAGCCCGCTGCTCCGCGGCGCGGCACTGCCCGGCGCGTCAGTCGGCCTGTGGGCGACCGCGCACCCGCGCGTGCTGGCGCTGCTTGCGGACGCGGGTGAGCGCCTGAAGCGGCGCGGGTCGAAAAGGGGCGTCTACTTGAAGGCGATCGAGCGCGCGCTGCGGCCGCTCGAGCGGCGCGGCGCCCGTAGGGCGTTCCTGCACACGCTGCGCTCGGTGATCGACGTGCACGGCCAGCGCGTCAGCGCCCGCGACCGCCTCTACCTACTGCGGCGGTTCCCGACCCTGATCGTGTGGGGGGGGCGCGACAACACGATCCCGCTCGAGCACGGACGCGAGGCGCACGCGGCGATCCCCGGCAGCCGCTTCGTCACCCTTCCCCGCGCGGCGCATTTCCCGCATCTCGAGGACCCGAGCGGGCTCGCGGCGGTGCTTCGCGAGTTCATGCAGACGACGGACCCCGAGGAGATCGACGACGCGGAGTGGGGCGACGTGATCGCGCGGCGTCACAGCGAGCGCGATCTCGCGGGCGGATAGGCTGCGCGGCGCGATGCCCGACTGGTTCGTAGTCAACGCGGCGGACGCCTCCGCCCTGTCCCACAAGCGCGCCGGGAAGTCGGTGATGTTCGACAACCTCGACGAGCCCTTCCCCGAGCTCGGGATCAACATCCGCGTGCTCGAGCCGGGACAGCCGAATGCGAAGTACCACTCCGAGACGGCCCAGGAGGACTTCCTCGTCCTCTCTGGGGAGTGCATCGCGATCCTCGACGACGAGGAGCGAAAGCTTCGCGCATGGGACTTCGTCCACTGCCCCGCCGGGACCCCGCACGTGTTCGTAGGCGCCGGCTCGGGGCCGTGCGCGGTGCTGATGGTCGGCAGCCGCCACCCAGGCGTCAAGTACCAGTTCCCCGTCAGCGATATCGCCGCGCGCTACGGCGCCTCGGTGTCGGTGGCGACGAGCGACCGCGCCGCCGCCTACGCCGACTGGGGCGGCAGCGACTCGATCGAGCCGACGAAGATCGAGTGGCCGCCACCGGGGCTGAGCGGCGAAGCCGCCTCGTCCGACTAGAGCCCCGCACCGAGGAACTCATCGAAGACGTCGTCGTGCTCGACGCCGAACGAGTCCTCGAACCCGCGCCCCGGGTTCGCGGTCATGTAGCGCTTCGTCGCGACCAGGGTCCGCTCGGGTACCGCGGCGATCCCTCGCGCGATCTCGAGCGCTTCGTCGAGCAGCGCCTCGGGTGCGGCGACGCGACTCACGAGGCCGGCGCTGAGCGCCTCGCTGGCGTCGATGCGGCGGCCTGTGAGGCAGAGGTCGCGGGCGCTCCCGTCCCCGACCAGCCACCGCAGCGGCGTGAACAGGGGCGGCGCGCCGAGCTTGATCTCGGGATGGCCGAAGCTCGCCTCGCTCGAGGCGATGCGAATGTCGCACAGGGTCGCGAGGTCGAGGCCGCCCGCCATCGCGGGCCCGTTGATCGCCGCCACCGTGACCTTCGGGAATCCCCACAGCGCGCGGTGGTAGCGGCCCGAGCTTTCCTTGATCCGCGCGGCGAGGCCGGCCTCGGCGAACTCCGCGAGGTCGAAGCCGGCGCAGAACGCCGGCGGCGCGCCGGTGATCACAGCGACGCGAACGGAGTCGTCGTTGCCCGCCGCCTCGAGCCAGTCGGTGAGCGCTTCGCGGAGCTCGATCGAGAGGGCGTTTCTTCGCTCGGGCGGTTCAGGGTCAGCATTGCGACGCCGTCCCCGAGCGCCTGGACGGCGAGCTGGTCACTCAACGACCGTCAGCTCCTTCGGGAAGCTCGAGAGGTTGCGGTAGCCCTCATCGGTGACCGTGACCAGGTCCTCGATCCGAACCCCGAACCGGCCCTCGAGATAGACGCCGGGCTCAATTGTCGCCACGTCGCCCTCGGCCAGCTCGTCCTCGGATCGCTGCGCGAGCCGCGGCGCCTCGTGGACCTCGAGCCCGACGCCATGGCCGAGGCCGTGCCCGTAGTCCTCGCCGTGCCCGGCGGCGCTGATCGGATCGCGCGAGACCGCGTCGACCTCGCGCCCTTCCGCGCCCACATGAACCGCGGCAAGCGCGGCGAGCTGCGCCGAGAGCACGAGATCGTAGACCTCGGTCTGATCGCCGTCGAGCTCGCCGGTCGCGAACGTGCGCGTGCAGTCGGAGCAGTAGCCGTCGACGATCGCCCCCATGTCGATCACGACGAGCTCGCCCGCGCAGATCTCGCGCCCCGACGAGTCGTGGTGCGGGAGCGCGGAGTTCGGCCCCGAAGCGACGATCGCCGGGAAGGAGGGCGCCGCCGCGCCGAGCTCGCGCATCTGCTGCTCGGCCGCGAGCTCGACTTCGCGCTCGCTGCGTCCGGCCAGGCCGCGCTCGACGATCCATGCGTAGACCTCGTCGCTGAGCCGCGCTGCCTCGGCGATCGCGGCGAGCTCGTCCTCGTCCTTGCGCCGTCGCAGGCGCTCGACGAGGCCTGCGGCGGGGACGAGCTCGACATCGTCACCGACCAACTCCTCGAGCTTGCGCAGGCTGCGCACGCTCGTGTTCGCGTCGTCGTAGCCGACGCGCCCGGCGAGCCGCTCAGCGGCGCTCGGGAGCAGCTGGCGCTCGGCGCGGACGAGCTCGAACCCGCCCGGCAGCTCGCGCTCGGCGCGCTCCACGTAGCGGAAGTCGGTGACGAACAGGACCGCCTCCGGCCCGACGATGCACAACCCGCTCGTCCCGGTGAACCCGGACAGGTAGCGGAGGTTCGCCGTCATCGCCGGGTCCGAGTCGCCGGGGCGGACGAGGTCCCCGACCACGAGCTGGTCCAACTCCTCCCCCACGATCAGCTGGGCCAGGCGGTCGGCGCGGTCGGCCGGCACGCGCGTCGCGGCGCTCACAGGCCGAGCTCCCGCCGCAGGATCTCGAGCGCGCGCTTGTACCCGTCCGGCCCCTCGCCGGAGACGACGTCGACGACGACGCCGTCGAAGACCGAGAGCCTGCGCCAATCCTCGCGCTTGGCGACGTCGGAGAGGTGAACCTCGACCGCGGGCAGGCCGGCAACCTCGAGCGCGTCGCGCAGCGCCCAGCTGTAGTGGGTCCACGCTCCGGCGTTGACGATCGCGGAGTCCGCGATCTCGGAGAGGCGGTGCATGTACTCGACGAGCTCGCCCTCGTGGTTCGACTGGAAGAACGAGGCCTCGAGGTCGAGGTCCTGCGCAAAGCGCTTGATAGTCACCTGCAGCTCGTTGAGGCTCTGCGTCCCGTAGATCGCGGGATCGCGGCGCCCGAGCGTGTCGAGGTTGACCCCGTGCATGACCGCGACCCGATTGTGGGCACTCTGCCGGCTCACGACGCCGTGAGCTCCTCGACGGCCTCGCGCAGCCGCTCGGGCTCGACCTCCTGCCCCTCGCGCGGCTGGCCCGGCTCGGCGAGAAACACGAACGCGACCCGCCCGTCCGCGGTCCGCTTCTTGTCAAGCTCAGTCGCGGCGAGGATCGTCTCGATCTCGACCGCGTTGTCGATCTCGGTCGGCAGGCCGCGCCGCGTGAGGATCTCATGCACCTGTTCGCGAAGCTCACTCGCGCCCGAGAGCCGCAGCGCCGCGAGCAGCCCGAGCCCGACCGCCTCCCCGTGTCGGTAGCGCGAGTAACCGGTCGCCGCCTCGATCGCATGCCCGACCGTATGGCCGAGGTTCAGCACCGCCCGTCGGCCCGAGTCGCGCTCGTCCTCTGCGACGACGTCGATCTTCGTCCGCACGCAGAGGAAGATCATCTCGCGCAGCTCGGTCGGCTCGTCCAACGAGTCGAGCTCCTCGACCCGGCGCCACAGATCGCCGCCGGCGATCAACCCGGTCTTCAGGACCTCGACGAATCCGGCCGCCAGCTCCTCGGGGGGGAGCGTCGTCAGCAGCGTCGGATCCGCGAGCACGGCCGCCGGCGGGTGATAGGCGCCGACGTAGTTCTTCGCCTCGGGGATGTCGACCCCGGTCTTCCCGCCGTACGCGGAGTCGACCTGGGCGACGAGCGTCGTCGGGAGCTGGACGACCGGGACCCCGCGCTGGTAGGTGGCCGCGCAGAAGCCCGCGAGGTCGCCGACGACGCCGCCCCCGAAGGCGATCAGCCCGTCGTCGCGCGTCATTCCCGCGGCCGCAAGCTCGCGCAGCAGCCGCTCCACCTCGGCGAGCGTCTTTCGCTCCTCGCCGGCGTCGAGCTGGATCACGAGCTCGCAGTCGGGCAGCAGGTCCGGGTGGTTCCGAAACGCCGCGGAATCGGCGATCGCGAACCAACGCCTGCGGTCGAGGGCGGAGGCGACGCCCGGGTCGCCGAGCAGCTTCGTCGCTCCGGGTCCGACGACGGCCGGGTACGCGCCGGAGGCGGACTGCGCCCAGGCGAGCTTGGCCCCGTGCAGGCCGCGGAGCGCACCGAGCCACGGCGCGACGCTCTTGCCGATCGTCGTTCCGCCCTCGGGGAGAATCGCTGTCGCCACCTCCTCGTAGAGCGGCATCCGCGTCGCGGTAGAGCCGCGCGAAGCCCTCGCGCTCATTCGCGAGCGGGCGCCCGGTGTCGCGCGAGCGCCCCCAGGCGACGTCGACGTCGACCCGGCACCACGCCGTGACGTGCTCGGCGAGCGCCGCCCGATGCGCGGGCTGTGGACAGCGCCGCCTCCGAGCGAGATCACGCCGTCGCTTGCCGAGAGCTCGAGCGTGATCCGCTCCTCGAGCTCGCGGAACGAAGCTTCGCCCTCGCGCTCGAAGTACGAGCCGATCGACTCGCCGAGCTCGAGCCTCGATCACGTCGTCGGCGTCGCGCCAGCCGGTTCCGAGCGCCGAGGCGGCGGCACGCGCAGCATCGCTCTTGCCCGCGCCCATGAAGCCGACGAACGCGATCGCTACCTCCGCCACCCGATCCGCTCCTCGTAGGCGGTAAGCGCCGCGCGGACGTCGTCGATGTGATCGCCGCCGAACTTCTCCCGGTAGCAGCGCGCGAGCACCAGCGCGACCATCGCCTCGCCGACGACCGCCGCAGCGGGCACCGGGTTGCGTCGGTGCGCTCGCGCAGCGCCTCGGCGGGGTGCTTGGTCTCGGTGTCGACCGAGCGCAGCGGCTTGGTCAGCGTCGACAGCGGCTTCATCGCGGCGTGGACGATCAGCGGCTCGCCGTTCGACATCCCGCCCTCGACGCCGCCGGCGTGGTTCGACTCGCGGAACCAGCCGCGCTCCTCGTCCCAGAAGATCTCGTCGTGGGCGTCGGATCCGGGGCGCCCGGCGACATCCCACGCCTCGCCTATCGAGGCTCCCTTGATCGCCTGGATCGAGACGATCGCCTCGGCGAGACGGGCGTCGAGGCGCCCGTCCCAGCCGATGTGGGTGCCGAGCCCGGGGACGAGGCCAAACGCGCGCACCTCGAACGTGCCGCCGAGGCTCTCGTTCGCCTTTCGCAGCCGGTTGATCTCCTCGACCATCGCCTCCCCGGTGGCCGCGTCGAGCGTCCGCACCGGGGACTCGTCAACGCCCTCGAAGTCGTCGGGGCCGGGATCGTCGGGGAGTCCGGCGGTGACGGCGCCGATCTGGAGCACGTGGCTGTGGACGCTGACGCCGACCGCGGCCAGGAACGCCTTCGCGAGCCCGCCGGCGGCGACACGGGCGGCGGTCTCACGCGCCTGAAGCGCGCTCGAGCACGTTGCGGACGTCGCGATGCCCGTACTTGAGCAGCCCGGGGAGGTCGGCGTGCCCGGGACGCGGCAGGTGAACCTCGTCGATCTCCGCGTCGACCGGCCACGGGTTCATGCGCTCGTCCCAGTTCTCGTAGTCGCGGTTCGCGACGAGGACGGCGACGGGGCTGCCGAGCGTGCGCCCGTGGCGGACTCCGGACCGGATCTCGACGGCGTCGGACTCGATCTTCATCCGCCCGCCGCGGCCATGGCCGAGCTGGCGCCGCGCCATGTCGCGGTCGAGCGCCTCGCGGTCGAGCTCGAGCCCGGCGGGCAGGCCCTCGACGATCGCGACGAGGCCCGGGCCATGCGACTCACCGGCCGTTGTGAATTTGAACTCCACGGATCTAGGCTATCGGCGGAATAGCCGTCGACACCCGGGACGCCGTCGGGGACGGCCCGGACGCTGGCGAAGGGGAAGCGCCGCCGCTAGCCGCCCACGGCGGCGACGTACCAGGCGACGAGGCCGTTTCCGGCGAGGACAGCGACCGCGCCGCCGAGCGCGAGGAAGGGACCGAACGGGATCGCGAGGCGACGGGCCGCGGCGCCGTGCCTGGCGATCAGCCACACCCCCGCGACCCCGCCGACGGCGAACGCGACCAGCAGCGCGGGAAGGACGGCAGCGCCGAGATAGAGGCCCATCACCGCGGCGAGCTTTACGTCTCCCATCCCCATGCCGCCGGGCCGGACCAGAGCCGCCGCGAGCAGGAAGCCGCCGGCGCCCGCGGCGGCGATCGTGCGCACCGGAAGGCTGCCCGGGTCGCTCGCGGCGACGATCGCGAGTCCCGCGAGGGCGGCGACGGCGAGCACCTCGTTCGGGATCACGCGGCGGTCGATGTCGGTGACGGTCACCGTCGCCAGCATCAGCCCGAAGGCCACGCCGAGCAGTAGCGTCGGGGGGTCATGAGGGGAGAGGGTTTCGATAATCGGGGTGGATGATCGTGGCCGGCGCGGCTGGATTCAAGAACCATCCGCGCGCCCTGGATCCGCGTCAACCCTGGACCGGGCGCCCGCGCCCCCGGCCGAGCGATGACGGCCCGCCGCGTGCTGCTGGTCCTGATCGGAATCCTGCTGCTGTCGACGCTCGTTGCGGCGCTCGTCCCCGATCGCGATCGCACCACGACGCGCGATCGGAGCACCACGAGAACGAGCACGACGACGCAGTGCGCGGGCACGCGGCCACCTCATATCGGAGCGCGATCGCCCTGCCGGGGTGATCGTCGTCCGGTGGACCTAGCCGCGCGCGGCGGCCCGCATCGCGTCGAGCGGCGCCTCGAGCCCGGTCCAGATCCGAAACGCGGCTGCCCCCTGCCGGACGAGCATCTCAAGCCCGTCGACGACCCGAGCGCCGCGGCTTCGCGCGGCGCCGACGAGCGCGGTCTCGCGGCTTGAGTAGGCGAGGTCGAAGACGATTTGCGCGGCGCCGAGGCGCTCGGGGTCGATGTGAAGCGCCGCGAGATCGGCGCCGGGCGCCGCGCCGGGGTCGAGGCCGACCGCGGTCGTGTTGACGACGAGGTCGAACTCGTCGCTCGGAAGCGTGTCCGAGGTCCCGGGCTCGTGCATCTGCGCCCCAAGCTCCTCCGCGAGCGCCGCGGCGCGGTCGGACGTGCGATTCCAGATCGCGACCGACGCGCCGCCCCTTGCGAGCGCCCACACGACCGCGCGCGCCGAGCCCCCCGCGCCGAGCACGAGCGCCCGCAGGCCCTCGGGGTCCTCTCCGAGCGCGGCGAGGAACCCCGGCGCATCGGTGTTGTCCGCGCGGGTGACCCGCTCGCCGAAGCTGAGCGTGTTCGCGGCGCCGATCTCCAGCGCGGCGTCGGAGGCCTCGTCCGCTAGCTCGAGCGCTGCGCGCTTGTGCGGGATCGTCACGTTCGCCCCGATGAAGCCGACGCCGGGGAGCGCACGGACGCGAACGTCGAAATCCTCGGCCGCGACCTCTATCGCCTCGTAGCGCCACTGATCGTCGAGGCCGAGCGCGGCGAAGGCAGCGTTCTGGATTGCGGGCGAGAGGGAGTGCGATACGGGGTCGCCGAGGACTGCGAGCCTGTTCAACAGCCCTCCGGCGACCCGTTGGCCGCCTTGCGCGCGCGCTGGTACTTCTGCGCGTCCTTCTCGAACTGCGCCTCGGTCGTCGCGAACGCGTGCTCACCGTTGCCGCAGGGCTTGACGACGTAGAAGCGGTACGGCACCTTCGCCGGCGCCGCCGCGGCCTTGATCGCCGCCAGCCCCGGGTTACCGATTGGGCCCGGCGGCAGGCCGGCGTTGAGTCGCGTGTTGTACGGGGACGGCGCGTTCAGCTGTGACTCTGTAAGCGGCTTCGTGTAGTTGCCGGTCGCGAACCGCGTCGTCGCATCGATCCCGAGCGGCTCGCCGTCATGGAGGCGGTTGTAGATCACCGCCGCGACGAGCTTGCGCTCCTTCGGCACCTCGACCTCGCGGTCGATCATCGACGCGATGATCAGGACGTCGTAGGTCGTCAGGTTCTTCGACTTCGCGTAGCGCATGTTGACGCCCTTGATCTCGCGCTTGAACGCGGTCAGCTGCTGGGCGACGAGCTTGTTCACGTTCGCGCCCGCCTTCAGCGTGTACGTGGCCGGGAACAGGAACCCCTCGAGGTTCTTCGCCCCCCGCGCGCCGTAGCTCGCCGGGTTGAGCAGCCTCGAGTGGACCGTCGCCTGCGTGTAGTTGCCTTTCACGTGCGCGTCCTTGGCGAGCTGCGAGATTTGGTCGCGGCTGTCCCCCTCCGGGATCACGAGCGTGACCCCGCGCTCGCTCGCGGGCTTTGTCAGCTCGCTGATCGCGGCGCCATAGCTCATGCCGCTCGCGAGCTCGTAGCTGCCCGCCTGGATGTCGGAGCCCTTGCCGGCGAGCTTGAGGCGGAGCTGGAACAGGGAGCTGCTCGTCACGACCCCGCGCTTGTCGAGGATGTCGCCGATCTCGCTCGCGGTCGCGCCCTTCGGGATCGTCACCAGGACCTTGCCGCTGCCGTCACCGCCGAACGGCTGGAACAAAGCGAGCAGGAACCACACGAACGCGGCCGCGAGAGCGAGCAGGACGAGAGCGATGATCCGACGGCGCCTGATCGCACCCATGTTCGGCCGCCGTAAGCGCCGCCGCGGCGGGGCCCCGTCGCCCCCCTCACCGGCGGGGAGCGGTGTGTCCCCGGTCGGGGGTGCGGCCGCCGGCGCCGGCTCCGCGGGTGCGACCGGTTGTGTCCCGGTCGTCGGCGCCGCGGCGGCAGGTTGGGACGACACGGGCTGCTGAGCGGTCGTTGGATGGGCCTGCGCCTGCGGCTGCTGCTGCGGCATCGGCTGCTGCTGCTGCTGCTGCTGCTGCGGCATCGGCTGCTGCGGCATCGGCTGCTGCGGCATCGGCTGCTGCGACGGAGGCTGAGTCGCGGGCGGCTGCTGGGCCGGCGGGACGCCAGTCTGCGGGGGCGACGGCTGCGCCTGCCGCGGAGCCACCGGGGCTTCGCCGGCGCCGTCGCGACCCGAGAGCGTGTCGCGAACCTTGCCTCCGAGCGCCTTGCGGCTGCCCGTCCGCTGACGGCGCTGCTCGCGTTTCTGACGCTTCTGCTCCCGCTCGAGGCGGCGCTGTGCGCGCTCCCTCGCGGCGGGATCGTCAGGGCTGAACGGGTCGTCGAGAAGCGGGTCGTCGGTGTCGTGTTCGTTCACGCCTATCGAACCTCCCCGCCCCGCCGGCGGCTCGCTTCGAGATAACCCTCGAGCAGATGCGCAGCGGCAAGCGAGTCCTCGGCGGCGCTCGCGCCCGCACGGGCTGTGCGCTCGGCCATCCTGGTCGTCAACCGTTCGTCGTACGTCTCCACGGGAACGTCCACAAGCTTTGCGACCTCATCCCGAAATTGACGGCTGAGGGCCGCCTGAGACCCTTCCTGACCGCTCAACCCTAGCGGGAGGCCAACGATCACGCGCTCGATCTCGAGCTCGGCTACGAGCCCGGCGACGTGCGCCGGATCGGGCGGCTCGAGCACGGAAAGCGGGCGCGCGAGCGTGCCGGTTGGATCCGAGACCGCGCAGCCACAGCGCGCCGTGCCGTAGTCGAGCGCGAGCACACGCACCGCGGGCTCACTCGCCGAGGCGGCGCTCGATCGCAGCGCGCGCGACCTCGAGGGCCTCGTCGAGGTGTTCCGGGTCGCGCCCGCCCGCCTGGGCGACCTTGGCCCGCCCTCCCCCGCCGCCGCCGACGACCGCGGCGGCCTCGCGGACGATGTCCGCGGCCGAGAGACCGCGCTCAACCGCGGACTCGCTGAAGCTCGCCACCAGGGCGACTCCGCCCCCGGTGTCGCCGTCCGTCTCGGTCCCCCCGAGGACCACGGCGGCGTCGCCGGCCCGCGCCTTGATCCGATCCGCGAGATCGAGCAGAGAACGCTGGTCGGCGCCCTCGCCGCGCCCAACGACGACGCTGACCCCGTCGACCACGCTCGACTGCGAAACGAGCTCCTCGGCCTGCTCGCCGGCGCGCTCGGCGCCCGTCGACGCCGCCATTCGCTCGAGCTCGCCGAGCCGCTCCGAGGCGCGGCGCGCGGCATTGAGCGGATCGCGCTCCGATCCCAGCAGGGCGCCCGCCTCGCGCAGTGCCCGGCTGCGACCACGGAACCAGTCGATCGCCGCAGGGCCCGTGAGCGCCTCGATCCGACGCACGTTCGCGGCGCTCGAGCCCTCGGAGACGATCGCGAAGATCCCCACCTCGGCGGTGTTCGCGACATGCGTGCCGCCGCACAGCTCACGCGAGACGTCCTCGACTTCGACGACGCGGACCCACTCGCCGTACTTCTCGCCGAACAGCGCCATCGCGCCCAGCTTCTCCGCCTCGTCGCGCTCCATGTGCAGCGCACGCACTGGGGCGCTCGCCTTGATCCACTCGTTGACCGCGTCCTCGACGTGCGCGATCTCCTCCGAGCTCAGCGCATGGCCGTGAGTGAAGTCGAACCGCAGCTTGTCGGGGCGAACCGCCGAGCCAGCCTGGCGTACGTGGGTGCCGAGGATCGAGCGAAGCGCGGCATGAAGCAGGTGGGTCGCGGTGTGGTTCCGCATCGTCGCGTGCCGGGTCGCGCGCTCGACCCGCGCCTCGACCCGCCTCCCGACCTCCGGCGCGGGCGCCCCCGCCACCTTCAGCGCCTGGTCGTCGCCGACGCGATAGACGTCGAGCACCCGCGCCTCGGTCCCATTCCACAGAATCACTCCAGAGTCGGCGACCTGACCCCCGCCCTCGGCGTAGAACGGGCTCTCCTCGAGCTTGACGAGCGCGGCCTCGTCACCGGGCTCGGTCGCGGCGACGGCCGTGATCGCGCGCAGGGTCTCGTAGCCGATGAACCTGGTTTCAGGCGCGGCGGAGACGAACCTCGTCACCTCGCTATGGGTGTCGGCGATCGCGGGCTCGGCGCCCGTCCGGGCACGCTCGCGCTGCTCGTCCATCAGCGCCTCGAACCCGGCGTCGTCGACCGACAGGCCCCTCTCGGCGAGCAGCTCCTTCGTGAGGTCGTACGGAAAGCCGTAGGTGTCGTGGAGGCGGAACGCGTCAGCGGCGTCGACCCACGAGGTGCCATCGGACTCGGCGTCGGCGACGAGCTGGTTCAGCAGCTCCGTTCCGCGGTCGAGGGTGCGGCCGAAGCTCTCCTCTTCGTCGTTGACCCAGCGCATGACCGTGTCGTGCTCGTCCTCGAGGTGCGGATAGGCGTCGGCGGCGATCTCGATCGCGCGCTCCGCGAACCGCTGCATGAACGGCGGCTCGAGCTCGAGCACGCGGCCCTGCTGGATCGCCCGGCGCATGATCCGGCGCAGGATGTATCCGCGGTCCTCGTTCGAGGGCACGACACCGTCGGCGATCAGATTGACGGTTCCGCGCGAGTGGTCGGCGAGGATCCGCATCGCCCGCGTCGACGCCGCGTCGGTCTCGTAGTCGCGCCCGGAGAGCTCCTGCGCGAGCTCGACGAGCGGCCGCAGCAGATCGCCCTCGAACACCGACGGCACCCTCTGCTGGATCGCCGCCATCCGCTCGAGGCCCATCCCTGTATCGATGTTGCGCTTCGGGAGCTCGCCGGTGCTGCCGTCCTCGTGCAGCTCGAGCGCCATGAAGACGTGGTTCCAGTACTCGATGAAGCGGTCGGTGTCGTCGCCGGGAAGCTCATCGGGGCGCCCGAACTCGAGGCCGCGGTCAAGGTACATCTCCGAGCACGGCCCGCTCGGCCCGGTCGGGCCGGCCTGCCAGAAGTTCTCCGAGCGCGGCAGGCGCACGATCCGCCCTTCGGGAACGCCCTGCTCGCGCCACAGCTCGATCGCCTCCTCGTCGGGGCCGAGGTCGAGCTCCTCGTCGCCGCCGAACACCGTCACCCAGATCGTCTCGGGATCGAGCCCCAGGCCCTCGGTCGAGAGCTCCCACCCGAACGCAATCGCTTCGGGCTTGAAGTAGTCCCCGAGGCTGAAGTTGCCGAGCATCTCGAAGTAGGTGAGATGCCGCGCCGTGTTGCCCACCTCCTCGATGTCGGTCGTCCGGAAGCAGCGCTGCGACGAGGCGAGGCGCGCCGCCGGCGGCTCCTCGAGCCCGAGGAAGTACGGCTTCAGCGGCTGCATGCCAGCCGTCGTGAGCAGGACCGAGGGGTCATGGGCGGGGGGCACGAGCGACGCCGACGGCAGCCGCAGGTGGTCCTTGCCCTCGAAGTAGGACAGGTAGAGCTCGCGGATCTCGCTGGACTTCACGGACCCGGGATGTTAAGCCGACCCCGCGACGGCGGACGCGGGAGCGAGCGAGCGAGGCTCACGGTGGGGTGACCGCGAGCGAGCGGATGCGGAGCCCATCGCGGGCTAGATGATCGTTGCGCTGCCGACGACCAGATCGCCGTCCAGCAGGCACGCTGTCTGGCCCGGGGCGACGCCGTCGACGGCGTCCGCGAGCTCCAGGATCAGCCCCCGGTCGCCGCCGTCTGCGACCGCGCGGCAAGCGACCGGCTGCGAGCGGTAGCGCAGCTTGACGCGGTCGACCCGTTCGGGGGCGCGGTGGAGCCTCGCGTCGCGGACGCGGACTCGCCCGGTCGCGAGCTCGTCGCGCTCGCCGACGACAACGCGGTTGGCCGCCGCGCTGGTCTCGAGCACGTACAGCGGGCGCGGGGAGCCACCCCCGAGCCCGCGCCGCTGGCCGACCGTGAAGTGCTGGTGGCCGCGATGGCGTCCGAGCACGCGGCCCGAGCGGTCCACGACCTCCCCCCGGCGCTCGGCGAGCCCCGAGTGACGGGCGAGGAACGCGCGCTTGCCCTCGCCGGCGAGGAAGCAGAGATCCTGGCTCTCGGCCTTCGTCGCGACGGGAAGCCCGGCGGCGGCGGCCATGCTCCGCACCTCGGGCTTCGTCAACCCGGACAGCGGGAATCGCAGCCGCTCGAGCGAGCCCGGGCGCAGGCCCGAGAGCATGTACGTCTGGTCCTTGGCGCGGTCGGTGGGGAAGGTGAGCAGCGGGCCCTCGCCGTCCTCGGCGATCCGGGCATAGTGACCGGTGGCGAGATGGGATGCGCCCAGGCGGTCGGCGAGCTCGATCATCGCGTCGATGCGGACGAGCCCGTTGCAGCGCACGCACGGGTTCGGGGTGCGCCCGGCCGCATGGCCTGCGAGGAAGTCGTCGACGACCGTCGCGCGGAACTGCCGCTCGAGGTCCATCGTCAGGTGCGGGACGCCGATCGCGCGCGCCAGCGAGCGCGCACCGAGCACCGCCTCGGGTGAGCAGCAGCTGCGCTCCCCGTCATTTCGCCGGTCGGCCCACAGCTTCAGCGTCACCGCGACGACCTCGGCGCCGCGCTTGCGCTCGAGCCACGCGGCGACGGCGCTGTCGACGCCGCCGCTGATCGCGACCAGCACGCGCTCGCCGCCCGCGGGCGGAGCGAGCTCGACTCCCGAGGTGATCGCGGCGGTGAGCGCGCGGTGGACGGCGTCGGCCGCGAGCTCGGCCGCGTGGCGCCCCTGCGGCGAGAGGCCCCCGAGCGCCGAGTCGACGTCGTCGGGAGCGAGGCGAGCGGCGTCGATCACCGGGCCGCCCTCGACCGCCTCCGCGACCGCGGCCCCGGCGGCGCGCGCCGCCGCGCAGCCCTCCGCATCGAAGCGCGCCTCGCCGACCCGGCCGTCGGCGATCCCGAGCGAGATCCGAACGACGTCGCCGCACGGCGCGCCGCCCGCCGCGCCGGTCGGCCAGCCGCCGGGAGCCGGCCCACGGCGAGAGCCGTCGTCCAGGTAGTACTCGAATGCCTCGCTCAAGTTAAGAAGGCTCCAACTTGCCGGCGCCGCTCGGCTTGAGAACCCGTGTGACAGGTGGGTGTCTACCCAGCTGACCCGTGAGCCAGCCGGAAATCGACTCCCAAGCCGATTGCGTTGGTTCACTATTAGAGCGGCTATCGAACAGGCTCGAGCCTCGTTCAACCGTACCAGCCGTCCGCCGCGTCGATCCCGCTCCGAGCCTCAGTCGCCGAACGCCTCGATCGCCTCGTCCCAGGTTTCGTAGATGTGGATCCTCGTGATCTTCCCCTGGCGGAGCAGGAACAGGATCGCGACCGGCGAGCGGTCGCCGAGCTCGCCGCTGTCGCGCCATACGTACTCGACGTGGGCCAACGCCAGGACCGCGTCGCCGCGCTCGCGGAGGTCGTCGATCGCGTAGCGGCGGTCGAGATGCTCGTAGCGCGACTCGGCCCAGACGAGAGCGTCGGAGAGGCCGCGGCGGATCCCCTTCGCCGTCTGAATCTCGATGCTGCGCTCGAGCAGTGCGAGGAACGCGTCGCTGTCACCAGCGCTGAGCGCGTCGAACGCGCGGCGCACGAGATCGGCGTTCGAATCGCTCAGCGCGGCGGCGGCGTCTCGCCGCGGTCAGCGGGCCCGAGGCGGTCGAGCCCGAGCGAGCCGATCCGAAGCCCGGGGATCAAGCTGATCACGAACGCCGCGGCGCCGACCGCGACGAGCAGCAGCGGCCAGCCCTTGATCGTCGGGCGCGGGTTGTCGGTGCCGAGCGCGAGCCCGACGACGGTGATGAACGCGAACAGCCCGATCGCCCCGACGTAGACCGGCCCGCGGACCCCGAGCCGCGCCCCGAGCCAGATGAACACGATCGACGCCGCGAGCAGCTCGGCCTCCCAGATACGGCTCGAGCCGGCGACCGGCGGATGCAGGGCGCCGAGCCCGCCGGGGAGCGCCAGAAAGGCGGTGAAGCTGAGCGCGCCGGCGCCCACCGCGGCGATCGCGGCCGCGGTCACGAGCTCGAGCGGAAAGCAACGGCCGCGCCCCTGCTCCGTCTCACCCTCATTCGGCCATCCGGAGCGATGCAGCGCGAGCGCGCCGGCGAGCAGTCCGAGCCCGGCGATCACGAGCAGGCCGCGGAAGACGCCGAAGTGCGCGGTCAGCCCGCCGCTGAGAATCCCGCCCCAGAGCCCGAGCCAGGAGACGGTGAGCGCGATCCCGGCGAGCAGCAGCGCGAAGCGGACGCGGGCGACGAACGCTGCCGCCCCGGCGAGCAGGGCCGTGAACAGGAAGATCCACGCGGTGTTGAGCGCCGCGCCCGGGTCACCGTGGACGACGTCGACGAGCTTGAACAGCGCCGGCGGGAAGAGCACGATCCCGAAAACCACGAACACCCCCTGCCACGCGCGCCGCTCGCCGCTCGCGAGCGCGCCGAGCATCCCCGTCCAGTAGAGGAAGACGGCGGGCAGAATCAGGACGACGAAGAGCAGGAACGGCCCGGCCTCCTTGCCCTCGAAGAACGCCGGCGACCCCTTCCGCAGGAAGACGAGGACCATCCCGACGGCGAGCACGAGGCCACCGAAGACCCGGAGCGCCTCCTTGCCCTCGTCGTCGCTCGACAGAATCCGCTTTAGCTGCTCCACGGTCGGCGGACCCTACCCAACCCTCATCCGGTTCGTGCGCCTCGAAGCGCGATCCCGAGCTCGCGGAGCTGGCGCTCGTCGACCGGCGCGGGAGCGCCGGTCAGCGGGTCGGCGCCCGACGCGGTCTTCGGGAACGCGATCACGTCGCGGATCGTCTCGGTGCCGTGCAGCAGCGCCACCCAGCGGTCGAGCCCGAACGCGATCCCGCCGTGCGGCGGCGCCCCGTACCGGAACGCCTCGAGCAGGAAGCCGAAGCGCTCGTCGGCCTCCTCGGAGCTGATCCCGAGCGCCTCGAACACGCGGCGCTGGACGCCGGGGTCGTTGATGCGGATCGAGCCTCCGCCGAGCTCGACCCCGTTCCAGACGACGTCGTATGCCCGGGCTCGCAGCTCGCCGAGGCGATCGGAGTCGACGTCACCCGCCGGCGCGGTGAACGGGTGGTGGAGGGCGTCCCAGCGCCCCTCGTCCTCGTCCCAGCCGAACAGCGGCCAGTCGACAATCCACAGCAGGTCGTTGCGGTACTCGGGGATGAGGTCGAAGCGCTCGCCCAGGTGGAGGCGAAGCGTGCCGAGCGCGCGCGCGGCGACCGGTGCCTCGTCGGCGACGAGCAGCAGCAGGTCACCCTCCTCCGCCCCGAGGCTCGCGCTCATCGCCGCGAGCTCGGCGTCGGAGAGGAACTTGGCGACCGGCGAGCGCCATCCGTCGCCCTCGCGGAACGCCCACACGAGCCCCTTCGCGCCCACTCCCTGCGCGATCTCGATCAGGCCGTCGAGCTCCGAGCGCGGAAGCTCGCGGCGGCCGGCGTTGAGCCCGCGGACCGCGCCGCCGCCGTCGACCGTCGAGCGGAAGACCTTGAACTCGGTCTCGCGCACCGCGTCGGTGAGATCGACGAGCTCGAGCCCGAAGCGCGTGTCGGGGCGGTCGCTTCCGTAGCGCGCGATCGCATCGTCGTAGGCGAGACGCGGAAGCGGGAGCTCGACCTCGACGCCGCACGCACCGAGCACCGCGACGAGCAGGCGCTCGCAGACGTCGATCACGTCGTCGACGTCGACGAACGACATCTCGAGGTCGAGCTGGGTGAAGTCGGTCTGACGGTCGGCGCGCTGGTCCTCGTCGCGGAAGCAGCGCGCGATCTGGTAGTAGCGCTCCATCCCGGCGCACATCAACAGCTGCTTGAACAGCTGCGGCGACTGCGGGAGCGCGTAGAACGAGCCCTGCTGGAGGCGGCTCGGGACGAGGAAGTCACGCGCGCCCTCGGGCGTCGAGCGCGTCAGCACCGGAGTCTCGATCTCGAGGAAGCCCTCGGAGTCGAGGAAGTCGTGGATCTGCGCGACGACCCTGTGGCGAAGCTCGATCGCCTCGCGCATGCGGTCGCGGCGCAGGTCGAGGTAGCGGTAGCGGAGCCGCAGCTCCTCCCCGACCTCGCCCGAGAAGCTCTCGATCTCGAACGGCGGCGTCTCCGCGTCGGACAGCAGCTCCGCCCCGCCGACGAGGACCTCGACCTCGCCGGTCGGCATCTCCGGGTTCACTGTCTCCTCGGAGCGCTTCACGACCTCGCCCTCGGCGGTGATCACGTCCTCGGGCCGCAGCTTGTGCCCGAGCTCGAACGCGCCGCCGGCGGCGTCGGGGTTGAACACGAGCTGGACGAGCCCGGTGCGGTCGCGAAGGTCGATGAACACGAGCCCGCCGTGGTCGCGGCGCCGGTGGACCCAGCCCGCGACCCGGACCGTCGAGTCGACGCGGTCGCCGAGCGTCTGGCCGCACCACGTGTCGCGGTAGTCGTTCTCTCGCAGGGCGGGGAATCCGTCGCTCATCGCGCCGCCTCGATCTCCTCGGCGAGCCGCGCGGGGTCGACCGGGCGCTGCTCGCCGCCGGCCATGTCGCGCAGCTGCGCACCGCCGTCGTCGTCGAGGATCACGGCGAAGCGCGCCCCGGCGCGGTCGGCCTGCTTCATCTGGCCCTTCATCCCGCGCTCGGCGAGGTCGAGGTCCGCGGCGAGCCCGGCGCGGCGGAGCTCGGTGACGAGCGCCATCGCGCGCTCGCGCTGGCCGTCCGCCGCGGTCACGAAGACGTCGCTCGCGGGCGCCGCCTCGGCGCCCTCGAGCGCGAGCACGATCCGCTCGATCCCGGCCGCCCAGCCGGCGGCGGGCGTCGCGGGGCCGCCCAGCAGCTCGACCAGCCCGTCGTAGCGGCCACCCCCACCGATCTGCGACTGCGCCCCGAGCCGGTCGCTGTGGAACTCGAACACGGTGCGGCTGTAGTAGTCGAGGCCCCTGACCAGGGTCGCATCGATCGTGTACCCGATCCCCGACCGGTCGAGCAGCCGCCGCACGGTCTCGAAGTGCTCCGCGTCCTCGCCCTCGAGGCGGTCGAGCATCTTCGGCGCCTCGGCCATCACGGCGCGGGTGCCCTCATCGTCGGAGTCGAACGCGCGCAGCGGGTTCGCGTCGATGCGCTCGCGGACGTCCTTGGAGAGCTCTCCCTCGTGCTCGCGCAGAAATGCCTGGAGCTCGGTTCGATACGCGGCGCGCGCGTCGGGGGAGCCGAGGCTCGACAGCCGCAGCTCGAGCCCGGCGGCGCCGAGCCCACGCAGCAGCTCGTCGAGCAGCACGATCAGCTCCGCGTCGACGAGCGGCGAGCCCGACCCGATCGCCTCGGCGCCGATCTGGTGAAACTGGCGGAAGCGCCCGGCCTGCGGCGCCTCGTAGCGGAAGAACGGCCCTGCGTACCACAGCTTCACCGGCTGCGGGAGCGTCTGCATCCCGTGCTCGACGTACGCGCGGCAGACCGGCGCCGTGCCCTCCGGACGCAGCGTGACGCTGCGCCCGCCGAGGTCCTCGAACGTGAACATCTCCTTGCGGACGATGTCGGTCGAGGCGCCGACGCCGCGCGCGAACAGCTCCGTGTCCTCGAAGATCGGCGTCTCTATGCGCCCGTAGCCGGCGCGCGCCAGCGTCTCGCGGGTCGCGCTCTCGACGAGCGCGCGGGGCGGCTGCTGATCGGGCAGGACGTCGAAGGTCCCCTTCGGGGCCTGGTGCTTGCCGGGCATCGCGCGACCTTAACGCGCTAGCTCGGCAAGAAATGGGTTCGTCGCGCGCTCGGCGCCGAGCGTCGTGATCCCCATGTGGCCCGGGTAGACGACGGTCGCCTCGGGATGGGACTCGACCAGCATCCGGATGCTCTCGAGCAGCGTCGGCCCGTCACCCCCGGGGAGGTCGACGCGCCCGATCGAGCCCTGGAAGAGGACGTCGCCCGAGAACAGCGCGCCAGCGGCGGGGACCGAGTAGGTGACGTGGCCAGGGCTGTGGCCCGGCGTGAACAGCACGTCGATCTCGAGCCCGGCGAGCGAGAGGCGCTCGCCCCCGGACAGCGTCTCGTCGGCGTCGTAGCTCTCATACGGCCCGAAGCCCGGCCACGGGACGAAGGCCATGATGTCGGCGAGCACGGGGACCTCGATCTCGGGGCAGTACACGGGGGCCCCCGTCGCCTTCGCGACCGGCGCGACGGCGCCGATGTGGTCGAAGTGGGTGTGGGTAAGCAGGATTGCCTCGACGCTGACCCCGAGCTCGTCGACGGCGTGGAGGATCCGCTCCGCCTCCTCGCCAGGGTCGACGATCAGCCCCCGGTCAGAGCCCTGGGCGCGGAACAGGTAGCAGTTCTCGGCGACCTGGCCGACGGTGAACGACCGCACGTCGAGCGCGCCGCTTTGCGCCCCCATCAGCCTCCCGCCTTCTCGGCAGCCTTCTTCTCGCTCTCGCGCCGCTTCTGGCGCTGGCGGCGCTGGTAGATGATCCCGTCGATGAAGAAGCCGAGCGGGATGTAGATCGCAAGCATGAACGCGGAGAGGCTGAACGATTGAAGCGGCGTGCGCTTGAACAACCCCAGCATGATCACGAGGAACACGCCCGCCGCGACAAGGCCGCGCGTCGTCGCCCCGCGCCACGTCGGGGGCCCTGGCTCGCGGCGACCGCGCTGGGCGGACGCCTTGCCCTTCCCCCTCCCCTTCTTCGACGAGCCGCGGCTGCTCTTCGCCTGAGCGCGCGCCTCGGCGCGGGTACGGGGCTTCGCCCGCCGCGTGTCGATTCGGCCGCCCTGGGTGCCGCGATGCTTGCGGCGGCGCTTGCGCGTCTGAGCCATTGCCCTAAATCTAACCGGACGTGCGCCGCTCCAGGGCCGAGGGCGCCGCGGCTTCGAGCATCTCGTGCAAGAGCTCCTCAGGGACGCCGAGGGGAAGCACGAGGTCGACTGCGTCGGCCCCAGCGGCGACCCAGGCGCGCACGGCCTCGGGCGCGTCGTCGTATGAGGCCATCACGGTGACCTCGCGCGCCAACGGCTCGGCCGCTGCGGGGAGCTCCGGCGCCCCGCCGTCAGCGTTCGCGGCGAGCAGTGCGTCGGCCTCGTCCGCGAACCCGAAGCGGTCGCGCAGCAGCCGCGGATACAGCGGCCCCATCACGGTCAGGTACGCGACGAGCCAGCCGGCTGCGAGCCGGCGCGCCGCGGCCTCGTCCTCGCCGATCGCGAGCGGGACGCCCGCCCTGACTCGAGTCGGGGCCGCACCCTCGGCACGACTCTCCCCCTCTTCGAGCAGCGCGCGGCCGTCGCCGAGCCGGGAGCGGGCCCACAGGAACGGGATCCATGCGTCGGCGAGCTCGCCCGCGAGCCGAATCGACCCCGGAGCGAGCGCCGCGAGCAGGATCGGCACAGGGGTCTCCGGTGGCGCGCCGAGGCGCAGCGGCCTGACGCCCTCGCGGTCAAGCGGCAGGCGCTCACCCGCGAGCAGCGCCCGGATCGCGACTACGGTTGCGCGGATCCGGTCCACGGGCGCCTCCCAGATGAGCCCGTGCAGACCCTCGACGAGGGGCGGGCTGCTGGCGCCGAGCCCGAGGGCGAAGCGCCCCTCCGAGGCGCGCTGAAGCCCCGCCGCGGCCATCGCGATCGCCGCGGGCGTGCGGCTCCAGACCGGGAGCACCGACGTCGCAAGCTCGATCCGCGACGTCACGGCGGCGAGCTGCGCGAGCACGACGACCGCATCGTGGGTCCATCCTTCGGCGGCGCCGAATCCCGCATAGCCAAGCTCCTCGGCCTTGACGGCGAGGCGGATCGCCGCCTCGGCGTCGGTCTGGAACGGCGTCACGCCGGCGCCGACCGTGGATGCTCCACCCCGCTCCCCGATGACCGGAACTCTAGGCGCCACTGCCCACGCGGCGCTCGATCACGTGCCTCTCGGGGTCGAACCCGGGCAGCGGGACGTCGTCCGGGAACCCCTCGAGCGCCGCCTCGGGGACGAGGCCGACGATCTCCGCCGCAGCCGGATGCGCGGCGCCGTGGCGGCGAGCGAGACGCGCGACCTCCTCGACGACGACAGCGAGCGGCACCGCGATCGGGTCGTGGACATTGGTCGACACCTGGGCGCGCCCCGAGGCGAGGCGAAGCCCGATCGCGCGCACACCGGGCAGCCCGCCGCCGGCCTCGCGGAGCTCGGCCGCAACCTCGCGCGCGATGTCGAGATCGCCAGTGTCGAGCTCGACGTTGAACGCCGCGAGCGGCGGCCGCGAGGTGACGAGCGTGGCGCCCGCGGTCGGGTGGGGTCGCGGGGGTCCGAAGTCGGGGCGCAGGGCGCCGGTTCCCATCCGGTTTCGGAGCTCGACGAGGCCGCCCTCGCGGAAGAAGCTGCGCTCGCTCCGCTGAGGCGTCGAGGCGAGCTCGCCGTACAGGAACACCGGGACCTCGAGCTCGTCTCCGATCCGGCGCGCGGCCTCGAGCGCCGCCTGCGACGCGGCCTCGTGTGCGTCTTCGCTCACCCAGACCACGGGGCAGACGTCGAGCGCGCCGATGCACGGGTGCGCGCCCTTGTGGCTCGTCATCTCGATCGAGGCGACGGCGGCGCGGGCGCCGCTGAGCAGCGCATCGGCGAGCCCCCCGGCCCCCGCCGCGAGCGTGAACACGGTGCGGTTGTGCGTCGTGTCGGAGTGGGTGTCAAGGAGAGTCGCGCCGGCCGCGAACGCCGTCCCGAGCTCGGCGATCCGGCTCGGGTCGCGTCCCTCGGATACGTTCGGGACCGCGAGCAGCGTCATCTGACTAGACGAGGAGATCGCCGTCCCGGACGACGATGTCGCCGTCGACGCTGACCTCGGGCCTCATGACCACGCAGTCGAGGTGGACCGGGACCTGGACCGTCCCCCCGATCGCGGCCGAGGCGCCGAACGCGACGTGAGCGGTCCCGAGGATCTTCTCGTCCTCGAGCACGTTTCCGGTCAGCTTCGCCTTCTCGTTCGACCCGATCCCGAGCTCAGCGACGCTCGTTCCGTCGCGGCCGTGCGCGGTCAGGAGCTCGATCAGCTTCGCGCCCTCGGGGCCGGTCGCGTCGACGAGATGCCCCCTCTCGACCGTTAGCGTGACCGGCTCGGCCGGGACGCCAACCGTGGCGATCGTCCCGTCGATGACCAGCGTCCCCTCGGTCGTGTCGTCGGCCGGGGAGATGAACCCCTCGCCGCACGGAAGGTTCCCGAACGCCGCTCGCTCGGTCAGCTCGCCGGCGTCGGGAATCGCCGTGCGCCCCTCGAGGCCCATGCGCAGGTCGCTCCCGGCCGCCGAGGTGATCCGGGCCTCGCTGCCGTTGGTGAGGATCTCGGCCAGGGCGTTGCCCTTGCGCCTCAGCCCCTCCATGTCGGCGCTCATCACGCGCGAGAGCATCTCCTCGGTGACGCCGGGCAGGGTCGCGATCCGCGCCCCGGCCTCGCTCGCGGCCTTGCGCGCCGCGGTGTGGGAGAGTGACTGGCGGGTCGGCGCGAGGACGACGTCCGCCGCTGCCATCGCCGCGGCGATCGGGTCGGGCGGCTCCGCCGCGTGCGAGTTGCGCTCTGCCATCGTCGCCAGCACGGCGTCGGCGCCGAGCGACTGCGCCTCGGCGCGCATCAGCTCGCCGAGGTCGCGCGTCGCCGGGTTGGCGATCACCAGCACCTCCTCGCCGTCTCGCACGGCGAGGCAGTCGCGCACCACGGCGCTCACCGCTCGACTCAGATCTCGCATCTCCCGGCAACCCTAGCGTCGCCGCCGCGTTCCCATGAAGCGCTTCGCGGCGCCCTCTAGGAGCGCCACGCTCGATCCCGAACGGCCGCGACCGAGCTGACCGAGAGATTGGCAACGGCCATCGCTCGGGCGACGGCCTCGACGGCGTCGAGCTCTCGAGGGTTCAGCTGGCTCGCTGCCTCGGCAGCCACGCCGGAGGGAACCGGGCCACGAAAACGTGACTCGGCCCGGGCGGTCGCAAACAGGACTGCGGCGCGGCTGCGATCGTCGAGGCGGGTGAGGTCGCCGAGGCCGATCGTGGCGAGCTCATCGGAGCTGACTCCGGAACGGAGCGCCCAGTGCTCGTGCACGAAGGTGCAGCCCTGGCAGGCGTTGACCCGGCTCACGGCGACCATCACTCGCTCCCGCAGCTCGGGGTCGAGGCGCCCACGCAGGTAGACGGCGGCAAGCGGGCCAGCGCGGCGCAGAACGCCAACCATGTCGCTCACCGTTTCGCCAATCGAGGTGAAGGTGACGGGATGCGGAGCGGGCGCGCTGCGGGGGCACACGGGCGGCCGCCCTCAGCTCGACGAAGGGCTGACCTCGGTCACCGGCAGCCCGACTTCGGTCCGGACGCGCTGCGCCAGCGCACCCGCGGATTCCCACCCCGTCTCGCGCCCCGGCAGCATGACGACCTCGTTCGGGGGGAACTCCCGCAGCCCGTCGAGCAATGAATTCATCGGTTCCGAGGCATCCGCTCTTCCGCTCGCCTGGACTCCGGCCCGGCTCAGCATCCGGAGGGCGGCGTCCACGCGTTCCCCGGCCAGCTTGAGCTCGTGGTCGAGATCATCGCTGAGGGCATGCAAACGCGATGAGGCAGCCACCGGGGCGACGATCATCACCTCGGTGGCCGTGCGCTCTTCGCGACGGCAGACCTCGCGGCAGAGGGCCGGGTCCTCGAGTCCCTGGTTTGCGATCACGAGCACCCGGTGCCGAGGCCCCCGAGCCTCGGCGTTGACGTCCAAGGGGGTGGGCGGTTGCCCAATCTCCCGGATCGCAAACAGAAGCATCGGGACCCACAGCGCCACAGCAACCACGAGGCCCGCGATCGGTCCCCCGAAGCGAAAGATCGCCAGGCTGATCGCGAGCACCGCAAACGTGTAGAGGGTGGCTGGAATCCCGACCAGGTCGGAGTCGAGCCAGCCGACAGCCCGCGTCCTCCATGTTCTGGGCCTGGCTGTGGTGCGATCTGCTGTCATAGAACCTCGGTCCTGGATCCCCGTTCAGACTCGATGATCCTAGCTCGCGACGAAGCCCGCCCCCGCTGTCGTTTGCGGCGTCCCCTTTCGCGCGCCTCCGCCGGCCGGGGACGACGCCCTGCGAGCTCCGACGCGGTCGTGGCCTACGAGCCAGTCCGCCCGATCCACCACCACCTGGATCAGCCGGGAGGGCGCGGTCAGCTCTCGGCGACGTCTCTGCGCAGGAAGACGAGCGCGCCGGCGGCGAGGGCCGGCAGGCCGTAGAGCGCGCAGACCCAGATCGAGCGAAGGATCGGCGCCCAGTCGGCCGGAGTGCGCAGCAAGCCCTCCCAGGCGTTGAACTGCGTGCTCAGCAAGTACGGACGGAGCGCGCTCAATCCAGGCAGGATCGCGGCGAGCTGGACCAGCAGCGAGAACATCAGCGTGCCGACGATCGCGGCCCCGCTGTTGCGAAACACGGTCGACAGCAAGAGGCCGATGCAGGCGATCGCAAGGATCGGAAGCAGGTAGACGAGCAGGCTCGCGCTGACGAGGGCGAGGCCGCGGGGCGCCGGGACGAGGGTGCCCGACAGCGTCGTCACGGGATTGAAGCCGAAGGCGAGGATTCCCGCGCCGAGCGCGACCGAGCCGGCGATCCCGATCGCCACGACCGCGTAGGTCGCGGCGGCGAGGGACTTGCCCGCGAAGACCTGGTGGCGCTCCACCGAGCGGGTGAGGATCAGCTTCAGAGTCGCGTTGCGGTCCTCGGCGGCGACGATGTCGCCGGCCACCAGAGCGGTGATCAGGGGAAACAGCCAGATCGATCCGAACAGCAGCAGGACGAGCGGGATCGCCAGACCCGTCTCGCGGACGTAGCGACCGAAGGCCACGTCTCTCGGCTGTCCACCGCCGGTCACGAGCGCGATGACGAAGATCAGCGGGACCGCCGCGGCGGCCCCGAGACCGAGGTACGTGCGCTTCTGGGCGCGGAGCTTGCGGAGCTCCCACCGGTAGACGGTGAGCACGCCAGGCCTCACGCGACCCTCTCGACCGTCGGCACGGAAGCCGACGCCGGTCCCCGGCCGTCGCCCTCGGTGAGCTGGAAGAAGAGGTCCTCGAGCGTCGCCTGCCGGGGAGTGAGCTCGAGCACGGGGATTCTCGACTCGGACAGCGCAAGTGAGAGCGCCCCCACCGCGGCCTCGTCGGAGGCGCTGAACGTGAGCCCGCTCGGAACCGAGTCCGCGACGTCGTCGATCCCGCGCTGAGCCGCGCATACGCCCTTCGCGCGCTCGTCGTCCGCGGTGCGGACGCGGTAGCTGACCCCGGCCCGCCGGCGGAGCGCCGCGAGCGACCCCTCGTACGCGACGCGGCCGCCGCGGATGATCGCGACGCGGTTGCAGAGCTCCTCGACCTCGATCATCTGGTGGCTCGAGAGCAGAACCGTGATCCCGCGGCGGCCGAGATCCCGGATCAGCTCACGCATGTCGCGCATGCCCGCCGGATCGAGCCCGGTCGTCGGCTCATCCAGCAGCAGGAGCCGTGGGTTGCGAAGCAGCGCCGACGCGATCCCCAGCCGCTGGCGCATCCCGTGCGAGTACCCCTTGACCCTGTCCTTCGCGCGGTCGCGCAGCTCGACCGTCTCCAGGACGTCGTCGATCTGCGAGTCGGAGCCGCCGTCGAGGGCGGCGCACAGCTCGAGGTTGGCGCGGCCGCTGAGATAGGGGTAGAAGGACGGCGCCTCGACGAAGCCCGCGACGCCATCCAGGGCCGCGACACTCACCTGCGGGTCGTGGCCAAAAATCCGCACCGCGCCGGCGGTGGGGCGGATCAGGCCCAGCATCATCCTCAGCGACGTCGTCTTGCCCGCCCCGTTCGGGCCGAGGTAGCCGAAGACGTCGCCGACGCTGACCGTGAGGTCGACCTCGTCCACGGCGACGATGTCCCCGTAGCGCTTGACCAGCCCCCGAACCTCGATCGGCGGATACTCCGCCATCCGACTACAGGCCGCGGGCGGCCGCCTCGGCCGTGGCCGGCGGAACCGAACCGAGGACCGTGTAGTCGACGCCGTGGCGCTGGAATCGCACCGCCGTCCCCAGCGCCGTCTCGAGCTCGTCGGCCCGGACGCCGTCGATCGACACCGTCGGGAGGGTCAGCTGACCGTGCTCCCCGCCGCTCGGGCCGGGGGCGCGCCCAGTCGAATCTGCCGGCTGCTCGATCACGGCGATTCCGTCGAGGCCGCGCCCATAGGTGACCAGCGCGCCCGGCTCCTTGCCGCCTGGGATCAGCCTCACCTCGTTTTCGGATCTGCCTGCGAGCGTCTGGGGCGCGGTCACGGGGAAGGACGTGCGCTGTTCGACGGCCCGCACACCGGTCACGGGCGCCTGCCCCTTGCCGCGACCGTTCGCTCCGCCCTTGGGTCCGCCGAGGTCGACGATCTTGGCCCCGCGCGGTCGGCCGATGTCGAACACGTCGGAGGGAACGGGGCCGTAGGAGATGTCGGTCACCTTCAGCTCGAGCACGGGCGAGTCGTCGCCGCGCGCGTAGACCGCGGCCCGCAGCGGCGTTCCGCGCACGGCGTCCCACGCGAGCGCCGCGCCGCCGACGAGGCCGCCGTGCCGCTTCGGCTCGATCCGGACCGCGTACGCGGGCCGCCCGGCCACGTCGGAGGGCTCGGCGCCGCTGAGTCGGGCGTGATCCGTCAGCCTCGCGATGCCCTTCTTGATCTCGGCGAGTGACGGTGGCCGATCGCGCTTCGCCTTCTCGGCGTGGTGCGACGCGGGGAGCGTCGCCCTGTAGAGCGTGTTCGATCCCGAGTCGTAGGCGGAGGCTTGACGGCCGTCGACCAGGACCTCGCTGTCACTCGTCGCGCCCTCCGAGTTCGAGTCGGCCTGGAGCTCGATCCTGAGACGGCCGTCCGACGAGGCCCACAGCCGCCCCGACGCTCCACTCAAAACCGGATCGGCCCCCTGAACGTCTGAGCCGCTGATCAAATGGTTGGTGAGCTGGATCCGCGCGCTCACTCCCTGGATCTTCGGGGCCGTGAGCGCGCCGCGAACCGCAACCGGCAGCGGCTCCGGGTTCGGCCTCGGTCCGCCCTGCGTGGTCGCGATCGCGGCCGCCGTGACGCCGATCACGACGCCCGCAACCGCAGCGCAGAGCGTCAGCAGCTTGCGGGTGGAGATCCGGCGAAGAAACGACATTGCCGTCAAAGGGTACGCCTCCTGCTTAAGCGACCTCCTTGGTCAGCCTTAGGCGCCCGACGGAGCCGAGGCGTGCGCCCCCCGACACGGCACTGCGGCGGCGGCGCCTGCCGCCGCTACGATTTCCTCCCCCGCCGGAGTAGCTCAGTGGTTAGAGCAGCGGAATCATAATCCGCGTGTCGGGAGTTCGAATCTCTCCTCCGGCATCACCTCGGGGCAGCCCGGCGACGGGGGCCCGCCGGCCCCCGTCGCAGCGCGAACCTCGTCCGATCAGCCCGACCCGACCAGCGCGGCGGAGAGCTGCGGGCCCTCGAACTCCACGTCGGCGTCGCTCTCGTCGCATGCGAGGGCGAATGTATGCGGCCCGGCGCTGACTGGATCGGTTACGACCGTGTTCGCGAACCCGTTCGGGAACCCGCGGGCCGCGACGATGGTCAGGCCCGGAGGGGGAGCGTTGCCGACCAGCACGGCCCCGCCGGAGTTCGTTCCGTCGACTTGGAACAGGCAGGTCCCGGAGGAATTTGAGTTGTCGATCGAGATCTCACCAGCGGTGCCGATCAACAGCACACGACCCTCGTGCGGCAGCGTCATATTCACCGTCGCGCACACCGTGAACGTCGAGCTGTTCGGATCGCACTGCCCTCCGGGGTTGGTGGAACGCGCGACCGCGACATTTGCGAGCGACTGCCCCTGAAGCGCGTTGGCGCTGTCGGCCGTGGTCGCCGTCGTCGCCGCGTCGGCCGTGTCGGCGTGGGCGACCGACAGCCCCGGCGCCTTCTTGGCGATCTCCTTGTCGGCGATCTTCTTCACCTTCTTGGTGGTCACCTTCTTCGCCGACGGCTGGGCCGCCGCCGCGCCACCAAGCGCGGCGACCAGGGCCACCACCGCCACGATCAGCGCCGGCGAAGCAAGTCGCTGTCGAATGCGCTCTCTCATCTTCTGCCTTCCGTCCAAACGCGGGTGTTCCCGCCCCCAAGCACTCGGGGCGCTCACCCGCCACGGTAACAACGCGCGAGCAGCCGGGCCGTCTCCGGCTCATCTTCCGACTGACGTTGGGGCCCGTCAGGTCGGTCGACCGCCCGCCGCCTGCGCCTCAGGCCGGCTGTCGGACCTCCTGATCAGCGCGGTGCTCCTCGCCCTCCGCACGGCGGTGGTGAGAGTCTCGACGTCGTAGGCGCCCCGGTGGCGCCTGCCGTTGATGAAGAAGCCGGGCGTACCGGCAACGCCGCTGGCGTCGGCGCTGGCGACGTCCTCGGCGACCCGGCCGGCGTGCTGGCGACGGCGGAGTTCGTCGCGGAAGCGATCGAAATCGAGACCGAGCCTCTCGGCGTCCCGCTCGAGGTCGGCCGGCCCGAGGTCGTCCTGATGCTCGAGGAGCTGGTCGTGCATGTTCCAGAACGCGCCCTGCGCCGAGGCGGCCTCGGCGGCCTCCGACGCGATCTGCGCGTCGGGGTGGACGTCGTTGAGCGGGAGGTGCCGCCACACGTAGCGGACGTCGTCACCAAACGAACTCAGCAGCTCGCGGATCACGACCTCCGCCTGTCCGCAGTACGGGCATTCGTAGTCGCCGTACTCGACCAACGTCACCGGCGCGTCCGGTGAGCCGCGGATGTGGTCGCGGCCAGGGTCGACCTCGTCCGAGAGATCGAGCAGATCCTCGTAGGTGCCGGCGATCTGGCGCGCCCGGACGTCGGCGGGAAGGCGCTTCACCGCCTGGAAGATCGCCCAGGCCAGCGCGGGCGAGATCACCGCGGCCGCGAGCACACCGAGCTTCGCCTCCTCGAGCTCACGACCCCCGAAGGCGAGGCTCGCGATCAGGATCGAGACGGTGAACCCGACGCCTGCAACGGAGCCGCCGCCGGCGATCACCGGCCAGCTCAGGCCTCGACGCAGTCCGGCCAGCCACGAGCGCGAGGCCAGCCATGAAGCGGCGAGGATGCCGATCGGCTTGCCGACGACGTAGCCGAGCGCGATGCCGAGCGTGATCGGCGAGCCCGCGGCGTCGCTGAGGAGGTCACCGCTGATGTGGAGGCCGGCGTTTGCGAGCGCGAACAGCGGCACGATCGCGTAGCTCGTCCAGGGATGTAGCGCGTACTGGAGGCGCTCGTTCGGGGAGATCGAGGATGCGACGCTACGCTGGGCGGAGCGCGCCAACTCGGGGGTGGGCTGCTCGCGGAACGACCGCGCCACCTCGGTCACGCGCTCGAGGTCCCCGCGCGCCGGCGGATAGGCGCTGGTCACGAGCCCAACCGCGAGCCCGGCGACGACGGGATCGATCCCGGACTCGAACAGGGCAACCCAGAGGGCTACGCCGAGCGCCACCGCCGCCTGTTTGCGCCACGCCTCCGGCGCGTAGCGGAGAGCGATCAGGCCGGCGAAGACCGCCCCGCCGAGGCCAAGCGGGAGCCACGAGACGCCGTTCGTGTACACGAGCGCGATCACGACCAGGGCGACGAGGTCGTCGACGACGGCCAGCGTCAGCAGTCGCAGCCGCAGGCGCGTTGCCCGGGGGGCAACCAACGCGAGCACGCCGAGCGCGAGCGCGGTATCCGTCGACATCGCCGCCCCCCACCCGTGCGCACCGGGCCCTCCGGCGTTGAGGGCGAGGTAGATCGCGATCGGGACCGCCATCCCGCCGAGCGCCGCGGCCACCGGGATCGCAAGGCGGCGCCGCTCGCGCAGCTCGCCGGTGTCGAGCTCGCGCTTTGCCTCGAGCCCAACGACGAGGAAGAAGAACGTCATCAGGCCCTCGTTGACCCAGTGCCGCAGGTCCATCGAGATTCCCCCGCCACCGACCGTTATCGCGAGCTTCGTCGTCCACAACGACTCGTACGAGTCCGACCACGGCGAGTTCGCCCACACGAGCGCCGCGGCCGCCGCGCACAGCAGCGCCGCTGCGCCGCCCGTCTCGGCGCTGAGGAAGTCGCGAACGGGCGCCGCCAGGTTCCGCGCCCAGGCGGTCCGACCTGTGAATGAGGAGGTCCGCCCCGGAGCGGATTGCTCCGATCCCCTCTCGCCGGGGAGCTGCGCCTCCATTTCGCGCACCCTATCTCGGGCGAGGGATAATCCGGAGGTCCGGAATCAGGTCGAAGCGAAAGGGGAACAGGATGAAGGGCATCATCAGCGGCCGACGGCCATCACCGACGATCATCGTCGCGATCCTGGCGCTGGTCGCCGGGCTCACCGGAGTGGCGGTGGCACGACCGTCGGCGAAGAAGGTGACGACGAAGAAGGTGAAGAAGATCGCCGACAAGGAGGTCAACAAGCTCGCGCCGGGACTCTCGGTCGCTCACGCCGGGACGGCCGACGACTCGAACACGGTCGGCGGGCACAGCGCGGGCTGCCCCGGCGGCACGACACTGGTCCGGGGCTACTGCTTCGACACAGCCCTCCGCGGGCCCGCGGCCAGTGTGTTTGACGCGTCCGACGATTGCCGCGCCCAGGGCGGCTTCCTGCCGACGACGATGATGATTCGCTCGGCGCGGAACCAGCTCGACCTCGGCGCCGGCCCGGCGCCGAACTCGTCGTACAGCGACTCGACCAACGGTACGAACACGATCATCGTCTTCAGCGGCGGCGGTGTGCTGTCGGTCTCCAACGCGACGGCTTCGAAGTACCACTGCGTGTATCCGCTGCTGCGCTAGGCGCCGAGAGGCCGCCGACAACCGGACCGTAGGCAGGCGCGTCAGACGGCGGGCGCGTGCCGCTCGACGATGCGCCGAAAGTCGGTCCCGGCCGGCAGCGTCCCGAACGCGTAGCCCCAATCGCTGCCGAGGCGCGAGGCGCAGAACGCGTCGGCGGCGGCATCGTCGCCATAGCGGACGAGCAGCGAGCCCTGAAGCGCGAGCGCCATGCGCTCGACGAGCCCACGCGCCCGCGCCTCGAGGTCGGTTGGATCGGCCAGGGCCGCCTTGACGCGGTCGGTGTGGGCATCGAGGCGGTGGTCGGCGCCGCGCGCCTGATCGATCTCGCCGAAGAAGGCATCCACAGACTCAGGGCGGCTGATCATCGCTCGGAGGACGTCGAGCGCCTGAACGTTGCCCGTACCCTCCCAGATCGACTGCAGTGGCGCCTCGCGGTACAGGCGCGGCATCCCCGACTCCTCGACGTACCCGTTGCCGCCGAGGCACTCGAGCGCCTCGCCGGCGTGGACCGGCGCACGCTTGCAGATCCAGTACTTGAGCACTGGCGTTGCGAGGCGGCGCAGCCGCCGCGCGCCATCGTCCTCCGCTCCGCCCGCCTCGGCGGCGGCGTGCGAGGTGTCGTAGGTACGGGCGAGCCACATCGCGGAGACCGTCGCCGCCTCGGACTCAACCGCGAGGTCGGCGAGCACGTTCCGCATCAGCGGCGCCTCGACGAGCACCTTCCCGAACGCAGAGCGGTGCGAGGCGTGGTGAATCGCGTGCGCGGCACCGAGTCGGATTCCGGCCGTCGAGCCGAGCACGCAGTCGAGCCGCGTGTGATTGACCATCTCGATGATCGTCGGCACCCCGCGGCCCTCCTCGCCGATCAGCCGCACCCACGCGGAGCGGAACTCGACCTCGCTGGATGCGTTGGCGCGGTTCCCCAGCTTGTGCTTGAGGCGCTGGAGGTGAAGGCCGTTTCGCTCGCCGTCCGGCGTCCAGCGCGGCAGTAGGAAGCACGACAGGCCGCCCTCCGCCTGGGCGAGGACGAGGAACGCGTCGCACATCGGCGCGGAGAAGAACCACTTGTGGCCGTTGATCTCGTACTCGGCGCCGGGGCCGCCGCCGTTCAGCGGCCTCGCCGTCGTGGTGTTCGCGCGCACGTCGGAGCCGCCCTGCTTCTCGGTCATCCCCATCGCGCAGAGTGCGCCCGTCTTGTCCGGGGCAGGCAGCGCCCGGCGGTCGTACTCGGTCGAGAGCAAGCGCGGCTCCCACTCCGCCGAGAGCTCCGGCTGCCGGCGCAGCGCCGGGATCGCCGCATAGGTCCCTCCGATCGGGCAGCAGATCCCAGCCTCGGCCTGGGCGAGGCACATGAATCGCGCCGCGCGCGCAACGTGCGCGCCGGGCTCGGGCTCGCGCCACGGCGAGGCGTGGAGGCCATGTCCGACGGCGATCGCCATCAGCTCGTGCCACGCCGGGTGGAAGTCGACCTCGTCGATCCGGTGGCCGTAGCGGTCGTGGGTGCGAAGGGCGGGCTCGTTCTCGTTCGCTTCGAAGCCCCACCTGATCGTCTCCGCGCGACCGGCGATCTCCCCGAGCTCGGCGACGCGCGCACCCTCGTGCGCGGCGCCCTCGCGGTCCACCGCCTCGACGAGTGCTCGGTCGGATTCGAAGACGTTGTAGTCGGCCAGCGGCGGAGGCTGGTTAGTCACCTCATGGGTGGCGCCTCGAGAGCGCTGCGCGACCGTCGCCATACCCGTCACGCTACCGCGGCCGCCGGGCCGCCGTCAGCCGGTGCCTAGCCGCCCTGGAGCTGCGTCGTGTACGGGCCGCACTGCTTGCCGCTGGTGTCGAAGACCGGCTTGCCGTTCTCGTCCTTGTAGGTGACGGTGATCTCCGACTTCGAGGCCGAGACCTCGGCGTAGCTGAACTGGTCGCCCTGGTTGCACGACATCCCGACGCCGACCGGCGGGGGTGGCCCGAAGAAGACCTGCGAGAGCAGCTTGCCGGCATTGGGCGTGCCGGTCGTGTTGTCGATCTCCTCCCAGAACGTCCCCGTCGCGACCGGCCCGGTGATGTAGTCGTGGTACGGCGTGTCGGTGGGCTGGGCCGGGGCGTTGGTGGGCGCGACGTCGTTGGCGTAGGTGCGCAACCGGACGACGTTCTCGAAGTCGGCGTGCGTATCGGTGGTCAGGAAGAGCAGGTTCTTGACGCCGCTCGCCTGGAGGTCCTTGAGCAGCTGGACGCGCTCGTACGCGTAGCCCTCCCAGCGGTCATACGGGAGCCCGTAGAACTGCTGGATCGGGGTCTCGTTCATGACCAGCTTCCAGCGCGCGCTCGAGCTCTGGACGTCGTTGAGGAACTCGTTGTACTGGCGCTGGCCGAGCATCGTCCGGTTGGGGTCGTTGATCGCGTCCTTGCACGCCTGGGAGACGGGCTGCGACAGCGACGGAATCAGCGCCGAGAACAGCATCCGCTGATCGGGCGTCGCGGTCGGCGCGAGGTCGGGCTGGTTCGTCGACGGGTTGATGCAGCTGTCGGCGACCTTCGCGGAGCGGAAGGAGCGCTCGTCGAGGAAGAACAGCTCGACGTTCTTGCCCCAGCGGTAGGTCCGGTAGAGGCCGTCCTTGCTCGAGTAGTTGACTGGGGCGAAGTCGCGGAACGCCTGCTCGCCGGCCTTGTAGAGCTGCTCGCCGAACTCGGGCACAGAGAAGTCGTTGATGAACTCGTGGTCGTCCCAGTTGCTGTAGAAGCCCGCCGCCTTGCGGAGCTTGGTCAGGTTCGCCTCGCCGAGGTTGAGCAGGTACTTGTCCCACTTCTCCGCCCTCGTTTCCGCGGTCGGGCCGGAGTCGGGGACCTCGGAGTCCGAGTAGATCGTGTCGCCGAGGTGGATGTTGAAATCGTTGTGCTCGGCGAGCATCGACTTGAAGCTCAGGAAGTGGCCGAAGTAGGGCTCGCTCTGCCCGTCTGAGCGCGCGGCGTCGGTGTCGCCGGTGTAGGCGAAGTGGATCGTCTTCGACTTGCTCTTCTTCGGCGCGGTCTCGAACGTCCCCCGCTGGCTGCACTTCTTGCCCTTGCAGAAGCGGTAGAAGTGGTCCTTGCCGGGCTTAAGACCCTTGACCTTCGTCTGGATCGTGAAGTCCTTCGACGACTTCGCCTTCACCTTCGCGGTGTCCTCGACGTGCTTGAAGCGCTTGTCGGTCGCGACCTCGGCCTTGTACCTGCCGGCCTTGTTCGCGTGTCCCCAGACCTTCGCCGACTTGCTCGAGATCTCTCCGACGGTGACGCCGTCGGAGAACTTTGCGGCAAGCGCGGCCCCGGGCAGAGCCAACGCGGCCGCTGCGGCCACCACGAACGATCCTCCCTTCCTGAACACGACGCCGGAAGTCTATATCCACCGCGGGTTCCGCGCGGAGCAGTTGCGGGCCGCTAGTCCTCGCCGGTCGGCCCGGTCGGGCGGCGGCGCTCAAGGCGCTTGGCGGGGAAGATCGAGTAGCTGCCGATCGCGTTCGCGAGCAGCCGCCCGTCCTCGTGGTGGACCTCGCTCGTCAGCACGGCTACGCGATCGTTGCGGCGCTCGAGCTTCGTCGTGCAGATCACGTCGCCCTCGGTCGCCGTCTGGATGTAGTTGATCGAGATCCCGATCGTCGCGATCGCCTCGCCCTCTGAGCGCTCAACCCACAGCGTCGATCCCATGCAGTAGTCGACGAGCCCGTAGGTGACGACGCCGGAGAGCAAGCCGGCGCCGTTGATGTGCTCCGGGCCGACCGTCAGGCGCACGCGGTCGGCGGCCTCCCAGCGGAAGCCCATGAACTTGCTGACGCCGTCGAAACCTCTGCGCTCTTCCGCCATCGACGCGGGAGCGTACCCACGCGGCCACCGCGGCGAGCCGCCGTTACGCTCGCCTGCTTGACGCCTGCGCAGCGCGCAACCTCGGCGACCCTCGTGCTCAGCGGCATCGTCTCGGTCCAGTTCGGGGCGGCGATCGCAACGACCCTGTTCGACGATCTAGGTCCCTCGGGGACCGTGTTCCTCCGGGTCGCCTTCTCCGCGGTTGTGCTTGCAGCCTTCTGGCGACCGCGGATCGCCCGCAACGATCGCGA
Source organism: uncultured Thermoleophilia bacterium (assembly GCA_963841715.1). GTDB lineage: Bacteria > Actinomycetota > Thermoleophilia > Solirubrobacterales > 70-9 > DASPWW01. The sequence continues at coordinate 455,922 of CAWJDP010000001.1, read as the reverse complement.
GGGGTGGCGGCTGGTCGCGATGTTCGGCGTCTCGCTCGCGGCGATGAACCTGTGCTTCTACGAAGCGCTCGACCGAATCCCGCTCGGGATCGCGGTCACGTTTGAGTTCGTCGGCCCGCTTGCGGTCGCGATCGCCGGCACCCGGCGCCGGGCCGACCTCGTGTGGGCCTTGCTGGCAGCGGCGGGAATCGTGCTCCTATCGCCGATCTCGGGCGGGGGGCTCGACGCCCTCGGTGTCGTGTTGGCGCTGCTCGCCGGGGCGTCCTGGGGCGCGTACATCCTGCTCTCGGCGCGCGTCGGCCGGGCGTTCCCCGGCGGGCGCGGGCTCGCCGCGGCGATGGTCATCGCCGCGGTGCTGCTGATCCCCGCCGGGATCGCTGGCGCCGGCGACGCGTTCACGGACGCGCGGCTGCTCGCCGTCGGGGGGGTCGTCGCGCTACTGAGCTCGGTGATTCCGTACTCGCTCGAGCTCGAGGCGCTCCGGCGCCTGCCCGCGAGCACGTTCGGGGTGCTGATGAGCCTCGAGCCCGGGGTCGCCGCGTCGGTCGGCTTCGTCGTCCTGGGCCAGGACCTGCGGACGAGTGAGGTGCTTGCGATCGTCCTCGTCGTCGCCGCGAGCGCCGGAGCGCTCGGGACCGCCACCACCCCACCCGCGGTCGAGGCGTAGCGGCTACGGCGCCTTCCAGCGGTCCTTGACGGGGTCGATACTTCACTTTGTATAGTTGATGATGCATGCGTACGTTCAGGCGGCTACTCGGCTTTCTTCGCCCCTACCGCCGAACCCTGATCGCGTCGCTGCTGCTCGCCTGGGCGGCGATGGGGATGACGGTTTTGATCCCGTGGCTCGTGGGCCAGGCTGTGAACGCGATCGAGAGCGGCAACCGCCCGGATCTCCTCCCGCTCGCGCTCGCGATCACAGGCGCGGGCCTACTGCGGCTCGCGCTGACCTTCTTCCGCCGCCTGATTGCCGGGCGGGTCTCGCTCGGCGTCGAGTTCGATCTCCGCCAGCGAATGTACTCGCACCTGCAGTCGCTCGAGCTCGGGTTCTTCGACACCCAGCAGACCGGACAGCTGATGTCCCGCGCGACGGTCGACCTGCAGTCGATCCGCTTCTTCCTCGGCTACGGGCTGATCTTCATCACCCAGAACGCGCTCACGATCCTGTTCGCAAGCGCGGTGATGATCGCCGTCAAGCCCGGCCTCGCCCTGCTGGCGCTGGCGCCGGTCCCGATCGTGATCGTGACCGCCGCCCGCTACAGCCGGCGCTCGCGCCCGGCGCTCCAGGAGGTGCAGCAGCGGATCGCGGAGCTGACCGCCGACGCCGAGGAGGGCGTCTCGGGGATCCGCGTCGTGAAAGCGTTCGCGCGCGAGGGCTATCAGCTGGCCCGATTCCGCAGGGCCGTCGTTCGGGTCTTCGACCAGAACATCTACTCGACGAAGCTGCGCGCCTACTACACGCCGATCATCGCCTTCCTGCCGAACCTCGGGCTCGCGGTGGTGCTGCTGATCGGCGGTCGCCAGGTGATCGACGGGAGCCTCTCGCTCGGAGACTTCACCGCCTTCTACACCTATCTTGTGATGCTGCTCGCTCCGATGCGGATCCTCGGGATCGCGCTCGGGATGTGGCAGCGGGCGATCGCGTCGGGCAACCGGGTGTTCGAGATCCTCGACCGCGATCCGCGGATCACGAGCCCGCCGGACGCGCCCCCGCTTCCCGCCGGGCCGGGCAGGGTGGAGATGCGCGACGTGTCACTCGCCTACGACGGCGCGGGGCCGGCGCTCAGCGCCCTCGACCTGGATGTCGAGGGCGGAACGACCCTCGCGCTCGTCGGCCCGAGCGGCGCCGGCAAGACGAGCCTCGTCGCAATGCTCGCGCGCCTGTATGACCCGACGTCCGGGGCGGTGCTGATAGACGGCGCCGACCTGCGCGACGTCGACGCGCGCTCGCTGCGCTCGCAGATCGCCGTCGTCGCCGACGACAGCTTCCTGTTCTCGGCCAGCGTCGCCGACAATATCTCCTACGCGCGCTCCGACGCGACACGGGAGGAGATCGAGCTTGCGGCACAGCGTGCCCAGGCCGCGGGCTTCATCACCGAGCTGCCGGACGGCTACGACACGCTTGTCGGCGAGCGCGGGATGACGCTCTCGGGCGGCCAGCGGCAGCGGATTGCGATCGCGCGGGCGCTGCTCGCGCGCCCGCGGATCCTGATCCTCGATGACGCGACGTCGTCGGTGGACGCGCGAACCGAAGAGGAGATCAAGAAGGGCCTCCGCGAAGCGATGGCCGGTCGGACGACGTTCATCGTCGCCCACCGGCTGTCGACGATCTCGCTCGCAGACGAGATCGTCGTCCTCGACCACGGCCGGCTCGTCGACCGCGGGACCCACGACGAGCTGCTCGAGCGCTGCCCGCTGTATGCGGAGATCGCCGAGCACGGGCTCGAGGACTCGATCTTTCTCCAGAAGGACCTCGAGCGGCGCGAGGAGATGGCGCGGCTGTGAGCGACGACGGCGGACGACTCCACAACGTCTGGCTGCTGATCCGCGACCTGTGGCGGCTGATTCGCGGCGAGGACGACCGCGGGCGCAAGCTTCGGTGGCTGGTCTCGCTGCTGCGGCCCTACCGGGGGCGGGTGGCGCTGATGTTCGGGGCCCTTATCGCCGCCACGGTCGCGGCGCTGGCGCCGCCGTACCTGGCGGGAAAGGCGATCGACTCCGGGATCAAGGCGCACGACGTCAACGCGCTGACCGTGATCGTGATCGCGTTCCTCGTCACCGCGGTCGTCTACGGGGTCGCGACCTACGCCCAGACCTACCTCACCGGCTGGGTCGGGCAACGGGCGCTCCAGGACCTGCGCGAGCGGATCTTCATTCACCTCCAGGCGATGTCGATCGGCTTCTTCACCCGCAACCGCCCCGGGGTCCTGGTGTCGCGGCTGACGAACGACATCCAGGCGCTCGACCAGCTCGTCACCGACGGGATCACGACGCTGTTCTCGAGCACGCTGACGCTGCTCGGGGTGATCGTGATCCTGCTCCTCCTCGACGTCCCGCTGGCGCTTGTCACGTTCGCGACCTTCCCGCTGCTCGCGGTCGCGAGCATCGTCTTCCGGATCGCGTCCGCCGGCGCCTACCGGCTGACGCGGGAGAAGATCGCCGTGATCACGGCCCATCTGCAGGAGACGCTGAGCGGAGTCCGCGTCGTCCGCAGCTTCGCCCAGGAGCCTCGCCACGTCGACCGCATGGGCGTTCTCAATCGGGAGAACTACGACGCGAACATGAAGACCGTCTACCTGAACGCGGCGTACTTCCCCGCCGTCGAGCTGCTGTCGGCGATCGGGACGGCGGTGATCCTGCTCTACGGCGGCTATCAGGTGATCGACGGCAACGTCGCGATCGGCGTGCTCGTCGCGTTCGTCGGCTACCTGCAGACGTTCTTCGACCCGATCCAGCAGATCTCGCAGCTGTACACGACCTACCAGCAGGGGATGGCGGCACTGGACAAGATCTTCGACCTGCTCGACACCGAGCCGGAGATGGTCGACCGCCCGGGCGCGATCGACCCCGGTGAGATCCGCGGTGAGATCGAGCTCGACGACGTCTCGTTCTCGTACGCGGAGGACGCCAAGCCCGACGACATATCAGCCTGGGCGCTCGCGCGACGTCGACCTCCACGTCCCCGCCGGGCAGACGCTGGCGCTGGTCGGCGAGACGGGCGCCGGGAAGTCGACGATGGCGAAGCTCGTGGCGCGCTTCTACGACCCGCAGGGCGGGCGAGTGCGGATCGACGGCCACGATGTCCGCGATCTGCGGGCGCAGGCTCTGCGCAGTCAGCTCGGGATCGTCCCCCAGGAGGGATTCCTGTTCTCGGGCTCGGTTCGCGAGAACATCTGCTTCGGGCGTCCCGACGCGTCCGACGAGGACATCCAGGCCGCCGCGAAAGCGGTCGGGGCGCACGAGTTCATCGAGGGGCTGCCGGCCGGGTACGAGACCGAAGTCGGTGAGCGCGGGGTGCAGCTGTCCGCCGGCCAGCGCCAGCTCGTCGCGTTCGCGCGCGCGCTCGTCGCCGACCCGCGGATCCTGATCCTCGACGAGGCGACCTCGAGCGTCGACGTGCGGACCGAGCGCCAGATCGAGCGCGCGCTCGAGCGGCTGCTGATCGGGCGCACCGCGATCGTGATTGCCCACCGGCTGTCGACGATCCGCAATGCTGGGCGGATCGTCGTCCTCGAGCACGGCAGGATCGCCGAGTCGGGGACGCACGAGGAGCTGATCGCGGCGGGCGGCGCGTACGCGCGCCTCTACGGCGCCTGGGTCGAGCAGGCCGCCTAGACCCCACAACCCCACCGCGTCCTCCGCTTCGCGTCCGGGCGCGGCGGCTTTAGGAATGTGCGCCGTGCCGGTGGACGAACCGGCGATACGCGGCGAACGCGGGCTTCGGCGAGTAGTCGTCGCGCAGCAGCCCGAAGAACGACTGGAAGTTCGGGCCCGCGCTGTTGTTGTCGCGGAGTCCGAACCAGTACACCCTGCGGATTCCGTACGTGCCGCGGTAGCGGTTGATGGCGGTCATGAACGACGACAGCGCGGCGGCCTGGGCGTCCTCGCTGCGGCCTGGGCCGGTCGGGTAGCCGAGCTCGTCGACGTAGATCGGATAGCGGCGGCCGAAGCCGCCGAGCGGCATGTAGCACTCGCGGACCTGGGCGAGCGCCTCGAGCAGGGCGTCGCCGGGGTTCTGGACGCTCGGCGGGATGAAGGTGCCGGGATAGGCGTCGAGCCCGATCCAGTCGGTGGCGCGGCGCAGCGACCTGCCGCCGGCGGCGCGGACGTTGCGCCAGAAGTCGGCGTCGCCGTCGCCCGAGCGCCAGGCGTAGTTGAAACCGGTCGTGAGCTGGTCGAAGCCGCGCCGCCGCGCCTCCCGCTTCGCCGCGGGCACGCCCCGCGCGAGTGCCTGTACGGCGCCGCCGTAGGCGCCGTCGGAGGTGTTGGGCGAGATGCCGAGGTTGGCCTCGTTTGTGATCTGGAGCGAGGTGACATGGCGGTTCGGGCCGAGCGCGTCGACGACACGGCGGACGTAGTCGAGCCAGGCGGGGATGTCGCCCTCCTGCGCCGGCGTCGGGTGATAGCGAACCTGGACGGCGACATCGAATCCGAGCGATCCGTAGTGGTGCGCCATGCGCCTGAAGTCACGGATGCCCCGATCGCCGTCGGCCTCGAAGAGCCGGTTGAGGCGCACGCCCATCCTGCGGTGACCCTTGAGCTCGAGCAGGCGCCTGTCGCGGAGGGCGGGGTCCTCGGGGACGAGCGGCATCGTCTGCGATCCGCCGACCTCTCCAGCGAGGCGGGGTCCAATCCCGAATTCGATCCGGCGCCCGCGCTTCGGCGAGTCGTTGGCGTAGCTCTGGTCGCAGTGAGGGTCGGGCGCGTCCGCGGGGGGCGTCTCAGAGGGCGGGACGGCACCCTGCTGATCCCAGGGGATCGCACCCGCGGGGCCCGCGAGCGCGAGCGCGCCGAGCGTCGCGCCGGCCAGCGCCAGCGCCACGCGGGCAAGCCTAGGGACTGATCCCGCCGCCGCTGCCGCCGCTCGTACCGCCGCCGGAGGGGGCGGGCGCCGGGGCCGGCGCGGGCGTGGCCGGGGCCGGCGCGGGGGTCACGGGAGCGCTCGGGGTCGACGACGACGGGCTCGTGGTCGTTCCGCCCCCCGAGCCGGACGAGCTCGCGCTGCCCTCCTTGGAGCAGGTCTTGAGGCCGTACTGGCCGGCCGCGGAGCGCGCATCCGACATCGCCGAATCGAAGTCGGAGGCGGCGCTGTCACTCGCGCTCGTGTCGCTGCGCTTCTCCGCCAGCGCCTGCTCGTCGAGCGCCTTCGACGCCTTCTCGAGATCGCTGACGAACTGGTTGAAGCTCTGCTGGTCGCCCGCCGGCGCCTGGAGCCCCTTGAGCTGCTCGACAAGCCCGTCGATCGTGTTCTTCTTCTCCGAGGTCTGGGAGGAGCTGCCGCTCGACGCCGTCGTGGACGTCGAGGTCGAGCTGTTCGAGCTGTCAATGTTGGCGAGCGAGGTGTAGGCGTCGTCGCAGTTGCTGTCCGCCTGCTTGATGAAGGCGTCCTTCGACAGCGGCGCGGCCGAGGTCGAGGTGTCCGCCGCAGAAGTTACCGGCGCGTTTGTGTCGCCCGTGCACGCGGCAATGGTCACGCCCAGGACGACGGGCGCAATGAGTGCGATCACCCGCTTCATAGAACGCGTCAAGGTAACAAAGTGCGCCACCCGGGAGGCCCGGTGGCGGGCTCAGCGGCCTCCCCCACCACTCCTCGATCCCACACTCCTCGCAGCGGTTCTGCTTCAGGCCGGCGTCGAGCATCCAGGTCGCGCGCGATCGCTCCGACGGTCATCCCCTGTTCGTGCCGAAGCCGAACCGCCTCCTGGGTACTCCCGGCGCTCGCCTTGGTCGAGCCAACCGATCCCCTCCGATACGAACACATGTTCGTATGCCGGGCGGACGGAACAGCGGCTATCCTGGCCACTCGCAGCACCCCTTGGGGGATCGGATAATGGCAATCCGCGCGGCTCTGGACCGCGAAATGGAGGTTCGAGTCCTCCTCCCCCAGCTCTAGTCGCTACTGGATCTCGTCCAGCTCGCCGTCGACGTCGCGGAGCTTGTCGAGCTTCCCCGAGACGTCAGAGCCGTCCGCGATCAGGCGGCGAGCCGCCATCAGGTCCTCCGAGCGCTCGACCGAGAGCGCCCCGGCGACCTTGCCGGCGTCGATGTACCAGGCGCTGAACTCACCGCCTTCGAGGTCGCCGCGGATCACGACCTCGTCCCACTTCGCCGCCGGCCCCACGTACTCGAGGCTGGCCCAGTCGGCGAGGTCGCTGAAGAAGTACGGCACCTCTCGGTACGGCTCGTTCTCCCCCAGCATCGCCCGCGCGACATACTGACCCTGGTTCAGCGCCACATCCCAATGCTCGACTCGGATCCGCCGCCCGTGGACCGCGCTGTCGTACGAGCACAAGTCACCCGCCGCGTAGATCCCCTCGACCGAGCTCTCCAGGCGCGAGTCGCAGACGACGCCGTTGTCCACCTTGAGGCCCGCCTTCCCCGCCAGCCGCTCGTCGGGATGCACGCCGACCCCGACGACGACGACATCGCCCTCGATCTCCTTCCCCGACTTCGTCCGCACAGCGCTCACCCGCCCGTCGCCGAGGAACGCCTCCAGCTGCTCCCCGCCGACGACGTCGATCCCGTGCGACTCGAGCACGCTGTGGAAGTGCCGCCCCGCCTCATCGCCGAACGTCCGCGACAGCGCCACGTCCTCGAGCATCACCATCGTGCACTTCTTCCCCTTCGCCGTCAGAGACGCCGCGACCTCGCTCGCGATGTAGCTGCCGCCGATCAGGATCACGTGGTCGGCGCTCTCCGCGTCCTCCTGAATCTCGTCCGAGGTCTTGAACGTTCGCAGATAGTGGATCCCCTCGAGCTCGGTCCCGTCGACGCGCAGAATCCGCACGTCGGCGCCGGTCGCAATCAGCGCCTTGTCGAACCCAATCTCCTGCTTCGACTGCAGCTTCGCCACCCGCTCCCCGGCGTCGAGCGACATCACGTTCATCGACGTCATCAGCTCGACGCCGTTCTCCTCGTACCACTCGGGCGGGTGCACGAACGCGTCCGTCTGCTCCGCCTCGCCGCGCATGTACTCCTTCGACAGCGGCGGCCGCTCGTACGGCGGGTGCGGCTCGCGACCGACGAGCAGGATGTCGCCGTCCGCGCCCTGCTTGCGCAGCTCGGACGCGCAGTGGGCGGCGGCCATCCCACCGCCGACGAGCAGGAAGTCGACTGTTCGCGAGGGGGTCACTCGGCGGCGGTCCCGTCAGGTCCAAAGTACCGTTTCAGGTCCTCCTCCAAGCCGGGATCGAGGACGGCTAGGATCTCGTCGCCCTCCTCGAGCACCGTCTCGGGGCCTGGCACGAACCCCCTCCCCTCGCGCAGGACCGAGATCAACAGGCTTCCCTCCGGCAGGTCGAGGTCCCCGACCCGCTGACCGGCCGCCCGCGAGTTGGCGGCAAGCAGCATCTCGATGATCGCCAGCCGCTCCTCCGGCAGGTCGAGCAGGTGGACGAGCCCGTACTCGGGCACCTCGTGCTCGATGAGGCGAAGGATCAGGTCGGTCGCCGACACGCTCGGCTTGATCCCCAAGAGGTCGAACCACTGCCTGTTCCGCGGGTTGTTCACCCGGGCGATGATCCGGTCGACGAGATACTTCTCCTTCGCGACCTGGCAGATCAGCATGTTGTCCTCGTCGTCGCCGGTCACCGCGATCACCATGTCGGCCCGCGAGATCCCGGCCCGCTCCAGCACCCACAGCTCCGACGCGTCGCCGTACTGGACGTTGTGCTCCATCTCCTGCTCGACCGTCAGGAAGCGATCGCGGTTGTTCTCGACCAGCGTCACCTCGTGCCCCTTGTCGAGCAGCTCGCGGCCGAGGTTCCATCCGACCTTCCCGGCCCCGACGACGATCACGTACATCGGCTCGGCCACAGCTCAGATCCCGCCGGCCGCGCCGGCGCCCGCGCCCTCGAGCTCGCTGCGCAGCATGTCGATCGCGACGCGCGTCGGGCAGATCGTCCTCAGCCCCTGCTCCTCGTACCACGCCGCGCGCAGCGGGTCGAGCACCCTCGCAACCACGGTCGGCACATTGAACCTCCGCTTCGCGATCTGAGAGATGATGATGTTCGTGTTGTCGCCGTCGGTTGCGGCAACGAACGCGTCCGCCCGGCCGATCCCAACCGCCTCCAGCGCCTCGACCTCGAGCCCGGTGCCGACGGTGAACTGCCCGCCGGAGTCCTCCCACGACTTCTCGAGCCCGACCTCGAGCCGCGCATGCGCCTCCGGATCCTCGTCGAGGCATGAGACCTCGTTCCCGGCGCGAAGCATCGCGCGCGCGAGTGAGGAGCCGACGCGTCCCGCGCCGACGATGACGATGAACATGGCCGGATCTTAGTCCTGCGGAGCGGGCACTAGCCCTCGGGCGGGGCGGTCAGCAGGACCCGGCAGGGAGCCTTGCGGAGCACATACTCTGTCACCTCCCCGACCTCGGGCGGGCGCGCCGCCCCGATCCCGCCGAGGATCGCCCCGCCGCGCATTCGGCTCGGCGGCTCTCCTCCCATCACGATCACCTCCGGATTGCGCCGCCGCGCCTCCTGGACGATCCCCGCGCCGACGTTGCGCGCGAGGACGACGTCGGTTGCGACCTCGACCGCCTCGTACTCCTCGGCGACATCCTTCGCCCGCTCCAGCGCCGAGTTCGCCTTCTCGACCTCGGCACTCGGCGGCGGCGCGTGAATCGGGACCGTCAGCGGCAACGCCATCACGTAGATCACGTCGACACGCGGCGGCGTCTCCCCTGGCTCGACCTCGGCGTCGGCGAGCCGGCCCGCCGTCCCGACGATGTCGTCGTCCAACTTCGTCCCGAACACCGGCACGAGAATGCTCCCGTACTCGACCTCCGGCACCTGCTTCGTCAGCGCCTCGGCCGGCACGCTCACCCGCTTCGTCAGCGACGTCCCCTCGACGTACTTGCGGTAGACCACGTAGCCGACGATCCCGAACACCATCCAGCCGCCGCCGAGGTAGCGCGCGCCCTCGTGGAACGCGAGCACGCTCACCCAGGCGAGGGCCGTGACCACGGCCGCTGCGATCGACAGCGCCGGCAGCGTGTGCCCGCGCACGGTGATCCCGATCGGCACCCGGAACGGCCGCCGCCGGTCGGGGTCCGTGATCCGGAGCCGGATCACAGAGACATGCGCGATCGCGATCGCGAGCAGCGCCCCGAACGCGTACACCCCGGCCAGGAATGTGACGTTGCCCGGGATCACGAGCGCGAATGCCAGCACCGCCGCAACCCAGATTGCGACGTGCGGCGTCGACGTCCTCTTCCCCAGCTTCCCGAGCCAGCTCGGGATCTGTCGGTTCGTCGCCAGCACGTAGACGTGTCGCGACAGCCCCAGCATCGCCGTGCTCGCCGCCCAGAACAGCACCGTCGGCGCGATCACCACGACGGTCCACTTCATGATGTCCGAGACCCAGACCGGCCGGTAGCTCTCCACCACCCCCAGCACCGGCTCCTCGATCAGATGTCCCGCGAGCGCCGTCTGGGGACCGTTGGGGCCGGGAACCACCGGCACCGCCATCAGCGCGACCGCGGCCATCGCCGTGTAGATCAGCGGCACTAGAGCGGCGCCGGCACCGAGCACGCGCGCGATGTCGCGCCGGTCCCAGTCGAGATCGGGCGCGAGGTCTGACGCCGCCTCGATCCCCGCGAAGGCGACCGTACCCAGCACCCCCGCGTAGACGATGTCGACGAGCGACGGCGTGCTGAAGAGGTTGAGCTGCGCAGTCAGCAGGTCGGGATGGAAGGCGACGATCGAACCGACGACGATCACCGCGAGCTGGAGCCCGACGTCGGCGATCGCGAGCGCGACGAGCACGCCCTGGCGCCGTCGCCCCGTGATCCCGAGCACGTTGATCACCGCGACGAGCGCGATCACGACCGCCGCCGTCCCGCCCTCGCCGCCGGCCGCGAACTCGTGTGAGATCGGCGTCAGATAGTGCGGGACCGAGATCGCCGCGATCGCGATGACGATGATGTAGTCGATGAGGATCGCCCAGCCGGCGATGAAGCTGACGAACTCGTTGAACGCGTAACGCGCGAACGTCGCCGAGCCACCGCGCTCGACGAACATCGCGCCGCCCTCGACGTAGGTCAGCGTCGTCAGTACGAACAGCACCCCGACGGCGAAGAAGATCAGCGGAGTCAGCCCGAGCCCGCGGCCGGCGACGAGGCCGATCGAGAAGTAGATCGAGAACCCGACCGCGGCGTAGCCGACGGCGAACAGCCACGGGATGCCGAGTATGCGCCTCAATTCCGCGTGCGAAGCGCAATGTAGAGCCGCCCCGCACCGACCGCCATGAACAGCAGCCCGAGCAGCACCCCGGTCGACAGGGGACCGCCGCCGTTCGCAAGCGTGACGGCGAGGATCACCGCCCCGAAGCCGAGGATGATCACCGAGAATCCCAGCGTGACGTTGCGGTAGAGCCGCTCCGGCTCGGGCACGATCGCGATTCTAGGGCCGCTTGGCGGGGTCGAGCCGGCGCTCGCCGCCGTCGGCCGCGACCTCGACGGGACCAGAGCGGCCGTCGGACTGCGCCCGGTCCGGCTCCGCGACGACGATCACCCGGACCGGCCGCTTCGTCAGCACGGCCTGCAGTGCCTTGCTGTACATCGGGTTGCCGTTGCGATACGGAAGCTGCATCACGATCGCGGCGGCGCGGATGTCGCGCGCCTCGTCGATGATCGTTCGCCCGCCCTGGCCTGGCCGGATCCGGACCACATGGCCGCTGATCCGCGCCCCGGTGAGCAGCTTCGCGCGCTCGATCTTGCTCTGCGCCTCCCTCTCCTCCGCCTCAAGCGCCGCGTCGAGCGGCAGGTTCGTCGGGACGTGCAGCAACGAGAGCACATGGATGCCTCGCCGGCGCCGTGCCGCAAGCCGCCCGGCCGTCACAACCGCCTCCTCCGAGAACGTGTTCTCGGCGACGGCGACGAGCACGCTCTTGTACTCGACCTCCTCGACCCCGAGCGGCTCCGGCATCAGCACCTTCACCGTCTCGCGCAGCGGCAGCTTCTGGTAGCGCCGGTAGAGGTAGTAGATCGTCAGCCCGAGCAGCATCCAGCCGGCGCCGATCGCCAGCGTGCGCCCGTTCAGGACCATGACGACGATCCACGCGGAGAACGTCCCCAGGGCGCCGAGCACGGCCGTCCCGGGGACCTCGAACCCGAAGGCGCGGAAGTTGAGCGGCGGCTTCCACGGCCGATTCATATCCGGTCTTCGCTGGCGCAGGCGGATCACGGAGACGTGCGCGACGGTGAATGAGAGCATTGCCCCGAACGAGTACATCGTCGCCAGCAGGTCGGTCTGGCCCGGGATCAACGTGATCACGGCGATTCCTGAGAACACGAGGATCGCGATGAACGGCGTCCGATACTTGGGGTGGACGGCGCGCAGCGTCTCAGGGAGCTGCCGGTGCTGTCCCATCGAATATGTCAGCCGCGAGACGCCGATCAACCCCGCGTTCGTGGCGATGACCAGGATCACCGCCGCCAGCACGCCGACGTAGTAGCGAAGGACCTGCGTCATCCCCGTGCCGAGTCCGAGGTTCTCAACGATCCCCAACACTGGGTCGTCCTTGTACTTCGTGCCGAGCTGGGTCGTGAAGTGGCCCGCGTGCTCGACCACCGGCATTGCCGACAGCGCGACGATCGGGATCAGCAGGTAGAGACCGAGCACCGCAAGGACGACGAGCCCGACGCCGCGCGGAATCGTCCTCCCCGCATCCTTCGCCTCCTCGGCCATGTTCGAGACCGTCTCGATTCCGGTGTAGGCGATCATCCCAACCGCGATCCCGAGCGCGAAGTCGCCCCACGTTGGCGCGATCCCAAGGTGGACGTTGTTGACCAGCGTGTCGGGGCTGAGGACGAGAAAGATGCCGATCCCGACGAGCGCGACCTGCGTAGCGAGGTCGGCCATCGCGAGGACCAGGTTCAGGCGCGACGACTCCTGCGTACCCTTGATGTTGAGCGCCGCGAGCAGCACGATCAGCACGATCCCGCCGAAGATGTCGCCGGGCGACTGCGCGAGCGGGCTCCAGAACACCGACAGGTAGTGGGGAACGAAGAACGCCGAGATCGCGACCGTGATCACGTAGTTGAGCATCTGCGCCCAGGCAGCGAAGAACGAGACGAGCTCGTTGAACGCATGCCGCGCAAAGCTCGACGAGCCCCCTGCCTCGGGGTACATCACCGTCGCCTCCGCATATGACGCGGCGGTGAACATGAAGATCAGGCCCGCGATCACGAACGCGACCGGGGTCAACCCGAGGGCGAACGCCGCGGTCACACCGAGCGCGTAGTAGATCGACGAGCCGACGTTCCCGTACGCAGCCGCGAACAGCGCCCCCACGCCGTGCACACGGCGTAGGGCCTGCTCCCTCGGATGCCGCTCCGCCATCGACCCGAATATACGACCGCCGGGCGGCGGGTGAGGGCGCGATTGCGCCTAGATGATGATCGGGATGATCAGCAGAGCGACGATGTTCGCGACCTTGATCATCGGGTTGATCGCCGGCCCGGCGGTGTCCTTGTACGGATCGCCGACCGTGTCACCCGTGACCGCGGCCGCATGCGCCTCGGAGCCCTTGCCGCCGTAGGCGCCGTCCTCGATCAGCTTCTTCGCGTTGTCCCACGCGCCGCCGCCTGCGGTCATCGAGATCGCCGCGAACAACCCGACGACGATCACCCCGATCAGCAGGCCTCCCAACGCCTCTGGGCTCAGCAGCCCGACGATCAACGGGACGATGATCGGGATCAGCGCCGGCGCGATCATCTCGCGCTGGGCGGCCGCGGTGACGATCGCCACTGTCTCGCCGTACGAGGGCTTCTCGGTGCCCTTCATGATCCCCGGCTTCTCCTTGAACTGGCGTCTCACCTCCTCGACCACCTGGCCTCCGGAGCGGCCCACCGCCTCGATCGCGAGCGCCGCGAACAGGTAGACCATCATCCCGCCGATCAGCAGCCCGATCAGCACCTCGGGCTTGGTGAGGTCGAACGAGATGATCTGGCCGGCGCCGGCCTCGGATTGAAGCTCGATCTTGAACGCGTTGAAGAGCACGAGCGCGGCGAGCGCGGCGGACCCGATCGCGTAGCCCTTCGTCACCGCCTTGGTCGTGTTCCCGACCGCGTCGAGCGGGTCGGTGACGTTGCGGACGTCCTCGGGGAGATCCGCCATCTCGGCGATCCCTCCCGCGTTGTCGGTGATCGGCCCGAACGCGTCGAGGGCGACGATCAGCCCACACAGCGAAAGCTGCGCCATCACCGCGACACCGATCCCGTAGATCCCGGCGAGCTTGTCGGCGCCGAGGATCGCGAGGGCGATCAGGATCGCCGGCGCAGCCGTCGATTGGAAGCCCTGCGCGAGGCCCTGGATGATGTTCGTCGCGTGGCCGGTCACCGATGCGCGGCTGATCGTCTTCACCGGTCGGAACCGGGTCGAGGTGTAGTAGTCGGTGATCACGAACAGGCCGGCGGTGACCGCGAGCCCGATCAGGCCGCAGAGCCAAAGCTGTACGACCGTGGGCGGAGCGTCGGTCGTCGCCGCGGTGAAGTTGATGTCGCCCATGAGCGCGTTCGTGATCGGGTAGAACGCCGCGGCCGAGAGCAGGGCAGAGACGATCAGGCCCTGGTAGAGCGCCCGTTCGACTTGGCCGCTCTTGCTGCGCACCGAGAGCGCCCCGATGATCGAGGCGATGATCGCGACGCCGCCGATCACGAGCGGGTAGATCGCGACCTCGCGCGCCTCCTGGAACGTCAGCACGCCGAGCAGCATCACCGCGACCGATGTCACCGCGTAGGTCTCGAACAGGTCCGCCGCCATCCCGGCGCAGTCGCCGACGTTGTCGCCGACGTTGTCGGCGATCGTCGCCGGGTTGCGCGGGTCGTCCTCGGGGATCCCGGCCTCGACCTTGCCGACGAGATCGGCGCCGACGTCGGCGGCCTTGGTGTAGATCCCGCCGCCGAGGCGCGCGAAGACGGAGATCAGGGAGCCGCCGAATCCGAGCCCGATCAGCGCGTCGACGGCCTCCTTGTCGGTCTTGTTCGCGAGGATCAGGATCCCGAAGTAGCCGGCAACGCCGACGAGCGCGAGCCCGACGACGAGCAGCCCGGTGACCGAGCCGCCCTTGAACGCGGTGTCGAGGGCCGGCGACACGCCGCCGCGCGCGGCCTCGGCGACGCGCGAGTTGGCGCGCACGGAGACGTTCATGCCGATGAACCCGGCAGCACCGGAGAGCGTCCCCCCGATCACGAAGCCGATCGCGGTCGAGACGTCCTGGATGATCGCGAGCAGGATCGCGAGCACCACCGCGACCGCGGCGATGATCGTGTACTGGCGCGTCAGGTAGGCGCGCGCGCCCTCCTGCACGGCAGCGGAGATCTCCTTCATCTCGTCGTTGCCCTGCGGACGCTTCAGCAGCCTCTGGGTGACGACAGCCCCGTAGGCGACGCCGGCGACGGCGCACACGAGCGCGACCACGACGCCGTAATCGGTCAGAAAGTCGGTCAAGCTAGATCCTCCGTTGCGTTGAGCGGCCGCGGTCTCCTTGGGCGGCCGGAAAGCGCGGGGAGTCTATCCGGAACCCGGCGTCCAAAGGCCGGGGGGCGGCTTGCGCTCGCCCGACCCCGACTCGCCGCCGCCGGGCTCGGCCTGTCCGGTGCCCTGCTCACCCGAACCACCGGATTCACCGCCGCCCTCGGGGGGCGGTCCCTGCGCCTCCCCGTCGCCGGCGACGCGCGCGTATCCCATCTGCAGCTCGTCGAGCGCGCGGCGGACCTGCGCCGCGGGCTCGGGCTCGAGCAGGTCGACGAGCGCACGCACGGCGTCGATTCCGAGCCGCGCCTGATCGAGGTCGCGCTCGTCCTCCTTCGCGATCCGCCGCGATGAGAGGTTGATCATGCTGACGACGCTCTGGAGGAGGATGTCCTGGACGCGGAGGTTCCGAACCTCCTCCTCGAGCCGGGCCCTGACCTCCTCCTCGGTCGGCTGCCTACCGGCCTCGCCCTCACCCGGCGAGGACTCCTCTTCCGGGGTCGTGCCCTCGGTCTGATTCCCTTCTTCCACGCCCGCGAATCTAGCCGACAACGCTCTCGGGGAGCCGCGTGCGCCGCGTTTCGGCGACGGCCTCGCGGTAGATGTCCTCGATCGACGCACCACCCTCGAGCGCACGCCGCGCGCGCTGGGCGCCGTTTCGCTCCGGTAGCGAGACCTCGATCCCCAGCTCGCGGCGCACCGGGGCGGTCCACTCCAGCAGCCGCTCGACCTCGGCCCGGGCCTCGATCTCCTCGACGCGCCCGAAGTCGATCAGCTTCCCGTCCATCCCGTAACGGATTGCTCGCCACAGGTTCTCCTCGATCTCGCGCTGGCCGAGCGGCTCCGGCAGCGCCCCCTCCTCGGCGTCGACCGCGGCCTGCGCTATGCAGGCTGAGATCAGCCCAGCGAGCGCGAACGACTCGTCGCCGCCCGTCTGCGCGTCGCAGATTCGAATCTCGACTGTCCCGAACGCGTGGTGCGGCCTCACACTCCACCACACCTGCGTCGACTCCACGATGCTGTGCGTCCGGGCGAGCAGGTCGATGAACGCGGCGTACTCATCCCAGCTCCCGAACGGCTCGTTTATCCCGCAGCGCGGGAACACACGGGTGAAGATCTCCGTCCGCACCGACTGCAGCCCGGTGTCGCGATCGTCGAGGAACGGCGAGTTCGCCGAGACCGCGAGCAGGGTTGGGAGCACTCCGCGGAGGTGATCGCAGACCGCGATCGCGCGGTCGGCGCCCCGCACGCCCATGTGCACATGGAGGCTCCAGGTGTTGTTGCGCTGCGCGACGTAGCCGAGGTCCTTCTCCAGCCGACGGTAGTGCGGTGTGTCGATGATCCGCTGGTCGAGGTAGCTCGCCCATGGGTGGGTCCCCGTTGAGGCAAGCGCGATCCCGAGTCCGTCGGCCGCCGCGAGCAGCCGCGCGCGGCGGTCGCGCTGGCGCGCGGTCGCGTCGGCAAAGCGCTCCGCGCGCCCGGAGCGGATCTCGATCTCCGACGCGATCAGCTCCCCGGCGACCGAGTCCGTCAGGCCCTCGTCGGCGATGCATGCGTCATGGAGCTCCTCGTAGCGCTGTACCAGCTCGAGGCTCTCCGGGTCGACGAGCGCGAACTCCTCTTCGAGCCCGATCGTGAAGTCCGGTGACTCCTCGAAGATCTCCCGCGCGCGGTCCAAGTCCAATCCCGCGACGTGCTCCGCTCCCGCTCGCTCGCGATTCGAATCACCGCTCATGACGCTCGCTCGCTTCCGCGTCCGCCGTCGCGGGGTCGGGGACACCCCCTTACGTTAGATAGAAGTAGAGGGCGTAGAGGAGGTCGACGGCGGGGCTCGAGGTGTGGACGGTGACCTCGGGCGGGACCTGAAGCAGGCGCTCCGAGTAGTTGAAGATGATCTTGACGCCGGACTCTACGAGGCGGTCGGCGACGTCCTGGGCCGCCTCGTCGGGTACCGCGAGCACCCCGACGACGACCTCCTCCTCGCCGACAACGCGCTCGAGCTCGGAGAAGTCCTGGACCTCGATGCTGTTCCCGAGCCGCCTCCCGACGAGCGCCGGGTCGACGTCAAACGCTGCCACGACCCGGAACCCGTGGTCGGCGAAGATGTCCGAGCTCGCGATCGCCTGGCCGAGCTTGCCAGCCCCGAACAGCGCGATGTTGTGCTGCCCCGAGGTGCGGAGGATCTTGCGGATCTCGCTGACGAGCGAGTCGATCCGGTAGCCGACGCCGCGCTTGCCGAACTTCCCGAACCCCGACAGGTCGCGGCGGATCTGGGTCGAGTTGATGTGCGTGTACTCGGCGAGCTCCTGGGAGGAGATCGTCTCCTTGCCCATCTTGCGCGCCTGCGTCAGCACCTGGAGGTAGCGCGAAAGCCGCGCTGCGACCCCAAGCGACAGGCGCTCGCCGTCCCCGAGGGCCAGGCCCGAATCCCCACCCCCGGGGGAATCCGATGCGGGCCGCGTCTCGACTCCGCCGCTTGCGGCGCGCTCCGGCGTCATGTGACCACAGTATCGAGCCTGGCCCGCAGAGCGTCCACGTCGAGCACGAGCTCGGACACGACCTCGCCCTCGACCTCGACGACCGGGATCCGCTCGAGGTAGAGGCGGTGCAGCCGCTCGTCGCTCTCGATGTCGATCTCGTCGATCGCGACCGGATGTCCCCCGACGCGGAGCCCGCGGAGCTCGTCCCGGGCCTCGTCGCAGAGATGGCAGCCGGGTCGCGAGTACAGGGACACGCGCGTCATCGCCCTGAGCGCTCCGACTCGGTCGCGAACGGGCCCAGCGTCAGGTAGTCCGGATATGGGGTTGCAGGGACGAAGCGCGCGGCTGAGCCGATCATCGCCGCGTTGTCGGTGCACAGCGCGGGTGGCACAAGCTTCAGCGGCACGCGGTGGCGCTCGCAGAGGTCGCCCGCGCGTTGGCGCAGAAGCCGGTTCGCCGCGACGCCTCCGCCGAGCGCCACAGGGCGGGCGGGAGATCGTTCCAGCGCGCGCCCGAGCTTCGCGACCAGCTGGCCGACGACGGCGGCCTGGTAGCTCGCCGCGAGATCGGCGCGCCGACGCTCGATCTCGCTGTCGCCGAGCGCCTTGACCGCGTAGACGAGCGCCGTCTTCAGCCCGCTGAAGCTGAAGTCGAGGCCCGGGTCACGGGTCATCGCGACCGGAAAGTCGAAAGCCTCGCGCTCGCCGTCGAGCGCGGCGCGCTGGATCGCAGGCCCGCCGGGATAGCCGAGGCCGAGCAGCCTCGCTCCCTTGTCAAGCGCCTCCCCCGCCGCGTCGTCGAGGGTCGAGCCGAGGACCTCGAAGCCCTCGCGGTCGCGGACGTCGGCGAGGAGCGTGTGACCGCCGCTCGCAATCAGGCAGATGAACGGAGGCTCGAGCGGGTCCGGCTCGAGGAACGCCGCCGCGACGTGCCCGTGGAGATGGTCGACTCCGGCGAGCGGCTTTCGCCGCGACGCGGCGAGCGCCTTCGCGGTGCTGACCCCGACGAGGAGCGCTCCAATCAGACCCGGCCCGCGAGTGACGGCGATCCGGTCAACGTCGCCCAAGGTCCCGCCGGCACCCTCAAGCGCCGCGTCGACGACGCCGTTGACGAGCTCGAGGTGATGTCGGGACGCGACCTCCGGCACGACGCCGCCGTAGCGCTCGTGAAACGAGGCCTGCGACGAGATCACGTTCGAGAGCACCTCGCCTGCATCCTCGACCACGGCGGCGCAGGTGTCGTCGCAGGACGTCTCCAGGGCCAAAATCATTCCCGCGATGTGCTCCGCTCTCGCTCGCTCGCGTTGATCGTCACTGGAGGCCCCGCTCGCTCGCTTCCGCGTCCGCCATCGCGGGGTTCGCGAGCTTCCTAAGCGTTGACTGGGCTCGACGACTCGAGCCACATGATCAGGGCGTCCTCGCCGTTGTCGTGGTAGTAACGGCGGCGCTTGCCGGCGGGACGGAAGCCGAACTGGCGGTACATCGAGATCGCGACGTCGTTCGAGGTCCGCACCTCGAGCGTGTAGCGCGCCTCGGACCCCGCATCCTCGAAAAGCCGCCGCATCAGCTCGCTGGCGATGCCGAGCCGGCGCCGGTCGGGCGCGACGGCGACGTTCATCAGGTGCCAGACGTCGGCGTAGCGCGAGCATACGAGGTAGCCGACGAGTCCGTCCTCGGACGTCGCCGCGAGGCAGATCCCGGACGGCTTCGACAGCTCGAGCACGAACATCGCCAGCGACCACGGGGTCGGGAAGGCGCGGCGCTCGATCGCGAGTACCGCCGGCAGATCGCTGTACGCGAGCCTGCGGATCCGGCGCGGCGAAGTATCAGTCGCGCTTTCGCCGTCGGTCTCGCTGAAGCCAAAGCTGTGCATCTGGTGCTCTCAAGTAGATGGGCTCGACATCCTCGGGGGCCAACCGCCCTCCCTCCTCGGCGAGGAGGCACAGGTGCCTGGCCGAAACCCGGTTTGCCGGATCCTCGCCGGGCAGCACCTCGGCGCCGACGGCCTCGAGGCTCTCGCGAAATCGTAGCGCCCCGTCGCCCCCGGCCAGCGGGGGTTCGGGGGCGGCCGCGACGCGGTTTGCGATCTCGTCCGGCGCCGCGACGACAGGTCCCCACCCGAGCTCGCCGGCGCCGGAGTACACCGACGCGAACGCCTCGCCGCGCCGTGCGTCGATGACCGCGAGCACCGGCCTCCCGCCCGCGGCCGGACGCTCGGCGATCCCTCGCGCGAGCGCATCCAGGGTCCCGACGGCGGCGAGCGGCTTCGCGAGCGCCTGTCCGAGCGCGCGCGCGGTCGCGATCCCGACCCGCAGACCCGTGAACGAGCCGGGGCCGACGCCGACCCCGATCAGCTCAACCGCTTCCCAGCCGCCGGCGGCGGACACTGCCGCCTCGATCGCGGGCAGCAGCGCGTCGGCGTGCACGGGACGACCACCGTCCGGCCGGGGCGACGCAAAATCGCTCACCGCTTCCCCGTCGCGCGTGACGGCGACCGCGACCTCGGGCGTGGCGGTATCGAATCCGAGCACGGTCGTCATCGAGCCTCCTCCCAGATCCGGATCGTTCGCCGGTCCCCGCCGGCGTGGGTGAGCTCGACCCGGCGCGTAACCCGCCCGAGGCGCGGCTCGGCGGCGTCCGGCCACTCGATGAAAGCGACCGCGTCCGCCGTCAGGTAGTCGTCGAGCAGGCCGGGGTCCTCACCCTCAACTGTGTCGAGCCGGTAGAGATCGAGGTGGGAGACGCCGATGCGGCCGCGGTAGCGGCGCCCGATCGTGAACGTCGGCGAGACGACGGGCTCGGTGACGCCGAGCCCGCGACACGCCCCGCGGATCAGCGTCGTCTTCCCGCTCCCGACCTCGCCTCTGACGACGACGACGTCCCCCGGGCCCAGCTCCGCCGCGAGCCGCGTGCCGACCGCCTCCGTCTCGGCGGCCCCGCCCGTGTGCACGACCGCCGCGGTCAGCCGAACAGGTCCAGCTGATCGCCGGGGGGATCGGCTGCCGCCGCGCTCAACGGCGCGCCCTCGAGGTCCTGGGGCGGCCGCTCCTCGATCAGCCCGCGCAGCTTCACGAAGTCCTCGCGCAGCGTCTCGAGCAGCGACGGCGTCCGCAGCGCGGCGGCGGGATGGAACAGCGGCATCAGGAACACGGTTGCGTCGCCGATCGAGTGCACCTGGGGCGCGCCGCGGACCTTGCTGATCGGCGCGCGGCTCCCGGTCAAGAGCCGGGTCGCGAAGTTGCCCAGCGTCGCGATCACCCGCGGCCGGATCAACTCGACCTGGTGGCGCAGGTACGGCTCGCAGGTCTCGATCTCGAGCGGGAGCGGGTCGCGGTTCCCCGGGGGCCTGCATTTGAGGATGTTCGACACGAACACCTCGTCGCGGGTCATGCCTATGCCTTCGACGAGCTCGGTCAGAATCGAGCCGGCGCGGCCGACGAACGGCAGCCCCTGGCGGTCCTCCTCCGCGCCCGGCGCCTCGCCGACGAACATCAGCTCGGCGTCGGCCCTGCCGGCGCCAAAGACGACGTTGGTGCGGCCTTCGGACAGCGGGCACGCCACGCACTCGGATGCCTCGCGGTAGAGCTCGACGAGGCGCTCCCGTCGCTGCTCGCGGGTCGCCGTCTCGGTCACGTGCCAAATGGTAAGTCCGCTCGCGGACCCAGCCCAGGGTGTGCGATCGCTCACATTCCGCGCGTTGCGGCGTCTTTGTGCGCGCTCCGGCTGCCGCGCGGGTGACGTCAGGACACCGGGGCGGACCTATACTGGAATTCGGCCGCGACCACCGACCGGAGGCGTGGACCGAGAGAAGATGGAGATCGTCCGAACCAAGGTCGAGCTTCGCGAGGCTGTCGCAGCCGCGCGGAGCGAGGGCCGGAACGTCGGCCTCGTGCCGACGATGGGCGCCTTCCACGGCGGCCATTTGTCGCTGATCGACGCCGCCCGCAGACGCTGCGACTTCGTTGTCGTCAGCCTGTTCGTCAACCCAACGCAGTTCGCACCCGGCGAGGACCTCGACGCCTATCCCCGCGATGAGGACCGCGACGTCGAGCTCGCCGTCGAGCACGGGGTGGACCTGATCTACGCCCCCGATCCCGCCGAGGTCTATCCGCGAGGCTTCTCGACCGAGGTCACGGTCACCGGGCTGACCGAGGTGCTGTGCGGGAGCCCCGACAGCCGCGGGCCCGGCCACTTCACCGGCGTCACGACCGTGGTCGCGAAGCTCTTCAACAGCGTCCTGCCCGACGCCGCTTTCTTCGGCCAGAAGGACGCCCAGCAGGCGATCGTGATCCGGCGCATGGCCTCCGACCTCGACTTCCCGGTCGAGATCGTCGTCGTCCCGATCGTGCGCGAGCCCGACGGGCTCGCGATGAGCTCGCGCAACGCCTACCTGAGCGCCGAGGACCGCGAGCGGGCGCTCTCGCTGTCTCGCGCGCTTAGCGCGGCCGAAGCCGCGTCGGGCTCGGGGTCGGTCGACGACGCGCTCAGCGCTGCGGGTGCGGAGCTCGACGCCGCCGGCATCGAGGCCGAGTACCTGGAGGCACGCAACGCCGAGACGCTCGCGCCGATCGAGAGCTTCAACGGCCAACCGGTGCTGGTCGCGCTCGCCGCGCGAGTCGGCCCCGCCCGACTGATCGACAACACAGTGATAGGAGGTCACCGGCGTTGAGACGCCAGATCCGCCTCAACGGCGCCGCCGCCAGGCTCGTCAGCCGCGGCGACAAGGCGATCATCGTCTCCTATGCCTCCTACGACGAGCAGGGTCTCGACCCCTACTCGCCGCTCGTCGCCCACGTCGATCGCCGCAACCGCATCGTCGAGGTGGACTCGAACCCCGAGGTCCTGCTCGACGGCGAGGTACCCGGTGCGCTCACATCCGAGCCCGACGGCCCAAGGGAGGTCCCGACATGAGCACGAATCCGAAGCTCCCCACCGACGCCACCGATGAGCGCGTCCCGGTTACCGTGCCGGCGCTCGCCGAGATGAAGCGGTCCGGCCACCCGATCGTGATGGTCACCGCGTACGACTATCCCTCGGCCCTCGTCGCCGAGGACGCCGGCGTCGACGTCGTGCTGGTCGGCGACACGGCGGCGATGGTCGTGCTCGGTCACGACTCCACGAACCCGGTGTCGATGGACGAGATGGTCACGATGGCCGCGGCGGCGCGCCGCGGCCTGCGGACGCCGGTGCTGATCGGCGATCTTCCCTTCGGCTCGTACGAGACCTCGAACGAGCAGGCGATTGAGAGCGCGCAGCGGTACGTGAAGGAGGCGGGGTGCGACGCGGTCAAGCTCGAGCGCGGCGGCGCCTCGGTCGATCGCGCCCGCGCGATCTCGCGTTCGGGGATCCCTGCAATGGGTCACGTCGGACTGACCCCGCAGACCTCGGGGGCGCTGGGCGGCTTCAAGGCGCAGGGGCGGACCGCCGAGGGCGCCGCCCAGATCGCCGAGGAGGCGCTGGCGCTACAGGCCGCGGGCTGCTTCGCGATCGTCTTCGAGGCGGTGCCGGCCGCGGTCACCGAGGCGCTCGTCGCCAAGCTCGAGGTCCCGGTGATCGGAATCGGGGCGGGGCCCGCGACCGACGGTCAGGTGCTCGTTTTCCACGACCTGCTCGGGATCCACACCGGGCGCGTGCCGCGGTTCGTGAAGCGCTACGCCGACCTCCGCGGCGAGATGGTCAGCGCGATGAGCGCCTACGCCCGCGACGTGCGCCGGGGCAGCTTCCCCCGGGAGGAGCACAGCTACAGCATCGATCCGGCTGAGCTCGAGGAGTTCCGCGGCTACCTCGAGCGGGACAGCCTCGCGGCCTCGGCCTGGGACTGGTAGTGGGCGTTCACACCGGCGAGCTGCGCCTCTCGACGAGGGGCGACTCCGACGTGATCGACATCACCGACGGGTCGCAGCGCGTCGTCGCCGCGGCCGGGATCGACGAGGCCCTCGCGACCGCATTCGTCGTCGGCTCAACCGCTGCGATCACGACGATGGAGTACGAGCCGGGGGGCGTCCACGATCTTCGCGAGCTGGTCGACCGGCTGATCCCGGCTGAGGGCGAATATGAGCACAACCGGCTCAACCGCGACACGAACTCCCACGCCCACCAGCGCGCGTCGCTGATCGGAGCCTCGGAGTCGGTGCCGGTGAGAGGCGGACGGCTCGCGCTCGGCACCTGGCAACAGCTCGTCCTGATCGACTTCGACGACCGCCCCCGCGAGCGCACCGTACTCGTCCAAATCGTCTCGTAGTCCCAAAAACCCTGCCGCGGCGGACGCGGGAGCGAGCGAGCAACTACTACGGTGATGCGACTGCGAGCGAGCGGGAGCGGAGTACGCGGCAGGCCTGATTCAGGGTCCCACTGGAGCGTTCGAGCGCACCCTGTCGACCTTCCAGGCGCCGCCCGAGACCATCGCCATCTGGACCGTCAACGTTTCGCCGCTCGACGGCCCCCCCTTTGGGACCGCCTTCACGGTCGCGCCACCGGGCAGGACCTCGGGCTTCGAGACCTTCACCGAGCGCGCCGCGCTGCCGGGGACCGTCGCCCGCTCGCACCCCTTGAGGTCGCCGAAGGACTGCTTGACGTAGTTCGGGGTCACGAGCTGCTGGCACACCTGCTTCGGGTCCTCCGAGGTCAGCAGCTTGGCGACGGTCGAGCGGATCTGCTGCTCGTCGCTTGCGCCGCCGGATCCTCCGCCGCCGGTGCGACCCCCGCCCGTCGTCGGCGTCGTCGACGCCGCGCTCGTGCTCTTGGTCGAGCTCGTCGACGACGACGAGCCCCCGCATGCGGAGAGCGCGAGCGCCGCGGCGAGGCAGATCGCGAGGATCGTCCTTGCGGTCACGCGCGCAACCTAGCGCGACTCATCCCTGGGCGGACGGCCTGAAGTCGATCTCGCGGATCACCCTTGCCGGGGCACCCGCGGCGATCACCCGCGGCGGGATGTCGTGGGTGACGACCGAGTTCGCGCCGATCACGCACCGCTCGCCGACCGTGACGCCGCTCGTGACCACGCAGCCGACGCCGAACCAGCAGTTCGAGCCGATCTTCACGGTCCCCTTCGAGCTGAACCCCTGCCTCGTCACCGGCACGTCCGGGTCGTCGTGGCGATGGTCGGCGTCGCTGACGAAGCAGCTGTTGGCGAACATCACATGGTCGCCGATCTCGATTCGCTCGAGCGCGGCGAGCATCGTGTTCCGGTTCAGGAAGCAGTCGCTGCCGATCTCGATCCGGGCCGACCCGGGGAGCGTCAGCCAGCAGCCCGGCTCGAACAGGGTGCCCTCCCCCACGGTCAGGCGTCCCTCGTCTAGCGCTTCGAGCACCTCGCCCTCGACCGGAAAGCGCATATAGGCGCCCGCGCGGGCCATGTGGCGGTTGATCCGCCATCTGCGCAGGGGGCGCCGGTTACGCTCGTACCAGCGCCGCTTCAGCCACCACAGGCGCCATCCGCCGGATTCGCTCACGAAAGAAGTTTCCTCGAACTCCGCAACTAGGAGGCCCGCTGTGCGTTAGTCGGAAGGGCGCGTCACAATGCGTATGCCAAGGAACGAAGGAAAATCATCATCAGGCGGGGTGCCAGGGACAACGAGGAGTCGCATGAAGCGTCTATTCACATGTGGGGTCGTGGCGGTCGCGCTTGCGCTGCCCGCGAACGCCTCCGCCTGGAGAGCCAGCTACAGCTCGGGGCTGAGCGCCGACCCGACCGGAACCGCGCGGGTCACGTTCGACGTCGTCAAGCGGCCCGCCCGAAAGCGCAAGGCGAAGGCCTTCAGCGCCCATGACATCCCGGCGAAGTGCCAGACGAACAACTACCTGCTCAGATTCCGGGCCAAGGGCGCCGTCAGGGTGATCAAGAACCACTTCAACGTCGAGGCCACGGTCGCCACCGGCGGCCACGCCACGTGGGCGGGCAAACTGACCGATCACGGGGCCTCGGTGAAGGGGACTGTGATGTTCGACGGCCGCGCCAAGGTCGACGCAAGCGGGACGTACGAGACCTGCCACACGGGCGAACTCGCGTTCGCGGGCGGTCAGACGGGCTAGGCGCTCAGGCGTGGACTGCCCCGACCGGCGCGCCCTCGCCGACGGGCTCGGGGCCGGAGGCGCGCTCGGTGTCGCGGCCGTTCTTCACCCCGGCCTCGTCGCGGTCGCGCCGCTCGAGACGCTGCTTCGCAAGCGCCATCGCCACGTCGATGTCGGTAAGAGCGCCAAGGGCACGGTCCAGTTCGACGGCGGCATCGAGGTCGGCGCCGGCCAGTTCGCCACCTGCCACACGAACGTCCTCCACTTCTCGACCTGAGCTCGACTCAGGCGGCGACTGCAGCGCGGCGCCTGCGCGGCGCCTTGCTCGTCCGGCGCACGCGCGGCGAGAGCAGGTCACGCAGGAACTGACCCGTGTACGAGGCGTCGACCCCGGCCACCTCCTCGGGGGTGCCCCGAGCGACGACCTCTCCCCCGGCCTCCCCGCCCTCGGGACCGAGGTCGATCAGCCGGTCCGCGGACTTGATCACGTCGAGGTTGTGCTCGATGACGACGACGCTGTTGCCGGCGTCGACAAGTCGCCCGAGCACGTCGAGCAGCCGCTGCACATCGGCGAAGTGGAGCCCGGTCGTCGGCTCGTCGAGGATGTACAGCGTGTCCCCGGTCGCGACCTTCGACAGCTCGGTCGCGAGCTTGACCCGCTGCGCCTCGCCCCCGGAAAGCGTCGTCGCCGGCTGACCGAGCCGGATGTAGTCGAGCCCGACGTCGTGGAGCGTCTGCAGGCGGCGCGAGATCTTCGGGATGTTGGTGAAGAACTCGCACGCATCCTCGACCGACATCTCGAGCACGTCCGCGATCGACTTCCCCTTGAACTTGATCTCGAGCGTCTCGCGGTTGTAGCGGTGCCCGTCGCACTGCTCGCAGGTCACGTACACGTCGGGGAGGAAGTGCATCTCGATCTTGATCTGCCCGTCGCCGCGGCAAACCTCGCAGCGCCCGCCCTTGACGTTGAAGCTGAACCGGCCGGGCTTGTAGCCGCGCGCACGCGCCTCCTGCGTCCTCGAGAACAGCTCGCGGATGTGGTCGAAGACCCCCGTGTAGGTCGCGGGGTTCGAGCGCGGCGTGCGCCCGATCGGTGACTGGTCGATGTTGATGATCTTGTCGATCCGGTCGATACCGTCGATGCGGTCGTGCGCCCCCGGCCGCAGCCGCGCCCGATGGAGGCGGTTGGCGACCGAGCGGTAGAGGATCTCGTTCACGAGCGTCGACTTCCCCGATCCCGAGACGCCGGTGACGCAGGAGAAGACTCCGAGCGGGAACTCGACGTCGATGTCCTTGAGATTGTGCTGCTTCGCGCCCTCGACGAGCAGCTCGCCGCGCGGGACCCGCCGCCGCTCCGGGACGGGAATGCTCTCCTTGCCGCTGAGGTACCTGCCGGTCAGCGAGCGCGCTCTGCGCTCGATCGCCGCCGGGGTGCCGTCGGCGACCACCTCGCCGCCGTGCTCGCCGGCCCCGGGGCCGAGATCGACAACGTGGTCGGCGGCGCGGATCGTGCCCTCGTCGTGCTCGACCACGATCACGGTGTTGCCGAGGTCGCGCAGCTTCGCCAGTGTGTCGATCAGCTTCGCGTTGTCGCGCTGGTGGAGACCGATCGAGGGCTCGTCGAGGATGTACAGCACCCCGACGAGGCTCGAGCCGATCTGGGTCGCGAGCCGGATCCGCTGCGCCTCGCCGCCCGACAGCGTCGCCGCCGCGCGCTCCAGCGACAGGTAACCGATCCCGACGCTGTCGAGAAACCGCAGCCGCTCGGCGATCTCGCGCACGATCAGCCGCGCGATCTGGCGCTCGGTGTCGCTGAGCTCGAGCGACTCGATCCATTCGAGCGCGGCGTTCGCGGACAGCTGCGTGTACTCGTAGATGTTCAGCCCGCCGACCGTGACCGCGAGGCTCTCGGGCCGCAGCCGTGCGCCGCCGCATTCCGGGCACGGGCGCAGCGACATGCAGCTCTCGATCCGCTCCCGGGTTCGCTCGGACTCGGTGTTGCGATAGCGCCGCTCCAATCCGCCGAGCACGCCCTCGAAGCGCACCGAGTAGGAGCGCCGCCGCCCGTAGCGATTGCGGTAGCTGACCTTGTGGCGCTCGCCCCCAGTCCCGTTCAGGATCAGGTCGCGGTCGGCCTTCTTCAGCTCGCGCCACGGCCTCTCGAGGTCGATCCCGTTCTCCGCCGCGACAGCTTCGAACAGCCGCTGGTGATACCGCGACGCGGAGCGCATGAACGGCAGCAGCGCTCCGTCGGCGATCGACAGCGTCGGATCGGGGACGATCAGCTCGGGGTCGACCACGCGCTGGAAGCCGAGCCCGTGGCAGCGCTGGCAGGCGCCGTGCGGCGAGTTGAAGGAGAAGATCCGCGGCTCGAGCTCGGGCATCGAGGTCCCGCACTTCAGGCAGGCGAACCGCTCCGAGAAGATCAGCCTGCGCCCGTCGCCGTTCTCCGACGCGCGGCCCAGCGCCCCGGGCCCGCTCGCCGCCTCCGAGCCTCCGAGATCGCTCGGCCCGGCGCCGTTGCCGCCCTCGAGCAGCTCGACCTCGACCATCCCCTCGGCGAGGCCCGTCGCCGCTTCGACCGAGTCCGCGAGGCGCTTGCGCAGCTCCGGCTTCATCACCAGCCGGTCGACAACCACGGAGACGTCGTGCTTGTACTTCTTGTCGAGCGAGATCTGCTCGTCGAGCCTGCGCAGCTCGCCGTCGATCATCGCCCGCGCGTAGCCCTCGCCGCGGACCTCGTCGAGAAGCTTCGCGTACTCGCCCTTGCGCCCCCGGACGACCGGCGCCATGACCATGAACCGGGTGCCCTTGGTGAGCGTCATCACGCGGTCGACGATCTGCTCGACCGACTGTCCGGCGATCGGCGCCCCGCATTTGTGGCAGTGGGGATGCCCGACCCTCGCCCACAGCAGCCGCAGGTAGTCGTAGATCTCGGTCACCGTCCCGACGGTCGAGCGCGGGTTGCGCGACGTCGTCTTCTGGTCGATCGAGATCGCCGGCGAGAGCCCCTCGATCGAGTCGACGTCGGGCTTCTCCATCTGGCCGAGAAACTGGCGGGCGTACGCGGACAGCGACTCGACGTAGCGGCGCTGGCCCTCGGCGTAGATCGTGTCGAACGCGAGACTCGACTTCCCCGACCCCGACAGCCCGGTGATCACGATCAGCGCGTCCCTGGGCAGCGTCACGTCGATGCCCTTGAGGTTGTGGGCCCGGGCACCGGAGACGACGATCTCGGACGAGGCGGACATGGGAACCAGTGTACGAGCGGCCCCAGCGGCTGATTCGCGGGGCGGTGCCGCTGTGTACGCTGTTTGCGGCTCACGTCTCCAGGCGCAACGGGACGACGACATGGCTGAGGCTCAGGGAAGGACCTTCCGGTTTGGGTACGCGCTCGCTGCAGTCGCGACGCTGGGCGCAGCCGCGCTGTCGTCATCGGCGCCCGCAGCCCATCACCGCGCCCATTGCGGCGGCAAGAAGCCGACCAAGCTCGTCGGCCCGGGTCGGATCGGTCGCGGTGACCGGCGCCACGCCAACGTGATCGTCGGGCGCTCGACGCCCGAAAAGCTCGTCGGCGGCAGGGGCCCGGACAACCTTTGCGGGAACGGCGGCGCGGACACGCTGCGCGGCGGTGTCGGCCGGGACCGCCTCCACGGCGGCATCGGCCGCGACCACCTGATCGGCGGCAAGGGCCGCGACGTCCTGATCGGACGCACCGGCAAGGACCGGATCGATGCCGCCGACGGCAACCGCGACCGGATCAGGGCGGGGCGTGGCGCGGACAAGATCGACACCCGCGACGGCGCCCGCGACAAGGTCGACTGCGGGCGCGGCAAGGACACGGTCCGCTCCGACAAGCGCGACGCTCTCCACGGCTGCTACCGCGTCCGCAGCGGGCCGGCGATGCCTGACTTCTCACTGCCGCCGTGGTCCGACGCCGGGTGGAGCTCGCCGTCGAACTGGGACACGATCCAGACCGCGGACCTCGACGGCGACGGGCGGGCCGACTTGTTCGGACGCAGCACCGACGGAATCGACGCGTACACGTTCGACAGCTCGACCCCGGGGCACGACGGCACCTATCAGTGGTCGCCGCTGCCGGCCCTGACCGGCGCGCAGGCGCCCTCGGACGCGAACGGGTGGCGCCAGCCTCGCTACTACGAGACGCTGCAGGCCGCCGACATCAACGGGGACGGCCGCGACGAGATCATCGGCCGCGACAGCGGCGGCATCGAGAGCTGGGAGTACGACCCGGCGAGCGAGTCGTGGAAGTTCCTGCCGGTCCCGCAGCTGAAGGCGTTCTCGAACGCCAACGGCTGGAGCGAGCCCCAGTACTTCGAGACGATCCGCGTCGGGGACTTCGACAACTCGAAGGTCAACGGGCACCGCCAGGACGAGATCGTCGGCCGGGGCCCGAACGGCTTCGTCGCCTACAAGTACAACGTCGGCAGCGGGCAGTGGCAAGCGCTCCCCGACGCCCAGGGCCAGTCGAACCCACCCTCGAACGCGGCCGGATGGGGCACCGACGGCAACGGGGACCACCGCGACTGCTACACGACGCTGCAGACCACGGGCGACATCGCGGGCCTCGGGACGGGCGACAACATCGTCGGCCGCTGCGGGGGCGGGCTCCGCGTCTGGTACTACATCCCGGTCGAGGGCGGCGGCTGGGGGTCGATCGCGCTCGGCGGAGCGCACGCGCCCTCCGACGCGAACGGCTGGAAGGACCCGAGCCTCTACTCGACGATCCAGACCGCCGACCTGAACGGCGACGGCAAGCTCGAGGTGATCGGACGCGACAGCGGCGGACTCGAGAGCTGGCAGTGGGACCCGCGGTTCAACAGGTGGGACTACCTGCCGCTCCCGTATCTGAGGGCGCTTTCGAACGCGAACGGGTTCGACAAGGCCCAGTACTACCTCACGATCCACACGGCCGACCTGAACGGCGACGGGACCGACGACCTATACGCCCGCGGCGCGGACGGCGTCCACGCCTGGACGCTGAGGAACGGCGACTGGCAGCAGCTCCCAGTCGAGGGCGACTTCTGCGACGCGTGCAGCTGGAACTCGAACCGCTACTACCGAACGATCCAAGCCGCCGACGTCGACGGCTCCGGGGCGGACTCGCTGATCGCCCGTGGGCTGACGGGCGTCGTGACCCGCGGCTACGACCCGGCGCGCGGGAACTGGGTGAACCCCTCGGCCGAGTTCCCGCCGTTCACCGGAAACGAGAAGACGGCTTACGACGCGATCAACGACGCGCTCGGCGAAGGCGTCGGGCCCCCCTACGAGAGCTGCCCGCGGGGACACGACCATACGTTCGACCTGCGCACCAAGTACTCGCGGTCCGAAACGCAAACGCTGAGCGACTACAGGACGTGCGTCGCGAGTCTCGGACAGCCCAGCGACGTCCCGCCGGAAGCATGGACGGCCGTCAAGGGCCAGGTGCTCGCTGAGCTGAACGACGCGCTGTTGGTGGCCGGCTGGTTCGACGGCTATCTGCACCCCCTGATCCAGGACATCTACAACGTCAAGGCGATCGACGATCCCGCCGCGGCGCTCCGATACGACGTCACGTCCAACGCCAACATCCATGCGGACGAATGGGGGATCGCCGCCAAGATCCTGGACTTCGTTCCCGCTGCCGCGCTCGGTCCGCAGGGGGGCACGGCGAAGCAGCTCCTCGGCGTGGTACTCGCGGAGGGAAAGACGGCCCCGGGGGTGACCGATGCGTTGAACGGGATCGACGGCAACTACGTGAAGATCAGGAGGGCGCTCCTGTCCGACTTCACGGCGGCGCTTTCGGGCAACGCCGACGCAAGGCAGGCAATTCTCGGCGACTACGGGCTGCTGACCCAGGTCGGAGGGTTGATCCACGATCACACGTGGGAGCCGCTCACGGGGAATGATCGCAACCGAGCCGTTCAGGGGGCACTGCGCAACTACGAGCTCGAGGCGTGGAAGTTCCTCACGCCGCCGATCTGGATCGCCTACAGGATCCCGACGTTCCTGTGCACGAGCGGGTCATGCGACTTGAACGACGTAAAGGACTTCTCGTGGCAGCTCAGCGTCCCGCATCGGCTCGTGAACTTCCACCAGGGCAACTGCCTCGCGGGGAGCGAAACCGACGAGAAGGGTCCCTGCATACCGGTGAGCGCCGACCTGCGGCACAAGCTCTTCGACCCGACTCCCGCCTCGTGCGAGACCAGGTGGGACGCCGATTCCTGCAGCCTGGGGGAGGACCCGGTCAACGTCTTCTTCGGCCGCGAGGGATGGGATCTCCCAACCAGGCTCTGCACGTACTCCGCGAAGCCGTTCTGCCCCGAGGGCAAACCGGCGAGGCGTTCCAAGTAGCCTCGCGACGGTGTCCGGCCGCCCGTCCGTCAGCGGCATCACCGAGCTCGTGCTCGAGGTCTCCGACCTCGAAGCGGCGCGCGCCTTCTACCGCGACGGGCTCGGGTTCGAGGAGACGCTGTACGGGGAGGGGCGCGAGGGCCGCTATTGGTACCTCGTAGGGGAGACGGCGCGGCTCGGGCTGTGGATGCCGCAGGTCGGGCTCGCGGGAGGGCGTGGCGGCACCCACGTCCATTTCGCGTTCGGGATCGCCGAGAACGAGCTCGACGCGCTCCACGAGCGGCTGCTCGAGCGCGGGATCGAGGTCGAGGGACCGATCCAGCTCGGCCCGGGGCGGGCGATCTACGTCACCGACCCCGACGGCAATGTGGTCGAGTTTTGGACCCAGGACATGGTCGAGTACGCGGCGGGCGCGCGGGCCGGCGGCGGCCCCGGGACCTTCAAGCCCCCGGACGCCTGACTACTTCGCGGCCTTCTCGAAGACCTCGTCGACGAGCTTCGCGCGATTACGGATCTTGTAGCTGTCGGCGAGGTGCCGGTCGACCTCCTCGCGCGAGGCCCCGTCGAGCGCCATCTTCATCGCGACCAGGCGTGCGGCCCCGGCGTCGGGGCCGGTGCCGGCGGTGGACGCCCCGGACTTCGACTTCGCCTTGGCGCGCGGCTTCTCCGTCGCCTTAGCGCGCGACTTCGGCGTCGGCTTCGCAACGGTCTCCGGTTCTGGTTCGGGCTCGGGCTCGGAAGCCGCGGTGCGCTCCGTCTCCCTCTTCGCCCTCCGGGTCCGGCGGCTCGGCCTGCGGAGCCTCCTCGGGGCCTCGGGCTCCGGCTCGGGCTCGACAGCGGGCGAGGCGGCAGCGCCGGCGCCGCCGATGCTGCCCTCGAGGCTCGCCAGCGCCCGTCTCACGTCGTCGAGCCGCTCGCGCGCCTCAGCCTCGGCCTCGTCGCGGATCCGCGCCGCCTCTTCGCGGGCGGCGTCGAGGATCTCCTCGGCGCGCCGCTCGGCGGTCTCGATCACCTCGCGCACGCGGTCGGCGGCCTCGTCGGCAAGCCCCTTCGCTTCGCTTGGAGCCATCGCTGGAAGCCTATCCGGGAACCGAAGCCGGGGCCCGCCTACGGGGTACACGAGCGGGTGTCGGATCGAAGCAGGCGTCGAAGCGCCCCGCCGGCCGCGGGGGCCGGCGGGGCGCTGTTCAGCTCGGCTCAGCCGCGGAACCCCTAGGGCGTCGTCGCCCGCCAGCCGAACTCGAGGTCCGAGACCGGCGGGGTGCTCGACTCCGACGACTGGAGCGCCAGCTCGCTGCCCGCCGCGACCGTGGCCGACCCGCTGCTCTGGCAGTCATCGCCGCCGCTGACCGTGGCGGTCATCGTGCAGCTGACGCCGGTGGCGGCACCGTCGTCGAGCAGCGTCAGGGTGCGCGTCTCCGTCCCCGTGACGGCCGAGGACAGGTGCGCCGAGAGGTCCTGGACGACGATCGACGCATTCGGCGACAGCATCGCCGACTTCGACGGGTTCCCGACCTGCGGTGTCGAGAGCCCCGACGGGCTGGCCCAGTTCACCCCCACGGACGGCACCCCGCTGATCCTCCCGATCGTCTGACTGGGGCCGGCGGCCCCCGGGGATCCGTTCGAACCTGCAGGGCCCTGCGGGCCCGCCTGCTTGCTGATGCTCTTGACCTGCTTCTTCAGCTTCTTCACCTGCTTCGACAGCTTCGGAAGCGATGTGCCGCTGATCGCCGGTCCTACGAGCGCCAGGGTCGCGATTAGTGCGAGCCCGGCCACGATCAACAGCACGGGCGAGCTCAGCCTGCGCTTTGCTGCTTCCATGCAGCCCTCCTCCTCTGGTGGTGTGACAAGCAACCAGCACGTTAGCGCCGCCCCGTCGGAGGTTCACTCCCGCCGCTCTACGCCTGCATCGCCTCGAGGTCGCGACGCAGCTCCTTGAGCTCGTCGCGAATCCGGGCCGCCTCCTCGAATCGGAGCTCCTCAGCGGCGACGAGCATCTCCTCCTCGAGCTCGACGATGATCTTCTCGAGCTCGGCCGGGCCCTTGATCTCCTCACTGCCCTTGACAACACGCTTTCGCTTCGGGGCGCGCGACTCCATCGCCAGAAACTCGGTCAGGTCGGAGATCCCCTTCTGCACCGTCTCCGGGGTGATCCCGTGCTCGCGGTTGTACGCGAGCTGGATCGCGCGACGGCGATCGGTCTCGCGAATCGCCGCCCGCATGGCCTCGGTCTCGCGGTCCGCGTACATCAACACCCGGCCGCGGACGTTGCGCGCGGCTCGTCCGATCGTCTGGATCAGGCTCGTCTCGCCACGGAGGAAGCCCTCCTTGTCGGCGTCGAGTACGGCCACGAGCGAGACCTCGGGGAGGTCGAGGCCCTCCCGCAACAGGTTGACGCCGACGAGCACGTCGTACTCGCCGAGCCGCAGGTCGCGGATGATCTGGATCCGCTCCAGCGTGTCGATCTCGGAGTGCAGGTAGCGGACGCGGAAGCCGTTCTCGAGCAGGTACCCGGTCAGGTCCTCGGCCATCTTCTTCGTCAGTGTCGTCACCAGCACGCGCTCGCCGGACTCCGCGACCTTGCGGACCTCGTTCATCAGGTCGTCGATCTGGTTGCGGGTCTCGCGAACGTCGACCTCAGGGTCGACGATCCCGGTTGGGCGCACGATCTGCTCCACGACCTGGGACGCGGAGCGGAGCTCGAACGGCCCCGGTGTCGCCGAGACCATCACCATCTGATCGATCCGCGATAGGAACTCCTCGAACTTCAGCGGGCGGTTGTCGATCGCCGACGGGAGCCGGAAGCCGTGCTGGACGAGCGTCTGCTTGCGCGAGTGGTCGCCCTCGTACATCCCGCCGAGCTGCGGGATCGTCTGGTGCGACTCGTCGACGAAGGTGATGAAGTCGTCGGGGAAGTAGTCGATCAGCGTGTGCGGCGGGCTGCCCTCGGGGCGGCCGTCGAGAACCCGCGAGTAGTTCTCGATCCCGGGGCAGAAGCCGAGCTCCTTCAGCATCTCGATGTCGTATGCGGTGCGCTGCTGGAGCCGGTGCGCCTCGAGCTGCTTGCCCTGCTCCTCGAACCACGCGACGCGCTCGTTCATCTCGTGGCGGATCTCGATCACCGAGCGCTCGAGCGTTTCCTCCTCGGTCACGTAGTGGGTCGCCGGCCACACCGAAACGTGGCCGATTTCGTCGAGGATCTCTCCGGTCAGCGGGTCGAAGTGCTGGATCGACTCGATCTCGTCGCCGAACAGCCCGATCCGGTACGCGGTCTCCGCGTAGGCGGGGTAGATCTCGACGATCTCGCCCTTGACGCTGAACGTCCCGCGGCTGAGCACGGTGTCGTTGCGCCCGTACTGCATCCGCACGAGCTTGCGGAAGGTCTCGTCGCGGTCGATCCACTCGCCGACCTTGAACAGCTGCATCTGCTCCCGGTAGAGCTGCGGCGAGCCGATCCCGTAGATGCACGAGACCGAGGCGACGATGATCACGTCGCGGCGGGCGAACAGCGCCGCCGTCGCCGCGTGCCGGAGGCGGTCGATCTCGTCATTGATCGACGAGTCCTTCTCGATGTAGAGGTCCTGGGCCGGGACGTAGGCCTCAGGCTGGTAGTAGTCGTAGTAGCTGACGAAGTACTCGACCGAGTTGTCGGGGAAGAACTCGCGGAACTCGTTGCAGAGCTGCGCAGCCAGCGTCTTGTTGTGCGCAATCACCAGTGCGGGGCGCTGCTCGCGCTCGATCACTCCCGCCATCGTGAACGTCTTCCCGGTCCCGGTCGCGCCGAGCAGGGTATGGAAGCGCTCGCCATCCTCTAGCCCGTTGGTCAGCGCGTCGATCGCCTTCGGCTGGTCGGCGGTCGGCGTGTAGGCGGGGTTGAGGCGGAACTGGGGCACGCGGTTGAGACTAGCGGGCGCCCCCACGGTCGCCGCGCGGGCGCTCAGCGGGTCCGGGCGCCCGCCTCGCGCGCCTCGATCCAGGCCCAGCGGTGAACGCGAGCCAGGCGATCGGCAACGGAGGCGGGGCGGCGGCGGGCGCCTAGTGTCAGAGGCCGAGGTCGCCCGCGTAGTTGTCGCGGTAGTCCTCGCGCTTCGACAGGACCTCGTTCACGTACGCGCGCGTCTCGGCGGCCCGGATGTCGCCCTCGGTGAGGTCGGCGCCCCCCCAGCCGTCAACCGCGGTCGGGCCGGCATTGTAGGCCGCGAGCGCGGCGACCTCGTTCCCCCCGTAGCGGTTCAGGAGCTCGCGCAGGTAGAAGGTCCCGTAGGCGATGTTGATCTCGGGATTGCCGAGGTCACCGAGCTCGAATGTCGTCGCGCCGCTGTGGGCCGCGATCTGGAGCGCGGTCTGCGGCTGCACCTGCATCAGCCCGCGCGCGCCGGCGTCGGAGGTCTGGTCGCGAAACCGGGACTCCGAGTAGATGACCGCAGCGATCAGCGCCGGGTCGATCTTCTTGTCCGCGGCCTGCTGGCGGATGATGTCTTCGTGGTGCAGCGGAAGGGTGACCTCCTTGATCTTCTGCTCGACGCTCCCGACCCGTGTGATCCCGAACGCGATCAGCCCGCCGACCCCGATCGCGAGAACGAGCGCGGCGAGACGGCGCCTTCGCGTGCGCGGTCCGCTGACTCGGACCGGCGCCCTCGACGCGCGCCCCGAGCGCGGCCTTCTCCTGCTCATGCTGCGCGCGCTCACGTGTCGCCCCTTTTCTCGACGAGGCTGGTGACGAGCCCCGCGACCTCAGATTCGAGCTCCGCGAGCGTAGCGTCGTTGGTGATCACGTGGGTCGCTCGACGCGCCTTCTCGTCCTGCGAGAGCTGGCGCCCTGAGCGGCCCTCGAGGTCGTCGATCCCGCGCTCGGCGGCGCGGTCGCGGCGGACCTCGTCGGCTGCGACCACGGCTACAACGGCATCGAAGTGGGTGTCCATACCGGTCTCGAACAGCAGTGGCACCTCGACGACCGCGAGCTCGGTGCCGGGGACGAGCCCGGCCCGCCACTCTGCGAGCCGCGCCGCGACCCGGGGATGCAGCTGAGCCTCGAGCCACCTGAGCTCATCGGGGCTCTCGAAGACGATCGCGGAGATCCGCGAGCGATCGAGACTCCCACCGGGGGCGACGTCGGGGCCCCAGCGGTCGACTATCAGCTTGCGCAGCTCATCGCTCTCGAGCAGCTCGTGCACGAAGGCGTCGGTTGAGGCCGTCGCGACCCCGAGCCGCTCGAACGCCGCCAGCACCTCCGACTTCCCGGCGGCGATCCCACCGGTCAGACCGACGAATACGGGCGGGGCGGGAGGAGTCGGGCCCCCGCTCAGGGCGCGGGCTCTGCGGGAGGCTGCTCGCCCTCGGCTTCCGCGGGACCGCCAGCCGGCGCGGCCTCGGGCTCGTCGGCGGCCCCTGCAGCCTGATCCGCGGGCGGCTCGGGCTGATCCGCGGGCGGCTCGGGCTGATCCGCGGGCGGCTCGGGCTGATCCGCGGGCGGCTCGGGCTGGTGCGCGGGCGGCTCGGCGGCGGGCTCGGAGAAGACCTCCTCGGAGAGATCGAGGTCGGGAACGTCGCCGTCGTCGGCCTGCGGGGCGGCGGCCGGCTCGGGGAGCTGGACGTCTCGGAGCGGAAGGCTGCCGCCCTCTACGCGCTTGATGCTGAGCGAGATCCGCCGCCGCTCCTCGTCGATCTCGAGGATCTTGACCCGGATCTCGCTGCCCGGCTGCACGACCTCGCTCGGGCTCTCGACGTGGTGCTCGGCGAGCTCCGAGATATGGACCAGGCCCTCGACTCCGGGGACGATCTCGACGAAGGCCCCGAAGGCCACGACCTTGGTCACCTTGCCGTCGAGCGCGTCGCCGGGGCGGTAGCTGTCGAGCACCCGCTGCCACGGGTCCTCCTGGGTCTGCTTGAGGCCGAGCGAGATCCGCTGGCGGTCACGGTCGATGTCGAGCACCTTGACGCGGACCGTCTCACCGATCGACAGCACCTCCGAAGGATGGTTGACATGGCTCCATGAGAGCTCGGAGATGTGGATCAGTCCGTCGATCCCGTCGAGGTCTACGAAGGCGCCGAAGTCGACGATGTTGGAGATCTTGCCCTCGATGATCTGGCCGGGCTGGAGGCGGCCGAGGATCTGCTGGCGGACCTCCTTGCGCTCCTCCTCGAGCACCGCGCGGCGCGAGAGCACGACGTTGTTGCGGCTGCGGTTGAGCTCGATGACCTTGCACTCGAGCGTCTGGCCGGTGAACTCGTCGAGGTTGTGGACGCGGCGGATGTCGACCAGCGACGCGGGCAGGAACCCGCGCACTCCGAGGTCGAGGATCAGCCCACCCTTTACGACCTCGATCACGGTCCCCTCGACCGGCTCGCCGGACTCGGCGGCGGCCTCGATCCTGCGCCACGCCTTCTCGAACCGGGCCCGCTTCTTCGACAGGATCAGGCGCCCCTCCTGATCCTCCTTGGTGAGCACGAGCGCGTCGACCTGCTCGCCGAGCGAGACCTCGTCGCCGGGGTCGACTGCGCGCCGGATCGACAGCTCGTTCGAGGGGATGACGCCCTCCGACTTGTAGCCGATGTCTACGAGGACCTCATCCTTGTCGATCCGCACCACCTCGCCGCTCACGACCTCGCCCTCGTGGACGGGCCGCATCGTCGCGGCGTAGTTGGGCACGAGCTTGCCGTCGACCTCGATCATGAGGTCGTTCGAGCCCGTTGCGGGCGCGGCTTCTCCGGCCGCCTCCTGAGCCTGCTCCGAGGCTGCCTCCGTGGCTGTGTCGGCAGTGGACACGGCGTAGAACTATGGCAGAACACCCCCGGCAAACCGACCGACGGCGGCGCCCCGAGAGGTTGATCTGGCATCTTTCGTGGGTGCCAACGCGGCGAACGAAGAGGGGTGAGGCGCGCTCTCCGCTGGGCGGGGACTACGACGTCGTCATCGCCGGAGCGAGCTTCGCCGGGCTCGCGGTCGCCCGCGAGCTCGCGGGGTCGGACGCGCGCGTGCTGATGCTCGACCGCTACGAGGTCGGCGAGCGGCAAACGTCGGCGTGCGCGGCGCCGACCCGGTGGCTGCGCGCGATGGGCGTCCAGGACTCGATCCGCCAAACCTTCGAAGAGCTCGTGATCAACAACCCGTACGTCTCGGTGCGCATGAACCTTCCCTGGAGCTTCTCGACCTTCGACTACCGCGAGCTCTGCGCGCTGCTGCTCGAGCAGTGCGAGGTCGAGTTCGAGACCGCGACCGTCGCCGCCCGCTCGGGCACCCCGGGGCGCACGATCGGCCTCGACACCGATCGCGGTGAGGTCTCGGCCGAGCTCGTCGTCGATGCCCTCGGCTGGCGGCGGGTACTCGACGAGAGCGGCTACCAGCCGCCCGACGCCCCGCTGTCGCGCGGGCTCGAGGTCCATCCCGACGGCTCGAACGGCGACCTCGAGGTGTGGATCGACCGCTCGATCGTGCCCGCCGGATACGGCTGGAGCTTCCCGGCATCGGGCGAGCTGCGCGTCGGGGTCGGGTCATTCGACCCCCACTTCCACGTCAAGCGGCCGACGGTCGAGCTCGCCGGGCGCCTCGACGTCCCCAGCGTCCGCTATCAGGGCAACTGGATCCCGCACCGGCTGCGCCCCGCGGCGGCGCACGAGACCTTCTTCGTAGGCGACTCCGCCGGCCACTGCCTGCCGCTGACCGCCGAGGGGATCCGGACCGCGTTCTACTTCGGCGTCGCCTGCGGGCGCGAGCTCCGCGGCGTCGTCGAGGGCCGCCAGGACCGCCTCGCGGCATTGCGCCGCTACGCCGCGTTCTCGGCCTCGCACCGGTGGAAGTTCGAGTCGCTGCTGCGCGTCCAGCGCCTGATCCCCCGGGTTCCGCCGCGCGCCCTTGGTGTCGCGCTGCGCGGGATGGGCGCGGACGCGTTCGTTCGCTGGGCGTTCGACCACTATCTGGAGATCGCGCCGCCCGAGTTCGTGCGCGCGGTCCCGCGCCCCCAGCCGGCGCCGGCGCTCCGCGCCGCCGCCTGACGGCGCCTAGCGAACGACCAGATAGGTCCCGGCGAGGAGCAGCCCGACGCCGACGATCCGCGTTGCGCTGAGCGGGACGCGGTCGAGGCCGAGGATCCCGAGGCGGTCGATCACGATCCCGGCCGTGAGCTGCCCCGTGATCGTCGCGGCGGCGACGCCGCCGGCGCCGATCGAGCGCACGGTGATCAGCGCCGTGGTCACAAACACCGCCCCCAGCAGCCCGCCGGTGAGGTAGATCCAGCCGACGTGGAAGGTCGAGCCGAGGTTCCCGGCCTGGCCGGCAAACCCGACGAGCGCGGCGAGCACGAGCGTGCCGATGACGAACGAGACGAACGCGGCCGGGAGGCTGTCGACGGCCTTCGCGAGGCCCGCGTTGATCGGGGGCTGGAGCGCGATCAGACCGCCCGCGATCGCCGTCAACGCCACCGCCAGCCCGCGATCCATTCACGCGATCCTAGAGGTGGCCTCGGCGGCGACCGTGATCTTCGTCCCGGCCGCGTTCGGCGGCGCCCTCTCGGCCTTTCGCGTTGCGACCGGACCCTGCGGTAGGTTCTTGCCTCGTTTAAGCGGTGCGCTTCTCGCTCAGCGTGAAGCGCACCGCAGAACGAAAGGAGAGACACGTGTCACCAACACGCCGAGCAGGCGTCGTCACGTTCGCGGGGGTGCTTTTTCTCGTCGCCGCCGCGTTCAACCTCGTCGACGGCCTAGTCGCTCTGGCAAGGCCGCACTACTTCGTAGTCGGCGAAGGTGGAACTGTCATCAAGGACTACACCGCATTCGGTGTGGTGCTCCTGATCGTCGCCGGGATCCAGGTCCTGGTCGGTTGGGGAGTCATCGCGCGGGCCCGCTCCGCGCAGATAATCGGCGTAGCGCTCGCGATCATCAACGCGGTGATCGAGCTCGCCTACTTCAGGCACTACCCCGCCTGGTCGACGATCATCCTGATCCTCGACGCGGTGATCATCTACGCGCTCACCGTGCACGGGGACGAGTTCGGCGGCAGCACCAGCTCAAGCAGGCGCCGCTGACGAGAGCAGCAGCAAGACGTGCGGAGGGCGCCGATCGGCGCCCTTCGTCTTTTGAGGTCCCGGTCGGAGCGGCTACTTGGCGGCGAGCCAGTCCTGGCCGATGCCGATCTCGACCGTGAGCGGCGGATCGAGGTCGAACGCCCCGCACATCCGCTCGTTGACGGCCTCGGTCGCGGCCTCGATCTCGTCCTCCGGTCCCTCGAACAGGAGTTCGTCGTGGATCTGGAGCACGAGCCTCGTGCGCATGTCTCCCTCGGCGAGCGCGGCGTGGCAGCGGACCATCGCGACCTTGATGATGTCGGCGGCGGTCCCCTGGATCACGGTGTTGACCGCCAGACGCTCGCCGAGCAGCCGCGTCTGGCGCTGGCGCGCCTGGAGCTCGGGGATCATTCGGCGCCGGCCCATCAGCGTCGTCACGTATCCATCGCGCTCGGCACGCTCGATCGTCTCCTCGATGAACCGCTTCACGGCCGGGAAGCGCTCGAAGTAGCGCTCGATGTAGGCCGCGGCCTCGTCCTGCTCGATTCCGAGCCGGTCGGCGAGCCCGAACGCCGACAGGCCATAGGCGATCCCGAAGTTGACCATCTTCGCCTTCGAGCGCTCGGCCACGCCGACGTCCTCGGGATCGAGGTGGAGGATCTCGGCCGCGGTCGCGCTGTGGACATCCTCGCCGGAGGCGAAGATCTCGCGCAGGACGTCCTCGCCGGCGACGTGGGCAAGGACGCGGAGCTCGACCTGGTTGTAGTCGGCGGAGAGCAGCAGCCAGCCCTGCTCGGCGACGAAGCAGGAGCGGATCGGGCGCCCGAGCTCGGAGCGGATCGGGATGTTCTGGAGATTGGGGTTGACGCTCGACAGCCGCCCGGTCGTCGTCGCGACCTGCTGGAAGGTGGTGTGGATGCGTCCGGTCTCGGGGTCGATGAGGCCGGGGAGCGCGTCGAGGTAGGTGTTCTTGAGCTTCGTCAGTTCGCGCCAGCTCTCGATCTTGGGGACGATCTCGTGCTCGTCGCGGATCTGCGCGAGCACGCGGGCGTCGGTTGAGTAGCCGGTCTTGCCGCGGCGCTTGCGGGTCAGCCCCAGCTCCTCGAACAGCACCGGCGCGAGCTGCTGCGGCGAGCCGATCGTGAACTCGTGCCCGGCGAGCTTCCAGATCTCGGACTGGAGCTTGTCGGCCTGGCCCTCGATCCCGGCGGCGATCTCGTGCAGGCGGTCGGCGTCGACGCGGACGCCGACCCGCTCCATCGCCGCGAGGACCTCGATCAGCGGCATCTCGACGTCGCTGAGCAGCGGTGTAAGGCCGAGGTCGTCGAGGCGCTCGCACTGTCGCTCGCGGAGCTCGTACGCGAGCCGCGACTCGACCGCGGGATCGGCGACCGGCTCCTCGCCGTCGCCCAACGCCAGCTGTGCGCCCACCTCGCTTTCCGCCGCATCCTCCGCTTCGCGCCCGGGAGCGGCGGGGTCGGCGGCTCGTGCGGCCGCGAGGCCCTCGTCGGCGGCGAGCTCGATCAGCGGGTAGGTGCGCCGGGCGGGGTCGATCAGGTAGGCGGCGACCATCGTGTCGTGCTCGAGGTCGAGCCCGCCGGGGGTCGCGGCCGCGAGCAAGCCGCTCCTCCCCCCTCCGCCGAGCGCCTTGGCGTCGTGGGCGATCAGCGGCCTGCCGCGCAGGCCCACGGCGAGCGCCGTCAGGTCCCCAACGTCGCCGGCGACGACCTTGTCGCCGTCGCAGCCCGCCCAGCGCTCGCGGCCGACCGCGATCGCCGTCGGCCCGTCGGCGAGGTCGGCGGGGTCGCCGGCGACAGCCTCGACCTCGAGCCGGACCGCGGTTGGCGTCTGGGGGATGTGCTCGTCGAACTCCTCATCGAGCCGCTGCATCACCTGACGGAGCTCGAACTCGCGCGCGACGTCGCGGAGGCGGCTGCGATCGGGCCGACGGGCCATGATCTCCTCGAGGTCGATTCCGGTGTCGATCTCGTCCTGGATCGTGGCCAGGCGCTTTGAGACCCGCGCGTCGTCGGCGTGCTCGGTGAGGTTCTGCTTGCGCTTCGCGCCGGAGATCTCGTCGACGCTGTCGAGCACCGTCTCCAGCGAGCCGAACTGCTGCAAAAGCTGCGCCGCGGTCTTGTCCCCGATCCCGGGGACGCCGGGGATGTTGTCGGAGGTGTCGCCCTTGAGCCCGATCAGGTCAGGGACGAGCTCGGGCGGGACACCGTAGCGGTCGATGACGCCGTCGCGGTCGTAGATCCGCGTGTCGGTGATCCCGCGTGACGTCGTCATCACCCGGACCCCATCGTCGACGAGCTGGTACACGTCGCGGTCGCCGGAGACGATCATCACCGGAATCTCGCGCTCGCGCGCCGTCCTCGTCAGCGCACCGATCACGTCGTCGGCTTCGTAGCCGTCGACGCGGACGTTGACGAACCCGAACGCCTCCGTGAGCGGGGCGAGGTGCGACCACTGGTCGGAGAGCAGGTCGGGGCGCGGCCGGCGCTGCTCCTTGTACGGCTTGTACTCGACCTCGCGGCCCGAGAGGCCTGCGTCCCAGGCGACGACGACCGACTTCGGCGAGTGCTCGGTGAGGATCTTCGTCAGCATCGACGCGAACCCGAGGATCGCGTTCGTCGGCCGCCCGTCGGCGGTCGCGATCGTCTCCGGCAGCGCGAAGAACGCGCGGTAGGCGAGGCTGTTGCCGTCGATCAGGAAGAGCTCGCGCGCGTCCCCGCCCCCGCCCTTGGCCTGCCTTCCACGGCTCTTGGCGGTCGTCGTCGAGGCCACGCGCTAATCCTAGGGGCGGCGAGCGATGCGTCCGGACTGATTCCCAACCGCAACGCGCACGGTGCGGGCAACGGCCGCGGTGAGTGGAGCGCGGGGTCGCGGCGACCCCGATGCACCAGAAGCGGATGACTCACCCCCGTGGCCCGCGCTCGGCCCCAAATATGATTCGGCGCATGGCGACGGTAAGCCCACAGTTCAGCGTCACGGTGCGCGTCGAGCTCGACGCGCGGCAGGAGCCGCTTGGTCAGCTGACGGCCGCGATCGCCGAGGCCGGCGGTCAGCTCGGCGGCGTCGACCTCGTCCCCGGAGCGGGCAGCGAGGGCAAGCGCGTCCGCGAGTTCACGGTCGATGCGCGCGACCAAGCCCACTGGGAGCAGATCATGCGCGCGATCGGGAGCACCCGCGGCGCGCGCGTGCTCGAGTACACGGACCGCACGCTGCAGATGCACAAGGGCGGCAAGATCGCCCAGCACAACAAGTACCCGCTGAAGACGCGCGACGACCTCTCGATGGCGTACACCCCGGGCGTCGCCCGCGTCTGCCAGGTGATCCACGCCGACCGCTCGAAGGCATTCGAGTACACGATCAAGCGCAACACCGTCGCCGTCGTCTCAGACGGCAGCGCAGTGCTCGGCCTCGGGGACATCGGCCCCGAGGCGGCGATGCCGGTGATGGAGGGCAAGGCGATGCTGTTCAAGGAGTTCGCCGATGTCGACGCGTTCCCACTCTGCCTCAACACCCAGGACCCCGACGCGATCGTTGAGACCGTGAAGCTCGTCGCTCCGACCTTCGGCGGGATCAACCTCGAGGACATCTCCGCCCCGCGCTGCTTCGAGATCGAGGACC
The DNA here is from genome assembly GCA_963841715.1 of uncultured Thermoleophilia bacterium. Taxonomy (GTDB): domain Bacteria; phylum Actinomycetota; class Thermoleophilia; order Solirubrobacterales; family 70-9; genus DASPWW01. The sequence goes on along the minus strand of CAWJDP010000001.1, from coordinate 411,253 downwards.
GGCTGCGCGAGGAGATCGACATCCCCGTCTTCCACGACGACCAGCACGGGACGGCGGTCGTCGTGATGGCGGCGCTGTTCAACGCGCTGAAGATCGTCGACAAGCCGATCGAGTCGCTGCGCGTGGTCATGGTCGGACTCGGCGCCGCAGGGATCGCGGTGACGAAGATGATGCTCGCGAGCGGCGTCCCCGAGGTCATCGGCTGCGACCGCAAGGGCGCGCTGTCGACCGAGCGCGAGGACTACCAGGCCGGCGAGATGACCGAGATCAAGCGCTGGTTCTCCGAGGTCTCGAACCCCGAGAAGCGCAGCGGCGGCCCCGCCGACGTGATCGAGGGCGCCGACCTTTTCATCGGGCTCTCGGGCGCGAAGGTGATGCCCGCGGAGGCGCTCGGGAAGATGAACGACAACGGGATCGTGTTCGCGATGGCGAACCCGAACCCCGAGGTGATGCCCGAGGAGGCCGCGCCATACGTTCGGATCATGGCCACCGGGCGCTCCGATTATCCGAACCAGATCAACAACGTGCTCTGCTTCCCCGGGATCTTCCGCGGCGCGATGGACGCCGGCGCCCCCGCGATCACAGAGGAGATGAAGCTCGCCGCGGCCCAGGGGATCGCGGCAGTCGTCAACGAGGACGACCTCGACGAGGACTACATCATTCCCAGCGTCTTCAACCGCGACGTCGCCCCCGCGGTCGCCGAGGCGGTCGTCGAGGAGGCGAAGAGCGCCGGGATCGCCCGCGTCTCGGAGGAGACCGGGACGTTCGCGACCGTCGAGTAGGCCGGCGGGTGGCACGATGCGGGTCCTAGTAACCGGCGCCACCGGTCTGATCGGTTCGAAGTTGACCGACGCGCTGCTCGCGCGCGGCGACGAGGTCGTCGGACTCACCCGCGACCCCGGCAAGGCCGGCTCGGCGAAGCCGGCGGTCATCTGGCACGCGTGGGAACCGGCGCTGGAGCGCCCTCCCGAGGCGGCCCTCGACGGCGTCGACGGGGTCGTCAACCTCATCGGCGAGTCGATCAACCAGCGCTGGACCGAGGCCGCGAAGCGGAGGATCACCGACAGCCGGGTCGCGGCGACCCGCAACCTCGTCGACGCGATCGGCGGCGCGGATCGCAAGCCCGCCGCCCTCGTCAGCCAGTCGGCAGTCGGCTACTACGGCGATCGCGGAGCCGCGGTCCTCGACGAGGGCGAGCCGCCGGGCGAGAGCTTCGACGCGCGGCTGTGCGCCGACTGGGAGGCGACCGCACGCGACGCCGAGGGGCCCGGCGTCCGCGTCGTCGTCGTCCGCAGCGGGCTCGTGCTCGACCGTGACGGCGGATTGCTGAAGCAGCTGCTGCTTCCGTTCAAGCTCGGGCTCGGCGGGCCGATCGCGGGCGGCGACCAGTACATGGCCTGGATCCACCACGACGACGAGATCGGGATCCTGCTTTGGGCGCTCGACAACTCGAGCGTCGAGGACGCGATCAACTCGACCGCCCCCAACCCGGTCACGAACCGCGAGCTGTCGAAGGCGCTCGGGCGCGCGCTCGGACGGCCGGCGGTGCTCCCCGTTCCGAAGCTCGCGCTGCGCGGACTGATGGGATCCGAGCTCGCCGAGACCGCCAGCGGCGGCCAGCGCGCCGTCCCCCGCCGCGCCCTCGAGCTCGGGTACGAGTTCCGCTATCCCGAGATCGAGCCGGCGCTCCGCGCCGCAGTCGGGTGAGCGACCGGCCTATGGCGCGTGCAGCGGCGTCTCGAACATCGGCTCGCCGCCGCGGACGCGGTAGCCGGCGAGCGAGCGCAGCGTCGTGTTCCCGGCGCCGTCGATCGAGTAGGTGCCGAGGACCGAGTGGCGGTCGCGGGTGCCGAGGAACTCGCTGATCACCGCGCCGCGGTCCTCCCCCTGGCCGCCGGCGCGTGCAATCGAATCGAGCGCGACCGCCATCGCCTCGTAACCGTAGGCCGCGTAGGGGTCCGCGGCAGCGCCGAAGCGGCGCCGGTAGTCGCCCAGGAAGCGCCGGCCCGTGGCGGGAAGCTGCGCGGGGTTCTCAGCCGAGGACGTGATCCGCAGTCGCGGCTCGATCGCGGTCAGCCGGCTCGGTAGCGAAGGAAACAGCAGCGCGTCCGGCGCGAGAAGCTTTGCGCGCGGGGCAGCCGCAGCGACGCGCGCGAGCGCCGGATCCGCCCCCGCCCCAGTTCCCCCGTAGTAGACGATGTCGGGCCGCGCCCGCCGCGCGGCCCGGACGGCCTCCGCCAACGAGGCGTCGCGCTCGTCGGCAGCGACCGCGATCCCCTCCGCCTCCGCCTGGTCGACGAACGCCCCCGAGACGGTGTCGCCGAACGCGGTCCCGTCGCTGATCACCGCGGCGCGCCGCGCACCGAGCCTTCGCGCCCACCCCGCCGCCGCCTCGGCCTGGCGCTCGTCGTCGGGGATCACGCGGCCAAAGGTGCGGTCTCCGGTCGTCTGGACCGAGGTCGGGACCTCGTCGGCCGCGCCCGGCCCGGTGCGCGCGAGGCCGACGGCGGTGCTCGCGGGTGAGACCTGAAGCATCATCGCCTGGTTCGTGATCGGGAGCGAGGTCCGCGTCGCCCCTGACTCGAGCTCGCCGAGGTAGGCGATCGCGGTCGTGTCCTGGGCGGCGCGGCGGGCGTTCGCGGCCACCGCGACGGGGTTGAAGCGCATCCCCGGGTCCGCGCCGCGGGCGTCGTCAAGGAACACCGCCTTGATCCGCAGCTCGCCCGCGCGGCGTCCCGCGTCGCCGAGGGCGAGCCGGGCGCCGTTCTCGATCGCCGCGCCGGCGGCGTGGCGCGGGCCGCTGAGCGGGGCGCTCACGTAGACGGTCACGGTGTCGCCCTTGATGTCCTGGCTGCCGCCGGGCGCGCAGCCCGCGAGACCGGCGAGTGCCAGCGCGGCGACGGTGACCGGGGCGAGGCGGCTAGGGAGCATGCGGCGGGCGATTCTACGGCCGGCGTCCGCGGTCCCTTGAGGCCGCGCGGATATATTCGTCCGGATGGCGAAGCGATTCGGCGTCTTGACCGGAGGCGGGGACTGCCCGGGACTGAACGCGGTGATCCGCGCGATCGTCCGCAAGGGGGTCGACACCTACGGCGATGAGATCGTCGGCTTCCGCGACGGCTGGCGCGGCCCGCTCGAGAACGACTCCCACGAGCTGACGATCGAGTCGACGCGCGGGATCCTCCACCGGGGCGGCACGATCCTCGGGACCTCGCGCACGAATCCGCTCAAGCACGAGGACGGCGTCGAGCGGGTGCGCGCCACGTTCGAGACGCTCGAGCTCGACGGGCTTATCGCGATCGGCGGCGAGGACACGCTCGGCGGCGCGAACCATCTCCACGAGCAGGGGCTGCCGATGCTCGGGGTCCCAAAGACGATCGACAACGACCTCGGGGCGACGGACATGACGTTCGGCTTCGAGACCGCGCTCGAGATCGCGACCGAGGCGGTCGACCGGCTTCACACGACCGCCGAGAGCCACCACCGCATCCTCGTCGTCGAGGTGATGGGGCGCCATGCCGGCTGGATCGCCCTCCAGTCCGGCGTCGCGGGTGGCGCCGACGTGATCCTGATCCCCGAGCAGCCGTTCGACCTCGACGATGTCTGCCTGCAGCTACGACGTCGCCATGAGCGGGGGCGGGGATTCTCGATCGTCGTCGTCTCCGAGGGCGCCGTCCCGGCCGAGGGCGAGGCCGCACTCGCCGCGGCCGAAACCGACGAGTTCGGCCACCAGCGGCTCGGCGGAATCGGGCACTGGCTCCAGGACGAGATCGAGTTGCGCACCGGCTTCGAGACCCGGGCGACGGTGCTCGGGCACGTTCAGCGCGGCGGCACCCCAACCGCGTTCGATCGCGTGCTCGCGACGCGGTTCGGGCTCGCGGCGATCGACGCCGCGCACAGGGGCCGCTGGGGGACGATGGTCGCGCTGCGCGGGACGCGGATCGAGCTCGTCCCGCTCGCCGAGGCGGTCGCGGAGCTCAAGACCGTCCCGCTCGAGGACTACGAGGCGTTCGGCGCCCTGTTCGGGTAGCGCCGTCCGCCCGACTCGGCGCTCCGCTCAGACCTCGGCGATGAGCTCGAGCTCACTCGGCGTGAACTCGGCGACGTGGTCCTGCAGCGCGCCCATGTTCTCCGCGAACGCCGGGTCGGACTTCCACGCGTGCATCTCGTCGACGCTGTCCCAGGGCGCAAAGCTCAGGAAGCGGCTCGGGTCCTCGAGGTCACGCACGAGCCGAGCCGTGCCGGAGCCCTGTTGCGTGCCCAGCCAGCCGGCGAATTTCGTCCACGCTTCGACGAACGCATCCCCTTCGCCGTCCTTGACCTTCCAAACGCCACTCGAATACGCCGTGCTCATCTCGTCACTCTCCTGTTTGGGTCAGGGCGTCGTAGCGCGCCTGCACGAAGCCGAGCGCAACCGCCGCCGGGTCGTCGATGCCGACCAGATCCGCGTACGCGAGCTCGGCGCCGGGAAACCCGGCCGCGTTCCAGAGCTCGCCATCGGGCTTCGCAGTCCACGGTCCCACGTAGACGTAGGGCTCGGGATGGTCCTCGTCGCCCGGCGAGACGCCGTAGTTGGCGCGCTCACCGGCCGACTCCGACCCCGCCTCGACCGCGATGTCGAAGTGCTCGGGCCAGAGGCTGATCGGCGACGCCTCGGCCGCGTCCGGGAGCCCGGAGCTGAAGCTCTCGAGGACGGACGCAGCCAGCGCATAGACGTCGGCGAGCCGCGCCGCGGCCGCGGCGTCGATGTCGAGCGGGGTCGCGTCGTCCGGGACGCCGTCCGGCAGGAGCTTCGGGCCGAGGAATGCGCCCCCGTCGGCGAGTGAGCTCAGGGCCACCGAGCGGTCCGCTCCGTCGCTCTCGAGCACGAGCTCGGTGCCGCGGACTCTGACCTGCATCCGCTTGCCCTCGAACTCGAACGGCGGGGTCCCGAACCCACCCGTGGTCTGGCGCAGCGCGATCTCGTTCTGCGGCTTGCGCGCCGGCGCGACCAGTTCTTCGGCGACGCGATGGAGCGCGTCGCGGGTTGCCGCGAACGAGCCGGGCAGGGGTTCGAGTCGCGCCGGAGCCTCGGTCACGCCCGTCAGGGCTTCATCCGCTCGAGCAGCGGCTTCGCCACCCGCAGCGTCGCGCCAACGGAAAGGATCGCGAGAAAGATCAGCGAGCTCACGGCGCCGCCGAGTCCAAGCGCGTAGCCGACGAGGAACGCGCACATCCCCGCGACGGCGAAGATCAAGAGCTCCATCGCGGGCAACTTATCCCATCGCGGCGAGCGCGTCTCTGATGAACGCCCCAACCGCGTCGGACGCCCGCTCGGCGTCGCCGGCTTCCGCCGCAAGCCGCACAAGCCGGGTGCCGATGATCACTCCGTCGGCGACCCTGCCGACCGCCGCCGCCTGATCGGGGGTGCCGATCCCGAACCCGACCGCGGCCGGGACCGAGGCCTCCGCGCGGACCGACTCGACGAGCTCGGTCAGATGGGGCGGAAGCTCGTCGCGCTCGCCGGTGACGCCGACGTCGGAGACGACGTAGACGAAGCCCTCCGCCGCCTCACAGATCCGCCGCCGCCGCTCCTCCGGCGTCGTCGGCGCGACCATCGGGACGAGCGCCAGCCCGTGCGCGCTCAGCGCGGCGTGGATCTCGCCCGACTCCTCGAGCGGGAGGTCGGGGACGATCGCACCCGAGACGCCGGCGGCGGCGAGCCGGCCGGCGAAGGGCTCGGGGCCGGCGACGACAATCGTGTTCGTGTAGGTCATCGTCAGCGTTGGCACCCGGCCCGCCATCTCCGCCGAGGCGTCGAGCACTCCCTCGGGCGTCCCGCCCGCGGCGAGCGCCTCGGTGCCGGCGGCGTGGATCACCGGGCCGTCGGCGAGCGGGTCCGAGAACGGAATTCCAAGCTCGATCAGGTCAGCGCCCGCGTCCGCGTAGGCCGCCGCGACCCGCGCGCCGCCTTCGACGGTCGGGAAGCCCCCCATCAGGTACGGCATCAGCGCGGCGCGGCCCTGCTCGCGTGCGGCGTCGAACGCGGCCGCGATCCGCTCGACGCCGGTCGCCGTCGCGGTCCCGTCAGCCATCCAGGCCGCCGGTGCGCTCGATCACCTCGGCGAGGTCCTTGTCGCCCCTTCCAGATAGACACACCACGTCAAACGAGGGGTCATCCCGCCACGAACCCCGCCGCCCCGGACGCGAATGCGGAGGAGGCGGCGGGTTTGATTCCGACAATATCCACGCGATCGCGTGCGACGGCTCGAGCGCGGGAAGGATCCCCTCGAGCCGGGCGAGCTCCCGAAACGCCGCCAGCGCCTCGTCGTCGGTTACGGCGACGTAGCGCGCGCGGCCACTGTCGCGGAGCTGGGCGTGCTCGGGGCCGACGCCGGGATAGTCGAGGCCGGCGGAGACGGAGTGCGCCTCGAGGATCTGGCCCTCACCGTCGGCGAGCACCGAGGACATCGCCCCGTGCAGAACGCCGGTCGTCCCGGCGACGAGCGAGGCGCCGTGGTGCCCGGTCTCGATCCCCTCCCCCGCGGCCTCCACGCCGATCAGCTCGACGTCCTCGTCGCCTATGAATGGATAGAAGGTCCCGATCGAGTTCGAGCCGCCCCCGACGCAGGCGATCACGCGCGCCGGAAGGGTCCCCTCGGCGGCGAGGGCCTGCTCGCGCGCCTCGTCGCCGATCACGCGCTGGAGGTCGCGCACCAGCGCCGGATAGGGCGCCGGGCCGACCGCCGAGCCGATGATGTAGTGGGTGCTGGCCACGTTCGCGACCCAGTCGCGGATCGCCGCGCTGACGGCCTCCTTCAGCGTCCGCGCGCCGGTCTCGACCGGCTCGACCTGCGCCCCGAGCAGGTTCATCCGCTCGACGTTCGGAGCCTGGCGCCGCATGTCCTCGGTCCCCATGTAGACGATGCACTCGATGCCGAGCAGCGCGCACGCCGTCGCCGCGGCGACGCCGTGCTGGCCCGCCCCGGTCTCGGCGATGATCCGTGTCTTGCCCATCCGCCGCGCGAGCAGTGCCTGGCCAAGCGCATTGTTGATCTTGTGCGCGCCCGTGTGGGCGAGATCCTCGCGCTTCAGGTAGACGCGCCGGCCGACGCGCTCCGAGAGCCGCTCGGCGAGGTAGAGCGGGGTCGGGCGCCCGACGAAATCGCGCAAAGCGGCACCGAGCTCGCCCCGAAAGCCCTCGTCGACGCGGGCCTCCGCCCACGCGGCACTGAGCTCGTCGAGCGCGGCGATCAGCGTCTCCGGCACGTAGCGGCCCCCATAGGGGCCGAATCGCTTCTGGACCGCCTCGCTCCCCATCAAGCTCTATGCCGCTGGCTCGGCTGCGGTCGCGCCGCGAACGGCCTCGAACAGCGCCGCGACGAGCGCGGGGTCCTTGCGCCCGGGCGCGGCCTCGATCCCGCTCGCGACGTCGACCGCGAACGGATGGGCGACGGCGATCGCGTCACCGACGTTGTCCGGGCACAGTCCCCCGGCGAGGATCAACGGCACATCCGAGCGCCGCTCGGCCGCAAGCTCCCAATCGAAGCTCTCGCCCGTCCCGCCAGGCGTTCCCGGCCGGTACGCGTCGAGCAGCTGATAGTCCGTTCGGTACGTCTGCGCCGTCTGGACGTCGGCGGCGCTCCGCACCCTCAGCGCCTTGATCACCCTGCACCCCGTTCGCCGCGCGACCTCGGCGCAGAACGCCGGGCCCTCGTCGCCGTGAAGCTGGACCAGGGTCAGCTGCTCGTCGTCGGCGGCGCGGGCGACCTGCTCGAGCGTCGGGTTGACAAACACCCCGGCGACCTCGCAGCGCCGCTTCAGCGCCGCGCCGATCTCGATCGCGGCGTCGGGCGCGCAGCGCCTCGGGCTCTCGGGATGGTGGTTGAGGCCGATCGCCCAGGCCCCGAGCTCGACCGCCTGCTCGGCGTCGTCGCGCGAGGTGATGCCGCAGACCTTGATCCGGGTCATGTCCAAAGGTTGGCACAACCCCCCGCGTCCGCCCGCGACATCGTGCCCGCGGGCAACCCCCGCCGCTGCGCCGAGCTGGGCGCTACGGAAGGCCCGGGACCTGCTGCTGCTGGCCCGAGGTCGGCTTCGCGTGCGCGGGGCGGGTCCCCAGCGTGACCGTGACGTCGCGGGTGTTACCGCCGTTCACGAGCGTGAGCTTGACCTGATCTCCGGGGTGCTTCAGGTTCACCGCCGAGATCACATCGTCCATTCCGGTGACGGGCTTGCCGTCGACCGCAGTGATGACATCCCCCCCGGCCGAGATCTGCTGGCCGGCCACCGATACCTGCGTCTTGCCGCCCTTGACTCCCGCCTTCGCCGCCGGGCTGCCCGGGACGACCTGCTGCACCAGCGCGCCCTGCTTGACGCCCAGGTTGAGCACATCGGCGATCTGCGGAGTCAGGTCCGCGCCGGAGACGCCGAGGTAGGCGTGCTGGACGCTGCCGTTCTGGAGCAGCTGCTGGACGACGTCGTGGGCGGTGTTGCTCGGGATCGCGAAGCCGATCCCGACCGAGCCGCCGCCGCTGCCGCCAGTCTCGATCTGCGAGTTGATGCCGATCACCTTGCCGCTCGAGTCGAGCAGCGGGCCGCCCGAGTTCCCGGGGTTGATCGGCGCGTCGGTCTGGATCACGTCACTGATCTCGAACCCGTTCGGCGCCTTGATCTCACGCTGGAGCGCGGAGACGATTCCCGACGTCGCCGTGCGGTCGAGGCCGAACGGGTTCCCGATCGCGACCACTGGGTCGCCGACCTGGACGTTCGAGGAGTCGTCGAGCGGAAGCGGATGGAGGTTCTGACCGCTGGGGTCGATCTGGAGCAGCGCGAGATCGCTTGAGGGATCCTGCCCGACCACCTTCGCGTGGACGGGTGCGCCGTCGCCAAGCTTGACCGTGATCCCGCTGCCGCCCTGGACGACGTGATTGTTGGTCAGGATGTGGCCGTCGCCGTCGATCACGAGCCCGGAGCCGGTCGCGGTCCCGCTCTGCGCGCCGCCGAACGGCGAGGCCTGCTGCTTGATCTGCGACTGGATGAAGGCGACCCCGGGAGAGTCCTGCCTGTAGATCTGATTGACCGTGTCGCCCTTCGACGAGGTCGTCGATGCGGAGCTCGGGCGCGCGAGCGGCGCCTGCGCAATCGGGGCGACGCCGTCACCGTCGCCGTTGTCGATCCAGCCGGCGGCGATCGCGATCGCCCCGAACGCGGCAACGACGAGCCCGCCGAACACGCCGGCGCCAAAAGGGGTCGATGCGAATCGCTTCACCGTCTGCACGCGGGGCAGTGTGTCCGACGGCGGGAAACCGCCCCTAAAGCGGCGGTTAAAGGACCCTAAAACCGCGTCCGCGGCGCCCGATTCGCGCCCGGATCGCGGCTATAGGTAGTGCTCGCGCGTCGTCTCTTCGCCGCCCGTCAGGCGGCGAACCGCGCGCTCGGGATCGCCCGATCGCATCAACACCTCGCCGACGAGCACCGCGTCGACACCGATCCGGGCGAGCTCCTCGAGCTGCTCGCGGCTCCGATACCCGCTCTCGGAGACCACGGTCTTGCCGGCCGGGACGTCGGTGATCAGCTCGGCCGTCGTCTCGACGTCGACGCTGAGGTTGCGGAGGTTGCGGTTGTTGATCCCGATCACCTCCGCCTCGAGCTCGAGCGCGCGATCGAGCTCGTCCTCGTCGTGGACCTCGACGAGGCAGTCGAGGTCGAGGCCGCGCGCCTCTTCGTGGAGCGACGCCAGCGCGGCGTCGTCGAGCGCGGCGACGATCAGCAGCACCGCGTCGGCGCCGCTGACCGCGGCCTCATAGAGCTGGTACGGATCGACGGTGAAGTCCTTGCGGAGAATCGGCAGGTCAGAGGAATCGCGCGCGGCGTTCAGGTCCTCCAGCGAGCCGCCGAAATGGCGCTCCTCCGTCAGGATCGAGAGCGCCGCGGCGCCGCCGCGCTCGTACGCGGGGACGACCGCGGGGATGTCGGCCGCGCCGTCGATGTCGCCGGCCGACGGCGAGCGGCGCTTGAACTCGGCGACGAGCGACAGGCCGGGTCGGACCAGCGCCTCACTGAACGGGCGGTCCTCGCCGCGCTCGACGAGCTGGCCCTCGAGGTCTCGCTGCGAAACGGCTGAGCGGCGCCGCTCGACGGTGTCGCGGGCGGCGGCGACAAGCTGATCGAGGTTGCTCATCTGATTTTGGCGCCGAACATCGGGCGAAGCCCGCCGGGTGTGAGGCGACTGGCGAATGGCGATTTGATTCTCAAAGGCTAGTCGTGAGCTCGACCAGACGGTCGAGGACGCCCGTCGCGGCGCCCGAGTCGACCGCCTCGCGGGCGCGCTCGACGCCCCCGGCGAGGTCGTCCGCGCCGCCGGCGACCGTGATCGCAGCGCCAGCGTTGAGGAGCGAGACGTCGAGCGCCGGTCCCGGCTCGCCGGCGAGGACGGCGCGCGTCACGGCGGCGTTCTCCTCCGGCGTGCCCCCCGCGACGGCCTCGAGCGGCGCCTGCGCGAGCCCGAGGTCCTCGGGGCCCACGAACCACTCCTCGGTCCCTCCGTCGCTGACCTCGATCACCCGCGTGCGGTCGCTGACGCCGAGCTCGTCGATCCCGTCGTCGGAGGAGACAACGAAGGCGCGCTCGCAGCCGAGGCCGACGAGCGCCTCGGCGATCGTCTCCTGGTAGACGCGGCCGGAGACGCCGAGCAGCTGGCGGCGCGCGCCGGCAGGGTTGGTGAGCGGCCCGAGGAAGTTGAAGATCGTCCGCACGGCAAGCTCCTTGCGGACCGGGACGACGTGCTTCGTCGCAGCGTGATGGCGCGGCGCGAACATGAACCCGAACCCGACCTCGTCGATACAGCGCGCGACCTCGTCCGGGCCGAGCTCGATGTTGACGCCAAGCGCCTCGAGCACGTCGGCCGAGCCCGACTTGCTCGTCGCCGAGCGGTTGCCGTGTTTGGCGACGGCACAGCCTGCGCCCGCCGCGATCAGCGCGGCCGTCGTCGAGACGTTGAACGTCGTGGGCCCCCCACCGGTGCCTGCGGTGTCGACGAGCGCGTCGCGGTCGACGTCGACCGGGGCCGCGAGCTCGCGCATCGTCCGCGCCAGCCCGACGAGCTCGGGAACCGTCTCGCCCTTGGCGCGCAGCGCGATCAGAAACGCCCCGGTCTGGACCTCGCCCGCGCGGCCCTCCATGATCTCGCTGAGCACGGCCGAGGTGTGGTCCGCCGTGAGGTGGGTCCCGGAGCACAGCTCTTCGATCGCGCGGGTGAGGATGTCGTTGGTCATCGGCCGGTCCTAGTCGGCGAGGAAGTTACGGAGCAGGTCCTTGCCGTTCGGCGTGAGCACGGACTCGGGATGGAACTGGACGCCCTCGGCGGGGAGCGAGCGGTGGCGAACGCCCATCACAACGCCGTCGAAGCTCGCGGTCAGCTCGAGCTCCTCGGGGAGCTGGGGATCGGCAACGAGCGAGTGGTAGCGACCGGCCCTGAACGGGCTCGGGAGCCCGCCGTACACCGAGCGGCCGTCGTGCTCGATCTCAGCGTCCTTGCCGTGGATCGGCTCGCCGCGGATCGTCCTGCCGCCGAACGCCTCAACCATCGACTGGTGCCCAAGGCATACCCCGAGGACCGGGGTCCCGGCCTCGGCGAACGCCCGCGAAGCCTCGATTGAGATCCCGGCGTCGGCCGGTGTGCACGGTCCCGGCGAGATCACGAGCCGGTCGGGCTTGCGCTCGAGCAGCTCGGTGATCTCCGCCTTGTCGTTGCGGACGACGTCGAGCTCGGCGCCGAGCTCTCCCAGGTACTGGACGAGGTTGTAGGTGAACGAGTCGTAGTTGTCGATCACAAGGACTCTCATGATCTGGGCGCTGAGCAGAGGGGGCGCAGCCCCCGATTGCGAAGCGAGTAGCAGGTGGGTGTTTGTTGCTTCATGGCCACTCCGGTTGCTCGACCGCGAGCTCGACTGCGCGGAACACCGCCTGCGCCTTGTTCACCGACTCTCGATATTCGTAGTCGGGCTTCGCGTCCGCCACCGTCCCGGCCCCCGCCTGCACGTGGACGACCCCATCCTTGACGACGACGGTCCGAATGTGTATCGCCGTGTCGAGATCGCCCGTGTACGAGAGGTAGCCGATCGCCCCTCCGTACGAGCAGCGCTTGTGCGGCTCGAGCTCGTCGATGATCTGCATCGCGCGCACCTTCGGCGCTCCCGACAGCGTCCCCGCCGGCAGCGTCGCGCGCAGCGCGTCCATCGCCGTGATCCCGTCGCGCAGGCGGCCCGAGACCTGGCTGACGATGTGAAGGACGTGCGAGTAGGTCTCGACGACCATCAGCTCGTCGACGCTGACCGAGCCGTACTCGGACACGCGCCCGAGGTCGTTGCGGCCGAGGTCGACGAGCATCACGTGCTCGGCGCGCTCCTTGGGATCGGCGAGCAGCGCCTCCGCCTGGCGGCGATCCTCCTCCTCGTTCTCGCCGCGCGGGATACGTGCCCGCGATCGGGCGCGTCTCGACCGTCCGCCCCGTGACCTTGACTAGCGGCTCGGGCGAGGCGCCCGCGATCTCGAAGTCGCCAAAATCGAGGAAGTACATGTACGGGGAGGGATTGATCGTCCGCAGGCCCCGATAGATCGAGAACGCCTCGACCGGACAGGGGGCCGAGAAGCGCTGCGAGGGCACGACCTGAAACGCATCGCCGGCGTGGACGTACTCGATGATCTGGCTGACTTTGGCCTCGAACTCCTCCCGCGTCATGTTGGAGACAAAGCCCGCCGACTGCTCCGCTCCCGCTTCCGCCTCGACGGGGTTGCGGGTGAGACGAGGGACCGGCTGGCGCAGGCGCTCGCGGACGTCCTCGATCGCCTCGGCCGCGCGCGAGTAGGCGGCGTCGACCTCGTCGCCATCGTCGACGAACGCGTTCGCGAGCAGCGTCAGCTCGTGTCGCTGGTGGTCGAAGGCAACGAGGACGTCGCTGATCATCAGCACCATGTCCGGGAGCCCGAGCGGGTCTGGATTCGGCTCGCCGAGCGGCTCCACGGTGCGAACGAGGTCGTAGCCGAAGAACCCGACCGCGCCGCCCGCGAACGGCGGCAGCCCGTCGACCGGCGCGATCTTGAACCGGTCGAGATACTCGGCGACCGCCGTGTAGGGATCACGCGCCGGCCGCGCCGTGGTCGGATCGCCCCACTCGCCCGCCGCGCCGGCGGTCGCCAGCTCCGCGCCCGTCCACTCTGAGAGCAGGCTGTCGGACCATCGCAGGACCGCGCGCGGGCGAAAACCGAGGAACGAGTAGCGACCAAGCCGACCCTGCTCGGCGGACTCGAGCAGGAACGCAGGGCCCGAGCCGCGCAGCTTCAGGAACGCCGACACCGGCGTCTCGGTGTCGTCGACGAACCGGTACGCGACCGGGATCAGGTTCGAGTCGCGCGCGAGCTCGCGCGCGCGCTCGAGGTCCGGCTCGAGCCTGAGGTCGGGATCAGCGGCGACGGCCATTCAGCATCTCCAGGGCGACGGCCATCGACACCCCGCGCGACAGCATCAACACGTGCAGGTGATAGAGGACGTCGGCGGCCTCCTCGGCGACACGCTCCTCCGACTCCGTGCGCGCCGCGCGCGAGACCTCCTCGGCCTCCTCGCGGACCTTGGCGCCGATCCTCGGCGGATCGTCGAGCAGCGCGACCGTGTACGAGCCATCGGGGCGCTCGCGCTGACGGGCGAGCAGCGTGCGCTCGAGCTCCGCCAGCGCCTCGTGAGTAGCCGGCTCGGGCTCGCCCGGGACCGCCGGCGCGTCGACGGTCGCGTCCGCCGTTCCTTCGAGGTCGCGGTAGAAGCACGAGCGCTCCCCGGTGTGGCACGCCGCTCCCGCGGGCTCGACAAGCGCGACGAGCGCGTCGCCGTCGCAGTCGTAGCGGATCTGACGCACGCGCTGGACATTCCCCGACGTCTCGCCCTTGTGCCAGATCTCGCGCCTGCGGCGACTGTAGAAGTGCATCTCCCCCGTCTCGCGGGTGCGCTCGAGCGCCTCGCGGTTCATGTACGCGAGGGTCAACACCTCGCCCGTGCGCCAATCCTGCATCACGCAGGGCACGAGGCCGGTTTCGTCGAAATGAATCGCCTCCGTCATTGCAGGCATATTAGGAGTCGCCCCCGGCCGCCCCGCACACCGGTGCCCGATCAGTCGTATCCGAGCCGGTCGAGGAGCCCGTCGTCGCGGCGCCAGCGCGAGCGCACCTTGACCTGGAGATCGAGGAAGACCCGGGCGACGAGCTCGCGTTCGAGCTCCTTGCGCGCGGCGGTCCCGATCTCGCGGATCATCCGACCGCCCTTGCCGACGACGATCCCCTTCTGGGAGTCGGCCTCGACCCAGATCTCGGCGATGACTTCGACCAGGCCGTCGTCCCGAACCGAGAGGCTCTGGACAGCGACCTCGACCGCATGCGGGACCTCCTCGCGCGTGCGCCGCAGGACCTGCTCGCGGATCAGCTCCGCGGCCATCACCTCGCGGGTGAGGTCGCTGCGGTCGCCGGGCGGGTGCAGCGGCGGCCCCTCGGGCATCAGCGCTCCGAGGAGATCGGTCAGCTCCTCCACCCCGGTACCGGTGCGCGCGCTGACGGGGACGATCTCGTCGGCGACATCGAGCTCCTCCGCGGCGGCAAGCGCCTCAGTGATCGCCGGCTTGCCGAGCCGGTCGATCTTGTTCACAGCGCAGACGACGGGCGCGGGGGCCTCGCCGGCGTCGAGCATCGACCTGGCGATGAAGCGGTCCCCCGGCCCCACCCCCTGCTCGCCGTCGAGCACGAGCAGGACCGCGTCGGCGTCGGCGAGCTCGTGCTCGACCCGTGACTGCATCCGCCCGGTCAGCGCGTCGCGCGGGCGCTGCACTCCGGGCAGGTCGACGAGCACGATCTGCCAGCCGCCGTCGAACGCGGTTGCGACACCGCGGACCGCACGCCGCGTCGTCTGCGGGCGGTCGGAGACGATCGCGACCTTTGCCCCGACGATCGCGTTGACCAGCGTCGACTTGCCGACGTTGGGGCGCCCGGCTAGGCCGACGATGCCGGCGCGCCCGGCTACCGGTCCAGCTCCCAGGTGAACGAGATCGAGCGATTTCCCCCACCCTCCCGCTCGTAGAAGCGGTGCGCGTCGCGCCTCGCCTCGCTGCTGTCGAGCTCGAGGTGGGTGGCGCCGCGACCGGCGGCCCACTCGCGCGCGGCCGCGAGCAGGCGCGCGCCGATCCCCTCGGAGCGGCTCGAAGGATCGACGGCAAGGTCTTCGACCCAGCAGCGGACGCCGAAGCGGACCGAGTCGAGGTCGATGTAGGCGGTGCAGAAGCCGGCGAGACCGCCACCGCGCTCGTCGACGAACACCGTCGAGTCGTCGCCCTCGATTGCCGCGAGCAGCGCCTTCGATGCGTGGCCTCGGTCCCAGCTCGACGGCTTCGAACCCGGCGGCGCAAACAGCCACTCGTACATGTCGAGCACAGCGCTCACCTCGTCCTCGCGCGCCGGCCGAATCGTTCGCTCGCCGCTCACCTTCCCGTAGTGTGCCGGTACGCGTGGTCCGAGCGGAGGAGACGAGCGGCTTGAGCGACGGTCGAGTCGTCGGCATCTACGTCGGGGCGGAGCCTGGGCGGCCGATGCAGCGCGTGGCTGAAGTCAGGGCCGTCGCCGGCCGCGGCCTCGAGGGCGACCGTTACTTTCAGCCCGCGGAGGGCGGTGAGCCGGCGGACGAGGTCACGCTGATCGAGTCCGAGGCGGTCGAGGCGGCCGTCGCCGAGTCAGGGATCAAGATCGAGCTCGAGGACACACGCCGCAACATCGTCACCGCGGGAGTGCGACTCGGCGAGCTCGTCGGGCAGACGCTGCGGCTCGGCAAGGTGGAGGTCGAGCCGCTGGAGCCGAACCCGCCGTGCCGGCACCTCCAGGAGCTGGCCGGAAAGCCGCTGCTCAAGCCCCTCGCGCGGCGCGCCGGGGTGCGTGGCCGCGTCGTCACGGGCGGGGTCGTCCACGAGGGGGACCCAGTCATTCCGGCTGAATCCTCGGCTTCGCGTCCGGTTCAGCCGGGTCACTGAGATCCTGCATGATCTCGTCCTGAAGCGCGAGCATCTCGCCGTCGTCGCGCTCGTGGTCATACCCGCACAGGTGCAGCACGCCGTGGACGGCAGCCTCGCGGACGTCGGAGGAATGCTCGGGGCAGATGACGACGTCGCCGAGCTCGCGCGGCCCGACCTCCTCGCCCGCCCCGTCGATCGGGAATGCGAGCACGTCGGTCGGCCGGTCGCGTCCACGGTGGTCGCGGTTGAGCTCGCAAATCCGCTCCTCGCTGACGAACTCGATCGAGAGGTGCCCCGCGTCGACGCCGGCGGCGTTCAGCGCGGCGCGCGCCGGGTCGCGAAGCTCGTCGGGCACGTCGGCGAGGTCGAGGCTCAATCGCCGTCGCGCTCGTAGGTTCCGTACGCCTCGACGATCCGCTGCACGAGCTTGTGGCGGACGACGTCGTCACCGCCGAAGCGGACGAACGAGATGTCCTGGACCTCGCGCAGGATCTCGCCGACGATCACGAGCCCCGAGCGCTGGTCGCGCGGGAGGTCGATCTGCGTCACGTCGCCGGTGACGACCATCCGCGATCCGAACCCGAGCCTGGTCAGGAACATCTTCATCTGCTCCGGGCTCGTGTTCTGCGCCTCGTCGAGGATCACGAAGGAGTCATTCAGCGAGCGGCCGCGCATGAACGCAAGCGGCGCGACCTCGATCACGCCGCGGTCGAAGTAGGTGTTGACGCGGTCCGGGTCGAGCATGTCGAGAAGGGCGTCGAACAGTGGGCGCAGGTACGGATCGACCTTCGCCTGGATGTCCCCAGGGAGGAAGCCGAGCCGCTCGCCCGCCTCGACCGCGGGCCGGGTGAGGATGACGCGGTTGACCTGGCGCGAGTCGAGCGCGGCGACCGCCATCGCGACGGCGAGGAAGGTCTTCCCCGTCCCCGCCGGGCCGATCCCGAACGTCACCGTGTGCTCACGGATCGAGTCGACGTAGCGCTTCTGGTTCACCGTCCGCGGGGCCACCTTCGTGTTCCGGTGGCGCCAGATCACGTCATCGAGGATCTCCGCGGGGCTCTCGTGAGCGTCGAGGGCGCCGGTGACCGCCTCGATCGTCCCCGGCGCGATCTCGTGTCCCTGCTCGATCAGCTCGACGAGCTCGCCGACCACCGTCTCCGCCGATCGCACCTCGCCGGGCTCGCCGTCGAGGGTGAGCACGTTGCCCCGCAGGTAGAGCTCGCAACCCAGGTGTCCCTCCAGCGCCCGAAGCACGGCGTCCTCGGAGCCGGCCAGCTCAGTGGCGACCGTGTTGTCGAGCGTCAACTGCCTACGAGCCAAGCCTCGCGCGCACCGCCTCGCTGACCCGCTTGCCGTCCGCGCGCCCCTGGACCTTCGGCATCACGATCGACATCACCTTGCCCATCTCCTTCGGCCCCTCGGCCCCAGACTCCTCGACGGCGGCGCCGACGATCTCCTCGAGCTCGGCGTCGCCGAGCTGCTCGGGGAGGTAGGACTCGATCACCTCGGCCTCGGCGCGCTCGGACCCGGCCTGCTCGTCGCGGCCGCCGTTCTCGTACGCCTCCGCGGCCTCGAGCCGCTTCTTGCGCTCGCTCTGAAGCACCGCGATCTCGTCGCCCTCGCCGAGCTTCGCGTCCTGCTGGAGCGAGTTCGCGATCAGGCGCAGCGCGGCGACGCGATCGCGCTCACCGGCGCGCATCGCGGCCTTCGTGTCCTCCTGAACGCGCTCGAGGATCGTCACGCCCACAAGGGTAGTCGCCGTGCCGGGCTCAACCGATCCGCACCTGCTCGACCCGGCCGAGCGGCATCTGCAGGAAGCGGTTGCCGAGCCCGCGGAACGACTCGACGTCGCCGGTGCAGAGGAAGCTGTAGTCGCCCTCTCCCTCGGTGCGGGACTCGATCCCGCCCGACTCGAGGATTCGCTGCGCCTTCGCCGCGACCGCGTGGCCCGCGGTGACGAGGCGGACGTCGCGCCCGAGTATCCGCTGCAGCATCGGCGCGAGCAGCGGGAAGTGCGTGCAGCCGAGGATCAGCGTGTCGACGTCCGCGTCGTGGAACGGCGCGCAGCACTGCCGCGCGATCTCCATCGCTCGCTCGTCGAACGGCGATCCGTTCTGGATCATCGGCGCGAGCTCCGCCGTGCCCACCTGATGGACCTGGAGCGAGCGGTGCTGGAGCTGCAGCGCCTCGAGGTAGGCACCGCTCTCGATCGTCATCATCGTCGCGAGCACGCCGACGCGGCCGGAGTCGGTGATCGCGGCGGCGATCTCCGCCTCCGGCTCGATCACGGCGACGACCTCAACCCCATGCTCGGCGGCGATCTCGCGCGCCGTCCCGAGCCCGGTCGAGGCGGCCGAGTTGCAGGCGATGATCAGCAGCTTCGCGCCGCGGTCGAGCAGGTAGCTCGTGTTCTCGGCGACGCGGGCGCGGAGCTCCTCCGGCTCCTTAGTCCCGTACGGGAACCGCGCCGTGTCGCCGAGGTAGACGAAGTCCTCGCTCGGGAGCGAGACGAGGCACTCATGAAGAACGGTCAATCCGCCGACCCCGGAGTCGAAGACTGCGATTGGGAGCGACGCGCGATCGGCGTTCACGATGTGATGATCCCGAAGCCGTGCAAGAACGTGCGTCTTCCGGGTAGAAAGAGACCGATGGAGGCTCGCAAGGTCCTGATCTCGGGAACCGGAGTCGCCGGACCGTGCCTCGCCTACTGGCTGCGGCGTCGCGGGTTCGAGCCGACCCTCGTCGAGAGGGCGCCGGCGCCGCGCGAGGGCGGATACATCATCGACTTCTGGGGGGTCGGATACGACGTCGCGGAGCGAATGGAGCTGTTGACCCGGCTGCGCGAGGTCGGCTATGGGATCTACGAGCTGAGCCTCGTGAATGAACGCGGGAGGGGCGTCTCGGGCTTCGGGGGTCACTCCCTTCGACGCGCTCTGGACGGCCGCTACTTCAGCATCCTCAGGGGCGACCTCGCCCACACCCTGTACACGACCGTGGCGGGCGAGGTCGAGACGATCTTCGGCGACGCGATCACCGTCCTCGAGGACGGCGACGCGGGAGTCGAGGTCACTCTGGCGAGCGGCGAGACCCGCCGCTTCGACCTCGTCGTCGGCGCCGACGGCCTGCACTCGGCCGTGCGCGGCGCGGCGTTCGGCAACGACCCCGCGTACGAACGCTACCTCGGGTACTGCGTCGCCTCGTTCGTCCTCGACGACTACCCCCACCGCGACGAGGGCGCCTACATCGGCTTCGCGACTCCGGGGCGCCAGATCGCGCGCTACTCGCTGCGCGACGGCCGCACCGGGATCCTGCTCGTGTTCGCCAGCGACGAGCCGGTCCTCGACGCCAACGGTGACGTGCCCGACCAGAAGCGGATCCTGAGGGAGGTGTTCGACGTCGACGGCTGGGAGACCCCGGAGATCCTCGCCGGCCTCGACGACTGCTCGGAGCTCTACGTCGACACCGTCAGCCAGATCCGGATGTCGAGCTGGTCGCGCGGGCGCTGCGCGCTCGTCGGCGACGCCGCCCACTGCCCCTCGCTGCTGTCTGGAGAGGGTGCCGCGCTCGCGATGGCCGGCGCCTACGTGCTCGCGGGCGAGCTCTCGCGCGCTCCGGCGGATCACAGCCGGGCGTTCGCGGCCTACGAGCGCACGCTTCGCCCCTTCATCGAGTCGAAGCAGAAGGCGGCCGAGCGCTTCGCCTCGTCGTTCGCGCCGCGGACGCGATTCGGGATCTCGGTGCGAAACAAGGCGACGGCGCTCCTGCGCGTCCCCTACCTCTCGACGCTGCTGATGCGGCGGATGTTCGCCGACCGCTTCGCGCTGCCCGAGTACGACCAGCCGCGGACCTCACCCCGACCCACGGTCGAAGCGCAGCGCCGACCAGTCCCCTGAGCGCCGCCGCTTCACCGATCGCAGCCCCGTCGCGCCGAACGCCTCCTCGACCGCGCGCACCTCGGCTTCGAGCAGGCCAGAGCAGATCAGCGTCTCGACCCCGTGCTCGAATGCGGCGAGGCGCTCCGCAATCGGGAGCAGCACCGGGGCGGTGAGGTTCGCGAGCACGGTCGGCGCGGTCGGCGGATCCTGCTCGCGGAGGTTGGCGCGCCGGGTCTCGAGCTCGACCCCGTTCGCGGCGGCGTTCGCCGCCGCGGCGTCGAGCGCCGCACGCTCATGGTCGCAGGCGACGATCGGCCCCCAACCGAGCTTCCCCGCGGCGATCGCGAGCACGCCCGAGCCCGTGCCCCAGTCAGCGAGCGCGCCGCGCGCGCGATCGGCTGCGGCGCGCTCGAGCAGCAGCTCGAGGCAGAGCCGGGTCGTCGCGTGGGCCCCGGTCCCGAACGCGTTCCCGGGGTCGACGACGACGTCGATCTCGCCCTCGCCGGCCGCGTCCTGCTCCCACGAGGGCCGCACCCACAGCCGGCCCCTGACGAGCACCGGTCGGTGAAAGTCCTGCCAGCGCTCGGCCCAGTCGTCGGGGACGTCGGTCGAGTGGATCTCGACGAGCCCGTCGCCGGCGGCCGCCTCGAGATCGGGGACCGCCGGGAGCTCGCCCGGCGCGCCATAGACCGCGTACTCGACGTAGTCGAGGCCGCGCTCCTCCTCGACCCCACCCGGCGCGAGCTCGGTCAGCTCCGCGAGCACCTGGTCCGCAAGCTCGGGGCGGCAGCGGACCGCGAGCCGGATCACGTCCGCGGCGCGATCGCAAAGCTCGCGACGAGGCTGCCGCTCGCGTGCACGTTCGTGATCTCGTTCGCGCTCAGCCGCGTCAGCAGTCCGCGGAGCTCGCCCTGGAACACGAACGGGTCGGTGTCCTCGTAGAAGGTCGAGCCCGATGTCGGCGCGTCGAGGGTCGGGTAGACCTCGCGGTGGAGCTCGACCCGGTGCTGGACGATGTAGTCGGTTTCGAGCGAGCGCTTCAGCGCTTCGGCCCATTCTGAGTCGCTCTCGTCCCAGCCGAGGTGAACGCCGTGCCCGCCGTAGTCGTGCGCCGGCTTCAGAACGAGCCGCGGGCGGTTCTCGGTCACGTACTCGACGAGGTCGACGTCGGTCCCTCCGGGGCCGGTCGTCCTGCCGTCGGCGACGCGGCGCGTCCACGGGACGTGGGTGCGGATCGCGGCGCGCTCCTTGGCGCTGAAGCCAAAGTCGCGCGCGGGGTCGGTTAGCAGCGCGAACACGGCCTTGTGGCCGAGCAGCTCGCTGCGGAACGGGTTCACCATGCACACGGCGCCGGCGCTGACCGCGTCGAGCACCGCCTTGAACTCGTCCGAGCGCGCGACGCACTCGCCGGTCAGCATCACGCGGTGGACGATGTCGACGGCGTCGTCGCCGTGCCGCAGCCGCTCGCCGTCCCAGTCGAGCTCGCGCGGGTCGCAGAGGATCGACTCGTAGCCCTGCTGCTTGAAGTAGCGATCGTCGATCTCGAGTCCGGTGAGGCGGACGGGATCCGAGGTCAGGCAGATCGTCGCGATCGTCGGCTTGTCGGTCCCGCCCCAGTTCTCCCACGCCTTCAGCAGCGTCTCGAGCAGGACCCCCTCGAGCCGCAGCGGCCGCACGCGATAGCGATCGGAGAAACGGGCGAAGGTCTCGAGGCGCTGGAAGAACGAGACGATCCCGTCGTTGTGCCCGGTCCCCTGCGGCGTGTCGGCGTTGAGCTCGATGAAGTGGAGCTGGGTCCGCGCGAGCGAGGAGTCGAGGCGGATCAGCGCGCCGTCCGCGACCGCCCGCTTCTCGAGCGCGAGCAGGTGCCCGACCGCCTCTTCGAACGTGCCGAGGTTCTCGCGCCGGAGCTGCTCGTCGGCGAGCAGGGCGTCGCGGATCTTGTACACGGCCGAGATCAGGAGCGCGGAGATCACCCGCTGGCGGTCGAGGTCCTTCTCGGCGATCAGGTGCGGGCGCAGCACCGAGCACAGCGGCCGCCCCTCGACCTCGAGCTCGCGGTCGGCGAGCCAGCTTCGCAGCTTGCCCATCCGGTCGCGAACCTCGGTGTCGTCGACGAGCAGCTCGTTCCAGTGCTCGATCGCGGTTGCCAGGATCGGGCTCGCCATGGCGCTCGCCGCTATCCGAACGCGCGCTTGACGCGGCGGAAGATGCCCTCGTGCTCGCGGACGAGGTTCTCCGGGCCGATGCTGTCCTCGAGGCCCTCGGCGAGCTCGCGCTGCTCCTCGCTGAGGTTCGTGGGGACGACGACGTTGAAGTAGACGTGCTGGTCGCCGCGGCGGCCGCCACGCAGGCGCGGCAGGCCCGCCGACTTGAGCACCTCGTGGTCGCCCGGCTGCGTCCCCGCGTGGACCTCGACCTTCCGGTCCCCGTCGAGCGTCGAGACGGTGACCGTCGTCCCGAGCATCGCCGCGGTCGCGCTGATCTCGGAGACACTGACGAGGTCTGAGCCCTCGCGCTGGAAGCGCTCGTCGTCGGCAACGTGGACAATCACGTAGAGGTCGCCGGCCGGGGCGCCGGGCTCGCCGACATGTCCCCCGCCGCCGATCCTGATCCGCTGCCCGGACTCGATCCCGGGCGGGACCTCAACGTCCCAGGTCTTCTCCGCGGTGACGCGCCCACGCCCCCGGCAGCGCTCGCACGGGGTCTCGGGGATCTTCCCCGCACCCTGGCAGCGCGGGCAGACCCCGGCGCGAACCATCTGGCCGAACGGCGTCCGGCTCACCTGGCGGATCTGGCCCGCGCCGTCGCACTCGGGGCAGGTGTTGATCGGCGTCCCGGGCTCGGCGCCGTTGCCGTTGCAGTGCTCGCAGACAGCGACCGCCTCGAAGCTGACCTCGCGCGTGGTCCCGGTAAGGACGTCGGCAAGCGTGATCTCGATCTCGGTCGCGATATCGGCGCCGCCCGCGGGACCGCCCGCGCCGAACCCGAACAGGTCGCCGAACGGCGAGCCGGCTCCGCCCCCGCCGAACAGCGAGGAGAGGATGTCCTCGATCCCGCCCGTCCCGCCCGGGGTCCAGCCGCCGCTCCGCAGGCCCTCGGAGCCGAACGCGTCGTAGACGCGGCGCCGCTCGGGATCGGAGAGCACCTCGTAGGCCTCGGCTGCCTGCTTGAACTTCTCCTCGGCGTCGGGGTCGTGCCTGTTGACGTCGGGATGGAGCTCGCGGGCGAGCCCGCGGAACGCCTTCTTGATCTGCTCGGTCGACGCGCCCCGATCGACGCCGAGGACGTCGTAGTAGTCGGCCGCCATCGCTAGCGGTCCACTAGCCCTCGTAGACGGACTCGAAGAAGCGAGAGAGCTGCTCGGCGGCGTCGCGCACGGACGCGATCGCGGTCTCGTAGTCCATCCGCAGCGGGCCGAGCACCCCGACGGCGCCGAGGTTGCGATACCCGAGGCCGTAGTTGGCGCCGACGACGCTCACCGAGCGCAGCGCCGGGTCCGGGTTCTCATCGCCGATCCACAGGAACACCGAGCGCTTCTCGAGCGCCGAGCGCAGCACGCCGAGCAGGCTCGCGCGACGCTCGAGCGTGTCGACGAGCGAGTCGGCCTGATCGAGATCGGTGAGGTGCTCGCGCGAGAGCAGCCGCGCGGTTCCGTCGACGTAGAGCGTGTCCTCGGCGTCGCTCTCGAGGCCCGTGAACGCGTCGCCGATCTGGGTCAGGAACGCGGACTCGACCTCGCCGAGCTCGGGATCGGCGAGCCGGCCGGCGATCATCCGCGCGCCGAGCCCCATCCCCGCGAGGCGCTCGTTGAGATAGCTCGAGGCCCATTCGACGAGCCCGGAGTCGAGCGGGCGCTGGAAGGTGAACACGCGCCGCTCGACCTGGCCGTTCGAGGCGATCACGACGACCATCGCGACGCTCGGCTGCAGCAGCAACACCTCGACGCGGTGGATCCGCGCGCTCGAGGCCGGCGGCGCGGTGACGAGCGCCAACAGGTCGTTGACGCGCGACAGCGTCGCCGTCGTCTCGCGCATCGCCTCGTCCACCTCGCGCCGGATCCGCGACAGCTCGAGCGCGGGCTCGGCGCGCGCGGGGTGCCCCTCGCTCGAGGCGACGAGCGAGTCGACGTAGAAGCGGTAGCCGCGCTCGGTCGGCACCCGGCCGGCGGAGGTGTGCGGATGGGTGAGGTAGCCGGCCTCCTCGAGCGCCGCGAGCTCGGCGCGCACCGTCGAGGCGCTCCACTCGACCTCGTCGCGGCCGGCGATCGCGTGCGAACCGACCGGGCGCGCCTCGCCGAGGTAGGCGTCGACGACGAGTCGGAGGATCCGCTGCTGGCGCTCGCTGAGCGTGGGCATGGGCGTGGGCTCGGGCATGGATGAGATTCTAGGAAGGTCCGGGACGCCTCCCGAGCCGCACGCCCCCCGGGCCTCCCGGCGCCTAGTCGAGCGCGAGCGTCGCCCGGGCGTTGCGAATGATCTGGTTGCCCTGCTGCGCGGCGACCGTCTCGGTCGTGACCATCCCGTCGTCCGCGTCGGTCACGGTCGAGCTCACGACGATCTCCTGCTCGGGCATACCCATGCCGCGGAACTGGACCGAGAGCCGCTTCAACGCCCGCGGGTCGCCGCCCGCCGCCTCGGTGTGCGCGCGGGCGACCTGGGCCATCGAGTAGAGACCGTGGAGGATGTTCCCGGGCAGGCCGACCGCCTTTGCGAACTCGGGATCGATGTGGATCGGGTTGAAGTCGCCCGAAGCGCCCGCGTAGCGGTGCGGCAGGTACTTGTCGGGCGTGACCTTGAGCTCGGGAAGGCTGTCGCCCGACTTCATCTCGGGGGTCATCTGGGCGCCCTCATTCGTTCCTCATTTCTTTAGCTTCGGACGCTGCAACTTTTCGTCCATGCAGGGTTTTCGGGCATGGGATTCTAGACTGGGCCCACGCGCGGGGACGGGCGCGGACCCTTCGTCTTGATGCGGGAAAGACGGCGCAGATTCCAGCTTCGCTCGGTCGGTGCGGCACTCGCCGCAGCCGGCGCGTTGGCGATCCTCGGCGCTGCCCCGGCGGCCGCAAACCCGCTCGACGGCCAGGGGATGTGGATCTGGTACGTGAGCAAGGCGGGCGGCAGCGCCGATGCGATCGCGGCGAAGGCGAAGCAGTACGGGATCGACACGGTGCTGGTCAAGAGCTCCGACGGGACCTCGCCGTGGAGCCAGTTCAGCTCCCAGCTCGTCGCCGGCCTGCACCACCGCAACCTGAACGTCTGCGCGTGGCAGTTCGTGTACGGCAGCAAGGCGAAGGGCGAGGCGAAGCAGGGAGCGCGCGCGGTACGCAAGGGCGCCGACTGCCTCGTAATCGACGCCGAGGGCCAGTACGAGGGAAGGTACAAGGCGGCGAGGCACTACATCCACAAGCTGCGCAAAAAGATCGGCAACAACTACCCGCTGGGGCTCGCCGGGTTCCCGTACGTGAACCTGCACGAATCGTTCCCGTACTCGGTCTTCCTCGGCAAGGGCGGGGCCCAGAACAACGTCCCGCAGATGTACTGGCACACGATCGGGACCTCGGTCAAGCACATCTTCTCGCACACCTACAGGGTCAACGCCGCCTACAAGCGCCCGATCTTCCCGCTCGGGCAGACCTACGCCGACCCGCCGCGAAAGCAGATCCTCGACTTCCGCAAGACGGCGAAGAGGTACAACGCCCACGGGGTCAGCTGGTGGTCGTGGCAGAACACGAGCAAGGGCGAGTGGAAGACGCTGTCCGAGTCGCTGGGCGGGTCGACGTCAAGCGGCGGAACGAAGCCGCACAAGGCCGCGCCGGGCGCGGCCGCGCCCGCGGGCTACCCGGCGCTCGACGTCGGGGCGCGCGGCGATCTCGTCGTCCAGGCACAGGAGCTGCTGCTGGCGTGGGACGAGCCCGTCGCCGCGAGCGGGGTCTACGACGACGCGACCGCTGCCGCGGTGCGCGACTTCCAGGCACGCTCCGGGTTGGCGGTGACCGACTCGCTCGACGACGCGACCTGGCCGACCCTGCTCGAACGGCGGCCGGTGTCGATCAAGTGGGGCAGCAGAAGCGCGAAGCGCGGCGACGTCCCCGACGCGCCCGCCTCCGCGTCGCTACCGACCGAACACAGCGAGATCCCGCCGACCATCGGTCGCCCATAAGCCGGCCGCGGCGCCAGCGAACTAATCAGTCACCGCCTCCTCCGCTTCGCGTCCGGGGGCGGTTAGCCGCGAACGATGTTCGTCCACGTGCCCCTGACGGTCTCTGCACCGTCCTGGTTCGTGGACGTCGACTCGAAGACGTAGAACGTCATCCCGGGTCGCTCGTTGACGGCGGCGAGCTTCGCAGTCGTCGTCACGAGGTCGCCCGCGCAAACCGGCTCGCCCCAGTCGAACTCCTGGCTTCCGTGGACCATCGCCGCGAGATTGATCCCGAGCTCGGGATCGAGCACCGCGGGGCCCATCGCCGGGGCCGAGTAGACGACGCAGAACATCGGCGGTGCGACGAGGTTGCGGAACCCGGCCTCGCGCGCGGCGTCGGGGTCGAGATAGACCGGGTTCGTCTCCCCGACCGCGCGCGCGTACTCGCGGATCTTCTCGCGACCAACCTCGTAGTCGACGGGGTCCCAGTGCTTACCGACGATGTCATTGGCGCTCGGGGTCATCGGAGCGGCGCGATTCTAGTTAGCCGAACCGCGCTCGCGCAGCGCGGCGACGCTCAGCGCATCCTCGCGCGAGAGGTAGAGATGCAGTGCCGCGGCCTGACGTTCGCGGACCTCGAACATGTAGAACATCGTCATCTCGACCGGCACGCCGCTCCCGTGACCGGTTGCCGTCTGGCGCACCGTCGTGATGACGTGGCGCTCGCCCACCGGCTCGGTGTCAGCGATCTCGATCGTGAAGTCATCCCACGCGTCGAGCCAGGTCGCGACCCACTCGAGGTACTCGTCGTGGCCGCGAAACGTCCCCGAGTTCGGCCCCAGCTCCGCGGGGAGGAAGATCTCGACGTCGTCGGCGAGGAACGCGAGCAGTTCCGGGCCGTCGGGGGCGCGCACGTACGCCGCGATCCCCTCGCGCACGGTCTCAACGTTCTCGCGCTGCGCTCCCGCGGGCTCGGCCACCACCCTCACTCATCCAGCTCGAGCACGGCGAGAAACGCCTCCTGCGGGACCTCGACGCGGCCGACCTGCTTCATCCGCTTCTTTCCCGCCTTCTGCTTCTCGAGCAGCTTGCGCTTGCGGGTGACGTCGCCGCCGTAGAGCTTCGCGGTCACGTCCTTTCGCAGCGCCTTGACCGTCTCGCGCGCGAGGATCCGCGACCCGATCGCCGCCTGCACCGGCACGTCGAAGAGCTGGCGCGGGATCGTCTTCTGGAGCCGCTCGACGAGCGCCTTGCCGGCCGGGAAGGCGCGATCGCGGTGAACGACGATCGACAGCGCGTCGACGCGGTCGCCGGCGAGCAGGACATCGAGCTTGACGAGGTCCGAGGCGCGCCCCGGGAGCGGCTCGTAGTCGAGCGAGGCGTAGCCGCGCGTCTGCGACTTCAGCTGGTCGTAGAAGTCGAGCACGATCTCGGCGAGCGGGAGGTCGTAGCGGATCTGCACGCGCTCGGGCGAGAGGTAGTGCATGTCGACGTGCTCGCCGCGGCGACCCTGGCACAGCTCCATCACCGCGCCGACGTATGTCGACGGGGCGATGATCGTCGCGCGGATGAACGGCTCGACGATCTCCTCGATCGTCCCCGGGTCGGGCATCTCGGCCGGGCTGTGGACCTCGACGACCTCACCGCCGTGGACCTTGACCTCGTAGCTCACGTTCGGCGTCGTCGCCAGCAGCTCGAGGTCGTACTCGCGCTCGAGCCGCTCGCGGACGATGTCCATGTGCAGGAGGCCGAGAAAGCCACACCGAAAGCCAAAGCCGAGCGCGTCGGAGCTCTCGGGCTCGTAGCTGAGCGCGGCGTCGTTGAGCGCCAGGCGTTCGAGCGCATCGCGGAGGTCCTCGTAGCGGTCGGCGTCGATCGGGAACAGGCCGCAGAACACGACCGGCTTCACCTCGCGGTAGCCGGGTAGCGGCTCGGCCGCGGGGCGCTCGCGCGACGTCAGCGTGTCGCCGACGCGAAGCAGGGCGACGTCCTTGATCCCCGTGATCACGTAGCCGACCTCGCCGGCGCTCATCCCCTCGGCCGGGCGCATCGCCGGGATCAGGAATCCGACCTCGTCGATCTCCGCGTCGGTCCCGGCCTGCATCGCGATGATCGGCTCGCGGGCGGTGAACTCGCCGTCGACCGTCCGCACGTAGGCGACGACGCCCCGGTACTGGTCGAACTTCGAGTCGAAGATCAGCGCCCGCCCCGGGGCGTCGGGGTCGCCCGCGGGCGGCGGGACCCGGTTCACGATCGCCTCCAGCACCTCGCCGACGCCCTCCCCGGTCTTCGCCGAGATCCGCAGCGCGTCGTCGGCGTCGGCGCCGAGCAGGTCGGCGATCTCGCCCGCGACGCGATCGGGGTCGGCGCTCGGAAGGTCGACCTTGTTCAGGACCGGGATCAGCTCGAGGCCGGCGTCGATCGCGGCGTAGGTGTTCGCGACTGTCTGCGCCTCGACCCCCTGGGCGGCGTCGACGACGAGCAGCGCTCCCTCGCACGCCGCGAGGCTGCGCGAGACCTCGTACGAGAAGTCGACGTGGCCTGGGGTGTCGATCAGGTGGAGGTGATAGGTCCCGCCGTCGCTCGCCTCGTAGGCGACCCGCACCGCCTGGGCCTTGATCGTGATCCCGCGCTCGCGCTCGAGCTCCATCGAGTCGAGTAGCTGGGCGCGCATCTTGCTCTTCTCCACGGCGCCGGTGAGCTCGAGGATGCGGTCGGCCAGCGTCGACTTGCCGTGGTCGATGTGGGCGATGATCGAGAAGTTGCGGATTCGATTCATTGCCGGTCCGCAAGTATGGCGAGCGCTCGATCGGGGTCGGTGAACCACTCGAAGCGCACGGCCCTGCCGTCCCTGATCGTCCACAGGTGGCTCTGTGGCATCGTCCCCTCGACGCCGCTGCGCTCGCCCTTGATGTGCAGCTTGATCTCGACCGCGACCTTGTCTCCTGACTCGGTCATGCGCTCGACCTCAACCCGGGCCTCCCCGAAGCCCTCGTGGACGTTCCGCACGGCATCGTTCCAGCCGCTGGTTCCACGCCGGGTTCCCGGCTCGACGGCGTCGGGCGGGTTCACCCACTCGATCTCGGGATCCGCCAGTTCCCCCGCCGGCGCACCCGAGTTGAACGACTCGTAGAGGCCACGCACGACGTCGACGTTGCTCAGGGTCATGATGCTCGCTCTCCTCCGCGGCGCAGGAGGCGCCAGATCTGGAATGCCTCCGGAACCCGCATCCCGACCAGCGCGACGATGTAGACGGCAAGCCCGACCCCGAGCGCCACCAGCATCGAGATCGCCTGGCCGACGACGGCACGCCCGAGAGCCTGGTCGAGCGTGTGCCAGCTCAGATACGCCGTCGCCGCCAGCGCCGCCGACGCGATCAGGATCCGGATGCCGCTGGAGATCATCCGCCCGAGCTCGATCCGCCCGAGCTGGCGCCGCAGCACGATCCCGAGCACGAGAACGCTGACGCCGGTCGCGACCGCGGTCGCGGCGACGATCCCGCCGACCCCGAAA
Organism: uncultured Thermoleophilia bacterium; assembly: GCA_963841715.1. GTDB lineage: Bacteria > Actinomycetota > Thermoleophilia > Solirubrobacterales > 70-9 > DASPWW01. The sequence continues at coordinate 381,705 of CAWJDP010000001.1, read as the reverse complement.
GGCTTGTACAGCAGCAGCGCGACGATCGCGGTGATCGCGAGGTTGACGCCCGAGACCGCGCTCGGCACCCACGGGCGCTGGAGGCTGAAGAACGTCCGCGTCAACAGCAGGAAGAGCCCGTTCAGCGGCAGCGACGGGGCGAACCAGAACAGTGCCTCGGCGACGAGCACGGTCTGGTGGCCGTCGAACTCGCCGCGCTGGTAGACGAGGCGGATCATCGGGATCGAGAGCACGAGGATCGCTGCCGCGGCGGGGACGAGCAGGAGCACGATCTGCCGCATCCCGTTTGCCATCGTCGCGCGCAGGTCCTCGTACTCGTGCCGCGCGGCGAGCCGCGACAGGGTCGGGAAGATCACCGTCGCAACCGCGACCGAGAACATCCCCTGCGGGAGCATGTAGATCCGGAACGCCTTGTCGATCGCCGCCGGCGCCTGGTCGGAGACGAGCGTCCCGAAGAAGCTGTTGATCAGGAGGTTGAAGTTGATCAGCCCGAGGCTGATCGTCACCGGCAGCATCAGCATCGCGACGTGGCGGACGTCCGGCCCGCGCCAGTTGAAGACGAGCTGGAGCCGGAACGGGGTGTGGCGTAGGTCGTAGGTGACGAGCGCGAGCTGGACCAGCGTCCCGACGAGGACTCCGACGGCGTAAGCGTAGATCTCGTCGCCTTTGGGGAACGCCGGCGCGGCCCCGACCATGACGGCGATGATCGCGACGTTCCAGAAGAACGGGGCGATCGCGAACATCGCGAAGCGGTCGTAGCTCTGCAGCACGCCGACGACGAGCCCCGAGACCGCGAGCATGAGCAGGATCGGGAACAGCAGCCGCGACAGCGCCACCGTGAGGTCGAAGATGTGACCCGAGAACCCCGGCGCGAACACGTGCATGATCAGCGGCGCCGCGAGGATGAAGATCGCGGTCAGCGCCCCGATCAAAAGCGTGAAGACGAAGATCAGGGTCGAGGCGAGCCGGAACGCCTTGCGGCGCTCGCCGCGCTCCAGGTGCTCGGTGAACACGGGCACGAGTGCGGCCTGGATCGCCTGGTCGGCGAACAGGCTGCGGACGAGGTTCGGGACCTGGAACGCGATCGTGAACGCCGACATCGGCCCCCTGACCCCGAAGTAGCTCGCGGCGAAGATCTCGCGCACGAGCCCGGCGATCCGCGAGAGTCCCGTGGCGAACGAGAAGAACGCCGTCGAGCGCGCGAGGCGACCGCCGCGCTCGGTTCTCGGCGCCTCCCGCGGGGGGCCCGTTATCGCCTCGAAGCTACCGGTCTCTGCTTCCACCGCTCACTCGCCAATCATCGGGTTGCGACCATCAAGTCGCTATAGTCACGCGCCGCCCCGATCCCGGTCGCTCCGGCAGCGGGATCTGGACCTCCACCTGCATGGCCAACATCGCATCGCAGAAGAAGCGCATCCTGCGCACCGACCGTGAGCGGTTCGAGAACCGCCGGCTGACGAGCGCCGTGAAGACCCAGTTTCGCCGCCTCGAGGCCGCGGTGTCGGGGGGCGACGACGCGGAGATCGTCGAGCAGCACCGGCTGCTTGTGTCGCGGATCGACAAGGCCGTGCAGAAGGGCGCGCTGCACGCGAACAACGGGGCGCGCAAGAAGGCCCGCGCAGCCCGGATTCGCGCCGGCGCGAACGCCTCCTAGCCCGCCTCGGCACCGGCGCCCGCAGCCTGCCTGACCGCCAGCGTCAGCGCGACGGCCTCGTCGTAGTCCGAGCCGCCCCGGCACCACACCTCGAGGTCGGCGAGCACGCCGGTCGCCGTCTCGATCTCGGCTGCCGAGGCGCCACGGAGGCGGCGGACGAGCATCTTGGCCGCGTACGGGTGCATCTCGAGCGAGCGCTCGACCTCCTTCGGCGGCGTTCCGGCCTCGAGTGCGCTTGCGGCGCGTCGGGCCTCGCGAAGCCGCTTCGCGATCGCATAGATCAGGCCGGACACGCTCTCCCCCTGCGCGCTGAGCCGCTCGGCGGCGATCGCGGCGTCGGCGGGCTCGCGCTCGATCAGCGAGTCCGACAGCACCCACGTCGCCTCCTCGGAGGTGTCGGCGACCATCGCGTCGAGGTCGTCGAGCGTGACCGTCCCCTCCGACCCCGCCCACAGGGCCAGCCGGTCGAGCTCGTTGGCGAGCCGAAGCGTGCGGGCCGCGAGCCGCTCGACCAGCGCCCGGGCCGCCTGCGGCTCGAGCTCGAAGCCGCGGGCCTTCGCCTCGGCGACCATCGTCCGCGGGAGCTCCCGGCCGCGCGGCGCGTCGAATGAGAGCGTCTCGCCGCCCGCCCCCTTGACCGCCTTCGCGAGCTTCGCCGGCGGCTTGCCGCGCGCGACGAGCACGATCGTGGTCTCGGGGCCGAGCGCCTCGAGCGCCGCGGTGACGGTCTCGAGCTGTCGCGAGCCCCAGCGCTCGACGCGATCGGCGAGCAGGTAGCGGCGCGAGGCGATCAGGGAGATCGTCGGCACCGCCGACGCGAGCGCCTCGGCGTCGGGCGCCGCACCCTCGCGCCCCTCGAACACCTCGAGCGCGCCCGCGCCGCCCTCGCGCTCGGCCCGCGCCCGCAGCCGAGCGAGGGTGGCTTCGATCTTGCCCTCGTCGGTGCCCGAGATCAGGTAGGCGGGCTTGATCTCATCCGCCATGGGTCGATCGAGTCTATTCCGCCCGCAGGCGGTGGAAAGCGGGGCGCGCCCTCCCCGGAGCGCGCCGCCGCCGCGCAGGCTCTAGTAGTTGACGCCTCCGCCGCCGTTGCCGCCCCCGCTGGTCGTCGGCGGCTTCGAAGTGGTGGTCGTCGTCGGGGTCGTCGTCGTCGGCTTAGCGGTTGTCGTGCCGCCGCCTCCGCCGCCTCCGCCGCCCTGCTCGACGGTCGTGGTGCTGTTCCCGCACGCCGATATCCCGACGCCGAGCGCGGCTGCAGCCAGGATCGCGGCTGCGCGCTTGCGGTTCATCGAATCGTCCTTTCCCTAGTCCTCGAGTTCGGCGGCAGCCTACTCGACCGCGGACGGGCTCAATCCGACCGGGCGCTCCAGCCGCTGCGCCGCACGTCGATCTCGACGTTGCCGTCGAGATCGGTTCGCATCACCGGAATCCCGTGCTCGGCCAGGGTCTCGAGCGTGCGCGCCGTCGGGTGCCCGTACGAATTGCCGGCGCCAACCGAGATCACGGCGAGACGCGGCGCGATCCGCTCGAGCAGCGCATCGAGACCGGCGTCGTCGCTTCCGTGGTGCGAGACCTTGAGCACGTCGATCGGCCCGGGGTCGATCGGGACCTCCTCCGCCTCGGCGTCGCCGGTGAGCAGGATCGAGAACCGGTGCCAGCGAGCGCGGATCACGAGCGAGAGGCCGTTCTCCTCGTCCGGCGTCGGGTGCGGCTCGAGCAGCGCCGGCGGCGGCCACAGCACGTCGAGGCGCAGGCTCCCGGAGGTGATCGTGCGGCCCTGGGCGACGCGGGTCAGGTCGGCGCCCGCGGCGCGGGCGGCTCCGAGCAGACGCCGGCCGGCCTCCGCGTACACGAACCTCTTCGTGTCGACCGCGTCGAGCGCCTCCGGCGCCCCTCCCGCGTGGTCGCTCTGATCGTGTGTCACCGCGATCGCGGCCAGGCGCTCGACCCCCACGTCGTCGAGCTTCGACGCGATCTCATCGCCGGGCGGGCCGGCGTCGACGAGGACGGGGGCGCCGTCGTCGGGCTGGAGCAGGATCGAGTCGCCCTGGCCGATGTCGAGCACGCGGACCACGAGCCCGGGCGGAGAGCCCGGCTCCTCGGCCTCGCCGCCGGCGAGCGGTGACCCCGGCGCGACGAGCAGCAGGAGCAGCCCCGCGAGCAGTGCTAGCGCCGGCGCGAGCCGTGCGCGGCGACCCCGTGGCTTTGCCCGCGGAGATGACGGCGGCGCGAGGCCGCGGCGGCGGATAAGCGAGGCCGTCATCGACGATCCCGCGGCGAGCATCGCCGCGTACACGGCGGCGACCGCGAGCGGGCTCGACAGCCTCACCGCGACGGCGGCCCAGCCGGGGGTCGCGAACCAGCGCGCGATCTGGGCGACGTAGGCGATCAGGACCGCGTTGAGCGTGTTCAGCGGCGCGAGCGGGACGAACGGGACTTGGCCGAGGATCGCGCTCGCCATCCCGAGCCACATCACCGGCGCGATCGCCGGGATCACCGCGAGGTTCGCGGGCAGCGACGCGACCGAGACGTATTCGAAGTCGTGCGCCATCAACGGCGCGGTTGCGATCGTTGCCGCGATTGTCAGCGCCGCCCCCTCGGCGACGGCGGCGCGGATCCGCGATCCGGAGCGCGCTCGGGTCGCGCCGAGGATCGCTTCGCGCAGCGGACCTGCCCAGAGCAGGATCCCGACGACCGCCGCGAAGCTCAGCTGCCAGCCGATGTCGGCGCTGGTTCGGGGGTTCAACCCGAGCGTGACCGCGGCCGCGAGCAGGATCGCGTACCAGCGCGAGCGCGGCCGTCCAGCGAGCCCGGCGATGATCCCGGCGGCGCCCATCACTGCGGCGCGCTGGATCGAGGGGACCGCGCCGGTGACGGGGACGTAGATCGCGATCAGCGCCAGAACGCAGATCAGCCGCGTCCGCATTCGCAGCCCGAGCGCGGCGAGCGCCGGGATCGCGAGCAGCGCCAGCAGGAGGATGTTCTGACCCGACACCGCGAGGATGTGCGCGAGCCCGGAGCGCTTGAAGTCGGTCCGCGTCCGCGCGTCGATGCGGTCGTCCTCGCCGAGCACGAAGCCGCGCGCGAGCGCCGACTCGGGGCCCGGCATCCCCTCCTCGAGCGCAGCCTCGGCGCGATCGCGGACACGGTCGATCGCGCCCGCGAGGCCGCCGCGCCTTTCGCCCGTGAGCTCGATCCGGCTCGTCCGCAGGACCTCGGCGATCCCGAACCGCCGCAGGTATCCGGCCTCCCACGGCGGCGGGTCGCTGAGCCTCCCGCTCGCGCGCACCGCGCGGCCGATCGGCAGCTCGGGCACGGGCTCGGGGGCCTGGACCGCGACGCGGCCGTCGGCGGTGTCGATCCGGACCTCGACCTCGCCCTCGGTTCGCCGTGGAACCGCGGTCACGAAGCCGCGGACCTCGACCGGACGGTCGCTGTGGACGTCGAGCGCGCCGGCATCGATCGCGCCCAGGCGCTCGCAGCCGATCGCCAGCCCGCCGACCGCGGCCGCGGCCGCGACCAGCGCGACCCATCCCGCCGCCGCGATCCGACCCCGTCCGCAAGGGCGCGCGAGCGCGAGCCCTAGCCCGGCGGCGAGCGCGAGCACCGCGAGCCCGATCCCGGGGCGCCCGCCGAGCGCCGGCGCGATCGCGAGCCCGGCGGCGAGCCCGCCGAGCGCGACCGCCCTCCACTCCGCCCCGGCGCAGCTCAGGGCTGAAGTCGCGCCCGCAGCGACTCCATCGTCGCCGGGCCGATCCCGCTCACCCGGTTGAGCTCGTCGATCGACGAGATCCCCCCATGCTGGTCGCGGTAGTCGAGGATGTCCTGCGCGGTCACTGGCCCGATCCCGTCGATCGTGTCGAGCTCCTCGAGCGTCGCGCTGCCGAGACTGATCGGGCCGTCCGCCGCCGCGCTCGCAGCCGTTGACGCGCCGGCCGTCGCCGTCCCGCCGCCCACAGCGGGCGTCCGCGCCGGGACGATCACCTGCTGGCCGTCGCTGAGCCGCGCCGCGAGGTTGATCCCGTCGGTGGCCGCGCGCGCCGTCGCGCCGCCCGCGCGCCTGACGCCGTCGGTCACCCGCGAGCCCGCGGGCAGCCTGTAGACGCCGGGGTGGTTGACCTCGCCGGCGACGTGGACGACGACGTCGCTGCCCTCGCCGCCGGTGACGTCGGAGGATCGCGACGCGAAGCTGACCCCGCCCTGGGGCTCCCCGCGGCCCTCTCCGGAACGGATCCAGCGCGCCCCGACGAGCAGCAGGACGACGGCGATCGCGCCGTATACGGCGAGCTGCGAGCGGCTGAGCTGGGGCACGCGGCGATCGTCGCCGGACCCGATCCACGCGTGGCGCGCGCGCTGCTACCGCTCAGCGCCTAGTCGGTCAAGCGATCGCGAACCCGCTCAGGCCCTCGGGCTCCTCCGCGACGACATCGATCGAGCTCACCTCCGCCCCCCTCGGCCCGTCGCGGGCGAACGCGACCGCCGCCTCCACGGCCTCCTCGTCGCCCTCGAACACGGCCTCGACGCTGCCGTCGGCGTTGTTGCGGACCCAGCCCGAGACCCCGCGCTCTGCCGCGCGCCGCCGCGTCGAGTCGCGAAAGAAGACTCCCTGGACGCGCCCGCGGACTACGACCCGGCGACGAACCAAGAGCACCTGGGCGCCGAACCCGAGCATGTCGGCGGACGCACGCCGATCGGCGAAGCGAGCGCACTGAGAACGTACGTGAGCGAGACGATCGGCCGAGGACGCCGAGATGCGAGGGTTTGCAGGCGCCTAGGCTTCGTCGTCGTCGTATCCCGCGAGCTGCGCCGCAACCTCGTCCCCGAACAGCTCGTCGGAGGAGACCCCCGGCGATTGCACGGAGACGCACGCGAACTCGCCGTCGCTCCCGTTCGCGATCGAGTGATCGGTCGCGGGCGGGATCAGGACGAGGTCCCCGGCCGAGAGCTCCTGCGTGTCGCCGGCGGCCGACATCGTCCCGTTGCCGCGTGTCACCACGTAGACCTGCTCGGCTTCCTCGTGCGAGCGCATCTCCTCCGAGGCCCCCGGCGGAACCTCGATCCAGGTCACCGACATGTTCCGGGACCCGAGCTCGCCCGCGTCCATGAGAATGTGCGCTCGGAGCTGGTGCCAGTCGTTGACCGGCGCATCGGATTGCTTGCGCACGAGCATTCCGCGGGCTTTGTAGCAGACGCGAATCGCACGCGCCACCCGCCGCGAAACGCCCCTGCACGAGCGCGGAAACGCCCGCGGGCAGCTAGCGGACGACGAGGTTGACGAGCTTGCCCGGCACGACGACCTCCTTGACGAGCTGCTTACCGTCGGTGTGCTGCCGGACCCGATCGCTCTCGCGGGCGAGCTTCAGCAGCTCGTCCTCCCCGGCTCCGACCGCGGCCTGGACCTGGTCGCGGAGCTTGCCGTTGACCTGGACTACGAGCGTGAACGTGTCGCGTTCGAGCAGCTCGGGGTCGGCCACCGGCCACGGCTCCTCCCACACGCGGCGACCCGTGAGTCGCTCGTAGACCTCGGCGCCGAGGTGCGGCGCGAACGGGAACACGAGCGATGCGGCGGTCGCGGTCGCGAACCGCACCGCGTGCTCCCCGACCGCGTCGCCGAACAGCCCGTCCTTGAGCCGGTAGGCGTCGTTGACGAGCTCCATCACCGCGGCGACGGCGGTGTTGAGCTGGAAGCGCTCGCCGAGGTCGCGGGTCACCTTCTCGATCGCCCAGTGCGACTTCGCGAGCAGCAGCCGCGCGGGGTCCTCCTTCGACTCAGGGGGAGGCGCCGGCGAAGCCGGCGCCGAGGGGGGCGGAGCCCCCCGTGAGCCGTCTCCGTCCGAGGACGCACCGCGCTCGCCGACCTCCTCGGCGAGGCGCCAGATCCGGGCCAGGAACCGGTGCACCCCCTCGACCCCCTCGTCGGCCCAGTCGGCGTCCTTGTCGGGCGGGCCCATGAAGCAGATGTAGGTCCGGGCCGTGTCGGCGCCGAAGCGCTCGACGTAGTCCGCGGGGCTGACGACGTTGCCCTTTGACTTCGACATCTTCGCTCCGTCGCGGAGCACCATCCCCTGCGTGAACAGGTTCGCGAACGGCTCCTGCGCCTCGAGCGCGCCGACGTCGGCGAGCGCCTTGGTGAAGAAGCGCGCATACATCAGGTGCAGGATCGCGTGCTCGACGCCGCCGATGTACTGGTCGACGGGCATCCAGTGGTCGGCGACCTCGCGGCGGAACGCGGCCTGATCGTTGCGGGGGTCGAGGTAGCGCAGGAAGTACCACGACGAGTCCACGAACGTGTCCATGGTGTCCGTCTCGCGGCGCGCCGCGCCGCCGCACCTCGGGCACTCGGTCTCGACCCAGTCGGTTACCTGTGCGAGCGGGCTCTTTCCCTTCGGCGCGTAGTCGTCTATGTCGGGCAGGATGACCGGCAGCTGGTCCTCGGGCACGGGGACGATCCCGCAGCCCTCGCAGTAGACGATCGGGATCGGGCACCCCCAGTAGCGCTGGCGCGAGACGAGCCAGTCGCGGAGCCTGTAATTGATCGCGGCGCGGCCGTTGCCCTCGGCCTCGAGCCACTCGATGATCTTCCCGATCGCATCGGCGGCCGAGATCCCGGTGAACGGGCCCGAGTTGACGAGGACCTCGTCCCCGGTGTGCTGGACGTAGGCGCCGTCCTCGGGGAGCTCGCCGTCGGCAGACTCGACCACGGTTCGGATCTCGAGTCCGTGCTTGACGGCGAAGTCGTAATCGCGCTGGTCGTGCGCCGGCACCGCCATGATCGCCCCGGTGCCGTACTCCATCAGCACGTAGTCGGCGACGAACATCGGGATCTGCTCGCCGTTGACCGGGTTCGTCACGCTGCGGCCGAGGGGCACGCCCGTCTTCTCCCGCTCCTCGAGCCCGCGCTCCTCGGCCGAGCGCCGGATCGCCTCGTTCACGTACTCGCGCACCGGGCCCTCGGCGTCGGTGCCGGCCACGAGGCGATCGATCTCAGGGTGCTCGGGCGCGAGCACGAAGAAGGTCGCACCGAAGAGCGTGTCGGGACGGGTCGTGAACACGGGGAAGTCGATCCCGAGCTCCTCGCAGCGGAACGTCGCCTCGGCACCCTCCGAGCGCCCGATCCAGTTGCGCTGCATCGTGATCACGTGCTCGGGCCACGAGTCGAGCAGCTCGAAGTCGGCGAGCAGGCGCTCGGCGTAGTCGGTGATGCGGAAGAACCATTGCTCGAGCAGCCGCTGCTCGACCAGATGCCCGCAACGCTCGCAGCGGCCGTCGATCACCTGCTCGTTCGCGAGCACGGTCGCGTCCTGCGGGCACCACTGGACGGGAGCCTCGGTGCGGTAGGCGAGCCCGCGCTCGAACAGCTGCAGGAATATCCACTGCGTCCAGCGGTAGTACTCGGGCTCGTGCGTCCCGAGCTCGCGCGACCAGTCGATCGACACGCCCCAGGAGCGGAACTGCCCGCGGAACTCGGCGATCGAGCGCTCGGTTGAGACGCGCGGATGCTCGCCGGTCTTGATCGCGTGGTTCTCGGCCGGGAGCCCGAACGCGTCGTAGCCCATCGGGTGGATAACGCCGACACCGTTGCGGCGCCGGAAATGCGCGATTGCGTCACCGATCGAATAAACCTTCAGGTGCCCCATGTGGGGCTCGCCCGACGGGTACGGCAGCATCTCGAGCACGTAGCTCTTGGGCTTCGAGGGGTCGAAGTCGGCGTCGCCCGGGTTCGGGACGCGCCACGTCTCCTCGTTGTCCCATACGCGCTGCCACCTGCGCTCGATCTCGGCGTGGTCGTAGGCCGCCATGGCGCTGATTTTATGGAGCGCGCGGAGGCATCCGGTATCGGACCGTGGGCGTATAGTCAGCCGAGGCCGCGACCAAGGAGGAACCATGTCCCGCCTAGTCAGATTGGACCGCACCGGCCATACGACGCTCGCGGAGTGGACCGCCGGGGACGCGGCCGCGGAGCGCGAGGCGATCGAGGCCTTCCGCCGCGAGCTCGACTCCGGGATGCTGGCGAGCGCGCCCCGCGCCGACGGCACCGCCGACGTCGTCCGCGAGCTGCCGCTCGACGCCGACCTCGTGGTGCTGAGGCGCCCGATCGCCGGGGGCTGAGCCGCGGGGGCCGAGTCCGCTCGGATCAGCGAAGCCCGCGCCCTTTGGTGGCGCGAGGAGACGACCGAGCGCACGCTTCGCCGCGACGGGCGCCGGTGGACGGCGTGGACGCTCGGGATCGCGGTTCCGTTCTTCGCCGCCGGCGGCTTTCTGCTCTGGCTCGAGCCGCTGACGTTCCCGGTCGCGGCGATGAGCTTCGCGCACGGCTGGGTGATCCCCGAGCTCTACGCGCGCCGGGGCGCCAACTCCGTCGTGCCGAGCGGGAGCCGGTATGGGGCGCGCGCCGGCGAGCGCGCCGAGCGGACGGCGCTCGGGCTGCTCGGCGACCTCATGGACCACGACGAGCGCGGGCTGATGGCGCGAACCGGGCTCGCGCTCGAGCGCGGGAGGCTGGGCGTGTGGCTGGTCGGCGAGCAGGGGGCGATCATGGTCAGGCCCGGCGGCCACCGCACCGACTGCTGGTGCGTGCGCATCGCCGAGCCCGGCGAGCTGCCGTCCGGGGACCGGATCGCGCACCTGCTGCTGGCGCTGCGCGAGGACGAGAGCGGCTTCGCCAAGGTCGCCAACCTCGCCTTCTCGGGCGCGACGTGGCGCGTTCGGCGGCGGCTGCCGAAGCGCTCGCGGCCCGCGCTCGACGCGGCGCGCAAGGCTGCCCGCGCGTAGCGCTACGCTGCGGCCAACCGGTCCAACTGGGGAGGAGACGCCATGGCCCGCATTACCGGCCGCAGACCGTCATCGTCGAGCATCGCGATCGCGCTCGCGGCGACGGCTCTGTTCGTGTCGCTGGGTGGCGCGGCGCTCGCCGTCCACGTCAAGCTCGGCAAGAACGACGTCAAGGCGAAGAACATCAAGAGGAACGCCGTCAGCGCGCCGAAGATCAAGGACGGGTCGGTGGGCAGCGCCGAGCTCGGCGACGCGTCGGTCGGGACCGCAGAGCTCGGAGCCGACGCGGTCAACGGCGGCAAGGTCGGCGACAACTCGCTGACCGGCGCCGACATCGACGAGTCGACCCTTAGCGGCGTCAAGGCGGACTCGCTTCAGGGAGTCGATTTCTTCAAGGCGCAGACGGCGCGGCTGAGCGATACGGTCGGCGGCTCCGCCGCGAGCCAGGATCTGTTCACGATCGGCCGCGTCACCATCGCCGCCTTCTGCTCGGCCGAATCGGGCGGGGTGCTGAGGGGCGGCGTAGAGCCGGTGGTGCAGTCCGACGGGGCGACTCTGGTCAACTACGACTCGAACGGGCTCGAGCAAGTGGTGCCGCTGCATTCGGCCTCGGCCGACTTCATCGTCATCAAGGGCTCGGACACGGGGCTCGGGCAGATCGCCAGCTTCGCAATCCTCGACAACGAAAACGCGTCGGCGACCGGCATCGCGGCCGTCTCTCTCAATCCGGCCAGCGGTAGATGCGTGATCAGCGCCCACGCGATCGGGTAGGCATCTAGCCCTTCTGGCCGAGGTGCTCGACCACCGGCGGTTGGCGCGTTACCGCCGGCCCGCGGCCAGTCGTGACCTTGATCCAGCGCGAGCGGCGGCTGAAGATCGCGCCGCGCTCGACACGGTCCTCCTGGCGGATCAGCACGAAGCTCAAGATCGCCCCGGTCAGCGACAGCGCCGCGACGACGACGAACACGAGCTGGAACGCGTCCGTGAACGCCACCCCGGCGTCGGGAAGGATCTTCGCCACGTTTGGGGGAATGTGTGCGTGGCGCAGGCCGGTCTGCTGCGCTTCGGCGATGAACTCCCTGAACCTCTCGGCCTGGGCTTGGGTGGTGTGGATGCCGTGCGCCTCCAGCTTGCTCTGGACCGCGTTGTGGTAGTAGCTGTGCGCGATCGCGGAAAGGGTCACGATCCCGAACGCGCCCCCGAGCTGCTCGCTCGTGTTGATCATCCCCGCGGCCTCGCCCTGGTCGTGCGAGGGGACCGAGTTCAGCCCCGTCGGGTCGTTGACCGTGAGCACGATCCCGAGCCCGATTCCGTACAGCAGCAGGCCGGGGACGAGCGCGCTGTACGTCTCCTTCTCGGCTCCGAGGAAGAGCGCGACGCCCGCCGCGGTGAGGATCGCGTAGGCGCCGGCGAGCGGGATCCGGCCGCCGACGCGGTCGAACAGGCGCCCCGCGAGCGGGCCGAACAGGATCACCGGGACCGTCGCGGGGATCAGCGCGATTCCGGCGGTGAACGGATCGAAGCCGATCACGAGCAGCAGGAAGCTCGGCAGCAGGAACCCCAGCCCGAGCTCGATCGCGCCCGCGAGTCCCTGGCTCAGGTTCGCGGCAAGGAAGTTGAGATGGCGCAGGAGCCCGAAGTCGACGAGCGGGTTCTTCGTCCGGCGCTCGACAAGCACGAAGACGGGCAGCGCGGCGACCCCGATCGCGAGCGGGACCAGCGTCGCCGGCGAGGCCCAGCCGAGGTCCTGGCCCTGTCCGAGCCCGAGAACGATTCCCGCCATCGAGATCGCGAACAGCGCTGTGCCCGCGTAGTCAATCGGCCGCCGTTCCCCCTTGCCGGGGCGCAGGTCGGGCGTCGCCGAGAGCGTCAGCAGGATCGCGCCGGCCGCCAGCGGCACGTTGACGTAGAACACCGCGCGCCAATCGATCACCTGGGTCAGCGTCCCGCCGATGATCGGCCCCGCGGCGGCGAAGAAAGCCGACGAGCCGGCCATGATCCCGAGCGCACGGCCGCGCTCGGACTCGGGGAAGACGTTGCTGACGATCGCGATCGAGGTCGGCATCATCAGCGCCGCCCCCGCACCCTGGCTCGCGCGGACCGCGATCAGCCAGTCGATGCTCTGGGCCGCGCCGGCGAGCGCCGAGGAGACGATGAACAGGATCGCGCCGGCGAGGAACACTCTCCGCAGCCCGATCAGGTCGCCGAGCCGGCCACCGAACACCATCAGCGCCGCCAGCGGGAGCACGTTCGCCGTCAGGACCCACTGCGCGAGATCAGAGCCGGCGTTCAGCCCCTCGACTACGTCCGGGAGCGCGAGCGGGATCGCCGTCTGGTCGACGAGGATCATGCTCGCCGACAGAGTCATCGCAACGAGCGTCACCGTCCTGGCGCGTGAACCGACCTCGTGCCCGGCCATCGTCGGTCACCCTAGTGGCTGGCTTTCGGATGGCCCGCCTCGTCGGGCCCCGAGATCGGTGGCGGTCGTGACGATGGGCCGGCGCCGGGATCGAGCAACGCTGCGCAAGCCTGTTCGAGCACAACGGCGAGTGGGCGGTGCTGATCGCGCGCCTGCTCCCGCTCGTGCGCACGTTCATCTCGGTTCCGGCAGGGCGCTACGAGGTCGGCGTGTGGCGGTTCATCGCCCTGACCGTGGCCGGCTGCGCGCTGTGGAGCGCCACCTTCGTGCTCGCAGGCGCGCTGCTCGGGGCGAGTTGGGCCGCGATCGGCCGTGGTTGCGGTGGGCGACACTCGCCGCCGGCGTCGCCGCCGTCGCGTGGCTCGTCGCACCGCGCCACTGAGCTCCCAGGAACTTCTCAAGAATCTCTCAGCTTTCTGCGGCAAGATCCGCGGGCGGATGAACAACGACGGCAAGCCAACGCCCGCCGACGCCCTGCGCGTGCTCGTCGTCGACGACGAGGAGAACATCGCCGACCTCGTCTCGATCGCGCTGCGCTACGAAGGCTTCGAGGTCCGCACCGCGGGTACCGGCAAGGGAGCGCTGGAGGAGTTCGACTCCTTCCGCCCCCACATCATCGTCCTTGACGTGATGCTGCCCGACCTCGATGGGTTCGACGTCGCGCGGCGGCTCGCCGCCCGCAGGCAGGAGGTCCCGATCCTGTTCCTGACCGCCCGCGATACGACCGAGGACAAGATCCGCGGCCTCACGCTCGGCGGCGACGACTACGTGACGAAGCCGTTCAGCGTCGAGGAGCTGGTCGCCCGGATCAGGACGATTCTTCGCCGCGCTGGCGCGGCGAAGAACGAGGGGCGGCTGCGGCTCGAGGATCTCGAGCTCGACGAGGACACGCGCGAGGTGTTCCGCGGCGAGGACGCGATCGAGCTCACCGACACAGAGTTCCGACTCCTCCGCTACCTGATGCTCAATCCCCGCCGGGTGCTCAGCCGCTCACAGATCCTCGACCAGGTCTGGGAGTACGACTTCAGAGGCGACGCGCGCGTGCTCGAGACCTACATCAGCTACCTGCGCAAGAAGGTCGACAACGGGCACGCGCCGCTGATCCACACCGTGCGCGGGGTCGGATACAGCCTTCGCGCACCGAAATGACGCTGTCACTCCGGACGCGGCTGCTGCTGGGGCTGCTGGGCCTGGCGGCGGTCGGTCTCGTGATCCTCGACGTCGTCTCGTACAGCGCCCTTCGCTCCTACCTCTCCGCCCGCAGCGACCAGCAGGTCGAGGCGGCGGTCGCCCCGGTCGGCCGGGCGCTGTTCACCGGGCACGGCAACCTGCCACCGCCGCCATCGGGAAGCGAGCTCCCGCCGGGAACGCCGAGCCCGCCCGCGGGGTCGAGCGGGGCGGGCCTTCCGCCGCCGCCCGGCGCGGAGGGCCGGGGCGCGCAAGGCGGCACGGCGGGCGATGCGCGGACGGAGCCGGATGCTGGCGCCGGACCCGAGCCCCAGCTTCCGCCGGGCACCTACGGCGAGCTCCGCAATGCAAACGGCAAGGTGAAGGGGCACGTCCTCTTCTCCTACGGCGAGAGCGGCCTCGGCAGGCCCAGGATTCCCCCGAACGTGCCGATCTCGGGCCCGACGAAGGGTCGCCACGCGTTCGACGTTCCGAGCTCGGGGTCCGGCAGCGACTACCGTGCGATCGCGGTCCAGAGCCCCGTCGACTCGGGCACCGTGATCGCGGCAGTGCCCCTGCGCGACTTCAACCAGACGCTCAGCCACCTGCGCGTGATCGAGCTGATCGTCAGCGCCGCAGTCCTCGCCGCGCTCGCGGCGGTCGCGTGGTGGGTGATCCGGGTCGGCCTGCGGCCGCTCGCGCGCATGGAGGCGACGGCGAACGCGATCGCCGCCGGGGACCTCTCACGCCGCGTCGAAACGACCGACGAGCGCACCGAGGTCGGCCGGCTCGGCTCGGCACTGAACAAGATGCTTGCCCAGATCGAGCGCGCGTTCCGCGAGCGCCAGGCGAGCGAGGATCGGCTGCGACAGTTCCTCGCCGACGCCTCGCACGAGCTGCGCACGCCGCTGAGCTCGATTCGCGGCTACGCCGAAATCTTCCGGCTGGGCCCCGCTCAGAACCCCGAGCGGCTCGCGACTGCGATGCGGCGGATCGAGGACGAGGCGGCGCGGATGGGCGTGCTCGTCGACGACCTCCTGACGCTGGCGCGTCTCGACGAGGTCCGCGAGCCGGTCCGCGAGCCCGTCTACCTCGAGGCGCTGGCGGCGGACGCGTGCGAGGACGCCCGCGCCGCCGCCCCGGACCGCGACATCGAGCTCGATGTTGCGGAGCCCGGCAGCGTGCTCGGCGACGGCGACCAACTCCGCCAGGTGATCACGAACCTGCTTCGGAATGCGCTCTCGCATACGCCCACTGGGACACCTGTCGAGGTCACCGTCGGGCGCGCGAACGGCGGCGTGACGGTCGCGGTCCGCGATCACGGGCCCGGTCTGCCCAGCGGGATCGGCGACCAGGTCTTCGAACGCTTCTGGCGCCAGGGCAACTCTCGCAACCGCGACGGCCGCAGCGCCGGGCTCGGGCTCGCGATCGTCGCCGCGATCGTCTCCGCGCACGGCGGCGAGGCGCACGCCGGCAATGCGCCCGACGGCGGCGCCGTGTTCAGGATCGAGCTTCCGGCGAGGTCCTAGCCGGCCCATATAGCGAACGATCGTTCGCTAACCTGCCGCTCGATGAGCCCACGGCGATCGGCGGCGGAGGCGGAAACGACGAGGGCGACGATCGTCGACGAGACCGTCGCCGCCGCGTCGCGCGAGGGCCTCGAGGCGGTGACGATCGGGCGGCTCGCCGCCGATCTGCGGATGAGCAAGGCCGGCGTGATCGGCCACTTCGGGACCAAGCGGGAGCTCCAGCTCGCGGCGGTCGGGCGCGCGGTCGAGCGCTTCCGGCGCGAGCTCTGGGAGCCCGTCGCCGGCGAGGAGCCCGGGATCGCGCGCCTCGGAGCGGTCGTAGAAGCTTGGCTCGCATACCTCGCGCGGGACGTGTTCCCGGGGGGCTGCTTCCTGACCGCCGCCGCGGCCGAGTACGACGGGCGCCCGGGCCCGGTCCGCGAGGCGATCGAGGGGGCGCTCGCGCTCTGGGCATCGGTGCTCGAGGCGGACGCGGCGACGGCGATCGAAGCGGGCGATCTCCCGCCCGACGCCGACCCGGCACAGATCGCGTTCGAGCTCAGCTCGATCGCGATGGGCGTCAACCAGGCGCGCCAGCTTCGTTGCGACCCCGAGGCGATCGCCCGCGGGCGCCGTGCGATGAATCGGGTGCTGAATCGACGACAACCAACACCAACCAGGAGGAGGCGCAGTGGCTGATTACGCCGTCAAGAGGATCGATGAGATGGAGGCGATCTTCGCCGGATCGTTCAAGCGCGCCCGGGCGGAGCTCGGCGTCGAGTCGTTCGGGATGGCGGTGATCGACATCCCGCCGAATGTCGACGCCTACCCGGAGCACGACCACTCCGAGGACGGCCAGGAGGAGGTCTACCTGGCGCTGAGCGGAAGCGGCGAGATCGACATCGAGGGCGAGCGGATAAGGCTCGAGCCGGACTCGATGGTCCGCGTCAGCTCGGGGACGAAGCGCAAGGTGTACACCGGCGACGAGGCGCTGAGGCTGCTCGTCGTCGGAGGTTGCCCCGGCGAGGTCTACAAGCCGGCGACGAACTCGATTCTCGGCAACCCGGACCCGCTCGCGCAGGCGAGCTAGGCTGACGTTCGATGGTCGACTGGGAGGCTCCCGATGTGATCCCGACCCTGCGCTATGAGGACGCGGGGGCGGCGATCGATTGGCTCGAGCGCGCGTTCGGCTTCGAGCGGCACATGGTCGTCGACGGTGGCGACGGTACGATCGCCCACGCTCAGCTCCGCGTCGGCTCGGGGATGATCATGCTCGGCTCGGCGCGCGAGGGCGACGATTGGCCGAGCAAGGCCCCGGGGCGGCTTGGCGGCGCGACCGGGGGGACCTACGTGATCGTCGCCGACCCCGACGCCCACTGCGAGCGCGCCCGGGCCGCCGGCGCGGAGATCCTCCGCGAGCCCGTCGACCAGGACTACGGAGGGCGCGACTACTCCGCCCGCGACCCCGAGGGATACCTGTGGAGCTTCGGCACCTACCGGCCCTCGTCGGGCGATTAGGGTTCCGTCCGGCGATGGCTGAAGATCGCGGTCAGACGGTTCTGGTCACCGGTGGCTCCGGCTTCCTCGGCGGTCGGTGCGTGGTCGAGGCCCTGCGCCGCGGCTACACGCTGCGGACGACTGTTCGCAGCCTCTCCCGGGAAGCCGATGTGCGAGCCACGGTCGGCTCCGAGGTTGACCCCGGCGACCGGCTCACTGTTCTCGCCGCAGATCTCAGCCGCGACGAGGGCTGGCCTGAAGCGGTCGAGGGCTGCGACTACGTCCTCCATGTCGCCTCGCCGTTCCCGCCCGAGCAGCCAAAGGACCCTGATGAGCTGATCGTGCCCGCCCGCGAGGGAACCCTCCGCGTCCTCCGCGCGAGCTTGGACGCCGGGGTGAAGCGGGTCGTCCTCACGTCTTCGGTCGCGGCGATCAGGCTCAGCGAGCCGAACGCCGCGCGCCCACTCGACGAGAACGACTGGACGGACCCCGACAGCCCGGGGCTCACGCCGTACGCTCGCTCGAAGACGATCGCCGAGCGGGCGGCCTGGGACCTGGTTCGCGAGCGCGGCGACGAGGATCGCCTCGCGGTCGTCAACCCGGGCGCGATCATCGGACCGACGCTGAACGACGACCTCTCCTACTCTCTGCAGGCGGTGCAGCGGCTGCTCGGGGGCATGCCGGGGATGCCGAAGCTGGGCTTCAGCCTCGTCGACGTCCGAGACGTGGCCGGTCTCGAGCTGATGGCGATGACGGCGCCCGAGGCCGGGGGCGAGCGCTTCATCGCGGTGAACCAGTTCATGTGGATGTCGGAGATCGGCGCGGTCCTCCGCGATCGTCTCGGGGAGGAGGCCTCGAAGGTGCCCACCCGCTCGATCCCGAACCTGGTCGTGCGGGGCATGGCGCTGTTCGACCCCGCGATTCGCTCCGTTGTCGGCGGGCTCGGCGAGCGCACGGAGATGTCGTCCGAGAAGGCGAGGAGCACCCTCGGCTGGGCGCCGCTGCCGATCGAGGACACCATCGCCGAGACCGGCGAGAGCCTGATCCGCCACGGCGCGGCGTCCGCTCCCCCCGCCGCGTAGCGCCAGCTGAGGCCTAGGCGAAACGCTGAACGAAAGCGAGCGCGGTGTCCGCGACCTCGCGCCATCCGTTGTCGATCGTCAGCGAATGGCCCCGGCGGGGAATCTGCTCGATCTCGGTCGCGTCTCCGTTGTTCTGCTGCTTCTTGTACGCGCCGTTGGAGAGCGCCCACGGCACCGTGTGGTCCTCCTCGCCGGAGATGATCAGCAGCGGCCCGCGATCGCCGCTCCTCGTGTCGACCTTCGCATCGCTCCACGGGTTGAGGTTCGCGTTCGCCCCCTCGAACAGCGGCGCGGCGGGACCGGCAACGTGGAAGGTCTCGTAGAGCTGCTTGCCCTCATCCTCGTCGAGCGCGTTGACCCAGCCATATCGGAACTGGTCGAGGGTGAGCGCGATCGCCTTGCCGCGGTTGAGCGGATTGCGAAGCACGGGCATCGCCGATCGCAGCGTTGAGATCGGCAGCGCGAGGATGCCGCGGAAGGGCGCCGGATCGATCGCCACGGAGACCGCGCTCTTGCCGCGCCCGGCGATGATCTGCGTGAACAGGCCACCGAATGAGTGGCCGACCACGGCCGGCTTCCGATTCAGCTCGCCGATCACCTCGAGATGGTGGTCGACGATCTGGCGGATCCCCTTGTCGGCGAAGACGTCGGGATTTGCCCTCGCCTCCTCGACCGTCGGGGGATCGTCGGGCCAACCCGGCGTCAGCACGGCGTAGCCGGCGTCCTCGAACACCTTCCCCCACCGCTCCCAGCTGCTCGGCAGCAGCCAGAGCCCGTGGATGAAGACGACGGGCGTGCCGCCCGATGAGTTGGCCCGCTCGATCTGCTGCCTCTCGGCGTCTGTGATCGTCCCCATCGGAATACCTCCGTGGTTTGCTTGGCGTCACGCGTCGGAGCGAGGACTCTACGACGAGTGCGGATACGCTGCGCACGTGAGGGGCGCGAGGACCTGGTGGCGCGGGCTTGATCCCTGGATCCGCAGGGGGATCGTCGGCGGTGCGTGCGTGCTCGCGCTCGTCGTCGTGCTCCTCGCCGGGATCGGCTACTACTTCTCTTCCGACCTGCTCGGCCGCGCCGTGCCGCCGCCGGACCTCAGCGTCGAGGTCCTGAAGGCGCGCCCGGCGAGCGCCGCCGAGCCCCGCACCGTGAGGCTCGAGCCGAGCGAGGCGACGGAGCGCGACGGGGTCTTCGGCCTCGACACGGGAATCGGCCACCCGATTCTGCTCTTCCACGGCACCGACTACGACACGGTCCCGTTCGGCGACAGCAAGCGGTTCGCCGAGGAGCTGCCGACGCGGGTGACCTTCTACCCCGTCGAGGGGGCGGGCCACGTCCAGTCGTGGAACGTCGACCCGCCGCGTTACGAGCGGCGGCTGAACCGCTTCCTCGTCGACCGCGCCGGGATCGGAGGGGCGCCGGGACAGTGACCGACGCGCCGTCCGCGGACACCGATGCAGTCCCAGCGAACCACGGGCTCGCGGCGCGGCGCGTGCTCGTCGGCGGGGTCGGCGGCATCGTCGCCGCGGGGATCGCGCTCGGCGCCGGGACGTCGTTGTCGGTGGCGGCGCTGTGCGCCTCGGACGTCGCCGCCGCGGTGTTCATCGGCTGGGTGTGGGCGACCGTGTGGGACGCCGACGCGGAGGCGACCTCGCGCATCGCGCTCACCGAGGACGCCTCGCGCGCCGCCGCGGAGGCGATCCTGATCGGGGCCGGCGCGGCGAGCCTCGTCGCCGTCGCTTTCACGCTCGGCGAGGCTGGTCGCGCGGACGCGCCCGAGCGGGGCGTGCTGACGGCTTTCGCGCTCGCCAGCGTCGTGCTCGCGTGGGCCTCGATCCACACCGTGTTCACGCTCCGCTACGCGCGCCTCTACTACAGCCGGCCGGAGGGCGGAATCGACTTCGGTGACGAGGCGCCCGACTACGGGGACTTCGCCTACCTCGCGCTGACGATCGGGATGACGTTCCAGGTCTCGGACACCGACATCGGCGGCAAGCGCGTGCGCCGCGTCGCCCTGCATCACGCGCTGCTCTCGTACGTGTTCGGGACCGGGATCCTCGCGGTGACGATCAGCACCGTCGCCTCGCTGCTCGGT
Organism: uncultured Thermoleophilia bacterium; assembly: GCA_963841715.1. GTDB lineage: Bacteria > Actinomycetota > Thermoleophilia > Solirubrobacterales > 70-9 > DASPWW01. The sequence continues at coordinate 361,514 of CAWJDP010000001.1, read as the reverse complement.
GGGCGCTAGCGTCGAGCCAGCCATCGGGCTCGGGTCGCGCCCATGTCCGGCTCCGCCCCGGGGGTCCGCGTCCCCGGCTTCGCCTCGGGCTCGAGCCGTAGGGCGGCGGCCGTACGAGCCGCTCGACCGGCTGACGTAAGTCGTAGAGGGCGTCGGCGTGCTCGCCGAACAGGGCCATGACATGGAACGTGGTCCCGTCGAAGATCAGCTGCTTCTTGCCCCCTGCTTGAGGTCGGCCTCGCCGAGCGGCGCCTTGATCACGACCTCCCCGACGTCCGGAAACCGCGGCCCCGGAGAGCTTCATCGCGTACTCCGGCAATCCGCCGGACGCCGGCGCCGGACGGGCCATAGGCTGGGACGATGGAGCCGAGGGAGATCGACGAGGCAGGGGCCTTCACAGCCGCGGACGGCTCGACCGTGCGTGAGATCGCGCAGACAGACTCGGGCGCGCGCAATCAGTCGCTCGCGCAGGCCAGCGTCGATCCCGGCTCAGAGACGCTTGAGCACCTCCACCGCCAAAGCGAGGAGATCTATCTCTTCGTCTCCGGGACCGGACGGATGCGGCTCGGGGATGAGCTGTTCGAGGTCAGGGCCGGCCAGGCGGCGGTGATCCCGCCCGGCACGCGCCACAAGCTCTGGAGCACCGGACCGGACCCACTGGTCCTCTACTGCTGCTGCTCGCCGCCCTACTCCGACGAGGACACGCGGCGGCTCGAGTAGCACGCCCACCGTCAGCGCGCGACCGCTTCTCCCGTCTCGGCGAGGCGTGCGATCAGCTCTGCCGCGCGCTGGTTCCCCGGCCTTGCCCGGAGGCCCGCGGAGATCGTGTCGAGCCGCGAGGCGAGCGCGTGGTCGGCGGTCAAGCGGTCGATCGCCGCGCTCATCGCCTCGGGCTCGAACGTGTACGTCGGCAGCCGCACGCCGCAGCCTGTCTCGTCGATCCGCTGCGCATTGTCATGCTGATCCCAGAACAGCGGCAACACGATCGTCGGCACGCCGAAGTGGAGGCACTCGGTGACCGTGTTGTTGCCGCCGTGGGTGATCGCGAGGTCGACGTCGGGAAGCAGCGACGTCTGGGGAAGGAACTCCTCGCCCGCCATGTTGCCGGCGAGCTCGTACTCGGCGTGCTGGGGCCCCTTCGAGACGATGAACCGGTGCGGGGTCGCGCCTAGAACCTCGACCAGCTGCTCCATCAACGGCACGTCGCCGGAGCCGAGCGAGCCGAGGCTGAGGTAGATCAGCGACCCGTCGCCCCCGTCGAGCTCGGCCGGGAGCGAGAACGGCGGATCGGTTGTGCGCACGCTCGAGCCGAGGTTGTGCCACGTCGCGTCGAGCGGCCGGGCTCGCGGATAGTCGATCTCGTCGGGGTAGATGTAGAGGTTGAGGAACGACGAGGAGTGGATGAACTCTCCCTCGGGCAGCGCAGGCGCGCCGCGCTCGCGGCAGTATGCGTCGAAGCCCTCCCACAGCTCGCGGCTCGCGCGCCGGTACTCGTCGCGAAACGCGTCCCACCCGGATCGGTCGTCGGCCGGGAGGCCCGAGAACGTTGGTGCGAGGTCGGGGTCCTTGAGCTCGAGTGGGTTGCACGAGACGATCCGAACCCACGGAATGCCGCTCGCCGGAATCGCCGGGAACGCGCACACGTTGTCCTCGACGATCGCGTCGGGGCGCAGCTCGTCGAATATCTCCCGCAGGCGATCGTCTACGTAGCGCGCCCCGTCGAGCAGCGCCTCCCACGTCGGCACTATGAACTCGGAGAGCTGCTCGAAGCTGCTCTTGCGGAACACCGGCGCGGTTTCGCGAATGAAGTCCTTCCAGAACTGCCCGGGCTCCTCCTCATGCTCGGGGGTGGGGCGAGTCGCATCAGCCGCTCCTCGAATCCCTTCTCCTCGAGCGTGCCGGCGAACGACTCCTCGATTATGAAGACGACCCGGTGCCCGTGGCGGCGCAGGACGTCACCGATCCCGACGCAATTGTTCGTCGGGCCGAAGGCGCCCTCGGGAAAGAACACGACGGTGCTCATCGCGGCGAAATCAGCGGCAGCGGGGAATCGGGGCCGAGGGCCGACACTCGAGTGATTCTTTCATCGCGGCACCTCCCGAGTCAGCGTGCCGCGAGCCGATCCGCGCCGCCGATGATCGGAGTGCAGGCTGCGGCCCCGATCGGCCGGCTCAGCAGTTGACCTTGTGCGGGTTGTAGAGGATCAGCTTGCGCCCCACGGAGCCGTTTCGGTTGTGCTTCCACAGGTGCCTCCAGCTCCGCGTCGGCGTCAGCTGAGCGCCGCACGCCCTCGGCTCCGCGAGCGCGCCCGCGAACGAGAAGCAGCTTCCGGTGCGGTGGTGCCGACAGTGGCGGCGGGTGGTCTTGCGGCGGTCCCACGCCCGCCGGACCCGGCTCCACTGCTTGGCCTGGAAGGCGTGGTAGACCTGCGGCAGGGCGACCGCCCGGTGCTTCTGGGAGATCTTGCCGAGGTTCTTGTACCCCCACTTCCGGCAGCCGCGCGCCGGGCCGCGATACGGCGGGCAGTGCCCAGCGGAGCCGAAGTCGAAGTAGGTGAGATGTCCGGTCGAAGCCCCGTGCGCAAGCGCCTTCGCGGCCCCGACGCCCTTCTGCCCCGGATCCCATTGCGGCTCGAGGTCGCCCGCGACCGCGGCGCTGTCCCGCTTGCCGTGCTTTATCGCACGCGCGACGTGCAGCTGCGCCGTCCCGACCTCGCCTGCGAGGTGCTTCGACATCCTCCCACCGTCGTTGCCGTCGCGAGAGAGCTTGTAGTTCCCCGTCCCATACGCGATCGTCGCCCGGTGACCGCGCTTGTGGCATCCGCCCTGCCGGTAGCTGTGCGCCGCGGCGTTCAGGGCCGCGAGGATCTCGTCGTTCGAGTTGAACGGCCGGCGCCCCGCACCGAAGACCCCGTCCTTGACGTGCGCCTGGCCGAAGTTGAGCAGCATCAGCCGGCCGCCCTTCGGCTGGCCGTGCGCGAAGCTGCACGCGGCGTTCGACGCCTCCGTTGAGAGGTTGCCGCTTATCCCGACCATCGGATAGGCCTTCGCGTACCGCGGTGGCCGCGGCCCACGGCGCTTGCGCCGCTTCGCCTTCAGCGTCACCGCGACACCCTTCGCGTCGGGTGGAGAGCTGAGCGTCAGCTGGTCGGAGCCGGTCGGGGTCAGCTTCGCCTCCGCCCCGTCACCTCCCGCCTCCGAATCCGATCCCTGCGAGGCGCCGAGGACCGCGGGCGTGGCGACCGCCGTCGGCTCGGGCGCGGCCGGACCCTCGATCGCGACCGCGCCGTTCGGGAGCGGGCGCAGGCGCGCTCCGTGCGGAAGGCCGAGCTTCCAGCTGAAGCTCGTCGGCGCCGCCTCGCCGCGGCGGCTCTCGACGACGCTGACCCCGTTCGCGGTCGGACGGACGATCGTGTCGGTGTCGGGGGCCGAGTTCGCGTGCAGCGCGACGGCGCCGTTGACGATCGTCGCCGGCGTCTCGTCCGCGGTCGTCTGCAACGGCTCCATGCACGCGACGCGATCGAGCGCGACGCCCCCGGCGGGCTCGGAAGCGAGCGCACCGTTCACCCGCGAGCCTGTGATCGCGAGCCGATCGCGCTTCGCGCGCTCGAGCGCCGGTCGCACCGGGGTCAGGGTGCGGTGGTCGATGTCGCGCGGGGGCGGCGCGAGCGCCGCGGCTGGCGCGGCGTCCTCGGCCTGCCGCGGGTCGAGAGGGTCCACCGCATCGCCGGCGACCGCGGTCGCCTCAGCACACAGCGGCGAAAGGGGCGACTCGGTGGCTCCCGCCACGTCGAGCGCCGCGCCGACCGTCTCCGCGAGCATCACCGCCAGCACGAGCCCGGCGATCGCAATCACGGTCGCCGCCGGGCCCCGTGGCCGGGCTGGGAGCTGGTTGCGTTCAGCAGATCTGCGTCTCATCCCGCCAAAACCTCGCCACCTTCCCCGGGCGGATGTTGTGCTTGCCGGCCCCTGCACCGACTGACAGCACACTTATCGAACCGGCTCGAACGAGTCAAGCGCCGGGCCCAACCGCGGTGTTGCCCAGGCGTTGATCGTCCCCTGACCCTCTGCGCTGTGATCGCCCCCGCGATCGCCCTCCTGTCGGCGGGCAGGAAGAGCCCGACCTCCGACCGCGCGCCGCCGGCCCTCAGGGGCAGCTGCAGCTCCCCCCAGTTTCTGCGGGCGCTCGCCTCGCTGCTCGAGAAATAAGCCCCGCTACTGTGCCGTGGCGATGTCGGAGGAGAACGTCGCGGTAATCGCCTCCGGCGCTCGCGGTCACCAACTCGCGGTGGCGCCGGCGATCTTCGCGCCGATCACGTCAGATCGACTACGGCCCAAAGCCCGGATCGAAGGGCTCCTGGTCCGACTGGCAGACCGTGCCCGGCGGTGGGGTGCTCAGATGGATCAGGTAGTCGGCAAACGCCTTGTCCACGCAGGTGCTCGGGTCCTGGAACCAGAGATGGCCGTAGCCCTCCTGGGTGAGCAGAACCGCGTTGCCGAGCACGTGTTCCGCTGCGACGGCGTTGCCATAGCCCGTGTTCGGGTCGTGGGTCTGGTTGACCAGCAGGATCGGGTTCGGGGTCGAGGCGTTCCACGGCCCTCTGTACGTGTCCTCGCCCCGCACCGGCCAGGAAGCGCAGGGGGCCCACCCCCACGCGAAGTTGAGCGGTCCCTGGAGCTTGCCGACCCGCTTCAGTCGCTTGTACACCTGCGGCCAGGCCCGCGCGCTCCTCTTGGCGGGCGCGTCGGCGCACTGGATCGCCGCCGAGGTCGAGGCGCCGCTCCAGCCGGCGGGCGAAACGGACTCGCTGGCCGCGCCCTCCAGCGCCGATCCGTTGCCCCCGGCCGCGGCGTTGAGATCCGCCGCGTCTGCCGGCCACGTTGCTGGGGCCCTGAGTGGCTGGAACTGCGAGAGCAGCAGATCGCCGTAGGTCAGCTTCTGGCGCGACAACTGCGTGCCGTTCGCCTCCGGAGCGCGGATCGGCATGCGCTTCAGCCGCGCGACCAGCCGCTTCCACCGCTCGGCCGGGGAGCGCTCGCCGCCGGCGAGCGCGCAGCGCTCCGGTCCCGCGCTCTCGCACAACGCCAGGAGCCGGTCCATCACCCCGTCGGCGGCATCGGAGAACATGGCCTCCCTCGCCTCGGCGCTCTTCGAGTACCTGACCGGATTGACGATGCCGTCGAGCAGCATCGCCCGGACCCGGTCCGGGAACATGTTCGCGTAGGTTTGGCCGAGGTAGGTGCCGTAGGAGAGGCCGACATAGGTGAGCTTCTGCGCGCCGACGAGCTGGCGCAGGTAGTCCAAATCGCGCGCCGTGTCGGCGGTCGAGATGTGGGGCAGAAGCCAGCCGCTCAACTTGCCGCAACGCCGCGCCAGTGCGTGGGCGCGGCGTACGGTGCGCTTCGCGGCTGCCCGCGTCGTTGGGATCGAGGCCCCGGCCCAGAACCTCGCTCGCTCCCCTGTTCTTGAAGCAGCGCACCCGGGTGCTGGCGATAGGTGCCGCGCGTATCCCAGCTGACAACGTCGAAGCGACCGTCGCCGAGCGCGTCGATGCTATCGGGATCGCCCTTGATGAGGCCGACGCCGGTGTCGCCGGGTCCGCCGGGGTTGATGAACAGCGTGCCGATCCGCAGATTCGGCTTGCTGGCCAGGTGGCGGATAACCGCCAGTCTGATCGTGCGCCCGTTCGGGTGGTCCCAGTCGAGCGGCACCCGGATTCGGGCGCACTGCAGATCCGGGCCGGGGGGATGGCAGTCCGACCAGGGGATCGAGTCGCTCACGGAAGCGGTGGAGCGGGCCGGTCCGGGCTCGGCGACGGCTACGCCGGCGGCGGACAGCGCCACGACGCCGGCCCCAGCGAGCGCCGCTGCGGCCAGTAGGGCCCGCCGGACTGCGCCCGCGCTCGTCAGGGTTGATGAGCTCGTGATGGTCCCTTCCCCGCCGTTCTGGAGTAAGGCCGTCGGTCGACATTACTCGCAGCGAGCCTCGGGCGCGGAGCGGGACAGTAGCCGGAGGGTTCCGTGATACCGGGCAGGAGGGTGTGCCGACCGTCCTCTCGACCGGACGAGAAGCGGAGGGAGTGGAGCTGAGGGGACTCGAACCCCTGGCCTCCGCCATGCCATGGCGGCGCTCTCCCAGCTGAGCTACAGCCCCGAGAGGGTGGTCGGCGGCCCAGTTTAGCGCCGCCCGTTGACCGTTAAGAGGGCCCTTCACCTGAGGCGAGGGGCGTGCTTGCTGACAACGACATCTGCAGGCAAGAGATACCACTATCGAGCTCCTCGCAGGGACAGGGCGATCGCATCGATCTCATCGATGGAGTAGGTCGTACGGAGGTAGCCGTGCGGGGTGTGCCTGCTCCCTCCGAGTTGGGCGTAGACAACGCTCCCGCCAGCTCTCAGACTCGCCCATTTGCACTACGGGGCAAGGTTGGAATGTCGAGAAACCGTGAACTTCAGCGACGAGCTAGCCCGCCGCGGGGGCCGCGGCGCGAGCAGCGTTCTCGACGATCGCGTCGACGATCTTCGGCCACAGCGCCCGCGGGATGTCGTGCCCCATCCCGGGGATCACGACCAGCCGCGCGTCGGGGATCGCCCCCGCCGTCGCCTCGCCGCCGGAGACGTCGATCAGGGGGTCGTCGGCGCCGTGGATCACGAGCGTCGGAACGCTGACCGAGCCGAGGCGCTCGGTGCGGTCGCCGGAGGCGACGATCGCGACGAGCTGGCGCGCGAATCCCTCGGGGTAGAAGGAGCGGTCGTAGCTGCGCAGCACGCGGCGGCGCAGGTCCGCCTCGTCGGTGGGGTAGCCGGGCGAGCCGATGATCCGTCGAGCCTGGACGCCCCAGTCCGCGTACGCCTCGCGATCGCCGCGGGGCGGCGTACTCGCCAGCGCGGCCATCCCGTCCGGATGCGGCCGGCCAACCTCGAGCGCGCCGGTCGTCGACATGATCGAGGTCAGCGACAGGACCCGGTCCGGGTATTCGATTGCGATCGTCTGCGCGATCATCCCGCCCATCGACGCGCCGACGACGTGCGCCGCGCCGATCTCGAGCACGTCAAGCAGCCCAACCGCGTCCGCGGCCATGTCGCTGAGCGTGTAGCTCGCCGAGCTCCCGTCGCCGGCGATCGCCGCCGCGAGGTTCGGCCCCGGGCCCCCCTCGATCTTCGATGAGTTGCCGACGTCGCGATTGTCGAAGCGGACGACGCGGAAGCCGCTCGCCGCGAGCAGCTCGCAGAACTCCTCCTCCCACCAGATCATCTGCGCTCCGAGGCCCATGACCATCAGCATCGCGGGGTCATGCGGGGCGCCGAATTCGTCGTAGACGAGCTCGATCCCGTTCACGTTCGCGAGACGCTCGTGCATGAGCGCGGAACCCTACCTACACGCCTATGCGGCCTCCGCGCGCCCGCCCTCGTCCCGCTCTTCGGGATCGACGTCGAGGACGACCGTGTCGTCGATCTGCGAACGGACGCTGAATTCGAGGTCGCAGCGCTCCTCGAGCTCGCGCAGCAGCGCGACCGGCTCGGTGAGCCGCATCGCCAGCGTCGCGCGCCCGCCCGAGAATCGCGTGATCGAGATCTCCGAGGTCGCGCCGATCGCGTTCGCGGCGTCCTCGATGCTGACGAGCTGGGCGAAGTCGCTCAGCGGCCCGACCTCCACCTGGACGGCGCCCTCGAACACCTCCTGCGGCTCGCGGGCGGGGGTGCCGTCGGCCTCGGCACTCACGGGTTCGGGCAGCTCATCCGCGTCGGCCACACGCCCGATCGCGTCCTGGATCGCCTCGACCAGCTGCGTGCCGGCGCCCCCGGGGAGCCGCGCCAGCTCCGTGACTCGCTCGCCGAGCTCAGCCGCGTCCCGAAGCGCGCGGATCCGGATGCGCGTGGCCTGGCCCCGGGCCTGAGATTGGAGCTGGTCGAGCTGGCGGCCGACGGACGCGAGTGAGCGCAGTCCCGACCGCGACTCGGCGAGCTCCTCGCGAAGCTCGCGAAGCTCGCGGTCGCGCAGCACCAGCTTCGCGGACAGCCCGCGCGCAAGAGTCTCGAGCTCGGCGATCCGAGCGTCGCGCTCGGCGAGTATCCGATCGCCGACTACGGCGGTCCTCTCCGCCCGGTTGGGTCGGTGACCCGGGAACGCACGCCCCAACTGGCCCATTCCTGCGCACGAGCCTATGAGGCGTCGCGGACGGCAAGCGGGTCCAGCTCGAGCCGGGGCGCCTCGCCCCACAGCTGCTCGAGCCGGTAGTAGTCGCGCGTGTCGGGCGCGAACACGTGCAGGATGCAGTCGAGGTAGTCGACGAGGATCCAGCGCGACTCGCCCCCGCCCTCTACCCGTGCGGGCAGAAGGTCGTTCTCGTGCTTGAGGCGCGCGTGGACCTCGTCGTGGATCGCCTTCGCCTGGCGCTCGTTGCGGGCCGTGCAGATGACGAGGAAGTCCGTGTACCCGACGAGCCCACGCATGTCGATCGCGGTGATCTCGCCCGCCTGCTTCGAGTCCGCGAGCTCTGCGATCCGCCTCGCGAGCGCCTCCGAGGTCATCCCCGTCACCCGGCGTACAGCCCCTGCGCGACGATCAGCTCGCGAACGCCCTCGGGGACGAGGTAGCGGATCGGCTCGCCCGCGCCGACGCGCCGCCGCACCAGGCTCGAGGAGAGCGCGATCTCCGGCATCTCGAGCTGGACCGCGGTGTCCGCAGCGCCGAGGCGCTCGAGCGTCTCGTCGACCTCGCGGCGGTCCGTCCCCGGCCGCGCGGCGACGGCGAGCGTGGAGAGCTCGACAACACGCTCGGGCTTGCGCCAGCTCTCCAGGCCGACGGCGACGTCGGCGCCGATCACGAAGTGGAGCCTCGCTTCGGGCCGCTGCTCGCTGAGCAGCTCGAGGGTGCGATAGCTGTACGAGGGTCCGTCGCGTTCGACCTCGATGTCCGTGACCTCGAGGCGCTCGTTGCCCTCAGCGGCGAGCGTCGCCATCTCGAGCCGCACGTCCGCGCCGGGGTCGTCCTCGATCCGCTTGTGCGGAGCCTCGCCGGTCGGGACCAGCAGCAGCTCAGCGAGGCCGAGCCGCGCGACCGCCTCCTGGGCGAGCACGAGATGGCCGAGATGGGGCGGGTTGAACGCGGCGCCGAGCACTCCCACCGCTCGATCGCCGTCGCCGGCCTGCGCTCTCGGGTTCGGGACCGGACCCTCCTACTCCCTGATCTGTCCCGTCCCGTGGACGACGAACTTCGTCGTTGTCAGCTCCCGCAGCCCGATCGGGCCGCGCGCGTGGAGCTTCTGCGTCGAGTTGCCGATCTCGGCCCCCATGCCGTATTCGTAGCCGTCCGTGAACCGCGTCGACGCGTTGACGTAGACGGCCGCGGCGTCGACGCCGTCGGCGAACGCCGCGCCCGAGGCCTCGGACCCGGTGACGATCGCCTCGGAGTGACCGCTCCCGTGCTCGTTGACGTGCGCGATCGCCTCGTCGATCGAGTCGACGACGCCGACCGCCATCTTCATGTCCAGGTACTCGATGTCCCAGTCCTCGTCGGTCGCCTCGCCCACCGCGATTCCGCCGGCGCTCTCGCGCGCGCGGGCGTCGCCAACGAGCTCGACCCCCGCCTCGTCGAGCTCGGCGAGCAGCGGCGGCAGGACCTCGGCCGCGACCTGGGAGTTGACGAGCAGCGTCTCGGCGGCGTTGCAGACGCCGGGGCGCTGGACCTTGGCGTTGAACGCGATCCGCCGCGCCATCTCGAGATCGGCGTCGGAGTCGATGTAGACGTGGCAGTTGCCCGAGGCGGCGTAGATCACCGGGACCTTGGCTACGGCCTTCAGCGCCTCCTTCAGGCCCTCGCCGCCGCGGGGGATGATCAGGTCGACGAGGTCCTCCTGCGTCGCGAGCTCCTCCATGTCGGCGTGGCCGCCGCCGCTGATGAACCCGACGGCGTCCGTGGGCACTCCGGCCTCTGCGATCCCGTCGCGAAGCAGCGCCGCCAGCACCGCGTTCGAGCGCTCGGCCGCGCTCGAGCCCCGGAGCACGATCGCGTTGCCGCTCTTCAGGCACAGGGCCGCGGCGTCGACGGTCACGTTCGGCCGCGCCTCGTAGACGACGGCGACGACGCCGATCGGCACCCGCTGCTTGCTGAGCCGGAGCCCGTTCGGAAGCGTCCGGGTCTCGATCACCTCGCCGACGGGATCGGGCAGCGAGACGATCTCGCGCACGCCCTCGGCCATCGCCGCGATCCGGTCCTCGTCGAGCGTCAGCTTGTCGATGAACGCGGCGTCGAGGTCACCGGCGCGGGCGTCGTCGACGTCGGCGCGGTTGGCGTCGAGCAGCTCGGCGATCCGCTCGGGCTCGCCGAGCCGGCGCGCGGTCGCCTCAAGCGCCGCGTCCTTGGTCGCCGTGTCGAGCGTCGCGAGGGTGCGTGCCGCGGCGCGCGCCGCCGCGCAGACGTCACGGACGCTTTCGGTCGCGGTTGCCACGCCACAAGGGTAACCGGCGGGCTAGTCGCCTCCCCCCGCCACCCTGCCTCCTCCTGCCCTTTCCGACGAGGCTGCATATCCGTCGCCCAGCGGTCGGCGATCAGCTTCGCGAGATCCAGGCACTCGCTGCGCTCGATCGCGCGCCACGCGGCTCAGGTGAGCACGAACCGGTCGCGGTGCACCGCCTCCTCGCTCGCGCGCGGGATCAGCTCCCGGACCTCGGCCGACTTCATCCCCTTGATCCGCGCCAGCTCCTCGGCCGAGTAGTTGGCGATCCCCTTCCCGACCACGCCGCCTTCGCTCGCAACCTCGATCGCGTCGCCGGCCGCGAACTCGCCCTCGACCGCCGTGATCCCGACCGGCAGCAGGCTGCTGCCGCTGTCGCGCAGCACGCGCGCTGCGCCCTCGTCGATCACTACGCGTCCGCGCGCCGGCTTCGCGTAGCGCAGCCAGAGCTTGAAGCTCGGCGTGCGCTCAGGGTGCGGCGCGAACCGCGTCCCAACGCGCTCGCCGGTGGCCGCGGCCGTCAGCGTCCCCTGCGCGGTCCCGTCGCAGATCACGGCCGGGATTCCGGCGGCGCTCGCCATCTCCGCGGCGGCGACCTTGCTCCGCATCCCACCGAGCCCGTAGGGCGAGGTGCGGTCACCGATCTCGTACCGCGACAGCTCGCTGAAGTCATCGACCTCCTCGATCAGCTCGGCGCCAGGGTCGATCCGAGGGTCGTCGGTGTGCAGGCCGGCGGTGTCGGTGAGGAGGACGAGCAGCCGCGCCTCGAGCAGGAACGCGACCTGGGCGGAGAGGAAGTCGTTGTCGCCGAAGGTGATCTCGTCGGTCGCGGTGGTGTCGTTCTCGTTCACGACCGGGACCACCCGCCACTCGAGCAGTCGCCGGAGCGTGCGCCGGGCGTTTACGTAATGCATCCGCGCCGACATGTCGAACGCCGTCAGCAACACCTGCGCGGCGTGCACGTCGGCGGACCCGAGCCGCTCCTCGTAGGCCCGAAACAGCGACCCCTGCCCGACAGCCGACGCCGCCTGGAGTTCGTCGATTGCGCCCGGGCGGCCGCCGAGCCCCATCATCCGCATCCCGCGCGCGATCGCGCCCGAGGTGACGAGCGCGACGTTCTCGCCGCCCTCGTGCAGCTCGGCGACCTGCGCGCAGACGCTGTCGAGCACGGCCGAGCGCAGTTCGCCGTCGTCGCCGGAGACGATCGCCGAGCCCAGTTTCACGACCACGGTCATGGTCGGGCAAGGATAGGCGCGCGACCCCAAGCCTCGGGACGGGCCCGGATGCCATTCGGCTCGAGCCCCGGTTCCACGGAACCGGGGCTCGAGGCTTCTCAGGCGTTCATGACGTCCCTGGGCACGTCATCTAGCCGGGATCAAGATCGAATGCGACCTCGCCGATCCTGATCTCGTCGCCGGGCTCGAACCCGGCCGAGCGCAGCGCCGCGAGCACGCCGATCTCGCGCAGCCGCCCCTCGAGGTAGGCCATCGCCTCGTGGTTGTCGAGATCGTGGCGGTTCGCGAGCAGCTCGATCCCGCGGCCCTCGACGCGAAACGCCCGCCCCTCCTCGCGAACGACCTGGAACCCCTGGTCGCCCTCGGGCCGGTAGACGCGGTGCTCGGCCTCGAACCGAGGCTTGGCCGCGGCCGTCGCTGACTCGACGACCTCAGCCGGCGCGGCGTCGAGGATCGCGCGGCGAAGCTCGTCGATCCCCGCCCCGGTCGCCGCGGACACGGCGCTGACGTCGAGCACGCCGTCCCCGAGCCGCTCGCGACACTCGCCGGCGATCCGCTCGGCCTCGTCGTCGCGGACCAGGTCGCGCTTCGAGAGCACGACCAGCTCGGGCAGCTCGGCGAGGCCGGCGCCGTGCGCCTCGAGCTCGCCCCGCACGGTCTCGTAGGCGCGGCGAACATCCTCGGCCGCGATCTCGACGACGTGGACGAGCAGCCGGCAGCGCTCGACGTGGGCGAGGAACTCGTGGCCGAGTCCCGCACCCTCGGCTGCGCCCTCGATCAGGCCGGGGATGTCGGCGAGGACGAGCTGGCGGTCGTCGGCCTCGAGCGTGCCGAGCACCGGCTCCACAGTCGTGAACGGATACCCGGCGACCTTCGGAGTGGCCCTGGTCATCCGCGCGAGCAGTGAGGACTTGCCGGCGTTGGGGAGCCCGACGAGGCCGGCGTCGGCGAGCAGCTTGAGACGCAGCTCGATCCACCCGGCCGCACCCTCGAGCCCGCGCTCGGCGAACCGCGGCGCCTGGCGGGTGGAGGTTGCGAAGCGCTTGTTGCCGTGCCCGCCCGCGCCGCCCGCGGCGACGACGGCGCGCTGGCCGGGCGCCGTGAAGTCGAACCGCTCGCCCTCGATCCCACTAATCTCGGTGCCTGGCGCGACTGGGATGACCTCGTCGTCCCCCCGCGCGCCGTGGCGGTTCTTGCCCTGCCCGTGTCCCCCGCGTCCGGCGCGGAAGTGCCTGCCGTGGCGCATCGCCGCGAGGTCCCGCCTCGAGGCGTCGCAAACGAGCACGACGTCGCCGCCGCGCCCCCCGTCGCCGCCGTCTGGGCCTCCGCGCGGGACGTGGGCCTCGCGCCGGAAGCTCACACAGCCGTTACCGCCGCGCCCGCCCTCGACGTAGATCCTCGCCCGGTCGTAGAGCATCCGGGGCCGCCTTTCGCCGCGGCCGGCTAGGAGGTCTCGGTTACAGAGACCACGCGGCCCTTGCGCGAGGGCTGGAACTCGACGACGCCGGCGCGGGTAGCGAAGACCGTGTGGTCGCGGCCGATCCCGGCGCCGTCGCCGGCGCGGAACCGAGTCCCGCGCTGGCGGACGATGATCTCGCCTCCGCCCACGCGTTGGCCCGCGAACACCTTCACCCCGAGCATCTTCGGGTTCGAGTCACGGCCGTTGCGGCTGGATCCAAGTCCCTTCTTGTGCGCCATCAGCTCTCCTTCCTAGCAGACGACGACGAGCGCGACTTCGGCTTGGCGGCGGGCTTCTTGGCCGCGGGCTTCTTGGCCACGGGCTTGTTGGCGGACGGCTTCTTCGCCGCGGGCTTCTTGGCGGCGGGCTTCTTGGCGGGCGGCTTCTTCGCCGCGGGCTCCTTCGCGGGCGGCTTCTTCGCCGCCGACTTGGCTTCGCCCTCAGCAGCCTTCGACGCCGCCGGCTTCCGGCTCAGCAGCTTCACGTCGGTGACCTCGAGCCGGGTCAGCTCCGAGCGGTGCCCGCCCCGGCGCCGATACGTCTTCTTGGCGCGGTACTTGAACACCCGCACCTTCGGCCCGCGCTCGTGGCCAGCGACGACCGCCTCGACCTTGACCTTGTCGAGCTCGGAGGCGTCGAGGAGGACGTTCTTGTCCCCCCGGAACATCACCGGGCGCAGCGCCACCTTCGCCCCCTCGTCGGCGGACAAGCGGTCGACGAGCAGGGTCGCTCCCTTCTCGGCACGGTACTGCTTGCCGCCGGACTCGACTATCGCATAGCTCAGGCTCATCTTCTCTGTCCGTACTCAGACTTCAGACCTCGGACTTCAGGCGCCTGATGTCTGACTCCCGGAGTCTGAGGTCTGCCTACGGCGCCTGCCGCCTCGTCGGCCGCGGCGCCGTCGCTTAGGCGTCGATTCTAGCCCCTCGCCGTCGTCCTGATCGTCGGCGCGATCCCCGTTCGGACCGCCGTCGACGAGCGAGGCAACCGCCGCCGCGCGGTCGACGCTGTCTATCCGCACGAGCTTGCGGTCGCCGACGTGCGAGGCGCCGCCCGAGACGCTGATCACGTACGAGTCGATCCTCGCGACGGCGTCTTCGGCGCGATACATGTGCGGCTCCTCGATCGTCACCAGCACCTCCTCGCCGACCTGCACCGGCAGCGCCCGCTCGGCGATCTTCTGCCGCGAGCCGCTGTCGATGACGTCGAACGTGTCGATCGGCAGCGCGTCGCCGCCCTCGAAGTGGAAGTGCTTCCCGGCCTCAGCCTCGAGCTCGGTCAGCCCACTGTCCTCGCGAAGCAGCTCCTCCGCGACCTTCGGGTTGACGCGGATCAGGAACGCCTCCGGCTTCGGCCGCTCCTCGACGAGATCGCGGAGCTCGCGCATGACCTCGATCGCGACGGTCTCCTCGGACTGGACTACGCCCTCGCCGCCGCAGGTCGGGCACGTCTTGGTGAGGATCTCGCGGACGCCGTCGGTGACGTTCTGCCGTGTCATCTCGACCAGCCCCAATGGGGAGACCTCAACGACGTATGTCTTCGTGCGGTCCTCGTCGAGCGCCTTGCGGAGGGTCTTCAGCACCTGGTCGCGGTTGCTCGACCGCGCCATGTCGATGAAGTCGATGACGATGATCCCGCCTATGTCGCGCAGTCGCAGCTGGCGCACCGTCTCCTCAGCCGCCTCAACGTTGACGCGCGTGATCGTGTCCTCGAGCCGGCCCTTGCCGCGGCCGGTGAAGCTGCCGGTGTTGATGTCGATCACCGTCAGCGCTTCGGCATAGTCGATCATCAGATAGCCACCCGAGGGTAGATCGACCCGCCGCTGCAGGACCGAGGCGAAGGTCTCATCGACCCCGTAGCGCTCGAACAGGGGCTTGCGGTCCTTGTACAGCTCGACGGAGTCGACAAGCTCCGGGCCGGTGCGCTGGAAGAACCCGGTCACGCGCTCGTGCTGCTTCTGGTCGTCGATCACCGCGCCGTCGAACTCGCTGCGCAGCACGTCACGAAGGACCCGGATCGACAGGTCCGCCTCCTGGAACACGAGCGCCGGTGCGCTCGCGCCCTCGGCGCGACGCTCGAGCACCTGGTTCAGCTTCAGCAGATAGTCGATCTCGCGCTCGAAGTCGGGCTTCTTCGCCCCCTGGGCGGCGGTGCGCACGATCAGCCCACCGGATTTTGCGGGCCCGGACTTGTGGAGCCTCTCGATCATCTTCCGCTGCCGCTCGCGCTCGCCGTCGGGGAGCCGGCGGCTGACGCCGACGCCTCCTCCCTGCGGCATGTAGACGAGGTAGCGCCCGGCGATCGACAACTGCATGCTGAGCCGCGCGCCCTTCGTCTTCAGCGGGTCCTTGACAACCTGGACGAGGATCTCCTGCCTCGGCTTGATCAGCTGGTCGATCCGCGTGCCCCTGCCGCGCCCGCGGCGCGGCACCTGTTTCCCGTCCGGCATCACGATCTCATCGACGTGGAGGAAGCCGTTTCGCTCCAGGCCGATGTCGACGAACGCGGCCTCCATTCCGGGCAGGACGTTGTCGACAACGCCCTTGTAGATGTTTCCGACGATCGACCGCTGGCCCCGGCGCTCGACGTAGAGCTCGGCGACCTTCTCGCCGCCGCGCGGCCCCGAGGCGCGCTTGCGGCGCCCCCGCTTGGAGCCTGAGCCCTTCTCGCCGCCGGACTTGTCCTGGCCGCCGCCACGCTTCGATTCGAGCACGGCGACGCGGGTCTCACCGCGGTCAACCGATACGAGTATTCGCTTTCTCAAATTCTCACCTCAGAAGTGGTCGAGCCCCACTTCTGGAGGTGAGATGCGCTTGTACCCAGACGCTCTGCAGGAGCCCGATCGCCATGAAGGTGACAAGCACCGACGATCCGCCGTAGCTCATCAGCGGCAACGGGATCCCCGTGATCGGCATCAACCCGAGGGTCATGCCGACGTTGATGAAGATCTGGAACATGAGCATCGCGGCGATCGCGCCGGCGACCATGCTCCCGTAGGCGTTCTTCGAAAGCGTCATGATACGCAACGCCCTCCAGATGAGTAGGGCGTAGAGGGACAGTAGGAACGCGGCACCGACGAAGCCGAAGCGCTCTCCAACGACCGCAAAGATGAAGTCGGTGTGGCGCTCTGGCAGGAAGCCCTGCCGCGTCTGCGAGGCCTCGTCGCCGCGCCCGGTCTTTTCACCGGCGCCGATTGCAATCAAGGCCTGATTGATCTGGTAACTGGAGTCGCGGGGATCCTGACTCGGATTCATGAACGAGGTTAGCCGCTCCTCCTGATAGCCCTTCAACACCGGCGTTCCGATCGCGGGTGCGATCACCAAGACGAGGATCACCAAACCCGCAGCGGCGGCCCCGAGGGCCACGAAATGCGTCCAGCGGACGCCGGAAATGAACAAGACAGCAAGGGTGATTACGCCGTAGACGATGCCGGTGCCGATATCTGGCTGCACGAACACGATAAGGGCAGGCACGAGCCCGAGCGCCAGCAGGCGCAGCGTGCGCCCACGCTCGGTTGTGCGCCGAAGGCGGTCGAGGGCGAAAGCCGACAGCGCCAGGATCAGCAGCACCTTGCCGATCTCCGACGGCTGGAAGGTGAAGAACGGCAGCTCAATCCACCTCCGCGATCCGCGCGTCGCGCCCCCGAGCAAAAGGACGAGGATGATCCCGCTGATCATCGCCGTGTAGAGGCCGACGCGAAGCTCGCGGAATCGCGAGTAGTCGATCCGCGACAGTGCCAGCATCGCCGCGATCCCGAGCACCGCGTAGATGCTCTGGCGGACCACGTAGAAGTACGGGTTGCCGGGAACATCGCCCTTCGTCGTCAGCGCCAGCGTGACGACGCTGAACAGGATCAGACCGATCGCCGAGGCGAGCAGCAGCGGATCGAGGTTCGAGACCCCGGTGCGCTCGACAACGCCGATCCGCGAACGCTCGAAGGGGCGCGGCCGCGGCGCTACGCGTGCCCTCGCGGTCGCCATCAGTCGTAGCTCCCGCCGCCCGACGGCCCGGGCGAGCCCGACGGTGCCGCGGGAGTTGCCCCCGCGCCTCCCGGGCTCGACTGCGGCAGTGCCTCGAGGATGCTCCGGGCCGCGGGGGCCGCGGAGTCGGCACCGAAGCCGCCGCGCTCGATCGTCACCGCGACCGCGTACTTGGGATCCGGGTACGGCGCGAGCGCGACGTACCACGACTGGTCCTGCTGGAACGCGCCGCGCTGCGCGGTCCCGGTCTTCCCCGCGATCGGCTCACGGAAGCCCCCAAAGACCTTGTACGAGGTGCCTCCCGGCTCCTGAGCTCCGGCGTGCATGCCGGCGAGGATCACGCGCTGGTACTGCGGGTCGATGTTCACGTGCCTCCGCGGTGCAGGATTGATCTCCTGCACGACGCGGCCGCTTGGGTCCTCGACGCTGTCGGCGAGGTGCGGGCGGAGAACGTTGCCCCCGTTCGCCAGCGCCGAGTAGGCCACGGCGAGCTGGATCGGGTTCGTCTCCACATCGCCCTGGCCGACAGCGAGGTTGACCCCGTCGCCGGCGCTCCAGGGACGGTCGGTCTGCCCCGCCTTGTAGAGCTTGTTTCGCCACTCGGGGGTCGGCACGAGCCCGCCGACCTCGGCCGGGAGGTCGATCCCGGTGGCGCTCCCGATCCCGAGCTCCGTCGCCCAGTGCTGGATCGGCTCGTCGCCGGACGCCTCGGCCTTGAGGCCGAGCTTGTAGAAGAAGACGTCGGAGGAGACCTTGAGCGCGTCGGCGAGCGTCAGCGTCCCAAACCCCGCTCCGCCGCCCGCGTCCTTGAACGTGACCCCGCCGACTGTGATCGATCCCGGGTCGTCGATCGGCGTCGTCGGCGTGATCAGGTGGTCCTCGAGCGCCGCGATCGCCGTGATCGGCTTGAACGTCGAGCCGTCCGGGTACAGCCCCTGGATCGCGCGGTCCGAGAGCGGCGAGCCGGCGCTCTTCGAGCTCAGGCGCTTGAACAGCGCCGGCGGGACGTGGGGACGCGTGAACACGGAGGGATCGAAGGTCGGGTAGGAGCCGAGTCCGAGGACCTCGCCGTTGTGAACGTTCATCACCGCGAACGCCCCGGGGAGCCCGCCGAACGAGGACAGCGCCTGCTCGCCGGCCGCCTGGGCCTTGGCGTCGAGGGCAAGCTTGAGATCGTCACCCGCGGTCGCCTTGTGCGAGCTGAGTGGAGCTCCGCGAGGGCGGCCGCGTGCGTCGACCTGGACCTTGGTCGTCCCGGCGTGGCCGCGAAGCGCGCTGTCGTAGCTGTACTCGAGTCCGCTCTGGCCAATCTCATCGCCGGGCTGCAGGTCCTGGTAGCGGGGCTCCTTCAGCTGCCCGGCGCTCACCTGGCCCACGTAGCCGAAGATGTGCGCGCCGAGGTCGCCGTGCGGGTAGTTGCGGACGAACACGCGCTGGACGTCGATGCCGGGGAACGAGCCCTCGTGCTCCTGCAGGTAGTAGACGATCGGGTAGGAGATGTTGCGCTGCAGCGTCACCGGGCTCGCCGGGAGCTGCTGGCGTTGCCTCCGGATCTCGGAGCGGATCTTCGACGGCGAGGTCCCGATCACGTGGCCGAGGTGCGCGAGTTCGGAGGAGCGGCGCCTCCCGTTCCCGGGCAGGTTCTGGGGGACGACTTGGAGCGCGAGCGCGGTCCGGTTGTCGACGAGCACGTTGCCGCCGCGGTCGAGGATCTGACCGCGTGGCGCCGGGACGCGAAGCGTCCGCACCTGGTTGTTCTGGGCCTCCTTCGCGTACTTGTCGCCCGACAGCACCTCGAGGTACCAGAGGCGGAAGAAGATGATCAGGAACATCGCCAGCGCGATCCCGGTCAGCACCGCGACGCGGAGCTGGAACTGCGGCGAGCCAGTCGGGCGCTTGTCCTCGCGCAGGTACATCACGACGGTGACCTCATGAACCTGCCGTCGATCGGGGTCGTGACGCCGCTCTCACCCGGAGCGTCGACGAGCGCGGGGCGAAGGATCCAGCGCAGCAGCGGATAGACGGGAAACGCGAGCAGGAACCCGAACACCGACTTGACGAGGGCGTCGCGGACGACGAGCAGGCTGACGGGGGAGTCGACGCCGAGCATCACGTGGATCAGCGCGAAGCCCGTCGTTGCGACGAGCGTCAGCCCGCCGGCGAGCAGCGGCGGCGTCCAGCGGCTGGTCACGGTAAAGCCCTCGCGGTAGCGGCCCGCGAGATAGCCGACGGCGAGCAGGGTCAGCGATGAAACCCCGAGCGTCTGCAGCAGCGCCGAGTCAATCAACAGCCCGGCCGCGAATCCGCAAACGGCGCCGATCACGGCGCCGCCGAGCAGGCCGAGGCAGACGATCAGCACCGGCATCAACTCGGGCGAGGCCCCGAACAGGTCGATCTCGGAGAAGAAGGAGAGCTGGAGGACGGCGCCGACGGCGAGGATCAGCGCGATCCGTGCGGAGATCCAGGGGGTGACGATCATCCGGAGGCCCCGCTCGGGCTCGCCGCCTGGCTCTGGCCCGGCGAGGCGGTGCCCTTGGTCAGGATGCGAACGAACTGGAGGTCGCGGACGTCCGCGAACGGCTTCACGTGGACGCGCTGGTAGGTCTCCTGCTCGTTCGCGCTCGCCTGGGTCACGCGCCCGACCTTGATCCCGTACGGGTACATCGACCCGAGCTTCCCGAGCCGCCATCCCGCGGTGACGATCAGCTGGCCGTCGCGGACCTTGCGGTCGTTCTCGATGAAGTCGAGCAGGAGGTCGTTGGGGTCGCCGACGTTCGGCTTGAGCACCCCCTGGGGACCGTTCGGGAGCACCTGAACCGACACGGCGCTGCTCTGGTCGGTGATCAGCGTCACCTGGGCGCTGCCCGAGGTGACGTCGGTGACGTGGCCGATCAGGCCGTCGCCGGTGATCACCGGATCGTCGACCGCCACCTGAGAGCTCGAGCCCTTGTCGACGCTCACCGTCGAGTACCAGACGCTCGGCGAGCGCGCGATCACCCGGCCGGTGACCGCCTCGTAGCCGGCCTCGCCGCCGCCGGGGCCGAGCTTCAGCAGCTTGCGGAACTGGCGGTTCTCGCCCAGCGCCTGCTGCTGGCGCACCAGCTTCGAGCGCAGGCTCCGCACCTGCGCCCGGAGGTCGGCGTTCTCACCCCGCGCCTTGAACGTCTCGCCGAACCAGTTGATCGCGTCGCGGCCGGGCTTGAGCGCCCGGCCTGCGACCTCCTCGAACGGTGACAGTACGGTCGCGATCCCGCGCTGGACGCTGTGCAGCGGCCCGCCCGAGCCCTCGCTGAACCGGCTCGAGAGCAGGATCAGTGAGACGACGACGAGCAACACCAGCACCGCGCGGCGCCGGCGAACCTGCTTTCGGTACATGTCGCGTCCCCCCTAGCGCGCCGCCGCCGCGTACCCCCGCCGCCCGGAGTTCCGGTTCGCCTTGTGAATCGTGTCGAACTCCTCCAGCGAACGGCCCGAGCCGACGGCGACGCAGGTAAGTGGCGAGTCGGCAAGCTGTGCGGGCATCTGGCACTCGTCGCGCAGGCGCTGCTCCATCCCCTGGAGCAACGAGCCGCCCCCGGCGAGGGTGACGCCGCGGTCCATGATGTCGGCGGCGAGCTCGGGCGGCGTGCGGTCGAGCGTGTCGCGGATCGCGCCGATGATCTGCGACAGCGGCTCATCGAGCGCGTGGCGAACCTCCTCCGAAGTGAGGCGGACGGTCTTCGGGAGTCCGGTGACGAGGTCGCGGCCGCGGATCTCGGTCGTGACCTCCTCGGGCAGCGGGGTCGCGCAGCCAGCCTCGAGCTTTACCTCCTCAGCGGTCTGCTGTCCGATCAAGAGCTTGTGGCGCTGCTTGCAGTACGAGACGATCGCCTCGTCGAGCTCGTCGCCGCCGACCCGGATCGACTGCGAGACGACGATCCCCCCGAGCGAGATCACCGCGACCTCGCTCGTCCCGCCGCCAACGTCGACGACCATGCTCCCGGTCGGCTCGCCGACCGGGAGCCCGGCGCCGATCGCCGCCGCCATCGGCTCCTCGATCAGGTACGCCTGGCGGGCGCCGGCGGACAGGCACGCCTCCTCGACCGCGCGCTTCTCGACTCCGGTGACCCCCGAGGGCACGCAGACGACGACGCGGGGGTGCGCCCAGCGATTCTGGTGCACCTTCTCGATGAAGTGTCGAAGCATGCGCTCGGTGACGTCGAAGTCGGCGATGACGCCGTCCTTGAGCGGGCGGATAGCCGTGATCGTGCCGGGCGTACGTCCGAGCATCCTCTTTGCTTCGACGCCGACGGCGTGTACCTCCCCAGTCTGGGAATCGACGGCCACAACCGACGGTTCTGAGAGCACAATCCCACGCCCACGCACGTAAACCAGCGTGTTCGCGGTGCCCAGGTCGACGGCCATGTCTCGGCCGCCAAACGCGGTCAGGTAACTGAGCAAACCCATGGGTAAGGGATCGGTGCGGAGTGATGAGCCTGGCGAGCGGGGGCGGCGATGCGCGGCGGGCGCTGGTCGCCGCCCGGGACTCGTCCTGGCGTACGAGTCGAGGCATTTTACCGGACGGCCCCGCAAGCGAAATTGCCTGCAGCGAGGCTGGCGACGGCGCCCGACGGCCCGCTCAGCCCCCCGCTTCGAGGAGCTCGGGGGCGAGCTCGAGGAGCAGCCCGACGGGGAACCCGACGACATTCGAGAAGTCGCCCTCGAGGCGCTCGATCAGGATCGACCCGAGTCCCTGGATCGCGTACGCGCCGGCGCGGTCGCGCCACTCGCCGGAGTCGAGGTAGAGATCGAGCGTCGCCGAGTCGAGATCGCGAAACGTGACCTGCGAACGGGCGGTCCCGGCGCGCTCCCTCCCTCCGTCCTGCAGCAGCACGAGCCCGCTGAGGACCTCGTGGGTGCGTCCCGAGAGCGCCGCGAGGCGCGAGTGCGCCGCGTGCTTGTCGGCCGCCTTGCCGAGCACGCGGCCGTCAAGGACGACATCTGTGTCGACGCCGAGCGAGACGGCGCCGTCGGGTGCGCCGCGGAGGCCGGCGGCCGCCTTTCGCCGTGCGTTCTCGAGCACGAGCTCCTCGGGGTCTCCGTCGTCGAGCTCCTCGACCGCCTGGGGGGCGAGCTCGAACGCGATCCCGAGTGCGGCGAGGATGCCACTGCGACGCGGCGACGCCGAGGCGAGGATCAGCACGACTGCGCTCCGCCGTCTAGAGGTCCGGGAACCAGAGCGCGATCTCGCGCTCGGCCGACTCGTCGGAGTCCGAGCCGTGGACGAGGTTGAACGTGACCTCGACCGCGTAGTCGCCCCGAATCGAGCCCGTCGCCGCCTCGAGCGGGTCGGTGGCCCCGATCAGCTGGCGCGCCGCCTCGACCGCGTTCGCCCCCTCGAGCACCATCGCGACCAGCGGTCCCCGGGTGATGAACGCGACCAGCTCCCCGAAGAACGGCCTCTCGGCGTGCTCGGCGTAGTGCCTGCCGGCAAAGTCCTCATCGATGGTGACGAGCTTCAGCGCCGCAAGCGTCAGGCCCTTGCTCTCGAAGCGAGAGATCACCTCCCCGCTCAGCCCGCGGTCAAAGGCGTCGGGCTTGACCAGGATCAGCGTCCGCGACACAGGTCTTGTCCAGGCTCAGCTACGAGGCGGTCGCGGGACGCGAGGTCTGCTCGGCGCCGTCCTTCGCGCCCTCGTCGCCCTTACCGGAGCCCGTGCGCCGGCCGACCGGCCCAGGCGCCTGACGGCGCTGCTTCTGCTTCGCCTTTGGCTGGCCGGGCGCGCGGCGGCGCGTCGACGAGCGACGCTGGACAGGGGTCTCGCAGTACGGGCACATCACCCAGCGCGGATCGAGCGGCTTCTTGCACGACGGGCACGGATCCTTGACCCGCGCCTGGCAGTTCGGGCAGCGGAGGAAGCTCTTCTCGAGCGGGTAGTCGCAGTTCGGGCACGACTGCTCGGAGAGCTGGCGCAGCCGCAGCTCCGCGGCGCGGGTCTCGACCTCGCGCTCGCGCGCGTCCTCGAGGAACTCCGGCGGGCGCAGGATCGTGTACACGACCGTGCCGATGAACGGGAACAGCGACGCGCCGACCGCGCACATCACTAGGACCTGGTCCTCCATCCGGCGCTTGGCGTCGAAGTACGTCCACGCGATCAGCGCAAAGTAGACGACAACCAGGAACAGAACCAGCAGGTTGACGATCAGATTCAGTGCGCCGTTGTTGATTCCGAACAGGGCAAAGACCATGGGTTGAGCCCCAAATTGCGTGGTTCGGGCCCGGAAGCAGTCTACTTCGTTGCCTGAGCGACGATCCCTATCTTCGCCCGCGCGCACGAAACCATGCCTGCGTGCCGAGCCCCGGGGCTGTCCGTGCTGGTACCCGACCGGGGGCTAGAGAAACAGCCGTCCGAACAGGTAGCCGATCCCGAAGAAGACGAGGATCACGATCGCCACCACGGCGGCGACCAGCCCCATCATCGCGAGTAGTTCGGACCGTGCATCCTTGTCCATGCGTAGCCGAGAAGGTAGTGGGAACCGGCGCAGAGCGCGATCCCACCGCGCTCGGCCGCACGGGCGATCGCGGCCGTGACGGCGCGCTCGGGATCGGGCTCGACCGCGACCTCCGCAAGCCCGGCGGCGCGGCACAGCTCGGCGAGCTCGGCGGCCGGCAGCGCCCGCGCTCCGGGGCGGCCGGAGCCTTCGAGGCGCGCGGCGGGGATCTCGGTGCACACCGCCCCGTCCAGCGTCGGCGCGAGCGCGTTGACGATCCCGGCGACGTCCTTGTCGGCGAGCACCGCGAGGCAGGCCACGACCGAGCGGCCGCCGGCGATCGCGGGCAGCGCCTCGGCGACGGCTCGTGCGCCGTCGGCGTTGTGGGCGGCGTCGACGACGACCTCCGGCCCCACGTCGATCACCTCCATCCGCCCGGCGAGGCGAAGTTGCTCGGCAACCGCACTCACGGCCGCCTCGTCGAGCTCGCCCGCGAGCGCGGTCGCGGCGGCGACGGCGACCGCGAAGTTGCGGCGCTGGTACGGCGCGGCGTCGAGCCGCGGGTCGGGCCGGTCCGCGCGAACGAGCCCCGCGCCGTGCTCGTCCGCGGTGCGCTCGGCGAGTGCCTCGACCTCGGGGCCCACGCGTCCCAGCACCAGCGTCGAGTGGTCGCGCAGCACCGCAAGCTTCTCGGCGGCGATCTCGAGCTCGGTGGTGCCCAGCCATTCGGTGTGGTCGAGTCCGATCGAGGTCAGCGCCGTGACCCGGGAGGGCAGGACGTTCGTTGCGTCGAGCCGGCCTCCGAGCCCCGCCTCGATCACCCCGACCTCGACCCGGGCCGCGGCCAGGGCGACGAACGCGGCGGCGGTGCATGCCTCGAACTGGGTCACGGACTCGCCCTCGTCGAGACTCCGGTTGACAACCTCGACGGCCTCTGCGGTGCGCTCGACCGCGGCGGCGAACTCCGCCCCCCCGATCTCGACCCCGCGAACCCACACACGCTCGCGCCAGTGCTCGACGTGGGGCGACAGGTATGTGCCCGTGCGCAGACCCTGCGCCTCGAGCAGCGCCGCGCCCGCCTCGGCGACCGAGGACTTGCCGTTCGTGCCGACGACGTGAATCGACGCGAAGCGGTTCTGGGGCATGCCGAGCGCCGAGGTCAGCCGCCGAATCCGGTCGAGCCCGAGCTTCCACCCGATCGGCTCGAGCGAGGCGAGATACGCCTCGGGGTCGAACGAACCCGCTATTCCAGCTCCTGGAGCTCGGCGCGGTAGGCGTCGAGCTTCTCGCGCTCGGCCGCGACCACCTCGGGCGGCGCGTTGGCGACGAACTTCTCGTTCGCGAGCTTGCCCTCGGCGCGGGTGACCTCGGCGCGGAGCTCGCCGCGTCGCGCCTCGATCCGCACCCCGACCTGGTCGGCGTCGACCTCGTCATTCGAGAGGATCTCGACCGGGCCAATCGCCGCGAGGGCCTCGGCGCCCCCGCCCTCGAAGCTCACCCGCGACAGCCTCCCGACGAGCTCGTGGGGCGGCTCGCCGTCGCCGACCCGCGCCGCGAGCACGCTGCCAGCGGGAACCCCGACGAGGTCGCGCCACCGGCGCAGGCTGCGCGTCAGCTCGATCGCGGCGCCAACCTCCACCTCGGCATCGGCATCGATGAGGTCGGGCCGCGGCTCCGGATACGGCTCGACGACGAGCATCCGGTCTCGATCGGGGAGGTAGTCGTGGATCGCCTCGGTAACGAACGGCATCAGCGGATGCGCGAGCGCGAGGAAGCGCTCGAGCGTCCACAGCAGCGTCGCGGCGACGTCCTCGTCTCCGTCATACAGCCGCGGCTTGACGATCTCGAGGTACCAGTCGCAGAGCTCGGACCAGAAGAACCGGTAGAGCTCAAGCGCGGCGTGGGCGAAGTCGTAGCCGTCGAGGTCGCCGCTGACCGCCTCGATCGCGCGCTCGAGCCTCGACTGGATCCAGCGGTCCTCGACCCTGACGCCGCGCGGCTCCGGCGCGACCTCGGCGGCGTTGAGCAGGATCAGGCGCGACGCGTTCCAGATCTTGTTCGCGAGGTCGAGCCCCTGCTGGACGCGGTCCTTCGAGTACGGAACGTCCTGGCTCGACGACATCGCGAGCAGCCCGAAGCGCAGCGCGTCCGCACCCTGGGCCTCGATCTCGTCGAGCGGGTCGATCCCCGTCCCGAGGCTCTTCGACATCCGCCGGCCGTCGGGCGCCTGGATCACGGAGTGCACGTAGACATCGTGGAACGGGATCGCGCCCGGGAACTCGAGCCCCATCATGATCATCCGCGCGACCCAGAGGAAGAGGATGTCGCGCGCCGTCGTCAGGAAGTCGGTCGGGTAGAACGCGCGCAGCTCCGGCGTCTCGTCGGGCCAGCCGAGGGTCGCGAACGGCCACAGGGCGGAGCTGAACCAGGTGTCGAGGACGTCCTCGTCCTGGCGCAGCGGCCCGTCGCACTTGCCGCAGCGCTCGGGCGGCTCCTCGGCGACGATCGTCTCGCCGCAGGCGTCGCAGTACCAGACCGGGATCCGATGGCCCCACCACAGCTGGCGCGAGATGCACCACGGCCTGATCCTTCCCATCCAGTCGAGGTAGACCCGCTTCCAGTTCTCGGGCGTGATCCGGACCTCGCCGCGCGCGACGACGTCGATCGCAGGCGCGGCGAGCTCGTCCATGCGGCAGAACCACTGCAGCGAGATCAGCGGCTCGATCCGCGCCCCGGAGCGGTGCGAGAACGGCACCTTGTGAATGAACGGCTCCTCGCTGTGAATCCGCCCCTGCTCGCGCAGCGCCTCGACCACGGCCTCCTTCGCCTCCTCGACGGTCAGCCCGGCGAAGCGCTCGCCCGCGGCCTCGGTCATCCGACCGTCCTCGCCGATCACGCTCACCTCCTCGAGGCCGTGGGTGCGGCCGATCTCGAAGTCGTTCGGGTCGTGACCCGGGGTGATCTTCAGCGCCCCGGTGCCGAACTCGACGTCGACGTGCTGATCGGCGATGACCGGCAGTCGGCGGCCGACGAGCGGAAGGATGCAGTGGCTCCCGACCAGCGAGCGGTAGCGATCGTCGCTCGGGTTCACGGCGACCGCGGTGTCGGCGAGCATCGTCTCCGGCCGAACGGTGGCGACGGTGAGCACATCGTCCGTGCCCTCGATCGGGTAGTCGATCTCGTACAGCGCGTCCTCGACGTCTCGGCTCTCGACCTCGAGGTCGGAGATCACCGAGTTCGAGCCGACGTCCCAGTTGACGATGTAGTTGTCGCGGTAGATGAAGCCCTTGTCGTAGAGCGCCTTGAAGACGCGGTGGACGGCGCGGACGTAGCCCTCGTCGAGGGTGAAGCGCTCGCGCTCGTAGTCGCACGACGCACCGAGGCGCTTGTACTGCTCGACGATCGTCGAGCCGTACTTCTCCTTCCACGCCCACGCCCGCTCCAGGAACGCCTCGCGCCCGAGGTCGTAGCGCGAGACACCCTCCTCGCGAAGCTCGTTCTCGAGCACAGCGTGGACCGCGATGCTCGCGTGGTCCGTTCCGAGCAGCCACAGCGTGTTGCGGCCCTGCATCCGCCGCATGCGGACGAGCGCGTCCTGCATCGACCCGTTCAGCGCGTGGCCCATGTGCAGCGCGCCGGTCACGTTCGGCGGCGGGATCGAGACCGAGAAGTTCGTCTCGGGCATCCCCTCGGCCGGAGGGTGGAAGCAGCCGCTCTCCAACCAGCGCGCGAAGATCGGCCCCTCGACCTCGCCGGGGACGTATCTGGTCGTCGCTTCGAGGCGCTTCAGGCGCTCGGCGTCCATCGGCGCGATGTTAGTTGGGCCCGCTTGCAATCCTCTCGCGACGTCCGGGGAGAGGACCGGGTGCTGAGAAGAATCGTGATCTCGGGAGTGATTGGACATCAACGGAAGCCTGACCCGGAAGAACCAGGTCTCGCCGGTCGACGCCAAGGGCGCGCTGCGGATGCACGGCACCTACTCGACCACGCTCGGGACTCAGGCCAGATGCGACGGCGGGACGATGCTCTGGACCGTCGATCGCGTGCGATCGCCGAGAGTACTCGCCGGTGAGGCGCGCGATACGATTCCCGGCGTAAACGTTCCTGTGCGGGGAGGCTCCTCTTGAAGAGAATCATCGCGCCGCTGATCGTCGCTGCCATTCTGGCGCTGCCGGGTCAGGCCATCGCGTCGACGAAGAAGCTCAGCGGCCACGTTCACCCGGCGGGGAGCAAGAAGCTGAACGT
Source organism: uncultured Thermoleophilia bacterium (assembly GCA_963841715.1). Lineage (GTDB taxonomy): Bacteria > Actinomycetota > Thermoleophilia > Solirubrobacterales > 70-9 > DASPWW01. Next base: position 333,668 of record CAWJDP010000001.1, on the reverse strand, counting down.
CGGGAGCATCAAGTTCAAGCTCGTGAAGAAGAGCGGGGCGACGAGCGTCAGGGACCTGTTCTTCAAGAACGTTCGGATGACGTGCGCCGACGGCGTTCACAAGACATTCGGGGCGCTTAACTTCTCAGTCCCGGTGACGAACAAGCAGTTCACCGCGGCAGGGACGTTCAACAACAGCGACCTGAACATCGTCGGAACCGTGAAGAGCAAGAACAAGCGCGCCTCGGGCACAATCCGCGTCTTCGGTGCCGTGCCGATCCAGCCGTCAGGGAATCCCGGAACGGACTGCGACACCGGCACGCTCGACTGGTCGGCCTCTGCGTAGACGAGCGACGATAACCCTCGCGCTGCTGGTCGCGGTATCGCTCGCCCTCGCGCCGAGCGCGGCGGCGTCGAGGAAGCGCCTATCGGGGACCGTCGAGCCAGCCGGGACGATCGGGTTCAAGCTCGTCAAGTCCCGTGGCAGGACCCGCGCGACCGACGTTCACTTCGAGGGCGTACCGATCCTGTGCGACAACGAGTCCGGGACGACGTTCGGGCGGCTGAGCTTCCCCGTCGACGTCAGCAAGAAGGGGAAGTTCCACGTCGTCGCGCAGCACAAGGGGCGTGGCAACCCCGAGGGCAGCACGCTGAAGATTCGCGCGCAGTTGACCCGCAACCGTCGCCACGCTTTCGGCAGCCTCCGCGTGTTCGGCTCGGCGCCGACGAACAGCGGGGTCGGGCTCAACTGCCACACGGGGAAGAGGTCATGGACAGCGGCGCGCTCCTGAGTCGCCGGGCCGTGACGGGGCTCGCGGCGCTGATGCTCGCCGCGACGCTCGTGCCCGTGGCGGCGGGGGCAAAGACGAGGTCCTACGCCGGCGCCTTCGACGCCGCTCCCGGGGCCTCGGTCACGTTCAATGTCGTCAAGAACAAGCACGGCAAGAAGAAGGCCAAGGGGTTCACGTTCCTCCACCTCCCGATCGCGTGTGACGACGGGCCGCACACGATCAGCGCTGGGTTCCAGTCGGGATCGAAGCTGAAGAAGGGGTCGTTCAACTCGATCACCACCTTCCCGACCGGCGGCACGGCGTCGCTGCTCGGCAGGCTCAGCGGCGCGAGCTCCGCGTCGGGCAACATCGAGGTGACGGGGACGATTCCGATCGCCACCGGCGGCGGGACCGCGAGCGCGACCGGCTGCGAGACCGGGATCCAGTCATGGACCGCGTCGGTATCCGCCGCGCGCTAACCGGCTACAGCTAGGCCGACTCCTCGAGCGCGTCGGCATCGTCGCCGGTGATCGTCGCCGCCTCGGTGACGAGCGTCGGCTTGAGGCCCTTGTCGATTGTCTCCCTGGTGACGACGCACTTGCGGACGTCGGCGCGCGAGGGGAGCTCGAACTGGACGTCCATCAGCGTCTCCTCGAGGATCGAGCGCAGCCCGCGGGCGCCCGTCTCGCGCTCGAGCGCGCGGTCGGCGATCGCGCCGAGCGAGTCGGGCGCGAACACGAGCTCGATGTCGTCGAACTCGAAGAAGCGCATGAACTGGCGCGTGAGCGCGTTCTTGGGCTCGGTCAGGATCGTGACCAGGTCCTCGCGCGTCAGCTGGTGGATCGCCGAGACGACGGGGAGCCGGCCGATGAACTCCGGGATCAGGCCATACTCCATCAGGTCCTCGGGGAGCACGCGCTCGAACATCTCCCCCGTGTCCTTGTTGCTGCGCGAGGACACGTTGGCTCCGAACCCGACGCCCTTGTGGCCGATCCGCTTCTCGATCACCTTGTCGAGCTCGGCGAACGAGCCGCCGCACACGAACAGGACGTTCGTCGTGTCAATCGTCAGGAACTCCTGGTGGGGATGCTTGCGGCCGCCCTGCGGGGGAACGGACGCGGTCGTCCCCTCGAGGATCTTCAGCAGCGCCTGCTGGACCCCCTCGCCCGAGACGTCGCGGGTGATCGACGGGTTGTCCGCCTTGCGGGCGATCTTGTCGATCTCGTCGATGTAGATGATCCCCGTCTCAGCCTTCTTGACGTCGAAGTCCGCGGCCTGAATCAGCTTCAGGAGGATGTTCTCGACGTCCTCGCCGACATAGCCCGCCTCGGTCAGCGCCGTGGCGTCGGCGATCGCGAACGGGACGTTGAGGATTCGCGCCAGCGTCTGGGCGAGCAGCGTCTTGCCGCAGCCCGTCGGGCCGAGCAGCATGATGTTCGACTTCTGCAGCTCGATGTCGCCATCGTCACCGCCGTCCCCATTCGTGATCTGCACACGCTTGTAGTGGTTGTAGACGGCGACCGAGAGCGCGCGCTTCGCGGTCTCCTGCCCGACGACGTACTCGTTCAGGACGTCGTAGATCTCGCGGGGCTTTGGAAGGTTCTCGAGCTCGAACGTGGGCGGAGCGGTCAGCTCCTCATCGATGATCTCGTTGCAGAGGTCGATGCACTCGTCACAGATGTAGACGCCGGGTCCGGCGATCAGCTTTTTCACCTGGCGTTGCGACTTGCCGCAGAAGCTGCACAGGAGCTGCTCGTTGGATTCGGTGGGACGCGCCACGCGGTTCTCCTTCCGGGGACTGCTGCCCGCTGTCCGCGTCCGGAAAGCTTAGGGGACGCCCGCGGGCCGACCTGCTTGGCAGGCAGGTGCGTGTTAATGGTCTCTTACGCCGTCGCCCGCCCGGTCCCTTCCCGGCCCGGTTCAGCAGTCGATCAGCGGGTTCCCGGTGATCGTGTCGAACGCGTTCTGCGAGCCGCAGTTGCCGGTCCCCTCGTTGAAGACGGCGGGGTTCTCGGCCTCGGAGGCGTTCCGGTACAGCGTGTTGTTGTCGGAGTTCGGGCTGAGGTGGATCCCGATCCCGTTGTGACGCAGGGCGTTGACCGCGATCCGAACCCCGTCGCTGTTGTTGAGGAAGATCCCGGTCGGCTCGAACTCTCCCTGGCCGGTGTTGTCCTCGAGCGTGTTCTGGTCGAGGCGGATGTCGCCGCCCGCCGAGTCCTCGACGATCACCCCGCGGTTGTTGTTCTCGGCCGTGCTCTGGCTGAGCAGCAGCGGCTCGCCGCCGGTGTTCGTGATCCCGCCGATGTAGTAGCCGGAGTCGCGGAAGCCCTGTGCGTCGTCGCCCTTCAGCGTCAGGTGGCCGCTCTGGAAGATGTTGATCCCGTACTCAGCGTCACAGGTGTCCTCGACGAAGAGGTCCTTCGCGGTCCCGGATGCGATCCCGAAGTAGAAGACCTCGGACGGGAACTGGCCGTGACCCTTGTCGGCGCCGACGACCTTGAGGTGGTCGAGGAGGACACCGGCCTTCTCGACCCGGACCGTGTTGTTGACTGCGCAGCGCCCGTCGATCACCGGACGCTTCTTGCCGGCCCCGACCAGCCTCACCTTCTTCTCGATCTTCAGCCCGCCCCTGTAGTGGCCCCTGTGGATTCGCAGCGCGTCGCCGCCGTGGGCGCGGCCGAGAGCTCTCTGAATCGCGCGCTTGCCGGGATGGACGTTGATCTTGCGCGCCTGGGCTCCCGTCGCGAGCAGAAGCGCGATCAGCGCCATCCCCGCAACCGCCGTCCCCCCCGCTCGCCGTCTCATCGCCCCTCCCCCCGGGACCGAAGCCCTAGCGCGCGTCGATCACGCGATCGACAAGCTTGTACTCCTTCGCCTCCTCGGCGCTCATGAAGTAGTCGCGCTCGGTGTCCTTCGCGACCTTCTCCAGCGGCTGCCCGGTGTGCTTGGCGATTATCTCGTCGAGCCGGCGCCGCACGTCGATGATCTCCTTGGCGTGAATCTCGATGTCCGTCGCCTGGCCCTGGAAGCCGCCCGAGACCTGGTGGATGAGGATCTTCGAGTTCGGCGTCGCCATCCGCTTCTCCGCCGCACCCCCGCCCAGCAGCAGCGCGCCCATGCTCATCGCCACCCCGACGCAGATCGTCTGGACGTCGGGCTTGATGTACTGCATCGTGTCGTAGATCGCTAGCCCGGCGTACACCGATCCCCCCGGCGAGTTGATGTACATCGAGATGTCCTTGTCCGGATCCTCGGACTCGAGGTGGATCAGCTGCGCGACGATGAGATTCGCGATGTCCTCGCTGATCGGCGTGCCGAGGAAGACGATCCGCTCGTTGAGCAGCCGCGAGTAGATGTCAAACGCCCGCTCACCGCGGGAGGTCTGCTCGACGACCATGGGGACGAGGGGACTCATCGGCGGGCCAGTCTAGCGGAGGCCGTCAGTCGCTCCCGGGCGTCCACAGCTCGCCCTTCTGCTCCTCTTCCTTCTCCGGAGTCCAGATCTTCTCGCGCGCCTCCGCCTGCTCGAGCGGGATCGGCTTCGCGGTCGAAGCGATCGCGTCAACGGCCTTCCGCATCCGCAGGTCCTCGACGAGCAGCGCCTCGCGCCCCGAGGATCGAAGCCGCTCCAGGACCCGCTCAGGCTTCGTCTCCTCGGCCTCGGCCGCGGGCCGGAGCGCGTCGAGCATCTCCGCCTCGGTGACCTCGACTCCGGCCTCCTCCGCGACGGCCGTCAGCACCGCCTCGCGCTTCAGCGTCCGCTCGGCCTCGGGCTTTGCCTCCTCGACCATCTGCTCGCCCGTCCGGTCCTGCATCTTCAGGTAGCTCGCGGGGTCGATCCCCTGGCCCTGGAGCTGGCGCTGAACCCGCTCCCACATCTCGCTCGCCCGCGCGGTGACGACGTCGCCGGGAACCTCGACCTCGGCCTGCTCGACCGCGGCGTCGACCGCCGCCTCGCGGAACTGGTCCTCGACGCGGTGGCCGAGCGCGTGCTCGATCTTGCCCTCGATGTCGTCACGGAGCTCGTCGAGCGTGTCGAACTCGGAAGCCTGCGTCGCGAACTCGTCGTCGAGCTCCGGGAGCTCCTTCTCGCGCACCTCCTTCACCGTGACCTCGAATACGGCGTCGTTGCCGGCGAGGGATTCGGGCCGATAGTCGTCGGGGAAGGTGACCTCGACCTTCCGCTCGTCCCCGGCCCTGGCCCCGCTCAGTGCCTCCTCGAAGCCCTCGAGCACGCCCTCGGCGCCGAGCTCGAGCATGAAGTCACGCGCCTCGCCGCCCTCTATCTGCTCGCCGTCGACGGTCCCGACGTAGTCGATCAGCATGTAGTCGCCCTGCGCCGCCTCGCGCTCGACCGGCTTCAGGCTCGCAAAGCGCTCGCGCAGGCCCTCGAGCTCGTCGTCGACGGCGCCGTCGGGGACCTCGATCTCGGCCCTGCCGACCTCGAGCCCCTCGTAGTCGCCGAGCTTCGCGGTCGGGCGGACCGCGACCTCGATCGTGAAGCTGAGCTGACCCCCGTCCTCCGGCAGCGCGCTGACGTCGAGCTTCGGGTCACCGATCGGGCTCACCCCGGTGTCGAGCAGCGCGCGCTCGTACCACTCGGGGAGCGCGTCGCGAAGCGTCTGCTCGACGACGGCCTCGCGACCGACGCGCTGGAGCACGATCTCGGCCGGGACCTTGCCCTTGCGGAAGCCGGGGATCTTCAGCTCGCGGCCGAGGTCGGCCGCGGTGCGCTTCATCCGGCGGTCGAGATCCTCGGCGTCGACGTCGACGTCGACGCGGACCCGCGACTCCGGAAGCTCGGTTAGGTTCGTCTTCATGGGCACGCCCAACCTTAGTGACCGGGTCCTGGCGTGGCTCGTCAGCGGGCCCGTGGGACGGTTCGTCGCCTTCGGACTCGACTTCTCGGCCGCGCTGCTCGAGGCCGCCCGCGCCCGGCGGCGTGACCGAGGATCGAGCTAGCGGCGACCGCCGGCGCGGCGCTCGTCGAGATCGATCCCGCGCCCGGTTTCGGCGCGGCCCGGCTAAAGCCAATCGATTCTTCGGAAGAACCGGTGCAGCACGACAACCGCGATCGCCATCACCGCGAGGCAGAGCGGGTAGCCGAGGTGGACCCTCAACTCCGGCATGTACTCGAAGTTCATCCCGTAGACGCTGGCGATGAACGTCGGCACGGCGATGATCGCCGCGTAGGCGGAGATCGTCCTCACGACCTCGTTCTGGCGCACGCTGAGCAACGCCAGGTTGGCCTCGAGCACGCTCGTCAGCAGCTCACGCTGACCCATCAGCTGATCGTCGGCGCGGCGCGCGTGGTCGGCGACATCACGGAAGAAGCCACGCAGCTCGGTCGACATCTCGGTGCTGTCGGTTCCCCGCTCGAGCTGCTCGAGCGGCGTAAGCAGCGGCTGGACCGCGTGGTGGAACTCGATCACCTCGCGCTTGAGGAAGTAGATCCGCTCGGTCGCATCGGACTCGCGGTCGAAGATGTCCTGCTCGACCTCCTCGATGTCGTTCTCCAGCCCCTCGACAACGGGCCCATATCCGTCGACGACCTGGTCGAGGATCGCCCATACAGCAGCCGCAGCGCCCTCGCGCAACAGCTCAGGCCGCTCCTCGAGCCTGCGGCGCGCCGGGTTCAGCCCAGCGGCCTCGCCGTGGCGGACCGAGATCAGGTAGCCCGGCCCGGCGAAGATGTTGATCTCGCCGAACTCGACCTCCTCTTTGTCGTCGTTGTAGCGGGCCGAGCGCAGGACGATGAAGTAGGAGCCCTGGTAGTCCTCCATCTTCGGTCGCTGGTGCGCGTTCGTCGCGTCCTCGACGGCCAGCTCCGGCAGGTCGAAGGCCTCGGCGGTGCTCCGCATCTCGGCCTCGTCGGGCTCATAGAGCCCGAGCCAGACGAAGTCGTCCTCCCCCTTGACGCACGCCGCTGCCTCCGCGGGCGTGATCGCGCCGACGTGTTGGCGCTTGCCCTCGCGGTAGTGGGCGCAGTCGACGATCACGTTGGCGCTCCTCGGGGCATGGGTCCGAGTGCCCATTTCCCGTTCCCGCCCGGTCCTCCTGCCGATGAAACGGGACGAGGCCCCGACGGGCCTCGTCACGCAAGCGGGCTGTCGTCCGGCTCAGCCTTGCGGGGCGGCGTCCTTGACGACGCCGACGATGCTGCCGTCGGGGTCGGCGAAGAGCCCGATCTCGATCTGGTTCATCACCGTCTCAGGCCCGAACATCTTCTTCCCGCCGAGGCTCTCGGCCTTGTCGAGCGCCGCGCCGACGTCGGGAACCGCGACGTAGAACGTCGAGTAGGGCGGAGCGCCGTCGGAGACGCCCCCGATGCCGCCGCCGATCCCGTTGCCCATCTGCGAGCTGTTGTCGTCACCGGCGACCAGGCCGTAGTTCATCTCGTTGTCGGCGTTGATCTTCCAGCCGAACATCTCGCCGTAGAACTTCTGCGTTGCGTCGGCGTCGTTGCCGAGCACCTCGAAGTGGACTACCGCTTGACCCATTGCGTCTCCTTTCAGTTTTCTCCTTGACTCCGACGTTGGTCAGCCCTCCCCGAGGCCGCGGTCGGGCCCCGGGTCGCCGCCCGGCGCCGCGACGGCGAGCCGCTCCAGGTAGTGCACCCAGCCCATGCGATGGCCGTCGCGGGCGGCCTCGGGAAGGTCGCGGTGGATCAACCGCACGACCGTCTCGTCCCCGTCCGGGGTGAGGACGATCTCGATCGTGCTCGACCCGGCCTCGATCGACACCGGGTCGCCCCCGCCCTCGGGCTCCCAGCCGAAGGTGAACACAACCCGGCGCGGCGGGTCGACCTCGACGAACTCGCCGCGCGCGACGTGCCCGTCGATCACATCGACGCGGTAGATGCCGCCCGGTCGAGGGTCGAGGGTCGCGGCGGAGCCCTGCCATCGCGTCATCAGCTCGGGATCGGTGAAGAACGGGAACACGGTCTCCGGCGCCGCCGCGATCCTGACCTCGCACTCGACGGGGTCGGTCGACGACGGAAACGACGAGCCGGCTTCCTCAGTTGGCACTCGCCCTCGCCCTTCCGCCGCGCTGCTCCCTCTCGGCCTCGCGCTTGAGGCGCCCGAGCCCGCGCTCCCAGAAGTCCTCGAGATACGAGCGCAGCTCGTCGATCCCCTCGGGCCGGGCGCGATAGAGGCGGCGCGCCCCATCGCGGCGCTCGTCGAGCAGGCGCGCGTCCTTGAGCACCCCGAGGTGCTGCGAGATCGCCGGACGGCTGACGTCGAAGTGCTCGGCGATTGCGCCGGCGCTGAGCTCGCTCTCCCGCACCAGCCGCAGGATCTCGCGGCGGCGGGGCTCGGCGATCGCCTTCAGTGCGGCCTCCATCGGCATGCAGTAATTTAAGCACACGCTTACGTAAGCGGCCGCTAACCCCGCGCCGCGGCGGCCCCGCGTCCAGCGCGCTTGCGGTGAGCCTCCGGGCCGCCGATGATCGGAGCGATGAGAGTGGGAGCGACACGGCGGCCGGCCCTGCGCGAGGGCGTCGTCGCGATCGCGGTCACCGCGCTCGCGGCGCTCGGCGCCCCCGGCGCGGATGCGGCGCTTCGCAAGCCGGGGAAGGTGCGAATCGACAAGGTGTCGACAAGCTCGATCAGACTGCGATGGAAGGACCGAGCCCGCGGCGAAAGCCGCTATGAGATCCGCCGCAACGATCAGGGCAAGGCCGCGGCGATCGACCGTGTGCGCCGCAACAAGACCAGGTTCACCGACAAGGGGCTCGACCCCGGCACGGTACACGGCTACCAGGTGCGCGCCTGCAAGCATCGGCGCTGCTCGGGGTTTTCGCCGCTGAGGCGCCAGGCGACGCTGCTGGCGCCGTTCAACGGCCCCCACCCCGATCCGCGGTGCCCGATCCTTCCCTCGTCGGACGCCTGGAACGAGGACGTGACCGGCCTGCCCGCGACGCCGAGCTCGGCCGCGATCATCTCCCAGATCCAGGCGGACGGCGGCGACTCGCTGCATCCCGACTTCGGTTCGAACCCCGGCTACGGGATTCCCTACGTCGTCGTTCGCGGCGACCAGCCCGGGGTGCGGACGCGGTTCGACCAGTACGGCGACGAGAGCGACCCGGGCCGGTACCCGATTCCGCCCCGCGCCCCGGTCGAGGCCGGCTCGGACCACCACGTGCTCGTCGTCAAGCGTCCGAGCTCACCCGGCGGCGACTGCTCGCTGTTCGAGGGCTACGCGTCGAGCTACGACGGCGGGGTCGAGAACGGGTGGACGCTCGGCGCGGGGGCGATCTTCAACCTCGGGATGAACCTCCCGCAGCGGCCCGAGGAGTGGACCTCCGCCGACGCCGCCGGGCTGCCGATCTTCCCCGGCCTCGTTCGCTATGAGGAGGCCGCCGGCGGGGTGATCAACCACGCGATCCGGATCACCTTCGACCAGACCCAGAGCGGCTACGTGCACCCTGCGACGCACCGCGCCTCGTCGAGCTCGAACTGCAACCGGCCGCCGATGGGAATGCGCCTGCGGCTGAGCGCGGCGTGGTACGCGACAAATGCGTCGAGCTTCAACGGGCCGGCGCGGGTGATCCTCGACGCGCTGCGCCGTTACGGCGCGATCGTCGCGGACAACGGGTCGAACTGGTTCATCACCGGCTCGACCGACCGGCGCTGGGACGACGAGAACCTCGGCGAGCTGAAGAGCGTCCCCGGGACCGCGTTCGAGGTCGTCGACACAGGCGAACCGATCCGCCCGCCGGACGCGCCGTGTGCCTCGTAGCGCCTACTGGCTGAAGGAGACCTGGACGGGCTCGCGCTCGGCGGCCGTTTCGATCTCGAAGAAGTCGCGCGCGGTGAACCCGCTCATGTTCGCGATCGCCGAGTTCGGGAACACCTGGATCTTGGTGTTGTAGGACTGGACGTTCGAGTTGTAGATTCGGCGCGACGCTTGGATCTCGTCCTCGATCTCGCTGAGCTCGTTCTGAAGCTTCTGGAAGTTCTCGGTCGCCCGCAGCTGGGGGTAGTTCTCGGCCACCGCGCGTAGATCGGTCAGCGCCGAGGTCAGCTTCTGCTCGGCGTCCTTGGTCTGGTCGACTCCGCTTGCCTTCATCGCCTCCGCGCGCGCCTTCGAGGTCTCCTCGAAGACCTTCTGCTCGTGAGTCGCGTAGCCCTTCACCGTCTCAACGAGGTTCGGGACGAGGTCGTGGCGGCGCTTGAGCTGGACGTCAATCCCGCTCCACGCCTCGTCGACGCGGTTGCGCGCGGCGATCATCCCGTTGCGGGACAGGATCACGATCAGCGCCGCGATGAGGACCAGCCCGATGACCACCAGGACGACGATCACGAGGCGATCCTACTCGCTTTGTCCGGCGACCTTCTCGAACAGCCTCCGCGCCTCGCCGCCGAAATAGGGGCCGTAGATCTCGTCGGGGAAGCCGGTGTAGCCATAGCTCGTAACCGAGTCGAGGTAGCGGCCGCCGATGATCCAGCCGCCCCCGCTGGCGCCCTCGGGAAGATGGCACCCGATCCCGTTGTCGGGCGGGCCAGGGCCCGACGTGGGGTCGATACCCGCGAAGTCGGCGTCGCAGCGCCAGAGCTCGAATCCGTCGAAGCCGCCGGCCGCGGGATACCCGTACGCCTGGAAGCTCTGCTCGCGCGGCTGGCTGAAAGCGATACCCCGCCCCCCTGCGACGTCGACGAGGCGCTGGCCGGTTCGATTCGGCGCCATCACCGCCGCGCCGATGTCGAAGCTGAAGTCGCCGTGGCGAACCCAGGGACGCGTCGACCAGATCTGCTTCGAGCGGAAGGTGCCGAACGGCCTCTGGCCCTCGCTGAAGCCGGGGATGAACGCGAACCGCCTCGCCCACTTCCCATGCCGACCCTCACCGTGCACGCAGTGCCCGGCGGTGAAGACGACGCTCGCGTTGGCGCTGTCGACCGCCGTACCCGAGCACTCGAACAGCCCGTGGCCCATCTTCATGAACACCTTGCCCGCGGTGCTCTCGGGATAGGTCGTCGTGTCGCTGATCTCGGTCTCGTTCGAGCGCGGGCCGCCCCGCGGCCTGCGAAGCCCCCGCGGCGCGCCGGTGCGCCGGATGTCGAGCGGTCGCGCGCGCCTGATCCGCTCGCGGGTCCAGAATCCGGCGCCCGGGGCGGCCGGGCCGCGCTTCGCGTTCGCCGCGGTCACCTTGCCGACCAGGCCCGGCGCGGTCACGGCTCCGGCGGGAGCCGCGGCGATCGCGGCGAGGACGAGCGCGCACGCGACCAGACTCGCCGCCCCGCCGACGAGCTGCCCGGACCCGATCCCGCATTCGCGAACGATCAGGCGGCCAAGGCTACCGGGCGCCCTCGAGGTCGAGCAGGAACCGCTTCACCTCGAGCCCGCCGCCGTATCCGCCGAGCCCGCCGCCGCTGGCGACGATGCGGTGGCACGGGACGACGAGCGGGATCGGGTTCGACCCGCACGCCGTGCCGGCGGCGCGGAACGCCCGCGGCCGGCCGGCCTTCGCCGCCACCTCCGCGTAGCTGAGCGTGTCGCCGTAGGGAACCCGTGCGATCTGGCGCAGCACGTCAAGGTAGAAGCCGTGGCTGAGCCTCCAATCGAGCCGGAGGTCGAAGCGGTCGCGGCGTCCCTCGAAGTACTCGTCGAGCTCGCGCCGGGCTTCGTCGAGCCGCGCCGGAGCGTGGAGAACCCGCGGCGAGATCGCCTCGGAGAGCTCGAAGAGGACATTGTCCTCACCCTCGGTCGGGAACGAGACCCGCACCAGGCCGCGCTTCGTCGCGGCAACGAGGAGCGTCCCAATCGGGCTGTCGACGGTCGCGTAGCCGACGTCGAGGACCCCGTCGTCATCCGCCGCGCGCGCGAATCGCTCCGCGGCCTGCTCGGCGGCGTCGTCGAGGTCGGGCGAGCGCAGGGCCGCCGCGATCTCGTCGTTTGAAGGTGGGGTTCGCTTGCTCATCGTGCCTCCTTTGCGACCTGGTCGTCGTCGTCGGGGCGGAGCGCGGCGAGCGCGTCCGCGACCCGCCGCCGGGCGGCCTGCTCCGTGCATCCGAGCGCCGCCGCGATCTCGCGATAGCGGAGATCGCCGATAAAGCGCAGCGCAACGGCGGCGCGCTGCGCCGGTGGGAGCGCTCCGACGGCCTCCCATACCTGGTTCGCGTCGGGCGCGGCCGGGGACCGGCCGTCGACGCGCCCAGCGACGACCTCATCCTTCGCCGGGCTGGGCCGCCTGGCCCGCGAGCGGTGCTCGTCGATCGCCTTTCGCCTCGCGATCGTGAACAGCCATGCGCGCAGATTGCGGCCGTCGGCGCGCGGATACGCGCGCAGCGCAGCGAGGAAGGTCTCCTGGTAGCAGTCCTCGGCGTCGACCGGGCCCACCGTGGCTCGAAGGAATCCGAGCACCTCGGGGCCGTGTCGCTCCAGGACCGTCTGGAACGGGGGCAACGCCGCGCCCTGCGGCTTCTTCGTTCGTTGGGCCACTGGTACGTAAACGTGCCAGAGCGCGAAAACGTGAGCCCGCCGGCCGGGGGCTCAGACCGGCGGCCTCAGCCCTTGAACTTGATGCAGACGAGTGTCGGCTTCCACGTCCGGTCGCTTGAGCTGAAGTTGTTGACACGCTCATACCACGTGTACGGGGAAGGCGACTGCTCCGTCTCGGGGTTGTCCTGCGACGTGTTCGAGACGACGAGCGGGTTGCCCTCGCTCGAGGAGACGCCCGCACTGACCGGGACCGACGGGCTCGGGCATTTGACCAGCGCGGTCATCGCGGCCGGGTGGTCCAGCGGGTTGACTCCCGGCGCCACCCCGGGGACAACCTGGGCGCTGGTGGCGATGAAGTACCTGACGCGCAGCTTGCTGCGCTTCTTGGCGATCGGCGCGGTCGCCGCCGACTTCGCCTCCCCCGCCGTCATCGGCCGCATCGCGACCCGGACGGTGCGCTCCGGCGAGACGTTGCCGCCGCCCGCGGCGCCGCCGCCGGATACGTCCGATGCGAACAGGCCCAGTCCCGCCAGGGCGATCGCCCCCGCCGCCAAAAGCACCCAGTACCGCGACCTCATCTCAGCTCCTTCCCGCCATCCTGCCAAGCCGAAGCGTAACCGCCGCATCTAGGATTGGCCGCGTCAACTAGGAAGGGAGATCCAGGATGAGGGTCAAGGCAGTCGGCGGCGCGGTGGTGCTCGCGGCAGCGGCACTCGGGGCGTTCGCCGCGATCGGTCTCGGCAAGGATGGAGCGGGCACGCCAGCGCGGGCCGTGCATCGGGCCGCCGCCCCGAAGCAGCTCGCGGGCCACGAGGTCGCGGTGCCCAGCGGCGGGGCGACGACACGCGGGAAGTCGGGCAAGAAGACGAAGTTTCGCTACGTCGAGAGCCAGGCGATCACGCTTAACGCGGGCGTGAATGAGCACGACGGGGGCTTCCTCCGCTGTCCGAAGAAGAACCTCGCGATCTCCGGCTACTTCGTCGCCAACAAACCGGGGGCGACACTCGACTATTCGGCGGTCGGCGTCGACAACATCCGCGACTGGGTCTTCGACGCCTACAACACCGACGCCGAGGCGCACAGCGTGCTGTTCGGCGTCGTCTGCGCGAAGTAGCGGCGCGACGCCGGGAGGCTAGGCGGGACCGGGGCGCAGGACGAGCGCCTCGATCCCCTGCACCCGGACGCGGTCCCCAGAGGGAAGGCTGAGGTAGACGGCGCCGTCGCGCTCGAGCTGCGCGTGCGGCTCCACGAGGACGATGCCGAAGAACTCGCCGTCGCCGTCGTAGCGCAGGATGTGCGCCTCAGATGTGCGCTCCTCGCGAGCGCTCGGCTTCGGTCCCTCGAGCGCGGCGTAGGCGACGTCGCTGGGCGCGTCGTAGGTGACGTGCCTGAACTCGTACGGGCCGGCGTGGAGGCTCACCCTCCTACGAATAGCGGATAGCCGATGCGGAGAGGCGGGCGCGAGCGCCGCCCCTCCGCATGACCCGTGACCTCAGTCAGAGGCCTGCTTGCCGGCGGGCGTGAGCGCGTACCACTGGGCACCGAACTGGGTGAAGTCGTTGCCGTTCGTATCACCCGGCTTCGAGTCACCCTTGTAGCCGTACAGCGGCCAGTTGTTGTAGGTCACCTGCTCGGTTCCATCCTTGCGCTTCGTCGTCCCAAGGAGCTTCGAGTCCGCTCCCTTGATCATCTTCGGCTGACCCTTCGTGGTCAGCGGAGGCCAGACGACGGCGCACTGCCCGTAACAACTCGACTTTCCGCCCGAGTCGGCCTCGAAGAGATACATCGTGAAGCCCTCTGCGTTCGTGAGGATCTTGCCGAGGTCGGAATTGTTCGTGACCTCGATCGTCGCCGGCCCCGTCGCGGGCTTCACCGCGGCGCCCCCGCCCGAGGCGGTGGTCGACGGCGTTGATGCGGCCGTGCTGCTCGTGGAACTGCTGTCGTTGCTGCTCCCGCAGCCGGCCACGGCAACCGCCGCGATCCCGCAGACGGCGAGGGCTGAAAGCAAGGTCCTTGCTCTCGTCATTTGCGTCCTCCTAGTCGGTTGGCGTCGTTTCCCTGCACCGTCGGGGTATACGGAGCACGCGCGCGCAGGGTTTAAGGACCGGATCGAGGCTTTATCGGCTTCTTGGCCGTGACAAGCCCGCTCAGCGGGCCTCGGACGACTCGGCCTGGCGCGCGCCCGTCTCGGCAAGAAGCTGGTGCAGCTGCTCGACGACGACCGAGCCCTCGCCGACCGCTGAGGCGACGCGCTTCGTCGACCCGTGGCGCACGTCGCCGATCGCGAACACACCCGGTGCGCTCGTCTCGAGGATCAGCGGCGGGCGCTCGAGCGGCCACCGTCCCGCCAGGCGTCCGTCGCGGACGAGGTCGGAGCCGGTGAGCAGATAGCCCCAGTCGTCGCGCTCGAGCGCGGCCGGCAGCCACTCGGTGTGGGGCTCGGCGCCGATGAGGATGAACAGGCCCGCCGACTCGACCTCCTCGATCTCCCCCGACGAGCGGTCGCGCAGCGTCAGCCGCTCGAGCCGTCCATCGCCCGTCACGCCCGCGACCTCGACCTGGAGCCGGACGTCGATGTTCGAGGTCGCCTCTAGCGCCTGCTGGAGGTATCGCGACATGCTCGCGGCGAGATCCTCGCCCCGCACGAGCAGGGTGACCTGGCTCGCGTAGCGGCACAGGTGCATCGCCGCCTGGCCGGCCGAGTTGCCGCCGCCGACGACGTGGACGGGCTGCTCCGCGAGCCCCGCGGCCTCGGACGTCGAGGCGCCGTAGAAAACCCCGGCGCCGCTGAGGTCGTCGCAGGCGCTGATCCCCATCCGCCGGTAGGAGATTCCCGTCGCGAGGATGACCGCGGACGCGGTAACGGGCGCCCCGCCGTCGATCTCGAGCGCGTGGCGCTCGGGGCCAACGCGGAGCGCGGTGGCCTCGCGCATCAACAGGAACTTCGTCCCGAACACCCACGCCTGCTGGTAGGCGTTGCGGGCGAGCTCCGCGCCTCCGATCCCGCGCGAGAACCCGAGGTAGTTGCGGATCCGTGAGCTCGAGCCGGCCTGGCCGCCGATCCCCTCGCGTTCGACGAGCAGCGTTCGCAGGCCCTCGGACGAGGCGTACACCGCCGATGTGAGCCCGGCCGGGCCGGCGCCGACGATGATCACGTCGAAGTCGCGGCTTCCCTCGAGCGTCGTGTCGACCCCGAACGCGTCGGCGAGGTCGCGGTTCGAGGGATCGATGAGGATGCGGCCGTCGCGCAGGATCCCGATTGGGACGTCGGTTTCCGGCTGACCGCAGTCGCGGAGCAGTCGCCGCCCCTCGGGTCCGTCGCGCTCCTCGAAGCGGTGCGGGACGCCCGTGCGCGACAGCAGGTCGCGAAGCTCGTGCGTGCGCGGTGACCAGCGCTCGGCGATCAGCTCGATCTCCACCGCGGAGCGCGCCCGGCCCCGCGTCCACTCGTAGAGGAATTCGCCGATCAGGCGATGGAAGTGCTCGTCGGGCGCCTCCATCGGGCGCACGAGGTAGTAGTCGAGATGGTCGGAGGCCATTCCCTCGAATATCGCCTCGGCGGTCGGCCGGTGACCCCATTCCCCCCAGTCGATCAGCAGTGCCCGCTTCGCGAGCGGGTGCAGCTCGCCGACCTGCTCCATGAAATCGATCCCCTCCATCCCCTCGAGCCACTGGCCGGCGAGCACGACCGCGATCTCGTCGTCGCCGTCGCACAGGCCCTCGAGCGTCGCGAGCGCCTCGCGCGGGCGCGGCTCGGCGAGAATCCGGTAGTCGGCGCTATAGCGCTTGACGAGCGAGTCGCGGACGCTCGCGAGCCTTGCCTCGTCGGCGTCGACGACGAAGATGATCGGCGGCGCATCGGTCACGCGGGAATCTTGCCAAGCTCAATCGTTCGATATAAGGATCGCCTTGGACCGCGACCCGAATCGGCGATGACCGCGTACGACCCGTCCGAGTGGAGCGACCTCTTCGTCGCCGCGGCTGGCGCCTCCGCCGCGCTCGCGGGGCTCGTGTTCGTGGCGGTGTCGATCAACGTCGACCGAATCATCACGCTCGAGGGACTGCCCGAGCGCGCGCTCGGGACGGTTTTGCTGCTGCTCGGGGGGGTCATCGTGTCGACGATCGGGCTGGCGCCGGGACAGAGCACCAACGCACTTGGAATCGAGCTCGCCGGGGTGGGCGCGGTCGCGACGGTGGCCGCCGTCCGGCTGCTGCACGGCTTCGCCCCTCCGGAGGATGCACCTCCGGCGTGGCAGCTGACGCGGTACTCGCTGTCGGCGATCGGGACGCTTCCGTTCGTGATCGGTGGGGTGAGCCTGATCGTCGAGTCGGGCGGCGGCCTCTACTGGGTCCTCGGCGGGATCGTCGGAGCCTTCGTGGGCGGCGTGCTCAACGCCTGGGTGCTGCTGGTCGAGATCCTGCGCTGATCACCCGCCGACCTCACGCCACATCGTCGCGACCGTGCGCTCGCCTCCCGGCGTCGTGAACTCGCCGACCTGCCTGTAGCCGAGACGCCCGTAGCGGACGTTGTTCGCCGGGTTGCTCGACTCGAGGTACGTCGGGTAGCCCTCGGCGTCGGTGCGCTTCAGGTTCTCGGCCAGCAGGCCCATCCCCAGCCCCTCACCGCGATGCGCGGGATCGACCCCGAGCAGACTGAGGTAGTAGTGGAGCGGACCGTCCGGGTGCGAGGCGTCGAAGCGCTCGGTGAGCTCGAATACCTCGGCCCCACGGTCGCCGATCAGCTCCCGGAGCAGGGGCTCGGCCCGCGCCTCCTCCTCCTCGGTCAGCTCGACGCACTGCGGCGGGATCCACACCGACGCAGCCGCGTAGTCGCCGCTGATCCAAACCCAGGGATAGCGCAGCGCGCTGCCGATCAGGAAGCGCCACCAGGCCGCGAGTGGGTCGCGGTTCGGGAACGCCCAGCTCCACAGCGGGTCGGACTCGAACGCGTCGGTGAGCAGGGCGGTCAGCCCACCGAGATCCTCCTCGCCCGCGACGCGAATCTCCGGCGCCCATCGGGCCATCCCGGCGAGCGCCGCCTCAGCCGCTCCAGCCGGCGGCCCACGCGTCGGGGTCGTCGATCTTGTTCTCGAACCGGACGACCTTGCCGTCCTTCATCTCGAACGTGTGCTCGAAGCCGGCGTCGAGATCGGACCCGTTCTTGTTCTTGCCCGTGAACCTGCCCTTGACGACGACGCTGTCGCCCTGGTCCTCGAACTCGCTCGGTGTCGCGGAGTATTCGTCGAAGTGCTCCTGGATCTGTGCGAAGACCCCGCTCGCGACGGCGTCCGGGCTGTTGAACGTTCCGGACGGAGAGGTCCCTCCGCCGGGCTCGTTCCATTCGACGTCGGGCTGCAGGATCCCGAGCACGGCGGGAACGTCGCCGCGGGCGAACGCCTCGTAGGCGCCGCGAATCGTGTCCACATCCTGATCGGACATAGCCTCGCTCCTCTGGTGGGGGGTTGGGCGAGCCACCCTATCGCCGCCCGCCCGCCCGCCGGCCTACGCGGCCTTCTCGTCCTCCACCGCTCCGGAGCGGACCCAGCTCTCGTAGCCGCCGCTGCGCTCCCAGATCGAGGTCATCAGGCGCTCGAACTGCCGCCGCTCTGCGGGGTCGAGCCCGTCGAGCATCTCGTCCTCGACGCCGTCCATCACCTCGGAGACGGTGTCGATCACGCCGTGCCCCTTGTTCGTCAGCTTGACGATGTGGCGCCTGCGATCGCCCGGATCGCGGCGGCGCTTCGCGTAGCCGCGCTCCTCGAGCTCGTTCAGGACGGCGACGAGATTCGTCGGGTCGAGGTGCAGCTGCGAGGAGAGCGCCTGCTGGGTGAGCTCGCCGTGGTCGCGGAGCTCGATCAGGGCCGCCACGTGGCGCGGCCGCACGCCGTAGCGGTCGAGCGCCTCGGTGAACCTGTGCATCGTGATCCGGCCGAGCTTGATCATCAGCAGCGTCGGCCAGCGCCTGGCGATTCCCGGGGCCGTCTCCTCCGTGGCTGTGGCGGGATCCGTTGCCATCCGCATAAAGTTACCATGCACCGACGCTTGGTGTCAACAAACGATCTGCTAAGGTCATCGAATCTTGAAGCGCGCCACCCAACCGAGCCCCCGCGTGATCCTCGCCGTCCTCTCGCTGGGCGGGATCGCGTACGCGCTGCTGCAGTCGCTGGTCGTCCCCTCCTTGCCCGAGATGCAGACCGCGCTCCACAGTTCGGAGAGCGCGATCGGATGGGTGCTGACGGCGTACCTGCTGAGCGCGTCGGTCGCGACGCCGATCATCGGGCGGCTCGGGGACATGTACGGGAAGGAGCGGCTGCTGATGCTCGTGCTCGTGATGCTCGCCTTTGGGACGCTGATCTCGGCGGTCGCATCGTCGCTGTGGCTGATGCTGCTCGGCCGCGTGATCCAGGGCGCCGGCGGCGGGATCTTTCCGCTTGCCTTCTCGATCATCCGCGACGAGTTCCCGAACGAGCGCGTGCCCGGCGCCATCGGGCTCGTCTCGTCGCTGCTCGGGATCGGCGGCGGCGCCGGCGTCGTCCTCGCGGGCTTCCTCGTCGACAACCTCTCCTACCACTGGCTGTTCTGGTTCCCGCTCGCGATGATCGTCGCGACCGCCTATCTGACCTGGCGTTACATCCCGGAGTCGCCGCTCAAGACCCCGGCGGAGATCAACTACCGCGCGGCGGGCTTGATGACGATCGGGATGTCGGGCGTCCTGCTCGCGATCACGGAGACGAGCACCTGGGGCTGGGGCTCACCGAAGACGCTCGGCCTGCTCGCGTTCGGCGCCGTCGTCAGCATCGGCTGGGTGCTCGAGGAGCTGCGCTCGCGCGAGCCGCTCGTCGACATGCGGATGATGGCGATCCGCGGCGTGTGGACGACCAACGCCGCGGCGTTCCTGATCGGGGTCGGCATGTACTCGTCGTTCGTCCTCCTGCCCGAGCTCGTCCAGGAGCCACCGAGCACGGGATTCGGGGCGTCCGTGACAACCGCCGGCCTGTTCCTGCTTCCGGCGACCCTGGCGATCGTCGTCGTCGGTCAGATGGCGGGGCGGCTCGAGCGCCGCATCGGCTCGCGCGGCTCGCTGATCGGCGGCTCGCTGTTCGCGCTCGCCTGCTTCGCGATGCTGATCATCGACCGCAGCCAGGAATGGGAGGTGTACGTCGCCGCGGGCCTGCTCGGGATCGGGATCGGGCTCTCGTTCTCGGCGATGGCGAACCTGATCGTTCAGAACGTGCGCCGGGAGCAGACCGGGGTCGCGACCGGGATGAACGCCGTCACGCGGACGCTCGGGGGAGCGTTCGGCGGCCAGCTCGCGGCGACGCTGCTCGCCGACAACATCGGCGCCGGTGGGCTCCCAACCGCGAGCGGGTTCTCGCTCTCGTTCCTGATGTGCGTGGTCGCTCTCGCGGCCGCCACCGGCTTCGCGTTCGCGGTCCCGAGGCGGAGTGCGAACGACCTGCGCGCCGAGGCCGAGCGGCTCCGCGAGGCCCCGCGGGCCGAGCCCGAGAGCGTCGCGGCGTAGGCCGCGCAAAGGTCACGGACCGGCGGCTGCGACCTCCGCCGGCTCGAGCTCCTCCCCCGGCTCGAGCACGCGAGCCTCGTAGGACCGGCCGGCCGCCGCGGCCGTGAAGCGGCCAACGGCGTCCTCGACGGGACGGTAGAAGGGCTCGATCCCGAACCCGCCGTAATGGATCGGGACGACGACGCCGGCTCCGAGGAGCTCACCGGCAAGCGCCGCCTGCTCAGGCTCCATCGTCGCCGCGAGCGTGCTCGGCGGCTGCAGTTGCGGGAAGTCGATCACCGCGCCGTTGATCGGCGCGAGGACGACGTCGAAGGGGCCGTGGCGGCGCGCGATCCGCCACCAACAGCCGTGGAAGGTCGTGTCCCCCAGGTGGAGCGCCCGCCGGCCGCCGGCCTCGACCAGCCACGAGACCTGGGGGTCGCCGAGGCCGTCGACGGCCGGCAGCGCTGTGAAAGTGAACGGTCCGATCGCGACCCGCTTCCACGGCTCGATCGCCGCGCGCCGCAGCTGCGCGCGATCGAGCTCGTGGTTGGCCTGCGCCAGCGCCAGGTTCTCGGCCCCCGCTCCTCCGGGCCAGAGGGGTTCGTGGACCGTCGCGTCGGCGCCAAGCGCCCGAGCGAGCGCGTCCGCGTCGGCGTGGTCGCGGTGCAGGTGGGTGACGAGCCCCGCGACCGCCTCGCCGCGAGCCCCGGGTACGACGACGGACGGCAGCTCCGCCCGCCGGGCTTCCTCCCCGAGCGGCGCGTAGGTCGCGCCCGGGTCCGCGAGGGGATCGATCACGACGCTGGCCCCCTCGGCCTCGATCTCGACTCCCGCCCACCCCAGCCACCTGAGCTTCATCTTGCTCCTCTCGCTTTATCGGACGATCGTACGGTATATCATGGGAGCCGATGCCACGTCGCTCCCAGAGGGCTGTCGCCGAGACCCGCGCCTCCGTCACCGAGCTCGCGATCGACCGTGCGTCGGTCGACGGCCTCAGCGGTCTCACGATCGGCGGCCTCGCGACGGACGCGTCGATGCGCAAGAGCAGCGTCTTCAGCCTCTTCGGGAGCAAGGAGCAGCTGCAGCTCGCGACGCTCGAGGCCGCGATCGACCAGTTCACCGACGAGGTCTGGGGACCCGTCGCGGACAGGGAGCCCGGGCTCGAGCGACTGCTGGCCCTGTGCGACAGCTGGCTCGGCTTTCACGAGCGCGGTGAGCTCCCGGGCGGGTGCTTCCTGACCACGGCAACGGTCGAGTTCGACGCCCGGCCGGGCCCGCTTCGCGACGCCGTCGCGGCCTGCATGCGGCGCTGGCTCGGCGTGCTCGAGCGCGAGGTAGAGCGCGCGATCGACGCGGGCGAGCTGCCGGCGGAACTCGCGCCCGCCGACCTCGCGTTCGAGCTCAACGCGCTTGCGGCGGCGGCGAGCTACGGCTTCCAGCTCTCGCGCGATCCCGAGGTCTTCGAGCGTGCGCGGCGCTCGATGCGGCGCGCACTCGGCGCCTGACGGCGGGCGGAAAATCTCACGCCGTCAATTGCGCTTGCTGCGCCATCCATGCTCTACCTGGCCGCAGGGAAGGGGAGGCGGGGGCTAGCGGCCGGGCAGCACACGACCGCCAGCATCACCGCCTTCTAGGCGGGCCGACCACCCCAGCAGCTCCAGCTCGCTCGCTCCCGCTGGAGCTCGACGACCCTGAACCAAACCGGCGCTTCCGGTCGACACGCGTTCAGCGGCGGAGGACCTACGCGATCCGCCTCACGAGATAGATCGCCAGCAGCACCAGGACGATGATGATGAGAAGGGTCACAATGGACATGCGGTTCTCCTATCGATTGCTGAACATGGTCGTACTCAGCGAGCACTGCCTGGATCTGGTTGCCGAGCAGGTGCGGGTACGTTGAGCGGGCGGTGCCCGGCGTTCCGATAAGTGCGCAGCAGCGCCTCCAGGTCCCCGGTGCTTATCCGCGCAGTGAGCCCGCCCAGGGGCCTGACCGGCCTGCCCACCGAACTTCCGGTGCGGGTGGCGTCGGACACAATCGGCTCCTTGCGTAGCGGCTTACGGGCGTGGACCTTTTCAAGGTCGTAACCCCGGGCCGGCCGAGTGTCGGAGCCGGAGAAGGATCGCTCGCCGAGATTTGAGGCGAAGCGAACACCCAGCGTACACCGTCAGGCGCCGGGCCGGCCGACGGAGGTCATGAAGCGCAGCCACAGCTAGACTCGAAATGGCTTCAGCCGTATGAGCCCTAGCGAGACCGAGCATCTGCGCGTCCTGATTGCCAACGAGCGGAAGGATCGTCTGGCTCTCGTCGCCGCCAGCGTGGCCGCATTGGGACACGAGGTGATCGCACGCGAGATCGAGGTCGAAGACGTGGGTGCGGTGACCGCGAGGGAACGACCCGACGTAGCGCTTGTCGGGCTCGGCAAGAGCTCGGAACACGCCCTCGACCTGATCGACAAGATCGTACGAGAGGCCACCTGCCCGGTGATTGTCCTGATTCACGCGCGGGACCCCGACTTCATCATGGAAGCATCAAGACGGGGCGTCTTCGCCTACATCAGCGACGCCGACGTCGAGGACTGGCAGAGCTCGATCGACATCGTCCTGCGCCGCTTCGCCGAGTACCACGACCTAGAGGGAGCATTCGGCCGTCGCGCGCTGACTGAGCGTGCCAAAGGCATCCTGATGGAACGCCACGGCATTGACGAGGCGGCCGCCTTCGCGATGTTGCGCGAGCAATCGCGTGCGGACAACCGCAAACTTCTCGACCTCGCCGCCGCCGTGGTCGACGGTCACCGCCTTCTCCCCAAGCGGCCTACAACGACCGCCTCTCCTTCGCGCTCTCGACCCCGGCGAGCCTGACCGACACCTACTGCAGCGGGCTCTGCGAGCTCCGCAAGGTCGCGAGGCACGCCTCGGCCGCAGCCTGACCGGAGCGGGTTGCGCCCTCCATGTGTATGTGGCCGACGCCCGCGATGTCGGTGCAAGCCCAGTGGATCGGCCCGACCGGGCGGCGCAGCTCCGCGCCGAAGCGGGTCAGCCCCCCCGGGCCGTAGCTCGTACCGTAGGCGCCCCGCGTCCATTCCTCGTCTGACCAGTCGGTCTCGATGAAGTCGATCGGCTCGCGTGCCTCCGGCCCGACGTACTTCGCCATGCCCTCCAGCACCTCGGCGCGGCGCCGATCGGCACTCAGCCGCCCGGCGCCCTCGGCGTTCTCGCCGGCGAGGAAGGTGGTGAGCACGCCAACCCCGGCCGAGGGCGGCGAGTTGTCATAGAGCTCGCGGACGAGCTCGTGGGGAGCGAAGCCCTGCCCGGAGAGCCCCCGCTCGCGCCAGAACGGCCGCTCGTAGACGGCGAGGACCTTGTTGATCGAGCCCTGAGAGAGCGCCTGGACGAGGCGCTGGCGCCAAGCGGGAAGGGCGGGGTGAAAGTGGATCGTCGCGGTCAGGTTGGGGGGCACCGCCACGATCACGGCCCGCGCATGCACCCGGATGTCGTTCGCCTCGATGTCCACGCACTGGCCGGACCAGCGGACGTCGCGCGCCGGGGCGCTCAGCAGGACCCGGTCGCCGAGGCGATCGGCGAGCCGTATCGCGATCAGCTGCGAGCCGCCGACCACGCGGTAGGCGAGGCACTGGTCGGGCTCGAAGAGCTCATAGGTGCCACCGGCCCCAGCGATCATCCACAGCCCCTGCAGCAGCGAGAAGGTATGGGCGGGCTTCGCCAGGAACCCGCCCGCGAGCCACGATCGCAGCAGGGTCCGGGCCGTCTCATCGGGCACCTCGCGCTGCAGCCACGCCTCGAAGGTGATTGCGTCGAGCTCGGCCGCGTCGGGATGCGCCCAGGGCGCCTCGGGATCGAGCTGCTTGGCGAGCGCGTCGAGCCTGGCATCGGCCTCGTTGAAGGCGCGCTCGGCCTCCGCGCCGAGCGGCGCGTCGTGGCCGCGGTAGCGATGGGCCTCTCCCGAGGGATCGATGTAGACGTGCTCGCCGTCGCGGAAGCTCGGGAACAGCTCGATCCCCAGCTCCTCGAGCAGGGCAAGCATGGCCGTCTGGTACGGGGCGATCCACTGGCCGCCGAGCTCGTTCGCCTCGCCGCCGATCTCCGTGTTCCAGGTGCGGCCGCCGACCCGGTCGCGGGCCTCGAGCACGACGACGTCGCGTCCCTCGCGGACGAGCGCCGACGCGGCCGTGAGTCCGGCGATCCCGGCTCCGACGACGGCCACCTCGGTCTCATGGGTGCGCTCGGCCATGACCACTCAGGTGGATGCGCTCATGGCGGGGGCATCGCGGGCGCTCGCCGCCGACGAAGCGGATTTCGCGCCCGCCTGCCGGCGGCGCGCGACGGCGTCGAGCGCCACGCATCCGCGCGGCCCGACCGCGACTGGGTTCAACTCCAGCAGCGAGAGATCGTGATCCAGCAGCGCGTCACCGACCGCGGCGGCGATCGCCGCAGCCCCGGCGATGTCGAGGGGCTCCGCGCCCCTGGCCCCGGTCAGCAGCGGCGCCGCGCGCAGCGATCTGATCGCCTGCTCCGCTCGCTCGGCCGTGATCGGAAGCGGCACGACCACAACGTCCTCGAGCGCTTCGGTCCACAACCCTCCGAGGCCGATCGCGATCGACGGCACGACGCCGTGGCAGCCGGCGCCGATCAACAGCTCCAGCATCGGCTCGGCCATCTCCTCGACCAGCACGCGCCCGGCGGCCGGGGCCTCGGTCGCCGACAGCCGCTCGAAGGCCCTCCGGACCGCGTTCTCGTCATCGAGGGCCAGGGCCAGCGCCCCTTCCTCGCTCTTGTGCAGCAGGCCCCGGGCGGAGAGCTTCATCGCGACGGGCCCTCCGAGCTCGCGCCACGCGGCCACGGCGTCATCGGCGTCGGCGGCGAGGCGCGCCCTCGGGACCGCGATAGCCGCCTCGCGAAGCAGCGACTTGGCGTCGGCCTCGTCGAGCCAGCCCCCCTCCTGCCCCACGTCCTCCGCGACGCCGCGCGCGGCGGAATCGTGCGTGGGCCGAGCCGCGGCGGCGATCTCACGCAGGCGATCGCCGTCGCCGCGCCGGCGGCGCAGCGCCAGCGCACAGGACAGCGCCGTCCGCAGACCCGCGAGGAAGGGAACGCCGTGCGCGATCAGCTGCTCGGCGGCATCGTCGTCGATCAGGTCCGGGAGGGTCGAGGAGACGAGCACGGAGGCGTCCGTCGCGGCGGCCCCTTTGATGATTCCCGCCCTGACGTCGCGCCAGCTTTCGGCGCCCGGGCCGAACAGGTTTCGCGGATGGTCGTACAGCAGCATCACCTGCTCGACCGCCTCGTCGGCGCCGACGATGCGGATCAGCTCGCGGAGCTTCTCGACGTCGCCCCAGATCATCGCGGTGTAGTCGAGCGGGTTGGCGATCGTTGCGGCCTCCGGGAGCAGCGCCTCGAGCCGGGTCTTCGTTTCCTGCCCCAGCGCCGGCAACGGCACGCCAATCCGCTCCGCCTCGTCGGCGGCGAGGCCCGAGTCGCCACCCGAGCAGGTGAGGACGGCCAACCCGGCCGCCGCGCTGACGCGCGCCCGGGGCACCGCCAGGGCCTTGGCGAGCTCGAGCAGCTCGTGCGGGTCTGTGGCCCAGGCGGCGCCGGCCTCCTCGACGAGTGCCCTGAACACGCGCTGGTCGCCCGCGACCGCGGCGGTGTGCGCGGCCGCGGCGCGCGCTCCACCCTCCGAGGCTCCGACCTTCAGAACCGCGACGCCGATGCCGGCATCGGCGCAGGCTGCAAGCGAGGAGGCGAGGCGGTTGCCGTCGCCGTCGCCCTCGAGGAACAAGGCCGCTGAGCGAACCTCGGCGTCCGAGGCGAGCGCCGCGAGCCAGTCGCTGGCGTCGAGCACCGCCTGGTTGCCGGTCGAGATCACGGTGTGGAAGCGCACCCCGCGCGGGGTGCCGAGCGCGTTGACGGCAACGTTCCCGCTCTGCGAGACCATCGCCACGGGGCCGCGCTCGAGCGCCACCACCGCGTCGCCCCACATCGGCGCACGGGCGCCGACGGCGATGATCCCGTTGCCGTTCGGCCCACACACGGGCAGGTTGTGGCGCAGCGCGGCCTCCCTGAGGCGCGCCTGAAGCTCGCGACCGGAGTCGATCTCGGCGAAACCCGCCGAGATCACCACCGCGCCGCCGCAGCCGGTCTCCCCAGCCCGCTCGATCACCTCCGGAACGCCCGCGGCGGGGACGGCGACGACGACCGCGTCCGCCGGCTCGGGCAGATCGGCGACCGACGGAAAGCAGGCGCGACCATGGACCTCGGACCGCTTGGGGTTGACCCCCCAGACCTGGCCGGCGAACCCGCTCACGGCAAGGTTGCGCAGGACGATGTCCGCGTAGCTCCCGGCGCGGTCGCTTGCCCCGACGACGGCGATCGAGCCCGGGGCGAGCAGCCGGGAAGGATCAAGCTGGCTCATCGTCGCCGCGCGGGGTCCGGCTCCAATGGGTGCCGCCTCCGCAGCCCTCAGTGGAGCATGCGCTCGACGCCGCGGCGCTCGAGACCGCGCGCGACAACGAGGCGCTGGATCTCGCTCGTGCCCTCCCAGATCCGGTCGACGCGCAGCTCGCGCAGGAGCCGCTCGGGCGCGTACGAGCGCATGTAGCCGCGCCCGCCCAGCGCCTGCACTGCGCGGTCCGCGCAGCGGTAGGCAGCCTCGCTGACGAACAGCTTCGCCATCGATGCCTTCCCGTGCACGACCTTGAGGTCGACGCCGGAGTCCGCGAGCACGGCGACCTGCATCGTCAGCAGGCGCCCCGCGGCCGCATCGGCCGCCGAGTCGGCGAGCGGGAAGGAGACGCCCTGGTAGTCCCAGATCCGGTTGCCTCCCTGCTCGCGCCCGGTGGCCCACTCGACCGACTCCTCGAGCAGGCGCCACATCGCGCCGCACCCGCGCGCCGCGATCCCGAGGCGCTCCTCCATGAACCAGGCCCGCTGCAGCTCGTTGCCCTCGCCGACCCCGACGACCACCGCGTCCTCGGGCACCTCGACGTCGGTGAAGCGGATCGTCGGATGTCCCTCGGGATAGTTGTGAGTGAACTGCGGGTTGTCGACGATCTCAACCCCGGCGGCGTCCGCGTCGACAAGGAACAGCGTCGGCAGCTTCTCGTCGCCTTCGATCACGTTCGCCATCACTATCAGCACCGAGGCGATGTCGCCCGAGGTGACGAACCACTTCTCGCCGTTGATCCGGTAGCCGGCGTCGGTGCGCTCCGCGGTCGTCGCGATTCGCGACGGGTCGGAGCCCGCGTCAGCCTCGGTGACGGCGTAGGCGTCCTTGAGCTCGCCGCGAAGCGCGGGCCGCAGATACCTCTCGGCCTGCTCCGGAGTCGCGTGGTGGAAGACGTTGTAGGCATTCGGCACGTGCCAGTAGACGCCGTTGGTGGAGCGCCCGTACTGCTCCTCGACGACGACCCAGTCGAGCAGCGACCACCCCTGCCCGCCGTACTCGGTGGAGTGCTGGCCCCCGTTGAGAGCCGCCTCGATTCCGGCCCGCTTGATCCCGGCGATCGTCTCCTCGGGCAGCCGTCCGTGGTTGCGCTCGGCCTCCTGCTCGAGGGGGATGATCTCCTCGTCAACGAAACGGCGAGCACGCTCCTGCAGCTCCGCGGTCTCCGGCGGCAGCTCGAGCGGGAGGCTCGGCTCAACGGTGGTGATCGTGTTCATTCGTTCCCTTTCTCGTCGTCCCTGGTCCTGATTCGCGCGAAGAGCTCACCATCCGTCTCGTTGCGGCGGCGCGGCCCCCCCGGCAGGCCGAGCTCCAGCGCATCGTGGTTGTCGATCACATCGAGCACCAGCTCCCGTGCCGCGGCGACCTCCGGGCCGTCCTGCCCGCCGGCTTGGGCGAGCTCCGCGGCCTCGCGAAGCCAGGCCAGCCAGCGACGACGGCTTCCGCTCAACACAAGCCGCGCGGCGGTCTCGCGCTCGGCATCGATCGCCTCCGCGCTCGGGGGTGCGCCCGCTCGCAGGGTCGCGATGGCCGCCGGCAGGTCGCGCTCGGGCTCGGGCGTCAGCGACAGCCACTGGTCACGCGCCGGGCTCGCCATGGCGGCACGGTAGCAGACACTTGTGTTTTCTGACTACAAAGTTAATATGCTCCGGATATGGGGCAGACGAGGAGGAGCTTGGCGCTGCCGAGCGCCGCCGGCGAGACGAACGAGCCGGATGCCGAGAGCCGCGGGCACGCGCTCGACCCCCACTACTACCTCGGCGAGGGGGCGCTCGACCGCGACCTTGAGGCGATCTTCTCCCGCACGTGGCAGTACGCCGGCCACGTCGCGGATCTCGCGGAGCCGAACACCTACGTGACGACCGTCGCCGGCGACCAGCCCGTGCTGGTGGTGCGCACCGACACGGGTGAGCTCCGCGCCTACCGGAACGTCTGCCGCCACCGCGGCTCCGAGCTGCTGACCGGCAGCGGCACCTGCAAGCGGGCGCTGCGCTGCCGCTACCACGGCTGGACCTACGACTCCGCCGACGGGCGGCTGCTCGGCGCTCCCGAGCATCGCTCCTTCGACGCGCTCGACAAGCCGTCGCTCGGGCTGATCCCGGCGCGGGTCGAGGTGCTGGCCGGGTTCGTGTTCGTCAACCTCGATTTCGACGCGCCCGCCCTGGCCGAGCTCACGCGAGGTCTGGAGGAGCGACTCGCCCGCTACCGAATCGCCGAGCTCGTCCCGTTCGACTACGGGGACCCCGGCGAGAGCTCCCAGCCGGCGAACTGGAAGATCGTCGTCGAGAACTATCTCGAGGGCTACCACGTACCGATCGCGCATCCAGGCCTGATGCGCCTGTTCGACTACCAGCGCTACACGGTCATGACCCACGGCGGGTACGCGTGGTTCGAGGCGCCGCTGCGCGACGCTCCGTCCTCGAACCGAATCGAGCGCCTCTACCAGCGCCTCGCGAAGCCGATGCGCGGCCTCGACGAGTCCGACCGCCGCGTGTGGCGCTACGTGCTGATCTACCCCAACACCGCGATCGACCTCTACCCCGACCAGGTCAACATCTGGCAGATCGCGCCGAACGGGACCGCGGCGACAACCGACCGCTGGGCGAGCCTCCGCGAGGCGCGCCCGGGGCCAGTCACCCGCTTCGTGCAGCGCATCAACCAGCGGCTCAACAACGACGTGCTCGCGGAGGACGTCGACCTCGTCAAGGCCGTGCAGACGGGAATCCGCTCGCGGGGGTATGCGCCCGGACCGCTATCCGCAAGGGAGGCGGGCGTCGCCTGGTTCGCGGACAAGGTTCGCGAGGACCTCGAGCACCTCGCATGAGCGCCGAGCAGACACGCGAGCGGATTCTCGGGGCCGCCTCCGAGCTGATCGCCGCGGACGGCATCGAGTCCGTGCGCATCGCCAGGGTCGCGACCCGCGCCGGGGCGTCGACCGCGCTCGTGCACCATTACTTCTCTACCCGCGAGGAGCTGCTGATGGAGGCCCTGCTGCGCTCCTTCGAGATCGCGGCGGAGGAGCGCTTCGGCGCCGAGGTCGCAACGGACGGCTCGGCCGCCGCCGCGATGGCGCTGGTGATCAGCCAGAACCTTCCCGCCCCGAGTCACGACCGAGAGGACTGGGTGCTGTGGGTCGAGCTCTGGCTGCGGGCGGCCCGCGACCCGGAGCTGCGCCCGGTCGCCGCCGGCCTCTACGAGCGCTACCACCGCTGGATCGAGAACGTCATCGTCGCGGGGGTCGAGAGCGGAGAGTTCCGGACGGACGACCCCGGTCGCGTCGCTGACCAGGTGATGGCGCTGACCGATGGAATGGGTTTGCGCGTGCTGATCGACGATCCCGCAATGACGCTCGAGCGGGCCCACCGGCTGAGCGCCGAGGCGATCGGGGCCGAGCTCGCAATCGACCCGGACCTTCTCGAGCCTGCGACCGCGGAAAATGGATCATCGTAAGCTGCAGCGGGATTCAGCTTCGGCCCCGTGCCTGCACGGGGCGCGTGCAGGAGGAGAGCAGATGCGGGTAAGCCCCTGGCCTCACAGCGATCACGTGATTCCGAGGATCGGCTCGTGAGCGCGGGCGGATTCAATCGCCGCGAGCTCTTGCGGACGGGCGCCGGCCTCGGCCTCGCGGCGTACGGCCTCGGGGGGCTCGCCGGCTGCACCGTCGAGCGCCCGATCGACCGCTCGGCCGAGAACCAGGTCGTCATGCCGAAGATCGACGGCGACCTGCTGATCTACAACTGGGCGCAGTACATGGACCCGGCGATCAAGAAGGGCTTCGCCGACAAGCTACGGGGTCAAGGTCAACGAGGTCGAACTTCGACAACCTCGAGGCGATGGTGACCAAGCTCCGCAGCGGAGCGCACTACGACCTGATCTGGCCCGAGCGGCCGAGTACGTCGACCGGCTCGCAAGGAGGGGCTGCTCGACGCGCTTCGACCGCGTCGCTGCTGCAAGAACAACGACAACGTCTCGCACTTCTACGACAGCCCCTGGTGGGACCCCCAGGACGAGCTCTCGGTTCCCTACGCGTACTACACGACCGGGATCTGCTGGCGCGACGGATCGAGGTCTCGGGGATGACCGGCTCCTGGAACGACATGACGAATCCCGACGCCGCGGGGCGGATGTTCATCCTCGACGACTTCGAGGAGGCGATCGGCGAGGCGAACATGATCAACGGCTTTCGACTCAACACCGACGAGCCCGACCGAGCTCGAGACCTCGAAGGAGACCCTGCTGGAGCAGAAGCAGAACGCGCGCGGGTTCTCGACGAACCGGTCCAGAACCTGGTCTCCGGGCTCGCGGTCCTGCACCAGGCCTGGAACGGCGACGTCGTCAACGTCCGCAACCAGGTCGACAACCCCGAGGACTTCAAGTACGAGACCTGCAGGGAGGGGGTCCCGGTCGGCACCGACCTGATGTGCATCCCGGTCAACGCGCGCAGCCCGGGCACGGCGATGCTGTTCATGGACTGGATCCTCGAGCCCGAGCAACGCATGCACAGAACGTCGCCTGGAACGGCTACCCGATGCCGTGCGAGGGGGCAAGCAGGAGTTCGCGAAGCTGGTCAAGGACGAGCCGTCGATCGACGTCGACCTCGACGCAGCTCGGCACGAGCGGGCTCGAGTACCGCCTCGGTACCACGGCGCACCGCCAGCAGTGGTCCAACGATCTTCACGGAGGTCAAGGCCGGCGTGAGCGCGAGGCGCGGTTCTGGAACCGGTTCCTGCTCCCGGCGGGGTCTGGCTGGTGCTCGCTGTTCGCGGTCCCGTGCGCCTCGTGCTCGCGCTCTCGTTCGGCTACGTCGACGAGCTCGGCCGCGCCGTCTACTCGACTTCAGTCTCGACAACTACGGCGACGCGTTCGACTCCGTCTACATCCCGGTGCTGCTGCGCTCGGTCGGCTACGCGGCGGCCACGGCCGCGCTTTGCCTCGCGATCGGCTACCCGATCGCCTACTACATCGCCCGCTACGGCGGCCGTCACAGCAACGTGCTGATCGCCGCTGCTGGTGATCCCGTTCTTCGTCAACTACCTCGTCCGCACCTACGCGTGGGTCGCGCTGCTCTCCGACGACGGCCTCGTCAACAACGGCGCTCAAGGACATCGGCCTGATCGGCGACCGGCTTCCGGATGATCAACACGCCGTTCGTCGGTGATCGGCGGGCTCGTCTACGGCTACCTCGTGTTCATGATCCTGCCCGTCTACGCGTCGATCGAGCGCATCGACCGGTCCGTGATCGAGGCGGGCAAGGACCTCTTCGGGACGCCGCTGCAGACGTTCCTCCACGTCACGCTGCCGCAGACCAAGCAGGGGATCCTCGCCGGCTGCGGTGCTCGTCTTCCTCCCGTCGGTCGGCGACTTCGTCTCCGCGCAGCTGCTCGGCGGCCCGACACGTACATGATCGGCAACCTGATCCAGGACCAGTTCTTCGCCGCCAACAACTGGCCGTTCGGGGCGGCGCTGACCGTGTGATGATGCTCTTCCTGGCGGTCTGGATGGTCGGCTACCTGCGCTCGGCCGCGCGCGATGCGAGGGCGGCCGCGATATGAGCTCGGCGGCCGAGGCACGCACCGTGAGCGCGGCGCAGAGGTCGTGAGCGCGCGTCGCAAGTCGCCGCGCGACTTCGACAAGCCGCGCTTCCTGCGGGCTCTACGCGGCCCTCGTCTACCTCTTCCTGTTCACGCCGATCGTCGTCGTGGTCCTCTTCTCGTTCAACTCGGATCAAGTCGCTGAACGGTCTTCAACGGCTTCTCGCTGCAGTGGTACCAGGACGTTCCTCGAGGACCCGACCGCTGCGCCAGTCGCTGTTCACGTCGCTCGAGATCGCCGTCGCTGACGATGGTCGGCGCCACCATCCTCGGGACGATGCTCGCGATCGGCCTCGTCCGCTCGCGGGCGCGCTGGGCCCCGGGGGCGAACATCCTGATGCTGGTCCCGCTCGTCATGCCGGAGATCGTCACCGGGATCTCGGCGCTCCTGATCTTCACCCAGCTCGGGATCGCAGCTCTCGTTCTGGACGATCGTGACCTCGCCCACATCACGTTCTCGATCTCCTACGTGACGATCGTCGTCCGCGCGCGGCTTGGCCGCGATCAGCACACGAGGTCGAGGAGGCGGCGATGGACCTCGGCGCGACGCGCTGGCAGTCGGTGCGGCTCGTGCTGCTGCCCGGCGCTGTGGCCCGTCGGTCGTCGCCGCCGGCCTGCTGACCTTCGCGCTTCTCCTTCGACGACTTCGTGCTCTCGTTCTTCACCACCGGCGAGGACGTGCAGCCCCTGCCGGTGAGGATCTGGTCGGCGATCCGATTCGGGCTCTCGCCGACGATCAACGCGATCGGGACGCTGATGATGGTCGTCTCGCTGACCGCGATCGCGCTGGCGCTGCTGCTGCCGCGGCTGTTCGGCCGCCGCGAGAGCGGGCTTCAAGGTGCTGACCGCAGGATCGGAGGGCTAGGATTGAGATGGAGGCGATCCGGATCGAGAAGGTGACGCAAGCGCTTCGGCGAGCACGTCGCCGTCGACGACGTCAGCCTCGCAGATCGAGCAGGGCGAGTTCTTCTCCCTGCTCGGGCCCTCGGGGTGCGGCAAGACGACGACGCTGCGGATGCTGGCCGGCTTCGAGCATGCCGACCGAGGGCCGGATCATGCTCGAGGGCGAGCCGGTCGAGGAGGTGCCGCCGTACAAGCGCGACGTCAACATGGTCTTCCAGAGCTACGCGCTCTTCGAGCACCTCGACGTCGCCGACAACGTCGCCTTCGGCCTGCGGCGCAAGAAGGTCGGCCAAGGACGAGATCAAGCGCGCGCGTCGCCGACGCGCTCGAGCTCGTCAACCTCGCCGAGCGCGCCGCACGCGCGCACCGAACGAGCTCTCGGGCGGGCAGAAGCAGCGGGTCGCCCTTGCGCGGGCGCTCGTCAACCGGCCCGAAGGTGCTGCTGCTCGACGAGCCGCTCGGCGCGCTCGACCTGAAGCTGCGGCGCCAGATGCAGGTCGAGCTCAAGCAGATCCAGCGCGAGGTCGGGATCACCTTCGTCTACGTCACCCACGACCAGGAGGAGGCGCTGTCGATGTCGGACCGGATCGCGGTCATGCACGATGGGCGCGTCGCCCAGTGCGGGGCGCCAGAGGAGGTCTACGAGCACCCGAGCGGCGAGTTCGTCGCCGGGCTTCATCGGGATCTCGAACCTGATCGAGGGACGTCGCCGAGACGAACGGGAAGGTCCGGATCGCGAACGGCATGCGGTGCCGGCGCCGCTGCCCGACGATTGCACCGCCGGCGACAGCGTCAACTCTCCGTCCGCCCCGAGAAGATCGCTATCGACGAGGAGGTCAGCAGGGCATGGTCGCGCCTCGAGGGGACGATCGAGGCGCGCGTCTACCTCGGGGTGAACACCCAGATCACGGTCGCGCTCGGCGACGGCGCCCGCCTCGTCGCGCTCGAGCAGGCAGACCTACGCGGCGAGTCCGAACGAGCGCTGGGAGCCGGGCACCAAGGTCAAGATCGGCTGGCACCCCGAGCACTGCCTGGTGCTGCGCTAGCCAGCGCGCCGATCGCGCGGCGGGCGGCGCGCATCCCGCTCTCGACCGCGCCGTCCATGAACCCGGGCCATCGGGTCGCGGTCTCCGAGCCCGCGAAGAGCAGCGGTGGCTCCAAGCCTGTGAGCTCTGCGAGGCCACCGGTTCCCCAGCCGGGCCGCCATCCACCCCACGTTCCGCCCGTGAACGGGTCGGCGGCCCAGTTGTGCCACGTCGAGTCGAGCAGCTCGAGATCAGGGAGGTAGTGGCGCAGCGATGCCTCGACCGCGGCGGTGTCGCCGCCGTCGAGGCTGCCCGCGTCGCGGCCGAAGCCGACGATCAGCACGCCCTCCGGGACCCGCTTCCACGATGACGCGACGTCGATCCCGGGAGCCTCGCCGAGCGCATGGAAGTCGTCGGGAGCGTCCTTCGCGAGTGCCCAATACTTCGCCCCAAGGTTCGCGGTTCCGGCCGCGATCGCGCCGCTCGTCGGAGCGGAGAGCCCGGGCCGAAGCTCGATCCGCCGCAGCGCGTTGAGCGGCGGCGTGAGGACCGCGGCGCCGGCGCGGAGCTCGCCGCTCGTCGAGTGGACGACGACTCCGTCGCCGCCGTGCTCGACCGCTTCGACCTCGCTGCCGAGGCGGACCTCGCCGCCTCCGTCGTCCGCGATCGCGTCGACGATCGACTTCGTGCCGCCGACGACGTCGGCGTAGTCGACGCTCAGAAACGGCCACAGGCCGTCCGCCGCGGCGATTTGCCGCGCGAGCAGCAGCATCGAGGACTCCGCGGCCTCACCGGACATCAGCGAGCTGCCGAACACCGAGCCGAGCTCGCTCGTCGCCGGCCCGAGGCCGAGGCCGTCGACCCACTCGGTGATCGGGATGTCGAGGTTGGCGAGCTCCTGGTCGTGAGCGTCATTGGGCTCGTCGCGATCGACCGCGCGGCCGGCGTTGTGGACCGCGGCGAGCAGCCGCTCCAGGTCGGCAAGCTCGGAGACCGGGACCGGGATCCCGGGGCCCCACGTCTCGCCGCCCAGCCGCCACACATTCGGGGGCTCGAACGGCGCCTCGTCTCCGGTGCCGATTCCATAACGGGCGATCTCGGCGCTGATCAGCGGCTGGCACGAGTCAACCGACATCGCCCCCATGTCGAGGTCGATCCCGGGCATCGCGTCGGCCTTGGTCCACGTGCGCCCGCCGATCCTGTCGCGCGCCTCGAGGACGACGACCTCGAAACCCGCGCCAGAGAGCTCGCGGGCGGCGGTCAGGCCTGATGAGGCCCGCGCCGACGACGACCGCGTCCGCGTCGCGCCTGCTCATCGTCACTCGCCTCGATTCAGGTAGCGCGGCTCCGCGAACACCTGCCTGACCAGCGGCTCGAACTCCTCGATCGGCAACGAGTCGTAGTCGGGGTCGAAGCAGTTCTGGTCGTAGAGCTCGCAGAACTCGACGCAGTCGTCGAACCACTCGTGGCCGCGGTAGCGCTCGCGCGCGTCGGGGTCGTCGCCGGTCTGGCGGCCGTAGTAGTGCTGCTGGAACACACCGTGGTGCTCGACGACCCACACGAAGCGCGGTTCGACGAACGGGCTCAGGACGGCGGCCGTCATCTGACCGTGCGTGTGAGGAGCGAGCTCGTCGCCGATGTCGTGCAGCAGCGCCGCGACCACGTACTCGGGCGAGCGCCCGTCGCGAAGGGCGCGGGACGCCGACTGGAGCGAGTGCTCGTAGCGCGAGACCCGATAGCCGGCGAATGAGTGCTCGAGCGCTCGGAGCGCGGCGAGCAACCGGTCCGGAAGCGTCCGCACGTAGTCCTCCTCGAGCTCGGCGAGCAGCTCGTAGTCGGCCGCCGTGCCATCGGACATTCTCGTGAAGCTCACCGTCTGCAAACGCGCCCGCTCCTCCCTCTTCAGTCTGCGCCGGATACTAATTCGCGAGCCGCGCGCCAGCCGTTCCCACTCACGGCTCGATGATCCTGAACCAGACGTGAAAGTCGTCGAGGAGCTCGAGCAGCTCCGCGAGCGCCGACGTGTCGGGCTCGACGTGGACCTCCCCCGACTCGGCCTCGGCGAGCAGCGTCTTCTCGCCGAGGACGAGGCTGTCGAGCGACGGCCGGGTGAGCGTGATCGTCGCGTCGGCGGCGTCGTCGGTGCCGCCGAGCGAGGCGTGCAGGGACCCGTTCGCGAGCTCGAGCGCCGCCCTCTCGCCGCTGTCGGTGAAGACGAAGTTGAGCGTGATCCGCTTTCCGGCGGCCTTGGGGCCGTTGAGCCGCACGGCGAGGTAGTCGAACAGCAGCTCCAGCGGCATCGCCTTGACCGTGTCGGGGCTCCCGGTTCCGCCGCCGGGAAGGTCCAACGACCCCTGGCGCAGCTCCTGCGCCGCCATCAGGTAGCTGTTGCGCCACGTCGCCGACTCCGATTGGTAGCCGAGCTGCTCGTGCGCCGAGGCCGCGAGCTCGCGCGCCGCGGCGTTTCCCGGGTCCCCGAACACGACATGGTTGACGAGCTCGGCGACCCAGCGATACTCCCCGCGCTCGAACGCCTCGCCCGCGGCCGCCAGCACCTCGTCCGCCCCGCCCATCAGCTCGACGTAACGGCGCGAGGCCTCGACCGGCGGCAGGTTGTCCAGGTGCGCCGGGTTGCCGTCGTACCAGCCCAGGTATCGGACGTACGTCGACTTGACGTTGTGGCTCACGGTCCCGTAGTAACTGCGCAGCGCCCAATGCCGTTCGAGGTCGTCGGGCAACCGAACGATCTCAGCGATCTCGTCCGCGGTATGGCCGTGGTTGGCGAGCCGCAGCGTCTCATCGTTGATGTAGCGGTAGGCGTCGCGGCCGTTGCGCAGCATCTCGAGCACTCGCTCGGTCCCCCACACCGGCCAGTGGTGCATCCCGTACATCACCTCGCTGCGCTCACCCCAGCGATCGATCGTTTCATTGAGGTAGCGCGACCAGGCGCGCGGGTCGCGGATCGGCACCCCGCGCAGCGCGTAGGTGTTGTGGAGCGTGTGGGTGCAGTTCTCGGCCGCCGTCAGGGCTCCGAGCTCCTCGATGAACCAGTGCATCTCCGCCGGGGCCTCGGTCTCGGGCGCGAGCAGGAACTCGAACGTCAGCCCGTCGATCTCGAGCTTCTGGCCCGTCTCGGTGATCTCCTCGGTCGGCGGGATCAGCGTCGGCACCCCGAGCGAGACTCCCATCCCGAGCCCTAGCCCGACGTGTCCCTTGGGATCGGCGGGCAGCATGACGCCGAACTGGTAGACCGCCCGCCGGCTCATCGCATTGCCCGCGAGGACGTTCTCCGACGCGACCGCGTCGAGGAAGCCCTCCGGGGCGATGATCCTGACCTTGCCGGCCTCGACGTCGCGCTCGTCGACGATCCCCTTGACGCCCCCGTAGTGATCGACGTGGCTGTGCGAGTGGATCACGGCGACGACATCGCGGCGCGGCCGGTGCTCGAAGTAGAGGTCGAGCGCGGCGCGCGCGCACTCGGGCGAGATCAGCGGGTCAATGACGATCAGCCCCGTGTCGCCCTCGACGACCGTGAGGTTGGAGACGTCCTGGTTTCGCACCTGGTAGATGCGATCGGCGACCTCGAACAGCCCGCCCTTGATGCACAGCTGCGCCTGCCGCCACAGGCTCGGGTTCACGGTCGGCGGAGCCTCCGAGCCCTCTTCGACAAACGAGTGTCGGTCGGTATCCCAGATCTGGAACCCCTCGACGACGCCCGCGACCTGCGGCTGCGAGAGCGGGGCGATGAACCCCCGCATCGCCTCCTCGAAGTCGCGGGCGTCGTCGAACGGGAGCGCCTCGAGCAGCTTCGCGTTCGCGGCGATCGTGTGCTCGGTCGCGTCTCGGCGCCTGTCCTCGCTCACCCTGACCTCCTCACGGTTCGAAACGGGAGCCGGAGGCTATCCGCGCGATGGCGCCGCGGGCGGGACGACTGCTTGCCGAGACCGACGGCAGCGAGGGCCTTGACCTAGTCGGTAAAGCCGACGACGTGCACGACGAGGCCGCCCTTGCTAGTCATCCCTGTTCTACCGCCGACAAGACGAGAACGGAGGACGACGTGCAGATCACGAGAAGCTCGATGGACACCGCGACCGGGCCGAGCGACTGGTTCACGGGCGCGGTCTACCTCGACACGGTCGCGATACCCGAAGGGCCGTCGCGCGTCAGCGCCACCAGCGTCCACTTCACCCCGGGTGCGCGGACGGCGTGGCACACCCACCCGAACGGCCAGACGATCTACGTCACCGAGGGCGTCGGCCTGTGCCAGCGTTGCGGCGGGTCGATCGAGGTGATCCGACCGGGCGACCGAGTCTTCTTCGAGCCCGGCGAGGAGCACTGGCACGGCGCCGCCCCGAACCGGTTCATGGTCCACGTCGCGATGATGGACCTCGACGACGACGGCAACCCCGCCGACTGGGGCGACCACGTGACCGACGAGGAGTACGCGGCCGCTCCCGCAACCTCGTGACCGTCGGCCCCGCGGGGCGCGATCGTCTAGTCGCCCGGCCCCGCGGCCGCGAGGGCCTCCTCCTTGTTGCGGAACGCCTGCTCCCGGACGACCAGCCCCTGCTTGAAGGTGAACACGAACGCGAACGTGTCGTCGATGGCGATCCGGCTTGACCCGCCCGCACCAACCGCTTGCGTTACCGCGACGACCTTGTCGCCGGCGTCGATCAGCTCGACCGGGACGACGTCGTAGCCCGCGAGCGTCCTCTTGTTCTCCTCGACGATCAGACGCAGGGACTCACGACCGTGATGGGTCCCAAGGAGGAGCGTCTCGAAGACCGCATCCGGATCGTACATCTCGATCATCGCGTCGATGTCGCCGCGGTTGTGGGCCGCAAACCCGGCCTTGATCGTCTCGATGTTCTCCCGCGACATGCCGGAGTCTCATCCCCCGCGAGTCAGCACGACGCCGCTGCGAGGGCCTCCGCGCGGGTGCGGAAGAACGTCGTTCTGAACATACGGCCGGCCCGCACCGTGCACAGCATCGCCGCGTCCTGACCGCTCTCGATCCCGGTCACGCGGCCGCGCGCCACGAGGCGCAGCGACGCAACCGCCTGCTCGCTCCCGACAGACTCGACATCCAGGACCTCGACCGTGACCGACTCCAT
The DNA here is from genome assembly GCA_963841715.1 of uncultured Thermoleophilia bacterium. GTDB lineage: Bacteria > Actinomycetota > Thermoleophilia > Solirubrobacterales > 70-9 > DASPWW01. Next base: position 294,880 of record CAWJDP010000001.1, on the reverse strand, counting down.
TACCTCGTAGAACGAGTCGAAATAGCGGCGCAATCCGTCGTGCCCGACGTATACGTCGGGCTCGGCGGAGATCTCTGGAGGAGTGGTCATCTCGGCCCGCTCGTCGACGAACTCGAGCATTCCCTCGACGCCGCGCTCGGCGAGCGCGTCGAAGGCCGACCGCACGATCTCCTCGCTGTCCGACGCCATCGCGTGCCGAACCCTAAGCGAGCCCGCCGTGGCCGGCTGTTCGGACCGGCACCCCGCGCCGGTGCGGGCCGGACGGCTTCACGATCGAGCCCTGGCGCCGCGCTCGCTGTGCCGCCCCGTCGACGTAGTCTCCGAGGCGTCAATGACGCCGAACCAAGCCGCTGAACAGCCAGGTCCACGAGCGCTTTCCGCATCGCGGGCAGCGCGACCATGAGCGTGTGAGGGTGGCGCCGCAATGCCGGCAGGCCGGCCTCTGCTTCACAACCACCGCTCAACCCTTCTCCGGCGACATCCCCTGCGGAGTATGGACGTGAGCACGGCAGAAAGGCTCCCCGACTCGGCGCACACCTCTCGACCGTGGCGAATCCACGAGCTCGCCCAAGATTTCCGGCTGGAAGACGTGTGGGCACTGCCGACCGAGGGCGCTCGCGCGGACGGCTTCCCGCTGCTGGTGGAGGCGATCACCTCGGGCGATCCGGCGCAGCGGAGCCCCTCCCGCGCCGCGCGCGCCCTGTGGGCAATCCGGTGGAAGCTCGGCGAGCTGCTCGGCTGGGACGATCCTGACTCGGGCCTCGGCGAGCGGGTGCCGTCACTCCGTGACCGGCTGTCGGCTGACCTGCGCGAGGCCCCCGGCCCGGAGTTCGACGCGCTTCCGTTCAGCTCGCTCTACCTGCTGGATGACGAGTGGGCCGCCGAGACCGCCAACCGAACCGTGCACGGCCTGCTGCATCTTGGCTGGGTGCGCGACGGAGCCGACGGCTATCGCGGCCAGCTGGCGGTGCTCGTGAACCCAAACGGCCGGCTTGGGAGCGTCTACATGGCCGCGATCAGGCCGTTCCGGCACCTGATCGTCTACCCCCCGATGCTGCGTGAGATCGAGCGCAAGTGGCGGGCGTGCGCCGGCGATCCGGCGCGACCGCGCGACGTCACCTAGCTCGACGCCCCACGGCTTCGAGGGCCTGCCCGCGGTCCCTGTAGGCCTTGAAGTGGACGAGCAGCCCGTCACGGATCGTGAACTGGTGCGCGGGCTTCAACTCGACCTCGACCCCACTCTCCCGGCCCGTCGCGCTGACCCGAACCAGCACCAGGACGCGTTCATCGTCGAGATCGATGAATCGTTCCGGCTCGATGTGGACGGGCGAACCACTCCACGGTCCCGCATCGCGGAACAGACGCATCTCCTCGACGCCCTTGAGGACCGGCCTGTCCGGATACACGTCGGTGAAGTCGAACTCCACGTCGGGCGCGGCCCGCTCGGAAGCGGTGCCGATCAGTCCGCGAGGGTCTGCGTAGATCTCCCGGACGATCTCGACGTTCTCCTGCGACATCGCATCGCAGTATCGCCGCAAGGTCAAGCGAGCATCGGCGGACGGTATCGCGCCGACGAAGCCAGGGGTCGTCGGCCTCGATAAGAGAGTTCTCACGCCTTCTTTAGTCGAGGGAAAGCGCGCGCCCGCATGGTGGACCCGTGTACCAGCGCGTGGACGGGTCGACCGCATCCCTGGCCCGCCTCCCGGTCTGGCGGCGCCTGCGGCGCGTCGCTGTTGTGGTCCTAGTGGTCTGCCTCACGCCCGCAGCGATCTCCTGGGCACGGCGGATCACGGGCCGCTACGACGTGAGCACAGGAGTCGAAACCGTGGAGTGGCTACGCGACCATGGTGGCTCCGCTCCGGTCTCGCGGGTCGAGGACTGGTACTACACGCTCACGGCGCCCTCCACCGGCGGCCCTCCGCTACGCGCGCTTTCCCGGGTCGGTGTGGGCTCTGGGGCGAGGAGCGCCGCGACCCCGGCCTATCGTCCGCCGCGCATCCCGCCCGTGTTCCATCCGGCGCTACCGGGTGAGGGGGTCTGGCGCCCGGCCGCAGCACCATCGTTTGCCGGCGCCCATCCCCCCGTGATGCTGACGACCTTCCGCAGCGAGGCCGCGTATCCGCGACTGACCGCCGGCGTCGCCTGGATCGACACGAGTCGCACGCGCTTCAGCTACATACCGGGTCTGCAGGAGCCGCCGGTCACGCTGCCGAACCGGGGCTCCTCCGAGGTTCCACCGCCGCTCCACCGCAATTTGGTGGCCACATTCAACGGTGGCTTCAAGCTCCACGACGCGGCGGAGGGCTTCGCCTTAGACGGGCACACCTACGCGCCGATGGTCCGCGGCATCGGGACTCTGGTGCAGTACCGCAGCGGCAAGGTCGACGTTGTGCCCTGGACCGGGGGTCCCGCCGCAGGACCGCGGTTCAGCTTCGCTCGCCAGAACCTGCCGTTGATCATCGATCATGGTCGGCTCAACCCGAACCTGAGCGACGGGCCCCAGTGGGGGGCGACGGTTGGCAATGCAATTCGCGTCTGGCGCTCGGGCATAGGGGTCGACAGCCGCGGGAACCTCATCTACGCCGCCGCCAACGAACAGACGGTGGGCACCCTCGCCAAGATCCTGCAAAGGGCAGGTGCCGTTCGGGCCCTGGAGCTGGACATCAACGAGGACTGGGTCAGCTTCATCACTTACCGGCAGCACGGGGCGCGCCACCCCTCGAATCTGCTCCCCGACATGCTCCCCCCGCCGACTCGCTACATGACCCCGGATGACCGTGACTTCTTCGCGATCTACGCCAGGCCAACCAGCAGTGGCTGAGTTCGCCGATCCCGTTCGAGCCTCACGTGTCGCTCGGCGGCAGGCCGGCGCCAGGGTGCGCCGTCGCCGCGCCCTGCTCGCGGACGTGCTTGTCGGGCTCGTGCTTGCCGGGGTCGTGGTCGCGAGTGCACCCGGACTCGGATACATCGCCTTCTTCGGAGTGCCGCTGCTACTCGCCATATTCCTCTGGCTGCTTGCCGAGAGGGCCGTGTCCACCCTGGCGCGCCACCGGCGAAGGAGCCGAGGGCTTCTCCGTCTCGGCCGACGGCAGGACCCGCTGGCTACGGGTGCAGCCCGGCGGCTTCGAGGGACACGGCGCGACTGAACCAGTCGCTTCCCAACTCCGGCAGCCCACGGCCTCTCGACGCTGAGTAGCAGTTGCTGGAGGCGCAGAACCGCTGCCCTCAGACGCGCGTGCGGGCGCTCCTATGCCTCAGCTGCTACTCCCGCAGCCCGGCGGCTTCGAGGGCATCGGTCCTGTCGAAGTACTCGACCGCCTTCGCGGCCCGGCCGTCGCGCATCGTGTAGACGTGGGCCAGCTCCATCTCCATCGGGGCTCCGCTCGCCGCCCCGTGACCCCTGAAGCGGACCCAGAGGAAGACTTGGTCCCCGTTCCCGATGGCCTCCAACGGCTCCACGTTCAGATCGGGGTACGCACCGTGCCAGCTCGCAAACTGACGCCTGATCGCGTCGATCCCGCGCTGGACCGTCGAATCGGGGCCCTCGCGGGCGACGTGGTATTCGGCGTCCTCGTGCCAGAACCAGAGCTCCGGCCTTCGCTCGCCCGCGTTGTAGCGGGCATATCCGCTGAGCACGATCTCCACGTTCTTCTGCGACATCGCCTGCTCCCGCAGCCCGGCGGCTTCGAGGGCCTCGTCCCGGTCCGAGTACATCTCCATCCGGGCCTGCTTGCCGTCGCGGAACGTGAACACCTGGGCGAAGGACATCTCGACCGGCAGTCCGCCCTCTTTGGACCTGCCGCGCTGGTGCACGAGAGCAACCACCTTCTCGCCGGCGTCGTGGAGGGATTGAAGCTCGAGCTCCCAGTCCTCCCACGCCTCCGACCAATCGCGGACGAAGGCTCCCGCTCCGTCGACGCCTTCGTACACCTGCTGCTCGGGCCAGCCATGGTAGTTCGACATGTCCCACACGAAGTCGTCGGTGGCGAAGTCCGCCACCAATTCACCTGTGGCCGCGAATCGCTCGTAGCTCTCTCGCACGTTCTCCATGCTCTCCTCTGACATCGCCCGCCCAGTATGGCCGCTGAGTAGGCAGGCACGCCCTGAAAGGATCCCGATTGGATTGCTTTCGAACCAACGTGCGTTCGAGCGATGCTGCGACTCGCTCAGGTTCCGACGACCGGGTGAGCTGAATCAAGATGCTCCGCACCCTCGGGAACCACTGCCTCTCGTCCGAGGCGCCCACAGGCGGGCTCGCCATATCTCAGGGCCGCCGAACCGGCGCTAGTCAGCCCACCAGTCGCGCCGGCCCTCGACGTCTTCGCGCGGAGCCTCGCCCAGATTGGGCGCGCCGATGACGATGATCTCGAGGCCCTCCGGCCCGGCCTCGTAGCCTCGCCACGTGCCGGGCGGGACCCGCACCGCGTCCCACTCCTTGAGCTCGACGACCTCGTCGTCGAGCTTCATCCGCCCGCTCCCTCGCACCACCACGTACACCTCCTCCTGCTTCTTGTGCGTGTGACCGTACGGAAAGCGATAGCCGGGCGGGATTCGCTGGTAGCTCAGGCCGGATCGCTCGAGCTCGAGCGCCTCGGTCGCCAGACGGAACTCCAGGTCCGGCGCGCCGTCGAACTTGGACCCGAGGTCCTCCAGATCCTCCTCGATGTTCCTGAGCGTGAACGGCACGGCGTCAATCCTACGGTGACGCGGAACGCCACCGGGTCCACGATTCGTGAGCCATCAGCCTCCTCAGCCAGCGGGTACCGCTCCATGCAGAACTCGGCCGCTGCTTCGCTCGCCCGCGCCCGCCGGTTCCCCTGCCCTGAGGTCTCGGGCGGGGCGAAATCGGCGCCGAGCTCTCGTGCAGCGAGGGGCTGTGGGCGCCGAACCTGCTCGGGGCGTTCCTTTTCCGCGTGCCGCGCAGCTTCGCCTACGAGTGGAGTAAGGACGGCGCCGACGTCGCGGGCGCGACCGAGTCGAGCTTCACGCCGAGCGGCTCCTACGCCTGCCGCGTCTCAATGTAAAGTCAGGCCCGTGTTGGGTGCTGGGCCCCTACGATGAAACGACGGGAGCAAAGGCGATGAGAGCAGATCGGAGTCACTTGCGGAAATTTATGATTGTTGTCTTGGCGACAACACTCGCCGTAAGCACGGCCATGGTCGGCGTTGCTTTCGGTCAAGGAGCGACGATCAGCTACGTGACCGGATTTACAAAGTTTAAGGTCGTCGCCAAGACCAGTTCCAGCAAGGTGTCGGGCAAACTTGGCTCTACCGAGGCCGCCTGTATCTCGGGCCGCAAGGTAAAGGCCCTCCGCAAACGCAAGGGCAAGACGAAAAAACTCGGTACCGACAAGACAAACAGCAAGGGTAAGTTCGCAATCAAAATATCTTCCGCGAAGAACGGGAAATATTTCGCGAAGATCTCAAAGAAGGACCTCTCTCCCGCTACAAATGGCCAGGCCCGTGTCTGCATCGCTGAGAAGTCGGGGACGGTTAAAGTCAGCTAGACCACAGCGGCCCATCGAGAATTAAGCAAGGCAGACGAGCGCCGCGCATCAGGTCGCACCGCAGAACGCGTTCTCGATCGTGAATCGGAAGTAGCCCGGTCAGATACGCGGCTACTTCCGCAGCCCGGCGGCTTCGAGGGCTTCCTGCCGTTCTTGGTAGAAGCGGACGTGGGCGATGGCCCCATCGCGGATCGTCCAAACGAAAGCCGTCCGAGTTCGCGCTTCGATCCCGTCGCGGCCCCGAAAGTAGCCCGTGACCGATGCCACGACGTCCTCGCCCGCATCGATCAACTCGTCTAGCTCAATCCGAAAGGACTCCCACGGCCCAAAGAACTCCTCAAAGGCCTGCCGAATCTGATCGAGTCCGTAGTAGGTGCCATGCACGGGGCCAAACGCCCGCGAAACGTCGAACACGGAGTCGGGGGCCCAGTGCTTGAACGAGGCGTCTATGTCCCCACGGTTGACCGCCTCCCACGCCTTGCGCACGACCTCAACGTTCTCCTTCGACATCGCCCGCGCAGTATCGCGCTCTGGCCCTGACCCGCTGGGTAGGAGCTACGGACTGGTCAGAACGTGGGTGCCGCTACTCCGAAAGCCCGGCGGCTTTGAGGGCCTCTTGCGAGTCCACATACGCCCGCAGGTGAACGATCTTGCCGTTCCGAAGCGTCCAGAGGTAAACCAAACGCGACCCCTCTGCGTCGACTCCATCGAACTCAATACCGGTATGCCGCCCCTTCGTTCGCAGCCGGTGGAATGAGAGGACGTGGTCGCCCGCGTCGATGATTTCGTCCAGGTCGAGACGTAGCCACTCGAAAGGCTCGATCCAGGTTTTCCCCGCACGAACCCAGCCTTCGTGACCGTGATAGGCCTCGCCGATGTGGTCTGGCAGAACAGCATCCTCATAAACGACATCGGGGTCGAGATATGACATGTCCATGACCTCCCCTCGCTCCCATGCCTCAAAGGTCCACTCATGCCTCCATGTCTTTATGAAGGCACGAAGGGTGTCGACGTTCTCCTGCGACATGGCCCGCTCAGTATCGCGCCTTGCTCTGGCCTAGCTGAGGAGCTCCTAGAGTCCAGAACTGCCGTCAGTAGCGCGTGCGTGCTGGCGCTCCTATGCCTCCAGCGCTACTTCCGCAGCCCGGCGGCCTCGAGGGCGTCGTTGGGGTCGAGGTAGCCCCGAACGCGAGTCGCCTTGCCGTTCTTGGTCTCAATCACCCAGGCGAAAGGCGACTCGGTCTCGGCTCTGCTCGCTTCCCCACGGGTGCGGATGCGGCCGATCGCGATGAGTCGATCGCCGAGGTCCCGGATCTCGGCGATGTCAATGTGGAGCTCGCCGAAGGCCTCATACATCTCTTGCATCCACTCCCGTACCCCCTCGTGCCCCCGATACACCGTCGGCTGCCCCTCCAGCGGTGCAAGAAGTGCCGGATGCCACTCCACCTCGGGATCGAGTTCCTCCAGCAGCGCGTCAATGTCCCGGCGGTTGCCTGCATCATTCGCGCGCTTGAACGCTTCCAGGCTCTCCTGCGACATCTCCCGCTCAGTATCCCGCTCTGGCCGCCTCACGGCCTCTCTACTCGTCGGCCTCGGCGCGAAACTCCTCAAAGGCGCTCAGGGCTTCGCGCCACGCCTCTGCCAACGCCGCCACCCCGGTCGACCTTCCGGGTGTGGAGCCGTCTGCGATTACGAACTCGATCCCGGGGTGCGCCCTACTCCGACAGGCCGGCGGCTTCGAGGGCGTCCTCAGGGTTCGGGAAGAATTGCAGGGACTGGACCTTGCCGTCGCGGATCGTCCACACCTGTGCATTCCGGTTCACAATCTCCGCCCTGGTGCCCCTAGGCCGTACTCGATTCCCGTAGACGGCCACGACCTGGTTGCCGCCTTCGAAGAACCCCTCGGGCTCGACGATCGAGGTCTCAAACGCCGCGAGTGCGTCCTGCAGAAACCCCTGACATTCCTCGCGCCCCGGTACGTCCCGGCGTTTGGCTGTTGCGGGGGGGTCGTCAATTCAACATCCGGATGCGTGTTCCAAAACACCGCACCCCAGTCGCCGCGATTGAACGCCTCGTAGATGGATCGCACGATCTCCACGTTCTCCTGATGGCTTGAACGACCGTTTGGTTCGAGAGCCATCCGACATGGTTCGAACGTCGTCCAATCTCGGATCTTGAGGTTTGCTTGCTTATTGCCGCGATACTGCGGCGGCGATGTCGCGTGAGGAGATCCACCCTGACGTGGAGGTTGTCAGTCGCCTCAGGCCGGAGCCCTATCGCGGACCTGAGGGCTTCCAGCGTTGGATCGACGAGGTCGACGAGCAGTTTCGAGAGTGGCGGCTAGCCATTGCCGACTGGCGCGACGACGGCGACCTCGTAGTCGCACTCGGGACCATTCACCTCCGAGGCCGCACAAGCGATGTTCAGCTCCACCAACCGGCTGGAGCAATCCTGGAGGTCAAGGACGACAGGCTGGTCCGGCTCCAGCTTTTCGGGAGTCACGAAGAGACCCTTCAAGCCGCCGGGCAGTCGGAGTAGCGCTTCGGACGAAAAGCAGCGGTCTCGCGACGTCAAGCAAGCAACCTCAAGGTGAGCGACCGGACTCGAACCGGCGATCCGAGTTTGCCTACTCCGAGAGCTCGGCGGCTTCGAGGCCCTCGGCGCGATCGACGACCCGCACGTCGGTAATCAGCCCGTCGCGAAGCGTGAACAGCATGCCGAAGCTCATCTCGACGCTGACGCCGCTCCCCTTCCCCACGCCCCTCTGATGGGCCAGGGCGAGCACACGATCACCGAGATCGCGCACGTCCGTCAGTCGAACCGCGTAGTCGTGGAAGTCCTCCGTCCAGTCCCCGATCAGCTCGACAAAACCCTCGGCCCCCACGTATGTGCCCGCGTTCCGGGCCGCGTGCCATTGCGCGTCAGGGGCGACAAGGCCCTCCGCGAAGACGTCCGCCGGGTCGCCCCCCTGAAAGATCTCAACGGCACGCCGCACTATCTCGACATTCTCCCGCGACATCGGCCTATTCCGACAGCCCGGCGGCTTCGAGGGCCTTTTCTCGGTCGAGATAGTTGTCGACCCGCACGCACTGTCCGTCGCGATACGTGCCGACCTGTGCGAGGAAAAGCTCCGTGCCCGCTCCGCTCATCGCGCCACGTCCGCGCTGGCGGCACATGCTGATCACTTGATCCCCGTGGTCGATCAGCTCATCGACCTCGACCTCCCATTCGTCAAAGGGGAACGCGTTGAACCAATCGTCCTCGAAGAAGGACCTGACCTCTTCGTGGCCGCTATAGACGCCAAGTCCCGGGATGCCGGTTGGCGTCGCATCCCAGACGATCTCTGGCGACCAGATGCCCTCGCTGATGACAGCGTCGACTCCGCCTCGGTTGAAGGCTTCGAACGCGCGCTGGGCCGCCTCCATGTTCTCCTGCGACATCGCCCGCTCAGTATCCCCGTTGAAGGTGAGCGACCGGACTCGAACCGGCGACCACCTGGACCACAACCAGGAGCTCTACCAACTGAGCTACGCTCACCGCGCCTCGGCCCAATCTAGCGGGTTCCAGCACGGGCGCGGGTACGCTTACGACATGACTCGGGAGGACGCGGAGCGCGAGTGCGAGCGGCTCGCCGCGGAGAGTCCGGACCGCGCGACGCACACCTGGATTGCTTTCGAACGCGGCGGTGAGTGGGAGGTCGCGAAGCTCGACGTTCCGCCGGTCGACCGCGAGGGGCACACCGAGACGCGTGCCGACGAGAAGCCGGCGACCGGGGACGACCCCCGACCATCCACCTGGCGCGACCTCGGGGGCCCGTGGGTGGGCCCCGGCTGACCGCGGCTACGCCACGTCCCGCCGCGTGCTGACGAGCGCCGAGGCGGCGACGAGGACGACCGCGTAGCCAGCGAAGACGAGCGCCGCGACCCCGATCGGGAACAGCTCGTAGCCGGCGCTGCTGCTCGTGGTTCCGCTGAGCGCCATTCCCAGACCCTGGAAGCTGAAGCGCCCGTACGCGCTCGCGAGGCTGGCGACGACCGGGTCAACGACGAACAGGACCGCCAGCACGAGCACGACCGCCGCGACCTGGTTCGCCAGCAGCGCGCCGAGGCCGACCCCGAGCGCGGCGGCGAGCGCGATGTAGGCGAGCGAGCCGGCGACCGTGCGCGCGATGTCGCCGCCGCCGATTCCGAGCGAGGCCAGCGATTGGCCCTGCGCCGAGAGCACCGGGATCGTGATCGCGAGCACCGCCGCCGCGCAGACCGCGCCGACGCAGAGGCCGGCGAGCGCGTGGGCCAGCGCCTTCGCGAGCGTCACGCGGGCCCGGTCCGGAACCGTGAGAAAGGTCGAGGTGATCGTCCCGTGGCGGTACTCGCCGGCCGCGCCGACAACGCCGAGGATGATCATCCACAGACCTGCGATGCCGACGTTGGAGATCAGCGAGCGGGCGTCCCCGCTCCCGTGCGGTGTCACGGTCGCGAGGGTGGCGACCGTGAGCAGGACCGGGAGACCGACGGCGACCCCGCTCAGCCACCAGAACGTCCGCGTCGTGCGCAGCTTCAGGAACTCGGCGGCGATCGCGTCGCTCATTGGATCGCGACCTCGCCGTCGCTTGTGAGCTCGAAAAAGACCTCCTCGAGCGAGGCGTCGGCGTCCTCGGGAGCGAGCTCGTGGAGGGCGATCCCGCCCTCGGCGGCAAGATCGCCGACGCGCGCGGCGGTCGCCTCGCGGACGAGCAGCAACCCGGGCTCGGCGGGCTCGACCGCGGCGCCGTCGGCTCCCAGGATCTCGGCGAGCCGCGTCGCGTCCGGGCTGCGGACGCGGACGGCGGCGCCACGCCGGCTCGTCAGCTCCGCGAGCGTGCCGTGGGCGCGCAGTCGACCATGGTGGATGACCACGACCTCGTCGACGGTCTGCGAGACCTCGGCGAGAACGTGGCTGGAGACAAGAATTGCCCTTCCCTCGTCGGCGAGAAAGCGCAGCATGTCGCGCAGCCAACGGATCCCCTGCGGGTCGAGCCCGTTCGCCGGCTCGTCGAGGACGAGGGCGCGGGGATCGCCCAGCAGGGCGGCGGCGAGGTTGAGCCGCTGCTTCATCCCCAGCGAGTAGCCCTTGACGCGGCGCTCGGCGGCGCCCTCGAGCCCGACGGTGCGCAGCACCTCCTCAACGCGGCTCGCGGGCAGCCCCGAGGCGCGAGCGATCACGCGCAGGTGGTCGCGGCCGCGGCGCCCGGGATGGAACCCCGAGCTGTCGAGCACCGCGCCGACGCTCGCAACGGGATCGGACAGCGAGCGGTATGGCCGCCCCTCGACGGTCGCGGTGCCGGCTGTCGCGGTCGCGAGCCCGAGCAGCACCCGCAGCGTGGTCGTCTTCCCGGCGCCGTTGGGTCCGAGGAAGCCGAGGATCGAGCCCGGCATGACCTCGAAGCTGAGGTCCTCCACGGCCGTGACGGCGCCGTAGCGCTTGCTCAGATACTCAACGGCCAGCATGCGAGCCCGGGATTGTGACACCGGGCCGATGGCCCACGGTGCAGTGCCCCGACGAGATTCGAGTCCGCATCTCTCCCGGGCGCAAAACCGGGTGTCTATGTGCCTGACTGCGGAGGCGGGCGTCCGGCGCGCGTGCGAGACCGTTGCGGCGAGGCCGCGAGCCTAGATGGCGTAATCGGTCGATCTCACCGCATACGCGCACTCGCCCGGGCCAATGAGGCTCACGTGGACGTCGAAGAACGCGAGCCGATCCGCGGAGACGACCGTATACGTGACCCGGCCGTCGCCCGCGATCGGTACGGAATCCGTGAAGTCGTACGGCCCAAGCTCGTCGTGGGTCGTCCCAGGCCCGGTGTCGATCCACGCGTCCTGGTTCGCGGTCGTGTTGTTCCGGTATACGACGTCGGGGTTGGTCGGGTAGCAGCGCACATCCAGAAATCCGGAATGGTCGCTCGTGCTCAGTGACGCGTCCTCGCTGTCCAGCGACCCGCCGGCGGCGTTCGAAATCGCGTCGGCCTTGGTGCGCTGGACATCACTTGAGTCCAGGCCGTCGAGGTGGTCCGCCGTTGGGACCTTGCCGAAGCTGGACTCGTCGACGTCAGCGCCCGTCAGCGAGTCGTCAGCCACCTTCGCCGAGTTGACCGCGTTGTCACCGATTCCAGAGGCATCGAGCGGGAGCCTGGCTGCGAGCGCCCCAGCCGCCTCCGAGGCGGCGATCTTCCGCACCTGCTTCTTCGCCTTGCCGCTCAGCGAAGCGTGATGCTTAGCGAGCGCCGAGCCTGCGAACGCCGCGAGCAGCGCCAACACCGCGACCACGAGCGCCGGCGACGGCAGCCCGATCCGGGTTCGATTCGCCTCCATGACTTCCCCTCACTTCCGGTCCTTGGCCCGCCCCCGGAACCCTCACCCACTCTTCTTATCGGCGCCAGGGTGAGAAGCTTGAGCCGTCCGACGCCGCGCCCGCGTCCGATCTCCCCCGTGCATCGATCCCGCGCTGGTAGGCAGTGCCCCCGGCAGGATTCGAACCTGCGACCCTCGGATTAGAAGTCCGACGCTCTGTCCGCTGAGCTACGGGGGCGCCCGACGGAGCGTAGAGCGGATGTAGGCTTCCCGGCGAATGGTGCATCGCATCGGCCCCGCTCTCGCGCTTGCAGCCGTCGCGCTCGCCGCGTCGCTCGCCGCCTGCGGCAGCAGCAGCAGCAGCAGCACGAGCACGCAGACGACGACCGTCACCGAGAGCAACGGCACCACGACCTCATCGACGGCGACGAACCCCACCACTACGACGGGTAGCGCCGTGACGACGAAGTCGCTGCAGAGCTTCCTGCTGCCGTCGAAGAACATCGGCTGCACGGTCGTCGAGCAGGAAGCGCGCTGCGACATCAGCCAGCGCTCTTGGAAGCCCCCGCCGCGACCCGCCAACTGTCACCTCGACTACGGCCAGGGGATCGAGGTCGGCACCGGAAGCGCGCGAGTGGTGTGCGCCGGCGACACGGCGATGATTCCCGGCGCTCCGATCCTCGCCTACAACCAGAACTCGAAGAAGGGGCCGTTCCTATGCGAGAGCCGCACCGCCGGAGTCACCTGCACGAACCAGGACACCGGGCACGGCTTCTTCCTCTCGCGCCAGAGCTACAAGCTGTTCTGAGCGCCGCCGCGGATCCACGGCCGCGCCATCCACGTCGAGCACACCCACCCGTCGAGCGGCGGGTCGGCCGGGTGCCGCGGCTCGCCGTGCTCGAACACGCTGACGCCGCAGTTCACGGTGCGCAGGTTCCACAGCAGGTGCGCCTCGCCGGCGGTGAACCCGTCGCCGAGCAGCGCCTCGATGAAGAAGAAGCGCGAGAAGATGCCGTGCGTCACCGCGAGCGCGAGCCGGCCCTCGTTCGGGCCGGCGGCCAGCTTGGCCTGGAACCCGCGCACGCGGCCGCGGACGTCGTTGAACGACTCGGCTCCCTCGGGGGCATAGTCGGGGTCGTCGCCGTGGGCGCTCATCCGCTCCGACCAGCGGGTCAGCTTCTGCTCCTCGGGCGAGAGCTCGCCGAAGTCCACCGCCTCGCGGATCTCGTGGATCAGGGGTTCGACGCGCGCCGTCATCCCGAGCCGCTCCTCGAGCGCCGACGCCGTCTCGCGCGCGCGGCGCATCGGGCTCGTGACCAGCTCCGTGACGCCCCAGCCGGCGAGCGAGTCGGCGACTCGGCGCGCCTGCCGCCAGCCCTCTTCGGTCAGCCGGTCCCCCTCCTCCCCGGGAAGCGCGGCGGCGGTGGGGTGGGCGTTCGAACGCGACTCGCCGTGGCGAACCAGAATCAACCTCATTCGATCGAGCGGGATTCTCGCCGGATCGCCGGCGCTCGCGCGGCGAGCCTCAGGCGGTGACGCCGGTCGAGGCCGGGGCGGACCCCGCCCCGGCCCCCTGACCGGCCGCCTCGACGAATGCGCGAAACAGCTTCAGCTGCGGCGGAGCGTCGGTCATCGACTCGGCGTGCCACTGGACGCCGATCGCGAACCGTCGCTCGGGGACCTCGACAGCCTCGATCACCCCGTCGGGCGCCCAGGCGACGGCGCGCACGCCGCGCCCGAGGCCGCTCGCCGACTGGTGGTGGTACGAGTTGACCTCGAGATCCGTCTCGCCGAGCGCCTCGTGGAGCGTGCTGCCGGGGTCGATTGAGATCTGGTGAGCGGTCGGCTGGCCTGCGACCGAGAGCGTGTGCGGCGTCGTGCGCCCGAAGCGCTCGGGCAGGTGCTGGAACAGGGTCCCGCCGCGCGCGACGTTGAGCGCCTGGGCGCCGCGAGAGATCGCGAGCACCGGCACATCGTGCGCCACCGCCTGGCGCGCGAGCGCAAGCTCGGTCACGTCGAGGTCCGGCCACGTCGGCCCGAGCTCGGGATGCGGCGACTCTCCGTAGCTGTCGGGGTGGATGTCGGGGCCGCCCGAGAGCAGGACGCCATCGAGGTTGTCCAGCAGCGACCCGATCGAGTCGACTGCAATCGGCGGCACGACGACCGGCAGCCCGCCCGCGATCTCGACCGCGCGCATGTAGCTGAGGCCGAGGGCCATCTCGCGTCGCGACGGCTCGCCGTGGCGGATCAGCTCCACCTGCTCGGCGCCGCGGACCTCAGAGGTCGTCACGCCGATCAGCGGGCGTCCGGCGCCGATTCTGCGCTCAACTTGCGTCACGCCCGCAGGCTAGGCGCGGGATGCGCCGCTGTCTCTGGCCCGCGGTCGAAGATCGGCGGGCGTCTTTTGTACGCGCAGTCGAATCGTTAGCGGGTGCGACCGCCGAGCCGATGTCCCGGTATCGTGACCGGATCTCGCGTATGGGCAGGGGAAGGATTCCGCACCGCAGGCTCGCCGGATTCATCGCAGGCGCGGCGATCGCCTGCCTGTGCGGCCCCGGGTTCGCCAGCGCCGACACGCCGACTCCCGATCAGGCCGAAGCGCTCGGCCAGCAGGCCTACGACTACGGATTCCCGCTGCTCGAGTCCCTCAGGGTGCGCCGCGAAGAGACGAGCGTGCGCTGTCCCGACCACAAGGGCAACGCGCCCGTGAACTCGTTCTCGAACGCGAAGCGGTTCGCGACCGCCGACGATCGGACCGTCGTCGCGCCGAACACGGACACGCTGTACTCGATCGCCCACCTCGACCTCAAGAAGGGACCGGTGGTGCTCAGCCATCCGAAGCTGGGCAAGCGCTACTACAGCTTCGAGCTGCTCGACCCGTACACGAACGTGATCGACATCCCCGGCCAGCGCGAGGACGGCGGCCGCGCGGGCCAGGTCAAGATCACCTGGGCGAGGAAGGCCGGGGAGGCCAAGAAGGGCAAGCACACGAGGATCGTGAAGTCGAAGTACCGGCGCGTGTGGGTCATCGGCCGCACGCTGGCGACGAACGAGAGGGACCAGCGCAAGGCGCGGAAGCTGATGTCGAAGTACCGGCTGAAGCGCAACGGCAAGGCGCGGCACTTCGCCAAGGGCTGCAAGCCCGGAAAGCCGGCCGAGTACCCGACGCCGACCGACGGACCGGGCTTCATCTCGGCGCTGAACTCGGCGCTGGAAAAGAACCCTCCGCCGGCGCGCGACGATCCGCTCCTCGCGCAGCTGAAGCCGCTCGGCATCGGCCCCGGGCTCTCTCCCGAGACGGCCGGGCTCAGCCCCGACGTGCTCTCCGCCCTCTACAAGGGAGTCGCGGACGAGGCCGCCGCGCTGCCAGGAGCGGCGCGGCTGAAGATCTTCAGCGAGGCGCAGAAGACCAGTGGGTGGCTGCTGCCGCAGTCGAACATCGGAAACTACGGGACCGACTACAGCTTTCGCGCTCAGGTTGCGGTGGTCGGGCTCGGCGCGAACACGCCGATCGAGGCGATCTATCCGACCGGCCTGGCCGACGCGTCCGGCGCCCTCTACGACGGCGCCAACGACTACCGGCTCACGTTCCCGCCCGGCGACGCGCCCCCGGCAAGGTATTTCTGGTCGCTGACGATGTACGACGGCAACGGGTATCTCGTCTCGAACCCGATCGACCGCTACTCGATCGGACCGAAGCATCCCCCGCTGATCAGGAAGCCCGACGGCTCGATCGTGATCGCGATCCAGCAGTCGCAGCCGACCGAGTCCGACGTCAACTGGCTGCCCTCCCCGCCAGGCGGCTTCCGGCTCAACCTGAGGCTGTACGGGCCGAGCAGGGCCGCGCGGTCCGGCACCTGGCGGCCGCCCGGCGTCGTCAAGGTCGCAGGCTGAGCCGGGGCATCTACTTCTTTAGCTTGAGCACCTTGTCCTCGGTGTTCGCGGTCCCGCCGGTCGGGGTGAAGGTGACCGCGGCCTTGACCTTGAGCTTGAGCTTGTGCTTCAGCTTCTTCTTCGCCCTCTTGGTCGGCTTCAGGGTCACCTTGTAGGAGCCGGCGCCGCCCGCCGAAGCGCTCGAGGGCTTCAGCAGCAGCTTCTTGTTCGCCGCGTGGGCGTCGTTGACGGCGATCGCGCCGGCACCGGGCACGGTCACCTCGACCTTGTTCTTCTTCACCTTGCCGATCGTGAACGAGTTGCTGGGGCCGGCGGGGGGCGTCGAGTCCTCGGTGTAGTCGAAGCCCGTCGAGCAGGCCGAGGTGTTGCCGGCGGCGTCGGTCGCGGTCGCGTGGAAGCTGGTGGTCTGGTTGTCGGGGACCGTGACCGCGATCCCCGGCGCGGCGAAGTTGGCGGCGCTGTCGATTGCGGTGGGCGAGCCGGAGCAGTCCGAGGTCGTGTAGAGCTTCACCGTCGATCCCGCCTCGGCCGAGCCCTTGATATTCGGGTTGTCATTGTTCGACGGCGAGGCGGGGGTGGAGCGGGATATCGAGGGGGCGTCCGGGGCCTGCGTGTCGACGGTGAACGTCCGCGAGGCCGGCGTCCCAGTATTTCCCGCCTCGTCGGTCGCGCGGACGTCAAACGTGTGCTGGTCGTCGGTCAGGGCGGCGGTCGTGAGCGGCGAGCCGCACGACGCGAACGAGCCCGAGTCGACGCGGCACTCGAAGCTTGCGCCGGACTCGCTCGCGGAGAACTCAAACGTGGGGGTCGGGTCGTTGGTCGCTCCCGACGGCCCGGAGTCGATCGTCGTCTGTGGCGGCGTCGAGTCCTCGGCGTAGTCGAACGGATCCGAGCACTCGGAGGTGTTGCCGGCGGCGTCGGTCGCCGTGGCGTAGAAGGTGGTCGTCGCGTCGTCGGAAGCCGTGACCGCGATCCCCGGCGCAGCGAAGTTGGCGGCGGAGTCGTCGGTGTGGGCGCCCATGCAGCCGGAGCTGGTGTAGAGCTTCACGGTCGAGCCCGCCTCGGCCGAGCCCTCGATATTCGGGTTGTCATTGTTCGACGGCGAGGCGGGCGTGGAGCCGGTGATCGAGGGGGCGTTGGGGACCCTCGAGTCCTCCGTGTAGTCGAAGCCCGTCGAGCAGGCCGAGGTGTTGCCGGCGGCGTCGGTCGCGGTCGCGTGGAAGCTGGTGGTCTGGTTGTCGGGGACCGTGACCGCGATCCCCGGCGCGGCGAAGTTGGCGGCGCTGTCGATTGCGGTGGGCGAGCCGGAGCAGTCCGAGGTCGTGTAGAGCTTCACCGTCGATCCCGCCTCGGCCGAGCCCTTGATATTCGGGTTGTCATTGTTCGACGGCGAGGCGGGGGTGGAGCCCATGATCGACGGGGCCGCGTGTGGACTCGAAGTGGCGGTGAGCGTCCCGTCGGATCCATGGTTCGTTCCCGAGTCGTTGGTGGCAACCAAGCGGTAGTGGTAGGTGGTGCCGGGGGAGAGGCCGGCGAGGTTGGCGGAAGCGGCGACGGCGACGGTCCCCGAGCCGGCGCTTTGATTCGCGGTGGCCTGACCGTAGCTCGTCGTCGTTCCCCACTCGAAGTGGTAGGTGGTCGCCTGGCCTTTCGGGTTCACGGTTCCGTTCAGGGTCGCCGATGTCTCGGTGATCGAGGTCGCCGGGTCCGTGCTGACAATGGGCGGCGAGCCGCCGGACGAACCGCCCTCGAACGCCGCAACGCCCTGAGGCGTGCCGACCCCTGTGGGGCCGTCGTAGCCCGCCGCCCCCGCGCACATTGTCGTGGAGCAGCTTCCGTTCGAGCCCGTGGTCACGTCGTGAAGGCTCGTCGGCGAGTCGGTCTGGTGTGAGTAGGGGACCGCCGCGGGGTAGGTCGCCGAGCTGCCGCCCGCGAGCGCATACACACCTGCGATCAGGGGCGCCGACAGGCTCGTGCCGCCGACGGTGAACCACCCCGACTGTCCCTGGTACCTGGTCGTGTCGTAAACGGAGGCGCCCGTGTTCGGGTCGGCGTCGGCGGCGACGTCCGCGATCCCGCGCTTCGCGCCGCAGCCGGTCTGCGCCCATTTCGGATCCGAGGTCTGCCAGGACTGCGCCGACTCGTATGCACTGCAGCCGCTGCCGGTGCCGCCCCAGACGGTCTCCGAGCCGTAGTCACCCCCCGACTGGTTGAGCGTAGTGCCGCCGACCGCGACCACGTTTGGCGAGCCGGCCGGGTATGCGGCGCCGTAGCCGGAGTCTCCCGCTGATGCCGTGATCGCGATCCCCGGATGGTTGAAGGAGGCGTCCGAGGTCTCGTCGGAGTACTCGACGCCGCTCCAGCTGTTCGAGATCTCGGTGGCGCCGAGGGCAGCCGCCGTGCTCTCGGCCGTGGTCAGATCGGCGAAGCTGTTCGAGCTCGCCTCGACCAGGAGGATCTTGCAGTTCGGGCAGATCGCGTGGGCGGTCTCGACGTCGAGTGCGATCTCCAGCGCCCACCCGGCGTTGGCCTGCGGATAGGACCCCTCAACGCCACTTTGGTTGACCTTGGTGAAGCAGGCGTTCGCGGTCGTGCAGGCGGGCAGGCCGTATTGAGAGCTGTAGGCGTTGAGGTCGCTCTCGATCGTCGGGGAGTTGTAGGCATCGACTATCGCAATCGTCTGCCCAGACGGTGCGGTGGCGGGAAGCGCGTAGGCGCCGTGAAAATCGGCCGGACCGTAGCCGGTCGGCGAAGTCTGCGCCAGCGGGGTGGCGGAGGTATGGGTGATCACCCGGGATTCGCAGCGCGCAGCGCCGAAAGGCGGCGCCGGGCAGACCGACTCGCTGGGCCGCTCGCGACGCGCCGCCGCCGCGGTCGGGGCGATCGCCGCCGCGACGCCGATCAGCATCAGCCCCGCCACAAGCGCGCGAAGGCGGAGAGGGCGACGGCCGAGGGAGCGATTCAGCGGACTCATGAATACAGGGACTGCCTACGGCCTCGGTGGTTGGCGATGGGATTGCGCTTAATCTACGCCCTCTGCCCGCGATCCTCGCCACTCCCGCACAAAGTTGGAAGAGGAGAATGCCCGTAGCCTGGCGGCCGCGGGGCGTCGTCAACGTCCGGCGGCTAAGCCGAGCGCCGAACCGCGGCGCTAGGTGCAGGGCGAGCGCGGGCCTTCGAACGCCGCGGCGATCGCCGCGTGGCCCGCGTCTGTGGGATGGATCCCATCGCTGTAGATGTAGCTCCGCCCCGCATCCTTGAACGCCTGATAGGGATCGGCGATCAATGCGCCGTGCGCGCTCGCGACCTGCTCGATCGCGTCGTTGAGGCCGATCTCGCTGCCCGTGTCGGCGCAGTTCAAGAGCTGCGACTGGCCTCGCAGAACCGTGTCGAGCGTCGACTCGCCACCCCCATAGGTGCCTCCGCCGGAATTCGGGTTGTAGTAGTCCATCGCGATCAGGTCCTCGTCCCCGGGATCGTTCGCGAGCGCGCTCTGAAGCCCGGCGAGGATCTGGTTGAAGTTGGTCTTGAAGGTGTCCGTGCACGTGTCGCTGCCGAAATTGCAATGCGCCACGAACCAGTCGTTGCCGCCGGCGTCGATCGTCACCACCTTCGTGTCCGAGGACGCGTTGATGTCGTTGACCGCGCCCGGAAGCTGGGAGCTGCGGATGTCGGCGCTCGCCTGCCCGGGGGTGGACCGGTTCGACAGCTGGGTCACGCCGAGCGTCGACTGGAAGTGCGCGTAAAGCAGGCCCACGTAGCCGGTCGTGGAGGGGTTCGAAGCGCCGTAGCCAGCGCCGACGGAGTCGCCCAGGGCAACGTAGAGTCCCTGCCCGGAGGGTGCCGTTCCGCCCCCGCCGCATGCGGTCGCCTGCTCGCCGGTCGCGGTCGCAAGATCGGCCTTGGCCGCCTTCAGCCGCTTCTTCGCCTTCCTCAGCTTCCGCTTCGCGCGCTGCTTCGCGCTGCCCGCGTCGGCGCGCTTGACGGCCCCCTTCGCCTTCTTGACCCGGTGCTTCGCCTTGTCGACAGCCTTCTGTGCGTCGGCGACGGCGCTCTGCGCCCTCGCGCAATCGCTCGCCGCGAACGACGGCGACGCCGACAGCGCCAGCGCTGCGACCGTGCCGAGCACCGCGACACCGGCAATCCGAGTCCCCCGCATCACTCAACCCTCTCTCCACCCAAAGACCAACGGCGAAGGCGGAGCATAGTCAAGTCGCGGTCGCGTGTCACGCATACTCACCAAAGATGTCTCCGACCTCGGCGTCGACAACGTCCTCGTCACGAGCCGCAATGCGATCCCTGGCAATGGGCAGCGGCGTCGAGGTCAACCATGCCGAGGCTCAGGGGCATCAGGACCGGCACCGCGGCGTCTCAGTCGGGGCGGCCGGATTTGAACCGGCGACCCCCTGCTCCCAAAGCAGGTGCGCTACCAGGCTGCGCCACGCCCCGAGGGGGAACAGTTTACGGCTTGGGAATGCGAGATCCGGCGCGTGAGTCGGCGGGCTCCGATTGTCCAAACGAACACCCGAATCCCGCGCTGGTGCCCATCCGGCCCAGGTAACGGCCTCGTTCTAATCAAGTGGTCCGCGTTACTGCGCCGATGCCGGAGGAGAAACGTCGAGGGGTTCGCGCGCATGACGATCACTTCGCGGCCCTCGAAGCCGCCGGGCTGAGAGAGTAGGCACCTTGGGTTACGCAGAGATCAGGCTCCTGAACGGCGACGTCTTCACGGTGCAGGGAACCCTGGACGAGGTCGAGAGCAGGCTCTCCGACGCTGCTCGCTCGGGCCAATCGCGCCTCGCCTGGTTTACGGAGCACGGAAGCGATGATTCGGTCGGCATCAACCCGGCCCACGTCGCCGTCTTGAAGATCAGCGAGATCTCAGACTGAGGGAGCTCGATGATCCGCGAGGCGGAAAATGCCGGTTCCGGCTTCGTCCTCGCGGATCTTCTCGAACTGCCCCGCCTGTCGAGCGTCCCTGAAGCCGTCCTTCAGCTCCGGCGCCCTGATGCCCAGCTTCGCCGCGATGTCCTTGCGAGTGAACTCCGCCTGGCCAAGGCTCCGGGCTGCTTCGACGACGTCATTCTGAGTCGGACTCTTGCTCATCGCCGCCATCATACGGGGCCTCCGTCGAGTCTCAGATCCACACATAGCTGAAGGACCGCTCCACCGTCGCTAGGGTTTCGCCGCGATGGCCGAGGTCCGTCCGCTGAACGCAGTGCACTACAACCTCGGCGCTGTCGGTGCGCTCGCCGACGTGATCGCGCCGCCCTACGACGTGATCGATGCGGACGAGCGCAAGGCGCTGCTCGCGCGCTCGCCGTTCAACGTCGTCGAGATCGACCTCCCCGAGGCGCCGGGCGGCGGCGACCGCTACGAGCACGCAGCGGAGACGCTCGAGGCGTGGACGATGCAGGGGATCCTCGACGGCGACCGAGAGCCGGCGCTGTGGGCGCTCGAGCAGGACTACACCGGGCCCGACGGCGCGACCCGCATGCGCCGCGGGATCCTCGCTCGGGTCCGCGTCACCGACTACGGGCCCGGGACGATCCGCCCCCACGAGCGCACCCAGCCGGGCCCGAAGCAGGACCGCCTGCGGCTGACCGAGGCCACTCGCCACAACCTCTCGCCGATCTTCTCGCTCCACGCGGGCGACGCCTGGCGCCACCTCGAGCCCGCGCTCGACGACCCGTGGGCCGAGGCGACCGACGACGACGGCACGGCCAACCGCGTCTGGCGCGTCGCCGACCCCGCGATCCACGATGCGGTCGGCGCCGAGCTCGCCGACGCCGAGCTGCTGATCGCCGACGGCCACCACCGCTACGAGACCGCGCGCACCTACGCCGACGAGATCCGCGGCGACGGCCCGCACCGCTACACGCTGATGTGCCTCGTCTCGCTCGAGGACCCGGGCCTCACCGTCTTCCCCACGCACCGCCTGCTCCACGGGCTCGACTCCCGAGCGGCAGGTCGCGCTCGCCGACGGACTCGCGCCAGCTGTTCGAGGCCAAGGAGGTGCCGGTCGGCGCCGTCGACCCCGCGGGCGAGGACGGCATCGGCGTCTTCGGCTACCTCGACGCCGGGCTCAAGCGCGGACTGCGGCTGCGGCTCAAGCGACCCCGACGCGCTCGCGCAGGCGCTGGGCGACAGGCCCGACGCGTACCGCGAACTCGACGCGGTGATCCTCGAGACGCTGGTCCTCCGCGAGCGTGCTCGGGATGACCGAGGACGACATCGCCGCGAAGCGCGGAATCGCCTACGCCAAGAGTCTCGGCGAGGCGACGTCGGCGCGTCGAGGGCGGAACCGCCGACGCCGCGTTCCTGCTTCGCCCGACGCCGATCGAGCAGGTCCGCGCGGTCGCCGCGGCCGGCGAGACGATGCCTCCGAAGTCGACCTACTTCTCCCCGAAGCTGCCCACGGGCCTCGTGCTCAACCCGCTGAGCTGAGTGTGGCGTCCGAGCGAGTGGAAGCGATCCTGACTGCGTACGACGCGTGGAGCGACGGCGACATCGACGCGACGCTCGAGGCGCTCGGTCCCGAGTGGTCGCGACCAGGGGCCAGATTCGACCATCGAGGAGGCGCTCGAGCGCGAGGGACTGCCGCCCGACCTGCCGCGGTCCGAGCCGGCGTGGTCGCGGAACTAGGATGGCCGTGAGGACCGCGTGACGAAGATCTACACGAAGAAGGGCGACGACGGCACGACCTCGCTCTGGTACGGCGGCCGAGTCCCCAAGTCCGACCCGCGGACCGACGCCTACGGGACCGTCGACGAGGCCGTCTCGGCGCTCGGCGTCGCCCGCTCGCTGTGCAGCGAGGCCGACGCCGACATCGCGCGCGACGTGCTGCGCGTCCAGGACGAGCTGTTCGTCGCCGGCGCCGAGCTCGCGACCGCGCCCGAGGCGCGCGAGCGGCTCGAGGACGGCATCAGCCGGATCACCGACGAGATGGTCGACGCGCTCGATTCGCTGATCGACGCGTACATGGACCGCGTCGAGCTGCCGCCGAAGTTCGTGATCCCGGGCGGGACGCAGCTCTCCGCCCAGCTCGACCTCGCCCGCGCGGTGATCCGCCGCGCCGAGCGCCGCACCGTCGCGCTCCGCGACGGCGAGGGGCTCGCCTCCGACACCGTGCTGCGCTACCTCAACCGCGCCTCCGACCTCGTCTACGCGATGTCGCGCGTCGCCGACGTCGACGACCCCGAGCTGTTCGAGGGCAGGGGAAAGTGATGAAGGCGGTCGCCCGCCTGCGCGAGGGCTACACGACGACGTCGAGGTCGACGGCCACAGCCTCGTCGTCGACGAGCCCGAGGACGCCGGGGGCGCCGACGAGGGTCCCTCCCCCACGCGGCTGCTCATCGCGAGCCTCGCCGTCGTGCACCGCGATCACGCTGCGCGATGTACGCCGGGCGCAAGGGCTGGGACCTCGGCAAGCTGTCGGTCGATGTCGAGTGGCTCGACACCGAGCGCGGCGCGCCGTCGCGGTTCGAGACCCAGATCCGGCTCCCGCGCGGCCTCCCCGACGAGGCGGTCGAGCGCCTGAAGGTGATCGCGGCCAAGTGCCCGGTGCACCGCGCGCTCGTCGGCGAGGTCGAGATCGAGGACCACATCGAGCTCGTCTAGGCGATGGAACTGGGGCTGAGCGGCAAGGGGTGCGTCGTCACCGGCGCGAGCCGCGGCATCGGACGCGCCACCGCGCGGATGCTGTGCGGCGAGGGCGCGCAGGTGCTGCTCGTCGCGCGCAGCGCCGGGGCGCTCGCCGAGGCGGCGGACGAGTGCGGACGCGCGGGCGCGGCGGTCAACGGTCGCGCGGCGGCGCTCGAGCTCGACGTCACCGCGCCCGACGCGGGCGAGCGCATGCTCGCCGAGGCGAACGAGCGCTTCGGCTCGCTCGACGTCCTCGTCAACAACGCAGGGACCGCGAGGCACCGCAACCTTGACGAGGTCCCGGAGGAGGACTGGTACGCCGCCTGGGAGGTGAACGTGATGGCGCCGCTGCGCGCGATGCGCGCCGCCGCCCCCGGGATGGCCGAGCGCGGCTGGGGCCGGATCGTCAACGTCTCTAGCACCGCCGGCAAGCGCCCGTCACCGCGGATGGCCGAGTACTCGGTCGCGAAGGCCGCCGAGCTATCGCTGTCGCGCCTGTTCGCCGACCGCCTCGCCGCGAAAGGCGTGCTCGTCAACGCCGTCACGCCCGGCCCCGTGAAGTCGGAGATGTGGATGGACGAGGGCGGGCTCCTCGATCAGTCGAAGGAGCTGGGCGGGCACGACTCGCGCGAGCAGGCGCTCGAGGAGGTCGGCTCGAAGCGCCCGATCGGCCGCCTCGCCGAGGTCGGCGAGGTCGCGGCGACGATCGTCTTCCTGTGCTCCGAGCATGCCTCCTACGTGTCGGGGGCGGCGTGGGCCGTCGACGGCGGCACCGTCCAGATCATCGTCTGACCGATCAGGGTGACTCGACCCCGCCGCGTGAGCGCCCTAGGTCATGCTCCCGGGATGAGCCTCGATCCCGACACCGTCCGGCAGGCCCTGCTGACGCCGAAGGAGGCGGGCGCGATGGACGCGTTCGGGGGCACCGACGCCGGGGTGCTGGTGCCGATCTACGACCTCGACTCGCGGCCGGGGCTCGTTTTCACCGAGCGACGCGCGGACCTCCGCCGGCACGCCGGTGAGATCTCGTTCCCCGGCGGGCGGCCTGAGCCGGGCGAGGAGCTGATCGAGTGCGCGCTGCGCGAGGCGCACGAGGAGGTCGACCTCGACCCGCGCGAGGTCGAGCCGCTCGGGGCGCTGCCGCCCGTCTCGACGATCGTCACCGGCTACAGGATCCACCCGTTCGTCGGGCTGATCCACGCCGAGCTCGACCTCCGCGCCAACCCGGGCGAGGTCGAGACCGTGCTCCACATGCGCCTGGACGAGCTCCTGGCCGGGTACGGGATGCGGCGCCTCGTCCGCCGCGGGGTGCCGATCCGGACCCCCACCTACCTCGTCGGCGAGCACATGATCTGGGGCGCGACCGCGCGCATCCTCGGCGGGCTGCTCGAGCGGCTCGGCTGGCCGCCGGATCGATGACTCAGGGCGTCAGCCCGACAGCTGGACCGGGATCGCCGTCGCCGCGCCATGCCCGTCGACACCGTCGAGGGCAGCGCTGAGCTGGAACGTGGCGCCGCGACCCCCCAGCCGCCGCGCGACCCCGTGCTTGAGCGCGACGTGGAAGCTCGCCGAGCCGGCGGTCGCGAGCGTGGCGCTGCCGCGGCCGGCAACCTCGAGCCGCCGCCCGGCGCGCCCGAGCCTGCGCGCCGTCGCCGGGTCGGGAACGAGCGCGGCGCTGACCGCGCCCGGCTCGCTCCCCGTCGCCGTCACATCGACGCCGCCGCCGTCGGCGCTTGCGGTCGCGACCGCCTCAAGGTGCGGGCCCACAGCCGGGTCGGGTGGGTCGACGTGGCGGACCAGCGCCTCGGTGAAGTAGTAGTCGCCCTCGATCACGCCAGTGTCGAAATTGCCCTTCTTCTCGCGCTGGGTCGCGTGGAGCAGGATCGACTGCGCCCCGGTCCCCTTCGCGAGGTAGGCGCCGGACGACAGCGAGGCGAGGATCTCGTCGGCGGCGGCGTGGTATCCGGAGCCGGGGTCGAGCGTCGCGAGCTCGAGCAGCCCGGAGGCGGCGATCGCGGCGGCTGAGGAGTCGCGCGGCGCGCTCGGGATCCGCGGATCACCAAAATCCCAGTAGGGAACGTCATCCGGTGGCAGGTGGTCGAGGAACCAGTCGGCGGTCCGCTTCGCCGCCGCGAGTAGGCGGGGGTCGCCGGTCTCGCGGTAGGCCATCGTGAACCCGTAGATCGCCCACGCCTGGCCCCGCGACCACGTCGAGGTGCGGTTGAACGCCTGCAGCGGCGGATGCCCCTTCACCCGACCGCTGCGCCAGTCGTAGCGCGTCGCCTGGGCGACGCTGCCGTCGGGACGAACGTTGTTCTCAGCGGCGAGCAGTGCGTTCGAGTACGCGGCGGTGAACCACGCCGGATCGCCCCCCGGGTCCTTCGCGGCCTCGAACAGCAGCTCGGTGTTGAGCAGGTTGTCGACGATCGCGGTGTCGCGCCGCTTCTTCGGGCCCCCCGCGCGGACCGCGCCGACGGCGGCGTTGAAATGGCGTGCGAGCGAGCGCGCGGCGCGGAGCACGACCTGCCGGTACTGGTCGGCGCCGGTGAGTCGGTAGCCGTTGCCAAAGCTGTCGAAGAGCAGGAACCCGAGATCGGTCGTCGAGCGGCGCTTCGCATACTTCGTGAGCGGTTGCTGGCGCGCGTCGGCCGACGCGGCCCAGGACGCCTCCGACGTCGCCTCGTAGAGCTTCCACATCGATCCCGGGAACAGGCCCGCGACCCACGCCTTGCGACCGGTCGTCACCCAGGAACCCTCGGAGCCGGTGTAGAACGGATACCGACCCTCGGGGATCGAGGTGAGGCTCGCGCCGAGCTGCTGCTGCGCGAACGAGAGGTCGCTCGCGATCGTGGGATCGAGGGCGTCGGCGCGAGCAGCGCTCGGTAACGCGACGGCGGCCACGAGGGCCGCCGTCGCCAGGATCCCCCTGCTGGATCGAAGCCGCGCCAGACTTCGAATCTAAGCAGGGGAGGCGTTGACGACTATGCAGTCGGGCGCCGCTAGACGTCCTTCTCGATCGGGACGTCGACCATGTTGCCCCACTCGGTCCACGAGCCATCGTAGTTGCGGACGTCGCCGACGCCGAGCAGCTCGTGGAGCACGAACCAGGTGTGCGCCGAGCGCTCACCGATGCGGCAGTACGCGATCACCGGGTCGCCGTTGACGACGTCCTTCGAGCCGTAGAGCTCGCGGAGGTCGTCGGCGGACTTGAACGTTCCGTCCTCGTTCACCGACTGCGCCCAGGGGATCGACGCCGCGCCGGGTATGTGCCCCGCGCGCTGCGCGCCCTCCTGCTCGTAGCCGGCCATCGCGATCAGCTCGCCGGAGAACTCCTGTGGGCTGCGGACGTCGACGAGCTTCGTGCTCGAGCCGAGCGCGTCCTTGACCTCGTCGCGGCGGGCGCGAATCGAGTCGTCGGCGCCGGGGACGGTGAAGGTCGCCTCGTCGTACGAGGGAGTGTCGGTCGTCGTCTCGCGACCCTCGGAGATCCACTTCTCGCGCGGGCCGTTGATCAGCTTCACCTTGTCATGGCCGTAGTAGCGGAAGTACCAGTAGGTGTAGGCGGCAAACCAGTTGTTGCGGTCGCCGTAGAGGACAACGGTGTGATCGCTGGAGATGCCGCGGCTCCCCATCAGCCTGCCGAACTCATCCGGGCCAAGGAAGTCGCGCTTGACCTGGTCCTGAAGATCCTGCTTCCAGTCGAAGCCGATCGCGCCGGGGATGTGCGCCTCGGCGTAGAGGGCTGGGTTCTCGTCGACCTCGACGATCCGAATCGAGTCGTCATCGAGGTGATCGGCGACCCAGTCGGTCTCGACGAGTACATCGTTCGCGTAGTCGGACACGGGCTACCTCCGGTCTCGGGGCTATCGACCTAATCCTTATCCGAGTTTAGTCCTTTGCGCGTGGACTCCGGCGGCGACGGGCTCGAGAAGCGGCGTCGGGCCCGGGGCCAGGTCTACGGCCGACGCGGCGGCGCCTGATCGCGCGGTTCCTGATCCTCCCTCGCCGTCGTCATCGTCGTCCTCGTCGCCTTCAAGCTCCGCGCCGCTCGGCGTCAGGGTCCCGCAGCCGTCGTCGTCGCGACCGCGGCCGTGGCCGCGCCGGCCCAGCCGGCGTCCCCCGGGTCGTGGTCGATCGTCGCGACCGGGATCCGCCACCGCTCCGCGGCAGCGGCGACGATCCCGACGCCGCCGCGCAGGACGGCATCCGGCGCGCTACCCCGCGCCTCGTAGACGAAGCCGCGCACCGGCGTGTCGACGAGCTCCTCGAGCATCCGTTCGAGCCGGGCGGCGTGGAGCGCCGCGACCGAGTCGGGCTGCCCCGCCGCCGAGGCGAGCAGCCAGGCAACGACGCTGACGTCGTGGACGTGGTCGAGCACGGTCCCGACCCGGTCGGGGTCGGCGACCGCGGGCTCGATCCCCGCGCGCTCGATCCCCGCCGCGCGCCGCGGGTCGCGCGTCGTCCCGCGCACCCGCCAGCCGTCGGCGAGCAGCCGCGCGCCGAGCTCCAAGCCGCGGCAACCGCAACCGACGAGCAAGGCCCTCGCCAAGACCTAACTAACACCCACCTGCCTGTCGCCTCGCAGTCGGGCTTCGCGCGATGCTCGACGCCGGCACATCTAGCTCGACTCTTCTTCCATCTCGTCCGGGTCGGCCTCGAGCTTCGTCCCGTACGCACGGCGCGTGCGCTCGCGAACCTTCTCGTCCTCCTCGACCCAGCGGTTTACGTCCGCCTCGGTGACGTCATCGGCGCCGCGGCGGCGGCGCATCTCGTTCTGAGCCTCGATCATCTGCTGGACGTCCTCGATCTCGAGCTCGGCTTCGAGCTCGGGCGAGCGCGTCGGCTTCCAGTCGACGAGGTCCGCACCGCTTCCCGGATAGGCTCGGGCGAGCAGGACGAGCAGTAAGACGATCAGCGCCACCATCCCCAGGGTGGCGAAGATGAATGCCATCGACCGATCACCATAGAGCAGTGAGGGAGCGCGGCAGGTGCACGAGGCGCTGATCCTCGACGCCGTCCGAACGCCGATGGGCCGCTACGGCGGCGCGCTCGCGGGCGTGCGCCCGGACGACCTCCTCGCCGGGGCCGTCTCCGCCGCCGTCGAGCGCACCGGGATCGACCCCGCTGGCGTTCGCGACGTGTTCATGGGCGCCGCGAACCAGGCGGGCGAGGACAACCGCGACGTCGCGCGGATGGCGGCGCTGCTTGCCGGTCTCCCGGTCGAGACCCCCGGGGTGACGGTGAACCGGCTCTGCGCCTCGGGGCTTGAGGCCGTGAACCAGGCCTCGCGCGCGCTTCGCCTCGGCGAGGGTGACCTCTACCTCGCCGGCGGCGTCGAGTCGATGAGCCGCGCACCGTGGGTCGTCCCAAAGCCCGACGTCGGCCTCCCCCGCGGCTCGGAGACGATGCACGACACCGCACTCGGGTGGCGGCTGATCAACCCGAAGATGGCGGAGCGCTACTCGACCGAGTCGATGGGCGAGACTGGCGAGAACGTCGCCGAGAGGTTCGGGATCGTGCGCGAGGATCAGGACCGCTTCGCGCTCCGCAGCCATGAGCGGGCGGTCGCGGCGGCGAGCGAGGGGCGCTTCGATGACGAGATGATCCCGGTCGACACCTCGGCGAACGGAGGCGACCCGGTGCTCGTCACCGCCGACGAAGGGCCCCGTCCCGACACCTCGCTCGAGAAGCTCGGCCGCCTTCGCCCCGCGTTTCGCGAGGGCGGCACCGTCACCGCCGGCAACGCCTCGACTCTCAACGACGGCGCCGCCTGTCTCGTGCTCGCCTCGGAGGAGCGCGCGGGCGAGCTTGGCGCCGAGCCGCTGGCACGGGTGCTGGCGATCGGGGTCGCCGGGGTCGACCCTGCGGTGATGGGAATCGGCCCGATGCACGCGATCCCGCGCGCGCTCGAGGCGGCCGGGCTGGAGCTCTCCGAGATCGACCTGATCGAGCTCAACGAGGCGTTCGCCTCGCAGGTCATCGCCTGCGAGCGCGAACTCGGGATCGACGAGGAGCGTCTGAACGTGAACGGCGGCGCGATCGCGCTCGGCCACCCGCTCGGATGCTCGGGCGCGCGGCTGATGACGACGCTGATTTGGGAGCTGCGGCGCCGCGGCGCCCGCTACGGGATCGCGACGCTGTGCGTCGGCGTCGGCCAGGGCCTCGCGACCGTGGTCGAAAACCCGGCCGCGGCGGGCTAGGAGGGGGGCCTAGCGTGACCCGGGCAACAGCCGGGGGTGATGTAGCCTCGCGCGCCATGCCCGTGACCCAGCTTGCGAGCGTCGACGGAACGATCACGCCGACCGCGGACGCCCGCATCGCGGTCGCGGACGAGGGGCTGCTCCGCGGCGACGGCGTGTTCGAGATGATCCGCCTCTACCAGGGGCGCCCGTTCGCGCTCGATGAGCACCTCAACCGACTCGAGCGATCGGCGGTGGCACTGCTGCTCCCGGTCGAGCGCCCGGTGCTCGAGAGCGAGATCCTCGCGCTGCTGATGGAGTTCGGAGACGCCGACGCGGCGCTGCGGATCGTTCTCACCCGCGGCGGGCGGCGGATTGTCCTCACCGAGCCGCTGCCCGGGCATCCGGCGACGCTCGGCGTCGCCACCGTCACCTACGCGCCGAGCGTGATCCTGACGGGGGTGAAGTCGATCTCATACGCCGCGAACATGCAGGCGACGAGGCTCGCGCAGGCGACCGGTGCCGCCGAGGCGATCCTCGTCCGCCCCGACGGGACCGCGCTCGAGGCGCCCACCTCGGCGGTGTTCTGGGTCTCGCCGACCGGCGGCCTGCGGACGCCCTCGCTCGACGTCGGGATCCTCGAATCGATAACGCGCCACCGGCTAGTGCGCGACCTCCACGTCGAGGAGGGCGAGTGGCCGGCCGAGGACCTGCGCGGCGCGCACGAGGCGTTCCTCGCCTCGACCACGCGCGAGGTACAGGCGATCTCGTCGATCGACGGGCGCGAGGTCGCGGAGGCCCCGGGACCGCGGACCAAGGAGGCCGCGGAGGCCTTTGCCCACGTCGTCGAAGGGGAGCTGTAGCGGTGGAGCTCGACCTCACCGACGAGCAGCGCCTGATCCGGGAGACGGCGCGCGACTTCGCGGACAACGAGATCTTCCCTCGCGCCCGGGAGAACGATCGCGAGGGCCGCTTCGACCGCGAGCTCGCGAGCATGCTCGGCGAGATGGGCTACCTCGGCGCGCCGGTCTCGGAGCAGTACGGCGGCCGCTCCCTCGACTACGTCAGCTACGGGCTGATCGTCGAGCAGATCGGGCGCGCGGACAGCTCCGCGCGCACGGTCGTCTCGGTCCAGACCTCGCTCGTCTGCGGCTCGATCGAGCGCTGGGGGAACGAGGACCAGAAGCGGGAGTGGCTGCCGAAGCTGTGCTCGGGCGGATCGCTCGGCTGCTTCGGCCTCACCGAGCCCGACACGGGATCGGACGCGATCTCGCTGCGTACCCGCGCCGAGAAGAGCAACGGCGGCTGGACGATCTCCGGTCAGAAGATGTTCATCTCGCTCGGCAACTTCGCCGAGCTCGCGCTGATCTTCGCCCAAACCGATTCCGACAAGGGACACCGCGGGATCGCCTGCTTCCTCCTCCCGACCTCAAGCGACGGGTTCTCGACCCAGGAGATCCACGGCAAGCTCGGCCTGCGCGCGTCGGACACGGCGTCGCTCGCGCTCGACGGGGTCGAGGTCCCCGACGAGGCGATGCTCGGCGAGGTCGGCGACGGGTTCAAGATCGCGATGAGCGCGCTCGACAACGGCCGCTACAGCGTAGCCGCGGGCTGCACGGGGATCTGCGACGGATGCGTCGACGCCTCAGTCGCCTATGCGACGGAGCGGCGCCAGTTCGGCGTCCCGATCGGCCGCTTCCAGCTCGTCCAGGAGCTGATCGCGGACATGGTCGTGAAGCGCGACGCCGCGCGGCTGCTCACCTGGCGCTCGGGGATCCTCAAGGACCAGGGCAAGCCGAACACCGTCGAGACCTCGATCGCGAAGCTGTACGCCACCGAGGCCTCGGTCGAGTGCGCGAACGCCGCGATCCAGGTCCATGGCGGCTCCGGCTACGTCGACGACTACCCGGTCGAGCGCTACCTGCGCGACGCGCGGGTGACGACGCTGTACGAGGGGACCTCGCAGATCCAGAAGCTGATCATCGGACGCGACGCGACCGGGATCGACGCGATGCGCCCCGGTGAGGCTTAAGCCTCACCGAGCCGCCACCGGAACGTCTCGGAGAGCCGCGCAACAAGCGGCAGGATCGCGAGCGAGGAGACGATCAACAGCAGGCTCGGAGCGAGGTCCCAGTCGGTGAGCTCGAACAGCGAGGTGGCGATCAGCGGCGCCGTTCCGCCGAAGACCGAGACGCCGAGGCTGTAGCCGGTCGCGACACCGGTCAGCCGGCTCGAGGTCGGAACAGCTCCGCGATCGTCGCGTTCAGCGGCCCGGTGAACGCGAAGAACAACCCCGCGAGCACCGGCGCGAGGTAGACGTCGAGCGAGTAGTCGTACCAATCAGCGATGGCGCCGATCACGCCCGCCCACCGGATCGTCCCGGGGCCGGACCGCGCGGTGCCGCCCGCCTCGCTCATCACGGCGATCGTAATCAGGATCGCTAATACTCAGGCCGTGAGCTTCATCGAGACCTCCCTCGACAGCGCTGTCGCGCTCTGCCGCCTCAACCGTCCCGAAGCGCGGAACGCGCTCTCGGCCGAGCTGATGTTCGAGCTCGCGGAGGCGATCGAGTCCTGCGACGCCGATCCCGAGGCCCGCTGCATCGTGATCGCCGGATCCGAGAAGGTGTTCGCCGCGGGGGCGGACATCAAGGGACTGCGCGATCGCAGCTTCCAGGACGCGCTAGTCCACCCCGCGTCCGGGTTCTGGAAGCGGATCGCGGCGTGCAGGACGCCGCTGATCGCCGCGGTGTCGGGCTTCGCGCTCGGCGGCGGGTGCGAGCTCGCGCTCGTCTGCGACATGATCGTCGCCTCTGAGACGGCGACCTTCGGCCAGCCCGAGATCAC
Organism: uncultured Thermoleophilia bacterium; assembly: GCA_963841715.1. Classification (GTDB taxonomy): domain Bacteria; phylum Actinomycetota; class Thermoleophilia; order Solirubrobacterales; family 70-9; genus DASPWW01. The sequence goes on along the minus strand of CAWJDP010000001.1, from coordinate 262,485 downwards.
AGCTAGGGATCATCCCGGGGGGCGGCGGCACGCAGCGGCTCGCGAACGCCGCCGGCAAGCAGCGGGCGATGGAGCTCGTTCTCACCGGGCGCCGGTTCGATGCGCACGAGGCGGAGCGGATCGGGATCGTCAACCGCGTCGCCGCCGCCGACGCCTGGCTCGACGACGCACTCGAGCTCGCGCGGACGATCGCCGCGCGGCCGCCGATCGCGGTCCGGCTCGGAAGCAGGCCGTGCTCGCGGCCGACGAGACCGGGCTCAGCGCCGCGCTCGAGACCGAGCGGCGCCTGTACGAGCTCGCGATGGCGACCGAGGACCGCATCGAGGGCATGGACGCGTTCCTCGAGAAGCGCGAGCCCGACTTCAAAGGCCGCTGAGGTGGGGATCGACTCGGTCGGCGTGGTCGGCGCCGGGACGATGGGCGCTGGGATCGCCCAGGCTGCGGCGCTCGGCGGCATCGACGTGCTGCTCCACGATCCGATCCCCGAGGCGCTCGCGAAGGGCGAGGAGCGACTCCGCGGCGCGCTCGCGAAGGGCGCCGAGCGGGGGCGCTGGTCCGAGGCCGACGCGGAGGCCGCCGCCGCGCGGGCGCGCTTCGCCGCCTCCCTCGACGAGCTCGCCGGCTGCGGGCTCGTGATCGAGGCCGCGCCCGAGGAGCTCGAGCTCAAGCGCGAGCTGTTCGGCCGCCTCGCCAGGATCTGCGGGCCCGACGCGGTGCTCGCGACCAACACCTCGTCGCTGTCGGTGACGGCGATCGCCGCCGGCGTCCCGACGCCCGGAGCGCGTCGTCGGGATGCACTTCTTCAACCCGCCGGCGCTGATGAAGCTGGTCGAGGTCGTCGCCGGAGAGCGACCGCCGAGGCGGCCGCTCGAGGTCGCGACCGAGCTCGGCGAGCGGATGGGCCGCACGCCGGTCCGCGCCGCCGACGCGATCGGGTTCATCGCCAACCGCGTGCGCGCGGCCGTTCGGGCTCGAGGCGCTGCGGCTGCTCGGCGACGCGCGTCGCCGACCACGCCACATCGACCGCATCGTGCCGGCTCGGCGGCGGCTTCCGGATGGGGCCGTTCGAGCTCATGGACCTGGTCGGGATCGACGTCGGGTTCGAGGTCTCGAAGTCGTTCTGGGAGCAGAGCTTTCACGAGCCGCGCTGGCAGCCGCACCCGATCCAGGAGAAGATGGTCGCCGCGGGCCGTCACGGCCGCAAGGCCGGTCGCGGCTACTACGACTACTCGAGCGGGCCCCACCGGCCGGAGGACCCCGAGCCGCCGCAGGCCGAGGAGGACCCGGCTGCGCTCGCCGACGGCGTTGCGATCGAGGCCGAGGGCTTCCGCGCCGTCCCGCTCGGCGCCGGAAGCCTCGCGGCCACCGCCCCGCGGGCGGACGCGGTCGGCTACTACGCGCTGCCCCCGATCGCGGCCGCGCCGCTGGTCGAGCTCACACGCGGCCCCGCGACCTCGGACTGCTCGACGGCCGCGGCCGAGCGCTTCTTCGCGGCGCGCGGCAAGCACGTCGAGTGGGTCGGTGACGCGCCCGGCCTCGCGCTCGGCCGAATCGTGTGCCAGATCGTCAACGAGGCCTCGTTCGCGCTCCAGAAGGGGATCGGCTCGGCGCCCGACGTCGACACAGCGATGAGGCTCGGGTTCAACTACCCGCGCGGGCCGATCGAATGGGGCGAGGCAATCGGCCTCGATCACGCGCTCGGCCTGCTCGACGCGCTCCACTCCGAGGTCGGCGAGGAGCGCTACCGCGCCTCGCCGCTGCTCCGCGCGGCGGTCGCGGACCAGGCCCCCTTGAGTCGCTCACCAACGGCGGCGGCGCGATGAACAACGACAACCACGGCTCGGGCACGGGGTGCGTCGGCGGGATCACCGTCTTCGACAGCGCAGCCCCGTTGAGCATCACGCAGGTCGTGAACCCGTTCGACGGCTCGTTCCGGCCGCAGAATTCTCAGCTCCAGCTGAGCGGCTACAACGGCCAGTCGGTGAAGGGCACTTACAGGCTGCTCGCAATCGACGCCGCGAACGGCAACACGGGCACGATCACGTGCTTCCAGCTGCCCGTCAGGTACGAGCCCGCGTAGCGCCCACGCACCGGTCGTGAAGCATTCCGACGCCGGGCTCGTCCCGGCGTCGGCGTTTCACCGCATCGATCTCGACCTGAGCGTGTTCTCGACGCCGGGGGGACCGGGCTACCGAAAGGAGCCACGGAACCATGCGATCCAAGTTCACGCCGCTCGCGCTCGCCGCGGTCGCGGCGCTCGGACTCTCGCTCCTCGCCGCACCGGCGGGAGCGAAGACGAAGACGAAGACGTACACGAGCCCGAACGTGATCCCGATCCCGGACGACCCCGGACCCGGGGTGACCGCCGGGCCGCTGGTGGCGTCCCCGATCACGGTCAAGAACAAGGGCAACGTGAAGAACATCAAGGTCGGCGTGCGGATCTCGCACACGCGCGACAACGACCTCCACCTGTACCTGTTCAAGGGCGGGATGTACACGCGGCTCTCGAACGCCAACGGCGGCAACGGGAACGGCTACGGAGCCGGCTCGGCCGACTGTGCGGGACAGAGGACGCTGTTCGACGACGACGCGGCGTCGTTCATCCAGTTCAACCCGGCGCCGTTTGCGGGCTCGTTCAAGCCCGAGGACTCGCTCGGCCTCTACGACGGCCGCAGCACGAAGGGCACCTGGAGCCTGGTCGCATTCGACTCGGACCCGGGTCAGACGGGCTCGATCGACTGCTGGGCGATCAGCATCAAGCGCAAGACCTAGCTCGAAGGCGTCGCGACCCGCGGGGCCGGGGCGCCGTTCGTGTCCCGGCTCCGCGGTCTTGACGCCGCGTGGTGCGGCGGGTCCGACGGCGCTGGGCGCTCGTCAACCAGGGCTCCGTCACAAAGCTCGGCGAAGCGGTCGACCTCGTCGGGCGGACGCTCGATTCCCGCCAGCGGGTCGCGGTCGGCGAGGTGAGCCTGCGCATAAAGTCGGGCGACGAGGCCACCGCGCTCGCTCCCGTTGCTCTCCGCCTCCCAGGCGGCGTGTTCAACGAGCAGGGCGCCGGCGTAGGCGTCAAGGAGCAGGTGCGCAAGTGGGAACAGGCGCGCCTCGGCGACGGCGGGCTCGAGCTCCGTCCAGCGCTCGACTGCGCGCTCGGCCTCGTCGACGCGGAGGCGAACGAGCCCAACCGTGTCGGGATCGACCCCGTCGGCCGCGTCGCAGGCCCGCCGGCAGCGCTCGATCAGCGGCGCGTGCGCACGCTCGCGCTCGATTGCGCGCCTGACGTCGAGACAGAGGATGTTGTCAGGGCCCTCCCAGATCGTGTTCACCTGGGCGTCGCGAAGGATCCGAGCCACCGGCCAATCCTCGATATACCCGTTCCCCCCGTGGACCTCGATCGCGTCGCTGGCCGCGGTGATGCCGAGCCGCGCCGCGCGGAGCTTGATCAGCGGCGGCGCAATCCGAAGCTCGCGGTTTGCGTAGCCGTCGAACATCAGCGCCGTCGACGCCTCGACCTCGACGATCAGCTCCGCGAGCTTGCGCCGCATCAGCGGCTGGTCCGCGAGCGCCTTTCCGAACGCCTCGCGCGTCCTCGCGTAGCAGAGCGCCTCGACCAGGGCGCGGCGCGAGCATCCGAGGCCCATCATCGCGGTGCCGAGCCGGACGAAGTTCGTCAACTGCATCATCCGGCCCAGCCCGCGACCATCGGACGCGGCACCCTTTGCGCCCTCGGTGCTCGCACCCGCCGGTGCGAGAAGGAAGGCCTCGGCGTCGACGAGCTCGATCTCGGCCGACGCCACCGCCCTGGTTCCAAGCTTGTCCTTGAGACGCCGTACCCGGACCCCGTTTCGCGATCCGTCGCGGCGTTCGCGCAGGACCAGGAAGGGCGCGACGCCCCGTGTGCCGTCCGGAGCCCCCTCCGGCTTCGCGAGCACGACGTACGCGGACCCGTTCGCGTTCGAGGCGAACCACTTGAAGCCGTTGAGCCGCCAGGCGTCACCGTCCTGCGTCGCCGTGGTCTCCAGCGCAGCGAGGTCGGAGCCGCCGGTGCGCTCGGTGAACATCTGCGCGGTCTCGCCGCCGAAGGAGCCTTCCCGGAGCAGCTCCCGGACCTTCGCCTTGATGTCGTCGGGAGCAAAGTGCTCGACGCTCAACCGCACCATCTCGGCGCCCGTCGCGAGCGCGCACGCCATTCCGATCTCGGCCTGGTCGAGCATGTACTGCGACGCGACCATGAGCATGTCGAGGCGGACCCCGGCCCGCGCCGCCTCCTCGCTGAACCCCGGCGTCCCGAACCCCTTCTCGATCAGGTCGCGCTTCGAGGCCTCGAAGCTCGCCGGCATCACGACCCTGCTGATGTCGCGGCCCCAGCGGTCGTACTTGACGAGCCGTGGCGGGTCGCGGTCGGTGTCCTCGGCCCGCTCGGCGATCGGCCCGCCCATCAGCGCGCCGAGGCGCACGAGGTGGGGCGCCGCCCAGGCGAAGCCGTCGTCGCCGAGGTGGCGTCGCAGGTGCGACTGCAGCACCGGGTCACACGTGTACCAGTTGAGCCCGACCGCGCCGTGGTAACGCTCGGTCGCGTAGCGGCGCGCCTTCTCGGGCGAACCGAACGGCAGCTCGTCGAAGTGCTCGCTGGCGTACTCGATCTCCGGACCTTACACTATTGATTCCACATGCGCGTAGATCGTAAGAGCCCTCAGCTCGACCTGCCCCCGCTGACCGCGCGCTCGGTCGTGCTCAGCACGCTGCTCGGCGCGCATCCGCCCGAGCTGCCGGTGAGCGCGCTGGTGCGGGTCGGCGAGCTGTTCGGGATCGCCGACGGGACGCTGAGGGTCGCACTGACGCGGCTCGTCGCCGCAGGCGATCTGACCGCGAGCGGCGGGACCTACAGGCTCACGGGGCGGCTGCTCGAGCGCCAGCGGCGCCAGGACGAGAGCCGCTCGCCGCGGACCCGGGCCTGGCGTGGGCGCTGGGAGATCGCGGTCGTCAGCGCCGAGCGGCGGAGCGCCGGCGAGCGCGCGGCGCTGCGCGCCGAGCTTGGAGCGTTGCGCCTGGCCGCGCTTCGCGACGGTGTCTGGATCCGCCCCGCGAACCTGGTGCGGGAGATCCCCGCCCCCGTCGCCGACCACTGCACGCTCGCAGAGGGCGAGATTCGCGGTGAGCCGCGGGCGCTGGCGGCGTCGCTCTGGGACCTCGACTCGTGGTCCGCGACGGCGCGGGCGGTGCTCGAGGCGATGGCCGGGGCGACGAGCCCGGCAAAGCGGATCACGATCGCGGCGGCGATAGTCCGCCAGATGGTCGACGACCCGCTGCTTCCAGCTGAGCTCATGCCCGGGGACTGGCCCGGCCCAGCGCTGCGCGACGCCTACGACGCGTTCGGCCTCGAGTTCAGCGACCGGCTCGTCGACGCGGTCGGCGCCCAGCCGTCGCTTGGCTAGGCGCGCGCGCCGTTGCTCAAGCTGGGGCGCTCGATCGTGCCGTAGCTCATGCCGCCATAGGTGAACGTCGGGGCGACCGGCCACTGGCGTCGCCAAGCCGCCATCTCCGAGGACGGGAACACGTTCTGGTAGCGCGAGTCGCGGCGGTTGGGGTCCGCGAGCGCCTTCTCCTTGATCATCGAGTCGTACTGGTCGATCGAGTCCTCAAGCGTGTTCGAGTTCAGGATCACCTCGCGGCCGAAGAACTCCGCGTTCTTGCGCACCCCGGGGATCTTCGACAGGCGCGGATGCCAGTTGTCCGCCGCGACGCCGTTCTCGGACGAGACCCACACTCCCTCGGGGGTGTTGATGCAGATCGAGTGGTTGCCGTCCGTGTGCCCCGGCGTCCAAACGAGGGCGACGCCCCTGCCGAGCTCGACGTCGCCGTCGAGCAGGACGACGTTCTCCTCGGGAATGTCCTTGACGCCGTCGCGGACGTACCACGCCCACTGCATCGGGTGGATGCTGCGGAACGTGTCCCACTCCTTGCGCTGGGTGAGCAGCTTCGCGTTCGGAAACAGCGGCGGCCGCGGCGCGGACTCGCCCTCGATCGGCTCGGTCGTCCCGAGCACGAAGCGGACGTCCTGGACGTGGAGGTGGTCGAAGCTGATGAAGTCGACATCCTCGGGCCCGAGCCCGGCCTTCGCGAGCGCCTCTGGGACCGAGTTGTAGATGTTCGCCAGCACCTTGTAGGAGAGGAACTCGCCCAGGCGCTCGATCTGCTGCTCGTAGAACGGCGCCTCGGCCGGTCCCTCGGGCACCGTCGGTTCGTACGCAAGCGTCCGCAGCCGGCCGTCGAAGTCCTCGAACTGGACGACCTGGAGCCGGTTGATGATGTTGATGAACGGGTTCGCGCCGCGGGCAGCGCCGCCGAAGGCGAACTTCAGCGGGTAGCCCGCCGAGGCGATGTCAACCGTCCTGACCGCCCGAACGCGGTTCTCGTCCGTCGCGAAACGGGCGCGGAACTCGGCCGCGGCCTCGCGGATCGCCGCCGGGCGATCGCCCCGTGGCCAGGTCGAGTTCGCCTCGTCGAACTCGCTGAAGGGCTTGAGGCCGAGTTTCTCGGGACTCTCGAGAACCGCCATTCGGCGGCTAAAGCTACTACGCCTCGACCGTCTCGGTTTCGTCCGGCAGGCCTTCAAGGGCCTGTCCGGACTTGCCCGCCCAGGTCGCCTCGGGCGAGGGCGGCGTGTCGCGCAGGTACCACTCCGCGTCGAGCGCGCCCATCGTTCCGGTGCCGGCCGCGGTCACGGCCTGGCGGTAGGTGTGGTCGACGAGGTCGCCGACGGCGAATACGCCGGCGAGGTTGGTCCGCGTAGAGTTGCCCTCGGTGACGACGTAGCCCTCAGCGTCGGTGTCGACCTGCCCGACGACGAGCTCGGAGCGCGGCGTGTGGCCGATCGCGATGAACGCGCCCCCGATCTCAATCTCCTCGTTCTCGTCGGTCTCCGTGTTGCGCAATCGCGCCTTCTCGATCGAGCCGTCGTCGCCGGGGAGGAACTCCTCGACGACGAACGGGGTCTTGACGTGGATGTTGTCGACCGAGCGCGCCCGCTCCTCCATGATCTTGGACGCGCGGAAGACATCGCGCCGGTTGACGATCGTCAGGTTGTTGGCGAACTTCGAAACGAAGATCGAGTCCTCCATAGCCGAGTCACCGCCGCCGACGACGATCACGTCCTTGCCCTTGTAGAAGGCTCCGTCGCAGACGCCGCAGGTCGAGACGCCCTTGCCGCCGAGCTCGAGCTCGCCGGGGACCCCGAGCCGCTTCGGCTCGGCGCCCATCGCGAGGATCACGGCCTTGGCCAGGTGCTCCTCGTCGTTCACCCACACGTGATGGATGCCGCCGTCAGAGAGCTCGATCCGGGTCGCGTCGTCGGTGATGAACCGCGTCCCGAAGCGCGCGGCCTGGTCGCGGAACTTCTGCATCAACTCGGGCCCCGTGATCCCCTCCGGGAAACCGGGGTAGTTCTCGACGTCGGTCGTGTTCTGGAGCTGACCGCCCCACTGGAAGCCCTCGATCACCAGGGGCTCGAGCTCCGCGCGCGCGGCGTAGGTGGCGGCGGTGTAGCCGCCGCAGGCCCCACCGATGATGATCACGTTCTCGATCCGCTGGTCACTCATTGCCATCGACCTCGTCTGCGTTATTCGACTCTGGTTTGGATGATTGCGTTACTTCCTTGCGCTCCGGGCAAGTGCACCACATATGTTACTTCACTTTTTGAAGTATTGAGCCCGAGCCGGCGCCATCCGCCGCCGCGGCGGCCGCCGGTATCGCCTTCCCCTCGCTCTCCCACCTCGCGACCGTGCGGCGAAGCTGGATGAAGGCGACGATCCCCGGCGGGATCGGGAGCCAGAAGGCGATCAGCCTGTACATCAGCACCGCGGGGAACACCGCCTCGCCGGGGACGCCGAAGAGGACGAAGGTGCCGATCATCCCCGCGTCGACGGCCCCCACCCCACCGGGCGCGAACGGGAACAGGTTCGCGACCATGCCGACGAAGAAGCCCTGGACGACGACCCCGAGCGGGACCTTTACCCCGAAGGCCTTGAAGCTCGCCCACAGGATCGCGATGTTCGCCGCCCAGAAGCCAACCGCGCCGATCACCGCAAGGCCACCGCGGCGAGGGTTGCGGACGAAGTCGATCGCGGTCCGGGTTCCAGATGCGAGCGTCGCTGGGACCGTCGCCAAGCGGTGAGCAAGGCGCGAGCGGCGTTCGCCGCGGGTCGCGTTCGCGAGCCGCCGCTCGAAGTCCGTGGGGATCAGCGCGATCAGCAGGAAGAGGACGAACAGCGCCGCGGCGATCGCGGCGGGAATGATCGTCAGCCCGGTCGGGCTCTCGCCGCTCAATACACCGGCGTCGAGCAGGATGCCGAACACGATCAGGGCGAGCATGTAGACCGCGTACAGCAGGACGAGGAAGGCGACCATCCTGCATGCCGACTGGCGGCGCTCCATCCCCGCCTTGCGGAGGGCCCAGTAGGTGAGCACGATGCCCCCCGCTCCGCCGGCAGAGAACAGCCGCGTCGCGGCGAGCCCCGCCATCGTGATCTGGTAGCTCTCGCTCCACTCGAGGTGGACGACGTTCTCGCCGACGACGCCGCGGAACAGCGCCACGTACGACGCGAACGCGAGCACATCGAAGGCGAGCGCAATCGCAATCCACCCCGGCTCGGCGTCGCTCAGCTTCGACAGCGAGCCCTGGAGGCCGACGATCTTCGGGAACAGCACGTAGATCGCGGCGACGAGGACGAGGACGATGACCGTCGTCTGGATGATCCGCCGCGCGTCGAAGAAGGTCGGCTCTTCTTCGTTCTCGGCCTCCTCGATCGCCTCGGCTGGCTGGTCGGGATGACGCACCGCAGCCTCTGCGGCGGCCTCCTCGCGATCCAGGTCCAGGTCGTCGGGCTCGACCATGGCCCTCCTATCCTCGCAAGTCGCCTAGATGCCTGACTGCGGCTCCCCTCGTCGAGCAGTCACCTGCTCGTTCTACCCGTTCGCGATTCGCTCCAACCGCTGCACCGTGTCGCCGATTCGGTCGGCCAGCGGGGCGACGAGCGGCTCGCCCTTGCGGATCGCAATGATGATCGCAGTGCCGGCCGCGAGGTCGACCACGTAGTGCTCGCCGAGATAGACGAGCGCGAACCCGAGCGTCGACGCGTACCCCCAGCCGACGGCGCCGGGCCCCGCACCGCTCTCGGCTCAGCAGCACCGCGGCGAGCAGCGACGTCGCGAAGTGCAGCGACGGCATCGCCGCCCACGGGTTGCCGCCGAGCGAGCGGTACATCGCCGGCCAGAAGCGCCCCCAGGTGCGCTCGCCGACCTCGACCATGATCCGCCGCGCCTTTCCGCCCATGTAGCCCTCCTGCGCCGCCCACCACGGCGGCGCCGTCGGGACGAGGAAGTAGACCGCGCAGCCGATGTCGTAAGCGGCGCCCATCTGTCGCGCGGCTTTCGGGAACCGCCCCTGGTCCCGAACGAGGATCCAGGTCAGCGCGAGGTGTGGCTCGAGGAACCACGCCCAGTGGGCGAACGTGAGGAAGCGATCGAACGCCGTCGAGCGCCCCGGACGCGACAGGGTGCGCTGAAGCCTTAGCGTCGGGAGCTCGCCGGCTCCAATCGCGCGGTCGACGCGGATCGGGTAGCGGACGCGGAGCCGCTCCCGCAGCCGCTCGGGATCGTCGTACGGAAGCTCGTGGACGACCGTGAACGCCCACATCTGAAGCGCGAACAGGCCGGCGTCGCGAAGCTTGGTCCGCGGGCGCAGCACGGCGAGGGCGAACGGGGCCGCCGCGACGGAGGCGGTCGTCACCAGGGGTGGGATCTTGGCGCGCTTGCGTGCGAGCGGAATCGCGAACGCGGCCGCGAGCGAGGCCAGCGCCGCGCCACGGACGACCGGCCGAAGCGGCGAGCGCCTGCGACGTTGGCGTACCCAGCCCAAGGCGGGCGAGTATAAGTCCGGCGTGCCCGAGCGCGATCGATTCGAGGGCCGCACGGCCGCGGTCACGGGCGCCGGCGGGTTCATCGGCGCGACGACGGTGCGCGAGCTCGCCGCCGAGGGCGCCGAGGTGACCGGGATCGACGTCAACCCCGCGGCAGGCGAGCGCGTCCGCGAGCTCGGCGGGATCTTCGTCGAGGCCGACGTCACCGATCGCGCGGCGCTCGAACGCGCGCTCGAGGGGCTCGAGCTGCTCGTCCACACCGCAGCCTACGTCACCGACTACGGCGAGATGGAGGACTTCGTCGAGGTCAACGTGCGCGGGACCGCGAACGTGCTCGACGCCGCACACGAGGCCGGGGTCGAGCGCGTCGTCCACATCAGCTCGGTCGTCGTCTACGGCTACGACAACCCCTCCTCCCAGCACGAGGAGGCGTTCCACCGCACCTACGGGATCCCGTACATCGACACGAAGAGCGCTTCGGACCGGATTGCGCGCGGCCGCGGCGCGGTCGTGATCCGCCCCGGCGACGTCTACGGCCCCGGGAGCTCGCAGTGGGTCGTGCGCCCGATCGCGATGGCGAAGAGCGGCCACCTCGCGCTGCCGGGCAGCGGACGGGGCCTGATGCTCCCGGTCTACGTCGACGACCTCGTCGAGGCGATCAAGCTCGGGCTGCTGGGTGGCGAGCCGGGGCGCGCCTACACCGCGTGGGACGGTGAGGCCGTGACCTTCGAGGAATACTTCCGGCGGATCGCTCGGATCGCGAACGCGCGCGAGCCGCGCAAACTTCCTCGTCCCCTCCTCCTCGCCGCAGGGGCGGTGACGGAAGTGATCGCGCGCCTGCGAGGTGCGCCGCCGCTGATGACCGCCCGCGCGCTCACGTTCGTCGACCGCACGGGGACCGCGCCGACGGAGCGGATCCGCGACGAGCTCGGCTGGGAGCCGCGTGTCGACCTCGACGAGGGGATGCGCCGGACCGAGCAGTGGGCGCGCTCGGAAGGGCTGATCTAGGGCCCTACTGCGTCACGTGGTCCTTGCCCGGACCGCCCTTGATCTTGTCCTTCTGGGGACCGCCGATCAGCCTGTCCTTGCCGGCATCGCCGAACAGCTTGTCCTTGCCCTTTCCGCCCTTGATCTTGTCGTTGCCGTCGCCGCCGCAGATCCGGTCGTTGCCCTTCCTCCCGTTGGCCTTGTCGTTGCCGCCGAGCAGGACGATCACGTCGGATGCATTGGTTCCCTTGACGTTGTCGTTCCCGGGAGTGCCGAGGATCGTCGCGGGCTTGCCTCCGCACTCGTAGAGGACCTGCTGCGCGGGCTCGAACTCGTTGGTGGTGGGCGCGTCCGGGGTGAGGTTGGTCGCCCCGGACCCGTCGGCGGCGCTGATCGAGAACACGTCCAGCTGCGCCGGGTTCGGACGCGTGAACAGGATCTTCGTGCCGTCACCCGAGTACGCGGGGTGGCGCTCGGCCGTCGCGTCTGCCGTAGTCAGGTCGAGGATCCCCGAGCCGTCGGCGTTCATCGTGTCGATGTCCGTGTCGCCGGCGGTCTGCGCCGCGGCGAAGACGATCTTCGTCCCGTCGGACGAGAACGCCGGCTGGCTGTTCGCGGTCGCTCCCGAGGTCAGCTGCTGCTGCCCCGAGCCGTCGCTGTTCATGATCCAGATCTGTGTCGTCGCTCCGCCGGGGGCCTGATAGACGATCTTCGTGCCGTCGGGGGAGACGTTGGGGTTCGCCTCCGCCTTAGCAGTCGTGTTGGTGAGGTTGACCGCGTTCGACCCGTCGGCGTTCATGACGAAGATGTCCTGGTTCGCTGGGCCGACGCGCGCGCTCGCGAACACGATCCTCCCGTCGGGGGTGTAGGTCGGATGGAAGTCCCCCGCCGTGGACGCCGTCGTGATGTTCGTCTTGCCACTCCCGTCGGCGTTCATCGTGAAGATGTCGGTGTTCCCCGTTGCGGTCAGGTGCTGGTAGGCGATCTGGTTGCCCAGCGGCGACCATGTCGCCTGCTGGTCCGCCTGGGGAGAGTCCGAGGTGATGTCCGTCGGCGCGCTGCCGTCGGCGTTCGCGACGACGATGTCGTTGTTCGCCGGGACGCCCCGGTTGCTCGTGAACGCGATCTTCCCGTTGCCGCCGGTGGTGAACGTCGCCTCGCTGGCCGCGGGAACGACGAGGAGCGCGGCCGCGGCGACCACCGTGCCGAACAGACCGATCCCTCGCCGGCGTGACGCCATTCCCCTAACGCTGCTGATGCGAATCAAGAGCAAACCCCTCTGCCTAGTAAGTACCGTCGGAGACACTACCGGGCTCAACCGGCCCGTGCCCGGACGGGCGGTCGCGGACTCCCCCGCGGTCACCCAATGCCGACGTAAACCCGGCGCCACGGGTCCTCGTCGACGAGGCGCCAGCGGTGGCCGCCGCCCGTCGTGTCCTCCGCGAGCAGCACGTCGCCGGGCGAGATCGTGAACGTCTCCCCCCGCCGGGTCTCGAACTCGAGCGTCCCGGTGAGCGTGATCACGTACTGGCGCTCGGGTGCGTTGTGCCACTCGAGGCTCGAGCCCGCCGGCGTCTCCTCGAAGCTGACCTTCGCGGCGCGCTCGGCCGTCGAGCGCGCGCTGCCGTCGTCGAGCGGATCGAGCTCGAGCTCGCCGTCGCGGAACCGGGACTGACCGTCGTCACCCGTGTAGAGATGGACCAGCCGCATCGCCAACGAGCCTCCCAGCCCCAGCCCCTCAGTCGAGCCAGGCGCGCTTGAGCTCGCGCAGCGTCCCGTCGTCGCGCAGCTCCGCGAGCGCGCCGTTGACGCGCTCGCGGAGGCCGTCGTTTCCGAGCGCGAACGCGATCCCGAGCCGCTCGTGTGTCGGGACCTCCTCGACGAGCGCGAGGTCGGGCCGGTCCTTGATCAGCCAGGCGCTCACCGGGCGCAGCTTCATCAACGCGCCAATCGCTCCCGCCTCGAGATCGTCAAGCGCGCCCTCGATGCCTGCGTACGGGTAGTAGCGGATCTCGCCGAGCTTGCCCTCGCCCTTGAGGCGCTTCGCGACGATGTCGGAGGTGTTCCCCTCCTGGATCCCGATCGTCACGCCCTCGAGGTCGTCGGTGGACTTGATCTCGGGCGTCCGGCTCGCGTTCACGACGAGGCCCTGGCCGGACTCGTAGTAGGGCTCGGAGAAGTCGGCGAGCCTCTCGCGGTGCGGGGTGATCGTCGTGCCCGAGGCGACGGCGTCGCAGGCTCGCGTCCGCAGCCCGTCGAAGATCCCGTCGAAGTCCTGGCCCTTGTAGCGATGCGCCTTCCAGCGCAGCTTCAGGCGCTCGCACACCGCCCGCATCAGCTCTGCGTCGAACCCCGTGTCCCTGCCGTCGCGTTCGAGGTCGAACGGCGGGTCGGGGAAGGCCGAGGCGACGAGGAGGGTCCCCGCTTCGATCGTGTCCGCGTCCGGCACCCTGCGATCAGGCCGGAGCCGGAGCCATTTCGGGCTTCGGGCGCGGGCCGTCGAGCCCGTTGGGGTCGATCGGCCCGGGCATCAGCACCTCGGGACCGGGGATCTCGATCCCGATCGCCTTCATTCGCCGCTTCAATGCCGTGTAGGCGAAGCCGTAGACCTGTGACGAGTGGTAGTTGTAGGAAGTGAACTCGACCGCGCTCTCGGCCTCCGGGGGCGCGAACACCTCGGCCGCGCGGGGCAGGAGGCGGGTCAGCGTGTCGAGGACGACCTGCCGCATCTCCGGGCGCTCCTCGCAGACGTCGCGCAGGAACCGGACCCCGAAGGCGATGTGGCGGTGCTCGTCCTGCTCGACCTTCGAAAACCCCTCCTGGAAACCGGGATAGAGGCCGTGCTCCTCGCCGTACTCGAGGATCGTCCGCTGGCCGGTCATCGCGAGAACGCCTTCGGTGACCATGTGGTAGGTGACGATGCCCTCGACGAACAGCTCGAGGTCGTCGGGCTGCGCCTTGATCCGGTCCGCGACGTCGCGCAGCGAGTCGTCGAAGAGGAAGTGCCACGCCCCTTTCATCGTCGCCTCCATCTCCTGCAGGCGGCCGCGGAGGTCATCCGCCGAGAGCGTCATCACCTCGGCCGCGAAGCGGTCGAAGAAGACCGCATGTCGGGCCTCGTCGACGAGCTGCGTCGCCAGGAACGCCTCGATCTCGCCACTCGGCGCAGCGAGCAGGAACGGGGCGAGGTCAGCGGTGACCCGCTCCTCGCCGACGTAGAAGCTGCCGAGCGTCCACGCGAGGTGCTGCTGGCCCTCGGTCGGCGTCGTCCGCCAATGGAGCTTGTCGGTCTCGAAGTCGAGCTCGTGGGCGCGCCAGTTACCGCGCTCCCAGAGCGCGTACAGCTGCTCGTAGGTCAGCAGGTCGCCGGAGGTGCGGCGGCGCTCCGCGCGGTGCGCGGGATCGCCCATCCCGCCGGCCGGGCCGGCGCCGTTGGCGCGGTTCCCGTTCACGTTCGCGCCCCATGAGCCGGCGCGGCGCCGCTGGGCCTCGGCCTGGCGTGCCTCACGCTCGAGCTCGGGGCCGTCGGCGCCGTCGGCGCGATCGATCCAGCGCCCGAGCAGCGTCACCGGGTACAGCGCCCCGTCGACCTCGGTGGAGCCGTCCTGCATCGCGTTCGACGGGCTGAGCTCGCCGCTGACGAGCCCACGCCACGTCTCGACCGAGGTCCGGACGGTGCCGTCGACCTCGTCCGCAGCCGGAGCGGCCCCGTTTCCGCTGCGGCCGCCCTCGACACGGATCGAGCCGTCGTCAACGACGACGACCCAGCGACCGCCGCCGGTGCCCGTGAGCTCGTATGCGACCTTGAAGCGATGTCCGCGCGTCCACTCCGGATCGATCGCGCACGCGAGCGCGCGGTAGGCGAGATCGGGATCGACGGGGGCGCCCATCCGCGCGAGCTCGCGCAGGCCGGCCTCCTCGGAGAGCTGGCGCAGCGCAAGTGCCTTGCGGCGGCTGCCGCTGACGCGCAGGCGACGCGAGAGCATCAGCCGCAGCGGGCTCGTTCCCGCCGCGAGCCGAGCGAGGGACGAGGCATCGGTGCGGAGCGCGAAGTCCTCGCTGGAGCCGTTGGCGCCCGCCTCCTCGACGCGGGCCGGGCCGTCGTCGGTCGCCTCGACGCGCCAGGCGCCGAGCCCGTCGACGTCGAGCCTGAACGCGAGCGGTGGCTCGAGCTCAGCCGCTGCGGCCGGCATCGAGTGCAGCACCATCCGCGCCGCGAGCTCGGGATCCGCGCCCGCGAGCCGCTTCAGCGCCGCCGTCTGATCGCCGTCTCGACTCGCCATCGACCCCTCCTGTTCGCTTCCCGACCGGGCGCCGATTCTCCCAGACTCAGAAGAAATTGGCCAGCCAGCCAGGAGCATGCGTGAATAGAATGCGCGCGCCTTGGTCCTCGCCCCCGAGCCCAGTCATTCTCCGAACGCGCACGATCTCGCGACGATCTACTGGGTGATGCTGGCAATCGCGGGGGCGGTGCTCGTCGCCGTCAACGCGGCGCTGATCGTCGCCGTCGCCCGCTTCCGCTCCGCCCGCGGCAAGACGGTCGCACGCGTGCGGGGCGGGCGCGGGATCCAGCTTCGCGCCGTGTTCGGGCTCGCGATCATCGCGATCGCGATCTTCATTGCCGGGATCGTCTACTCGAGCAAGGCGCGCGACGTCGCGCCGTCGGGCCCGAACGGCCTCCAGGCGTCAAACGCGCAGACCGCCCAGCTCGGGACGTCGACCCCGCCGACGGGCGGCGGCAAGCCGGTCCTGATCCGCGTCACCGGCCAGCAGTGGCTGTGGCGATTCGACTACGGCAACCAGCCGCCGCCGACCGCGATCTTCTCCTACGGCGAGCTCGTCGTCCCGGTCGACACGACTGTGATTCTCAGCCTTGACTCAACCGACGTCCTCGACCGCTGGTCGATACCGGAGCTGGGGGGCCACTTCGACGCCGTTCCCGGCCACACGAACGAGACCTGGTTCCGCGCCGACCGCACCGGCATCTACCGGGGCCAGTCGAGCGCCTTCTCCGGTCAGGGCTACGCGACGATGCGCGCTTGGGTGAAGGTCGTCACGCCGACGGCCTACAAAGCGTGGCTGAGCCGCCAGAAGAAGGACATCCAGACGGCGCAGGCGTACGTCCAGAGGAAGGTCGCGGCGGCCGGGCCTGAAGGCTTCCTGGGGACGTCGAGCCCGTAGCGATGAGCTCGACCCGGCCGACAACGCTCGCGCCCGCTCACCCCGAGGTGGTCACCGAGAGCTACCCGCGCCCTCGGCCGCGCTGGGTCGAGCTCGCAACCAGCGGCGACCACAAGGACGTCGGCGTCCTCTATATCGGCGCGGCGCTGTCGTTCCTCGTCCTCGCGCTGACCGAGCTCGTGCTGATGCGGATCCAGCTGATCGTCCCCGAGAACACGCTGATGTCGCCGTCGACGTTCGACCGGCTGATGTCCGCGGCGGGCGCGACGAGCGTGGTCCTGTTCGCGGTCCCGCTCGCGCTCGGGCTGATCAGCTACATCGTCCCGCTTCAGGTCGGGGCACGCGGAGTCGCCTTCCCGCGACTCGCCTCGCTGTCGTTCTGGCTGTACCTCGCGGGCGGGATCGCGATCTACGCGAGCTTCCTCTACCACCCCTCCGAAGCAGGCTCCAACCCCCTCCCCCCGCTCTCGGACGCGGTCTTCTCCCCCACCAACGGCGTCGACGCGTGGACGATCGGCACCGGGATGGCGGCGCTCGGGTCCGCGATCTTCGCGATCAACATGGTCGCGACGGTCCGCACGCGTGCGCGCGCCGGGAATGGCGTGGCGGCGCGTGCCGCTGTTCGCGTGGGCGGGGACCGTGAGCTGCTACATCCTGCTCGTTACGTGCGCGGTGATGGTCGCCGCGCTGACGATGCTGTTCATCGACCGGCACTTCAGCGGCGTCTTCTACGACCCGGGCGACGGCGGCTCGCCGATCCTGTTCCAGCATCTGAGCTAGTTCTTCTTCACCGGCACGTACCTGGTCGTGCTGCTGATCCGCGTCCGGCGCGATCTCCGAGATCCTGCCGGTGTTCTCGAGCAAGCCGAGCTTCGGGCATCGCGCAGTCCAGGCGGCGTTCGCCGCGATCGCCCCGCTCGGGCTGCTCGCCTGGATGCAGAACATGTACCCGGCGCCGATCCACTTCGGTTGGACGATCTTCGCGATGGCGTTCTCGGTCGCGCTGATCATCCCGATCGGGCTCATCCTCCTGAACTGGATCGCGACGCTGTGGGGCGGCGCGCTGCGGGTCAGGGCCCCGCTTCTGTTCGCGCTCGGCGCGATCAGCACGATCACCTTCGGGCTCACCCTCGAGCTCGCGCTGTCGGTCGTCGCCGTCGGCTGGGAGCTCGACGGCACTACGGCGGCGCAGGGCGCGACGATCTACGTGCTCGTCGGCGGCTCGGTGTTCGGCTGCTTCGCCGCGCTCTACTACTGGTTCCCGAAGATGACCGGCCGGGTGATGGCCGAGGGCCCGGCACGGCTGTCGTTCCTGCTGCTGCTCGTCGGGGTCCACCTGACCGTGATCCCGATGTTCCTGGCCGGCCTCCAGGGCCAGCCGACGGACATCTACAAGTTCTACGGCGACGCCGGGGTCACGACCGACAACCTGGTCGCAAGCATCGGCTCGTTCGTGCTCACGCTCGGCGTCCTCGTCTCACTCGCCAACGTCGTCTCGAGCGTTCACCGCGGCGTCCGCGTCGGGCACGACCCGTGGGGCGGGCACACCCTCGAGTGGTTCGCCCTCTCGCCTGCGCCGGAGCACAACTTCGACGTTCTCCCGGACGTTCGCAGCCCCGAGCCGATGCGCGACATCCGCGAGGCGATCCGCCGCAACACCGAGGGCTGGCGCGCACCCGAGCCGACGGCGATCCCCGAGCCCGCGCCGCAGTCCGCACCCGCTCCCGCCGAGCCAGCCGCCCCCGACCCCGGCCCCGCCCCCACGGGGCCAGGCGGTTCGGGGCCCGAGGACGGCGGCCAGGGGCCCGGCGACCCGCCCTCGGTAGCCTGACGTCCTGATGCCAAGTGCCGCGGGGCAAGGTGGGCCGGGCGAGCTGGACCGCTTCCGCCGCCTGGTCGACCTCACCATCCTGGCCACCTTTGTGCTGATTGTCATCGGCGGGGTGGTACGCGTCAGCGACTCCGGCCTCGGGTGCGGCGAGGCCGGGAGCGGGACCAAGGGCTGGCCGCTGTGCGGCGGCCGCGTGCTGCCGTTCCTCCAAGAGCGCGCGGTCGTCGAGTTCAGCCACCGCATCGCCGCGACCATCGTCGTCGTGCTTATCGGGCTGCTCGTGTGGCGTACGGTGCGCCGCCTTCGCGACCGTCGCTGGCTGGTCCGCGGGACGATCTTCGCGGCCGTGCTCGTGCTCGGCCAGGCGGCGCTCGGCGGGTTGACGGTCGAGAACAACCTCTACGAGGCGCTCGTCGCGGCGCACCTCGGCCTCGCGATGCTGCTGCTCGGGACGCTGATCGTGCTCCGACAGGCAGCCCGCCGCGAGGCGCACGAGACCGAGCCGGTGGCGAACCCGGGCCCGCTGCGCACCGTCGCGATCGTCGCCTGCGTGCTCGTCCTCGGGACGATCGTGGCCGGCGGCTACGTCGCAGGGACCGAGCACGAGGGCCGGACCAGCGGCCCGGTCGGAGGCGCTCACCTCGCGTGCGGGGAGGAGTTCCCGACCTGCGTCGGCAAGTTCATGCCGTTCGGGGAGAACCGGCTGGTCGACATCCAGCTCACCCACCGCGCGTTCATGTACCTCGCCGCGATCGCCGTGTTGACGATGGCGGCGCTGGCGTGGCGGCGCGGGGTGCGCTCGCGCGCGTTCCCACTCGCCGCGCTGCTGCTGCTGTTGCAGATCCTGCTCGGGGCGCTGAACGTGTGGCTCGGCAAGCACCCGGGCCTGATCGCGGCGCACCTCACGATGGCGACGCTCTTGTGGGGCACTGTGATCTACGCCGCGACCGAAGTCGTGCCCGCGCGCGAGCCGCGGCGCTCGAACCGTGCCGCCCGCAGACTCCGAAGCCTCTACGGTGACGGCGTGAGCATGGAGTCGAGCGCCCGCACGGCCAGGCCGGGTGTCGAGGCGAACGTTTCCGCGAACGGCGCCGCTCCCGCGGTCGGGCCTAGGCGGCGGGTCGGCGGCGGCCGGGACGCACTCGCGATCGTGCGCGACTACATCGCGCTGACGAAGCCGCGGATCATCTCACTGCTGCTCGTGACGACGGTCGCGTCGATGTTCGTAGCCGACCCCTCCGGGCCGGCCCTGTCGACGATCCTGTGGACGATGCTCGGCGGCTACCTTGCCGCGGGCGGGGCCGGCGCGATCAACCACTTCATCGACCGCGAGACCGACGCGCGCATGGCGCGCACCCAGCGCCGCCCGCTCGCCAGCGGGCGGATCGAGCCGGTTCACGGCCTGGTCTTCGGGATCGCGCTCGGCGCGCTCGCGGTCGTCCAGCTGGCGGTCACCGTCAACGCCGTCGCGGCCGCTCTCGCGCTCGCCGGGCTGCTCCTGTACGTGTTCCTGTACACGATGTGGCTGAAGCCGCTGACGGCGCAGAACATCGTCATCGGGGGCGCAGCCGGGGCGGTGCCGCCGCTCGTCGGGTGGGCCGCCGCGACGGGCGGGCTCGAGCCCGCGGCCCTGTACCTGTTCGCGGTTGTGTTCCTGTGGACGCCGCCGCACTTCTGGGCTCTGGCGCTGCTGATCAAGGACGACTACGCGCGCACCGGAGTCCCGATGCTGCCCGTCGTCAAGGGGGACGCGGCGACCAGGACCCAGATCCTCGTGTACTCGGCGCTGCTGACGGCCTTCACGACGCTCCCGTACGCGGACGGGATGTTCGGCAACCTCTACCTCGTCTCGGCGCTCGCCCTCGGGGCCTGCTTCACCGGCCTCGCCGGGTGGTTGTGGCGTCGACCCTCGCGCCGGGCCGCGCTTCACGTCTATCTCGCCTCGCTGCTGTATCTGGCGCTGCTGTTCGTCGCGATGGCGATCGACAGCGCGGCATGACGCCGGGGATCTGATAGAAGGGCCCTGTGGATCGCAGCGGCGAATACAGCGGGATACGCGCCGCCCTCGCGGCGGCAGCGATTGCGATCGTCGCCTTCGGGCTCACCTTCGTGTTCGCGGCTCTCTACATCAGGTGATGGCCGAGGAACGCCGGATTCCGCAGCCGACCGAGCTCGTGTTCGAGCCCCAGCCGTCGTGGGCCCCGATGTTCACGGCGCTGGGATTCGCGCTGATCCTCGTCGGTTTGTTCGTCTGGTTTCCCTATGGGGTCATCGGCGCGATGATCTTCCTGATCGCGGTCGTATCGTGGATCCGCAAGACGCGGGGCGAGGTCGACCGCCTCCCACGCGTTCAGCATCCCTCTGCGGCCGTGCTCCCCGCTCGCCCGCTTAACGAGCGGGAGGACGGCTCGCCGTAGAGCCCTCGCCCCGGCCGCGTCAGGGCGGGGTCATCCCCGAGGTCGCGCCCTCGGTCGTCCAGACGCGGACGATGTCGCGCATCGACAGCACACCGACGAGATCGGCGCCGTCGACGACGACCAGGTGCCGGATCTTGCGGCGCGACATCTCCATCGCGGCCCGCTCGAGGCTCCAATCGGGCGCCGCGGAGATCACAGCCGGGTTCATGTGATCTCCGACCTTCTCGCCATCGGGATCCTCACCCCTCCCGATCGACTTGAGGATGTCGCGCTCGCTGATGATGCCGGGACTCGGCATCTCCTCGTCGAGCACGATCGCCGCTCCGACCTCCTTAGCGGTCATACGCTCAGCGGCCTCGCGAAGGGTGTGGCCCCTTCCGATCGTCAGCACCAGATCGGACATTCCCTCGCGAACTTCCATCCAGTCTCCCTCGCTCGTGGGTATGTGCAGATTGATTCAACATACCCAAAGCGGTCGCGTTCCAAAAGGGGCAATCCGCGCGCTCTCGAAGAGGCGGTGGCCCGAGTGAGCGCGGCAGGGGCGGCGCGTTTATAGGATGCCGGTCGTGCCACGAGCCCGAACGACGCTTCTCCTGGGTCTCGTCGCGGCGGGGGTCGCCGCGACCGTGCTTTCCGGCTGTGCGCTGAAGCAGAGCGGCGACCCGGACAAGGGGCGGATGCTGTTCACGAGCAAGTGCGGCGTCTGCCACACGCTGACTCAGGCCGGTACGACCGCGCAGGTCGGGCCCGACCTCGATGCGGCGTTCAAGCAGGCTCGAGCGCAGGGCATGGACTCGGACACGATTCGGGGAATCGTCGCGGCGCAGATAGCCGACCCCAGGTACACCAACCCCGACGACACGAAGACCTACATGCCGCCCCACCTCGTCAGCGGCCAGGACGCCGACGACGTCGCGGCCTACGTGGCGAGCGTCGCGGGCGTACCGGGAATCAAGCCGCCGATCCCGCCGAGCGCGGGGCCGGGCGGGCAGGTGTTCCTCTCGCAGGGCTGCTCGAGCTGCCACACGCTTCAGGCGGCGAACGCGACCGGGACGACGGGGCCGAACCTCGACGACGTGCTGCCGGGGATGAGCCCGGCCGAGGTCAAGCAGTCGATCATCGACCCGGAGGCGAAGATCACCAAGGGCTATCCCTCCGGTGTGATGCCCGCGACCTTCGGCAAAACGATCCCGCCGAAGGACATCGACGCGCTCGTCAAGTACCTGCTCCAGAACGCCGGCAAGGGCCAATAGACGCTGCCGCCGAGCAGGGGGCGGTAGCCCGCCTGCGAGGCGACTGGCAGGTGGGTGTTTTGATGCCCGGCTCAGCGCGGGGTCGCGGCGCCCTCGGCGTCCGGATCGACGACGACGTGGGTCACCGGCAGGTCGACCTGCTTGCGCGCTCGCTCGATGACGCCTCGCTTGGCCCACTTCGAGCGCCGCCCCGGCAGCGTCGCGATGATCACCTCGTCGGCCGCGAACCCGCGCAGCGCGTCGGCGAGGGCCACGTTTGGGTCCGAATCGCCGACCTCGCCCATGGCCCGCAGCCCGGCGTCCTCGAGCGCTCCGGCAAGCTCCTCGAGGCGGCCCCTCGCCTCTGCGCTGGCGTCGTCGGTCGCCGAGGCCCAGACGGCGAGCCGGGAGGCCGACGCCGGGCTGACGATCAGGACCTCGCCCTCCGAGCCCTCTGACCGTGAGCGCCTCTTGATCTCGTCGAGGAGGGCGCGCCCGCCGGCGGTCCGGTCGGCGACGACGAGGATGCGATGGCCGGGCGCGTCGGTGATCGCGATCTCGGCCTTCCGCGGCGCCGCCCGGCGCGACTGGCGCCATACCGCGCCGATCGCGATTCCGATCAGCAGCAGGCCGAGCAGCGCGCCCCAGCGCGGGCCCGCGGCGAGCGCGAGCGCGATCACCGCGGCCGCGGCCGCGCCGACGATCACGACCATGCGGAACGCGTCGGCCTCGGATCGAAGCGGATTGGGCATGAGTTGAAGTTAAGCGCCCACGAGGCGCGGCTCTGAGGGCCCTAGAGGATGTAGACCGTCGTGAAGACGATGATCCACATCACATCGACGAAGTGCCAGTAGATCCCGGGCACCTCGACGCCCAGGTGGTCCTTCGGCTCGGGGCCGTAATGGCCGCGCCAGGCGCGGATGTTGGCGAACGCGAGCAGGATCAGCCCAACGGTGACGTGGGCGCCGTGGAGGCCGGTGAGACCGTAGAAGATCGTCCCGAAGGAGCCGTCGCGGATGCT
The DNA here is from genome assembly GCA_963841715.1 of uncultured Thermoleophilia bacterium. GTDB lineage: Bacteria > Actinomycetota > Thermoleophilia > Solirubrobacterales > 70-9 > DASPWW01. The sequence continues at coordinate 239,902 of CAWJDP010000001.1, read as the reverse complement.
GAAGCCGAGGTGGACGTACTCGTTCAGCTGGATGAACAGGAACGTGAACCCGAGCAGCCACGTCGCCGCGAGCCCGAACATCATCGCGCGGCGGTTGCCGCGGCGAACCGACTCGAGCGCCCAGTGGACCGTGAAGCTCGACGAGATCAGGATCGCCGTGTTGACGCCGGCGACGGCGACCGGAAGGTGGAACCCGTCCGGCGGCCACGGGCCGTTGTTGGCGACGACGCGGAGGAAGAAGTACGAGGCGAAGAACGACCCGAACAGCATCACCTCGGAGACGATGAAGATCAGGATCCCGAGCGTCTGGCGGTCGATCCGCGAGCTCTGATGGGCCTCAGGCGGACCGTGGTGATGGTGGTCCGCTGCGACTGAAGCGCTTTCCATCAGGCCCGCCGCCTCCTCTGCTCCCGCTCGCTCGCACTCATGCGATTGATCCTGTTGCTCGCTCGCTCTCGCGTCCGGGGGCGGCGGGGCTTGTGCTGGGACGGCCACCCCCTACCTCTAGGTGCTCGACGGGCTTGTCGGTGAGCCCGCGAACGTCATCGATTAGGCCCTGCTCGACCCACTTCGACTGCTCGCCGGCGAAGGTCGAGATCAGGATCTCGTCGATGCGGTAATGCTCGATCGCGTTCTTGACCGCGGCCAGTGGCGCGGGGCTCATCGGCTGCCCGGTCGCGTCGATCTCCTCGCGGTAGAGCGCCGCGAGGCAGCGTGCGAGGCGCTCGCAGACCTCCTCGCGGGTGATCTGCCCGGACGCCGGCGAGATGATCGTGTAGCGGTGCGGGCGTTCGGCGGCACGGCGCTTGAGCGTGTCGATCAGCTCGTCGCTCGCGACGGTCTGGGTCGCGACAACGAGAGTGTGGGTGACGTCCCAGCGAACGGCGTCGTCCTCGATCCGCACCGGGATGTGGACGACGGGAGCGTCGAAGCGCTTGCGTGCCCACTCGACCAGGTCCTTGCGAAGCGGTCCGAACCGCGTCCCGGCCAGGCACGAGATCAGGATCTCGGTTGGGGCGAAGGCGCGGACCGAGTCGTCGAGCGCGAGCGGCGGGTCGGGGTCCATGACCGCGCCCTCGGCGTCGACCCCGAACTCGCTGAGCACCTCCCGGGTCACCTCGACGCGGCTCCACGCCGCCTCGCGAAGCTCGTCCTGGTCGACGATCTGGCCCGCGACCGGCTGGTTCTGCGGCGCGGCGAGGTAGACGGAGGCGCCCGCGTCCGCGCGCTCTCGCAGCTCCGTGGTCAGCCTCCGCCCACCGGCGACCTCGTGCAGGAACGCGAGGACGCGCTCGCCGCCAAGGTTCTCGTCGCCCGATCCGGCAGCGGTCACGTGCTGCCCACGGTGGTCGGCTCCGGCTGCTTGACCTCGGCCTCCTCGCCAGCCATGATCGCGTGCCGGGCGCCGGGAACGCCAAACTCGTACGGACCGCCGACGACGCGCGGGACCTCGTCGAAGTTGAAGATCGGCGGCGGCGAGGACACCTGCCACTCGATCGTCTTCGCCCGCCACGGGTTGCCGACCGCGCGTGGTCCGAAGCGCCAGCTGACGACCATGTTGTAGAGGAAGATCAGCTGCGCGGCACCGAGCAGAAACGCGAAGCACGAGATCACGAGGTTCCAGTCACCAAACTGGGCCGAGTAGTCGGCGACGCGGCGCGGCATACCCTCCATCCCGATCCAGTGCATCGGGAGGAACGCGCCCATCATCCCGACGAACGTGAGCCAGAAGTGGAGCCGCCCGAGGCGCTCGTCGTACATTCGCCCGGTCATCTTCGGGAACCAGTGGTAGACGCCGGCGAAGATCGTGAACACCGAGCCGCCGAAGAGCACGAAGTGGATGTGGGCGACGACGAAGTAGGTGTCGGAGACGTGAATGTCCAGCGGCACCATGCCCAGCATCACGCCGCTGATCCCGCCCATCACGAACGTGACTATGAACCCGAGCGCAAACAGCATCGACGTTGAGTACAGGTGCAGCACGCTTCCGAACAGGGTCCCGAGCCAGGAGAAGATCTTGATCCCGGTCGGCACAGCGATCAGCAGCGTCGTGATCATCATCGGGACGCGCAGCCAGCTGAACATGCCCGAGACGAACATGTGGTGCGCCCAGACCGTATAGCTGAGGACGACGATCCCGATCAGCGCCAAGGCCATCAGGCGGTAGCCGAAGATCGGTTTTCGCGAGTGCGTCGCGATTACCTCGGAGATGATCCCGAACCCCGGCAACATCATGATGTAGACGGCTGGGTGGGAGTAGAACCAGAAGATGTGCTGGTAGCTGATCACGTCGCCGCCGGCGGCCGCCTGGAAGAAGTTCGTCCCCAGCACGCGGTCGAACAGGACCATGAACTGGACGCCGGCAATGAACGGCGTCGCGGCGACGACGAGCAGCGAGGTCGAGAAATTCGCCCACACGAGCAGCGGCAGGCGCCAGAAGTTCATCCCTGGCGCCCGCATCGTGATCACGGTGACGAGGAAGTTCAGGGCTGTCGCCACCGATGACGCGCCCGCGAACTGCACCCCGAGGTTGAAGAACGACTGGCCCAGCGGAGCCCCGGTCGACAGCGGCGCGTAGCCGGTCCAGCCGGCGTCGAACGCGCCCCCGGGCGCGAGGAAGCTGCCGAGGAACATCAGGCCGCCGATTGGAAGCAGCCAGAACGAGAGCCCGTTGAGGCGCGGGAACGCCATGTCGGGCGCCCCGATCATCAGCGGGAGGACGAAGTTGGCGAGCCCGGCGAAGACCGGGATCACGAAGATGAAGATCATCAGCGCGGCGTGGGTCGAGAACAGCCCGTTGAAGACGTTCGGGTCGACGACCTGGGTCCCGGGCTGGGCGAGCTCGGCCCGCATCACCATCGCCAGCGCGCCGCCGATGAAGAAGAAGGCGAAGCTCGTGACCGTGTACTGGATCCCGATCACCTTGTGATCGGTGTTGAAGCGGAAGTAGTCGCGCCAGCTCGTTGCGCCGTGCTGCGAGTGATCGTCGGGGACCGTCGGCCGCCCCGCCGCCCACCTGAACCAGTAGTCGAAGCAGCCAAGGCCGATCAGGAACCCGATCGGGCCGGTGATCGCCGGGACGATCACCTGCGGGTAGCCCGTGGGCTCGGTCTGGAACGCGGGCAGCCCCGAGACCTTCCGCAGCACGACGACGAGGGCAAGTCCGAACGCGGCGCCGATCACGGCGCCGAGCGCCGCGCGCGAAAGTCCCGGTCTCTTCATTGCCACCGCCATCCGAAAGTCACCCGCGACGCAATCTTATTCCCCGGCGAACCACGATCAAGCTCCGGCCGGCGCGGCCGCTGCGCCGCCGGTCGTCGAGGTCGAGGGAGCGGCCGTCGCCCCCGCCGTCCGCGAGCTCGCTTGTTTCGCAAGCCACTTGTCGAAGGCCGCCTGAGTCTGGACGACGACAGGAGCGCGCATCGTCGAGTGGCCGAAACCGCACAGCTCGGTGCAGATGAGCGTGTAGTTCCCGATCCGGTCGGGGTCCGCCGTGACGTGGGTCGTCATCCCGGGCACGAGGTCCTCCTTGACCCGCCACTCGGGGACCCAGAACGAGTGGATCACGTCGAGCGATGTCATCGAGAACTGCGCCTGACGGTTGACGGGCACGTGGAGGTCGGTTGTCGTCACGGGCTTGCCGCCGTTCGGGCCCTGGTAGGTGAAATGCCACTCGTATTGCTGCCCCGTGACCCTGACGTGCAGCGCGTCCTGGGCCTTGGCCTCGTTCTTGTCGAGCACGACCCAGCTGTAGATCGCGCCGAACAGCACGATCACGGTCGGGATCACCGTCCACGCGATCTCGAGCTTCGTGTTTCCGTGGATCGGCTCCCCGTCCGACTCGTCGCCAGGCTTGGCGCGGAACTTCCACACGCTGTAGCCGAGCATCACGAGGACGATCGAGTACACAAACGACGACAGCACGATCATCACGTTGAGCAGCTTGTCGACCCTGTCGGCCTGCGTCGAGGCCGCGAGCCCGTTCCAGTGGATGCTCACCATCACCGCCGACATCACAACCGTCAGCGCGAGAATCGCGATGATCAACCTGAAGAGGGTGCCCCGGGTCATTCGGCGGACGGCATTCTAGTGCTCAGCGCCTCTCGGCTCGGGCACGCGCGGCACCTCCTCGAGGCGCCCCGCCGAGGCCGCGAGAATCCCGCCCGCGACGCGCTCCCAGCTCCAGCGCTCGCGCACGGTCTTGACGAGGGAGTCGCGGATCTCCTTCCTGGCGCCCGGGTCGAGGCTGAGCAGGCGGTTGAGGCGCTCGGCGATAGCGGACACGGCGCCGTCGCCGAGCGGGAACGCGACCAGGTCGCGCGCCGGCGGCGGCAACTCGGCCGCGAGCGCACCCGCGACCTCGCTCAGCCCTGAGTGGTCCGCGCACACCGGCAGCGCCCCGCACGCCGCCGCCTCGGCGGCGACCATCCCGAAAGCCTCGGGGAAGGTGCTGGGGACAACGATTGCATCGGCGGCCGCAAGCAGCCGGCCGACCTCCCCGTGCTCGAGCCGGCCCGCGAGCGTGACCGAGCCGGCCGACGCCTTCGCGGACTGCGCGTAGCCGCCCGGCGGGTTGGCGAGGAAAGCGTCGAGCATCTCGAGCCGGCCCGACTCGCCGCCCTCGAGCTCGCGTCCCCGCGCCGCGACCTCGCGCGCGGCCTCGATCTCACCGGCGTCGAGCGCGGCGAGCAGCCGCTCGACGCCCTCGCGGTAGCCGCCGAAGGCAACGACGAGCAGGCGCGCACCTGGGTTCTCGCTGGCGACCAAAGGCCACGCCGCGGCGAGCAGGTCGATCCCCTTCGAGACGATCAGCTTGCCGACGAACGCAATCCGCGGTCCAGGCGCCTCCGCCCACCACTCGAGCGCGAGCGCTGCCGCGCGCGCGTCGCGGCCGAAGGCCCCCTCGGCGCTCTCCCCGGCAACCTCGACCTGAAGCAGCCTCAGCTCGTCGAGCGCCTCCTCGGACGATCGCGGGCGGAAGGCGTCGACGTCGACGCCCGGAGCCCCGAGCCGGGTCCGCTGCCGAAGGCCGGGGTCGTCGAGCGCCCCCCAGAGATCGTCGGCCGTGTGGCGCGAGCCGACGAGGATGCCGTTCGCCGCGTCGACCCCCTCGCGCGCGTAGGGACCGAAGCGGTCGAGGTGCGGAATCACGGTGTAGTTGAGGTCCGAGCCGTGGACCTTGACCACGAACTCGAGCCCGCCCCGGGCGAGGATCGCGGGGCCCATCACGAGATGGTTGGCGAGCGCGGCGTCGACGCCCCCGGCGCGCTCGACGACCTCCTCCACGGCCGCGACGTTGGCGTCGACGTAGCGGTCAAGCTCGGCCTCGGAGAGGTCGGGGAACGCCTTCACCTCGAACCCCTCGTAGCGGTCGACGACGAACACCGGCAACAGGCCGCCGATGTCGGGCTGATACGCCGTCACCGATCCCTCGCCGGGCGAACCCGGGCGCCGGGTCGGCTCGACCTCGAGCTCGCCGGCGTCCCAGCGACCGACGCGATCGACCCACGGCAGCGCACCCGCGTCACGGTCCTGGCACAGGAGGTGGACGTCGTGCCCCAGCTTCGCGAACGCCTGCGCGAGGCTTGCGTTGTAGACGTTGCTCCCGGTGCCGCGAAGCAGATAGCCGTGGAAGATCAGGACGCGGATCGGGAAACCCTACGCGGGGACGCCGCCGGCACCGGCGTGACGGGTATCGTTGCGCCCGACCGTGAACCGGCGCCAGCTGTGGAGACTCCGAGCCCCCGCCTCAGGCCGCGAGAGCATCGTCGCCGCCGAGCCCGATCGCGTCTACCGCGATCGCGCCACCGGCGAGGAGCTGGAGCCGGTCACGAGGCTGCTTCCGCTCGCGCCGTCGGACTCGTCGCTCCTGCGCTCACCGGAGAACCTGCGCGCCTGCCGGCGCTGCGATCAGCTGATCGGGCTCGACGTCAGCGACTGCCCGTACTGCGGTCTGCGCCAGCCGGCGCTCGACGGTCAGGCCTGAGCGCGGCGCGCCGAGCGCGCTACGACTTCACGAAGTACGCCCAGTAGAGCAGCCGGGCGCCGGTGTACGAGCAGTCGTAGTGGCGGGTCGAGCCCTGCTTCGTCTGCGCACTCCCCTTCTGGATGTCGTCCGTCTTCACGCACTTGCCCTTGGAGCGACTGCCGCGCCACTCGTTGCTGTTCGAGATGTTGCTCGCGAACGCGGGCGCCCACGTCGGGATGCTGAGCCCGACCATGTCCCCCGCCTTGACCTTGAGCGGGGACTTGAGCGTGTAGATCGGGGTCGTGCCGAGGACGTTGGTGAGGTTCTCCATCGGCGTCTGGCGGCGCAGCTTGTACGAGGTGCTCTTCCCCTTCTTCTTCAGCACCGCCACCCGCGCGGTCGGATCGGAGCCGATTCCGTTCGTCTTCAGGATGTTCCCGAACGACTTGCGCTGCTTCTGGTTCGGGCGCGAGAGCGCGAGGCTCCAGGCTACGATCGTGCCGTCCTTGGGGACCCGGTAGGCGCTCTTGCCCCCCGAGGCGCCGGTCTGGATCCCGGTCACGTGGCCCTCGACCAGGCACGGGCTCTTCGGGCAATCCGGCTTCGGCGTCTTCTTCGTCGCACCGATCTGCGTCACCTGGGCGGCGTCGGCCAGCCGCGGTCCGGCGCCCGCGAGGACAACCCACAGGCACGCCGCGACGAGCGTCGCCACGAGGGCGAGCGCGAACAGTCCCCGTGCGGGGGATCCGGCTCTGGTCCCGATACTCACTAGCAAGCTCCAAACACGCCGGGCGGGCCTGAGTTGCGCTCCGGCGGACAGCGGGAGCAACGCTGCCGACAAGCATAGATTAGGCTTCGCCGCCGCATGGAGGGTTCACCCAGCGGGGACGGCAAGGCTGCTGGCGCCTTCCGGCGCCTGGCCACGGGCAGCCTCGAATTGAGCGGGGTCGAGGCCGACGAGACCCAGCTCGCAATCATGGAGGCGGTCGACGCAATCTACCGCGCCGACACCGATCGGCTCATGAACGCCGACCTCGACGGTGTCACGCACGAGCCCCGGGCCGACCTCGGCAACCCGCCCCCCAGCTCGGGCGAGGGCGCATGAGCCTGCTCGACGCAGGCCTTCGTGAGCAGGCGGCGGCGATCGACTCCGGCGAAGCCGACGCCGGCGAGCTGCTCGACGAGACGCTGGCCCGGATCGAGGAGCGAAACCCGGAGCTGAACGCGATCGTCGACACGTTCCCCGAGCAGTCGCGGGCAATGCTCGCGGAGGCTCCGTCCGGACCACTCCGCGGCGTTCCGATCGTGATCAAGGACGAGTGGCCGCTGCCGTGGCGCGCCGAGCGCCTCGGGGCGGCCTCGCTGCGGTTTCCGACCGAACCCGGCGAGTCGGGTCCGTACCGGGCGCTGCGCAACGCCGGGGCGGTGATCGCGGGGGTCGCGAACATGCACGAGTACGGCGCCGGGAGCACCGGCCACGTCTCGGTCTACGGGCCCGCCCACAACCCGTGGAACACGGAGCGCTGCCCCGGTGGATCGTCGAGCGGGTCAGGCGCGGCGGTCGCCGGACGCCTCGTCGCCGGCGCGGTCGGCGCTGACGGAATCGGGTCGATCCGTTATCCGGCCGCGTACTGCGGGCTGACCGGGCTGAAGCCGACGTTCGGACGCTCGGCGATGGACGGCCACCACGCGGCCGGTTACACGACGACGATCGTCTCCGGGCCGCTGTGCGCCGACGCCTCCGACTGCCGGCTGCTCGGATCGGCGCTCTACGGCGACGAGCTCGCGGCCGGCGACGCCTCCGGGCTTCGAATCGGGGTCGTCCCCGACCCCTACTGGAGCGACTGCGCGCCCGACGTCCGCGCCGCCTGCGAGGCGGGTCTGGCGGCGCTCGAAGACGCGACCGACGGCAGCGTGCGCGAGGTCGCGATCGAGGGCGCCGAGAACTGCCTGATCGCGTCGATCCTCGTCGGGTCGACGGAGGACCTCGCGTCGATGACGCCCGAGTACCTGAACGGGCTCGGCGAGGACGTCAGCCTCGTCGCGAGGGCGCTGATGAAGTACCGGCTGCTTCTGCCCGCGGCGGCGATCGAGCGCGCGCGGCTCGTCGGCGCCCAGATCCGCCGCTCGCTCGCGGCGCTGTTCGAGGACGTCGACGTGATCGCGTGGCCGACCGTCCCCGCGACGGCGCCGCTGCTGGAGAACCCAACCGTCGAGCTCCCCTCGGGCGCCCACACCGCCGACTACGCGAACCCGCGCGGCGGCGGGATGGCGAACCTGACCGGGATACCGGCGATCAGCATGCCGGTCGGGCTCGACTCCGGGGGGCTGCCGATCGGCCTCCAGCTCCAGGCGGCGTGGGGTCGGGACGCGATGCTGCTCGACGCCGCCGAGGCGCTCGAGGGCGCGACCGAGCGCACGCACGTCGAGGCGACACCACCAACCGCCGCCTCCTCTGCTCCCGCTCGCTCGCGCTAGCCATCACTGGCCATCTCGCTCGCTCTCGCGTCCGGGGGCGACGGGTTGGGACTCATAAACTTCTCCCCATGCCGGCGATAGAGGCGCGCCAGCTCGAGCGCACGTTTTCGGGAGGCATCACCGCCGTCGCGGGCGTCGATCTCGCGGTATCCGGCGGCGAGATCTACGCCTTCCTGGGGCCGAACGGCGCCGGCAAGACGACGACGGTGCGGATGCTGACGACGCTGCTGCGCCCAACCGGCGGAAGCGCGACCGTCGCCGGGCACGACGTCGTCGATGACCCCGGCGCCGTGCGGCGCGCGATCGGCGTCGCGCTCCAGGAGGCGGCGCTCGATCCGTTGATGACGGGGCGCGAGCTGATCCTGCTCCAGGCGACGCTGCACGGCCTCGCGCGCGGCGAGGGACGCGTCCGCGCCGACCGACTTCTCGACCGCGTCGGGCTGAAGCAGGCCGCCGACCGCCGTGTCGGCACCTACTCGGGCGGGATGCGCCGCCGCCTCGACCTCGCTTCTGCACTCGTCCACGAGCCGCGGGTCCTGTTCCTCGACGAGCCGACCACCGGCCTCGACCCGGTCAGCCGCAAGTCGATCTGGGAGGAGGTCGAGAAGCTCAACAACGAAGGTACGACGGTGTTCCTGACGACGCAGTACCTCGAGGAGGCCGACCAGCTCGCGAACCGCGTCGGGATCATCGATGACGGGCTGCTCGTCGCGGAGGGAACGCCCGCCTCGCTCAAGGCAGAGATGGGGCATCCCCACCTCGAGGTGAAGCTGGCCGATGGAACCGCCGACCGCGCGAGGGAGGTGCTCGACCGGTTCGGCAAGCCGCTCCCGTCGAAGGACGGTGCGGTGCTCGTCGAGCTCGACCGCGGCGCCGGCGAGGTCGCCCCCGTGGTCCGCGCGCTCGACGAGGCGGGGCTCCTGGTCGAATCGCTGGACCTCGTCGAGCCGACCCTCGACGACGTCTTCGTCGCCAAGACCGGCTACCACCTCGAGGGCTCGGGCTCCGCCGAGGAGGCGGCGACGAACGGGGCCACGGACGCCGACTCGACGCCGGAGCCCGCCGGCTAGACGATGGAGAACCTGCGCATGAACCTGCGCGTGATCGCAGCGCTCGGGATGCGCTCGATCAAGCAGACCTTCCGCCGCCCGCAGCTGCTGTCGCCGATCGTCGTCTTTCCGTCGCTCCTGCTCGCGATCCAGGTCGGCGGGGCGGGCCACGCCGTCGACCTCCCGCAGTTCCCGCACGTCCACGGCTTTCTCGACTTCATGCTCGCCGGGGCGATGATCCAGGCGACAATGCTGGCCGGGAACAGCGGCGGGATCGCGCTCGCGGTCGACATCGAGATGGGGTTCACCGACCGCCTTCTCGCCGCTCCGATCTCGCGCTTCGCGATGGTCCTCGGCCGGCTCGCCGGGACCGCGGTGATGGGCGCGCTGAGCGCGGTGTGGTTCATCGCGATCGGGCTGATCTTCGGCGCGCGGATCGACGAGGGCGTGCTCGGGGTCGTCCTGATCATCGTCCTCGTCTCGGCATCGGCGGTCGCGTTCGGCGCGATCGGTGCCGCGGTCGCGCTTCGCAGCGGGAGCGCGTCCGTCGTCCAGGGCCTGTTCCCGCTCGTGTTCGTGATCCTCTTCCTCTCCTCGGCGTTCTTCCCCGAGGCGCTGCTGCTCGAGCCGGCGAAGTCGGTCGCGCAGTGGAACCCGCTCAGCTTCATCGTCGAGGGGATCCGCAACCCGGTGATCTCGAGCCTCACGCTGGCCGACCTCGGCAAGGGAATCGGCGCGATCGCCGTCGTCGGCGCGATCGGGCTCGGGTTGAGCGCCTCGGCGCTCCGCTACCGACTGCGGACGGGCGGGTGACCCCGTGACCGCGCGCAGCGAGCTGTTGATGGTCCAGGTGCTGATGCGGCGGGCGCTGAACGAGCTTCTGCGTGTCCCCGGCGCGGCGATCCCCGGGATCCTCGCGCCGACGATCTTCTTCCTCGGGCTGACGGCGGTGTTCGGAAACCTGACGCTTCTGCCCGGCTTCACAACCGACAGCTACCAGAGCTTCCTCGTCCCGGTGAGCATGCTCCAGGCGGCGGGGTTCACCGGCGCGGCGACCGGCGTCAACCTCGCGCGCGACATCGAGCAGGGGTGGTTCGACCGCCTCCTTGCCTCCCCGGCACCGCGCCCCATCCTGCTCGCCGGGCTCGTGCTCTCAGCGAGCTTCCGCGTCCTCCTCCCGGCGACGTTCCTGCTCGTGATCGCATTCTCGCTCGGCGCCCACTTCCCGGGATTGGGCGGGCTCGCAATCGCGCTCGCGATGGTCATGGGGACCGCGATCGTCGCCGCCGCGTGGGGCGTGTCGCTCGCGCTGCGCTTCAAGTCGCAGTCCGCGGCGCCACTGATGCAGGCGGGGATGCTCGTGCTCGTGCTGACGACGACGGCCTACGCCCCTCTCGCGCTGCTCCAAGGATGGCTGCACACCGTCGCGAAGTACAACCCAATGACCCAGGTGCTCGACGCCGCCCGCCAGGGATTCCTCGGCTCGGTGACGTGGTCGGACACGTGGCCCGGGCTCCTGTGCCTCACGGGACTGATCGCGCTGACGGTCGCGTTCGCGCTTCGCGGCATGGCTCGCACCGCCGATTGAGCTCACCGACCGCCGCCCTCGCCGCGCGCGTCCTCGCCGCCAACTGGCTCGAGGGCGAGCGCCGGGAAACGCCGTACGCGTATACCCAGCCGAGCCCGGGCCGCTATCCGTGGCAGTGGTACTGGGACTCGTGCTTCGCGGCGATCGTGTGGCGGCGCTTCGATCCCGAGCGCCCGCGCAAGGAGCTGACGTCGCTGCTCGCGTCGCAACGCGAGGACGGCTTCATCGGCCACACGATCTTCTGGGCCCACAAGGTCTCGTTCCTGCGGGGGTTCTTCTACAGCGTCACCTCGCGCGACGCCCCGAACACGGAGACGATCCAACCGCCGCTGCTGGCGTGGGCGTGGCGAATCGCGGTCGGCGACCCGCGCGAGGAGCCGCGGATCGCGGCGCAGCAGGACTGGCTCGAGGCGAACCGCGACCTCGACGGCGACGGGCTCCTGTGGATCGTCCAGCCGGATGAATCAGGCCTTGATTCCTCGCCGAAGTTCGACCCGGTGTGGGGCCGCCGCGCCCATGCGCGGATCGGGTTTCCCGGGCTCGTGCGCCACAACCGCGGGCTCGGCTGGGACGCGCGCAAGGTCCTAGCAGCGGGCGGACCGGTGCTGTGCGAGGTCGTCGTCAACGTGCTGTGGGGGCTGGCACGGCTGGCGCTCGGGCGCCCGTCGATCACCCCGGCGCTGATCGAGCGCCTGTACGACGAGGAGCGGGGACTGTTCCTCGACGAGGCTAGGCCCTCGGGACTGCGCCCGCCGGAAGAGACCTGGGCTGCGCTCGCCCCGCTCGCGCTCCCGGACCTGCCGGAGGAGATCGGCCGCCGGCTCGTCGAGGAGCATCTGCTCGACCCGGAGCGCTTCTGGCTCCCCATCCCGCCGCCGTCGGTCGCGGCGGGCGAGCCCTCGTTCACGCCCGGCGCGGGCCGGGGACCGTTCCGCCGCTACTGGCGCGGGCCGACGTGGGTCAACGCGGCCTGGATGATGTGGCTGGGAATGATCCGGCTCGGCTACCGGGAGCAGGCGGAGCGGATGACGAGGGAGCTCGCGACCGTCGCCGCCCGCGAGGGCCTGCGCGAGTACTACGAGCCGCGCACCGGCGCGGGGCTGGGCGCGAAGGAGTTCGCTTGGTCCGCGCTGCTCACCGAGATGACCGACCCCCTCCCGGAGGCCGAGACGAGCTACTTGTAGCACGGGGGCTCTGCCCCTCGGCGGCCTTCGGCCGCCTCCCCCGGCGATCCGCTCCGATTACTTGTAGCGGTAGGTGATTCTTCCGCGATCGAGGTCGTAGGGCGAGAGCTCGATCTTCACGCGGTCGCCCGGGAGGATGCGGATGTAGTGGCGGCGCATCTTCCCCGAGATGTGCCCGAGCACCTCGTGGTCGTTCTCGAGCTTGACGCGGAACATCGTGTTCGGCAGGGCCTCTGTGACCTCGCCCTCCATCTCGATCTTCTCTTCCTTGGCCATCGCGCGTGAGGGTAGCGGGAGCCGCCCCCGAAAGCGGCAAACGCGTTGCGGCTACATGCCCTCGAAGTCCGAGAACTTGCCGGGGCCGTCCTTGAGGAACGACTTGACGGCGTTCTGGAGGTCCTCGGTGCGGAAGAGGCCGCCGGCGGCGTCCGCAGTGACGCTGTCGGCCTCGTTGACGCCCCCCGTGAGGTAGCCGCGGACGATCCGCTTCGTCGCCGCGTGGGCCCTCGTCGGGCCGTCCGCGAGCCGGTGGGCGAAGCGCATCCCCTTCTCCAGCAGTTCGTCGTCGGGGATGACGCGGTTGATCACGTTCCAGTGCTCGAGCGTCGCGGCGTCGAAGATTCCCGCGCTCATCACGAACTCCCGCGCCCTGCCGGGTCCCGCGCGCTCGGCCATACGCTGCGTCCCTCCCGCTCCGGGCGTCAGCCCCACGCGCGCCTCGACGAGCCCGAACTGGGCCGACTCGCCCGCCCAGATGATGTCGCAGCCGAGCGCGACCTCGAGCCCCGCGGTGAGACAGAGCCCGTGGAGAAGCGCGAGCGTCGGGATCTCGAGCGCCTCGAGCCGCTGCACCGCGCCGAGCAGCGGCTGGAAGGTGCCCTCGGCGCGATCGAGGCTGCCGTCGACGATTCGCTGGAAGACGTTGACGTCGGCGCCGGCGGTGAACACGTCGCCCTCGGCGCGCCACACGGCGGCGCGGGCGTCTGAGCCCTCGAGCTCGCCGATGCAGTCGTTGAGGGCGTTGAATTCGTCCTCGCCGAACAGGTTCAACGGCGGATCGTGAAGGATGATCGACGCGACGGCACCGTCGCGCTCGACCCTGATCGGGGGATTGTCGGCCACTACCGGTCACCTCCGGCTCCGCCTCGGATCTCGTTCGCGACCGCCTCGATCTCGCCCTCGGGGGCAGGGCCGGGAACCCAGGGGAGCTTCAGCGGGTCGTCCTCGTAGCGCGGGATCACGTGCAGGTGGTAGTGGAAGATCGTCTGCCACGCCGCCGGGCGGCAAGAATTGAGGATGTTGAACCCATCCGGTCTCAGCGTCTCGTCGATCCTCCGCGCGAGCCGGCGCGCCGCGCCCATGGTCCGCGCGAGGTCCGCGTCGGAGACCTCCATCAGGTCGCGCGCGTGCTTCCGCGGGATCACAAGCGCGTGCCCGCGGGTCGCCGGGTTGATGTCCATGAACGCGACCGTGTGCTCGTCCTCGTCGAGGATCTGCGCCGGGACCTCGCCGGCGGCGATCCCGCAGAACAGGCAGTCCTGCTCGCTCGACTCCACGGCGGCGCAGACTATCGGCCTCGGCGCGGTGTCGGAACGGAGTCGTCGCGTTCGTCCAGCCCCAGCGAGCCTAGTCCGCGCGGTGCGACATGAGTCGCTCGGCCGCCAGCCCGAGGGCGCCCGCGAGCACCACGCTCCCGATCGCCATCCACCGCAGCAGGTCCTCGATCGCCGGCCCGAGGTCGTGATGGGACGAGCCGGCCTCGATCAGCGTGGCGGCCGCGGCGACCCCGAGGCCGGCGGTCCCGATCACAATCGCGAGCGTCACGCCCGACGCCTGCCCAGCGCGCTCGGCCGGGACGACGGTCTGCGTCCCGACGCTCGCCATCGCCCACCCGATCCCGTAGCCGAGCCCGAACAACGCGAGCGCCGGCAGATACGGACCGAGAGCGCCCCCCAGCGAGACCACGAACAGGCCGATCGCGCCGACCACCGCGGCCGTGACCATCGTACGCGGGATGTCGAAGCGCTCCCCGAGTTGACCCGAGAGCGGGCCGGCGACACCGCAGGCGATCGACGCCGCCAGAAAGATCACACCTGCCTCGAGCGGCGAGTACCCCTCGACCTGCTGGAGGTAGATCGTGCTTGCGAATGTGCCGACGACGAACGCGACGTTGCTCACCGTCGCGAGCAGCGTGACGAGGACGTAGGGCATGTTGCGGAACAACTCGAGTTGAACGAGTGGCCAGCGCGCAGCCCGCTCGCGAAGCACGAACGCCACCAGGACCAGCAGGCCGACCGCGACAGCGGCGAGCGTCGCCGCGGCGCTCCACGTGTTGGAACGGTCGACGGCGAAGGTGACCATCGCGATCCCGAGCGCGACCGCGATCAGCCCTGGGAGGTCGACCGAGCGCGGGACCGTCGTGTCGCGGGACTCGCGCACGCCGAGAGCGACGACAACGATCCCCGCCACGACCGCCGGGACATTGACGAGCAGCACCAGTCGCCACGAGATCAGCTCAGTGAGGCCGCCTCCGAACAGGGGGCCGAGCGCCATCGCCACTGCGCCGATCCCGTACGCGTTGCCGATCGCCCGCATCGTCCGCTCGGGTGGGAAGGCGTCCGTGATGATCGCGATCGCGAGGGGGAACAGGATCCCGGCACCGATTCCCTGGACCACCCGGAACGCGATCACGACGTTGGCGTCGGACGCTGCACCGGCCCCGAGCGAGCAGAGGCCGAAGATCGCCAGACCGACGATCAGCATCCGCTTGCGGCCCAGGATGTCGCCGAGCCGGCCGCCCGGGATCAGGAACGCGGCTAACGCGAGCATGTAGCCGCTGATCGCCCACTGCAGGTTGGTCGTCGACGTGTGGAGCTCGGACGCCATCCTCGGCAGCGCCAGGTTGAGCGCGAGGAAGTCGAGCTGGATCACGAAGATGCTGAGGGACGCGGCCATCAGCGTCGGGCCCAGGCGAGCCGGGACAGCGGCGGCGCTGATGCGCGATGCGGCCTCGGCGGAGTGGCGACCCGGATGGTGCCAGGCGTGAACGCTCACGTCGCGATCGTATCCGGCGGCACCGCGGCCCCTGAGCGTTGCGCCGGGACGCTGGGCGAAGGACGCCTACGAACCGGTCGCGAATCCTCGTGCGAGCGCGAGCGCGTCGTCGCGACTGGACACATCGCCCTCGAACACCGCCGCCTCGATCCGCTCGAGCATCCGGCCGAGCTCCGGGCCGCGCTCAATCCCGAGCTCGGCGGCGAGCTCGTCGCCGGGAATCGGCGAGCGCGGAGCACCGTCGCGCCGCCACGCCAGCGCTTCGCCGATCATCTCGCGCGCGAGGTCCAGGTGGGAGTCGATCGCCTCCTGCTTCGTGCGCGGGCCCTGCGTCGCGAGGCGATCGGCGACCGTCAGCAGCGTGACGTCGACCGAGTCCGGGTCGGTGGCCCTGAGGTACTCGTAGACGCGGCGCCGCTTCAGCGGCTGCTCATGTACGAGGAAGCCGAGCCGGAGGTGGTTGAGCGTCAGCGACTGCAGGAACTCGGTCAGGCGCCGGCTCGCGCGCAGCCGCGATCCGATCTCGCCGACGATCCGCGTGCCGGCATGGTCGTGGCCGATGAACAGCACCCTGCCCTCGTCGTTGACCGCGCGCGTCTCCGGCTTGCCGAGGTCGTGGAACAGCGCCGCGAATCGCAGGCCGACCGCGCGCGTGAGCCCATCGGCGAGAGGCTCGGCCAGGAGCTCGGCGACCCCGGGCGCGTTCGGCCCCACGAGCCGGTTGAGGCTCGACTCCACCTCGAGCGTGCGGCGCAGGACCTCGATCGTGTGGCCGTGGACGTCGAGGTGGTGGTAGGGGTTCTGCTCGACGCCGCGCAGCGCAGCCAGCTCGGGGAGGACGACCCTGGTGGTGTCGAGCTCGTCGAGCAGCTCGACGCCGCGGACCGGGTCGGCC
Source organism: uncultured Thermoleophilia bacterium (assembly GCA_963841715.1). Lineage (GTDB taxonomy): Bacteria > Actinomycetota > Thermoleophilia > Solirubrobacterales > 70-9 > DASPWW01. The sequence continues at coordinate 223,686 of CAWJDP010000001.1, read as the reverse complement.
CCGGCGACGAGCAGGCGGAGCTCGGTGAGCTGGCGCTCGCCCGCGGGCTCCGCGGCCCGCCCCGCCTCGGCGCGCGCGAGCTCGGCCGTCTCGGAATCGATCGAGAACCCGAGATTGGAGGCGATCCGCGCCGCGCGCAGGATCCGCAGTGGGTCATCGGCGAACGATCCGGGGCCGGCAGCGCGGAGCTCGCGCCGCTTGACGTCGGCGAGCCCGCCGGTCGGGTCAACAGGCTCACCCCCGGCGAGCGGAAGAGCAACCGCGTTGACGGTGAAGTCGCGCTTCGCTAGGTCGCCCTCGATCGTCGGCGCGCGCAGCAGCGCGACGTCGACGTGCCAGTCCTCGGCGCGGCTGGCGACACGCCAGGTCGGGAACTCCTCCGAGAGTTGGAACGGGTGCGCGTTCGCGGCTCGGGCGATCGCGCGCGCCGCCTTTTCCTCGCCTTCGGCGACCGCGATGTCGATGTCGACAACCGGACGGTCGAGCGCCGCGTCCCGAACTCCGCCGCCGACGATCCAGGTCTCGTCCGAATCGCCCAGCGCGGAGCGCGCCGCGCGTCCGGCGGGCGAAGCGGCGATCCGGTCGGCGAAGGAATCGCTCACGAGCCGTTGTCGCCGTCGCCGAAGCTGATTCCCGAGCGGATCGAGCGGTCGACGCGCTCCGAGATCCCGCACGTGATCTCGTAGTTGATCGTGTCGAGGCGCGCTGCCATCTCCTCGGCGAGTAGGCGCTCCTCGCCCTGCGCGCCGATCAGCACAGCCGGGTCGCCGGGCTCGACGCTCGGGTCGGGCCCGAGGTCGATCGTGATGTTGTCCATCGACACCGTGCCGACGAGCGGGTAGCGCCGGCCTCCGACGAGGACGTCGCAGTTGTTGCTGAGCGCACGGGGGACCCCGTCGCCGTAGCCGATCGGGAGCACGCCGACCCAGGTGTCCTCGGGCGCGCGCCACGTGCGCCCGTAGCCCGCGCTCGCCCCCTTCGGGAACCGCTTCACGGCGGCGACATAGGAGTGCAGCTCGAGCGCCGGCTCGAGATCGCGCGAAGCCGGGTCTCGCTGGAACGGATCAAGCCCGTAGATCGCGATCCCGCACCGGACCATGTCGAAGTGCGATTCGCGAGCTCGCAGCGTCGCGGCGCTGTTCGCCGCGTGGAGCTTGAGTGAGGGGAGCTCCTCTTTCAGCGGCAGCGCCACCTCGCGGAAGCGGGCGAGCTGGTCGTCGAAGAACTCGGAGTCGAGCTCGTCCGCGGTCGCGAAGTGCGTCCACAAGCCGGCCAGCTCAACGCGATCGTCGGCGGCCGCCGTCCGGACGAGGTCGCGCACCGCGTCCTGGTCGCGCTCGCCGAGCCGCCCCATCCCGGTGTCGTACTTGACATGGACCCGCGGTCTCGTCTCGCCAGCGCGCTCGGCAACGAGATCGAGGAAGCCCTGCCTCCATACCGCGACGTCGGAATCCGCACCGAGCGCGGCGTCGAGCTCGTCGGGCGTCAGCGCACCCATGACGAGGATTCGCGCGTTCGCGATGCGACTCGACTCTCCCAGCGCCCGTGCGCGGAGATCGACGGCCTCCTGGGCCGCGGCGACCGCGAGCCACGTGGCCCCGCCGTCGAGTGCGGCCTCCGCGCAGTCGACCGCACCATGGCCGTACCCATTCGCCTTCACGACCGCGCACAGCGCCGCGCCGTGGAGCCCGCGCGCAATCCGGGCGCAGTTGTCGCGGACGGCGTCCGGCGTCAGCACCGCGAGGGCCCGCTGGGCCGGAGGTCCGTCCATCAAACCGCGAGACCGTCGGGGATCGCGGCGATCACGTCGCTTGCGATCACCGACTCGGCGCCGACCCCCTCCGCGGCGCGCCGGCCGGCTCGCGCGTGCGCGATCACGCCCGCGCACGCCGCGGCGAACGGCTCCATCCCGCGCGCGAGCATCGCGCCGATCACCCCGGAGAGCACGTCCCCGGTGCCGGCGGTCGCGAGCCCCGGGCTCGAGACCCTGTTGATTCCGACGCGGCCCTGGTCCACGACCAGAGTGTCGTCGCCCTTGAGGACGACGATTGCGTTCGCGGCCTCCGACGCGACCCGCGCACTCGCGAGGCGGTGGGCATCTACCGTGGCCGAGTCGCGCTCCAGCAGGCGGCCGAGCTCGCCGGCGTGAGGAGTGAGCACGGTCGGGTGATCGCGCTCGGCCAGCGACTCCAGCCGCCCGGCATGGGCATTGAGCCCGTCGGCGTCGATCAGCAGCGGTGCAGGGATCCGCGACGCCAGCCCGCGCGCGAGCTCGAAGGCGCCGTCGGAGCGCCCGAGCCCCGGGCCGAGGATCACGGCCGCGGCGCGTGTCGCCGCGTCGGCGACCGTGTCGACCGCGGCTGGGCCGAGCCCGCCCCCGTCGGCCTCGACGCCGATCGTCATCACCTCGGTCAGCTTCGTCGCCAGGATCGGCTGGATCTCAGCCGGGACCGCCGCCGTCGCGTACCCCGCGCCGGCGCGGATCGCGGCCTCGGACGCCATGCACGGGGCCCCGGTGAGGCCGACCGACCCCCCGACGATCAGAACCTGGCCGGAGCTGAACTTCGTCGACTGCGAGCCCCGCTTCGGTGCCAGCCTCAGCACGCCGGGCTCGATCAGGCCCGCGGGCGCCTCGACCGGCGCGCCGTCCGGGATCCCGATCTTGCTCACCTCGAGTCTGCCCGCGTGCCATTTCCCGGGCGCGATCCAGTGGCCGAGCTTCGCGGCGTGGAAGCTGACCGTGACGTCGGCGCTGACCGCGACCGCCTCGACCTCGCCCGTCGACGCATCGACGCCGGAGGAGATGTCGGCCGCGACGACGGGCGCTCCGCAGCGGTTGATCGCCTCGATCGCCGCGTCCGCGGGCTCGCGGGGCGCGCCGCTGAACCCGGTGCCGAAGATCGCGTCGACGACGGCCCCCGAGTCCGCGAGCGCGCCGTCGATCTCGCGTTCGGAGACCTGGCGCCCGGTCCCCGGAAAGTCCTCGAGGTTCGCCTGCGAGTCCCGCGACAGCTCGCCCGCGGGCCACGGCAGCAGCACCTCGACGTCGTACCCGGTCGAGGCGAGCTTGCGCGCCGCGACAAGACCGTCGCCTCCGTTGTTGCCCTTTCCGCACACGACGCGGATCGGCCCCTCGCGGGCTGCCTCGCCCGTCGCCCGCGCGACCGCCTCGCCGGCCGCCTCCATCAGATCGAGCGAGGGGATCCCTTGGTCGTCGATCGCCCAGCTGTCCGCCGCACGCATGCGCTCGGCGTCGTAGACGCCTCTCATCCACCCCTCGATTGCCATCGCGCGCAGCCTAGCCGTAGCCCGAGCTGGCGAGCACGACCGCGGCCGCGAGGTCATCCGAGTGCGTGAGCGAGACGCTCAGCTCGACGCGCCCCTCGCGGGCGCGCTCCGCCGCTTCGCCGCTCAGCCGCAGCGCCGGCGGCTCGCCGGAGACGACCTCGATCTCGTGCGGGCGCATCGCGCCGAGCCCGAGCGCCTTCACCGTCGCCTCCTTGGCGGCGAACCGGGCCGCGAGGTGGCGGGCCGGGCGGCGGCGGGCGCGCGCGTAGTCGAGCTCCGTCGAGGTGAACAGGCGCGCGGCAAGCGCGGGGCGGCGCTCGAGCGCGCGCTCGAGCCGCGCGATCTCGAGCAGGTCGATTCCGACCCCGTCGCTCACGGGCCCCGCGATCACTTCAGCCCCAGCACGGCTCGAACCTCGTCGCGATCGCCGGCCTGCCTGGAGCCGACGATCGCGTAGTTCAGATGCTGGAGGTACGGCTTCGCGCTCACGTAGCCGGGATCGGTCGCGGTGCTTGTCGAGTCGATCAGCCCGAACAGCGGCGCGAACGCCAGGTAGCCGGCGACCGGGAAGTCGCTGCCGAGCGCCTCGGCGGCGACCTTGAACGTGGGCGCCTCGCCCAACGGATGGTCAGCCGAGAACGCCTGGTCGGTCGTATCGTCGCCGTACGCGACGACGACCCTGTCGCCGCGCTGAACCACGTTGACGTGGTCGGGCGCCCCCTGAGGCGTGAACGAGAATCCGGTGCCGCCCTCCGCCAACGCCAGCGAGGCCACGCCGAGCGTGGACTGCGCCCTGAGCACCCGCCGCACTCCCTCGATCGCCGCCGACGACGCGTTCGTGTCCCTCGTCTGCAGGACCGCGCCGAAGCCGACGTTGAGGGGATCGGCCCCGCGCGCGAAAAGCGCCACGTCCCCGACCCACGGCAGCAGGTTGGTGCTGATGTCGACCCCGGTGCGAAGCCGCAGGCTGTCCTCGAGCGCGCCGACCGAGATCCGCGCGTCGGGACCGAGCCGGTTGAGGACCGCTGTCAGCGCCGTGCCGACGCTACCGAGGCTGAACGCGGCCCACGAGTCGCCGGGTAGGTCGCGCAGCAGCTCGGTCTCGTCCCCCCCGAGACGTATGTCGCGGCTGAGGGCCCCGATCGACGCGTTGACCGCAAGCTGCGACGAGCGCGCCGTCGCGGAGACGAGCACCGGCGCCTTGGCGACCCCGCCGAGCGACTCGACGAGGGCCGCGCGCTGGGTGTCCGTGATCTGCCCCGAGGTCTCGAGCCCCCTGAGGACCGTGGGGACGCCGGCGAACACCGTCGCGAACGGGTCCTCGGGGGCGGAGCCGAGCTCGGAGCGATACGTGGGGCTCTCGCTCAGCGGCGCGGCGCCCTGCGAGGTGTCGACGACCGAGCGAAACGCTCGCTCCGTGCCCGCGACGAGGAAGTCGTTGACGATCCCGGCGGCGCTCCCGGCCTTGCTGAGCTTGTAGTCGACACCCCTGTACGAGGCGTCCTTCTCGGGCTGGGGATCCGCGTCGGCCGCCTTCGCGATCGCCGCCTCGGCGGCGTCGCCGTCGGTCGTGGCGACGATCACCGCGCCGTCGGCGTTGGGCTTGAAGTTGTCGAGGAACAGGCCCGCGTCCTCACCGAGCCAGGGCGCGACGTCCTTGGAGTAGCTCAGCTTGCGGGTCGCGAGCGAGCGGTTGAGGCGCGAAGTGATGAACCCGCCCGGGTTGTCGGTATTCAGCAGCTTCGAGAACGAGGCCTGGAGGAGGTCCGCCTGGTCCCCCTGCGGCCGGACCACCGCCTGGGCATAGAACGGCGCATCCGCCGGCGCCAGTGCCGCCGGGTCGGGCTTGGCCTCGTCGCCGCCCCCGCACGCGCTCAGCGCCAGGGCGACAACCAGGGCGAGCGCGCACGCGACCCGCCCCAGCAGCTTTGCTCACTCGACTGTCACCGTCTTTGCGAGGTTGCGCGGCTGGTCGACGTTGAGCCCGTTGAGGCGGGCGACGTGGTAGGCGAGCAACTGCAGCGGGACGACCGCGAGCAGCGCGCCGACGATCCAGTCGGTGCGCGGGACGAACAGGGTCTGGTCCGCGACATCGCTGACCTCCTCGGACCCCTCGGTCGCGATCGCGATCACATCGGCGCCTCGGGCCCGGACCTCGGCCACGTTCGAGAGCACCTTGTCGAGGATCGGGCTGTCGGTGGCGACGCAGACGACCGGGGTCGACTCGTCGAGCAGCGCGATCGGTCCGTGCTTCATCTCCCCCGCCGCGTACGCGTCGCTGGGGATGTAGGTGATCTCCTTCATCTTCAGCGCGCCCTCGAGCGCTATCGGGAGGCCGATGTTGCGCCCGAGGTAGAAGAAGAAGCGCTGGTCGGCCTGACTGCGCGCGATCGCACGCACTCGCGGCTCGACCGCCTCGATCGTCTCGGCGATCTTCGACGGCATCCGCTTCAGCTCCGCTATCAACTCGGCGATCCGCTCCTCCGGGAGCGAACCGCGCGTCTGGGCGAGCCAGAGCCCGAGCAGGTACATCGCGGCGACCTGGCTCGTGAACGTCTTCGTCGCGGCGACGCAGATCTCGAGCCCGGCGCGGGTGTAGAGGACGGCGTCGGCCTCGCGCGTCGCCTGACTCCCCATCAGATTGGTCAGCGCGAGCACCTTCGCACCGCGCTCGCGAGCAAGCCGCATCGCCGCGAGCGTGTCGGCGGTCTCACCGGACTGGGTTATCCCGATCACGAGATCGCCGGGGCCGACGACGGGGTCGCGGTAGCGGTACTCGGACGCGATGTCCATCTCGACCGGAATCCGCGCCCACTGCTCGATCGCGTAGCGGCCCACGAGTCCCGCGTGGTATGCGGTGCCGCAGGCAACGACGACGATCCGGCGCAGGCCCCTGACGAGCTCGGTGTCGAGCTCGAGCTCGGAGAGGTCGACGGCGTCGAGGTCGGGGAGGCGGTCGGTGATCGTCTCGGCGACCGAGTCCGGCTGCTCGTGGATCTCCTTCATCATGAACGTCGGGTAGCCGCCCTTCTCGGCGGCATCCTCGTCCCAGGTGACCTCCTCGATCTCGTGGTCGACCGGCGCCCCGGACGCATCGGTGACGGCGACCTTGCCGGCGGTCACGGTGACGAGCTCGCCGTTCTCGACAAGCAGCACCCGCCGCGTGTGGGCGAGGAACGCCGGGATCGCCGACGCGAGGTAGGTCTCTTCGTCGCCGATCCCGACGACCAGCGGGCACTCCTGCCGGGCGCCGACAAGGACGTCGGGATGCTCGCGGTGCATCGCGACGAACGCGTAATGGCCGCGGAGCTCGTTGAACGCGTCGCGAACGGCCTCGGTGAGGTCGCCGTCGTACTCGCGCTCGATCAGGTGAGCGACGATCTCCGCGTCGGTCTCGGAGCTGAAGCTGTGACCGTCGGCCGCGAGCTCGCGTCGGAGCTCGGCGTGGTTCTCGACGATCCCGTTGAGAACGATCTGGATCCCGTCGTCGCAAGCCGCATGCGGGTGCGCGTTCTCCTCCGTGACCCGCCCGTGCGTCGCCCAGCGCGTGTGGGCAAGGCCGATCGTCGCCGGCGGCGCGGCGACCGCGACGCCTCCGCCACCGGCGCCGTCGGTCTCGGCGTCGAGGGCGCGCCGGAGGTTCGACAGGTTGCCGACCGCGCGCACGGTCTCGATGTGCCCATCGCTGAGCACGCTGACGCCCGCCGAGTCATAGCCTCGATATTCCAGCTTCTCGAGGCCCTCCATCAGCAATGGGCGGCACGGGCGGCCGCCAACGTATCCGACGATTCCGCACATTGGAGGCAAAAGAGGATAGGCGCCCGACGTCGAAAAAACGAGCGTCGGCGGCCAGCCCGCCGCGACCCAGGCGTGAGGCGTCGGGCGACGCCTAGCCGAGCTCGCGGCGCGCCGCCTCGAGGAGGCGCTCGAGGACGGCGTCACACTCGTCCTCGGTCGGCGCCTCGACCATCAGCCGCACGAGCGGCTCGGTTCCCGAGGGGCGCACCAGCACCCGACCGCGGCGCTCGAGGGCGGCGTTCTCGCTCTCGGCCGCCGCCCACAGTCCGCTCGCGCCGTCGAGGGCGTCGCGATCGGCGAGCTCGAGGTTGACGAGCCGTTGGGGCAGGCGCTCGAACGGCTTGACCTCGGCGAGGTCGCGGTCCTCCAGCGCGCGCAGCGCGAGCAGCGCCGCAGCGATGCCGTCCCCGGTCGAAGCGAACTCGGTCCAGATGATGTGCCCCGACTGCTCCCCCCCGAGCGTCCAGCCGCGGACGCCGAGCTCATCGATCACGTAGCGATCGCCGACCTTCGTCGCTGCGATGTCGATCCCCGCCTCCTCCATCGCGGTGTGGAATCCGTAGTTGGTCATGACGGTGACGACGACGCCCCCGCTCAGCACCCCGGCGCGCTCGAGGTGATCCGCCGCGATCGCGATCAGCTCGTCTCCGTCGCGAACCCGGCCCTCGCTGTCGACCGCGAGGACGCGGTCACCGTCGCCATCGAACGCGAACCCGATCTCGGCATCGGTCCCACGCACGTGCTCGGCGAGGCGCTCGACGTGCGTCGAGCCGCAGTCCTCGTTGATGTTGCGCCCGTTGGGCTCGACCGCGACCGCGTCGACGTCCGCGCCGAGGCGCTCGAACACCGCCGGCGCAGCGCGGTAGGTGGCGCCGTTCGCGCAATCGAGGGCGATCCTGCGGCCGCCAAGGTCGAGCGCGAACGCGGTTCCGAGCTCGCGCAGGTAATCGTCCAGCGCGCCGTGGAGCGTGCGGATCCTCCCGATACCGGCCGCCCGCGGGCGCTCGTCGAGGCGCGCCTCGATCGCCGCCTCGGCGTCGTCGGCGAGCTTCACCCCGTCGGGGCCGAAGAACTTGATCCCATTGTCAGCCCACGGGTTGTGTGAGGCGGAGACGACCGCGGCGAGATCGAGGTTGTGGCGGCGGACGAGCACCGCCGCGGCGGGGGTCGGCAGCACGCCGGCGAGGAACGCGTCCCCGCCCGCCGCGGCGACGCCGGCCGCGAGCGCGGCCTCGAGCATCGGACCGGACTCGCGCGTGTCGCGAATGATCACGACCTGGGGGCGCTCGGCGCCGCACTCGGCGGTCGCCGCGCGACCGAGGGCCGTCGCGAGCTCGGGTGTGAGCACGTCCCCGACCCGGCCCCGTACGCCGTCCGTTCCAAACAGCCGGCGCTCGCGGCTCGCGAGCGGCCGGGTCACCGCTTCGAGAACTGGGGCCGCTTGCGGGCCTTCTTCAGCCCGGCCTTGCGGCGCTCCTTGCGCCTCGCGTCGCGCGTCAGGAAGCCGCGGCGCTTGAGCTCGCGGCGGAGCTCGGGATCGATCTCGCACAGCGCCCGGGCGATGCCGTGGCGGACGGCTCCGGCCTGACCGGAGATCCCGCCGCCGTGGACGCGGACGCGGATGTCGACCGAGCTCTCGTAGCCGGCGGTGACGAGCGGCTGGCGGGCAATCGTCTGATGCAGCGGCCGCGGGAAGTACTCCTCGAGGCTGCGCTTGTTGACCTCAAGACGGCCGTTGCCGGGGAGGACGATCACCCGGGCGATCGAGCTCTTGCGCTTCCCGGTGGCGCTGAAGCGCGCGTCGCTCTCGAGCTTGACGGTCGGACCGGCGTGGGAAGACGGCTCCTCGCCCGTCTCCGCGGTCGCCTCGGCCTCGAGCCGCGCGCGCTCCTCAGCTTCGGCCTCGACCCGCGCCTTCTCCTCGGCGCTGAGCGGGCGCTCGGTCTCGATCGCGATCGGCTCGAGCTCGGCTCCCGGGGGCTGGTCGCCCTCCTTCTTCTTCTCAGTCTCGGTCTCAGCCTCGCCCCCGGCCGCCTCGTCGCCGGCGTCGGCCGCGGGCTGCTCCTGCTCGGCCGCGGGCTGCTCCTGCTCGGCCGCGGGCTGCTCCTGCTCGGCCGCGGGCTGCTCCTGCTCGGCCGCGGGCTGCTCCTGCTCGGCCGCGGGCTGCTCCTGCTCGGGAGCCTGCTCCTCGCCGTCCTGTCGCTCTTCGTCCTGCGTCACGTGACCTCCATCGGCTTCGGCTGCTGGGCCCCGTGGGGATGGTCGGGGCCCGCGTAGACCTTGAGCTTCGTCAACTGGCGCCGCGCGAGACGGTTCCGCGGCAACATCCCGCGCACGGCCTCGCGGATCACCTCCTCGGGGTGGCGCTCGAGCATCTCACCGAGGCTGCGCTCGCGCAGGCTGCCCGGGTATCCGCTGTGGCGGCGGTAGGCCTTGTCGCGGAGCTTGTTGCCGGTGACGTGGATCTTCTCGGCGTTGACGACGACGACGAAGTCGCCGGTGTCGCAATGCGGCGTGTACTCGGGCTTCGTCTTCCCGCGCAGGGCGTCGGCGATCTGGGTCGCCAGCCGGCCGAGCGTCTTGCCCTCGGCGTCGACCACGAGCCAGTCGCGCTCGCGGTTCTTGGGTGTTGCGACAAAGGTCTTCACGATGAAAACCGCGCGAGTCCCCGCGCGGCAAGGACCGACGATGATAGGCGCTCGGGGCGCCTCGCGCGCCCGACGTGGGACCTGGGGCGAATCGGACATCGTCCGTAGCGCAGCTTCTTCAGCGCGAGCCCGACAGCTAACTCCGTCGGCGATGGAAGGAGACGTATTCACTTGGCCCGATCGATCTCCCCGAGCCCGCGCCGGAGGCGCAAACTCATACCCATCTCGTTTGCCGTCGCGACGTTCGCGTTCGCGTGCGGTGGCATCGCCCGCGGCGCGGTCGGCGGCGGAGGCCTGCAGACGGCCAAGCCCCCCACATCAAGGACCTGACCTGCATCGACCAATGCGCCGACCTTCGCAAGGTCGCCGCGGGGGGCAAGGTCCTGTTCAGTGGTCGACACCTCTCGAACGTCGACACGGTGGGGTTCAAGGGCGAGGGCGGGAAGGCGAACGTGAAGCCGAGTGACGTCAGCGGTCGATAGGTCCAGGTCAAGGTCCCTGACGAGGCCGCCGACGGCAAGCCGTCGCTCATCGACTCATCCGACCGAGCCTCGAAGTCGCCGCTCGCGATTCAGATCGTCTCCACCGACCAGCTTCCGGCGCCGGGGGAGTTCAAGCTCGCGGACGCGTCGGTATCCCCCTCGAAGGTGTTCTTCGACGGCGACAAGAACCTCGAGCTCCGTTACCTGTTCAACAGCGACTCTGCCAAGGACATCCGCATCGACCTCCTCAAGGGCAAGAGCGGGAGCGTCGTTCGCAGCTGGGTGCAGAAGAACCAGCAGCCGGCGTCGTTCAACACACTCGACTGGGACGGGACGACGAACGGCAAGCGCTCGGCGAAGCCCGGGGACTACCGCTTCCGGATCGGCCCGATCGGCGGCTCGGGCGGAAGCGGCAGCGAGGGCCAGACCTCGTTCGGGTAGCCAGACCTCGTTCGGGTACTTCGACTACGAGTTCCCGATTCGCGGCAAGCACAACTTCGGCGGCCCGGGCGCGCGCGCTTCGGCGCCGGCCGCGCCGGCCACACGCATCAGGGGCAGGACGTCCTCTCCAACTGCGGGACGCCGATCGTCGCCGCGCGCGGCGGCAAGGTCCAGTTCAAGGCCTTCCAGTCGCTGGCGGGAAACTACGTCGTCATCGACGGCAAGGGGATGGGGCGCGACTTCCTGTACGCGCACCTCAAGAAGCCCGCCTCAGTGAAGAAGGGCGAGAAGGTGAAGACCGGCGAGCAGATCGGGATCGTCGGTCAGACGGGCGACGCGACCGCGTGCCATCTCCACGTCGAGATCTGGTCTCCGCCCGGGTGGTACCAGGGCGGCAAGCCCTTCGACCCGCTGCCGAGCCTGAAGGATTGGGACCGCTGGTCGTAGGATTCCGCCCGCATTGACTTCGGCTTGGCGAGCTGACGAGCAGGACAGACGGTTCCGCGCGCTGGCGGCGGCGGGGCTGTTGCTTGCTGCCGCCGTTGCCGCCGGAAGCGCCGGCGCCGAAGCGAAGCCGGAGCAGGGAGCGAAGGTCACAGGGCTGACCTGCGTCGAGCGCTGCGCCGGCCCGGAGTCCGTCGCCGCCGGCGGCACGATTCGCCTCCACGGCCGGGGGCTCGGCGGAACAAGCGCGGTCAGCTTCACGTCGGCCGCGGGAACGACGAGCGTTGCGAACCCAGCCGCCGCGGCCAACGGACACTCGATCGAGGTCGACGTCCCCACCGACGCCGTCGCCGGCAAGGTGAGCGCGGTCGACGCCTCCGGCGTCTCGCGCCCCGCCCCCCACCCGCTCCGCGTCGTCGCTGACTCGCAGCTCCCACCGCCGGGCCGCTTCAAGCTGACGTCGACGGCGGCGAAGCCTCGCCGCGCGTTCTTCGACGGCCGCTCGGTCAAGCTCCACTACCGCTTTGCAGCCTCCGGATCGCGCGACGTCCAGGTCCAGCTCCGCCGCCATGGGCACGTCGTCAAGAGCTGGAGCGAGCGCGGCAGCTCGCCTTTCGCACGCCACAGCGTCGCCTGGGATGGGATGCGCGAGGACGGCGGCGCGGGGCTTCGCGGCCGTTACGAGTTCCGCGTCAGCACCGGCGGCTCCGCGGGCGGAAAGCGCGCGGGCTTCCGCTTCTTCGACCACATCTTCCCGGTCCGCGCGGGCCATTCCTACGGCGACCGCTTCGGTGTCCCGCGCTCCGGGGGCCGCGTTCACCAGGGCCAGGATGTGTGGGCGCACTGCGGATCGCCGCTGGTCGCGGCCCGGGGCGGGAAGGTCCAGGCGCGCTCGTACTCTGGAGCGCTGTACGGCTTCTACGTCGTCATCGACCAGCGCAAGTCGAACGCCGACTACATGTACGCGCACATGCTCCCGAACGTGCGCGTCCATCAGGGCGAGACCGTCCACACCGGGCAGCGGATTGGCTCCGTGGGCAAGACCGGCAACGCGCGCGGCGAGGGATGCCAGCTCCACTTCGAGTACTGGCCCGGCGGGCGCCCCCAAGGGCATCCGATCGATCCGCTGCCGCTGCTGCGGCGCTGGGACCGGTGGTCGTGACCGCGACCTGCGCGGTCCGCCGTCGCGCTGAGGTAGGCTCCCGCGCGTGAGAGCCAGAAGGCTGACGCCGGTTGTGGCGGTGGCGGTGGCGATCGCGGCGGCAGGAGCGGTGGCGATCGAGGTCACCATCGCGGGCGCCGCGATCCACGGGGACTCTGCAGACGCGCTCGGCCCGCTCGACCTCTCGGGGGTCGACTTTTCCCAGCACAACCGCCAGGCGACGCTCGTCGTCAACACGCACCTGCCCCCGCCCGGGATCTCGTCGCTGACGCGGTACCCGAACCAGGTCGGCTCGACGACCCAGCGCTACGTGTGCATGAAGGTCCACGGCTCGCACACGAAGCCGAAGCTGCTCTGCCCCGGCGGCAAGCGCAAGAAGCACCAGCGCCCACGGGTCGGCCGCTCGAGCTTCAACGGCGCCGGCAAGACCAAGAAGGAGGGGAGCTTCCCCGCGAAGATCAAGCGTACGAACGGCGGCTACACGATCCACTTCTCGCTCGGCGCGGCGCAAGTCCACCCCGGGAGCATCTCGTGGAGCGTGCAGAGCGGATGGACGGGTCCCGAGTGCACACCCGCCTCGCCGCCGCTGCTCCCGACCGGGACGACGACGCAGACGTGCCAGGACACCGCCCCCGACCAGGGTGAGATCTCCGACCGGATCTTCCCGCTCGAGAAGGTCGGGTGCACGCCACGCGGAGGCCTCCACTTCAACGGCCCGCGGGGCAAGAAGCGGGTCGCGCTGACGTTCGACGACGGCCCGAGCATCTACACCTCGCGCGTGCTCAGCATCCTCGAGCACAAGCACGTCAAGGGCACGTTCTTCGAGATCGGCGAGAACATGGGCGGGCGGGCGCAGGTGCAGCGGGCGATCATGAAGCACGGCGACGAGCTCGGGAATCACACGATGCACCACCGCTTTGCTGGCGTCGGCGACATGCGCGCGGTGAGCAACATCATCCAACGCAACACCGATTTCAGACCGTGCCTGTTCCGCCCCCCTGGCGGATCGCTGGGCGGAGGCGTCGTCGGCGCCGCCCACGCCGCCGGGATGGCGACGATCAACTGGGATAGGGACACGCGCGACTGGTCGACGCCCGGCTCGGCTCACATCTACAGCGTCGCCACGAGCGCGCGGGCGGGCTCGATCGTGCTGATGCACGACGGCGGCGGCTTCCGCGGCCAGACCGTCGCGGCGCTCCCGCACATCATCGCCAACCTCAAGCACCGCGGATACAAGCTCGTCACCGTGACGCAGCTGCTCGGCGGGCACTACATCTTCCGCGAGGTCCACCACTAGGAGCTCGCGGATGAGCCGACTTCGCAGCTCACCACTGACCGTCGCCGCGCTCGTGCTCGCGGCCGCGGCGCTGTTCTTCAGCCTCGGCGGCCTGAGCTGGGCGAAGCATCTGATCAAGGGAAGCCAGATCAAGAAGCACGGTGTCCAGGCCAACCGGCTGACCAAGAAGGCTCGGAGGTCGCTGCAGGGAGCGCCCGGGACCGCGAAGGCGTACGCGTATGTCAACTCGGGCGCGAATCCCTCCCTCGACCCGGCGAGGACGGTGGGCTTTACCGGCGTCACCTCGTCGACTCCAACCACCGAAACGATCTACTGCCTTACACCGGCGTCGGGGATCGATCTCGCCACGAGCGTCGCCGAGGTCACCCCTGTGCGGAACAGCGGCTTCGCCGGAACGCCGCAGCAGGCCTAAGTGGTCAGCCCGAACGACAGCAAGTGCCCTTCGGGCTCGCTTGAGATCTACGCGGCCGGGACGTTCGACCTCATGGTCGCGATCCCGTAGCGGCGAGCTACTCCCACTCGATGGTCGCGGGGGGCTTCGACGAGACGTCGAGAGTGACGCGGTTGACGTGGCGGATCTCGTTGATGATCCGCCCCGAGATCCGCTCGAGCAGATCGTAGGGAAGACGCGCCCAGTCAGCGGTCATCGCGTCGTCGGAGGTCACGGCGCGGATCACGATCGGGTACGCGTAGGTGCGCTCGTCGCCCTGAACTCCGACCGAGCGCACGACCGGCAGCACGCAGAACGACTGCCACAGCTCGCGATAGAGGCCGACGGCGCGGATCTCCTCCTGGAGGATCGCGTCGGCCTCGCGCAGCGTCTCGAGCCGCTCGCGGTTGACCTCGCCGCCGACGACCCGGATCGCGAGCCCGGGGCCGGGGAACGGCTGGCGCCACACGATCCGGTCCGGCAGCCCGAGCTCCCCGGCGACGGCGCGCACCTCGTCCTTGAACAGCATCCGCAGCGGCTCAACGAGCTCGAGGCCGAGGTCCTCAGGGAGACCGCCGACGTTGTGGTGCGACTTGATCGTGGCCGCACCGGCGCCGCCTCCCGATTCGATCACGTCCGAGTACAGCGTCCCCTGGACGAGGAAGCGGACGTCCGGAAGCCGCTCGGCCTCCTCCTCGAACACGCGGATGAACTCCTCGCCGATGATCCTGCGCTTCAGCTCCGGCTCGGTGACGCCGGAGAGCTTGTCGAGGAAACGGTCCGCGGCGTCGACGTCGATCAGCGGCACGCCGAGGTGGTCGCGGAATGCCTCGACGACCTGCGCGGCCTCGTTCTTGCGCAGCAGCCCGTGGTCGACGAGCACGCAGGTGAGCTGGTCGCCGACGGCGCGGTGGACGAGTGCCGCAGCGGCGGCGGAGTCGACCCCGCCCGAGAGCCCGCAGATCACGCCCGCGTCTCCGACCTGGGCGCGAATCGCCGCCACCTGCTGGTCGATCACCGAGGCGGGCGACCAGCGCTCGCGGCACTCGGCAATGTCGCGCAGGAACCGAGTCAGGATCTCGGTCCCGTGCGGTGTGTGCACGACCTCGGGGTGGAACTGGATCCCGTAGAGGCCACGCTGCGGGCTTTCGCAGGCGGCCACAGGCGACTCGGGGCTCGACGCCAGCGCGTCGAAGCCGGGCGGGGGCTCGAACACCGTGTCGCGGTGGCTCATCCAGCACTGCTGCTCGCGCGGAAGGCCTCCGAGAAGTCGTCCGCCTCCGTCGGAGAGGGTGAGCTCGGTGCGGCCGAACTCGCCACTCGGCGCGCTCTCGACCCGCCCCCCGAGCGAATGGACCATTGCCTGCATCCCGTAACAGATCCCCAGCACGGGGATGTCGAGCGCGAGCAGCTCGCGACGCAGCGCCGGCGCCCCGTCGGCGTACACCGAGGCGGGGCCGCCGGAGAGGACGAGCGCCGAGGGACGCTGGGCGCGGATCTCGTCGAAGTCGACGTCGTGGGGGAGCAGCTCGGCGAACACGCCGCACTCGCGGATCCTGCGCGCGATCAGCTGCGAGTACTGGCCCCCGAAGTCGAGCACCAAAATGACTTCCGCCGGCCGCTCCGCTTTCGCTCGCTCGGCCTCATATGACCGGTGACCTGCCTCGCTCGCCCTCGCGTCCGCGCCGGCGGGCTCAGCGCCGACCGTCGCAACACCCTGATCCGCCTCTACCGCGGCCGCGCCGCTAGCCCGAACTTCGGGCTCAGTCATCCGAGACGGCTACTCCGGTGGAGACGGCGGCGCGACCGTTCGAGCCCATGCCGACCGACTGGTCGCGCTGAAGCTGCTTGCCCTCGGTCTGGAGCGCCGGAGCAATCATCACCTCGGCGCGGTGGAAGGCGGGGATGTCCTCGTACCCGCATGTCGCCATCGAGGTCCGCAGCGCGCCGATCAGGTTGAAGGTGCCGTCGTTCTCGTGCGCGGGCCCGAGCACGATTTCCGCGAGGGTTCCGTCCTGCTCGGTGGCGACGCGGGTGCCCCGCGGCAGCGATGGGTGGAAGGTCGCCATCCCCCAGTGGAAGCCGCGGCCGGGTGCCTCATTCGCGCGGGCGAGCGGCGAGCCCATCATCACCGCGTCGGCGCCACACGCGATCGCCTTCGAGACATCGCCGCCCGTGCGCATTCCGCCGTCGGCGATCACGTTGCAGTACTGGCCCGTCTCCATCATGTGCTGCGAGCGCGCCGCAGCGACGTCGGAGATCGCGGTCGCCTGCGGGACTCCGATCCCGAGCACTCCGCGGGTCGTACACGCGGCGCCGGGCCCGACGCCGACGAGGACGCCGACCGCGCCGGTGCGCATCAGGTGCAGGCCGGTGTTGTACGAGGCGCAGCCGCCGACGATGCACGGGACCTGGAGCTCGGCAATGAACTCCTTCAGGTTCAGCGGCTCGGCCGTCGACGAGACGTGCTCCGCGGAGATCACGGTCCCCTGGACCACGAGGATGTCGAGCCCGGCCTCGAGCGCGATCTCGTAGTGGTCGCTGACCCGCTGCGGCGTCATCGAGCCGCATGCGACCGCGCCGAGCTTCTTGACTTCCTCGACCCGCTGCTCGACCAGCTCGGGCTTGATCGGCTCGGCGTAGATCTCCTGCATCAGCTGCGTTGCGAGCGGCTTCGGAGCGCGGGCGATCCGCTCGAGCTGCTCCTCAGCGTTCTCGTAGCGCGTCCAGATGCCCTCGAGGTTGAGCACGCCGAGCCCGCCGAGCCGGCCGATCTCGCCGGCGGTCTGGGGGCTCACCACGCCGTCCATCGCCGAGGCGAGGAGCGGAAGCTCGAAGCGATACGGGCCGAGCGTCCACGTGATGTCGATGTCGTCGGGGTCGCGGGTCCGCCGCGAGGGCACGATGGCGATGTCGTCGAAGCCGTAGCCCCGCCGTCCCTTCTTTCCGCGCCCTATCTCTATCTCCACGACCTTGTCCCCTTCAGCTGGAGCCTCGCAGCCAGGCTATGGTCGCGCGCGGACGAAAAAACCCCGGCGTCCCGGGGCCGAAACGCTGCTATTTGCGGCGTTCGAGGAGGCGATCCCAACGCCCCCTCGATGATAGACAACCCCGCCGCCGCGGACGCGAAGTGGAGCAGGCGGCGGGAATGGTTCCAACCCCGCCGCGGCGGACGCAAAGCGGAGCGGCTCCCCTATGCGACGCCCGCCGGGACGTCGAGCTCGCGGACCTCGACTCGCGGCAGCAGCCGCTCGACCTCGCGCGGGTCGATCGTCCCCGCCCCGAAGTGCTGCGTCGACTCGGCCCCGCACGCGACCCCGTAGGCGAGGCAGTCACGCGGCGCGGAGCCCGCGTAGCGCTCGGCCGTGTAGCCGGCGAGGAAGGCGTCGCCCGACCCAACCGCAGCGACCGGCTCAAGCGAATCAATCGAGACCTCATAGCGGTGCCGGTGCGGCGGCTCGCCGACGATCGCGACGCACCCGTTCTCGCGCGTCACGATCGCCTCGCCGGCCCCCATCTCGATCAGGCCGCGGAGGCCGAGCTGGAGGTCGTCGGAGTCGGTGAACTCGTGCCCGACCGCCTCCTCCGCCTCGGCCACATTGGGGGCAACGATCGCGGGCTCCGCCCGCAGCCCGGCGCGCATCGGCTCACCGTCGCTGTCGAGGATCGTCGTCACCCCGAGCTCGCGCAGCTCGGTGACGAGGCGCGCGTAGACCCCCGCGTCGACCCCTGGCGGGACACTCCCCGCGACGACGCAGAACGTCGCGCCCTGGGCGAGGTACAGAAGCTTCTCCATGAACTGCTCGACCTCGGAGCCGGTGACGCTCGGGCCGCGTTCGTTGATCTCGGTCTGCTCGCCGGTTGTCGGGTCGATCACGGCGAGGTTGGTCCGCGACTCGTCGGCGATCCGGGTGAAGTCGTTGAGGATCGACTCCTCGCTCAGCTGCTCGATCAGCCTGCTTCCCGTCGGGCCCCCGGCGAGTCCGGTAGCGATTACCGGCCTGCCGAGCAGCTTCACCGCCCGCGCGACGTTGACCCCCTTCCCCCCGGACACGGTCCGGCGCTCGACCGCGCGATGGCGCTGTCCGAGCCGAAAGCTCGGCACCGTGACCGTGCGGTCGATCGCCGAGTTCAGGGTTACCGTGAGGATCACGAGCGCTCCTCCCGGCGGCGCATCCTCTCCTGCTGGTGCCTCATCCTGTCCTCCGGACTTCTCGCCCTCCGACGCCGGCGCCGCTGGATCCTGACCACCACCACCGCGATCACGACCAGCAGCACGACGGCGATCGCGATGATGGGAAGGTACGAGCCCACCTTATCGAGGAAGGTGGCTTTTCCAACATGGTGCGCCGCAAGGAGCGCCACTTTTCCCACGGGGCGGCCGTCGACGGTCGCCTTCGCGACGCCGAGCTTCTCGCCGGCCTTGACCGGTCCCTCGACCTCGTCGGGGGCCTTGACGTCGACGTCGGCGTTCTGGCCCTTGCGCGTCCCGGCGATCAGCGGCTTCGCGGCGCGCAGCTTCAGCTCCTCGCCCTGCCAGCGCACATCCGTCGCCGCCAGGACCTCCCCTCTCTTGACCAGGTTCTGCTGGCTGTAGAGCGAGAACCCGTAGTCGAGGAGCTTGAGCGCGTCGGAGTCGCGATCGGCCTCCGAGGGGGCGCCGAGGACCGCCGAGATCAGCGTCGCCCCCTTCTGCGTCCCCGAGCTGACAAGAACGTATCCGGCCTGCAGGGTGTGCCCGGTCTTCACCCCCGTGATCCAGGGGTACTTCAGCAGCAACTCGTCGCGGGTCGTGACGGTGCGCTGCTCGTCGCCGCTGTGAAGCGTGATCGACGGCGTGTCGACGATGCGCCGGAATGTCGGCTTCTCGCGCAGCGCCTGCGTCAGCTTGATGAGGTCGCCGGCCGAGGAGTAGTTGCCCGGGGAGTCGAGGCCGATCGGGTTCTCGTAATGCGTGTGCCGGAGACCAAGGGCACGCGCGCCCCTGTTCATCTCGACGACGAACTTCTTCGTCGACCCGGCGACGCCGTCGGCCAGCGTCACCGCGGCGTCGTTGGCGCTCGGGAGCAGCATCGCGTAGAGGAGGTCCCTGACCGTCAGCTTCTCCCCCGCCTTGAGCCCGAGCACGACCTCGGCCGAGGAGGTAGGCGTATAGGCAGCAGCGGGAAGGAGCTTGTTCAGCTTCAGGTTCTTGAGCGTCAGGTACGCCGTCATCAGCTTCGTCGTGCTCGCAATCGGGAGCTTTCGCGAGGGCTGGTGCTCGGCCAGCACCTTGTCGTCGGCGGCGTCGACGAGCAGCCACGACCTCGCGTCGATGTCGGGCGGTCCCTGCCGCGGGGTCGCGGGGGCTGCCGCGAGCGCGCGACCCGCCGGGAGCGCAACGAACGCGACCAGGAGCGCGGCGGCCAGCCGTCTCAGCGCAGCTTCACCTGCTGGCCGGGGACCAGAGCCTGAGGATCGAGCTTCGGATTGAGCTGCTTGAGGACGTCGGGCGGAACCTTGTACTTGGCGCTGATCGCGCTCAGGTTGTCGCCCGGCTTGACGGTGTACGTGCGAAGCGTCGGCTTCGAGCTCTTTCCTCCCCCGGCGTGATTGGTCCCGCCGGATGACGAGGAGCCCCCGAGCGACGTGGCGACGACGAACACGAGCACGACGAACGCGAGCACCAGCGCGGCCGCTGCGGCTATATGCACGAGTGAGTTATCGGCCCTGTTCATGCCGTCAACCGCCGATCAGCGCGGCATCCTATCGGCGCCGGCACGCCTCAACCCGCCGCCACGGCCCAGGCCTGCTCCCTGAGCTCGGCCGCTGCCGCGCCGGGATCCTCGGCGCCGGCGATCGACCGCGAGGCGGTAACGAGCGCCGCCGCGGAGCCGGGGTCGAACGCGGCAGCGAGCTCCGCGACTCGGCCGCCCTGCGCACCGACCCCGGGGAGCAGGAAGATCGCCCGCGGCATCAGCTCGCGCAGCCGCTCGATGAACCGCGGCTCGGTCGCGCCGACGACGGCCCCCATCCCGCTCAGCCCCGAGGAGCCCGCGAGCCGGCCGCCCGCAGCGGCGACGATCGCCGCGATCCGCTCGTGGAAGGGGACCTCAGGAGCCGGGAGGTCGAGCAGCTCGGCCGCCCCCGGGTTCGAGGTTCGCACGAGCGCGAACACCCCCGCCCCCGCGCGTTCGGCCTCGGCGATCAGTGGCTCGAGCGAGTCCGAGCCGAGCAGCGGATTGACCGTGAACGCGTCGGCGCCGAGGCCGACGACCGGGCCCCACGGCGTCTGCATCCCGCCCACCAGCGCCTGCGCGTAGGCCGCGGCCGTGACCGGCACGTCGCCGCGCTTGCCGTCGGCGATCACCAGCAGCCCGGCGTCGCGCGCGGCGGCGCAGGCCCGCTCGAGCGCCCGCCATCCGGGCGCTCCGAGGCGCTCGAAGCAGGCGAGCTGCGGCTTCACTGCCACGCACGACGGGCCGGCGCGCTCGATCAGGGCCGCGCACTCCGCAGCGACGGCGTCGGCTGCGAGCTCGGCGGGGTCGCTGCCGCCCGCGGACTTGGCGGTCAGCCGCGAGGGGTCGGGGTCGAGCCCGAGGCAGATCTGGCTGCGCCGCTCCTCGACCCGCGCCGCGAGCCGGTCGGCGAACGGCTCGCTCAGGTTAGGCGCCCCTGACCTTCGACTTCAGCGCGGCGCCGGCCGAGAACTTCGGTAGGCGTCCGGCCGGGATCGTGATCCGCTCGCCGGTCCGCGGGTTGACCCCTTGGCGCGGGCCGCGCTCGGCGACCTGGAACTTGCCGAACCCGGTGAAGTTGATCTCCTCGCCGCGGGCGAGCGCGTCGGCGATCGCGTCGAGGACGGTGTCGACCGCCTCTCCGGTCTGCTTCTTGCTCCCGAGCCGGCCATCGCCGGCGAGCCGGTCCACGAACTCAGCTTTCGTCACGCGCCCAACCTCCATCTCGGCTGCCGTGCGCTGCAGATTACATCCGCTCGGGGGCGTCAACGCCGAGCAGCGTGAGCGTCCCGGCGATCACCCGCTTCGTCGCCACGCAGACGGCGAGCCGCGCCTGCTCAATCCCCTCCCCCTCCGCCCCGACCACCTTGCAGTCGCGGTAGAACCCGTGGAAGTCAGCGGCGGTCGCGGTCGCGTACGCGCACAGCCGGTGCGGCGCCCGGAGCTCGGCGGCGGCCCTGACCTCGTCCGGCAGCTCGAGCAGGCGCTTGACGAGCGCGCGCTCCGCCGGCTCGACCGACGCCGCGAGCGTCGCCCCGAGGTCCGCGAGCGCCCCGTCGACGGCGGCGTCACCCGCCTTGCGGAGGATGCTTGCGATCCGCGCGTGCGCGTACTGGACGTAGTAGACGGGGTTCTCCTGCGACTGGCGGCGGGCGAGCTCGAGGTCGAGGTCGACGGTCGTATCGTGGCTGCGCTGGAGCATCAGGAACCGCGCCGCGTCGACCCCGATGTCATCGATCAGCTCGTCGAGGCTTACGAAGTCGCCGCGACGCTTCGACATCTGCGTCCGCTCGGCGCCCTCGAGCACGTGCACGAACTGCATGATCAGGACCTCGAAGAAGCTCGGGTCGCCGCCCAACGCCTCGATCGCGGCGCGCATCCGCGCCACATAGCCATGGTGGTCGGCTCCGAGCACGTCGATCAGGCGGTCGGCCCGCCCCCACTTGTCCCAGTGATAGGCGACGTCGGCGCCGAAGTAGGTCGGCTCGCCCCCGGAGCGGACGAGCACGCGGTCCTTGTCGTCGCCGAAGTCGGTCGACCGCAGCCACACCGCGCCCTCGGACCCGTACGCGTGGCCGCGCTGCTTGAGCTCGTCGACGATCGCGTCCACCCGCCCGGCATCGTGCAGCGAGCGCTCGGAGAACCAGACGTCGAACTCGACCCGGAAGCGCTCGAGGGTGGCCTGGATCGCGGCGCGCATCCGCTCGACGCCGGCCCGCTCGAGCGCGTCGAGGTCGGAGGGGTCGATGCCCTCCGCCGCCAGCTCCTCGCCGAGCTCGGCGACGTAGTCGCCCTCGTAGCCGTCCTCGGGCAGATCGCCCCCGGTCATCCGCGCCGCGATCGACTCCGCGAAGCGGCGCACCTGGCTGCCGTGGTCATTGATGTAGTTCTCGCGACCGACCTCGTCCCCCGCATGGGCGAGGATGCGACCGACTGAGTCCCCGTAGGCGGCATGGCGGCCCCCGGCGGCGGTCAGCGGCCCTGTCGGGTTCGCGGAAACGAACTCGATCAGGACCCGTTCTGGCTCGGCGATCACGCCGGCGCCAAAGCGCGTCCCCGGCGTCGAGCACGGCGCGCACCCCCTCGCGATACCAGCGGTCGGAGAGGAACACGTTCAGGAACCCCGGCCCGGCAACCTCGATCCGCTCCGCGTTCCCCCCCAGGCGGCCGCCGAGCTCCTCGCGCAGCAGCTCGGCGACCTCGAGCGGCTGCTCGCCACGCGCCGGTGCGAGCAGCATCGCCGCGTTCGTCGAGTAGTCGCCGAGCTCGGGCTTCGGCGGACGTTCGAGCTTCGGCTCTCCGACCTGCTCGCCGTCGCGCAGGCTTGCCGCCGCCCGCTCGACCGCGTGCCTGAGATCGAGCACCGGATCTGTCTTGCTCACCATCGCTGCGATACTAGGCAGCCGGCACTGTCAAGCGAGGCGAGGTGACCAGATGCCAGAGGAGAGTCCAGAGCGCCAGATCAACATCCACACCTCCCCGGAGGCGCTCGCGGGCGTATACGCGAACTTTGCAAACGTCAGCCACTCGGATTACGAGTTCACGATCACGTTCGCGCGCGTCGACCATGAGGTAGAGGACGATGAGATCCCCGGAGTCGTCGTCTCCCGGGTTGCGCTCTCGCCACGGTTCATGCGCGAGCTGATCGACGCGCTCGAGGACAACTACTCGAAGTGGCAGACGCGGGAGGGCATAAAGAGCCTTCCCGAGTTCGACGACGACGGCCGCGAGGCGTCCTAGTCCTCTAGCGCTCGCCCCTCTTCCAGGCGACCGCCGCGCCGATCCGGTCCATCGTCGACGGGTGGGTGCCGAGGAGCGCGGTCGTGACCGCAGGCGGGTCCGGCTCTGCGAGGTTCGCCTTCGCGAGCCGGCGCTGGACGTCGATCAGCGCCTTCGGGTCGTGGGTGAGCCGGAGCGCGAAGCTGTCCGCGGAAGCCTCGACCTCGCGCGAGAGCTGGTTGCCGATCACGCCTAGCGCGAACGTCGCCACGGCCGAGCACAAGCGCGTATGCCGGCAGCGACGCCGGCGTCGCGGGGTCGGTCCCCGTCCGCCGCGCCAGCGCGTCGGTCGCCTCGCGCACGAACAGAAGCGCGAACGGGGCGACGATCGCGAACCAGGCGAGTCCGCGCCAGATGTCGTTGTGGCGCACGTGCCCGAGCTCGTGCGCGACGACCGAGCGCAGCAGCGGCCGCCGGACCTCGTTCAGCAGGTTGTCGTAGATCACGACCCGCTTCGACGGCCCGATCCCGTCGACGTACGCGTTCAGCGCCGTCGAGCGCCGGCTCGCGTCGACCGAGTAGACCTGGCCGATGTCGACCCCGGCCTTGCGGCCGAGCTCGAGCACGTCGGCGCGATCGCGCCCCGCCGGGAGCGGCTGGAAGCGGTTGAAGACGGGCGCGAGCACGACCGGCGCGATCCACGTGAACAGGACCGCGAGCACGATCAGGGCGCCCGTCCCCGGGATCCACCACCAGCGCCCGAAGCGGCGAACGATCGCGATCAGCATCGAGGCGACGGCGGCAGTCAGGATCGCGCCGATCAGCATCGACTTCGCCTGGTCCTGGAGCCAGCCGCCGAGGCTCTGTGTCGAGAGCCCGTAGTCCACTGCACGCCCCTGGCCGATCGCACCGACGGGCAGGTTTGCGAGCGACAGCGTCAGCGAGATCGCCGCGCCGGCCGCGGCGGCGCCGAGCACAGGGCGCTTGCCGAGCCGCACCAGAGCGCGACGCGCGACGCGCGGGTGTCCGGTCGATAGCGCGATCAGGACCACGCCCTCGACCGCGAGGCTGGCGAGGAGCAGCGCCCGCTGTCCGTCCTGGAAGCTCGTCGCGCGCTCGATCTCGGAGGCGGGAAAGTAGTCGCTCGCAGAGACCTTGGCCGGCGCGATCCCGGGCTCGCGGGGACGAAGCAGCCACACCGCCGCCTCGGCGACGATCAGAGCCGTCACGGCCGCGGCGCCGACACGCCACAGGCTCCCACCACGCATCCGCCTACGATAGACGGCTCGCCGAATGCGCCTCGCGATCTTCAGCGACATCCACTCGAATCTGCCCGCCCTCGAGGCGACCCTCGCCGCGATCGACCGCACCGAGCCGGACCAGACCTGGTGCCTCGGCGACGTCGTCGGCTACGGCGCCCAGCCGGACGAGTGCGCGAAGCTCGTCGCCGAGCGCTGCGAGCTCTGCCTGGTCGGGAATCACGACCTCGCCGTTCTGGGCGAGATCGAGGTCTCGGCGTTCTCTCCGGCGGCGGCCGACGCGGTCGAGTGGACGCGCGAGAACAGCAGCGAGCAGACGCTCTCGTTCCTGCGCGGGCTCAAGCCCGCGGACGAGACCCACGAGGTCGGCCTCTACCACGCCTCGCCCCGCGACCCGGTGTGGGAGTACGTGCTCTGGGCCGATCAGGCGGCCGAGTGCATGCGGATGCAGTCGGCGCGGGTGAGCCTGATCGGCCACTCGCACGTTGCGCTGTTCTTCGTCGTCCCCGAGTTGGAGGACGGCTCTGTCGCGCCGCCGGAGGGCAATCCCGGCACCGCTGGGCCGGCTCACGACGCTCAGGGCTCCCACGCGCAGGCCGGAACGACGCTGGAGATCAAGGAGGGGCGTTGGCTCGTCAATCCGGGCAGCGTCGGCCAGCCCCGCGACGGCGATCCGCGAGCCGCCTGGATGCGCTCGACACCGATGCATGGAAGGCGACCTACCATCGCGTCGACTACGAGATCGACCGCGCCGCCGAGGCGATAACCGAGGCCGGGCTGCCGGAGCAGCTGGCGCGGCGCCTGTACGTCGGACAGTGACCGTGCGACGCACTAGACTCGCCCGCAATGCCCAGACTGCCGGCCGTGCTGCTCTCCGTAACGCTGGGCGCGGCCGCCGCCGCGCTCGTCGCCTGTGGATCCGGGGGCGGCGGGAGCATCTCGGCCACCCAGGCGCAGGCAATGCTCGCCCAGCTCAGCACCGCGGCACAGGAACAGGCGGACGGGAACTGTGCCGGCGTCCAGTCGGCCGCCAAGACGCTGAGCCGCGAGGCGGGACAGATCGGGGAAGCGAAGGTCCGCAGGGGAATCCAAGCCGGAGCGGCGAACCTCCACAGGCTCGCGAGCAACACCAAGAACTGCGGCGAAACGACCACGACGAGCTCATCGACGACGACCACGACAACCCCGACCGACCAGCACGACCGAGACCACCACGCGCTCGACGACGACGAAGCCGACCACGACGACGACGAAGCCGACCACGACGACGCCGAAGCCGCCGCGGCTCCGAACAACGGCGGGATCAGCGGCTGAGCATGGCCGACCAGGTCCTATCCGACCGCTACGAGCTCCAGGGGCCGGCTCGGCTCCGGCGGGATGTCGAGCGTCTACCGGGCGACCGACCGCGTGCTCGAGCGAACCGTCGCCGTCAAGGTCCTCGCCGAGCACCTCTCCGACGATGAGAAGTTCGTCGCCCGGTTCCGCCGCGAGGCGCTCGCGGTCGCGAAGCTGATCCACCCCAATATCGTCCAGGTCTACGACACCGGGGTCGACGCCGACCGCCACTACATCGTCATGGAGTACGTGGAGGGCCGCTCGGGCGCCCAGCTGCTGCAGTCGCTCGGGGCGCTGTCGCCTCAGATCGCGGCCGAGATCGGCATCCAGGCCTGCGCGGGGCTCGAGTACGCCCACCGACACGGGATCATCCACCGCGACGTCAAGCCGGGGAACCTGATGATCATCGGCGGCCCCGCGGCGCGCGACGGCGCGTCCTCACGCCGCGACGGCGAGATGACGGTGAAGCTCACCGACTTCGGGATCGCCCGCGCCGCCGAGCAGACGCGGCTGACCCAGGTCGGCTCGGTCGTCGGCACCGCCGCCTACCTCGCGCCGGAGCAGGCCCGCGGCGAGGAGGCGACCCCGGCCGCAGACGTCTACGCGCTCGGCGTCGTCCTCTACCAGCTGCTCACCGGGCCGGCTTCCGTACGAGGGCTCGACGCTCGCCGAGCTCGCGATCCGGCGCGAGAACGAGCGCCCGCTGCCGCCGACGCTCATACGATGCCCGATCCCGGAGACGCTGTCGCGCCGCGGTGCTCGGCGCGCTCGAGAGCGAGCCGAGCGCAGCGCTACGGCACCGCGCGCGAGCTCGCCGAGGCGCTGCGCGCCGGCGCGCGGGCGAGGACCCGGCGCCGGCGTCCGAGGCCGCGACCGCGCTGACGCCACCGGCAGCGAGACCGCGGCCACGCGCGGCGCCCCGCGAACCGAGTCGAGCCCGCCGAGCAGGCCACCCCGGTCTCGCCGCCGCGCTCCTCGGGGCCGCGCCGTCGCCCCGCCCGGCCGCCGCCGCGCCCCGTGATCACCCCGGCTGCGCCGCAGCGCAGGCGCCAGGGATCGCGCCGGTTCGCGCGGTGCGGATCTTGCGCTGCTGATCGTGCTCGCCCTGCTCGCGGCGGCGATCGCCGGGCTGGTCCTGCTCGCCGACGCGAGGCGGGACCACGAACGCCAGCGACTCGGCGAGCGACCACGACGATCAACGATCAGATCTCAGCGCCTCGACGAGATCGATCCGCGGCAACACGCAGTAGCGGCCGTCAGCGCGCTCCATCGCAGCGTCCCAGGGCGCCGCGCCGCCGCGGACAGCGCCCGCGTAGGCGTCGAAGCGCCCGGCCGCGATCGCCTCGCGGGCCCCGGCGCACGAGTCGCTCGCGTGTAGGTGAGGTTGTGGAGGGTGAGCAGGCGCACGCCGCGGTCAGCTCCTCCGCGCGCGAGAGGTAGTGGAGGTAGGCGCGGGTGTGGCCGCGTGCAGGCCGGGCACGGGCAGCCGTCGACGAGCGGCTCCTGGTCGCGCGCGCGTGCGCCGAGCGTGCGGATGTCGAACCGGAAGCGCGCGTCCGGCAGCGGTGCCAGCGCCATGCCGTGGCGCGCGAGCCGGGTCGGCACCGCGCAGTCGAAGAGGTCGATGCCGCGCGCCGATCCCCTCGAGCAGGTCGTCGGCCTCGCCGATCCCGAGCAGGTGCTTCGGCGCCTCGGCCGGAAGCATGCGGCAGCGTCATCGTCCAGCACCCCGTACATCTCCGCCTTGTCGCGGCCGAGCGTGCCGCCGATCGCGATCCCGTCGACCGCGGCCGCCGCGACCGCGCCCGGCCGACTCCCGCCTCAGGTCCTCGTGGACCCCGCCCTGGACGATCCCGAACACCGCCTGGCGCGCGCGGGCCGTGAGCGCTCGTGCCAGTCGAGGCAGCGGTCGAGCCAGCGGTGGGTGCGCTCGGTCGAGCGCGCCGTGTAGTCGCGGTCGGCGTTGATACGGCGTGCACTCGTCGAAGGCGAGCGCGATGTCGGAGCCGAGCGCCGCCTGGATCCGCCATCGAGTCCTCGGGGCCGAGAAGCGCTCGGAGCCGTCGAGATAGGAGCGGAACCGCACCCCATCCTCGGCGATCTCCAGCACCGCCCCCTGCGCCCTCGCGCCGTCCGCGCCGGCCCTTGATCTCGTCGGCGACGCCGCCGTGGGCGAGCGAGAAGACCTGGAAGCCGCCCGAGTCGGTGATCACCGCGCGCTCCCAGCCCATGAACTCGTGCAGGCCGCCGAGCGCGGCGATCCGCTCCGGCCCGGGCGCGAGCAGCAGGTGGAAGGTGTTGCCGAGCACGAGCTCGAAGCCGAGCCCGGCGACCTCGGCGGGCGTCGAGCGACCGCACCGTCGCCGCGTGGTCGCCAGCGGGATGAACGCCGGCGTCGCGACCGCGCCGTGCGCGGTGCTCAGGCGGCCCGTCCGGGCCGCGCCGTCGCGCGCGATGATCTCGAACCGCAGCCGCCCCGGGTCGTCCGCACCCGCGGAGCCTGAGCCGGCGTGGCCTGTCGGCGACGAGGAAGATGCAGATTCCCGATTAGCCCTCGATCAGCGAGCGCGCCGGTCATCGCCTGCCGGCTGCTCGATCCCGAGCAGCGCGAGCACCGTCGGCGCGACGTCGGCGAGGATCGCCGCCGTCGCGCAAGCTCGACGCCCGTCGACGGTGACGACCAGCGGCACCGGGTTGATCGAGTGGGCGGTGTTCGGCGAGCCGTCCGGCTCGAGCATGTTGCTCGGCGTTGCCGTGGTCGGCGGTGACGATGCAGGCACGCCGCCCTTCCGTCGACCGCCTCGACGACCTCGCCGAGGCAGCGCGTCGACCGCCTCGACCGCCGCGATCGCGGCGGGGATGACGCCGGTGTGGCCGACCATGTCGGCGTTGGCGAAGTTGATGATCCCGAACCGGTAGCCGTCGTGCCCGCCAGCGGTCGGCGAACGCGTCGGCGGCTGCCCGCGGCGCTCATCTCGGGCTTGTGGTCGTAGGTCGGCACGTCGCGCGGCGAGTCGACGAGGCGGCGCTCCTCCCCCTCCCACTCCCGCTCGCGACCGCCGTTGAAGAAGTAGGTGACGTGGGCGTACTTCTCGGTCTCGGCGACGTGGAGCTGGCGCCCGCCGCGCTCGGCGATCACCTCGGCGAGCGTCGTCTCGGGCTCGTGCGGCGGAAACGCGACCGGGTAGGGCCAGCCGGCGCGGTACTCGGTCATCGTCGCGAGGTAGACGTCCGGCAGCCCGGCCGCGCTCGAACTCGGCGAAGTCGGGCTCGCCCGAGCGCCATCGATCAGCTCGCCGGGCGCGGTCGGGGCGGAAGTTGAAGTGGAGGACGGCGTCGCCGTCGGCCATCCCGTCGTAGTCGCCGATCACCGTCGGGCGGATGAACTCGTCGGTCTCGCCGCGCTCGTACGCCTCCCTGATCGCCGCCTCGGCGTCGTCGGCGCGGCAGCCCGGCGGCGTGGACGATCGCGTCGTAGGCGAGCTTGGTCCGCTCCCAGCGCCGGTCGCGGTCCATCGCGTAGTAGCGGCCGCCGACGGTCCCGACCCGCCCGGCGCGGCGCAGCCAGCGCTCGACCTCCTCGACGTAGCCGGGCGACGAGTTCGGCAGCGTGTCGCGGCCGTCGGTGAACGCGTGCACGACGAGGTCGGGAACGCCCTCGCGCGCGGCCAGCTCGATGCACGCCTCGATGTGCTCCCAGCCCGAGTGGACGCCGCCGTCCGAGACGCAGCCCGATCAGGTGCAGCCGGCCGCGGGGCCCGCGTCGGCGCCGCCTCGCAGGCCTCGAGCAGCACCGGTTCTCGAAGAAGCTGCCGTCGGCGATCGCGTCGTCGATGCGCGCCAGGTCCTGCTTGACGACCGCGCCGGCGCCGAGGTTCAGGTGGCCGACCTCGGAGTTGCCCATCTGCCCGTCGGGCAGCCCGACCGTCGCGTCCGCCGGCGGTCAAGCGTGGTGTGCGGGTATCGCTCCCAGAGCCCGTCGAAGACCGGCGTCTCGGCCTGAGCTGATCGCGTTCCCCGGGCCGGCGAGGCCGAGCCCCCAGCCGTCGAGGACGACGAGCGACCGCCGACCGGCGACGCGGCGGTGCCGCGCTCACTGCTTCGCCGCCGCAGGCAGATCGCGCGAACGTCTCCGGGTCCAGGCTCGCGCCGCCGACCAGGCGCGCCGTCGATCCCGTCGGGCGCGAGCAGCTCGGCGGCGTTGGCGGGCTTGACCGAGCCCCCGTAGAGGATCCGGACCGCGGCCGCCGCGGCGTCGCTCGCGCTCTGCGACCACCGAGCGGATGAACGCGATCGCCTCCTGCGGCCTGCTCGGGCGTGGCGTTGCGGCCGGTGCCGATCGCCCAGATCGGCTCGTAGGCGATCACGAGCCGCGCGAGCTCGCTCGGTCGCGACCTCTGCGAGGTCGGCGCTCGAGCTGGCGCCGCAGCACGCCTCGGTCTCGTCCGCGTCGCGCTGCGCCTCCGTCTCGCCGACGCAGAGGATCGGCATCGAGCCCGGCCGCGAGCGCCGCCGGGACCTTGCGCGCCAAGCGCCTCGTCGGTCTCGCCGAAGTACTGGCGCCGCTCGGAGTGGCCGAGGATCACCCCGTCGACGCCGATCTCGACGCAGCATCGGCGCCGAGACCTCGCCGGTGAACGCGCCCTCGGCTCCTCGTGCATGTTCTGGGCGGCGATCCGTCGACCGCGACTCTGCGAGCGCAGCTCGACCGCGGTCGCAGCGCCAGTGTACGGCGGGCAGACGACGACGTCGACCCCGCCGAGCTCGCCCACCTGGGGCAGAAACGCCGTCGAGGAAGCTCTCGGCCTCCGCGATCGTCTTGTGCATCTTCCAGTTGGCGGCGACGAGGGGACGCCGCTCAGCATTGCCCGGTACCTCATTCGCATCGAGCATGCCTCCACGCCGGGCAGCTCCCTGCCCTCCATCAGCTCCAGCGAGGCGCCGCCGCCGGTCGAGAGCCAGTCGACCCCGTCGGCCAAGCCCGAACTCGGCGAGCGCGGCGGCCGAGTCGCCGCCGCCGACGACGGTCTTCGCCGCGCGCCTCGGCCACCGCCTCGGCGACCGCGCGCGTGCCCGCCGCGAACGGCTCGAGCTCGAACGCGCCCATCGGCCCGTTCCAGAACACCGTCCCGGCGCCGCGCGATCGCCTCCGCGTAGGCGGCGGCGGTGCGGGGGCCGATGTCGAGCCCCATCCAGCCGTCGGGAACGCTCGACGCCGTCGAGCTCCCGGCGCTCGGCGTCGGCGTCGAAGCTGTCGCCGATCACGAGGTCGACCGGCAGGCGCAGCTCGCAGTCGGACTCCGCGGCGCGCTCGAGCGCGTGCCTGGCGAGCTCGACGCCCTCCTCCTCGACGAGCGAGTCGCCGGTCGGCCTGCCCTGCGCGCGGAAGAAGCTGAAGCACATCGCGCCGCCGATCAGGATCGCGTCGGCGGTCTCGAGGAAGCGCTCGATCACGCCGATCTTGTCGGACACCTTGGCGCCGCCGAGCACGATCACGAGCGGGCGATCGGGGTCGTCGAGGACCGCGGTCAGCTCGCGGACCTCGCGCTCGAGCAGAAGGCCCGCGTAGGCCGGAAGCAGTCGGGCGACGCCCTCGGTGCGTCGCGTGGGCGCGGTGGGCCGCGCCGAATGCGTCGTTGACGTAGACGTCGCGCGAGCGCGCGCCAGCGCCGCGGCCAGCTCGGGATCGTTCTCGGTCTCCCCGGGCTCGAAGCGGCTGTTCTCGAGCAGCATCACCTCGCCCGAGCCGAGCTCGCCGGCCTGTCGCTCGACCTCGTCGCCGACGACGCCGTCGGCGAGCTGAACCTCGTCGCCGAGCAGCTCGGCCGAGGCGCTCGGCGACCGGCGCCATCGACAGCGTCGGGTCGACCCCTTCGGCCGTCCCGAGATGCGAGACGAGGATCACCGCGGCGCCGCGCTCGCGCAGCAGCTCGATCGTCGGCAGCGCCGCGCGGATCCGCGTGTCGTCCTCGACCTCGCCGTCGGCGAGCGGGACGTTGAAGTCGACCCGGACCAGCACGCGCCGCCCCGCGACCGGGGCGTCGCGAACGCTCGCCTTGGCGAAGCTCAACCGGCCGCCGTCAACCGACCGCTGCCGGTCTCCGGCTGCAGCACCTTCGCGGCCAGCTCGACGCACCGGTTCGAGTAGCCCCACTCGTTGTCGTACCACGAGACGGATCTTCACCATCCGTCCCTCGATCACCATCGTCTGCTCGGCGTCGAAGATCGACGAGTGCGGGTCCTTGATGATGTCGGTGGAGACGATCGGGTCCTCGGTGTAGGCGAGGATGCCGCTCAGCGGCCCCTCGGCGGCCTCGCGCACGGCGGCGTTGAGCTCGTCCGCGGTCGTCTCGCGCCCGACCTCGCACGACGAGGTCGACGACCGAGCCGGTGACAACCGGCGCCCGGATCGCGATCCCGTTCAGCTTTCCGTCCAGCTCGGGAAGCACGAGCCCGACCGCCTTCGCGGCACCGGTCGTCGTCGGGATCAGGTTGATCGCCGCCGCGCGCGCCCGGCGCATGTCCTTGTGCGGCATGTCCTGGAGCCGCTGGTCGGCCGTGTAGGCGTGGATCGTGGTGATCAGCCCGCGCTCGATCCCGACCGCGTCGTTGATCACCTTCGCAACCGGCGCGAGGCAGTTGGTCGTGCACGACGCGTTCGAGATGATGTTGTGCCTCTCGGCGTCGTAGGCGGTCGTCGAAGTTGACGCCGAGCGCGACCGTGATGTCGGGGTCCTTCGCCGGCGCCGAGATGATCACCTTCTTCGCGCCCGCCTCGAGGTGCTTCGACGGCGTCGTCGCGCGACGTGAAGAGCCCGGTCGACTCGATCACGACCTCGACGCCGAGCTCGTCCCAGGGCAGCTCGGCAGGATCGCGCTCCGAGAGCACCTTGACCTCGCGCCCGTCGACGGCGATCGCGTCCTCGCGCTCCTCGACCTCGCCCGGGAAGCGACCGTACGATCGAGTCGTACTTGAGCAGATGGGCGAGCGTGCCCGGATCGGTGATGTCGTTGACCGCGACGAACCTCGAGGTCGGCGTCGGCCTCGTAGGCGGCGCGGAAGATGTTGCGCCCGATGCGGCCGAAGCCGTTGATCCCGACGATGACCGTCATCTAGCCCTCCTGAGTCGCCGTGTGTCCTGCCCCAGAACCTAGCTCAATCCGGCAGCACAGCGAGCTCGAGCCGGTGGCCGTCGGGGTCGCGCACGAAGGCGCAGTAGTAGGTCGCGCCGAACTCCGGCCGCTGGCCTGGCCGGCCGTCGTCGCTGCCGCCTAGCCGCAGCGCCGCCTCCCAGGCGTCCTTGACCGCGGGGACGGTGCGCGCCGGAAAGCAGATCTTCGTCTCGTCGGCCGGGTCGCGCCCGTTCGGGACGATGAAGAACTCCGGCTTCGCACAGGCCCCAGCCCATCTTCTGGCCCGGTCCCTGCCTGCGCCAGCCGAGCGGCGCGAGCAGACCGTCGTAGAACTCCATGCTGCGGTCGATGTCCGAAACCGCGATCGTGACCTGAATACTCGCCATCTACACGCACACCTGATCGCCCATATCCATATGCCCTACAAGCTATCGCCGCTCACCCGCCGCTCGGCGTCCAGCGGAAGTAGCGCACGGCGACGATCAGGCCGAATATGCCCCAGACGACGACCACGAGCAGGTCCTCCGGCTTGAACCCGGAGCCGGTCGTCTGCGGGTCGAAGGCGCTGAAGAAGGCCTGGAAGAAGTGCCGGAACGGGAACACGTCGGCGACGCTGAGGACGCCGTCGGGGATCTCGTTCTCGGGGATGAAGATCCCGGAGATGAAGTACAGCGGGAGTGCGAACGCGTTCGTGATCGCGGGCGCCGCGTCCTCGGTCGGGATCAGCACCGTGAGCCCGAAGCCCATGCACGCGAACGAGGCCGCGCCGACGGCGATCGTGACCAGAATCGCCGGGATTCGGTCGAGGCCCGGGAGCGCGACGCCGTAGACGAGCCTGCCGACGATCGTGACCAGCGCCGTCATCAGCACCGAGATCACGATTGCGTTGCCGACCCGGCCGGCGATGAAGACCCAATTCGGCAGCGGAGTCCCGCGCAGGCGCTTCAGGATCCCCGCCTCGCGCTGGCGCGTGACCGAGATCGCCGGGTAGACGAACGTCGCCGAGATCACCGCGAGCGTCGTGATCGCGGGGACGTAGTAGGTCGTCGCCTTGATCCCGCCGAGCTCGTGGATCGTGTTGTTGCCGAAGATCGTCGCGAAGATGAACAGGAAGACGAGCGGCAGGGCCACGGTGAAGAAGACCGACGCGGGGTTGCGCCAGAAGGTCTTCTGGTCGTAGCGGAACTGGTGGAGGACGAGGGTGCCTGCCGTCATGTGCGCCTCATTCCCCGCTCACCGTCGTCTGGGGCTCCTGCTCCGTGAGCTCGAGGTAGACGTCCTCGAGGCTCGGGCGGCGGACCTCGAGCCCCTCGAGCTCGACGCCGCGCTCGAGCGCCCATCCGGTCAGCTCGCTGAGCGTGCGGACCGGCTCGCGCGACTCGATCAGGAGACCGCCGTCGGCCTCGCGCGCCTCACCGCGGAGCGCGCCCGGCAGGTCGGCCTGGCCGACGCGGTCGGGGAGCGCGAAGCTGATCCGGGTCGGCGCGTCGTCGCGCCCGCCGAGCTCGGCCGGCGGCCCCTCGGCGACGATCCGCCCGGCGGAGATGATCGCGACGCGATCGGCGAGCGTCTGCGCCTCCTCCATGTAGTGCGTGGTCAGGAAGACGGTCTTCTCGAGCCTGCGGAGGTTGGAGATCACGCTCCACGCCTGACGGCGCGCCGAGGGGTCGAACCCGGTCGTCGGCTCGTCGAGGAAGATCAGCTCGGGATCGCCGATCAGCGCCATCGCAACGTCGAGGCGGCGCTGCTGGCCGCCGGAGAGCTTGCGCGCGCGCTCGTCGGCCTTGTCGCCGAGCCCGACGACCTCGACCGTCTCGTCGACCGGCCGCGGGGCGTCGTAGTAGCCGGCGTAGAGGTCGAGCGTCTCGCGAACCGTCAGCTCGGGCTGCATCCGGCACTGCTGGAGCACGATCCCGATCCGCTGGCGCCATTCCCGCGTCGCGCGCGCGGGGTCGCTCCCGAGCACCTCAGCGTCGCCGCCGCTGCGCGAGCGGTAGCCCTCGAGAATCTCGACGGTCGTCGTCTTCCCGGCCCCGTTCGGGCCCAGGAACGCGAATACCTCGCCGCGCTCCACCTCGAGGTCGATTCCGCGGACCGCCTCAAGATCGCCGTAGGTCTTGCGGAGCCCGCGGACCGTGATCACCGAATCCGGCACGGCGCAATCTTTCCAGAGCGGCGCCGTCGGCCGGGGCCACGCGGCCCGGCGGCTACTTCTTCTTGACCTTCACCTTGCGCTCGCCGGCGCTCTGGTTCCCGGCCGCGTCCGCTGCGCTGACGCTCACCGTCGCGGTCGACTTCTTGTGCTTCTTGAACGCCTTCTTGACCTTCTTCCTCGCCTTGCTCTTCAGCTTCAGCACCAGGGTCTCGGTCTCGCCCGGCATGAGGTCGGCGGAGTCCGACCCGAGGTCGTAGCTCTTCTTCTTGGCGTGCTTGGCCTTCGGGACCTTGATCGTTCCCGTGCCCTCGACGGTGCAGGCCTCATCGCAGGCGGCGTCGACCTTGACCTTTGATTTCGAGTGCTGCTTCTTGTCCCCCGACAGCGTGAGCACGGGCGGGGTCGTGTCGGCACCACCGCCTCCTCCCCCGCCCCCGCCTCCTCCCCCGCCTCCGGGAGTGTTCACCGTCTCGCACGCGACGTTCGTGTCCTGGACGTCGGCGTTGGCCGTGTCGACGTCGTCCCCGCAGTTGTTGACGTCGACGACCCCTCCGTCCTGAGAGTTGTGGACGTCGTCGCCCGTGCCTCCGAGCAGGGTGTCCGTCCCGCCGTCGCCGGTGATCGTGTCGTTGCCACCCGCCCCGGCGAGGACGTTCGCCGCCCCGTCGCCTTCGATCGAGTCGCCGAACGAGGTCCCAACCAGGTTCTCAATCCCGGAGAGCGTGTCGGTGGAGGCGTTGTCGACGAGCCCGGTGCCAAGGTTCGCGTCGATCCCGGCGCCCCCCGGATCGTCCGAGTAGTCGGCCGTGTTCGCGCCAGTGCCGCCGATCAGGCTGTCGCTCGCCGCCCCGCCACGAAGAATGTCGTCGCCGTCGTCGCCGTCAAGGACGTTCGGTCCCGCGTCGCCCGTCAGGGTGTCGTTGGCGTCGGTCGCGATCGCGTTCTCGACGCTCGAGAGGACGGCCCAGGTGTCATCGGTGGGTAGCTCCGGGGCCACCGCGGTCCCGGCTCCAAGGTCGATGTTCAGCGGGCCGGTGACGTCCAGGTACTTGACCGTGTCCGAGCCTCCGTTGCCGTTCACCGAGTCGGGCAGCGGCTCGGGGACGCTGCCCTGCGGGTTCGACGGCTGCAGCAGGTCGCCCGCCGAGCCGCCGAGCAGCGTGTCGTATCCGATGCCCCCGAACAGGCTCGCGGGTCCGGAGAACCCGCTCGCGTCGAGCTTGTTCTGCTCCTGGCCGTTTGCGGCCTGGAGCGACGCCGTCTCGAAGCCGGCGAGCGAGTCGGTGCCGAGGTCGGCGGTCGTCAGCGAGGCATCGGTCAGCGTCTGGTCGCCGGTCGAGACCGCGTTGATCTCGTCGCCCGACCCCGCTCCGCCGTCGAGGCTGTCGTTCGCCGTCCCGCCTCGGACCGTGTCCGCGCCGTCGCCGCCGACGATCGTCACCGGGCCGGAGAACGCCGGGGTGAGGCTGGGAGGGTTGAACGAGTCACTCGCCGCGAGCAGGTTGTCGCCCGAGTTGCCGACCAGCGACGCGCGCTCGATCTCCGTGAGCTGGTCCGTTCCGTTGCCGTTCATCACGCTGTCGTTGAGCCGCAGGTCGCCGTTCGTCGAGCGCACCTCGTCGACCAGGAGGTCGTTGTTCGTCCCGCCCGCTCCGCCGTCGATCGTGTCGTTGAAGGAGCCGCCCGCGACCGAGGCATCCGGGTCGCCCTGGAGCGTGTCCGCGCCGTTCCCGCCCAGCACGGTGTCGGCTCCGAAGCTTCCGCTGACGACGTCGGCGCCCGCCTCGCCGTCGAGCGAGTCGTCGAGGTTCAGCCCGTCGATCACGTCGCCGCCGTTGCCCCCGAGCAGCGTGTTCGCCGCTGTCGCGCTCCCGGTCAGCGTGTCCGCGGCCCCGGTGCCGCGTGCCTGCTCGAAGCCCGCGATGCTGTCGGATTCGGCGCCACCGACCGTCTGCGCTCCGTCGAGGCTGAGGTCGATCGCGCCGCCGGCGCCCGAGTAGTCGACGATGTCGGCTGCGCCGGCCTGACCGTCGAGCGTGTCCGTGGCTCCGTCGCCACCGAGCAACGAGTCGTCCTCGGTCCCGCCGAGCACCGTGTCGCTCCCCGCGAGGCCGTCGAGCGTGTCGGCGCCGGCGTCGCCGAGCAGGCTGTCCGCGTTCCCCGCGCCGGTGACGCTGTCGTCGCCGTTTCCGCCCGAAAGCGTTCCGCCCGAGGAGCCGCCCGCGAGGGTGTCGCCGCCATCGTTTCCGACAAGCGAGGTGACCGCCGTCCCGGCTGTCAGCGAATCCGCCTGGGCGCTGCCGAACGCGTTCTCGGCGTTCACCGTGTCCGTGCCCTCGCCGGTCGCCGTCCCTGTGAGCAGGTTGACGGTCA
The DNA here is from genome assembly GCA_963841715.1 of uncultured Thermoleophilia bacterium. Taxonomy (GTDB): domain Bacteria; phylum Actinomycetota; class Thermoleophilia; order Solirubrobacterales; family 70-9; genus DASPWW01. The sequence goes on along the minus strand of CAWJDP010000001.1, from coordinate 186,504 downwards.
CGCCGGCGGCGGCGGCCGAGTAGTCGAGGGTGTCGGAGCCGCCCTGTCCGTTGATCGAGTCGTTCCCGGTCCCGCCGCTCAGCACGTCGCCGACGCCCGACCCGAGCAGCGTGTCCGCGCCCGCCCCGCCGAGCAGGCTCACGTCCCCGCCGGTGAGGTTGATGAACATCAACGTGGCGTTGCTCACGCCCGAGAGGTCGATCGTGTCGGCGCCGCCCTGGCCGTCAACCGAGATCGAGCTCGCCTCGGCGCAGTTGAGGATCCCCGGATCCCCGCCGCCGTCGCCGGTCACGGTGACGTTCGCGCCGTTGACGGTCACGCGGTTGCTCAGCGGGCCGGTCGGCGCGCAGGCGATCGTGATCGCATCGGACGCGATATCGGAGCTGACACTCAGCTGCAACGTCCCCACCGACCAGCTCGAGGTCACAGCGGCGTCCGCATGCTGGGCCGGACCGGCGAGGGAGAGCGTGAACGCGAGCGCGGCGGAGAGCGTCGCGAGGCCCGTCCGCACCCTCCCGCTCAGCGGTCCGCCGGCGCGGCGGCGGCAGTCCCGCCGCAGGCTCCGCTCGAGGCCCCGCGCCAGCTCGCGACGGGCGCGGTGGTTGAGCGCACATTCGGGGGGGCCGCCGAGCTCCGCCGCGAGGAACGCCGCGACGCGGTCGCGGTCCCCCGCGATCAGCGTCGGCGTGAGCACGATCGGCCCCGCCGCCTCGGCATCGAGAACGAGCGCGGCGACGCCCCGCCCGAGCGCGGCGGTGGCGGCCAGGGCCGCTTCGCGCCCCTCTCCGCGCCCGACGATCGCGATCGAAAGCCCGCGCGCCTCCGGGAGTCGGGCGAGCCACCGGGTCGCCGCGGCGAGCGCCTCGGCCCAGCGGCCGTCGCGGGGGCGCTCGACTCGCAGCGTCGCGTAGGCCCCGCCTGCGGCTTCCGGGCCGGCCTCGTCTGGGGACGCGATCACCAGCCACCCGTGGGGGCGTGGCGGGATCGAAACCTCGCCCTTGAAGCCGTTGCGGGCGACCTCGAACCGGGCGCGCGTCCCGTCCGCAACCGGGGTGGACCCACGCGGCAGCACCGGCGCCGGAACTTCCCGAATCGGCGAACGCAGCCGGTAGGAGCGCAGGCGGTGCTGCGACCGGTTCACGCGATTGTCCTTGGCGCGCGTATTTGCCTGAGCCTGGCCACCTCGCACCTCCCTGATGCTCGCTCCCTGGGCCTCGCTCGCTGCAACCGTAACACCGCCGAAAACCGATCGGAGCGCCGGCCCGTAGCCTTGGCCGCGTCCACGTTCTGTTCGTGCACAAGAACTTCCCGGCTCAGTTCGGGCACATCGCGGCGCGGCTGGTCGCCGAGCGCGGCTGGCGCTGCACATTTGTCTCCGAGCGGCCGCCGGGCAGCGTCGGCGGCGTCGACAACATCCAGTACCGGACCCGCGGCGGCGCGACCGAGCGCACCCACTACGTCTCACGAACATTCGAGAACGCGATCTGGCATGCGGTCGGGGTCTACGAGGCGCTGCGCCCGGTCAGCGCCGCGATCAAGCCCGACCTGATCGTTGGGCATTCGGGATGGGGCTCGACCCTGTTCCTGCGCGAGCTGTACCCGAACGCCCCGGTGATCGACTACTTCGAGTACTTCTACCGGCCCCGCGACAGCGATCTCGACTTTCGCCGCGACGTCCCGGTCGCCGAGATCGACCGCCTGAGGAGCCCGGCGCGCAACGCGATGATCCTGCTCGACCTCGAGTACTGCGCGGCCGGTTACTCACCGACGCATTACCAGCGCGACCTCATGCCCGACGCATACCGGCAGAAGATCCGCGTTATCCACGATGGGATCGACACCGACATGTGGCACCGTCGCGAGCTGCCCGAGCGCCGGATCGGCAACCTCGCGCTCGCCGAAGGGGAGCGTTTGGTCACCTACGTCTCGCGGGGGCTGGAGATGATGCGTGGGTTCGACGTCTTCATGCGGATGGCGAAGCTCGTCTGCGACGCGGACCCCAACGTCCGCTTCGTCGTTGTCGGCTCAGACCGCGTCGCATACGGCGGCGACCTGCGGCACACGGAGGGGCGCAGCTTCAAGGAGCACGTGCTCGCTCAGGACGACTACGACCTCGACCGCATCCACTTCGTCGGGCAGGTCCAGCCCGAGCAGCTCGCGCGGCTGCTCAGCCTCTCCGACCTCCACGTCTACCTCACCGTCCCATTCGTGCTCAGCTGGTCGTGTCTCGACGCGATGGCCTGCGGGTGCACGATGCTCTGCTCCGACACCGCGCCGGTGCGCGAGGTGATCGTCGACGGCGAGAACGGGCTGCTGTGCGACTTCTTCGACGCCGAGGGCCTCGCGAGCCGGGCTCTCGAGGTGCTCTCCGACCCGCGCGGGCACCGCGAGCGGCTCGGCGCGGCGGCGGCGCGGACGATCGCCGAGCGCTACGCCCTCGACGTCACGTTTCCGGAGATGGCGTCGTTCTACGAGGAGGTCGCGTCGTAGCGGCCCACCGGGGGCTCAGTCGAGCTGGACGTCGCGGTGGACGACGCGACTGCGCACGTCGTCGCGATCGGCGAGGTGCTCGGCAAGCCGGTCGGCGACGACGACCGAGCGGTGGCGCCCCCCGGTGCACCCGAGCGCGAGCGTGAGGTGCGACTTGCCCTCGGCGAGGTAGGCCGGGAGCAGGAAGTCGAGCATCGGGAAGAGGCGGTCGTAGAACTCGCCCGCCATCGTCCCCGCCTCGACGTGCTCGACGACCTTGCGGTCGCGGCCGGTTAGCGGGCGAAGGTCCTCGCGGTAGTGCGGGTTGGGGAGGAAGCGGCAGTCGATGACGAGGTCGGCGTCGCGCGGCGGGCCGTGCTTGAACCCAAAGGTGACGATCGTCAGCGCGAGCCTGGTCGAGTCCTTCTCGCCAAGCAGCGCCGCCGCGACCTCGCGCCGCAGCATCGCCCCGGTCAGCCCCGTCGTGCTGACAACGAGGTCGGCGCGCTCGCGCAGCGGCCCGAGCACCTTCTGCTCGGCCCGGATCCCGTCGATCACCCGCCCCTCGGGCGCGAGCGGGTGACGGCGGCGCGTCTCGCGGAAGCGGTCGACGAGCGTCTCCTCGTCGGCCTCGAGGAAGACGACGGTCGGATCGAGCCCCGAGGCGTCGAGCTCGTCGAGGACGCCGACGAGCTCGTCGAAGTACTCGCCGCCGCGCACGTCGGAGACGACGGCGGCGCGGCGGACGCCGCTGCCCTCGTGGCGGAAGAGCTCGCCGAGCGCGCCGATCATCCGCGGCGGGAGGTTGTCGACGCAGAAGTAGCCGCCGTCCTCGAACGCGGCGATCGCCTCCGACTTGCCGGCGCCGGAGTAGCCGGTGATCACGACGAGGTCCTCGACCTGGCGCGCGGCGCCCTTCTCGCTGCGCTCGGCGCTCTCGGCCGGCTGCGGATCGGCGTCGCGGGCGTGTCCCTCGGCGTGCTCCGAGCTGCGGCGCCTGCGGCGCGTGATGCCCCTGATGCCCGTGATCCCCTTCATCCTGCCTTGTGGAGCTGACGGTGAATCTCTCGGGCGAGCTTACCGGGGATGCCGGGCACCGCCTCGAGCTCCTCGCGGCTCGCCTCCATGAACCGCTCCGGCGAGCCGAAGTGGGTGAGCAGGGCGCGCTTTCGCGCCGGCCCGACGCCGCGCAGCTCGTCGAACACCGACGCGCGCATCGCCCTGTCGCGGCGCCCGCGGTGGAACTCGATCGCGAACCGGTGCGCCTCGTCGCGGACGCGCTGGAGCAGGCGCAGCGCCTCCGAGTCGCGGTCGATCGGCAGCGGCGCCGAGCGTCCGGGAACGAACACCTCCTCGATCCGCTTCGCAAGCCCGATCACCGCGGTCCCGCGCTCGGCGAGCGGCGCGAGCGCGCGCATCCCCGCCGAGAGCTGGCCCTTGCCGCCGTCGATCACGATCAGCCCCGGCACTGCGGCGAAGCTCTCGTCGCGCTCGGCGTCGTGGGGCGAGAGGTCGGCCTGGTCGAGGTTGCGCGCGGCCCGGCGCGAGAGCACCTCCTCGATCGACGCAAAGTCATCGGGGCCGGCGCCGTTGCCCTCGCCGTCCGCGCGGATCGCGAAGCGGCGATAGTGCGCCTTCTTCGGCGCCCCGCCCTCGAACACGACCATCGACGCGACCGTGTGCTCGGGGCCGAGGTTGGAGACGTCGAAGCCCTCGATCCGCACCGGCAGCTCGTCGAGCCCGAGCGCGTCCTGTAGCGCGGCGAGCGCGTCGACGCGCTGCTGTCGGCGGCGCTCGCGCTTGAGCCGGTCCTGGGCGAGCGCGAGGCCCGCGTTTCGCTCCGCGAGCTCGCGCAGCCGCCGCTTGTCCCCGCGCTCGGCGACGCGGACCTCGACCGGCGCCCCGCGGCGCTTGCCGAGCGCCTCCTCCAGCACCTCGGCGCGGTCGCGCAGCGCCGGCCCGACGACGACGAGGCGCGGCACGGTCGGCGCCGCCGAGTAGTACTGGGCGAGGAACTGCTCTGAGACCTCGGCCTCGTCGCCCCCGCCCTGGTTGTCGAGGTAGAAGCCGTGGCGCTCGGCGAGCAGCCCGTCGCGGACCTGGAACACCTGCGCGTTCGCGTCGGCGCCCTCGACCGCGACCCCGATCAGGTCCGCGGTCCCGACGCCGTCGCCTGCGACGCGCTGGCGCTCCATCATCGAGCGCACCGCCGTGAGCCGGTCGCGGTAAAGCGCCGCGCGCTCGTACTCCTCAGCCGCCGAGGCCTCCGCCATCTTCGCCTCGAGGTCGCGCTCGACCTCGCGGTAGCGGCCGGAGAGAAAGTCGATGATCGCGTCGATGTTGCGCCGGTACTCGTCGCGGTCGATGTAGCCGACGCAGGGCGCCTGGCAGCGCTTGATGTAGTAGTCGAGGCAGGGGACGCCCGAGCGCCGGCCCGGCTCGGGCCCCTCGCAGGTCCGGTACTGGAACAGCTTCCCGAGCAGGTCGAGCGTCGCCCGCACCCGCCGCGCGCTCGAGAACGGCCCGAAGTAGGCGCGGCTCGAGCGGTGCTTCTCACGCGTGAAGTAGACCCGCGGGTAGTCCTCGTCGAGGCTGACCGCGACGTACGGATACGACTTGTCGTCGCGGAGGCGGATGTTGTACGTCGGCCGGTGGCGCTTGATGAACTGCTGCTCGGCGAGCAGCGCCTCGGCCTCGGTCTCGGTGACGAGGAAGTCGATCGACTCGACCTCGCGCGTCATGTCGCCGAACCCGTATCCCCCGCGCCCCGCCTTCGAGAAGTGTGACGCGACGCGCTTGCGGATCGAGCGCGCCTTGCCGACGTAGATCACCTTCCCGCGCTTGCCCTTGAACAGGTACACGCCGGGCTGATCGGGCAGCGCCTTGCGCTGCTCCTCGACGCTCTTGCGATCACCGTCGCGCTTCGCCATCCCCCAACTAGGTTAGGCGCCGCCGATCACGGCTCCGGGGCGCGTCGCGGGGAGGGCTCAGCCGCCAGACGGCGGGGGCGGCGGGCCCTCGGCGGCCTTCGCCGCCATCCCCTCGAGCCAGCGCTGGTGCATCCGCACCATCATCGGGCGCAGCACGGGCTTCGCGACCGCGATCCCCCACCCGCGCTCGGTCTCCTCGGTGTGGATGAAGGTGCCGCCGCGGCGCTCGAGCAGGACCCACGCGTGGTGGCCGCGCGCCCCGAGCCCCTTCGCCGACCACGCCAGCCGCTCGGGCGGGTCGTACTCGACCACCTCCGAGGTGATCATCGCCCCGAACGTCAGCCACCGGAACCTGCTCCCGAGCTCGATCTCCGGCCAGGGCCCGGAGATCCCGCGCGCGAGGCGCGCGTTCGAGTAGAAGCTCGACCACAGGTCCGGCCGCGTGAGCCACGCCCACACTGCGTCGCGGGGTGCGTCGGTCTGGAGCTTGTTGACCGCGAGGAACGCCGAGACCTCGGGCCGGTGCTCCTCGGGCCAGTTGATCGTGGCGCTGTCCGCCGCCTCCATCAACGCGAACCTATCCCACCCGCGCCCGCGGCGCGCGGCCCGGCGGGGAACGATTAGGCTGCCGCGGATGGCCACGCGCGTGATCAGCCCGCCCGAGATGGAGACGCTGCGGATCGAGGTCGACGGGGACATCGGGACGCTGTACCTCAACCGCCCCGACGCGGTCAACGCGATGAGCCCCGAGCTGATCGCTGAGTTCGTCACCGCGGCCGCGTGGCTCGCCGACCAGGCGCCGCTCCGCGCCCTGATCATCACCGGCGAGGGCAACGCGTTCTCCGCCGGCGGCGACGTCAACTGGTTCCAGCGCGGGGCCGAGGACCCGGATATCGACCTGCCCGCGAACGTGCGCCGCGGCGCCGAGGTCCTGCACCAGGCGATCATCGACCTGCGCCGGGTCCCCTACCCCGTGATCGCCGCGGTCAACGGCGCCGCCGCGGGCGCCGGGTTCTCGCTCGCGCTCGCGTGCGACATCCGGATCGCCTCCGACTCGGCCTTCTTCGTCATCGCCTACGGGCGCATCGGCGCCTCGCCCGACGGCGGGATGACCTACTTCCTGCCCCGCGTCGTCGGCCCCGCGAAGGCGACAGAGCTGTTCATGCTCGACCCGGTGATCAAGCCCCAGGAGGCCCTGGAGCTGAACCTCGTGACCAAGGTCGTCCCCGCGGCCGACCTGATGACCGAGACGACGGCGCTCGCGCGCGAGCTCGCCGCAAAGGCGCCCCACTACATCCGGATGGCGAAGCAGCTCGCGTCGACGAGCCTCGACCACACGCTCGCCGAGCACCTCCAGCTCGAGCGCCATGGGATCGCGGACTCAATGGGCACCGAGGACCTCGCCGAGGGCGTCCGCGCCTTCTTCGCCGGCGAGCAGCCGACTTTTCAGGGCCGCTAGCGGCCAAGCGCACTGCCCGGTGCTTGTCGGTCGCCCTTCGTGCGGCCGTACGTCCCATGGCGAGCCGTCTAGTGCTCGACCTGCTTCAGCAGCGCGAACTGCAGCGTGGAGACGTGGTCGAGACTCGCGATGGCACCTGTCGGCTCGGACCGGCGCTCGCCCGGGAACTGGCGGGTCATTCGCATTCGCTGCGAGAAGCGGTTGGACCACACCCTGAGCAGCTCGCAGCGGATCTCAGGCGGACTCGTGCGAAACACCAGGCGCAACGCTTTGCATGGAACTCGACTCGAGCGTTGCGTCATCCGCCGCAAGGGCTTTCTCGCGTCGAAGGGCTTCTTCAACCACGAGTCGTGCGACGTGCTCCGCCCTGGCAATGATCTCCGCGGGCGAACCCCGAAGGCTCACCTCCTCAGTTCGAAGCACTTTCGGGATTCCTCTCGTGACCTGCTCAGAGGGCATGCCTTCTGACTCGGCATAAAATAAGCATTCCGGAATCCAGCTCCATGGCGATGCAATAGGCCAGCAGTTGATAGAGGTTGGCGTGCGACCACTTCACGCGATCGCCTTCGGCGGGAACAATCTTCTTGTACTTCGCATCGGCAACCGCTAGCGCCTTTCCACGTCGTCGCAGCACCAGGTCAGGTTTCATCCGCGCCCGATCCGAGAACCGCGGCTTATGCCCGGCCGGGGCGAGTTCAAGCCCGTTTAACCGAGCAACCCGTCCTACCACCTTGCGAATGAATGCCTCGAACAGCTTGTTCATATCCACAGCGAACGTGATCCCCTGCGTCCGGCCGTGCCTATCGACCAGCGTCTTCCGACTCAGAATCAGTCGAGCGAGGACTGCTGCGCCCTTCCAGTGCTCGTTCAGCCGGTTGAACTCGGGCAGGGGAGGATCGGGATCCACTGCAGCATCAGCGATGTTGCTGAACGCCGCGAGGTGATGTCGCAGGCGAAGCGCCAATCTAGGGTCTAACCCCGGCAGGCGCCTGACGCGCCGGATCGCGGCCTTCAGCATTCGGTTGAACTCCGTGTCGTCAAGAAACTCGACGAAGCGGCAAGCCAGCGGGTAAGGCCGACCCGGAGCCACTCGTAGCTGGGCAATCCCGTTCGGTCGGCCGCGCAGTGTCGGCAATAGTTCCTCACGCTCCTCGTAATCCCGGAGAACGCCGAACCGGAGCGCCTCGGCGACTTCTGCGTCGAACAGCCACACCATTGCCTTGAAGAAGTCCGGCTCGACCGAATAGGGGAAGCGCTGCGCGCCCCACTTGGTTAGGCCATCTCCGTATCCAAGGAGGAAGAAGACATTGCCCATCGCCCCAAATCTCGGCCGCACGATGATTCTGAGGCCGGGGAGGAGCGCCGTACCTACGTGGTTGCCCGCACGCAGTTGATATCGCTCCGGCGCGACCTCCAGAGCATCCGTCAGTCGATCGGCCCGGACAGCCGCCCGCTGCGCAGCTGTCAGCGAAAGGGTTTCAGTCGAAGCCCCGTATTGCTCGAGGACAACGTCGGTCGGCTCAACTGTTGTTGCGGTCATCCTCAAGTAACTCTTCAGCTGCGGATTCGACCGCCTGTTCGCGCGGTTCACCCTCCCCTCCAGCCTGCCCTGCCGAAGCCTCCTCCGATTCGAGCGCCTCGAGCGAGAACGTCGCTTTCACGTCGACCTCTCGACCGAACAGCTGCTCCTCGAGATACGGCAGGACGTCGCTAGCCCAGATTCGAGAGAGCAGGTCGAGATCGAGGTCCTTCTCCATGAAGTAGCTGTGTCCCACTTTCAGGTTCTCGCCATAGGTTCCCTGCTGCTCCATCAGTCGCTCGTTTAGGCGGTCAACGAGGTCCGCTGCGTAGTCCGCCACCTCGGCCGAGCCCTTGGCGTGCAGCCACCGACGCAGCGTGCTCTTTATCGGGGGCTCACCGGGAAACAGGGGCTTGAAGTGGAACCGGCGACGGAGCGCGGCGTCGATGAGACCGATCGAGCGATCGGCCGTGTTCATGGTCCCGATGATCCAGAGGTTCTTGGGCAGCGTGAACCGTGGTTCGCCCTCTTTCCCGTACATGAGCTGGACTCCGTCCTCATCCGAGCGGTATTCCAAGAGGTAGAGGAGTTCACCAAGGATCCGCGGCAAGTTGCCGCGGTTAATCTCGTCAATCAGGAGGATGTGCGGGCTGCCTCCCCCTCCTCGAGAGAAGTCCGAGCCGTTTCGGCCAGCCGGAGGAGTGGGCCTTCGACGACCTTGTAGGCAAGTTGACCACCGCTGTCGACCGGCCGGTAGCCACGGACGAAGTCCTCGTACGAGTAACTCGGATGAAACTGGACCACCTCACGCTGATCCGGTAGCGGCGCCAGATGTTTCATGAGCTTCAACGCGACATATGTCTTGCCCGTCCCGGGCGGTCCGTAGAGGATCAGCTGGCGCTTCCGCTTAAGCAGGTCGACGGCATCTTCCAGCCACCCGCTCTCATCGAGATACAGCGTTCGCCAAGTCCTCTAGGTCCGCGGGAGCTGTCTCGTCCACTTCGTCGCCCTCCTCAGATGCAACCCTTCGCGAGCCAATAGAGATAGCGCGTCATCCCGTAGCAGTCGTCTCCGAAGTACGGCGCAAGCCGCTCGCGGATGAGGTCGTTCGTTTTGATCGCCAGTTCTGCTGGGCTATCCGCCTCGGGCACTTCCAAGCTGACCGGAGGAAGGACCATCAGTTCGGTCTTTCCGTTGTGGCCGTGAACCTTGAAAACGTGGAGAACCCGCGCCGAATCCAAATACTCAACAGTTTCATTGCCACCGTCTCCGAAATCCCCGGGAGATCGGCACCGAGGAAGCTCTCGAGGCGCATCGGCAGGTCCGCGTCGTCGTGGAGAAGACGACGAATCGCCCCGGCGAATCTCTGCCGGTCCTCATCGGAGCCCGACTGGATCAGGTGTATTGGGCTCGATTTAGCCGGGCCGAGGTTTCCGTGCAGCTTCGAGGAAAAGATTCGAGCATCGCATCCCAATCCGGCGTCTCGAGCGCCTCTCGCGAGAGCGCCTGACGAGTCTCAGCGGCGAGCGCTAGAGATGCGACGGCATTCTCCTGATTTCTCCGCGTCGTTGTACGGATACTCGGCGCCGGAACCTTTCGCACGCTTGCGGCAAGGGCGTCGGTCCGTCGCCTTCCACGTCCGGCTTGAGGCGAACATAGAGAAAGCTTTGCTGGCCCCTGAACGCCGTGGCGATGCTTTCCGGATCCTTGGAGCCATCCATGATGAGGTGCTTCTCGGCGTAATCGGGAGCGAGCGATTCGAAGTGCTGGAGCTTGAGCCAGACGTGATGCTCACCGACGACGTCGCGGTAGTACTTCGGGATCAGGTCGAGTTCATTGTTGGGCCGTTCCGAGCTGATCTCAACGAGCTGCGTTCGCCAGACCTCTCCCGTCCGATGCAGAAATACATAGGTTGGTGTGCCCGCATCGAGCTGAGATTGAAGCTCCTTTCGACGGGCCGCCCCGATCGCCGCCCGACCCTCGGGGTCGCCCAGCCTGCCCCACCACACGACGCCGTGTTCATTCGCTACGGCCCGATGCTTCTTGACCGTGTCAGGATCGCGCTCAACGACCAGCGCTGGAGAATGTGTACGGCGCTACTTGCCTCGTCACCGCTCCACCATTCCCACAGGATGCCTTGGACATCTAGGCGGTCTTGTACGACCAGGTCCGCCGCTTCAAACTGACTGATGCACTCGTCCAGGAACTCCAGGTGGTGCGGATACGCCTCCAGGACCGCCTTCGGCGCCTTGGGGTAGCCGACCTCTTTCTCGGTGGATTTGAATGCGGTGGTCTTGATCGGCGGCAGATGCTCGGGATCTGTCGCCATGTTCAAGACAGACCCGACAATGAGAATCGAGCCGGGCTGGCGCCGTTCGTGTCCGCATGACGCTGCGCAAGCTCTTCGAAAGCTGCGAACCGCTCGAACGGGTCTCCCGGGCCGCGCATTCCTGCCAATAGCTCACGCGCGTCTTCCGCTGGCTCGCCTTCCAGCTTGCCGAGCCATTGGTGCTGACCGAAGTAGGAGAGGTTGTACTGACCCCTGAACCCCGGAGGCCCATAGGTACGACCGAAGGCTTGGCGCAACGCTCTTACACAGTCGCCTCCGCTCTCGGCGAGATCGAAGACCTCGCGGATCGCCTGAGCTATCTGCTGCTTGTAGACACGCTCGCGATTCTCGAAATTCGGATCGCTTAGGCTGCGTCGCGCCTGCTCGATCAGGTCTCCCCACGCCATTCGGGAGCACCCTATCCGGAGGCTGCTCCGGTGGAGCTAGCCAAGGCGGGCCTAGGCGGCCAGCTGCGCGTGCATCAGTCTTCTTGCGGCTCAGGCAGATAGTCAGCGATGAAGTCGGCGACTGGTGTGTGCCCCCAACCGTGGAAGCCGTCGTATCGCCAGCCTTCCTGCTGCGCGCGACGTCCAATGTCATCTAGCGCGATCGCCAGATCCTCGTCGGAAAGGGGAAACAGGCTGTCTCGCATCTCTTGACTAACCAGCAAGCTGTCCACGATCGGTTGGACACGGCTCTGGTAGAAGCGGGCGAAGTTGCTGTAATACACGCGCCCGGCATTGACACTCTTCGCCGCGCCGATCGCGACGATGTTCGACAGCACATCGAACTGCGCGATGCTCGTGAGAAGATAATCGTCGCCCGTTCCTAGGCCGTCGCTCCGAAGGCATCCCAACCGAGCCGCATCATTTCGAGCAAGGCTCAGCAGGCTCACGGTTTGGTTTTCGACCTCAAAGTGCCGGGCGCGGCTCGCCATCGTCAGCGCGTGGCGTAGCCAGTTGGTGTCATAGCCCTCCGCGGCGATGGGCTCGGGCAGCTGAATGGTCAGGTCCCTAACAGCTGACCAGTTCCGTCCCGGATCCGCGAGACCCCCCAAAGCGAAAACGCGCTCGATCACAGCCAGCCAAACTTGAGGCGCGATCTCCTCCGGGCTAATGCGCGTGGCGTGACCCAACCGAAGAACATCGCCCTCCTTCAAGGGCATCCCATAGATGCGAACCAGCAGGTCAAGGACTTCCTTGAACCAGCCCCTCTGGTCATAGTCGAGGAAAGTCGCGTCGAGGCAAATCAGCTTGTCGAGGAGATCGTCGAGACCACCCGCGATGTCGCCGTGGTCGATGTAGACGCGCGCCCTGGTGGCACCATCGTTGATCAGGTGCTTCAGCGCGATCGTGTCGCCTTCCCGGATGAAGTCCAACGCGGCAGATTCCAGCTCGCCCGTGGACAGATCGAAGTTGACCGAGCCCAGACGGGGTCGAGCCGCTCGGCGGGGCGATCCAGGCCGGGCAGCGGCCCCGCCCCGCGCACCGCCATTCGGGCTACCGCTGGGACCGTGGGGACGGGGCGTACCGCCCTCACCTTCGTCCTCGTCGACATCTTCGCCGTCGGTAGGCGTCTGCGGCGCGTCCACGCCCCGCTCTTGCCGTTGGATTTCCCGCTGGACCTGGACCCACTCCTCCCGTGCTTCATCGAGCCGTTCCGCGGCGCGGCGTTCGATGACCTCTTCCAAGCCCTCTTGACTTAGTCGGACGCTGCGTGTGCCATCACGCCAGAACACGTCGCCCTCGCGGAAGACGACCACTTCCTCACCGTCGTCATCGGCGTACATGCCGTCAGCGCTGAAGAACGCACAGCCCCGCTCGCTCGCGGGTACGCAGATAACGACGACCTTATGGCCATCGCGAGTGACGATGCCAGTGTGGACCTCGAGGGGTTGAGATATGTACTTGAGCAGCTTCGGCACCAGGTTGGCCGAGTCGAACTTCCGGAGATCGACCGCGTCCATCCCACCCGTCAGCCGCCCCTGGTTGTCGGCGCCGGCGACGATGTACCCGCCGCAGACTCGCATCGCGCCGACATCCTTGGCCAGCTCGATCAGATCTTGCTTCTGGTCCAGGTCGATCTTCTGCTTGTAGTCGAGATCGGGGTACTCGCCCTGGAGCGCGAGCAGCTCGGCGAGCCTCTCCTCCGAGACCACGCCGTCGACAACCACTGGGGATGTGCTCGCCATGCCGCGGATGGTACGTGGGCGTAGACGCGCCACTCCCTGGCCCATCCGTTTCCGCCGCCGACGGCTCAGAGCGCGGGCACCAGGACAGGGGCCACGTCCGGGATCGGCTGAAGCACCGGCTACGGAGACCGGCGATACGCGGGTGTCCGGTTTCAAAACCCCTCATCGCCTATCCCCGTCAACTGCTGGGGGGACAGGCCACAGGGCAAAGAGCCCGAGGCGCCAGACCCGCGTGCAGATCGAGTCGGCAGCAGCTACGCGTCGGGTTGTTGGATCACCTGCGGTCCGTTTCTCGACGCCGCCACATCTTCAAGCTCGTCAAGGGAGCCGAGAAGCTCGCGCGTCAGAGTTGAGAGGAGCTCACGCTCGCCGTCGCCCAGTTCTCGCCGGCGAGAAGTCTCCACCAGCACACGAATGGCGAGCGCCGAGTTGACGACAACTTCCTCAGGGTTCCCAGGCGGTGGGCCCATAGCCACACCCACCGTGCAGTGCAGGCAGCGCCACTCCCCCAATTCCTCCCTATACCACTCGTGCGCACCGCAGTCGCCCCCGCCTTTCGGGGCGAGCCAGTTCAGGCCCCAAGGAAGGCGACTTCGGAGCCATGTCCGCCGCCGATATTTTCGTTCACGCGTGCGCATCCGTCCACTCGGGGCGATGATACGACGCAAGTCCTGGCGCGCAGGCCTTCTCAGCGCCAGTCCACCGGCCCCGCCCGCAGCACGTGCGCGCCGAGCGGGCGGCCGAGCAGCTCCTGGGCCGCGCGTGACGCGTCGAGGAGCTGCGACGAGGTCGATGCCGGTCGCGATGCCCATCTCGTCGAGCATCGAGACGAGGTCCTCGGTCGAGATGTTGCCGGTCGAGCCCGGGGGGACGGGGCAGCCGCCGAGCTCGCCGAACGCGCTCTCGAACGAGGTGATCCCGGCCTCGAGCGCGGCGAACACGTTCGCGAGGCCCTGGCCGCGGGTGTTGTGGAAGTGGGCGGTGAGCTCGACGCCGGGGAGGCGCTCGCGCGCAGCGGTGAGGAACTCGCCGACCTGGGCCGGGTTCGCCATCCCGGTCGTGTCGCCGAAGCCGATCTCCTCGCAGCCGGCGGCGGCGAGGCGCTCGGCGATCGCGAAAACGCGCTCGGGCGGGACCTCGCCCTCGTAGGGGCAGCCGAACGAGACCGAGATCACGCCCTCGCAGCGCAGGCCCTCGGCGCGGGCGCGGGCGATCGTAGCCTCGAGGCCGGTGAGCGAGTCGGCGATCGAGCGGTTGACGTTCTTCTGGTTGTGGGTCTCGCTCGCCGACAGGAAGAGGTCGACCTCGTTGAAGCGGTCGCGGAGCGCGAGCGCGCGCTCGAGGCCGCGCTCGTTCGGGATCAGGACCGAGTAGGAGACGCCGTCGGGGCGGGTGATGCCGCGGAGCACCTCGTCGGCGTCGGAGAGCTGCGGGATCACGTCGGGGCGCACGAACGAGGTCACCTCGATGCGGCGCAGGCCCGTGGCGGCGAGCATGTCGATGAGGCGGACCTTGTCCGCGGTCGGGATCACGTCGGGCTCGTTCTGGAACCCGTCGCGCGGTCCGACCTCGCGGATCTTCACCTCGGAGGGAAGCTCACCGGTTGCCATGACCCTCAATTGTGGCGGGCGCGGATTCGGAGGCGGCTAGGAGGCGGAGACCTCGCCGACCTGGCCGACGTCGATCACGCGGCGCTGGTGGGTGCCGACGCCGATCGTGCGATCGCCCTCGGTGACCTCGACGTCGAAGTGGACCTTGCGCCCGTCGACGATCTCGCGCAGCTTCGCGCTCACGGTGCAATTCGCTCCCTCGGCCGCCGCCGAGACGTGCTTGACGCAGACCTCGAAGCCGACGGTCGCCTTGCCCTCGGGGAGGTTCTCGAGCGTGAGGATCGCCGCGTTGCGCTCCATCATCGCGATCATCCCCGGGGTCGAGAGCACGGAGACGCCGATCGAGCCGCCGACGTCGGTCAGCAGGCGGTCCTCGACGACGAAGTCGTCGCTGCGCTCGATCCCGGGCTCCAGCGCCATCCGCCCGGTCGCCTAGACCATCCCGAGGCCGCCGGAGACGCCGAGCGTCTCGCCGGTGACGTAGGCGGCCTCCTCGGAGGCGAGGAAGGCGACCGCGGCCGCGACCTCCTCGGGCTGGCCGAGGCGGCGGAGCTGGGTCGCGCCCTTCATCGTCTCGATCACCTTCTCGCCGATCTCGCCGAGCGTCGTCGCCGCGCGGAGCAGCGGGGTGTCGATCGGGCCGGGGGCGATCGCGTTCGCGGTGACCCCGAAGCGCGCGTTCTCGCGCGCGATCGTCTTCGAGAACGCGATCACGCCGCCCTTCGCCGCCGAGTACACGGCCGAGCCCTTGGAGCCGACGCGGCCGGCCTCCGAGGCGATGCTGACGATGCGCCCGTAGCCGGCCTCCTGCATCCGCGGGAGCGCCGCGTGGGTGCACGCGAGCACGCCAACCAGGTTGACGGCGATGACGCGCTGCCACATCCCGGGGTCGGTCTCGGTGAAGAAGCCGAACTCGTCGGTGCCGGCGTTGTTGATCAGCACGTCAAGCGTGCCGATCCCCTCGATCGCGCCGCGCGCGGAGTCGGGGTCGGTGACGTCGAGGCGGACGACCTCGGCGTCGAACTCGCCCGCGACCTCGGCGGCCTTGTCGAGGTCGATGTCGCCGATCGTCACCTCGGCGCCCTCGGCGGCGAGCCGGCCGACGATCGCCGCGCCGATTCCGCTCGCGCCGCCGGTGACGAGCGCCTTGCGTCCCTCGAGCCTCGTGGTCGTCATCGCGCGGCAGCATATGCGTTGCCCGGATCAGCGGGCGACCGCGCGCTGCGCCTCGGCGGTCGCGGCGCGCGCCGAGCAGCCGACGAGGTGGTCGTTGACGAGGCCGCAGGCCTGCATCAGCGCGTATGCGGTCGTCGGACCGACGAAGCGGAACCCGCGCGACTTCAGCTCGCGCGCGAGCGCCGTCGACTCGGCCGTGGCCGCCGGGAGGTCGGCGAGGGTGCGGGGAGCGCGGTGGCGCCGCGGGCGGTGCGACCACACGAGCGCGGACAGCGAGCCGCCGTCGGCGGAGAGCGCGACCGCGGCGCCGGCGTTCGCGATCGCCGCGTCGATCTTCGCCCGGTTGCGGACGATCCCCGCGTCGGCCGTCAGCCGCCTCCTGTCCGTGGCGCCGAACCCGGCCACGGCCTCGATCTCAAAGCCGGCGAACGCGGCGCGGAATGCCTCGCGCTTGCGCAGGATCGTCAGCCACGAGAGCCCGCTCTGGAACGCCTCGAGGCAGAGGCGCTCGAACAGGCCGCGGTCGTCGGTGACCGGCATCCCCCACTCGCGGTCGTGGTAGGCGAGGTAGTCCGGGTCGCTCTGACCCCACGGGCACCGGCGCACCCCGTCGGGCCCGGTCACGAGGGAGCTCCGCCGCCGTTCGCTCACGCCTGAAATCATGCCGCGCGATGGCGGACTCGATCCCGATCATCGGCGGCACCGGCGCGCTCGGCTACGGGCTCGCGCTGCGCTGGGCGGCCGCCGGGGTAGAGATCGTGATCGGGTCGCGAAAGGCGGAGCGCGCGAGCGAGGCCGCCGGGCGCGTGCGCGCCGCGGTCGAGAACGCGAGCGTCGAGGGGCTCCCGAATGAGCAGGCGGCCGGCAGGGGGCGGATCGTGTTCGTCACCGTGCCGCTCCGCGCCCAGTCGGAGACGCTCTACAACCTCCGGGGGTCGCTGGTCGCCGGCCAGATCGTCGTCGACTGCACGGTGCCGATGGCCGCGGCGATCAGCGGCAAGGCGACGCGGTCGATCGGGATCTGGCAGGGATCGGCGGCGCAGCAGGCGCAGGAGATGGTCCCGGACGGAGTCACGGTCGTCTCGGGTCTGCACACGCTCGGGTCCGGCCCGCTCGCCGACCTCGGGCACGCCCTCGACGAGGATGTGCTGCTGTGCGGCGAGCGGCGCGCCGACAAGGCGCGCGTGGCGAGGCTCGTCGAGCAGATCCCGGGACTGCGCGCGGTCAACGCGGGGACGCTCGAGATGGCGCGGATCGTCGAGCAGCTCACGCCGATGCTGATCTCGATCAACAGCCGCTACAAGACCTCCGCCGGGATCCGGATCACCGGCCTGCCGGACGGTCCGTACTGGGACTGAGCCCACGATGACGAAGGCCGTCGTGGTGGCCGGCGGGACGGGAGGCGCGAAGCTCGCCGCCGGGATCCAGGAGCTGCTCGACGACGAGCTGACGGTGATCGCGAACACGGGCGACGACACGGACACGCTCGGCGTCCACGTCTCCCCCGACCCGGACCTGATCACCTACTGGCTGAGCGGCGAGATCGACGAGCAGCGCGGGTGGGGGATCCGCGGCGACACGACGGCGGTGTTCGAGCGGCTCGTCAGCCTCGGCGAGCCGGGGTGGTTCGAGCTCGGCGACCGTGACCTTGCGACGTGCCTGCGGCGTCGGCGCCTGCTCGACGCCGGAGTGCGCGCGACGGAGGTCCAGGTCGAGCTCTCGCGCGATCTCGGCGCGCGCGCCCGCGTGCTGCCGATGTGCGACGAGCCGGTCCGCAGCCGGGTCAGGACCCCCGACGGGTGGCGCGACTTCCAGCAGTTCATGGTCCTCGAGCGCGCCGAGCCGGAGATCGAGGCGGTTGCCTTCGACGGAGTCGAGGAGGCGGCGCCGACGCCCGAGGTGCGCGAGGCGCTCGCCGAGGCGGAGGCGATCGTGCTCGGCCCCTCGAACCCGGTGATCAGCATCGGTCCCGTGCTCGCGGTGCCCGGGATGCGCGAGGCGATCGCCTCGAGCCCGGCGCCCGTGGTCGCGGTCAGCCCGCTCGTCGCGGGGCGCTCCGTGAAGGGGCCGACCGAAGCCTGCATGCGCGCGGTCGGGCTCGAGGTCTCGACGGCGGGGGTGGCCGAGCACTACGACGGGCTCCTCGACGGGCTCGTCGCCGACGAGGGCGATCCCGAGCCGCCACCCGAGGAGGCTCGGTCGCTGGTGGCGTCGACGCTGATGGCCGACGCGGCGGCCCGGGTCCGCGTCGCCGAGCTGACGCTCGAGTTCGCGCGCGAGCTCGCGGCACGATGAGCGCGACCGCGATCGTCCCGGTGAAGCGGTTCGCGGCGGCGAAGCAGCGGCTCATCGGGGCGCTCGAACCCGAGCGGCGCGAGGAGCTCGCGGGGGCGATGCTCGCCGACGTCCTCGCGGCGCTCGGCCGCGCCACGGAGCTCGAGCGCGTGCTCGTCGTCACGGGCGAGCCGGCGGCCGCCGACGCGGCGCACGCCGCCGGGGCCGAGGTCACAGAGGACGCAGAGGACTCGGGCCACTCCCGCGCAGCGCTGCTCGGCGTCGCGCGCGCACAGGATGCGGACGCGGAGCTGTGCGCGCTGCTCCCCGGCGACTGCCCGCTGCTCGACGCCGGCGAGCTCGACGCCGCGATCGCGCGCTCGGCCCGCGGGCGCGTCGCCGTGATCCCCGACCGCCACGGGACGGGCACGAACGGGCTCCTGCTTGCCCCGCCCGACGCGATCGAGCCCGCATTCGGCGAGGGCAGCCGCGACCGCCACCTCGGGCTCGCCCGCGAGGCGGGATGGGAGGCCGTCCTGGAGCCGCTGCCGTCGCTGGCACTCGACGTCGACGGCCCCGGAGACCTCGCCGAGCTGCGCCGGGTCCTCGACGCGGCGCCCGAGCGGGCCCCGCAGACGGCGGAGGCGCTGCGGTGAGGGTGGAGATCGACCCGGTCGAGGGCCTGTCCGAGATCGGCGAGGGCGAACGGATCGGCGAGCTGATCGCGGAGCTGACGCCACTCGGCGACGGCGACGTGCTCGTCGTCTCGCAGAAGATCGTCTCCAAGGCCGAGGGCGCCGTGCGCCGGCTCGCCGACGTCGAGCCCGGCGAGCGCGCCCGCAAGCTCGCGCGCTGGCTCGACAAGGACCCGGCGACGGTCCAGCTCGTCCTCGACGAGAGCCGCTCGGTGATCCGCGCCGAGCGCGGGGTGCTGATCACCGAGACGCACCACGGCTGGATCTGCGCCAACGCCGGGATCGATGCCTCGAACGTCCCCGGCGAGGATCTGGTCGCGCTCCTGCCTCGGGATCCCGACGCGTCGGCGCGGCGAATCCGCGCCGAGGTCCGCGCCGCGCACGGCCGCTCCCCCGCGGTCGTGGTCGCCGACAGCTTCGGGCGGCCGTGGCGGGAGGGTCAGTGCGACCTCGCGATCGGGTGCGCCGGGCTCGCATCAATCGACGACTGGCGCGGGCGCGGTGACCGCGCCGGCCGCGAGCTCACCGCGACCGCGATCGCGATCGCCGACGAGGTCGCCGCCGCCGCGGACCTCGCGCGCGACAAGGCGGCTGGGATCCCGGCGGTCGTCGTCCGGGGCCTGGAGCGGCACGTGAGCGCGGACGACGGGCCCGGCGCCGCGGTGCTGCGGCGCCCGGCCGAAACGGACCTGTTCCGCTAGCCCGACGCGCCCTTCGCCATCTCGGGCGCCGGCGCACCCTCCTCGGTGAACTCGGGCGGCTCGTAGATCTTCCCCGGGGTCCCGCCGAGGGCGAGAATCCGGGCGCCCCCCTCGCCGGTGACGAGCTTTCGCTTCTCGCTCGGCCCGACGCGGGCGAACATTCCGGGCTCGAGCTCGAAGTCCCCGCCCTCCGTCTGAAGGGTCACCGTCCCCGAGAGCACGGTGTAGACCTCCTCCTGATCGTCGTGCACGTGGGAGTGGTCGGGGTAGTGCGCGAAGTTCGGCGGCAGCTCGATCACCTGCATCCCGAACGACGTCACACCGAGGCCGGCGCGAACGCGCCGCATGCCTCCGCCGAACACCGCCTCGAAGTCGTCGAGATTCTTGACGGTCACGTCAGCCATTCAAAGCTCCTCTTCTCCACCGCGGTCACTCGGGAACAAGGACCGCGGCCCCGCGAACCCTACCGCCGCGGAGGTCGTCGAGGGCGTGATTCGCGTCACTGAGCGGATATGTGGTCGCCTCGGCGCGAATCGGCACCCGCGGCGCGAGCTCCATGAACTCCTCGCCGTCGCGCCGGGTCAGGTTCGCGACCGAGCGGATCGAGCGCTCGCCCCAGAGGATCTCGTACGGGAACGCGGGGATGTCGCTCATGTGGATCCCGGCGCAGACCACGGTTCCGCCCGGGGCCAGGGCGCGCAGAGCGGCGGGGACGAGCGGCCCAACCGGTGCGAAGACGATCGCCGCGTCGAGCTCCTCGGGCGGCGGCTCGTCGGAGCCCCCCGCCCACTCGGCCCCCATCGAGCGCGCGAACTGCTGGCCGTCGCTGTCCCCGGGGCTGGTGAACGCGAACACGCGCCGGCCCTCGTGGCGCGCGATCTGGCACACGAGGTGCGCTGAGGCGCCGAACCCGTAGAGGCCGAGCCGCTCGACGTCGCCGGTCATCCGCAGCGATCGGTAGCCGATCAGCCCCGCGCACAGCAGCGGCGCCGCGGCCGGGCCGGTGTAGCCGTCGGGCAGGGGAAGGCAGTAGCGAGCGTCGGCGACGAGCGCGTCGGCGTAGCCGCCGTTGATCGTGTAGCCGGTGAAGCGCGCGAACGGGCACAGATTCTCGCGCCCGGAGAGGCAGTAGCGGCACTCGCCACACGTCCAGCCCAGCCACGGGACTCCGACGAGTGCGCCGGGCGAGAACCGCTCGACCCCGTCGCCGACCGCGGTCACCTCGGCGATCACCTGGTGCCCGGGCACGAGTGGGAGCTTCGGGTCGGGAAGCTCACCGTCGACGACGTGAAGGTCGGTGCGGCAGACGCCGCACGCGTGCACGCGGGCGACGATCTGGCCGGAACCCGGCTCCGGCTCGTCGACGCTCGCCGCTTCGAGGGGAGTCCGCGCCGCGTTGAGGACCATCGCTCGCATACCGCAATGATGACTCCACAGCGGAGTGTGCGTGGTGCCGAAATCGTGCGAGTTGGCGCCAGCACCAGGCAGAAAAGGCGCGCTGATTGCGGCTTTGCAGCGGCTCTCGACACTTGACCGCCATCCGAGCGGAGATGTAAGAATCGCGCCCTGTACGGGAAGTCATTAACGGGCTCGGCCCCCCACGGCCGCGGCTCAGAAAGGAGGAGCTTCCCGAATGAATGATCGAACGTTGGAGCGTTTTGGCGCTGCCAGCGGGATCATCGCAGCGCTGCTGTTCGGCGTGGCGTTCGTCATCTACTTGGCGAACGATCCGTCGAAGGTGCCGGACATCGCGCATGCGAATGACGCAACGCAGTTCATCTCGAACCACAGGGACGCGATCAGAGCGGAGTTGCTGCTCAACAGCATCGCGATCACTGTGTTCATCTGGTTCCTGGGCAACCTGTGGTCCAGGTACAGGACCGCCGAGGGCGGCCCCGCGCGTGTGTCGGCGATCGCCTCCGCGGGAGGAATCGTCGGGGCGTCGATGGTGCTGGCTGCGTTCGTCGTCGAGGCGACGACGACGCTCAAGCCGGGCGTCGAAAACGTGCCGGAGTTCTACGTCCTCTCGACGCTGCTGATTGGACTGGGAGGGGCCGCGTTCACGGTCTTCTTCCTTGCCAGCGCCAGCGTGATCCTCAGGCACGGTGCGCTGTCGACGGCGCTCGGCCTGCTCGCAGTCGTCGCCGGGATCGCCTCGGCGCTCGGCTTCGTGACGATATTCGCCACCCACGGCGTGTTCAACGCCGCCAACGGCGCGTTTGGATTCTGGGTGCGCTACGCCGCGTTCGTGGTCTGGGTGCTCATCGCGAGCATCGCGCTCACGGGCTCGGTCGGTAGCGGTCCGGCGAGAAGGAGCACCGGAAGAAGCACGGCAAGGCGGAGGCGCTAGCCGCGACAGCGGCCAGCGTGGCCGTCGACGTAATCAGAGGGCGTGCCCGGCAATGCCGGGCACGCCCTCTTCGTTTCGATGCTGAACACGCGGTGCGGCCGCTTCTAGCGGCGGCGCGCCGCCGTGGTGCGCCTACGCCGCGGAGGCCGCTGGACGCTTGCCTCGTGAGCCAGCAGGCTCGCGGCCGCCAGCACCATGTGGGCGATTCCGCTCGAGAACACCATCCACTGCGCGGTCGTCGGCTCGAACGTGGTCGTCGCGATCACGGTCCACGCCGCCAGCGCCGCGGTCAGTCCGCTCAGCGTCGTCAGGATCTCGTCGTTGTCGATGGCCCAGGCGTAATAGGCCATGCCTAGCGAGATGACGACGACGCCGATGCTGACCCCGAACCCGATGTGAGTCGTGGTTGCGGGGTCGAACGCATACGTCGCGACAACCAGAAAACCTCCTGCGAAGAGGTTCAGGAGTGCGAGCAACGGATACAGCAAGCCCATTGATTCACCTCCTTGGCGAGGGGGCTTCGTCAGCGCGGTTCTAGCAGAGCGATGCGACGCTAAAGCGGCGTTCGCAGGCACGGTTGGGCACAAATCGCGCAAACAGCGGAACTCGATCCGCGCGGCCGGCGAACCCGCCCGAAGCTAGTACGTCTCGACGATCTCGTACAGCGTCGTGCGCTGCGCGGGCTCGCGCCCGCCGCGCCGCGCGGCGTCGATCAGCTGGTCGGGGTCGAGGCGGACGCCGTGATGCGATCCCGCCATCCGCGAGATGTTCTCCTCCATCAACGTCCCGCCGAGGTCGTTGACGCCCCAGCGCAGGCTCTCGGTCGCGGCGTCGAGGCCCATCTTCACCCAGCTCGCCTGGAGGTTGGGGATCGTCCTACCGAGCGCGAGCCGGAACGCGGCCGTGTGTTTGAGGTTGTCCTCGCGGCCGATCTCCTCGACGCCGTGCGTGCGACCGAGCAGCGTGTTGAAGGGGATGAAGCTGAGTGGGACGAACTCGGTGATCCCGCCCGTCCGCTCCTGGAGCCCGCGGACGACCCGCATATGGCGGGCGAGCTCCCACGGCTCCTCGATGTGACCGAACATCACCGTCGAGGTCGAGCGCAACCCAGAGTCGTGGCAGGCCTCGATGATCTCGACCCAGCGCGCGACCGGGAGCTTGTTCGGCGAGATCCGCTCGCGGACGCCGTCGTCGAGCACCTCGGCGGCGGTGCCCGGCGTCGAGCCGAGCCCGCACTCGGTGAGGTAGGCGAAGACGTCGCGCGGCGAGCGACCCGAGCGCTCGCACATGTAGTGGATCTCCATCGGCGAGTACGCGTGGATGTGGATCCGCGGCGCGACGTCCTTCACCCGCTCAAGCCAGCGCCCATAGTCCTCGAGCGTGTACTCGGGGTGGATGCCACCCTGCATGCAGATCTCGGTTGCGCCGTAGTCGACGGCCTCCTGGACGCGGGCCGCGAAGTCGTCGGGATCGACGAGGTAGGCGTCGGGCGAGCGCCGGCCCTGGCCGAAGCCACAGAACGAGCAGCCGACGATGCAGATGTTGGTGAAGTTGATGTTGCGGTTGACGACGAACGTCACCCGGTCTCCCGCGAGCTCCGCCCGCAGCTCGTCGGCCGCGGCTCGCATCTCCTCGATGACCTCAGGGCGCGTCTCGGCGAACAGCGCCGTCAGCTCCTCCTCGCTCAGCTCCTCGCCGCGGCGCCCCTTGTCGATCGCGCTCGGCGCCACGTCCGGGGCAACCATTCGCTCCTGGCGGCGACCCGACCCGCGCCTGGGGATGAAGCTCCAGTACTTGAGCTTGATCACGTCGAGCACGCCCTGCTCCATCCACTCCGGGTCGATGTAGTGCGGGTAAACGCACAGCCGCTCGGTCAGCGCGTAGCCGTTCGGCGCCAGCCGCTTGCGCACCTCGTGCGGGCTTGGGAACGGGTGCTCGGGCGAGATGTGGTCGCCGTTCGCCGACAGCCCGCCGAGATCGCTCGCCCCCGCCTCGACCAGCTCCCCCCACCAGTCCGAGAGATTAGGCGGCACCTGAATCCCCACATCCGGAAGAAGCCGCCTGCACTCCCGAATCAACCTCTTCATGTCGTCGATCGAGACCGGCGTAGCCCAGTCCGGGGTCGGGTCGGCCGGGGAGTCCGTCCCCTCGCTCCGGTCGCCCGGTCCGCGCGCCGGGTCGGAAGCTGGTCGTGATGCTCCCCGGGCTCGGGATACGGGCTCCCCGACCTCCCGACCCGCATCACCGTCCTCCCACCGCTCACGCGAAGCAGCGTCGGCAATATCGGCAACCTCATGCCCGTAGTAGTTCGGGTGCGGGACGTAGTTCTGGAGGATCAGCTCCTGGATGTGGCCGTGGCGCTCCTGGACCGCCGCGAGCGCTTCGAGGGATGCAACTCGCTCATCCTCGGTCTCCCCGATTCCGACCAGAATCCCGCTTGTAAACGGGATCTTCAGCTCGCCCGCGGCCTCGATCGTCGCCAGCCGCTGGGCGGGATGCTTGGTCGGCGAGCCGGCGTGGACGGTGTCCATCAGCCGCTCGCTGATCGACTCGAGCATCAGGCCCTGGGATGCGGTCACGTCGCGGAGCCGCGCCAGGTCCTCGCGGCGCAGGACGCCGAGATTCGTGTGCGGAAGGATGCCGCGCTCGAGCGCGCGCTCACACACCCAGGCCACGTACGAGGTGAAGTCCGCGTGGCCCCAGTGGCCGAGGCGCTCGGCGACGACCGGGTTGATCTCCGGCCGCTCGCCGGTGAGCACCAGCAGCTCCTTGGCGTTTCGGCGCGACGCCTCGTCGAGGCGGCGCTCGACCTCAGCTGGATCGTGGATGTGCGCGCGGTGCGTCGCGAACGCGCAGTATTTGCAGTAGCACTGACACGTCCGCGACAGCGACAGCGTGTAGTTGCGCGAGAAGGTGACGCGGCGCACCCCGCCAAGCTAGCGCACGACCCTTCCCGCCCGGGCGTCAGGTGCCGCGGGGCGCCGGCAGGTCGCGCGCGTCGCGATGGCGGCGCATCGCGGCGGTCTGGTGGGTCCGGAGCCGCAGGTCGGAGCGCGGCTTCGCAGTGCAGATCAGCGCGAAGCCCCCGCGCTCGTCCTGGTCGTAGTAGCGGCGCGAGTCGGTGTGGTCGAGCTTCCCCTCGAGCACGCGGACTGCGCAAGCGAGGTCCCATCCCTGCTCACAGAGACTCGGCAGCGCGAGCCCGGCTCGGCGGGCGGCGGCGAGGACGTGCTCGTCCTCGCCGACCGCCACCGACCGGATCTGGCCACCCGGGAACTCGAAGGTGACCGTGTACCGGGCGCCCATCGGGCGTGGAGGCTACGGGTTGTAGAAGCCCGAGTTCTTCGAGTACGGCGCGTCGCCCGGCTCCCCGCGTCGGAAGTGACCGGAGGGGCGCACGGTGCCGTCGCGCTCCTTCGAGAGCAGCTCGATGAACCACGCCTCATGCTCGACCTCCTCGTTGAGGATCCGCTGGGCGAGGTCGTACGTCCGCGGATCCTTGCCGAAGGTCAGGTCACAGACCTCTGACCAGGTGCGGATCGCGCATCGCTCTGCCTCGAGCAGAACCTCGAGGATCGCCTCCGGGCTCGCCTCCGCGACGATCTCGTCGCGCCCGCCGGCGCGCTTGCCGTCGTCAGTGCCGGGCAGGTACGCGTCCGGGCAGCCGGCTCGGTCCGCAAACGTGCGGATGTCGTACGGGATCGTCCCGCCGAGCTCGAAGATCCGCGGCGTGATCAGCTCGAAGTGGGATCGATCCTCGAGCCGCGCGTCCTCGCAGATCTCCTTGTAGTCCTCCTCGCCCGCGAGATACATGCGCAGGATCGTGTAGTAGTAGTACGTCGTGAACTCGGCGCCGGCCGCGTCGATCAGCTTCTCGAGCAGCTGCTCGACGTCGACGCCCCGCCCCTCGATCGCCTCGACTCCGACCCGCTGGCTCGTATCTCCCGCCGGGACCTTTCCACTCGCGTGCGGCTTGTCTGCCATCTCGGTCTCCTTTTCAATCGCGCTTGGCTGGGGTCGCGGCGGCAGTCTAGATCAGATCTAATCCCGGTGCAGGTCCAGCATGGGAGGCGATTTCGACTGCTATCCGCTCTACACTGGCGCGGTGATGTCGACGCAGCCGACAATCGAGGCGGCCTCGCGGATGCGCGACGCCGGGCTCCGCGTCACGCCTCAGCGCCGGGCGGTGCTCGGCGCATTCGCGGACGGCGAGCGTGGTCACCTGACCGCGGACGAGGTCTACGAGCTCGCCAGCGCCGAACTCCCCGAGCTCGCGCGTGCGACCGTCTACAACGCGCTCGGTGAGCTCGTGCGCGTGGGGCTGCTGCGCTCAGTCGAGGGCTTCGGCGCGGTTCGCTATGACCCGAACCTCGACGAGAGCCATCATCACTTCCGCTGCCTGGCGTGCGGTCGGCTGTACGACGTCCATCCTCGCGGCGCGGAGCAGATCGGCCTCGCCGACCGGGCGTTCTCCGTCGAGCGCACGCAGGTGCTGCTCGAGGGAACCTGCCCGAGCTGTCGCGCGACCTAGTCCCGGCGCGTCCGGCGGCTAGCTTCGGGTCGGGCCGGGTCGGCTCGCTCCCGGCGCTCCGGCGCCCGCCCCTGCGGAACCACCGCCGCCCGCGAGCACGAAGACGAAGAAGCCGGCCGCGAGTAGGCCGCCGAGGATGTCGCCGACGAGGTACGGCCACACGCCGCCGAACTCGGTGCCGATCAGGCCCGGGCCGAACCAGCGCGCCGGGTTGAAGGCGCCGCCGGTCAGCGGGGCGAAGACCATGACCAGGAAGGCGAGCGTGAGGCCGACGCCGATCGGCCCCCACGGGGTCCGCTCGTCGTCCCTGTTGACGACGAGGGCGATGTATGCAAGCACGAGCAGGAAGGTGCCCAGCGCCTCAACGACGAACCCCGCAAAGTTTCCCGCCAACAGCGGCGTGACCTGGACGGCTCCGTAGTGGCCGGCGCGGCCCTCGTCAAGCAGCAGGCCCTTCGTCAGCAGCGCGCCGAGCACGCCACCGGAGAGCTGGGCGAGAATGTAGACGACCGCGTCGACGGGGTCGATCCGCCGCAGCGCTGCCGCGGCCACCGTCACCGCAGGGTTCAGGTGCGCGTTGCTGACGTTGACGAGAAGCAGGACCAGCGCGAACAACACGAAGCCCTGGGCGAGCCCGACGACCGCGAAGTCGGAGCCGAACTGCGCCTGCTGGCCGGTCGCCACGTACAGCGTCACGACGCTGGTGATGATGAAGACCAGGAAGAACGTGCCGACAAGCTCGGCTACGTAGGCGGCGAGTCCTCGATCCTGCACTTCGAAACCTCCTAGTTGCGGTCCCCGGGGCGGGGCGTTGCCGGCCGTTTCCATCGGGCCGGGCGTGGGTTGAATCGGCGCGGCAGTCTATCCACCTGCAGCCCGCCATGCGCCACAGGTCGGCTCCGGGACCCTGCTCGTGACTATGCTGCGCCGCGGATGGCCAAGGTCGCCGCGCTGCTGGCGGCCGTCCTCGCAGCGGCGCTCGCGATCGGCTGCGGCGGGGGCGGCGCTGAACCGGGCGCGCCTCGAAGCGCGACCCTGGTGCTGGACTTTCAGCCCAACGCCGTCCACACGGGCGTCTACACGGCCCTCGCCCGCGGCTACTACCGTGACGAGGGCGTCGACCTCCACGTCCAGGAACCGTCGAGCTCGACCGACGCGCCAAAGCTGCTGCGGGCCGGCCGGGCGCAGTTCGCGATCCTCGACATCCACGACCTTGGCCTCGCCCGCCAACGCGGCTTCGACCTCGTCGGGGTCGAGCCGATCGTGCGGCGGCCGCTCGCGGCGGTGATCGCCCGCGATCGCAACGCCGTGCGCAAGCCGCGCGACCTGGCGGGCGGTCGCGTCGGGGTCACAGGACTGCCGTCCGACGATGCCGTCCTCGACTCGGTGCTCGAATCCGACGGCACCGACCCCGACTCCGTCGATCGCGTGACGATCGGCTTCGACGCGGTCTCGGCGCTGCGGGCGAAGAAGATCGACGCGGCGACCGCGTTCTGGAACGCGGAGGGCGTCGAGCTCTCGCGGGCCGGGATCCCAACTCGCGAGTTCCGCGTCGACGACTACGGCGCGCCGCGCTACCCGGAGCTCGTGTTGACGACGACGGCGAAGATCGACCGCACCGAGCCGGGCCTCGTCCGCTCGGTCACGAGCGCGACGGAGCACGGCTATCGCGCCACGATCGACGATCCGAACGCGGCCCTCGACGACCTCGTCGCGGGAGCAGGCGGGCTCGACCGCGCCGAGCAGGCGGCGCAGCTCCACGCGCTCCTCGACGCGGACGCGCTGCCCTCGACGGGGGCGTTCGACCGTCACACGCTCGAAGCGTGGTCGCGCTGGGACGCCAAGCACGGGATCCTCGAGCGGCCAATCCCCGTCGAGCCGGCGTTCGACCTCGACGTCGGGAGCTAGCTGTAGTTCCTCGGCACGTTGTTCATCCGGGCCTCCTTGGAGGCTGGGGGTGCGAACCAACCCAGCACCAAGGAGGAGCACCGGATGAACATCCACGCTAACGCCAAGACCTGTCCGAACTCTCGCGAACTGCTCGCAAGGCGGGTGACCGAGCAGGGCTGGAGCTACGCCAGCGCGGCTAATGCCGCCGGCGTCTCGGTGAGGACGGTCGCGAAGTGGGCAGCGCGCTATCGGCGCGGGGAGTCGATGGCGGACCGCTCCTCAGCGCCCAGGCGGATCCCCTCGAGGACCGACCGAGCCCGGATCGAGGCGATCGAGCGCCTGCGGCGGCTGCGGATGACCGCGGCCGAGATCGCGGAGATCCTCGGGATGGCGCTATCAACCGTTTCTCGCTGGCTGCGTCGGATCGGGCTCGGCAAGCGCTCGCGCCTTGAGCCGCCGGAGCCGCCCAACCGCTACGAGCGCTCGAGGCCGGGGGAGCTCATCCACGTCGACGTCAAAAAGCTCGGCCGCTTCGGGGTCGCGGGCAAGCGTGTGATCGGACATCGCCACGCAAGCCGCGGCTACGGCTGGGAGTGCTGCCACGTCGCGGTCGACGACGCGACGCGTCTCGCCTTTGTCGAGGTGTTGGCAGACGAGCGCGCCGAGACGGCGGTCGGCTTTCTGCGTCGCGCGATCGCCTGGTTTTCTGAGCGCGGGGTCCGCGTCGAGCGCGTGATGACCGACAACGGCTCTCCCTACGTCTCAACCGCGCACGCCGTTGCGTGCCGCGAGCTCCGGCTGCGGCACCTAAGGACGAGGCCCTATCGCCCGCGGACGAACGGCAAGGCCGAGCGCTTCATCCAGACGATGTTGAGGGAGTGGGCCTACTCACGGCTCTATGGAAGCTCCGAGGCGCGGCGCGGGCAACTGGCTCCCTGGCTTCTGCACTACAACTTCCGCCGAAGGCATGGCTCCCTCGGCCACAAGTCGCCCGGGGCTCGACTCGTCGAGCTTCACGAACAACCTGGTTAGGAACTACAGCTAGCTAGCGCTCGAGCAGCGCGCCGAGCAGCTCCGGCATCTCGCGCGCCATCCGCGAGCGCGGCACGACGGTGTCGACGCCGGCGGCATCGGCCCGCTCGCGCAGCGCGGCATCGGTGTGCGAGTAGAAGCCGAGCACGGGCACTCCGAGCCCGACCGACGCCTCGGGCTCGATCCGGTCGAGATCGACGACCAGCGCATCGGCGCCCCCGAGGTCCGCCTCGGCGATCGATTGAGCGAGCGTGACGGCATGCCCCGCGGCCCCGAGCGTCGCGTCGATGCGGCTCGCGAACATCAGGTCCGGCGCGACGGCGACAACCGTTGCCAAATCAGCAACACCCACGCGCTGGTCGCCTCGCAATCGGCCTTCGGCCTCTGCTCGACGCCAGCATCGCTCTACAGCGAGCGCCGCTGCCTGAACTCGCGGCGGACGCTGTCCGGGCGTCCCCACATCTGCACGACCTCGGCGCGGCCCTCGTGGATGTCGCGGACCCTGATCTCCCCGGTGATCCCCTCGCGATCGAGGAGCGCGAGCGTGCCCTGGACGGTCTCGGCCGCGGCCGCGTGGCCAAAGCTGTGGGCGACGTTGATCCGCCAGTGCCAGTCGGCGTGCGAGTACGGCTGCGCGTCCGCCTGGGTGAGCATCACGCCCGCGTCGACGTAGCGCGTTTCGTCGTCGATGCGGAGGTCGAGGACGATGTCCGTCCAGTCGCCCGGCAGCGAGTCGATGACCTCCGCGAAATCGTCAGCAAGCGCCGGCACGCACGAAGCCTACCTCGCGCGATTGGCTAGCTGAGGAAGACCTGCTCGAGCAGGAACACGTTCAGGCCGATGATCATCGCCGCGAGCACGCTCGCGAGGGTCGACAGCCAGGCCGGGTTCGCGAGCGCGCCCATGACGTCGCGACGTCGCGCGATCAGGACCAGCGGCACGAGCGCGAACGGGATCCCGAACGAGAGCACGACCTGGCTGATCACGAGGGCGTCGGTGGGGTTGAATCCGATCGCGAGCACGAACAGCGCCGGCGCGAGCGTCAACGCGCGGCGAAGGAAGATCGGGATTCGCCGCCGGATGAAGCCCTGCATCACGACCTGGCCCGCCATCGTCCCGACCGAAGACGAGGCGAACCCGGAGGCGAGCAGGGCGATCCCGAACACGGTCGCCGCGTTGTCCGAAACCGCGGTCTTGAAGCCGTCGTAGGCGCCCTGGATCGTGTCGACGCCCGCGAGCTCGGTGCCGTGAAACAGCGCCGCGGCGACGAGCATCATCGAGAGGTTGACGACGCCCGCGAGGCTCATCGCGATGACGACGTCGATGCGCTCGAAGCGGAGGATCTGGCGGCGCTCGCGCGCATTGCGTCCGACGATCCGCCGCTGCGTCAGCGCCGAGTGCAGGTAGACGACGTGCGGCATCACCGTCGCGCCGATGATCCCCGTCGCGAGCAGAATGCTCTCGGTGCCGGAGAATCCCGGGATGAGGAGGTGTCGCCCCGCCTCCGCCGCGTCCGGGCTCGCCGAGACGAGCTCGAACACAAACGCCGCGACGACGACGCCGCTGAGCGCCGCGATCCCGGCCTCGAGACGCCTGAACCCCATCTGCTGCAGGGCGAGGATCGCGAACGCGCCCGCCCCCGCGATCAGCCCGGCGACGAACAGCGGGATCCCGAACAGCAGGTTGAGGCCGAGCGCGGCGCCGACGACCTCGGCGATGTCGGTCGCCATCGCGACGACCTCGGCCTGGAGCCACAACCCGATCGACGTGGGGCGCGGAAACAGCTCCCTGCACAGCTCCGGCAGGTTGCGTCCGGTCGCGATCCCAAGCTTCGCCGACTGGGTCTGGACGACCATCGCGATCAGGTTCGCCGCGACGACGACCCACAGCAGCAGGTAGCCGTACTTGGCGCCCCCCGCGATGTTGGTCGCGAAGTTCCCGGGGTCGATATACGCGACCGCGGCGATGAACGCAGGCCCGAGGAACGGCCAGACGCGGATCGGGCCCCGCCTGCGCCCGTCGAGTGAGGCGCGCGCGGCGGTTGCGACCGCCGCCTCTCCCGGGAGGACGGTCTCGACATCGAGCTCGTGCGAGTGCTCCTGCTCGGTCTCCGGCTCGCGCTCAACCGTGCCGGTGTCGAGCGGCGCGCTCATGCCCGCTTCGTCCCGGTGCGCTCGGCGACGAGCATCCGCACGGCGAGCTCCTCGCCGACCGAGTGCTCCTCGCCGGCGACGACGATCACGACCGGTCCCCCGAACGGCGTGCGCTCGGTGACCTCGACGCGCACGCCGGGGCGGATCCCGCGCTCGGCGAGATAGCGAAGCATCGATGGATCGCTGTCGGAGACGCGCGCGAACACGGCGGATGCGCCGGGAGCGAGCTCGGACAGGGGGGCGGCGGGCTCGTCGCTGAGCGAGAGATCGCGGTCGGGGATCGGATCGCCGTGAGGGTCGTGACTAGGCTCGCCAAGCGCGTGGGCGATCAGCTCCTCCAGCTCCTCGGAGATGTAGTGCTCGAGGACCTCGGCCTCGGCGTGGATGCGATCCCACGGCATCCCCAGCGCGTCGGCGAGATAGGCCTCGATCAGCCGGTGATGGCGCATCACCTCGAGCGCCATTCGCTCCCCGTTGTCGGTCAGCCGCACGCCGCGGTACGGCTCGTGGACGACGAGACCCTGCTCGTCCATCCGCTTCAGCATCGCGGTCACCGAGGCGGGCGAGACTCCGAGCCTCTCGGCGAGCACCGTGGTCGCGACCGGCGTGCCCTGATTGCGCTGGCCGAGCGCGAAGATCGCCTTCGCGTAGTCCTCGACCGCCTCGGTTCCACGACCCGGCTGGACCGGGCGCGAGGCGTGGTGCGAGGCGACCGCCGAGTCATTTTGATCGACCACAAACAAGATTTTGCCATATCTAAATCTCCGCGCGGTCCTCGAGGCGCCCCGAATGCCGTGTGTGCGCCGCCTAGAATCGATTCGAGGTGTCGTCCGCAGCCACAGTCGAGCTCGACGGCCAGTACCGCGCGCTGCGCGAGTCGGTGGGTCTCGTCGATCGCGTCCACGCCCGGCTGCGGTTCAGCGGGCCCGACGCCGCCGACTACCTCGAGGGCCAGCTCACGAACGAGATCGACTCACTAGAGCCGGGCGGCGGCTGCTACGCGGCGCTGCTCGACCGCAAGGGCCACATGCAGGGCGACATGCGCGTCCTGCGCATCGCCGACGACGAGATCTGGCTCGACACCGAGCCGGTGGCCGCGCCGCGCGTCCTCGGCCACCTCGACCGCTACCGGATCGGCCGCGAGCTCGAAATCGACGACGTCACCGACGAGTCGGCGATGATCTCCGCGATCGGGCCCGGCGCCGCCGCGGTGGCGGGAGTCGAGGCGCTGCGCCCCGAGTACGCACACGTCGAGCTCGAGCTCGACGGCGCCGTGTGCAGGGCGATCGCGACCGACCTCGGCATCGACTTCGGCTGCGCGGCCGGCGACCGCGCTGCGGTTCGGCGGGCGCTGATCGAGGCGGGCGCGGTCGCGGTCAGCGAGGACGCGGCCGAGATCGCCCGCGTCGAGTCCGGGCGGCCGCGGTTCGGCGCCGAGATGGACGAGAGGACGATCCCCGCCGAGGCGGGGATCGACGAGCGCGCGGTCAGCTTCACGAAGGGGTGCTACATCGGCCAGGAGACGGTCGCGCGCCTGCACTACAAGGGCAAGCCGAACCGCCACCTTCGGGGGCTGCGGCTCGATGCGCCGACGAGCGCCGGCGACGCGATCGAGCTCGCCGACGGCGGGCGCGAGCTCGGCCGAATCGGAACCGCCTGCCTCTCCCCCCCCACGGTCCGATCGCGCTCGCGATCGTGCGCCGCGAGGCCGGCCCGGGCGACCGCGTCAAGGTCGGTGAGGATGCGATCGGCGCCGAGATCGTCGAGCTTCCGTTCTGAGATTCAGGCTGCGGCGACGCTCGGCGCTGGCTCGGGTCCTGCGCTTCGGTTAGATTTGACCCGCTGATGAGGAGGAGCATGCCGCTGAGGCTGTGCGTAGCGGTGGTTGGCCTGCTTGGCGCCGTGGCGGTGACCGGGTGCGGGGCAAGCAACCATCCGAATGACCCTCGCCCGCCGGCGCCGATCGACGTCACGACGCGGGTCGGCAACCACGACATCGTGGTCTCGCCGAAGAAGTTCGGCGCCGGGCTCGTCAGGTTCACAGTCTCGAACCAGAGCGACCAGAACGTCGCCCTCGACGTCCAGGGACCGGTGCACCAGGAGAGCTCGACGATCCCGCCGGGCGCGGTCAGCGACGACCTGAAGATGAACCTCAAGGCCGGCGACTACGAGGTCAGCGGCGGCAAGGACTCGAGCGCGTTCCCGGTGACGCTGACCGTCGGCCCCAAGCGGGCCTCGTCCCAGAACGACCTGCTGCTCCCCTGAGCTAGTCGGCCGCTTCGTCGGCCGCGGCGATCAGCGACTCGATCCGCGTCAGCGAGCGCTCGACGTCGGCGATCATCTCATCGAGGTCGCCGCGGGCCCGCTCCGCGCTCGTCGTCACGTTCGTGAGCGACTTGCGGATCCGGTTCGCTGCCTTCAGCCGCGCGGCGGCCTCCTCGGCGGCGTCCCGAACGCCGGCCGCGTCAATCTCGAGCGCCGCCGATCCGCTCGCGAGGACCCGCGCGCGCACGTACCGGTACAGGAGCCGTAGCGCGTCCGGGTCGGGCTCCTCGCGATCGAGCATCGCGATCATCTTGTTGCCCTGGTACTCGGTCAGGTCCTCGAGCCCGGAGGGGATCTTGTCGGCGCCGGCGACGACGAGCACCCCATAGCTCGCGTCGCGCTCGGCCATCGCGGCGTTGAGCTCGATCCAGGCGTCGTTCTTGGACAGCTTGCGGTTCTTGGCCTCGAATACAACCGTCGCCACGGTCGGGCCCGTGCAGGCGCCAAGCTCGACGACCACGTCGCCCTTCTTCCCACCCGACTCGGAGCTCTCGTCGCCGACGTGATGGGCGGCGTCGCCGTGTCCCTGCGCGAGGCGCTCGAGCTCCGCATGGACGAGCTCCTCGAAGCTGCGTCCCTTGCGCGTCCCCGCCTCCTCCGCCTCCGCGACCCGGCGGCCTGCGTCCGCGCGCTCCTTGAGCTCGACCAGCTCGCGGGTCAACTCGTCGATGCGCTTGCGGTTCTCCTCGCCCTCGGACTGCTGGCGGTTGGCGAGCTCACGATAGACGCGGACCATCGCGTCCTTGAAGTCGAACAGGGGATTGGCGCCTTCCTCGGCCGAGAACAGCTTCAGCAGCGCCGCGCGCTGCTCCTCGAGCGCGGCGCTCAGCCGCACCTCGATCTCCTTCTGTACGGAGCCGTCGCGGGCGCCGTCGAAGCTCGCCGCGATCCGCTCCTCGAGCTGCTCGTCGCCGGACTCGATCGTGCGCGTGAGGCGGTCGCGAAGCTCGGCGGCGTGCCGCTCGAACTCGGCCCGGACGTAGTCGACCTCCGCCGCCGCATCCTCGCGGTCGAGCACGCGGGCACCGATCTCGATCGCGTCGGCGACCGTTCGCGCCTGCGGCTGGCCAGCCTCGGCGCGCTCGCGGACGACGCGCGCGGCGCGCTCGTCGGTGACCGTCAGGTGCTCGATCTCGATCCGGTCGGCGAGGGCGCGGACGGCATCGTCCCCGAGTCCAAGTTGCTGCTTCTCGGATGCCTCCATGAGGACTCACGAAGGTAGTCGCCACTCCGGACGTGAACCTGACCTCTGCCGGTAGGATGCGCCGCGCCCACAACCCGGAGGGAGAAGCGTGGCCGTAGACATAGCCGAGGTCTCGAAGCTCGACGTCGAACCGGGCGAGCTGCCCGAGACGATGGCGGCCTGGGTGATCCGCGAGGATCGCGAGGGCGAGCCGAGGGACGCGTTCCAGGTCGAGGAGATCGAGATCCCCGAGCCCGGCGCGTTCGAGGTCATCGTCCGCGTGATGGCCGCGGGCGTCAACTTCAACAACGTCTGGGCGGCGCTTGGCAAGCCCGTGTCGGTGTTCGGATACGGCGACCACCCCGAGTGGGGCCACCACATCGGCGGCTCCGACGCCTCAGGGGTCGTTTGGAAGGTCGGCCCCGGCGTCACGAAGTGGAAGCCGGGGGACGAGGTCGTGATCCACTGCAACCAGGCCTCGTACGAGGACGTCGAGGTGCACGGTCTCGACCCGCTCGCGGCGCCGAGCCAGGAGATCTGGGGCTACGAGACGACGTGGGGCTCGTTCGCCCAGTTCACGAAGGTCCAGGCGCAGCAGCTGCTGCCGAAGCCCCCGAACCTGTCCTGGGTCGAGTCCTCCGCGTACGGGCTCACCTACTTCACCGCATACCGCATGCTGATCGACCAATGCAAGCTCCAGGCGGGGCACAACGTCCTGATCTGGGGCGCGGCCGGCGGGCTCGGCGTGTTCGCGACCCAGCTCTGCAAAGCGTCAGGCGCGAACGCGGTCGGCGTCGTCTCCTCGCCCGAGAAGGGCGAGCTCGTGAAGCAGCTCGGCGCCGTCGACTACATCGACCGCAACGAGTTCGCGGGGATGATGCGCAAGGGCGGCGAGTCGAAGCAGGAGGAGAAGGAGCGCAGCAAGGTCTCGCGCGCGTTCGCGAAGCGCGTCAAGGAGATCCTCGGCGACGCACCGGACTTCGTCTTCGAGCACGTTGGGATGGCGACCTTCCCGACCTCGGTATTCGTGGTCAAGCCGTTCGGCAAGGTCGTGATCTGCGGCGCCACCTCCGGGTACACCCTCGACTTCGACGTCCGCTACCTGTGGATGCGGCAGAAGCAGATCATCGGCTCGCACTTCGCGAACGCATACGAGTGCATGCGCGCCAACCAGCTGATGGCCGAGGGCAAGATCCGCCCCGTGCTGTGGCAGGCGATGGGCTTCGACGGCGTCCCGGGGGCACACCAGCTGCTGCACGAGAACAAGCACCTCGGGAAGATCTCGATCATGGTCGGCGCGACCGACGAGGAGCAGGGCAAGCAGGCCGAAGGGCCCGGCGCGATCCGCGCCGAGGTCGGGGCCTGACCGGACGATGCCCGAGGTGTCGGTGATCGAGTGGCACGTGCATCCGGCGCGGGCGGATCGCTGGCTCGAGGCATGGCGGCCCGCGGCGGCACGTGCGATGGCGTTCGGCGCCTCGAGCTGGACCCTCGTCCGGTCGATCGACGATCCGCACCACTTCCGCCAGACCGCGACGTGGAGGGACCGCGCCGACTTCGAGCGCTACTGGTTCTCGGACGAGCTGTGCGAGATCCGCGAGCGCGTCCTCAACCTCTACAACAAGCCGGTCAGCCCCGACTGGTACAAGCTGCTCGCCGCCGAGGAGTAAGCGGCCGCCGCTCAGGCCGCGGCGCGCGCTTCGCTCGGAACCGTCCGAGCGCTGACGTCGGCGAGGATCGAGACCATCGCGTCGGTCGCCGGCGAGCGCGCTCCAACCGACCGCGTCGCGGCCCAGATCCGCCGCTTCGGCGCCTCGGGCTTCGTCGGCACGACGACGAGGTCGGGGCGCAGCATCGTCAGCGCGAGGTCGGGCAGGAACGTCACCCCAAGCCCCGCCGCGACGAGGCCCTGGAGCACCGCGTAGTCGTCGCTCTCGTAGCTGATCTCGGGGTCGAAGCCCGCCTCGCGGCACGCGCGCACCACGACCTCGCGGCACGAGCTCGGCCCGACCCCGGACAGCCACGGCTCGTCGGCTAGGTCGGTGAGCGCGACGATCGCCTCGCCCGCGCGGGGATGGTCGCGCGGAACCGCGAGGTGCATCGACTCGGTCAGAAGCAGCGTCAGCTCGAGGTCGCGCTCGGGCTCGATCGGCACAATCGGGTACTCGAGGACGAGCGCGAGGTCGAGCTCGCCGGCGCGGAGCCGCCGCGGCACAGCGTCCTCGGGCTCGTCCTCGGAGAGCGAGAGCCGCACCTTCGGATAGCGTTTCGCGAACTTGGCCGCCGCCTCGGTGACGATCGTCGCGCTCGCGCTTGGGAAGCTCGCCACCCGCAGCTCCCCTCCCTCGAGCCCCGCGATCGCCTCGAGCTCGCGCTCGGCCTCGTCGAGGCGCGCGATCACGGCGTCGGCGTGAACCACGAGAGCGCGGCCGGCGTCGGTCAGCCGTGGGCCCTCGCGGGTGCGATCGAGCAAGGACATCCCGACCTCGCGCTCGAGCGTCGCGACCTGCTGGCTGACCGCCGACTGCGAGAGGTGGAGCTCGGCGGCGGCGGCGGAGAACGAGCCGCGCGCCATCCATATTGCGCTTATGACGCTGCTCGGCGACGATGACGCCCATGGCAAGCGACACCCCCAACGGGAACAACGACGGCGGCACAAGGCGACGCCTCGGTCGCGTACTGCGCGGCCGGCGCAGGCACCGCTCGCACGCCGCGCTTCCGGGCTCTCCCCCGGGCGCCGGCGGCCGGCTCGTCGTCCTACCGACCCGCCGTGACCTCTAACGCGACAGCGTGGTGGCTAGTGCTGCTCCAGCGGCGCCATCGTAAGGCCCGCCGCCTCTAGCTGCTCCCAATAGTGCTCGGCGGGTTCGCGCGGACCGGACCAGACGACGGCCTGCCCGGAGTTGTGTATCTCGTCCGCGATCCGGTAGCCGCGGTCGACGCTGACCCCCGGGATCACGCGCGCGAGCGTCGCGGCGACGTGGTCGAAGGTGTTGTGATCGTCGTTGCGGACGATCACCAGCCAGTTGCCCCCGAGCCCCGAGCCCGGACCGGCCGAGCGCGGCCTCTCAACGGTCGTGGTCGACATTGCCTCGCATCACGATAGGCGCGCCGATCGGCGAGCACCGGGGAGAGCCGCGCCCTGGGCGTCGACTCTCAGGCGGCGCCCGAAGCGCCTACGGGTTCGGGAGCCGGATCGCGATGTTGTCGAAGAACGCGCTCGCCTTGTCCTTCGACTTCTTCGAGTTCCCGAGCGTGATCAGCGTGCGCCGCCCCGTGACGTCCCCGGACTTCGAGTCCTTGATGTCGTCGACGACCTTCTTGCCGTTGATCGAGGCCGTGATGATGTCGCCGAACGCGCGCAGGCGCAGCGTGTTGGCCTTGCCGATCGGCTTGATGTCCTTGTCCTTGCCGTCCGACTTGATCGGGAAACCGGTCGTGCTCGGCTTGCGCCGCAGCTCCCACTCCTGTTTGCCCGGGAACACCCGCAGCTGGTAGCCCTTGTCCTTCGCGGCTCGCACCGAGACCCCGAGGTAGACGTGCTTCTGAATCCCCTTTGCGGTCGAGTTCCCGACCTTCCCGGTCACGGAGAGGTCGTGATCGGGCTTGTCGGCGTCCCCCGTCACCGGCGTGCGGTACCCGCACTCGACTGGGCCCTTCTTGTCCGAGATGCCGAGCGACTTCTTCCCGCGCCAGGTCTTCGAGCATGTCTTCTTGTTCCCGACCTCGAGCCGCATCTGGTTGACGTCGTCCTTGCGCGAGAACGCGTTCTTGTACAGGAACACGAGCGCGCCGGCGGTGCCGGCAAACGCGACAAGCACGGTCACGGCGGCCGCAGCGAACGCGGTGAGTGTGGTTCTGGCTCGCATGAAGACTGGGGAGCGTAGCTTGGATGGGGGTGGACGGCGCCTCCCTGCCGCCCCCTGCGACCGGCGCCGTGCACCCCGCACGCTCATAGAACACGCCCGAGGGCGATTCGGAGCGGTGATTCAGCGCCTGCGCAGGTAGCGCTCCATGCCCAGCCACAGCTGCTCCGTCGGGGCCGCCTGGCGGTAGCGGATCGCGTCCTCCTCACCGGCGCCGGCCAGTTCGCCTTCGACCCAGGCAATGAAGTCCTCGCGCCCGGCGCTGGCCCGATCCCGAGCGCGCCGCAGCCACCCTTCGACCCGATCGAGCTGCCCGTCGGCGTCATCGGCGCGTCCGAAGTGAGTCAGGCACAGCCTCCGCGGCTTCCAGGCGGAAATCGTCTCCAGGCTCGCGAGCCATGCGTCGACGTCGATGTCAGGCGGCGGGGTCGGAGCGACCGTCAGCTTCCCGGGCGGGAGCCGCACTCCCGCCATGTCGCCGACGTATGCGTCGCCCGCGCCCTCGTCGAAGTAGGCGACGTGGTGGCTTGCGTGCCCCGGCGTGTAGGCCACCCGCAGCCCCTCGGCGCGCTCGCCGCCCGAGAGCGCGGTGATGTTCGCCTCGGGAACCGGT
Organism: uncultured Thermoleophilia bacterium; assembly: GCA_963841715.1. Classification (GTDB taxonomy): domain Bacteria; phylum Actinomycetota; class Thermoleophilia; order Solirubrobacterales; family 70-9; genus DASPWW01. Next base: position 147,208 of record CAWJDP010000001.1, on the reverse strand, counting down.
GCGACCTCCCCCCACAGCCGCATCATGTTGTCCTCGCCGTACAGGCGTCCGGCGCTTGCGAGCAGGCGCGAGGGATCGACGAGGTGCGGCGCGCCGACCTCGTGGACGTAGACCCGAAGCTCGGGATAGCGGCGCACGAGCACGCCCGTGGCGCCGGCATGATCGAGGTGGATGTGGGTCAGCAGAAGCGCGCGCGGCCGCTCGTCACCGAGCGCCTCGAGCAGCGTCTCGACCGAGCTCGCAGGGCCCGGATCGACGATCGCGCCGCCGAGATCGTAGGCGGCGATCACGCGGTCACGGCCGAGATGCATCACGTCAATCGGTTCGGGCACGCCCGCAACCCTAAAATGTCCAATGGCGATGGCAACGTCAGCCGACGAAGGCGAGCACAGGCTCCCCGAGCGCGACCGGCCGTGGGTGATGCGCACCTACGCCGGGCACTCCGACGCGCGGCGGTCGAACGAGCTCTACCGCCGCAACCTCGCCAAGGGCCAGACCGGCCTCTCGGTCGCGTTCGACCTCCCGACCCAGACCGGCTACGACCCCGACCATCCGCTCGCCAGGGGCGAGGTCGGAAAGGTCGGGGTCTCGATCGTCGACAAGGGCGACATGCACGCGCTGCTCGACGGGATCCCGCTCGACCAGATGAACACGTCGATGACGATCAACGCGACCGCCGCCTGGCTGCTCGCGCTCTATGTCACGGTCGCGGAGGAGAACGGGGTCGAGCGCGCTGAGCTCACGGGTACGACCCAGAACGACATCATCAAGGAGTACCTCTCCCGCGGCACGTACGCGTTCCCGCCAAACCCGTCGATGCGGCTGATCGCCGACGTCGTCTCGTTCACGGTCAACGAGGTCCCGGGCTGGAACCCGATCAACGTCTGCTCGTACCACCTCCAGGAAGCCGGAGCGACGCCGGTGCAGGAGATCGCCTACGCCCTGTCAACGGCGATCGCCGTCCTCGACACGGTCCGCGAGCGCGGCCAGGTCTCCGAGGAGGACTTCCCGCGCGTGTTCGGCCGGATCTCGTTCTTCGTCAACGCGGGGATCCGGTTCATCGAGGAGCACGCGAAGCTGCGCGCGATGGGGCAGCTGTGGGAGGAGCTCGGACGCGAGCGCTACGGCGTCACCGAGCCGAAGTTCCTGCGCATGCGCTACGGAGTCCAGGTCAACTCGCTGGGGCTGACCGAGTCCCAGCCCGAGAACAACGTCCCGCGGATCGTGCTCGAGGCGCTCGCGGTGACGATCGGGCGCAGCGCCCGCGCCCGGGCGATCCAGCTTCCGGCGTGGAACGAGGCACTCGGGCTGCCACGGCCCTGGGACCAGCAGTGGAGCCTCCGGATCCAACAGATCCTCGCCAACGAGACCGACCTCCTCGACTACCCGGACATCTTCGAGGGCTCGAAGGTGATGGAGGGCCTGGTCGAGGAGCTGACCGAGGGCGCGCGGGCGGAGATGGCGACCGTCGCCGAGCAGGGCGGCGCCGTCGACGCGGTGCCGTACATGAAGGCGCGCCTCGTCGAGTCGAACCGCGAGCGCACGGCGCGGATCGAGCGCGGCGAGCTCAAGGTGATCGGCCAGAACAGCTTCACCGAGACGGAGGAGTCGCCGCTGACCCGCGACGAGGACGGCGGGATCCTCACCCCGGACCCCGAGGTCGAGCGCGAGTGCATCGAGGCGCTCGAGCGCTGGCGCAGCGAGCGCGACGAGCGTGCCGTGCGCGCCGCGCTCGACGGGCTCGCCGCCGCGGCCGCGGACGAGAGCGCGAACATAATGCCGGCGACGATCGCGGCCGCGAAGGCGGGCGCGACCACGGGCGAGTGGGCGGAGACGCTGCGCGAGGTCTTCGGGCCCTACCGTGCGCCGACCGGGGTCGGCGACGCCCCCGCGAACGTCGACGAGGGCGAGCTCGCGAGGCTCCGCGAACGCGTCGACGAGGTCTCGGAGGAGCTCGGCAAGCGGGTCAAGATGCTGGTCGGAAAGCCGGGCCTCGACGGGCACTCGAACGGCGCCGAGCAGATCGCGGTCCGCGCGCGCGACGCCGGCATGGAGGTCGTCTACCAGGGGATCAGGCTTACTCCGGAGCAGATCGCCGCCTCCGCGCGCGACGAGGACGTCGACGTGATCGGGCTCTCGATCCTCTCCGGCTCGCACCTCGAGCTGATTCCGGACGTGATCCGCCATCTACGCGACGAGGGCGTAGACGTCCCGGTCGTTGTCGGCGGGATCATCCCGCCGGCCGACGCCGCCGCCCTGCGCGAGGCGGGGGTCGCCCGCGTCTACACGCCGAAGGACTTCGAGATCAACCGGATCATGGGCGACATCGTCGATCTCGTCGCCGAGCGCGCCGAGACTCGCCAGCCGGCTTGAGGGATTCCTCGCTGGAGATCCCGGTCGAGGGTCTCAGCGACGGGATCATCCGCCTTCGGCTCAAGGCCGACGCCGACCTTCCAGCGGTCGTCGAGGCGTGCCCCGAACCCGAGATCGCGCGCTGGACGCGCGTTCCGGAGCACTACACGACCGAGGACGGGCGGACGTGGTTCGCGGTGCGGGCCGTGCGCCTGCCGGCCCGGTTCGCGTTCGAGACGCTCGGATTCGAGCGAGTGCAGATAGAGGTCGGGCCCCACAATCAAGCGTCACGACAGGTGCCAGAGCGGGCCGGATTCACCGAGGAGGGCCTGCTGCGGGCGTACATCCTGATCAAGGGCACCCAGCGCGACGTAATCATGTATTCGCTGCTCCGCGGCGAGCTAGGCTGAGGTTGTGAACGAGGAGCTGAACGGCGACCGAAGTTCATGGTTGCGCTGCTATCGCTGCTGGTCGCGGCGCCTCGAGGCACAGGTCCACTACGACGCGATCCTCCGCGTCGACCCGGAGACGGGCGAGCCCTCAGACCGCGTCGACGAGGTCCAGGAGGCCGTTGTCCAGTGCGTCGACTGCATGCACGACCAGCCCCACCTCACGGTCGAGGACGGGCGCGTCGTCCCGGTCGAGGACCGCTGGGAGCGAATGGTCGCGGGTACGCCCTGGGTAGCCTCGTGCACGGTCACCGTCGACCAGGACCAGGTCGAGACGTGCTCGGGCCCTGAGGCCACGGACAGCCTCACCTACGGCGCGTTCGGCGACTCGGGGACCCGCGAGTTCTTCACCCACGTCCGCTTCCACAAGCACGACGACGAGCTGATCGTCATCCACCTGCTGGTCGAGCTCTACGCGCGCTCCTCGGCCGAGGCAAGCGACGTGCTCGAGGAAGCCGCCCGCGGCGGACTCCAGATCACGTCTCTCGCCGAGGAGTCCCGTCCTCCAGCTCACGCTTCGGACGAGGCGCACTAGCGACGATCGCCTCGTCGAGTCCGGCGACCGCCTCAACGGCGTCGGCGAGCGCGCTGAGCCGCCGCTCGACGAGCTCGGCGTACAGGTACGGCCGCCCGCCGCGCCCGTAGAGCAGCCGTGGGCACAGCAGCTCGAGCTCGCGGCGCTCCGCCCCCGGCACCGACGCCGCGGTCAGGTAGCCGAAGTCGGGGTCCCGCTCCCACTCGATCGACCCAGACGCGGCGGCGTCGAGGACCTTTGCCGCCAGCCCCGCGCCGATCTCACGCGAGCCCTCGACGCCCTCGGGACCGCCGACGCGGCCCGCGTTGAGCGCGTAGGCGCTCAGCTCCGATCCGGCCAGCGCCCGGCAGAGCCCGTTCGCGATCTCGGCGGCGTCGCCGGGAGGGGCTGCATCGGCGGTGAGCAGCTCGACCGCCGCGCGCTCCGGGGTCAGGCCCGCGACGGCCGGCATGATCGTGTCGTCGGCACGCACGACCGCCACGAACGCGGTCTCGCCGGCCTCGAGCCCGGGCGCGTCCTCGAGCCCGCGGAGCGGTACCCCGCCGCGCTCGCGGACGAGCCCGGCCCACGCCTCCGCCGCTACGAGGCCTCTCCGTTGCCCGGACGGCGCGGCACGAGCACCACGCGCTTGAACTCGGCGACCAGCGTGCCGGCCTGGTTGTAGGCGCGCGTGTGCACCTTGACCACGCCGCGATCGGGCTTCGAGCTCGACGCCTTCACCTCGAGCACCTCGGACTCGGCGAACAGGGTGTCGCCGTGGAACACCGGCGAGGGGTGGGAGAGCTCCTCGGTGGCGAGGTTCGCGATCGCCTTGCCCGAGACGTCGCCGACCGACATCCCGAACACGAGCGAGTACACGTACGGGCCCGCGACCACGTTCTTGCCCTGCTGCGACTCGGCGGCGTAGACGTCGTTGATGTGCAGCGGATGGTGGTTCATGCTCAGCAGGCAGAACAGGTGGTCCTCCGCCTCGGTGATCGTCTTCGCCGGCCAGTGCCTGTAGACGTCTCCGACCTCGAACTCCTCCAGGTAGCGCCCGTACCTGTGCGCGCCCGAGGCCTCCCGCGCGGCCTGGTCGGTCGAAAACTCCTGCTTCTCCGTCTCGGTCTGTCCCATCACACTCCTCTTGGCGTCCTCAGTGCACCTTGCGAACTCTGCGGCGCGCTTCCTCGCGATCGATCAGCGACCCGACGAGGCTCTTGATCCTCGAGTCGCCGACGATCCGCACGTGGCCCGTCTCGTAGGCCTCGCGCCAGTCCTTGATCGTGCCGCTCTCGGCGAGCTCGTTGAAGTCCGCTCTGTTGATCGCGATCTGGATCCGCGAGTCGTTGGGCTCGCCCTTGGTGATCTCGGGTCCGGGCATCCGCACGCGGAACACCTGCACGTCGCCGCGCCCGCGCAGCTCGAGCCGGACGACCAGCTTCAGCCGCGACAGCTGCGGTACCTCCGCCTCGCAGCGGTTGATCGCGGTCGCAATCACGTCCTGGGTTCTCGGCACCTGTGTCTCGACTCCCTTCCGGCGGAAGTGCGCTGGGCCTCAGACCGCCGCGCGCTCCAAGATCTTCTTGCCGATCACCATCCGCTGGATCTCCGAGGTGCCCTCCCCGATCAGCAATAGGGGCGCATCGCGGTACAGACGTTCGATCTCGTACTCCTTCGAGTACCCGTACCCGCCGTGGATGCGAAACGCCTCCTCGACGACCTCCTTGCCCGTCTCGGAGGCGAAGAGCTTCGCCATCCCGGCCTCGACGTCCGAGCGCTCACCGGCGTCCTTGAGGCGCGCGGCGCGCATCGTCAGCAGCCGCGCCGCCTCGACCTTTGTCGCCATGTCGGCAAGCTTGAACTGGATCGCCTGGTGCTGCGCGATCGGCCTGCCGAACGTCTTCCGCTCCTGGCTGTAGCGGAGCGCCAGCTCGAGCGCGCGCTGCGCGATCCCGACACCGCGCGCGGCGACGTTCACGCGCCCGACCTCGAGCGCGTCCATCATCTGCCGGAAGCCCTGGCCCAGCCCGGCCTCCTCGCCGCCGAGGATGCGGTCGGGCGGACAGTGGTAGCCGTCGTAGACGAGCTCCGTCGACTCGACGCCCTTGTAGCCCATCTTCTTGATCTTCGGCGGGATCTCGAGGCCCGCGTAGTCGCCCGAGTTCTCGCTCGCTCCCGGCTCCTTCTCGGTGATGAAGCAGGTCATTCCCTTGTAGGGCGGATCCGCCTTCGGGTCGCTCTTCATCAGCACGAAGACAACGCCGGACAGCAAACCGTTCGTCACCCACATCTTCTGGCCGTTGAGCTCCCAAGAGCCGTCGTCCGCCTTCGTCGCCACCGACTTGATGCCCTGTACGTCGGAGCCGACCTCGGGCTCGGAGAGCGAGAACGCGGCCCGCAGCTCGCCGGTCGCCATACGCGGAAGGAAATCCTGCTTCTGCTCGTCGGTCCCGAACTTCATCAGCAGGTAGGAGCCGATGAAGTGGGTGTTGACGACTCCCGAGATCGAGATCCAGCCGCGCGAGAGCTCCTCGACGATCATCGCGTAGGTCGTGAGGTCCAGGCCCATTCCCCCGTACTCCTCGGGGATCGTCACCCCGAACAGCCCCAGCTCCTTCATCTGCTCGACGATCGGCTCGGGGAACTTGTCCTCGTGGTCGTACTCCTCGGCCACGGGAATGATCTCGTTGTCGACGAACTGGTGCACCATCTCGGTGATCGCCTTCTGCTCGTCGGTCTTCTCGGTCGGGCTCGCGGTTGCGACTGCCATACGGCCAGGGGCTCCTTTCGTGAAAATTCCGCCGCTCGCAGGCGTGCGGAGAGGGCGAGTCGGCGCGGGAAGGATACCTGGGGGCCCGTCGCGGGGATAATCGAACCGATGCCCGAGAGCGACATCGAGATCGTCGAGAAGCTGCTGGTCCCGATGTTCGAGGGCAACCTCGTCGAGGTCGTCGCCGACGATGCCAGGGCCGCCGAGGTCGCCGCGACGCTGGCAGAATGGGCGCGCCCCGACTTCGAATGGGCGATGGTCGGTCCCGAGTACACCCCCGGCGGGCAGGGCTTCCAGGGCAGCGGCGTCGAGTCGTTCAGGGAGGTGTGGCGAGACTGGCTCGAGCCGTACGAGAGCTATGAGATCGAGCTCGGGGAGACGATTGACTGCGGCGAGAGCGTGCTGACGCTGGTCCGCCAGGTCGCGACGACGAAGACCGGCGGCGTCCCGATCGAGAGCTTCGGCGCCGCGGTCGTGTGGACGCGGGACGGGCGCCTGGCGAGGGTCGAGTTCCACCTCGACCGCGACGCGGCGATGAAGGCCGCTGGGCTCTCCGACTAAATAACATCACCACGCCCCAGCTGCTACTCCCCGCGCAGTCGCGCTACGCGCGATGCTCGGCGCCCAGGCCACTGAGATGAGAAATCCCCGCCAGTTCACACACCCGCTCGCGCTCGGCGCCCCCGAGCCGCCGCTCGAGATCCCGGTCAAGCCCGCGCGGATGATCCACTTCCTCGACGCCTCGAACGAGAAGATGGTCTCGAAGGTCCCCGACATGGTCGGGAAGACCGACGTCCTGCTCGGCAACCTCGAGGACGCGATTCCCGCCGACCGCAAGGAGGCGGCCCGAGACGGGCTCGTCAAGGTCGCGAAGGAGACCGACCTCGGCGATACGGCGCTGTGGACGCGGATCAACAGCCTCGACAGCCCCTGGGTGCTCGACGACCTGCTGACGCTGATCCCCGAGATCGGCGACAGGCTCGAGGTCGTGATGGTCCCCAAGGTCGAGGGGCCGTGGGACATCCACTACATCGACCGCATGCTCGCCCAGCTCGAGGCGAAGGCCGGGCTCGAGAAATCGCTGCTCGTGCACGCGATCCTCGAGACGGCGCTCGGCGTCTCCAACGTCGAGGAGATCGCGATCGCGAGCCCGCGGATGCAGGGAATGAGCTTCGGTCCCGCCGACCTCGCTGCCTCGCGGCGGATGAAGACGACCCGGGTCGGCGGCGGCCACCCCGCGTACCGCGTCGTCGAGGACCCCGACCCCGAGGACCCCGACGCCCCACGGGCGAGCTACCAGCAGGACCCGTGGCACTACTCGATCGCGCGCATGGTCGACGCCTGCAACTCGGCCGGGATCCTTCCCTTCTACGGACCGTTCGGCGACATCTCGGACGACGTCGGCTGCGAAGCGCAGTTCCGCGCCGCGTTCCTGCTCGGCTGCGTCGGCGCATGGTCGCTGCATCCGCGTCAGATCGAGATCGCCAGGCGCGTCTTCAGCCCCGATCCCGACGAGGTCAAGTTCGCGAAGAAGGTCCTCGAGGCGATCCCCGACGGCCGCGGCGTGCACATGATCGACGGCCGGATGCAGGACGACGCGACCTGGAAGCAATGCAAGGTGATGGTCTCACTCGCCGAGATGCTGGCCGAGCGGGACCCCGAGCTCGCGGACCTCTACGGCTTCAACGGCGCCGGGGCTAAGCCCGCGGCTCGAGAATCATCACCGGGATGACGCGCTCGCCGGCGCGCTGCCGGTAGGTCTCGTAGCCCGGATACCGCTGCACGCACCGCGGCCAGATCCGCTCACGCTCCTCGGCATCGGCCTCGTGCGCCGTGTAGGCGCGGTCGTCGCCGTTGATCGAGAACCGCACGTCGGGGTTGGCGGCGATGTTGCGGTACCAGGCGGGATGGCTCGGGGCGCCGCCCCGCGACGCCACGAGGACGACGTTGTCGCCGTCACGCGTGAACACGAGCGGTGTATGCCGCCGCTTGCCGGTCTTGGCGCCGGTCACGGTCAGCATCCCGACGCGGCCGAACCCGCCAGTTGTCAGCTTGCCGCCGGTCATCGGCATCAGCACTCGGTCGATGTGGGGCGCGACGTGGACGTAGAAGAACGACCCCGGGCGCGAGGACGCGAACGCGACCGCGGCCCGCTCGACCGGGTTTGCCATCAGCTCTCGAGCCGGCGCTCGAGGGCCTCGAACTGCGACCGAACCTCGTCCGGCAGGTGATCGCCGAAGCGCTCAAGGTGCTCCTGCACCTGCGGGAGCTGCTCGCGCACGGCCTCGGAGTCGACCGAGAGGAGCTCGTCGAGCGCCTCGTCCGAGATCTCGAGGCCTTCGGTGTTAAGGGCGTCGCGCGTCGGCACGGTCCCGATCGGGGTTTCGCGCCCGTCCGCGTCGTCGTCGCAGCGGCGGAAGATCCACTCGAGCACGCGGCTGTTCTCGCCGAATCCCGGCCACAGGAACTTCCCGTCGTCGTCCTTGCGGAACCAGTTGACGTAGAAGATCTTCGGCAGCTTCGCGGCTTCGGCCTCGCGCCCAATCCGCAGCCAGTGCCCGAAGTACTCGCCCATGTTGTAGCCGCAGAACGGCAGCATCGCGAACGGGTCGAATCGCAGCTCGCCGACCGCCCCCGCCGCAGCGGCGGTCGTCTCGACCGACATCGTCGACCCGAGGAAGACACCGTGCTCCCAGTCGAACGCCTCCGTGACGAGCGGGACCACAGTCGCGCGGCGCCCGCCGAACAGGAATGCGTCGATCGGCACACCCGCGGGGTCCTCCCACTCGGATGCGATCGATGGACAGCGGGCCGCGGGGGTGGTGAACCGCGAGTTCGGGTGCGCGGCGGGCTCGTCGGACTCGGGCGTCCACTCGTTGCCGCGCCAGTCGATCGCATGATCCGGGCTCTCGGCGGTCATCCCCTCCCACCACACGTCTCCGTCATCGGTGAGCGCGCAGTTGGTGAAGATCGTGTCCGCAGCCACGGTCTCCATCGCGTTCGGGTTCGTCTCCTCGCCGGTCCCCGGGGCGACGCCGAAGAACCCGGCCTCTGGGTTGACCGCGCGCAGGCGCCCCTCGTCGTCGAACTTCATCCAGGCGATGTCGTCGCCGATCGTCTCGGCCTTCCAGCCCTCGAGGGTCGGGATCAGCATTGCGAGGTTCGTCTTACCCGAGGCGGACGGGAACGCCGCGGTGATGTACTTCACCTCGCCGTCGGGCGAGGTCAGCTTGAGGATCAGCATGTGCTCGGCCATCCAGCTCTCGTCGCGCGCCATCGCCGAGGCGATCCGGAGCGCAAGGCACTTCTTGCCGAGCAGCGCGTTGCCCCCGTACCCCGATCCGAACGACCAGATCTCGCGCGTCTCGGGGTAGTGGACGATGTACTTGGTCTCGTTGCACGGCCAGGGGACGTCGTCCTCCTCGTCTGCAAGCGGCGCCCCGACCGAATGCACGCAGGGCACGAACTCGCCGTCGTCGCCGAGCACGTCCAGCGCGCGCTTGCCCATCCGGGTCATGATCCGCATCGACGCCGCGACGTAGGCGGAGTCGGTCAGCTGGACGCCGATCTGGGCAAGCGGCGAGCCGAGGGGGCCCATCGAGAACGGGACGACGTACATCGTCCGGCCCCGCATCGCCCCCCGGAACAGCCGCTCAAGCGTCTCGCGCATCTCCGCGGGATCGGTCCAGTTGTTTGTCGGGCCGGCGGCGTCCTCGGTCTCGGCGCAGATGAAGGTGCGGTCTTCGACTCGGGCGACGTCGTCGGGATCGGAGCGGCCGAGGTAGCTGTTCGGCCGCTTCGCGTCCGAGAGGCGCTCGAACGTCCCGGCGTCGACGAGATCGGCGCAGAGTTGGTCGTATTCGGCCGCCGAGCCGTCGCACCAGTGGACCTGATCGGGCTCGGTCAGCTCCGCGATCTCGTCCACCCAGCCGAGAAGCTTTTGGTTAGAGGTAAGGGGACTTGTCGTCGTCATCGATTCGCTCATCCGTCCATTCTTATCGCACCGCGGACGCCCAGGGCGGTAACTGCTGGTGGCGGTTGTGGCTATGATCGCCCGCCGCCGGAGCGTCCACCGAACGCTCTCCAGGCACGATCCAGGCACGAAATGCGCTTCTTCGAGTACGAGTCACGCCGCATCGCCGAGCTTGCGGGGATTCCCGTCACCCAGTATGGCTTTGCGCGCACCGGCGCCGAGGCCCGCGCCGCCGCCGAGCGGATCGACGGCCCCGTTGTGATCAAGTCCCAGGTCCTGACGGGCGGGCGGATGAAGGCCGGCGGAGTGAAGTTCGCCGACACCCCGGAGGAGGCTGAGGCGCTCGCCGAGGGGGTGCTCGAGCTCGAGATCAACGGGCACATGCCGCGCGGAGTGCTCGTCGATCCGAAGGCCGAGGTCACACAGGAGTACTACGCCGGGATCGTCTGGGACGGGACGCAGAAGCGCCCGATGATGCTGTTCAGCGACATGGGCGGGATCGACATCGAGGAGGTCGCCGAGCAGCACCCCGACCACGTTGGGCGCGGGCGGTTCTCGAACCTGATCCCGTTCTCCGACTTCCAGGCGAAGCAGGTCGTCGCGTCGGTGGGGATGAGCGGCTCGGAGCTCAACCGGGCCACCGCGGTGCTCGCGCGGCTCGCGCGCCTGTTCTGCGACCGCGACATGACCCTCGCCGAGATCAACCCGCTGGCGCGACTCGAGGACGGCAAGTTCGTCGCCCTCGATGCGCACATGGAGATGGAGGACGAGGCGCGCCCGCGCCAGGCCGAGTGCTTGAACGAGCTCGAGATCGAGGAGGACGACCGCCGCGAGGCCTACGAGCCGAGCGAGTTCGAGCGTGCGGTGAAGGCGATCGACGAGGCCGACCACCGCGGCGTCATCCAGGGCAAGGACCACGGCTTCAAGGGCAACCTCGGGCTCGTGATCGGAGCCGGCGGCGGCTCGCTGACGCTGACCGACGCCGTCCGCAGCGTCGGCGGCGATCCCGCCAACTACTCCGAGATCGGCGGCAACCCGTCGGTGTCGAAGTCGTGCGGGCTTGCGAAGCAGGTCCTGCTCAAGGACGGGGTGGAGAAGATCGCGGTGATGATGTCGATCGTCTCCAACACCCGCGTCGACATCGTCGCCCGTGGCGTGATCAAGGCCTGCCTCGAGCTCGACAGGAACCCGGGCGAGACGATCGCGATCTTCCGCATCCCCGGCGCGTGGGAGGAGGAGGGCTTCAGGATCCTCGACCGCTACGGGATCGAGTACTGCGACCGCTCAGTTTCGATGCACGAGGCAGCGCGGCGCGCCGTGGAGAAGGTGCAGGGATGAGCAACATCATTCCCACCGCGTGCTCCGCTCCCGCTCGCTCGCGCCAATCATCACCGGCAGCCTCGCTCGCTCGCTCCCGCGTCCGCCGCGGCGGGGTTTGGGAGACCCTGGGCGTATGAGTATTTTGCTGACCGAGGAGACGACGTTCATCGTCCAGGGGATCACCGGCCGCGAGGCCGTGAACCTGACCCGCGAGTGCCTCGACTACGGCTCGAAGATCGTCGGCGGCGTCACCCCGGGACGCAAGGGCCGCGAGGTACATGGGGTGCCCGTGTTGGACACCGTCGAGCAGCTCGTCGACGCGAACGGCGCGGTCCCCGACGGGGCCGTCGTCACCGTCCCCCCCGCGTTCACCAAGGACGCCGTGTTCGAGGCGATCGAGGCCGGCGTCAAGCTCGTCGTCATCGTCACCGAGCGGATCCCGCGTCGCGACGTCGCGCAGATGGTCGAGCTCGCGGACATGCGCGGGGCGCGGATCATCGGCCCCAACTGCCTCGGGATCGTCGTCCCAGGCGTCGCGAAGATGGGCGGGATCGGCGGCCCGGCGAAGGACACCGCGAAGGCCTACACGCCCGGGCCGGTCGGGATCATGTCGCGAAGCGGCGGGATGACGACCGAGATCTCCTCGACGCTGACCGCAGCGGGTATCGGCCAGTCAACCGCGGTCTCGATCGGCGGCGACGCGATCATTGGCTCCACCTACGCGGAGCTGATGCCGCTGTTCGAGGCCGACGTGCAGACCGAGGCGATCGTGATCTACACCGAGCCCGGCGGGCGGATGGAGGCCCAGCTGACGGAGTGGCGCGAGGCGAACGACTCGAAGCTGCCGATCGTCGCGTTCATGGCGGGGCGGTTCATGGACTCCGAGGAGATGAAGGGGATGAGCTTCGGCCACGCGGGGACGATCGTCGAGGGCAAGGAGGACACCGCGACCGAGAAGATCGCCCGCCTCGAGGCCGCGGATATCCCGGTCGTCGAGCGCATCGACGAGATCCCGGACGCGGTCAAGGCGAAGCTCGAGGCTAGGGTCTGATGTCGGCGCCGGAGGGGACGCTGAGCGGCGTGTTCATCGAGCTCGAGGTCGACGACGCGGTCGCGAGCAACCCCGAGCTCGCGGCGAAGCTCGAGGAGGTCTGCCCCGTCGACATCTTCACCACCGACGACGACGGCGCGCTCAGCATCGTCGACGAGAACCTCGACGAGTGTGTGCTGTGCGAGCTTTGCATCGACGCGGCGCCGAACGGCACGGTTCGCGTGAAGAAGCTCTACGACGGCAGCGAGCTCAGCTCCTAGCCGCCCGGTGCGGGGCAACGCGCCTGAGCGAAACTAGGCGCGCGTGAACTTCGCCCAGGACCTGCTCGAGCGGTACCCGGCCTCGAAGCCCGCGCTGCTGACGATCGACCGCGACGGCACCCGGCGCGTGTGGCACTTCGGCGAGCTCAGCGCGATGACCGCGGGGCTGTCCGGGGCGCTCGCCGAGCGCGGCGTCGAGCGCGGCGACGTCGTCGTCACACTGATCGGCAACCGGGTGGAATGGGTGCTCGCGCTGCTCGCATGCTGGCGCATGGGCGCCGTCGTGTTCCCGTGCAACACGCAGCTTCGCGCCGCCGACCTCGCCAAGCGCGCCGAGCAGACCGACCCGGCGCTCGCGATCGGCACCGACGAGCTGCTCGCCGAGCTTCCGGACGGGATCGCCGGGATGACGCTGGGCGAGGTCGCGGGGGCACTCGACGAGGACCGCCCCCAGGCGCGGCCCGTTGAGCCGGTCGACCTAGCACCGGAGGACCCCGCCGTGGTCATCTTCACCTCGGGCACGGCGGGCGAGTCCCGCGGCGTCCTCCACGCCCAGCGCTGGCTGACCGGGCAGGTGCTGCAGGCGAGCGAGTGGTTCGCCGCCGCCGACGGCGATCTCGCCTGGTGCACGGCCGCGAGCGGATGGTCGAAGTCGGCGCGGAACGCGTTCATCGCGCCGTGGCTGTGCGGCGCCACCGCGCTGCTCCACGACGGGCGCTTCGACCCCGACGAGCGGCTTCGGATCGCGACCGAGAACGAGGTCAACCTGCTCTGTCAGGCGCCGACCGAGTATCGGATGCTCGCGAAGCGCGCCGAGCTAGTCCCGCTGCCGGCGATGCGGCGGCTCGTCGCCGCCGGCGAGGCCCTCAACCCCGAGATCATCGAAGTGTTCCGCGAGGCGACGGGACTCGACATCCACGACGGCTACGGCCAGACCGAGACGGGGCACCTGACCGGCGCGCCGCCGGGCCGGCCGGTGAAGCCGGGATCGATGGGCTTCGCGCTGCCGGGGATCGACCTCCGCGTCGCCGACGGCGAGCTCGAGCTCCGGTGCGAGACCTGCCCGACGTTCTTCTCCCGGTATCTCGGCGGAGAGTCGTTCGCGGGCGAGTGGTGGAGGACCGGCGACCTCGTCGAGGAGGACGAGGACGGCTATCTCTGGCACCGCGGCCGGGCCGACGACGTGATCATCTCGGCCGGCTACCGGATTGGCCCGCTCGAGGTCGAGTCGGCGCTCGTCGGCCACCCGGCGGTCGCAGAGGCGGCCGCCGTCGCCGCACCCGACGACGAACGCGGCTCGATCGTGCGCGCGATCGTCGTGCTTCGCGACGGCGAGCCGGGCCCAGAGCTCGCGCGCGAGCTCCAGGACCACGTCAAGCAGGAGACCGCACCGTACAAGTACCCGCGGATCGTCGAGTTCGCCGACGAGCTGCCGAAGACGACGAGCGGAAAGATCCGCCGAGCGGCGCTCCGCAAGCAGGCCAAGTAGCGGTGTCCGCAGTCACGGCGAGACCCCGCGCGGTCGGCGCGTTCGCCGGGATCTTCGCGGTGACGCTGCTGGCGCTGCTCTCGGTCGGCTCGGTGATCCCCGTCCTGCCGCGTTACGTGAAGGGACCGCTGGGCGACGGTGACGTCACGGTCGGGTTCGTCGTCGGCGCGTTCGCGTTCACCGGCCTCGCCGCGCGCCCGCTCGCCGGGCACCTGGCCGATCTCCGGGGGCGACGCTACGCCGTCATCGTCGGCTCGCTGCTTGCCGCCGCGGCCGGCGGGCTCTACTTCGTCCCCGGTGGCCTCGCGCCGCTGATCGCCTCGCGGTTCGCGCTCGGCGCCGGCGAGGGGACAGTGTTCACCGCCGGCGCCGCGTGGGTCGTCGACCTCGCGCCGCCGGGCCGGCGGGCGCGGATCGTCGGCCTCTACGGCTTGGCCGTGTGGAGCGGGCTCAGCCTCGGGCCGCCGATCGGCGAGCTGCTCCTCCACGCCGGGGGCTACGACCTCGTGTGGGCGTTCGCGACCGCGGCGCCGCTGTGCGGGGCGCTGATCGCGCTCCAGCTCACGCACCCGTTCCAGCCCACGCCGCAGCAGGGGCCCCGGAAGCTGATCGCGCGCGAGTCGCTGCGCCCCGGCTTTGCGCTCTCCCTCGGGGTCGTGGGCTACGCGGCGATGGCGGCGTTCATCATCCTTCACCTCAACCAGCAAGGCCCCCAGCACGGGGCCGCCGCGTTCACGGTGTTCGCTGCCTCGGTCGTGATGACGCGCCTGCTTGCCGGCAACCTGCCCGACCGAGTGGGGCCGCTGCGCTGCGCGTTCGGGGCCGCGTGCTTCGAGGCGCTCGGCCTGTCGCTGATCGCCCTCGCCCCGAACCTGCCGATCACGCTCGTAGGCGCGATCTCGATGGGAGCCGCGTTCTCGACCCTCTATCCGTCGCTTCTGCTCGTCGTCGTAAACCAGGTCCCGGAGGGGCGGCGAGGGTCGGCGGTCGGCACGTTCACCGCGTTCTTCGACGTCGGCGTCGGGCTCGGCGGCCCGCTGACCGGCGCCGCGGTCGCGATCGGCGGCTCCTACGCCGACGCGTTCTGGCTCGCCGCGGGCTGCGCCGGGCTGGCGGCGCTGACCGTCGCGACGCGGGTCAGAACAGCTTCTCCTGGGGCGGCGCCGGCCGGCTCGCCCGTCGAGGCGCCGGATCCTCACTGACCCCGGATTCGCGCCCGCGACCAAGCCCGCGCAGCCGGCCGATTGGACCGGGCCCGCGGCCGCGGCTGCCGCGTGCGCTCAGCCGGTCGCGCTCCGGCCGGCGCATGTAGGCGCCGTTCTCGTACAGCTCCTCGTAGCGCGCGACGAGGTCGGGGCGCCTGTCGCGCAGCCAGTCGAACCAGATCTCGCGCACCTCGCCGCGGAGGTGGAGCGGGACGCCGGCGATGCTCATGGCCCCGGCCTCGCTCGCGAGCTCGAGGATCCGCTCCACCTGCCCGGGCTGGTCGTTGATCCCCGGCATCAGCGGCGCGACCATCACGCCGGCCGGGATCCCGGCGCGGTTCAGCTCCGCGACCGCCTCAAGCCGGGTGCGGGGATGCGGCGTGTGTGGCTCCGTCGCCCGCCACGCCTTCTCGTCCAGGGTCGGGATCGAGAGGTTCGCGGCGAACTCCGTGCGCTGCCTCAGCCGCGTAAACAGGTCGAGGTCGCGGAGCAGCAGCGGCGACTTCGTCAGCACCGAGCTCGGATTCGCGGCCTCGACCATCGCCTCCCAGATCCCGCGCGTGAGCCGGTAGCGGCCCTCGACCCACTGGTACGGATCCGTGTTCGTGCCCAGCGCTACGTGTTCGCCCCCCCAGCTCGGGCGGGCAAGCTCGTGCCGTACGAGCTCCGGGACGTTGACCTTGACGACGATCTGTCGCTCGAAGTCCTCGCGCGCGTTGAAGTCGAGGTAGGCGTGGGTCGGCCTCGCGTAGCAGTAATTGCACCCATGGCTGCATCCTCGGTACGGGTTGATCGTCCACCGGAACGGCATCCGCGAGCGCTTCGGGACCTCGTTGATCGCCGAGCGCGCCACGACCTCGTAGAAGCGCGTCCCGAGCGCCTCGGGGGCGTCGAAGGTCCTGACGACCGCCGGATCGCGGAAACCGGGCAGCGTCGCGCGCTCGTTCCCATCGACCGTGAGGTTTTGCCAGCGCACGAACACATGTTCCCATACCGAGACGACGCCACCGCGCTGCAGGCGAAGCGCCCCGCTTAACCGAACACGCTCTTGAACAGCTCCGGTTGGCTGGGCGTTCCGCCGTGCTTCTTCTGCTTCTTGTGCTTCTCCTCGGCGGCTTCGATCGCCGCGGCGCGCCTCTTCGCCGCCCGCAGCTGAGCGGCGGTCTCGCACTCGAACTTGCGGCTCCCCGGTCCGCCGCGGCATACGTCGACCCCCGTGCCGCCGAAGAGCAGGCTGGCGTCGGGCCCCCCTATCAGCCTGTCGATCCCGATGTCACCGAAGAGGCGGTTCGCGCCCGGGCCGCCGAGCAGCAGGTCGTCGCCGGCGCCGCCGTCAATCGCATCGTCGCCGGCGCCGCCGTCGATCCTGTCGTTGTCGGCCCCACCCGAGAAGCGATCGTTGCCCGCGCCGCCGACGAGCACGTCGGCGCTCTCGTCACCGGCGAGCAGGTCGTCTCCCGCCTCGCCGTAGCCGTGATCCTTGCCGTTGTCGCCGGAGATGCGATCGTTCCCGATCCCGCCGAACATGCGGTCGCGTCCGTCCTCGCCGCTGATCAGGTCATCGCCCTCGTCGCCGTACATCTGATCGCCGCCATCACCGCCGATGAGATAGTCGTTGCCTGAGCCGGCATACATTCGGTCTCGACCCGTATCGCCGATGATGACGTCGTTGCCGGGCCCACCGCAGATCCGATCGGCGCCCACGGCGCCGGAGACACGGTCGTCGCCCGCACCCGCGACGATCACGTCGGGGCCCTGCGTGCCCTCGATCACATCGTCGCCCGGCGTGCCGACAATCGTCGCCTTGTAGCCGCCGCACTGCTCGTCCGCGGGCGTGTTCGGACCCGCGGGAGTAAGCAGCTTCCGCGAGGGCGGGCGCTGCCGAGCCGCGGGCCCGCACGCGCGCAGATGGATGCGCTGCGCGGTTGCGGCGCCCGCCTTTTCCTGGTGCTTCTTGACCGCCTTCTCGCAGACTCCCTTTCCGCCGCCGCCCTCCCCGCGGCCGCCGCCGGCGGCGATCGACCCGACGACGCCCACGCCGAGAACCGCGACCGTCAGAACCGCGACGAGGAGCGCGGCGCGTCGGGACCAGGGCGGGAGGCCCGAGCCGCTCACGGCCCGATCACCGGCCCGGCGTCGACGGGCAGGACCTTCGCCCGCGTGATCTTCTGGCAGCGCTTCAGGACATCGTGCCCCCCTGGGTTCTCCGACTCGTGACCCAGGCCGCGGTTGCAGACGTTGAATCCCGGCCCACCGTCGAGCAGGTCATCGAACACGCCCCCGAAGAGGACGTCGTTCTGGGGCCCGCCGAAGATCTTGTCGGCGTCGCCCCCGCCGCTCAGCACGTCCTTCCCGGGCCCGCCGAAGATCCGGTCCGGGCGCCCGCCGCTGAAGATCGTGTCGTTCCCGCCCAACCCCTTCATCACGTCGGTGCCGCCGCCGCCAACCTGGATGTCGTTCCCGGGGCCGCTGATCATCAGGTCGTTGTCGGTCCCGCCGGAGAGGAAGTCGTCCTGCTGGCCGCCGAACAGAGTGTCCGCCGAGCTTCCGCCGAGCACCTGGTCGTCGCCGATCTCGCCCGAGAGCCTGTCCTGGCCCGGCCCACCGAGCAGGAAGTCGTTCCCGTTTCGGCCGTTGAACTTGTCGCCGCCGTCCTCTCCGAAGGCGACATCGTCGCCGGCCTCACCGTCCAGGTGATCGTTCTTGGAGCTGCCGTACATCGCGTCGTTGCCGGTCCCGCCCTGGATCAGGTCGTTGCCGTTCTCCCCGTGGAGCTCGTCGTCCCCGGGGCCGCCGAAGAGGGCGTCGTTGTCGTCGTCGCCGAGCAGGATGTCGTTGCCGGCGCCGCCGACGAGCTGGTCGTCGCCGGGGCCCGCGAGCAGGATGTCGTCGCCCGGGCCGCCGCAGAGCAGGTCGTTGCCGGCGAACCCGTAGATCGTGTCGTTCCCGCCGAGCCCGATGATCACGTCGTTGCCCGGGGTGCCCTTGAGCGTGTCGTTGCCGTTCGTGCCGACGATCGCCCCCTTGGTGCGCTTGCAGCTCGGGGTCGGGTGCGGCGGCGGGCTCGCAAGCGCGGACGCGGACTGCGCCAGCAGCGCCGCGCAGGCCGCGATCAGGAGCGCGGCCCGCCTCGATGCAGCTGTCCGCCAGAGCGCCGCCAAAAGACGGGCAACCGTAGCAACCGGGCGCCAAGCCCGGCGCCGCTACGCGCCCGGCGGAGGACCGCCCCTACAGCTGCTTGTCGCTGAGCTCGTGGGGGACGAGCTCGACCTCGAGCTCGTTCCCACGGCGCAGGATCGTCGCCGGGACGCTCGCCCCGATCAGCTCCGCGACCATCAGCCGCTGGAGGTCGGCCGCCGAGGCGACCGGCTCGCCGTTTACCTCGATGATCAGGTCCTCGGGGCGGAGCCCGGCGCGCTCGGCGGGGCTCCCCTCGACGACCTCGACGACCTCGACGCCGGTCGTGACCCCGAGCCGCTCGCGGTGCTTGGGCGGCAGCGGCCGTGGGCCACCCGCGATCCCGAGATAGGCGCGCCGGACCCGGCCCTCGCGCATCAGCGAGCCGATGATCCTCCGCGTCGCCTCGTTGATCGGCACGGCCAGTCCGAGCCCGATGCCGGCGACGGCCGTGTTCACGCCGACGACGCGTCCGCGTCCGTCGACGAGCGCGCCGCCGGAGTTCCCGGGGTTGAGCGCCGCGTCGGTCTGGATCACGTTGTCGATGATCCGCGCCCGGCGCGCTGCCGGCGCCGGGAGCGCGCGGCCGAGCGCCGAGACGACGCCGGCCGTGATCGAGCCCTCGAATCCGTGCGGGTTGCCGATCGCGATCACGAGCTGGCCGACACGGAGCTCGCTCGGCATCGCCGAGCTCGGCCGGCGCCAGGCCGCCGTCCTCGGAGCGGACGATCGCGAGATCGGACAGCAGGTCGCGACCGACGAGCGTGAACCGCAGGTCGCGCCCGTCCGTGAATGCCGCCCGCCCGCCGCCGTCGCCGTCGGGGACGACGTGCGCCGAGGTGAGGATGAAGCCGTCGTGGGTGAGCGCGACGCCGCTGCCGGCGCCGACCGGCATCCGGCCGCGCCGAGTCCGCCGCGACACCCTCAGGCTCGCGACCGTCGGGGCGAGCTTGTCGGCGACCGCGGTGACCGTGCGCGAGTAGGCGTCAAGCGCCTTCGCGTCCTCCGCCGCCTCCGCCTCGCGCGCCTTCCCCGCCGCCCTCGCGTCGGCCTTGGCCTTCTTGCCCTTCTTCTTCGCCTTCTTCGAGCTCGCCACCGTCGGTTCAGCTCCGAGCTCATGTTCGCGGATTGCGCTCATTTCGCACCTCCGTTCAGCTCCACCTTCAGCTCACGCTCGTCGGTGCCGCGAATGACGGTCAGCGACAGCCGCGACGCGGCCTCGTCGAGCGCCGTGTGCAGCGCGTCGACGCCGTCGACCTCCGTGTCGCCCGCCGCGACGATCAGGTCCCCCTGCGCGATCCCGGCGCGCTCGGCCGGACTCCCGTCCTCGACGGCGCGCACCAGCAACCCGTCGCGCTCGGGCAGCCCGACCGCCCGGCGCATCCTGCGCGCCGCGCGCGGCGGCGCGACCGCGACGCCGAGGTGGCCCCGCGCGGGCGTTTCGCCGCCCGCGAGCCGGTCGACGTTCTCGCGCAGCTCGGCGTTCGCGCCGAGCGCGACGATCAATCCGCCCTCGAGGCGGATTGCATTGAACCCGATCAGGCCTCCCTCGGCGTCGAGCAGCGGACCGCCGGAGGAGCCGCGCGGGAGCGGCGCGGTGTGCTCGACCGCATCGCGGATCCGCCGACCGCGCGAGCCGCGAAAGCTGCGTCCCGGCGCCGAGACGAATCCGGGGGTGGCGCGGAGGCCGCGCCCGCCGGGGTTCGCGAGCGCGATCACGGGCGTACCGATCTCGGGTTCGGGGTCCTCGTCGGGCCACTCGAGCGGCTCGACGCCGACGGTGTCGACCCCGACGACGGCGAGTCCGAGGTCGCGGTCGACGGCGAGCGCCTCCCCCGTTTCCTCGCGCTCGGGTCCGAAGGACACTGTGGCCTCGCCGCGGCGCAGGTTTCCGGCGCTCGTCACGACCCGCCCCGGCGCGATCACGGTCCCCGTCCCGGGACGCGATCCTCCGCCGACTCCGACGACCGCCGGTCCGCGCTCACGCGCGGCACGGCCGATCGCCGCTCCAATCTGCCCCAAGACGCCTCCATCGGCCGCCATCATCGCCTCGGTTCTCCTCTGCGGCGCAGTCGCCGCGTGTCAGGTTCCGGACCTTTCGCAGTTACCAGTTACTTGCAAATTGCTAGTGACTACCCTAGCATCTACTCGATGTCCGCCGCCGTCTCCACCCCGGCGCTAGCCGAGGCGCTCGCGTCGATCGGCGACCGCTGGACGCTCCAGGTAGTCGCCGCGCTGCTCGACGGACCGCGCCGGTTCGGCGACCTCGAGCGCGAGGTCGAGGGAATCTCCCCGAACGTGCTCAGTGCCCGCCTTCGCCACCTCGAGCAGGCCGGGATCGTCGTCGCCGAGCCGTACTGCGAGCGTCCGCCCCGCTATGCGTACGAGCTCACCGAGGCCGGGCACGGGCTCGCCGCGCCGCTGCGCCTGCTTGCCGATTGGGGCGCACGCCACCTCGGCGGCCCCCGCCCCCTCGTCCACGCCGAGTGCGGGACCCCGCTCGAGCACCAGTGGCACTGCCCGACGTGCGAGCGTGCCGTCGCCGAGGACGAGGCCGCCGAGCTTGACTACGCATAGGCGCACCGGCGCCCGCGAGTTTGGACGGCGGCGCACATGGGCACCTCGCTAGGCTGAGAGCGAATCCGGAGGGAGGGTTCGACCATGGGCGTTGAGACGACAACCACCGGCACGGCTGCGCTCGACCGCGAGCGGATCGCCGAGCTGACGCGCCGCGAGCAGAAGCGGCTGAACGAGCGGACCCAGCGCTCGCATGAGTACTTCGAGCGCGCCCGGCAGGCGATGCCGGCGGGCGTCCCCTCCTCGTTCCAGGCCAACGACCCGTGGCCGACCTACATCGAGCGCGGTCGGGGCTCGCACGTCTGGGACGTAGACGGCAACGAGTACGTCGACTTCCACAACGGCTTCGGCGTCGTCTGCGTCGGCCACGCGAACCCGACCGTCACCGAGGCCGTCAAGCGCCGCGCCGAGCTCGGCACCCACTTCGCCGCCCCGACCGAGGGCTCGATCGTAGTCGCCGAGGAGCTGACCCGCCGTTTCGGCCTTCCGCAGTGGCGGTTCACGAACTCGGGCACCGAATCGACGATGGACGCGGTCCACCTCGCCCGCGCTGCGACCGGGCGCGACGTGCTGCTGAAGATCGAGGGCTCCTACCACGGCCACCACGACTCGGTGATGGTCTCGGTCTACCCCGAGCTCGAGGATCTCGGGGCGCGCGACGACCCGGTCAGCGTCCCCTACGGCGACGGCTACCCGCGCGCGTTCACCGACCTCACGCGCTCGGTTCCGTTCAACGACGCCGAGGCGCTCGAGCACGTTCTCGACAAGCTCGAGGGCAAGGTCGCCGGGCTGATCATGGAGCCGGCGATGATGAACATCAACGTCATCCCGCCCGAGCGCGGCTATCTCGAGCGCGTCCGCGAGCTCACCTCGGCGCACGGCGTGACGCTGATCTTCGACGAGGTGAAGACAGGGTGCACGATCGCCTACGGCGGCGCAACCGAGCGCTTCGGCGTCAAGCCCGACCTGATCGCGCTCGCGAAGGCGACCTTCGGCGGCTACCCCGGCGGAGCGATCGGGATGACCGACGAGATCGCCGAGTTCGTCTCCAACGGCAACTACCACCAGTACGGGACCTTCAACGGCAACCCACTCGTGATGGCGGCCTCGCAGGCAACGCTCACCGAGGTCCTGACCGCGGACGCGTACGAGAAGCTCGAGGCGACGAACCGCGCCCTGCTCGACCGCTGCACCGAGGTGATCAAGCGCCACGACCTGCCCGCGTACTCCGTGGGCCTCGGGGCGAAGGGATGCGTGATCTTCGCGCCCGAGCCGATTCGCGAGTACCGCGACTACCTGACGAAGGTCGACGATGAGCTCTCGACGCTGGCGTGGCTCTACCACATGAACCACGGGATCTTCATGACCCCCGGCGTCGAGGAGGAGTGGACCCTGTCGATCGCGCACGACGACCAGGACGTCGACCGCTTCATCGAGGCGTTCGAGGCGTTCGCGGGAGACGTGACGGAGGGTTGAGCGGCGACCCCCGGCCGTCATGGCCCCGGGCTCCGAGCAGCTACGGGCTCGGCCGCGACGGAGGTCACGCCGGGGAGAGGCTGCCCTGGACCGAAGTTGAGCGTTGGCTGGAGCGCTCGCGCAACTACTGGCTCTCGAGCACCCGCCCCGACGGCCGCCCGCACGTGATGCCTGTATGGGGCGTGTGGCTCGACGAGGCGTTCGTGTTCTCGACCGACCCGAACTCGCGCAAGGGCCGCAACATCGCCGCGAACCCGGAGATCGTCGTCCACGTCGAGAGCGGCGATGAGGTCGCGATCCTCGAGGGCCGCGCGGAGCGGCTAACCCGCGGCGTGCTCCTGGGTCGGTTCGTCGACAGCTATGCCGCCAAGTACGGCTACCGGATCGAGCTCGGCGAGCAGGCGATGGGCGTGTACGAGATTCGGCCGCGCGTCGCGTTCAGCTGGCGCGAGGCCGACTTCCCCTCCTCCGCCGCCCGGTGGACGTTCGGCGGCACTTGACCCGGCGATGAACCGGCTCGCCGACGAGACCAGCCCGTACCTGCTCCAGCACAAGGACAACCCGGTCGACTGGTCGCCGTGGGACGAACAGGCGCTCGAGCGCGCGCGTAACGAGTCGAAGCCGATCCTGCTCTCGATCGGCTACTCGGCCTGCCACTGGTGCCATGTGATGGAGCGCGAGTCGTTCGAGGACCCCGAGACCGCCGCGTACATGAATCAGCATTTCGTTCCCGTGAAAGTGGACAGGGAGGAGCGGCCAGACGTCGACGCGATCTACATGGAGGCGGTGCAGTCGATGACCGGCCACGGCGGCTGGCCGCTGACCGCGTTCCTCGACCCGGAGGGCGTACCGTTCTACGGCGGCACCTACTACCCACCCGAGCCGCGGCACGGGATGCCGAGCTTCCGGATGGTGATGGAGGCGGTTGTCGACGCGTGGACGAACCGGCGCGACGAGATCCTCGCCTCGGCGCCGCGGACGAAGGGAGCACTGGGCGCAATCGGGGAGCTTCAGGCGCCCGACGACGAACTCACCCCGGAGATCCTCGACCGAGCCGTCGAGGCGCTGCGCGGCGCCGCCGACATGGGCAACGGTGGGTTCGGCGGCGCGCCGAAGTTCCCGCCCGCCGACGCACTCGAGCTGCTGCTCGCCCGGGGGATCACCGACGCGGTCGAGGTGACGCTCGACGCGATGGCCTTCGGCGGGATCTTCGACCAGGTCGGCGGCGGCTTCGCCCGCTACTCGGTCGACGACGTCTGGCTCGTTCCCCACTTCGAGAAGATGCTCTACGACAACGCGCTGCTCGCGCGCGCCTACCTGCACGGCTGGCAGGTGCTCGGACACGCTCGCTACCGCGAGACCTGCGAGTGGACGCTGTCGTGGGCGCTGCGCGAGATGCGCGGCCCCGAGGGCGGCTTCCTCTCGGCTCTCGATGCCGACTCGGATGGCGAGGAGGGACGCTTCTACGTCTGGACGCCGGACGAGATCCGCGCCGCGCTCGGCGAGCGCGCCGACGATGTGATCGCCCAGTACGGCGTCACCGAGCGTGGGAATTTCGAGGGCCGGAACATCCTCCACGTCCCCGGAGGCGCCGAGGCCGTCCCGCCCGCCGACCTCGAGGCACTCCGCCGCAAGCTCTACCGCGAGCGCTCGCGACGGACGTGGCCGGGCAAGGACGACAAGCGGCTGTGCTCGTGGAACGCGCTGATGATCGCCGCGCTCGCCGACGCGGGGGCCGCGCTCCCGTGCGACGAGTACCTCGACGCGGCAGTCGAGTGCGCCGAGTTCGTGTGGAACGAGATGCGCGGCGACCGCGGACGCCTCCGTCGTACGTACAAGGACGGTCGGGCGCGGCTCAACGCGTACCTCGAGGACTACGCCTACCTCGTCGAGGCGCTGCTGACGCTGTACGAGTCGAGCCTCGACGTGCGCTGGTTCGACGCCGCGCGCGAGACCGCGGAGACGATGATCGAGCTGTTCGCGGACGAGGGGGGCGGCGGCTTCTTCACGACCTCGAGCGACCACGAGCAGCTGATCGCGCGCCGCAAGGACGTCGACGACCACCCGATCCCGTCCGGCAACTCCGCTGCGGCGTTCGGCCTCCTGCGTCTCGCCGCGCTGACCGGAGAGGCGCGCTACGAGCGCCACGCCGAGGCCACGCTCCGTCTGCTGCACCGCCCCGCCGCCCGCCACCCGCAGGCCCTCGCCCACCTGCTGCGCGCGCTCGACTTCCATCTCTCGCCGGTCAAGGAGGTGGCGCTGGTCGCGCCGGCGAACGGCCAGGCCGCGCCCGCGCTAGACGAGCTCGAGCGCGTCGTCCACGGCGCCTACCGCCCCCACCTCGTGCTCGCCGGCGGCGCGGAGGGGACCGATCGCCCCGAGCTGCTGCTCGAGCGCCACGCCGTCGACGGCAGGCCCGCAGCCTACGTGTGCGAGCGCTTCGCCTGCCGCGCCCCGGTCACGGAGCCCGAGCGGCTCGCCGAGGAGCTCGCGGGCTCAGGCCTGTAGCCCTCCGCCCGCGCGTCACAGCACGGGAAGGAAGTTGTCGACCTCCCACGGGGTGACCTGGACGCGGTAGTCCTCCCACTCCTGGCGCTTGATCTCGATGAAGCGGTTCAGGGTGTGCTCCCCGAGCACCCGGAGGAGGAGCTCGGAGTGCGCCGCGACGTCGATCGCCTCGCCGAGCGTCTCCGGAAGCTGCTCGATCCCGCGCTGCTCGCGCTCATCGGGGGTCAGGTGGTAGAGGTTCTGCTCCATCGGCTCGGGGAGCTCGTAGCCGTGCTCGATCCCCTCGAGCCCGGCGTGCAGCATCCCCGCGAAGCACAGGTAGGGGTTGCAGGCGGGATCGGGGCAGCGCAGCTCGGCACGCGTCGCACCCTCGCGACCCGGGTGGTAGAGCGGGACCCGGATCAGCGCCGAGCGGTTGCGCCGCGACCACGCCAGGTACACGGGCGCCTCGAACCCGGGCACCAGCCGCTTGTACGAGTTCACCCACTGCGCGAACAGCGGCGCGATCTCTCGCGCGTGGCGGAGCTGGCCGGCTATGAACGACTTCGCCACCCCCGACAGGTAGTACTGGTCGCCGGCGTCGAAGAACGCGTTCTTGCCGTCCTTGCTCAACGACTGATGGGTGTGCATGCCGGAGCCGTTCTCGTCATTGAGCGGCTTCGGCATGAACGTCGCATGCCAGCCGTACTTCATCGCGTACTCCTTGACGACGATGCGGTAGGTCATGCAGTCGTCGGCCATCTTCAGCGCGTCGGCATAGCGCATGTCGACCTCGTGCTGGGAGGGACCGACCTCGTGGTGCGCGTACTCGACGTGGATTCCCATCTGCTCGAGCGCAAGGATCGTCTCACGGCGGACGTCGGAGCCGGCGTCGAGGGTCGTGAGGTCGAAGTAGCCGCCCTCGTCGAGCACGTCGGGGACGCCGTTCGGCGGCTTCGCGGAGCGGAAGTAGAAGTACTCGAGCTCGGGGCCGACGTTGAAGGCGTCAAAGCCCATGTCCTCGGCGCGGGCGACCGCGCGGCGCAGGATCCAGCGCGGATCGCCCTCGTACGGCTCGCCGCCCGGAACCCTGATGTCGCAGAACATCCGCCCCACCGCACGCTCCTCGGGACGCCACGGCAGGATCGCGAAGGTGCTCGGGTCGGGCATCGCGATCATGTCCGACTCCTCGATCGGGTTGAAGCCGGTGATCGACGAGCCGTCGAAGCCCATCCCGCCCTCGAACGCGTCGTCGAGCTCGGCGGCGTTGATCGAGAAGCTCTTCAGCTGTCCGAGCACGTCGGTGAACCAGAGGCGGATGAAGCGGACGTCATGCTCGCCGACGACGCGCTTGACGTCGTCGGCGGTCTCGGTTTGAACGGCTTCGGCGCCTGGGCTCTCGGGCATCGGGCCCTCCGGGGCTCGGTGGTCGCGGGGGCGCAACGATATCGACGCCGTGGGGGCGCGGCTGGCGTCGGCGCGGAGCGGTGATCCGTGTGCACGCGGCGCCCGTAGACCCTGTTGTCAGGCGTGTTTGCGCGCGCTATAACTTACGAAACGTAAGTAACCGGCTAAATGTAAAGTAAAGGCCATGCCCACCCACGTGCAGACCGGGTAGGCGATCCGGGAAAGGTCACTACATGACCGTCAAGACCGACGTAAGCCGCTTCCACATCCACGACGAGCTCACCGCCCCCGAGGGCAGCGTCCCGATCCTCAAGGGCGTCTCCTCCGCCGGCGGCTCGGTCTCCAAGTTCGTCGGCGTCCTCGCCGGCTCGCCGGCGGCGCTGCGTGCGTACACGCGCATGCGCTCCGAGCTCCGCGGCGGCGAGCTCCCGCGCAAGACGCGCGAGCGGATCGCGCTCGGCGTCGCAGAGCACCACGGCGACAGCTACAGCATCGCCCA
Source organism: uncultured Thermoleophilia bacterium (assembly GCA_963841715.1). Classification (GTDB taxonomy): domain Bacteria; phylum Actinomycetota; class Thermoleophilia; order Solirubrobacterales; family 70-9; genus DASPWW01. The sequence goes on along the minus strand of CAWJDP010000001.1, from coordinate 120,199 downwards.
GCACGCGCGCACGGCCCGCGACGCGGGGCTTGGTCTCGACGAGATCTCGAGGGCGCGCAGCTTCGCCTCGACCGACCCGAGGGACGCGGCGCTTCTGACTTTCCTCGAGGCGGCGCTCGAGGCCGAGGGGCACCCCGAGCTGCACCTGCTCGAGGAGGCTCGCGAGGCAGGCTGGACCGACGAGCAGATCCTCGAGGCGATCGCGCACCTCGCGCTGGCCGAGTTCCAGAGCCTGATCGCGAACGCCGCCGGACTGCCGCAGGACCAGTCCGACCCCTCGATCCTGCCCGCCGCGGCCTAGCCGAGGTTGCAGGCCTAGGGGGAGACGCCGGAGCCGGAGGACCCGCCGGTCCCGCCGCCTCCGCCGTGTCCGCCGCCGCGCTTGCCCTTCGGGATCGGGGCGGCGTGGACCTTCTCGGTCTCGAGCACGTTGAGTGACTTGGCGGCGGCCCATGTCAGGTCCCAGGTGCGGCCCTTGGCATAGGGGCCGCGGTCGATGACCTTCGTTCGGAGCCAACGCCCATGGGCGAAGAAGGTCACGTGCGACCCACACGGAAGGTGCTTGTGCGCGACGCCGATCGTGCGCTTCTTCAGCTTCTGGCCGCAGGCGGTCCGGGAGCCGTAGAAGCCGGGTCCGTACCAGCTCGCGACGTCGGTGTCCATCGTCCTCTTCAGCGCCTTGCGGGTCGGCGTGTCGACGACCCCGTTGACGGTCAGCTTCTTTCGGCCCTGGAGCTGGCGGACCGCGGCGTCGGCGGCGTCATCGAAGTGCGAGGAGACGTCGAGGTCATCGCCGAACGGGCTCGCCTTCAGCACCGAGGTCAGGACCTTGACATCCGACCCGCAATCACCGAGCTGGAGGTTTCGCTCGCCGAACGTCGTCTTCAGGCAGGTGCCGGGCGTCGTCACGCCTCCCCCGCCGCCGATCCCGCCGGCGCCCTGTGCGGCGGCGGCAGCGGGCAGCGCGACGGCCGCGAGCAGCACGCCGAGGGACAGTGCAACCCTGCCCGGCCCTGTCGCAAGCGCGCGCGGGCGCCGGCGGCTGTCGATCGCTGTGCCCGCCGCGCGGCGGGCGTCGCCTTCGTGCATCTGCTCTCTCGTTGCTTACGGGGTTAGCTGACGGGCTCGCGCCGAAGCAGAAACAGCGCTACGTGGGCACTAGGCCCAAGATTCGCCCCAAACCGGACGGGTCCCCCGATCTCCGCGTCTATGTGGCGGAGACTCAGCGGAAGGTCGCGGGATCGTAACAGAGGGTTTTTCCGCAACCCGGGCGGTTCCCGGCGCGAATATGCTCCGCCGCGTGGGCGCAGCGGTGGTCACCGGAGCGGGTCGCGGGCTCGGGCTCGAGATCGCCCGAGGCCTCGCGGAGCGGGGGCTCGCCGTCGACGTAACGGACGTTGACAAGGCCGCAGCGGTCGCGGGCGCGGAGTCAATCGGCGGGCGGGCGCACGGCGCGGAGCTCGACGTCCGCGACGCGGACGCGTGCCGGACCGCGGCGGCGGCGGCGGCGGACCGTGCGGGCTCGCTCGACGTGTGGGTCAACAACGCCGGCGTGCTGATCACCGGCTACGTCTGGGATCACGACGCCGACACGCGCCGGCTGATGTTCGATGTCAACACCTTCGGGACGATCAACGGCACCCTCGCGGCGCTCGAGCACATGCGTCCCGCGAATCAGGGCCAGGTGATCAACGTGATCTCGCTTGCCGGGCTCGGAGCGCCTCCCGGCGAGGCGATGTACGCGGCGACCAAGCACGCCGCGATCGCATTCAGCATCGGGACGCTCTCGGACCTGCGACGCGCTGGTGCAACGGGCGTTCACATCTCGTGCCTGTGCCCGGACGGGATCTGGACGCCGATGATCGCCGACAAGCTCGATGACCCAGACGCCGCGCCGTCGTTCTCGGGGATGCTTCTCGAGCCGAGCGAGGTTGCCGAGCGCGCCGTCGCGCTGCTCGACAAGCCGCGTGTTGTCGCCACCTACCCGCGCTGGCGCGGTGGGTTCGTGCGCCTCTTCGACGCTTTCCCCGGGCTCGCCGTGCGGATCATTCCGATGTGGTACGCCGACGCCCAGCGACGCCAGAAGCGCTGGAAGCAGAGGATCGAGTCGGGCAAGGACCCGCGCTTCAAAGCGCGCGGCTGAGCGCTCGGCGACCCCGAGATTAGAGAGAGCCCCTTTCGGGGCTCTCTCCGTAGCGGGCCTGTAAGCCGGATTTCGTCGTGTGCGGCCATCCATCTCGCCGGGTCCTAGGTCCCGACGGGGCTCCGCCTCGCGGCGGATTCCTGCGACCTACCTGGACCTCGCCGGGCCGGGTCTGAGGTCCTGCTTGGCCTTGCACCGGGCGGGGTTTGCCCTGACGCGCCGCGTCACCGCGACGCCGGTGCGCTCTTACCGCACCATTTCAACTTTGCCTGTGCGCGACTCACGTGATTGCCGCGCCATCGGCCGTGTCGTTTCTGTGGCACTTTCCCGCGGCTTTCGCCGGGTGGGCGTTACCCACCGCCTTGCCCTGTGGTGTCCGGACTTTCCTCGAGGGTCACCTCCCCCCGCGGCCGCATGGCCCGCGAAGCTCAATCTTAGAGGCGCAGTGCCGGGCGCCTGGGAAAACGGCGCCGCGGCGCCGCGCTGAAAGCTAGGAGAGCTCGGATCCGCAGCCGGCGCAGCCGTGAACGGAGAGCGCGCTGCCGCAGACGGGGCACTCGGTCCTGCCGTCGGCGAGCAGAGCCTCCCAGGCGCCGAGGATGACGTCCTCGAGCGTCGCTCCCTCCGTTTCGAACAGCCGTGGCTCCGAGTCCTCCGTCGGCGGGCGCTCGGTGACGGCGCCTGCGGCCTCGCTGGATGTCGCGAGCGCAGTCACGCCTACACGCTCCTGAAGACCCCGACGACCTTGCCGAGCAGCTCGACGTCGCGGCTGCGAATCGGCTCGTGGGCGTCGTTCTCGGGCTGAAGTCGAATTGTGTTCTTCTCACGGAAGTAGCGCTTCACGGTCGCCTCGTCCCCAAGCAGGGCAACGACGATCTCGCCGTTGCGCGCCGTCTCGGCGGGACGGACGACGACGTAGTCGCCCCCGAGGATCCCCGCCCCAGTCATGCTGTCGCCCTTGACCTTGAGGATGTAGTCGCCGTCCTCACCGCCGACGACCGACGGCACCTCGAGGTGGTCCTCGATGTTCTCCTCAGCGAGGATCGGCTCACCCGCGGCAACCTGGCCCACGAGCGGGAGGCCCGGGCTCTTGATCGCGCGCTTCGCCTTGCCGACCAGAATCTCGATCGCGCGCGGCTTCGTCGGGTCGCGGCGCAGCAGGCCGAGCTTCTCTAGCTTCGCGAGATGGGCGTGCACGGTCGAGGGCGAGTGCAGCCCCATCGCCTGGCCGATCTCGCGCACCGTCGGCGGATACCCGGTCTTGCGCGCGTACCTGCGAATGAAGTCGAAGATCTCCCTCTGGCGCTTCGTCAGGTCCATTCCGGTTCTACCTTCCCGCCCTTCGTGGGGAACACATGTTCGTGATAGTAGGGCGTCCGGCGGACGGATTCAAGCGCTCAGGGGGCACCCGACTAGAATCGACGCCGTCATTCGCGCCTGTGGCGGAACTGGTAGACGCGCAAGGTTGAGGGCCTTGTGGACCCTTGGGTCCGTGGAGGTTCGACTCCTCTCAGGCGCATTCGAGCAAGCGAGCATTGGGGCGCCGCAGCCCAGCACGGTGCAGCGCCGCGGTCGCGCCAGCGGCTTGCGCTTCTCGCGCTGAGCGGGAGCCAGCCCGGGCGACCTCAGCGCCGCCGCGCTGGAACGCCGCGGCGACTCCGAAATGCGCCGGCAACCTCGCGGGTCGCTGGCTCCGCGCCGAGCGGATAGATGTGCAGGGCGTCGACCCCGGGTATGTCGGCGAGCTCCGTCGCTAGTTCGGTTGCCAGCGCTACACCACCGCCCATGCTGATCTGCCGGTACGAACGGTCGGGAAGAAGGCAGCCCGGCAGCCGTCGGGCACGCTCGGCCATCCGCTCGTTTCGCAACAGGGCGATCCCAGCGTAGAAACGCACGCCGGCGAGCAACGCCGCCGCCCGCTCCAGGAACGCGCGCAGCGCGCCGAGGTCGAAGATCATCTGCGACTGGACGAAGTCGGCCCCTGCCGCGAGCTTGCGCTGCAGCAAGGCCAGCTCTCGGTCAAAATCGGGCGCAAAGGGGTTGACGATCGCGCCCACCTCGAACTGGTGCGGCTCCGCCCACTGCTTGGCGGCCGCAATGAGCGAGGTGGCCTTGAGGTCTCCGACGCGGGGAATCCCCTCAACCGGGTCACCGTGGATGCACAGGACTCCCTCGGACCCAAGGGCCGCAGCTCCCACGACCTGGGACTGCAGCGCCAAACGATTGCGGTCCCGGCAGGAGACGTGGACGACGGTCCTCACGCCCTGCTCCCGAGCGAGGGCGACGGCGGCAAGCGGTGACATCCGCGGCTGCCCGGCGTGATTGTCGGTCAGGCCGACGAGGTCGACGGTGTCGGCCAGCGTCGCGATCCGCTCGCGCACGCGACCGGTGTCAGCCGTGCCGGGAAGCGAAATCTCGGCGGAGGTGAGGGCGGTCGACGGCACGGCGACAGGCTAACGAGCGCTCCGCGTCCAAATTCCGTTTGGTGAAGTCGGGTCGTCGAGAGCGAGATGGTGGAACCCGACGCTGCTCCCTTCGGCGTGCAAGCGGCAGTCCTGCCGCATCTGGGAAGCTCACATCATGCACGAGCCGCAGAGTGAGGACGATGCGCTCCAGGTTCTCCTTGACTACCTGAAATGGGAGGAGTCGGGAGGTCAGCCTGAATTGTCTGAATCCGAGGCGGAGCTTGTCGTGCTCGGGGGTCCCGGTGATGAGCGCGTGCTCCAGAAAGCACGCGATCGGATGCCGGAGAAGCCCACTGAGGCCCAGGTCTCGGACGCGGCGATTGACCTCGGCGATTTTCGGAGTCAGCGAGCCATTCAGCCGCTCGTCAAGTGCCTCTTCAGGGCGACAATGGACGGCACGAGGAGCAGTCTGCAGGGTGCGCTGTGCAAGATTGGCGAGCCTGCGCTCGAGGCAGTCGAGGATGCCTTGAAGGAGCCCGACAGTCCGGAGAGGCCGGACTGGTTGTTGGAATACAGGTTCCTCCGGGCCGACCCCGCTCTGGACCACTTCGAGAAAGCCAAAGAGGCAATCGAATACGGTCGCGGGTCGTGATTGCGGGTGAACGCGCGAGCGGTTACGGTCGCAAGTCGTCTCCCTGTCGCTTGCGGGATTCGATCCGCGCTGCGGAATCCCGATTGGCAGCGAGCGGCCAACGGTGGCACGCCTCCAGTCGGACTCGAGGCTGACGCCGGCGCTTGCCGGGACGCTATATGAGGGTGTGTGGGTAGCCAGAGAAGCGGAATAGCGACAACGACTCGGCCTGGGGGCGCGCGGTGCTGCTCCGCTTCGCGCACGGGAGCAGCTCGACGATGAGTCTTCGTCTCGCGACCGGTCGCTAGCTAATGGCGGAGCAGACTGCAGAAGGTAGGAGAGCCCGATGTCAAGCTCAATCGTGAACGTCATCACGATCATCGTCCGTCGCTCCGGTGCGACGAGCTTGAAGCCATGCTGATCTACTCGATGAACGTGTCGGTGGACGGCTTTATCGCCGACCGTGAGGGCGCGTTCGCCTGGTCGGTGCCCAACGAGGACCTGTTTCGTTTCCACGTCACGCAGACACGGGAGCTTGGGGGCTTCCTGTTGGGCCGCAGGCTCTACGAGACGATGCTGGTGTGGGAGACGGATCCGTCGATGCGCGACAGCGAGCTCGACGCCGCGTTCGCCGACGCCTGGTGCGCGATCCCGAAGATCGTCTTCAGCCGCACGCTCGACAGCGTCCAAGGCAACGCGCGGCTGGCCGAGGCGTCGCTGGCCGAGGAGGCCGTTGCGGCGCTCGACGCGACCGACAAGGACGTCGGGATCGGCGGCGCAGGCCTGGCCGCGGCGGCGATCGAGCTCGGACTCGTCGACGAGTTGCGCATGTTCCGCAATCCGGTCGTCGTCGGTGGCGGCACGCCGTTCCTGCCGCCGGTCACCGAAGACGTTCCGCTGGACCTGGTCGAGACCAGGACGTTCAGCTCGCGCGTGATCTACGAGCGCTACGGACGCGCCCGCGATGAGCCGGACTGACGCCGCCGGTCATCAGCGCCTCGCCGGACCGGGCGCCTTACTGAGTCGATCGGAGAGTGCTCCCTTCGCGTGAGAGTGGGAAGCAAAGGGGGCATGGGAACAGGCTCGGCTCCTCAGGGCAGACGCCGATTCACGCGCTCGACCGTCCGCCTGGTCTCGCGGTTCGAATAGCGGCTACTAAGGCGCATTGGTTGGTGCTCGCGCGGCCGAGAAGCGGTTAATTGATCACTCCTCCGCCCTGAGCGTGACGGAGCCCAGCGGGCTGGGGGTGCCTATCGCTTTCGGACGAGCTTGACCCTCTTCGACTCCGTGTTCGGCTCGCCGCCGCTCGGCGTGAAGGTGACCTTCACCTTCACCTTCGCCTTGCCCTTGCGCTTCAGCTTCTTCGCTGTCTTGCCCTTCGGCTTCACGGTGAGCTTCACCTTGCCCGCCTTCTTGGCAGTCTTTCCGGACTTCTTGAGGCCCTTGCCGGTCAGCTTCAGCTCGCCGGAGCCCGGAACGTCAACGGTCAGCTTCGCCGTTCCCTTCTTCTTGTTGCGCTTCAGCTTCCCGAACGAGAACTCGTTCGAGGACGGAGTGATCGCGATTCCCGCGGGTCCGCCCCCGACCGGGATCGGCGACCCCACGACCGCGTTCGTGGCGGTGTCGATTCTCGACACGTTGCCGTCGCCGGAGTTGGCGACGTAGGCGCTAGCGCCGTCCGGAGTGATCGCGATTCCCGCGGGTGCCTTCCCCGTCGCGATCGGGGGACCGACGACCGTATTCGTGGCGGTGTCGATCACCGAGAGGGCGTTGTCGAGAGCGGCGTTCACGTACGCTCGGGTACCGTCGGGGGTAATCGCGATCGCAGTCGGGAAGTCGCCGGTTGGGATCGGGGGACCGACGACCGTATTCGTGGCCGTATCGATCACACGGACAACCCCGCACGCGGGACTGCAGGGATCGGTCGCGTAGACGCGCGCCCCGTCCGGGCTGACCGCGAGTGCTCCGGCACTGACCGAGATCGGCGAACCGACGACCGTGTTCGTTGCGGTGTCGATCACCGAGACTGTGCCGGGGCCGCTGTTGCCGACATAGGCGCGCGCGCCGTCGGGTGTGATTGCAATCCCGGCCGGCTCGTCGCCGACTGTGATCGCGGGCCCTGTGACCTTGTCCGTCGCGGTATCGATCCTCGAGACGTTGTCGTCGCCGTTGTTGGTTACATAGGCGCTCGCCCCGTCCGGGGTGATCGCAATCGCGCGCGGGTCGCTTCCGACACCGATGGGAGGCCCGAGGACCTCGCCGGCGGCGATGTCAACCACCGAGACGCTGCTGTCGCTTTTGTTGACGACGTACGCGCGGGTCCCGTCGGGCGTGATCGCCACCCCGATTGGTGTGTGGCCAACCGCGATCGCAGGCCCGACGACCTCGTTGGTGGCGGTGTCGACTACCGAGACGGTGCCGTCACCCGCGTTGGCGACGACCGCCGTGGCGGCCGCAGATGACTGCGCCCAAGCAAGCGACAGAACGCTGGCCGTTGAGACGGCGGCGATCGCCGCGACCCGCCGGGTCGCGAAGCCGATCGCGATCGGCGAACGCCGTCGTCGCCGCGGCCCGTCACCCCGGACCTGGCGCTCGACGGCCACACTCCCGCTCGGAGTCCTCCAATCCAAGTCCATGCTCTCCTCCCACGTTTCGGCCCCAAAAGTCCAGTTGGTGAGACCCCACATCCGAACCGCCGGGGCCGATCGATCAATCGTGCCTTCGCACCACGATTTTTGCACTTATTCGGCGCCCGACACAGAGGGCCCGATCGCCTGCCTCATCCTCCGATGCGCTCAGCGGACGGGTGTCAGCGCACGCGATGGTGAGCTCGCGACCGCTACACGGATCTCCGGGTTCGAATAGCGTCTGCTTAGGGGCATTCGAGCAAGCAGGCATTTGGCGCTGCGGCCGTGCAGCGCCGCGGCTCGCGTCACGTCTTCCGTTTGTCGCGCGTTGGATCAGCGGCTCCGGAGCCGCTAGGCGGCAGCTCCTTGCGGGCAGGGTGGTAGCGGTCGACCAGCGCGACCATCGGCCAGGTCGCGATGTGCTCGATGAGGCCCGCGAGCAGGCCGCGGAGGACCGCCGGACCCGGCAGGGACGGCTGAAGCCGCGCGTATGCGACACCCAAGACAGCGCCGTTCTGCACGTGGAGCGCGAAGCCGATGGGTTGCCAGTCGTCGCCGCGCGTCACGAGCTTGCCCAGGATCTCGACGTCGTCGTACTTGGAGTCGAGGAGGCGTTTGTCGAGTGGCTGCTCGAGCGTCATCACCACCGTTGCGACCGCGCCCGCGATCCCCCCTCGCAAGCTCGTCCGCAGCATCGTCAAGCATGACGAGGTCGCTGCGCTGGTAACAACCAGCGCCGACCAACGCCTCGATCGCGGGTCGTGTTCGCTCGCCTGTTGCTCCCGGCGCTCGACTCCGACGATCTCTGCGATCAGGACGTAGTCGGCTCGATCGATCGCCTGTCCCGGCAAGGCAGAGGGATGGGGTTCTCGCGGTTCTTGTTCATCCGGCTATCGGCTGGGGCCAATAGGGACGGCCCCTGTCCGCCGCACCGTGCACGACAATGGGATCGTCACGGTCTGGGTCCGGACGCCGAAGCGGTGAAGTTCGATGCCAAGCGGAAAACCCAATGAGCGCACGGCCCTCCGCGCGATCCTCGAAGAAGCAACCGAGGCGGATGGCCTGAGCCTGAAGGACCTGACCGTCCTCGCCACCCAGCACGATCCCTTCCGGGTCGACACCCCGGCGGGGCATCGAGACGGGGAATGGCTCGCCCAGAGGCTCGGTGACCGGCGCATCCACCTGCGAGGTCTTCACTACATCCTGATCGGCGAGGCGAAGCCCGACGGCTCGACCTATGCGAACACCGAGGCCGACTGGATCTGGCTGCAGTCGAAGGCGGGCAAGGCCGCCCGTTGGCTCGGCTACATCCCGTTCGACAAGATCACCGACGAGCGCAACACCCCGCCCGTGGTGCGAGTCTTCAAGCAGCCCGAGCCCTCATCGTCCGTCAGCGTTCACGCGGTGGAAGCGAGCGCCCCCGAGGAGCTCGAGCCCCGGCCCAAGCTGAAGGACTTCCGTCCGGTCCAGCCCTACAAGCTCGTGCTGTTCGGCGAGAAGACCTCGCTCGAGGAGGTGCTCTCCCCGATCGCCGAAAGTCGGAAGGCGGACCTCTATCTGCCAACCGGCGAGGCCTCGGACACGATGATTCACCAGATGGCGAAGATCGGTGCCGAGGATGGCAGGCACATGGTGGTCTTCTACCTGTCGGACTGCGATCCGGCAGGCTGGCAGATGGCGGTCTCGGTCTCCCGCAAGCTCCAAGCCCTCAAGGCGCTGGAGTTCGAAGGGCTCGACTTCGAGGTCCGGCCGATCGCCCTCACTCCGGATCAGGTTCTGGAGCACGGCTTGCCGTCCACCCCGCTGAAGAGGACCGAGCGTCGGGCTGGCAGGTGGGAGAAGGCAATGGGCGTGGAGCAGACCGAGATCGACGCACTCGCCACGCTGAATCCCGACCTGCTGCGGAAGACCGTTCTCGACGCCACCCGGCCATTCTACGATCCCGGTCTCGACGATCGAGTGAGAGAGGTCCGGCGCGAGTGGGAGGAACACGCTCGGGAGATCGTCCTCGAGGAGATCGGCGAGGAACGGCTCGCGCAGGCGCGCGAGGATGCGGACTCCAGGCTCAGGGAGCTGACCGCGGGGATCGCCAAGTTGAATCAGGAGATCGAGGAGCTGGAGCTGCCAGAGCCGCCGGAGATTCCGGAGGCGGAAGCCTCGGGAGGTGATCGCCTGGCCTCGCCCCTGATCGACTCCGCCTGGGATTGGGCGGAGCAATCGCGTCGGCTGATCGCGCACAAGGCCTACGCGGATGGGAACTCATGATCGCGGGCGCGCAGCGGGGGCCGGACCGTCGCCGGACGCCTCGCCCAGAATTCAGCTTTCCCGCCGCTCAGTTCAGCTGAGGCTGATGCTCGGCGTGGCTGCCGCCGGATGTCGCCAGCGACTCGGCACGTTGCTTGATCCCGTGCAACATCTTCCGCTCCATCACGAGCGACCCAGTTTCCGTCTTCCGAGCGCCGGATGAGAGATTCTCAGCCGGTTGGAGCCGAGGCTGATCGTGTCGCCAATCTCAGGGTGCTGGAACTCGGGTAGGACGCGGTCGGCACGCCTCCACCGCCGACACGCGGGATAGTTTGGGGCGATGTCGCAAGAGGACGTCGAGATCATCCGCGAGGTCTTCGAGGGCCGGATCAACGACGACCCGCGCCGCGATTCGACGTGGCACAACGTCACCGAGTGGATGCATCCGGACTTCGAGTACCGCGAGGATCCGGCGCTCCCGGGCGCCGGGACGTACAAGGGGATCCCGGCCTTTAGGGAGGCGGTGAGCGCCTATTACGACGCCCTGAGCGAGATGCGCCTTGAGGCGGAGGAGTACATCGACGCGGGCGACAGCGTGCTCGTCGTGCTGCGTTGGTGGGCGCGCGGCCACACCGGGCTCGAATGGGAGATGCGCCAGGCCGGGATCTTCACCGTCGACGCGGGCAGGGTTGCGAGCTGGCAGGTCTTCTTCGATTGCGATCAAGCCTTCAGGGCGGTCGGCCTGCGCGACTAGCTCGGCGACGCGTACTCGCGCTCGAGCAGCTCGCCGAACGTGCGATCCAGGAACGGGTCCCGCAGGATCCCGCCGGGATCGAGCTCGCGCTTGAGGTGGAAGAACCTTACGGCGGGGTCTCCGTACATCGCCGCGAGCCTCTCCCGCTTCGCGAAGACGTTCTTGACCAGGTAGACGCGACCCTGAAACCTGTCCCCCAAGGCGTCCGCGAGCTCGACGAACGCCAGCTTCACGCGCTCGAGGGTGGACGCGTTTGAGGTCTCAAACGCGTAGCTGACCGCGAATCCCGCGAGGTCCGCGCTCGCGGAGAGCGGAAACGGCAGGTCCTTGGGAAGGAAGAGAACGTCGTTGAGAGTCGGGGTGAGGCCTCGCTCCAGGAGGAAGCCGTGCGCGTACTCGAGCCACTCGACGAGGTCGTCCTTCGCCTGGTCCCAGCCGCCGGCCGCGCCCGGGTCGCTCGGGACGACGAACGTCTGCTGAGCGTTCTGCATCTTGAACCCGAAGCGCTTCGCGATCCGCTTCGCGCGCGCGTTGCCGTCCATGAAGAACGTGAACCCCTCGAGGTCGTCGACGTACTCCTCGCCGTCGCGGAACATGAAGCGAAAGTAGAAGCGCCAGAGCAGCTTCGAGAGGAAGGGCACCCTCATCACCCACTCGACGAGGATGCGGATCAGCAGCTTCGGTCGGTGGAGCGCCATCCGCCGGCGCTTGGTCGTCGTCGTGAAAGTGGAGGTGAAGAAGAGCGCGGACTGGCTCCCGTCCCCGCGGGTGTCCAGGGCCGACCAGATCGCGTCGAGCTTCTCGGGATCGCGCGGGTTCGAGTCCTGAAGGTACATCCGCCTCGCGGCCGGAACCAGGTCCGCGGCGAGATCGGCGAATGTGTCGAACTTCCGCACGATCGTCCGCACGCCGATCCTTCCGTCCGTCGAGCCCGGCGACAGCACGCGGTAGGTGATCGCCACCACGGCGCCGAGGTACCCGAGTCCTCCGATGACCCCCCGGAAGGCGCGCTGCTCGCGCGTCCAGCTCGAGTGCGGAGCATCGTCGGGAGGCGGGGAGCAGTGGAGGAGCTCTCCCTCCGTCGTCAGTAGATCGAAGCTCTCGATCCAACCGCCCTCCTTGCCGTAAGCGGGCGAGAACCGGGACAGGCAGTCGCCTGAGAGGGTGCCGCCCGCGGTGGCGTGCTCGGTTGTCACCGTCACCGCCGGAACCAGACCCAAAGGCTGGAGCTCCGCGAGGATCGCACCCCAGCTCGCGCCGGGACCGACGCGCACCTTGCTCTCACCCGCGAGCACCTCGATGGAGTCGAAGCGCAGCATCGAGACGACGAGGTCGTCGCCGAGCGACTGCCCGTCGAACGAGTGGGCGCCGCCGCGGAGGGCCACGCGACGCCCCTCCTCGCGGGCGTGCGCAAAGATGAGCCGCAGCTGCTCGACGTCCGCGGGCCGGCGCACCTCGGCACGCGACGAATACAGGCCCGAGTAGCAGCCGAGGTCCTCGTCGGGGCCCACTGCGTCCGAAGGCGGATCCGATGGCAATCCGGTCATCTCGGCTCAGCGTACCCGCGAAGGAGACGGAGAATGCGCTTCCTCGGGAGTACCATTTGCCTGCACACGAAGGGTACGGGGCGTCGCATGGATCTAGTTGCAAGCATTCATTTGGAGAAGCCGTCTCGAAGGACGGCCGGGCGGATGCTTGCGATCTCCGCGCTGGCCCTGGCTGTGATCGGGGTAATCATGGCTGTTGTCCTCGGGAACGTCGGGAGCTCGGACTCCGGCGGGACGGGCTCCGCCGATCGCGCGAAGCAGCCCTACCACGTAGTGCGAGCCGGCGACGACCTGTCGACGATCGCCGCCAGGGAGGGCGTCCCGAAGGCGCTGATCAGGCGCCTCAACCCCAGCCTCGACCCGCTCGCCATCCAGCCGGAGAACTGCGTCAATCTCGTCCCACACGGTTGCCGCAGGCTCGCCGGTCCCAAGCCGAATTCGCACCCCGCCGGCTCGCCGCCCTCACCGAAGGATCCGAGCTACGTGGTTCGGTCCGGCGACAGCTTCGCGAGCATCGCCGCCAAGGAGGGCGTCCCCCTGGCCACGATCACCCGCCTCAACCCGAAGCTCAGCTCCGCCGCCCTCCAACCCGGAGATTGCGTCGCTCTGACTCGGAACGCCTGCGCCGAATCCGGCGCCGGCAGTCCGGGATCGGCAACCCGGTCGCGAGCGTTTTCGCGAGCGTTTTAGCCACCGTAGCTCTCGATGTCCCCCTCGACGGAGTGGTGCGTCCCGATACTCGCCGCGTCGGCTGCGCGTTAGCCGGCTGACTGCTCGGTCGGCGCCCCCGGCTGTCCGGCGGCGGGGTGCGGCGGAAGCGGCCGATCACGCTCAGGGATCCGTGCGAGACTGGGGTCTCCTTGACCACTGAGAAGAGCGTGAGCGCGGAGAGCAGCGCCGGGGGGTTGGAGACTCAGCCTGACCAATCGGCGTTGCGCGAGCTCGAGGGCGTGTTTCGGGGCGAGCTCGTGCCGCCTTCCGCCCCCGGCTATGACGAACGGCGAAAGGTCTGGAACGGCTCGATCGACCGCCGCCCGGTGCTGATCGCCCGCTGTTCCAACGCGGCCGACGTCGCAGCCGCGGTGCGCCTTGCGGGCCGGAGCGGACTCCCCACCGCCGTGCGGTCGGGCGGCCACAGCTTTCCCGGGGCCTCGGTGTGCGACGGCGGGATCGTCATCGACCTCAGCCCGATGAAGCAGATCCGCCTCGACGCGGAGGCGCTCACCGTGAGGGCGCAGGCGGGGGTGCTCCTCGGCGAGCTCGACGAGCAGACCCAGGAGCACGGTCTCGCGGTCCCAGCGGGGATCGTCACGCACACAGGGCTCGCCGGGCTGACGCTGGGCGGCGGGATCGGGTGGCTGCACCGAAAGCTCGGGCTGACGGTCGACCAGCTCCTCAGCGTCGACTTGATAACCGCCGAGGGCGAGCTCGTGACCGCGAGCGAGACCGAGAACCCGGAGCTGTTCTGGGGGGTGCGGGGCGGCGGCGGCAACTTCGGCGTCGTGACGGAGTTCGAGTTCCGACTCAACCCCGTGGGACCGACCGTCCTGGCGGGACCGATCTACTGGCCGATGGAGGAGTCCCCGCGCCTGCTCCGCTTCTACCGCGAGTGGATCGCCGATGCGCCGGACGAGCTGATGACGATCGTCATCCACCGCAAGGCGCCGGCGGTGCCGTTCATTCCCTCCGAGCTCCACGGCGAGCCGGTCGTGAGCGTCGTGTGCTGCTATGCGGGAGCGATCGCCGAGGGCGAGCGCGTGGTGCGCCCGCTGAAGGAGTTCGGCTCGCCGCTGCTCGACCTGTGCGAGCCGAAGCCGTTCCGGGAGCATCAGGCGATGTTTGACCCATCGTTCCGGCCCGGCTGGTGGTACTACATGCGGTCCTGCGACGTCGCCGAGCTCACCGACGACGTGATCGACATCACCGTCGAGCACTCGCTGCGGATCAGCTCACCGCTCACGGCGTTTCCGATCTGGCAGCTCGGAGGCGCGATGGCGCGGGTCGGCGAGGACGAGACGGCGTTCGGGGGCCGCACGGCGGGCCACACGTTCAACATCACCGCGATGACCTCCGGGCCCGACGGGTTCGACCAGGAGCGTGAATGGGCGCGCGGCCTGTGGTCCGCACTCGAGCCCCACCACACGAGCGTCTACGTCAACTTCCTCATGGACGAGGGCGAGGAGCGCATCCGCCAGGCCTACGGGGCGGAGAAGTACGAGCGACTGAAGGCCCTCAAGCGCCGCTACGACCCGGACAACCTCTTCCACCTGAACCAGAACATCCCGCCCTCGTAGGAGCTCCGCTCGCCGCTCGCGGGCTCGCTGGCCGGCCCCGCGGCGGCGGAGGCCGCTGAGCCCGGCCGCGTTCGGCGCCCGGGCGCGCGCTCAGGAGCCCAGGTTCTGCCAGACGAGCTTCGACACGCCCTGGATCGTGTCGATGCCGTAGTTGAAGCCGTAGGTATCACCGCTGCCGACGGGGTCCTTGGTCGTCAGCACGGTGAGCACGTACTGGCGGCCCTGCCCCTCGACCCATCCGGTGCTGTTGACCTGCCACGGGCACTGCGGGATCGGCTGCGTGCAGGTTGGCAGCGTCTTCCATCCGTTCTTCAGCGCCACGGTCGTCCCGTGGACCGGATTGGCGTAGTTCGGCGGGTCGCAGACTGTCCCCCACGGCCCGCACGTGATCCCGAAGCGCTGGTCGGGCTCGACGCCCTGCATGAGCTGGCTCCCGAACGCGCGGGCGTCGTGGCCGAGCACGTGGTGGGGCTTGCCGTACGCGAATACCTTCATCAGCCGCACCTGGTCGCGCGCGGTCGTCTCAGTGTTCCCCCACCCGTAGTAGTTCGGCGACTCGCACCCGACCTTCGTGTCGTGGAGCGGGATCAGCCGGTTGAAGTGGGTGATCGCGTCGCAGCCGCCGCCGAAGTAGAACAGCGCGGTCGCGGCGGCGTTGTCGCTGTTCTGGATCATCCGCGTCATCAGGTACCTGATCGAGTAATCGATCCCGCCGGGGATGTTCACGTCGTTGTGCTCGAAGTGGTTCAGCCACTTCGCGAGGATGTCGACCTTGACGATGCTCGCCGTGTACTGCGTGTCGTGGCCGTTCTCGACCGAGAAGGTCCGTCCCGTCGTCTTGTCGAACAGAGCGACCTGGACCACGCCCTCGCGCGTGCCGAGGTAGTCGCAGACTCCGGCGAGCGGCGACCCGGCCGGGGGGATAGCGCGCTTCTCGGTGCACGAGCCGGAGCCCTTGCCGTGGTGCGACTTGGCCGTCGCGGGGCCGGCTGCGCACAGCGACGCCGCGACGATAGCGATCGCCGCCGCGACCAGCGTCCTAACGCACGTCGATACGGACGAGCCTGCCTCCCTCGAATCCTGCCGGTGCATCACCGATCAGTATCCCGATCGAGACACAATCTCGCGCGGCTACCGATCGGCTGAGAGGCGATGCCCGCCCGGCGAACGACTAACCGGCGCTAGGACCTCACCGAGGCGACGAAATCGCGCACGTCCCCCGCCGGCTCCGAGTAGGCGTCGCCGAGCGCCGACTCAACCGCCGACATGAACTCCTTCGCCCAGTCGGGGAGGTCGTAGTCGACCGCGGCGAGGAACTCGAGCGTGACGGCGAGCCGGATGTCGGCGATCGACGGGGAGTCGCCGCCGATGAACTTGTTGCCGTCGAGGAAGAACGAGCGGTACGCCTCGAGCGGCTTGGCGATCGCGTCGGCCGCTTCCTGCTGCGCCTTCGCCTTGAGCTCATCGCTGGCGTCGGAGGGCCCGACCTCACCGGCGTACTGCGGGAAGCCGAGCGTCGGGTAGGTGGCGCGGGCGACGAGCGGATACAGAGTTCCGATCAAGTAGAACATCGCGCTGTCGACCATCGCCCGCTGGGCCGGATCGGTCGGGTAGAACTGATCGAGCCCGTGCTTGTTGCAGAGGTACTGCATGATCGCGCAGCTCTCCCACAGCGCGCCCTTCGGGAGCCCGTCCTCCTCGAGCAGCGGCGTGAGGTCGGCGGGGTCCTTGGCGAGGAAATCAGGCGTGCCCTTGTTGCCCCACATGTCGACCTCGTCGAAGTCGAGACCGGCGGCGCGGACGAAGACGCGCGCGGAGAGGTTGTTGACGCTCGGCTTCAGGATGCTCAGCGTGTTGTCGGCCATCTGCTCCTCCGGTGATCGCGGGCTTGCGCATCGCCCTCCGCTGCAGCCTAGCGCTGGACCAGCCTTGACTTGTACTCGCTGCGCTCGAGGCTCCGGGCCGGAACGAGCTCCACGTCCGCTCTGACGACGAGCGCCTCGCGCAGCCGCTCGGCGATCGCCTCGGCAAGCGACCGCTCGGGGTCCGCGCCCTCGGCGAGCTCGACGCTGACAGGCAGCGGCGGGTCCTGCTTCGGACCTGACGACCGCGGCCGGACGAGGACGTTGCCGCTGACCCGCGGCGCGAACCCGCTCACGACCTCGCGGATTGCTGACGGAAAGACGTTGACGCCGCGGACGATCAGCATCTCGTCAGTGCGACCGATGCAGCGCACGCGTGGGGCCGTGCGCCCGCACGGGCACGGGCTCGTCCGCACCTCGACGAAGTCGCGGGTTCGAAACCGGAGCAGCGGCGCCGCGCGGTGATCGAGGTGGGTGAGCACGAGCTCGCCCCGCGCGCCGTCCTCGATCGCGAGCGCATCGCCGCTCCCCGGGTTGATCAACTCGGCGTGCACGATCCCGCGCGCGCCGAGGTGCATGCCGTCGCGCCGCTCGCACTCTCCCCACAGCGACACGCCGATGTCGCCGATCCCCATCGCCTCGGTCACGCTCGCGCCCCAGCCATCCTCGAGCCTGGCGCGAAAGGCCGCCTCTCCCCCGCCCGGCTCACCGGCGACGAGCACGCGCTCGACGCTCGAGGCCCTGAGGTCGCTGCCCCGCTCGGCGGCGGCCTCGATCAGGTACGCGGCATAGGACGGTGTCAACACCGCCGCATCAGGCTCGAGCAGCTCGATCGCGCGCAGCAGGCGCTCGGTGTTCCCGGTCCCGACCGGGATGTGGCAGAGGCCAATGCGGTCGAACGCGGCCAGCGCCGCGCCGGCAGCGAACGGGCCCGCGTTGTAGGTCGAGACAATGCTCCCGCCGGCGGCGATGCCGGACGCTGCGTAGCTCCGCGCCGAGGCCGCGACCCAGTTGTCGAGGTCGGCCGCGGTGAGCGGGATGTAGCTCGGTGTGCCGGTCGTCCCGCTGGTCGAGTAGACGCGGGCGATCTCGGAGCGCTCGACGCAGAGATGCGCGCCGAAGGGGTTCTCCGGCGTGCACGTCGCCTTGACCTCCTGCTTGTCGGTGAGCGGGAGCCGGGCTATCTCCCCCAGGCCGCCGGCGTCGCCGGCCGAGTCGATCCCCGCCGAGGCGAGCCTCTCGCGGTAGAAGGTCGAGCGGTCGAGCAGGTAGGCGAGCTGGATCCGGAACGCGGCGTCGTCGAGCGCGACCTGCTCCGCCCACGGGCGCGCCTCGACCTCGGGCTCGAGCATCACCCCGCGGCGTCTTCGTCGATACCGCCGGGGCCGCTCCGGTACTCGACCGCCTCCTCCGCCTCGCCGGCCATCGCAAACCCGATCGGGTGCTCACGCTCCTCGGCGAGATGCGCGAGCAGCCCGGCGGTGCGGGCGAGAATCGGGATCGCCTTGACCGTCTCGGACGTGAACCCGAGGTCGAGCATCACCGCGGCGATCGGCATCGAGACGTTGAGCGTCAGCGGCCGCTCCCAGACTTCGGCGGCCGCGTTGCGAAAGCTGTGCGCGAGCGCGACGTAGGGACCGCTCGCGCCGCGCTCATCGGCGAGCTCGAGGATGCGCTCGGCGCGGGGATCGAGCGGCTTGTGCACGGGATGGCCAAATCCGGGCAGGCGCTCGCCGGCCGCGCGGGTCGCGCTCGCGATCCCGCGCGCGACGGCCTCGGGCTCCTCACCCTCCTCGACCCTCTCCTGGGCTGCCTCGAGCAGTTGCGCGCATTCGTCAGCCGTGCCGAGGATCACCGGTCCGCAGCCGAGAATCCCGGCCGCGACCGCGCCCTGGAGCGAGCCGGGGTCGGCCGAGAGCGTCATCCGCGCGGCGACGTTCGTCGGCATCATCCCGTGCTCGGCGATCGCGACGAGCAGCAGGTCGAGGAAGAAGCGCTGCTCCTCGCTCGGCTCACCTCCGGTGAGCAGGAGATGGAAGTACTCGGTGAAGCTGAGTCTGCCCATCAGCTCGCCTGTGAGATCGCGGCCGCGCACCTCGACGCGGTCGGGATAGGCCTGGCTGATGCGGCTGACGGGCTTCTCTCCGCCACCAAGCGGCATCGGCGGGACTCTACCCGCGCCCGATCAGCCGCCGCCACAGCCGCCGCCGTTGCCGCTGCCGCTGCCGCTCATGCATGCACACGGTCCGCGGATGATCGTACGCCAGGCGACGATAAGAGAACTCTCATCCTCGCCTTAGGCACGGTTTTGGGTCGCGTCCCATGCTGGCGCGATGCGATCCCCGGTCGATCGAGGACGTCGTGCGCGAATGCGGCTCGCTGCGAAGCGCCGCCGCGCGTCCGACCTTCGCCGCCGCGCCGTCGTCCTCTCCGCGCTGCTGTTCGCGTTCGTGTGGACGCTCGTCTTCGGGCAGATGGTCAGTGGGCACGATCCGGTTCTCGGCTCGGGGCAGAAGGCCGCCGCCACCGGCTCACAGCACAAGCCCGCGAAGCCCACGCAGCCGAAGCCGCAGCCTTCCCGGCAGCCGAAGCAGCTCGAGGTCGACCCGGCCACCGGTCAGGTCGTCGAGGTCCCATCCGGCACGGCAAGCCCACCCAGCGCGAGCTCCACGGGGGGATCGGTCGGAGGGACGTCCACGGGTGGCGGCACGCCCGCGCCGCAGCCTTCGAGCCCGCCGCCGGCCGTCAGCACGCAGACCTCGTGAGCGCCGGCCTCGTCAGCGCCGGCCCGCATCTGTTCTGGATCACGAGCCGCGCCGCAGGGACCGCCGCGCTCGTCACCTCGAGCCTCAGCGTCACGTTCGGACTTATGGTCGGGCGTCGAAGGACCGGCGACGCCTCGCTGTCGGACCTCCGCGCCGTTCACGAGGCGCTGTCGCTGGCGACGCTGTCCCTGATCGCCGCACACGGCCTCTCGCTGCTCGGCGACGCCTTCCTGCACCCCGGGGTCGCGGGGATTGTGATCCCGTTCGCGGGCCCCTACCGGCCGCTGTGGACGGGGATCGGGATCGTGGCCGGATACGGGCTGGCGGGGCTCGGGCTCTCCTACTACGCCCGCGACTCGATCGGACCGAAGCGATGGCGCAGCATGCACCGCTTCACGGCCTTGTTCTGGGCGCTCGGGATCGCGCACACGGTCGGCGCCGGCAGCGACGCGTTCCGCGTCTGGTTCCTGCTCATCGCCGGCCTCCCGCTCGTGCCAGCTTCCGTGCTCCTGCTGGGGCGGATCGGCCAGGGGCTCGGGTCGGTGCTCGGTCTGCCGCGGACCGAATCGCCGGTACGCCCGGCGCCCTGACGCCCGCTCACCCGCTCCCGACGTTCGTCAGCCAGACGCCAGAGCGACCGCACGCCGCGCCCGACTCGTGTCTAGATCTTTAAGAGGACGATCGTGTTGACGACGAACAGGATCGCGAAGAAGACCGTCCAGCGGTCGAGGTTTCGCTCGACGAGCGAGCCGCCGCCGAACGAGCTTCCCGTCTGCCCGATCCCGAACGCCCCTGAAAGACCCGCGTCCTTCCCTGAGTGCAGGAGCACGAGGAAGATCAGGACCACGGAGATCAGGACCTGGACCACTCCGAGCACGGTTGCCACGCTGGGCAGTGTAGCCGGGTCGGTCCGCCGAACTAGACGCGTTCGCGCTCACGCAGCTCGTCGAGCCGCTTCAGGATCTCGATCGCCTCGCGGCGAAGCTCGGCGTCCTGGCGCTTGAAATCGGCGTCGGAGAGCTTGCCGCCCGCGTGGTCGAGCTCGGCGTCGCGGATCTCGCGGTACTTAGCCTCCTTGCGCGCCTCGAGGTCGGCGATGCGGGGATCGTAAGGCGGCTCCGCCGGCTCGGATTCAGAGCTCCGCTCGCGCAGCGGCACGCTCACGAACGCGAACACCGCGAACAGGATCACGATCAGGAGCAGTCCGACGGCGGCCTCCATTCCCGAGTCGCCCCGCCGTCACGCGCTCGGCAGCTCGCGCGCGAGCCGAGCCGCGTAGACGTCGGCGACGCGGCGGCGGCGCGCCTCCGCCGTGGGCCACAGCGCGATCAGCGCCCCGCAGAGCGAGATCGCGGCGCCGACCCACAGCCACGTGACCATCGGGTTGACGATGAAGCGGAAGTTCGCGGGCCCGGGATGGCGCATGTAGCTGGCCGCGACCGAGCGGATCGCCTGACCCTCGGCGACGCCCGCGAGCTGGCCGACGGCGGCGCTCTTCGCCGCGCCTGCTCGCAGCTTCGCGATATGGCGGTCGGCGCGGTTGATCTGCGCGTCCTCACCCGAGAGGTCGGGCTGGATCGCGCTCCACAGGTCGCGCATCCCGCCCGCGCGCAGCCCGACCTCGCTCGTCGTGTTGTCCTGGAAATATCCGCGGATCGGGTTCGTGGGGTTCATCGACGGGTAGTAGTTGCGCGACGGGTGCAGCAGGGCGACGGTGCTGCCGTTGCGGGTGACGTCGAGATCGGCGCCGAGGCTGAGCCGCTGCTCGGTGCTCGAGATGCCCATCGTCGGGCGGTCGTAGTTGACATCGAAGCCGCCGACGTGGGCGGTCTGCCCCGGCCGCAGGTGCAGGTCGCGGTTGGTCTGGAACGTCGACGAAGCGGCGACGCCGATCAACAGAACGGCGATGCCGATGTGAACTACGTAGCCGCCGTAGCGGCGGCGGTTGCGTCCGACGAGCGTCGTCAGCGCTCGAGGGACGGAGGCGTCCGACAGCGCGCGCCTCGCTCCCACCCCGCGCACGAACTCCTGGACGACGGCCGCGATCGTGAACGCGGCGAAGCTGAACAGCAGCAGCGCCAGCGGCTTGCCGCCGGCGTCGGTGAGCAGCGAGAGCACGATCGCCGTCGCGACCATCGCCACCACGGGCCAGGTGAACACCCGCCTCGCGGCCTCCCGGCTCAGCCGGCGCCAGGCAACCAGCGGCCCGACACCCGCGACCAGCACGAGCGCGATCGCCAGCGGGGTCGTGTAGCGGTCGAACCACGGCGCTGCGAGCGAGCTTCGGTTGCCGGTCAGAGCCTCGGAGATCAGCGGGAAGAACGTCCCCCAGAAGATCACCACACAGAGCCCGATCAGAAGCAGGTTGTTGAGCAGGAACAGCGACTCCCGAGAGAGCAACGAGTCGAGCCGGCGCTCGGTCCGAAGCTCGTCGAGCCGGGAGATGATCAGGGCCGTCGAGCCGAGGATCACGATCGCGATCAGCGTCAGCAGCCAGGGGCCGACGGTCGAGTCGCCGAAGGCGTGGATTGACTGCAGCACCCCCGAGCGGACGAGAAAGGTCCCGAGCAGCGCGAGCGAGAACGTCGCCGTGATCAGCGACACGTTCCAGACCTTCAGCATCCCGCGCCGCTCCTGGACCATGATCGAGTGCAGGAACGCGGTCCCGGCGAGCCACGGCATCAGCGCCGCGTTCTCGACCGGGTCCCAGCCCCAGTAGCCGCCCCAGCCGAGCTCGGTGTACGACCAGCGCGCGCCGAGCAGGACCCCGATGCTGAGGAAGGTCCACGCGATCAGCGCGAAGCGGCGGGTGGTACGGATCCAGCTCGCGTCGAGACGCCGCGTGATCAGCGCCCCGACCGCGAATGCGAACGGGATCGAGAACGCGACGTACCCCGAGTACAGCATCGGGGGGTGGATCATCATGCTCGGGTGCCGAAGCAGCGGGGTCAGCCCAACGCCCTCGGGTGGCACGGGACTGAGGCGAGCGAACGGGCGCGCGTCGTCGCCGGCGAAGAGCATGATCGCGCAGAAGAACGCCGCCAACCCCATCAGCACCGCGGTCGCCCAGGGGACGATCTCGCGGAGCTTGTTGCGGGTGACGTAGAGGACGATCGAGGAGAAGATCGACAGCACCCAGCCCCACAGCAGCAGCGAGCCCGCCTGGCTCGACCACATCGCGGTCAGCTTGTACGGGAACGGGAACATCGGCGTCGTCGTCGAGGAGTGCTGGGCGACGACAGCGAGCGAGAAGTCGTTGCGGACGAAGGCGGCCTCGAGGACGACGATCGAGACGGTGAGCAGTGCGCAGACCGCGTACACCGCGCGCCGCGAGGAGTCGACCCAGCGCCGGTCCCCGCGCGAGCCATAAAGGGCCGCGCCGGCCGCGTACAGCGCGACGATGAAGGCGAGGATCAGCGTCGCCGATCCGAGCGCGATCACTGAGTTATCACCACGTGGTTCGGGTCCTGGCGAGCCTGCTCGGTGAACTTCGAGGGGCACTTGGTGACGAGCGTGTCGTGCTGGGCCTCGAACGTTCCGTTCTCGAGCTTCCCCGTGACGACGACCTCGCGCCCCTCGCGGAACGGGTCCGGGACCTCGCCGCTGTAGACGACCGGGAGGCTGGTCGAGTCGTCGCGGTCGCGGATCCGGAAGTCGAGGTCGCTTCCCTGGTGCTTGACCGAGTTCTTGGCGACGACCCCGGTGAGGTCGTAGGAGCCGCCGGAGCTCGAGTTGATGATGTCCGAGGGCTGCTTCGCCTCGGTCGAGGCGCTGAACGACGTGTAGACGAGGGCGGCACCGAGCAGCACAGCGGCCGCGAGTGCCACCCCAAGCCGGATCTTGCGTTTGCGATCGGGGTCCATCCGCCGGACGGGGATTATCGCAATCGGCGGCCCTCGCCCGCCGAATAGGCTTCGACCCATGGCTGAGCGCGGCGATGAACCGGGCGTCGCTCGCGGGATGAAGGGCGGCACCTACTACGACGCCCACTCCGAGTACCAGCGCCGGGTGGTGAAGGGCGGCGACGCGCTGATTCGCGATGCCGTCGGCGAGATGGAGCTCGAAACGCGAACGGGCGCATTCACGATCGCCGACTACGGCGCCGGAACCGGGGGTGCGTCGGTCCAGGCGATCGGCACCGCGGTCTCGGCCGTCCGCGAGAGCGGCGCGAACCGCGAGCTTGTCGCGATCCACAACGACGTCCCGACAAACGACTTCCAGCAGCTGTTCGCGAACGTCGCCGGGCCCGACGGCTACTCCGGCTCCGGCGCCCAGCGCGTGTTCACGCTCGCGGCGCCGGGCTCGTTCTTCGACCAGCTTGTGCCGTCGGGGATCGTCGATCTCGGGATGTGCTCGAACGCCTCGCACTGGCTCCGTGAGCAGCCGCACCTCCGTGTCCCCGAGGGGATGTACTTCTCCGACGCGACCGCCGACGCGCGCCTGGCGCTCGCCGACCAGGCGGCGGGCGACTGGCTCGACTTCCTGCGGGCGCGGGCGGCCGAGCTCGCTCCCGGCGGGCGGATGCTCGTGCAGGGGATCGGCACGGAGCGGAGCCCGGACGGCGAGCTCCTCCCCTCGGCCGGGCGCCTGCTGCGGGTGATGTGGGAGGTCGCGGTCGGGCTCGCCGACGACGGTCGGCTCGACCGCGACACGCTCGACGGCTACGTGCTCGCCGTCTACTGCCGCACGGACAAAGAGGCGATCGCCCCGGTCTCCGACGGAGGCGAGCTCGAGGGCGAGCTCGGCGTCGGGCTGCACCGGATCGAGGAGGTCGCGAACCCGTACTGGGAGATGCTCGAGCGCGACGGCGACCGCAAGGCATACGCGGAGGCGTACACCGCCTTCGTGCGGGCGTTCTCGGAGTCGACGATGACGACGAACCTGTTCGAGCCCGGCGCGAAGGGAGCCGACCCGAAGGCGCTCAGCGACGAGTACTTCGCGCGCTTCGAGGCCGCGAGCGCGGACGATCCGGAGGCCGGACGATACGAGGCGTGGATCCTACGCCTCGTGCTCGTGCGGCGCGACGGCCGGCCACTAGAGTCGTCGCCGCGATGAGCGACGACCTCGCGTTCGCCGGACTTGCGGCACAGGCCGAGCTTGTACGCGCCGGCGACGTCTCCCCGAGCGACCTCGTCGCGCTGTCGCTGGCGCGAATCGAGCGCCTCGACTCGGAGCTGAATGCGTTCCGCGAGGTGCTCGCCGAGCGCGCAACCGAGGACGCGCGCCGGCTCGAGGGGGTCGGGCGCGCGCAGAAGTGGCGCAACCGGATGCGGCGCCGTCAGCGCTCCGACGAGCTGCCGCTGCTCGGCGTCCCGGTCGCGGTCAAGGACTGCGTCGACGTCGAGGGCGTCGTCACCACGCACGGGACCGGATGCTTCGAAACGCCGGCGGGGCGCGACGACGAGCTGGTGTCGCGGCTGCGCGCGGCCGGGGCGATCGTGATCGGCAAGACGACGCTGCCCGAGTTTGCGATCTATGGGTTCACCGAATCGAAGACGTGGGGCGTGACGCGGAATCCCTGGGACACGCAGCGCACTCCCGGGGGATCGAGCGGTGGAAGCGCCGCCGCGGTCGCGGCCGGGCTGGTCGCCGGGGCGACCGCCTCCGACGGCGCCGGCTCGATCCGGATCCCCGCCGCGAACTGCGGTCTGTTCGGGCTCAAGCCTCAGCGCGGCCGGCTGCCGATTACCCCCGCCGACCATTGGCACGGGCTGTCCGTGAACGGGTGCGTGACGCGACGGGTGATCGACACCGCGCTGTACCTCGACGTGACCGCGAACCGCGGCGCGGGCTCTGCGGGGCCGCCGCCGCCGGCACGCCCCTACGTCGACGCCGCGAGCACGCCGCCGGGCCGGCTGCGGATCGCGTGGTCGCTGAAGCCGCCGCGGCTGATCGCTCCCCCGATCGTTGAGGAGGAGGTCCGCGACGCCGTGGAGCGGGTCGCGGAGCAGCTCGCCTCGCTGGGCCATGCGGTCGCGCGCCAGAACCCCCACTTCGGCTCGATCGGCAACGCGCTCATACCGCGCTATCTGTGTGGGATCCAGGAGGATGTCGAGGCGGCACCAAACCAGGACCGACTCGAGAAGCGCACGCGCGGGATGGCGCGGCTCGGCGCGCGCACGCCGCGCCGGCAGCTGCGCAGGGCGGTCGCGGCCGAGGCCTCGATCTCGGCGAAGCTGAACGCGATCTTCGACGACCACGACGTCCTGATCACTCCTACGGTCGGGCGCCCGCCGGTCCGGGTCGGCAAGTGGGACGGCCGCGGGGCGCTGCGGACGGTGCTCGGAATGAGTCGCACGTACCCGTTCACGGGCGCGTGGAACTTCACCGGCCAGCCTGCCGCCGCCGTCCCGGCGGGGTGGACGAGGGAGGGGCTGCCGCTGTCGGTACAGCTGATCGGGCGGCCCGGAGACGAGGCGACGCTGATCTCGCTCGCCGCGCAGCTCGAGGCGGAGACTCACTGGACCGAGCGCCGGCCTCCGGCCTCGTAGCCGCGCGCCCGCGCCGAAACGCCTGCATTCGTGCGTGGGCGGCCGCGTAAACTCGAACTCATGACGGTGTCGGGGACGACTATGCGACGGCTGTCTCTGACGGCGCTCGACATCGCGCTCTCCGTTGGTGCAGCGACGGGACTGATCGTGCTCCTCGACCCGATCGCGCCGCTCGGCAGCCTCGGGAGCCTCTACCTGCTCGCGGTCCTGTTCGTCGCGATCCGGCGCGACCAGCCCGCGGCGCTGATCACCGCCGTGCTCAGCGTCGCGGTCCTCAACTACTTCTTCATCGAGCCCCTGCACAGGCTGACGATCAGCAACTCCGAGAACGTCGTCGCGCTCGTTGTCTTGCTGATCGCGGCACTCGTCGTCAGCCGGCTTGCGACGATGGTCCGGCGCAAGGCGTCGGAGGCCGGGGAGCGCGCCGAGCGCGCGGCCGCGCGCGAGCGTGAGGCGATGATCCTCGCCGAGGCCGCGTCCGCGCTGCTCGCCGGGGGCGAGCCGGAGCGCCAGATCGCCCGCGTCTCCGAGAGCATCGACTCGGCGAGCGAAGGGGCGCTGCGCCTCGAGCTCGGGGCCGCCCCCTCGACGCGCGACCGCGAGCAGGCCGTTCCGCTTCCGGGCGGGCGGCGTCCGGCATGGCTGTACGCGCGCCGCGACGCGCCGCCGGGCGCGCCGGACGCGGGCCGCCTCGCAGAGCCGCTGGCGCGGCTGCTCGACGTCGCGGTCGAGCGCGCCGAGACCGCCGCGCGGGCAGCCGAGGCCGAGGCGTCGAGGCGCGCCGACGTCGCGAAGACGGCGATCCTGCACGCGATCTCGCACGACCTGCGCTCGCCGCTGACGGCGATCCGCACGGCGGCGAACGGGCTCGATAGCGACGTGCTCTCCGACGACGACCGCGAGGCCCTGCTCGGCGTGATCGACGTCGAGTCGGAGCGCCTCGGGAGGCTGATCGAGGACCTGCTCGACCTGTCGCGGATCCAGGCCGGCGCCGTAAACCCGCGGGCCGACTGGTGCGACCTCGGCGAGGTCGTGCTCGGGGCTGCCGCCGAGGTCGAGGCGCGCCGCGGGACGCATCCAATCTCGATCGAGCTCGACGCCGACGTACCGCTGATCCGCGCCGACGCGGCACAACTCGAGCGCGTGTTCACCAACCTGCTCGAGAACGCCGTCCGCTTCTCGCCGTCCGGATCGCCGGTGACCGTGACCGGGGGCGTCGCGGGCGAGCGCGTAATCGTGCGGATAACCGACCAGGGACCAGGGATCCCACCCTCGCAACGCCCGCGGGTCTTCGAGCCGTTCTTCCGCGGGCGCGAACTCGGTCAGCAGGGCGCCGGCCTCGGGCTCGCGATCTGCCGCGGGTTCGTCGAGGCGAACGGCGGGCAGCTCCAGCTTCAGGCCGACAGCGGACGCGGGACGGCGTTCGCGGTCTCGTTCCCGCTCGTCCCGCAGCCGCAGGCGGTCGCGTGAGCACACCGGAGCCGCGAGTGCTGGTCGTCGACGACGAGCCGCAGATCGTCCGCGGGCTGAAGGTGATCCTTCGCAACGCGGGCTACCGCGTCGACACCGCCGAGAGCAAGGAGGAGACCCTCGTCAGGCTCACCGGCCGCCCGCCGGACGCGATCGTCCTCGACCTCGTGCTCCCGGACGGCAACGGGGTTGAGATCTGCAAGCAGGTGCGGGAGTGGAGCCGGCTGCCGATCGTCGTCCTCTCCGCGGTCGGGGACGAGCGCGAGAAGGTCCGCGCGCTCGACGCCGGCGCCGACGACTACGTGACGAAGCCGTTCGGGACCGAGGAGCTGCTGGCGCGGCTGCGCGCGGTGCTGCGGCGGACGCCCGACGGCGGCGAGCCCACCGTCAAGCTCGGCGAGCTCGAGATCGACCGCACGGGACGGACGGTTCGGCTCGCAGGCGAGGAGGTCCACCTGACGCCGATCGAGTTCGACATCCTGCGGACTCTCGCCGAGAGCCCGGGGAAGCTCCTCACCCACCGCCAGCTCCTACACACCGTGTGGGGACCCGGATACGAGAACGAGACCCACTACCTCCGCGTTCACGTTGCCCACATCCGCGCGAAGATCGAGCCCGACCCCTCGCGCCCCACCTACGTCGTCACCGACCCCGGCGTCGGCTACCGGCTCCGCGAGCCCGCCGCCTAAGGGCTCGGACGCGGTCTCGCGCTCAAAATGGCGCTCGGAGGCAGGGAGCTCAGAGCGCGGGGCGCCCGTTGCGCGCCTTGACCATGCGCCTGTCGTCCGGCCCCGGCCGGAGGATCAGCACCTCGGCGGGAGCCTGCTCGAGCAGCCATTCGAGATCGTCGCCGGAGAGGCCGTTCTGCGCCATGCCCGTTGCCGGAACGACGACGCGGTCGACGTGCTCGTCCCCGAGCAGCCGGTCAAGCGCGTGCCGGTAGGTCCGCCCGCGCTCGACACGGGCGTCGACCGGCACCCCCCGCGCCGCCGCGCGCTGTTCGATCGCCTCGAGCAGCGGCATCGCCCCCCGAGCCGCCTTCGGCAATGCCGCGTCGAGGGGCAGCGTCAGCGGCACGACCGCGAGGTACGCGGGCATCAGGATCGCGCGCTCGGCGTCAGCGAGGCGCAGCGCGGCGTCGAGCGCACGCCGAGAGATCGCGCGCCCCGTGAACGGAAGCAGGATCCGGCGAACGGCCGCGCGCCGGGCGCCGATCACACGCCGCACGCGCGCGAACACGAACCCTCCTCCGATCCCGAGCACGAGCACGATTGCGGGGATGCCCACGTCCCAGACGCTCATCGGGCTCCCTCCCCGCGCTCAGTCCGGTCGGCGACGATCCGCACGTCGACGCCGGGCGGGGTCGCCCGCATCAGCCGCTGTGCGAGCGGCTCGCGCAGCCGCGCGAGGCCGCGGCGCGGCTTCGACTCGCCGATCAGGATGTAGGTGCTGCCGCGGCGCTCGACGACCTCGGCGGCCCCGGCGACGACGTCGTCGTTCTCCTCGACGAGGAGCTCGGCGCCGAGCATCGAGGCGAGGTGGTGCATCGCCGTTAGCTGGCGCTCGGCCTCCGCCGAGTCGCGCTCCCCCGGCGTGCGAACCCACAGCAGGTCGAGTTGGGCGCCGAGCCGCTGCGCCGAACGCCACGCCCGCCGCACCAGACGCTGCGAGCTCGGATGCGGGCGAACGAGCGCGAGCAGGCGCTCTCCGACCGCCTTTGCCGCGTCGGCGGCAACCTCGCCCTCGCGCGCGCCGAGCCCGGTCTCGGTCACGAGGCGCTTCGTCTCCACGTCCTCGGCGACGTGGCGCAGCGCGACCTCGCGCAGCGCAGCGAGATTCTCGATCTTGAAGAAGTTGTTGAGTGCCGAGTCGACCGTCTCCCGCGGGTAGATCTTTCCGCTCTGGAGGCGATCGATCACGGCCTCGGGCGTGAGGTCGATGAGCACGACCTCGTCCGCGGTCCCGAGCACGGAGTCGGGCACCGTCTCGCGCACCCTGACCCCGGTCAGCTCGGCGACCTGATCGTTCAGCGACTCGAGGTGCTGGACGTTGACGGTCGAGAACACGTCGATTCCGGCGTCGAGGACGTCGGCAATATCCTCGTAGCGTTTCGCGTGCTCAAGCCCGGGCGCGTTCGTGTGTGCGAGCTCGTCGATCAGCGTCAGGTCCGAGCCACGCGCCAGCACGGCCGGGAGGTCCATGTCCTCGACCTCCGTGCCCCGGTAGGTGACGCGGCGGCGCGGGACCACCTCGAGCCCCTCGGCGAGCAGGGTCGTGTCGGGACGGTCGTGTGGCTCGAGGTACCCGATCACGACGTCGCGCCCCTCGCGAACCGCGGCGTGGCCCTCCTGGAGCATGCGGTAGGTCTTGCCGACGCCGGCGACCATGCCGAGGAAGATCTTGTAGCGTCCGCGAGCCGGCGCGCCGATGCCGGCCGCACCCGCGATCGGCTCCAGCTCGGCCACGTCATGCCCCCAGCAGGTTGTGGACGACGAGGTCGATCAGCTTGATCCCGACGAACGGGACCGCGATCCCGCCGAGCCCGTAGATCAGCATGTTCCGCCGCAGCAGCGCCGTAGCGCCGATCGGGCGGTAACGCACGCCGCGAAGCGCGAGCGGAATCAGCAGCGGGATAATCAGCGCGTTGAAGATCACCGCGCTGAGGATCGCCGACCGCGGCGAGCCCAGCGACATCAGGTTGAGCGCGTCGAGCGGCCCGCTCTTTCCCGCCGCGGCGTAGGTGGCGACGAAGATCGCCGGGAGGATCGCGAAGTATTTCGCGACGTCGTTGGCGATCGAGAACGTGGTCAGCGCCCCACGCGTTATCAGCAGTTGCTTTCCGACCTCGACGATCTCGATCAGCTTCGTCGGATTCGAGTCGAGATCGACCATGTTCCCCGCCTCGCGCGCAGCCTGGGTCCCGGTGTTCATCGTCACCCCGACGTCGGCCTGGGCGAGGGCCGGGGCGTCGTTGGTCCCGTCGCCGGCCATCGCGATCAGCCGGCCGTCGGCCTGCTGCTGCTTGATCAGCTCGAGCTTTCGCTCCGGCGTCGCCTCGGCGAGAAAGTCATCGACCCCGGACTCGTCGGCGATCTTCGCTGCGGTGAGTCGGTTGTCGCCGGTGACCATGATCGTGCGGATGCCCATCGCACGAAGCTGCTCGAAGCGCTCGCGCATCCCCTCCTTGACCGTGTCCTTGAGGTAGATCACGCCAAGGATTTGGTTGTCGCGCGCGACGGCGAGCGGGGTCCCACCCTCGCTGCCGATCCGATCGAGCTCGGGCTGGAGCTCGGGCGGCGCCTGACCGCCCTCCGATGAGATCCAGTCGACGATCGCGTCACCGGCTCCCTTGCGCAGCCGGGTGCCGTTGAAGTCGACGCCGCTCATTCGCGTCTCGGCGCTGAACGGCACGAACTGCGGCTCGTGGCCGTCGAAGCTCTGCTCGCGGATGCCGTAGTCCTTCGCGAGGACGACGATCGAGCGACCCTCGGGCGTCTCGTCGGCGAGCGAGGAACGCTGCGCTGCGTCCGCGAGATCGGCGTCGGACACGCCCGGCATCGGGACGAACTCGGACGCCTCGCGGTTGCCAAGCGTGATCGTGCCGGTCTTGTCGAGCAGCAGCACGTCGACGTCGCCCGACGCCTCCACCGCGCGCCCAGAGAGCGCGAGGACGTTGCGGCGAACGAGGCGGTCCATTCCCGCGATCCCGATCGCGGACAGCAGCGCGCCGATCGTCGTCGGGATCAGCGCAACCAGCAGCGCGATCAGCGTCGTCACGGAGACCTGGGTGTGCGCGTAGAGCGCGAACGGGCGCAGCGAGACGATCACGAGCAGGAACACGAGCGTCAGACCCGCGAGCAGGATCCCGAGCGCGATCTCGTTCGGGGTCTTGCGGCGCTCGGCGCCCTCGACCAGGGCGATCATCCGGTCGAGGAACGACTTCCCCGCCTCCTGGGTGATCTCGACGACGATCCGGTCCGACAGCACGCGCGTGCCGCCGGTGACGGCGCTGCGGTCGCCCCCGGCCTCGCGGATCACGGGGGCGGACTCACCGGTGATCGCCGACTCGTCGACCGAGGCGATGCCCTCGACCACGGTGCCGTCCCCGGGGATCTGCTCGCCGGCCGCGACCACGACGACGTCTCCCCGGGTCAGCTCGGAGGCGGACTTCGTGCCGCCGTCGCGAAGCCGCGCCGTCGTCTCCGCGCGCATCGACCGCAGCGCGTCCGCCTGCGCCTTGCCGCGGCCCTCGGCGAGCGCCTCGGCGAGGTTCGCGAAGGCGACCGTGAGCCACAGCCACAGCGACACGGTGAAGGTGAACCACGGCGGCTCGTGGCCGCCGCCGAGCGGTGAGCCACCGAACACTTGGATCAGCCACGCCGGCGTCGTGATCATCGCGCCGATCTCGACGACGAACATGACCGGGTTGCGGACCTGGACGCGCGGGTCAAGCTTTCGCACTGACTCTACGAGCGCCGGGCGCACGATCTTTGGAGCGAACAGCGACTGCCGCCGGTTCTCGGTCATGCGGCCGGTGCCTCCTTGTCGAGCGCGAGGTTGAGCTCGAGCACGTTGACGCCGGGCTCGCCGAACAGCCCCAGGAAGCGGCCGTCGGTGTTGTCGTCGATCAGGCCCAGGACCTCAGAGAGCGGCAGCCTTCGCACCGCGGCGATGCGATGCGCCTGGATCCGCGCGTTCGCGGGCGAGATGTCGGGATCGACCCCCGAGGCCGATTGCGTGACGGCGTCGATCGGGACGTCGGCCGCCGTCAGGCCCTTGTCGTAACGGCGCTCGAGGTTCAGGTACGCGGCCAGGTTGTCCCTCACGACATTGCGCTCGTCGACGCTGTTCGGCCCCAGGTTGCTGAAGAAGGTGACCGAGGGGTCGTAGCCGGTCTGGGAGGGACGCGGCTGGAAGTAGGCGCGGTCGGGCCTGCGGCCGTGCTCGCCCTTGGTCGGGCGCGAGAACGACTGCGCGATCAGCCGCGAGCCGACGAGCTTGCCGTTCGCCTCGATCCGCGATCCGCTCGCCTTGTCCTTGAAGACGAGCTGGGCGATCCCGGTGACGGCGAGCGGGTAGGCGAGCCCGAAGACGACGGTCATGAAGACGACGGCGATGACGGATGTCTGCACAGCGCGCCGCATCGACATCAGCCCCCACCTGCCAGTCGCCTCGCAATCGGGCTGCGCCCTCTGCTCGACGCCATCACCACAGGCTCGCCGAGAGGCTCTGGACGATCGGACCGAGCAGCAGCGCGGGGAAGAAGGTGAGCGCACCGACGAGGATCACGACACCGACGAGCAGGACGACGAAGGTCGGCGTGTCGGTGCGCATCGTGCCGGCGCCCGCGGGGGCCACCTTCTTGCGCGCCAGCGAGCCGGCGACGGCAAGCACGGCGATGATCGGGACGAAGCGCGCGGTCAGCATCGTCAGTCCGCCGACAAGGTCAGCGAAGGTGATCCCGTACGCCCCCACGTTGCCCGGCGCGTGGGGCTGGACGAAGCCGGTGTAGCCGGCAAACGCCGAGCCGTTGTTGTTCGCCTGCGAGAGGTAGGCGTAGAGGGTCTCGGAGAAGCCCTGCGGCCCGCCTGCGAACAACGACTCGCGGCCGTACGTGGTCGCGATCGCAAGCGCCGCCGTGACGAGCACCGCGAGCGGCGTATAGAGGACGCCGAGCGAGACCAGCTTTATGTCGCGCGCCTGGATCTTCTTGCCGAGGTACTCGGGGGTCCTGCCGACCATCAGCCCGCCGATGAACACCGACAGAAAGACGAACAGCAGCATCGAGTAGAGGCCGGTTCCCACCCCGCCGAACACGACCTCGCTCGCCGCGAGGCCGGACATCGGCACGGCTCCGCCGAGGCCCGTGTACGACTCGTGCGCCGAGTCGACGGAGCCGTTTGAGGTCACGGTCGTAGTCGTCGCCCAAAGCGACGATTGCGCGATTCCGTTGCGGACCTCCTTCCCCTCCATGTTGCCGCCGCTCGAGCCGTCGAGCGCGGTCGTGTGGGCCCCGGCAGCGTGCTCGGCGACGGAGCCATGCTGCTCCGCGGGCACGATCACCGCGATCAGGACGACGTAGATCGCCGCCATCGCCGCGAAGATCGCCCAGCCCTGGCGCTGGCGGCCGACCATGCGGCCGTAGGTGTAGGTGAGAGCCGCTGGTACGAGAAGGATCGATACGACCTCGACGAAGTTCGAAAGCGTGGTTCCGTTCTCGAACGGCATCGTCGAGTTGACGTTGAAGAAGCCGCCCCCGTTCGTGCCGATCTCCTTGATCGCGACCTGCGAGGCGACGGGGCCGAGTGCGAGCACCTGGTTCGTTCCCACGACCGTCGTTGCGGTGACCGCGTGTCCGAGCGTCTGCAGCACGCCCTGGGAGACGAGCACGAGTGCGACGACGATCGATAGCGGGAGCAGGACGTAGTAGCAACTGCGGACGAGGTCCTGCCAGAAGTTGCCAAGGCCGTCGCTCTCGCGCGCGATGATCCCGCGCGTCATCGCCATCAACGCGCAGATCCCGACAGCGGGGGTGACGAAGTTCTGGACCGTCAGGCCCGCCATCTGCGCGAAGTAGCTGAGCGTCGTCTCGCCCCCGTAGTACTGCCAGTTCGTGTTCGAGACGAACGAGGACGCGGTGTTGAAGCTCACGTCCCACGGCCCGGAGTCAAACCCCGCTGGGTTGAACGGCTGGATCCCCTGGGTACGGAGGATCATGTACAGCGCCAGCCACGAGAACAGCGAGAACGCGAGCAGGTCGCGCGCGTAGACCTTCCAGCTCTGCTGGCGGTTCGGGTTCACGCCCAGGATCCGGTATGTGAGCTGCTCGACCCCGGCGAGGACCGGCGTGAGAAAGATGCGCTCGTTGCGGAACACGCGCGCCATGTACGCGCCGAGCGGCCGCGTCAGCGCGAGGACGACCGCGAGGAAGGCGCCGATCTGGAGCCACCCCTGCGTCATCAGTCCCCCTTGCTCACAGTCCTACAGGCGCTCGCCCCGAAGCAGAGCGTAGAGCAGGTAGGCGAAGACCAGGGCCGAGACGGCGAGGCCGAAGGCGTCGGCGGCGCTCATACGCGGTCCATCAGCTCGATGACCCAGAGCAGAAGCGCGAAGGCCGCGATCGCCAGCACGATCGCGGCCACGTCGGCCACCGGCGTGCCGCCTCCGCTGAAGGCACTTGCGAAGACGCTCGGGGGTGGGGATGCCATGCATCCATCGTCCGGCGCGCGGCGTCAAGGCGGGGTCAAGATCGCGGCCCGCACCGCAAAGATCGCGTTAAGAGCTCAGTGGGCGACCGGTCTCGGGGTTCCCGGCGAGTCGGCCCACCAATGGTCGGGGCTGACGTCGGTGGCGCCGACGAGATGGTCGAGCGCGTCGTGGGCCTGAGCCTGGAGAGACTCCTGATCCCGTTCGAGGTACAGGGGCGAGGTCGTGTCGCGCAGCAGCCTGTCCGCCTCGGCGACGCCCCGGGGCTTTATCGTCACCGCCTCGCGAAGCGCCTCGGCAATCGCCAGCAGCACGCCGTGCGCCTCGCCGACCTGATGGCGAATGTACGGGACGCCCGGCGAGAGCAGCCACGCGCGGTGGCCGTGGTAGTCCTCGATCAGGCTGTCGACCGCCGCCGCGAGCCGCCGCCGGTAGCGAGGACGGGTCAGCTGCTCGGCGCGGAGCTCGAGCGCGGGCCTCCCAGTCGCGTCGATCCCGGCGCGCAGGTCCTCGTCGAGCCGCCGGTGCCGGAGCAGCACCCAGAGCCGGAGGGCGAAGCCTCGGATCGAGCCTCGGCGGGCGGGGGGCGCGACGGGCCCGACATCGGTCCCGGTCGAGTTCACGACGACTGATTACCCGCATTGGCGCGCTTTGGATGCGTCGCATCCGCCGACTTAACGAAATCTCTACGCTCGGCGGACATCCCCGGCACGCGTCCAGCGCCGGCGCGGCCCCGGAGCGTGCGGATAGATTGCTGCCGTCCGCTCCGACAGGGCAGTCGGCTCTAGCCGAGGTCGGCGAGCCGCGACTCGAGTAAGCGGCGCTCGGCGTCGGAATGGACGAGCTCGAGCGCGCGTCGGTAGGAGGCGCGCGCGTCGTCCGTACGATCGAGCCGGCGCAGGAGGTCGGCGCGGGTCGCGTGCAGGTAGTGGTAGCCGTCGAGGTCGAGCCCGTCGGCGAGCCGAAGCGCCGCCTCGACGTCGCCGGCCTCGGCGACCGCGACGGCGCGATTGAGCTCGACGACCGGGGAGCCGGTGATCCGCGCGAGCTCGCCGTAGAGCGCCGCGATCTCGCGCCAGTCGCGCGGCTCGTCGAGGTGCAGCGACGCGATCGCCGCCTGGACCGCGTAGGGGCCGCGATCGCCGAGCGCGAGCGCGCGATCGAGCGCGGTGCGACCGTGCTCGATCCGGTCGGCGTCCCAGAGCTCGCGGTCCTGGTCGGCGAGCAGCACCAGCTCGCCGCCGGAGAAGCGCGACTCGCGGCGTGCGTCGTGGAGCAGCATCAGCGCGAGCAGGGCGTGGACCTCGGGCTCGTCGGGCATCAGCTCGGCGAGCGCGGTCCCGAGCCGGATTCCCTCGGCGGCGAGCTCGCCGCGGCCGGTGTAGCCCTCGTTGAAGATCAGGTAGACGACCGCGAGCACCGCGTCGATGCGGTCCGGGAGCAGGTGCGGCGGCGGGACCCGGAACGGGATTCCGGCGCCCGCGATCTTGCGCTTCGCGCGCGTGAGCCGCTTCGCCATCGTCGGGGTCGGGACCAGGAACGCGCGCGCGATCTCATCGGTCGTCAGCCCGCCGAGGGTGCGCAGCGTGAGCGCCACCTGAGCCTCGGTCGCGAGAGCGGGATGGCAGCACGTGAACACGAGCTCGAGCCGCTCGTCGGGGATCGCCGCGTCGTCGTCCATCTCGTCCACCACCGGCTCGGGGGGACCCAGGAGTCGCGTCTTCTCGGCCAGCGTCCGGTCGCGGCGGATGCGGTCGATCGCGCGGTTGCGCGCCGTCGTGATCAGCCACGCCCGCGGATTACCGGGCTCGCCGTCGCGCGGCCAGCGCTCGGCCGCGACCGCAAACGCCTCCTGCGCGGCTTCCTCGGCGAGGTCGAAGTCGCCGAGGAAGCCGATCAGGGAGGCGAGGACGCGACCCCACTCGTCGTGGAAGACGCGCTCGAGGATCGCTACCGCTCCACCAGCGGGCGCACCTCCACCGAGCCGCCGAAGCGCGCGGCGGGGATCCGCGAGGCGAGCTCGATCGCGGCGTCGAGGTCCTCGGCCTCGAACAGGAAATAGCCGCCGAGCGCGTCCTTGGTCTCGACGTAGGGGCCGTCGGTGGTCAGGGTCCTGCCGCCGTCGACGCGCACCGTCGTCGCGGTCTCGGGGGGCTGGAGCTGGTCGCCGCCGAGCACGCCGTCGGTGCCGGAGATCGCCATGTACTCGCCGAGGACGCCCTTCTGCTCCTCCTCGGAGAGCTTCTCGAACTCGCTCGCCCCGTTGCCGGAGTTGATCAGCAAGATGTACTTCATCGGTGCCTCCTGGGTTTGCTTGAACTCATCCCGCAGACGAATGGGAGCCCGCGAGATGGACATCTGAGCCAGGCTTGGCGTCATTGTGAAGGCCGATCCCAGCATCAGCGCTTGGGGCTGCTGCTCTTGGTCCGGGTGGGAAAGCTCGTCGCCGGCGGGGCGAGCGACGGCCACGCCCGAGCGGCGTTTGTGAAAGTAGCGTCCGACCTTGCGCCCGTTGAGGCGCGGCGTCTTCAGGACGGCGCCGGCGCTGAGGCGAAGCTTGACGCGCACATTCCTGCCGCGCACGAGCCCGCCGTGCTTCGGCGCCAGCACCCTGAACAGGCCGTTGGTGGTCGCGCCGCTGGCAGCTTCAGGGTGAGGCAGGGCGCAAACGGCGATCAGCACGATAAGCGTGGCAGCCGGCACGGCGGCCATGGGGGTCAAGCGCCGCCTTCGTCTCACTCTCAGCGCTTCCTCTTGCGCTTCACCTTCCCGTCCCACTTCGCCGGGGAGAGATCGGCGTTGCCCGCGGCGTCCACAGCGCGGACCTCGAACGAGTGCGCCTTGGCCTTCTTCTTCGCCTTCACCTTCGCCTCGTAGGGCGGGGCGCAACCGAACTCCTTGCTGCCGTCGAGGCTGCAGAGGAAGCTCGAGTTGCTCTCCGAGGAGGAGAACCGGAACTCGAGCTTCGCCTTCTTGTGCTTCGTCTTCACGCTCTTGCCCGGGTCCGAGTCGAGGCTCGTCTCGGGCGGCGTCGTGTCGCCTGCGATCGGCGGCGTCGTGTCGACGGTGAAGTCGCGGCTCGCCGGCGTCGGGTCGGTGTGGCCGAAGCCGTCGACGGCCCGGACGCGGAAGCGGTGCGGGCCGTCGGCCAGCGCGTAGGTCGTGTAGGGGCTCGCGCAGTCGAAGAACGGGCTCACGTCGATCTGGCACTCGAAGCTCGCCCCCGGCGTGTCGGAGGCAAAGGCAAACGTCGGGGTGCTGTCCGAGGTCGTCCCCGACGGGCCGGCGCTGAGCGAGGTCTGGGGCGTCAGGGGCTCGCGGTTAAAGCTGGCCACGGCCGCGTCGTCGTTCAGCGACGCGTATATCGATTCGCCGTTGGGCGTGAGAGCGAGCGAGTTCGGAGCGCCGAGCCCCGAGCTCTCGGCGAACGCCGTCGCGTTGGCCGAGTCACTGCAGACGCCCGTCCCGGCGGAGCCCGCACCGTCCATGGCGCCCGTGATGCAGCCCCCGAAGCTGAGGCTGCCGTCGGCGGCGCGGTCGAAGTTCGTCACCGAGGAGTCCGCCGACGCTGCCGCGTACACGGAGTCGCCGTCGGGGCTGACCGCCACCGAGAGCGGGACGAAGAGGCCGGAGCCCGTGCCATCCGCCGTCGCGCCGTCCGAGTCAGCGCAGGCGCCGGTCCCGGTTGAGCCCGCGCCGTCCATGGCGCCCGTGGTGCAGCCCCCG
This sequence comes from uncultured Thermoleophilia bacterium, assembly GCA_963841715.1. Classification (GTDB taxonomy): domain Bacteria; phylum Actinomycetota; class Thermoleophilia; order Solirubrobacterales; family 70-9; genus DASPWW01. The sequence goes on along the minus strand of CAWJDP010000001.1, from coordinate 82,034 downwards.
AAGCTGAGGGTGCCATCGGCGGCGCGGTCGAAGCTCGTCACCGCGGTGTCGTACAACGCCGCGACGTAGACGGACTTCCCGTCGGGGCTGGCCGCGACCGAGGTCGGGACGGCGAACCCCGAGCCGATGCTATCTGCCGTGGCGCCGGGCGCGTCAGCGCAAGCGCCGCTCCCGGCCGAGCCGGGGCCGTCCTTGTTCCCGGTGATACAGCCTGTGTAGGTGAGGCTGCCGTCGGCGGCGCGGTCGAAGCTGGCCACCGAGTCGTCACCCGACACCGCGAGATAGACGGACTTCCCGTCGGGGCTGACCACGACCGAGACCGGGCCGTCCAGGCCCGAGCCGTTGCCGTTCGCGGTCGCGCCGCCCGAGTCGGCGCAGGCGCCGCTCCCCGCCGATCCGGGCCCGTCCTCGTTCCCGGTGATGCAGCCGGTGTAGGTAAGGGTGCCGTCGGCGGCGCGGTCGAAGCTGGCCACGGCGTCGTCGATGCTCACCGTCAGGTACACGGACTTCCCGTCGGGGCTGACAGCGACCGAGGTCGGGGAACTGAGGCCGGAGGCAACGCCGTTCGCGGTCGCGGTCGAGATGTCGGTGCAGACGCCGGTCCCGGTCGAGCCGGGACCGCCCTTGTTGCCCGTGATGCAGCCGTCGTAGGTGAGGGTGCCGGTGGTGGCGCGGTCGAAGCTGACCACCGACTCATCGTTCTCCCCAGTTGCGTACACGGACTTCCCGTCGGAGCTGACCGCGATTGCGTTCGGCGCGGCGAGGCCCGAGCCGTCGCCGGACGCGGTCGCGCCACCCGAGTCGGCGCAGGCGCCGGTTCCCGTTGAGCCTGCGCCGCCCTTGTCGCCAGTTATGCAGCGCGTGAACGTCAGGCTGCCGTCGGCGGCGCGGTCGAAGCTGGCCACGGCGTCGTCGTTCCCCGCCGTCAGGTACACGGATTTCCCGTCGCGGCTGGCCGCGACCGAGGTCGGGGCGGCGAAGCCCGAGGAGTTGCCGTCCGCGGTCGCGCGGGGCGTGTCGGCGCAGGCGCCGGTTCCCGCCGAGCCGGCGCCGGCCCTGTCGCCGGTGATGCAGCCCTGCCACGCGATATCGCCGACCGCCGCCCCGGCGGGAGCGGCGAGGAGGAGCGAGGCCGCGGCGCCGACGAGCGCGGCGGCGAGTCTGGGCGGGCAGGCCATCCTGGCGGGCAATTCCCTCCTCACGATCACGCCCCGCCGTCCCCGCTGACCGCCCGAAATCTAGCACTCAGCGCTCGAACGCGCGAGAACCTTTGCGCGTCCCGTAGAGCGGACGACGGGACTCGAACCCGCTACCTCGAGCTTGGGAAGCTCGCGCTCTACCAGGTGAGCTACGTCCGCGTGGGGCCATTCTAGGCAGCCGTCGGGAGCCGGGAGGGGCCGCCGTCTACGCTTTCCGGCGATGAGCGCACGCGCCCTCGCCGCCTTCCTGGCGGCGCTCGCCATCGTCGGCCTGCTCGGCTACGGCCTGCTCGCGAAGGGCGAGGCAAACCTCGCGATCGGCCAGCCCGTGCCGGACAAGGCGCTCCCGAAGCTGGACGGCGGCGGCAGCGGCGACATCGCCGACTACCGCGGCAGGTGGGTGCTGGTCAACTTCTGGGCCTCGTGGTGCCCGCCGTGCCGCGAGGAGGCGCCGACGCTCGAGCGCTTCTACCGCCAGCATCGCTCCGACGGCTTTCTCGTGCTCGGTGTCGACCAGCGCGACCTGAGCTCGGACGGCGAGAGGTTCGCCCGCGAGCATGGGCTCAGTTACCCGCAGCTCCGCGACGGCGAGGGTGAGCGCGCGAACGACTTCGGGATGACGGGGCTGCCCGAGAACTTCCTCGTCGACCCGAGCGGGAAGGTCGCGCTGATCCGCCGCGGGCCCGTGACGAGCGAGTACCTGAATCGCTACGTGCTCCCGAAGATCGAGGGCAAGTCGTGAGGCGGGCGCTAGCCGTAGTGACGCTTTGCGCCGCGCTCGCCGCGCCGGCTGGGGTTCTCGCCGCGCAGTCCGGCTCGGCTGCGACGCAGCCGAAGACGACGCTCCCCGACGTCGAGGACGAGGTCATGTGCACGATCTGCGGCACCGCGCTCAACCTCTCCGACTCCCCGCAGGCCGACCGCGAGCGCGCCTACATCCGTCGCCAGATCGGGCGCGGGAAGACGAAGGGGGAGATCAAGGACGCCCTTGTGCGCCAGTACGGGCCCAACGTCCTTGCCGAGCCCGAGGCCTCGGGCTTCGACCTCACGGCGTGGATCGTCCCCGGCGCCGGGATCACGCTGGTCGCGATCGCGCTCGGGTTCGCGGTCGTCCGCTGGCGGCGGAGCGGCGGCGGCGGGTCCGGACCCGGCGCGAGCCCGCTCGACCCCGAGGACGAGCGCCGTCTCGACTCCGATCTCGCCCGCTACGACCTCTAGAGATTGCTGGGGGTTAGGCGCGTGCGCGGGACCCTCATCAGCCCTCCAATCCCGCGCCCGCTGCGGGCCGTATCAGGGGTGACGGTGCGGGTAGAGTCCCCGACAGCTGACCGGGCGCAGACCCGGATTCCCTCGGAAAGGTGTAGTGGATGCAGAAGATCGGTGTGATCGCGGCGGCACTGGCGCTTGCCGTTTTCGTGGCCGCATGCGGCGGCGGCAGCAGCAGCAGCAGCTCCAGCACGACCGCGTCGAGCTCGGGCGGCGCGAGCAGCTCCTCGGGCGGCGGTGGCGGCGGACAGACGCTTGACGTCTCCGCCGATCCCAGCGGCGCGCTCGCCTACCAGCAGAAGTCGCTGACGGCGAAGCCCGGTGAGACCACGGTCGACTTCACCAACGACTCCAGCCTCGGGCACGATGTCGCGATCGAGGACTCGAGCGGCAAGACGATCGCCCAGACCAACGTCGTCACGCAGGGCAATGCGAGCACGGACGTCAACCTCAAGCCGGGCAAGTACACGTTCTACTGCACGGTGGACAGCCACCGTCAGGCCGGCATGGAGGGCACGCTCACCGTCAAGTAGGCGGCGTTCGCTCGTCGGTTATTGGCTTGGCCGGGCGCTTCGCGGTTACTCGGGAAGCGCCCGGCCGACGCTGTCCCCGACGCAGACTGGCTTGTCCTGGCCCTCGGCCTCAACCGTGAACCGGGTCACGACCTGCCACCAGCCCTGACCGACCTCGTCGATGTCGACGATCTCGGCGCTGGCGCGCAGCCGCGCCCCGACCGGGACCGGAGCCGGGAAGCGGACCTTGTTCCAGCCGTAGTTGACGCCGAGCTTGAACCCGGTCGACTCGATCAGGTCGCGTCGAAAGCCGTCGATCATCGACAGCGTCAGGTTCCCATGCGCGACGGTGGTCCCGAACGGGCTCTCGTTCTGCGCCCGCTCGATGTCGACGTGGATCCACTGGTCGTCGCCTGAGAGGTCGGCGAACTCGTCGATCATCTCCTGAGTCACCTCGCGCCACTCGCTCGGGCCGATCGTCTTCCCGACGAGGCCCTTCATCCCGTCGACGCCTTCGATCGTCACGGTCGGCATGCTCGGCAGCCTATCCGTCACCGCGATCAAGGGAGTCTCGGGCCTCAGCTGACAAACCGCACCCCGCGCGGCTTGAGATCGGCTCTCGCGCGGAGCTGCCCGTGTGCGCTCGAGGCCTACTGCGCCGCGGGCGTGGGCTGATTCGCGGAGAAAGGACCATGGTCGCGGCCGCGACGACCGGGACACCTCGTCGCCTAGACTTTGGGCGAGCCTCATGTCATCGCGAATCGGAAGCTATCTGCGCCGCCACCACCTCGCGTTGGTCGCGATCCTGCTCGCCCTGACGGGAACCGCCTACGCCGCGGGCAAGATCAACGGCAAGCACATCAAGCGGAACTCGATCCCGGCGAACCGGCTGAAGGATTCGGCCCGGAAGTCATTGCAGGGCCAGCAGGGACCGCAGGGGGTGCAGGGGGTGCAGGGCGCACCAGGGACTGCACGGGCGTACGCATACGTCAAAGCCAGCGCGACCAACCCGACCTTTAAGACGGAGCAGACCAAGGGCTTCACCGCTGTCTCCCTCGCGGGGGGCACCGTCACGGGCGTCTACTGCCTCACCCCCGATTCCACCATCGACCCGAGCAAGACCCCAATCGCGGTCACGCCGGTATGGAACGGCGGCATCATCAACAACGCCTTTGCACAGCTGCGGGAGGGATCTCTGTGCGCGAGCGGACAGTTGCAGGTCTTCACCTATTACGACAGTGGCGAATACCCGACGGGCGCCGACGGGATCGACTTCACCGTCGTCGTGCCATAGCCACGGCATGACCCGACGGTGATCGCGTCGCCGTCGCCGAACACATAGTGCTTGCCTGACCATCTGGGCGACTGAAGCTCTCCCGGTCAGCTCACGAGCCGCACCTCAAGCGGGGGCACGACGAGCTCGCCCGCGCCGCCCATGAGGCCGAGAATCCGGGCGACGTAGGCGCGCGTCTCGGCGAACGGGATGCAGTGGCAGGCGGCGACCGCGCCGGAACCGGCATTGTAGGCGGCGAGCGCGAGCGGAATCGAGTCGAACTGGCGGATCAGCGTCGACATCAGATGCGCCTGGGCGTCGATCGAGGCGACGGGGTCGAACGGGTTGCGCAGCCCGTACGAGCGCGCGGTGGCGGGCATGAACTGGGCGACCCCCCGCGCCCCGGCGGGCGAGACCGCGATCGGGTTGAAGTTCGACTCCGCCATCAGCTGGGCGGCGAGCAGCCCGGCGGAGACGTTCCACTTCGCGGCCGAGCGCAGGATCGGGGCGCGGAACCGTGCGGGGACGAACGACGGCAGACCGCGGCCCGAGCTTGATGCGCCGTCCCCCGAGCGTCCGACCGCGTTTCCCGCCGCCGAGCACGGGGCCGGCCCACGGGTGTAGCCGAAGTGCCACGGCTCCCACGAGTAACGCTTCAGGAAGCCGAAGCGGCGCGCGTTCCGCGCCAGCCACCCGTACGCCGATGCCGGGCCGAGGTCGAGCTCGGTCGCGCAGCGGTGGAGCGAATGCCCGGGCGGCGCGACCCAGCGCGGATCGGGGTGCTGGGCGAACAGCCGCGCCTGCTCGGCGTCGGAGCGGAACGCGGAGGTGATCGTGAGCGAGATCCCGGCGCGGCGCGCCGAGGCCGCCATGCGATCGAACGCCTCGGCGACGTCGGGGCGCATCGGCTTGCCCTGGCGGTACGCGAGCGGCCCCGAGTAGCCGCCACCGCTCGCCATCGCGGGCATGCCGCCGAACGACACCGGGGGTGCGGCCTCGGCGACCGCGTGGGCCAGCACCGGGACCGCTCGCCGCCGCGACCCCGGCGGAATCGTGTCGCGGTCGAGCTCGCCGTCGACGTCGGCGCGGATCCGCACCGGGCCGAACGACTCCGCGTCGGGAAAGCGGACATGAAGCCTGTTCGGCGCGACGCCGTTCGCACGCGCGGCGTCGCGCGCCGCCGCCGCGGCGCGCGCCAGATAGGCCGCCTTGCTGAGATGGGCCGGGTTCGGCGCGCCCCCGGGGAGAAACGCCGGCGTGAACAGGCGCTCGTAGGCGTCGCGCATCGAGCGCGCGCCCGAAAGCGCGGCGAGGTCGGCGGCGCGCTGGACCCGCCCCTTGCCGGTTATCGCGCCGCCGATCGCGGTCAGCGCGAGCGCGAGGACGAGGATCGCCGCGCACGCGCCGAGCACGGCCGGGAGGGACTGCCCCCGCTGCCCCGCGAGCAGCGCCGCGACGTTGTTCCCCTCGGATGCGGCCGACTTGCGGACGGCGGGCGGCCGTCCCCCCGCCAGCCCGCGTGCGAGCCGTCCGACGCGTCGCGATGCGGCGCCGCCCGAGTCGATCCCCGCGAGCGCGCGCAGCGCGGCGATCCTCCCCAGCGGGGCCGCGGCGACCTTGGCGCAGATCCCGCGCTCGCGCAGCTCGTGGACCGCGAGCGCGACGAGCGCGCGGTCGGCGGGGAGCTCGGCGGCAAGCAGGCCGCCCGAAGGCGCGAGCCTCGGGTGGTCGATCGCCGCCGGCCACAGGCCCGCCGGGATGTGGACGACGACCGCCTCCGCCGGAGGCACGGCGCCGAGCAGCTCGGCGAGGTGGTCGAGCGCCTCCGCGCCCCCAGAGAGCGCGAGCGCACACACGTGGCCGCGCGCGACCGCGGAGGTCAGGTCCTCCCCCTGCGCGCGCACCGCGTCCTCAAGCCGCCGCGCGGCGTCGGAGGCGAGCACCGTCGCCCGGGGCGTGCGGTCGCCGGGCTCAAGGTCGACGACGAGCGAGGCGTGCTCGGCGCCCTCCCGGTCGGCGAGGGCAACCCCCGCGGCCGCGGCCAGCGACGCGCCGCCGCCCGCACGGCCGATGCTCGTGCACAGGATCAGCGGCGGAGGCCCGAACCGGTCGACACGCGGCTCCTCCGCGACCGCTTCGACCGGGTCCGGATCCGGCGCCGGCTCGAGCACGTAATCGCGGACCGCGCCGAGCGCCGCTTGCACCCGTCCCTCCCCCACCATTCGATACCTAGCCTCCCGGACGCGCCCACGCGTCGGAGGTGACCGCAAGCCGGTGCGAGAGCTCGCGCAGCGGCGACGGCGGGCGCAGACGGACGAGAACGCGGCCGCCGTGGAGCTCGATCGAGACGCGCCGGTCGGCCCATCCCGGCAGCGCCCCGCGCACCGCCGGCCTCGCCGGGCGCCCCGCGGCGAGCGCCGCGGCCCCGGCCTCGGCCGCCCCATCCGCCAGCGTCAGCGAGTAGCCGACCGCCATCACCTGAAGGACGACGATGCCGGTCACGAGCAGCGCCGGGATCCCGGCGATCAGCTCGACCGAAGCCTGGCCGCGCGCGCCGCTCACGGTCCCCCGGCGTCGGGATCGAACCCGGCGCGCGCTTCGAGCGGGATCCGCGGCACGCCGGGGAGCAGCGTCGGCACCAGAACCCTGACCCGGACCGCGTCGCCGTCCTCGACATGCGAGCCACGGCGCAAGTACGTGGGCAGCGAACTGCGCGCGGCGGCGACGGCGTCGCCGCCGACGTGGGCCGCGCGGGCTCCCGCCCTCGCCGCCGCGCCCGCCGACCACAGCGACGCGCCGACGAGCCCGATCTGGATCGCGATCGCGACCCCGAGCGCGAGCCCAGGGACGATCGCCACCAGCTCGACCGAGGACTGCCCGCTGTGATTGCGAACGCCACCTCTCACCCGGTCGAAGCTAGGCGCGGCGTCCGCCCACGTGGCGCGCGGAGTGCGACGAGTGTGTGTTTAGTTCAGGGCGCTAGCCGTAGCGGTTGGCGTCCTGCCACACGCGCACGATCACCAGCACCGCGAGCACGACCAGGCCAATCCACACGATCACGCCGACCCCGCCGCCCCCGACGAGCTGGTCGTAGCCGGCGATCATCAGCGCGATCAAACCGAACGCCCCGTAGAACAGCCACCGTTGGCGGTCGGTGAGCACCGACAGGGTGAGCTGGTTCTCCTTGTAGAGCCGGTAACCGAAGAACCCGATTGCGGCGAGAAAGCCCATGGTGAGCGCCGTCAGCGCGACCTGGGCGGTCGTCGCGCCGGCGGGGAGGAACGCGACCCCGAGCGCGAGCACGCCGATGATTGCGATGTTGCGGGCCGTCTTCACCGCGGCCCGAATCTTACGAGCGTGCCGCGCTTCGCGCGGTCCGATCAAACCCGGCTCCCCGCGGCGATGAACGGCTCAGCGCTTCAGCTTGATCTTCTGCCTCCCGGAGTCCGTCCCGCCGTCATTCGTCGCGGTCGCCTCGACAACCACCTTGGCCCGCTTGCGCGCCTTGCGCCCGCCGTGCGAGATAAGCCGCTTGATCTTCTTCAGCGTCTTCTTCTTGCGCTTGAAGGTGAGCCGCGCGTGGACAGTCGCTCCCGCCCCAACGTCGACGCTCTTCTGCTCCAGCTTGAACTTGGTTTTCTTCCGCTTCCCGTGTGGGACCTCGGCCTTGCCCCCGAGCACGACGGAGCAGCGGACGGGACCGCACCCGACCTTCACCTTGAGCTTCTTCGCGCGTTGGTGCTTGCCCCCCGAGAGCTGGAGGGTGGGCTTGCCGACGGAGCCGCCGCCCCCGGGTGCCTCGGCGATCTCGTACGCCCCGCTGTCGCACGCCGGCCCCTGGGGTCTGGCGATACCACGCTGGTCGGTGCTCGGGGGCGGGCACGCGCTCGCGGGCACGGCGTCGTGCGCCGGAGACGAATCGGGGATAGCGCGCGTCTCGGTCGGGCCGGCGTTTGCCTGCAGGGGCCCGAGCTGCGAGTCTGCGTTCAGCTTGTCGCTCGGATCGGTGAGGAATGCCGCGCAGCCGCCACCGCCGCTCTCGACGTTGCCGCCGCCCGAGACGATCGTCGCCGGGGGCGTGGCGTCGCAGTCGGGCGCGTTTCCGTCGAGGATCGAGCCGACCACGGTCAGCTTCGCGTTCCCGCTCCCGCTCGCATACGCGACGAGGCCCGCGCTGCCCTGCCGGGAGATCGTGCTCGAGCGCACCGTGACCTGGGCGTCGAAGCCGACGGCCACGCCGCTGCCCGAGCCGTTGGCGTCCACCGTTGTGTTCTCGAGCGCGAGCGGCCCGTCGGCCTCGACGCCGCCGGCGTTGCCCGACACGGTCGAGCGGCGAACCGTGAGCGTGTCAGCGGCAAAGCCGGTGTGGAAGATGCCGTTGCCGCCGACGTTGTCGGCGTCGTTGCCGCTCATGGTCGAGTCCTCGATCAGCCCGGACGCGGCGCTCGCGACCCCGCCGTAGGAGCCGCTTGCGCCCGGCGTGCCCTGGGAGTGGTTGCCCGTCACCTTCGTGCGCCGCATCGTCAGCGACCCGTTGCTGTACACGGCGCCGCCGGTCACGCTGCCGGTCGTCGCGCTCGTCGCCTTCGCGACGTTGGAGGAGATCGTCGAGTCCTCGATCACTACTGGGCCGTCGCTGTAGATCCCGCCGCCGTTCGGGACCGCGCTCACGCCGTCGCCCGAGTCGAGCACGTTGTCCGCGATCGTGCTGCGCTCGATCGTCAGCGTCCCGCCGCCGTTGTAGATCCCGCCGCCGTCCGGCGTGGCCGCGCCGGACCCGGCCCGGTTGCCGGGCGTCGCGCCCCCGTCCGGCGAGCCGATCGTGCTGTCGAGGATCGTCGTGTCGCCGCCCCCGCTTTCGATTGCGATCCCGCCGCCGTTGCTGCCGATCGCCTCGTTGTTCGAGACGACGTCGCGCTCGAGCGCGAGCGTCCCGGCGCTGCGAATCCCCCCGCCGTCGGCGGCGAGCGTCGATCCGGTCAGCGTCGCGTCGCGGAGGTCGAGCGAGCCGGTGCTCGTGACGTCAAAGATCCTGGCGTTGCCGGGGGGGCCCTGCTTGATCGTCGTGTTGGAGGCGCTCCCGGCGCCGTCGACGACGACGTTCGAGGTGATCGGAAGCTGGTTGGGCGCCGTGAGCTCGTACGTCCCCGCCGGGACGTTGACCGTGTCCTGGCCGGGGTTCGCCGTCTCGTAGTTGGCCTCCTGGATCGCCGCGCGCAGCGAGCAATGACCCGAGCCGTCGGCGCACGTGCCGTCGAGCGTCGCATCGTTCGTGTCGTTGAACGTGTCGACGTTGAAGACCTTGGCGTCGGCGCCGGGCGCGAAGGCGAGCGAGCCGCAGACGACGGCGGCGAGCGGGATCCAGCGCCACGGCCTGGACCGCGGCCCGCGCCGGCGGCGACGCGCCGCGCGCCCCGTCATCCGTGCCTCTTCCGCCTCGCTCAACTCACGTCCTCATGCTCCCGGCGGGGCCGCTGCCCTCCCGTCGCGGTCCGCGGTCGAGTGCTCAGGGAGATAGTTCCCGCTGGGGATAGAGCTCAAACACGCGCTTGAGCGGCTACCCGATCACTTCGAGGCCATGACGACGATCCCGATCACGACCGCCGCCGCCGCCGCGGCGAGCATCACGACCGTGAGGATGCCCGCGCCGAGGGCCAGCATCGGGCGCTCGTCGCGGCGCGCCTCGAAGAACCTCGTCGCGCTGCGTATCGCCATCGAGTAGATGACGATGATCCCGACGCCCGCAACCAGCGACGCCGCGACGGTCTCGAGCAGGGCCCTCGTGTCAACAACCCCGGCCGGCGCGGGCATCATCACCCCGCGGCCGCGGGCGCATTCCGGCGCGCCCGGCGGCGGAACGCGAGCGCGGCAAGCGCGGCAGCAACCGCCGTGATCACGACTGGACCGGTGGCACCGGTGCCGAACGCGCGCGTGACACCGTAGGCCGCGGCGCCGATCAGCGCCGCCGCGGGCAGGGTCAGAACCCACGCCACGACCATGTTTCCGGCGACGCCCCAGCGAACCGCCGAGACCCGCTTCCCCGCTCCCGCACCCATCACGCCGCCGGAGATCACCTGGGTCGTCGAGAGCGGAAACCCGAAGTGGGACGCTGCGAGGATCACGGCGGCAGCGGCGCCCTGGGCCGAGAACGCCTGGGCGGGGTCCATCTTGATGATCCGGGTCCCGATCGTGCGAATGATCCGCCATCCGCCGCTGTAGGTGCCGAGGCCGATCGCGGCCGCCGCGGCGATCACGACCCAGCTCGGAACGCCGGCGTCGTTGGCGAGGTTGCCGTTCGCGATCAGCGCCAGCGTGATCACGCCCATCGTCTTCTGTGCGTCGTTGGTCCCGTGGGCGAGCGCGAGCAGCCCGCCGGAGATCGCCTGACCGAACCGAAAGCCGCGCGCGGCGGGGCCCGGTCGCAGCTTCCCGACGATCCGATACACGGCGACGATCGCGATCGCACCGACGGCGAACGCGACGACCGGGGCGATCACCGCCGGGATCAGCACCTCGCCGACCACACCGCCGCCGATCACCGCGTCCGCCCCCGCGGCGACGAACGCCGAGCCGATCACCCCACCGAGCAGCGAGTGCGACGAGCTGACCGGAAGGCCCAGGTTCCAGGTGATCAGGTTCCACGTGATCGCGCCGGTCAGCCCCGCGAACACCACCGTCGGGGTGATCGCGGTCGCGTTGACGATGTCCCCAGCAACCGTGGCGGCGACCGCGAGCGAGATGAACGCCCCGGCGAAGTTGAGCACGGCCGCGTAGGCAACGGCGAGCCGGGGCGACATCGCGCGCGTCGAGATCGTGGTCGCGACGACGTTCGCGGTGTCGAGGAAGCCGTTGGTGAAGTCGTACGCGAGCGCCGTCCCGACGACGATCACGAGCACGGTGTCGCTATGCATCCGGCAGCACCCGGGGCGCTAGCTGTTCTTGATCACGATGCCCTCGAGGATGTGGGCCGCGGTCTCGGTCGCGTCGATCGCGCGCTCGAGGACCGCGAAGATGTCCTTCCAGCGGATCACCACCATCGGGTCGATCCCGTTCGCGAACAGCGACGCGACGGCGTCGCGCGAGATCCGATCGCCGTCGTTCTCGAGCCGGTGGATCTCGATCCAGTAGTGGTCAAGGTCCTTGAACCCGCGCAGGTTCGAAAGCGCCCCGTCGAGCTGCTCGCACGAGCTGACGAGGACCTCCGACAGCGTCTCGGCCTGGGCCATCGGCGCCTCGATCTTGTACAGGCCCATGAAGTCGGCGGCCTCCTCGATGTAGTCGACGACGTCGTCGAGCTGGGTCGCGAGGCCGTAGATGTCCTCGCGGTCGAGCGGGGTGACGAACATCGTGTTGAGCCGGCGAATGATGTCGTGCGTGATCCGGTCGCCCTCCTGCTCGGCCTTGAGGATGTCGCGCGCGAGGCTCTCCCCGTCCTCGGGCCAACGCTCGAGCATCTGATGCAGCAGCCGCGCGGCCCGCAGCGTGTTCTGGCCGGCCTCCTCGAAGAGGTCGAAGAAGACGCGATCCCGAGGTAGAAGCGAGAGCCGAGCCATGCCGAGCCAACCTACCGGTTCAGACGCCGGTTGAGGGGGGATCCGAACCAAACCCAGCCGATCACCGTGGCGACGGTTGCTCCGCACGCAAACGCCGCCCAGCCCTCGAACAGGAAGTCGGTCACCAGCACGACCGCGCCGACGATCGCGGCACCCAGGAACGCGAGCCCCGCGATCGCGAGCTGGTTGCTGCTGAACACCACGTAGGGCTTGTCGTCGCGCCGGAACTGGACGCGGTGTCGCGCCGTGGGCGCGACGAAGCACAGCGACGCCGCGGCGGTGCAGAGCAGGGTGACGAAGTAGACGCCCTTCTGGAACCCGGTCACCTCGGCGAAGCGCTGCTGGAACGGGAGCACGAGCAGGAACGCGAACAGGACCTGGACGCCGGGCAGGGCAACGCGCAGCGCCTGGAAGAGCTCGTCGAGGTTGCGGTCGAGGCGCTCCTTCTCGGTCTCGTTACGACCTTCGTCGGGCAGGGACCTTGCCTTCTCGTCGTAACTGCGACCGGGGCTCAACGCTCGGCGGCGGCCCCGACCCGGCCTCGGCGCCGGCTCTCGTCGAAGCCCTCAACCTCGGAGCGAAGATCGTCGAGGTATCCCAGCCTTGGGGCCACGCGCGCGACCATGTCCGCGTCACCACGCCAAAGCTCGACGCGCGTGTCGAGCGGCGCCCTGAACAGGGACTCGACCTTCCCGGCGTCACGCTCCTGGACCCCTCGTACCGTCCTCACGTTCGAAAGCTTGTCGGCGGCGTAGATCGCCGCCGCGTCCGGCCCCGCCGCCTCGACCTGGTCGCGGAGCGCTTGCTTGCGGCGCTCGTAGTCCGCGATCCCGGAGTCCTCGGTCATCGCCGCGACGAGGGACGCGACCTCGTCCCCGAACCGCTCGCGAACCTCGGCCACGGAGACCGAGGAGTCCTCGACCGCGTCGTGAAGGAGCGCCGCGGCCACGACCTCGTCCGGAAGCCCCGATTCGCGCACGATCTCCGCGACTGCGAGCGGGTGGACGATGTACGGGGAGCCGTCCTTCCCGCGCTGGCCGGCGTGTACCGCGCTGGCGAACGCGTGCGCGCGACGGAGCAGGTCGGATTCGGAGAGGTATGGCGGTTCGGCGCCCGGCGTTCCTTCGGCCGACATCGCGCGGCTATTCAATCACGAGCCTCCCGCGCGGGCGAGGGCCCGCTCGATGAGCTCGTGCTGAACATTACGAGGCTCGTCGCCGTTCGGCGTGCGCCGCGTCCACCTCCCGTCCTCGGCCAGAATCCAGGAGTTCGTGTTGTCGGCGAGGCAGCGGTCGAGGACGTCGATCAGCTCGGCCTTGATGCGCGGGTCCTCGACCGGGGTGACGAGCTCGACGCGGTTGTAGAGGTTGCGCGGCATCAGGTCGGCCGAGCCCATGTAGACGTGGGACTCGCCTTCGCGCTCGAAGCTGTAGATCCTCGAGTGCTCGAGGAAGCGCCCGACCACCGAGGAGACCTCGATGTTCTCGGAAACGCCGGGGACCCGGGGGCGCAGCGCGCAGATCCCGCGCACGTTGAGCTCCACCGGAACCCCGGCCCTCGAGGCCTCGTACAGCGCCCTGATCGACGGCGGGTCGAGCAGCGAGTTCATCTTCATCCTGATCCGCGCCGGGCGATCTTGGGAGTGCGCGTCGATCGTCCGCTGGACCTCGTCGAGGATGCCCTCCTGGAGGTTGAACGGAGCGACGAGCACGCGGCGGTAGCCGCGCGGGCGCGCGTACCCGGTCAGGTAGTTGAACATCTCGGCAACGTCGGCGCCGAGCTCGGGATCGACCGTGAACAAGCCGAAGTCGCTGTACAGGCGTGCGGTCTTCGGGTTGTAGTTGCCGGTCCCGATGTGGACGTAGTGCCGGACGCGCGCGCCCTCGCGGCGGACAACGAGGATGCACTTGACGTGTGTCTTCAGCGCCGGGAGGCCGTAGACGACGTGGACGCCGGCCTCCTCCAGCTTCTTCGCCCAGCGGATGTTCGCCTGCTCGTCGAAGCGAGCCTTGAGCTCCACCAGGCACACCGCCTGCTTGCCGCGCTCCGAGGCGTCGATCAGCGTCGGTACCAGCGGCGAGTCGGGGCTCGTCCGGTACACGGTCTGCTTGATCGCGAGCACATCGGGGTCGGAGACGGCCTGCTTCACGAAGCGCTCGACCGAGGTCGTAAACGAGTCATAGGGATGGTGAACGAGGATGTCCCCGTCCCGCATCGCGGCCATCACGTTCGCCTCCTCGCCGTCCTCGCCCTGGAGCCGCGGCTGGGTGACGCCCGCGAACGGCGGGTAACGCAGCTCGGCGAAGCCCGGTACATCGGCGACGTCGAACAGGTCGGAGAGGCCGAGCAGCCCGTCGTACGCGTACACCTGGCGCTCCTCGATCTTCAGCGCGTCAATCAGCTGTGAGCGAAGGCGCGGGTTAACCTCGCTCGAGACCTCAAGCCGCACGACCTCCCCGAAGCGTCGCCGGCGGAGCTCGTCCTCGATCGCGGCCATCATGTCAGCGGCCTCGTCAGAGATGTCGTAGTCGGTGTCCCGAGTGACACGGAACAGCGTCTTCTCGAGCACCTCCATCCCAGGGAACAGGGATGAGAGGTTGTCGGCGATCACGTCCTCGAGCGGGACGAACGTCGTCCCGTCGCCGAGCGCGACGAAGCGACCGAGGAGCTCCTTCGGGACCTTTACCCTCGCGACGACCTCCTCGCCCTGGTCGGGGTCGCGGAGGATCACGCCCAGGCTGAGCGAGAGGTTCGAGATGTAGGGGAACGGCCGCCCGAGGCCGAGCACAAGCGGGGTCAGCGAGGGAAAGATCTGGCTCTCGAACAGGTGCTCGAGCTCCTCGCGCTGGTCCGCGTTCGCAGACGCCGAGGAGATGATTCGAATCCCGTGCTCGGCCAGCGCCGGCCGGAGCTCACCCTCCAGGCTCTCGGAGAGACGTGCGCGCTGCTCGAGCACACGCTCGCGGATCGCGTCGACCTGCTCCGAGGCGGACATCCCGTCCGCCCCGCGCGTGTCCCTGCCGGCCTCAAGCTGCTCGTGCAGGTCGGCGACGCGCACCATGTAGAACTCGTCGAGGTTGTCCTCCCAGATCGCGGTGAACTTGACCCGCTCCAGAAGCGGGACCGTTGCATCCTCGGCGAGCTCGAGCACACGGCCGTTGAAGTCCAGCCAGGAGAGCTCGCGGTTGAAGTAGAGCGAGCTGTCCTCGAGCTCCGGCTCCGCCTCCACGGCCCGCGGAGGGGGCGCGACCTCGATCTTCGCGGGGGGCTCGGGCTCGGGGTGCCGCTCGGTGGCGGAGGGGCTCTCGCTCGAGGTCAGGCGCTCAGGGGGCAATGGCTCGTTCTCAGTCGGAGCCCTGGGCGGCGGCTCGCGCTCGGGCGGCCCCGTTCCGCCCGGCCTGCCGAACTGCGGGGATCTCCTCTCCGCAGGCGGGCCGATCATCTGGCTGAGGAGACGCAGCAGGGAGGTGAGCGGACGCAGCAAGAAATTCATGCTATCCCCGCGATCGTAACCGCGAACGAGCTCAGGCGGCACGCGGGCGCGTGATCTCAACCGCCGCCTCGGCGGGCTCGAGCGCGCGTCCGTAACCCTCGGCGAGCTCAGCGAACGCCCGATCCCAGGAGTGGTGACGGGCTTCCACGAGCCCGCGGCGGGCGAGCCTGCCGCGGACATCCGAGGACGCCGCGAGCTGGAGCACCGCGGCGGAGAGGCTGCCCGACTCCGGCGGGCAGAGCCGCCCCGTGACCCCGTCCTTGATCAGCGACGACGGCCCGCCCGCGTCGACCGCGACGACCGGAAGCCCGCTCGCCTGCGCCTCGAGGATCACCTGGCCGAAGGTGTCCGTCTGCGAGCAGAACAGGAACAGGTCGGAGCTGGCGTAGGCGCGGGCGAGCTCGTCGCCGTCGAGCCATCCGAGCATCGTCGCGGCGTGACCGAGCCGGTCGCGCAGCGCCTCCTGCTCCGGGCCACCGCCCGCGAGCAGCAGGTGCAGCCGCGGGTCGCGGTCGCGGGCGCGCAGGAAGGACTCGGCGAGTAGGTCGACGCCCTTCTCCTTCGTCAGCCGGCCCGCATAGAGGACCCGGATCTCCCCCGGGAAGGCGTCCCCGGTGCGCTTCGCTGGATTGAAGCGATCGGTGTCGACCCCGCGCCCCCAGCGCGCGATCCGGTGCTCGTCGATCCCGAGGCCGCGCAGCGAATCGTCCGCGGAGGGACTCGGCGAGAGTACGGTCCTGCACTGACCGTAGAACAGGGACATCGCGAGCCGCATCCCATTCTCGATCTCGGCGTCGCCCGAGCGCAGCCCGGCGTAGGCGCCGAGCTCGGTGTGGTAGCTGCCGACGGCGGGAATCCCGGCGATGCGGCCGATCAGCGCGGCGACGATCCCCGAGGGGCCGGGAGATGCAAGGTGGACGATGTCGTAGCGGCCGTAGGCGATCACGTCGGCGAGCGCCGGGATGTCGGGAACGCCGACGGTCAGGCCGGGGTAGTAGGGGACCTCGACCTCGGCCGCGGCGGGGAGTCTGCGGTCGACGTTGGGGTCGGTCCCGATCACGTCGACCTCGTACCCGGGCACGCCGCGGTCGCGGATCCGCTCCAGGGTGTGAGTGACGCCGTGCATCGAGCCGGCGCCGTCGACGACGAGCGCGACGCGGTGCGGGTCGTCCTCGCGCGGGATAAGCCTCGAGCGCTCGCGCCCGAGGAAGGTCGTCGCGGGAACGTAGGGAATGATCGGGAGGCAGGCGGAGAACAGACCGCGGATCGCCTCGCCGTAGCCCTGGCGGCGATTCGCCGCCTCGACCGTGGCCGCAACCGCGGTCCGCAGGCGGCGCTCGTGCTCGCGGCGGGCCCGGCGATAGAGGCCCGAGTGGCTGAAGTGCTCGGACTGCATCATCGCCACGAGCTGCTCCGGACTGCGCTCGAGGCCGAGGCTCTCGAGCCACGCTGTGAGCAGGGCGCGCGCATCCGCGGGCCCGAGGTCGGTTCCGGCGGCGCCGCTGCGCGCCCCGCCCTCGCTTACGACACGCTCGGCCATCCTCAGGACGGCGTCGGGGTTCGGCGCGGGGATTGGCTCATCGGGCGCCTCGGCGAGCAGCTTCCGCGTCGCCAGCGCGATCGCGGAGTGCGCCCACTTCTCGGCGCTCCCCTGCGCTCCGCACGAGCGCGCGCGGCCCTCGCGAACGTGGCGCAGAAACTCTTCCGGCGTGGCCGCGGAGGGCGTCTCGGTGAACGTTCTCCCGATGTCCACGCCGGCATGGTCATCGGACCCACCGATGCCGGTCCCGTTGTGCGTCTCGATGTAGACGGCGGCGGGCATGTTCAGCTCCCGGGCCCGCGAGCCGTTGCGCACCTCCCAGGATCCGAACAGCTCCGCGAGCCGATGGCGGTGGCGGGGAAGCAGCGGGGCCTCGACCACATAGAAGGGATGGGCGAGAGCGCACGTTAGGCCGAGCTCGTGCAGGTAGGCGGCGCACGACTCGAGGTCGCGCGCGTGGGCCTGGAGCCACTCGTGGTCGTCAGGCGTGATTCCGTAACACAGCACGTGCACGGCGCGCTCCTCGCCGCGGAACCATGCGGTCAGCTCCTCGGAGATGAACACGTCGGGGCGGTCGGCGAGCTCGAGGCAGCCGTCGATCGTGTCGTGGTCGGTGATCGTCACGAAGTCCATGCCGCGGCGCTTCGCGAGCTCGTACACGTCCTCCGCCCGCGTCGCGCACTCGGGAAGGCCGGCCGCGCGCTGTACTCCGAGCTTCGAGAGCTCGGAGGCGGTGGAGTGACAGTGCATGTCCGCCCTGCTGACGTCTGCATCCGTATGGGTCATCGGTGTTTCTCCCATCTCAGGTCTTCTCTGGATGCCACGAGAATGCCCGCGAGGAGGCATTTCGCGGTTAAAGGGCTGAAAAGGAGAGGTGAACAGGCCGTGAATCCACGCCTGACCCTGCGGGGGGTGACCCCGCCTCAGTCGAGCTGGCGCGGAGCGACGAACGCCTCGAGGCTCGCACCCGCGGGCGCAAGATCGGCCCACGCAGCGTCGAACTCGAGCGTCGCCAGACCCCCCGTCGGGTACTTTGCCCGCATCCGGTCGAGCGAA
Organism: uncultured Thermoleophilia bacterium; assembly: GCA_963841715.1. Taxonomy (GTDB): domain Bacteria; phylum Actinomycetota; class Thermoleophilia; order Solirubrobacterales; family 70-9; genus DASPWW01. The sequence continues at coordinate 64,142 of CAWJDP010000001.1, read as the reverse complement.
TCGGCGTCGCTGCCGTCCGCGGCGAGGCCGAGGGCGAGGCCCTCGATCCCCGGGTTGTGGCCGACGAGCATCACCCAGCCGACCGCCTCGGGGACGCGCTGGAGTCGCCCCAGCAGCTCGCCCGCGCTCGCCCCGTAGAGCCCCTCCTCGAAGTCGACCTCGAGCTCCGCGGGAAGGCCCGGCCGCAACCCTTCGAGCGTCTGCACGGCGCGCGCAGCCGACGAGCAGAGCACGAGGTCGGGCCGCAGACCGGCGCTCTTGACGTGGTCGCTGAGCCGCTTCGTCGCCTTGCGGCCGCGCTTGTTCAGAGGCCGCTCATGATCCGCCAGGTCGGGGTCCGACCAGCTCGACTTCGCGTGGCGCAGCAGGTCGATGCGGTGAGTCACGGCGCCGAGCCTAACGCCGTTCACCGGATCGAAACCAGCACGCATGCGCCTGCTGGCACGCTGGCACCGTGGGCGTGGGCCAGAGCGAAGCCACGGATGTGCTGGATCTTGCTCGGGGCCGGGTGCGGGTCGAGGTGTTCTTGCGACCGCTCTCGATTCGGATTCGTCGCGGCGAGAAGACCCTGATCGACGGCCTCACGGTCCTCGCCGAGCCGGGTGAGGGGCACGACCAGCTGATCACACTGACCGAGGGCGTGATGCCGCGCGAGGAGCGCCGCGAGCCCGAGCCGGTCGAGCAGGCGATCGCGCAGCCGAGCGGCGGCTACTGGCTGCGGCTCGCCGGCTGGCTTCGCGGCGGGCGTGCGTTCGAGCTCTCGGTCTCGCTGCCCGATCCCGAGCGGGTCCTGATCGAGTTCTCTGCTATGCCGGCGCCCTTCCGGCTCACCGCGCGGTGGACGGGAGGGGCCGAGCAGCGCCTGACCGGTCTCGGGGCGCGCCACGGCCACGAGCTCGACCAGGCCGGACGCTGCATCCAGCTCGGCGCCGATCGCAGCTACACCGGCCCCGACTGCCCGCCCGACATGCTCGAGGTCGGTGGCATCCCACAGGGCGACTACGCCCCCGCCCCGTGGCTGCTGTCGAGCCACGGCTGGGCTCTGTGGCTCGACAGCAATGGCCCCGGTGCGGAGCTCGACCTCGCCGACGGCGTCGCGGCGTCGATCCGCGCCGCCGCCGGCGACCTGAAGCTGCACCTGCTCACCGACCCGACCCCCGCGGCGCGGCTGCGCCACTACTGCCGGCTGACTGGAATGCCCGACCTGCTGCCCGAGTGGGGCTACGGGTTCTGGAAGAGCCGAGACGTCTACGAGCATGCCAACGACGTGATCGACGACTTCGAGGGCCACCGTGACCACTCGATCCCGCTCGACGCGATCGTCATCGACTCACCCTGGGAGACGCAGTACAACACCTGGCGCTTCAACCCGCACCAGTTCCCGGACGCCAGGGGGCTGATCCGGCGGATGCGCGAAGCGGGGGTCCGCACGGTCCTGTGGACTACCCCGTGGGTCAACATCGAGTCGTCCGAGGGCCAGCGCCCGCCCGACCCCGAGTCCGAGCGCCTGCACCAGCTGCCGGCTTCGAACTACGGCGCCGGTGAGCGCAGGGGTCACTACGTCCGCGACTCCGACGGCGCCGCATACGTCGGCAAGTGGTGGATGGGCACCGGCTCGCCGGTCGACTTCACCTCACGGCGGGCGCGCCGCTGGTGGCGGCGCCAGGCGCGCGGTGCGCTGCGGCTGGGCGCTGAGGGGATCAAGGCGGACGACGGAGAGGGCTACTACATGCCGCCCGACGCGCTGCTCGCCGACGGGCGCTGCGGCGCCGAGGCGGCGTGGGCGTATCCCGACCTCTACCACGAGACAATGCAGGCAGCGCTCGACGATGTCCACCCGGGCCGCGGCGTGCTGTTCGCGCGCAGTGGCTGGAGCGGCACCCAGCGCCGGGGAATGCTCTGGGGCGGGGATCAGGCTTCGGACTTCTGGTCGCTGCGGGCGCTCGTCGGGGCGACGCTGACGGCGGCGGCGAGCGGGTTCTCGAACTGGTCGCACGACGTCGGCGGCTATCTCGGCAAGCGGCTCGTCGAGCGCTGCCCGGCCGAGCTTCTGCTGCGTTGGGTCCAGTTCGGCTGCTTCACGCCGCTGATGCAGGCTCACGGCCGCTTCCCCCAGGAGGCGTGGCGCTATGACGCGGAGACGCTTCGCATCTATCGCGAGTTCGTCCTCCTCCACGAGCGGCTCGTTCCCTACGTTCGCGCTGCCGCGGCGACCGCGGCGCGCAGCGGACTCCCGATCATCCGCCCGCTGTGCCTCACCGACCCCGACGACCCCCGGGGATGGCGAATCGCCGACGCGTACGGCTACGGGCCCTCGCTGTGGGTCGCGCCGGTGCTCGACGAGCACGCACGCGAGCGCCCGGTCGAGCTCCCCGCCGGCGAGTGGATCGACTGGTGGGGCGGGGAGCGGGCCGGCGGCGAGGCGTTCGTCGCCGAGGCGGCGCTCGACCGGATCCCGATCTGGGTCCGGTCGGGTTCGATCGTCGTCACCCACCCGGCAGACCACGTCGCGCGCGGGCTCGGTGACGAGCACGAGCGCGGCCGCCCGCTCGAGGTGACTCTTTGGGGTCGGCCGCGGCACGGGCGAACCGGTGTCCGGCTCGCCGACGGGACGCGGATCGAGTGGCGTCGCGGCGAGTGGTCGGTCAGCCCTGAGCGGGAGGTTTCGTTCCGGGAGCGCTAGCGGTCGGGGCCGCGGGAAGCGCCGGGCGATCGGCCGGCGCGGGGAACGCGGGCAGCGACCGCGACGCGCGTCGCTCCGCCTCGGACGCGGACTGGGGGTGCCCGATCGTCGCCGCGGCCGCCCTGTCGAGGTCCTCCCAGGTCCGCTCCCGCTCCTGCAGCTCCCAGAGCTCGCGAAAGCGGTCGAACAGCAGCCGCCGCCGCGACTCGAGGTAGATCTCAAGCATGTCGAGGCCTCGGTACGCGGTGCGGTGCGGCGCCCGCACGGCGAGTCGAGGGTCGAGGTCCTCCGAGTCGCCGGCGAGGCGGCGCACGGCCGCGGCGTCCTCGGAGCGCAGCTCAGCGGCGTGGTCGCGGACCCGGGGCAGCATCACGTCGCAGTCGTGGATCTCGCCGAGCAGCCCCTGAAGCTCACGGGCGGAGCGGCGCGCGAGGTCGGCAGGGTCGCCGAGGCAGAAGCCCGTCGCCTCGAGCACGTAGCGGAGCCGCTTCGCCGCGATCCGCATGTCGTGCTGGGCCCGCGTCCCCTTGAGCGCGAGCGCCTTCGGCGCGAACGAGCGCAGCTCGGCGACGCGGACGCGGACGATCCGGGCAGCGTTCTCGGCCAACGGCTCGGCTGGATCGAGCTTCTTGACTCGCCTCGGCTTCATCCCGCCGCGCGCGCCTCGCTGCTGAGGAGCGCGAGCCGCTCGGCGAGGTCGTCGAGCCGGTCCTGGGAGACCTGGGGCGCAAGCGCCGCGTTAGCCTCCTGCTGCTCGGCCCGCAGCCGCGCGATCAGGCTCCCAACCCCGGGGCGATCCGGCGCCGGCAGCTCCGCTGCGAACCTCTCAAGCGCGTCGATCGACACGTCGGCGTCGCGTCGGGTGCCGAGCGCGTCGGCGATCTTCTTGACCTCGGACAGCGCCGCCTTCCAGCGCTTGCGCGGGAAGCACGGCTCGAAGATCTCGAGCGCGGCCCGCAGCCTCCGGCTCGCGACGCGCATGTCGTGGACGCGCTCGATGTCCTCGGTGTCGAGGACGTCGGTCGAGTGCTCGACGAGCTCCTGCGCGCGGACCGAGACGACCTTCGCCGCAGCGACCCCGTAGGAGTCGTCCGCGCCCAGATCGGAGATGTCGCGGGCCTTGGCCATCCCCTCCGCGGCGCGATTCTAGAGCCGCACCGCGAAGCCGGGCGGGGTCTCTGGGCGCTCCGCGCGGGCTACGCCGCCACCTTCGTCGAGGCCTCGGAGTCCGCCTTGCCGTTCAGGAGGTCGAGGATCACGCCCTCCCGCAGCCCCCCCTTGCCGATCTGGAGCGGCTGGCCGAGCAGCTGCGAGAGCCTCTCGAGCAGCAGCACGCCGGTCGGGAGAATGCGGACGCGGCGCGGGTCGAGCTCGAACCGGCGCGCGACGTCGGCGATCTCGTCGCCGGAGAGGACGCGCATCCCGCGCTCCAGGGTCTCGTACTCGAGCACGGTCCCGACAACGTTGCGAAGCGACGTCGCGCTGCCCCCGACCGCCACCGCCTGGTCGGGGTGCTCGAGCTCGACGTCCTCGAAGTAGTGGGCGATGTACTCGCGGATCTCGCGCAGCTCGGCGGCCGGTGGCGGATCGCCGGTGAGGAAGTCGTCGGCGAGCGAGCCCGAGCCGATCGGGAACGACCGCACTGAGCTGACGCCCTCGGAGACGGTGCCGAGGATCACCTCCGAGGAGCCGCCGCCGACGTCGACGACGGCGATCGACCCCTCGACCGGGTGGCCGAGCGTCTTCGTCGCGCCGAGGAACGCAAGCCGGCCCTCCTCCTCCTCACTGAGAACGTCGACCCCGAGCCCTGAGGCGGCCTCGATCTCCTTCACGACCCTGCCGCTGTTCTTCGCCTCGCGAATCGCCGCCGTGGCGACCGTCCTGATCGCCTCCGCACCAAGCGCCTCGGCCAGATGCACCTGCGTCGCGACAACCTCGGCCACCTCGGCAACCTTGTCGGCGCGGATCTTGCCGTTGCGCTTAGCCTCCTTGCCGATCTGCGTGTACGCCCGCTGCTCCATCACCTTGCGCAGCTGGCCCTCCTGCGGTTCGGCTACGAGCACCCGGGTGGTGTTCGAGCCGACGTCGATTGCAGCGCAGAGCATCGAGGAACCATGTTCTCAGACCGAACGGATGCGGGCCAAGGGTTGGCTCGCGGCCGTCACACGATGTTCACAACGGATTCACCGCCGTTTTACCGTCGGTGCAGGGACTCCGCCTAACCTCGAGAGCATGGACCGGCTTCTGAACGACCGCCTCGGCCTCGCGGTGCCGAACGGCTGGTGGTCGTCCCAGTCGCTGTTGAAGTCGTTCGAGGCCGCGGGGTTCACCCGCACCCAGGTGCCCTCGCCGCCCGAGTCGGTGCTCACCGACGCCAGGGCATGCAGCGTCCATGCCGCCGGAGTGCGCGCGGCGCTCGACAGCACCGCGCTGGGGACCGTCGTCCATGCTCCGAACGAGCTCCTCGCCGGGACACCGTCGAGCGACCGCGCGTTCGAGGGACTGCTCGCCTACGCCTCCGAGATCGGCGCCGGCCACGTCGTCTACCACGCCCACGCCCTCCCCGACGAGCCCTCGAGCGAGGACCGGCTGCTTGCCGAGACGCGCTCGCTCTCTCGCCTCGCGGATCGCGCCGAGCGGCTCGAGGTGACGATCGCGATCGAGAACCTCGCCCCTGTCTTCCCCGGACCTGAGCGCCTCTCGCACACACCGAGGCTGCTGCGAAGCCTCGTCAACCGGATCGCCTCCGAGCGCGTCGGGCTGTGCCTCGACGTCGGCCACGCGAACGTCGTCGCCGGTCTGAGGCGAACCGAGCTGTCCTACCTCGTGAAGCCCGCCCTCGACTCGGTGGCCGTGTTCCACGTCCACGACAATCTCGGCGGGCGGCTCCACGACGAACCCCCGGCGGGTCACGACCCGCTCCGGCTCGACCTCCACCTCCCGCCCGGGAGGGGGACGCTCCCCTGGGACGAGGTCGCACCGCTTCTGCTCTGGCACGAGGCGCCGATCCTGCTCGAGGTCCACCCGCCCAACATGCCGTCGGCCGACGATCTGCTCCGCGACACGGCGGAGCTGCTCGGAGCGGCGCGGGGCACCCCGGCGCTCGCCGCCTGATCGGCGCCGGCTAAGCGGCTTCCCAGAAGTTCGGGACCATCATCGCGTCGCCCTCGGCGTGGGGGCCGAAGACGAGCAACTCGAGGCCATCGGACCCGGCCTCGAATGCCCGAGTCACGTGCGGCGCGATCCGGATCGCGTCCATGACGTCGACGTCGACGACTTCGTCGTCGAGCTTCACGCGCCCGTCCCCCGAGAGCACGACGAAGATCTCCTCAACGGTGCGGTGGCGGTGGGCAAACGCCTGGCGCTTGCCGGGCATCAGCACGTGGTACGCGAGCCCGGTGTCCTCGGCGCGGAGCTCCTCGCGCGGAAAGCGCGCCTCCTGCGTCTCCGAGTAGCCATGCTTGACGGCGAGATCCTCGACGTCGCGCAGGTTCTTTTTGGTGTAGCTCACGGCGGCGAGCCTATACAAGCGACCGCGGAACGGTGAGTCGATCCCTAGGTCGAGGGCTCCCGCGCGACGCGGCCCGGATGCGAGGCGTCCTCGAACTCCCGGAACAGGCCGGTCACGACAAACGCGACCTGCTCGCCGACGTCGACCGTGTTGTCTCCCAGCCGCTCGAGAGCGCGCGCGACGAGCATCATCGAAAGGCCCCATTCGCGCGTGTCGGGGTCGTCGCCGATCTCGATCGCCCTGCGGAAGCACTCGCGGTTGAGGTTGTCGACGACATCGTCCTGCTGCACGAGGTCGCGGGCAAGCTCGACGTCGCGCGAGGCGAACGCCTTCTTCGCCTGCGAGATCTGCGTCCGCACCCGCGTGCCCATCGTCAGGATGTCGTTGAGCATCTCATCGTCGCGCGGCGGATCGTGGCCGAGGATCGGGATCAGCTTCGCGATGTTCACGCACTGGTCCCCCATCCGTTCCATGTTCTTCATGACGTGGAGCAGGGCCGCGATCAGCCGCAGATCGGTGGCGACCGGCGCCTGCGTCGCGAGCATCGTCAAGCTCGCCTGGTGAACCTCGAGGTAGCGGCCGTCGATGCGGTCGTCGTCCGCGATCACCAGCTCGGCGAGCTCGACATCCTGGTGCTCGACCGCCTCGAGCGTGCGATCGAGGGAGTCCGTGACTAGGTCGAGCCCGCCAAGCGCGGTTCGCTCGAGGTCCTCGAGCTCCTCCTGGTAGTGGACCCGCGTCTTCTCCGCCATCAGCCGAACTTCCCCGTGACGTACTCCTCCGTGCGGTCGTCGTCGGGTTTCGTGAACATCTTCTCCGTCGGACCAACCTCGACCAGCTCCCCGCTGAGCATGAACGCGGTCGTGTCGGCGACGCGGGCCGCCTGCTGCATGTTGTGGGTGACGATCGCGATCGTGACGTGATCCTTGAGCTCTGAGACGAGCTCCTCGATCCGGAGCGTCGCGATCGGGTCGAGTGCCGAGCACGGCTCGTCCATCAGCAACACGTCGGGCTCGACCGCGAGCGCGCGGGCGATGCACAGGCGCTGCTGCTGCCCGCCCGAGAGACCAACGCCGGGGCTTCCAAGCCGGTCCTTGACCTCGCTCCAGAGGCCGGCGCTCTGAAGCGCGCTCTCGACGCGCTCCTTCGAAGCCGAGCCTTTCATCCCGGTCAGCTTCGGGCCCGCGGCGACGTTGTCCGCGATCGACATCGTCGGGAACGGGTTCGGCTTCTGGAACACCATCCCCACGAGCCGGCGAACGGCGACGACATCGACGGAGGCATCGTGGAGGTCGACTTCGTCGAGCAGCACCCTGCCCTCGGAGCGGGCTCCGGGGATCTCCTCGTGCATGCGGTTGACGCAGCGGACCATCGTCGATTTGCCGCAGCCCGAAGGGCCGATGATCGCGGTCACCTTGCCCGGCTCGAACGCGAGGCTGACATCACGGACCGCCTGGTTGTCGCCGTAGAAGGCGTTCAGCCTCTCGAGCTGGATACGGTGCTCCGCCTTCAGGCCCTCGATCCCGCCGGAGGGCTCCCTCGAGGACGGCTCGGTCGGCGCAGTGGCCGGCTCGCTCGGATCGCGAGCTGTCTCTGGTGTCGTTGGGTCGTCGGGCATCACATCGTCGCGCATCATGTCCACCTCAGGCGGGTCGGCACGCATGTCAGCTCCCTCCGTTCAATTCTGCACGACCTCATCGCGCGGCGGCGAGCCGCTTTCGAGTCCGAGCCGACAGCGACCTCGCGACGATGCTGATGATGAGCACGAACACAATCAGGATCAAGGCCGCGGCCCACGCCTGGGCGTGCTTCGCCGGCTCGGGGGCCTCGGAGTACTGGAAGATGATCACGGGGATGTTGGGGAGCGCCGTCGACGGATCGGTCTGGACGGTGTTCGGGAAGATCGACGTCGTGAACAGAAGCGGCGCAGTCTCGCCGGCGCCGCGCGCGACCGCGAGCAGCGCGCCGGTGATGATGCCGCTGAACGCCGTCGGCAGGATCACCGAGACGACCGTGCGCCAACGGCTCACGCCGAGCGCGAGCCCAGCCTCCTTGACGCCCGACGGAACGAGCGTCAGCACCTCATGCGCGGCGCGTGCGACGAGCGGCAGCATCACGATCGCGAGCGCGACGGCGCCCGCGTAGCCGCTCTGCAAGTTGCCGACGACGAGCAGCCCGAAGATGAACAGCCCGGTGACGATCGTCGGCACGCCGTTGAGGATGTCGAGTGTGTAGCGAACGACGAACTCGGTCTGCGGGCTGGCGAACTCGCTCGTGTAGATCGCGATCAGGATCCCGATCGGAACCGACATCAGCGTCGCCAGCCCGACGAGGATCGCGGTACCGACGATCGCGTTCGCGATCCCACCGCCGCTTTCGCCGAACGTCGCCGGGGTCTGGGTGATGAAGTCGAGGTTGAGCGAGCCGACGCCCTTGAGCAGCACGCTGAAGATCACGATCGCGAGCACCGCGACCGCGAACAGCGCCGCGACCCAGGCGCTGATCTCCATCCCCCGGTTGACGCGCTGGCGGCGCTTGAGGTTCGGGCTCGCCTGCAGCACCTTGCTCGCGCTCTGTAGCTCCGCGGCCATCGATCAGGTCTCCTGGGAACGCAGTGTGAGGTTGCGGACGATCAACCGCGCGACCCCGTTGAAGATCAGCGACAGGACCAGCAGGATTGCTGCGAAATACCCGAGCGACGACAGGGTCAGCGCGCTCGTCGCCCCCTGGTAGGTGCTCGCGATCCGGCTCGCCAAGGTGTCGGCGGGGAGAAAGATGTTCGCGTTGATCCCCGCGGTGCCGCCGATCACTTGGGTGACGGCGATCGCCTCGCCAACCGCGCGCCCGAGCCCGAGGATCACCGCGGCGACGATCCCAGGCCGCGAGAACGGCAGCACCGTCATCTTGATCATCTCCCAGCGCGTCGCACCGAGCGCGAGCGCCCCCTCCTTGGCGTCATTGGGCACCGTCGCGAACACCTCGCGCGTCAGCGAGGAGACGATCGGGACAGTCATGATCGTCAGGATCAGCATCGCCGGGAACAGGCCGACGGGCGAGTACTCGCTCCCGAACAGCTTCCCGATGATCGGGATCCAGCCGAAGATCGAATGCAGGGCCGGCTCGATCGCCGAGTTCAGGAACGGCCCGAGGACGAGGATCCCCCATAGGCCGAGGATCACGCTCGGGATCCCGGCGAGCAGCTCGACGAGCGTCCCGATCGGAGTCCGGCTTCCCTTTGGTGCGAGCTCGGTCAGGAACAGCGCGATCGCGATCGACAGCGGCGTCGCAAGCAGCAGCGCGCCGAACGAGCTCACCGCGGTCCCGTAGATGAACTGCGCGGCGCCGAACTTGTCATGGACCGGGTCGAAGTTGCTCGTGCCGAGGAAGCCGAGCCCGAAGGTTGAGATCGAGTGGCCCGCCTCGTCGAAGACCTTGTACGCGATCCCGGCGACGATCGCGATCGACAGCAGCGCGGCGAGCGCGGTGATGACGTAGAGGCCCCTGTCACCGAAGCGGTCGATCGGCCCCTGCTGCCTGCGCTTCAGCGGGCTGAGCGTGACGGTCTCGGCGAGGCTGTCCGTTGCTGCCATGAGTGCGGGTTGTACTTGAAGTTGGTGGTGTGGTCGCTTGTGAAGCTGGTTGCGCGGGTGGACCGGCGGCGGGAGCTCGGGCTCAAAGGGCGAGCCCGAGCTCCCTATCGCCGGATCTGGTTGTGCTCTAGCTACCCGATCTTGTTGATCGTCGCCTTGTCCGCCGCGAGAATCTTCGCGGGGAGCTTGGCGAAGAACAGCGGAGGCCCGGCATCCTGGCCCGGCCCGATCGCGTAGGTGAGGAACTTCTTCATCACGTCCGCCTTGTCCGAGTCCGACGGGACGAGGGCGTACGTGAATGTCGACAGCGGATACGCGTCGGCCGCGGAGGCCGGCGGATCAGTGATCGACACCGCATTGTTCGACGGCACGGTCTTCACCGTCTGACCGGCGGCCTCGATCGACTTCAGCGTCGGCTGAACGAAGTTCGCAGCGGCGTTCTGCATCGCCGCCTGGTTGAACTTGTTCGAGGACGCGTACGCAACGCCGACATAGGCGATTGCGCCGTCGGTCTTACCGAGCACGGCGGAGACGCCGTCGTTGCCCTTGCCGCCGACGCCGGTCGGGAACTTGACCTCCGTGCTGGTGCCGACCTTCTTCTTCCACTCCGGGCTCACCTTCGACAGGTAGTCGGTGAGCGCGTAGGTATCGCCGCTTCCGTCGCTGCGGTAGACCGGCGTGATCTTGGTCGAGGGCAGGCTCGTGCCCTGGTTGAGCTTCGCGATCGCCGGGTCGTTCCACGTCGTGATCTTGCCGAGGTAGATGTCGGCGAGCGTGGGCCCGTCGAGCTTCAGCCCGTCGGCGACGCCCTTGATGTTGTAGACGGGGTCGGTAGCCGACAGCGCCCACGGGATCATCAGGACGTTCTTGGCCGCGGACTGCTGGTCGGGGGTCAGCGGGGCGTCGCTGGCCCCGAAGTCGACCGTCCCGGCGGTGATCTGCTCGATCCCGCCGCCGCTTCCGATCGAGCCGTAGGTGACGGCGTCTCCGGACGCCTCGTCGAAGCCGGACTGCCACTTCGACATCAGCGGGGCGATCAGGGTGCTTCCGGCTCCTGTGAGCGGACTCGAAGATCCGCCGTTACTGCTCGAGCCGCAGGCCGCAACGCTGAGCGCGAGCGCACCGGCGGCGGCGAGCGAGAAGAGCTTGCGTGAGGTCACGGGTTCTCCTTCTCTGGTTGACGAAGTCGGTTCACGAAGTCCAAGACACCGGGGCGCTGCCGACTTCGAGCAGGGCTGCCCGGGTTGCCCGCCAAACTGCCAGCGGGCGGCGGGCATCTTGTTACCTCGCCGCCTCTTCGATGTAAAAAGGGTGTGAACCGAGCGCGGGACTTGCGCGCTGAGCGAACGGATGCGCCTACGCGGCGCGGCGATCGCGAAGCGACGAGGCCGCAGCCTGACGGTGGCGCCGGTGGGCGCCGCGCGCGTAGCCGGCGCAGCGCGCGTGCGCCCACGTCCCCGGCCAGGCGCGGATGCGCTCGTGCGCTGAGGTCACGTCTCGCCCGCACACGGGGCAGGCCGAGAGAACCTCGCTGCGGCCGCCGATGCGGCCGAGGGCGCTGCGAATCGCTCGATCGATCATCGAGCCGCACGCTACGCCCGTCGGCTAAGCCGCATGTGTACCGGGCGTAAAGATTGCTTGAGAGGACCGTTAAGTCATCGGCTTCGCTGCCGCGGCTCCCTCCTTGAACGGGGGGCGCCGCTCACACCCCGGCTTCGACCGCGACGCGGCTCGCGGTCTCGACCGGGTCGGCCCGGTCGCTCGCCGGCGACCACGCGCCGTGGCTCGCGCGCGGCGCACACCCCCGCGCCGCCTTGCCGGCCGCTGCGCGCTCGCCCGCGGTCAGCCGGCTGTCTCGGCGGCCTCGGGCTCGGGCGCGCCGGCGTTCGTATCGGTTTCGGCGACGAGCTGATCCGGTTCGCCGAGCTCCTCCTCGGGAGCCTGCCCGTCGACGGTCGTGCGCACCGGGTCAAACCGGTAGCCGACGCCGAAGTGGGTGTGGATGTACTCCCACCCGGGCGAGCGCCGCCCGAGCTTGCGTCGCAGCTTGCGTACGAAGACGTCGACCGAGCGATCGCCGTGCGCCATCGCGTAGCCCCACACGCGCTGGTAGATGTCCTCGCGCTCGATCACCGAGCCGCGGGCGTCCGCGAGCACCTGGAGGAGCTCGAACTCGCGCCGCGTGAGCCCGAGCGGCTGCCCGGAGACGAAGGCCTGGAACTGGTCCGAGCGGATCTCGAGCTCACCGGCGAGCACCGGCCCGGCGTCAGGCTGGGCGCTGGTGCGCCTGCGCCGCCGCACTACCGCCTCGATCCGCGCCATCACCTCCTCGGGGTGGCACGGCTTGTTGACCCAGTCGTCGGCGCCGAGGCGAAGCCCGCGCACGCGCTGGGCGACGGTCGAGTTCGGCGTGCAGACCACGATCCCGAGGCCGGGGAGCATCCCGCAAACGCGCTCGAGGAATCCCCAGCCGTCGGGGCCAAGCAGGGAGAGGTCGATCAGGAGCGCGTTCAGCTTCATCGCGACGAGCTCGTCGACGGGGGCGGTTCCACCCAGAACGCGGTACTGCCAGCCGGCGGCGTCGAGCCGCTTGCCGAGCACGCGTAGGAACCCCGTGTCGGAGTCGATCAACGCGAGCCGTACCGTCCCGGGCTCCGTGCTCATTACGCGGAGGGCCTCCTCAGCAGACACATGACCATTCTGGCCATCGGTCGCCCGTGATGGTACAGGCGGCGCGGGAGGCAAAACTCGCTGTTAACAGGGTTTTCACACGCAAACAGCGATCCGTCAGGCGTCGGCGCCCTGACGCTTATCCGGTTTTTCACCCCGCGCTCATCTAGGCACGGCAGGCTTACCGCGCTCACGAGAACTCCTCTCTCGTCAGCCGCGCGCGACCTCCACTCTCTGGCCCCGAGGTCGCGCGCCCTTGGCAGACACACGACGCGCGGCCTCTCCCCGGGGGCCGCGCGTCTTACGTAAGGACGACGTCCGCGACGCGGCCGGCGGCGTGGCCGTCCCAGAGCGGCGGGGGCTCATCGGGGGGCGGCGGGGAATCACGCAGCAGGGCGGGGATCTCGGCGATCAGGGCGGGATCGAGGCCGAGCACCGTGTTCGTCCCCGCGGTCACCGTGACCGGCCGCTCGGTGTTGGCGCGCAGGGTGAAGCACGGGATCCCGAGATACGTCGTCTCCTCCTGTACCCCGCCCGAGTCGGTGAGCAGAGCGCGCGCGTCGGCCTCGAGCGAGAGGAAGTCGAGATAGCCGACGGGATCGCACAGCTGCACGCCGGGGTGCTCGATCCCGGCATCGGTTAGCCGCTTGCGCGTGCGGGGATGCACGGGGAACACCACAGGAAGATCGCGCCCAACTTCGGAGAGTCGCGCCATCGCGTCGCCGAGCAGCGGCCCGTCGACGAGCGCCGGGCGGTGGAGAGTGACGAGCAGGTACCGGCCGGGCTCGACCCCCAGCCTCCCCGCCGCGTCGCGCTCGCGAAACCGCCCCTCGAGCGAGACGAGCGTGTCGATCATCGTGTTGCCGACGAAGTGCATCCGCTCCTCGGCGACGCCCTCGACGCGGAGGTTCTTCGCCGCCTCCTCGGAGTGCAGGAAGAGCAGATCGGAGAGCTGGTCGGCGACGACGCGGTTGATCTCCTCGGGCATCGTGCGATCGAAGCTGCGCAGGCCCGACTCGACGTGGCCAATCGCGATCCCGGCGTGAGCCGCCGCGAGCGCCGCCGCGAGCGTCGAGTTGACGTCGCCCGGGACCAGCACGAGGTCGGGGCGCTCGTCGGCGAGCACGGGCTCGAGGCCCTCGATCACCCGCGCGGTCTGCTCGGCATGGCTGCCGGAGCCGACGCCGAGCATGTGGTCGGGCTCGGGGACCCCGAGCTCCTCGACGAAGACGTCGGACATCATCCGGTCGTAATGCTGGCCGGTGTGGACGATCGCGTGCTGCGCGTCGGGCGCGCGGGCGCGCAGCGCCGTGATCACGGGCGCCATCTTGACGAAGTTCGGGCGCGTCCCGACGACGTAGACGATCCGCATGCGCCCGCAGGTTCGCATCCCCGCCGCAAGGCGGGCTCAGCGCCCGCCGTTCCCTCACCAGGTGTGCAGGGCGCGCATCCGCGATGCCTTCTTGAACTGGTGGCCCTCCATACGGCCGAGCACGTCGTCCAGCAGCGCGACGGCATCGGCCGCGTACGGCCCCTTGTTCAGCATCACGCACTCGGCGCGCTCCGCCATCGCCGCGTCGGTTATCTCCCCGCGGGCGTGCGTCCCCTTGTGCACGAAGTTGTCCAGAACCTGCGTAGCCCAGATCACGGGGACGTGCGCCGCCTCGCACAACCACAGCAGCTCCTCCTGGATCTCGGCGAGACGCCGCGGTCCCACCTCGGCCGCCAGGTCGCCGCGCGCGATCATCACCGCCAGAGGCTGCCGTCCGGCAGCCTGGATGATCAGCTCGGGAAGGTTCCGAATCGCGAGCGCGGTCTCGATCTTCGCGACGATCGGAAACCGCTCCGGGGCATCGAGCCGATCGGCGAGCTTCCGCTGGAGAAGCTCGACATCGTCGGGGCGCTGCACGAACGAGTATCCGACCATGTCGGCACTCGTGGCGGCGACGTCGAGATCCCGCAGGTCCTTGGCGGTCAGCGCATCGAGCCGTAGGTCCGTGTCCGGGAAGTTGAGCCCTTTGTCAGACTTCAGGCGCTCGCCTTTCTCACGCGCGTGCACGACCCTGAGCAGTGCGCCGGCTTCGGTCCGCTGCTCGACCGCGGCTCCGATCTTTCCTTCGTCGATCCACACGCCGTCACCCGGCTCGACCTGCTCCGCCGCCTCGCGAAGCGTGCACTCGAACTGCACCGGGGACTCCTCCGGCGACACCGGCGGGCCGAACCTCATCAGCATGCGGTCGCCGACCCTCAGCCGGGCATCCGGCTCGGGAACGAAAACCCAGCCCGTCCGCGAGCGCGGCCCGCTGATGTCCATGCACACGCGGCACTCCCGCCCCACCTCGACAGCGGCGCGGCGTACGTGCTTGCTCATTGACTCCCACGCGTCGGCCTCGTCGTGCGCGCAATTGATTCTCGCGACGTCCATCCCCCGCGACACGAGCTCCCGGACGAACTCGTAGTCGCTCGCCGCCTGCGAGGCAAGCGTGACCATGATCCGCACCTGCCGGTTGGGCGGCGTCGGCCCGAGCGCAAGCTCCGTCTCCTCTCGCAGCCGCTCGTGGCCGCGGTAGTAGGCGTCCGGCGCGGGCCACGCGGGAGGCTCCGTCGACCCCGCGAGGCGGGCGGTCGTGGCGAGGACGGCGTCGACGCTCTCGACGACGTGCGCCTCGCAGCGCCCCAACGACGACAGCCCCCACGGCATCAGCTCAAGCTGGAGCTCGCGCAGCTCGTGCCGACGCAGCGCGATGTAGTGGGCGAGGTTGAGCGCGCTCGGCAGGAAGCCCTGCCGCTCGATCCGCGGGCGCCAGCGCTCGAGAATCTCGCTCCCCTCCCTTACCAGGTCCTCGCGGAGGCCCTCGAGCGCGTCGTGAAGCGGCCGCACCGCCGTCTCGGTCCGTGTCGAATCCGCAATCCGATCCATCTCACGCCTCCACAGCATCGGCGGCATCCGCTCGAGGCCATGTGGAGCTCCTCGATACCAGGCCGGACGCCCGACGGTGTGAAGATCCCGGTGCCGTCAAGCTGCGCAGGCACGACTCGATGCGGCCGGTCGGACGGGCTCGCGACGAGACGGCCGTCGTTGAGCCCGTGCCCGCCACGCTCAGAGGTCGGCCTGCTCATCCACAGTCTCCGCGACGCCAGTCTCGATGGAGCCATCTCGCTCGCTCGCGACTTGGCTGGCGTTCGGGCGACGTCCGTCGGTCGGTCGAGCGCGAGGCGCGTCGCCGCGGACGAGCTGGTACGCGAGCGCGCCGAGCGCCGCTCCGGTCACCGGCCCGACGACGTAGATCCAGAAGTCGCTCCAGGACCCGCTCACGAGCGCCGGCCCGAAGCTCCTCGCGGGGTTCATCGACGCCCCCGTGACCGGCCCGCCGAACAGAGCATCGAGCCCGATCGTCCCGCCAATCGCAATCGCCGCCGCGGCACCGACCGCGCGCGTGTCGGTTGCGACGGCCATGATCACGAACATCAGGAACGCGGTCATCACGGCCTCATAGACGAGTGCGCTGCCCGCCCCCACGCTCGGCACGGTCGCTCCGAGATTCGCCGGCTGGCTCGTCCACACCGCGAGCAGGCAGAGTGCGGCCAGCGTCGCCCCGATGAGCTGCGCCGCAACGTAGGCGGCGGCCTCGCGTGGCGGAAAGTGACGCGTGATCGTGAACGCGACCGTGACCGCCGGGTTGATGTGCGCGCCCGAAAGGTGGCCGGTCGCGTAGATCATGACCATGATCACGAGACCGAAGACGAGCGCGATCCCGACCGTCCCGAGCGACCCCCCGTAGATCCGGTCGGCGACGATCGCGCCGCAGCCCGCGAACACGAGCACAAACGCCGCCATGCCTTCGGCGGCGGCGCGGCGGATCAGGTCAGGACGACTCAACGTTGTCTTGCGGCGCGACCTCGGCGAGCAGCGCCTTCACCCGCTCGCCGATCTCGTCACGAATCGCCCTCACTGACTCGAGGTCCTTGCCGGCGGGATCCTCGATCTCCCAGTCCTCGTAGCGCTTACCGGGGTAGATGGGACAGGCATCGCCGCAGCCCATCGTGATCACCGCGTCGGCGGCCTTGACGACCTCGTCGGTGAGCGGCTTAGGGAACTCCTTCTCCATGTCAACGCCAAGCTCTCCCATCGCCTCGACGACTGCGGGGTTGATCTGATCGGCCGGCTCGGATCCAGCGGATCGGACGTGGACCCGTCCCTGCGCCATCTCGTCGACGAGCCCCGCGGC
Source organism: uncultured Thermoleophilia bacterium (assembly GCA_963841715.1). Taxonomy (GTDB): domain Bacteria; phylum Actinomycetota; class Thermoleophilia; order Solirubrobacterales; family 70-9; genus DASPWW01. The sequence continues at coordinate 47,459 of CAWJDP010000001.1, read as the reverse complement.
CATCTGGCTGCGCCCCGCATTCTGAACGCACACGAACAGGACCTCGGGGACCTCCTTCGTCATCGTCCCCTCGGACTGCGCAAGAGCACGCAGACGCTCGCGCGCGAAGCGGGTGACGAAAAGAGGCACGAAGTCCTCGAACCGCGCGTCCGAGAGCTTTCCCAGCGAGTCGTCGACATACCGCTCGATCGTCTCATGCGAGAACACGCCCTCGAACTCTTCGGTGAGCGCCTCGACTCCTTTGTCGATGTGCGCGCGTGTGGTTGGATCGAGATCAAGTGCCATCGGTCACCACCTCCAAAAGGGTTCTGTGCGCCCATCCTATTCCATTGACATCAATCACTTCAATTGATATACGTAGATAGATGGCCGTCGATCTGGAGTTCGCGCCGAAGCACAAGCGTCCTGCGGGCGAGCCGTGCTGCGAGCCCGTCGTCTATCCGGATATCGAGCGCGATCAGGCGGAGCGCATGGGGCGGATCGCAAAGGCGCTTGGCGACCCGATCCGGATGCAGCTGGTAGACGTGCTGCGAAAGCACGCGGGCGAGGTGTGCGTGTGCGAGCTCGTGCCGCTGTTCGATCTTTCGCAGCCGACCGTTTCCCACCATCTCAAGGTCCTGAAGCGGGCCGGGATCGTCGGCTCCGAGCGCCGCGGCCTCTGGGCCTATTACTACGTCAACCCCGACGCACTGGAGGAACTGTCCGCATGGCTGTCCTGAGACCCCACCTCGCGTTGACCGTCTCCGACCTCGAGCGGTCGATCGTCTTCTATCGCGCCCTGTTCGGGATCGAGCCGACAAAGCGCAAGCAGGGCTACGCGAAGTTCGAGGTCGAGGAACCGGCGCTCAACTTCACGCTCAACCAAGGCGAGCGCTCGGAAGCGCTCGGCGCCTTCAACCACGCCGGGATCCAGGTCGCCTCGACCGACGACGTGCTGCTCGCGAAGGCCCGCCTCGTCGACGCGGGGCTCGCCACCTTCGACGAGATGGACACGACCTGCTGCTACGCGAAGCAGGACAAGATCTGGGTCACGGCGCCCGACGGCGAGTCGTGGGAGGTCTTCGTCACGCACGGCGATGACGATTCGCAGCAGGCTGCCCCGGCGACGACCGCGCGGGAGTGCTGCTGATCATGGCCGCGACGGCGACGATCCAGCTCAAGGACCCGCAACAGCTCTACGACGACTGGGAGCGCGCGCACTGGGCGGCGCAGGACATTGATCTCAGCCGTGACCCCGCCGACTGGACGGCGCTCGCCGAGAGCGAGCGCGAGCTCCTCCACTTCGTGCTCAGCTCACTGATGGTCGCCGAGGAGCGAATCTCAACCCAGTTCTGCGGCCTGGTGCTGGCCCAGGACGACGAGGAAGAGGGCTCCTACCTGTCGACGCAGCTCGTCGACGAGGTCCGCCACATGCAATTCTACGCGCGGTTCCAGAACGAGGTGATCGCCGACCCCGCCGCGATCGCGTCGCACGTCGCCAGCGCGCGCGAGGTGCTCGGCGACGCGTTCAGGCGCGTGTTCGACGAGGCGCTCGTCCAGGCCCACGACACGCTGCGGCTCGACCCGGGCGACCGGGACGCGAAGGTCCGATTCGTGACGATCTACCACATGGTGATCGAGGGAACGCTGGGGCTGACGGCGTCCCACTTCCTGCTCGACTTCCTCCGCGAGCGCGAACAGCTCCCGGGTTTCGTCGACGGCTACTCGCGGATCGCCGCCGACGAGCAGCGCCACATCGCCTACGGAACGTGGTTCCTTCGCGAGGCGGTCGCCGCCGATCCCACGCTTGCCGACGTCGTCCGCAGCCAGGTCACCGACCTGCTGCCGGCCGTCGCCGAGTCGATCGCGCCCCCCAGCGAGGGCGCGTGGGACGTTCTCGACGTCGAGGACGGCGCGCTCGCCGAGTTCGGGCTCGGGGCGCTCAACCGGCGGCTGTCGATCGTCGGCGCTCCGCTCGACGGCACGCCGGACGGCTAGCCCAGAGCGTCGATCCGCTTCGCGAGCTCGAAGTCGTTATCGGTCAGCCCGCCCTCGGAGTGCGTGGTGATCGAGACGCGGACCTCATTCCAGGAGATCGCGAGGTCGGGGTGATGGCCCATGTCCTCGGCGGGCTCCACGATCGTCTTCACGAACTCGACCGAGCCGACGAAGTCGTCGTGCTTGAACGTCTTCGATATCGCGTCTCCGTCGCGCTCCCAGCCGCTCAGCTCAGCGAGCCCGGAGTCGATTGCGCCCTCGTCGAGGGGTGTCATGGACGCCAGCTTAGCCCGATGCGAAACTTACGTCGATGCGGATCGCAAGCCTCGTTCCCTCGGCCACGGAGATGCTGTTCGCGCTCGGGCTCGGCGACGACGTCGTCGCCGTCACCCACGAGTGCGACTGGCCGCCCGCGGCCGCCGTGCGGCCGCGGCTGACGCGGAGCGTGATCGCCGAGGGCCTGTCGGCGGCCGAGATCGACGCCGAGGTCCGGCGGGTGACGGCCGAGGGCCGGGCGCTGTACGAGCTCGACGAGGAGACGCTGGCGCGGCTCGAGCCGGACCTGATCGTGACCCAGGCGCTGTGCGCCGTCTGCGCGGTCTCGTACGACGACGTCTGCGGAGTCGCCGCTGGGCTGCCGGGCGACCCCGCGGTGCTCTCGCTCGACCCGAACACGCTCGACGAGGTCTTCGATGACGCGGTCGGTCTCGGCGAGGCGGCAGGAGTCGCCGCGCGGGGTGAGTCGCTTCGCCGCGAGCTCGCGGCCCGCGTCGAGCGCGTTCGCACCGCGGCCGAGGGCGAGCCGCGCCCCCGCGCCGCCGCGCTCGAGTGGCTCGACCCTCCGTTCATCGGCGGCCACTGGGTCCCGGACATGATCGGGGCTGCCGGTGGGACCGACGTGCTCGGCGAGCCCGGCGTCAAGTCGCGGACCGCGAGCTGGGACGAGATCCGCGCCGCGGAGCCGGACGTTGTCGTCGCGATGCCCTGCGGCTGGTACGTCGACGAGGCGGCCGAGCAGGCGCTCGCCCACCGCGCGCAGCTCGACTCGCTCGGCGCCGATCGGATCGTCGCCGTCGACGCCGCGTCGTCGTTCTCGCGCCCCGGTCCGCGCCTCGCCGACGGCGTCGAGCTGCTGGGCCACCTGCTGCACCCCGACCGTCTTCCCGCACCCGGAGGGATCGAGGCGCGCGAGCTCGCGCTCGTAGAGTCGGCCTCGGCGACGGCAAGGGCCCGCTGAGCCCGGTCCGGCGCGAGCGTCGAGTGGGCGCGATCCGGCGAGCGAGAACCCGATTCCCCTCCGTCCGCTTCCTAGCGCTCGCCAGACCGCCTCGGTCCGCTCAGGCGGCACTGGATGCGACGGCGAGTGCGGCGGCGAACGAGGCGACGCCGAGAATGATGAACCCCCCGATCTCGAGCACGCCCTTGGCGCTGAAGCGCTGGCGCTCGAGCGCGAGCACGAGGATCGCGCCGAGCGCACCGCCGACCAGGCCGCCGAGATGGCCGCCGATGCTGATCCCGGGAATGCTGAAGCTGAGGACGAGGTTGATGACGACCCAGAACGCGATCTGCGAGGCGAGCTGCTGCACCCCACGCCGCCGCGCGACGAGGAACGCCGCTGAGAAGAGGCCGAAGATCGCGCCCGAGGCGCCGACCGTGACCGTGTTCGGGTCGAGCAGCAGCGCGCCGACCGAGCCGAAGATCAGCGACACGAAATAGATCGCGAGGAACCGTGGCGTGCCGATCGCCGGCTCGAGCAGCGTCCCGAGGATGTACAGCACGTACATGTTCAGGGCGATGTGGATGAAGCCGGCGTGCAGGAAGCCGGCGGTGACGATCCGGTACCACTCGCCGTGGTTGGAGACGGCCGGGCCGAGGAGCCCGAAGTCGTTGATCATGCTCCCCCCGCCCGAGAACGAGGCCGAGCCGCCACCGCCGAGCTCGGCGAAGAAGACGATCACGTTGATCGCGATCAGCGCGTAGGTTCCGTACGGCGTGTCGGTCGCCCACGAGCGCACGCGGCGCACCTGGCTCGGCGCGCCGGCGCAGTCGGGGCAGCGCATTCCGACCGGCGACGGGGTCATGCAGTCGGGGCAGATCGGCCGCCCGCAGCCGGAGCAGGAGACGTTGGTCTCGCGGTCCGGATGCCGGTAACAGGTGGTTGTGGCCACGAACTGAATCTAGCGGGGGCTAGATTCGGGCCATCAGCATCGGCGGCGAGGTCGGATGCGGGCTGCCGCCGGGGGGCTCGCGGGTGACCATCACCTGGCTCGCGCTGTCGAGCCCGGATGGGATCGCGACCGTCGCCCCGTGCCGACGGTCGAGGACGAACACCCCGGAAGGCTTCGCCGCGTTGCCCTCGCGCAGCCAGACCTCGTACACGTCGCGGCCCTGAAGCGGCGGCATCTCGCTGACGACAAGCGTCCCCGAGTCGCCGTCGCGCGTCAGCCGCCCGGTCGCGGAGCCCGCGGCGGCGGACCGCTGCACCGGCACGGTCGAGGAAGCGCCCTCGTCGCCGGTGTCGCGGAGCGCATACCCGGTGACGCCGGCGGCGACCGCGGCCATCGTCCCGAGCGCGATCGCGGGGCGCGGCGCCGCGAGCCAGCGCGGGCGGCGCGCGCGCTTCGCCTCGGCCCTCGAGGGCGCCTCCTCGCGGACGGTCTCGACGAGCTTGGCGCGAAGCGCCGACGGCGGCTCGAGCTGGTCGACCGACATCGGCAGCACGTTCACGGCCGGGGTCAGCCACCTCAGCCACTCGCGGCAGGCCTCGCAGCCTGCGAGGTGGCGCTCGAGCCCGTCGACCTCGCCCGCGTCGAGCGCGTTCAACGCGTACGCGGCAACGTCGTCCTGGCGCTCGGCGTGGCGCTCGGGCTCGCTCACGGGAGCACCTCCGCCAGCTTCAGCCTGATCTTCTCGAGCCCGAGCCGCATCCGGCCCTTCACGGTTCCGAGCGGCATCCCCAGCATCTCGGCGATCTCGGAGTGGCTGAAGCCGCCGAAGTAGGCGAGCTGAATCACCCTCGACTGCTCCGGAGGGAGCTCCTCGAGCGCGCCGCGGACCTCGGTCGCCGTCTCCCGGCGCAGCGCCTCGGCCTCGGTCCGCTCGGGCGCGGCGCGGCGCTCGAGCACGGCCTCGTCGTCGAAGTCGAGCCGCGGCGCCCTGCCCGCCTCGCGGCGCAGCGCGTCGATTGCGCGGTTGCGGACGATCCCCAGCACCCAGGCGCGGACGCTGCCGCGCGTGCGGTCGTAGCGCGCGCCGCTCCGCCACATCGACAGGAACGCCTCCTGCGCCACGTCCTGGGCGCCCTCGGTGTTGCCGACGATGCGGTGCGCGAGCGAGTAGGCGGCGCCGCCGTGGCGGTCGTAGAAGACCTCGAACGCGGCCGGGTCCTTGCGGTCCACGAGCGGCATCAGGTCCTCGTCGGCGAGCGTCTGGAGGTCTCGTTTCGTCATCTCGTCATCTCGTGCTCGGAGCTCCCCGGGTGCGATCTGGAATCTCCGCGGCCGCGTATCGGTCGGCGACGCGTGAACCTACGTCCGGCGGCGATCCGCGGATCATCCTCGGCGGGCCGCGACGCGCTCTCCCCGCAATGATGGAATCCGCCCCAACAGCAAGGAGGAAGACCCAGATGGCAGAGCAAAGCCCAGCCAGGCTCTACGCCCTGGTCGTCGGCTCCGTACTCACGGTAGCCGGGATCATCGGCTTCTTCTACAACGCGAGCTTCGACGTCGGCAACTCGATTCAGGTCGACGACGTCTTCGGAATCCTCGCGGTGAACGGGTGGCACAACGTCATCCACCTCGTGACCGGGATCCTCGGCCTGCTCGCGGTCTCCTACTACGCGCGGACCTACGCGCTCGCGCTCGGCCTGATCTACGTGATCGTCGCGATCCTCGGCTTCGTCGACTTCGGGGCGGGATCGACGCACGACACGATCCTCAAGTTCATCCCGGTCAACACCGAGGACAACATCCTCCACCTCGCGCTCGGCGTCCTCGGCCTCGCGGCCGGGGCCGCGACCGCGAAGGGGGCGGACGCCAAGAGCACTAAGCCCGCGACCGCCTAGCGGACGCGGGAGATCACGTCGTCGGCGATCGAGCGCAGCCCGCCCGATCGCCGGCGGCGTCGCCGCTCGAGCACGAACAGCGCCGTCCCCGCGGCGCCGCCCGCGGCAAGCGCGAACACCGGGCGGACCCAGTTGCGGGGATCGCGGAGCGCCGCGAGCTCGCCCTCCGAGAGCTCGTCGGCCCACTCGCTGAGCTCCGAGGCTGCCGCCTCGGTCAGCATCGAGAGCGTCTCCTCGACCCGGCCGCGAAGATCCTCCGGCGGCTCGATCGGGCGCAGCGTGGTCTCGAGCAGACGCTCGAGGCCGAGCTCGCCCGCGCGCCCGGCTCCGGCGGCCTCATTCATCGCCGTCCCCCTTCCCACCGCCGCCCGACTCGGCATCGAGCTTCTCCTCCAGCTGCTTGATCGCCCGATGGATCAGGACCTTGGTCGCGCCGTCGGTGCGGCCGAGGGCGCGCGCGATCTCGCGATTGTCCATCCCGAGCGCGAAGCGCATGATCAGCGCCTCGCGACGATCGTCGGGGAGGTCGGTCAGGCCGGCCATCACCCGGCGCAGCTCCTCGCGGCCCTCGACGACCTGCTCGGTCGCATGCGGGTGCGAGATCGGGTCGGCGCTGTCGAGCGCCGACGTCGGCCGCCTGGCGCGGTCGCGGTGGTAGTTCGAGGCGAGGTTGTGGGCGATCCTGATCAGCCACGGTCGCAGCGGGCGCCCGTTCGACTCGCGCCGCGCGCGCTCGAAGTGCCTGTACGCCTGCAGGAAGGTCTGCTCGGTCAGATCCTCGGCGTCGTGATGATTGCCGACCCGGTAGTAGGAGTACGAGTAGACGTCGCGCAGGTGGGCGCGGTAGAGGTCCTCGAACGCCCGATCGAGCTCGGCCTTCGACGTCGCCGGGGGCGTGTCCGCGGCCGCGACCGACTCGCGCTCCGTGCTCTCCTCGACCACCCGGCAAGCGTAACCCGCCTCCTACGCTGCGCGGCGCGAGCTTTCCGCCCGGCGCAAGCCGGATACCCATGCGCCGGCGTCGATCCTGCCCTCGATCAGCGCGGTCAGCCCGTGCAGTCCCGGGGCGTCGATCCCGGCCCGGTCCAGCGTCTCGGCGATCAGCGGCACCGAGTCGAGCGCCTCCGAGGCCTGACCGATCTCGGCGGGGATCCGATCGGCGGGGACACCGCGGCCGAGCAGCTCGCCGGCGCGCCGGTTGCGGCTGCTCGGCGCGAGCACGGTCGCCGTCAGATCGCCGATCCCGGCGAGCCCGGTGAACGTGTCGAGGTCGGCGCCGAGGCTGATTGCGTACTGGACGCACTCGCGCCAGATCTCGGCCGCCGCGATCCCGGCGGCGTTGAGCCCGTACGGCTCCGCCGCGGCCGCGGCGAGCGCGGCGGCGTTCTTCGACGCGCCGGCCATCTCGACGCCGAGCACATCGGCGGTGCGCTCGCAGACGAGCCCGGCGCGGTCGAAGACCTCGCCGATCTGAGCGCGGAGGTCGGGGTCGGCGCTGCCGAGAACGAGCGCCGCGGTGCCGGCGGCGGCCTCGCGGGCGTGCGCGGGGCCGCCGATGCAGGCGACGGCGCGGGCGCGGATGCGCTCGGATACGTACTCGGTCGGGAGCGAGCCCATCGGCGCGACGAGCCCCTTCGCGAGCAGCAGCATCCCCGTGCGCTGGCCGATGCGGTCGGCGAGCGAGCCGACAACGGGGGGATGGGCGGCGGACGGGACCGCGAGCACGACGAGGTCGATCCCGGCCAGCTCGATGTCGGCGGAGCGCTTCACGGTGACGCCGTCGGGGAGCGTGATCCCGGGCAGATAGCGCTCGTTGGTGCGCGAGGCCGCGATCTCCTCGGCGTGCTCGCGCGTGCGGCAACCGAGCTGGACGTCGAGCCCGCCGCGGGCGAGCAGCGCAGCGACGGCGGTGCCCCAGCTCCCGGCACCGATCACCGCGGCCTTGCGCAGCGGCGGCAGCCCGCCGAGCCATTCCCACTGGAGCTCGATGTTGGGCCAGATCCGCGCCGTCACGGTGGCGGCGAGCGAGGGCGAGGGCCGCTCGGTGCGCGGGAAGGTCATCGCGCGGCCGGCGCGGAGCTTGACCTTGCGCGGCCGGATGCGCCAGCCGCGGCGGACCTGCTCGGTGCCGTGGACCGCAACCGGCAGCACCGGCGCCCCGGTCTCGAGCGCGAGCCGGCCGACGCCGCGCTTCGGCGCCGCCAGCGAACCGGTGCGGATCCGCGTGCCCTCGGGAAAGATCACAAGCGAGCCGCCGCGCTCGAGCGCGAGCCGGGCGGTGCTCATCGCCTCCTCGTCGGCCTCGCCGCGGCGGATCGGGAACGCGCCGAGGCGGTTCAGCAGCCACCCCTGCCAGCGCCTCTCGAACAGCTCCGCCTTGGCGACGAACTGGATCGGGCGGCGCCACGGCAGCGAGACGCCGATCACGAACGGGTCGAGGAAACTGCGGTGGTTCGCGGCGACGATCAGCGGCCCCTTGACCTTCGCGTGCTCGCGCTTGAACCGCGACAGCCGCAGGTAGACGAGCAGCACCGGCTGCAGGATCAGGCGCGCGATCACGTACATGACCGGGTTCACGCCTCGGCGGCGTGCGAAGTCGTGGTACCGCGCGAGGCGTTCCTCGTTCACGAAGACCCCTACACGCTCGCCCGGCGGGCGTTACTGCCCAGCCTCCAGGCTCGCTACCAGGCGGCGTCGATCAGCGCCCGCAGCTCCTCGGGAGAGGGCGGATCGGGTGTCAGCTGGAGCTCCTGCCGCGCCGCCGCCGCGGCGACGACGTCGTCGAGCCGATCCGGCTCGGCGCCGAGCTCGCTCAGCGTGCGCCCGCCCCCCGCCAGCTCCTCGATCCGCTTGCCGATCCCGTCGGGGGTCGTCCCGATCGCCTCGGCGAGGCTCGCGAGGGCGTCGGGGGCGCGCTCGCGCATCGCCTCCATCGTCCGCGGGAGCATCGTCGCGTTGGTCTCCGCGTGCGGGAGCGCGCACACGCGGACCAGCGTCTGGCAGAGCACGTGATGGATAGCGAACAGCGCCGAGTCGATCGCGTACGCACACAGGATCGAGCCGAGCGCGAGCGCGGCGCGGTCGCGCGAGCCGGCGTCCTGGTCGAGCGCCGTGGCGATCAGCTCGGCGCCGCCCAGGGCCGCCGCCGTGGAGACGGGGTTGGCGAACGGCGTGTAGAGGGAGTCGGCGCCGTGCGCGAGCGCGTTCATCGCGCTGGCGCGCAGCTCGCGCTCGGGCTGCGACGTCATCGGCCCGGGGTCGGCGAGGACGAGCCGGGGGCGGATCAGCCCGCTTCCCTCGTGACCCTCGGGGAGGCGGTGGATCTGCGTCATCTCGGCACCCGAGAGCGTCGTCGGGATCGCGCACACCTTGCCCCCGTGCGCGGACGCGATCGCCTTCGCGGTGTCGATCACGCGCCCGCCACCGAGCGCGACGATCTCACCCGAGCGGACCGTCGAGGCGATCGACTTCGCCGCCTTCGGGACCTCTCCCGGGGGAACGGCGTGGACCGAGCCGACCGCCCGGAGGTCATGCGGCGCCGCGGCGAGCGCCCGCGTCGTGCTCAGCAGGTCGAACCCGTCCCAGCCGTGCTCGCGCAGCAGCTCGGGAGCCTCGTCGAGCACCCCGCGGCGGAACACGATCACGCGCTCGGCGTCGTTCCAGGTGAAGTCGGCGGTGGAAATCACCAGAGCCCGCCCCCGGATTCGAACCGGGAACCTCTTGATTACAAATCAAGTGCTCTGCCAGTTGAGCTAGGCGGGCGTCCGGTCAGGGTACGACGGGCGGGGCCTACAGCTTCACCTCGCGCGAGGCGAGATGGATCCCGACCTTGCGCTTGACGCGCTGGAGCGCGTTGTCGACCGTCTTCGTGTCGCACTCGAGCTGCTCGCCGATCGCCTCGTACGAGTGCCCGTCCAGGTACAGGGACAGGACCTGGCTCTCGAGGTCCGAGAGCACGCTCGACAGGCATGCGACGAGGCTGTCCAGCTCCTCGGTCGCGATCACCTGGTTCGCCGGGTCGTTGACCATCGGCCCGGGGAGGATCTCCTCGAGCGTCGTCTCCGACTCGCCCGGCGCGGCCGGCGAGTGCGCGAAGGAGACGTACTGGTTCAGCGGCGCGTGCTTGTTGCGGCTCGCGGTCTTGACCGCGGTGATGATCTGCCGCGTGATGCACAGCTCGGCGAAGTTCCTGAAGCTCGACTCGCGGTCGGTGCGGAAGTCCCGCACCGCCTTGAACAGGCCGAGCAGACCTTCCTGGATCAGGTCGTCGGAGTCGCCTCCGAGCAGGAAGTAGGCCGAGGCCTTGAGGCGGACGAAGCCGCGGTAGCGGCGGACGATCTGGTTGTAGGCGTCTCCCTGCCCGCGCTTTGCGAGCGCGACCAGGTACTCGTCGTCGATCTCGGGTTCAGCTCTGTGTCCGCGCGCGCTTCCAGCTGGGGGCGCGACGCGCGCGAAGTCCTGGGTCGGTGCTGCCACAACAACCTCCTACGAGGGTCGTGGCGCCCGTACCTCCCCTAGGCGCCCTGGCGGTGAACGATCGCTTGAGGCCTTGCCTCAACCTTTAGTTCACCCTTACGGGGACGGTAGTGTAAGTAGCGGCGGATCGGTGTCAACCCGCCATAGCAACGCCGTCGGACGCTGCAACGGATCTTGCATACTGGGCGCGGCAGTGTCGGAGGAGAACGTGGACATCGTCCGTCGCGCCTACGGGGCGTTCGCCGAGCAGGGGGTCGAGGCCGGCCTCGCCTTCATCGACCCCGAGTTCGAGGTCGCAACTCCGCCGTCGCTCGCCTCCGAGCCCGACACCTACCGCGGACATGACGGGGTGCGGCGTTGGTTCGGGGCCTTCGACGACGGGCTCGAGGACGTCTACCTCGAGCCCCGGGAGCTCACGGACGCGGGCGATGACGTGCTCGTCGAGACGGTGCTGCACGGGCGAGGTCGAACCACGGGCCTCGACGTGACGCAGGTCGCATTCCTCGTATGGACCATGCGCGACGGCAAAGCGGTGAGGGTGGAGGCGTTCCCCGAGCGCGGCCAGGCCCTCGAAGCAGCCGGGCTGACGGAGTAGCTTCGCGGTCGCGCTAGCCGCCCGAACCGCGCCGGCGGACGACCTCGTAGATGAGGACGGCAGCGGCGGCGGAGACGTTCAGCGACTCGACCCGTCCCGCCTGCGGTATCGAGACGAGGACGTCGCACGCGTCCGCGACGCCCGGCCTGATGCCCTTCGCCTCGCCGCCGAGGACGAGCACGACGCGGCCGCTGAGGTCGGGGGCGTCGTAGCGCTCCGGCGCGTCCTGGCGCGCACCGTAGATCCACGCCCCCGCCTCGCGCGCCGAGCCGAGCCAGTCGGCGAGGTTGCCGACGCGGGCGATCGCGAGGTGCTCGACCGCCCCGGCGGAGGCGCGGCAGACGGCCGCCGTGACCTCCGCCGCGCGGCGCCCGGGAATCACGACGCCGCTCGCCCCCGCTACCTCGGCCGTGCGGCAGATCGCGCCGAGGTTGTGGGGGTCCTGGACCTGGTCGAGGGCGAGGACGAGCGCGTCCTCGTCCGCGAGCAGCGAGCCCGGGATCCGCGTAGGGATATGGATCGACCTCAGCGACGAGCCCCTGGTGGTCGGGCGAGCCCGCGAGCTCGGTCAGCTCGTCGTCGTCGAGGTCCGCGGACGTCCATTCCCGGCGCACGCGCCGCCTTCCCCGCCGCGCCTCGGCGACGGCGTTGCGGCCGTAGATGATCGCGGCGTCAGCGGCCACGCCGCACGAGCCGCGCCCCCTCGGCCGCGTCGCGAACCTCCCAGCCGCGGCGCTCGAGCTCGGAGCGGAGCTCGTCGGCGCGCTCGAAGTCGCGCTCGGCGCGCGCCCGCTCGCGCTCGTTGAGAAGGCTGAGCGCCTCGGGATCGGCCTCCTCCTCGTCGGCGGCCGCGAGCCTCTCGAGCCCGAGGATGTCGAGCATCTCCTCCAGGGCCGCGTGCGCCCCCGCGAGCGGCCTCCGGTTCGCCTCGGTGACGAGGTCGAAGACCGCGGCCATCGCCCGCGGCGTGTTGAAGTCATCGGCGAGCGCGTCGAGGAAATCGCCTCTCGCCTCGACGACGACGGAATCGGGGTCGCCGTCGACGCGCTCGGCCTCACGGAAGAAGTTGCGCACCCGCTCGTTGCTGGCCGCCGCCTGCTCCAGGGGCTCCGCACCGAAGGCAAGCGGCTGGCGGTAGTGGCCCGAGAGCAGGTAGGCGACGAGCGTCTCGGGCCCGTAGCGGTCGAGTGCCTCGCCGAGCTGGAAGATGTTGCCGACCGACTTCGACATCTTCTCGTCCGCGAGCTCGACCATCCCGTTGTGCATCCACAGGCGCGCGAGCGGCACCCCCCGCGCCGCCTCGGTCTGAGCGATCTCGTTCTCGTGATGGGGGAAGACGAGGTCGACGCCGCCGCCGTGGATCGCAAAGTCGTCGCCGAGCAGCTTCTCGGCCATCGCAGAGCACTCGATGTGCCACCCCGGTCGCCCCCTGCCCCACGGCGAGCCCCAGGCCGTGTCCTCGTCCGGCTTCTGCGCCTTCCACAGCGCGAAGTCGAGCGGGTCCTCCTTCAACCGTGCACTGCCCGATTCTTCGCCCTGGTCCATGTCCTCGGTGCGGCGGTTCGAGAGCTTGCCGTAGTCGTCGAAGCTGCGGACCCGGAAGTAGACGTCCCCGTCGGCCTGGTACGCGTGCCCGGAGTCGACGAGGTCCTCGATCAGTCCGATGATCTCGGCCATCGTCTCGCTCGCGAGCGGCTCCTCGTCGGGGCGGCCGAGCCCGAGGCGGTCGGTGTCCTCGACGTACAGCCGCGTCATCTCCTTCGAGCGCTCGTCCGAGGGCACTCCCGCCTCGCGCGCCGCGTCGTAGATCTTGTCGTTGATGTCCGTGACGTTGATGACCAGCGTCGCGTCGTATCCCTCGTGTTCGAGAAAGCGCTTCAGCGCCATGAAGACGACGTAGGGGCGCGCGTTGCCGACGTGGACGCGCTCGTAGGTCGTCGGCCCGCAGGCGTAGATCCCGACCCGGCCCGGCTCGCGCGGCTCAAGCGGGCGCAGCTCGCCGCTCAGCGTGTCCCTGATCATCACCTGGCGCACGAGGCCGATGCTATCCCCGCCGCACGGGCATAGAATCGTCTCCATGGCTGAGGAGAGCCGGCTCGTTCAGCGGGCAAGCCAGGATGGCCACGCGAGGGTCAACGGCGCGGGGCCGCTGCGTGAAGCCGGCTCGGGCGTCGCGGCGGAGCTTGCGCGCGCCGGCGGCGGCGCCGCCCGCCTCGGCCGGGGGTTAGCCGGCCGTATCGCGGACCGTGCCGGGCGGTGGGCGCGCGGCCGCCTCACGGCCGACTTCGACGACCGCGATCCCGACTACATTCGCGAGAACCTCCCGCTCGCATGGCTGCTCGCGACGTTGTGGTTCCGGGGTGAGGTTCGCGGGCTTGCGAACATCCCCGAGGACCGGCCGGTGCTCCTCGTCGGCAACCACTCCGGCGGGAACATGACCCCGGACACGATCATCTTCACGCTCGCGTTCTCGACCTACTTCGGCGTCGAGCGGCCCTTCTACCAGCTCGCCCACAACGTCGTCGTCGGTTCGCCGATGGGGCAGATCCTGCGCAAGTACGGCACCGTCAGCGCCTCTCACGAGCACGCCGAGCAGGCGCTGCGCTCCGGCGCGGCCGTGCTCGTCTACCCCGGCGGGGACCACGAGGTCCACCGGCCGATCTGGCAGCGAAACGAGGTCGACTTCGGGGGCCGCAAGGGGTTCATCCGGCTGGCGCTCAACGCCGGCGTGCCGATCGTCCCCGTCGTCGCGATCGGCGGCCACGAGACGTCGCTGTTCCTGAGCCAGGGCGAGGGGCTCGCCCAGGCCCTGCGCCTCGACCGCACACTGCGCTCGAAGGTGCTCCCGATCTCGATCGCGATCCCGTGGGGCCTCAACGTCGGCGACCTGCTCGGGCACGTCCCGCTGCCGGCGAAGATCACCGTCGAGGCACTGCCCCCGATCCACGTCCGCCAGGAGTTCGGCCACCGGCCCGACCCGAACGCGGTCTACGAGCACGTCGTCGCCGAGATGCAGGCGAAGCTCGACCAGCTCGCCGCCGAGCGGCGGCTCCCGGTCATCGGCTGAGCGGGCCGATGCGGATCAGCGAGTCGATCGAGATCGCCGCCCCGCCCTCCGCGGCGTGGGAGTTCCTCGCCGACCCCGACAACACGCTCAAGTACATGTCCGGGCTGACGCGCTGGGAGCCGGTCGGCGGCCGCGGCACGGGCCTCGGCGCCCGCTACCGGATGCTGATCCGGATCGGCGCCGCCGACGTCGGCGGGATGATCGAGATCGTCGAGTGGACGCCGGAGCGCGAGCTCGCGTGGAGCTCGATCACGGGCCTCGACCAGCGCGGGCGGTGGCGCGTCCGCGAGCTTCCGAACGGCGGCACCCGCGTCGAGCTGCGCTACGCGTACGGGGTTGCGGGCTCGGGGATCGCGGGGATGATCGCCGAGCGCGTCGCCGCCCCCGCGCTTCGCCGCAACATGCGCCGCTCGCTGTGGGGCCTGAAGCACCTCGTCGAGCAGCGCGAGCGCGCCGATGCCCGCCGCTCGCGGGCTCGGGTCTAGCGGGTCGAGATCTCCCCGGTTTCGGCGTGACGCCCTAGTACGCTTAACCGCAACAGGGAATCCGCGGCCGGCTTCGCTCCCAAAGGGCGTCCGGCCGCCGTCAGTTTTGCGGGGGTACCGTGTCGGAACGTCGCGTCAGCAGAACCGAGAAGGCTCACACCTACCTCTCGGAGGAGATCCTGCGAGGCCGTTGGCAGGCCGGGGACACGCTCTCGACGTCGACCCTGGCCGAGGAGCTCGAGATGAGCCGCACGCCCGTGCTCCAGGCGCTGAAGCAACTGGAGGGCGACGGGCTGGTGGAGATCATCCCGCAGGTCGGGTGTCGCGTGATCGGGCCCACGATCGCCGCCGTCGAGGAGCTGCTCCAGGTTCGCGGCGCGCTCGAAGGGATCGCGGCGGCGGCGGCGGCGCGGCATATAGACGACACGACGATCTCGGAGCTCGAGGCAACTCTCAGCAAGCTCCAGGCGGCGGCCGAGCGCGGTGACCGGGCATCCTTTGACGAGCTCAATGCGCGCTTCCACCTCACCGTGATCGAGGCGAGCAGGATGCCGTACGTGCTGCAGAGCGCGAGCAGCGTATGGGCGCTGCTCCGCCACCAGCTCGCCGGCGTGCCGTTCCCCGATCAGGCGCTCCGCGAGTCGATCCCGGAGCGCCGCGACCTATTCGAGGCCCTCCTGCGCAGAGCGCCGAGGCGCGCCCGGGCGGCCGCCGAGCGGAGCCAGAAGCTGACGACCGCGCGTGTGCTGGGCGCCCTCCAGCATGAAGGCGCCGGCAGCCTCGACCACAGCGCCCTGATCTACGGGGGCGAGGCCGACTTCCTCGCCGGGGCGGTGCCGTTCGTTGAGGAGGGCCTCGACGCGAGCGAGCGGGTCCTCGCTGTGACCACAGGGCGGAACGCCGAGATCCTCGGCCGGGCGCTCGGTCGACGGGCCGACGAAGTCGAGTTTCGCGACGCCGACGAGTGGTACCAGCGGCCCTCCCACACCCTGCTGAGCTACGAGCGCTACATCGAGCAGGCCGACAGCGAGCGCGTCCGGGTGCTGGGCGAGGTCGCCTTGAGTGACAGCAGCGCCGTGATCGACGAGTGGACACGCTACGAGTCGGTCCTCAACGTCGCTTTCGCGCTGCAGCCGATCTCGATGCTGTGTGCCTACGATGCGTCGAGACTTCCGAAACGGATCATCGCCGACGCCGCGCGCACCCACCCAAAGCTGGCGCACAGCGCCACGAGCTCTCACAGCTCCGCCTTCGTCGACGTCACGCCCCTGATCCGGGAGCTCGACTACGAGACCCTGCCGGAGCCGACAGCCCCGACAGCGGAGCACCCGATAACGCCGGACCTGCGCTACGCCCGCGGCTTCATCCTCGCGCGGACGCGTCTCGCCGGCGTCTCCGGCAAGGCGCTCCTGGACACCTTCCTCGCCGTTCAGGAGGCGGCCGCCAACGTCATCGACCACGGGCCCGGGCGCGGCACGATCCGCTCCTGGATCGAGGGCGGCGAGCTGATCTTCGAGGTCCGCGACGAGCCCTGGACCGGGGCTGAGCCGCTGCTCGGCCCGCTCGCCCTCGATCCCGCGCTCCTCTCGGAACCCCGCGGACTCTGGCTCTCGAGGTTGCTCTGCGACCTGGTCGAGGTCCGCGTCGACGACGGACCGGTGGTCGTCCGGCTGCACATCGCGCTGCACTGACCACGGCGGTGGTGACGTACTAAAACGCTAGTATTCTTCAGCATTATCCAGCGCCCACCTTCACCCGAATAGGTTCAGGCTCTGCATGGATGCTGAAGCTGCCGGCGTCCTTGTTCTGACCTTGGGGGTCGCTCTCATCGGATGGCGTTGGGGGCGAACGCCGGGCGTCGCGGCCGCGGTGGTGGCGCTCGTGCTGGTCGGCGCCCGGGACTGGTTGATCGACGCGTACGCCCCGACCCTCAACTACCTCGTCGGCGCTGCGGGGCTCACCATGGTTGGCCTCCTCGCCGGCGTCGACGGGCATCGGGGACATCGAGCCGCGGCTCGGCACCGAATCGACTCCTTGACCGCGAGGGAGCGCGAGGTCCTCGACTTGGTCGCCGCCGGTAAGAGCAACGCCGAGATCGCCGACAATCTGTTCCTCAGCGAGCACACAGTCAAGACGCACGTCAAGCACATTCTCGCGAAGCTTCGCGTCCGCAATCGCACCGAGGCCGCACTCGCCCTTGTCAGCGCCGAGAGGTTTCTCCCAAGAAGCAGCCAGGAGTTCTCGAGCGGAGCCGTGCGCCCCTAGGTAGAAGCCCTGGGCGAAGTCCACGCCATAGTCCCTCAGCAGCGCGAGGGTCTCGGCGTCCTCCACACCCTCCGCGATCGTCTTTGTCGACCATGACGATGCCGATGCCGATCACCTCCGCGCCCACCCGGACCGGGTAGTAGCTGGTGAGCCAAAAGTGGACTTGGTCTCGCTCTCGGAGCTCGGGCCCTCGACCTCCTGGTTGACGACCGCCTCCCCGGAGTCGAGAACGTACCGGTGCATAGGCTCAAGCTGCGGCCAGAGCTCCGGCACCACGTCGGACGCCGTGCGTCCGAGCTGCGTCAGTGACTCGGCGGCTTCACGCTCGGTCTCGCGGAGGTGCTCCTGGAGCTCGGCCTGCTCGCGGTTTGCCGCCTCGAGCTCGTTCGCCTTCTGAACCAGCTTCTCGCTCAGAGCTCGAAGCTGTTGGCGATCGAACTCCCTGCCTACCATGCGGCGCTTTTGTCCCGGCCCAGCGCGCTGCTGACAACGCGCATGACCTCTTCCGGCGGAGCGGGCTTGACGAGGATGTGGGCGACGCCACAGGCCCTGGCGAGACGACGGGCCTCCTCCTCGTCGTAGGTGGACGTGGAGAAGACCACAGGGATCTCGCTGATCGCCGGGTCGCTCCGCAGAAGCCGCATGAACTCAAACCCGTTCATCTGCGGCGTCGGGATGTCCGCGGCGATCAGGTCGGGCCGTTTCGCGCGAGCGAGGTCGAGAGCGACCCTGGCGCTGGAAGCCTCATCCACGGCATATCCGGCATAGCGGAGCACCGTGGCCAAAAGCTCGCGGTCGGGCGGCCTGTCGTCGAGCACGAGCACGGTAGCCATCGCTGTCTCGCCCACGGAAGTCATCGCTGTCTCGCCCGATCATCCGCGGGCCCGAGCAGGCGCGCAATCACTCAATGGGGTGATCCATCGACTGGGCCGGCCCCCCTCGAATGGAGCTGCGGGACGTTGATCTCACTCTCTTGAGCGATTGCGGAGAGCACCGCAGCACACAACACTTTTTCGTGTAGGGGATCCGCAGCGCAGGGTTGATGCATGGACGCGATCGCCGGGGTCCACACCAACAGGAAGAGTGAGACATGAACGTCCGACATCCCCGCCAGCAGCACGACAGTGATTCCGCCACGACACGCTCGCGCCCCGCGGCCGCCGCGCGGCGCGCATCCGGGCTGCTAGGGCTCGCGCTGCTAATCACGCTGGCGTTCGCGAGCGGCGCCCAGGCGCAGGCGCCCGTGCCTCTTGGAACGGCCGACAACTTTGCGGTCCTCGGCGCCACCACCGTCACCAACACCGGCCCCACGGTCGTAAACGGCGACCTCGGGATCAGCCCGGGCACTGCGTGCACCGGACTCCCAAGCCCCTGCACGGGCGGCGGCCCGGGAACGGTGAACGGGACGATCCACTCGGCCGATAGCACCTCGGCGCAGGCCCAGTCCGACTTGACCGCGGCCTATATCAACGCCGCCGGGCAGCCGGCCAGTGCGACGATCCCCACCCAGCTCGGCGGGACCACCCAGACGCCCGGCGTCTACGACTCGGCCGCGGGCGACTTCAACATCACGGGAACCCTGACTCTTGATGCGCAGGGCAATCCCGACGCCATCTTCATCTTCAAGACCGCTTCGACGCTCGTCACCGCGGCGGAAAACAGCCAGGTCGACCTGATCAACGGCGCTCAGTCGTGCAACGTCTTCTGGCAGGTCGGAAGCTCGGCGACGCTTGGAACGAACACGCTGTTCAGAGGCAACATCCTCGCCCTGACCGCGATCACCGCGACCACGGGGGCGACCGTCGACGGGCGCCTGCTGGCCCGCAACGCGGCGGTCACGATGGACAACAACACCGTCACCCGGGCGCAATGCGCGACCCCTCCGCCCCCTCCGCCCCCTCCGCCCCCGCCGACCACGCCGCCGACCGTGTCCGTCACGGGCGTTCCCAATCAATGCACGGCCCACAACTTCAGGGTCCATATCAAGGTCGAGGACCGTTCGGGGACCGGAATCAAGCACACCGACGTCCTCGTGGACGGCAAGCGGATCAAGCGCAGCACCAAGAAGAAGTTCTCCGCGAAGGTCAGGGCCAAGGGACTGAGCTCCGGTCGCCACAAGCTCAAGGTTGTGGCGACCGACAACGCGGGCAACGTCAAGAAGAAGTCGCGCAAGTTCCGGCGCTGCGGTCGCGGGGTGGCCGTTCCGCCCTTCACGGGCTGACGCCCCGGCGCTCGCGGTGGTCGGGGTCCGCGCCGACGTTCTCGTTCCCTGCGCCCTCGTGTCGGCACTCGCGCTGGTTTCATCGGCGCGCGCCGCAAACCGACCCGACCTGACGACGAGCGTGCGCCTCTCAAACGAGCGGACACTCACCCGCTGGTCGCACCCCAAGCGCGAGGGACCGATCCGCAGGCTGCCGAAGACGAGCTCAGGCCGGGTCGCGCGGGCGCGCTATGAAACCGAGGACGGGTATCCGGAGGTGTATCTGCTGCTGCGCAGCTGGACGGATCCGGACGGACGCACCTGGCTACGGATTGGAATCCCGATGCGCCCCAACGGGCGGACGGGGTGGATCCCGCGCAGCGCGCTCGGGCACGAGCACGTCGTTCGAACTCACCTGATCGTGAATCGTCGGCATTTGAGCGCCGCCCTCCATCGCAACGGCCACAGGGTGTGGCGGACGCGAGTCGGGGTCGGAAAGCCGGGCACCCCCACACCGGCGGGCCGCTTCTGGATCAGAGAGCGCCTGAAGGTGAAGGATCGTCACGGGCTATATGGACCGTGGGCGTTCGGTACCAGCGCCTACTCGCGGATCAGCGACTGGCCGAAGGGCGGCGTCGTCGGCATCCACGGCACGAACCAGCCGGGCCTGATCCCCGGTCGCCCATCCCACGGCTGCATACGCATGCGAAACCGTGCGATCACGCAGCTGGCGCACCGGATGCCGATCGGCACTCCGGTGCACATCAAGTAGATCTAGGCGAGCTCCCGCTTGAGGATCTTGCCGGTCGCGTTCCGCGGCAGCGAGTCGAGGAACTCGACCTCGCGCGGGACCTTGTAGCGGGCGAGGTTCGCCTTCACGAAGTCCTTGACGTCGGACTCGCTCATCGCCTCGGTCTCGCGGAGGACGACGAACGCCTTAAGGCGCTGGCCGAACTCCTCGTCCTCGACGCCGATCACCGCGACCTCGGCGACCGAGGTGTGGTCAGCCAACAGGTCCTCGACCTCGCGCGGGAACACGTTCTCGCCCCCGGAGACGATCATCTCGTCGTCGCGGCCGTCGACGAACAGGCGTCCGGCCTCGTCGAGGTGGCCGACGTCGCCGCTCGACAGCAGGCCGTCGATCGTCTCCTTGCCGCCGCCGCCCGTGTAGCCCTCGAACGACATCTCGTTGCCGACGAAGATTCGCCCCGTCCTGCCGGTCGGGAGATCCTCGCCTCTCCTGGTCGATGATCCGCACAATGGTCCCGCGTGGCCTCCGACCCGCGGTCCCCGGCGCGGCACGGAGGTCCTCGGGCGTCGCGATCGTCGCCCACGCGACCTCGGTCGATCCGTAGAGGTTGTAGAGGTTGTCGCCGAAGCGGTCCATCCACCGCGTCGCGAGCTCTCCGGGGAGCGCCGACCCGCTCGCCGCGGTCACGCGCAGGGAGCTCATGTCGTAGCGGTCGAGCGTCTCGTCGGGGAGCTCGAGGATCCGCTGCAGCATCACCGGCACCACCGCGAGCACCTCGGCGCGGCTCTCGTCAACGGCCTTCAGCGTCTCCTCGGGATCGAACCTGCGCCGCAACACGAGCTTCGCGCGGAGCGGGAGCGAGAAGATGAAATGGGTGAAGCCCCAGGAGTGGAACAGCGGCGCGGGCACGACGAAGGTGTCGCCGGACCGGTAGGGGATCTTCGCGAACAGCGACGCGAGCGGACTCAGTGTCCCGGGCTGGGCGCGGTGCGCGCCCTTCGGCGTCCCGGTCGTCCCGGAGGTGAGGATCACGAAGCGCGCCGACTCCTGCGGCGGGTCGAGGTCGGTCGGCGGGTAGGTGGCGATCAGCGCGTCGACGCTGTCGGCCGCCTCGCCCTGCTCGCCGCCCTCGGGCCAGGAGACGACCCGCGGCACGTCGGCGACCCCGGACAGCAGCTCGGTGAACTCGGCGTCGTAGATCAGGAGCGCGGGCTCCTCACGGGCAACGACGTCGACCAGCTGCGGCCCGGCGAACGCGGTGTTCAGGTAGAGCCCGTTGGCGCCGAGCTTCGAGCAGGCGAGCGTCGCCTCGACGAACCCGCGGTGGTTGCGGCACATGATCGCCACGCCGTCGCCCTCGCGGACGCCGAGCGCGCGCAGGCCGCGGGCGAGCGAGTTGGTGCGCCGCTGGATTTGGCCGTAGGTCAGCGACCCGGCGTCGTCGACGACCGCGACCGCGTCGGGGTGCTCGATCGAGGCGTTGATGATCCCGGCGGCCGGCGACGCCCCCCAGCGCGCGATCGTCCGCAGCACGATCGCGAGCTTGTCGGGCCGGATCGGCTGGATGACGCCCGTCTCGCCGAGCACCCGAAGCGTGAACGCCGCGTCGGCGACTGTCCCGAGCGGTCCAAGCGGCACCCGGCGCGCGACCGGGCCGATGGTCCTCTCGGCCAGCTTCCGCAGGTCCACGACTGCCTAGCTTAGACCGCCCGCCGTCTACATCTCAACGAGCGCCACGGCGATGCAAGCGATCCCCTCGCCGCGACCGATCGCCCCCATCGTGTCGTTCGTGGTCGCCTTGACGCTGACCGGAGCCGAGAGCGCCTCACTCAGCCGGCGTTCCATCTCCGCGCGGTGGGGCCCGATCGGTGGCGCCTCACAGACGAGCGTCGCGTCGACGTTCAAGGGCCGGCCGGGGAGCGTGCCGATCGCGACGCGGAGCATGTCGATCGAGTCGGCGTCGCGCCACTGCGCGTCCTCGGACGGGAACAGGGAGCCGAGGTCGCCCTGGCCGCCGGCGCCGAGCAGCGCGTCGATCACGGCGTGGGTGAGGACGTCGGCGTCCGAGTGGCCCGCGAGGCCGCGCTCGGACGGGATCTCGACACCGCCGAGGACGAGCGGGCGGCCCTCGACGAGCCGGTGGCTGTCGTATCCGACCCCGACCCGGAAGCCGCCGGCTCCCGGTGGCTGCGCGCTCATCCGAGCGGCACCGCGCGCCGCTCGCGGCGCTCGAATGCGCAGATCTCGGTGACTCCAAGCTCGTTCAGCATCTCGACCGCCCGCGCATACTCGTACCCGATCTGGTCCGGCACATGCGCGTCCGAGGACAGCGCGAACGGCACATCCGCGTCGACGCACATCTCCGCCAGCGCCCGCGAGGGATAGATCTCGTCGACCGGCTTGCGCAGCCCCGCGGTCGAGAGCTCAACCGCGACGCCCACCTCCGCGATCGCCTCGACCGCCGGTTCGTAGTGGAAGCGTGGATCGCGCTCGGGGACCGGGCGCGCGTCGCCCCACATCTTCACCAGGTCGGGGTGGGCGAGGATGTCGAACAGGCCCGACCGCGCCGCGCGCGCGACGAGCTCGAAGTAGCTCTGCCAGACCGCATCGCCGTCGCCGCCCGTCTCCCAGACGTCATAGCCCGCGTCGTCGACCGCGTGGTCGCCGATGAAGTGGACCGAGCCGATCACGTAGTCGAAGTCGTGGGCGTCGAGCAGGCTCGCGGTGTGGTCCTCGGCGCCGGGGACGAAGTCGGCCTCGATCCCGAGCCGGAGCGGCGTCGTGCGCACGAACTCGCAGTACGCACCGAGATCGTCGCGCGCCTCCTCGACCCAGAACGGGTGCCGCCACAGCTCGAGCGCCTCGGTGAAGCGGTAGATGTGCTCGGAGACCCCGAGCTCCTCGATCCCCGCCGCGGCGGCGGCCTCGAGGTAGCGCCCGACGTTCGCCTCGGTGAAGTAGTCCTCGGGCGTCGCGTCGAGTGCATCCGGGCGCAGATGGACGTGGTAGTCGGTGAGCATGATCACTCCGGCCGCGTACTCCGCTCCGCGTCCGCCGCGGCGGGGTTGCTGGCAGGCCGGGGTAGGCTAACCCCGTGTCGAGAGGGTTGGCCGGCGACATCGGGATCGTGCTCGCGGCGTTCGCCGCCGGGGCCGCGCTCGCGGCGCTGCTAGGCGCCGTGAACTTCGGCACCGCGCTCGGGTTCGGGCAGATCGCGTTCGCGATCGCGCTCGTCTGGGTCCTGCTCAGCCGCTGAGCGAGCTGGCCCAACTTGACATACCGGTCGGTATGTGAATATCGTCCCCGTGGCGATGGCAACGACGACGAAGCCGACCCGGGCCCGAAGCGCATCCGGCGCCAACGGCGCGAGCGTGGCGACGCCCTCGCTTCCGCCTGGGCCGCGCGCCCCGCGCCTGGTGCAGACGCTCGTCTGGGCCCTGCGGCCGCTGGACACGATGGACCGCTGCCGCGAGCGCTACGGCGACATGTTCACGCTCCGGATCGCCTACGAGGGCAGCTGGGTGATGGTCAGCGACCCCGACGTCGTCCAAGAGGTCTTCCGCGCCGACCCAAGCGTCGCGCGCGCCGGCGAGGCCAACATCGTCCTGCTCCCGATCCTCGGCAGCCACTCCGTGCTGCTGCTCGACGGGCCCGCCCACATCGAGCAGCGCAAGCTGATGCTTCCGCCCTTCCACGGCAAGCGCATGCAGCGCTACCGCGACGTGATGGCGCAGGTCGCCGCCGACGAGATCGACCGCTGGCCGGCCGCCGAGCCGATCCGGCTGTGGCCGCGGATGCAGGCGGTCACCCTCGAGGTGATCCTCCGGGCCGTGTTCGGCGTCGAGGAGGGCGAGCGCCTCGGACGGCTTCGAAACGAGCTCCGCAACGTCCTCAACCTGCTCAGCAATACGCGCCAGCTCGCCTTTTTGTCGATCGTCGGCCCGCGGCGCGTCGCCGGCATGGCGTCGTTCAGGCGCACCCTCGAGCCGGTCGACCGCGTGCTCCAGGAGGAGATCGCGACGCGCCGCAAGGCAGGAGACCTCGCCGAGCGCGAGGACATCCTCTCTCTGCTGCTCCAGGCGAAGCACGAGGACGGCTCGCCGATGAGCGACAAGGAGCTCCGCGACGAGCTGATGACGCTGCTCGTCGCCGGCCACGAGACGACGGCGACCTCGCTCGCGTGGGCGATCGAGCGCCTCGCCCGCCACCCGGAGAAGATGCAGCGCCTCGCGGAGGAGACGCGCGCCGGGGACGGGGCGTACATGGACGCGGTGATCAAGGAGACGCTGCGGCTGCGCCCCGTGATCTCGATCGTTCTCCGCCGGCTCGCCGAGCCGATGGAGTTCGGCGGGCGCCTGCTGCCGGCCGGCGCCGCGGTCGTTCCGTCGATCTATCTCGTCCACCGCGACCCGAGGATCTATCCCGAGCCCGATCGCTTCCGGCCCGAGCGGTTCCTCGAGCGCGCCCCCGGGACCTACACCTGGATCCCGTTCGGCGGCGGGGTCCGGCGCTGCCTCGGTGCCTCGTTCGCGGAGTTCGAGATGAGCGTCGTGCTGCGTGAGATCCTCAAGCGCCGCTCGCTGCGGCCGACCCGGCTCGAGTCCGAGCGCATGGTCCGCCGCGTGATCACGATGGTGCCGCGGCGCGGCGCCGAGGTCGTGGCTGCGCCCGCCGGATGAGCTCGCAGCAGCTGTCGCGACAGGAGAACCGCGAGCGGACGCGCGCCGCGCTCCTCGCCTCGGCCGCGAAGGTCTTTGCGCGCCGTGGATACGACCGCGCGACGCTCGACGAGGTGGCCGCCGACGCCGGGTACACAAAGGGTGCCGTGTACGCGAACTTCGACGGCAAGGCGGAGCTCTTCCTCGCGATGCTCGACGATCGCTTCACGGCCCGGCTCGGCGAGCTCGACCGCGTGATGAGCTCCGACGCCGACCCGGAGGAGCAGGCCCGGCAGGCGGGCGCCGACTTCGCCCACTACGTCGTCAGCGACCCAGACTGGCAGCGGCTGTTCGCCGAGTTCATCGCCCACGCGGCGCGGGACGCGCGGCTTCGGCGCGAGCTCGTGAAACGCTACGCGACGCTTCGAGAGCGAATCGCGGACGGTTTCCGGCAGCGGTCTGAGCAGCTGGGCATCGACCCGCCGCTGGCGCCGGAGCGGATGGCCCAGATGACGTTCGCGATGGCGAACGGCTTCGCGATGGAGAAGACGCTCGAGCCCGACGTCCCGGACGAGCTCTTCGCCGGGATGCTCGAGATCTTCTTCACCGGCCTGCGCGCGCTGGCCGAGGAGCGCGACGCGGCCGCGGTCTCCTAGCTCGAGCCGCTCTCAGCTCGCGCCGAGCAGCAGCTCAGCGACGCGGAGGTCGAGCTCGGTCGTCACCTTGATGTTCGCCGCCGGCGCCTCGTGGAGGAGCACGCGGCCGCCGATCCGCTCGAGCAGCATCGCGTCGTCGGTCGCCTGACGGAGCAGCGCCGTCGACGCGAGCGCGCGGCGGAGGGCATCGGTTCGGAACGCCTGCGGGGTCTGCGCCGCCCACAGACTCGAGCGGTCGAGCGTGCGCTCAACCTCGCGGCCTCGCAGCACCTGCTTGATCGTGTCGCTGACCGGCGTCGCCGCGACGACTCCGTCGGCGTCCTCCTCGCCGGCGAGATCGGCGATCACGGCGTCGATCATCCCCGGGGTCACAAGCGGCCGCGCGGCGTCGTGAACGACCGTGAGATCGGCGTCGAGCTCGGCGATCGCCGCGGCGACGGATTCGGATCGCGTCTCACCTCCGGTCACGACCCGGGCATCGATGTCGAACGGGCCGAGCAGCTCCTCGACGTCGCGCTCGCGCCCCGGCGGCGCCGCGATAACCGCCGAGCCGGTCGACTTCGCGCCGGCGAACGCGTCCACCGACCACGTCAGCAGCGGGCGCCCGGCGAGCTCGACCAGCGCCTTTGGGCCGCCCGCGCCAAGCCTCTCGCCCGACCCGGCGGCGGCGATGACCGCGGCCGCCTCCCCCGCAGCCGCGGTCATCTTGCCTTCAAACGGGCCGGGGTCAGGCCGTGGCCTTGGCCCCGAAGCGGTCCTCGAGCAGCGTGTCGAGGTATTCCTCGGCCCCGTCCTCGTCCTTGTCGAGCGCGTACATGAACTCGGAGGCGAGGATCTTCTTCGCCCGCGTGTACATCTGCTTCTCCCCCGTGGAGAGTCCCTTCTCCCACTCGCGAATCGCCAGGTTGCGCACGACCTCGGCGAGCTCAAAGACGTCGCCGGTCTTGATCTTCTCCCGGTTGTACTTGAAGCGCCGGTTCCAGTTCTTCGGCATGTCCGAGACCTCACCGGTCAGGACACCGATCACCTTCTTCACCTCGTCCTCGTCGATCACTCGACGCAGCCCCGCCCGCCCGGCGTTCTCACACGGCACCATCACGGTCATGTTGTTGTGGAGAATCTTGATCGTCAGGTAGTCCCGCTTCTCCCCCAGCAGCTCTCTGGTCTCCTTCTTCAGCACGACTCCGGCCCCGTGATGCGGATAGACGACGTTGTCACCCTGGTTGAAATCGCATTGGAGCACCGGCATCTCGGGGCCGTTCTCCATTACGTCCTCTGCTAGCTCGGGAATTGTTCGCCTCCTTAAGTCGAGACGACCGCTTGGAGGCGGCCGTCAGCTCTGTAGATATCGGTCGACAAGGTCGACCTCCTGGAGCCTGCGCAGCCCCTCTCGAATCTCCTTTGCTCGCGTCTCCTCAACCCCGTCGACCTCCTCGAGGTCGGACTGGGTAGCGGCGAGAATCTCGTCGAGGCCGCCGAACCGGCGGATGATCTTCTGCGCGGCCAGTCTTGGCAGGCGCGGGATGCGGCCGAGAATCCGGTAGCCGCGGGGCGCCACGGGAAAGTCAAGCGTGTTCATCTTGCGGTCGTACCCGAGCAGCTCGGCGAGGCGGCCGAAGTCGAGCAGTTCCTGGTGCGGGACGCGCGCGAGCTCGAGCAGAGTCGCCTCGACGTTCGCCTCGGAGTCGTTGCTCGTGTAGTCGCGGACGAGCGCCGCCCGGTCGGCCATCACGCCGACGACCGTCTCCTCGAGCTGCATTTCGATCAGCCTGCCCTCGGCGCCGAGCTCGATGATGTAGCGCTCGACCTCGGCGGCCATCCGCGTCACGAGCTCTGCGCGCTGCAGCACCCCGAGGACGTCATAGAGGACCACGCCGCCCTCGAACTCGAGCACGGTCAGCCGGGCCGAGACTCCGTCGAGACGCGCGCGGTACTTCTCCAGCGTCGCGAGGCCCTGGTTGGCCTTGCTGAGCACGGTCGGAATGTCCTGGAGGATGTACTTCATCCCCTCGAGGTAGAGGGAGACGACGTCGCGGCGCTCGGAGACCGAGATCACGAGCGCCGAGGTCTGCTTCGAGACGCGCTCGGCGGTGCGGTGCCGGGTCCCGGTCTCCATCGAGAGGATCGTCGGGTCGGGCATCAGCTGGACGTTCGCCCAGCAGATCTTCGACCCGTGCTCGTCGAGCACGATCGCCCCGTCCATCTTCGCGACCTGGTAGAGGAGCGCGGGCGTGTAGTCGACATCGAGCCGGATCCCGCCGGAGAACAGGAACGAGAGCTCCTCGGCGTCGCCGATCAACAGCAGCCCCCCGGTCCGCGCGTGGCTGATGTTGTCCAGGCCCTCGCGCAGCGGTGTGCCCGGCGCGACCATGTCGAGGGCCTTCAGTAGCCGGGGATCCTGTCGGGCCTCAAGCTCGTGCAGCTCGTCCCCGGACGCAGACGCCATCACCTGATGATGATCGCAAAAGCCGCTGCAGGCTGCGGTTCGGGCGATATCCCAGTGGACTTGTCGGAATGGCGGCTGTCAAGTCGGCCCCGGACGGCGGGGCCGGCGACGTCCGGCTCGCGGGCGCCGCGCGGAGCCCGTGGCGGACCAGGCTCCGCTAGGCGGCGCGGCGAACGGCACGGCCCGCGAACGCGGCTCGCAGCGCCGTCTTCAGCGTCTTCTGGCCGTCGAGGCCGTCGATCCGCTCCGAGGCGCGCGGGCCGATCACCGGCGCGACGCCGAACTTGCTCGCCTCGGCGATGCGGCGCTCCGGGTGCGAGACGTAGCGCAGCTCCCCGGTCAGCCCTAGCTCGCCGAAGCAAGCAAGGGGCCTGCCGTCGCCCTCGCGCAGCGGCTTTCCGCGCTGCGCGGAGACGAGCGCGAGCGCGATCGCGAGGTCGGCGCCGGGCTCGTCGACGCGGACGCCCCCGGCGACGTTGACGAACACGTCGGCGCTCGCGGCGGAAACGCCCCCATGACGGGCGAGAACGGCGAGCACGAGGCTGAGCCGGTTGCGGTCGATCCCGGTCGCGAACCGGCGCGGCGGGACGATCTCGGTCTCGGCGACGAGCGCCTGGACCTCGACGAGCAGGGGCCGCGTCCCCTCCATCGCACACAGAACGCACGAGCCCGGCGCGGCGGTTGCCTCGCCGACGAATCGCGCCGACGGGTCCGAGACCTCGACCAGCCCGGCGTCGCGCATCTCAAACACCGCGACCTCGCTCGTCGCGCCGAAACGGTTCTTGAGCGCGCGCAGCGTGCGATAGCTGCGCTCGCGCTCGCCCTCGAACAGCAGCACGCAGTCGACGAGGTGCTCGAGCACGCGGGGCCCGGCGAGCGCACCCTCCTTGGTCACGTGGCCGACGAGGACGACCGCGATGTCGAGGCGCTTCGCGACGTCCATCAGCACGGTCGCGGCCTGGCGGACCTGGCCGACGCTCCCTGGGGCACCGCTCATCTCGGCGGCGTGCAGAGTCTGAACGCTGTCGATCACGCACACGTCCGGGCGCTCGGCCTCGACTGCGGCGGCGACCGCGTCGAGCGAGGTCTCCGCGATCGCGGGCACCTCGAGCGCGCTCTCGCCGAGCCGCTCGGCGCGCAGTCGCACCTGGGCCGTCGACTCCTCGCCCGACACGTACAGCGTGTCCCGACCCGAGGCCGCGAGGTTCCCCAGCGCCATCGCGGTCAGCGTGCTCTTCCCGATCCCGGGCGAGCCGCCGAGGAGTACGACCGACCCGGGGACGAGCCCGCCGCCGAGAACGCGGTCGAGCTCCGCGAGGCCGGTCTCGAGACGCGCGAGATGCGGCGTCGCGACCTCCCGCAGCCGCACGGCCCGCGGGCCGGATGACCCTGGGCGCGAGCGCCCCGAGCCGCGTCCGCGCGGCTCGGGCGCCGCGGTCTCGACAATCGTGTTCCACTCACCGCAGCCCTGGCAGCGCCCCGACCAGGCGAGCGATGTGTGGCCGCACTGCTGGCAGACGTAGGTGGTCTTGGAGCGGGCCATGGTGTCGGCGTCGATCCTAGGAACCCCGCCCGACGCCTCCGCGCCCCTGAGCGGCCCGTGACCGAGGTCACCTCGTTCGGCGATCCGATACGCTCCGCGACGAATCCGGGCGATGTAGCCCGCGGACCGGGGTAAGTGGTAACGGGGATGCAGGCGGACAAGAGAACGGTGCGGGTGGTGCTCGGAGCGCTGATCGGCGTCGCGGCGACGCTCGCGCTCACCGTCGGCAGCGCCGGGGCGGCGACCGTTTCGAGCGCACTCGGGATCCCGTGCACGGTCCAGCCGAGCGGCGTGCAGTTCTGCAAGGGCGACCTCGGCCACCGCGTCCCGAGCTTCGACGGCGTCCCGCTCGACGCCAACGTCACGCTGCCGCCGGAGTCGCAGAACGGCCCCTTCCCGCTCATCGTCGGCCTCCACGGTTACGGCGGCAGCAAGAACCAGAGCACGGTCGACGCGGCCGCCGAGGCCCAGCGCGGCTACGCGGTGCTCGAGTACTCGGCGCGCGGGTTCGGCGAGTCCTGCGGATCGGTCGCGTCGCGGAACGTGCCCGGTTGCGCCAAGGGCTGGGTCCATCTTGCCGACAGCCGCTTCGAGGCCCGCGACACCCAGTACCTCGCCGGCCTGCTCGTCGACCAGGGCCTCGTGCTCCCGAAGAAGATCGGCGTCACCGGCGCCTCCTACGGCGGCGGGCAGACGTACGAGCTCGCGGCGCTCCGCAACCGGATCATGAAGCTGAACGGCAAGCTCGCCCCGTGGAAGAGCCCCGACGGCACGCCGATGCGGATCGCCGCCGCGGCGCCGCTGATCGGCTGGACCGACCTCGCCTACGCGCTGACCCCGAACGGGAACACGCTCGACACGCGGGCCAAGAACCCGTACGGGAAGACGACCGGCGTCTCGAAGTCATCGTTCGTGAACGGGCTCTACACGGTCGGCAACCTCTCCGGCTTCTACGCGCCGCCCGGCGCCGATCCGAACGCCGACCTCACGAACTGGAACAACCGCATCAACCAGGGCGAGCCCTACGACACCCCCGACGTCAAGAACATCCTCAGCCAGTTCACGCAGTTCCACTCTGGCTACTACGTCCAGCACGGGCTGAAGAAGAAAAAGCGCGAGAAGCCGGCGCCGATCCTTGCCTACAACGCCTGGACCGACGACCTGTTCCCGGCCGATGAGTCGCTGCGCTACTACAACCTGATCAAGAAGCAGTACCCGAAGGCCGAGTTCTCGCTGATCTTCGAGGACGGTTTCGGCCATATGCGCGCCTCGACCAGCGCCTCGAACTTCCCCGAGCTGAACGCGGCACGCGACAAGTTCTTCGACCGCAGGCTGAAGGGCGCGAGCGGGAAGCCGCTGGGGGTCGAAACCACGACCCAGGCGTGCAACGGCGCCGCCGTGCAGGGCCCGTTCATCACCAAGAACTGGAACAAGCAGCACCGGAACGACGTCAGCTTCAACTCGAGCGCCCCGAAGACCTTCGACTCGACCGGCGGCAGCGCCTCGGTCGCGAACGCAATCGACCCGATCACCTCCGGCGACAGCTGCCGGACGACGGACGCCAACGACGACTCGAACACGGCCACCTACCGCCTCCCGGCGGCGACCGGGTCCGGCTTCACGCTGCTCGGCGCCCCGACCGTGACCGCGCGCTACAAGACGACCGGTGACTTCCCGCAGGTCGACGCGCGGCTCTGGGACGTCGACCCGGGCACGAACAAGCAGACGCTGGTCGCCCGCGGCGTCTGGCGCCCGGCCGCGTCGAACAAGAACCAGACGTTCCAGCTCCACGCCAACGGCTACAACTTCGCCGCCGGGCACGTGGCAAAGCTCGAACTGCTCGGCCGCGATCCGAACTACACGCGGCCTTCGAACGGGACCTTCTCGGTCACGGTCAGCAAGCTGCGGCTCGACCTGCCGACCCGCTAGCCGCTCCCGACCCGCGACTCAGTAGCGAAGCAGCGCGACGACGCCGTCGTGCTCGTCGAGCAACGCCGCCGCCTCGCCGAACACCGGCGTCACGCGGGCGCTCGTCCCGAGCGCGCGCTCGATCAGGATCTCGGTAACGGGCGGCTCGATCGCGCCCTCGGGGACCTCGTACGTCAGCCCCTCCTCGATCCCCTCGCCGCGGTAGTCGCGGTCGGCGTCGAACAGCAGCTGCTCCACCCTGCCCTGCTCGAGCGCCTCGAGCGTCTCCTGCGGGCCGAGCGACGCGCGCTCCTTGCCCGAGTACGCGGCCTCCTCAACCGTCTTCACAAGCGCCGCGTCGCGGGCCTGCTCGAGCTGCGGAAGGACGGCCTCGATTCGCGCTTCGATGTCGGCGGCGGGCTCGTTGATGATGTCGGCGGAGTCGACGAGGCGCCCGCGAACCCGGCCGAGTCCTTCGGCGAACTGTTGCCAACTCTGCTTCGCGCCGAAGCCGAGGAGCTCCCGCCACTCGCGCCGGCGCATCACGCCGGCGGTGAGGCCCCCGGCCTCGGTCAGGAATCTGTCGCGATTCGCCTCGAGCCGCTGCGCGAACTGATCGTGACCGGACGCCTTCCCACCCCGGACGCGCGCCGGGTCGGCTGAGCGCTGCGCCTTTCGCTCGCGCCAGTCGAGCCCCATGGTCTCGAGCACCCAGCCCTCGAGCCGGCGCACGAGGCCGTCGTCCCACTCCCATATGTGGACGCGCTCGGTCGATACGACCGCAACCCCGATCCGGCCCGCCCGCTCGACGAGCTCGACGAGAGGGCGGAGGAGCGGACGCCGGCCGTGATGGAGCTCGAGGCGGCGCGGCGCGATCTGGGACGGGTACCAGCGCTGCTCGCGCCTTCGACCGCCGCCGACCTCGACGAACCCGATCTGGGCGCGGTGCTTGTGCGGAGCGTTCTGCGGGAAGCGCGCGAGCACCGCATTCGCGCCCGCCTGGAGATCAGAGCGCTGCTTCGCGTGCTCGGAGGAGAGCAGTGTCCTCATCTCGCGCTCGAGCGCGACCCGCCACGCGTCCCCTCTGTCGGCGGGGTCGATCGGGACGAAGGCCGAGATCACTCCCCCCTCGGGCTCCCACTCGAGCAGGCGCCGCAACTCGTCGGGCCCGGGCAGCTCGCTCTCGGGCGCGCTGTTCGCGGCGGCACTCACGCCGCGCTCAAATCGCGCGCCGGGTCGATCCCCCAGCGGTCGGCGAGCGCCAGCGCGTCGGGATCGAGCGCCCAGCGGTCGGGGCGCTCGTCGCCGTCGTGGTCGGGGCTCCCACCCTTCAGCGCCATGCACCCGGTGTTATCGCCGATCGCGCCGATCTGCGCCACCTCGTCCTCGCTCAGCCGCTGCTCGGCCGGGAGGGCCTCGAGCTCGGCGCGCTTGTCCTCTACCGGACGCGCCCCCGCACCGGCCTCCTGGATCAGCGTCGGGACCGCGGTCTCGACCGCCGGATGGGCGAGGTTCCACTGGCACGCGAGCTGCATCGGGCTCAGCCCGTGGCGCTCGGCGATCGGGCGCAGGCGGTCGAGCTTCGCCCGCCCCTGCTCGATCCAGCCCTCGGGCCGGAACGCGCGGTGGTCGCCCGCGGGGAGCTCGGCGCCGGGCAGCAGATCGTCCCAGAACAGGCCCCCGTAGTCGACGACGCGCGTGATCACGCTTACGTCGGCGCGCGCCGCCGCGTCGAGGCAGAGCTCGCCCGGCCACGGCTCGAGCGGATTGAGGATGATCATCGCCGAGTCGATCAGCTCTCCGTAGCGCTCGAGGCATCCGATCAGGTCGAGCGTGAACCCGTTCGCGGGGCCGGGGGCGACGCCGATCAGGCCGGTGAGCCCGGCGTCGCGAAGCGCGGCCATCCCCTCCCACACCTCCTCCGACTCGTAGCCGGTGCGATCGGGGTTGTGGAGCAGCAGCAGGTCGAAGCGCTCGACCCCGAGCCGCTCGAGGCTCGCCTCGGCGGCCATGCGCAGGTACCCGGCGTACTCGTCGTGGCCGCGGATCCGCGGGTCGGTGAAGCGGGGATAGCCGCGGGGACCGTCGCGCTCTCCCTCGTAGAAGTCGTGGCCGATCGCCCCGACGAGGCAATAGCCCTCGCGCGGCGCCGCGGCGAGTGCCCGGCCGAGGACGCGATCGGCCTCGCCGGCACCGTAGGCATCGGCGGTCAGCAGCGTGTCGATCCCATTGCCATTGACACTGGGCCGCAGCAGCGCAACGAGGCGCTCCTCGTCGATCGCCTCACCGAAGCGTAGGAACCGTCCCCCGCTCCACGTGCCGATCGCCGCCGTTCCGGGCGAGCGCGTTTCCGCTCGCGCCGGCGTTCTAGTCCTCGTCGGCCTCGGCTGCAGCGCCCTCGCCGGAGGGCTGCTCCGGGGCGGGCTCGTGGTCGTCGCGGCTCGAGTCGCCGTCGCCCTTGGCACCGACGCCGACCGGCTCCTTCTTCTTCGCCGCGCGCTTGCGCGGCTTGACGAGCGTCAGCTTCAACGGCCGCTCCTCGTCGTCGCCGTCGGCATCGCGCTCGACCAGGACAGTGGTCCCGGAGACGATCTCGCCCTGGCGCAGCACCTCGTCGGCGAGCGGGTCCTCGATGTAGCGCTGGATCGCGCGCCGAAGCGGTCGCGCGCCCATCGCCGGGTCCCAGCCGCGGTCGACGAGCAGGTCCTTCGACTCCTCGGTGAGCTCGAGCTGGAGCTCGTGCTCGGCGACCTGCGCCTTCACGCGGCTGACCATGAGGTCGATGATCTCCTTGATCTCGTCCTTCGAGAGCTTGTGGAAGACGATCACCTCGTCGATGCGGTTCAGGAACTCGGGACGGAAGACCTTCTTCAGGTCACCCATGATCCGGTCCTTCATCTCCTCGTAGGTGACGCCCGACTCGTCGGTGACCGAGAACCCGAGCGGCGTGTTGCGCGCGATGTCCTTGGCGCCGATGTTGGAGGTCATGATCACGATCGCATTGCGGAAGTCGACGGTCCGCCCCTGGGCGTCGGTCAGCCTCCCGTCCTCGAGGATCTGGAGCAGGATGTTGAAGACGTCGGGGTGGGCCTTCTCGATCTCGTCGAGGAGCAGCACCGAGTACGGCTTGCGCCGCACGGCCTCGGTCAACTGGCCGCCCTCGTCGTAGCCGACGTAGCCGGGCGGGGATCCGACGAGCCGCGAGACCGCGTGCTTCTCCATGTACTCCGACATGTCGATCCGGACCATCGCCTCCTCGTCGCCGAACAGGAACTCGGCCAGCGTGCGGGCGAGCTCGGTCTTGCCGACCCCGGAGGGGCCGAGGAAGATGAACGAGCCGGCGGGCCGCTTCGGGTCCTTGATCCCGGCGCGCGAGCGGCGGATCGCCTTCGACACCGCGGTGATCGCGACGTGCTGGCCGATCACGCGCTTGTGGAGCTCGTCCTCCATCCGCACGAGCTTCTTCGTCTCGGCCTCGGTCAGCTTGAAGACGGGGATCCCGGTCCACATCGAGACGATGTCCGCGATCTCCTCTTCGCCGACCTCAGGACGCTCGCCGCCCTCGCCGGCGGTCCACTCGTCCTCGAGCTCGCGCTTGCTGTTCGTAAGCTGGCGCTCCTTGTCGCGCAGGTTCGCCGCCTTCTCGAACTCCTGGGCCTCGATCGCGGCTTCCTTCGCGCGCCGCGTCTCCTCGATCTCCTCCTCGAGCTCGCGGTACACGGGCGGCTGGCCCATCGACTTGATCCGCATCCGCGACGCGGCTTCGTCGATCAGGTCGATCGCCTTGTCGGGAAGGAAACGGTCGGAGATGTAGCGATCGGCGAGCTCCGCGGCGGCCTCGAGCGCGTCGTCGGTGATCTTGACGCGGTGGTGCTGCTCGTAGCGCTCGCGCAGGCCCTCGAGGATCGCGACCGTCTCGGGGATCGACGGCTGGTCGACCTTGATCTGCTGGAAGCGGCGCTCCAGCGCCGAGTCGCGCTCGAGGTACTTGCGGTACTCATCCATCGTCGTCGCACCGATTGTCTGCAGCTCGCCGCGCGCCAGCGCGGGCTTCAGGATCGAGGCCGCGTCGATCGCACCCTCGGCGGCGCCCGCGCCGACGAGGTTGTGGAGCTCGTCGATGAACAGGATGATGTCGCCGCGTTGGGTGATCTCCTTCATCACCTTCTTCAGGCGCTCCTCGAACTCGCCCCGGTACTTGGACCCGGCGACGAGCGCGGCGAGGTCGAGCGTGTAGATCTGCTTGTTCTTCAGCAGCTCGGGAACCTCGCTCTTCGTGATCCGCGCGGCGAGCCCCTCGACGACGGCGGTCTTGCCGACGCCGGGCTCACCGAGCAGCACGGGGTTGTTCTTCTGGCGGCGGGAGAGGATCTGCATGATCCGCTCGATCTCGATCTCGCGGCCGATCACCGGGTCGAGCTTGCCCTCCGCGGCCAGCTTGGTCAGGTTGCGACCGAACTGGTCGAGCAGCTTCGAGGACTTCTTGCCCTCGCCCTGGGCACCCGAGCCGCTGCCCTGGCGCCGGCCGCCGGGGCCGGACAGCATCCGAATCACCTCGTTGCGAATCTTGTCCGAGTCGGCGTCGAAGTCGAGCAGGATGCGCGCGGCGACGCCCTCGTTCTCGCGCACGAGGCCGAGCAGGATGTGCTCGGTGCCGATGTAGTTGTGGCCGAGCGACAGCGCCTCGCGCAGCGCCAGCTCGAGCACCTTCTTGGCCCGCGGGGTGAACGGGATCTGGCCCGAGGTCACCTCCTCGCCGGAGCCGACGATGCGGACGACCTGGGCGCGGACGCGCTCGACGGTGATGTCGAGCGACTCGAGGACGCGGGCGGCGAGGCCCTCCTCCTCGCGGAGCAGGCCGAGCAGGATGTGCTCGGTGCCGATGTAGTTGTGCTTCAGAGTGCGGGCCTCCTCTTGAGCGAGGACGACCACCTGACGGGCTCTCTCTGTGAATCGCTCGAACACTTATCCCTCTACCTCAAGTATGGCCGACTCTGTTTCCCTTCCTGTTCGCTCCCTGCGCCGGCGAGCGCTTCGGGATGCCTGCGCTGCCGGAAGTCCCATCCACATATTCGGCTCCGCGCTGCCGACGGATTAAGACCTCCGGTTCTCGATTACGCCGAGCACCAAGTATATCGACGGCCGTTTGGGTTCCCTCCACCTCCAGCCGACCGCAAATAGCGGGCTTTCAGGGCCCGCTCAGCGCGTCAGGCTGCTCGCGTCGGCCTCGGTTGCGCGCAGCTTCGCGCGCTTCGAGGCGCGAATCACGCCGGTGAAGATCCGGCTCTTTGCGTGGAGCGTCGCGACGCGCTTGAACCCCGAGCCGCGCTTGCGCTCGATATCGACCGCGCCATCCGAGGGCGCCATTCCCCACACGCGGACGTGATGGGAGCCCTTCTTGCGGACGACGAACGGGAACCGGTACGCCTGCGCCGACAGCTTCGGCGTCCCGTCGGCGAGGTAGAGCCCGTTGCCCTGGTGGGTCGAGTCGGTGATCCCCACCCAGGTGACGTTCGAGACCTTCTGCTTCCACAGGACGTAGAGCGCGTCGGCGAGGTAGTTGGCCTGGTGCCGCTGGCTGATTCCGAACTCGGCCGGCGACGGTGGGTGCGTGTAGGCGACAAGCTCGGTCGCCCACAGGGGCTTGCGGCCGCGAGGCTCGACGCGGCCATGCTTGGACGCGGCGCGAACGATCTGACTGATCTTGTGCATCTCCGGCGGATACGTGTCGTCCTTTCGCACCGCGTGGTCGAACGCCCCCGTGGCCGCTCCGGCCTGGCCGAACACCGACAGCGGGTTGCCGGCGATGACGTCCAAGTGCGGCGGCGCGCCATGGCAGCTCTTCGGCTTCAGCGCGTGGCGCCCGCGGAGGCAGAAGAACTCGCGCCAGAAGCGGAGCGGGGCGAGCTTCTGGCCCGGGACCTTGTAGTCGCCGACCGGGGCGAGACCCCCGGCGACGACTTGGTTCGCGGGATCGACCTGCTTCAGGGCGTCGTAGGATGCGTTGACCATCGCCCGGTAGGTGAGCGGGCTCGCGACGCGCCACTTGCCGCCCGACATCGCCCACTGCGGCTCGAGGTTCGTGTAGAAGTTCGGCTCCCCCCAGATCTCCCAGAGACTGACTTTCGGCAGCGCGCCTGAGAGCGACAGCGGGTCGTGGTAGCTGCCCGAGTAGCGCGTCGCGGCCGCGGTGGCGAACTGCGCCAGTGCGTTCGGGTCGGGGCGCCACGTGCCGGGCGCCGCGGTCGAGGCGCGGTTCGGCCCCTCGGCCCAATCGGGAGCCTGGAACAGCATCAGCATCACATTCAGGCCACGGGCATTCGCGTCGCGGACGGCGGCGTCGACCTGGCTCCAGTCGTAGGCGGGGTCGGCGGGGTTCGCCGGGTTCGCCGGCTTGCTCGGCGCGATGCTGCGCCAGTTCGCCTGGATCGTGACCTGCGTCGCCCCCTCGTTTGCGGTGCGGTCGAACCACTGCCCCCGCTCCGCAGCGGTGCCGGAGAGGAGGTGCGAGTCCCAGATCCCGAGCGTCGGCGCCGGCTTCGCTGCGGCGACACCGCCGGTCGCGAGCGCAAGCCCGGCGGCAAGCGCGCAGCACGCGATTGTCGCGCGCGCGACCCTGATCACCCTGCTCCTGCCGGCGCCCCGCGCCCCTCGACCCGCCAAAGTCCTCATGTCCTGTGCCGTTCCTCGCTCGGCGCGGTGACGGCGGACGACCGCGAAGACGCCGGCGCCGAGCACGACGCCGAGGATGATCGGGAGGAAGATCCCGAGCCCGCCCTGACCCCCGTAGCCGAACCCGTCGAGGAGGATCCCGCCTACCGATTTGTTCGCCCAGCCCCCGAGCCGCCGGCTGCGGTCGTGCCGTTGCCGGAGGTGCCCGCCGAGGCTTCATCGGCGACGTCGGGCGAGGTGCGCTCGGCCGACACCGCGGCCGCCCTCCCGAGCGGGCCCGCGTGGGCGAGCGCCGCCGCCGTCGAGCGCGGAAGCGGCGCGCCGCCGCCTCCGCCGCCTCCGCCGCCAAGCGGCGTGTCCCCGCCCGCGCCGGGGAGCGTGGG
Organism: uncultured Thermoleophilia bacterium; assembly: GCA_963841715.1. Classification (GTDB taxonomy): domain Bacteria; phylum Actinomycetota; class Thermoleophilia; order Solirubrobacterales; family 70-9; genus DASPWW01. The sequence continues at coordinate 9,314 of CAWJDP010000001.1, read as the reverse complement.
AAGGTACTGCTCGACCTCGGAGTTCCCCGGAGACACATGGGAGGCACCAAGCGCGGAGCCCAGCCCCATGGCGAGCACAGCTGCGCTCGCCATGACGGCCAACAGCGTGATTCGAGGCATTGTTCCCACCACCAATTTCATCGCTCCTTAACCGGACCCGCCCGCTGCCGGAGAGATGATGACACGTCCTCGCAGATCGGCGAGCCGCTCCGCCCGGTCCCCCGCCATCCTTTGCTCAAGCCCTCACCCACCGCCTCCACAACGCCTATGCTCGACAACGCCTATGCTCGAGTAGCCGGGGGTCGGCGCATCATTGAACTGCGCTCGACAGCGGCCAGCGTCGCGGCGGCAGGCCGTCCGCGAATCGCCTTGTCGACAACGCGCCTCGCGTCCTCGGGCGCCCCGTGACTTGCCGAGCAGGCGCTCGCGCGCCGTCACCGAGATCGCCTGCCAGCTGGCACTCTCTCGTCGCCGATTGAACACTGCTCCCTCGGCGCTTGGCTGGCACTGCCCCATTCACCGTGGACCTGCGTCGACTTCGGAGGCGAGTGCCTCGATCGTTCCGACGAGCCGGTCAAAAGCGATTCCCCGGTCGAAGCTGCGCCGGGCCCGTCGCGCTCCTTTAGCCATCGTCTCCAGCGTCGCCGGGTGCTCGCGGACGGCATGGATCTTCTCGACCAAGTCGCCGGGATCCTCGGGGTCGGCGACAATCCCGCATCCCCAGTGCTCCACGATCCTCGCGACTTCCGATTCGCGAGGAACAACAGCGAGGACGGGGCGGCCATAGGCGAGGGCGGTATAGACCTTGCTCGGCACGACCAGACCCTCCATGTCGACTCGTTGGGAGACCAACTGCATGTCGCCAGCTGCCATCACCGATGCAATCTCAGGGGTCCAGGGCTCGACCCGAACGCCGCGCTTGCGCAGCTCTGCTGCTCTGACTCCAGCGCCTACTAGCACGAGTTCAGCTTCACCATCGATCCGATCCAGTGCCGACACGAGCGTGTCCCAGGCGCCGGCGACGCCGATATTCCCAGCGTGAACGATCACGAAATCGCGGCCGCCACGGAGCTTCGAGACGAGCTCGGGGCTGGATGCTCCGCGTGGACCAGGAGCCCCGTTCGGGACCACAGTTACTCGCGACTCCGGCACGCCCTTGTCGATCACACGTCGCGCCATCTGGTCGCCCAGGCAAACAACGAGATCCGAGCGTCGCAGGGCCCAGCGGTGGATCGCCTCCCATGCACGCGCCAGCGGCCCGGGGGAGATCAAACCCGCTGAGACAGCGGTCTCAGGATGGAGGTCCTGAAGGTGGTACACGACACACGCCCGGCGACTAGCGAGCAGCCCCACCAGGATCGCAAGCGGCGGATCGCTCCCAGAAATCACCACGTCCGTGTCGTCCCTGCGCCTACGCGCCAGCGCACGGAGCGCCCCGAGCGCAAGAAACGAAACGTAATTGACAACGCGGGTCCGCAGTCGCAGGCGCGGAAACGCGGTGAGCCCACCCGTTCGACTTGCGCGCCGTGCCGAATCTCGCGTCGGAGCGGTCTCCAGGGCCTCCGCTCGGAGGTCTGGTAGGACGGGACGACCGCAGAGGACCTCGCTGCGATGTCCCGCCCGCACGAATGCGGCGATGAGATCCGCGAACACCGCAGCTGTCGCGGGGTTATCGGGTGGAAAGTACTGGTTGACCAGCAATACGGAGAGTTGCCGGTTGTCCGCTGACACACTCTTTCCCGCAACGCTTTGATCAGACCGCCCGAGCCGCCGACGAGGACGTTTCGGCATCCCGGTTGAAGCAGTGCGTTCTGACGCAGGGCGAGGGATCGCGGCTTCCGCTTTCGAGAGGTGCTCGTATAGCGCCGCTGTGTCCGCGACGTATCGTGCTGCGCTGTAGCGATTGAGTACGCGTTGACGAGCCCGCTCCCCGAGCCTCACCCGGAGGCCTGGATCGGCGGCAAGGCGCGCCAGCGCGTTTCCGAAGGCAGTGGGATCACGAGGCGGGACGAGGATCCCGGTCTCGGGCGTCACGACCTCCGGCACTCCGCCGACGACCGTCGCGACGGCGGGGCGAGCGGCGGCGGCCCCTTCGATCAGCGATACGGGCGTGCCCTCGCTGTCGGAGCTGAGCGCGTAGATGTCCGAGGCCGCGGCGATCGCCACCAGATCGCGCCGGTACCCGAGGAAGTCGACGGAGCGCTCGATCCCGAGCTGACGGGCGAGCCGCTCGAGCCGCAGCCGCTCCTCGCCGTCGCCGACCAGGGCGAGTCGGAGGGGCGCTCCCTGGATCCTCGCTGCTCGCACGGCCCGCAGCAACACGTCGAGGCGCTTGATCGGCACGATCCGCCCGATGTACGTGACCAGCACCTCGTCCTCGGTGACGTCGAGCTCGTCTCTGACCAGCCCGGTGGGCTGTGGGTCCAGCTTCGCGAAGCCGCCGAGGTCGAGGCCGAGCGGGATGACGCGGAAGCGATCGCGCGGAGCCACCCCGAGCTGGACCAGCTCGTCAACGGTCGCACGGCTGACCCCGATCAGGCAATCGCTCCGCCGCGCGAGCAGTCGCTCGAGCATCCGGTACAGACGGGTCCTGCCGGGACCGAAGTACCCCGCGAGGACATGCCCGTGGTAGGTGTGGACGACGGCTGGGCGGGGCGGACCAGCATCGCGGCGAGCCGGCCGAGGAACCCGGCCTTGGCGGTGTGGGTATGCACTATCTGCGGCCGGAACTTGCGGGCAGTCGCAATCAGCGTCATCAGCGCGCGGGCGTCCGCAAACGGGTTGATCGACTTTCCGAGGCTGGGCACGTACCGCATGCGCGCGCCTTCCCGCTCCGCGAAATCCGCCATAGGCTCCTCCCCTGGAGCGAGAGTGCCGTGGACGAGCAGCGTTTCATAGCGGTCCCGGTCCATCCGCCTCCCGCTCAGCATTCCCACCTGATAGGCGGGCCCACCCATGTTGAGGCGGCCAATGACCTGGAGGACTCTGGTTCGGCTCGGGCGGGACTCGCGCTCAGCTCCATCGCCGACTCGGGGCCGGCCTCGGCCGCTGGAACGCCCCTTCGATCTCGCAACGTATCGGGAGCTCGCCCGCGCGCTCACGCGACGCTCTCGGATCGGGCAGCGAGGTGGACCACGGGTCGCAGGCTAGCGGCGATCGCGCTGCCTGATGGTCGGTGATAGCGGCGCTGGAAGCTCGGCTCGGGGTCTTGGGCGTGGCGCCGAACGTCCGCGTCGGCCATACTTGAGGGTGTGGCCGAGCTGTCGAGCGGGGCCGTCCGGACGGCACGGGGGCGGGTCGATCCGGGTTCCGTCGGCGCGTGGCTTGTGCCGTTCGCGCTCCTTCTCTATCTCGGGCTCAACAACGGCGGCTTCGACGTCGTCGAGCGAAGCCAGGCGGGGATCATCGCGTGGTGGATCGTGCTCGTCGGGACGGCGGTCGGGATCCTGCCGGCCGGTGGGGGCATGGTTGCGGGCCGGGCGATGCTCGCTGTGCTCGCGGCGTTCGCGCTGTGGACGGCGCTCGCGCTCGGGTGGACGGAGAGCGCCGAGCGCACGTTCGTCGAGGTCGGCCGCGTCGCGGCCTACCTCGGGTTCTTCGCGCTCGCGCTCGCGATCCAGGGCGACGGGCGCTGGCGGGCGCTGCTCGGCGGCGCCACCGCGGGCGTCGGCGTGCTCGTCGCGGTCGCCGCCCTGTCGCGGATGGAGCCGTCGCTGTTCCCGACCCAGGTCCAGGGGAAGCTGCTGCGCGGCGTCCACCTCGAGGGCCGCCTCGCCTACCCGATCAACTACTCGAGCGGGCTCGCGGCTCTGACCGCCGCGAGCCTGCCGCTGCTGCTGCGCTCGGCGTCGTCCGGACGCTCGCTCTTCGGACGCGGCCTCGCCGCCGCCGCGATCCCTGTTGCCGCGCTGACGCTGTGGTGGACGGGGTCGAGCCTCTCCGTCCCGCTCGCCGCGGGTGGTCTCGTCGTCTTCGTCGCCCTCGCCCCGGCGAGGCTGCCGAAGCTCCTGACACTCGCGGTGTGCGCCGCCGGTGGCGCCGTCGCGATCCTCGCCTCGCATGCGCGCGACGCGGTCGACTCGGGGCTGACGAACTCGCTCGCCGAGCGCCAGGGTGACCAGATGCTGGTCATCCTGATCGGCATCTGCGCCGTCGTTGCAGCGTGCGCGGTCGTAATCGCGCTCGCAGACCGTCGCATCGAGCGCCCCGGCTGGGTCCCGATCTCTCCCGCCGTCGCGGGTGCGGCGGTCGGTGTCGTGCTCGTCGCCGGGATCGCGGTCGCGGTCGCGGCCGGTGCCCCGGGGAAGGCGTCGGACGAGTGGGAGCACTTCAAGCACGGCAAGCACGTGAACCCGAACCACGCCTCCCGTTCGGCCCAGATCTTCGACGTCTCGAGCAGCGGCCGCTACGACTTCTGGGCCTCTGCGGTCGACGCCTACCACTCGGAGCCGGTGGTCGGGATCGGCCCCGGCACGTTCGAGTTCTGGTGGGCGCGCAACGGCTCGAACTCGATCTTCGTTCGCGACGCCCATTCGCTCTATTTCGAGACGATGGGCGAGCTCGGGATCATCGGGCTGCTCGTGATCGCAACGTTCGTGATCGGCGTGCTCGCGATCGGCGTCGTGCGACTGACGCGCGCGCCGCCAGAGCTGCGGCTCGGGCTCGCTGCGGCGCTCGGCGGGGCGGCCGTGATCGCGGTCGGCGAGATGGTCGACTGGTTCTGGGAGCTCGGGGCGATCGAGGCGCTGTTCCTCGTCCTCGCCGCGGTCGCGGTCGCCGGCGGGGCCGAGAACCGCTCGACGCCCGCGTGGGCTCCCAGGATCGCGGTGATCGCCGTCTCGATCGCCGCCCTGGTCGCGATCGCGATCCCGCTCGGCGGCTACTCCGCGGTGCGCAGCAGCCAGCTCGACGCCGCGGACGGGCGGCTCGCGGACGCGCTCGGGGAGGCGCGGGCGGCGCAGCGGCTCCAGCCGTACGCCGCGTCGCCGCGACTCCAGCAGGCGCTTGTGCTCGAGCGGGAGGGCGACTTCGAGGGAGCCGTCCGGGCCGCGCGACAGGCGAGCGCCCGCGAGGTGACGAACTGGCGGAACTGGTTCGTCCTCTCGCGGCTCGAGGCCCGTGCCGGGGACGCGACGGCGGCGCTCCACGCTTACCGCGTCGCCAGGTCGCTCAACCCCCGCTCGCCGCTGTTCGACAGCGCCGGAGGCCCGTGATGACGCGGCGGGCTGGATAGCGTCCCATCTGATCGCGACGCGATCACGCTGCGCCGGCTGTGGCCCGAAATCGATGCGCCGCTCATCGATCGCTTCCTGCCATCCTGGCGATGATGAGGGGACCCATGGGCGCCCCGGCGCAACCTGGAGGCGCCCACTTGACCTGGTCAAAGCGGCGAACGAGCGCGCTCTGCGCTGTCGGGGCTTTCGGGGCGGTCGGCCTCTCGCTTGCGGTGTGGGGAGGTGCGCGGGCGGGCGTTGTGGGCGGGATTTTGCTCGTGCTCGCCGTCGCCGCGCCGATCTGCGCCCGCCTGCGCGCTGACCCACTCGACGCGGTTGGCATCTACGGCTTGGCCACCGCCGCGTTCCTCGGCTTGACCTCGCTCACCTGGTTGGCAACGCCGTCGGAGCCGGCACCGGGCATCGATCGTGGAGACATTCCCGGGGCGCTCGTTCTCGTCGCAGCCTCGCTCGCGGCGTTCGGTCTCGCCGCACAGCTCACCGGACGCGCGCGGCCGGTTACCCGGATCCGGATCCTGCCCGGGATGGCGCCGGGGCTCGCCGCCCTGCTGGTCGTGTTCGGCTTCAGCCTCGTGGCCACGGCGCTTGGGACGGCTCTGCATCTCTTCGGATACTCCAGTGATCCGGCGGCGTCCAATGCTCCCGGCGCCTCAGAGGGAGTCCACCAGCTGTCGGGGGTCGGGAGCATCGTCGTGCTGGTCTGCGCGGTGGCGGGTTTCGCCACCAACGACCGCACCCTGCTGCGCGCCCTCCTCGTCCTTACGCCGCTGCAGGTTCTTGCGGGGTTCGCGGTCGGCTTCAAGGGCGCCAGCGTGGCGCCGATCGTCTACGTCGGTCTCGCCTACGTCGCGATGCGGGGCAGCGTCCCGTGGAGACGAGCGATCGCTGTGATAGTCGTCGCGAGCCTCGTCCTGATCCCGGCGAACACGATCTACAGGAACATCCTTCGCCCGGAGACGAGCTCGCCGCTGACACCAGCGGAGGCCATCACGGGCAGCTACGGCGTCCTCAGTGTTCGCCTGCGCCTCATCGACAGCGTCGCTGTGATCCGAGCCCGGACGCCGTCGGTCTTCCCATACGGAAACGGGGAGCGATACTGGCTGCTGCCCGCGGTGATCGCGGTTCCGCGCATCCTATGGCCGGACAAGCCCGTGCTCGATTACGGGGTCGAGTTCTCGGACACTTACTGGCAGATCCCACTCGTCGCCAGAGCGTCGACGCCTCCAACCCAGATCGGTGATCTGTCGAGGAACTTCCACTCGATCGGCGCCGTGGTCGGACTCGCGATCTGGGGTCTCGTGGTCGGTGGATTCACAGCGCTGCGGCGGCGGTGGCGATCGCCGCGGCTCGAGGTCGTCTATCTCGCCTCCCTGGTCCTCTGGGTATGGGTGGTGGAGGAGGACCTACCGGAGCTGATCGCGATCATGGCGCGCGCGGTCCCCGTCGCGATCGTGGTCGCCTGGTTGCTGATGCCGAGCGCGAACGGGCCGCCCGGATACCGCCGTCTCCTTTCGGCCGTGGGTCGATGAGCCGCGTCGGGGTCGCCCTCGCGCTCCTCGCGATCGCGGCGCTCCTGGGGTGCGGCGGGCGCGATTCGGGCTTGATCATCCGCACGGCGCCGTTCCACGCCAGGCTGGGCGCCAACGGCCGGCTCAACGCGGATCCTGCTCCGCTCACGGTCGGTCAGCTCGAGCGCGTTCGTGGCCGGGACCCGCGCGAGACCGTGATGCGGTTCCTCTTCTGGACGCAGTGGGGAAACCTCGCAGGCCTGCTCGACCTCTATGACCCCGAGACGAGGGCGGCCCTGGGGCGCCACAGGTTACGCCACGCATATGCGGACTCGCGCCCGCAACTGCTCTTTTCGAAGTTGCGGATCGGGCTGACGTGCCGCCGCGGCGACGCCGCTTTCGTTGCGGCCACGCTTCTGAGCCGCAACCTCGATCCTCGCCCCGAGTACTTCGTCCTCGAACGTTTCCGCGCAGGGTGGCGCATCGTCCTCGAGACTGCGCTTCGGATCCATCCACAAATGCTCGCTCGCCCCCAGGCATTGATCGCGGCCCAGCGCGCCGTTGACCTTGGCAGGTCGAAGGGCGCCTCCACTCGCCCGCTTCGGGCATGTCGCGATATCGACGCTGCGATGCGGCCGATCGCGGGCTAGATCAGCCTCCCGCCGCCGCCGCTCGCATCGAGGCACGCAGTTTGGTCGCGTCCGCGGATCGATCTCCGTGCGCGTAGATGACGACAGCGTTCAGGTAGCGAGCGGTGGTCACGCCGCGGAGCCGGGGCGAGTCGCGGCCGACGATCTGGCCCGTCGCCGCGGGCGCCACGAAGACGACCGCCAGGACGGATCTCCCGCCCTCGCCCCCGCTGTAGATATGCGTCACATTGGCGAACGCCGCGGTGTACTTCTCGCGACTTCGCTCTGCGAGCGGGAGGCCGAGCGCGCGTTGAAGCTCGTTTTTCAGCCGCGCGCCGTCGACACGCGCGGGACCTGAAGCAGATCCGCAGCCGACCTGAGACGCGATCACAGCGGCGCCGAGGGTTGTGGCGAGCGCTTCGCGAAGCAGGCGTTTCGCCCCCTGGACACGCGCGACCGACATCGGAGCGGCAGCGTAGGCGATCCTTGGCCATGGGGTGGAGACATGAGAAAGGACGCCGTATGTCTACGCGCGCACAGCCCGACGCAACGCGGTGGCAAAGTGCTGGGGAAGGTGCTGGGACATTGCCTGCCGTCGAGCTGCTTGGGACAGGCGAGTCCGGAGCTGGGTATCGGCAAGCAGGCGAACGATCGCGGCTGCGAGAGCGGCGGGGTTCCGGGCCGGGACGAGTAGGCCGTTCTCTCCCGGAACGACGAACTCTGCGCTCCCTCCGCCGCTCTCAGAGGCGATTGCGGGCACGCCGAACATCGCCGCTTCGGCAAACACGAGTCCAAAACCCTCCCCATATGGCGGGATGGCTTCGACGTCCGTAACGCTTGGCAGCACGAACGCGGCCGCCTGTCCATACGCTTCGGCCAGCTCGTCGTCGGAGACGGTCCCGCGAAAGTCGACGGCGTCGTCGAGTCCGAGCTCGCCGCAGCGGGCCATTAGGTCATTCAGATCGTCGCCGGCGCCGACGACCGTCCAGCGCGCATCGGGGACCTCGCGCAGGACAAGGGGGAGGCTCTCCGCGATGTCGAACAGGCCCTTGTACCGCTGGCGTTTGTGCACTCTCGAGACGCTCACCAGCCGAGGCGGTCGGCGGTCGGTGGGAACCTGATCGGTCTCAAGAGCCGCGCGTACGAGGTCCGCATTCACCGGCAGGTGGACGACATCCAGGTCCTCAGGGCGGAAACCGTTGGAGCGGGCAAAGCGATCGCGGGTGAAGCGAGAGACCGCGAGGATCCGGTCGCATCGGTTGACAACTCGGCGCTCCCAGCCGGGGAGCCTCCGCCACGCCTCATCGCCGTGGAGGAGCACCACGACTCGCGAACCGGAGACTGCCGCGCATGACACGCCGGTTGGGAGGAGACCCAGGTGCAGAACGAAAACGAGGGCCGGCTTGTCTCGCAACGCTGTCGCCAGCGCCTGGAGGGTGAAGCGAAGCTTCGCGCGCATGTTCCCGCTGGGCGAGGGCTCGGTTTCCGACCGGTAGAGGTTCATCCGCTGGAGCGGTCCGTCGCAGGCTTCCGAGACCGCATCCGCGACGCGCTCGATTCCGCTGATAAACCCTGATGACGGTGCGAGCAAGAGCGTGGCTCTCTGCGACGGAGCCAGGACTCAGACGCTCCGCATACCGCGTGCTGCGCAGGCGACGCACATTGGACCAATATCATCACGCGTCGTTATGCCCGAGGCTGGTCCGAGATTGAAGGCCCTCGCCCCGCGCGGGGGCGCCGGATTCGCCCTGGGGGCCGCCGCGGCTCTCGTGTCAGCTGTTGTCGTGGTCGCGGCCGTTGGGTGCGGCGGCGGCGGAGACAGGACGCTCAACACGCCGAAGGGCGACGTCCAGGTGAACCAGAACGACACGCTCCTCTCGCAACCGAGCCCGCTCATCCCTGCGGACCTGAGGCGGTTTCCCGCGTCGTCGCCCCAACGTGCG